>CAWJCS010000001.1:0-422596 GCA_963841435.1 uncultured delta proteobacterium
CCCGGGAGGTATTCTGCAAGCGTCGGCAGCGCTGGCGCAAGAGACGCCTTTGGTTCGTGGACGAGAGTGGGGTCAACCTCGCGCTCACGCGGGCAAACGGTTGGGCTCCGCGCGGCGAGCGGCTCGTCGACCACGTTCCGGGCAGGCGCTGGGAGAACTTCTCGCTGATTGCCGCGCTGTCGCTCGACGGCGTGCATGCACCGTTGTTGCTGCCCGGCGCGATGAACACCGAGGCGATGCGCGTCTGGGCTCGGGAGTTCTCGTCCCGCTCCTGAAGCCGGGAGACATCGTCATCTGGGACAACCTGGGCATTCACACCGACTTCGAGGTGCGCCTCGCTGTCGAGTGCACCGGCGCGCGGCTCGAGTTCCTGCCACCCTACTCTCCCGACCTCAACCCGATCGAACTGGCCTGGTCGAAGGCGAAAGCGCTCCTGCGTCGCCTTGGTGCCCGCACGTGGCGACGACTGGTCTGCGCCGTCGCCGATGCGCTTCACGCGATCACGCCGGCCGACTCCGCCGGATGGTTCGGCCACTGCGGATACCCCTCTCCGTGATCCATCTCATTGAAAACTGCTGTAACGGCTTAACGCCGAAAGATGAACGAATACAACAGGGGGAAAGCCCCAAGCATCAGATACAAGACGCTTGCGGCGAGGTTGCCTCGCAAGTTCGCGCGATCGAGGTCGTCGGGCTCCAACGCGAAATCCGGCGGCTTCCCCTCGGCGTCGAGCCGGTAGAACGTCTTCGGGCTGCACAACACAACCGCAATCCAGAGACGGTAGAAGGCGAAAGCGCTGAACGCCGGCGCTGCGGCGAACAAGACGTAAGGTTGCGCGGGCGTCCCAGTGAATAGGCTGAAGGAAGTCGCCACCGAGACGCACAATCGTGAACGAGAAAAAGAGAAGCGGAAGGACGTTGAGCACTGCGACAGACAGAACGCAGCGCCAGAAGGCCGGGCCTTCGCGAAATGCGTGCGCCCACGCAAAAAGCTTTCCATCGGGGTTGGGCGCTCGCTGCGGTCCCGGCGAACACGGCAAACAGGATCGTGAAGATCGTCTGCGGGACGTTCAGCGTGAGCGTAGGCGGCGACACGAGCCCTTTGATCCGTCTGCCTAACGTACCAGGGCGTGAAGCTGCGCGGGTCGAGCGCGAGCGAGGCCCGCGTCTGCTTCAGCCCGGAGTTGGACGGCGGCGCGCACGTAGGCGTTCCAGCGCTTCGAGCGCATCCCGGTCCAGCTCCTCAGCCGGGGGGCTCCAGGTGGTCTCCTCATCATACATCCAGTAGATTCCCACAATCTCACCAAGACCTAGCGAGTCGCCCGCGAACGTTGAGTCGCGCTCGGACGCTCCGCTGGCGTAGTAGGCGCCATTCACGATTCTGGAGATCGCGCCGATGGGCGAGATCTCCCTGGCAAGTGCACGACGCACAGAATCATCGATGATGAGTTGGGTTGCCTCGCCGCGACCTGGCAGTCGAAGGTGGAGCTCACGGAGCGCTGCGTCCGGGCCCCTCAACCTCCAAACGATCGTAGGTCTGGGGCGAGACCCCTGCCAGCGCAGCGAGGCTTGACGATTCGTAGCCATCCAGCAAAGCGCGAAGAGCGACCGCCGGCAGGTCATGAGGCGCGATAGTGCCCAGCACATAGTCCGCAAGACTTACGGCAAGCGTCATCGTTCCCTGTTTGTTATGGTTGGAAGAGCGTGCGCCCCATGCCGTCGAAGGCCTTCCTCAAGTCGCGGCTGTAGGCCTCCACGACGAAGGTGAAGTGCCCGCCCGCGTCAACGTGGATTCCGGGCGCCGAAGAACGCGACGTCATCGCGATTGTACAGCTCTGCTTGACGTAGTATTCGTGCGCGAGGCCACAGCGAAGAATGTTGTAGATATTGTGCTTCGCTCGCAGGTTCTTGTAGGCGGGACCGAGTAAGTCGAAGAACGAGTTGAAGTTCGCGGATGCGGTGCGGTGGTTGAACATGAGCTTGCCGCCGAACTCTGTGTAGCAAAGCAGACCCAACGCAGCGAGGAAGTTGCCGCCCCCGGGGAGGACGCCCAAGCGCCGAAGCGTACGCTGCCCGGATTTTCGCGCACTGACCTTGGCGAGTTGAATCTCGCGCCCGACGTCCGAGAAGATGAAGAGCTTGGCCTGATCGAACTCAGCGCGGTCCATGACATCCCCGTCCGTCCAACGTACCAGGTTTCAGCTGCGCCGCCCGAGCGAACGCGAGGTCGGCGTCTGCTGCAAACCGGAGTTGGACGGCAGCGCTCAGACGCGCTCGACAAGGACGCGCTGGGCGTGAGTGGCCAGGGCCTCGAGGTCGTCCGGGTCCGTAGTGAGGACAGTCCCGCCGGGCTCGGCCATGGCCACGACGATCGCGTCGACCGCAGACCCGCGGCGAGCCCGGCGGCGCAAGAACGCGGCTCTCCGTGCGAGGCTCTCGGGAACGCCTTCGACGACGTCGCAGGTCTTTAGCAGCTGGTTCTCAGTCGCGTCCCGGCCGGCGTGTCCCTGGAGGCATTCGACCAGAACGACCGCGGGCACAGCGGGTGGCCATAGCGCCTCTTCCCGAAGCGCGACGATCAGCGCCACCGAAGCGCGGGACCGCTCTGCGAGCCGGCTGACGGCGCCCGAGTCCAGAACGAGCAACAGCTAGCCTACCTTGCGGGTCGCGCGCTTCGCGATTCGCTGTGCGAGCGCCTTCGCGCGGGACTGCTCGTTGGGCCCAGGTTCACCAACCTCCGCAATCAAGGCTGCCGTAAACCGGTCCGTCTCCGAAAGCAGGTCGCGCCGCCGCACCTCAGCTCGAACGGCGCTCTGCAGGAGCTCCGAGGCCGGCAGCCGCCGCTTCTTCACGAGACGGTAGAGGTCATCGGGCAAGTACACCTGCATCCGCGGCATACGCCTAACTATACACCCTCGGCAGGTACCGTCAACGCGCCCCTCTCTGTCCGTCCAACGTACCAGGTTTCAGCTGCGCCGGCCGAGCGATAGCGAGGGCGGCGTCTGCTGCAAACCGGAGTTGGGCAGCCCGCTCACCTCACCGTACAGTCGTCAGCCGCTTCGCGTAGCGCGGCGATCATCTCGTCGATGACCTGTTCGCGCGTTTGCTGAACGATTCGTGCATCGGCTAGGTCTAGCCCATCCCACGCCCACCAGGCGATGCTGCGGAGGCCGTCACCATCGACCTCGTCGCTGAGGGCGAGCTGGTATAGGGACCGGGCAATCTGATCGGCGCGCCTGCGATCGCGTTCAAGCCCGTCGGCCAAGATCCTGACGACGCCCCGCCTAACTTCACCCTCGTCCACCGAACCAGGAACTTCACGGAGGGCCGCGACGACGTCTGGCTCATACTTCCGACCAGACATGGCGACCTCGCACACCGTCCAGTGAGGATGGTCCTCACCCTCAACAACGCGATCAGCCCATTCCACGGCGTCAGCTACTGACAGCGCCCCGATCTCGATCGCGCGTGCGAGAACCTCAGCCTCAGTCCGCGTAGTCACCACAGCAGCCCGCATCACGCCTCCGGCGGGACAACCCTTGCTCTCGGGATCCGCGTCCAGCCATCCGTCAGGAGAAGGCTGCAGGTGCGCCAACGGTCGGTGGCTAGTCCCCCGAGAGACCATGCATTCCCGAATGCGTCCTCCACGAGGTCACACTGGTCGAGAGCAAGCACCTCACCGACCGCAGACAGCCAGTACAGGACGTACTTGTCCTCGTGCGACCTGGCCGAACAGAGCGTGATCGCAAGCCACGTCGGCTCGATTCGCGTGGGCGGATCGCCGGCCCAGATCGCCGCCGGTGCGTCATCGGACGTTCTATCCAGAAATAGAATGACTCGTTCGACCCCGGACATCGTCTTGGTCTGCCCAACGTACCGGCGTTCAGCTGCGGGTGCCAGAGGGAGCGGGTGAGCGCAGCGAGCCGGCGACCGACCAAGCCCGTCTGCTGCAACGCCAAGTTAGCCAGCCCGTGGAAGGAGGACCTTGGCGAGTTCGGTTACCACAAGGGCGGCGTAGTCCTCATCCTTGATGGAGAACTCTCCAACGCCGTCCCGCTCGTTGAGGTTCAAGAAGACCTCCCCTTCGCCATCGGCGAGGAAGAGCTTCGCGGCGGTCCAGTTCCCCGGGGGCGTGGAGGAAAAGCTGGCGCCGATCTCCGGCTCCTCGAATCTGGTTTGGTTCGTTCCCAGTATCGCAATCGAACACGTCAGCTCCTCGGCAGCCGCGGGCCGGGGAAGTGTGCCCGAGAAAGAGAGCTCTTTTGCCACGCGGCGTAGGAACTCCGTACAGTCGGAACCGCCGCGGCGATGCAGCGAGAGCTTGGCGAAGGAGAACAGCCCACTACCTGTCGACTGCGAGGGGCCCTGGCGGAGCTCAAACTTGCACGATGGCGCGTCGTCGGTTGTCGCGAGGTACCGACGAGAGCCGTCCGCCGCTCCCGTGACGGCAAGATGAAATTGCGTTGGCGCGAGTCGGTGCTCCGAAGTCAACTTGGGTACGGCAGCGGCCTCGGGCGACGACGCAACGGCACCGGTCGTGGCCGGTCCTCGCGGAACGCGCGAGCAGGCGACCAAGATGGTCAAACAGACACCCAACCGAACTCGAGACAGCATGTCCCTCTACCTGGCTAACGGCTTGGCGTTCACCTGCGGGCCCGACAAGCCTGGGAAGGACTTCCGGTGGGAAGACCGCCGGCTTCCCGGCAGGTGCGCGCAGCGCACCCTCGGGAAACGAGCCGGCGAGACAATTCCTTACTACTCGGAGGCCCGCCAGGTGCAACGCTGAGTTGGGCAGCTTCGGTGTTGGACCGGCAGACAGCGAGCTGGTGAGTCGAAGTCTCGTCGATGACCTTCGCAGAAAGTACGTGCGATCGCCCGTTGGATCACCGGGGTGAGTTCGGCTAGAGTGGACTCGTGCACGACCTGCTTGACGCTCTGCTGCGGCGAGGATGGCTTCCTCGAGAGCTTCCCCCGTGTTTTTCAACCAGTGCATTTGCCGACCTCGTAGCATTGGGGAACCTTCCAGTCGAAAGACCTTCAGGTGTTCCGGATGCCGAGCTCTGCGTGCATTCGATGCCGAGGTATGGAAGCCTGCGTAGAGACCTTGCGCTGGTAAATCCCCGGGCGTACCTAGGATTGTGCCGAGAGGTAGCAGCCAACTGGCAGGAATTGAAAAGTCACTGTGAACGCTCATCCTTCTCGGCGAGCGGCCCTGTCATGCAGGCCAGTGGACGAGCCATCGAGCGCCGCGTGCCACGAACGAGTCTCGGAGAAGCACGCGCAAAGAACAGGAGCGGGGGTCGTGTCCTCCTCAAAGCAGACGTTGGACGATTCTACGGCACGATATACACGCACAGCATTCCGTGGGCACTTCACTCAAGGTCAGTGGCGAAAAGCAACAAGTCTGCCTCGCTGCTCGGAAACCGGCTGGATGCATGGCTTAGAAAGGGGCAGTCAGGTCAGACAGTTGGAATCCCAGTTGGCCCCGATACGTCGCTTCTTTTCGCGGAGATGATTCTGTCCTCCGTCGATGCACAGATCTTCGAGTCTCGACGCGGTGTTCGTGCGCTGCGCTACATGGACGACTTCGAGTTTGTTGTCGGTAGCAAGGACGAAGCCACCGAAGTGCAGGTCGTGCTGGAATCAGCGCTCGCCGCGTACCAGCTTGCACTCAACGCTGGCAAGACAAGTGTTGAGCAGCTTCCTCAGAGCCTTCAACGAACGTGGGCTACGGAACTCCGCCGGCATTCGCTCGGACTTGGTGACGAATGGGATGCAAAGGACATCGTCGGTTTTTTTAGCTCGGCGTTTGAACTTGCTCATCGATTCGAATCGGAGCCCGTACTGAACTTTGCGCTGGCTTGTATCCGAGAATCGGACGCGCCTTATACGGAGGGCGCTCAAGCAGTTTTAGAGGCGCTTATGCTTCAAGCGATGGTAGCTGAACCCGGGACGCATCGGTACGTTCTTGACCATTTCACCACCCATGGCGTCATTGACGTTGAGCGTCTCTCCGAAGTCTTAGTTGCACACATCGGTGAGAACGCGCGTGCTGGCCACATGAATGAGGTTGCCTGGGGATTGTGGGCGATCACTAGTCTGGAACTGAATGTCGGGCGCCGCCTATCGGGCACGATCGAGCACCTAAGAAACGACGTAGTCGCACTTCTCGCACTGCGAGCGCAAAATAAGGGTTTCGTTGAAGGAATCGACGTAACCGGCTGGCGCGCAATAGTCACCATGGGGTCACTCTACGGTCCGCATTGGCTGCTCACCTACGAGTCGCTTGTAAACAATTTGTTGTCACCGTCAGACAGGACGGCTGCCTTTTTGGAAGATGACTTCTTCTCGGCGCTGCGAGAAAGCGAAGTTTCGTTCTTTGCTCATCAGGGGGAGGAAGAGGACCAGGACGACGACGAGGACGACGACGGCGGCTACCTCGATGACGACGATGACGACGGCCTGTTCGAGCCGGCTTCCGCTTGGGAAGATGCCTACAGTCCGTAGACGCGACCTCCAGTCGGATCGTGTCTGCCCAACGTAGCAGGGTTCAGCGGCGTGGGCTGAGCGGAGCGATGCCCACGACCGTTGCAACCCGAAGTTGGCCCGCCCGAACGAAAGCCGGGTAGCGCGGTTTCAAGTAGCGAAAGAGAGGGTGCCGAAGTCGCGTGGCGTAGCGGGGAACGCGGCCGCGGCCGTGGTAGATCACCACGGCTGCGCAGGAGGCAGTGCAGCGGGAGCCGCACGGCGTGTGGGGTCAGCCTCGGAACGAAGGTCGCGCCGGACCGGGCGGAGGAGAAAGCAAGCGCGCGATGACTGATCCAGGATCCCGAGCCACGGAGCGAGTTGGCGAGCCGGGAGAGAAGGAAGCCTATCAAAGGATTCAAGTTGGACGCTCGCGTCGTGGCGCCGGGCTAGGGCGTGCGCGTCGATTGCGGCATCGAACACAAAACTCGAGAAGCCCCAAGCCCGTTGCGGTCGGGCCAACGTAGCAGTGTTAACCCGCGAAAGCCCGAGCGCAGCGAGGGTTTCGTCGGCGTTCAACACAAAGTTGGGCAGCCCTGCGCAGTCCCGCGGATCAGGGCGGTTTTGCTAAAAACGCACCGGGGCGCAGAGACTTCGCGATGAGGCGAGGAAGAGCGATTGAGCCGAGAGCGATGAGCCACGCCGCTGCAATAGGGACGAGGTCTCTCAAGAAGATTAAGGGGGCCAGGACCGCGGGGATTGCGAGTAGGACGGAGAGGGTGAGTGCACCTGGCAGGTTCCTGTCGAACCACGGCAATCGCGCAGTGACCCAGGGGACGAGCAGAAAGAAAGGGAGAGCACCGAGCAAACCCATGAGGACACGGGTGAGAATAAACCATTCAAGCGGCAATTCGCCTAGCGCCCAGCCGGGCATTCGAGTGGCGACAATCAGAAACGGAGCCAGGACAAAAGGGGCGGAAACAAGGCTGAGGCCGAACCAGCGGAGAGCAATGCCAAGCCGCCCGCGGGTTCGGGGCCAGGTTCGCAAATCGGGCGTGGGATCAAGCACGGCGACCAAAGGCTGGTATAGCGTTCAAATACAGGACCTGAACGGAAGCATCTGGGGTTCCGAGTTTTAGGTCAACTGCGATCGGATTCTGCGCTCGAGTCGAAGTTCGCGGCTGCGAGGGGGGCTCCGGTCTCTATCGTGGGTCAACGTGACGGCGCCGCCCGGAACGCAGGCACTGACGGGTCGATCGTCAGAGTGCAACTTGACGAGCGTGCATCATGAATCGGATGGCACCTTCCGCCATCGGTCGGTCTGCCCAACTTGTACTTCTATGGTTCTGGTTAGTCCAGGTTGGGGCGGTACGGATAGCGCGGGGGATGCGGTGGGGGGACGGTGCGAGGGCTTCGCGCGGGCTGGGGGAGCTTGCTTTGATAATGGGTAAGGCGGGGTCTGGGTAGTTCGGGGGGTTAGTCGAGGGGGCTGCGGACGCCGAAGGGGCCGCGGTTGAGGACGTGGGTGTAGACCATCGTGGTGGCCACGTCGCGGTGGCCGAGGAGCTCTTGGATGGTGCGGATGTCGTAGCCGGCTTCGAGGAGGTGGGTGGCGAAGCTGTGGCGGAGGGTGTGACAGCTCGCTGGCTTGGTGAGGCCGCAGGCGCGGACGGCTTCGCGGAAGGCGCGCTGGAGGACGGTTTCGTGGAGGTGGTGGCGGCGACGTTGTTGCGTTTTGGAGTCGCGATAGAGGCGGGTTGCGGGGAGGATTTGGCCGGCGGAAAAGTCGAGGTCTTTCACGCGCAGGCGCGCACATTCGAGGACGCGGAGGCCGGAGCCGTAGAGGAGCTCCGCCATCAGACGCACCGTGCCGGAGAGGCGCTCGAGCACCTGGCGGACTTCGTCGCGCGTGAGCACGAGCGGGAGGCGCGGCGAGCGTGCGGGGCGCTGGAGGTCGTCGATCCACGGGGGGCTGACGCGAAGGACGTGGCGGTAGAGAAACGCGAGGGCGCAGAGTGCTTGGACGTGCGTGGAGGCGCTGACGTCGTGCTCCACGGTGAGCATGTCGAGGAAGGTTCGAGCCTCTTCGGCTCCTAGTTCGTTCGGGTGACGGCCGTGGAAGGTGACGTATCGTCTGATCCAGCCGGTGTAGGCGCGACGGGTTCGCGGGCTCAGATGGTGCTCGGCGAGGGCCCGCTCGACGGCGTCGCGCAAGGGGCGGGCAGGAGGTCGATCGGGCGGACGTGCGCTCATGCGCTCCGGTCGGTCGGCAGCAATGCGGATTGCGCGACCGTGAAGCGCGCTCCGCGCCGGCAGAAAGCGCGATGTGCGCTGACGAGGGAAAGGCGCTGACGAGGGACAGCGCTCACGAGGGTGAGGCGTGGCGACCAGCGGAACGCGGACTGGGTGTGGCCGACGATTCCTGGCGTGGGCAGACGAGCGCGGGCGTGGGTACGATTCCAGTCAGGGGGGTATTCCGTGCGGTCGGCCGTGTGGGCGGAGGGGGCGTCGGAAGGTGGCGGGCGTTGAGGCGGCTTTGGGGTGTGTTTTGGGGGATCCCTCAAGTCTGGCCGAGGGTGGCCGTTTGTCCGATCGGCTAGAAGCGTTCGTGGCGAGCTCGGCTCCTTCCATCGTTCCTTCTCCGGGTGCTCCGGGGGAGGATCTTTCCATCACGCGGCAGGCGACGCGCGTCGGTTCGACGTCGGTCGTCGTGCCGCTGCGCGAGGATCGCTACGCGCCGGGGGTGATCGTCGAGCAGAAGTATCAGCTCGTGCGTTTGCTCGGTGAAGGTGGGATGGGGTCGGTGTGGGTGGCGAAAAATCTGACGCTCGGCGTGCACGTGGCGCTGAAGCTCATGCACAGCGAGCTCGCGACGCAGCTGCCGGGCGCGGCGGAGCGCATGCTGCAGGAGGCCCGCGCGGCGGCGTGCATCGGGCATCCGGCCATCGTTCAGGTCTTCGATTTCGGGCGGACGCGCGACGGTGAGCCGTACATCAGCATGGAGCTTTTGGATGGGGAGAGCCTCGCGGCGGCGCTCAAGCGCCGCGGCCGTTTGCCGGCGGTGCGCGCGCTGCAGGTTCTGCTTCCGATTGCCGACGCGCTGTCGATGGCGCACGCACGCGGGATCGTGCACCGTGATTTGAAGCCGGACAACGTGCTGCTGGCTCAGTTCTCCGACGGGCGGTCGCAGCCCAAGATCCTGGATTTCGGCATCGCGAAGCTCGAGAACACGACCTCGCCCAAGCTGACGCTCGACGGCACCGTGCTCGGTAGCCCCGCGTACATGTCTCCCGAGCAGGCGCGCGGCGAGGCGGAGATCGACCACCGTGCCGACGTGTGGGCGTTCTCCGTAATGATCTACGAGCTCGTGACCGGCAGGGTGCCGTTCAGGGGCGACGGCTACAATGCGCTGCTCTGGGCCATCATCGGGCATCCGGTGCCGCCGCTCTCGGCGCACGGCATCGACGAGCCGGAGCTCTGGGCGATCCTCGAGCGCGGGCTCAAAAAGGATCGCAACGAGCGCTTTCAGAGCATCCGCGATCTCGGGCGCGCCGTGGCCAAGTGGCTCGTCGCCCGAAAGGTGAAGACCGACATCACGAAGGCGCCGCTCGACGCGTGGCTGCACGACTCGGCCCGAGAGCGCTTCTCGGTGTTCTCGTCGCTTTCACCCGGCAGTGGATCGAGCGACGAGCCGAGGGCGCCGTCGACGCTGGCGCCACCTGACATTCTCGTGGTCCCCGCGGCGAGCGCCGTGCCGGAGACGCAGCGTTCGCCAGGCCTGGTGTTGTTCGACGGTCTCCGGGTTGCCGCGCTCGACGCCATGCAGCGACTGTTGTCGCGCCCGAGGCCCGAGGCGGCGTCGCCGAGCCCGCGCCTCGCGAGGACGGCACCGCGTGCGCGGCCTGCGCGCCGTCCGTCGTGGCAATGGGCGGTGCTCGCCTTCTTGGTGCTCGGTGCTTTCGTCGTGGCGGTCTCGTTCCGCTCCGGGCCCGAGGTCGAAGCGGCGCGCGCGGCGGAGCCGTCCCCGTCCGCCGTGCCCGCCGCTCCCGTGCTCGACGCGTATCTGAAGCGTCCGCCGCAGCGCGAGGAGCCGACCGTCGACGAGCCGCCGGTGGTCGAGGAGGCGCCGGCGATCGCTCCGGCACCGAAGCCGGAGCGCGCGGTACGCGTCACGCGACCGAGGCCCGCGCGCCGCGCGGGGTCGTCGGCCGAGCTCAAGAATCCGTTCCGCTGAGGAACGCCCGAGGGGCGCTGCGCCCTGGCGCTCGGGGGCGCAAAGGCGCCGCGCTCAGAAGCTCTGCGAGTACGCGGCGCTGATGCTCCGGCCGTCGAAGCCGACGGCGGCGTGGCGCTGTTCCTTCGCGTCGTCGCGGTCGCGAAGATCGAGGTAGAGCATCACGCTGCCGGCCGCCGTCGCGGCGGCGCCGAGCCCGGCGAAGAAGGCGCTCGCCGGGCTCAGCTTGCGGCCGTTCGAGTCGACGCTCGCCTCGATGGCGATGGCGGTACCGAGCGCGGCCGTGCCGACACCGAGGCTGACCCACGTGAGCACGTGGTTGGCCGTGCCGCGCTGCGCGCCGGTCGGGGGAGCGGGGTCCGGCCTGGCGACGGGTGCGACGGGCAAGAGCTCGAGCGCGGCCGAAACGTCGAGCGCGCGGAGCGGTTCGAGCTCTGCGACGACCTCGCGGGGTGTGTAGCCGGCGTGCGTCACGACGATGCGGTGGCGGCCGGGCCACGTTTCGCCCGTCCATGGCGTGAGCCCGACGGGTTGATCGTCGACCAGCACGATTGCGTCGGAGGGCTCGCTGAGCACGGTGACTTGCTGGACGCCGCGCTCCGCGAGCGCCCGCTCGAGCTCGTGCACGCGCGTCGTGACCGCCTCGCGGTCGGGTGCGTTGGGCGAGCGGCGCAGGTAGTCGCGGTAGTAGCAGAGGGCGCCCGGGTGGCTGCCGAGGTTGTCGTAGGCCTTGGCGATGTTGAAGGCGAGCTGCGGGTTCGGGTAAACGCGGCTCGTCTCGGTGAAAATCTCGATCGCCTCGTAGTAGTGGCCCTGGCCGTAGGCCGTGGCGCCGCGCTCGAAGAGCGCCTTGGCGCGCGCGAGGGTAGAGGCGTCGGCGCCGGACTCGGTCGCGGGCGTCGTCGTGGACGAGCCCCGCGAGGGGGGCCTCGATTCGGCGGCACCGGCCGTGGCCGTGGCCGTGAGCCAGGCTGCCGCCAGGATGACCGATCGGAGCGAACGAGACACCATGCCCCCTCGGGCTACGGCCGCGTTGCCGGTCGCGTTAAGCCTGCCCGTGGAACGGCGCGAGGCGGCGTCGTCCTACCTTGTGCGACGTTGGTCGCCTCATTCAAAAGAAAGCCGCTCGATGCCTTCGGTCGGCCGGTGTGCGCGCGGGCGCTGGGCAGCCGTGGAGCGCCGCGTGGCGAGCTGGCATGGTCGGTGCGCCGTGCCACGTAAAGTGGGCGAGTCGGCCGGCGAGTGCGGCCGCGTGCCGGTCACAGCGCGAGCAGGCCGCGGCGGGCGGCGCGGGCGACGGCGTCGGCGCGCGTGTCGGCGCCGAGCTTGTCGAGCAGCGAGCGGACGTGGAACTTCGCCGTGTGCTCGCTCACGCCGAGGCGCTCGGCGATGAGCTTGTTCGAGAGGCCGTCGGCGACGAGCTCGAGCACCTCGCGCTCGCGCGCGCTGAGCGGCGTGGGCTCGGTGGGTGCGACCGGTGCCATGAGCGCGGCGAGCGCGTCGGCGTCGAGCACGGCGAGGCCGCTGCCGACGGCGAGCGTCGCGGCCGTCAGCTCGCTGCTCGGCGCGTCGCGGCTGACGACGCCTTGCGCGCCGGCGCGCAGCAGGGCGCGCGTGCGCTCCCTATCGCCCACGAGCGCGAGCACGGGAATGTCGCGCGGGGTGCGCGCGAGCGCTTCTTCGGGCGAAAGCTCGTCGGGCACGTCGTGGACGACCAGATCGAGCTCGTCGCCGTTGAGCGACGCGGCGTCCTCCGCGCGGACGGCCTGCGTGACGCGCACGCCGGGTTCGGCCGAGAGCACGGCGGAAAGACCCGCACGCATGAGCGCCGACTCGGCCAGGATGGCCGCCGCGACAGCG
Source organism: uncultured delta proteobacterium (assembly GCA_963841435.1). GTDB lineage: Bacteria > Myxococcota_A > Polyangia > Polyangiales > Polyangiaceae > PMG-095. Next base: position 12,559 of record CAWJCS010000001.1, read on the forward strand.
AGGGCGAGCATGAGTATTGAACTTAAGTCCGGCCGAGGGTCTGTAAAGCCCCCAACGTGACCGTGACCGCGCCGAACGGTTGCCCGGCACCTAGCCGAACGGGCAGGCGCCGGCGTGCCGAACGGTGAGGGGCCTCGTGCCGAACGGTGAGTTTCGAACGCACGCCGGGGGCCGCACGTTGTGTTGGCCGCGCCCCTTCGGGCGGCGAAAGGACGAGACGAGGATGAACGGAGCAACGGAGCTTTCGAAGGCGCTCGGCGACGCGGTCGCCGCGGCACAGGGCAGTGTGGTGCAGGTGCACGCGGGCCGGGCGGACGGCGTGAGTGGGCTCGTTTGGGACAAGGATTTGGTGGTGACGGCGGCGCACGCGCTCGAGCGCGACGAGTCCGTCCGGGTGAGCGCCGGCGGCGAGCACTTCGAAGCGAAGGTCGTCGGCGTGGATCCAGCGACGGATCTGGCCGTCTTGCGCGTCGGTGTGGAGCTTTCGCCGCTCGCACACGCGGACGTTGCCGCGCTGCGCGTGGGCGAGCTCGTGCTCGGGCTCTCGCGTTCCAGCCGAGGTCTCAAGGCGCGGCTCGGCATCGTGAGTCGGGTCGGCGGCGAGCTTCGGCTCGGTGGCGGCGCACGCATCGAACGGAGCGTCGAGACGGATTTGTTTCCGGGGCCGGTCCTCGTGGGCGGCGCGCTCGTGCGGGCGGACGGCGCGCTCGTCGGCGTGGCCGCGCCGGGGCTTTTGCGCGGGACCGTGCTCGCGCTGCCCCCGGTGACGGTGGAGCGCATCGTGGGCTCGATCGTCACGCACGGGCGCGTCCGGCGTGCGCGCGTCGGTGTCGGTCTCGAGCGCGTGGAGCTGCCGAGGGCGCTCGCCGAGCGGCGCGGGCAAAAGCGCGGCCTTTTGGTGCTGTCGGCACTCGAGGGCAGCCCGGCGGAGCGCGGCGGCGTCTTGCTCGGTGACGTGATCCTCGCCGCGGACGGCCGTGCGACCGAGCGCGTCGACGACCTCATGGCCGTGCTCGACGAGAGCCGCATCGGCGTGGCGCTCCCGCTCGACATTCTGCGCGCCGGAGCCGAGCACAGCGTGACGCTCGAGCCGGAGGCACGGTGAGCGCGCTCCAGGACCTGTCGGAGTCGATCGAGAGCGTCGTGCGCACGACGTCGCCGAGCGTCGTTGCCGTCGAGCACGGTCGCGGCCAGGGCAGCGGCATCGTCATCGCCTCGGACGGCTACGTCGTGACCAACTCGCACGTCGTGCGCGGCGTGCCGCGGCTCGAGGTCGAGGTGGCGCCCGGCGAGCGCGTGCGCGCCGAGCTCGTGGGCGACGACCCGGCGAGCGACCTGGCCGTCTTGCACGTCCACGCGAAGGGGCTCCCGAGCCTCACGCTCATGGAGCAGCGGCGGCTGCGGGTCGGGCAGCTCGTGCTGGCGATCGGCAATCCGCTTCGCTTCGATCGCTCGGTGAGCCTCGGTGTCGTGAGCGCCCTCGATCGCACCCTGCCTGCGGGTCGCGGCCGTCCGCTCGAGGGCCTCGTGCAGACGGACGCCGCCATCAATCCCGGCAGCTCGGGCGGGCCGCTGCTCGACGCGACGGGCGTCGCCGTGGGCATCACCACGGCCGTGATCCCCGCGGCAAGCGGGCTCGGCTTCGCGATCCCGGCGCACACGGTGAGCTGGGTCGTCGCGCGGCTGCTCTCGCGCGGCCGCATCGAGCGGCCCGTGCTCGGCGTGGCGGCCCGCGGCGTCGAGCTGCCGCTCGCGCGCGCGAGGGTGCTCGGGCAGACGCGCGCCGTGCTCGTCATCGACGTGGGGCGTGGTGAGCCGGCGGGGCTCGCGGGCCTCGTCGCGCGCGACCTCGTGCTCACGGCGAACGGCGCGCCCGTCGCGAGCGTCAACGACCTCATTCGCACGATGGTGCTCGGCGACGGCGCGCCGCTATCGCTCGAGGTGGCGCGTGGCGACGAGCGGCTGACGCTCACGGTGACACCGCGCGGCGAGCGCCGCGCGGCGTGACACCCTGACGCTCAGGCCCGAAAGCTCGCGTGGTACGCCGCGTCTTCGACGGCGAGCGCGTCGGCCGTGGCGACGAGCGCGCGCGTGCAGTCGAGCATGACGGCGAGCTCCTCGGTGCGCGGCGAAGCCGGCGGGGCTTCGTAGGCGCCCGGGTGCGGGCCGTGCGGGATGCCCGCGGGGTGGTGCGAGAGGCTGCCCTCGCCGACGCCGCGGCGCGAGCCAAACGCGCCGTTCGCGTAGAAGAGCACCTCGTCGACGTCGACCGACGAGTGCGGATACGGGATCGGCTGCGCCTCGGCGTGGAAATCGAGCAGCCGCGGCACGAAGCTGCAGACGAGCGCGCCCTCGGCCTCGAACGTCGCATGCGCGGGTGGCGGCAGGTGCACCTGCCCGACGCGCGGCTGGAACGCGAGGATCGGCAGCACGAACGGGTACACCGCGCCGTCCCAACCCACGACGTCGAGCGGCGGGTGACGCGCCTCGTACCCGAACAGCCGCTCGCCGCGCTTCACGGTGATCTCGCGGATGCCCTCGTCGAGCGGCCCCGTGAGCGTCGGACGCCGAAAATCGCGGTGCGAATAGGGCGCATCCATCCTGAGCTGCCCCACGGCGTTGCGGTAGCGAGCGGGCAAGCCCACGCCGTGGCGGTGCTCGACGACGAGCCAGTTTTGGGGGCCGCCGCTCGGCAAGAAGCGATGCAGCACGCCCTTCGGCAAGACGACGTAGTCGCCCGGCTCGTACGCGAGGTCGCCGAACGACGACCGCAGCGTGCCCGTGCCGTGGAGCACGAAGACGAGCTCGTCGCCGTCGGCGTTCACGAAGTACGTCGGATCGGGCGCCGAGGGGCTCGCCACGGCGATCGTCACGTCGTCGTTGAAGAGCAGGGGGCGGCGCGCTTCGAGCGAAGCGCCGCCGCTCGGCAGCTCGAGCGTGCGAAAATGCCGACGCACGAGCGTGCGGGTCGGGGTGGCCTCGGGTGCGCGCATCAGGCGCGTCGTCTCCATGGGCGCCGCCTCGTGCGGGCGATGCTCGTGATACAGCATGGAAAAGGCGCCCTCGAAGCCGGCGCGCGTGAAGCACTCCTCGTAGTAGAGCCCGCCGGTCGGCTGGGGGAAGCGCAGGTGGGGTTTTCGAGGAATGCTGCCGACGGCGACGCGGTCGAGCATCAGCTCTTCCCCGTGCGGAGCTGCTCGCGCTCGATGCTCTCGAAGAGCGCACGGAAGTTGCCGGCGCCGAAGCCCTCGTCGCCCGAGCGCTGGATGAGCTCGTAGAAGAACGGCCCGGCCTCGGGGCTCGCATACGTGCCCGCCGAGTCCTTGAGGAAAATCTGCAACAGGTAGCGTCCGGGCCCTTCGCCGTCGACGAGGATGCCGAGCTCGGCAAGCTCGGCGATGGGCTCCTTGAGCTCGCCGACGCCGTGGTCGGCGAGACGCTTCGGCAGGGCCTCGTAGTACGTCGCGGGCGTCGGCATGAACTCGACGCCTCGCGCCCGGAGCACGCGCACGGCCTCGATGAGGTTCGTGACGGAGAGCGCGACGTGCTGCACGCCGTCGCCGCGGTGCTCCTCGTGGAACACGTTGATCTGCGAGGCCTTGAAATTCGGCCGATAAGGCTCGTTGTTCGCGAATTTCACGCTGCTATTCGGGTCCCACATCACGATCGACCGAAGGCCCGAGCCCTGCTCGTCGATGCGGCGCGCGACGTCATCGGTGTGGAACTCGACGTGCCAGAAGCGCTCGAAGCCGAGCACGTGCTCGAGCCAGAGGATGGTCGGCGCCATCGTCTCGAAGTTCGCCGTCACGTGGTCGAAGTCGGTGAAGCCCGGCGCGTTGCCGCCCGGCACGGGCGCGGTGTGCCGCTGGAAGCCGGGGTAGAGCGGGTAGTCGCCCTGGCGCTCGACGAAGCGAAACGTCGTGTCGCCGAAGGGCGTGGTGATGACGAAGGTTTTGAGGCGACCGCCGGGGCACTCCGAGGTTTCGACCTCGTTCACCGCCGTTCCACCGCGCCCTTCGAGCAGGGCGAACGCGTGCTCCGCGTTCTCGACCTCGAGGATCAAGCTGCCGATGCCGTCGGGGTGCTTCTTCAGGTAGCGATCGGCGCGCCCGCCCGTGCCGACGGGCGCCGAGCACACGACCCGACAATTCGCGGCCTCGAACACGAGCGCCCGCTGGCGCCCGCCCTCGACGAGGGCGTCGCTGCTCGCGCCGATCTCCGAAAAATCGAGCTTCTCCGTGTAAAAGCGCCGGCTGCGCTCGAGATCGTGCACGTAGTAGTGCAGTGCTTCGATGCGTCGAATGCCGAGCGGTGCGAGAGGCATCCTACCCATTCTACCACTCGCGGGGCCAGGCGTGGGCGTCCGGCATCGCTTCGAGAGAACGCCCTCGGGAGGCTCAGCCGCGCGGGTGCACGCGCCGAAACACGACGAACGAGTACGCGGCGGGCACGAGGGCCATCACGAGCAGCGTCGGAAAAAGCAGCCAGATGCCCGCTCCGAAAAGCCCGCCGGCCATCAAGACGAGCCCCGCCGCCACGAACAGCTTGCCACCGAGAGCGTGCGTGCGCCGCCAGACCTCGTCATCGCGGAGCGTCCACCGCGTGCGGATGCCGACGGCTCGATTCTTGGTCAGCGTTGCGAGCCGAGCACCGAGCAGTGTCACCAACGCACCGATGCCCACGACCACGATCGTGTTGAGCGGCACGGGTCGGCCCATCGCGGCGAACAGCACCCCAGCCCCGACCACGAGTAGCAACAGCAGCGTGCCGCGCCGCGCGACCGTGACGACGCGCGCGAGCTCCGGGGTTCGCTCGGCGGCGGGCAGCGTGCGTAAAATGACCACGAACACGCCGTACACGAACGTCGCTACGCCGGGCACGACGAAGGCGCCCACCTCTTTTTGCATGAAGCCGTTCGGCACGCCTCGAGCGTCCCAGTGCGTGGCCATCACGTCGGGCAGGCTCGGGTACGAGAACGCGGCCGTCGCGAAGCCGGCGCAAAGAAACGCGAGATCGAACAGCTCGGCCCTCGAGAGCAACATCCTTCTCGTAGTCGCTAGCAGCTTGGCCCCGAGCATCAAGGGGTCGTGCTCGCCCGGGCGCGATACTCGGTGTATGCGGGCGCATGCGCCGCGACCGGTCGAGTGACACCGCCGTGATGGTGGCGGCGCTCCGCGCCCTCGCCACGACCGTCGATGACCCGCTCATCGACGATCCTTACGCGGTTCGCTTCCTTCCCGGCGCGTGGATTTCGGTCATCGGGCTCTCGCGGCGCTCGAGTTGGTTGCGCCGCGCGTTGAGGCTCGGCGTTCACGTCGTCTCGCCGGGGCGCTTCGAGCACATTGCTCTTCGCACGCGCGTCATCGACGGGCTCGTTTCGGAAACGGCGGCACGCGGCGTGCGGCAGCTCGTGCTGCTTGGCGCCGGCTTCGACACGCGTGGGTACCGGCTGAGGTCGCTCGCGGGGTGCGACGTGCTCGAGGTCGATCACCCGGCGACGCAGGCGAGAAAGCGCCGCTTGCTCGGTGACCTTGCGCCGCTCGGCGCTCGACACGTCTTCGTGTCTCTCGACTTCGAGCGCGAGCGGCTCGCCGCCGCGTTGCACGCCGCGGGGTTCGACGCCGGCCAGCCCGCACTTTTCGTCTGGGAGGGTGTCACCATGTATCTGGCGCGCGCCGTCATTGCGCGGACGCTCGCCGAGCTGCGAGAGCTCGCCGCGCCCGGCTCGGCCATCGTGATGACGTACATGGATGACTCGGGCGCGAGCGGCCCCCCGTCTCGCAGCACGCGCGCGCTCGCCGCCGCCGTGGGCGAACGTTTTCGGTCCGCCCTCTCGCCAGCGGAAGCCCGCGTCGCCGTCGAGCAGCACGGCTTCCTGGTGACGAGTGACAGCGGTTTTTGCGACTGGGGGCAGGTCCACGGCGTACGGCCGCGGGGTCGCACCCAGGAGCGCATCCTTTTCGGGAACGTTCCGGCCGCAGACGGAGCGGGCGCCGCCCTGCCGCGCCCAAACTCGGGCCAGATCGGCCCCCCGGCGGCGGGCTCCCACCCGGGCTAGGAGTTTGGTAAGGGGGAGGCAACTCGAGTCAGGGCCCGCCCGATACGGTGCGTGTTGGGCGCGAGCCCGGATGGGTATTGTTTCGAACGAACGGGAGTCGAGTCATGCGAGTCTTCGGGGATGCTTCGGTCCTATTAGGGTTTGGGTTTGGTTGTTCGCTCGTTGCCGCCGCGGCGAGCGCGGGGTGTGGCAGCGACTTCACCGGCTGCGAGGCTTCACGTTCGTGCGGCGCGGCCGCATCGAGCGGCAAGGGCGGTGCGAGCGGCACGGGTGGCACCACTGGCGAGGCCGGGGCGCCGAGTTCGGGGCGCGGCGGCGGCTCGTCCGGGCAGGACGCGGGCGGTGAAGGCGGCGAGGCCGGCTTCGGCGTTGCGCTCGGCGGTAGCGGTGGCTCGTCGGTCGGCGGCGGTGCGGGTCGAGGCGGCAGCACGAGCGGCGAGTCCGGTCAGGCAGGCCAGCCGAGCGGCGACGCTGGCATGGGTGGCGAGCCGCCCGAGCCCGACACCACGCCTCCCACGATCCTATCGGTCGCCCCGGCGGACGGCGCCGTCGGCGTGCTCGCCAACGAGGACATCGTGATCACGTTCAGCGAGGCGATGGATCACACCACCACGCGGAACGCCTACGATTCGGCGGATCTCCCGAGCGGCTCGGCGACGTTCTCCTGGAGCACCGGCGACACGGTGCTCACCGTTCACCCGACGGCCGGCCTCGTGCTCGCCCAGGGCACCGATCCGACCGTCATGGCCAAGCAGTACGCCATCGCCATCCGCGAAACGGCGAGCGACCTGGCGGGCAATCCGCTCGGCAGCGACTACGGCTGGAGCTTTCACACCATGCGGCGCATCACGCAGACGTTGCCCGTGGAAGTCCGCTGGATCGGATACCAAAATTCCGTCTGCCCCGGTACGACGACGGGATCCATCGGCTGGTCGCACTATTTCGACACGCCGTACGTCGGTTCGCTATTACTCTCGTTCGACATCAGTGGCTTGCCTGCCGGGATCTCGAGCTGGGAAGCCGCCGATCTCCACGGCTCGCAAACAGCGCCGAACAACCCGCTCTTCGGTCCCGCCGTGCTGGAGTCGACCACGCTCTTTCCAGCGAACCCTGCGCCGCCCGTAGCGTTCCCCACGGTTGCGAGCCTCGGAACGTTCGCCACGGCTGGAGCAGTCGGGCCCGTCACACTGGGCGTGGGCTCGGCCCTCACGGAGGCCTACGAGGATCGAGCTGCCCGACATCAGCTCGCGCAGTTCCACTTGTTTCTGAACCTCTACGACATCGGGGACCTTGATTCCACCACGTCCTACTCATGTAGCTTCGCTCTCGCGCCGACGTATTTGGTCCCGTAGCCCCGCCCCCCCGGCAAACGTTGCTCAGGTGCCCTCGGCGGTAAGCTCCCGCACGCGAGCCTCCGCCGGCGCGAGCCTCCCCGCGGCGTCGAACGGCACGATTTCGACGTGCTGCTCGGCAAAGTCGATGACCACGATACACGGCTGGTCGTCGCGGAGTAGCGTGCCGGCGTTGACGATCGTGAGGGGGCCGAAGCGGCGGACCATGGCGCGGTGGCTGTGGCCGTTGACGATGAATCGGTAGCGAGCTTCGTTGACGAGCGTCCAGAGCTCGCTGTTCGAGGTGAGCGCGTAGCCCTCGTCATCGGGCTTGACCTTGGCCATGTCGTTTTCGCCGAGGCCATGGCAGAGCAAGAGCGGGCCGAGCGGCGTTTTGAATTCGCGCGTTGACGGGAGCGACGCGAGGTACTCGCGGCCCGCCGGGGTGAGCGCGCCCGCGTCGGTTGCGGCGGGCAATTCGCGCATGGCGCCGGCGAGCAGCCAGCGGTCGTGGTTGCCGCGGACCGCGAGGACGCCGTGCTCGGCGAGCAGCGACAGCGTCCGCGCGATCGAGCCGTAGCCGTCGGCGATGTCGCCGACCTGGAGCACGGCCTTGGCGCCCGTGGCGGCGAAGTATTCGAGGGCGCGATCGACGCGCTCGTCTTCGGCGTGCACGTCGCCGAGCACGCCGACGCGCGCGGGGAGCACCGTGATGTGGGGCGACTCCATATTTCCAAGGTAGCAGAGCACGCGCTACGTGCGCGCACGATGGCCTGCGGGTTTCGCGGCTGGTAATGGTGTGACGGATGTCGGCGGACGACGCGTTCGAGGTGCGGGGGAACAACCCGAAGTTCTCGTGCCGCGATGGGCCTGCACGAAAACCGGGCGTCGCATTCTCGCAAAAGAAGCTCTGCTTTACTGCGACGAGTCGCGAGCTCCTCGCTCGGCATCTTCTCGAGCTCAGCCGGCGCGAGGACTGCGTTTTCGTGAAATTTTCCACGCAGCCGCGCGGCGGGATGTTCCTCGGTCGCTGCTTTCTTTCGACGGACGATGCCGTCGGCCGCGTCTGGGCCGAGTACAAGAGTCACCCCGCGATCTTCTGCACGGTGCAGGACGACGACTTCGTCACGGCGTTCCGCGAGCTTTCGGACACGCACGACGAGCTCTGGCTCGACGACGACACGCGTCGCACGACCACATAGCGCTGCGCGCGAGCACGCGGCGCCGCACGCGAGCACCTAGCGCGCCCTATCGTCGACGGCACGCGAGCACGCGGCGTCGTCTCCGCGGTGGAACGGCGTGGGTCGGCGCCGTTTGACACGACGCGCGCCGGTCGCCCCATCAAAAACCCTATTCGCCGCCGCTCTCGTTGGCCGATAGTCGCTCGAGGTGCGCGTGGACGAGGCGCTGCGCTTTGCCGGAAAGGTCGGAGAGGTCGCCGCTCACGGCGAGCAGCTTGTCGAGGCGGAGCAGCGGGAGCTTGATCACCTTGCCGTCGGGCAGCTTGACGACGTAGCCCTTCGGCTCGAAGCCGAGGATGGTGATGTGCGGCGAGTGCTTGCCGCCCGGCTTTTTCAGCGGAATGCCGAGGATGTCGACGCCCGTGCCGGGGTCGAGGCCGCTCGGCAGCTGCACGCGCGAGGTGACCCGCACGTCGAGTGTCACGCCGCGCCCACCGTGGGGCACGCGGAGCTCGACCTTGCGGAGCGCCTCGAGCAGCCCCTGGGCGACCTTCCTCCAGGCCGCCTCGTCGCTCGAGGCTTCGACGAGCTCGACGCCGATCACGCGGCCGCGACCGTCGGTGATGACACGGACGAGCGCGCTGCCGTTCATGATGGAGTCGCTCGCGCGCGTCTGCGCTTCGAGCAGCGTGAGCACGGGGCCTTCGGGGCCGAGTCCCCGTGCCTGGTCGCTCTTCACGATCGCGTCGTGGAGCGAATGGCGGATCCCCTCACCGGGTGGCGGCTTGTCGCCGATGGTGCGCGCGGCATCGGCGAAAAACGGGTTGTGCTCACCGATGCCGAGCTGCTCGAGCGTCAGGCCGGGTGCCTTTCGTGCCGCTCTACCTTGCCCCGATCCGGGCTCCGGTGAGGGGAGCTCGGGGGCGGGGGCCTGCGCGCCGCTCTCGCCCTGGTCCGCGTCGGTGCTTTCGGCGGGCCCGGGCTCGGATGGTGCTCGGGGTGCCGGGCCGGGCCGAAGCGCTGCGCGGTGCTCGACAGCGCCGCGGAGCTCGTCGTCGGGCGCCGGGCGATCGAGCGCCGCGAGGGTCGGCTCCGGGCCGTCCTCGAGCGGCTCGACGAAGACGAGCGTCGCGTCCGCGTCGGGCGGTGGGCTCGAAGGAGCGCGCGGCGTGCCGTGCCCGACCTCGCGCACGGCGAACAACAGGAACGCGTGGAGCACCGCGGCGACAAGCAGCGCCGCTCGGGATCTTCCGCGTTCCGACAAGGTCATACCGGTGACGGGGGCTTACGCCCGCGCGTGTCCGGCGTCGAAGAGAAAGTCGGCACGGGCGGGGCCCGCCGAAAGGAGCGGGGGTGGCGGTCGGCGGCGCACGTCGGCGCGCGTCGGCGGAACGGCTCGCGGGGGCGGATCAGCGCCGCGTCGCGGCGCCGCGACTCACGATGCGCGCGATGGTCTCGTTGAAGCGCTTCGCTTCCTCGGCGCAAGGGGGCGGGCACGAGTCGCGCTTGCGTCGGCCGCAGCCCTTTCTCGAGCCCGTTGCGAGGGGCGACAGGATCGCGATGGTGCGGTCGTCGCCGAGCTCGGCGGCGCGCGCGAGCAGCGGCACCTTGCTGCTGCAGGACGTGGCCCGCCTGAGGTCGAAAGCGACGGCGAGCGCCGGCGACGCGCGCGACATGACATCTTCGGTGGCGAGCAGGGTTTGCGCCTGTTTGCTCGTCTTCGCGTCGCCGAGCATCATCTCGTAGAGTAGGTCTGGCCCGGCGCTCCCCATGTGCTCGGTGAGCGCGGCGAACGCGAGCTTGGAGGTTTCGCCGGGCGTCCCCGCGGCCTTCTTCACGAGGAAGCGCAGGTCGTCGTCGACGGCTTGCTCGGGCGCGGCGTCGAACAGGCGCGCGGCGACCACCATCGCATCGGCGAGACCCGTGGAGCGGCTCGCGAAGGCGATGAGCAACGGCTTTAGTACCGCCGGGTCTTCGGGGTAGTGCTCGGCGAGCGGCAACAAGCCGTCGACGCCTTTGGCAACGGCCGCGGCGAGCTCGTTGGCGGGGGCGCGCGACGGTTTGGCGGGCTTCGCGGCTTCCGCGGCTCCACCGACCGCCGGCTTGGCGGGCTTTTGCAGCGCGGCGAGCCGCTCCGTGACCCCGAGCGGCTTGGGCGGGGGCGGCTTCGGGGGCTTCGGGGGCTTCGCGCGCTCCTCGGCGGCGGCGCGCTCCCGTGCCTCGTGAGCACGCCACACGAACCCCGCGTAGACGATGAGCCCGGAGACGAGCACGCCGCACACCGTGAGCACGGGCGTGAGCCGGCGCAGCAGGCGGGGCCCCGGGCGCCGGTCGATCCCGATGCGGGCCCCCGTGAGGCCGCCCATCAGCGCCGCCACCACGAGGAACAATAGGTTCCAGCCCGCCCAGCCGTGGTCGCCCGTGCCCTCGAGCAAGGCATTGCCCGAGATGCGGCCCACGACGTCGTCGAGCACGCGCACCGAGAGTGCGGCAAGGCCGTAGCTCACGAGACCGGCGAACAGGATGCCGCGCACCGAATCGAGCAGTCCGAGCACGCGTGAATGGTTCTTCCAGACGCTCTTTCGCAAACGCGCGATGACGAGCAACGCGGGCGTGATGAGCGTGCCGGTGACGGCGAGCACGAGCAGCGCGACCTCGGCACGCGTGAAGCTCAGCCGCCCCGTGAAAAGCTCGACGGCGGGCAGAACGCTCGAAAGGGCCGCGATGAGTAGGAAGAGGCCGAGCGCGCCGTAGAGCGCGAGGCGCGGCCGCGCCGTGCCGACGGCGCGCGCCTCGGCGTCCAGCATGCTGCGCGAGCTCTGCACCGGCCGCGCCCCGGCCTCGTCGACGATCTCGAGCTCGTCGTGGGCGAGGAACGGCTCGAGCGCTCGCCGGAGCTCCGTGGCGCTCTGGTAGCGCTCCTCGCGGTTGCGGGCCATCGCGCGTTGCAGCACGAGCTCGAGGTTTTCCGGGATGCTCGGATTGATCTCTCTCGCGCGCGGCGCCTCCTGCGTGAGCACGGCGAGCACCACTTGCTGCAGCGTTTCGCCCTCGAACGGTGGCCGGCCGCAGAGCGCCGTGAACAGCACGGCGCCGAGGCCGTACACGTCGGTGCGGGGATCGACGCCCGTGCCGTCGGCCTGCTCGGGGGCCATGTACGCCGGCGTGCCCATGATGACGCCGGTCTGCGTGAGCTGGGTGCCCGGCGAGTCGACGAAGCGCGACAGCCCGAAGTCGAGAAGCTTCACCGACGCCCGCGCCGGGATCTCGCCGCTCTCGTCGGCGAGCAAGAACACGTTGTGCGGCTTGAGATCGCGATGCACGACGCCGCGCGCGTGAGCGGCCTCGAGCGCCCGGCACGCCTGGATGGCGACGTGCGTCGCCGTTGGCACGTCGAGCGGCCCGATCCGCTGGATTTCGTCGGCCAGATCGACACCCTTCAGGTACTCGCACACCAGGTACGACTGCCCCTCGGGCGTCTGATCGACGTCGTAGACGCCGACGACGTTGGGATGCGAAATGCACGCCGCGGCCTCCGCTTCGCGGCGGAAGCGCGCCACGACCTCCGCGTTGCGCGCGAACTCCGGGCGCAACACCTTGATGGCGAACTCCTTGCTCGCGATACGTGTGTGCCGCGCCCGGTACACGCGGCCCATGCCGCCTTCGCCGAGCACTTCGTCGACGATGTACGTGTCGTTCAGCCGCTTGCCGACGAGGTCATCGCGTTCGGCGTCAGGCTGCGAAAGCTCGACAGGGCGCGGACGCGGCGATTCCTGCACCGTGACGGCAGCCGCGGCGGATCCCCGTCGGAAGGAAGGAAACCACTTCACCATCGCTTCGAGATCAACGGCCGCCCGGACTCGGGAGTCTACCGGCCCAAGCGCGGACGAGCCATTGCTCAGCCGCTGGCTTCGTAGTCCGGCTGGGCGTTCGGGTGGGCTGCCTGGAATGCAGCGAGACCCTCACACGCACGCTCGACCCGCCTGAGCGTGGGGAAGGCGTCCACGTCGATGCCGAAGCGCCGCGACGCGTAGAGCTGGGGCACGAGGTAGATGTCGGCAAAAGTCACACTGTCACTCACCAGGAAGCGACCCGCGCGCTCTCGCGCCCTCGCCTCGAGCGCCTCGAGCCCGCGCCCGACGAGCGACTTCACGAGCGGCTCGGGCTCGACGCCCGCCTGGTGAATGAATTTGCGGAGCCCGAGGTTCTGCAGCGGCTGGATGCCGCTGTTGACCATCTCGGCGAGCTCCCTGACGCGCGCGCGCGCTTCCGGCTCGCTCGGCAAGAGCGGAGGCTCGGGAAAGCGTTCCTCCAGGTATTCGAGGATGGCCATCGATTGCGTGAGAAGAAACGGCGACGGTCCGTCGTCGATCTCGAGCACGGGCACCTGGCTCATGGGGTTCTTGGCGACGAACTCGGGCGCCTTCTGCTCGCCGCCGCCGCGCAACAGGTGCACGGGCACGAGCTCGTGCTCGATGTGCTTCAGGGCGAGCGCGAGGCGCACGCGCCACGCGGAGCTGCTGCGAAAGTAGCTGTAAAGTCGCATCGGCGGAGCGGCCGCTAGACGGCCGGGTGGGACGGCGGCAGCGCTTCGCTGCTCGTCCCGTCAGCTCGTGACGAGCTGATCGATCGCGCCGAAGATACTCCAGCCGCTCGCGTCGAGCATCTCGATGCGAATTCGGTCGCCGGCTTTCATGAAGGCGGTCGTGGGGGCGCCCTTTTTGACCGTCTCCGCCGCGCGCCGTTCCGCCAGACAAGAAACGCCGCGCTCGGGATCCTCGTTCGACACGGTGCCGCTGCCGAGAATCGTCCCCGCGGTGAAACCTCGCGTTTCCGTGATGTGCTCGACCAGATCGAAGAACGAAAAGTGCATCTCCGGGCCTGCGTCGACATCGCCCACGAGCTCGCCGTTGTAGGACGAGCGGAGCCTGAGGTGCACGCGGCCGTCGCGGTACGCCGCACCGAGCTCGTCGGGCGTGACGGCGAACGGCGCGAACGCCGTGGCAGGCTTCGACTGGAAGAAGCCGAAACCCTTCTTCAGCTCGGTGGGGACGAGATTGCGGTACGTGATATCGTTCGCGATCATGACGAGGCGCACGTATTTCGCGGCCTCTGCCGCCGCGGTGGCCCGCGGCACGTCGTCGAGCACGACGCAGACCTCCGCTTCGAAGTCGAGGCCCCACGCGGGTTCCGGCAAAACGAGCGGATCCCGCGGGCCGAGCAGCACGCCAGAGCCGCCCTGGTAGACGAGCGGCTCGGTTTCGAGATCGTCGGGCGGGGGCGCGTTGCGGGCGCGGCGCACGAGCCGGACGTGATTGAGGTAGGACGAGCCGTCGATCCATTCGTACGCGCGCGGCAGCGGCGCCGTGAGGGCGCCCGGATCGAGAGGCGAGCCGAGCGTGGGGTCGGCCTCGAGCCGCATCGCGAGCACGGTGAGCTCGGGGTAGGCCCGATCCCAGTCGTCGAGCGCCGCCTGGAGGCTCGGCGCGGCGGTCGACGCGCTCAGGAAACGTTGCGCCGTGCGGTCGACCACGGCAAGCGATCCATCGCGCGCGGCCCCCCTTAGCGTGGCCAGTCGCACGGGTGCGAGCCTAGCAGTCGCGAGGGCGCCGTGTCTCCGTCAAAACGGATGCGTGGGGGGTCCAAAGTGCGAACCTGCTCCATCGAGCGATCGGCGCTAGATTTCGTGGATGTCGGGCGCGCGTCCTCACGTCCCTCCGCACCTCAGACACCTCGTCGTAGAGCAGGACTACGCGCGCTACACCGCCGTTGACCAGGCAGTCTGGCGCTTCGTGCTCCTGCAGACCCGCGCGCGCCTCGTCGAGACGGCGCATCCGGCGTATCGCGAGGGGCTTGCGGCAACGGGCATCTCGGTCGAACGCATTCCGAGCATCGATGAAATGAACGACAAGCTCTCGCGCTTCGGCTGGAGCGCGGTGTGTGTGGACGGTTTCATCCCGCCGCGCGCGTTCAAGGAATTCCAGGCGCGCGGCATCTTGCCGATTGCGGCGGACATGCGCACGCTCGAACACCTCGTCTACACGCCGGCGCCCGACATCATCCACGAGGCTGCCGGTCACGCACCCATCCTTCCGGATCCGGTCTTCGCGTCGTACCTGAGGCGCATCGGTGAGGTCGGAAGGCGTGCTTTCACGCGACCCGAGGAAGGGCGCGTGTTCGCGGCCATCCACGAGCTGAGCGAGGTGAAGGAGGATCCGGGCGCGGAGCCGGAGCGCATTTCCGCGGCAGAGGCCGAGCTCGCGGCCGCGGTCGCGGGCGTCACGTTGCCGAGCGAGGCGAGCCTGGTGTCGCGGCTCTACTGGTGGACGGCGGAGTATGGGCTCGTGGGCACACCCGCTGACTACAAGATCTACGGAGCGGGCCTGCTTTCGTCGCTCGGCGAGAGCCATTTTTGCCACGCCCCGAGCGTGAAGAAGCTCGTGCTCGACGAGCAAGCGACGTGCGTCACCTACGACATCACCAAGCCCCAGCCCCAGCTCTTCGTGACGCCGAGCTTCGAGGCGCTGCATGACGTGCTCGAGCGCGTCGCAAAGACCATGGCCTTCGAGATCGGCGGCGCGCTCGCCCTCGAGCGCGCCATCGCGAGCCGGGAGCTTGCGAGCGCGCGCTTCTCGTCGGGCGCCTGGGTGATGGGCGTGCTCGACGCCGCCGGACCTCGGCTCGCGGCGCCCGCGTTCCTGCACTTCGCCGGACCCACGGCGGTCGCGTGGGACGGCCTGATCGGCGAAGCGGACGGCACCGAACGCGGCGCCGAGCAGTGGGTTCTCACGGGCGCCCTCGCGTCGGGCGAGCGGCTCGAGCAGCTGAGCGACGCCGTCCTCGCTCGGGCGCGCGACGAGCGGAGCGGCCGGCACGACCTCCGCTTCGCGTCGGGTGCGGTCGTTCACGGGCGCCTCGTGCGCCGCGGGCGCGACGCCGGCGGCCGGTTGCGCTCGCTCGATTTCGAGGACACCCGCCTCGAGCTGCCCGAGCGCGCCCCGGTGTCGCTCGCCCAGTTCCGCTTGATCTCAGCGGGCGATTTCGTGACGGCCGAGGCGGGCGCCGTCGACGCCGCCTTCTACCCGAACGGTGACTTTCCCGGCACGCGCGTTCCGAAGCCCCACGCGATCCCCGAGCGCGATCGCGATCTCTTGGTGCTTTACGAGGAAGCCCTGCGCGCCCATCATGAGGGCGCGACCGAAGTGCGACGACATTTCCCCGGCATCTACGCGCGCCTCGCGCGCGACTTCCCGGACGAGTGGCTGCTCCGCTGGAACTTGGTCGAAAGCCTCCAGAAGCTGTCGGAAGATCCCGCGCTCGCGGCGACGCTCTGCGCCGAGCTCGAGGCGCTCGAGCTGTCGCTCAAGGGCGAGCAGCCGATCGCCACGGGGCTCGGCTACCTCGCGTCGATGCGTGCCGCAGTCGAGCATGCCTGAAATCCACGGCAACACTTCGGGTCTTGCGCCGAGCGCGCTGAAGGCGCTCGAGCGCATTTACCGGCGGCGCGTTCCGTCCGATCGCATCGCGACGCCGGAGCTGGTCCGCTCGCTCGTCGAGGCGTCGCGCGAGAGCAAGCGTCAGGTGGGGGCGCTCGTGCATCGATCGGGCGCCGTCGACAGCGTGATCGTGGGCCACGCCACCGGCATCATGCTGCCCGACATCGGTCGGTTGCGCGCCGCGGAGGGGCGCTTTCGCGCCCTGCGTCTCGTGCACACGCACCTCTTCGACGAGCCGCTCACCCACGACGACATCGTCGATCTCACGCGCCTCCGGCTCGACCTCGTGGCTGCCGTACTGCTCGGTCCCGATGGCGAGCCGCGCCGCCTGACCTGGGCGTACAACGTGCCCGTGCTCGATTCGGGCGTGCCGTACCGGATCGTCGGGCCCGAGCCGTACGGCCAGCCGCAGCCCGACGTGGGCTCGCTCGTCGCCTCGCTCGAGGCCGAGTTCGCGCGGCGCTCGCGCTCGCGGCGCGTGAAGGCAAAGGATGGCCTCGCCATCCTCGTTCACGTGGGCGACAAGCGGCACCGCGGCGCGTTCGGGCGCGCAACGGCCAGGCTCGACGAGCTAGCGGCGCTCGCACGCACGGCGGGCGTCGAAGTTGCCGATCGCGTGATCCAGCTGCGTGACGGTCTCGATCCGAAGTTCCTCCTCGGTCAGGGCAAGCTCGCCGACGTCGTCATGCGCGCCATCGATCTGGACGCCGAGACGCTGATTTTCGACGCCGATCTGAGCCCCGCGCAGGCGCACGGCATCGCGTCGCGCACGGACCTTCGCGTCATCGACCGCACGCAGCTCATCCTCGACATCTTCGCGCAACGCGCCGAGAGCCGCGACGGCAAGCTCCAGGTCGAGCTCGCGCAGCTCAAGTATTCCCTGCCGCGCCTCGCGCAGAAGGACGACGCGTTGAGCCGCCTCACGGGCGGTATCGGCGGGCGGGGCCCGGGCGAAACGAAGCTCGAGCTCGGGCGACGCCGGGCACGCGAGCGCATTCATCGCCTGGAGCGCGCCCTCGCGGTGATCGAGAAGCAGCGCGGTGTGCGCGGCAAGCGGCGGCGCGAGAGCGAGCTCTTGCGCGTCGCGCTCGTCGGCTACACGAACGCCGGCAAGAGCACGCTGCTCAACGCGCTGACGGGTGCGGGTGTTCTCGCCGAAGACAAGCTGTTCGCGACGCTCGATCCGCGCTCGCGGCGGCTCGTCCTGCCCGGCGGCGAGCGGCTCATCGTGAGCGACACGGTGGGGCTCATCCGCGACATGCCGGCGGCCCTTTTCGCGGCCTTTCGCGCGACCTTCGAGCAGGCCGCGGAGGCGGACGTGCTCGTCGAGGTCGTCGATGCATCCGACCCCGAGCACGCGGATCACCTGGAGAGCACCGAGCGGGTCCTCTCCGAGCTCGAGCTCGTGGACCGTCCGCGGCTGCGCGTGCTCAACAAGGCCGACCGGCTCTCTCCCGAAGAGCGCGCCGCCCTCGTCGAGCGGGGCGATGGCATCGTGTCTTCGGCGGAGGAGCCCCAGGGCCTCGACGCGCTCGTCGCTGACCTCGCCGAACGCGCGCGCTCGACCATCGAGCGTCGCGAACCGGTCGAGCTCGACGGTCCGATTTGAGCTCCTCAACGGCTCGGTGAGTCTCGAAATGCCAAAGTACGGCGCTGCGTCGTTCCGTGTCGACGTCCCCCGGGCGCTCTGGGCGTCTCGAGACGGAACGTCTCTCGAAAGCGAGCAGATCCTCGCGCGTCCGGCAAATCTCGTTCTCGCCCCCGAGACGACTCCGACTTCGCCTGGCAGTGGAACGATCTGTTGTGCACGACGGCCCGCATGGGCTTCGTCTGCGAACCGACCGAATGAGGCCCGCTCGGCGCCGATCCCGGGTGGTGGGGTGGTGGCGCGGGCGCGGATTGTCTCGGCGCGGCGCCTGGTCTAAACCCGGGGTTGATGAAAAACCCATGGATCCTCGTGACCGGTGCCAACGGGTTCATCGGCAATGCGCTCGTGCGGCGGCTAATTGCGCGCGGCGAGCACGTGAAGGGCTTCGTGCGAGCGGGCGCGGACTTGCGCCCGCTCGAGGGCCTGCCTCCCGAGCGCTTTCAGCTCGCCGTGGGAGACATCACTGTCGAGCATACGGTCTACCGGGCGCTCGCGAGCTGCTCGCAGCTCTTCCACGTCGCGGGCGCGTACGACTATCGGCACAAGCAAAAGAAGCACGTCCTCGATACGGGCGCGCTCGCGGCGCGACAGGTGATGGGCGCTGCTCGTCGCCGTAGCATCGAGAACATCGTCGTGACGAGCAGCTGCGCCGTGCTCGGTATTTCGTCGACGCCCGACGCGATGGACGAGACTCACCCCTTCAACCTGACTGATCCCGAGCCGTACATCGAGGCGAAGGTCGAGGCGGATGCCGCGTACGACGAGCTCGTCGACGCCGGCATGCCGATCGTCCGGGTCATGCCGAGCGGGGTGTTCGGCCCCGGCGACTGGAAGCCCACCCCGAACGGCCAGGGCCTCCTCGAATACATGCAGCTTTCGCCAGGCCTTTCGATGCCCGTGTCCGAGGGCGGCATCAACGTGGTCGACGTTGAGGACGTCGTCGAGGGCCACCTGCGTGCCATGGAGGTGGGCGACATCGGCGAACGCTACATCCTCGGCGGCGAGAACGTCACGTTCACGCAGATGTTCCAGATGCTCGCCGACATCACCGGGCTCGCCGAGCCGAGCAATCCGAAGGGGCCGGTCATGATCGGGCTGCTCGCCTGGCTCATGGAGCTTCGTTCCACGCTCACCGGCAAGTCGCCGACGCTCACGACGCGCCTCGCGCGGGACTACGCGCACGCGTACGTTTGGGTGACGAGCGAGAAGGCCGAGCAGGACCTCGGATACCAGCATCGCCCGGCGCGCGAGGCGCTTTCGCGCTCGGTGCGCTGGTTCATCGAGAAGGGATACGTTCCGGGCTCGGTCGCGGACCAGGTTCGGCTCGAGCTAAGGCCCGTGTGAGCGACGCGCGCGGACGGGGCGCCTCCGGCGCGACATTCGGGCTCGCTTCGGTTGCCGCCGCGCTCGTCGTGGTGCCCGCGACCCTGCGCGTCGCCGCGGCCGGCGCCGGCGTGCTCCCGGTCTGGGTCGGGCTTGCGGGGGGCAGCGCGTTGCTCGTCGGTCCCGTCGTCGCGCTCGCAGCGAGCCTTGGTGGCCCGGGTCGGCTCGTGGCGCCCGGCGTCGGCATCGGGCTCTCTGCCGCACCGGTGGCGCTCCTCGGCGCCATGCTCAAGGCCACGACCCATCACCGGCCCCTCGGCGCGGCAACGTTCGGCGTTCTCGCGCTCGCGCTCGTGCTTGCGGCTCTGTTCGTTGCAGCGCGGGCGTTCAGCGCGTTTCACGCGCGTCCGACGCCGGGGCACCGGGCCCTCGTCGCGCTGCTCATGGTGCTCGCGCTCGCGAGCTTCGGCGGCGTCCTCGTCGTCTCGCTCGCCGATCCCGGCTTGCGCGCTCACGTCATCGACGGCTCCCTGCTCGTCGTCGCGGCGGCCGCTGCCCTCGGTGGGCAAAGGTGGTTGCCGAGGGTCGCGTGGCTCGGGCTCGCGGGCTGGGGCCTGTGGGGAATCTTGGTGCTCGGGTCCGCGTTCCTGGGCCGAAGTGGCACTTTCGAGCAACTCCGCGAGCGGGCACCGGTTTTGGCCGGGCCCGCCGCGTGGCTCTGACCAGGCACGGCTCCGGGTCGAGTTGACTGGGGCCGATCGCGTTCTTAAGTTTCGTAGGGTGTCGCGCGCAGTCGGTGGCTCAAGGCGTCGCAACGGCGCCGCCCGGATGCCCCGCCTGCTCCAGCGCCTCGTCTGGGTGCTCGCTCTGCTCTTCCTTTCGAGCGGTGCCGGGGCAGCGGATCGGGCGGACGGCGTGCGCACGGGTCACACCGAGCTGAGCGGGCCGCAGGCCGCCACGCAGGAGCCCGTCGCCGTCGAGCTGTCGCACGACGAGCTCTCGCCGCCGTCCGACGCGCCACGGCTCGACGACGACGCTGCGCGGCTGCCGCCCGTCGCGCCCGGCTTCAACACCTACGACGGCGGGTGGATTCGCTTCACTTATCACCCGAGCGCGCGCGAGCGCATCGAGCCGCTGATCGCCGATGCCGACGACGCGCGGCGTGACATCGAGGCCTGGCTCGGCCAGCCCGTGCTCGGCCGCGTGCGCGTCAACATCGCCCGCACGCCCGGAGAAATGAAGACGCTCGCTCCCGCCGGGGCTCCCTATCCGGACTACGCCTCGGGCGTCGCCTACCCGGAGATCGGCCTCGTGCTTTTGACGCTGTCTCCGCTGTCGCCAAACGATCCTCACGACGTTCGATCAGATTTTCCGCCACGAGCTCGCGCACGTCGCGCTAAACGACGCGGTCGGGGGCCGAGCGGTGCCGCGCTGGTTCAACGAGGGGTTCGCCGTGCTCGCTTCCGGGGAAACCTCCGCCGATCGCCTGTGGACGCTGTGGACCGCGACGGTCGGAGACCGGCTGTTGCCGCTGTCGGAGGTGGAGCGCACGTTTCCGAGCGACGCCGTGAAGGCGTCGGTCGCCTACGCAGAAGCCGTCGACGTTGTGCGCTTCCTCGTGCGGAGGGAGGAGCGACACCGCTTCCGCGCGCTCGTCCGCGAGCTTCGCGAAGGAAAATCCCTAGATGCGGCGTCGAAGGACGCGTACGGCGTCGGCCTCGCCACGCTCGAGCACGAGTGGCGCGAGGACGTTGCGAAGCGTTACACGTTCTGGCCGATCCTGTTCAGCGGCACCGCCGTCTGGGTGGGCATGCTGGGGCTCTTCGTCTGGGGCTGGCGCAAGCGACGGGCGCGGAGCCGCGCCACGCTCGAACGCTGGGCCGTTGACGAGGCACGCGAAGATCACCTGCGTCGCCTGCAGGAAAACGCCCGCATCCACATCGTGCTCGCGCGCGCGCCGACCGTCGGGTCGACGCCCGTCCCGAGCTCCACCCCGCTGGAGATCGAGGTGCCGCGCGTTCAACACGAGGGCGAGTGGCACACGCTGCACTGAGCGCAGTGTGAGGGGCGCTACACTCGGCCCCAGCGCCGCATCGCGCGCACTGTCGCCCACGAAAGCACGCCACGAGGAACGACGCGCGCGGCGAGCGTCTGCGCCGCGTTGACGACGCCGGGGACGTATAGCGTGCGACCGCGCTCATAGGCGTGGAGCGCGCCCTCGACCGTGCGGGTGGCGCTCAGCACCGCCACACCCAAGCCCGGTCGCTCCAATCCAGCGGCTGCCTGGAACCCGGTGCGCACCGGTCCCGGACAAAAGGCCATCGCGTGAACGCCCGAGCCTTCGAGCTCCGTAGCGAGAGCGAGCGTGAAGCTCAAGACGAACGCCTTGGTTGCGGCGTAGGTGGCCATGTACGGCACCGGCTGGAAGCCCGCTGTCGACGCGACGTTGATGACGCCGCCGCGGCGCGCCTCGAGCATCGGGCAGAGGAGGCCCCGCGTCAGAGACACGACGGCCTCGACGTTGAGGCGGACCATGGCGGCCTCGCGCTCTGCCTCGCGCGTGGCGAGCGGTCCGGCGCTCCCGAAGCCGGCGTTGTTGACGAGGAGATTGACGGGCACGCCCAACGCCGCGACCTGCTCGAGCAGTCGCATGGCGCCGCCGGGCTCGGAGAGATCAGCCGGGATGGCGCGTGCCGCGATGCCGTTGACGCGGCCGAGGTCGCTCGCGATCTCCTCGAGCCGACTCTCGGAGCGCGCCGTGAGGATGAGGTTCGCTCCCCGGCGCGCGAGGCTGCGGGCCATCTCGGTTCCGAGTCCGGACGAGGCACCCGTCACGAGCGCCCACCGGCCGCTGAAGCGCGCACCGGCGGGCCCGCCGCCTCGCGTCACCGAGACATCGCTGGGTGGTCGACGCTCGTTCACGGAGTTTTCTCATTAATCACGATACCGCCCCCGATTCGTCACAAAAGTCCTGTCGTGTGACACGCCGATGGCGAATCGAAGAAATGTGCATCGATCGAGGGCTTTTGGAAGGTGTTTCGTGCTCTGTGCGCTTGGTTGGTCCGTCTGCGCGAACGCGCAGCCGGCGGCTCCCGAGCTCCAACAGGCGGGGGTGCCGGCTGCGCCTGCGGCGACCGCCCCCGGACCCCTGCCCGAGCCGCCCGCAGCTCCTGCGGCGCGGTCGAGCCTTTCCGTCGGTAAGGCGCTCGGCGGCACGTTCCAGCCGAGCGCCCTCTTGCAGTTCTGGGTCGTCGCAAGCCGACAGAGCGTGCGCGAGCCCGCCGACGAGACGACGTTCTCTTTTCGGCTTCGACGCGCCGAGCTCAAGATGAAAGGCGATATCATCCCGGACACCGTTCGGTATCAGCTGATGCTGGATGCCGCGCGGGCTCTCGAGCCGAACGCCGTCGAGGTTGCGACGCCTGGGGACGCTGGTA
Organism: uncultured delta proteobacterium; assembly: GCA_963841435.1. Classification (GTDB taxonomy): domain Bacteria; phylum Myxococcota_A; class Polyangia; order Polyangiales; family Polyangiaceae; genus PMG-095. The sequence continues at coordinate 35,033 of CAWJCS010000001.1, forward strand.
CCGTGAAAGTAACCGGGTCCTCGGGTGCGCTGACGATCCTCTGTGACTTCTTCATCACGTTTCCGACCGACTTCGTCGACGTCTCCGTCGGGCAGTACCGCATTCCCATCGGTTACGAAAGTTACAATTCTTCGTCGAAGTTGCTCTTCCCGGAGCGGGCTCCCATCGAGCGATATTACGGTGACCGTCGCGACATCGGTGTGAGGCTGGAGAAGAAGATTGGCCGCTACCTTGGCTACTACGCAGGCATCTTCAACGGATCCGGGCAAAACAAGCTCGACGACGACCGGGCAAAGGACGTCGCGCTGCGGCTCGAGGTCTACCCGATCGAGGGGCTCACACTGGCCGGCGTGGGCTACACCACGCTCGGCAAGCGCGAAGGCGTCACGCGGGATCGTCTCGAGGGGGATCTCAGGTACGAAGGCTACGGTGCCCTGGTCCTCGCCGAGCACATCCGCGGTTGGGACCGCAAGAACCAGGCGCCCGCCGTCCGCGGTCAGGGGACGACGATCCAGCTTGCCTATACGATCCTCGATCGCCTGCAACCGATGGCTCGTTTCGGGGACATCGATCCCGACATGGACAAATGGGGCGACCACTACCGGCACTACGAGGGCGGGCTCGCGTGGCTGATCCAGTCGAACGAGGCGAAGATCACGCTGAGCGTGTCGGGCTATGATCCCACGCACACCGATCACCGCACCAATGTCGCCAAGACGGAAGCCATTCTTTCCACTCAGGCAAGCTTCTGACTGGTGTCACCAGCTCGTGAGCGCGACGCTCGGGCGCGACAAGCTCCGGGAGGGCTCCGAATCGCGTCGCGCTCGAGGCGGCGGATGATCGATCGTCGCTCGGTCCTCGCCGGCTTGCTGCTCGCCGGCTGCGGTCAGCGCTGCGAGCGCTCGACGGGCGGCGTATCGCTGCATGGCGCGGGCGCGACCTTCCCATTTCCGCTGTATTCCAAGTGGATCGACGAGTACCACCGGCTCGTGCCGAACGTGCGGGTCAATTACCAGCCCATCGGCTCTGGCGGTGGGGTCCGTCAGATCCTCGCGGGCACCGTGGACTTCGGAGCGAGCGACGTTCCTCTCGCGCCGGACGAGCTTGCGCGCGTGAGCGCACCGGTCCTGCACGTCCCCACCTCCGTCGGTGCGGTCGTTGTCAGCTACAACGTGTCGGGGCTCGGCGCTCCCATTCGCTTCACGCCGGAGCTCTTGACCAAGATCTTCCTCGGAGACATCGTGCGCTGGAGCGCGCCCGACTTCGCTCGCTTGAACCCGGGCATCGCGCTGGCCGACGAGCCGATCACGGTCGTCTTCCGCTCCGACGGGAGCGGCACGACGGCGCTCTTCACCGAGTGCCTGGCGTCGGCGAGCTCCGAGTGGCGGGACAAGGTCGGCAGCGCGAAGAACGTGCGGTTCCCCGTCGGGCTAGGCGCCAAGGGCAACGAGGGCGTCACGGGCATCCTGCGTTCCACACCGGGGACGCTCAGCTATACCGAGCTGGCGTACGCGAAGCAGAACGACTTGCCGCTCGGGGCGATCCAGAACCGGGCAGGCCGCTTCGTGATCCCCTCCGTTGCCGCCGTGACGGCCGCCGCGGAGAGTGTGGCCATGCCCGATGCGCTCCACGTTTCCCTGCGCGACACAGCGAGCGACGCCGCCTACCCGCTTTCGGCCTACACCTACCTGCTCGTTCACCGCGACAACGACCACGCCGACAAGGGCGAGGCGCTCGCCCGCTTCTTGTGGTGGGCGGTGCACGAAGGTCAGCGCTTCGCTGCGCCCCTCGACTACTCGCCGCTACCGACCCCCGTCGTGACGAAGCTCGAGCGTGCTCTCGGCACGCTGCGCGTCTCGGGTCATCCAGTCCACTACTGACCCCCGCTCGTCAGTTGTTGTTGCACTGGCTCGCGATCGACCAATTGGTCTGATCCACGATGGTGCCGGGGTTTTGCGTGTCGCAGCCGGTCTTGCATTGAAACAGCATCGTGTGACCCTGGAGGCAGCCCCCGGTCCCGACCGTGCACATCGCAAGGACGTAGTCGTCCTTCGAATACGCGCACGCCATCGAGTAGGGTGACGCGTCCATGCACGTGGTACCGCTCGGCGGCGTGCACGTGCCCGAGCCGGTGCCGCCCGCTCCGCCTTTGCCCGCCGAGCCGCTCGCGCCACCCTGTCCTGCCGAGCCGCCTTTGCCCGCGGAGCCGCCGCTTCCCGCGGAGCCGCTTGCGCCACCCTGCCCTGCGGAGCCGCCTTTGCCCGCGCCACCGCCCGTCCCGGCGCCGCCGACGCCGGCCGCACCGCCGAACGCCATGCCGCCGCTGCCACCTTTGCCCGCGCTGCCGCTCGTGCCCGCGCTTCCCGCCGAGCCGCCGCTCCCACCGGCACCGCTTGCCCCGCCACCGCCGCCGGTGCCGCCGTCGCTGCCACCCGCGCCGACCGAGCCCGCGCCGCCCGAGCCGCTTGCGCCGCCCGAGCCGCCTGCGCCGCCTGCGCTACCGCTCCCCGCCGAGCCACCGGAGCCTGCGGTACCGCCCGAGCCGCCGACACCGAAAGAGCCACCGACGCCCGAGCTTCCCCCGACGCCGGCGCCACCGCCAATCGACCCACCGGCACCGTCGCCCGCCGAGCCGCCGGTCGTCCCGGGATCGGGAATCGGGATCTCTCCTTCGGTCGCGACGGCGCACGCGACGGCGCCGAGGAGGGCACAAGCAACGAGGCTGAGTCTACGGTCGAGCACGTTTTTCGAAAGCCTCCCTGAACACACAAGCGTAACACGCGGTCGAGCGCCGCGCGAAAGGGATCCGCGCTTGGTGTCGAGCGTCAGCCGACGTGTGTGCTCTGCGCACGATGTCGTAGAAGGTGGTCAGCGAGCACGAGAGCAACCATGGCCTCTCCCATGGGCACGAAGCGCGGCAAGAGACACGGGTCATGGCGGCCGCGCGTGCGAATGGTCGTCGGCTCGAGCTCCTGCGTAACGGTCTCTTGGTCGCGCGGCAGGCTGCTCGTCGGCTTGATGGCGGCGCGCACGACGATCGGCATGCCGGAGCTGATGCCGCCGAGCATGCCGCCGTGGCGATTCGTGCGCGTTTTGGCGTGCTTTTCGCCGTCCGGGCCCGGCTCCGCGAAGAACGCGTCGTTGTTCTCGCTGCCGCGCAGCGTCGCGCAGCCGAAGCCGACGCCGTACTCGACGCCGAGCACGGCGGGCAGGCTGAAGAGCGCCTTGCCGAGGTCCGCCTTGAGCTTGTCGAAGACGGGCTCGCCGAGCCCCGGCGGGACACCCGTCGCGACGATCTCGCTGACGCCGCCGATCGAATCCTGATCCTTCCTCAGATCTTCGATGAGCTTTATCATGCGCGGCACGGCGTCGTGATCCGGACAGCGCACGAGATTGGGGCTCCCGTCGCCGAGTGTCTCGACGTCGTGCTCGGTGATCGCCGCGGGGTCGTCGACGTTCGCCACGATGGAGCCAATCTGCTTGACGTAGCCGACGACGCGCCCGCCGAATGCCTCGGCGATCAGCTTCTTGGCGACGGCGCCGGCTGCGACGCGCGCCACCGTCTCGCGGGCGCTCGAGCGCCCGCCGCCGCGGTAGTCGCGAAAGCCGTACTTCTCGTCGAAGGTGAAGTCGGCGTGGCCGGGGCGGTATTTGTTCTTGATATCGTCGTAGTCGCGGCTCTTCTGGTCCTGGTTGCGAATCAGGATGGCGATGCTCGTTCCCGTGGTCCGCCCCTCGAACACACCCGAGAGAATTTCCGCCTCGTCGGACTCGTTGCGCTGGGTCACGAGGTGGCTCTGGCCCGGACGCCGCCGCCCGAGGTCGTGCGCCAGATCGGCCACGTCGAGTGGGATGCCGGGCGGACAGCCGTCGATGATGACGACGTTGCCGGGCCCGTGGGACTCACCGGCCGTCGTGATGCGAAAAGCCTGACCGAAGCTGTTTCCGGACATACGCCCGTCGAGTTTCCCACGGGGTGGGCGGCGTTGCTACTATCCGGTGCTCGTGGCGCCCCTCACGACCTTGAGCGACGACGAGCGGCTGTTCCTGGACACCGTGCATGCCTTCGCGCGCGAGCGCGTTGCCCCGAAAGTGGCCGAGATGGACGCCGCGGGTGCGCTCGACGAAAGCCTCGTCCCTCTGCTCTTCGAGCTCGGCGTGATGGGCATCGAAACACCCGCGAGCCTCGGTGGTGCTGGCTCGACGTTCATGAACGCGATCCTCGCGGTTCAGGCGCTGGCGCGCGTCGATCCCTCCGTTGCCGTGCTCGTCGACGTGCAGAACACGCTGGTCAACAACGCTCTCGTGCGCTGGGGCACGGACGCGCAGAAGGCGAAATACCTCGGGCGCCTGGCGAGCGAATGGGTCGGATCGTACGCGCTCAGCGAGGCAGGTTCGGGGTCGGACGCCTTCGCACTCAAGACTCGCGCCGAGCGGCGCGGCGACCACTGGGTGCTCACCGGCCAGAAGCTCTGGATCACGAACGCCGCGGAGAGCTCGCTTTTCATCGTCTTCGCGAACGTCGACCCGGCGCAGGGTTACCGCGGCATCACGGCTTTCCTCGTGGAGCGCGGGTACTTGGGATTTTCCGTCGGCAAGAAGGAGGACAAGCTCGGTATCCGCGCGTCGAGCACGTGCGAGCTCGTGCTCGAGGGGTGCGAGGTGCCGTCCGACGCCGTCCTCGGCGAGGTGGGCAATGGCTACAAGATCGCGATCCTCACGCTGAACGAGGGGCGCATCGGCATCGGGGCACAGATGCTCGGCCTCGCCGAGGGAGCGCTCGAGCATGCGCTTGGCTACGCGCGCGAGCGCAAGCAGTTCGGCAAGGCGCTCGTGGAGTTCCAGGGCGTCGAATTTCAGCTCGCACGAATGGCGATGGAGGTCGAAGCGGCGAAGCTCTTGGTCTACAACGCCGCACGCTTGAAGGACGCGGGTGCCGACTTCGTGAAGGAGGCGGCCATGGCGAAGCTCTTCGCGTCCGAGGTGGCCGAGCGCGTCGCCTCCCAGGCCGTGGACCTGTTCGGCGGCGTCGGCTTCACGCGCGAGTATCCCGTCGAGAAGCTCTACCGGGACGCGAAGATCGGAAAGATCTACGAGGGGACGAGCAACATGCAGCTTCAGACCATCGCCAAGCTTTTGCGTTGAGCGCGGGGCCCGCCTCGTCGGGTCCGGGTCGTCGGGGGCAGTTCGGCGAGCTTTCGGTGAGGCGAGAACGCTCGCCGAGCGTGCAGGGAAGGCCGAGGGCCCGGAAGACTCGGCAGTCTGGCGCTTCCCAGGCGACGTGACAGGCGCTATGGTCCGACCCCGCCATGGAACCCGGTCTCGTCACGCTTGCAAAGATCGTCGGTACGCTGCTCTTCGCGATTGGCCTCGTGCCCATGATCTTCCTGCTGTCCCCCGGGGACATGAGCGAGCCGTCGGACGACGAGCCGGGCGATCACTAGCCCTTTCGCCCGAGCACGGGGGTCGGTTGAAACCAATCGAGGCCCGTGCCGTAAAAGAGTGACGATGGCACGACTCATATTCACGGGTGCGCTACTCGCCGCCGCGCTTGCCGCGGGCTGCAGCAAGAAGGAGCCGCCCAAGGACCTCGCGCCCGTCTCGAGCGCCACACTGGCCCCGCCCAAGGCGGCTTCGAACGGTGCCGTCTCGCTCGCCGTCGAGGGCCCCACGAGCTCCGTGAAGTTCCTGATGGACTCGCCGCTCGAGAAGATCGACGGCGACGCCCCCGCGTCCGCGAGCGGCGAGCTTTCGATCGATCTCGCCGACCTCGAGAAGTCGACGGGCATCATCAAGGTGGATCTCGGCAAGCTGACGCTCTACCAGCAGCGCCGCCCCGAAGAGAACGGCGAGTACAGCGAGCGGAAGGTGAATCCCAAGCAGAACGAGCACGCCCGGGACTGGCTGCAGCTCGTTCCGCACGAGGGCGAGGTCACGGCGGAGCAGGCCGAGAAGAACCGCCTCGTGGAGTTTCGCATCGATTCGGTGATGCCTTCCGAGAAGAGTGTGCTCGATCTGGAGGGGCCGGAGCGCAAGGTGATCGCCACGGTGTCCGGCCCGCTTCGCTTGCACGGTCGCGAGGCCACGAAGAGCGCGAAGGTCCTCTTGACGTTCAAGTTCGAAGGCAAAAAGCTCGCGTCGCTCGGCGTGAAGACCCTCGAGCCCTTCAGCGTGAATCTGGAGAAATTCGAAATCAATCCTCGCGACGGCGCCGGCAAGTTCGTCAAGAGCGTGACGGACGCCATCGGGGGATCGCTCAAGGGCAAGCTTTCGTCCGACGCGCCGGTGATGATCGAGCTCACCGCCAAGCCGAAGTAGGCGGGCCCTCCCGCTCAGTCTTCGGGTAGCTCGGCTTCGTCGCAGCCGCCGACGCAGTTGCTCTGCTCGTTCTCGTCGTCCTCGCTGCCGCCGTCCATGAGCAGGCTCACCTTGGCGTTGACGCCGAGGTCCTGGCGCTTGAGGGCCCACCAGGCGCCACCCGTGCTGCGGGGGCCGAGCCCCCACTGACCGCGCAGGAGTCCGTGCCCCGCTATTTCGGATTCGCCGTAGACGAACGAGCCGTGGCCCGACCAGGTTTCACCGCGGCATTCCTCCGACCAGGTGAAGGTGAGGCGATCGCCGACGATGGTGCCGTGGAGCTCGCCGAGCCGCTCGCCCATGGCGCGCCAGGTGCCGGACGCCTGCGAGCCGTTCGTCACGATGCGAAGATAGATGTGATACGGGCCCTGGTAGACTCCCTGGAAGTCGGCGGGCGACGGTGCGGGTGCCGACGCCGAGCTCGCCGGGACCCCGTCGGGCGCGCTGCAGCCGACGGCCGTGAGAAGGCCGAGCGTGGCGGCGAGGCGCAGGGGCGAAAACCTCCGCATGCGCCTATTTTGAGACCTGGCGACTGGAGCGGCAACTGGCTTCATTTCCTGAGTAGCTCGCGCTCGACCCTGAGCACCACCGTATGCTCGTCGCGGCGCACTTCAATCACGAGGTCCGTCCCGGGCCGACCGGAAAAGCGTCGGCGCGCGTCCGCCATGTCGCGCGGTGCGACACCGTCGATGTGGACCACAACGTCACCTGCGGCGAAACCGGCTCGTTCGGCTTCGCTCGTGGCCGTGACCGTCGCCACGACAATCTCCAGGTTGGCTCCGGCGCCGCGCTCACCCAGCGTCACGGCGACGTTGCCGCCGAGCAGCGAAGGGTCGTCCTTGACCGGCTCGGTGAGCACGATGCGCACGCGGTCGGTGACCCGACCTGCCGTGACCTCGACGCCCGTGGCGCGCCCGCGGCCCGACACGGCCGACAAGGCTTCGAGCGTGCGGCGCCCCGGGGCGACGCGCGGCAGCGTGAAGCGACCGTTCGCGTCCGTCTGGGCCATGGACGCCGGCAGCGCGCCCGTCGGCAGGAAGGTCGGTACGACGCCGACCGCGACGCGCGCCCCGCTCACGGGCTCGCCCTCGTGGTCGACCACCTCGCCCTCGACGGTGCCCGGCTCGTCGAGATCGACGGGGTCGAGGGTCTGCGGGCGATCAGCGCGGCCCGTCGGGGTCACGACGAAATCGAGCTCGGCTTCGGCGTAGTCGGGGTGCGCCACCGCGAGATGCGCCGGGCCGGCCGCGAGGTCGGCGATGCGAAAGTGACCCTCGGCGTCGGTCAGCGCCGTGCGGCGAACGCCCCCGGAAACGAGTGACACACGCGCTCCTTCGACCCAGCTCCGCCCTCGCACGGCCGTCACCGTTCCTTCGACGACGACGCCCACGGTGAGCGAGACCTCGAGCGTCGCCGGCGCGTGGTCAACGACCACGCTGCGGCGAGGGAAGCCGGGTGCCTCGACAATCACGCGTAGCGGCACACCCGCCGCGTCGTCGACCTCGACGGCGCCCTCCGAGTCGGTGAATTGCGTTTCCCGGAGCGGCACGTCGGGGTCGAGCGAAAGCGCCGTGACCTGGGCGAGCTCGATCGGATCGTCGTGGTCGTCCCGAACGAGCACGCGCACGGGCTCGCGCGGTGCGGGCAAAACGAGCTCGACTTCGGTGCGCTCGGCTTCCGGCACCGTGAGCGTCTTTCTTAGCACGATGCGGTGCTCGGCCGCCGAGCGCCGCACCGAGACGACGACCTCGGACGGAATGCCCGTGCTCTCGAAGCTACCGTCCGGCTTCGTCGTCGTGGTGCGCACGAGTGACGTGCGCGTGCTCGCGATCTCCACCTCCGCACCCTCGACCGGTCGGTCGCGGTCGTCCTTCACGCGGCCGGCGAGCGTGCCGCCGCCTAGCATCACGATGCGCACGTGCGCCTCGCCGCCGGGCTTGAGCGCGACGAGCTCGCTCGTCCCTTCGACGTAGTCGGGATGCCGCGCGACGGCGCGCACGCGTCCGGGCGTGACGGGTGAGGCCGTGAAGCGTCCGTCGCTTCGCGTCACCCAGTCGGGCACCGTGGGCGGTGGAGCGCTGGCGAGCGCCCAGAGGTCGGCGCCGGGCTCGATGCGCGTCCCTGCGGCGGGAATCGGCGGTACGGGGCCCGGCATCACGCCGAGCTCGCCCGCCGGGATGAGCGGCCTCGGGCCGGAGAGCGCAAAGTCGAAATGAGTGCTCCGGAACGCGTTCAAAAAGGGCGTCTCCGACACGGGCAGGCCCCAGGCGTCGCTTCCCGCGACCTCGATGCTGGCGCCCTCGACCGGAAAGCCGCGCCCGTCGACGACCTCGCCGCGGATGGTCGCTCCGCGAACGAGCGCGACGGTCACCGGCTCGAGCGTCGGCTCCGGCACGGATACGAGCGCGCTCGATACGAATCCCTCCGCGCGCGCAGCGAGCGTGGCCGGACCCGGGGCGATCGGACCGAGCGTCACGCGCCCGTTCGATCCCGTGCGGCCGAGCAGCGGGAATGAGGCGAGCCCGCCCGAGCTCAGCACGACGTCGGCGTTCGGAACGAGCACTGGGCTCTCGCCCTCGCCGTCGGTGACGACGGCGGTGATCATCCTCCCGGGCTCGAGCACGAGCGTGAGGTCGGCGTCCTCGCCGCGCTCGAGGCTCACGCCGAGCGCGGTCCGCGACACGGCCGTTCCCAGCGAAGCCTGGAGATCATAAGCGCCCGCGAGGAGGCCCGAGATGCGCGTCGTCCCGTCGGGCCCGGTCACGCTCCGGCGGGCCGGCCAGAGCGCCGAGCCGGCGATGGCCACCGTGGCGCCGGGCGCGGGCTTTCGGTCGCGGCGTTCGACGCGCACGCTGATCGACGCGAGGCGCCGCAACGAGAGCGTCACTTCGCCGCGGACGTTGCCGCGCTCCAGGGACTCGTAGCCGGGCGCGGACGCTTTCACCTTCCACGGTGCCGGCGGCAAACGCGCGAGCGAAGCCGTGCCCTTGGTGTCGGTGAGCGCGCCGAACGGTAGCGGGTCGGTGCCCTGAACGAGCACGGTCGCGCGAAAGAGCGGCGCTCCGCGCTCGTCGGTCACGCGCACGCGCACGCGCGCCTCGGCGCCCAGCACCGCTCGATGTACATTCTTGCCCGCGGCGAGCACGAGCACGGCCGAGACACGGGCGCGGCCCGGTGCGCTCGTCAGCGCCCAGCTTCGCCCGCGTGGTGCACCCGTGATCTCGAGCTCGCCCGCGGCGTCGGTCGTGGCCGATCCCACGAAATACTCGGTGCCCTCGTGCTCCCAGAACAGCGTGGTCGTGGCACCGGCAAGCGGCAGACCCGCCTCGTCGACGACCGCCACGATGAGCCGCGCGTCTCGCACGGTGACGCTCGCAGGGGGGGCGGGTGCCAGCATCGCTTCGACGCGCGTGCGAGGCGTGTCGGAGAGTCCGAGCACGAACAAGAAGCACGCGAGGAGCGCGAGCCCGTTCGTCAGCGAGTCCAGAAGACGACCCATGCCGCCGCCCTTTTCGTAGCCGAAGCCTGGGGCTCGTGGGCAAGACCAAAAGGCATGCTCGCCCCGACAGTAGCGCTTTTATCGGGGCTTGGCGCGGGTTCGCGCCGGGCTGCTATGCTTTCATGTTGGCGATGCGCGGGTTTTTGGTGGCGTGCCTCCTCGGCCTTTCGTGCAGTAGCCACGAAGGGACCGACCCGCGCAAGCTCGTGCACACCGACCAAACCGAGCCGGAGCAGGATGGCGGCCTGGTCGATGTCGACGCCGACGTGAGCCCCTGCGGCGAGTTCTGCGGCGAGACGTTCCTGCACGAGCTCGTGGCCCCCAAGAACCTCTACTTCGTCATCGATCGCTCGGGCAGCATGGGAGCGTTGATGCCGGGGTCGTCGCTCACCCGCTATCAATCGGCGCGCGCCGTGCTGGGTGGTCTGTTGCGGGCCATCGGACACCGGGTGCGCTACGGCGCGGCCGCCTTTCCCACGACGGTGAACCCGGAGGACTGCAGTCCCGGAAGCCAGGTCTTCCCTGCGACGCTGGGCGCCTTACCGACATGCGAGGGCAAGGACGACCCGACACTGATTTCGTTCATGCTGAAGCTCGGCAACCTGGCGCCCGTGGGCGGCACGCCGACTTCGGCGACGCTGCGCGCGCTCGGGCCGACGCTTCGGGGCCTCGAAGGCGAGACCTCGGTCGTCTTGGTGACGGATGGCGCGCCCAACTGCAACCTCGGTGGGCGGTGCGCTGCCGCCGATTGCACCTTGAACATCGAGGGCGCGACCGTCGGTGGGCGCGCCTGTGATGCCGCGTTAAACTGCTGCGATCCGGACACCACGGGGCCGGCGGCGGGGGGATACTGCGTGGACGGGGACGACACGGAAGCCGAGATCAGCGCGCTCGCGGAGGAAGGGATTCAGACGTTCGTCGTCGGCATGCCGGGGGCCGAGCCGTACGCAAAGCTGCTCGGTCGGCTCGCGGAGGCGGGTGGGACGGCCCGGGACGGGGCCGTTCCGTACTACGCCGTCGCGGACGCCGATGACCTCAGGACGGCGCTCTTCGCGATCGGCACGAGCGTCACGATTCCCTGCTCGATCCAGCTCGAATCGGCGCCCGACGACCCGAGCCTCGTCAACGTGTACTTCGACGCACAGCTGGTGCCGTTCGATGGCGAGGACGGCTGGTCCTGGGACGGCGACCGGACGGTCGTGGTCAACGGCGCCGCGTGCGAAGGGCTCGAGTCCGGCGACGTCCTCGACGCACGCGTGGTGTTCGGCTGCGATACGGTGGTACGGTGATGCGGCACGCGGACCAGAAGTGGTAGGGTTGCTCCGTGAGCGAATCGGAACTTGCAGCGCTCCGTGACGCCATCGACGCGGTCGATCAACGCTTGCTGGAGCTGATCGCAGAACGCGTGCGGCTCGTGCTCGAGGTGGGGGAATACAAGGCGGCGCGTGACTTGCCGGTCTACGACCCCGAGCGGGAGCGACTCCTGATAGCGCGGCTCACGGAGCTCGCGCCGACGCCCCTCGAGCCAGAGACCGTGCGGCGCATCTTCGAACGCGTGATCGACGAGTCGCGACGCCTCGAGCAACGCCACGCGACGAGCCCGCCACCTTCGACGAAGTGAGGCGCGGCAATCGCTTGCCTTCGGGAGCTCGTCTACTGAAGTTGCGGGGCGCCGGTGTCGTCAGGAGACGCAGGCCGCGAGCTCTTCGAGGGCGCGAGCGGCGAGCACGAGTCCGTCGGCTGCGGCTTCCGTTTCGAGCAGACGTCGCGTCAGCCGGCCGTCGGGGCTCAGCCGATAGGGCGAGCGCTTGCGTCCCACGAGCTCGCGCACCTTCGCAGGGTCGAGGGGTGTGTCGTCCCTCAGGTGGAACGAAACGCTCTTTTCGCTCGCCTCGCAGCCGAGCACACGGAGACGTCTCAGCTCGCACTTGAGGCGCATGAGCTCGACGAATCGGCGCGCTTCGAGCGGCGGGGAGCCGAAGCGGTTCTCGAGCTCCTCGGCGAGATCGGTGACTTCCGCTTCGCTCGCCGCGCTCGCAAAACGCTTGTAGAGGGAAAGGCGCACGCCGACCTCGGCGACGTATTCGGCGGCGAGCAGGGCCTCGACGTCGAAGGAGAGCTCGGGGTCGACGTCGTGAACGACCGTTTCTCCGCGCAACTCGAGCGTCGCCTCCTCGAGCATGCGGCAGAAGAGCTCGAAGCCGACGCTCGCCACGAACCCGCTCTGGTCGGCGCCGAGCAGATCGCCGGCCCCGCGCAGCTCCATGTCGAGCGTTGCGAGGTGGAACCCGGAGCCGAGCTCGCTGTAGCGCTCGAGTGCCTCGAGGCGTTGGCGGGCCTCGTCGCTGAGCTCCGAGGGGGGCGGCACGAGCAGGTAGCAGTAGGCGCGGTCGCGGGCGCGCCCCACCCGACCGCGGAGCTGATAAAGCTGCGATAGGCCGAGCATGTCGGCGCGATCGATGAGGATGGTGTTGGCGCGAGGGATGTCGAGGCCGCTTTCGACGATCGCCGTCGCCACGAGCACGTCGTACTCGCCACCGACGAAGCCGAGCATGGTGCGCTCGAGCATCTCCTCGGACTGTTGGCCGTGGGCGACGGCGACGCGCGCGCTCGGCACGAGCGCTTTCACGCGTTCGGCGCGCTCGTGTAACCCCTCTACGCGGTTGTAGACGTAGAACACCTGCCCACCGCGCGAGAGCTCCTGCTCGACGGCTTCTCGCACGAGCGTGGCGTCGAACTGGCTCGTGAGCGTGCGTATCGAGCGGCGGTCGATGGGTGCCGTGGCGATGAGCGACATGTCGCGCAGGCCCCCGACGGCCAGCTGCAGCGTGCGCGGAATGGGCGTGGCGCTCAGTGTGAGCACGTCGACGTTGGCGCGGAGCTGCTTGATGCGCTCCTTGTGCGTGACACCGAAGCGCTGCTCTTCGTCCACGACCAACAGGCCGAGGTTCTTGTAGTGAACGTCCTTCGAGAGCAGGCGATGAGTGCCGATGACGACGTCGACTTTGCCCTCGCGGAGCCGGCGCACGGTGTCGATTTGCTCGGTCTTGCTCTGGAAGCGGCTCAGCGGGCGCACCTCGATTGGCCAGTCGGTGAAGCGCTGCGAGAAGGTCTGGAAGTGTTGCTGGGCGAGCACGGTCGTCGGGCACAACACCGCGACTTGCCGGCCGCCGAGCGCCATCAAGAACGCCGCGCGGAGTGCGACCTCGGTCTTGCCGAAACCCACGTCGCCGCACACGAGGCGATCCATCACCTTGGGGTTTTGCAGATCGGCGATGACCTCGGCGATCGCGGCGGCCTGGTCCCGCGTTTCGTCGAACGGGAAGCTTGCCTCGAACGCGGCGTAGTCGTCGTCGGGCGGCGCGAGCGGCGTCTTGTTGAGCGCGTTGCGCTCCGCGTAGAGGCGCAAGAGCTCGTCCGCCATCTGTCGCACGCGGCGCGCGACGCTGGCTTTGGTGCGCGCGAACGTCTGGCCGCCCAGGCGGTCGAGCCGGGGCGAGCCGTCGCCGCCCGAGTACTTCTGGACCTGGTTCAGCCGGTAAACCGGCAAGAACAGCCTATCGCCGCCCGCATACTCGACGACGATGAGGTCGAGCCCGATGCCGCCAACCTCGCGGCGCTCCAGCCCAACGTAGCGGCCGATGCCGTGCTCGACGTGGACGACGTGGTCCCCCGGCGTGAGGGCGCGCAGATCTTCGAGGAGCGCGCGGGCCGGGCGCTTGCGTTCCGGGGGGCGGCGCGCGCGCGGCCCGAAGATTTCCTCGTCGGTGAGCAGCACGAGCTGCTCGAGCGGCGCCACCACCCCGCGAGCGAGCGGCGCGACGACGACGCCGGGTGAAAGCCCGCGATGTGCGAGCAGGCTGCGGATGCGCTCGGCCTGGGTCTCGGAGCGCGCGACGGCCGTGACCGAGAGCCCGTCGTCCTGCCAGCGTGTCACCGCCTCGACGACAGGGTCGAGCGCCGCGTGCTTGCCGCGAGCCGTGCGCGCGAGCGTCATGGCTCGGGCGAGCTCCGCGTGGTCGTCCTGCGCGAGCGTCGGCGCGGTGATCGGTGCGCCTTCGAGCTTGTGGCGCGCGCCCTCGCCTCCCGCCGCACCGGCGATCCCGAGCCTGTGGGCGGCAACCCACTGGCTCGCGTCGAGCGCCGCTTCGAGGAGCGCGATGTCCGTGTACAGGGCCGCGACCGGAAAATGCGGCACGGCACCGCGCGCCGCCTCCGCGACGAGGGCCTGCTCAATCTCGCGGTCGAGCGCGCGCGCCACGGCCGGCGGGTCCTCCACGACGATGACGGTCCCGTCCGGCAAGACGGACGTGAGCGGCACCAGGTCGGAGAAAGCCGGCAGGTAGCCCTCGCTGCCGAAGAACGAGCGCCCGAGCACGAGGTCGTCGATGAGCGCGCGCGCCTTGGTCGAGGGGTAGCTGCATTCGTCGCAGAGGTCGCGCAGCGTCGCGCGCGCGCGTGTCGCCGCCTGCTCTCCGAGAATTGCTTCGCGCGCCGGCGGCAAGAAGAACCCCTTGATCTTGTCCTTGGTCCGCTGGTCCGCGGGATCGAAGCGGCTCGCCGAGAGCACGAGATCGCCGTAAAGCTCGATGCGCACCGGGTCGTCCGCATCAGCGGGCCACACGTCGAACACCCCGCCCCGAACGGCGAACGTCGCGGGATCCTCCACGACGGGGGCACGTTGGTAGCCGGATTCGGTGAGGCTTCGGGCCGTCTTTTCGACGTCGAGCTCGCCGTCGACGAGAACCTCGAGCGCGGCGGCGACCAGCGCCGCCGGTGGGGCGACGCGCCGCAAGAGCCCCGACGCCGTCGTGACGGCCACGGTCCACGGCAGTCCCTTGGCGATGCGAAAGAGGGCGGTCGCCCGCTGCATCGTCGCGCGGCGGTCGGGGTGCACGTCGGCGTAGGGGCTGGTTTCCGCGCCCACGAGCAGGAGCGGTGGCGGCTCGTCGTCGGTGGTGCCTGCCTCGGGGAGCCCGAGGCGTCGCAGCGCTTCCAGATCCAGCGACGCGCGCTCCGCGGTCTCGGAATCCGGCGCGACGTAGAGCACGTGGCGGGCCCCGGCGCCGAGCAGCGCGCGCGCGAGCAGTGCGGGGCCCGAGCCGGCCGCCCCCACGACGGCGACTCCGCCGGCACGCGTCATGACCTCGCGCGCCGCGTCCCGCACCGACACCAACCGGCGTCCGCTCGGCAGCGAAGGAGCGCTCTCGGCGGGCAAGCTCGTCGTCTCGGGCATGGGGCCGGGAGGCTTACTACTCGGGCGGCAGCTCGGCGAGTGCCGCGAGCAGGTGGTTTCGTGCCCGAAGCCGGTAGGGGCCGTCGCTCCGGGCCCGCAGCTCCGCGCGAAAGGCGTCGGCCGCCGCGGCGAGTGCGCCCCTGCGGTAAAGGACGACGCCGCGGGCGAGCGCGGCCGGGTAGCTCGGATCGAGGCGCTGGAGCGCCGCGATCGACAGGAGCGTCATCCGGTCGTGCGCCGGGTCGGGGCCGGGCGGCGCGTGTCGGAGCAGGAGCGCGTGAAACGCGCGGAGCTCGTCGAGCGTCGCGGCGAGCGGCGGAGCCTCTCCCGTGCGCGTGAGCTCGGTCCAGCGCATGCGAAACAGCGTCGCTAGCTCCTCGTCGTCGAGAAGCAAGCGATCGCCGGCTAGCCAGCCGTTCTTCTTCGCCACCTCGGGAAAATCGCCACCGAGCTCGCGAAGCTCCTTGCTCGGTTTGCTCCCGGGGGCCCAGGCGTGCACCGCCTCGACGAAGAGCTCCACCTGGAGGCCGCGCAGCGCGAGGAGAGGGCGGCCGCCGGCCTCCTCGCGGGCCTCTTTGGCCAGACGCTCGAGGTCGTGGACCGCCTGCTGCGGAACACCGCGCTCGAAGACGGTGCCCGTGCCCACGCGTCGAAATGCCTCGCCCACCGCGCGCACCTTGAACGACAGTCGCTCGTGGCGTGCTCGCTCCGCGACCTCGGCTTCTTCGCGGTGTCGCGCGCGCAGTAGCCTGCGATCCGGCTGTGGGAGGGGCAGGAGCTGGGGCGCCGACGCGCGGGGCACGGCGAGGAGCGCTGCAGCGACGAGCAGCGTTCCGCCGAGGAGCACGGCGCCGATCCCCTCGAGCTGGCTCGGCCGCCGCATGCCAGGCACTCGCTTGACAGCCGTGAGGATCCCGATGAGGCTTGAAGCCTTCTTATCGCTCACGCCACCCCCTTCGAGGTTCGCCTTGAACGACAATCGCGCTCACGCCAGGACTCCGATCAACGTCATGGTCACGTGTGAGGCGGCGGGGGGAGCGTCATTCGAAGCGCTGGCCAGGGACATCAGCGTGGGAGGCATGTACCTCGAGGGGGCGGACGTTCCACCCTTCGGGACACAGCTTACGATCGTCGCCATGCTACCGGGCGCCAAGAAGCTAGTCCGCCTTCCGGCTATCGTGCGCTGGGCGAAACCGGGCGGATTCGGCGTGCAGTTTGGCCTCATGGGTGCCATGGAAACCCATGTCATCAGCGAGCTCATGCGCGTAGACTGACCGCGCTATGGTTTTGGTGCCGAGCGACGGCCGGCGCGGTGTCCGAAAATGAGCCAGATCCCCCGCGAGCCCGCGGATTTCTTCGAGCGCTACGTGCCCGAGCACCTCGCCAAGCTGGGCGGTGAGTTCGCCGGGCGCTCGTCTCCGGGGGCCATCGCCTTCGACCTCGGGTCGAGCGGGGCATGGTCCATCCGACTCGATGCCGGCGCCCTCGTCGTGGAGAAGGGGGTCCGTGCGGACACGCTTTTTCGCGTGTCGCTCGATCCGTCGGACTTCGAGCCCGTGCTCGTAGCGGGCGCCGAGCGGCTCGGTCTCGACGCCGGTCTGGAGCGGCAGCTCGTCGCCGTGCGGGCGCTCGTCCTCGACGAGGATCGACTGCGCCTCGTGCGAGAAGCAGAGGGCTCGCTCGGGCTCAGGCTCGCTGGAGCCGAGCGCGAGCATCGGCTCACGATCACGCTTGGCCCGGACGCGAGCGCGTCGGCGGCCGACTGCGAGCTTCAGTGCTCGCTCGAGGATCTCTGGGCCCTGCAGAGTGGCCAGAAGAACCCGTTCGAGCTCATGATGGACGGCAAGGTGACCATCACGGGCAACGCTCAGCTTGCGATGGTGCTCGGCGCCGCGCTCGGCTGAGACGTGCGCCCTAGGTCAGCCGCTCCTCGCGGCTCCGTCAGCGAATCGACAGCGAATCACCCTCGAAGGTGATGCCGAGGGGGCGCACCACGACGCTGCGCGGCCCTTTCTCGACGTGCCCCGCGCGGAGCAACGAAAACCCTGCGCGCGCCGCAACGCCGATCGCTTTTTCCACCCCGGCCTCAGCCAAGTAGACCACGAACCCCGCGCCCATGTTGAACGTCCCGTACGCCTCGCTCGGCGGCAGATTCGCGCCCTCGACGAGCAGAGACAGCACGGGCGGCACGTCCGGCAGCGTGTCGACGACGTAGCGAAGAGCCCGCGTCGAGCGCATGAATTTCCGCCATCCGTGCCCGGTGACGTGCACGGCGTAGTGAAGCTCGACACCGGCATCGAGCAGCGCCTCCACGAGCACGCCGTAAAGTGGCGTGGGCTCGAGCAGCGCTTCGCCGAGGCTCCGCCCCTGGGGGTCGCCTGGGACGGGCGTGCGATAGCCGGCGGGCAAACGCGTCGCAACGTCGCGCGCCAAGGTGAGGCCGTTCGTGTGAATACCGGTCGCCGGAGCGACCAGCAGCGCGTCGCCTTCGTCCACGCGCGAGCCGAGCAAGAGCTCGCTCCGTGCCGCGAAGCCGACCGCCGAGCCACCGAGCACGACCGCGCGTTCGTCGATGATGCCCTTGAGGACCTGCGTTTCGCCTCCGCCCCACGCGCAATGGGCCGTTCGGCACGCGCCCTCCCAGCCGGTGACGAGGTCACCCAGCCGCTCCTGGTCGGCGAACCAGTCGGAGTGGCCGGCGCCCCAATACGCCGTGACGCACGTGGGGCGCGCGCCGAGTGTCGCGAGGTCGTTGAGCACGGTGGCCACCGTGTCGCGGGCGACGGCGTCGTAGTGGGTCTTTTTCGTGTACTCGCGGACGGCGTCGGCGACGAGATTCTTGGTACCGAGCGCCTCCGTCACGGTGACGAGGTAGCGGTCACCGAGGTCGACGACGTAGGCGCTCTCTCCTCGGCTTTCCTCGACCTCGCGGGCGCCACGCCGTTCGAGCTCCGTGCGCGTCCCGAAGGCAGCACGCTGGGCGAGCACCTTGCCGGGATCGAGGACGCCGTAGTCGACGCCGGCGGCGGCGTAGGGGTCCACTTGGGCGTCGGACACGGCCGACTCTTAGCACCGATCGGCGGCCAGCCGGCCGCTATTTCGTGCCCGGCACCGGCGGTAGCGGTGCCCAGCGCAGCGACTCACCGACCTTCGAGGTGACCTGCAGCGTCGTGAAGCGCTTGAGGGACATCATGTACATGCCCGCTTGCTGGTTGCGGGTTGAGAAGAAGGCGAGCAGGCGGCCGTCGGGGCTGCACGCGGGGTAGGTGTTCGAGCCCTGGCTCTGTGTGAGGCGCGACATGCCGCGGCCCTGCTCGTCCGACATGATGAGGTCGCGGCGATCGCCGCCCACCGAGACGGAGTAGACCATGCGAACGCCGTCCTCGGTGTCGCAGAACGTCGGCGCCGAGGCCGAGAACCCGTTCGGTGAGACCGCCTTGCCTTCGACGTAGATGCGCTGCGAGCCCTGGTCGGCATTGCCCCCGACCCAGGCGAGCTTGCCCGACGGGCTGAACACGGGGTGCGCTGCGAAATCCGTGGTCGAGGCCTTGACCATGTTGGTGCCGTCCGAAAGGCCCACGTAGATCGTGCTCTTTCCGCCTTCCGACACGGCGACGGCCATCTTCGAGCCGCTCTTGTTGAACGACACGCCGTACACCGAGCTCGTGAAGGGAAGCGACACGGGCTTTTCCACGCCGCCCACGAGCATCGCCAGGTGGAACGGGCCGTAGTTCTTGCTCACCGAGTAGTAGAGCGTGGCGTTGAGCCCGAACTCGGGGCTGATGCTCGTGACCGACGGATCGGTGACCGGCGAGAGGCCCTGCCCGTCGGCGTCCATCCGGAAAACGCGATGGTTCTTCGTCCAACGCGCCGAGAACGCGAGCTGGCTCGCGAATCCGCCGGGGCGGCCCGTGAGCGCGCCGAGCAGAGCGTCGGTGATGCGATGCGCAGTCACGCGGACGTCGGCTTTGTCTACCAGGAGCTTCTTCTGATAGACGGGGTCCTTGCCGACGTTCAAAAAGTAGGCGAGGCCGAAGACCTCGGATTTCCCGCCCTTTGGCCTTGCCGCGACCTTGACGATCGCCTCGGCGCCGAGCGCCTGCCAGGCCGGCACGTCAACCGGATCATCGAACGAGTAGAGCCCGGACGGCGCCTTGGTGTCGGGGATCAGCTCGAACAGGCCCGTGAGCTCGATGTCGCGCCGCACGACGGAGCGCACCACGACGTCTTCGAGCTCGGGCGAGAGCGAGGGGAGGATCGCGATGCGCGGCAGCTTCTCCGCCTGGTGTCCCGTGACGATGAACTCGCCGAGCTGGCTCTCGTCGGGGGGTGACTGGCCCGCGGGGACGGGCTGAGCGGCGACGGTTGACGCGCCGAGCAGGATGCAGAGTACGAAAAGTAAGCTTCGGGTCATGGCTCTGCGGGTTCCTCTGGTGCGGGTTCGGGCTTCGGCTCGGGCTTGGCTTCCGACTTCTCTTCGCTCTTTGCCTCGCACTTGGCAGCTCGCCCGGAGAACGTCGGCCGCACGACGCTGCCGAGTATGTCTGGATAAAGGGGTGGTGGAGGCGGCAGCTCCGCTCCGATGACACCCTGCATGACGCTTTGAACGCGCGCGTCGAACACGGAATTCCCGCTCGGACGGACGACACTGAATCCCGTGACACTGCGATCGCCGCCGACGTTGGCCGCGACGGCGGCCGAAAGGGCCTTGAGCTGGTCGCAAGGTATTTCTCCGACGGGCGGCGTGAACCGCGCATTGAACCAGCTCAGGATCTTCTGCTGGTACTGCGAGAGGGCGCGTGCCTTCAACGGATCGACCTCCGTACCCTCTTTTACGCCGTCGGGCGCCCCTTCTCCCTCCACGGTGGGCTCGGCGTCGGGCGTGGCGTCGAGAAGCTCCTGGTCGACTTCTTTCGCGGTCTCGGCGTCGGGCGGCGGCGCCTCGGCGTCCTTCGCGAGCGGGGCCTTCGTGATGTCGTCGACGCTTTTTCCGGCGAGCGGCGAGGGGGCGCTTTTCTCCTGGAAGCGCTGCACCGGCGGCTGCTTCTTCCACATCTCCGGCAGCTTGGCCTTCATCTTCTTGCCGCCGAGCTTGAGCAGCGGAAGCTCGTCGAGCACGGGAGTTACCTTGATCGGCATGGGGGGCGGTCGTTCCGCTTCGCGCGCCTTGATTTGCATACCGCTCGTGCCGGCCGCAAGGACGAGGGTGAGCAAGGCGGTCTCTACGAGCAGCGTCGCCGCTCCGGCCAAGAAGACCTCGGAGGCCACGAATGTGCGCGGCCCGGGCGGAGTCGCGAAACCGGCGGCCATGCGCTAGGGCTTGGCTCCCTTCGCCGGCGGTGTGCTCGGCGTCGGGCTCGCGGCGGTATCCTCTTCGATCTCCGGCTCCACGAGCAGATTGAGTGACTCGACGCCGCTGTTGCGTGCGGCCGCGACCACGGTGGCGACGATGCCGTAGCGCGCTTCCTTGTCGGCCCGGATGTAGAGCTCGCGCTCGCGCTGAACGCGCGCATTTTCCTTGAGCGCCTCGTCGATGCGCGAGGTCACGTCGTCCTCCCCGAACAGCACGCGCTCGTCCTTGGTGATCGTGACGAGCAGCCGAGCGTCCTTCACGGGTGTCTGCGCGGCGTTGACCTCGGGCAGATCGATGCGAAGCCCCGTGGTCAAGAGTGGAGCGGTAACGATGAAGACGATGAGCAGCACGAGCATGACGTCGACGAGCGGCGTCACGTTGATGTCACGAAAGCCGCCCCGGCCCCGCCGCCCGACGGCGAGCCCCACGCTATTCCCCCCCGCCGACCGCCGGGAACGCCGGCTTGCGGCCGAGCGGCATGGGCGCTTCGGGGTGCTCGTCGTGCAGCATCTCCACCCAGCTGTCCGCCGATGCCGCGAGCTCATCGAGGAGGTCGCCGATGCGCTTGTCGACGAAGTTGTAGCCGATGGTGGCTGGAATCGCGGCGACCAGGCCGAATGCGGTTGCGATCAGCGCCTCACCGATGGCCGGTGCGACGACGGGCAGCGATGCGCTCTTCTCGACGCCGATGCGCAAAAACGCGTCCATGATGCCCCAGACCGTTCCGAAGAGGCCGATGAACGGGGAGGCCGATGCGATGCTCGAGAGCAGCGGCATGAGGATCGTCGCCCGCTGCTGCTCGGCCGCGATGGCGCGTTTGGCGACCGCCGTCAAAAATTCCGTCTTCGCACCCTGAGTAGGGCGCCGCCGGCCCATCTCGATGACGACCCGCCCGCCCGGCGAATCGGCGTGACGCCGCGCGAGCGCCAGCAGGTCGCTCGGCAGCTCCGCGCTCGCCGCTTCGCGCTCGAAGGCCCGGTTGCGCGACCGGAGCCGGGCAATTTGCCCCGTCTTCAGGAACCAGATGAACCAGACGGCGATCGAAGCCGCCACGAGCACGAGCAAGACCACGAGCACCACCCCCGAGGTGTGCAACGCGAGATCGATGGGATCGAAGGAAGGAGGGGGTGTGCCCGAGGGGCTCGGGGAGGGCTCGTTCATGTGTGCCGAGCAGCCTTCTAGTTCCCGAGCATTACGTCAACGCGTCGGTCCTTCTCCCAGCCAGCTTCGTCGGTTCCGGTAGCGTCCATCTCGCCGCGAGAGGTGGTCGCGATGCGCGCGCCGTCCATACCGGCATCCACGATGGCGCCCTTCACGTTGTCGCTGCGGCGGCCTCCGAGGACCATGTTGTACTCTTCGTCACCGCGCGGATCGGCGTGCCCGACGAGCCGCATGGTGCGACCCTTGAGCGGCCCGCTCATGAAGCAGGTGGCGAGCTTGATCAGGACGGCCTTGTCCTGTGGGCGGACGTTCGCGGAGTCGTACGCAAAGAACGCCTCGGAGTCCGTGATGCCGCAGGCCTTCTTGATGTCGTCGGCGATCGCGATGTTCGAACGCGTCGGTACATCGCCCGGCTTCTCGGGCTGAGCGACGGGTGCGGGCGCGGGTGGTGGTGGGGGGGCCTTCGGTGGCGGCGGCGGCTCGGAGCCGCAGGCGACGAGCAGACCAAGTGCGCAAAGGGTGGTGTGAAATCTCATCGACGACCTCCTCGGAGAGCTTCCGGATGCGTGTGTTGGGATTGGGGCCTCTATAACGCGACCTCGGGTTCATGCGAAGGCGTCGCGACCATTTTCGGGGCTCGAACCAGGGGCCGCGCCCGGCCTTCCCGGCCCGGGTGCCTCGATTTGGCCCAGGATCGGGGCGGTTCTGCCCCGTGCGCCGCGCTCAGGGCACGCGGCCCATGTAGGCCAAGAGGCCGATGGTGCCGGCGATGAAGAAGACGATCAGCACGAGGCTGGAGAGTCGACTCGAGCGACGGCGATTAGGCGTGCGCAACGTTTGGAGGTGCGCCAGCGCCAGCGCCGCGATGGTCGTGAGCTTTTGCTCGGCCAGCGCGCCGCGTGCATGGTCGCCCTTCATGCCGCGATAGCGCGCCGCCGCCTCCGCGAGGCTTTCGTGCTGGCGAGAATGTTCGAGGAATGCGCGATGGGCAGCCTCGTCGTCCCAGTGGTCGAGCACCCGCTTCCACAGCGCTTCGAACACCGGAGTGCCGAGGGGGTTAGACACCGATGCGCAGCTCCTGGGCGAGGCGTCGGGTGAGCGCGAAGTAGTCGCGCCGGCCGTAGGGCTCGTTCAGGATGTAAAAGTCCCGCTGGCTCAGGCCGACGCAGCCGAAACAATAGCTGCACCCGGTCAGCGACACACAGCGAATCAAGTACGAGCTCGACGAGCAGCCCTCGCTGTCCACGCAATGTTGGCAACCGATCAAGCTCTTCGAACCCCGGCAATGCGAGCAGTCCGTCAGCATCGCGGAGCGGACGCAGAAGTGGCACCGCACGAGGCGTTCGGAGTCGCGGCAAAACGTCGAGTGCGAGCAGGCCGTGCAGCGTTCGCACTCCACGCAGGCGTCGTTGCCGCGCTCCCTGCCGAAGCTCGAGACGAGCTCGCGGAAGCGCGACTCGAAGCTCCTCGCGTCGAGATCCGCCATCGGCGCCTTCAGCCCCTGAGCGCGCGGCGGAGCTCCGACGCGGCGCTGCGGGTCAACTCCTCTTCGGCCATGTCTTCGAGGCGGCGCAGGCGCTGATCGAAGACGGGCCGCTTGAGAGGAGCCTCCCGGGCAAGGATCTCGCGAAGCGCCTCGATGGCGTCGCGCGCGAGGCTCTCGTCCAAATGCTCGAGTAGCTGGAGATGAACGGCCTGCTCGCTCGGAAAATCGAAGCCGGCTTTGCGAAAATCGTCCGCGGCGCGCGAGATCGAGCCGCGACCGTCGCTCGCGAGCAGCCGGTCGAGCAGCCGCGCGCGCTCCCGCAGTTTGAGGTCGTCTTCCGGCCGCGTGGCGACGACGATGCGTGCTGTGCGGCGTGCCGCTGGCTCGACGACGGCGCTCCCGTCGGAAGCAGGAGCTTGTGCGCGCTCGGCGACGGGGGGCGGCACATCGGCGGCGGGATTGGACGGTCGCGCCGAGGCACGCGGGCGCGCGCTCAGGACCTCCGGGACCACGACCTGCTTCCTGTCCGAGCGCGCCCGGCGTGAACGCCGCTGTCCGGCGCGGTTCGACCGCTGTCGCTCCATTCCTGCCTCGAAAACTCGGCGCTGCCCGATCCGGGGCGCTGCCGCGTCTACACTAGCGAATCCACTCTACATAACATGCAATCCTCCGCGCTGACCATCGACCCCCCGAAGGCTCACCTCATTTTCGCCCCGCGCCCGCGTTCGAGCCGGCATTTCGCGGCCTTTTTTTCCGCAGCTCTAGGGCTTGGCTGCTCGCCCGCGCGCGAGCAAGCGCCGGCCGCCCGCACGCCGCCACGCGAGGGAGCGACGGCGCGTGACGGCCCGAGCGACGCCTCGCCCAGCGCCTTCGACATCGTCGAGCTACCGAGCGTGCCCGTGCGACTTCGCTTGCCGTCGCCGGCGCGCTGGCACGCGACGCGAGAAGGCAGCTTCACGGTGCTCGCTCGGCGCGAAAGCAACGAACGCCTGACGCTCCGCGTGTGGCGCGCAGCGCGTCTCGTGCGACCCGAGGAGTGCGAGACCGAGGCCCGCCGGCTTCGCTCGACGTTGCCGGTGGCCGACCCGAGTACGGTCGTCGATTCGCGCCGCATCGATGCGCCTGCCGGCTACGACGTACGCTTGGTGGTGGGCGTCGAGCCGTCTGCCGAAGGGGTGCACGGTTACGCGGTCGCCGTCGGAGCGGCGGTGTCGCGTTGCTACGCCGGCGTGTACGAGATCTGGGCGGGTGGTCCTGGTGCCGTCGAGCGAGTCGCTGAGCAGCTTGCCGTCATGGTTCCGGCGGTAATCGAGACGCTCGTCGTTCCGAAGGCGGACGAGCCCGGACAGACCCGGCCGACGCGAAATTGATTCGGAAGACGCTAAGGCTTCCTTTACACCACCTTTCGGGGTGATACTCCGTGGCCGTGAACCACGTGAGCGCTATGACCCCTCGACCGGATGGCCGACTGTCGCACGGACGTCCTGCCGTCGAAGTCCAGGCGCACACGTCTGATGACATCGTAGGTGAAGATCGTAACTTACGCGCGACCAAGCGGGCGGGAGTCTGCGAACCCCAAATTGTCCGACGTACCCACTCGACTCGCTGATCACATCCGACAACTAAGACTCGAAACGGGTCTCACACAAGCCGAGCTCGCCGCGCGAGCCGGTGTCACCGTGGAAACCGTGGCGCGACTCGAACGAGTGCTTCGCGGGCGATCGTCGGCGAATTCGAATCCCTCGCTCGAGACGCTGGTGCGTCTCGCATCGGCGTTGGGTGTCGAGGTCGCCGAGCTCCTCTCGGAGCCTTCGCGGTCACGGCCGCGCGAGGATCGCATCAGTATGATCCTGCGGACGGCGAACCCGGCAACGAAGCGTCGCGTGCTGCGTGTCGCCGAGGCGCTCGTGCGCGAGGACCACGCCGAAGAGCGGCCCGTCGCGCGTAAACGGCGCTGAGCGAACGCGGTCGGACCCGCGGCCTCCCCGCGAAACCAACCGCGACGCGCCGGATGGCGCGGAGCGTCAGCCGAGCTGTGCGACGGCGCGCTCGATGCGCCGGCGTTGCGACGGCGTGGTTTCGCCGACCGTCACGAGCGAGAGGCGATCGCGACGAAAGAGTCGGCGCGCGGCGGCGCGCACGGCGAGCCGCGGGATGCGCCCGAGCTGTTCGAGTCGCGCGGCCGGTGAGCGCGCGAGGCCCGCGAGCTCGGCGAAGCCGTAGAACGCGCCGAGGTCGGCCGGCGAGTCGCCGAGTGCGTCGAGATGGAAAGCGAGACGAGCTCGCGCCTTCTCGAGCTCGTCGTCGCGCGGACCGCTCTCCGCGAGCTCACGGGCGATGCCGAGGATCTCTTCGAGCACCTCGGGCGTGTGCTCGTGCGAGCAATCGGCCGCGAAGTCGAAGAGCCCGGTGTCCTCGTACGCTTCGTAGAGCGCCGACACGTCGTAGCAGAGGCCGCGTTCGTCGCAGATCCGGTGGTAGAGACGCGTCGAAGTACCGTCGTCGATGACCCTGAGCAGCAGGTCGGTCGCGGCGGCGTCGCGGTCGCGCTCGCCGGCCGCGCGAAACGCGAGACGTAGCGCCGTCTGGCTCGAAGCGTCGCGCACGTGAACGATCCGTGGCCCGCGCGCGGGCCGCGCGGGTGTGGTTTTTGGTGCGCGGCCGCGACCGAGCGCGAAGGCGTGCCCGACGTGCGAAACCAGCCCCCGCTTCGAGAAGCGCCCGGCGATGGTCACGACGATCGCCGAGGTGTAATGCTTGGCGTGGTGGCGGCGCAGGGCGGTCGTGCCGAAGCGCGAGAGCGTGCGCAGCGTGCCGGCGATGGGAAGGCCGAGTGCGTGGTTCGGGAAGGCGGCCTCGCGCAAAAGGTCGTCCGGTCCCACGCGGCGCCCGCGCGAGTCGATCGTTTCGAGGATCTCCTCGCGAACGATGCCCCGTTCGATTTCGATTTGATCGAACACCGGTTCGCGGCACACCTCGGCGAGTAGCTCGATCACCTCGAGCACGGCAGCCGGCGGCACGGAGACGGAAAGCACGCCGTGATCGACGTACGTCGTCGCGCCGAGCGTGCCGCCCAGGCGTTCGAACGAAAGTGCCTGCTCGTGCGCGGACGGATGGCGCGCCGTCCCGCGGTGCATCATGTGCTCGAGAAAGTGGCTGATGCCGTTCTCGGCAGGGCGCTCGAAGCGAGAGCCCACGCGCACGTGGACGCTCACTGCCGTGCTGCGCGCATGCGGCATCGGTACGAGGATGATGCGCAAGCCGTCGGTTAGACGGTGGCGCTCCACCCCCGGTCCGTCGCCGTCATTCGTTGGGGTCGGCCTTCGTGTCCTCGCCATAGCGCAGGTCGATCTTGAGCTTGTTGCCAGCGGCGCGGCGCAGGTCCGCCACGTAGCGCGTCAGCGCTTCGTTGCCCTTGGCATCGGTGAGCACGCGGAGCAGCGCCCACTTCTCCTTCTCGAACTCTTCTTTCGAGGCCGGAGTCTTCTCCTTGAGCTGCATCACGACGAAACCGGTTGCCGTCTCGATCGGGCTCTCGATCACGCCTTCGGGCTCGAGCTCGAAGGCCCGGGCCGCAAGCGGCTCGCGGGCGATCACGTCCGGCAGCGGATTGCCCGAGATCGTGAAGGGTGGCGACACCTCGAAGTGAGGGCGGTTCGCGGCGAGCGCCGCGGGAGACGCCGTGGCCTCGCCAGCTTTGTCCTTGGGCTTCGTCGCCGTGGCGTCTCGCGTCACGTCGTCGATGAGCACGCGCGCGATCTCCTCGAGCTTGCCGCCGGCCTTGGCCTGCTTGATGAGCTCGCTCGCAAAGGCCCGCATGGCGTCGTTTTCGGCGGAGACGAGATAGAGCCCGCGCGCTACCTGACGCCGTCCCTCGCGCTCGACGTTGCCCGCCTCGAGCGTGCCCACGCGCTCGAGCAACACGAGGCCGCTCGGTGTCTCGAGCGGGTCGCTCAAGGCGCCCGGCGCGAGCGGCTTGGCAGCGGCGACGAGCACGTCCGAGCCCGGTCCCCAAGCGTCGTTGAGGCAGCCGACGAGCCCACCGAATGGCGCGCTCGGCGCGCCGCTCGCTTCGCGCGCCACCCGCGCGAAGTCCTCGCCCTTTTGCACGCGGGTGCGCAACGCGGTGAGCTGCTCGCGCACGCGACCCTTTTCCTCCGCATCCGCTTGGGGCGCGAGCGGCAGCACCACCTCGCGCACGAGCGGGCAGCCGGCCTCGAAGCCCTTCTGGGCGTCTTTGAAGGCGCGGTCAATCTCGACACCGTGCATGCCCATCCAACGCTCGAGCGCGGCGTCCGACGTGTCGACCACGTAGGTTCCGAACCAGCTTCCGTCGAGTACGACGCTGCGGACGACCGCCTTGGAGCGACCCCGCTCGAACACCGAGCGCGCCTCGCTTTCCGACACACGAGCCCGCGAGCGAACGATTTCGCGCATTCGTTCGGCGACCATTTCCCGCTCCTGCGCCGCCCGGAATTCCTTTGGGCCGCGATTGGCGAGGATTCTGATCTCGCGCTCGTAGAGCTTGTAGTCGAAGGGCTCGTCGGGCGTGCGGCGCACGCGGAGCTGGCGAATGCCGAGCGTCGTGCCAGGCTCGCAACCGTAACCGCGCTCCTGCGGCCGGCAGAGCCCGAGCCGGTACGCGAGCTGCTCGGCGTCGGCGGCCGGTAGCGAGACGTGGGCGCGCCCGGCTGCGAGCTCCTGCTCGAGGACCTCGTCGCTCACCCCGATTCCGAGCCGCAGGGCTTCCGCGTACAAGAGCTCGCGCTCGGCGAGACCGTCGAGGGTCCGGCGCTTGAGCGCGAGGGTGCGCACGTCCTTGGGCTGGATGCCTCGTGGAACCAGCAGGCCGTAGGCGGCGAAGTAGTCCTTGGCGTCCAGGCATTCCCCGCCGAAGTCAACGGCACACTCCGTGGAGAGGTGCGCTGTCGGGTTACCGCGACCGGCCCGGAACTCGAGCGCGAACACGACGATGATCAGGAAGACGATCCCGCCGAGGATCGTCTTGCCGAGTCCGTTCGAGAAGCTCAGCATGGGGGCGGGGGACTACCACGCAGCGGGCCCGGAATCCAAGCAGCGCCGCGCCGCCCGCCCCGGCCCCCTTGCGATTGCCCTTGCATGGGGCGGGTCGTTGCCCCAGGCAAGGTCCTGCCAAGGAGCAAAACACCATGTACTACCTCGCGATTCGCCAGTTCGCTCGCACCCTCCGAGTTCTGGACGCCATTTTGGCCAAGGCGGAGCGCTACGCCGCGGGGCGCGGCTTCGACGTGAATCAATTCATCGGCATGCGCCTCGCGCCCGACATGCTTCCCTTCGTGGTTCAGGTCCGCATCGCCTGCGACCACGCGAAGAACGCGGCGGCGAACCTTTCGGGCAAGCCGGCGCCCAAGCACGAGGACGACGAGAAGACCTTTACGGACCTCCATGCGCGCATCGGCAAGGCCCTCGCCTTCATCGAGAGCCTCGTCGAAAAGGATTTCGAGGCCACGCCTCCGGATCGTTTGATCGCGCTGCCGACCCCCAAGGGCAAGGCGCTGCGCGCGAACGACTACCTCTTGTCCCGCCAGATCCCGAACTTCTTTTTCCACGTCACGACGGCTTACGCCATCTTGCGCCACGGCGGCGTGGACCTAGGCAAGACCGATCTCTTGGGTCCGCTCGAGCTCGTCAACGCCTGACCGCTCAGGGGCGCGCCGCGACCTTGGTCACGCCGAGGGCATAGCGAAGCTCGGTGTAGAGCTCGGCTTCGTCCGCCACGCGGCGCTCGTAGCTCACTTCGTACGAGGTATCGAGTGTGCGCGAGCGGTCGCTCGGATCCCAAATCGGCACCGCCGTCGCGCCGATCTCCGCGTAGCCCTTCGCGACGAGATCGGCGCTCAGGCCACGGGCGCGGCCGAAGAGCGCGCCTTCGTCCTCGCCAGGAAAGTCGCTCGCCTGTGCTCGGAGCACGAGACGCACGGCGAGCCCGGGGTCCTGAACGGCCGCGACCCCGCTGTCCATCAGGAGATTGTCCCGCACCCGGTCCGCCAGGGCGATCTGGTTGGGCCCCGTCCGGTAAATCTCGAAGCCCTCCGCGACCAGGGCTTTCTTCAGGGCGGGGGGGGGGCTTTGCATCTTCGGCGGCGGCCCCTGCGGGCGCAGTCGGTGCGGAGACCCTGAAAGGTATGCGCCGCGAGGCATTAGCGTCAAGGCGAAAAACCCAACGCTCTCCTGTAATTGCGGCAGCGTTACCGGCGCGGGTCTCGATACTTTCGTCCGCGGGTTGCGCGTGGGTATTGCTTTCCGGTCCTCGCGAGCTCCGAGCGGCGTTCGTCGAGCGTGATAAGGTCTGCTCGGGTTACTCGTGGGCACGTCCAAGAATCCGCCCGGCCCGGAGCCGCACAGCCAGCGGCGCCAATACGGGGGCGCTCGGCACGAAGCGTCGGATCGCGTGACCATCCGCGCGGATTCAATGGAGACTTCGGGCTGGACGCTCAACGTCAGCCGCGGAGGGATAAGGGCGGTGGTCGAGGATCCCTTGGACCCCGCCGTGGAATACGCAGTGTGCGTCGGGGATGGTCCGGCCCGCCGCGCAAAAGTCGCGTGGGCGCGCCTCGAAGCGGACGGTCAGATCGTGGGCTTGCGCTTCCTCAACGTCAACGGATTCCGTCCCGCCGGAAGAGGCCTAGCGGCGCAGACTGCCGGAGGCCCGATGCAGCCGGCGCTGGAACTGCTCGGTCCGGAAGGACCCTTCGCCCGTGAGCTCGGCGGCTACGAGGAGCGCCCGGGCCAGCTCGAGATGGCTCGCGCCGTCGAGCGCGCGCTCTCGGACGATCGCGTGCTGCTTTGCGAGGCCGGCACGGGAACGGGCAAGACGCTCGCGTACCTCGTGCCCGCCATCCTGAGCGGTCGCAAAGTGATCGTTTCGACGGCGACGCGAGCGCTCCAGGAGCAGATCTTCACCAAGGACCTGCCGCTCGTCGCGCGCGTGCTCGGCATCGACCCACGCGCGGTGCTCATGAAGGGGCTCGGCAACTATCTCTGCCGGCGTCGTTACGGTGAGCTCGTGCACTCGCCCGAGGCAGTGCGCCCCTCGAAGGGGCGCGCGCTCGAGCTCGTCCGGCGCTGGGTCGAAGAGACGGAGAGCGGCGACCTCGGCGAGCTCGCATCCCTCGCCGAGGACGACCCGGTGCGTCTCGCCGTCGCCTCCTCGAGCGAGACCCGCCTCGGGCAGGCCTGCCCGCATTTCGACGCCTGTTTCGTCACCCGAATGCGCCGGGAGGCAGAAGACGCGCGGCTCGTGATCGTCAATCACCACCTGTTCTTCGCCGATCTCGCGCTGCGTGGCGCCCACCCGGGGCGCGTGCTGCCGGACTACGATGCCGTGATCTTCGACGAAGCGCATCAGCTCGAGGACATCGCGACCGAGTTCTTCGGCCTGCGCGTCACCGGCGCGCAGCTCTCTCGCGCGCTTGGCGATGCCGAGCGCGCGCTCAGGCTCGCGGATGCCGCAGACCCCCTGTTCTCGGACGGCGCGGGTCTTTTGTCCGCCGCGCGTGACGCCGTCAACGCACTGTTCGGCGAGCTCGGCCGTCGCCTCGCGCGCGGCGAAGCGCGCGCGACACTGGAGCGCGACGCGTGGGCGGGTCCGCTCGAGCAGCGCTGGCTCGAGGTCAACCGTGCGCTCGAGGCGGTCGAGGTCGTGGCGCGCGAAGCGCTCGGTCGCGTCGAGGCTCGCCGGCAGCCCAACACCGGGTTGCTCGTCGATGCACTGTCGGCGACCGAGCGCCGCATGACGCTCGCCCGCGAACGCCTGGCTGCCATCGTCAACGCAGGCTCCGGGCGCGTGACCTGGGTCGAACAGGGGCCGCGAGGCACGGCGCTGAGCTCCTCACCCGTCGATTTGTCGTGGGTGCTGCGCGAGCGCATCTTCGAGAGCGTGCCGGCCGTCGTGCTCACGAGCGCGACGCTCGCGACACGGCGACGGCGGGAGGACCGAGCGGCGAGCCCGTTTGCGTACGTTCGCGCGCGCCTCGGTCTCGCCGACGAGCGCGTTCAGGTCGACGAGCTGGTCGTCGAATCGCCGTTCGATTTCGCGAGCCAGGCGCTCTTTTACACGCCGCGCGATCTGCCCGCGCCCGGCAGCGCCGAGTTCCTCGAGCCTGCCGTCGAGCGCGTGCGCGCGCTGCTCGCGCTCACGGGCGGCGGATGCTTCGTGCTCACGACCTCGCTGCGCTCGATGCGCGCTTTCCACGAGCGGCTTCGCTCGCACGTCCCTGCGAGCCGATTGTTGCTCCAGGGTCAGGCACCGAAGGCCACCCTGCTCGGCCGCTTCCGCGCCGATAGCGACGCCGTGCTCGTCGCGACGGCGAGCTTCTGGGAAGGCGTCGACGTGCCGGGGCACGCGCTCCGGCTCGTCGTGCTCGAGAAGATCCCGTTCGCCGTGCCATCGGATCCGATCGTCCGGGCGCGTGCCCAGGCGCTCGAGAGCGAAGGGAAGAATCCGTTCGTCGAGCTCCACCTGCCCGCGGCCGCGATTGCCCTGAAGCAGGGTTTCGGCCGTTTGGTGAGGACACGGCGCGACGTGGGCATCGTCGCCTTGCTCGACGAGCGCGTCCACCGCCGGGGCTACGGTCGCATGCTCCTCGATGGCCTGCCACCAGCGCTCCGCACCGACGAGTTCGAAGCCGTGGAACGCTTCTGGTCGTCGCGGGGCGCGGAGCCGGCGTCCCCCGTGCCGTTCTGAGCGGCGTTACTTCTTCGCGCGCTTCGCCGGCTTGCTCGGCTTTTTGGCCTTGGCCGTCTTCTTGGCGCCCTTCGCCTTTGGCGCGGGCCGGGTCGCCTTCGCTGGCTTCGCCACCTTCCTGGCGGCCTTCGTCTTCGATGCAGGCTTGCTCGCTTTCACCGGCTTGGTCGCCTTCACTGGTTTCTTCGCGGCCTTGGCCGTCTTCTTGGCGGCCTTCGCCTTCGGTGCGGGCTTCGCCTTCGCGAGCTTCGCCTTCGGCGCTCTCTTGGCACTCTTCTTCGCAGTCTTCTTCGCAGTCTTCTTCGCGCTCTTCTTCGGGGGCGCAGGCTTCGCCGGCTTTGCTGCGGGAGCGGTCTTGGCGGCCTTCTTCGCCGGCTTCGGAGCCGCTTTCGCGGCCGTTTCTGGCTGATTTTTCGCGTTTTTCGCCGCGGCTTTCTTGGGAGCGCCGGCCGGCTTCCTCTGCTCCGCCGGTGACGGCCGCGTGAGCTTGCGCGTCGTGATCGGTTCCGGAGCGTCGGATGGCGCGAAGCTCACCTGCATGTCTTCCTGCCCGGAGTCGGGGCGACCGAGTGCACCGGCCCGGCGACGCTCGAGCGTTTCCGAGAGCTTCCGGTCGAGCGCCGAGAATTCGAAGGGCTTGTCGACGTGAGCGTCCGCTCCGTAGAGCGGTGATGTCATCTCGTTCAGCGTCTCGCCGATCCCCGTGAGCATCACGACGCCAGTGTGCGCGAGCGACACCGCCTCGCGGATCTTCCGACACACCTCCCAGCCGCTCATGCCCGGCATCATCACGTCGAGCAACACGAGATCCGGCAAGTGCTCGTGGGCGAGCTCCCAGGCCTCGTCGCCGTCGCTTGCCTCGAGAACGTTGTAACCCTTGGAGCGCAGGTGGCGGCCGAGCAGAGCCAAGGTGCTCGGCTCGTCGTCGGCGATCAGGACCACGGTTTTTTCGTCGTTGGACATCGGGAGCGTCTTTCGCTAAGGGGCCGGGGTATCGGAAACCACGCCCGTACGAGGGTCAAGCAAACGAGCGAACCGACCGCGGGCCGGCCCGCCTCGCTTGCCCCGGTTCTCGGCGTGACCTTCCTCGGGTCGGTGAGTGGCGGGGTGTTCTGGAGTGGCATCTTTTTCGTCACCCAGCGCCACTACGCCTTCTCCGAGGCCAAAAACCTCGCGCTCGCGCTCGGCCTGGGCGCGTTCTACGCGGTTGCCGCCCTCGGTGCCGGGCGGATTTACGCGCTCGCCGGCATCCCGACGCGCCGCTTGCTCGCGGGATCACTGCTCGGCTGGGGGGCAGCGGCGCTCTTTCCGGTGGTCGGCCCACGTGGCGAGTGGGGGCTGTGGCTCGGCGCGCTCGTTGGCTCGGCCGTTTCGGGCCTCGTCTGGCCGGCCGTCGAGAGCTACCTCGGGGGGCGGCGGCACGGTGCCGAGCTACGGCGGAGCATCGGCTCCTTCAACGTGACTTGGACGGCTGGCACGGCGCTGCCGCTTCTCGTGATGCCGTTGCTCACGCGCTTGCACGCGCTCGCTCCGCTCGCCGCCTGCCTGCTCGTGAACTCGCTCGCGTGCGTTTTTCTCTTCGGTCTACCGCGCGAGCCCGCGCGCGCCGAGCCGGAGGTCGCCCGCGCGGCCGTGGGGCGCGAGTATCCTTTTCTCCTCCGCTCGGCGGGGATCCTCCTGCCGCTCAGCTACCTCATGTCGGCAACGCTGTCGCCCGTTCTGCCGCACCGTCTGGCGGCGCTCGGTCCCGGGCCGGTGCCGGCGAGCGTCGCCGCGGCGACCTGGATGGTGACGCGCTTCTTCACGCTCGGCGCGATGGCGCGGCTGTCGTTCTGGCACGGACGCTGGAGCGCGCTATTCGCTGCCGCCGTGATGCTCGCCGTCGGCCTCGGCTTCGTGCTGCTTGCGAGCTCGTTCGGCGTCATGGTGCTCGGCTTGGCGCTGTTCGGTATCGGCATGGCGTTGACGTACTGCACGACGATCTATTATTCGCTGTCGGTGGGGCATGGCGCCGTCGACGCGGGCGGCGGCTTCGAGGCGCTCGTCGGCCTGGGCTACGTGCTCGGGCCCCTCGTGGGGCTCGCGGGGCACGCCCTTTTCCCGGCCCGTTTCGCCAATGCCGCCACGGTGGTGCTCACGTGGAGCTTCGCGCTCGCGGGCGGCGCGCTCGCGCTCAGGCCCTACCTCGCCGCACGCCGCGCGCGGCTTTTCGATCAGCGCACGTGAATGTCGGGCACGGGGGGTGCCACCATGCCGTTGCCGATGTGAAACCCGGGGTGCGGCGGCTGGTTGTACGCCGTGTTCTGCCACGAGATGGCGACGCGGTACTGCGGATCGTGCATGAGCGTGTAGATGCGGCGCGCGGTCACGTCGGTCGTCGTGTAGAGCCGCAGGCCGGTGTTGTTCGACTCGCGCCAGATGATCTCTTCGCGCCAGTCGCCCAAGAGATCCGCCGTGAGCGTGGGCGTGGACTTGGTGCCGTTGTTCGATGCGCACTGACTGCAGGAAAGCAGGCTGCCGCTCTGCCCGTATTTGGTGATGGACGTCCCGTCCTCGAGCTCGCGCGTCTCGTCGGCGTCCCACCAGATGAGAAAGTTTTGCGAGCTCGGCTTCGTCCCGGTCGTCGCATTGCTCGTCGCGGAATGCAGGTCGTTGACGCTCGACGCCCACATCTCGGCGCCCGGGCTGGTCGGGTCGATGTCGTCGGCGACGGCGCGGCCCGTATCGGCGCCGTTCACGCCGCTTTCCTGGATGATGGCGCACGTTTTGGCGTCGCGAACGTGATACGCGGGGTGCGCGCCGTCCTCGTTGGGCATGAACACCTCGAGCCCTGGGCGCGAGGGAATGAGGTCGCCGACGTGCAGTGAGTCGCCGTGGTTGTAGCCCGTCGAGCAAAGTCCGCGCCCGTCGTTGTCGATGGCCATCGCGCCGTAGAGGATTTCCTGGCCGGGGTCGTCGTCGACGTTGGCGACCGAGAGGCTGTGCGCGCCCTGGCCCGAGTAGGCGTGGTTGTTGGCGTCGCGCGGGGTCGCGTTGCTGTCGAACTTCCAGAGCTGGGTGATCTTACCGCCGCGGAAGTTCCACGCGGTGAGCGTCGTGCGCGTGTAGTAGCCGCGCGCCATCACGAAGCTCGGCGTACCGGTGTCGTCGAGGTACGCGGCCGTTGCGAGGAAACGGTCAACGCGATTGCCGTAGTCGTCGCCCCACGACGAGACGGTGCCGCGCGCCTGATCGAAGGCGACCGTGTCGCGCTCCGCGCCCGTCTGCCCGTCGAAGACGGTGAGGTACTCCGGGCCGCTCAGCACGTAGCCGTCGCCGTTGCGGTAGACCGCCGAGTCGTCGTCGTTCGATGCCGGACCGAGCGAGAGGAGCTTGCCGGTGCCGTCCTTCGTGCCTGGCGCCGTCTTCACCGCCATCTCGGCCTTGCCGTCGCCGTCGTAGTCGAACACCATGAACTGTGTGTAGTGCGCGCCCGCGCGGATGTTCGGGCCGAGATCGATGCGCCAGAGCCGCGTGCCGTCGAGCTTGAGCACGTCGATGAAAACGTCGTCGGTGACGCCGGACTGCGAGTTGTCCTTTGCGTTGCTCGGGTCCCACTTGAGGAAGATCTCGTAGACGCCGTCGCCGTCCACGTCGCCGACGCTGCCGTCGTTGGCGCTGTAGCCCGACCCGGGCGCCTGGATGGGAATGCGCAGGTAGTTTTGCGCCCAAGGTGTCGCGGCCGGCGACGCGGCGCCTTCCACGCCGCCGATCACGGCCGACACCGTGTACGACGACTGCGCCGTGCCCGCCGTGTCGCGGTAGTTCGTGCTGTCCGTCACGTTCGCGACCAGCGCCCCGTCACGGTAAAGGTTGTACGAAATGTTCGCGGGGTTGGTCGCGTCGTACTCGTAGCCGAACATGCGCCACCCGACGTAGATGCCACCCTGGACGACGACGGCGACGACGCCGCGATCCAGATCCTCCATCTGGTAAAAGCCGTCGGGCGCGCCCGCCGCGCCGCCGCCGCCCCCGCCGGCGGCACCCGTGCCACCGAGCCCCGCGCCGTCACCCGCCGCCCCCGCAACACCTGCCGTGCCGCCGAGGGGTCCCGCGCCGGCTCCTCCAGCGCCAGCGCCGCCTTGCCCACCGGCTCCCGAGTTGGCCGCCTGGCCGGCCACGCCGCCCGTCAGCGCTGCGCCCGCCGCTCCGCCGCTCGCCCCGCCGGTTCCGAGCCCAGCTGCCCCCCCGGTCCCGCCCTGACCGCCGCCGGTAGCGCCGCCCGCCGAAAGGGTGCCGGATGCCCCGCTCGAGCCGCCCGAGGCCGGCGTCCCGCCCGAACCGGCGTCGGTTCCCGACGAGGACTCGAGGGCGCACGCGGGAACGAGCGCGGCGGCGAGCGTGACGAGCGTGGCGGCGGCGGGCAGGCGTGAGGGGGACGGCGGGCGCATGTCGGGACTCATTTTCAGACGCAGAGTGGGGGCCGATTCGGTCACCGACCTGAACGCCTCGCCTCTTTCTTTCCCGGCCCGCGGGGCCCCTGCTAACGGACCCGAGGGTGATGCGCTCGTCGGTACCGATCGGTCTGGCTCTGGCCATATCTTGGGCGGGCTGCGTCAGCCCGCCACCGCCGTCCGAGCGCGCCAGCGACGCCGCGCGTCAGCTGAACGTGTCTTCTCGCTTCGGCGACGTGGCAGGCGTCATCGACCTCACGGCCCCCGGCATGCGCCAGACGTTCCAGAAGCGCCGCGAGGCCTGGGGCAAGATGGTGCGCGTCGTCGACGTTCGAGCTCGCGTCGCTGACGCTACCCGACGCGGACCACGCGACGGTCGTGGTCGACTTTTCCTGGACGCGGATCGATCAGGGCACGCTGCGCACGACGCGCGTTGCCCAGCAGTGGGAATCAGTCGACGGACCGTGGTTGCTAGTGCGCGAAAAGCGCGTCAGCGGCGACATCGGTCTGTTCGGAGAGGCGCTCGCCGAGCTCGACGAGGCCCCGCGCCCCAACGTTCAGTTCGCGACCAAGGTCATTCCCTGACCCGGTCCCGCGCCGACTAGGAGCTCTGAGCCTTCTTGCGCGGCGCCTTCTTGGCCGTCTGGCGCTTGCCGCGGGTGTCCGTGGCGCGCCGCTTGGCCCGCGCCTTCTTCTTTCCCTGGCGCTTGCGCCGAGACATCTTCTGCGAGTTGCGAGAGTCGAACTTTCCCATGGGCTTCGGGCGCGGACCGTATCACCGTCCCGGCGCGCGGCGAAAGGGGGCGTTCAGCTTTCAGCCGCTCGAAACGTCTTCGAGGGCGCGCTCGCGATCGCGCACCTCGAGTCGGTAACGGCTGTTGACGGTCTCGATGTAGAAGATGTCCCGCGTGGCCAGGCGCAGGACGCGCTTGACGGGCGTGGTCACGTACTCGTGCATCCCATCGGAGAATTCGATCACGACCACCGAGCCGCGGCGCGGAGCCCGCACCAGGCGACCGGCTACCGCGCGCGATCCGCGACCGAGCTTTCTCAGCACGACCTGCACGTTCACGAGTCTAGCAAGGTCCTTTCTTTAGTCCACCACGCATCGCGCTCGGTCCGTCGAACGGAGCCGAGCCAGAAGACGATACGGCCTTTTGTCCCCAATCCTCTAGCCCTGGCCGCATCTTTCCTCCGCCCTCCGCCTACACCGACGGCGGAAGTGTGCGGTCCCGGCTCGGCCGTGCTCAATAGGTCACCATGGCGGCGACGCGGAAGAAACCTCCGCGCAGGGCTACCTCCCCTAAATCGAGTGGCTCGAGACGCGCGGGCCCGGTCTCCGCGCTCTCTGGCTCGAACGACAGGGAGGACGCTCCGGACCAGCCGTAGCCCCCGTCCGCCACCACGAAACCCCGCGGCAGATTGGAGATGCCACGGGGCTCGCCCGCGAATTCGAACGCCGCGCCCGCGCTCAGATCGGTGGAGAAAGCCCAGCTCGAGTCCATACGGTCAACGCCAGCGCCACCATCCCGCAGGGTGGCGTCCCAGTGGAGTGCGCCGGGGGCGATGCGCGCGAACGCGAACAGTCGGCGCAGAAAGTGGTAGCGCCCCTCGAGACCGATCGACAGGCGGTGCACCGAGATCGACGTGTCGGCGCCGCGCGCAGTGGCGTTCGACTCGCCCCAGTCCCACAGCGCGAGCGCCGCGAACGACAGATCCTCGAGCGCGTAGACAGTGCGGCCCACGCCGAGTGACGATTGCGTGAGGGCGTTGTCGTCGCTGAACGGGTCGTAGCCCGAGCCCGGGATGAAACCGAAGCGGACGCCAAGGACCCCGATGAGGTGCTCTTGGTGAGAGCCCATCAGGCCGTCGTCGGGCGTGGCCTCGGCAGCGGGCGTCTCGGGGGTGCGCTTCTGCGACTGGATGAACTGTAGCGCCGGCGACGGCTCCCCGGGCCCTGCGGCGGCTTCGCCACCGGCTCCCGCACCCTCGGGCGCCAGAGCGGCCGAGCTCTCGTCGCCTGCCGCGGGGGAAGAGGCTTGTGGTGATTCGTCGTCAGGACCCATGTCTGGGGGCGGCGTGGAAGCGGCGGGCGCCGTGGGGCCGGGTGCGGCGGGTTTCGGAGACGCCGCGGGGGGAGGGGCCGCCGCCGGCTCGGCGGGGGGCGTCGCCGTCGGCGCGGCGGCGGAGGGCGCTCCGGGAGCCGCCGGCGCGGCCGTGCTCGGCGCGGCGGCGGCGCGCGCGGGCGTCGCGAGCGAGAGCGCCGCAACCGAGAGCATCGAAACGGAGAAGGCGCCGCTAAGCGTCGCCCCGGAACGGCTCGAGCGACTCATTTTTCAATCCCTTCGTAAACGATGCCACTAAAGAAACGCGTGTTCGCGCTATCGGGGTCGAGCGCGTTGAGCAGCGTTGCCGCGAGGTCGCCGTCAACCTGGTGCAACACCAGTGCAGTGCGCCCTTCGTCGTCGCTGCCTGGACGCGCGAGATCGAACACGCCCGTGATCGGGCGCTCCGTCGTGAGCGACGCCGCATGCAGGTTGCCGAGGTCGATGCTCGCGAAATCGACGCCACCCGGTAGATAGGCCCAGAGCCTACGGCCGTCGGGGGCCGGGCTCAGCGAAAAATTCCGCCCGTTGGTGTCCATCGGCGCCGTCTCGCGCGTCGCGAGGTCGAGCACGAAGAAGTCGCCGCTGTTGCTCTCGAGGATCTTGTAGGTCGGGTACGCGGTGCCCGGCACGTCCAGGACCTCCCTCACCGTCGTGCCGACGCTCACCGTCTGCAGTCCGCGGCTCGTTGCGGTCGAACTGGCCGAGGTTCCAGAGCCCGACGGTCTGCGCCT
Source organism: uncultured delta proteobacterium (assembly GCA_963841435.1). Classification (GTDB taxonomy): domain Bacteria; phylum Myxococcota_A; class Polyangia; order Polyangiales; family Polyangiaceae; genus PMG-095. The sequence goes on from CAWJCS010000001.1 coordinate 74,122, forward strand.
GGTCGCTCCACAAGAGCGCTACGTCGTTCGTCGAGGCGTCGAGGTCATCCGTCACGCGCGTGATGGCCTTGAACGCCGTGGACATGCCGACCTTCACGCTGTTGCTCGTGTGCGGGTCGACGAGCGCCGCCGTCGAGCCGACGAGGGCGAGCAAACGGACGCCCGCGTTGGTGCGCACGAACTCGATCGTGGTCGGCTGCCCGCCTACCTCGAGGAGATTCGGCTTGAGATCGAAAGCGTTGTCGGTGTCGGCGGGCGAGGCGAGCGACAGCAGAAGCACGCTGGAATCGCCGCTGACGCGCACGGCAAGCTCGGCGTCCAGGGCCTTCGCCGGGTCGTCGTCGACGACGGCGTCGTGAAAGACGACCTGGACCGGTGCGCCGACGGCACCCGTCTGATTGTGCGGCATCTCCATGCGAAGCTGGTTCGATTCGGCGCTCGCCGCGTCGGAAAGGTCGAGCAACACGACGTCGCGCTCGGTCTGCACGACGAGGAAGCGACGCGGCTCTCCGTTCGGCACGCTCAATGTGTCGGTGAACAGGAAGCTCTTCGGGCTGCTGCCGCCGCTCTGCACGGTGACGGGGATCGGGTCGGCGTCCTCGTGCAGGAGGTCGATCAAAATGACCTCGTTCGGGTTGTTGACGGCGCGGCTGTCGTTCGACGTGACGTACGCGAGTGCCCACTCCATCTGGGGATCGATCATCAGGCCGCTGAGCGGGTCGGTGAACTCGTACGAGCGGTTCACGCGCGGCGGGTCGGTGTCGATGATGGTGAGGCGCGGCAGCTCGTCGGCCGGGTTACGCCGCGGCTGGATGCCGCGCGAGAGCACGAAAAGCTGCTTGCCGTCGGGCGACGCCTTGGTGGTGGCGACGTTCAGCCCGACGGGCAATGCGTCCACCTTTAGCTCGAGCGGTCCAGGCGACGACAGCATCAGGACCCGATTGAGGGTGGGGTCGAGCACGGCGACGGACGAGTCCAGGCCCACGGTCTGCTGCGGCGTGAACGGCGTATCCCACGCCGCGGGGCGACCACCGCAAGCGCACAAGAGAAGCGAAAGCCCCAGCGTTCTGTTCATGGTTTTTCCACCTTGGCCGCGAGCTCGAAGCCGGTGAGCGTTCGCGCTGCGCCATCTTCGAGGTCGACGAACGTGATCCGGCCCTCGGGGTGCGCCTGCGCCACGAAGGCGCGCTTGGCATCTTCCACCATGCCGGCGGCCAGCGGCGGGCTCGGCAGCGCGTAGAAGTTTTCCTCGAGGTTGTCGAGGTACACGAGGTACATGCCGTACGACGCCTTCGCGAGGTCGCGCGTCGCGATCACCGCGGTGCCGCCGTCGGAAGCGAAGCTCACGGCCACGGGTGGCGCGTCCGTCCCGATGAGCTTCGGCGCGCGGTCCGTTTGCGCCGAGACGATGCTGAAGGCTCCCGCCTTGCGGCTGTTGCTGGCGGGCGACTGAAAGGCGATGCCGTGCAGCGCATCGGGCGCGGCGAACGCCGCCAGCACGGGCGCCCGGAGGTCGAGCGCGCGGCCCTCGAACCTCTGCCAGTCCGAGGCGCTCGTGAGCACGGTGAGGTACTGGTTCATCTCCGCGTTCGCGTAAAGGAGCGCGAGCGACGTGTCGGGCGAGAGCGATACGCTGCGCGAAACGACGTTGTCGACGCTCGCGCGCGGGAACGTCGCCGGGTCTCGATGCCCGGGCGGCACCGGCACGACGACGAGCGTCGAGCCCGCGACGGCGAAGGCGCTCTTACCGTCCGTCGAGAGATCGAGGTCCGTCACGAAGTTGCCGAGGTCCACGCCCTGCCGCTCGCCCGTCACGGTGTCGACGAACCCGAGCGCGCGCGTCGCGTCAACGCGTACGACGGCGAGCGCGCCGTCCGGCGTCACGCTCACGTCGCGTGCCGCCTGATCCGCGACGGGATCGTCGGTGAGCTCGATGAGGCTGCCCGCGCGCGGCACGTCGCCGAGCTCGATGATGCTCAGGCCCGGTTCGGTCACGATGAAGGCGCGCGTTTCGTCCTCGTCGAAGGTGACGCGCGAGGGGCGGTAGCCGACGCTCAGCGTCGTGGCGCGCGGCGTGTCGCGAAGATCGACCACCGTTACGTCTTGCAGGCCGTCGGTGGGGTCGAGCGCGGTTTCGTCGAACTGGGCTGCGTCGGTCCAGGCCACGGCCCATTGCCCGCGCGGCGATACGGCGACGGCATTGGCGCCGGCGTGCGTGGGGACGGTCGTGGCGGCGATCGCACCTTGGTCGTCGATGCTGACGATGGTCGCGTCTTCGCTTCCGACGTTGAGCACGATGGCGCCGTCCCGGTCGTCACCGGGCAGCGCCGCGACGGTCGTGGGAGCCAGCCCGGCGTCGGCGAGGCGCACCTCGAAGGTCTCCGCGTTGATGAGCGCCACGCGGTTGGTCGTCGGGTTCGCGGTCCACACGAAACGTTTCGTAGCGACGGGCGCTTCGAACGCGCTCTCGAGCTCCTTTTCCGGAGGCGGCGGCGGCTCCTCGGGCATGCCGCCCGCCGTGCCACCCGCGTTCGTGGCGCCGGTGCCCGCCGAAGCGCCGGGTCCAGTCCCGCTGCTGCCGCCGGTCCCGACCGTCGCCGAGCTGCCGCCCGTTCCGGGCGAGGCCGCGCCGCTGCCCGAGTTCGGCGTGGGCACCCCGGATTCGGACGAACCGCTGGCACTCCCGTCGCCGCCGCAGGCCCCGAGCGTCGTCGCGCCGAGCGCGAGCCCGACCGCGCCTGCCGCCCAGGCCGAACGGTAGCGCACGTCAGTCACGGCCCTTCACTCCTGCTGAAAGCTCGAAGCCCGTGAGCGTGCGCGGCGTGCCGGTCTCGAGGTCGATGAAGGTGATGCGACCCTCCGGGTGCGACTGTGCGACGAATCCCACGGCCGCTTCCGGCACGAGCGCGGTCGAAAGCGGCGTGCTGCCGAGCGGGATCAGCGTGGTGTCGAGACCGGGGAAGCCACCGAGATAGACGGCGTCGATCGTGCTGCCAGGCGTCGAGCCGGGGCCGCTCACGGTGACGAGTGCTTGCTCGTCGCCCACGGCGACCGCCTGTGGCGGCGCATCCGTACCCACGATCTTCGGCGGGAGGTTCTCGGCGACCGGAACGAGACTGAACCCGCCGGGCTTCTGGCTTCCCGGCGCCTGGCCGAGCAGCGCGATGGCGTGCGCGCCGTCGGGCGATGTCAACACGGCCTTGACCGGCGCCTGCACGACGACGGTCCGGAGCTCGGGCGTGCCGGCATAGTGAAGAATCGTCAGGTGATCGTCGGCGACGGCGTTCGTGTAGAGGAGCGCCACGTCGCCTTCCGCCGCGACGACGACGCTGCCCACGAGGCGTGGCACGGCGATGCGCGTGAAGTCGCCCGGGTGGTCGACGATGCGCGGAATCGGCAAAATCGCGACGATCGAGCCGCCGTCGCCCGAGCTGCCGCCGCTACCACCCGCGCCGGTGCCTCCGGTACCGCCCTCGCCCGCCGCGCCGGCCGCGTACTCGCCTGCTGCGCCCGCCATGGCGTCGGCGCCGGCCTCGCCGACGAGCGCGAACGCCCCGCCTCCGTTGCCGCCGTTTCCCGAGTCGCCGAGCGCCCGTGCCACCGCGGGCGTGCGGACGACCGCGAAGGCAAGCTTGCCGTCCGGCGAGAGATCGAGGTCGGTCACGGCGCCTGGCAGCGTGACCTTGGTCGTTCCCTCACCGGCAAGCGACACGATCTCGACGTCCGGGCTGTCGAGACGCCGAACCAGCGCGAGCGTTCCGTCGGGCGTGACGGTGACGTTGCGCGTGCTCGCCGCCTCGGTGGGATCGGCCGTGACGGCGATGTCGCGCAGTACGCGGGGCTTGTCGCCGTCCGGAAGGTCGATGACGCTCACGCCGGGCTCGGCGACGACGTAGGCTTCGTGCCCGCTTTCGGCGATCGTCACGCGCGACGGCCGGTAGCCCACCGTGAGGCGTCGCCCCGCTGGAGGCGTCGCCGTGAGGTCGATCACCGTCATGTCCTGGAACCCCTCCGTCGGATCGGGGTTCTCGACGAGCGCCGCGTCGGACCAAGCGAGCGCCCAGTGACCGTCGGGGCTCACCGTCAGCCGGTTCGCGCTCTGGTGCAGCGGCACACCGACACCGTCGATGGCGCCGCCTTTCGCGTGCAGGATCGTGGCGTCGCCGCTGCCGACGTTGATGACCACGGCGCCCGTTTCGTCGCCGCCGGAGCCCGGAATGGCGGCAAGGTAGGTTGGCAGGAGACCGGCCTCCGTGGTCGTCACATCGAGTGACTTCGCGTCGATGAGCGCGACCCTGCCGCTTAGCGGGTTTGCGGTCCAAATCCAGCGCCCACTCACGACGGGCGCCGAATAGGTATCTTCGCTTTCGGTCTCCGGCGGCAGCGGTTGACCGGCGGTTCCACCGCTCGCCCCCTGGGCGCCGCTGCCGCCCGTGGCCCCCGTGCCGGGGACCGTCGTCCCACCAGCGGTATCGTTGCTGTTCAAACTCGCGCTGCACGCGGCCGCGAGCGAGAGCACCGCCATCGCGAAGAGCCAGGGCCTCGTGCCCGAGCGACCACCTCTACGTAAGCCCGACAACGTACCCCCCAGCGTGCAAGCGTCGCGCCATCCGAGCGCTCGTGTTCCCGCCAGGCAACGTTCGCGGCAGCTTGCCCCAGTTATAGCCAGCATTCGGGGTTCGCCGCTTCGTGCCCCGAGGCTCCTCGCCCCGCCGTCCGGCACAGTCATGCCAGCGCCGCGACAGCCGTGTCGTGGTTTGTCCTCGCGGTTCGCTCAGCGTGAGGTCGGGGCGCGCGGTGCCAGGCGCGGGCGACGGCGCGCGAGCCGCGGCGCCGCCGGTACGCTCGCTCAGGGCGCAGAGACGCCCTTTTTGCCTTGCTGCGCGAAGTAGGCGCGCAGCGCGTCGCGCGCGAGCTGGGGCGCCTTGATCTGCCAGCTCGGCGTGTTCACGACGAGCGCGCTCACGGCGATCTCCGGGTCGTTCGCAGGGGCGAAGCCGATGAACCACGTGTAGAGGTGGCTACCGTCCCGCTCGCCGAGCGTGCCCGTCTTGCCAGCGACGGGGATCTCGGGCAGGTACGCGCGACCGGCGGCGTCGTGGAAGCTCTTGTACGCCGAGCCGTTGTCGACGGTCTGCTTCATCATGCGCGTGAGCTCGGCGGCGGTCTCGGGGCGGATGGCGCGCCGCACGACGCGCGGTCCCCGGTCGTCCTTCCAGAGCACGTCGTCGTTCTTGACGATCGAAGCGACGATGCGCGGCTCTAGCGTGACGCCGCCGTTCGCCACCGTCTGCGCGAGCTGCGCCGCGGCGAGTGGCGAAAGCGTCGTGTGATAGAAACCGGCCGAGGCGCGGGCAAACTCGAGTGGATCGGACGGTAGCTCGATCGTCGGCGCCTCGTTCGCCACGACGAACGGCACGGGCGCACCGAAACCGAAGGCTCCCCCGACGGCCCTGAGATCCTCGGGCGTGATGTGTTTCTGGGCGAGGCGCGCGAACACGACGTTGATGCTGCGCCCCATCGCGATGGCGAGTGTGGCGCACCACTTGTCGCGCCGCGGGTCCTCCGTCAGCTCGTCCTGCTGAATGCGGCTCTTGCCGCCGTGGTAGCACTGCTCGGTGTCCGCACCGAGCCCAGCCTTCTCGATGAGCGCGGCGCCCGTGACGACCTTGAACACGCTCGCCGCCGGCGCGTCGGCGCGGATGTTCACGTCGGTCTTGTCGCCCTCGGAGGCGTAGCTCGCGTAGGCAATGACGCGTCCCGTCTTCACCTCGATCATCACGACGCCCGCGCGCGGGATGCGGTAGCTCTCCATCTCGGCACGCACCGAGCGCTGCACCACGGGGTCGAGCGTCAGCTCCGCACGGCGTCCCTCCGCTAACGGTGCCAGCACCTTCGAGGGGCGCACGTCGAGCCGGAGGAGGTCGAGCCCCTCGAAGCTGGGCGGGGCGGGCGGCTTGGCCTTGCCTTGGAGCTTGCGGAGCGGCTCGCCTACGTCGATGTTCCCGCGCACGACCGGAACGAGCGCCAGGATGACGCCGAGGGCCGCAGCGAAGCCCATGAAGCTGCTGTAGCGCCGCATGCCTCGGGGATTAACGGGCATCGGTGCCCTGGGCCAAGAAAGGCGCGTCCCGTGGACGCGCTCGCGGGGGCTCGTGCGGCCGTCCCGACCCCGTCGGCGCCCGTCAGAGCGCCTGTTCGAGACGCCGGCAGACCGTTTCGAGCACGTTGAGGCGAGCACCGCGCTTGTCGTCGGCAGCGACCAACGAAAACGGCGCATACTCGGTGCTGTTGCGCTCGATCATCTCGCTCGCGGCGGCCTCGTACAGGTTCTCGCGCTGACGGTTGCGGTAGTCCTCGGCGCTGATCTTGTGCTGCTTCCAAGGCTCCTTTTCGCGCGCTTCGAAGCGGCGTAGCTGCTCGGCCGAGCTCACCTGCAGCCAGAACTTCACGAGGATGATGCCGTCGTCGGTGAGCTCGCGCTCGAAGCCGTTGATCTCCTTGTAGGCACGCGACCACTCGTCGTGCGTCGCGTAACCTTCGACGCGCTCGACGAGCACACGGCCGTACCAGCTCCTATCGTAGATGGTGATGCGTCCGCGGCGCGGCAGATGCCGCCAGAATCGCCAGAGGTAGTGGTGGGCGCGCTCTTCGTCCGTGGGGGCCCCGATCGGAATCACGCGGTACTGCCCGGCATCGAGGGCGTAGGTGAGCCGCCGGATCGCGCCGCCCTTTCCGGCGGCGTCGGGTCCCTCGAAAACGATGATGGCGCTCCGGCGCTTGCGCTCGAGCCGCTCCGCGAGGCGGTGCAGGCGCGCCTGGAGCTTGGGCATCCTCGCATCGTACTCGCGCTTGTCGATGCGCGTTTCGAAGTCGAGAGTGTCGAGGATCGTGCTCGGATTGGGGATGGGGGCTTCCCGCACGGGGACTCGCGGGGGCGGGGTTGCGGCGATCCGCTCCTCCATCGCGGCGAGCAAGCGCCGGGCCGCCGTCACGTCGCGGTAGCGGGGATCGGCTCCCTCGATCACGGTCCAGGGAGCGCCGGCCGTGCTCGTTTCGCGCACGGCCTCCGCAGAAGTCTTGCGATAGCGCGTGTAGTGCTCGAACCGTTGCCACTCGTGCTTCCTGATGCGAAATCGCGAGCGCCGCTCCGCGGCCAGCGCCTTGAGGCGCTGCTTCTGCTGCCGCTTCGAAAGGTGCAGCCAGAGCTTGACGAGCAAGACGGAGTCGTCGGAGAGCGTGCGCTCGAACGCCGTGATGCGCGCCAGATCCCCCGTGAAATCGGTGGCGCTCGAGCGCCGCTCCGCGCGGTCCACGATGGGCCGGGTGTACCAGTTGCCGAGAAAGATCCCGATGCGGCCCGCCGGCGGCAGCCAGCGCCAATAGCGCCAGAGCTCCGGGCGCTCACGCGCTTCCTCGCTCGGTGGCGTGTACGTTTCGGTCACGAGGTAGCGCGCGTCGAGCCACTCGTTGAGTCGATTCGACGCCTCGGCCATGCCACCCACGCCGTTCAGCAGCACCACGACGGAGATGCCGGCGCCTTCGAGCGCGGTCTGCGCCTTGAGCAGGCGCGTGCGAAGATCGGGCACGATCGCGTCGTACTCAGCCTTATCGAGGGTCCGTCCGATCTCCGCCGTTTCGAACATGCTGGTGGTCTCCAATCAGCCTGAAAGGGCTGCGCCAAGGAGCAGCGCCGCCGCGCCCGAAAGGAGCATGGAGACGAGCGCCGGCGCCACGTATTTCCCGAGCTCTCGGCCGCCGACCAGCGTCGCCATGCCCGCCTTGACGAGCGTGTTCACGAACGCTGCGAGCGCGATCGCCGGCGCCACCGAGACCGACACGGCGTGCGAGCGCGCGAGCTCCGCGAGCGAAAGCGTGATCGCGTCGACATCGGCGATGCCGGCGAGCGCCGCCGAGGCGTAGAGCCCACGCGTGCCGACGTACTCCTGCGCCGCCTTCACGACGAACAACACGCCGCCGTAGATCAACCCGAACTTCACGGCGACGTTCAGCTCGAAGGGGTTGCGAAATGGGACGTCCTCGTGAGCCGTATCGTGCGCGCTCCGCGCGTACACGAAGAATGCCCACACGTAGCCCGCGGCACCCATCGCGAGCAGCGAGGGCCAGAGCTCGGAGACCAGCGGAAAGTTCACCGCCGCGACCACCACGAGCATGCGCGGAAACATCGTGGCGCAACCGGCCATGATGCCGACGGACGCGACCCGCGCGAGCGCCGGCTGTTCCTTGACGCGCGTCGAGAGCGCGAGCGTGAGCGCGGTCGAGGAAACGAGGCCGCCGATCAGCCCGGCCACGAGCAGGCCGCGGCGGCTGCCGACGACACGCGCCGCGACGTAGCCCGCGAAGCCCACGCCGGCGACGAGCGTCACCACGAGCCCGATTTTCCGTGGATTGAGCACGTCGAGCGGGCCGTAGGTGCGGTTCGGCAGGAGCGGGATCACGACAACGGCCAGCACGACGAACTTGACCGTCGCGTAGACGTCTTCGCTCGAGACGCGCGCGATGAAGCCGTGCAGCGGGCGCTTGAGCGCGAGTAGCGCCATCGTGGTCGCGGCGATCCCCGCGACGAGCAGGAAGCGGGGCGAGTCCGGCATGAGCTCGGGCGTGGCGGCCAGCACTCCGAGCGAGAAGGTGATGATGGCGGCGATCTCGGTCGAAACGCCAACGTCCTCGCTCTTCGCGCGCGCCTGCGCGACGCCGAGCGCAACCGCCACCGCGCCGAGCAGCGCGCCCGTGATCCAGGTTCCGAGCGCACGACCGAGGAGCGCCCCCATGACGCCGGCGATGGCGAACAGCGGGAAGGTGCGGATGCCCCCGAAGTCGCTGCCGGGCCGTTCCTCGTGTGCTCGCTGCCGCTCGGCCCCGATCAGGAGGCCAGCCCCGACCGCGACGGCCAGAGCCTGGAGTGCCTCGCTCGCGGTCATGGCCGAACGTTACACGGAGGTTGCGTCCCCGAGGCCCTTGCCATAGAGGGGCAGCATGAAACACTTTTCGTTTCTGCTCACCCTGTTTTCCGGCTCGACGGTCCTCGGCTGCCTCGCGCCGCCGCCTTGCACCGAGGTTCAGTCGGCGAATACCTCGAGCGGTCCGGCGGCGGCGGCCGCCGCGGCCGCACCGGCGGCGGCCGCGGAAGCAGCGAGCGACCCGGGCGATCTCTCCAAGCCACTCGTGGTCTGGAACGGAGACGACGTAGCGCCGACGGCGAAGGAGTGGGCATCGTGTGACACGAAGCCGTGCACGACGACGCTCCAGCCCGTCGACAAGGTGGGCAAGAACGGCAGTATCGGGCTCGAGTTCAAGGCGAGCACCAAGGGCGGGTACGTCGGGTTCGGCTGGAACTGGACGAGCTGGTACAAGGGCGGTGCGTCGAACATCACGGGTCGCAAGGTGCTGAAGTTCTCCATTCAGATCGTCTCGACCTCGCCGGAGGTCGCGCCTGCCGGCGACGCCATTCGCGTGCGACTCGGGTGCGCCAAGGTTGACAAATGCGGGAAAATCGTCGGAAGCCTCGCGAAGTACGAGCCCAAGGTCACCGACGGTGCCTGGCACGACATCACGATTCCGCTCGTCGACATGAAGACCGAGGACAAGGACGAGTGGGACGACGCGTCCGCCTGGGAGTTCCAGATTCACAACTGGGCGCCGACGCCCCGGGAATTCGTGGCTCACATCGACGACATCCGGTTCGAGTAGCCGCGCGGACGAGAGGGGACTAGGATCCAACGATGACGGGGCCTTCGCCCCGTGAGGTCCCCATCGCTCGCGCTCTCGAACAAGCCGCACACTCTGCCAGCCTCGAAGTGGAGAGCACGGCCGTGCTCATGGTGTTGTCCGGCCCGCAGTCGAGTCTGCTCACGGAGCTCGCGCGGCAGAGCGGCGCCGAGGTCAGCCTGCGCGGCAACGTGATTCACCTCACGGGCGACGAGATTGACGTGACGCTCGCGTACCGCTTCCTGTGCGGCGCTGCGGAGCTCGCCGGTCGCGGCCACGAGCTCGGCCCTGCCGACGTCGCGCGCTCGCTACGCGGGCTACGTGCCGATTCCGATGCCTCGCTCGCCGATCTGCTCGACGAGGCAATCCTCATCACGCCGAGGCGGCGTGCCGTCGTTCCGAAGACGCCGGCGCAGCGCGCGTACGTCGAGGCGATTCGCACCCACGATTTGACGTTCGGTATCGGTCCCGCGGGGACCGGCAAGACCTACCTCGCCATGGCGATGGCGGCGGCGGCGCTGGTGCAGAAGCGCGTCAAGCGGGTGATCCTCGCGCGGCCCGCCGTCGAGGCGGGCGAGAAGCTGGGCTTTCTGCCCGGCGATCTCGCGGAAAAGGTGAACCCCTACCTCCGGCCGCTCTACGACGCCCTCAACGACATGCTGGAGTTCGAGCGCGTCGAGCAGCTGCGTGAGCGCGGGCAGATCGAGGTGGCGCCGCTCGCCTTCATGCGCGGGCGAACGCTCAACGACTCCTTCGTGATTCTCGACGAGGCGCAGAACGCGACGAGCGACCAGATGCGCATGTTCCTCACGCGCCTCGGCTACGGCTCGAAAGCCGTCGTCACCGGCGACGTGACGCAGACCGATCTGCCGCAGGGCGCACGCAGCGGCTTGCAGGAGGCGCGTGACCTTTTCGAGGGCATCGAGGGCATCGCGTTTCGCGCCTTCACCGACGCCGACGTCGTGAGGCACCCGCTCGTGCAGAAGATCGTCGTTGCGTACGAAGTGCGCGACGCGCGCCTTGCCGCCGAAAGAGCCTTGCGCGAGCGTCCTCTGCGCGAGCTCGACGATCCCGACGGGGCGCCGCGATGAGCGCGGCCGCCGCGCCGGGGAGCTCGCGGAGCCGAGCCCCGCCGCGCGCGGCCAGATTGCCTTGCTCGACCGTGTCGTCGAGCGGCTGTCGGCGCGGCCCGCGCACGCGGGTGATGTCGTGGTGCGTCCCCATCCCTTCGTCGTCATGGTGCGCCGCCACGACTTCCCCGTGCTCATCGCGCCGGCCCAGGTGTGGGACTCCGCGCGACAGCTCTTCAAGCCCTGGGCCGACAAGCTCGCGAGCGTCGAGGCGCGGCTCGTCCTGCTCGGACGTCCGAACGATGCCGATCTCGAGAAGGCGCTAAATCTCGGGGTCGCGGCGTTGCTTTCGCCGGAGCCGTCCGTCGAGGAGCTCGTGATCGCGCTCCAACAGAGCTTCGAGGTGCTCGAGCTCAAGGCTCGCAGCGAAAGCCGGGGCAAGTGGCTCAACCGCTATCGCTACGAGCTCGGTGAGCTGATCGAGATCGCTCGCGCCCTCACGACCGAGCGCGAGATCGACCGGCTGTTGGATCTGATTCTCGAAAAGTCGCGCTTCGTCACGGGCGCCGACGCCGGCAGCATGTACGTCGTCGAGGGCGACGACCCGTCGCTTTTGCGACGCACGCTGCGCTTCAAGCTGAGCCAGAACGATTCGTTGTCGTTCGACTCGAGCGAGTTCACGATGCCCATCAGCGCGCGGAGCATGGCGGGCTACGTCGCGCTCGAGCAGAAGACGCTTCGGCTCGACGACGTGTACGACATGCCGTCGGGCTCGCCGTTCGGCTTCGATCGGTCGTTCGACGAGAAGGTCGGCTACCGCACGAAGAGCATGCTGGTGACCCCGCTCACGTCGAGCCGCGGCGAGGTGATCGGCGTCATGCAGCTCATCAACAAGAAGCGCTCGCCGACGCAGAAGCTGCTCTTGCGGGAGGATTTCGACAGGGGCGTCGTCGCTTTCGACGAGCGCAGCGAGGAGCTCGTGCGAACGCTGGCGGCGCAGGCCGGCATCGCGCTCGAGAACGCCATCCTCTATGACGAAATTCGCGACATTTTCGAGGGTTTCGTGCAGGCATCCGTCGATGCCATCGAGGCGCGCGACCCGACGACGAGCGGCCACTCGCGGCGCGTCGCCGATCTCACGGTGGGCCTCGCCATGGCCGTCGAACGCGCCGACACGGGTCCCTACCGCGCCGTCAGCTGGACGCGCGAGGACATCCGCGAGATCGAGTACGCCTCGCTGCTCCACGATTTCGGCAAGATTGGCGTGCGCGAGCACGTGCTCGTCAAGGCCAAGAAGCTCTATCCGCACGACCTCGCGCTCATCCGCCAGCGCTTCGACTTCGTGATTCGCAGCGTGGAGTCCGAAGTGCTCGCGCGCAAGCTCTCGGCGGCGTTGCGCGGCGCGCCCGCGGACGAGCTCTCGGCGCTCGACCAGGAGCTAGCGGCGCGGCGCGCCGATCTCGAGGACGCCTGGACGACCGTCGAGGGCGCGAACGAGCCGACCGTGCTCGCCGCCGGGGATTTCCAGCGCATCGAGGAGCTCGGGAGGCAGGCCTACACGCGGCTCGACGGCGTCATGGAGACGCTGCTCACCCCTCGCGAAGTGCAGTCGCTCAGCGTGATGCGCGGCTCGCTCACGAACGAGGAGTTCAACGAGATCCGCAGCCACGTGTCGCACACTTATCGCTTTCTCTCGCAGATCCCCTGGGGGAAGACGTTTTCGCGCGTTGCCACCATCGCGGGTGCACACCACGAGCGCCTCAACGGCACCGGGTACCCGAATCGCCTGCGTGCCGAGGAGATCCCGCTGCAGTCGAAGCTCATGACCGTCAGCGACATCTTCGACGCGCTGACGGCCAGCGACCGCCCGTACAAGCGCGCCGTTCCCGTCGAGAAGGCGCTCCACATCCTCTCGCTCGAAGTGAAGGACGGGCATGTCGACCCGGACCTGATCCGCATCTTCACGGAAGCCCGGGTGTGGGAGCCCGTGATGGGAGCGCTCTATTGAGGGATCGGTTGCTTCTACGGTGCTCGGCTGCCGGCCTCGCGAGCGCAGGGTGATGCGCCGCCGTGACGCACGGGGCGAAGTCGGGATGAACCGGCCGCTCGGCGCCGGGCCCGAGCGGCGTTAGGCTCGGCGCGTGAGCGTACGCGCGGCGCCGAGTCTCGTGCGGTCCGAGGAGGAGCTCGTCGGGCTCGCTTTTGCGCTCGGGCGTGGCCCGGCTCGCGATTGGTCGAAGGCCGAGCGAGAGCTGGCGCGTCGGGCGCCGCGACCCACCGCCGACGCCGTCGCGGGTGCGCGGCGGCGGATCGTGGCCGGTGAGGATCCGCTGGGCGAGGCACTCTGCGCGCTCCGTTCGCCGAAGGTACGTCGCGCGAGCGGTGCCGTGTACACGCCGCCGGACATCGTGCGGGTGCTCGTCGGTTCCTTCGACGACGTTCCGATCGCGCGCATCGTCGATCCGGGCGCCGGCTCGGGGCGGCTCCTGCGCGCCGCCGCGCGCCGCCACCCCGATGCCCGGCTCGTCGCCGTCGAGCGCGACCCGCTCGCCTCGCTCGTTCTGCGTGGAACGCTCCACGCCGAGGGTCTCACGCCACGGCTCACCGTGCACGCCACCGACTACCTGCGAGCCGGTCTCGGCCGGGCTCGCGGGCGCACGCTCTACGTCGCGAACCCGCCGTACGTTCGCCATCACGGGATCGACGCCGCCTCGAAGCGGTGGCTCGAGCGGCAAGCGCGGGAGCTCGGATTGCGGGCGAGCTTGCTCTCGGGGCTCCACGTCTACTTCTGGGTCGCGACGCTGCTCGGGGCGCGCGCGGGCGACGTCGGCTGCTTCGTCACGTCATCGGAGTGGCTCGACGTAAACTACGGGGCCCTCGTGCGGACGCTCCTGGTCGGGCCCCTCGGCGGGCTGGGCATCGACCTTTTGGCCCCGTCCGTCGCCGCGTTCGCGGACGCGCAGACGACGGCTTCGATCGTGCGTTTCGAGGTGGGAGCCGCGCCTGCGACCCTGTCGTTCCGGGAACTTCGCGAGGTCGGGGAGCCACCGCGCCGAGCCCGCGTGCGCATCGTGCACCGGGAGACGCTTTCGCGCGCGGCGCGCTGGACGCCGCTGTTCCGGGCCACGCCGCGGCGACGCGGCGCGTACGTCGAGCTCGGCGAGCTCTGTCGCGTTCACCGCGGACAGGTGACGGGTGCGAATCGTATCTGGATTGCGGGGCTTCACAGCGACGAGCTTCCCGAGTCGCTGTCGTTCCCCGCCATCACGCGGGCCCGCGAGCTGTTCGCGAGCGGCGCTGTCCTCGACGATCTCGGCGAGCTGAGACGCGTCATCGACCTGCCCGAGGATCTGGGCGAGCTCACGCCGACGGAGCGGCGATTGGTGGAGCGTTTTCTCAGGCGAGCTCGCGCCATGGGGGCGGCATCGGGCTACGTCGCGAGCCACCGGCGCGCCTGGTGGTCGGTCGGGCTCCACGCGCCGGCGCCGATTCTCGCGACGTACATGGCGCGGCGCCCGCCGGCGTTCGTCGTCAATCGCGCGGGCGCGCGGCACATCAACGTGGCGCACGGGCTCTATCCGCGCGTTCCACTCGGGGAGCGAGCGCTCGCTGCCCTCGCGGCCCACCTTGGTTCGTCTACCGTGGTCGCGGACGGGCGCACATACGCTGGCGGGCTCACGAAGTTCGAGCCAAGAGAGATGGAGCGGCTGCTCGTGCCGTGTGACGCCGAGCTCGAGCGGTCGCTCGCGGGGACCGGCGAGCGCGGCGGGCGAGCCGCCGAATAGGGCGTCGTCGCGCGCGCCGCTTTGCTCACGCGAGAACGGTCAACTTCGTGGTCGCGGCTCGTCGAGCAAAGTGGCGCGCTCTGCGACGGAGCGTTGCGCCAGAAGGCGTCAGTCTTCGCGCGTCTCACCTCTTCGGGCGACGTACTTCGTCGGGCTATGTGGAATGGCGACGCGCGAACGAAATGCTGACGGGTTCCTTCGAGCGGGAGCAACTAAGCACCATGCCCCGTCCCATCTCCGCCCCTTGCTTTACTGTGGCCCGTGCAGCGCTGGCCCTATCCGCCCTGTGCCCCTGGCCTGCGGCAGCGCGGCAAATGGGGACGATGGCGCTCTGGGCGTCGGCGGCGCGGGCGGTTCCGGTGGAAGCGGTGGCACTGCCGGGGGCGCGGTCGGTGGCAGTGCAGGCTTGGGGGGCGGGGGATCGGGCGTCGGCGGTACCGCGGGAACCGGAGGTGGGCTCGGTGGCGTCGGTGGCGCCGCGGGCCTCGGTGGCTCCGGTGCGGGAGGCAGAGGAGGGAGCGCCGGGCTCGGCGGAGGTCAGGGTGGCAGCGCCGGGGCAGCAGCGAGCGCTGGTGCGAGCGGGTCCGCCGGCATGGCCGGGACGGCGGGAAAGGCCGGTGCCGGTGGTGGCGCCGGCATCGGCGGTATGGGCGGCTCGAGCGGTGCGAGTGGCTCGAGTGGCTCGGGCGGTTCGAGCGGCGGCGCCGGCATGGCGGGCACGGGTGGCACCGGGGACTGCATGACGCCGCCCACGGCGAGCCCCTCGGTCGGGTGGGCAAGCGTCAACGCGTCGGGGGTGAACGGCACGACCGGCGGCGGCGACGGGACGCCCGTCGTCGTCACGTCGGCGTCGAGCCTGAGCTCGAACATCTCCGGCAACACCGCGCGCGTCATCTACGTCAACGGTTCCCTCAGCGGCAGCTTCAGCATCGGCTCCAACAAGACCATCGTCGGTGTTTGCGGCGCCCAGCTCAAGGGTCACATCGAGGTCAACGGCTCGTCGAACGTCATCGTCCGCAACATCAAGATCGTCGGCAACAACTGCTCCGACAGTCCCCAGGATTGCAGCTCGGGCGCCGACGCCGTGAGCGTCACGAACGACGCGCATCACGTCTGGTTCGACCACACCGACATTTCCGACGGCTCGGACGGCAACTTCGACATCAACCACCGCTCCGATTACATCACGATTTCCTACACGAAGTTCTCGTACTCCTCGGCGCGCACCGATCCGCAGGCGGGCTCGAGCGGCCACCGCTTCTCGAATCTCATCAGCTCGTCCGACAGCGATACGTCGGACGCCGGGCACCTGAGGATCACGTTCCACCACGATTGGTGGGAAAAAAACGTGGACCAGCGCATGCCGCGCACGCGCTTCGGCCGCATCCACGTCTTCAACAATCTGTATACGACGAGCGGCAACCTCTACTGCACGAGCAGCGGCTACCAGGCGTCGCTCCTGGTCGAAAACAACGTCTACATCGGCGTCAAGAACCCGCTCGAGGTGCGCGACGGCGGCGACATGCGCGCGACCGGCAACGTCTTCACGAATACGAGCGGGACGAGCAGCGCGAACGGCTCGGGCTTCACGCCGGGTTACACCTACACCCTCGACGCGACCTCGGGGCTCGAAGCCTCGCTCAGGGCCGAGGTCGGGCCGCACTGAGGCGGCGCGGCCCTCGCGTGGTCGCGCGCGCTCGGAGGGAGCAGCGGCTACGGGACGACGACGATTTGCAGCTGGATCGTCGCCGCTTCCGAGCTGCTCGTCCAATAGATATATTCGATCGAGCTGGAGCTGCTCAACGTCGTTTCGCGTGCACCCCACGCGAACCCGCCGCCTCGCGCCGCGGAGACGGCAGACACGCCCGCCGCGCTGAACGGAACGTTCAAGATGTTGCCGACGGTTCCGGCGCTCAGCGTGACCGAGCCGTAGGCGGAACCGCTACCGAGGTCGTTGTAGACGGTCGCACCCGACCCCTGTGCCTGGGCCCCGACGAGCGTCGAGATCGGCGTCGAGACATCGTAGAAGGTGACGCTCTCAGTGGCGTCCGGGCTCGAGTAGGCAGCGTGGATGATGCGGAGCGTGACGCTGCTCACCACACCCTGGAAGCTCGGGATAGAGAAAGTCGCGAACGAGTTTTCCGGGTAGGTGCAGCAATAGCCCGTGAGGGTGTTCTTGTTGGTCGGATCATGCCAGCCGTCCGAACGGACCCAGCCGCGGTCGGTGTGGTTGACAGACAGCGTCGCGTTGCTACAGATAGAGCCGGTCCAGGGCGGGGAACAGCTGCACGAGTAGCTCCCGGGCGTGTTGGAGCAACTGCCGCCGTTGCGGCACGGGCTGCTCGAGCACTCGTTGATGTCCGTGCAGCCGGTAGCGCCGTTGCCCGTGTAGCCCGAGGGGCAGGCGCCGCAGGTGCGCCCGCCGATGGTGTTGGTGCACGTGGTCAACGCGTCGCAACCGCCGTTGCCTGACAGGCACTCGTTCACGTCCACGCAACCCGTGGTGCCGTTGCCGCTGTAGCCCGTGGGACAATTGCCGCAGGTACGTCCGCCGACGGTGTTGGTGCAGGTGGTCAGCGGATCGCAGCCACCGTTGCCGCTGGCGCACTCGTTGATATCCATGCACCCGCTGGCGCCGTTGCCGCTGTAGCCGGACGGGCACGCGCCGCAGGTACGGCTTCCCGTCGTGTTCGTGCACGTCGTCAGCGGATCGCAGCCGCCGTTGTCGGTCGCGCACTCGTCGATGTCCTGATCGCAGTCCGTGCCGTCGTACCCGGTACCGGTGCAGTCGCACGTGTATCGGTTGACGCGGTCCGTACAGGTGCCGTGCACGCACGGATCGGAAGCGCACTCGTCGATGTCGATCTCGCAGCTGTCGCCCATGTAGCCGGTGCCGGTGCAGTCGCAAGTGCGCGAGATGCCGACATCGGTGCAGGCGCCACCGTGCTCGCAGGGCGAGGCCGCGCAGTCGAGGATCTGCGCCTGGCACTTCGCGCCCGTGTAGCCCGTGCCGGTGCAATCGCAGGTGTACGCGTTGACACCGTTGACGCACACGCCGTGGGTGCACGGGTTCGGCGTGCAGTCGTCGATGTTGGTCTGGCAGCGCGTACCCGTGTAGCCCGCGTCGCAGGTGCAGGTGTACGAGGCTCCGTCTTCCATGCAGGTGCCGTGGTCGCACGGGTCTGGATTGCAGCCGCTCATCACGGCGCCGCCGCCCTCGCCACCGATCTGCATCATGCCGGCTTCGCCACCCTCGCTGATCATCCCCGCTTCACCGGCCGCCCCGCCGCCACCGCTGCCGCCACCGGCGCGGCCACCGGTGGAAGCACCGGCCTTGCCACCCGTGGTGCCCCCGCTCGACCCGCCTTTGCCTCCCGCGCCGCCGAGCGCTCCGCCGCTGCCTCCCGTGCCGCCGGTCTCGTCGGAGAACGTGTAGTCGTCCTTGTTCTCCACCGTACAGGCCCACAGGGTGAGCAGCGCCAGGGCCACCGCGGTCGGGCCCCGCCGCGTCATGCTGAAGATCGACGTCATTTCACGCTCCAGGAAGCAAGGAGCCGAGCGAGGATCTGCCCGGCCTACCGAGCGCCAGAGTGGCAGAGAACCCGAGACATTTCTGAGATCCTTCGCTCGTTTCAGCGACGCGGGAAGGCGCCCGCTGGCCGGACGAGACGGCCTTCGACGGAACGACGGGCCCGCGAGACCGCGAGCACCGCTCAGGCGGTGCCGACGCCGCGCGCTCGCCGTGGCGATGTCGGGTGGAGGGCGCTCGTCTCGCACCTATCCCGACCTTCGGCGCGGCCGCCGACGAGCGCTGCGGCCGGCTCGTGCGCGCCACGCCCGTCAGGCGATGCGCGTCTTCGAGAGCACGTCGTCGCGCAGCTTGAGCCCGACGCCCGGCGCTTGCGGCAGCTCGTAGTGGCCGTCCTTCACGTCGATCGGCTCCTCCCAGATGTGCGCGATCGATTCGTAGCAGTTCTCCACCATCATCACGGCGGGCGTCGCGGCGGCGAGCTGCACGTGGAGCTTCTGCTGCACGTTCGTGTGCGGGATGACCGGCAGCCCTGCCGTGCCGGCGAGCGCCGCCACGTCGAGCCACTCGTCGATCCCGGTCAGCTTCGTGGCGTCCGCCTGAACGATCTGCACGGCGCCCTGCTCGATGAAGTCGCGGAATGCGTGGCGCGTGTAGATGGTCTCGCCGACGGCGATGGGCACGCGGATGGCGCGTGCGAGCTCGGCGTGGCCCCGCACGTCGAACGGGTGCAGCGGCTCCTCGAGCCACCGCACGTCCAGCTCCCCGAGCCGCTCGCCCCAGTGCTTTGCCGTGCCGAGCGACCACGCGCAATTGGCGTCCGTCATGATGCCGATCGCGTCGCCGACGGCGCGGCGCACCGCCTTGACGCGCTCGAAGTCCTCACGGGGATCGGGGCGGCCGAGCTTGATCTTCACGGCGTCGAAGCCGCGTGCGACGAGACGCGTCGCATCGCGCACGAGCTCGTCTTGTGACCAACTGAGCCAGCCTCCGTCGGTGCTGTACGCCTTGACGCGTTCGCGGCAGGGGCCGAGAAAGCGCCAGAGCGGTAGCCCGGCCCGCTTGCAAGCGATGTCCCAGAGTGCAAAGTCGACGGCGGCGAGCCCCACGGCGGCGGCACCGACGCGACCGACGAAGTGGTTCGAAAAATAGCAGGCTCGATGGAGCTCCTTGCGGCGCTCGGGGTCGCCGCCGACGAGCAACGGGGCGTAGCAATCGTCTATGCTCACCTGCGCGGCGCGAAGGCCCGGCGTGTAGCTCCAGTTCATGCCGTAGCCCGTGACGCCGTCGTCGGTCTCGAGCACGACCTGGAGGAACTCGACGTTTTCGACCCGCGTCTGCGAATCGGTGATGGTGCGCTGCGCGAGCGGCACCCGGCAGAGAATCGTCGAGACTTTGGTGATGCGCATGCGGCTCCTACTGGTACGGCGACGTCTTTCGTCTTCTTCTCGCGGGCGTCGCCGCGCCTAGTGTACGAGCACGCCGCCGTCGATCGGCAGCGCCTGTCCGGTGATCATCCGCGCCGCGTCCGAGCAGAGATAGAGCACGAGCTCGGCGACCTCTTCGGGCCGCACCATGCGGCCGAGCGGCTGGTACGCCGAGAGCTCGGCGAAGACCTCCGCCTCCCGCCCGGGATAGTGCTCCTTCAAGTATCCGTCGACGAAGGGCGTGTGCACGCGAGCGGGGCAAACGCAGTTACAGCGGATGCCCTGCTTCTCGAAATCCACGGCGATGGAGCGCGTCATCGCAAGCACGGCGCCCTTCGTCATGGTGTACGCGAAGCGGTCGGCGAGACCGATCAGGGAGACGATCGAGCCGAGGTTCACGATCGAACCGCCGCCCGTCGCGAGCATGCGGGTTGCGGCGCTCTTGCAGCAGAGGAACGTGCCTTTCACGTTGACGCGGAACAGGCGTTCGAAATCGTCGTCGCTCGTCGTCGCGAGCGTGCCGACGTGCGCGACACCGGCGCTGTTTACGAGCGCGTCGAGGCGACGGGAGGTTTGGACGATGCGGCCGAAGGTCGCGTCGACGGCCGTGGCGTCCGCCACGTCCACGACGGCCGCGAACGCCGCGAGCCCGCTTTCGTGCAGGGAAGCGGCGACGCGCTCGGCCGCCCCCGGGCCCAGGTCGAGCACGTGCACGACGGCACCCTCGGCCGCGAGCAGCCGCGCCGTCGCCTCGCCGATGCCCGAGCCGCCACCCGTGACGGCCACGACCTTGCCCCGGACCTGGATGCTGGAAGCCATGCGCCGAGGAAGCTAGCATTTCTGCTGCATGACCACGCCACCCCTCGAGTCGCTGCCGCAAGCGTGGCCGAAGCCGTCCGCCCCGCGGCCCGTCGTGTGCGTCGGCGCCGGCGGCATCGTCGAGAGCGCGCATCTGCCGGCGTACCAGCGGCTCGGCATTCCGGTGCACGCGCTGTTCGACGTCAACCGTGAGCGCGCCGAGCGTGTCGCTCGCACCTTCGGCGTACCCGAGGTGAGCGACTCGCTCGCGTCGCTCGCAGCGAAGCCCGGTGTCGTCTTCGACCTCGCCGTGCCGGCGCGCGCCGTACCGGAAGTGCTCGTCGCGCTGCCGCCGGGCGCCACGGTGCTCATCCAGAAGCCGCTCGGAGAGACGCTGGTGCAGGCGCGGCGCATCGTCGCACTCTGCGAGGAGCGTGGCTTCGTCGCTGCGGTGAACTTCCAGCTGCGCTTTGCGCCGGCCATGCTCGCGCTCGGAGAGCTCGTGCGCTCGGGAGCACTCGGTCAAATCGTCGACTTCGAGATGCGCGTCAACGTGCACACGCCATGGGCGGACTGGCCGTTTCTCGCGGGTATTCCCCGCCACGAGGTGCTCTATCACTCGATTCATTACCTCGACCTCGCCCGTTCGCTGCTGGGCGAGCCACGCGGGGTCCTGTGCCGGGCGGTGCGTCATCCCGAGCTCGGCGCGTACGCCGACACGCGCAGCGCGACGCTGCTCGACTACGGCGACCGGTGCCGGGCGCTCGTGAGCGCGTACCACGGCCATCGCTGGGGCCGGCGCCACCAGGCCTCGGAGCTCAAGCTCGAGGGGACGCGCGGCGCCGCCGTCGTGAGCCTCGGCGTGAACCTCGACTACCCGAGGGGGGAGCCGGACACGCTCGAGGTCTGCTTCGACGGCGGAGCGTGGTCACCCGTGCCGCTTCGGGGCTCGTGGTTCGGCGAGGCCTTCGAAGGGCCGATCTCGAACCTCGTGCGGTTCTCGACGGGCGAGGACGGAACGCTCGTCACGCGTGTCGACGATGCGCTGCGCACGATGGCGCTCGTCGAGGCCTGCTATCTCTCGAGCGAGCAGGGTGGCGTGGCCGTGCCGCCGGCGCGCGGCTGAGCCGGAGCGCCGCGCCCCGAGCCGCGGCCTTCAAAGCAGGAGCACGGCCTGCTCACCCGGGCCGTGCACACCCTCGATGAGGATGCCCTCGATGTCGGCCGTCTTGGAAGGCCCGGTGACCCAGATGACGTTCGGATCGTCGCCGAGCGTCCGCAGCGCATCGAGCACCGTCCCAAGCAGGTCTCGCCGGTCGAGCACGGCGACGTGGATCCACGGTGCGAGCGCTCCGAGGCGGCGCAACGTCCCTCGGTCGGTGAGCACCACGCTGCCCGTCTCGGCGATGCCGGCGGTCGCGCGCGTGATGCCGAACGCGTAGTCGTCGACGCGCGCTTCGTCGAACACCGGGTCGAGCACGAGGCTACCGAACGAAGGCGCGAGCGCCGGTACGAGGCTCGGATCGACGTAGCCGCGGCGCGCCCCCGCTTGATAGAGCCACGCGGCGAGCGCTCTCGCGTCGTGAAACACCCGGCCTCCGACGCGCTCGAGCGCGGCGACGAACGCCCCGAGCGGATCGGAAAGGTCGGCGACGCTCACGCTCATGTCGTCCGCGTAGTCGGGGTACGGCGTGGGCTCGCGGGACGAAAGCGCCGCTCGCACCCGCGCCAGCACGAGCGCGCGGTCGCTCAAGACTTGCTCCCGCGCGAGGCGAGCCAGCGGCGGAACGCGCCGCCGCGGTACGTCGGCAGCGTGTGTCCAGCGAGAAAGCCTTGTACCGCCGCGGGAAGCAGCCCTCTGGGCAGACCCGACAGCGCGCGCCCCGCGAAGAGCGCCGCCTGCCACGCCGTCGCATCGGAGGCGACGGCCGCCCATGCTCCGAACGTCGGCGCTCCGTGCTTGGCGACGCCCGCGCGGCGGCTCTTGTCGCGCATCCGGAGGAGCAGCTCCTCGAGCGGAATGTCCACGGGACACACCTCGTGGCACGCCCCGCACAGGCTCGACGCCCGAGGTAGGTCGCCCAGCGTCTCGAGGCCGTTCTTCGCGAGCAGTGGCGAGAGCACGGCGCCGACGGGGCCCGGATAGACGCTGCGGTAGGCGTGCCCGCTCGCCTGCCGATAGACCGGGCAGACGTTGAGACACGCGCCGCAACGGATGCAGCGCAGAATGGCGTCGCAGTCGCTTCCGAGCACGAAGCTGCGCCCATTGTCGACGAACACGACGTGCATCTCCTCGGGCCCGTCGGCTTGCTCGGCGGCGCGCGGGCCGCCGACGAGCTCGGTGTAAACGGTGATGCGCTGGCCGGTGCCCGAGCGAGCGAGCAGATTCAGGAAGAGCGCGAGGTCGCGATCGGTTGGCACGAGCTTCTCGATGCCGACCAGCGCGATGTGGCAGCGCGTGGCCGCGAGGCAGAAGCGCCCGTTGCCCTCGTTGGTGACGAGCACGAGGCGGCCGCTTTCCGCCGAGACGAAGTTCGCGCCCGTGACGCAGGCGTCGGCAGCGAGGTACTTCTTGCGCAAAAAGGCCCGGGCGCGGCGCGTGATGACCTCCGGCGTCTCGTCGTAGGCGCCGAGCCCCTGCGCCTCGAAAAGGCGAGCCACCTCGCGACGGTTGCGATGGATGATCGGTTTGACGATGTGGCTCGGTGTCTCCGCGCCGAGCTGGATCACGAGCTCGCCGAGATCGGTTTCGACGGCCTCGATCCCGTGCCGCTCGAGAAAGTGCGACAGCTCGACTTCCTCGGTGACCATGCTCTTGGTCTTGACGACGCGCCGGGCTTGGCGTCGCTCGAGGATGCCGAGGACGATGGCGCGCGCGCTCGCCGCGTCGGCCGCGAAGTGCACCACGGCGCCGTTTTCCTGGAGCCGGGCCTCGGCCTTCAACAGGTACCCATCGAGGTGATCGAGCGTGTGTTGCTTGATCCGCCCGGCGAGCCGCCGCAGTGCGTCCGGGTCGGCGTAGTCGGCGCTGAGCGCGGCCGTGCGCGCTTCATGCGAAGCCTTGCTGCCGAGTCGCACCGAGGCACGGCGCTCGTCGCTCTGCGCCCGAGCGAAGCCGTCCACGGGCTCGCGCCTCACGCCGGTGCCCCCGCGCGCGTGCCCAAACCGAGCGCATCGCGCAGGACCTGGGCGACGTGGAGGGCCCTGAGCGGGCGCCCTCGTTTTCGTGCCAGACCCTCGAGATGCAGCAGGCAGCCCATGTCCGACGAGACGACCAGGTCGGGCTCGGCGGCCGTGAGGTGCTCGAGCTTGAGCTCGCCCATTGCGCCCGAGACGTGCGGAAAGCCAGCAGAGAAAGTACCGCCGAAGCCGCAGCATTGCTCGGGCTCGCCGACCTCGACGAGCGTCACGCCCGCGATCGATTCGAGCAGCGTTCGTGCCGACTCCGCGTACGACGTGCCGCGGGTGTGGCACGAACGATGAAACGCGACCTTGTGGTCGAAGCGACCACCCCAGTGGGTGACGCCAAGCTCGCGAACGATGAAGTCGGCGAGCTCGAAGCTTCGCGCTCCGAGCTCTTGGGCCGCGCCGCCGTCCGGCTCGCGCTCGAAGAGCAAGGCGCTGCCGTGCGACAGCATCCGCGCGCACGAGCCGGACGGCGTGACGACGGGCGCGCCCCCTGCGAACACCCCCAAGGTGTGTCGCGCCACACGGCGGGCGGCGTCCCAGTCTCCCCCGTTGAACGCCGGCTGGCCGCAACAGGTTTGGTCGTCGGGGACTTCCACGCTGCAACCGAGGTGTTCCAGGACCTCCACGGCCGCGCGCGCAACGTCGTCGAAAAAAACGTCACCCAGGCACGTGGCCATCAGACACAGCCGCGGGCGCTCGGGCGACACAGAACCGAGTCTCATGCCTGCTTGGGCGGAAGACTACACCCCCCGCGGAGCCCCTGGCGGGCGCCACCTCGACAGCCGCGCCGAGCTCCGGCTACCCTCCCGGCCCCCCCCGAACACCCCAGGACCCTTGCCCATGAGTGCGCTCGCCGTTCCCGAACCCCAACCGAACGATCCCGAGGACATCGTCACCGCGCTCGAAACGGCGGCCGTGTTCGGCGCGCAAGGTGACGTGCGCGAAGCGGTGCGCTGGGTGCGCCGCGCAGCAGAGCTCGCGGGCGATGCCGGCGACGATCTTCGAGCGCTGTCACTCGCTCGCGCGGTTGCCGATCTGGGTGAGAGCGTGGCGCCTCAGCCTCCTCCTCCGCGTCCGTCGGCAGCGGCGCCCGCACCCGCGCCGGCTCCAGCACCGGCTCCAGCCGTTGCTGATGCTGCGGCCGCTCAGCCCGCGTCGCCAGGTCCCGCCGCCGCCGCACCCGTTGCACCTGCAGCGGAAGAGCCTCCGCTGCCGCCTCCGCCGCCGCTCCCCGAGCGATCGTCCGCTGCGCCTCAAATCACGCCGGGTGCACGCGCCACCGAGACGATGCCGGGGATCGCCCCACCCTCGTCCGCAACGGGTTCCGCCGTCGCTGCACCCGCGGCTGCCGCGGGCCCCGCCGCGCAGCCTGTCGCCGCCCCCGCGTCGTCGCAGCCCGCCTCGATTCCGCCGCCCGCGACGAATGACGACGGCTGGCAAGATGACGAGGAGACGGAGACCCCGCACCAGCCCGTCGAACGAACGGCCGCCGCGGCACCGGCCCCCTCGCCCGCAGCGAATGCGGTCGGTCCCGCGCAGGTCGCCGCCGCCGTCGCTGCCCCCGCGGTGACGCAGCCGGTCACGCCCGTCGCTGCACAGCCCGTCGCTGCACAGCCCGTCGCTGCACAGCCCGTCGCTGCACAGCCCGTCGCTGCACAGCCCGTCGCTGCACAGCCCGTCGCCGCGCCGTCCGTTGGTGCGGCCGTCGCCGATACGCCTGAGCCGCCCCCGCCTGCGTTCTTCCAGGCCGTGCGTGCCCAGGTCGAGGCGACCGACGAGCCAGGTGTCCTGCGTGTGACGTTGCTCGGGTCCGGTGAACAAGCCGGCAACGGGTACGAAGCATTGCTGGTGCTGCTCGACCCCGCGGTGCGCCTCGCGTAGCGATCGCCCGGTCGCGCCGCTCCGGAGTTCATGGTATCGGCCCGCCATGCCCGAGATCCTCCAAGTCAGTGCACGAGAAATCCTCGATTCCCGGGGCAACCCGACGATCGAGGCGGAAGTTCAGACCACGAGCGGCTTCGGCCGCGCCGCCGTACCGAGCGGTGCTTCGACGGGCGAGCACGAAGCCGTCGAGCTCAGGGACGGCGACAAGAAGCGCTTCCTCGGCAAGGGTGTCTTGCAGGCAGTCGCCAACGTCAACGACAAGCTCGGCCCCGCCGTCCTGGGCATGAGCGCGCTCGATCAGGCTGCCGTCGATCAGCGCCTCATCGAGCTCGACGGGACCCCGAACAAGGGGAAGCTCGGCGCCAACGCCATCCTCTCCGTCTCCATGGCGACGGCGCGTGCCGCGGCCGACGTTGTCGGGTTGCCGCTCTGGCGTTACCTCGGCGGCGCGCAGGCGCGCGTCCTGCCGACGCCGCTCATGAACATCGTCAACGGTGGCGCGCACGCCGACAACGGTCTCGAGGTGCAGGAGTTCATGATCGTGCCGCACGGTTTCCCGACGTTCGCGGAAGCGCTGCGTGCCGGTACCGAAGTTTTCCACTGCCTGAAGGCGCTGCTCAAGAAGGAGGGCCTCACGACGGCCGTGGGCGACGAGGGCGGTTTCGCTCCGCGCCTCGGTTCCAACGAGGAGGCGATCCAGCGCATCCTCAAGGCGATTGGCGACGCGGGCTACGACGCCAAGAAGCAGGTGAGCGTCGCGCTCGATTGCGCAGCGAGTGAGTTCTACAAGGACGGGAAATACACCTTCGACAAGAAGCAGGTGTCCGCCGCCGAGCTCGCGGACATCTACGCGAGCCTTGCGCAGAAGTACCCGATCGTCAGCATCGAGGACGGCTTCGCCGAGGACGACTGGGACGGCTGGAAGCTCATCACCGACAAGCTGGGCCAGAGCGTGCAGCTCGTCGGTGACGATCTGTTCGTCACGAACAAGGAGCGGCTCGCGCGCGGCATCGAAGCCAAGGTGGCGAACAGCATCCTCATCAAGCTAAATCAGATCGGCACGCTCACCGAGACGCTCGACACGATTCGCCTCGGCGCGACGGCGGGCTACACGTCGATCATCTCCCACCGTTCGGGTGAGACCGAGGACGCGTTCATCGCGGATCTCGCGGTCGCGACCAACGCGGGTCAAATCAAGACCGGGAGCCTGAGCCGGAGCGATCGCATCGCGAAGTACAATCAGCTGCTGCGTATCGCCGAGGAGCTCGAAGAGGCCCAGGTGTTCTCGGGCCACACGCCGTACGCCCGGCGCTGAGACGACTCCGCCAGTTTGGCGCGCGGTCAGGGCTTCGCTTCGGCCTTTTGCTTGGCCTCGATGGCGGTCTCGAGGTCGTCGAACGCCTTCTCGTAGCTCTGCCGCGCGGCAGCGCTTCGCTTCTCCAGCTCGTCGGCGAGCCGCTTGGCCTCGCTGACCTCCGAGTCGAGGCTCGCAAGCGCGGTGCTCGCGGCGGTTTGGCGCTCTTCGGCTGTCTGCTTTGCGGCCTTCGAAGCGCTCGGGTCGTTGCTCACCTTCTTCGACGCCTCGATCTCCTGCTCGAGCGTTCGTTTCACGTCCGACGCGTCCGCGAGCGCCGCGTCGAGGTCGCGCTTCGTGCGTGGCAGGCGCACGTGAGCGAGGTAGCTCGCGAGCGCGATCGCGTCGGCCTGCTTCTCGAGCTTGTCGACGTTCTGCTTGCCGATCGCGTCCTTCTGGTCCTCGATGAGACGGTGAGCGGCATTGTGGTCGCGGAGCCGTTCCTCGAGCTGCGCTTCGACGCCGCGGTCCAGCGCACCGCCGACCGGCCCGTAGAGCTCGACCTCGCACTGCTTCTGCTTGGTCGCATACTCGGCGGCGCCGCCGACCTTCTGGCGGAGCGCGTCGCGCTCGCCCGCGTAGAAGGTCCTGACCGCCTCGGCCTCGCCCATCGCCGACGCGAGGTCGCCGCTCTTGCCCGCGCGGTCGGCCGCGTCCACGACGCTCGCGACGGCGCCCCAGGAGGGCTTGTCGAGGGAATCCAAGAGCTTCGGCATTTCGGCCGTGAGCGTGCCGAGCTGCCGCTCGTCCTCGGCGTACCGGGCGCGCGTGGCGCCGAGGCCCGCCGGGTAGCGCTCCGCAAACGCAGGCTGGTCGGCCGCCGACGCGTAGAGCGCGGGCTCTTGGCGCGTGCAGGCGAGCGAAACGGGCAGGACGCCGAGGCAAAGGAGGAGGGCGCGGTCGCTTCTCATCCATGGACTCTCCTGGCGGCGGGCCTGCAACGTCAAGGCACGCTGCGACTCGTCGTCATACAAACGTCTTTTTTGGTCATCTACGCGACATAGGACTGACGCGCCGTAAGCTTGGAGGATGCTCCGGCGTCTGGCGATGGCTGCTGGCGGCGCCGCCCTTATTGGGAGCGGGGCGTGGCGCTGGGTGGTCTCCGAATAAGATCCGTTCGATTTCGGGCCGGATGGGTTCAGCGTGAGCGAGCTCGGCAAGGGCGGCTTCGGTGCCCTCGAGCCCGTGTATCGCTCCGGCTACATCGCCTGGCGGGCCCGCGCGGAGGGTGACCGTGGCGTCGTCGTGGCCTACGGTGGCGGACATAACCTCTAATCTTTACTAGCGCCGCGCCCATGTTCGTCGAGCTCCTCACCACGCGCGACGGAAGGCACTTCGAGCCGCTCGATCCCGCGCATACCCCACGCGCTCACGGGTGGCGCTACCGAGACCGACTTCACACGCCTCCCCGATGGCTCGCTGTTCGCCGTGGCCCGTAACGAAAAGGGCGACGAGAGCGGGTGGGGCTCGAAGATCTGCACCGTCGAAGCGAGTCGCCCGTCGGTGTGGCGCTGCCACACCGACCTCCAAAGTTCGATTCTCCCCTCGTCTTCAGTTTCGGGGGCGAAGCGTACCTCGTCGCTCGGCGCAATCGCACGGAGGACGGCCACTACGACGTCGCCGGCGGAGCGCGCGTCTTTCGCACCCTTTGCAACGAGCTTTCCTACATCACGACCGCGAAACGCTGCTCGCTCTTCCACTACGACGTGAAGTCGGGTGAGCTCGGCTTCGTGCTCGACCTCCCTTCACGCGGCGACACCTGCTTCCCCGCGATGATCGACGGCGCGGACCCGAGCGAGAAGAGCGTTTACGACTACAGCTCCGACCTCCAGGGACCGGACCTGGCCTGGGCCGCCGGGCAGCGCCGGCCGACGTTCGTCTATCGGCACGTGCTGCGTTTCTCGAGGCGCTGAGCGTCGCGGGCGCCGCGCGCGGGCGCCAGGGTGGGGAAACCTGCGATTTTGCGGACGATTACGCCGGGCTCGGCCGTCCCGCGCCCGGTGTCCCCGCCCCGGCTTCTGGGAGGTTTGGTGGAGACCGGGTGAAGAAAGGTCCCGCGCCTTGCGGGTGACTCCCCGGATCGTTAGCTTCGCCGGGCCGCATGAAAAAGTCGAAGGTCGCCGCCCTCAAGGTCAAGCCCGAAACCATCCTCAGCGACATCGAGCGCCTCTGCGATCTGGCGGGCCTCGGCAGCGCGCTCGACAAGGGCGTAACGACGATCCTCAAAGACAACATCTCGTGGCACTACCCGTTCCCGGGCGCGAACTCCACGCCCTGGCAGATCGAAGGCACCATCCAGGCGCTGCACGCGAACGGCCTCCACGATCTATCCTGCGTGCAAAACAAGACGGTCGTGACGAACGCGTTCAAGGGTGAGGACCTGAACCACTACCTGCCGCTGTTCAAGCGCTACTCGATCCCGGTCCTTTACAACTTCCGGGACGACGACATGAACTGGGTCGAGTACCGGCCGAAGGCGCGGCTCCACGTGTTGCACAAGATCTTCCCGGAGGGCCTCCGCATCCCGGACTACTTCTTCGGCAAGAACATCGTCCACTTGCCGACCATGAAGTGCCACATCTACACGACGACGACGGGCGCGATGAAGAACGCGTTCGGCGGCTTGTTGAACACCAAGCGCCACTACACGCACAGCTGGATCCACCGCACGCTCGTCGATCTTCTGGCGATCCAGAAGGAGATCCACACCGGCCTCTTCGCCGTGATGGACGGCACGACCGCCGGCAACGGCCCGGGCCCTCGCACGATGTTTCCCGTCATCAAGGACTACATGCTCGCGAGCGAGGACCAGGTTGCCGTCGACGCGGTCGCCGCCAAGATGATGGGTTTCGATCCCCTCAGCCTCGAGTACATCAACGTGGCCCACGAGGACGGGCTCGGCGTCGGCGACCCTCGCGACATCGAGGTGGTGGGAGCCGACATCTCCGGCGAGAGCTGGGGCTTCAGTGTCGGGGACAACGCTGCCAGCATGGTCGGCGACATGCTCTGGTTCGGTCCGCTCAAGGGCATCCAGAAGCTCTTCTTCCACACCCCGCTCGTGAACATGTTCGTGTTCGGAAGCGAATTTTACCACGACTACTACCGATGGCCGAAGAAGGACCATCAGGTGTTCGAGAATTGGAAGGCCACGACCGAGTGGGGCAAGCTCTTCGAAGCGTACGGAAGCGGCGACAGCGACCGGATCACGCGCTCGGCGGCCTCGGCGGCTTCGCACCCACCGCCTGCTCCACTCTGAGCGCCCGCGGCCGCGCGAAGTGCCATCAACGCCGCGCGCGAGAGCGCGAGAGCCCGAGCACGACGAGTGGCTCGTCGGACGCAGCGAAGCTCACGTGGTCGCCGAGGCGCACGGGGACCTGGCGGTAGGCGCCGTCGAAGAAGACGCTGGCGTTGTCCATCTTGCTCTCGACGAGCACTTCCTCGCCGTAGCGCAGGATGCGCTGGACGAGCCGATACGGCTTGTGCGACGGCGTGTACGGCTCGCGCACGACGAGCTGCAGCGCCCGTGACCCGAGCGGCAGCACGCGGCCCCTCGCCGAACGCTGCGCCGCCGTGGAGCCGGCGGCGGGTCCGATCAGGAGCCCGCTCGAGCGTTGCTCCTCGCGCACCTTGCCGATTTGAAGAATGTAGCGCGACGTTGCCGCGGGCGAAGCGTGGCAATAAAGCGCCTCGTTGAGCACGTGCTTCGTGCGCAGGCGGCCGTTGATGGAGACGCGCATGCGTGTGAGCTCGACGCTCGGAAGCCGCCCGTCGAGAGCGCGCGCGAGCATGCCCGGAAAGGTCGTTCGCCGGGCGGCGCAGAAGAAGCCCACGCTGTGCCGCGGCGAGCTGTTCACGCCGAGCACGGGTGTTTCGACGACGCTGTGCGACGCCGCGAGCAGCGTGCCGTCGCCGCCGACCGCGACCACGAGGTCGGCGCTCGACGCGTCGAACATCGCTTGCGCGCGCTCGACGATCAGCACTTGGGCGTTCGCGCGTTCGAGCGCGACTCGAACGGCGCTGACGGTGCGCACGTGCTCCCGATGCGCCTCGAGCCAGCTGGCGACGACGGGATCGCGGCGCCGGATCAGCTGTTTGGCACGCGGATCGCGCTCGTCCTCGACGAAGCGCCGGTAGGCCGTGCGCTTGACCACGAGCACGACGCGAGGGTGGCTCACCCGCCGGCTCCGTAGCGTTCGAGCAGGCGCCGCAGACCGAGCTCGGTTTTGCCGTCGTTGAGCGTGCCGTCCGCGCAGAGCTCGAGCGCGCGGACGAGCGGCAGTGACACGACGGCGCCGAAGAGCTCGAGCGGCGAGCCGTCGAGCTCCGGCTCCGCGCGCGACGGCGGATCGACCTCGATCTCGAAGAAGTACTGGCGCTCCGCGATCAGCCCCGGGACGGGGAACGTTCCCGGGCCGAGCTCGGTGACCTCGGAGAGATCGACGGTGAAGCCGAGCTCCTCCTTGAGCTCACGCTGAGCACACCGCAAGACGCCCTCGCGCGACTGCTCGCCGGGCTCGACGAGCCCCGCGGGCAGCTCCCAGAACCAGCCGTGCTCCGGGTCTGCTTCGGGCGTGGGCGAACGCGCTCGGTCTCGCTCGGCCGTGGCCGGCCGCACGGCGCTACGCAAAAATACTTGGCGAACGCCCTCGCTGTCGACAAAATGGGCGGCCAGCACCACGGCGTCGAGGGCACGTCAATCCACGCTATCGTAGACGAAGGGTCGGCTGATCGTGCCGTCCGGGTAGTGCGCGCGGTAGCGCTTGCGGAGCAGGCGCAAAAACCCGGGCTCCGCCGCGGGCGTGAGGTCTTCGTCGAGCTCGAGGACGATGGGAGGGAAGCGCACGGCGAGAACTTCGCCCTGTCATTGGTGGCTTGCAGGGAAAGCGCAGCGAGAGTACATCGGCTCGACTCGCGAGGTCACGCCATGTCGTGCGCCCGACCCGTTCTCAATCGTCTCGTCGTCGCCTTCTTGCTCTCGAGCGTGAGCCCGAGCGCGCTTTCGGCGCCTGCGAAGCCCGCGGCGGCTGCCAAGGCGCCGAAGCTCGACGTCACGGGCTTGAAAAAGGCCCTCGAGACCGGTGACGAGCCCGCCGTGCTCGCCGCGCTCGAGACGCTCGAGGCGGCCGGCTCGGCGCAGGCGCCGGTCGCGGCTCCGCTCGTCGCCCAGCTGCTCGCGCGCGGCGGGAGCGCTCGCGTGCTCGAACGGGCGCTCGAGGTGAGTGCGACGCTCGCGCAGCAAAGCGCGACCCATGCCGTGCTCCCCTACGTCCGGCATCGCTCCGCCGCGCTGCGTGGTGCCGCCGCCAAGGCGCTCGGCGCGACCGGCGGGCCCGAGGCAGTCGCCGCGCTCAGAACCGCGCTGCACGACAAGGAACCACGCGTGCGCAGCCTGGCCGCCGAAAGCATCGGGGCGCTCCGCGCGGCCGCCGCCGTGCCCGATCTATTCCTGATTCTGTCGAAGCCCGCCGCCACGTGCGACTGCGCGCAAGGTGACGACGAGTGCAAATCCCTCTGCGCCATGACGGCCGGTTCCAACCCGGAAGCGGCGGCGGCGATCGGCCTGCTTTGCACGCCCGCCGACTGTCAGAAGCTCGTCGATCTCACGGGTAAGCTGCCGTTCGAGATCATCGAGCGCGGCATCGAGCCGATGTTGCTCCGGCCGGATACCGAGCTCTCCGAAGGCTTCAAGCTCGACACCATCGATCGCATCCGGCGCCTGCAAACCAAGGGGGCGCGAGTCTTTCTCGAAACCGTGCGCGCGCGCTTCCCCGAGCAGGGCAACGCGCACGTTCGGCTCGGCCTGGATGCCGCCATCGCAGGAAAACCCGTGCCCAAGCCCAAGCCATGAAGGCGCTCCTTCTCTCTTTTGCCGCGGGTGTGCTCGCCGCCGCCTGCGCTTCCTCGGGGCCGGGCAAGAGCCTGTTCTCGCCGACGCTTCCCCGGGAGTCCGGGCTCGGCATCCTCGGCGTCGAGGAGAAACTGAGGAGCGCCCCGCGGCCGCCGGGCGTACCGGTCGCCGTGGGCGTCACGGACCGAGGGCTCGTCGGTGCCGCGTTGCCGAGCGGGCGCCCCTGGAGCGTTGCGCGACCCGTCGAGAGCTTGCCCGCCGTCACGGCGCCGGGCGTGGTCGTCGCGACCGGCGGGGGGCGCGTGTTCGGTGTTGACGGTGCGAACGGGCGTCTGCTGTTCGACGTGTCCGCCGACGACTACGAGCTCGGCGGAGCGGCCGACGACGGGCATTTCACCGTCGTAACACTCGCGAAGAAGGGCCGGAGCCAGGGCCGACTCGTCGTCGTCGAACGGGGTGATCACGTCGTGCTCGACGTTGACACCGACATGCCGCTCGGTCGCCCCGGCATCATCGCGGGCGTCGCGTTCGTCCCGTGGCGCGGGCAGTACGTGTCCGCGATCGACGTGAAGAGCGGCGAAGAAATCGCCAGAGCGCTGGTCCGCGACCTCGTGAGTCACGCTATCGACTTCGACGGCGCGCTCTACTTCGGCGAAAGGGCGCTCGTACGCTTCGATCAGAAGATCCGCTACGCCGAATCCTTCCAGGCGACACGCTTCACGTTCACTCCGCGTCAGCTGCCGGGCAAGCCGGTCTGGCTCGGCAGTGGCGTCGAGCCTTCACGCATCGACCGCACGGCGCTCGCCAAGATCCGCCTGTTTGCCGCGCCCGATCCCGAGACGGGAAAGCCTGCCGGCGGAGCGTATGCCGCCACCTACTTTCGCGTCATCTACGGATTTTCCGTCCCGGACAACGCGCTCGCGTTCACGGACGCGCTGCCCGCGGACGCGCTCGGCGGCGCGGCGGCCGCGTCCGGATTCGCTTTCTGCGACGCGAGTGGTCGCGTTCATTTCGATGATCCAGAGGGTCGTGCCGGCGCACCGCTATCCCTCGGGGCGCCGCTCGTCGCCTGTAGCGTGGGCGCGAGCGCCCTCAGGGTGTCGGCGAGCCGCGAGCGGGGCACCCTAACGGAGCAAATCGAGCACACGATCAGCTCCGTCGATGCCACGATGGCCGCGGCCGAGGGGCTCTTGATCGGCGAGCTCGGCAAGATTTCCGACCCCGCCGTGACGCAGGGCCTCATCGCCTTCGCGGAGAGCAGTTGACTGCCGCCGGAGCAGCGTGCGATGGCGAAGAAGCTCCTCGCCGACCGGCGTTCCGGCGAGGACGCGATGCTCGCGGCGCTCGCGCGCCACTATGATTTCATCTCCGACGAGCAGCCGCCGCCCGTCGGTCCGCTCGCCGACGCACTAGCTTCGATGGGTGAAACACGCGCGGCGCCCCTGCTCGCTCGGCACCTCAACGACCCCGCGACGTCGCTCGACGATCTCGAACGGGCGGCGCGCGCTCTCGAGACGCTCGCCACGCCGGCGGAGCTCCCCGCGCTCGAGACCTTCTTCGCGCTCTATCGCGCCACGGCCGACGAGCCGCCGCTCGTGAGCGCGGTGGTGTCCGTCGCGAAAGCCCTGGTGCGCGTCGGCGGCACGAGCGGACGCGCCATCGTCGAGCGCGCCGTCAACGATCCGATGACCGAGCGCGAGGTGGCGCGTGGCGCCGCGAAGCTCGTCACCGGCGCTTCGGGCGACAAACCGGCGCCGACAGGCGGCAAGCCCGCGGCGACGAGCGACGACAAGCGCGGCGCCTCGAAGTAGGGTGGCTCCGGTCGCTCGCGTCGGCCTCCTTTCGTCGTGCCTCGCCGCGTGCGCTACCGGGCCGGCGCTCGATCCGACCTTTGGGGACGAGATCCACGCGGCGTGTCGCGCACGGATCGAGCGTGGCGACACGCTCACGCGTCGTCGCCGTGACGTGGGTGTGCTGCCGCGGGGACGCGCAGAACGAACCCGGGTCGTGATCTACGGCGCCGGGTGGTGCAAGGCTTGCCGGATCGCGGCGGACTACCTGAGCCAGCGCCGGATCCCGTTCGTCGAGTACGACATCGAGGCCGACTCGAGCGCCCAGGCGCGCATGCGGGCGACGCTCGACGCGGCACGGCTAACATACAAGGATGTGCTCCCCGTCATCGAGGTTCGGCACACGGTGACCTACGGCTTCATGCCTTGTGTCGTGGAAGCGGCGTGGAGCGGCTAAGCCAGCGGTTTCGCCGCGCCTCGCTGGGCTTCGATTGTGCGGAATGGCGAACGGTGTGAGCGAGAGAGCCTCGCTAATCGAGTGCGGCGCGCGTCGTTAGGTTCTGGGTGACTCGCAGCGGTGTGCTGTCGAGCTTTCCACCCGGAGATCCACCATGACGATGCTACGAGACCAGTCCCTCTCGCCGGCGGCGGGTGCCGTTCGCGAACCGCGCGACAGTCTGGCTACTTTTGCCCGCAAACTCAGCGCGACGTCCGACGACGCCGCACCCACCGTGGCCCGCCTCGTGCTCGGCGCCGTGCTCTTTCCGCACGGCGCGCAGCATGCGCTCGGCTGGTTCGGCGGCTACGGTTTCTCGGGGACGCTTGACTGGATGGCGGGCACGCTCGGGTTTCCAGCGCCGCTCGCCGCCATCGGCATCGTCACCGAGCTCCTCGCGCCGATCGCATTGCTGTTCGGGCTGGGTGGGCGCGTCGCCGCCGCGCTGCTCGCCGCGCACATGGCCTTTGCCGCGAGCACCCACCTCGGCAACGGCTTTTTCATGAACTGGTTCGGCACTCTGGCAACGGGCCAAGAGGGCTTCGAATATCACATCCTCGCGATGGCACTCGCGGCGGTCGTCGTCATGGCGGGCAGCGGCAGGCTCTCGCTCGACCGGCGGCTCACGCGTGCGTCGCGCCGTGGGGTCGTCACCAGCGCGCCGTCTTGAAGTGGCTGACGAGAACATCCACGAAGGCGCGCACCTTCTTCGGAACGCGTCGTGCCCGCGGATAGACGGCGTGGATTCCGAGGCTCGGCGCGTAGAGCGAGTCGAGGACGACCACGAGGCGGCCGGCTTCGAGGTCGGAGGCGACCATGAACTTCGGCAGCACGGCGAGCCCCATGCCGGCTACGGCCGCGCGGCGCAGCACGCCGCCGCTCGCTGCCGAAAGGCGTGGCTCGACGGGGACGGCAAACGGATCCTTCGCGCCGGGCGCCCGAAAGCGCCATTCGTCGGATACTCGCAAGAGCGAGTAGACGAGGCAGTCGTGCTTCGTCACCTCTTCGGGGGTGCGTGGCGTGCCTCGCCGCGCGAGGTACTCGGGCGACGCGCAAAGGACCGGCTGATCCGTGGCGAGCTTGCGCGCGGCGAGGCCCGGCCCCACGAGCCGTGCCGTGATGCGAATCGCCACGTCGATGCCGTCCTCGACGAGGTCGATCGTCGCGTCGCTCAGGCCGAGCTCGATGCGCACGTTTCGAAACCGTCCCAGGTACGTTGCCATCGGCTCGGCGAGATATTCCTCCGCGAAAACGATCGGTGCGTTCACGCGTAAAACGCCCCGCGGCTCGTCACCGAGCTCGGAGAACGCCGCCGCAGCGTCGTCGGCCGCCGCCACGACCCTGAGACAGCGCTGGTAGAGCTCCTCGCCATCCGGAGTGAGCGATAGCTTGCGCGTCGTGCGATGCAGCAGGCGCACGTCGAGCTCACCTTCGAGCGCCGAGATCCTCGCGCTCACGACCGATTTCGCCACACCGAGCTTGTTGGCCGCCCTGGTGAACGATTTCGCCTCGACGACGCGCGCGAAGGTGATCATCGCGAGGACCTGTTCGCCGGAAGACACCGCCATCGAGCCTTCATAGCCTCGCGTTCGGGGGCGCGTCGAATCGGCGCGACTTGGACGCGGCGGCGCCGGTCTTTCGTTCCAACGGCGCCTGGCGCGTTCAGCGCGCGGGCAGGCGCGCCTCGAGCCAGCCCTTGATGTCGGCCATCACGAGCTCCTTGCCAACGTCGCTCAAGAGGTCGTGGAAGTGCCCCTCGTAGAGCTTGAGGGCTTTATCCTTCGAGCCTGCCGCTGCGTAAAATTGCTGGCTCCCGCTGGGCTTCGTGGCTTTGTCAGCCGTGCCGTGCAGGATGAGGAGAGGCAGCTCGATCGAGCCGAATCCCTTCTCGAGCAGGTCGTCGGCGCGCACCATCTCGGCGACGGTCTTCGTCGGCTGGACCTCGTGGGCGATCAACGGGTCGGCGTTCATCGCTTCGACCACCTTCGGGTCGCGCGAGAACGCCTCATTCGGCAGCTTGAGCACGTGCGCGTGCGGAGCGATGTGGCTGATGCCCTTGAGCACGGCGAGCGCGAAGTCGGGCGCCGGCACGCGAAAGGCGAAGCTCTCGCAGATGAGCCCCGCGAGCTCCTTCTGGTGCTGGAGCGCATAGACGGAGGCCACCACGCCGCCGGCACTGTGCCCGAGCAGGAACACGGCCAGGCCCGGCTCGCGAGCCTTGGCAAGCTCGATGAACGTGCCGAGGTCGTCAACGTAGTCGGAAAAGGCGTCCACGTAGAATCGCTCGCCGTCGGATTTGCCGCGACCGCGGTGGTCGAGCGCATAGACGGCGTAGCCGCTCCGGACGAGCTCCGTTGCCGTCCAAGCGTAGTAGGCGCTGTGCGAGTTGAAGCCGTGGCTGAGAACCACGACTGCGCGGGCTGCTCCCTTCGGGCGCCACGCGCGACTGAAGAGATCGAGCCCCTTGGCTCCTCGAAACTTTTCCTCGCGAGCCTGTTCCAACTCCGTTGTGGTCATGGCGGGAGCATGTTCGCTTTCCGTGTCGAGGGCGTTCCGTTCCGGAGGCGTCCAGCCCCGCATCGCCGAGCAAGTTCGTCTCGCCGTGGCCGCGGGCCCCGCCTGCGTGTTAGCTCACCGGCCATGCCGGGCGACGCGCCGGCGCTTTGGGTCGGCCGCCCGTGCTCGCGATCATGCGCCTCGCATGCTCGTTGCGACGACGCGTCGTGGCGCGCGTCGTCCTTGGAAGAATCCGTCGCCGTCCGACCGTCGGCGCGGCGCGCGCCTACGCTTGGGCGGCAATCGGAAGCGTGCCTCGGTTGTCGGCACGTTGTAGTGTTCTGACTCGTCCTTGCGTTTTACGAGCTTCGTTCCTCTGCTTCTCGTCGGTCTTTTGCAAGGCTGCGCCGGCGCCGACGATGATGCGACCGGCGCTGGCGGCTCGAGCGCGGCCGGTGCGGCGACGGGCGGCACGGGCAACGGCGGTGCGGGCGGTCTCGGGGCGGCCGGCGGCATGTCGGGTAGCGTTGCTTCCGGTGGCTCGTCGAGCGGCGGCACCGCGTCGGGTGGTGTCGCGGCACTGGGTGGGACGGCCGGTGGTTCGGGTCTGGGTGCGGGCGGCGCCGGTGGCTCTTTGGGAGGCGCCGGATCCAGCGGAGCCGGCAGCGGTGGTGCGGCCGGCACCGACCCCGCGGGTGGCAGCTCCGGCTCGAGCGTTTCGGGCGGAGCAGGCATGGGAGGCACAGCAGGTTCCGGGGCGGGCGGCGCGACGGGCTCGAGCGGCGGCGCCGGCGCCACGGGCACACCCGGTGTTCGCATCGTGGGCCGCACGGCCTCCGGCAGCGGCGGCGCCGTGAGGTTCTCCTGGCCGGGCGTCAGCATCCAGGCGCGCTTCACCGGCACGCAGGTCTCGATCGACTTGAACGACGGCAACAACAAGAATCGCTTCACCGTCGTCGTCGATGGGGGCGCGCCGAAGACCGTCACGAGCCCCTCCGGACAGGCGTCGCTGTCGCTCGCCTCGGGTCTTTCGACCGGCACGCACGACATCACGATCTGGCGGAACACCGAGGCCGCGATGGGCATCACCGAGTTCACGGCGCTCACGGGCTTCGGCACGGGGGGCGAGCTTCTGGCTCCCCCGCCGGCGCCCGAGCGGCGCATCGAGGTGATTGGTGACTCCCTTTCGGTGGGCGCGGGCGACGAGGGCCCCGGCGTCACCTGCAGTCCCAATATCGACGCGTTCACGAACAACTACCTTGCCTACGGCTCCGTCGCCGCGCGCAGCGTGAGCGCGGAACTGGTAACGATTGCCTGGTCCGGTATCGGAGTCTATCGGAGCTACTCGTCGAGCGACCCCACGATGCCGGCGCGGTACGACGATGCCATCTCGAACGACAAGACACCTTGGGAGTTTTCGAAGTACCAGCCGCACGTCGTCGTCATCAACCTCGGTACGAACGACTTCGGCAGCGGCAACCCGGGGCAGCCGTACGTGACGGCGTACGTTGACTTCGTCGAGCACGTACGGTCCAAGTACGCGGCAGCAAACTTCATTCTCGTTGACATGTACGGCGGCGAACGGCAGACGGCGCTCGACAGCGTCGTCTCGGCGCTGAAGGGCGGCGGCGAGTCCAAGGTCGAGACCTTGAGCTTCAGCTCGGTGCCCAACAACAACACGGCTTGCAATCAGCACCCGAACGTCGCAGCG
This sequence comes from uncultured delta proteobacterium, assembly GCA_963841435.1. GTDB lineage: Bacteria > Myxococcota_A > Polyangia > Polyangiales > Polyangiaceae > PMG-095. Next base: position 113,228 of record CAWJCS010000001.1, read on the forward strand.
CAAGAGGCGATGGGGAACCTCCTTTCGGCTCGGCTGAAATCACTCATGGGTTGGTGAGACGGACGCCAAGTGCGCTACGGTCGGCGACCGCCCTTTCCGGCGGCTGCGGTCCGTGGCATCTGGGGCCGTATGCGCTTTTCCACCAAGCTCGTGCACGCGGGAGAGCCGCGCCCTCGCGTCCAGGGCTCGGTCGTGCTGCCGATCTTCCAGAGCTCCACCTACGAATACGAGGGGGCCACGAGCTACCACGACATTCGCTACGTGCGCCTGAGCAACAGCCCGAATCACGAGTCCGTCGCCGCGAAGCTTGGCGCGCTGGAGGAGACGGAGGCGGCCCTCGTCACGGGCAGCGGCATGGCGGCGATCGCGTCGTCGCTGCTTGCGCTGCTCGCTCCGGGTGACCATGCCATCGCGCATCGCTGCCTGTACGGCGGGACCCGCAGTTTGTTCACGACCGACCTCGCCACGCTCGGCATCGAGACCACGTTCGTCGACGCGGAGCGACCCGAGACCTTCGCGGCGGCATTGAAGCCGCACAGCAAGGTGTTCTACGTCGAAGCCATGACCAATCCCCTGGTCGAGATCGCAGAGCTCGATGCCGTCGTGGCCTTCGCGAGAGAGCACGGCCTCGTCACGCTCATCGACGCGACGCTCGCAACGCCCGTGAATTTTCGACCGGCGACGCGCGGCTTCGACCTCGTGCTGCACAGCGCCACGAAATACCTGAACGGACACTCGGACATCGCGGCCGGCGCGATCGCGGGGTCACGAGTGCTCGTCGACCGGGTGAAGCAGAAGCTCGACCACCTGGGCGGCATCCTTGATCCGCACGCTTGCTTCCTGCTGCAACGAGGCATGAAAACGCTCGACCTCAGGATGGAGCGCCACAACGCGTCGGCGGTCGCGCTCACTCGCTTCCTCGCGACGCACCCCGGCGTGAGCGAGGTCTGTTACCCCGGGCTTCCGAGCCATCCTGGCCACGCGCGCGCCAAGGCCTGGTTTTCGGGGAGCGGCGGGTTATTCAGCTTCCGACCACGCGGCGGCGTGCGGCACGCCGAGCGGTTTCTCGCGGGGGTGCGGCTGGCTGCGGCGGCGCCGAGCCTCGGCGGCCCGGAGACGCTCGTGACGCGGCCCTCGATGACGTCGCACGCCGGACAGACGGCCGAGGAGCGCGCGAGCCTCGGTATCACCGACGACCTCGTGCGCGTCGCCGTGGGGCTCGAGGCCTCCGAGGACCTCATCGAGGATTTCGCGCGCGCGCTGACCTGACGCAGCAGGCCGAGCTCCGCCAGCGTCACGTCGAGCCGGAGTCGAGGGCCTCGTTCACTCGCTGGAGCAGCGTGGTCGGATGGTAGGGCTTGCTGAGGAGGCGCCGCACCCAGCGCCGGGTCGAGTTGACCAAGGGCTCCATCTCCGCCCATCTGGACGAGCGACGCTAACCCGCGCTTCCCGCACTTGCAATCGCGCCTGCCGGTCGAAAAGTTCTGCGACGCGCTGTAAGCCCGGGCGCGCGCATGCGTTCTCGAGACACAACGGAGGTTTTCCCCATGCGTCACGCTCATCTGGTGTCTCTCACGCTGCTCGCGACCCTGGCTGTCGGGTGTGGGACGTCTCGCCCCGAGCGGTCGCCCGGGTATCCCGGCGCGCACGCCGAGTTGGTGCCCGCCCCGCCCGCGCCCAAGCCCGCTTCGGGTGCCGTGGTGGCCGACGGCGAAGAGGCGCCTTCGCCGTCGCCCTCGCTGGTGAACGTGCGCGAAGCGAAGAAGGCCTCGAACAGCGAAGCCTACGACCACGTGGTCGACAACGCCTTCGTCTCGCCGGCGCGCGCACCGCTCTCGACCTTCTCGATCGACGTCGATACGGCCTCCTACTCGAATGTCCGCCGCTTCCTGGCGGAAGGCCAGCTGCCGCCGCCGGACGCCGTGCGCGTCGAAGAGCTCGTCAACTATTTCCCCTACGCCTACCCGGAGCCGCAGGGCGACGCACCGTTCTCGGTCAGCACCGAGGTATCGAACGCGCCGTGGGCACCGGCGCATCGGCTCGTGCGCATCGGCCTGCAGGGCCGACACCTCGCCGAGCGCGCGATGCCCTCGCGAAATCTCGTCTTCCTGGTCGACGTATCCGGATCGATGAGTGACGCGAACAAGCTGCCGCTCTTGCAAAGGTCGCTGCGTGAGCTCGTGGCGACGCTCGGCGAAAAGGATCACGTCGCGCTCGTCGTTTACGCCGGTGCGAGCGGTGTCGTGCTCGAGCCGACGGCGGCGAGCGACCGCGCGAAGATCACGGATGCGATCGAACGCCTGTCGGCCGGCGGCGGTACCAACGGCGCCGACGGCATCCAGGCCGCGTACGCGCTCGCGGAGCGATCGCTGGATCCGAAGGGCATCAATCGCGTGATCCTCGCAACAGACGGCGATTTCAACGTCGGCGTGACGAGCGAAGGGGACCTCGTGCGGCTCATCGAGGGTGAGCGCAAAAAGGGCGTCTTCCTGACGGTGCTCGGCTTCGGCATGGGGAACATCAAGGACTCGACGCTCGAGAAGCTCGCCGACCACGGCGACGGCAACTACGCCTATATCGACTCGCTCGCGGAGGCCCGGAAGGTGCTCGTCGAGCAAGGGGGCGCGACGCTCGTCACGATCGCCAAGGACGTGAAGATCCAGGTCGAGATGAACCCGTCGCGCGTCGCGGCCTACCGGTTGATCGGCTACGAGAACCGCGTGCTCGCCGCCGAGGATTTCAACGACGACCAGAAGGACGCCGGCGACATCGGCGCGGGCCACAGCGTGACCGCGCTCTACGAGATCGTGCCACCGGGCGTCCCGATCGAGAAAGGCAGCGTCGACGCGCTCGTCTACCAGGCACCCTCGACGACGACCCCGGCGGCGAGAGCATCGAACGATCTCATGACGATCAAGCTCCGCTTCAAGCGCCCGAAGGGCGAGACGAGCGAGCTTCTCTCCACCGTGGTGCGCGACGACCCGCGCGAGCTCGCGTCGAGCAGCGCCGATTTTCGCTTTGCGAGCGCGGTGGCGGGCTTCGGCATGCTGCTTCGCGACTCACCCAACAAGGGCGGCATCAGCTCGGGCGCCGTGCGCTCGCTCGCCGAGGGGGCGCTCGGTGCGGACCCCCACGGGTACCGAAGGGGGTTCATCGACCTCGTGACGGCGTTCGACGGCCTTTCCGGTGGCCACGTCGTGTCGGCCGACTGACGGCGCCGGCCTTCGCCCCGCTCGGCAAGATGCTGGGTTTCGAGGAGCTGCCGAGCGTCAGGGGACGTCGCAAGTACCGGGATCACACGAGGGCTCCGTGGCGCAAGGTTGCCGGCACGAGCTCGACACGCCACCTTCGCACGTGACGGTCATCGTGGTGCCCGGATACGGGATGGCCCCGGTCGCGATGACGTTTCCCTCGGCGTCGCTCCAGCTCGTCGAGGACGATTCGCAGCCCGCGCCCAGGGTCGTGACTCTCGTGTAGCAAAGCTCCCCGCCGGGCGCGTACACGCGGGCGATGGTTCGATCGCCAGGAGTGCACTGCGTGCCGGCCGCCACGTACTCGTACTCCACGCGCACGGCGTTCGAGTAGCAAGCTCGGCTCCAGCGGTTCTGAGCATCCGCCTCGTAGACGCACGTGCCCTCGAGGTTGAAGGAGGCCGTGAGGTCCGTGAGGCACGCTGGGGGAAAGGCCGGTGCGCCACCCGAGCCGGCGCCGCCCCCGCTGACACCCGCCGTGCCGCCGGCCTCGTCGCCCCCGCTGCCGCCGCCCGCGCTGCGGCAGGCGTCGCGGCGCCGCCCCCGGAGCCGCCGACCGACCCCGCAGCGCCGCCCGTCCCACTGCCCGGCCGTTGCACGCTCGTCCCACCGCAAGCGGCAAGAACAGCCACGGTGAGACACAGCCCAAAGAGGCTCGAGGGGACGGTCTCGACGTTTCGCACCATCGGACGTTGTTCAGACGAAGGGATCGAGCGTCGGTCTAGCGAGAGAGCTCGGGATCCCCCAGATGGTGACACGCGACTGCGAACAACGCCCGGGCGGCACCGGGGCGCTCCGCCCGCGGCAGCGAGCCGGCCAGCGGACTAGCTCGCTCGCGCTTTCGGATAGCCGAAAAATCCGCGCTCCTTGATGAGGGCGGCGACGGGCCCCGGGACGAGCGCCTCCCAGGAGCCGTCGGCGGCGACGATGCGCTCGGCAATGTCCTCGTCGTCGATGTCGAGCCAATCGTCGCTCTCGGCTTCGAGCGCTTCGACGAGACGGCCCTTTCGAAGGTACGTGAGCAGACTCTGGAGCTCCGGCGCGAGCAGCACGTCGTCGCTCGTGACGAGCGGTCCCTTGGGTTGCTCCCGCGTCGGATAGACGTAAAGGCGCACGTTGCGCGCGAACAGCCGCCCGAACGCCTCGAGGATGCCGCCACGCAGGTCCTCGTAATAGCGTCGCTCGCACAGCTGCCTGAGCGCCGGCACGCCGAGCGCCAGCCGGATCGGCTCGTTGGTGTAGCGGCCGAGGTACTCCATCAGCGCGTAGTGCTCGCTGAATCTCGATACGAGGATGGTGCCGCCGAGTGCCGCGAGCGTGTCCACGCGCGCGAGGAAGTCGCGATGGTCCGGATCGTCGGGACGCCCGATATCGCGCTGCGACAGCTCGAAAAGCGTGAGCAGGTGACCGCCGTTCGGCGCGAGTTCGGCCGCGAATTTCTCGCTGGCGCGCTCGAGGATCGCCGTGTGCAGTCGGTTGACGGGTCGGAACGCGCCGCGCTCGACGAGCACGGCGCGCTTGTAGAGCGCATCCGCCGGGTCAATGACCTCGCCGTCCGAGCGGAACAGCGCGGCGTCGGTGAGGCCCTGCTGCACGAGCATCAGGCTGACGATGCGGTTGTCCACGCCCTCGAACGCGGGCCCGCTGAGCTCGAGCAAATCCACTTCCACGCGTTCGGGAGCGAGCTCGTCGAGGAGCGACCCGAGCAGGTGCTCCGGGTTCTCGTTCTGGTAAATGGCGCCGTAGACGAGATTCACGCCGACCACGCCCAACGCCTGCTGCTGTCGGATGTTTTCGCGGTCACCGAGGTTCACGTGCATCACGATCTGGCTGGGTGCGGCGCGGGGGCGATCCTGGAACCTGACGCCCATCCACCCGTGAGCGTGGTCCGGGTGCGAATGGCTACGCGCGGCGACGGTGTTCGCGTACGCGAAGAAGCACGTGGCCGCTCCGCGCGACTCGTCGAGCCGCTCGACGACGAGATCGTACTCGTGGTCGAGCATGGCGAGCAATCGTTCACGGCTGACGTAGCGTTGCGTCGGCCCGTAGTTCGCGTCGGAAAACTTCTGGTCGTACGCCGAAATGGTCTTCGCGACGGTCCCCGCCGCGCCGCCGACCCGGAAGAACCAGCGCGCGACCTCTTGTCCTGCGCCGATCTCGGCGAACGTGCCGTGATGCCGGCCGTCGAGGTTGATCTCCAGGGTCTTGTCTCCGGTCGAGCTCGAGCGCGGCTTCATGCTTCACCTGTCGGGTCGTTGCGGCGCCGTCCGCGCCGTCGGGGTTCCCACCGGTGCTACTCCAACTCGCCGCGCCACGCCCGCAGGGCATTGTCGCGCCGCGCGCGGTCTCACCGCTGCCAAAAAGCCGCGCTCGGGCGAGCGCCGTCGGGTCAGGGTAGTGTTTCGACGAGCGGCGGGGGCGAGAGGCGCTCGGCCTGGAAAGAGCCGTTGTTGGCCGGCAGGACGATCTCCCACACGACCTTGCCGGCACGCGTCACCTCGAAGATGCGCGTCGATGCCGACCCCGAGCGAACGCCGGCCGTGATGAGGATGTTGCCGTTCGGCAGCACGTCGGCATCACCCCAGAACGGCGCGTACCAGGTGTTCTTGTACCAGGCGTCCACGTTGAAGCTGCCGGGGAACTCCCAGGTGCGGGTCGCCGTCTTCGCGGTTTCGTCGATCTTGTATTCGACGACGCGGGAGTGAAAATTCGAGTTTCCGCCGCCGAGGCCCGCGTAGCCGCCGTTGTCGTAGAGCAAAATGGTGCCGTCCGCGTGGATCTCGGGGTCGTGCGCGTCACTGAATTGCGACTCCGGCGGGACGAACGTGAAGTCGCCGGGGCCGAGGCTCGTCTTGTCGTACGTGCCGCCGAGGCGCCAGAGCATGTCGCCCGACGCCTTGTCGACCTTGAAGAGCCCGACGAAGCGGCAGTTGTAATAGAAGATCCCGGCTGCGTCGTCGCGCGTGAGCGCGTTTCCATGGCAGAGCTCCTCGCGCGACCCCGAGGGCGGGATGTGATCGAAGAGGTTCCACGACCAGACCACGCTGTTCGTCGCCGTGAGCTCCTCGAGTCGCTGGTCGTCGATGCGCGTGTTGCCGTTCATCACGGACTTGTCGATTTCGCGGTTCACGACGTAGTTGCCCGTCGGAAGCTTGTGCGTGAAATGCGACATCAGTTGGGCGTTGCTGTTGGCAGGGCCCGTCCACAGCACCTTGCCGGAGAAATCCACCTCCTTCGGTGAGACGCCGTTGGTGGCGCCGACGACCACGCTATTTTCGAGGAGGTCCGTCGAGACGTCGCCGCGCGAGTCCGTACCGGGGCCCTGCACGAAGTACCAGACGGGAATGCCCCCTTCGTCGTACATGACGGCGAGCGCCGACGAGGAGGGCGGCTGGACGTTGGTGAGCGTCCAACCCGGCTGGTACTCACCGGCGACGGCCACCGTTTGCATCGCAACCGGCAACGCGTTCGGCAGCGCGCCCGTCATGAACGTCCCTTCGGCGTTGCCCGAGCCCGTGGCGTTGTCGGACACGGCCTTGATTTGATAGGTCTTCTGCGCGTGCATGCCGATGACGAGCACGCGGTGGTCGGTCACGGGCGTCGCATCGCGAATGCGGAACGCGTAGGCGCCCTCGCCGAAGTCGACCTCCGAGCTTGCCGCCTCCGTCGTCGTCCACGACACGAAGCAGGAGATCGTCATGTTCGGGTTCGGGTCGATCTTGAAGCCCGAGAGCGTGAGGGTGCCGCTGCCGACGCCGGCGCCACCCGCCGAGCCGCTCGTTCCCGCCGCGCCACCGGCGCCGCTGCCGGCTGCGCCCATGCCCGCGTCACCGGCGATTCCCGCTGCGCCGCCGCTCGTCGCACCGGCGTCGGCGCCGCCCGCGCCGCCGCCGCTCGCGCCGCCCGTGCCCGCAGTCCCCGCGGCGTTGCCGCTGCCCGCCGCGCCGCCCGATAAAGCGCCCGCGCCACCGCCGGCACCGCCCGTTGCCGGCATGCCGCCACTCGTTCCAGCGCCCGCGGCTGGGGAAGCTCCCGCTCCGCCGCCCGTTCCACCCGTGGAGCTCGGCCCCGCGTTCTGTCCGGTTCCGCCGCTGCAGGCGCAGACGGTGGCCAGCAACGCGACGCCCGTTAGACCCACTCGCGGCAAGAAACGGAAATTCATCACCAAGGAAACCTCGTGGCTCACGTTCGAAAAAGAGTTGCGCAAAAGCGATAGTACCCATCGCTTTCCTCGACAGGCCATCCGGGGAGCGTGTTCGACGAGCGACGGAAAAATCGTCGCGACGGCTCCGTCGGGCGAACCGTGAGACGAGATAATGGCCGTGAGAGCGGTTCACACGGCGAGGCGTTGGCTTCGAGTCGTCACTTGCCGAGGAAACGCTGCGAAAGCCGCTCGATGCGATGGCTCTCGGACGCTTCGAGCAACGCGACGTTGAGCGGGCCCAAGAGGGGGCTCGTGGGCTTCAACGCGAACCCATAGCCCTGCGCTTCGTAGGCTTGTCGCGAGAGCGTGAGCTCGACATCGGCACGGGACTTCAGGAAGTACTGGAGAGCAGGTCGATCATGGACCACCGCGAGCACCTGCTCTTTTTCGAGCGCCGCGATCGCGGCGTCGAGCGACGCGAAGGGCACGGGACGCGCGCCGAGACTGGTCGTGAATTCGGCGCCAACCGTGCCGCGAACGACGCCCACGCGCCGGCCGTCGAGGTCGTCCGCGCTCGCGACGACACTCTGGTCGAGCTGCGAGAGCGTGAGCGTCGTCGCGATGCCGGCCGTCAGCGAGCTCGCGGTGATCATGGCGATCACCATCCACCCTCCTGCGAGAATCCGTCCTGCCATCGTCACGGGAACACGATCGCCGTAGCCGACCGTCGTCATCGTGACGAGTGCGAACCAGAGCCCGTTGCCGATGCCGCGCACGATGGAGGGTGGAAACATCTCGGGGTTCCTCTTGCGTTCGGCGATCCACAAAAGCGTTCCGACGGCGAGCAGCACGACCAGGAGCGAGGAGGCGCCGAAGAAGAACGTTCGACTGAGAAACGGTGCGGCCCGATGCCAGAAGGAACCCGCGGGGCGTGTCAGGATCCCGAGCGAGGCCTGGAAATAGGGCTGGGTGAAGCGAACCTGCATCGCGCGCTCCGCCGTGATGCTGATGGGACCGACGAGCACGTCGAGCGCGCCGTGGGCCGTTTCGGCGATGCCTTCGGCCACGCTCGGTACCGGCACGAGGTCGTACTCGACTCGAGCGCTCCGCGCGACGTCCCTCCACACCTCCACGCTGAGCCCACCGAGCCTACCGTCCTCTTCCTGTACGAAGGGCTTCGAGCCGACCACACCGACCTTGAGGCGAGGATTGGCCGGCGTGGGTGCCACGGGGGGTGGCGCCGAGGACGAAATGGCGGAGGAGGCCGGAGCGAGCGGCGCCGCGGCCGGCCCCGCCGCGAACAGCACGCCGGCGAGCGCGACGCCGACCACGATGACGGCTCTGGGCGGCCAAGCGTGCCCTTGCATCTCTTTTCGACTAGGTCATTTGACATTCGGTCTGCAAGTGCGCGGAGGCGAGAATCCGTGGCGCCCTCGGGGACCGATGCGGCAGGTGCCGGGATGGAATGCGGCGCGGCGTGTCGCGCATCTGCGGGGTCGAGCGGACGGGGATCGCGGCGGCGCGCGGCGACGGATCGCCGGGAAAAGACCGCCGAACGAAGGGTCATGAGGTCCTCCGGGCGAGCCGGACTGAGGCCGTGCAGGGGCGACTTCTTCGTTCGAGCTCCACCGGTCGAAAAAGGGGGTATGCTTCGCTGGCGCGCTGACCCTCCGGCGTCGGCCGCCCATGTCACGGTCCTTCCGGCACGGAGGTTCAGATGACATTCATGCGCATGGTCGTGGTTGCAATCGCCGCACCCTCTTTGATGGTGCTTGCCTGCCGCTACTCGGAGCCAGAGCCCAAGGTGGGCGACAAAGACGAGAGCCCTCCGCTCCCTCCCGAGTCGCCGCCGCCGTCGGACGACAGCCCGGAGCCGGCTACCGGGGAGAAGGGCGTCGCCGAGAGCGCCAAGCTTCCCCCGCCACCCACGGGCGCCTGTGACGACAGGGCGTGCGTGGCCACCGAAGACTGCTGTGGCGGCTACGCGTGCGGGTTCGATCCCGAGCGCAGCAGGGTGCAGCGCTTCTGTCTGCCACAGTGAGCGCGCCTCGGGGCGCTGCCGCGTCGCAACCGAATTCCTATTTTACCACGACGGGTGGCCGCGGCGGCGTGTGATCGGAGATCACGCACGCCGAGAGGTCGAACAGCATGAAGACCAGGACTTTCTCCTGGGGTGTCAGGGTCGTCGTGCGACAGCCGGTCGGGAACGGCAGGCCGGGCGAGGACTGGTCGCCGTTGGCGTCGTTGGTCGTGACGTGGATACCCCGTGAGGTTGCCGCTGCCCGCTTCGGGCGGCACGAAGTCGATGCCGGCCGAGCCGCCGCTCGTACCGCCGCCGGCGCCGGGGCTCGTGCCGCCGCCGCCGGACACGGAGATCATGCCGCGGCCGCCGGCGCCCGATGCCGCGTCGTCCGAGCTGCCTCCGCTCGCATCGCAGCCCTCGGAGAGCAAAGCGAGCCCGAGGAGCACCGAACCCAGGGCCGCCCCGCCGAGCCCGTGCCGCCGAGCGAGCGCTCCGTGTGTGCGCATCCCTTACAAATCGTACGAGCCGGGCCGTGTGGGGTCAACGCGGGTTCGCTAGACCCGCCACAGTCCGAAGTCATGCTCGCGTGCTACGGTTTCACTGCTTCAGGGAACTTTCGCTCCTGTCGGATCGTCAGCCTCAAAGTGTGGGCCCTGATTTCGTGTCAACCTCGGACGTGACCAGCGAGGACATCCAGGCTTCCGAAGCCTCCGAAGCCGATTTTCGGCGTCTCGGTGCCGCGGCGCGTCGTGCTTCGCGACGATTGCGGACCAGCGTGGCGCTCGCTGCCGCGCTGCGGTGGCTCCCGTTCGCGCTGCTCGCTGTGATCGTGGCGCTCGCCGTGGCGAAGCTTCGGCCGTCCCAGGCCAGTGATCGCTGGGTGCTCGGGCTGGCCGCCGGTGGCCTCGCGCTCGTCCTCGCCGGGGTGGTGCGTGCGCTCACGCGGCCCCGCCCGTTGCTCGCCGGCGCGATCGCGCTCGATCGACACCACGGGCTCGCGGGGCGCGTCGCGAACGCGCTTTCGTTCCGCGCCGTCCCCGCGGCGGAGCGCACGCCGCTCATGGAGCTTGCCATGCGTGACGGGGCGGGCGTGGCCAAGAAGCTCGATCCGCGCCGTGCGGTGCCCATTCCCGTGCCGCGAGAGACGTGGCTCGTGGTCGCGCTGGTCGTGGGGCTCGGCGGGCTTTGCATGCTCGAGGTGCCGAGCGTGCGCCATGTGCCTCCGCCGCCCGCACCCAAGCCGCTCCTCATGGGTGCGGACGATCTCGAGCTCTTCCGTGATCTCGGCGCGGAGCTCGCGCGCGAGAGCAAGAGTCCCGAGCAGCTGGCGGCCGTCGGCCGCTACAACAAGCTGGTCGAGGACATCGCCGACCACCGCGTCGATCGCCACGAGGTGTTCCGGCGGCTCGCCGAGATCGAGCGCGACCTGTCGCAGGGGCTCGCCGAAGAGCGCGAGGCGCTCGACGAAGGGCTCGCGGCGGTGGCGCGCGAGCTCGGGCGCAGCCCCATGACGCGCAAAGCTTCGGAGGCACTGTCCGAGAACAAGCTCGACGACGCCGAAAAGGCCCTGCGGGAGCTCGCCCAGAAGCTCAAGAAGGGCACGCCCAAGCCGAGCGCGGCCGAGCTCGAGCGGCTGCGCCAGGCGCTCACGCGGGCGAGCGAGCAGAGCCGCGAGCGCACGCAGGCCATCGAAGCGCGGCGGCGCGAGCTCGCCGAGGAGCGCGAGAGCCTGCTCAAGAAGAAGCGTGAGGCCGGCGACGCCGGGGCCAACCCGAAGCTCGACAAGGAGCTCGACGACAACCAGCGAAAGCTCGAGCATCTCGAGCGTGAGAGCTCGAGGGCGCGCCGCGGCCAGGAGCAGCTCTCGGAGCTCGACAAGGAGCTCGCCAAGGCTGCCGCGGATCTTCGCAAGGAGCTCGGCAAGGCCGGCGAGGACCTCGAGCGCGGCGCCGAGAACGTCAATCGCATGGCGCGCGAGAAGCTCGACGACGACGCCAAGCGCGAGCTCATCCGCCGCTTGCGCGAGATGCGCGAGGTCCTACGCCAGGAAGGACAGGGTGGCGAGGGACGCAAGGAACGCCTGAAGCGCTTCAGCCAACGCGCGCGCGGCAAGGGTCAGGAGGACGGCGAGGGCGAGGGCCAGCAGAAGGGCCAAAAAGGCAAGGGCCGCGGACGCCCCGAGCTCCGGCTAGGCTCGGGCGATCGCGCCGTCGAGATCCCCGGTGGCAGCGCGCCGTCTCCCGGCGGCGGCCAGAAGCCCGGTGATGGTTCGGGCGGCGACGGCAAGCAGGCAGGCCCCGGCTGGGGAAATTCCCACGACCCGAATCTCGCTGGCGAACGCTCGAAGCTCGCGGGCAACACCACTGACGTGAGCGCCGCCGGCATCGACACCGGTGAAGGCACGGCGAGCGCCGAGGTCATTTACGGCGCCGCCGAGCGTGGATTCACCGGCAAGGGCTACAAGGAGGTGTTCACGGACTACCAAACGGTGTCCGAGCAGGTGCTGGAGAAAGATCAGATCCCGCCCGGCTATCGCTTCTACGTGCGCCGCTACTTCCAGCTCATTCGCCCTCGCGAGTGACTTCAATTGGCCGAGCATCCGAGGAAACAAGCATGACCGACATCGAAAAGGCGCGAGAAGAAACCCAGGCGTTCACCAAGAAGCTCGGCGCGGTGCGCGAGGAGATGGGCCGCGTCATCGTCGGCCAGCGCACCGTCGTGGACGGCGTGCTCACCTGCTTGTTCGCGGGCTCGCATGCCCTGCTCGAGGGCGTTCCGGGTCTCGGCAAGACGTTGCTCGTCCGGACCCTGGCCCAGACGCTCGGGCTCGAGTCGACGCGCATCCAGTTCACGCCCGATCTCATGCCCGCCGACGTGATCGGCACCGTGGTGCTCGACGAGGACGCCAAGGGCGGCAAAGTCTTCGAGTTCCGGAAGGGTCCGATCTTCTCGAACCTCGTGCTGGCCGACGAGATCAATCGGGCCACGCCGAAGACGCAGAGCGCTCTGCTCGAAGCCATGCAGGAGCATCGCGTCACCGTGGGGCGCACGACGCACACACTCTCGGAGCCGTACTTCGTGCTCGCGACGCAGAACCCGCTGGAGATGGAAGGAACCTACCCCCTGCCCGAGGCGCAGCTCGACCGCTTCTTCTTCAAGATCGACGTTCCGTTCCCGAATCGCGAGGAGCTCCACGCCATCGTGGACCGCACCACCACCGATCATCGCGTCGAGGTGCGCCCCGTGGTGACCCAGCGCGAAATCCTCGACATGCAGGCGCTCGTCCGGCGCGTCCCCGTGGCGCGGCACGTCCAGGACTACGCCATCCGCGTGCTGCAAGCCACGCACCCGGAGGCGGAGGAGGCGCCGCCGCTCGTGAAGCGTTTCGTCCGTACGGGTGCCTCACCGCGCGGCGTGCAGGCCATGTTGCTCGCCGCCAAGATTGCCGCGCTGTTCGACGGGCGCTTCGCTGCCTCCATCGACGACGTGAAGGCGCACGCGGCGCCGGCCCTGCGCCATCGCGTGCTCTTGAGCTTCGAGGGCGAGGCCGAGGGTGTGAAGCCGGACGCGATCGTCGCCGAGATCCTCGAGCGCCTGACGCCCGCTAAGGCCTGACGATGGGGCTTCTCGCCAGATTCCAGCGGCGCGCCGAGGCGCGCGTCGAGGCGTCGCGCGAGCCGTTGTTCGACGACGAGTTCCAGCGCCGGCTCGAGACGCTGGCGCTCGTGAGTCGCCGCGTGTTCACGGGCAGGCTTCGCGCCGAGCGCCGCACGCGCAAGAAGGGCAGCGGCGTCGAGTTCGCCGATCATCGCGACTACGTTCCTGGCGACGACATCCGCTCGATCGACTGGAACGTGTATCAGCGCTTCGGGCGCTTGCTCGTGCGCCTCTACGAAGAAGAGGAAGATCTTTCGATCTACTTCTTGCTCGACTGCTCCGGCTCGATGGGCTTCGGGGCTCGCGACAAGTTCGACCAGGCGCGGCGCCTCGTTGCGGCGCTCGCCTACGTCGGTCTCGCAAACCTCGACCGTGTCACGCTCGTCGCCGTCACCGACTCCGTGCTCGAGCGCATGCCCGCGACGCGCGGCAAGGGTCGCATCTTCACCGTGTTTCGCTTCCTCGAGCGGCTCGTGCCGCGCGGACGCACGGACCTGTCGGAGGCGCTGAAGACCTTCGCGGCCGAGCACAAACGCCGTGGGCTCGCCGTGCTGGTGAGCGACCTCTACGACCCGGCCGGGTTCGAGCGCGGCATCAACGTGCTGCGATTCGAGGGTTTCGAGCCCTACGTCCTGCACCTCGTCGACCCTAAGGACGCCCACCCAAACCTCGGCGGCGACGTGCTCGTGTACGACTGCGAAACGGGAGACGAGCGCGAGGTCACGGTCACGCCCGCGGTACTCGCCAAGCTCGAGGGCGCTTTTCACGATTACTCGTCGCGCATCGAGCGCTTCTGCAAGGACAAGCAGGTGCCGTACCTCGCCGCCGACGCCGAGACCCCGTTCGACCAGATCGTGCTGCGGGCGTTTCGTCAGGGAGGGTTTCTGCGCTGATGACGTTCGCGGGGTTGCCGCTCGCCACCCTGCTCGGGGTCGGGGGCGCCGCCGGGGCGCTCACGGTGCTGTTCTACGTGCTCAAGCTCAGGCGCCGGCCCGTGGCCGTGCCGTTCACGCCGCTCTGGCACCGCGTGCTCGGCGACCGTGACGCGAGTCGGCTGTTTTCCCAGCTCAAACGCTGGTTGTCGCTGCTGTTGCAGCTGGCGCTGCTCGCGGCAATGCTCGTCGCGCTCGGTGATCCGCGGCCGACGGCGGCGCTCGGCGAAGGCCGCAACGTGGTGTTGCTCGTCGATGCGAGCGCCTCCATGAAGGCGACTGACGTGCTGCCGACCCGTCTCGAGCGCGCCAAGGACGAGGCGAGAGCCATCGTGCGCGGCCTGGGCGGCAGCGACCGCGCGCTCGTCGTGCAGATGGGGCAGGTGCCCGTGCCGCTTTCGACGCTGAGCGGCGACGCGACGGAGCTCGTTCCCGCGGTCGACCGCATTCGCGCCGCGGACACGCGTGCGGACCTCGCTCGAGCGCTCGAGCTCGCTCGCGACGCCCTGCATGGCCTTCTGCGCGCCGAGATTGTCGTCATCGGCGACGGTCAGGGCTCGAAGCTCGATCCCGTCCCGGATCTCGGGGGCGCGGCGCTTCGCTTCGTGCCCGTGGGAAAAAGCGGAAAGAATCTCGCCCTCACGGGATTTTCGGTGCGGCGCTATCCACTCGACAAGTCGCGGCTCGAGGTCATGGCCGAGGTGTCGAACTCGAGCAGTGAGCGTGCCGAGGTCGAGCTGTCCTTGTGGGGCGACGGCAGCATCGTCGATAGCGAGCGGCTGTCGGTCGACGCAGGGGAGAGCGTCGCCCGCTTCTTCCCCGACGTGGGCGGTGCTCGCCACGCGCTCGAAGCGCGGCTCGGTTACGCGGACGGCAAGAAGGACGATCTGCCCGCGGACGATCGCGCCTACGCGCTCGTCCCCGAACGACGCCGCGCACGGGTGCTCGTCGTGACCCCGGGCAACACCTACCTCGAGGCGGCACTCCTGCTCGACGAGTACCTCGACGTGACCGACGTGGCGCCCTCGGAATACCCCGCGCCCGGACGCTTCGAAGCGACGATCTTCGATGGCGTCGCGCCCGTGCCCGCCGCCGGGTCGGGCGGTCTCGTCTATCTGAATCCGCCGGCCGACGGCAGCCCCGTGAAGGTGGGCAAGGCGATCGAGGCGTTCGGGTTCGACACCTGGGACAGAAAGAGCCCGTTGTTGCGTTTTGCCGCGATGGGCGACATCCAGGTCGCAGCGGGGCATGCGTTCGAGCCCGCTTCCGGGGACAAAGTCGTCGGGGCGAGCGAGCTCGGACCCCTGCTCGTCAGCGGCTCGCGCGGCGGGCAGCGCTTCGTCGCGCTTGCGTTCGACCCGCGCAAGAGTGACTTCGTGCTCCGCCCCGCGTGGCCGCTCTTCGTGCTCGACGCCATCGACTCGTTCAACGAGTCTGACGCGAGCTACCTGTCGTCGTACCGCACCGGCGAAGTGTGGCGTGTCCCGGTGCCGGAGGGTGCGGAAGAAGCGGAGCTCACGGGGCCCGGCGGCGTCCAGCGTCGCGTTCCCGTCGAGGACGGTCGCGCCGTCACGTTCGGCGAGCTCGCCGGCTTCTACAAGCTCGCGAGCGGCAAGGGCACGGAACGCGTCGTGAGCGAGTTCGCCGCGAACCTCTCCGACCCGAGCGAGAGCCAAATCCTCCCCGAAAAGTCGCTCAAGCTCGGCACGCTCGCCGCGACGGCGCCGCCACCGCCAGCGCCCGGGCTGCGCCGCGAGATTTGGATCTGGCTGCTCGGTGCCGTGCTCGTGCTGTCACTCGTCGAGTGGATCACCTACCACCGGAGGGTCACGGTTTGAGCCCGCGTGGGCGCCGCCTTCTGTATTGGCTCGGGGCGCTCGCGCTCGGGGTGCTGCTCGTCGTCGGCTACCGAACCTTGATGGGCGCGGCGGGCGGTGGCTCGCTCGCGTGGGCGCGCGGCGGCATCCACTACGAGCTCGTCCAGCCCGGCGTGCTCGCCGTGCTCTTCGTCCTGCCCATTTTCGTGCTCGTCCTGTCGCGCTCGCTCGCGGACCTGCCGCTCGCGCAGCGCCTGCTCGCGCTCGTGTTTCGCTTCGCGTTCTTCGCGTTGCTCGCGCTCGCTCTCGCGCGGCTCGTGCGCACCGAGGACGCCCACAACGTCGCCACGGTCGTGCTCGTGGACGTGAGCGATTCGGTTTCGGACGAGGCGCTCTCCGACGCCAAAAAGAGCGTCGAGGGCTTCTTCGCGGCGCGCGGCCCAAAGGACGTCATGCGCCTCGTCACGTTCGCGAAGCGTCCACGCCTCGTCGACCTCGAGAAGGACGGGAAGCTCGTCTGGCCCGGCAGCTTGCGTCACGGAGTGCGCGGCTCGCCCGCGAGCGCCGCCACCAACGTGCAGACGGCGTTCGAGCTCGCTTACGGCCTTTTTCCACCGGGGCGCCTCAAGCGCCTCGTGCTCCTCAGCGACGGCGTCGAGACGGAGGGCGACCTCTTGTCGGAGGCGGCGCGGGCGCGCGAGCTCGGCGTGCGCGTGCACACGCTGCCGTACCGGCGCCCGCCGCCCGCCGAGGTGGCGGTCGTGGCGTTGCGGCTGCCCGGCAAGGTCGACGTGGGGCAAGCCTTCGACGTGTCGGCCGACGTGTACGCGAGCCGGGCGGGCAAGGCCCGGGTCCGGCTCTACCAGGGCGAGGCGCTGAACGGTCTCGACGGCGTACGCGAGGTGAGCCTCCGCCCTGGCATGAACGAGATCACCTTCAAGTCCGTGGTGCGGGTCGGCGGGGAGCTCACCTACGAGCTCAAGCTCGAGCCGCTCACGCCGGACGAGTTTTCCGCGAACAACGCCTACGTCGCGACCCTGGACGTGCCGGGGCGGCCTACCGTGCTCTACGTCGAGGGGCAGCCATCGCGCGCCCACTATCTCCAGGGCGCGCTCGCCGCGCAGCAATTCGACGTCGACGTACGCGCCGCGGCCTCCTTCCCCGCGACGCTCCGCGAGCTCGAGCGCTACGACTTCGTGATCGTCTCCGACGTGCCGCGCGAGGGGCTGAACCCCGCAGCCCAGGAGCTCGTCGAGAAGTACGTGCGCGACCTCGGCGGCGGCTTCCTGTTCGCGGGCGGCGACTCGGGGTTCGGGCTCGGCGGCTGGGGCCACACCACCTTCGAGCGCCTGCTCCCCGTGCGCATGGACACCGAGCGTCGCAAGGAAATGCCCGATGTCGCGATGGCTCTGGTCATCGATCGGTCAGGCTCGATGACGGGTCTGCCCATGGAGATGGCGAAGGCTGCCTGCATCGCGACGCTCAGCGCGCTAAGGCCCGACGATCTGCTCGAGGTGGTCGCATTCGACTCCACACCGAGTCGCTACGTGAAGCTTCAGCCGGCTCGCTATCGGAGCCGTATCGAGAGCGACGTCGAGCGCATCCAGCCCGGCGGCGGCACCGTGATCTTCGAGAGCCTCGACATGGCCTACCAGGATCTTTCGGTCGTCCGTGCGCGGCGCAAGCACGTTATTTTGCTCACCGATGGCCAAGCGTCGCCCCAGGGTATTCGCGAGCTGACGCAGGCCATGGTCGCCTCCTCGATCACCGTCACGACGGTGGGCCTCGGCGAGGGCGTCAATCAGGAGCTCTTGCGCACGATCGCCGACGCGGGCGGCGGCCGCTTCCACTACGTGCCCGACCCCAACAGCCTGCCCAAGATCTTCACGCGCGAGACCGAGCTCGTCTCCGAGCAGGCGGGCGTGGAGGAATGGTTTCCCGTGACGCAGGTGGGCCCCGCGGATTTCTTGAAAGGCATCGCCATCGGCTCGGCGCCTCTGCTCCACGGCTACGTCGCGACGGATCTCAAGCCGCCGCCCGCGCAGTCGATCCTCGAAAGCGACCGCGGCGACCCCATCCTCGCACGCTGGCGCGCGGGGCTCGGCTGGGCCATCGCCTGGACGAGCGACGTGAAGAACCACTGGGCTTCGGAGTGGCTCGGCTGGTCCGGCTACACGAAATTCTGGGGCCAGCTCGTGCGCGAGCACATGCGCCAGAATCGCCGTCAGGAGCTCGACATGACCACCGACGTGCACGGCTCGCACGTTCGCGCCACGGTCGACGCCTTCACCGCCGACGAGCGTTTCGACGACGGGCTCGAGTCGTCGCTCGTCGTGAGCCGCCCGGACAAGCCGAAGGAGCGTCGCGAGCTTGCCATGCGTCAGGTCGCCCCGGGTCGCTACCAGGCGGAGTTCGACCTCTCCGGGTACGGCTCGTATCTGTTGCGCGCGCAGCATGCTCGTCGCGATCGCGACGGCACGAAGAAGGCCTTCGCGACGAGCGTCGCGCACGTGTCCAACCCCTACCCGCTAGAGTACGCGAGCTTCGAGGCCGACATCGACAAGCTGCGCCGCGCCGCTCTCGTCGGCGGTGGCGTGCTCGACCCCGCGCCGAAGGTGCCCTTCGATCCCGGCGACGAGAAGATCAGCTACCAGCGCGATCTGTGGGACCGCTTCGTGCTCGCGGCGATCGTCGCCTTCCTGCTCGACCTCTTGGTGCGTCGCGTCAGGATTTTCGATCGCAAGGCCGTGCTCGTCGAGAGAAAATAAGCGGCGCACCGCCGTCCGGTGCGCGCGATCCCGCGCCGCGCCGCGCCGCGTCTTTCGACGTTCGCGCCGCGTCACGCGGGCGCGTGGCACACGACCTCGACGTTGTGACCGTCGGGATCGAGCACGAACGCGCCGTAGTAGTTCTGGTGGTAGTGCGGGCGGGGGCCAGGCGGTCCGTTGTCGCGCCCGCCGGCCGCGATCGCGGCCCGGTAGAATGCGTCGACGAGCTCTCGCTTGCCGACTCCGAAGGCGACGTGAACGTGCGGCGCGTTGGGCGCGCCCTGCGCGAGCCAAAAGTCCGGCTTTTTCGTGGCAAGCTCGCCGAACCCCGCCACGTCCCTCCCCACCTGGGCCGCACTGAGCTCCATGAGCACGCCGTAACCGATGGGCGCGAGCGCTGCCTCGTAGAACGCCTTGCTCTTCTGAAAATTGCTAGCGTTGAACCCCGTGTGATCGATCATGGCTTTTCGATCGGTCGGGCCCGGCGTGCCGTCAAGGGAGCGGCGCAACAGGCATGCTCTTCCGAGGTACCGCGCCTGGCTCTCGCAAGCCTCGCATGGTAAGGATTGCACCGGGTGGCGAGGCGCTTGGGCAACACGGTCGCATCGAAGCTCCGAGCGCGCTTCGTGCTGGCCGCGCGCGCGGCGTGGCTCGTCGCCCTCGTGCTCGGCGCTGGGCTCGCGAGCCAGGCCTGTGGTGCGCGCACCGACCTCTACCTCGACGAAATGGTCCCCGTCGAAGAGGACGTCCCCTGTGAGGAAGGCGACATCGCGCCCTGCGGCAGCGACGTGGGGGCATGCCACAAGGGGCAGCGCGTCTGCGTGGACGGCCTGCTCGGCCCCTGCGAGGGAGGTGTCGGCCCGACGGTGGAGACGTGCAACGGCCTCGACGACGATTGCGACGGAAGCGTCGACGAGGGGTTCGGCCTCGGCGAGGCTTGTGACGGCGCCGACTCGGACCTTTGCAAGGACGACGTGATGACCTGCGCGGGCTGCTCCCGGGGTCCGGACACGCTCGAGGTTTGCAACGGCGTCAACGACGACTGCGACGGCATCATCGACTCGGATTGCGAGGCCGGAAGCTGTAGCCCCACGTTGAACGTGACGGGCTCGCAGCCGTCCGAACCGAGCTGCGTCGACTTCCCCGTCCAGCGCGGGAGCGCGGGGACCATCAACTACCCTTGCGGGGGCGGACCCGTCACCGCCACCCTCGGCAGCGTCTCGTTCTCGGGCTCGGTCGACGGGGGTTTCGTGTCGCTCGAGGGCACCGAGATCATCGGCAGCGACCGGAGCCCGGACGGCTGCGTCTGGCAGACGGGGCACCGCATCTTCGGCGACGTAAGCTCCGGCATGCTCTCCTACGAGTACACCGAGATTTTCATCGAGGGCGTGAACTGCTGGCGGCCCTGCACCGAGTCCGGCACCGTCGCGCTTTCGTGGACGCGCTGAGCTCGCCGGGGCCACCCGCCGGCGCGCGGCGTTTCACACCTTTGTCTCTCGCGAGCTTGCGCTACCGTTCGCTCATGTCAGCCGCACGCTATCAAGGTGGACCATGAGCAAGACGGCGCTCGTCGCCGGGGCAGGCGGTGCGCTCGGCTCCGCCATCTGTCGAGAGCTTGGCGCACGCGGATACCGCGTGCTCGGCGCGTCGCGGCACAGAGGTCGCCTTTCGTCCGAGCTTGGTGACCTCGCGGAGCCCGTCGAGATGGAGCTCGGTTCACCAGCGTCCGTTGCTGCCGCTCTGGCCGCCGCCGGTCGCGTCGATGTGCTCGTCTACAATGCCGCGAAGCTCGTCTTGGCACCGCTCGGCGAGACCACGCCCGCGGCGTTCGAGGAAAGCTTTCGTGTCAATGCGTTCGGTGCGTTCGCTTGCGCTCGTGAGCTCGCCCCTCAAATGGTGGAGCGCGGTGAGGGTGGGATGGTGTTCGTCGGCGCGACGGGATCGGTGAGGGGCGGCGCGCGCAGTCACGCCTTCGCGTCGTCCAAGCACGCGCTGCGCGGCCTCGCCCATAGTCTCGCCAAGGAGCTTGGCCCACGCGGGGTTCACGTGGCTCATCTGATCATCGACGGCAAGATCTGGGGCCCGCGCACGCTCGAGCGCTTTCCGGGCACGGTGCGCGAGCAATGCATCGAGCCCGCCGAGGTCGCGCGGACCATCGCCACGCTGCTCGCTCAGCCCCCTTCGGCGTGGACTTTCGAGATGGACCTCCGGCCGTCCGTCGAGAAATGGTCGTAGCTCAAATGAATTTCCGCGGCGGAGCGGTTCTCGCGCAGGGCTGAAAAATGTCTGGTAAATTGGAAGGTTGGAGACTTCCGAGCCTCTCCGGTCGAATCGGTCTCTTGCGCGGATCGCGCCCGGAATCATCGCAGAATGCTCCCGAGCGGGGGTGGTGATGGGCGAACCAATAGGGTGTAAAGTCCGCCGGATGGCCGTTCCAGAGGGTGCTCGGAGGATGTTGGCGCGGCTCGCGCTGCTGGCTCTCGTCACTTCGGCGTGCGGCGGGGCCCAGCCCGCTGCCACGAGCGCCGACGACGCGTCGGCCGACGATGTCTCGCAAGGTGACGGCGAGCAGCCCGAGAGCTCGAGCTCGAGCGAGCCCGACGACAACGTGCGTGAACGCGGAGGGCTCAAGTCGGCCACCGGTGGTCCCGCGCCCGAGGCGCTTGCCGGTGACGCCACGCACGCCGTGCTGCAGCTCGTCATCGACGACCCCGAGCTCGACCCGTACCTCAAGCTCGGCGAGCCCGGTCGGTTCCCGCTCAAGCTTTCCGGCAGCGGGGTGCCCCAGGGCGTCGAGCTCGTGAAGTCGACGAAGCCCGTGGTCATCGTCGCTGCGCCGTCCTCGAAGACGGACCCGGTGCTCGTCATCACCGATCTCGAGGTGAGCGAAAACGCTGCGACGGTGAGCTATCGCTACGACATCGAGGGCATCCGCGGGACCGCTCATCTGAAGAAGGGACCGCAGGGCTGGGAGCTGACGCGAAGCCGGATCGTCGAGCACTACTCGAAGTAGCGAGCCGACAATTGCTCCGTTTCGCTTTGTACCTGTGTTAGTGCGTGTGCCCGAGACAGAGCCATGAAGCGATCTCGACTGATCGGGCGGGCCATTCCTTTCGTGTTCTCGGCGGTCCTCGTGCAAAGCGCGTGGGCCCAAGCTCCGACCGCCGCACCGCCCGCGGCGCCACCACCCAAACCCGCGGCGCCACCACCCAAGCCTGCGGTGCCGGCGCCCGCACCCGCTGCGCCAGCCCCCGCGCCGACGGCGCCGTCGCCCGTCGCCCCGGGTCCCGCGGCGCCGTCGCCCGTCGCTCCCGCCACGGCGCCGGCTCCGCCCGCCGAAACGCCCGCGCCCGCCGAGCCGGTCCCGGCGGCTCCTGCCCCCGTCAAGCCCGTCGAGCCCGAGCCCGTCATCATGGCCGAGCCCGTGCTCCATCCCGTCCCGCCCGAGCCGGACTCGTTGCCCTGGTACGACTCGATCGAGCTTCGCGCCTTCGTCGATGGCTACTTCGGCCTGAACTACGATTTTCCAAAGCCGCAGACCGGCGCCAACGGCGTCACGCGCGCGTACGATACCGAGAACGGCTTTGCCATTGCCTGGGCCGGCCTCGATGCGGCGTACCCCGCCGAGCCCGTCGGCGGGACGATCTCGCTCAGACTCGGGCCGTCGGCCCAGCGCATCGGTCGAAGCTGCCTCACAGCGGCTGACGACCCGCCGGGGGTCTGCGACGACGAGGTGAATCTCAGCAACCTCAAGCAGGCCTTCGGCTCGTGGCGGCCGGGCGGCGCAGGAGGTCCGGTCGAGCTCAGCCTGGGGAAATTCGACACGATCTACGGAGCCGAGGTCGCGGAGAGTCAGGACGACCTGAACTACACGCGCGGCGTCGTGTACTGGTTCGCGCAGCCACTCTTCCACACCGGCCTCAGGGTGACGGCCGACCTCACCGACGAGCTCACGCTGCGCGGGCTGCTCGTGAACGGCTACAACAACACGATCGACAACAACCTCGGCAAGGACCTCGGGCTGCAGCTCGTCTTCAACCTGCCGCGGAGCGACTACGGTGGGACGTTGCTTTCCGTGTCGCTCGGCTACCTCGGTGGGCCGGAACGCGCGGACTACAAGGTCGTGCGATGCGGTGTCGGGCAGCACTTCGATCCTGCTGCCGAGCTGGGCTGCGCCGCCGACGTTCCGACCACGCCCAGTGACGCGCCGCGCACGGGGCAGGTGGACCGCCCGGCCACGAACGTCCAGGGCCTGAGACACCTGCTCGATCTCGTGGCGACGCTGACACCGACCGACGCCTTCACGCTGCTGTTCAACGGGGATCTCGGCGTCGAGCGCGTGCGGAGCGCGGAGGACGAGCAGCGCTTCGTCCAGCACGTCTTTTGGGGCGGTATGCTCGGCGCTCGCTACGCGTTCAACGACGTCTTCGCGCTCGCCGCCCGCGGCGAGTACTTCAGTGACCCGGACGGCGTCGCTACCGGCTTCTCCCCGAACGACATCAAGCTCGTCACGGGAACGCTCACGCTCGACGTGCGACCCGCCGACTTCCTCCTCGTCCGCCTCGACAATCGCATCGACTGGTCGAACAAGGAAATCTTCCACAAATCGGTGCGCGATCTCACGGGCGTGATGCCCACGACGACGCTCGGCGTCATCGTGACCACGGACTGAGCATCGCCCTCGGGCGTGCTATACCCCCGGCGTGTCGACCGCCCGGCCTTCCCGCATCGGAGAGCTCGAGTCCGCCATCGATCAGGTAGTCTCGAGCTACGACGGCGGCGAAGAGATCAACAACCTCGAGAGCGCGGCGCTGCCCAACAAGCGCGCCGTCATTCAGGCGCTGAACCACCTGAAGCCCGTCATCTACATGGGCTTTTACAGTCAGCGCTCGTTGACGCGCGAGAGCCTGCGCTACGGCGTGAGCGAGCACCTTTATCCGGCCTACGAGGCGCTCGTCGAACAGATCGGTCGCGCCGTGACCTACGAGGAGCGCGTACGGGGGCAGCCGCCGCGCGACGTGGGCTGGCCCGAAGAGGTCGTGCTGCGCCTGTTTGGGTGCATCCCGGAGCTCCGGCGCGTCCTCAACGCCGACGTGCTCGCCGCCTACGAGGGCGACCCGGCCGCGAGCAGCATCGAAGAGATCGTGTTCAGCTACCCGGCCGTCGAGGCGATCACCGATCATCGCCTCGCGCATGCCCTGCACCAGGAGGGCGTTCCGATCATTCCGCGCATCATCGCGTACCACGCGCACGAGCGCACCGGCGTCAACATCCACCCTGGCGCGACCATCGCGCAGGGGTTCTTCATGGACCACGCCACGGGCGTCGTGATCGGCGAGACGGCGGTCATCGGGCGAAACGTGAAAATTTATCAAGGCGTCACGCTCGGGGCGGTCAGCACGCGGCGCACCGAGGTCGATCAGCCGGTCGCGCGCAAGCGCCACCCCACGATCGAGGACGGCGTGACGATCTACGCTGGCGCGACGATCCTCGGCGGCGACACGGTGATCGGTCGGGGCTCGGTGATCGGCGGCAACGTCTGGCTCACGAAGTCCGTGCCGCCCGGTTCGAAGATCTTCGGTCGCGCCCGCGAAGGCGAGTGAGCGGTCTCCCCCGAGGGGGGCGTCATCTCTCGACGCGGAACGGCAGACCGGCCGGAAAACGTCGCGCGGCTCCCAGCCGAGCAGCCGCTTGGCGGGCTCGAGATCGAAAGCGTCCACGCTTTCGGGGCCCACGGCGTAAAGGACGCAGAAGGGGAGCGATGCGACTTCCACCGCCGCCGCCATGAAACGCCCGACGTCACCGCGGCTCAAGTACGCGTTGAAGTAGCCGATGCGCTTCATCTGCTCGGCCTCGTGTTCGTTGCGCACCATCCAGCCGATGCGCACGGCGGCGATACTCATGCCGTGGCGCCGCGCGTAGAACGCGCCGAGCTCTTCGGCCCAGAGCTTGGTGAGCGCATAGAGATTGCCCGGCTTTCGCACCGCGGCATCGAGGCGGTGGCCCGGCTCGCGGGGTCCCGCGACTTGCACCGAGCTGGCGAGCACGACCCGGCCCACGCCGTGCTCGCGCGCGGCTTCGAGCACGTGATGGACCCCGAGCAGGTTCGGGCCCGACAGCGTCTCAATCGGCGCGTCATTCGGCTCGGCGGCGAGGTGCACGACGGCCGTCATCCCGGCGACCGCCCGGCGCACCGTGTCCGCGTCGGCGATGTCGCCGACGACGGCGTCGGCGAGCTCCGGGGTGGGAACGCGGTCGAACCCGCGCACGACATGGCCCCGCCGCACGAGCTCCTCCCACACGGGGCGCCCGACGGCGCCAGCCGAGCCTGTCACGAGCACGCGGTGCATCGAATGCGCTAGGGTCCCTCCTACCACGTCGTGACAGAGAGCGAGAAAGCCTGGCTCGTGGACCTCGATGGGACGCTCTACGCCGCTGCCCCCGTGAAGGTTTGCATGGCCCTCGAGCTTCTGGTCGCGGGGCTCGGCTCGGCGCGCACGCTGCGGCGCTTTCGCCACGAGCACGAAGCCGTGCGGGCCCTCGCCGCGGAGGGCGACCCGTTCCGCCAGCAGCTCGAGCGCACCGCCGCGGCCCTCGGCTCGAGCCCCGCCGAGGTCGAGGCGACGGTGCGCGCCTGGATGATCGAGCGACCCGGCAAGTGGCTCAGGCTCTTTCGACGCTCGTCGCTGCTCGCCGAGGAATCCGCGACTTTCGGGGGCGAGGCGGGCGCACCGCGCTCGTCAGTGACTACCCGGCGAGGGACAAGCTCAGGGCCATCGGCTCGCTCGAGCTCTTCGAGGTGGTCGTGGCGTCCGGCGAGCCCGGCGGCCCCCTGCGCCTCAAGCCCGACCCGAGTGGCATGTTGCGCGCCGCGGAGGCGCTCGGTGTCGCGCCGGCAGAGTGCCTCGTGATTGGCGACCGCGAAGACGCGGACGGCGCCGCGGCCCGCGCGGCCGGCATGACGTTCAGGAGGGTCGGCTGATGCACGTCCAAGGCGACGTACGACGCGTGGAGGGACTTTTGCCCCGGGACTTCGTGGAGACGTACGAGCCCGTCGACGAGCCCATCGTGATCGCCGGAGCCGTGCTCGATTGGCCGGCCGTAGCGCTCTGGTCGCCCGACTACCTGAAAAAGCGCCTCGGCTCGATCTCTCTGCCGTCGAAGCTCTCGAGCACCCACCAACACCCGAACTTTCACGCCCGAACACTCGCCGAGGCCTTTGCGCGCGATACGACCACGCTGTCGGAGCTCGTCGATGCCGTGACCACGGGTCCGCGCGAAGAGCGAGCGCGACGGCTGTTCACGGGTGACGAGCGCTTCGTGCTGCGGCAGCGCGACGGCACGGTGACACTCGACCCGGAGCTCTCGGTACTCTACCGCAACGTCGAGCTTCCGAGCTTCATCGCCCGGGAGCGCCTGTACACGGTGTGGGCCTGGCTGAGCGGTCCCGGCGTGAGGACGTGGCTCCACTACGACAACAACGGGTGCCACAACCTCAACGCGCAGATCACCGGGCGAAAACAGTGCCTACTGTTTTCGCCCGAGCAGATCGAGTGCCTCTACCCGTTCGCCCCCGGCGGTCCGAACCCAGCGACCAATTGCTCGGCGATTGACGTGGAAGCTCCCGATTTCGACCGCTTCCCCCTGTTTCGCGACGCGAGAGCGCTCGTCGCCACGCTCGAGCCGGGCGATCTGTTGTTCATCCCAGCGTGGTGGTCACATAGCTTCGTGCATCTCGGCGAGTTCAACACGAACATGAACTTCTGGTGGTTGCCGACGATGCCGGTCGACAGCGCCGTTGCCCGGCGCGAAGCCGCCATGGCAGCCGCCGGCAAGAGCTGACCCTCACTTTTCGTGCCACGCCTTGAGCTGTACGAACGCGTCGATGCCGTAGGTCGATAGCGTCGATCCGATACCCGAGTGCTTGCGGCCGGTCCACGGCAGGCGAGGGCTCACGCGATCGCAGGCATTGACGTACACCGTGCCCGCGTTGACGCGCGCGAGCAGCCGCTCGGCCCGCGCCACGTCGCGCGTGTAGACGCCTGCGGTCAGTCCGTAGTCGGTGTCGTTCATCAGGCTCACGGCGCCGTCGTCGCTCTGCACCGTTTGCACGCCAATCACGGGGCCGAAGCTCTCCTCGCGCATGAGCAGCATGGCGTGCGTCGCGCCTGCGATCACGGTCGGCTCGTAGTAGAAGCCGGGCCGCGCCGCGCGCTTGCCACCGCTCAGCACACGGCCGCCTTTGGCGACGGCGTCGGCGACCTGAGCGTCCAGCACGTCGAGCTGGGCCTCGCGCGCGAGCGGACCGATGTACGTCTCGGCGTCCTCGGGGTCACCGAGCTTCATGCCGCGCACGGCGGCGACGAAGGCCTCGAGGAAAGGGGCTTCCACGGCTTGGTGAACGTAGAGTCGCTCCACCGAGCAGCAGCTCTGCCCCGTGTTGTACATGGCCCCGTCGGCGAGGCTCTCGGCCGCGCTCGCAACGTCGGCGTCGTCGGCGACGTAGGTCGGATCCTTGCCGCCGAGCTCGAGGCCGAAACGCACGAGACGGGGCGCGAGGCGCTCGGCGATGCGGCGCCCCGTGGCGTAGCTGCCCGTGAAGAACACGCCGTCGAGCGCTTCCTCGACGAGCGCGCCACCGACTTCGCGCCCGCCGATCACGGCGATGAAAACGTCGGGGGGGACGCCCGCCTCGTGCAAGAGCGCCTCGATGGCGCCGCCCGTCCGCGTGGCGTTTTCGGAGGGCTTGTAGAGCACGGCGTTACCGGCGAGCAGCGCGGGGACGAAGACGTTCGAGCCCACGAACCACGGGTAGTTCCACGCCGAAATGTTGGCGATGACGCCGAGCGGCTCCTTGCGGATCAACTCGCGGAGCGCGCCGTCGGGCTGGTCGAGCACCACCGTTTCGGCGAGCACCTTCTCGGTCTCGCCGAGGAAAAAGTCGAGGCGCCCTGCCATGGCCGAGAGCTCGTTTTTCGACTGCGTGATGGGCTTTCCCATGTCGCGCGTCAGCGCGAGGGCGAGCCTGTCGCGACGCTCGGCGATGAGGTCGCGAAAGCGTGCGATCGCGGCGAGGCGCGTCGCGAGCGGCGTTGCCGCCCAGCCGGGCTGCGCGACGCGGGCCCGGTCGACGGCGAGCGCGACGGACCCCTCGTCGTCCTCCGGCACCTCGCCCGCGGGCTCGCCGGTCGCGGGATTGATGAGCTGCATGTGTCCCCATTCTACTCCCGCGCAAGGGCCGCGGGGGTGCCGCTCGCTTCGCGGAGCCGTGCGGCCGTTCAGCCGAGCGCGCGCGTGAAGAGGTCCACGAAGTCGTGCTGCTGGACGGCCCGAGGGTTGTTCGCGTGGCACCCGTCGTGGACGGCGATCTCGACGAGCCTCGGGAGGTGTTCGGCGCGCACGCCGACCTCGGAGAGCGTGGACGGAATGCCCACGGTCGCGCGGAGTGTTTCGAGATAGCGCACGAACCCCGCGGCGTCGTGGCGTTCCGCGCCGGCGGCTCGCGCGAGGTCGCCCAGGCGGTCCGCCGCGACGCTCGCATTGAAGGTCATGGCGTACGGGATGGCGATGCCGTTCGCGAGCCCGTGGTGCAGGTCGCAGACGGTCGAGAGCGCGTGCGCGAGCGAGTGGGTCACGCCGAGCCCCTTCTGGAACGCGACGGCTCCCATCATCGCGGCGTTCAGCATCAGGCCTCGGGCCTCGAGATGCGCGGGGTCATCGAGCAGACCTCGCTCGCCCTGCTCGACGCGGCGCGCGAAGTCGACGGCGGGGACGAGCGCACGTGCGACGAGCCGCACGCCCTCGAGCGCGATGCCGTCGCAGAGCGGATTGAAGCCACGCGCCAGGTACGATTCGACGAGGTGCGTGAGCGCGTCCATGCCCGTTGACGCCGTGATGGCCGCGGGAAGCCCGAGCGTGAGCTCCGGATCGAGCAGCACGTGCTTGGCCAGGAGCCGTGGCGAAAACACGATTTTCTTCACGTGCGTGACCTCGTCCGAGATCACGGTGCTGCGCCCCACCTCGCTGCCGGTTCCCGCCGTCGTGGGAATCGTGACGAAGAAGGGGATCTCCCGGTCGATGGGGCGCGCTCCGGGCTTCTCGTCCTCGTAGTCGAAGAGCTCGCCCGGGTGGTGCACCATGAGGATGACGGCCTTGGCGACGTCGATGGCAGCGCCGCCGCCGATGGCGACGACGGCGTCGGCACCGTGCGCTCGGTACGCCGCGACGCCCGCCGTGACCTGCGACGCGACGGGATTGCCCCACACGCCCGAAAACACCGACACGGCGAAGCCCTCGCCGGCTAGCCGCGCTTCGGTCTTCGTGACGGGCGCGAGCGGCGCGAGCCCGCGGTCGGTCACCACGAGCGGTCGCGCGAGGCCCGCACCCCTGAGCACGGCCCCTAGCTCCGTGACCGCGCCCGGGCCGTACTTGATGTGTGTGGGGAACGAGTACGAAAAAAGCGCCATGGCTTACCTGATCGTGACCGGAAGCCGTCGTCAATTGCCCGCGACAAACCGGCGGGACGGGCGCCGCTGGCTTGGGCTCACCCGAGCCGCCGCGTCGCCGCCGCTTGCAGCGCCGCGGCTAGATGATCTCGAAGTACCTGGCGAGCTCCCAGTCGCTCACGGCGCGGCCGAACTGCCGCCATTCCCAGTGTCGCGTCGCCGCGAAGTGCTCCACGAACGCGTCGCCGAAGAGCTCTCGCGCGATTTTGCTCTTCTCGAAGCGAACCGTGGCCTCGAACAGATTCGACGGCAACGGCGCGCCCTTCTTGTCTGCATAGCCGCTTCCCGTCACCGGGTCGGGCGGCAAGAGCTCGTGCTCGATGCCGTAGAGCCCGCTCGCGAGCGCGGCCGCGAGCGCGAGGTAGGCATTCGAGTCCGCGCCGTTCACGCGCGTCTCGAGTCGGGTCCCTTGTTTGCTCCCGACGATGCTGCGAAGCGCCGTCGTGCGGTTGTCGACGCCCCAGTTGGCGCGCGTCGGAGCCCAGGCGCCTTCGACGAGGCGCTTGTAGCTGTTGATGGTGGGCGCGTAGAGCGGGAGGATCTCGGGCATCAGCTGGAGCTGCCCGGCGACGTAGTGCTCGAAGAGCTTGCTCATGCCGCGCTCCGACTTGCCGTCGTAAAAGACGTTCTTCTCGGACTTGAGATCCCACAGGCTCTGGTGCACGTGGCCGCTCGAGCCCGGCAGGTCGGCGCGCCACTTGGCCATGAAGGTGGGCATGATGCCGAAGCGGTGGGCGATTTCCTTCGACCCCGCCTTGAAGAGCACGGCGCGGTCGGCCGCCTCGAGCGCCGGAGCGTAGCGAATGGCGGCTTCGAGGACGCCGGGGCCCGTCTCGGTGTGGAGCCCCTCGATGGGCACGCGGAAGCGCGCCATCTCGTCCATCAGCGCGTTCACGTAGTCCTTGTGCTGGTTCAGGCGCAAAAGCGAGTAGCCGAACATTCCCGGCGTGATGGGCTGGGGACGCACGTGGCCACGATCGGCGAGCGCCTGTGGCGTCTCGCGAAAGTGGAAAAATTCGTATTCGAACGCCGCGACGGCGTCGTAGCCCGCCTCCCGAACCCGCCCGAGCACCCGCCTGAGCAGCTGCCGCGGGCAGATGGCGAGCGGTCCTCCCGCTCGGTCGACGAACTCGCCCAGAAGGAACGGGACGCCGCCGTCCCACGGCACTTCGCGGTACGTGTCCGGATCGAGGCGCACGTCGGCGTCGGGGTAGCCCGTGTGCCAGCCCGTGTAGGTCGCGTTGTCGTAACAGGCGTCGCCCGCGTCCCAGCCGAACACGACGTTGCAGAACCCGAAGCCGCTCTTCAGCGCCGACTTGAGCTTGTCGGGGTGGAGGTATTTCCCCCGCAGCACCCCATCGATATCGGTGATCGCGACCTTGGCTTTCGTCGCGTGTGCTTTTTCGAGCTTCGCGAGCGTGTCACGGCCCGCCGATGCCGATTGACCCATGAAGGGGAGCCTATGTCGATCCTCCGTCGAGCCACAATTCCGGAGCAAATACCGGCTTCTATCGGGCCTTTTGCCCGGCGGGGCTCTAGCTAGAAGGGGGGAATTTCGCTATGGTGAGGGTACTCTGCCCCATCGACGCCCGCGCGTCGGTTCCACGCGACTCAAGGACTTGGGAGAATCCGATGCGTCAACACTTGGCTTCTATGTTCATTCCCGTGGCAGCCCTCGCGCTCGGTGGCTGCTTCACGATCGGCGACGACAACAGCGATGACGACAGCGCTGGGGCGGCCGGCGACAGTAGCGGGGGGACGACCACGAGCGGGGGAACCAGCGGCAGCGGCGGCTCGAGCGCAGGTCGAGGGGGGACTTCCGGGCGCGGTGGAACCTCGGGCAGCGGCGGCAGCAGCACGGGTGGCACCGGCGGCGGCAGCACGGGCGGCACGGGCGGCACGGGCGGCGGCTCGGGTGGAAGCAGTGGCTCCTCGGGCGGTTCCAGCCAGGCGGGGTGTCAGGCTGCCGCGGACAAGCTCGACAGCTGCGCGTTGCTCGACGGCAGCGTCAACTGCAAAACGGCACCGAGCGACCCACTTTCGGCGTGCGTCTTCGCCTGTTACGGGTCCGCGAGCTGTTCCGACATCGAGGCCACCGTCTGCACCGGGACCCTCGGAAGCTTCGCCGACTGCGTGAGTGCCTGCCAGGATGTCGAGCTCATGTGCGACGACGGCTCGTCTTACCCGGCGAGCTGGCGGTGCGACGGTCTCGCGGATTGTCCGAACGGGGAAGACGAGGCGGACTGCGCCGACGTCTTCGACTGCGGCGACGGCACTTCGGTCGAGGGCTCGCACGCCTGCGACGGCGTCGTCGACTGCGAGAACGGCGCCGACGAGGCCAACTGCGCCACGTTCGTGTGTCCGGAGCCCCCGCCTCCGGAGCAGACGGCCACTTGTAGCGAGGCGGCCGCCAATCTCACCGACTGCGGGCTGCTCACGGCGCCGCAGATGACGGGTTGCCTCGACGCCGTGCCGCAGTCGGCGTGCGCCCTCGGCTGCCTCGCCACGGCGAGCTGCACGGACCTCACCGACTTCTTCTGCAACGGCGGTTCGCCCGTGTCGCTGTCCGACTGCGCGACGACCTGCTCGACGGCCTCGACGCTCTTTACATGCGGCAGCGGGGAGACGATCGACGGCGGCTGGCAATGCGACGACTACGACGACTGCGCGGACAGCAGCGACGAAGCGGGCTGCTCCCTCAAGTGCCAGAGCGGCGAGACCGTCCCGTACGCCTACCTGTGTGACGGCTTCTCCGATTGCGAGTCGGGCGACGACGAGGTCGGCTGCACCGCCGAGTGCGCCGCCGCCGCAAACTGAGCACCACGCCGAGGCTCCGCCCGTGGCCCGTCCGGCCGCGGGCGGCGGCGCCGCACGAGCGGGCTCGCTCAGGCGAGCAGGGCGTCGAAGACGCCGGCCTGCATGGTGCTGCCCCCCATGCCCTCGGCCACACCGAACCAGTCGGACTCGATGCCCATCGCGTTGACGATGGTGTTGAGGAGCTTGTTGTGAGGCGCGAGCTTGTCCTCGTAGGCGTTGCCGTCCTCACCGAGCAATAGGTACTGACCCTGCTTGAAGTAGTCGCCGCAGCTGCCGCAGAGGATGTACGGCAGATCCGTGTAGGAGTGGGCCTTGCCGTCGGCGAGCTCGTTGGAATAGAGGATGACGGAGTTGTCGAGCGCGGTCTTGCCGCCGTCCTCCATGTAGGAGTCGAGGCGCGAGAGGAGCCGCGCGAGCTTCGTCTGGTGCCAGGTGTCGATGGCGAAGAGCATGTCCTCGTAGCCCGCCACGTCGGCGCAGCCGTTGTCGGTGCTGTCGCCGAAGCAGTCGTCCTTGACCTTGCCGTGGGAAAGCTTGTGGTGGTTGTACTCGTGCATCATGCCGTCCCAGCGGAACGTGGGACCGCCGGCGCCGCGGTCGAACTGCAGCGTCGCGACGCGCGTGTAGTCGCACGCGAGGGCGAGCGCCATGATGTCGACTTGGAGCTCGGCGACGTCGGGGTAGTTCGACTCCATCTCGAGCGTGCGGGCCGGCATACCGTCGTAGGTTGACGTGCGGCTTTCTAGGTCCATGTCGTAGCAAGTCAGGCCGCTCTCCCCCATCGTCGTCTCGATCTCGCGGATGGCGGTGAAGTGGGCGTCGAGCTTGGCCTTGTCGTCGGCGCTGAGGGGCCCGCGCTTCAGGTCGTCCATCTGCTCGCTGACGAGGTCGAGCACGCTCTGCCGCCGCTTCGCGATGCGCTCTGCGGCCGCCACGGCCGTGGGGTCCGTGCTGTTCAGGTTGATGAACGCCGAGTAGGCATTCCAGGGGTTGTTGATGGCCGCGACCGCTTCGCCGGCACCGGTGTAAGAGATGTAGTCGAGCCCCTTGTAGTTGCCGCGGCGACCGGTCATCAGGTTCAACGCGGGGCGGCCGCTCGGGTTCACTATGTCGGCAATCACGTGGTCGACGGAGCGGCCGAGCGCGAGCCAGTCGGTGTCGTCGGCGAACTGCGCGGTGAGCTTGTGGGCCATGCCCTTGCCGTGGTCGTCGCCACCGCCGCCGTCGCGGTCGTAGCCGCGCGGGCTCATGTGGACACCGCGGGGGAAAAGGAGCTTGCCGAGATGCGGCAGGAGCGGCTCGTTCGCCGTGCCCATCAGGTGGGCGGGCGTCAGCGCACCGTAACCGCCGCTCGGGAACCAGCGCGCCATGTTCACGCCGTTGCAGGCGAAGAACACGCCGAAACGCTTGATGGCGGCCGCCTGGGCGCCCGCTTGCTTGGCGGCGACAGCCTCGAGGAACGGCAGCCCGACGACCGCGCCCCCGAACCCCTGGAGAAAGCGGCGACGGCGAAGCTTGGGAGGCACGATCATGGTCCGACCTCGTTCGGAAGGCGCTCGAGGAACGCGGGAGCGGTCGTGAGCATGGCAACGAGGTCGCGAGCGCCGAGCGAAGCGTCCGCGAGCGATTGCTCGAGCGCCTCGTCGTCTGCCGTGAGCCGCCGCCCGAATGCGAATTGGATCCAGTTGCCCGCGTAGCAGCCGTGGGCTTCGGGGCTCGTCGCAAGCGCCTGCACGAGCTCGTCGGCACCTTGGAAGCTCAGCGTCTGGCCGTCGAGTTCGAGCATGCCCGCCGTATCGACGGCAACGCCGTTCTCGGTGGTGCGCGATTGGCCGATGGCGTCGAACGCCTCGAAGGCGAAGCCGGGTGCGTTGATCTCGCTGTGACAACCAACGCACGTCGGCTGTCCCGTGAGCAGGCTGACCTCCTCGCGCGTGGTCTTCGGAGGGGTGTTGGTCGCGGGCGGCGGCGTCTGCGAGGCGCCCGGTGGTGGGTCGGGGATCTGGCGACAGAGCACGTTTCTCAGCACGAACAGGCCGCGGTGAATCGGGTCGGTCTTGATGCTGTAGGCGTTCGACGCCAAAAAACCGACTTGCATCAGCAGGCCCTGGCGCTCACCCGGGTCGAAATCGACGCGCGTGAGGCCGCCCGACACCGTCTTGCCGTACAGGGGGGCGAGCGCCGAGTCGGCGAACGCGTAGGGCGCCGTCAGGATCGCGCTCAGGCCGCCGCCCGTCGCGAAGATCTCCTGAATGAAGCGCTCGGAGGCGTCCTCGGTGCGCGTGATCATGTCGGCGGGCGCGTTCGGGTAGGTGCTCTTGTCGGGCGAGATGCGCCCGTAGCGGGAGAATTGGAACGCCTGCGAGTGGAAGGAGATCGCTTTGGTCGTGGCGCGCGGATCGGCGAGCAGGCGCGCGGCCTGGGCGCGCACGGCGTCCGCGGCACCGAGCGCGCCGTCGTCGGCGAGCGTGGCGAGCTCGGTGTCGGGCAGGGTGTCCCAGATCGTGTAGGAGAGCCGCGCGGCGAGCTCGTAGGAGTCGAGCGCAATCAGCCCGTCGCCGCCGACCTCGTCACTGAGCTCGGTGCGATAGAGAAATTGCGGTGCCTGCAGCATGGCCTCGACCACGAGGCGCACGCCGTCGTCGAAATCGTTGCCGCTCGCGACGAGCGCCGGGCCCTGGTCGAACAGCGCGCGGAAGCGGGTGGCCTCCGTGCTCGTGAGCGGCCGGCGGAACGCCTTGCGACCGAAGCTCGTGATGAAGGAGTCGGCGCAGCTGGAATCGGTCCCAGCGCACGGAACGACGCGCGCCCGCACGGCGGCGTCCGAAACCGCGCGTGCCCCGAGCGACTCGGCCGCCGCGCGGTACTGGGGTCCGAGGCGTGCGTCGACGCGGAAGTCGGCGCTCGTGTCGTAAGAAAAGCCGTTCAGCGCGTCGGGCGCGAACTCGGCCGTGGGGTCGTCCGTAATACCGAACAGATCGTCCACCGTGTTCTTGTACTGTTCGTGCGTGAGGCGGGCGATGCGCGTCGCCGGCGAAACACCGCCGAGCCCGGGCTGACCGCTCGTGCCGCTCGTGCCGCTCGTGCCGCTCGTGCCGGCGCTGCCACCACTACCGCCGCGCCCGGAGTTGCCGCCCGAGCCCGTGCCACCACTCGCCGAGCTGCCGCCCGAGGCCGGCGTGTCTTCCGTGTCGCGAGTGACCGTGCCGCTGCACGCGAGCAGCGCCGAGCAGGCGAGCGGAACCAACAGCTCGAGACGAAGACGGACCCGCATCGGACTTTCATTATGACAGGTTCCGCCGGGCGTCGCCGCCAGAAGCCGCATGGCAACGGCCTTCCACACGCACCTACATCGGCGTCGTCTCGCGCACCATGCCGCCAGATCTTCTAGGCTGAGTGCTCTTTGCGCGGCGGAATGCGTCCATCACGCTCGTGGTTTGCAATTCGGCTGGGACG
Organism: uncultured delta proteobacterium; assembly: GCA_963841435.1. Taxonomy (GTDB): domain Bacteria; phylum Myxococcota_A; class Polyangia; order Polyangiales; family Polyangiaceae; genus PMG-095. The sequence goes on from CAWJCS010000001.1 coordinate 148,598, forward strand.
GCGCTCAGGCGGCGTAGCCTTGGAGCTTCGGCGTCCAGACGGTGACGCGGTTCCGTCCGCCGCGCTTCGACGCGTAGAGCGCCTCGTCCGTCGCCTTGAAGAGCGCCTCCCACGTGCGGCCCGCCGTGGGGAATGGCGCCACGCCGACGGAGCAGGTCACGGAAAAGGTGCCGAGCTCACTCTTGAACGTCGTCGCGGCGAGCTCCTGACGGATACGCTCGGCGAGCTGAACGGCGCCGCGCTCGTCGGTCTCCTCGCAGACGAGCACGAACTCTTCGCCGCCGAAGCGTCCGACGGCGTCGGTGTCGCGCTTCACGCGGCCGAGCACGTCGGAAACCCCCTTGATCACGACGTCACCCACGTCGTGACCGTACGTGTCGTTGACGCGCTTGAAGTGATCGATGTCGCAAACCAAAAGGCTAAGGGGGCGCGCGAACCGGTCCGCGCTCTTCAGTTTCTGATGCGCGATCTCGGTGAGCGCACGCTTGTTGAAGAGGCCCGTGAGACCGTCGGTCGTCGCCATTTCTTCGAGGCGCTTGAGCATGCGTGCGTTCGCGAGCGACACGGCGACGTGGCTCGCCAGCACCTCGAGGGTAGGTCGGACGGCATCGCCGAACGCACCGCGCCGCCGCGACCCGAGGATGAGCGTGCCGAGCGCACGCTCGTGGACGAGCAGCGGGACGACGAGGAGCGACGGCATGGGCGGCGGTGCGATCGCTCGCGTGAACACGACCTGGCGGGACGGGTCGTAGTCACCGCGATAGGGCAACGCGTGGCGATTGGCGACGACCATGGAGACGAGCCCCGTATTGTGTCGGTAGCGCTTGCCGACGAGCTCGGCGGTGCCCTCGCCGCTTGCAGCGCAGATTTCGTGCGTCGAGCTCTGCCGGTCGAACAGCGTGACCACGGCAAAGTCGAACGCCGCGAATTCGCGGGCGCCGTTGACGCCGGCCTCGATGACCTGGGCTTCCGTCGTGGCCGCGGCGAGCGCGTTGGCCGCGCGGTAGAGCTTGCCTTGCTCCACTTTCGCGCGATCGAGCTGCACGAAGACGCGTTCGTTCTCGATGGCGCGGTGCACGAAATGCGCGGCCGAGCGCAGCGCCTCCTCCTCGGACGGTGTGAACGGCTCGCGGGCCTCGCGGTCCACGACGAGCAGGCCGCGGGAATGCCCCGTCGAGCCGAACGGGGTCGCCGAGGCGGCGCCGATCGCCGGCCGGCGCGCGTAGTAGGGCAGGTGCACGCCCGTGCGGCTGCCGGAGAGGCTCACTTGCTCGCCGCGTTCGAGGCTCGCCCCGAAGATGCCGTCGCGCGCGCCGAACGGCCCCGGCTCGATGGCGTCCTCGGAGCTCGAGAGCTCGAGGATGGTGAGCGACTGGGAGGAAGCGTCGAGACCGAGCAGCATGGCGGTGCGCAGACCGAGCGTGCGACGCAAGAGCGCGAGCGCGAACTCGACGGCCTGGTGGATTTCATCGACGCCGGAGCGGAGCAGGCGTTCCTCGTCGTCGGGGGCGGGCGTGAGCGAGCGGTCGCGGGCCCCGGACGGCGCCCCCAGCAAGCGGTACGAGCGGGCCGCGTCGCGCATGCGCGCGATCTCCGACTCGATGCGAGCGCGGGACAGCCGACGGATGCGGGCGACCTCGGCGCTGAACACGGCGAGATTCAGGAACGCGAACAGGGACACGAGCGCCGCGTGCTGCACGAGGCGGTCGGGATCGCGCGCACTGATGGCGTACGTGCCGAGCGCGGTCTCGAGCAGCACGGCGAAGGCCACGCCGAGCGTGGTCGTGAGGACGCCCGTGAAGCTCGCCGCGAGAAGGGCGACCGCGTACACGACGGCGTAGAGCGGACCGTCGAGGCCACCGGGTGCGTTGAGCACGAGCGCAAAGGCGGCGACGAACAGGTGGAGCACGAGCTCGAGGTCGAGCCTTCGGACCTCTTCGTCGGGCGCGAGGCGTCCGAGACGCCGCACGAGCCTGTACCCGAGCGAACCGAGGAGCAGGGCGAGCGCCGTCGCGTTCCACGGCGCGGGAGGGGGCTCGTCGGCCCAGGCGACGAGGTAGCCGCCGAGCCCGAGCGCGATCGCGCATCCGGCCGCTCGGGCCACGCTTCGCTGCACCCAGAGGGCGGCCCGAACGAGGGGATCCATGCGCTCTTGTCCGGCTACCAGTTCGCGCCGCTCGGGGCCTAGTTTTCCGGGCAGGTGATATGTTCGGCGGCATGCGGGCAGGCCTGAGGCTTCGGCTCCTGCTCCTGCTCGGGGCCTTGCTCGCTGTCGCGTTCGTCCCCCTGTTCCTTGCGGTGGCGACCTACACACAGCTGACCCTGCAACGCCTGTCGGAGGCGCACGGCCGCTCCCTCGGACGCGCGATCGCGGGCCACGTGAGCGAAGCGGGCCGAAGCCGCAAGGCTTCCGAGCTCATGCCGCTCCTGCGCTCGGAGATCGGCAGTGGCGGGCTCGACGCGCTCGGCGTCTACGGTCCGGACGAGCTCCCCGTGGCGCGCGTCGGTGAGCCGTCGGCCGTGGATGCCCTGCCGCCGCGCTTCCAACCGGGGCGCGAGGCAACCTGGGACGTCGTGACCTCGCACGGGCGTGGCCTTGCCGTGGCCGTCCCGGGAGCCGGCGGCACGGTCATCGCGGTCGTCCGGACGGACGACGAGGCGGCCCGGACGACGCCGTTGCTCCGGCTCGTGGGCCTTTACACGGCGCTCGGGGCGCTCGCGCTGCTCACGGCCACCTACTTTGCGCTCACGCGCCTCATTGTGCGGCCTCTCGACGAGCTGGCGCACGCGGCGGAGAGCGTGGCGCTTGGCGCGCGCCGGCTCGCCGTTCCCCGGACGCCCGTGCGCGAGCTCGTCGACCTCGGCAAGAGCCTGCGCAGCATGACCGAGGGGCTCATCGCCCGCGAGGACGCGCTGAAAAGGAAGATCGACGAGGTCGAGCAGGCCACCAAGAGGCTCGCCGAGGCGCAAGGTCAGCTCGTGCGCTCGGAGCGGCTCGCCTCCGTAGGTCGCCTGGCCGCAGGCCTCGCGCACGAGATCGGCAACCCGATCGCCGCGCTCATGGGCTTCGAGGATCTGCTGCTGCAGGGCGGCGTCTCACCCGAGGAGCAGCGCGATTTCCTGTTGCGGATGCGCCGCGAGACGGACCGCATCCACGGCATTCTGCGCGATCTCCTGGCGTTCGCTCGGCCGAGCACCGACGTGGCCGCCGACGATCAGCCCGGGGACGTCGATGCCGCGATCAACGACACGGCCGCACTCTTGCTCCTGCACCCGGCGCTCCGGGAGGTCGAGCTCACGCTCGACGTGCACCCGGGGCTGCCAGCGGTCGCGCTGGGTCGCGAGAAGCTCGTGCAAATCGCGCTGAATCTCGTGCTGAACGCCGCCGACGCCGTGGCACCTGGGGGCCGCGTGACGATCCGCGCCGAGGCGGGCTCGCTCGGTGTGAGGCTGTCCGTCGAGGACGATGGTCCGGGCGTGGCGAGCGACGTGCGCGAGCGGCTGTTCGAGCCGTTCGTCACGACCAAGGAGATCGGCAAGGGCACGGGGCTCGGGCTCGCCGTGTGCCGAGGGCTGGTCGAAGCCGTCGGCGGCACCATCTTGCTCGACGACGCTCCTCGCCGTGGCGCGCGCTTCGTGATCGAGCTGCCGCAGGCGCCGAGCGGCGCGCCGCCCTAGCTCCCGCCGGGTTCCACCGGGTGAGCCGCGCCGAGGCTCAGTTGCACCAGTCTTTGGTTTCGTGGGTGCTGCAGTAGTCGACCACGCATGTCGTGTACTTCTCGTACTCCTTGTCGCACTCCATATTGGCCGGATCGCTGAGGTAGAACGAGGCAAAGTCGCAGACATCGCTGAGGTCGGCGACACAGCTGATCAGGTCGTCGAACTTCGAATCGCACTTGTCGCTCGTGTCGGAAAAGTCCTCTTGGCTGACGCAGCCGTGAACGCACTCGTCGTGGTCGAACTTGCTGCACCCTTCGTTCTGGGCGTCGTCGCAGATGTCGTAGCAGTCGGTCCCGCACGCGATGGCAAAGGGAAGTAAGAGCAGGATGGAGGCTAAGGTCGGGCGAAAGCGCATCGAGGATCTCCTTGAGGGCCGAGGGTCCCGAGAGGCTGGCCTTCCCACCGGTGGAGGCCGCACACAGGACACACGAGAATTCGCCGCCCAGACAAAACTGTCAAGTTCTCGCTTCTGCGTGGTTTCATTCTCGCGGCGCCCTTTGGAATCGGCGGGGGAGGCGGTGCCAGTGCGCGGGCTCGTTTGGGTCGCATTTCACTGAGGCTTTACCCGGACGCCCTACGGCGTCGGCAATTGTCGGCCCTTCTTGGCCGTTTGGCCGATCCCTGGAAGAATGGCCGTCGCCCCTCGCTCCGGCGAGGGCAACGTTCAAGCACTACATGCGCCTCGGGATCGATTTCGGGACGACCCGCACCGTCGTTGCCGCCGCCATCGACGGTCGCTACCCGATTGCCATCTTCGAAACGCCAAGGGGTTATTCGGAGTTCGTGCCCGGCATGGCGACACGGGGCGGACGTGACCTTTCGCTCGGCTGGGACGCGCAGGCACGGCTGGGATCCGGCAGCGAAGCCGTGCTCCGTTCGATCAAGCGCGAGGCCAGTTCGCGACTGCCGGACGAGCGACTGTCCGACCTCGGCTTCGATCGTAGCGTGCTCGAGATCACGACCGACTACCTGACGGCTCTCCGGCGCCTTCTGATCGAGCGGAGCAATCTCGACATCGACGAGGACGAGCCGCTCGAGGCGATGGTGGCCGTCCCCGCGAGCGCGAGCACGAGCCAGCGCTACCTCACGGTGGAGGCGTTCAGCCGCGCCGGTTTTCGCGTGCTCGGTCTGGTGAACGAGCCCACGGCAGCGGCGATCGAGTACGCGCACAACAATCTCGCATCGCTCGGCCGCCGCAGCCCCAAGCGCTACGTGGTGGTGTACGACCTCGGGGGCGGCACCTTCGATACCTCGGCCGTCTCGCTCGTGGATCGGCGGTTCGAGTTGATAGCGAGCGAGGGTATCGCTCGGCTCGGTGGCGAGGATTTCGACGCGGCCATCCTCGAGCTCACGCTCCGTCAGGCGCGCTTCGACGGCGTGCTCGTGCCGAGGACGCGCGCCGCGCTGCTCGAGACCTGCCGCGAGGCGAAGGAGGCGCTCTCACCGGGGAGTCGCCGGTTGCTGGTCAACTGCAGCAGCGTCGTCCCCAGCCTCGAGCCGGCGACCCTGGAGATGGCCGCCGTGAACGACGCCGTGGCGCCGCTCGTCGCGCGAACGCTCGATCTTCTCGAACGCGTTCTCGACAAGGTTCGCGAGCACGGCATCGACCCCGAGAACAGCCGTGAGCTCGGCGGCGTTTACCTCGTGGGCGGCGGGACGAGCTTTCCGCTCGTCGGGCGGATGCTGCGTGAGCGGTACAAGCGCAAGGTGCTGGTTGCGCCCCAGCCGCACGCGGCGACCGCCGTCGGCCTCGCCATCGCCGCCGACCCGGACGCGGGCGTCTTCGTGCGCGAGGCGGTGACGCGCCACTTCGGCGTGTGGCGTGAGGGCGAAGCCGGGCGCGCGAAAATTTTCGACCCCATCATCGTCAAGGGCGCCCTTCCGGACTCGGGCGAGCTCATGTTCGAGCGTCATTATCGTCCCGTGCACGCCGTCGGCCACCTGCGCTTTCTCGAGTGCAGTGAGCTCGGCCCCGACGGCCAGCCACGCGGCGATCTCACGCCCTGGGGCGACATCTTGTTCCCGTACGATCCCGCACTCGCAGAACGGCGTGATCTCGACGATTTGCCGCTGGATCTTCGCCTTTCCGGGGGACAGGTCGAGATCGTCGAACGCTACGCTTACCGTCGCGACGGCGCCATCTCGGTCTCGATCGAAAACGCCACGGGCGGCTACTCGCGTCGTTACCTGCTCGGCCAGGGAACGGCAGCGGCCGAGTGATACACTCGCCCAGGTGAGTCCCGAGCGACCCGCGTCGGTGCCCGACGACGCCGTGTACGACCCCGAGCAGCTCGGCTGGGAGGTCTCGGTGCGCGATGCCGCCGGCGTGCGGCAGGGTGAGGTCCGGCTCTATCGACCCGACGGGTCGCTCGCGCGCGTCTGTTCGTTCGAGGGCGGCAAGAAGTCCGGACCGTTCTCGAGCTTTCACCCGAGCGGCGAGGTCGCGAGCCGCGGGGCCTTCGTCGATGACCGGCTCGACGGCACGTTCTTCCGCTTCGTGTCGAGCGCACCGGGCGGCGAGCCCTTGAGACACTGCTGCGTGCCGCCGGGCGCCGTCGAGCTCAGGGCCGAATACAAGGGCGGCCGGTTCGTCAACGAGACCTTCTACGACGAGACCGGCGCGCCGCTCGCCCCGGACGGCAGCCGCTGGCCCGCGCGCCCCGCGGGCGTGCCGGCGAGCGCTCGCTTCGACGAGCGCTCGAGCCGCTACGTCGACCGCATCGAAGACGAAGACGGGTCACGCGCGACGCTACGCTACTTCTCGGCGGACGGCGTGTGCGTCGAGGAGCTGCCCCTCCTCAACGGGATCATCGTGGGGCGGCGCCGTTTCGACGAGCGCGGCAAGCTCGCTTCCGACTACGGCTTCGACGAGCGCGGTGTGGCCCACGGACCGAGCCGCTTACGTTTCGAGCCGGACAGCTCGCCGCTCGACGTGCCCGAGGTGTGCGAGGTCGTCGGCGAGCACTTCCATGGGGAAGCGACCGGGGTCTGGTGCCTGCTCGACGCGAGCGGCGAGTGCGTGCGCAGTGTCGAGCGTGGCACCCCGTTCTCCGAGCCGCCGGCCGTCGTGCTCGAGCGCGAGCCGGCGTCGGTCACGGGCGACGAGCTCTTCGAGCGAGCCGCCGAGGCGCGTGACGTGGGGCAGGCACGCGAGGCGCTCTGCCTCGCCGCGCGTGGTGCCGTCCGGCTCGGTGACGGGACCCGGTTTCGGGAGTTTCTGCGCGTGTCGGTCATGCCGCAGAAGGTGGCTCCCGCGCTCGAGCACGCCGAGAGCATCGCGGCCGCGGGGGGCGTCACGGCCAGCCGTCTGCTCGATGCAGCCCTCGGAGGCGCCGACCTGCCGCGGATCTTCAGGGCGCTCGCGTCGACCCTGCCCGCCAACTGTGCCGCCTCACTCGACTACCTCGACGCGGCGCTGCTGCTCGCGCCTGACCGCACGATGACGCGCGTCGCGCGCGGCATGGCGCGCCTCGAGCACGGCGATCGCACGGGAGCGCTCGCCGACGCCGACGCCGTGGAGAAGGACTCACCGGTCGCGGCGAGCTTCATGCGCGAGGAATGTCGAGTCGCCGCGTGCGACTACGGGTTCGTGCCGCTGGTCGACCCCGTGGCCGAGCCCGAGGAAGAGCTGCTCCCCGTCGTGGTGGAGCAGCCGCTCGCCGCGGTGCAGCACGGGGTCGCCCTCTACGCAACGCGGCTCGGCTCGTTGCGCGCCGAGCTCCGCGCACGTCTCGGCGACGGCGGGCACGGCTTGCCTCCCGACGTGGCGTCGCTCTTGCCGAACGGTCCGGTCGAGCTCAGGCGCTTCACGGCGCGCATCCGCGACGAGACGGACGACGGCTTCGAGGAGACCGATGTGGAGGTCGACGAGTCGCTCGCGCCGAGGGGCCTCTCCGTGCGCGAGCTCTGGCACGCCGCCCGCGCCGACTGGGCCGCGCTCTCTTGGCTGTGCTGGGCCGTGGGTCTCGACCGTGTGGGTATGCCGACTCGCGTCGAGCCCCCGCGCACGTTCCCCGCCGCGGTGAATCGCGCTTCCCTGCGTTGCTTCTGGGCGCACGATCGGCTGCGGACGGGCGGTCTGGTCGCGATGTCCCGCAAGGTGGCGCCGTTCGAGTGGGAGGGGCTCCCCGTCGAATCGCTCGCCACGCACCTTGCGAACGTGGCCGCGGCCGAGTACCGGGAGACGCGGGCGGTGCTTCTGTGGCTGCTCTTCGAGCAGAACGTCTCGCCCTTTCAGGCGGATCTGCGCAAGGTCTGAGCGCCGAGTCAGTGCACCAGATCGGGCGTGCAGCCGTCACCGCGGCATGCCTCCACCTTGACGCGCGCGAGCATTTGTTCCGCGTTCGCCCAGCAGCCTTCCGCCGTGGAATCGAAGGTGTTGCGATAGATCCTCCGGCCCGGGGCACGGTTGCCGAACACGGGCACGGTGGCGGACCGTCCGCTCTGGAAATCGATGCGCGCCCGGAAGCGGTACACGTTGCGCGGCGGGTTCGTGCTCGTGTAGCCGTCGGCCGGCGCGTCGAAGTAGAGCTGGTAGTGGATCTTGCAGCCCTCGCTCGCGACGATCACGCGCTCGAACACGTGGCCGTGCACGTTCGCCGTAAACTCCGAGTTCTGCGACCAGGCCAGGGCCAACGAGCTGACGCAAAGGACGCCGAACGCCGCCAGGAGGCGCGGCGCGCGCGAGGCTTTCCGTGTTCCGAACCAGCGCATCGCAAAGGACGATACCTTCGCTCGCGCTCTCCACCAAGCGTGAAGCACCGTCACGTCGAGGCTAGTGCGAGCGACCGCTCCGTCACGATGCGAAACAGGCGCTCGCGGCGGTCCTCGTTCCAGGTAAAAAGCGCGATCCGGTCGAGCCGACGCTCGAGCGAGCCGAGCGCAAGGGCGCCGGCCCAGGCGAGACCCTGCCGGCGCGCTTCGTCCGTCGCGCGCCGCGTGGGGCGCGCGAGCGTCACGTGCGCCCTGGGCGGGCGCGCCTCACGCCGCCCGATCGCCGCCTCGCTCAAGGGATCGCGTAGCCTTGCGATCAGGGACTCGGTCTCGGTGCGACCGCGCTCGAGAAGCGCCGAGAGCGCCGTGTACTGCCTGGCACGCCCCATGGGTACGACTTCGCCGAGCGTCACGTCGAGCGCCGTGGGGCGCCCTGCCGCGAGCGCTTCGTCGAGCGCGTCGAGAGCCCGCTTTGCGCGCTCCTCGCCGCACGCGCCGAGGAAGACGAGGGTCAGGTGCACGTCGTCCGGGTGGAAGCGGCGAAAGCCCGGCGGTAGCTCGGGCAGCTCGCTCATGAAGCTTCCCTCGACGGGGAAGGCAAAGAACCAGTTCGGCCGCACCTCGAGCTCGGCTTAGCATTGCTGTCACGAAGCGGCGCGGCCGCGGGATCGCTCGCGCCAAAGTCCGGTGCAAGGTGTCAGGTTGCGGCGGCACGTTCCGGGGCGAGCTCGAAGAGCTCGCTCACCGTCACGGTCGAGAGCCGGGCGCTCGCGATCCCCCGGAGCAGAGCGTCGAGCACGCCGAGGCTCGCGGGGCGATGATCGCCGCGCTCGGAGGCGTCGTGCAGCAGAAGGACCGCGCCGTCCTCGAGGGCGCCGAGGGAGCGCTCGAGCACGGCGGCCGGCGTCGCTCCGCGCCGTCCGTCGCGGGCGCGCCGCGAAAAGCCGACGAGCGAGAGTCCCTCGGCCTCGGCTGCTAGCGCCACGGTGTGGCTCACGAGCCCGACTGGCGGCCGAAAGAGGCGGGGACGTGCGCCGCTCGCGCTCTCGAGGGCGGCGGCGCCGCGAGCCATGTCGGCACGCAGGCGCGCCACGGGGCGCAGGGCATAGAGCCGGTCGTGAACGTGCCCGTGAAGCCCGAGCTCGTGGCCCGCCTCGACGAGCTCGCGCACGAGCTTCGGGTGACGCACCGCCTTCTCGCCGAGCGCAAAAAACGTTGCGCGCGCGCCGTGCTCCGCGAGCGTCGAAAGGACCCGCGGCGTCGTCGCGGGATCGGGGCCATCGTCGAACGTGAGCGCGACGCGCCCGAGCCCGGGTCTGCCATGGCCGAGCACCTCGCCCCACACGGAGAGCCCCGGCGCGAGCACGCCGAGCGTGCACATGGCGGCGTGGGCGGCGAGCCCGGCCGCGGAGAGTGCGAGCGCCGCGGGGCCGGTCGCCGCCCATGCGAGCGCGAGCAGGCCGCCGACGCTCGTCGCGTGCAGTGCGAAGCGTGCGGGGCTCGGGTTGGGCGGCATGGCCTTCGTGGGGCAACGAGCGTACCCTCGCGGGCGGCCGTCTCGAAGTCCGAAGCTCGCACGTGCTCTTCAATACCCTCGCTTACGCCGAGTTCTTCGGCGTCGTCTTCGTCGCTTCCTGGCTGCTGGCCCGCGCCAAAAAGCTCCGGCTGCTGTTCCTGCTCGGCGCGAGCTACTTCTTCTACGCGCGCTGGGACTGGCGCTTCCTGCCGCTCATCTTCGGCTCGTCGACCGCCGACTGGCTGCTCGGCAACGCCATCGCGCGCGCGCGCACGCCGCGGGCTCGCAAGCGCTGGCTGCTCGGGACCGTGATTTTGAATCTCGGCGTGCTCTCGATCTTCAAGTACTTCGACTTCGGAGTGGAGTCGGCACGCGCGTTCCTCGGCGTGCTCGGCTTCCATCCGCCCGAGCTGGCGCTCCATGTGGCGCTGCCCATCGGCATCAGCTTCTTCACCTTCGAATCGATGAGCTACGTGATCGACGTGTACCGGGGCGACATCGAGCCGCATCCGAGCTACACGGAATATCTCGCCTTCGTCGCATTTTTCCCGCATCTCGTCGCCGGCCCCATCGTGCGGCCACGCGACCTCTTGCCGCAGCTCGCCGGGACGCCGCGCTTCGACCCCGCGGAAGGCAGTGAAGGGCTCTTTTTGATCGCGCTCGGGCTCGTCAAGAAGGTCGCCATCGGCGACTACCTCGCGCTAAATCTGGTCGATCGGGTCTTCGACGCTCCGTTCCAGTTCTCCGCCGTCGAATGCTACGCCGCGGCGGTCGGCTACGCGGTGCAGATCTACACCGACTTCTCGGGCTACACGGACATCGCGATCGGCTCGGCGCTGTTGCTCGGCGTGCGCTTTCCGAAGAACTTCGACTCGCCGTATCAGTCGGCGTCCATCACCGAGTTCTGGCGGCGTTGGCACATCTCGCTCTCGACGTGGTTGCGCGACTACCTCTACATCAGCCTCGGCGGCAACCGCCGTGGCCCCGCGCGCACGTACCTGAACCTCATGCTCACCATGCTGCTCGGCGGGCTCTGGCACGGCGCAAGCTGGACCTTCGTCGCCTGGGGCGGGCTGCACGGTGGCGCGCTGGCCGTGAGCCGGTTCATCCGCGATCGGCGGGGCGCGGAGCCCGCGCTGCCCCGGCTCCATGTTCTGCGCGTGATAGCCACCTTCCACCTCGTTACCGCTGGGTGGATCCTCTTCCGCGCCGACGGGTTTTCGGCCGCAGCGGACTATTTTTCCAGGCTCGTGACCTTCACCACCTACCACCCGAACCTCGACGGACGAGTGCTTTCTGTGCTCGCGCTGGGGCTCGCGAGCCACTACGTGCCTCACGGAGTCTATGACGCCGTGCGGCGGCGCTTCGTGGCGTTGCCCGCGGCCGCGCAGGGCGTGGCGCTATTTGCGGCGGCCCTCGTGGTTCGCGAGATGGCGAGCGCGGCGGCCGTGCCGTTCGTCTACTTCCAATTCTGAGGGTGACGCGCGGTCCCCGCCAAAGACTACGAGAGTAGTGCTAGGGTCGGCGGAAAATGAGCGAGGTCGAGAAGAGTGAGCAGGCGGACTCCGAGGAGCCTCTGGCGAGCTCCGCGAAGGACCCGGCGAAGGCAAGCCCGGGCGAAGGGACTGACGAGGGCTCGGCGCCCCCGAAGACCGCGGCTGACAGCGAGGGATCCGAAGGGACCCCTGACCCAAGCGAAGCCGAAGCGGCAACGGCACCGCCCGGAGGCGAGGATGCGGCCGCGCGTGCGGACGACGCCGCGCCCGAAGCTCCGAAGAAGAAGAAAAAGAAGAAGAAACGCGCCGTTGACGAGCCGAAGGAGCCACGGACGGAGCTCGATGCCGAAGGTCGAGAACGTCCGCAGTTCGTGCTCGACTTCCCGTCCGATCCCGCGCTCGAACGGCTCGTTCGCGCCTTCGAGCTCGGCAACTACGCGTACGTGCGCGCACACGCTCCCGAGCTCGCCGAATCGTCCGAGGATGCGCGCGTGCGCGACGCCGCCGCCGAGCTCGCTCGGCGCATCCAGCCGGACCCGCTCGTGAAGATCCTGCTCGCCATGTCCGTGGCGCTGCTTCTGCTCGTCACGATCTGGACCTATCGCACGCATGGGCCGTGAGCGACGCGCGGCAGCGGTCGCTGTCCTCGCGCTCGGCTGCGCGTCCGAGCGAGCCGTGGCCCCCGCCCCGGCCGCGTCCGTGCCGAGTGGTGTGGAGCGCTACCTCCCGCTGCCTGATGCCACGGTTTACACCTACGAGACCCGCAGTGAGCCGAGCGGCGAGCGCGGGCTCTTGATTCTCGAGGTACGGCGGCCCCGCCCGGACCTCGCCGAGCTCGTCGTGGCGGGCCGTGCGCAACGCCTGACCATCAACGCGCACGACGTGGCGTACGTCACTGGAGGCTACCTGTTGCGTGAGCCGCTCACTCGCGGCGCCAAGTGGAAGGGTGACTTCGGGACCGTGGAGCTTACGAACGTGGAGCGCAGCGTCACGTTGCCGGCCGGCGCTTTCTCGGGTTGCATCGAGACGGTCGAGCAGGCTCTCTCGAGCGAAGGCGAGAAGCGGACGACCACCGTGTTCTGCCCCGGCGTCGGGATTGCGAGCCGGGAAACCGAAGCCGAAGAGCAAGGGCTCCGCGCGAGCGAACGCATCATGCTGCGGAGCTTTGGGCCGCGCTTCGACCCCGCGGCACCCTGAGAGCGGAGGCGCCGGGGTCGGTAACCGGACTCGTCCAGGGTCCGTATCCCATGGACGGATGAGTCGCCCCATCGAGCACCGCACGGCGTCGTGGCTCGCCGCCGTCGCGGCGACGGGAGCCCTCGCCGCAGCGGGCTGCACCCGGGCCTCGACGTCACCGAGAGCGGACGTGGAGCCGATGGCGGTCGCGGTCGCCGAGCCGTCGCCCCACCGCCTGGAGCCGTTGCCGCCGCCCGCCCCGGTGGCGGTCGTCGAGCTGTTCACGTCCGAAGGTTGCTCGAGCTGCCCGCCCGCCGACGACAATCTTGCCGCCATCGCCGCGGAGGCGGCGAGCGGCGGGCAGAACGTGCTCACGCTCGAGCTGCACGTCAACTACTGGGACGACCTCGGCTGGCCCGACCCCTTCGCGAGCCGCGTCTACACGGACCGGCAACGCCGCTACGCGGATCACTTCGGTGCGCGCGGCGTCTACACGCCACAACTGGTCGTCAACGGCCGCGAGGAGCTCGTCGGTTCTCGCGCCGCCGAGGCACGTTCCGCCATCGCGCGTGCGCTCACACGCCCCGCCAAGGCGCGGGTGGCTGTCGCGGTCGAGCCTGGCGCGAGCCCCGACGCGCCGCTCAGCGTCACCTACCGGGCCGCGTACGGCGCACCGGGCGAGCTCAACCTCGCCGTCGTGGAGGACGCGGCCGAAGTTCGCGTGCTTCGCGGCGAAAACGCCCGCCGTACGCTGAGCCACCACAACGTCGTCCGCGCGTTCGCGATGCGCCGCTTCACGGGCTCGGCCGACGGCGCCTGGACACCCGCCGTCTCGCCTTCGCTCGGCGGCGGCGCCCTGCACGTCGTCGGCTACGTCACGGACGCGCAATCGCTCGCGATCGTCGGCGCGGGCGCGAGTGGTGTGCTCGAGCGCTGAGCACGGCGGCCAGCGGAACGAGCTAGCACTACTGTCAGAGTCTTGGAGGAACAGATCACGATCCGGCAGAGAGAACATGAGCCACGAAAGCAACTGGCGCGGCCAGCGGGCGGCCGTCTTCGAGCACGAAATGGACGCAAGACGTGGGCGCCGCCGTCCGAAAAGTTCGCCGCTCGCCAATCTGCGAATTTCTCGAAGGAAACGCGAATCTCTGACAGTAGTGCTAGATGCCGCCGTCGGGCAGCACGAGCTCCAGCGGCGCCTTCAGCGTGCAGGCGCCCTTCTCGCTGGTGAGCTCGAGTGGCGCCTGCATCGGATAGGCGGCGGTCTCCGCGATCATGCGAGCCGAGCCGAACGACCAGATCTGGCAGGAGAGCGCCTCGACACCCTCCACGGACGCTGCCCCACCTTCACCACCGGCTCCCGACGCTCCCGGGCCCGAGTCCGGCGGCCCGGCGTCGACGAGGTTGCCGTCCCGATCCGCCGCGTGACAGAACATCACTTCGGGGGTGCCCGGGTGCGCGAGCTCGAACGTCTCCTCGCCGCCGCCGTACTGAACGAGCAGCACGAGATCGGCTGGCAGCGGCCCCTCCGCGGCGCTGACGAGCACTTCGAAATCGGGCGCGCCGCTCGTGCAGGGCTCGGTCGGCCTGGGATCGGAGCCGCACGCGGCGGGCAGCTGTAGCAGGGCTGCCACGCCGACGAGAACGAGGAGACGGGTCCGCATGACCGGTGGGTGGGTGATCCTAGGCGTCCCGCCCCTTCGGCGAAAGTCTTCACCCGCCACAAAACACGAACGGCGAGCGGCTGTTTCATGGTCGGCGGGGCCCCGGCCCCGCCTCGCGAGCGAGCTCGGGTCCGCCGCGCGAGGGCACGGTGCCACGCGGCTTCGGCTCGACAAAACACGAACGGCGAGCCTTGTGGGCTCGCCGTTCGTCTTGACGACGCTTTCAGTTGGTCGTCGTTGGGGCCGGGGGCCCCAACGACCGATGACTAAAAGTCGCCGCCGCCGCCGTGCATGTGACCGCCGCCGCCGGCAGGAGCCTTCTCCTCCTTGGGCTTCTCGGCGACCATGGCCTCGGTGGTGAGCATCAGGCCCGCCACGCTCGAGGCGTTCTGCAGCGCGGAGCGCACGACCTTGACCGGGTCGATGACGCCCTGGGCGATGAGGTCACCGTACGTGCCGGTGGCCGCGTTGAAGCCGAAGGAGCCCTTCCCTTCCTTGATCTTCTGCACCACGATCGAGCCTTCCTCGCCCGCGTTGCCGACGATCTGCCGCAGAGGCTCCTCGATCGAGCGACGGATGATGCGCACGCCGACCATCTGCTCGTCGCTCAGCTTGAGCGAGTCGAGCGCGCTTTGAGCGCGGATGAGGGCGACGCCGCCGCCGGCGACGATGCCTTCCTCGACGGCCGCACGGGTCGCGTGGAGGGCGTCCTCGACGCGCGCCTTCTTCTCCTTCATCTCGACCTCGGTGGCCGCACCGACCTTGATCACCGCCACGCCGCCGACGAGCTTCGCGAGGCGCTCCTGGAGCTTCTCGCGGTCGTAGTCGCTGGTGGTGTTCTCGATCTGGTTGCGGATCTCCTGCTGCCGGCCCTTGATCTTGTCCTTCTTGCCGGCGCCGTCGACGATGGTGGTGTTCTCCTTGTCGATCTTGATGCGCTTGGCCTGGCCGAGATCGGTGATCGTGACGTTCTCGAGCTTGAGCCCGAGCTCCTCCGCGATGACCTGACCGCCGGTGAGGGTCGCGATGTCCTTCAGCATCTCCTTGCGGCGATCACCGAAGCCCGGCGCCTTGACGGCCGCGCACGAGAGCGTGCCGCGGAGCTTGTTCACGACCAGGGTCGCGAGGGCCTCGCCGTCGACGTCCTCGGCGATGATGAGCAGCGGCTTCTGCTGGCGCGCGATGGCTTCGAGCACCGGCAGAAGATCCTTCATGTTGCTGATCTTCTTCTCGCTGAGCAGGATGTAGCAATCCTCGAGGGACACTTCCATGCGCTCGGGATCCGTCACGAAGTAGGGCGAGAGGTAGCCGCGGTCGAACTGCATGCCTTCGACCACGTCGAGCGTCGTTTCGGCGCTCTTCGCCTCTTCCACCGTGATCACGCCTTCCTTGCCGACCTTCTCCATGGCTTCGCTGAGCAGCTTGCCGATGGTGGTGTCGCCGTTGGCGCTGACGGTGCCGACCTGAGCGATCTCGTTCGGATCCTTGGTCGACTTCGCCATCTTCTTGAGCTCTTCGACGAGCAGGGCGACCGACGTGTCGATGCCGCGCTTGATGTCCATCGGGTTGTGACCCGCGGCGACGAGCTTCGAGCCCTCGCGGAAGATGGCCTGAGCGAGCACCGTGGCAGTCGTCGTGCCGTCACCGGCCACGTCGCTGGTCTTCGAAGCGACCTCGCGCACCATCTGCGCGCCCATGTTCTCGAACTTGTTCTCGAGCTCGATCTCCTTGGCGACGGTGACGCCGTCCTTGGTGACCGTCGGCGAGCCGAAGCTCTTCTCGATGACGACGTTGCGGCCCTTGGGGCCGAGGGTGACCTTCACCGCATCTGCGAGCGCGTTCACGCCGGCGAGGATGAGGTTACGAGCCTTTTCTTGGTATGCGATTTCCTTGGCAGCCATTTTTCAAAAACTCCTTCGAGTGCTTTCTTCGATCACTTCTCGATGACGCCGAGGATGTCGTCCTCGCGCAAAATGAGGTGCTCTTCCCCGTCGAGCTTCACCTCGGTCCCGCTGTACTTGCCGAACAGGATGCGGTCGCCCGGCTTCACGTCGAGAGGCCGAACCTTTCCGTCGTCCTGGACCTTGCCGTTGCCGACGGCGATGACTTCACCCTCGACCGGCTTCTCCTTCGCGGAGTCCGGGATGATGATCCCGCCCTTGGTCTTTTCCTCTTCCTTGACGCGCTTGACGATCACGCGGTCCTGCAGGGGTCGAATCTTCGCGGACATTCACTCCTCCGGTCTTGCTTGATGCTGGGTAGTTCCGGTCCGACGCACCGCTTCACGCGGTGTTCAGACACCCTCGCCCGACGCCCAGAATTGAGGCCGTTCGAGGGGGCCTGAGGCACGTAAGATGCCGGAATAACTCGATTTACCGGGCTGGCACTCACCTTTGGCGAGTGCTAGCGCCAGGTGGCTGGAAGGTAGGCAGCAAGCGCCGTCTGTCAAGGCGCCGGGGGAAAAAAAATACCGCGCGAGGTCACGATCCTCGGGGTTTCGGCTGGCAGCAGTGGGTGGAGACTGCCAAACAAAATCGTCGGGACCTGTACGGGCGAGCAGCATTGTCGCTAACTTCATGAAACGTTCCGTCGTTTAATTGGTAGAGCGTGACGAATCGAAGACGTTCGCATCTGTTCTCCCGGGACCACCGAGGTCGAGTCGGAGGGCCGGTATGACGCGCGGCCCGGCGCCCTCGGTTGAGATTGATCTCTCCGCCGACGTGCACGGGTACTTCGCCGAGCTACTGACCGCGGCCACCGAGGATCAGGGAATCGCCTCGACGGACGCGACGACGGCTTACGTCGCCGCGCTGCTTGCCGACTTCGCGCAGCCCGGCGTCCTCTGCCAGTCGGCGCTGGAGCGGCCGTTCACGCTGCTGCTCGCAGAGGCGTACGAGAGCGTGGGCCACGAGCGCTTCGAGCGCCTGCGCGCCGTCGGCGACGGAGCGCTCTACCTGCGCGGCTTCTTCTCCGAGCACCTCGAGACTCGTGGCGTCGCGCTGCGCTACGTGAGCTCCGTGGGCGCGAGCGCCTATGACGGTGCGGCGAGCATGCTGCGGCGCAACGTCAGCACCGAAGCGTGCTCCGTGCCCGATGTGTTCGGTGAGCTTTCGGAGCGGTTCGATGCCTTCGTTGCGCTCCTTTCGAGCGTGGCCGACCGCATCGTCGCGCAGAGCAGCGGTGCTTCCGCTGGCGGGGTGCTCCGCCTGTACGAGCGTTGGCTCCGCACGGGCTCGGACGAGATGGCACGGGCGCTCGGTGCGCAGGGCCTTTTGCCTCAACGCGGGAGCGGCGTGCTGCAGTGAGCGAGCACGGTGCCCGCCTGACGCGACGCACCAAACGAGCCCTGTTCCGCGTGCAGTCACGGCTCGAGCGCTACTACGCGCTCGAGGGCGCGCCGAACGTCGTGGACTTCGCTTCCACGGCCTCGGCCGGCGAGCGCGAGGCCCTCTTCGTGCGTGACCTCGGCGAGCACGTCGAGATGATGCTGCGCGTGCCGTCGGCGCCCCGGCCCGGCGCTGCGAGCGACGAGTACCTGCAGCTCTGCGAGGGAGTGAGCCACTTTCTCTTCCTCGCAGAGCGCGTTCGAGTCGGCCTGCCCGCCACGCAGCTCGAGCTCGAGCTCCAGGCGGAGGTCAACAAGTTCGTCCTGCTCGCGCTCGAGCCAGCGGCCGCAGACCCCCGCCACGCTCGCGGCCTGCATTCGCGGCTGTTCAACGACGTGGTCTACCTGCACCCGGCCGACACGGAAGCCGGCGAGCGCTACCGCCTCGCGAACGATCTTGCGGCGCGCCTTTCGCTCAGGCTGCTCGAGCGCGACCCCGTCGAGGCACGCTCCCTTCTGCGGCGCTTCTACCGCGCCGGGCAGACCGAAAAGATCGCCCTCGCACGCGCCGCGTAGGACCGTGGTGCGCCTGCGTCGGCGCCAATGCTAAAAGGGGCCCGAGTGCCGTCTCGCGCCACGCTCGTTCGCTTCGTTCGCGCGGCCCTGCCGTGGCTCGCCATCGCGATCCCGTGCGCACTCGTGTTCGGCCCTGGGGTCTACCGGCACTTCGCGTCGTCGTTCAACCTGAACCGCATCGCCGACGATACCCGCATCCAGCTCCCCTATTATTACCACTACGTCGATTCGGAGCTCTTTCGTGGCGATCTGCTCGCGCGCTATCACGGCGACGGCGTCGGTGACGTTTGGCGCCTCCTCTACATCCTGTGGGCACAGTTCGCCGATCCGCTCACGCTGAGCCGACTGCTTCCCATGCCGCTCTACGCGGTGACGCTCGCGGCAGTCGCCGTGGCAGGCAACAACGTCGCCGGCAAGCCGGGAGCCTTCGTGGCGCTCGCCCTGTGCCTGGGCGCCTCGGCGATGATCGGCAGGCTGAGCGGTGGGCTCCCTCGCTCGTTCGTGTGCCCGCTTCTGTGCTGGCTGGTTGCGTGCTTGACCGGCGGCTGGATTCGGGGTGCCGCCATCATCACGGTCATCGGCGCAGGCCTCTACCCGATCGTCACGGTTATCGGCGGCATTTGCCTTGCCATCGTGCTGCTCGTTATGCCGGCGGCCGACCGGGGAAGCGCTGCGAGCTGGTCTTTCAAGCGCCGCGTGGCGGTCCTCGCCATCACGGCAGGCGCCGCGGGAGCGCTCGTCGCCCCGTTCGCGATCCGCGTGCGGCCGTTCGGCACCACCATTACGCCGGCGATGCTCGCGGAGTTTCCCGAGGCCGGCCCTGGCGGTCGGTCGAACGACATCGACTGTGCACCCTTCCCCCCGTTCTTCGAGGCTGCCGCTGCCATGGCGACGCGCTCACTTTTCGGGACGGGTGACCGCCTCGTTTCCGCCGTCGGCAAGCCGCTTCGCAAGCCGGGCTCGGGTCGCGCCGTCTTCCTCACCTTGCTCGTGCTCGTTTCGGTGTTCGGCGTGTTCCGGCTCGGCCGCGTGAGCGCGGCCGTCCGGCGCCTCGCGGCCTTCGCCGCCGCGATTGGCATCGGTTACACGTTGGCAGACGCCGTGACGCCCGCGCTCGTCGTGCCGGAGCGCTACACGCACTACGGCATGCCGGCGCTCGTGCCCGTCGCGCTCGCTGGGGCGCTCTTCGGCCTCATGCCGTGGCGCCTGCTGCAACCGCGTGACGCCCCCAGCGCTCGGCGCAGGGCCGCAGTCTGGCTCGTGGGCGTGGGTGGGCTGCTCGTGGCTGCGGTCGGTAGCACGGGTCTGCCCCGGCAGGTGCTCGATGTGGAGCTTTCCGTCGGCGACCAAGGCTTGTACCGAGCGGTGGAGCGGCTCCCAAAGCACGCCGTGGTCGCAGGCTGGCCGACAGGGGTCATGGATCAAGTCCCGCTCGTCACGAAACGCATCGCGTTTCTCACGCGGCAGATGCACGTGCCGTATCACGCGAAGCAGACGCTGATGATGCGAGGGCGGATGCGCGCGCTCATCCAGGCTTACTTCGCGATCGATCCTGCCCCGCTCTTGAAACTGCGCGACGAGCTCGGCGTGACGCATTTGGTCGTCGAGTGGCGGTACCTACGGGACAAACCGCCACATTACTTCCGCCCCTTCCGCGTGGACATCAGGCGCGCACTCCGCCGCGCGAAGGGCAAATCCTTCGAGCTCGAGCGCCAAGCCGCGACTTCAAAAGTCTTCGAAGACCGCAACTACACGCTGCTCGACCTGTCGCGCCTCCGGCGTTGAATCGGACGGCGCGCGACCGATCTGCGACACGACGACACGAGCTCTCGGCCTGGCGGCCGCCTACGGCCAAGGCTGTAGCTGCGTCGTTCGGCTTGAGTGCGCGTCGGGGCGCTGCAATAGTTGCAGGCGGGATGGGAAACGATGCCTCGCATGGCGCGGCCCGAGCTCGACGCTGGCCGCCCGTCCTACGCCTTTCGTTGCGCGGGATCGTCGGCGTTGGCGCCCTCTTCGTCGCCGCGTACCTGGTGGCGCTGAGCCTCGAGCCGGGGCTCACCCGAGGCGCGACGCACCGCTGGCTCAATGACCCCTACGATCGCGGGATCTACTTCAAGCGCTCGCAGTGGTACCCGCGGCACCGGGTGCCCTACCGCCAGGTGTTCTCGGAGTACCCGACGGTCGCGACGCTCGCTTTCGCGGCCCCGCACCTCATGCCGGGCGGCGCGCACCTCAAACGGGCGAGCTATGAGCTGCGCTGGTCCGCGCTCATGGCCGCCGTGTTGCTCTCGACCATCGCGCTCATCGCGGTCTTCCGTCGCAAAATCGGGGAGCGGGCTGAGGTGGCGCTGCTCTTGCTCCTGCCCTCGACGCTGTACTTCAGCCTGATGCGCTTCGACATCCTGTGCGCGGCGCTCGTCTGTGCGAGCCTATGGGCCTTCAAGAGTGGCCGTTACCTTGCCGCGCACGTCGTGCTCGCCATTGCCACGTACACGAAGTGGTACCCTGTCGTCGTCTTCCCCGTCTTCCTTGCGTACCACTTTGCCAACGAGAAGCCCCTTTCGTTGCGACCGCGTGAGCTGCTGCGCACCGCCACCGTTCGCTACGGTGCCGCGTACGTCCTGACCGTCGCGGCGATCACGGTCGCGAGCGTCGTGGCTTTCAGCTGGAAGGGCTTTCTCGTGCCGTATCGCTTCCACGGGGCCCGTGGCGCACAGTACATCAACCCGTATTTCATCGCCGACCACGTTCGCCACGCACTCGGCATCAAAAAGGCGGGTCTTGGGTGGATGAATCTGGCCTTTCTTGGCCTTCAGCTCTCGATTCTTCCCATCCTCCTATCTAAACGCGTCTGCACGATGACGGACGTTTTTCGCTACGCGACCCTCGCGATCTTCCTCTTCGTAGTCTTTGCTCGCATCGACTCGCCGCAATGGCTCCTCTGGTACGTCACGCCCGTGCTGATGTTCGCACGGCGGCCGGCCACGCTCTGGGTTGCCGGTGCGCTTTCAATCTGGAACTACGTCGTTTTTCCGTTCGCTTTCGACGAATACAAGGGCCAGGCGGGGGGGCTCGTGTTCTCGAGCATCGTGCTCGCCAAAGACGCGCTCGCCGCGGTCTTGATTGCCCTCGTCTTTCGCGACTCCTTGCCGGACGCGGAGGCGACTGCTCCTGCAGAGCCGCACCCTCCGCGCCCGGCCGAGCTGGTTTGAGCGATCTCGGCCCTTCGTTCGACGTTGGCGTCTGCCGCGCGTCGTGGCGACAGGGCAGCGCGATCAGCGTGGCCTGGAAGTCTTGCGGTGCCGGTGCTTGCGGCGATGTTTCTTCGCGGGGGCCTTGTCCGCAGCCTTGGCGGCCTCGCCGAGAGCGAAGCGCGAGATGCGGACGCTGCGGCCGAGCCGCTTCGCACGCGTGGGTTTGCCCATGTGCGCGAGCTTCGCGCGGATTGCCTTGGCGGGCGCCCAGGACCGCCCTTCGATCGTCCAGACGGTCGTGGCCCCTTCGATGGCCTTTGGTAGTTTCGCCACATCGTCAACGGCGACGTACTCGAAGCGACGGAGCGGTCGCGTCTTGCGGCTGAAATAGTACTCGAGCAGCCGCGCCTCCCGCTGGGCGGTGGTGAGCACTTTGGCGCCGCGCCGCGCGTCACGCTGCACGAGTCTGATGCCGTCGTACCAGCGCGGCTTGAGGACGGGCGCATAGTACTCGAGGTGCAGCGCACGGCCCGCGAAGAGCGCGAAGGCGGCGACGGAAAGGACGCGGACCGCAACCGGGCGCACGAAGAGCAGACCGGCGGCCACGAGAACGGCGAACGGCGCGACCGACCAGACGATCGTCCGCGTCAGGAAGATGGGCTCGCGCAAGCTCGCGAGCAGCACGAGCCCGGGACCGAGCAGCGTGAGCACCCACAGGGACACGAGGGCGAGTGCCTGACGGCGCAGGGCGAAGCTGCCGAGCAAGGCGAGCGCGAGCACGACGACGTTCAGCCATAAGCCGTGGCCGAACAGGAACACCCACTCGACGTAGCGCCAGACAATCCTCTGCGTCGGGTGTGAGATCCATGGCTTCATGTGAACCACGACGCCGATCTGGCGGACCAGATGCCAGAGCCATGGCATGAAGGCGACGATCACGACGACGTTCGTCAACAGATAGTTGAGCGCGAAGCGCCAGCGTTCCTCACTGCGCGCCACGATGAACGCGAGCGCGACGGCGGAGCACGAGATGACGAACAGAGCGCTCGTTCCGTGCGAGTAGAGCGCGAGCAACAGCCCGAAGGCGAGCAGCAGCCACGCGCGCCGCGCCTGCCGAGTCGCAGCATCGGCCGCGCGCCGGAAGCTTCGATGAAGCGGTCGTGCCGCCTCCGCGGGGTGCTGCACGAGCCAGAGCAGCCCCCAGACCGCGAGGCTCGCCGCCAGGCAGTACATGGCGTACATGCGCGCCTCCTGGTCGTACTGCACGGAGCACGGGTTCAGCGCGATGACGAGGGCTGCCACCAGGCCGAGGACGCGGCCGCCGACCGTGCGACCAATACCGTAAACGGCGAGCACTTTGAGCACTCCAAAGATGGCCGACGGCAAGCGCAGCATGAGCTCGCTGTCGCCGATGCCGAGCGCGAGGTAAAAGTGCATCAACAAGAAGTAAGTGGGGATGTGATGCTTGTTCTCGGCGTCCCGCACGAGCCCCTCGAGCGTCAAGCGTGACCGATGGAACGTCGTTGCTTCATCGAGCCACAGCGACTCGCCGCCGAGGTCGTGAAAGCGCGTGAACAACGCGACGAGCAGCACGACGCCGATCAGGAAGCGTTCGTCGCGCAGCA
The DNA here is from genome assembly GCA_963841435.1 of uncultured delta proteobacterium. Classification (GTDB taxonomy): domain Bacteria; phylum Myxococcota_A; class Polyangia; order Polyangiales; family Polyangiaceae; genus PMG-095. The sequence continues at coordinate 171,603 of CAWJCS010000001.1, forward strand.
CCCTCAAAATGCGCTCGCGTCGCGCTGGCGTCAGCCAAGTTGACCAGGGAAAGGAGAACGCAGCCAGACGACCCACCAAAGACCGAGAAACGAGCCCGGCGCACCTTGGCACCTGGCACTTGGGCGCGCAAGCTCGCGCCGGGGGCGTCAGGCATCGCGGCAGGCTGGATCAACGCCTCGTGCCGATCGCGTCGTCGATACGCGAGTGCCCAGTGACCCCGCGGACAATCCGCGCAGCCCCCTTGATTTTCCCGCGCTTCGAGAATACTGGCTATCGTCTTGAGTCCCACGAAGAGCACGCCGATGACGGACGATCGGACATGTCCGTAGCGCGTCAGCTCCCTCGCTGGGCGGAGTCACTGTTGCGAAGCGCTCGTGCCCGGGAGGTCGCCCTAGCGGCCCTCTTGGGGACGCTGGCGTTCGCCCTCGTTCTCGACTTCGGCATCGTGCGCCCGACGGCGATCGACTGGCTGTTCAACTACCACACGGACCCCGCGCAATATTACATCTCGCTCGCGTTTTACCGGAACTCTGCCTGGCACTTTCCACTCGATGGCATGGAGACGATGCTCCATCCGGCCGGGGCCTCGTTCACGCTCGCCGACGGTATCCCCCTGCTCGGGATTCCGACCAAGGCGCTGACGTGGGCGCTGCCGACGGACTTTCAGTACTTCGGGTTCTGGCTCTTCATCTGCTACGTCCTGAACGCCGTCTTCGCCAAGCTCGTGTTGAATCACCTCGTGCGGTCGCGGCCACTGGCGTGGGTGGGGACCGCCATCGTCACGCTCGCGCCCGCCTTCGTCGCGAACTTTCGCCACGCCCACCTCTCGTCGCACTGGCTCATTCTGGCTGCGTTCCACGCGTTGATCGCGGCGCCTGCCGTGCCCAAACGGCGGATTTGGGTCTACTCGACGATGAGCCTGTTCATCCAGCCGTACCTGTTCGTGATCGTGAACGGCGTGCTGGTCGGCGCGTACTGGATCCACCGAAAAGAGCGACGGGACCTCGCTGTCACCGCGATGGGTTGGGTCGCCCTGACCCTTCTTTCGGCGTGGGTGCTCGGCTACTTTCGCATGCCGAGCTCGACCGCGTCCGCGCTGCCCCGCTTCCACGCGGACCTCGTGGCCTTCTTCAGCGCCATGGGAACCTCGAGCATCGTGCCCGATACGCCGATGGGCGGGCCGTTCAGAAAGCAGTGGAACGGGACGTCGGCGACGTACGCGTACCTTGGCCTCGGCGGTTTCGCGCTCCTCGCCGCGCTCCTCGCACGGCTCGTCGAAGGAGCCGTGCGACGCCCGAGCGCACCCATCCTGCACCCGGCCTGGAAGGTGCTCGGCGTGCTTTCGCTCTTGATGGCAGCCTACGCATGGACGCCGTCACCGTACATCCTGGGCACGCGACATGCGGGCCTCCCGTTTCTCACCGATCTCATCCACCCCATCGTTCTCCGGCTGCGTAGCGTTTCGCGGTTCGCCTGGCCGCTCTACTACTACGTCTTCTTCTTCGGCCTGCAGGCTGCCGACCAGTGGATCTCGCGGCTCTCGTTCGCTCGAGCCGCTCCAATCGGGGCCCTGTTGCTCGGTGGCGCTCAGTTTGCGGACATCGGCCCGTGGCTGATGTCGCGCGGCAACCTCCGGCAGTTCAAAAACCCGACCCACGTCGGCAAGGTTTCCCGCTCCTTCGAGCGCGCCGTCACCAAGAAGGTTCGCTATCTGGTGCTCGACCCGCCCGTGTCCCGCCGCAGCTGCGCCTCCGTCAACATCCCGGCGCCGCACCGGCAATGGAGGCATGGGGAGTACTATCCGATCGCGCTGTTCGCCGCGCGTCATCATCTGATCGTGAACACGGATTTTCGCGCTTCCGCCCGCATGAGCGACAACGTCCTCTCGGTCGTGTGCGCCTACACGGCACAAATGCGCGAAGCGGCGGGCCACCGGGACAACGTCGTGGTGTTGCGGGTTCCCGGAAAGCCCCGGAAGCATCGCCGGTCACCCAACCGTCGTCATCGTCCAAAAGGACGCCACCACGGCAAGGGCAGGAAGAAGTGAAGGCCTGTTGGAGCCCGCCGCTAGAACGGCGGGCGATCGACGCGCGGGCCCGCCACGCATCGTCCGGGCGACACGCGGCGTTCTATTCGAACGGATTCTTCTCGACGAGACCGTGCTCGGTGGAACGCTTGGAGGCGCTCGCCGGGGCGGGGCGGCTCGGCGAGTGCGGGGCGGCGGCCGACGGGGGTGGGGCAAGAGGACGCGTGGGCTGGGCTGTGCTCGCCGCTGGCGCGTCGGGATGGGTGGGATCGGTGAGCTCGACGTTCACCGTGGGGCGCGGCTCGGCGGGCGCCGTCTGCGCCGTGGCGACGGCAGCGGGCGGCCCCGACGCGGCGGACGGCTCGCCCGTGACCGATTCGGGCCGTGATCGGCTCAGTACGACCGCGAGCGCGGCTGCCAGGACCGCGATGACGCCGAGGCCGAGCGCCAAGCGGAGCATGGTGCGCTCCGACTTCGGCTGCGTCGTCGTCTCGACGGGCGCCGGTGTCCCCGCGAGAATGCGCGGGCCCACGGCCGACGCCGCCGAGACGCCCGACGCCGAGAACGCCGTCGGAGCCACCGACATGGCGGGCGGACCGGACGAGTAGGCACTCGGCGGCATCATGCTCTGAGGCAGCACGCTCGGCATGCCGTACTCGGTGCGCATGCTGGTCAGCGCGGCGCGCTCGAGCGCCCGGCGGATCGCGAACGAGAGGTCGCGCACGCTCGGGTAGCGGAGCTTTCGATCCTTGGCGAGGGCCGTCCCGATCACCTCGTCGATCTCGGGTGGGAGATCGGGGCGGAGCTCGGTCGCCTTCTTGAAATCACCTTCGCTGATCAGGACGGCCAGGTGCGTGAGCGCCTCGGCCTCGAAAGGGCGTTGGCCGACCAGGCATTCGTAGAGCACGACGCCGAGCGCGTACACGTCGGCGGCGGCGTCGAGATCGCGCGCGCCGCGTACCTGCTCGGGCGACATGTAGTACGGCGTGCCGAGCATCGAGCCCTCGACGGTCGTCTGAGGCGTGCCCGTCATCGCAGGGTCGAACTTCGAAATGCCGAAGTCGACGAGCTTGACGAACACTTGCGGCCCCGACACGAGGAAGATGTTCTCGGGCTTGAGGTCGCGGTGCACGATGCCGCTGTCGTGTGCGGCCTGAACCCCGTCGCACACCTGCTCGAAGATCTCGATCACCTCGGCCGGCCCGAGCCGGCCGCGCTCCTCGAGCCGCGAGGAGAGCGGCTTGCCCTTGAGGAGCTCCATCACGAGGTACGGCTCGCCCTCATCCGTGGTCCCGGCGTCGAACGTCTCGACGATGTGCGGATTGCCGATGCGCCCCGCGGCAGACGCCTCGCGCAGGAAGCGTTCCACGACACCCGGAATGGCGACGACCTCGGCGTGAAGGAGCTTGAGCGCGCGCCGGTGGCGCGTGAGCATGTGCTCGACTTCGTAGACGGCGCCCATGCCCCCCGTGCCCAGGGTGCGGACGACCTTGAGCCGCTGGGCGATGACCGTACCGGGCGGCAGCTCCGACTCGGTCACGGCTGCCTCGACGGGGCCGAAGGAGCGGCAATCATAGCCACACCATGATAGCGCGGGCCCGCGCGGGCGCGAAGCCCGCGCGGGAGGCCATGGCGCCGGGTTTTGTGGGCTCTACTGGCAGGTGGCGTTGTTCGTGCCCGAGCACGTGCCCGAGCACGCCAGGTTGCTCGACTGGTTGTAGGTGCGCGCCCAGCCGGCATTCTGGAGGATGGTTCTGAGGGCGTCGGGCTGGCACACGCTGAGCTGGGAGTTCGACTGCACCGTCAGGTTACCGGCAAGGGTCGTGAACTTGCCGGTGGACGGCAGCAGGCCGAGGATCGAGACGAGGCTGCCGTTGCCGTACACCTGGAAGTAGTCGCTCGTGGTCGTGCCGACGCTCGTGAGCTTCGACAGGCCGTCGAGATTCACCAGTGAGCCGTTGCTCTGGATGTTGAAGTACTTGCCGACCGTCGTCAGCGACGCGAGGCCGCCGACGTTCGTGAGCGCTTGATTGTTGTAGATCTGCAGGTAGCCGCTCACGCTCGCGAGGGACGAGAGCCCGCCGATCGTGCTGAGCGCTGCGTTCGACTGGATGTTCATGTCGCCACCGACCGTCTGCAGGCCGCCGAGGCCGTTGAGGTTGGTGAGCGACGCGTTGCTCGAGATGGTGACCGCGCCGCCGATCGACTGGAGGTTGGTCATCCCGTTGACGTTCGTCAGCGTCGTCGATTGGAGCAGGAAGTTGCCCGTCAGGGTCGTCACGTTCTTCATCCAGGCAAGGTCGGTCGTGCCGTTGATGTCGGCATCGCCCGTGAACGTGCCGCTCTGATTGTCGATGCCGCCCGCCGTGCCCGTGCAGGTCGCTCCGGAGCACACCGTACAGCCGGAGTTCGCGCCGCTCTTGTTGAGGCCGCTCGAAACGTTGAGCGCCGTCCTCAAGAGGTCAACCTCGCACCGCGAGAGCGCCGGGTTGCCGGCGATCTGGTAGATGTTGCCGAGTGCGCCGGTGCTGAGCGTGCCGGAGCGCAGCCCGGCGATGCTATTTAGCACCGGGTTGGACGCCACGACGAGGTCGAGCCCGATCGAGACGAGGCTGTCGAACCCGTTGAAGTTCGTCAGCACGTCGCTGTCGCGGATGATGAGCGACACGCCGATCTGCCCGAGGTTCGTAAACCCGCTGATCGACGTGAGCGCGGGGTGGTTCTTGATGCTCAGCGTGCCGATGATGTCGGTCACCGCGTTGAACCCGCTGATCGTCTGCAGGCCGTTGTCGTGGATGTCGACGTTGGCGTTCGGCATCGCGAGCGAGGTGAAGCCCGCGATGCTGACCAGGAGCGGATTGTTGTAGATGAGGATTGAGCTCGCGACGCTCGTGAGGCCCTCGAAGCCGTTGTTGGCGTCGAGCGAGGCGAGCTTCGCGTTGTCGTGGATCTCGAGCGTGCTGCTGATGGAGTCGAGCGTCGAGAAGCCGCCAATCGACGTGAGCGAGGCGCAGCTCGTGATCTTGAGCGCGCCGGCCGAGACCGTCGCGAGGGCCTCGAACCCGTTGATGGTCGCGAGTGCGGCGTCGTTGTTGATGCGAAGCTCTCCGTGCACGTCGTTGAGCGACGCGAAGCCGCTGATGCTCGCGAGCGACGAGTTCGACTCGATCGCGAGATAGGCGCCGACCGAGTAGAGCGAGCCGATGCCGTTGAGATCCGAGAGCGCGCTGTTGCTCGCGATGTTGAAGTACTGGCTGACGGACGTGAGCCCGCTCAGGCCGTTGATGTTCTGCAGTGCACCGTTGCCGTAGATCTGCAGGTACCCGCCCACGGTCGTGAGTGCGCCGAGCCCGTTCAAGCTCGTGAGCGACCCGTTGCTCTGGATGTTGAAGTAGCTGCCGACCGAGGCGAGCATACTGAGGCCGTTCACGTTGGTGAGCGCCTGGTTGTTGTAGATCTGGAGGTAGCCGCCCACGGTCGCCAGGCTGCTCAGCCCCGTGAGGCTCGTGAGGCTGCTGTTCGACTGGATATTCAGGTTGCCGTCGATGGCGGTGAGCTTGTTCAGCGCGCTCAACGTCGTCAGCGAGCTGTTGCTACTGATGCTCACGTCGCCGGTCACGTGAACCAGGTTGCCGAGGCCCGTCACGTTGGAGAGTGACGTGCTGTTGATGGTGAGGTCACCGATGATTTCGGTGACGTTGGCGAGCGCGGGGAGCTGCGCGGAGCTCGTGATGGTGATCGACCCCTGGAAGGTGCCGCTCTGACCGGTCGGGCCGCCGCTCGTGCCCGAGCAGACCGGCCCCGTGCACTGGGTGCAGCCGGCATTGCAGCAGCTCGTGTCGGTTCCCAGGAGGCCGTTCGCGTTCTCTAGGGTCTGCTTGAGGTCCGCGACGGCGCAGCTCGAAAGGTTCGGATTGCCCGAGATGTCGAACAAGTTGCCGATGCTCTGCATGTTGGCCGTGAGCAGGGCGTTGATGCTGCTGAGCGCGGGGTTGTTCTTGACCAAGAGGTCGGTGCCAATGGTCTTCAGGTTCGCGACGCCGTCGAAGTTCGTGAGCTTGCTGTTGATGCGAATGCCGAAGTAGTTGCTGACCTCGTCGAGCGATCCGAAGCCGCCGATGGTCGTCAGGTTCGGGTTGTCGTGAATATCGACGTGTCCGATCACCTTGAGCACGGAGTTGAACCCGGCAATCGAGGCGAGCGACGCGTTGTTGTAGATCTCGAGGTGCCGGTTCGCCGTGGCAAGCTTCGTGAATCCCGCGATCGACGTGATCGCGGGGTTGTTGTAGAGCAGGATGTCGCTGCCGGCGAAAGCCAGGGCGTTGAAGCCGTCGATCCTGGAGAGCACCGTGTTGTCGCGGATGACGGTGGAGCCGGTGACGTTCTGGAGCTTGGGGAAGCCCAGAATGTTCGTGAGCATGGCCTCGCTGTAGATGGAGAGGCCGCCGGCGTCCGTCAGCTCGGCGAAGCCCGTCAAGGTCGTCTGCTTGGCGTTGCTGTACACGTTGATGGTGCCACCGGCGGCGGTGAGCTTCGCGAAGCCGGCGAGCGAGGTGAGGTTGGCGTTGGAGCTGACGGTGATGTCGCCGACGGTCGAATCGAGCGCGGCGAACCCGCCGATGCTCTGCAGCGTGGCGTTGGAAGCGATGTTGATGTAGCTGCCGACCTTCTTGAGAGCGCCGAAGCCCGTGATGTCGACGAGCGCACCGTTGCCGTAGACCTGGACGTATTGGCCGACCTCTTGGACGGCCGGGAACCCGGAAAGGTTCAGCATGCCGCTGTTCGACTGGAGGTTCAGGTAGCCGTAGACCTTGGCCAGGCTGTTGAGCCCGTTGACGTTCAAGAGCCCGTTGTTGTTGTAGAGCTGGAAGTAGCCGCCCACCGTCTGCAGGTTCCCGAGCGCCGTCAGATCGTTGAGGGTGCCGTTGCTCTGGATGTTGAAGCTTCCGACGACGGTGGTGAGCCCCGAGAGCCCGCTCAGCGTGGAAAGCTGGCTGTTGCTCGAGATGCTGATGTTCCCGCCGACCCACTGCAGGGCCTCGAGGCCCGCGAGGTTGGTGAGCGAGGTGCTGTTGATCGTGAGGTCACCCGTGATGCAGGTGGTCCCGGCGGTCTGGAAGTCCGACAGGCTCGTCGTGTTGCTGATGGTGACGCTGCCGGACGTGAGCGTGCCGGCGCAACCGAGCGCCGTGATTTCGGTGCCGCACGTTCCCGTGACGCAGGTCGGCTGCTGACCGGGACACTGCGCCTTGTTGCCGCACGTCGTGCCGCAGGTCGCCGTGTTGTTGAGGTTGACGTTGCAGGCCGTCGTCGCCTCGCCGTCGCAGTTTCGCGTTCCGGCGGCGCACGGCAGGCAAGAGCCCGCGATGCAGGTGTGCGTTTCGGCGGGACAGGCGACCGGCTGGCTCCAGTCACCGCTCGTGCACGTCTCGACGGCCGTGCCGCTCGACGAGCAACGCTTCTTGCCGTCGATGCAGTTGCCGCCGCCGCCCGTGCCGCTCGACCCCGCGGTGCCCGCGGTGCCGCTCGTGCCGGCGGTGCCGGCCGTACCGGAGGTGCCACCGACGCCGCTCGAGCCCGCGGTGCCGCTCGTGCCGCCCATGCCGCTCGACCCGCCCTTGCCCGCGGTGCCGCTGGTTCCGCCCGCCCCCATCATCTGACCCGCGGTCCCACCGAGGCTGCCGCCCGTCCCGCCCGACTCGTCGCTGCCGCCTTCGCCACCGGCACCGCCGTTGGTGTTGCCCGTGGCCGTGCCGCCGCTGCCGCCGCTGCCGCCGCTGCCGCCCTTGCCGCCCATGCCTCCGGACGCCGCACCCGGGCCCATGGCGCCTGGAGCCGCGCCGACCAGATCGCCGCCCGAGGTGACCTCGGTCGGCTCCGCGCACACGCCGTGCACGCAGAGCTGCTCGCCGATGCAGTCGCGCTCTTCCATGCACTGGTTGCGGCACTGGCTGTCCACGGCGCAGACGAGGGGGTCCTTGCAGTCCGAGTTGAAGTGACACTTCGTTTCGGAGGGCAGCTGGCAGACGTTCTGCGTGCTGCTGCTTCCCTCGCCGCCCTCGCCGCCTTCGCCGCCCGAGCTCACCTTCACGCAGCGCTGGGTCGCCGGGCAATCGCTCGAGTCCGCGCACTGAGCGTGGCAGAGGCCGAAGCTACAGACGAGCGCCCCCTGGCAGTCCGAGTTCAGCTTGCAGGTATGGTAATTGTTGGGAGGCGCGTTGTCCGAGCTACAACCGACGGCCACGGCGAACGGAGCCGCGAGAACCAGGAGCGGTGCGAACACCCACCTGGCGAATGATGAGCCCTTGGATGAAGCAGTCATACGCAAACCTCACATCCCCCACTTGCTGACAAGAAACGGCCTAAGGCCGTCGCGACCGTAACATGCCTTCGCACGTTTTCGCGACGCCAGATTTTCGCGCGAGCCCCTTACGTCGTTCCTCTTCGAATTCTTCGAATTCGTCCAAACCGGGGCTCGCTCGGTGAGCCCTCAGCTACCAGCCGACGCGGCAAGGGCCCGAAGGGCGCTGGAGAAGGCGGAGATGGAGGAAGGGGAGGGAGATGGAGAAGGGGAGGAAGGGGAGATTGAGGATGAGGGTGGAAACGAAAGAAAGAGGATGAAGCGGATGACCGGGGCGGGCGGAGACGCTTGGTTGGCGCTTTTGCTCGTGTTATGACGTGATCTTTGCACCGAGGGTCGCCCGTGCTGAAGAGTTCCCGAGACGCGCTCGTACGACGTGCGCTCGGCTTGGTGCGCCTCGGGGCGGTAAGTGCGGCTCTTCTTTTGGTTTTTGCATCGGCCTGCGGGAGCGAAAAGGCGAGCTGCGTCCCGGGGCAGTCGATCTCGTGCAGCCTCGGCGACTGCACGGGCCACCAGGTCTGCAACGCGAACGGCGACGCTTACGGTGAATGCGTCTGCTCCGGCCCGGACGCCGGGGATTTCCCCAAGACGGGGCCGCACTCCGGGCTCATCGGCGCGGCCTGTGACAGCTCCGCGGACTGCCGCTCGGGATTCGATTGCCTCACGGTCGACTCCAAGGTCCTGAACGGTGAGGGTCCGAGCGCGGGGATTTGCCTCGCGAGGTGCTTGCCCGAGCACGACTTCTGCAGCGACCTCGACGCGAGGTCGAAATGCATCGTGCTCGCCGATGGCGGGACGCCGTCCAACACGCTCGACGACGTGGCCTACTGCCTGCCGGGCTGCGAGCTCGGGACCCAGCCGAACGAGCTCGACAAGTGCCGCGGGCGCATCGACCTCGTGTGCGCCGAGTCGCCGGCGGGGTCCGGGGTCGGCTTCTGCCGGCCCGCGTGCCGGAGCGACCTCGACTGCGCGCGCCGCCACTGCGACCTCGGCACCGGGCTTTGCAGCGATGACGCGCAGACCGGCGACCCCATCGGGGCCCCGTGCAACCCCGGTCCCACGGTGTCGAGCTGCGCGGGCGGTTGCCTCGACCACGGCACCACGTTCGCCGAATGCAGCGGCGTCTGCAGCTTCGGGATGGCTGGGTGCGGTCAGGAAAGCCAGGAAGCCCCCCTCGACTACTTCTGCACGCTCGATCCGACCGTCGGATCGGGCAACGGCGACCTCGGCTACTGCGCCAAGCTCTGCGACTGCGACGACGACTGCGGCCGGTCGGACGCCGTGTGCGAGCCAAGTGACTCGCTGCCGGCCGGCACGGGGCGCACCGGCGTCTGCGGGCCCACGACGTACACGAGCGGCGACCCGCGACCCAACACACCATGCTAAGGCTCGGTCCGAGCTCACTCATGGCCGGTCGATCGCCCCGCGTGGCGGCAGTGCTCGCCGCCCTCAGCCTCTTGCCCATTCCCGCCGCGCACGCCGCGGAGCCCACGCCCGGCGCGTCTGCCGGTACGCCCGCGCCGACGACCCCGGCGGGGCCCGCCGCTCCGAAAGCGGGTGACGACGCCAAGGCCGAGGCCGCGCGTCGTTTCGATCGCGGGCTCAAGCTGTTCAACGCCGGGGATAACGCGGGCGCGCTCGCCGAGTTCAAGCGCATCTACGAGATCGTCCCGAACCCGGTCGTGCTCTACAACATCGGTCTCGTCTACGCCGCGATGGCGCGGCCGGTCGACGCCGTTGACGCGCTGGAGTCGGCCATCAAGAGCGGCGTGCTGTCGGCCTCGGATCTCGAGCGAGCAACGGCCACGCTCAACGACCAGGCGGCCCGCGTGGCGCGCCTCAACGTCACCACGGTGCCCGAGCAAGCCGCCATCGAGGTCGACGGCGTGCAGGTCGCGAAAACACCCCTGCTTTCACCCATTCGCATCGCCGAGGGCAATCACATCGTCGGCGCCGCCGCGGAGGGTTACACGCCCGCTCGCAAGGAAATCGTCGTGGCCGGCAACGTTGACGCGAGCCTGCATCTGGAGCTCGTGCGGTCGCGCGGCAAGGGCGTCGGGAACCTGTCGGTGCGCACGGCGACGCTCGGCGCGGAGGTGCACGTCAACGGCAAGCCGATGGGGCGAACGCCGCTCGCGACCTCGCTCACGCTGCCCATGGGCAACCACGAGGTCGAGCTCCGCCGTCCCGGTTACGTTTCCGAGCGGCGCCAGATCAGCCTGGGCGAAGGCGCCACCGGTGAGGTCGCGCTCGACCTTCGCGTCGACCCCCAGGCGCTCGGTCGCGACGGCGCCACGCTCCTCATCGAGTCGTCCGAGTCGCCCTTCGAGGTGACGGTCGATGGAGAGCGCAGGGGCGTGTATGGCGCCTCGCTGCGCCTGCCTCGTGGTCCGCACGACGTCACCGTGACCGCCGCGGGGTTCGTCCCCGGCGAGCGGGTCGTGACGCTCGAGCCGTCGGTGACCAACGTCGCGCGCTTCGTGCTCGAGCCCACGCCCGAGACGCGCGAGCGCCACCGCAGCAACGCGCTCTTTCATCGTTACTGGGGCATTGGTGGCATCATCGGTGGGGCGGTCCTCGGTGGCGTGGGCACGGCGCTCGTCGTCGTCGGCTCGGGGCAAAAGAAGGACGGCGAGGACGGTATCGCCGAGGTCGAGCGCAAGCTCGAGGCGGACGAGCCGCCCTGCGACCAGTTCAGCGGGTTCGCGGCCGAGCCGGACCAGACCCAAATGCAGTGCGATCAGGCCCGGGCCGACGCCCAGTCCAAGGTCGATGCAGGCCGCACGAAGAGCATCGCGGGTTTCGTCGGGATCGGGGTCGGGGGCGCCGTCGCCGTTACGGGCCTCGTCCTTCTCCTCACGGGTGACGATCCCGACCAGTACGAGCACCCGAGGGCCGGCCTGCCGGGGGCCCGCTTCGCCTTGCGGACGGGTCCCGGTGAGATCGGGGCCTCCCTGAGCGCGAGCTTCTGATCGTCGCGCGAGCCCGCGCGTGGCAGAGGTCAGCGGACGATGTTGCCGCGGCACGAGGTGACGCGCGTTCGGCGCTGGCTCCGTTCGGGTAGCTCCGCGCCCCTCGTCGTCGAGACGCGTGCGGGAACGTTCGTGGCGAAGCTCCGGGGAGCGGGACACGGGGTCACCGCGGTCGTCGCCGAGATCATCGTCGCGGCGCTCGCCGTGCGGCTGGGTCTTCCCGTTCCGGAGGCGGTGCTCCTCGAGCTCGGCCCGGAGACGCCTAGCGACGACGCCAACGACGAGCTCGCGGACCTGCTCGTGCGTAGCGTGGGCACCAACCTCGGTGTGCGCTTCTTGCCGGGCGCGCGCGTGCCGCGCGCCGAGGAGCTCGCGCGGCTCGACGACGACTTCGTGGCGCGAGCGCTGTGGCTCGACGGGCTCACGATGAACCCGGATCGCACGCCGCAGAACCCCAATCTGCTCTTTTGGCACGGCCGCCCCTGGCTCATCGACCACGGCGCCGCGCTGCCGTTTCACCATGCCTGGGCCGAGGTGAGCGAGGACACGCCGCGGGAGCCGACGCCTTTCGGGGGGCACCTTTTCGAGGCAAAGACCGGGCTGCTCGCGGCGGTCGACGACGCGCTGTCCGAGCGCCTCGGCTCGGAGGCGCTCGCTGCCGCGATGCAAGACGTTCCGGACGAGCTCTTGCGCGACCTCGGGGCGTTCGTCGATCCGGAGCGGGCGCGCGTGGCGTACCAGGCGTTTTTGCACAAGCGCCTCAAGCCGCCGCGCCCTTTCGTCACCTCGTAAACGTGCTCTCCGAGTGGAACGCTGCGCTGGGTCGCAGGTGACGGCGTCGCACGTCGGTCGCCTCCCCATCCAAAGCCATGCTTCTTCGCATCTCGCGACTCGTGCGTTAGGTTCACGGCATGCCGCCGCGGATGCTCGCCGGGCGGGGGTCGTCGCGCCTCGAGCCACCGAGCTTGCGCCGCGAGCGCGATTTTCTCCAGGCGTCTCGTCGCAGCCGCGTGTTGCATCAGGGCCTCGTGGCGCCGCCGATCACGCGTGATCAGTTTCGTGCCTATCTCCGGCGCGTGCGCGACGCGTCGCACCGCGGATACTTCGTGTGCCTCCCGAGCGGTGAGCTCGCGGGTGTCATCAACCTGAACGAGATCGTGCGCGGCCCGTTCCGTTCGGCGTACCTCGGTTACTACGCCTTGTCGCCGCACGACGGTCAGGGTCACATGGCGGCCGGTCTCGGCCTCGTGATGGCGCAGGCCTTCCGAACACAGCGACTGCACCGGCTCGAGGCCAACATCCAGCCGCACAATCGACGCTCGATTCGGCTCGTGGAATGCGCGGGGTTCCGGCTCGAAGGTTTTTCGCCGCGCTATCTCAAGATCGACGGGCGCTGGCGGGACCACGAGCGCTGGGCGATCACCCTCGAAGATTGGCTCGCAGTGCGGCGCTAGGCGCGCTCGAGCGTGATGCCGCTCGCGGCGGGCCCCGGCCCCGGGCCTCACCGTCGAGGCGCGCCTATTTCGCGGTCACCGGCGCGGTGCCGCCCCGAAAGGTCCGCCGAAACCCGCCCGAGGCTTGCGCGCTCGCCCGCGCGCGCCGAGGATTCGCCACGTGGGAGACGATCGCCCGACCCTCTCCGACGAGACGGACCCGATGCAGAGTGTGGTCCGGGCGCTGTGGTTCGCAGCCCGCGCTCACCGGGAGCAGAAACGCAAAGGGAGTGGCGAGCCCTACGTGAATCACCTCATCGAGGTCGTGGAGCTGCTCACCCGTGTCGCCGAGGTGCGGGACCGCGAGCTCCTGTCGGCCGCCGTGCTGCACGACGTGCTCGAGGACACCGAAGTGACGGCCGAGGAAATCGAGGCGGAGTTCGGTCCGCGCGTGCGACAGGTGGTGGAAGCCCTGACCGACGACAAGCAATTGCCGAAGGAAGTGCGCAAGGAGCTTCAGGTCGAGCACATGCGCGATGCGTCGGCTTGTGTCCGTCTCGTGAAGCTCGCCGACCACACGAGCAACGTCGCGTCGTTGCCCGCGAGTTGGCCCTACGAGCGAAGGGTCGAATTCCTCGACTGGTCGGAGCGCGTGGCCGCGCTGTGCGCCGACACCTCCGAGCCACTCGACCGCGAGTACCGCGCTCGGGTCGCCCTGGCGCGCGCGGTGCTCGAACGCGAGGCCTCGGGTCGCTGAGCGAGCGCGCCGGCTGCCGAAACTCGCGCCGAGGGGCCCCTTCCGAACTCGCTTGCCGGGCCCCTGCGATCGTACGAGAATGGTGATTGGCGCATGAGCCTTTCGTGGTGGCACTGGGTCGTGCTCGGCCTCGTGCTCGGGCTCGCCGAAGTGCTGGGTCCGGGCGGGTTCGATTTCATCTTCTTCTCGGTGGGTGCGGTCGCCGTGGGGGTGCTCTCGGCGGTGGGGGTCGCGGGTCCCGCCTACGCTCAGCTGCTCGAGTTCTCCGTGCTCTCGCTGATTTCGCTCTCGCTGTTTCGTTCGCGATGGCTCGGGCGTCTGGCGAGGGACCCGCACGCCGATCAGATCGACACGCTCGTGTCGGAGGTCGGCACGCTCAGCGAGGATCTCGCGCCGGGCGCCGTAGGCAAGGTGGAGCTCCGGGGTGCGGCATGGACCGCCAAGAATGTTTCGCCGAGCGCCCTAAAGCGCGGCGCACGCTGTGTCGTCGTTCACGTCGAAGGCCTGACGCTGCACGTTGGGCCCGAAGGAGCTTCCGGATGATCGGTACCTTGATCGTGTTTTCCGGTCTGGCTCTGCTCGCCCTCGTCGTCGTCGCCAAGACGGCGGTCGTCGTGCCACAGCAGAGCGCGTTCGTCGTGGAGCGCCTCGGTCGCTTCCACCAGGTGATGCAGGCGGGGTTCCACGTCCTTTTGCCGTTCGTGGACAACATCCGCTATCGCCACTCGCTCAAGGAGGCGGCCGTCGACATTCCCGCGCAGGTCTGCATCACGCGCGACAACGTGCAGGTGGGTGTCGACGGGGTCCTCTACCTCAAGGTGCTGAGCCCCGAGCGCGCTTCCTACGGTATCGCCGACTACCATTTCGCGATATCGCAGCTCGCTCAGACCACATTGAGGAGCGAAATCGGCAAAATCGACCTCGACAAGACCTTCGAGGAGCGCATGAACATCAACGCCTCCGTCGTCACCGAGCTCGACAAGGCGTCCGAGCCGTGGGGCGTGAAGGTGCTCCGCTACGAGATCAAGAACATCACGCCGCCGCAGGACGTGCTCGCCGCGATGGAGAAGCAGATGCGCGCCGAGCGCGAGAAGCGCGCCGTGATTCTCACCTCGGAGGGTGCGCGCGACGCCGCCATCAACACGGCCGAAGGCGACAAGCAGCAGGTGATCAAGGCGAGCGAGGCGCGCCGTCAGCAGCAGATCAACGAGGCGGACGGGCAGGCAGCCGCGATCCTCTCGGTGGCGACGGCCACCGCGGAGGGCCTCCGACAGGTGGCGTCGGCGATGCGTGAGCCCGGCGGCGTCGAGGCGACGCAGCTTCGCGTCGCCGAGCAATACGTGCACCAGTTCGGCGCCCTGGCCCAGCGCAGCAACACCATCATCCTGCCCGCCAACGTCGCCGACGTGGCCTCGATGGTGGCCACCGCCATGCGCGTGTTCCAGGAGACGGCGCGGCGCTGACGCCCGGGCCGAGACCGTTTTCGAAGCACCGTCGCCCGTGTACGATCCCGCTCTCCTCGCCGCCGGCGCCCTCTTGCTCTACCTCGGAGCGGAGTGGTTCGTCGGAGGGGCTGCGTCGCTGGCGCTTTCGCTCCGGATCCCGAAGCTCGTCGTCGGCCTGACCGTGGTCGCCTACGGGACGTCGGCGCCGGAGCTCGTCGTCGGCATGGGCGCGGCGCACACGGGGCACGGTGAGATTGCGCTCGCCAACGTGCTCGGGTCGAACATCGCGAACCTCGGGCTCATCCTGGGCCTCACGGTGCTGATAAGGCCGACGCGCATCGATGGCTCGCTCAAGAAGCGCGAGCTGCCAGCGCTCGCGCTGAGCGCGCTCGTTTTGCCGTTCATTCTTTACGACGGCGTGGTGAGCAAGCTCGAGGGCGCCCTGCTCGTGCTCGCCGCGTGCGTTTACACGGCGTGGATGCTGAGGGCCTCGCGTGGGGCGGCGGCCCAGGCTACGGCCGCGGAGAGCCTCGACGAGAAGGCGCACGACGCCGCGCTCGCTGGGGCACCCGAATCGCGGACCAGGGGACGTAGGGTCCTCATCATGCTCGGGGGCCTTTTGCTCCTTTTGCTCGGCGGCAAGCTGTTCGTCGAGGCGGCCACGGATCTCGCGATCGCGTGGGGCATGAGCGAGCGCGTGGTCGGCCTGACCATCGTGGCCGTCGGGACATCGCTACCCGAGCTCGCGGCCAGCCTGATCGCCGCGTTTCGGGGTCACGGCGACCTCGCGGTGGGCAACGTCGTCGGGTCCAACATCTTCAACGTCCTCTTGTGCCTCGGTGCTTCGGCAACGTTCGGGTCGGTCGCTGCCCCCGTGGCGTCGGTGACCGCCGATCTCGTGGTCGTAGGGGTCATGACGCTGCTCGGGATCGCCTTCATGCGCACGGAGCGCGACATGCCGCGCTGGGAAGGCGGGTTGCTCCTCTTGCTCTACGTGGCGTTCCTGACGTGGCTCGCCGCGGGCTGACGGCAGCCGAGTCATGCGTCCGGGCTCAGAACCGTCGAGGCGCTACCGGCGTGCGGCGGGATCGGTTTCTCGGCCAAGAGCCGTGCGGGGCCATGGTAGAGAAGTGCTAATGCCGCGACTGCACGAGCCCAAGTCGAGCCGTTCGCCGAGCCGGGCCTGGAGCCCGCGTTGGGGCACCGTGTTCGGCGTGCTCGCCGTGCTCGGCACGGCCCGCGGAGCGCGCGCGGCCACGCTCGATTGGAAGGGGCACACCTGGCAGGTGACCGCGTCCGGCATGGCCGGCGTTTGCGACGGCGATCCCGCGAACGTCAGCGTCGATGTGGACGGGTACCTTCACCTCAGGATCGCCAACAACGGGGGTACGTGGTCGGCCGCGGAGGTCTTTACGACGGATCGCGTCGGCTTCGGCACTTACCAATGGCAGATCGACGGACCGATCGACGTGCTCGATCCGAACGTCGTTCTCGGGTTGTTCCCGTATGGGCCGGCGGCGGGGATTGGTGGGGACGGGACCAACGAGATCGACATCGAGTACTCGCGCTGGGGACGAGCGAACGGAGCGAACGGCGACTGGACGAACTACCCAGCTTCCGGCAGCACCATCGGCGAGCACAGCTATTCCTTCTCGCTCGGAGGCGAGACGCTCTCCACCTCCCGCTTCACGTGGACGGGCACGAGCATCACGGACTTTCTCTTCGCCGGCCTCGTACCGAGCGACACGACGGCCAAAGCAATCGAAACCTGGACCTACGAGCCGCCGAATCCCATGGTGAACATTCCGCAAGAGGCGTTGCCCCTCGGCATGAACCTGTGGTGCTTCGAGGCTCCGCCTTCGAATGACACGCCCGTCGAGATCGTGATCCGCGACTTTGCCTTCGTCCCGCTCGGGAGCTCGAGTGGCGCCGGCGGCGCGGGCGGGGCGGGCGGCACCGCGGGCTCGGGCGGGACGGGAGGCACCGCGGGCTCGGGAGCGGCGGGCGCACCGAGCGCGGGTGATGGTGGTGATACCGCGGAGCAAGGCGGCGCTGCCGGTGCGGCGATGGGAGGAGGCGGCGCAGGGGCCGGCACGGCGGGAAGCGGACAGGCCGGTGCGGCGATGGGAGGAGGCGGCGCGGGGGCCGGCATGGCGGGAAGCGGACAAGCCGGTGTGGCAATGGGAGGCAGCAGCACGGCCGGGAGCACGGGCGCGGGCGGAGGCGCGGCCGGCGCGCTCTCGTCTGCCGGCGGAGGGGTCGGTGGTGTCGGCGCGCCCTCGCCGGGCTCGGGCGGCGCGCAGCGTGAGGACGCCGGGTGCGCCTGCAACCTCACGCGCCGACGGCATTCCTCGAATCAGCGCGGGTCTTTCCTGCTCATCGCGGCCCTCGCCGTGGTCGGCCGCAGGGTCCGGCGGCGCTCCACCGCTTCTTTTCGCCCAGCGGCCCTACGAATCTAGAACGTGAGCACGTCGCCGCGCGCCACCACGCCGACGGTGACGAAGCGGATGTCCGCGCCGGATGCGATCACGAGGCCTGCCTCGCCGTCGAGCTGGAAGCGAGGCCTGTCGAGCGCCACGAAGCCGATGCCGAACCGATTGGAGAGCGGCAGCTGGCGGCGGGTCTTCGCGACGGCGCTCTCGGATTTCTACGTCGAGTACCGTTTCGTGTGTCTGGCGCCGCAGGCGCTCAGCCGTGCGCGCCCGCCTGCGCCCGGATGATGCGATCGGTGAGCGCGTCGAACTCGCGGTCAACCACGCGGCGGCTCGCGTCGGCGTCGTACCAGGCGAGCACCTCGTGCGCGCCCTGCTCGTAGGGAATCGTCGCGACGAAACCGGGCACGACCGACTTCAGCTTGGAGTTGTCGAAGACCATGCTGTGCGCCTTGTCCCCGAGCAGCCCGGCTCCCCAACCGGCGTCGTACTTGGCAATCACCTCCGACGGCACGTGCACGAGCTCGGGCTCGACGCCTGCCGCGCGCCCGAGGATCTCGTGGATCTGATTCCAGGTGAGCACCTCGTCCGTGGTGACGTGAAACGCTTCTCCCAGTGTGCGGCGGTTACCGAGCAGGCCGTTGAAGCCCTTGGCGAAATCGTCGTGATGGGTCAAGACCCAGAGCGAGGTGCCGTCACCGTGCACGATGACGGGCAGCTTGCGACGCATGCGGTCGATCACCGTGTAGCCGCCTTCGGCGGGAAGCAGCCGGCAGTCGTAGGTGTGCGATGGGCGCACGATGGTGGCGGGGAAGTCGTTCTCGCGGTACGCGTGCACGAGCAGGTCTTCGCACGCGATTTTATCGCGTGAGTATTGCCAGAAGGGATTCTTGAGCGGGGTCAACTCGGTAACGGGCAGGCGCGAGGGCGGCGTCTGGTAGGCGGACGCCGAGCTGATGAACACGTATTGTCCGGTTCTACCGCTGAAGAAGTCGATGTCGGCCTGAACGTGGGCGGGCGTGAACGCGACCCAGTCAACGACGACATCGAACGCGCGGCTGCCGAGCGCCGCGCGCACCGATGACGGGTCACGGATGTCGCCCTTGATGACCTCGACTCCGTCGGGCACGCCGCGCGTGCTCTGGCCGCGCGCAAAGAACGAGAGCCGCACGCCGGGCTCGCGCACGAGCCGTCGGGCGCAACCCGAGCTGATGATGCCGGTGCCGCCGATGAAGAGGACGTTCATGCGCTCCACGATAGTACTCGGTCGAGCCGCGGCATCACGCGCTCGTGCCCTGAGCTCGACCGGTACCGGTTTCAGATCAGCGCTCCGTTTGGCCGTCGTCTGGTGTCGTGTCGGTCGAGCCGCGAGGCTCGGTCGAACTCGGCTGCGCACGTCGCCACCGCCGCGCTCCGTCATCCACGCCGAAATACCTAGGCTGCCTCTTTATCGCCTCGTTCGGGTACGTACGTCCTTTCCTCGATCGCATCGCGCGAGATTCGGACGAGCCAAGAATTGTTTGGCGTGACTCAAGTGGATCGATCGCTTTGGAAATAGCGCACGCGATCAGAGTCAATGCGGTCGCAGAACCTACATGGGCTGCTAGAATCCTCCACCGGACTACCCCAGGGCCGGGTGTCGTACGCCACTCCGAGGTGCCCCTTGAACAACCGAACCATCACTCGCCTCACCCTATCGTGCATCGGCATCCTCGCCGTTGGAGCCTATGCTTGCAGCAGTAGCGACACGGGCGCGCTCGATCCTGGCGGCTTCACCGGCGGCACCACGAGCTCGGGCGGATCGGGCGGCACGATCCCCACGGTGACCGGTGGTTCTGCGGGTAGCGCGGTCAGTGGTGCTGGCGGCACGACGGGTGGGACCGGCGGCTCCGGCATCGCGGGCTCCTCGATCATCGACCCGACACAGGGCGGCACGGCCGGTACGCCCGAGGTCAACGAAGACGCAGCGTGCGGTACCGGCGAAGCGAGCGCGGACCTCAAAGAGGTCACCATGTTCATCATGTTCGACCGCTCGTGGTCGATGACCCAATGTTCCGACCCCACGCAAATGCCCCCGCTCGGCATGCAGGACAGCCTCGCCTGCACGGATGGCGTGACCCCGAGCCGCTGGGAGCTCACGTCGCAGGCGCTCACGCTGTTCTTCCAGGATCCCGCAGCGGCCGATCTCCACGTCGCGTTGCGCTTCTTCCCCGACGATGTCGCGGGCTGCACGGGCTTCGATAACAACGCCATGATGACGCCAAACTGCGACGCCACCATCTGCGCGCAGCCGCAGGTGGACCTCGGTGTGCTCACGGCCGACGCCGCGCCCACGGATGCGCAGGAGGCAGCCCTAGTTGCGGCCGTCGCAGGAGCGACGCCGCCCGGGCCCGCCATCCCGAACCCGAATCCCGCCACGCCAACGTCCGCGGCGCTCGGCGGCGCCGAGCAGTGGGCGATCGCGCACCAGATGGCGTCCCCCAACGAGCAAACGGTCGTCGTGCTCGTCACCGACGGTGAGCCCTACGGGTGCGACACGAGCACGAACAACATCGCGACCCTCGCGCGCGACGCCTACATGAACGCGGGCGTCCTCACGTACGTCATCGGCCTCACGGGCTCGAGCGAGCAGCAGCTCAATCAGCTCGCCGCGGCCGGCGGCACCGACCAGGCCTATTTCGTGGCCGACGGCAGCACCGCGACCCAGGACCTGCTGAACGCGCTCCTCGCGATCCGCGGCATGCCAATCACGTGCGACTTCGCGGTTCCCACGTCCACGGCGACGGGCGACGAGATCGATCCGCACCTCATCAACGTGAACTACACGGCTGCGGGCGGCGCCGACGTGGAGCTCGGGCTCGTGGCCGATGCGTCGGCCTGCGGCGCCGAGCAGGCCTGGTACTACGACAACCCGGACATGCCCACGCGCATCATCCTCTGCCCCTCCGCCTGTACCACCATCACGGGTGATCCGATGGCGCAGATCCAGATCCTCGCGGGTTGCAAGCCGCGCATCACCGTTCCGAAGTGACGCGAGCCTTCGTCGGCGCGCGGGTCTAGCCGCGCGGTGCCGGACGCCCTGCCGGGTCAGCGGGGCCGCCGACGCTTGCCTGCCCGTCGCCGGGGCGACGCCCGGCGCTCGGCTCACAGTCGCGTTCGCGCGATGATTTCTGGGACGGTGAGCTCGGCGCCCACGGGGACGCCCTCGGCCGTGACGTCGGCGGGACAGCGGCCTTCTACGACGAGCTTTGCGAGCGGCTCGAGCAGGACACGCTCGCTCTCGCCGGCGGCGTTCCAACGCGCACGCCGCTCGAGCCCGCCGAGCGCCATGTCGAGCAGCCGCTCGGCGAGCTCGCGCGCGCTCCGGCCGCCGATGCTCGCCGAGAGCGCGTCGCGGACGAGCGCCGGGCGCGCGGCTTCGACGGTGTCGAGCTCGAACGTCGCGGCGAGCGCTTCTGCTTCCGCAAGGGCGCGGGCGTCGTAGAGCAGGCCCGTGAAGAGCGCCAGCACGGCTAGTGAAAGCTTGCGCGACTGCGCGTCGCAGGCACGCACCTCAATGGTGTTCTTGAGGCGCGCCTCGGGAAACAGCGTGTTCAGGTGGAGCCGAAAGTCCGACAGCGTCGCGCGCTCGCCCTGGAAGCCGTTCTCGAGAAAATCGCGAAAGGTCTGCCCCGTGTTGTGGAGCACGCGTCCCTCGCGCTTGACGAGGAACATGCCGGCGTCGAGCGCCCACTCGACGTAGTCGCGGTAGCCCAGGCGGCCGCGCTTCCACAGCGGCGGGATCAGGCCGGAGCGGCTCGGGTCCATGTGCCGCCACACCTCGCCGCGCCGGCTCGCGAACGGCGAGCGGCGCCGTTCCTCGAACGGCGAATTAGCGGTCATGGCCTGGATCAACGGGCTCAGGCGTAGCGCTACGGTGAGCTTGAGAAGCGCGTCCTCCTCATTTTCGTAGTCGAAGTTCGCCTGCACGGTAGCCGTGCGGCGCATCATGTCGTGGGCGGCGTGGCCGCGCGTGGGCAAGTACTCGCGCATGATGGCGTAGCGCTCTTTTGGTACCCACCCGAGATCCACCTGGCGCGCGATGGGCTGGAAACCGACGCTCAGCCAGGTGATGCCGAGTGCTCGTGACGGCGCGACGAGCTCCTCGAGGTGGCGATCGATGTCGAGCGCGACGGCGTGGAGGTCGGGGAGCGCTGCGCCGCTCAGCTCGAGCTGCGAGCCGGGCTCGAGTGTCACCGATTCGGCCTCGCGGCGCAGAGCGATGATGGGCCCCTTTTCGCTCTCGCGCTCCGGCCTCCAACCTGCCGTCTCGAGCTCGGAGAAGATGCGGGTGACGTCGTGCTCGTAGTCGATGGCGCTGCCGGACTCGGTGTGCACGCCGAATTTTTCGGCCTCGGCGCCGATGCGAAAGTCGGCCGGCGCCTTTTCTGCGCCGACGAACAAGCATTCGAGGTCGCCGGGGGCGGCGATGGGACGAAGCTCGTCCTCGCGTGAGGTGCTGGACATGGAGGCTTCAGGAATCGGTCGGCGTGTGCCGCGGCTCCGGGTCGATCTCGGTATCCGAGTGGTGCGCCGGGAGCGAAGGATGGAGCGAGCCGAGAGCGCTCGCCAGCGCGCGCAGGTGTGCTTCCGTCGTCCCGGCCCCGCCGCCGATGACCCGGGCGCCCGCCAGGTCGAGGTCGAGGGCGTGATCCGCCCACGTGTCCGGCGACCCCGCCTCGTCGGGAAAGCCGGGCAGGGCGGTCTCGCTCGCCGCGAGCAGCACGCCGGCGGAGAGCCCCAGCGCCTCGAGCGCGTCACGCGCCGCCTCGAGCTCCGCGAGACCGTGCACGACGCTCGACACCTCGAACAACACCGCGCTCGCTCCTGCGTCACTGAGCGCGTGGAAGAGCTCGGCGTCGGTTGCACCGGGCCCGGTGAGGGTCCGTTCGAGCACGGCCCAGGTGATGAGCTCGGTGCGAGCCGCCGCGACGACGCCTGCCATCAGGCTCAGGCGCGAACCCTGCCCGCGCACGATGAGCAGCTCACAGCCCGCCGCCGCGACGCGCGCCGAATGTTCGGCAAGCTCTTCGTGCAGCCGCGCCGCCGCCACGGGGCCCAGCATGTCCGATCCCAGGACACCGGCCACCGCGATGGGCTTCGGGCTGTCCTCGACGGCGTTCAAGGCGAGCTCGACGGCGAGTGAGGTGAGCTGCGCGGACCGGTGCTCCATGCCGACCTCCGCGAGCGCCCTCGGCGTCGTGTCGCCGGTGAGAGCGGCCAGCACGTCGGCGCGGCACTCGACCTCGACCCGATAGTGCGCGAGCGCGTCGAGCGGCCGCTCGCGCAGCAGCGACCCCAGGGCGCCCGGCACATCGAGGGTGACGCCGCGCGCCCGCAGGCTCGCGCTGCTGTCGGCCGCCACCACCAGGGGCCGGCCGCTTTGGAGACGCTTTACGACGTGCTCGAGGCTCATGGGCGGGTCACGCCGTCTAGCGGCCTATTTTTCGTAGGCCTGAGCCACGACCAGTCCACTACCGGAGGTCACGCGCACGATGACCTTGGCTGGTGCGGGGATCACGCCGAACATCCACTTGTAGCAGTTCGGCTTTCGGCCGAGCACGGCGGTCGCTCCGCTGTCCTGGTCGACGGCAAGCACCGGCGCCATGCCCGGGACCACCGTGGTGAGCTGGAGCTCGAGCGCGACTTCGGCAACGGGCGGCACCCCGACCGCGATCACCGAGTAACACTTGTTCGGCTGTAGCTGGATGGGCAGCTCGAGGCTCGTGTTCGGGCCGAAGTTGCCGACGAGCGTTTCGCCGATCGGTTTCGAGCCCGGCTGAATGTCCTTCTTCGCGAGGTCTGCCAGCGCCGGCTGGAGCACCGCGCCCGCACCCGGGTCGAGCTTCTGGGGCAGCGGACCGCTCGCCATGCCGGAAGCCCCCGCTGCCTGCATGGCCGTGGCGGTTGCGCCGCCCTGCGCCGCACCAGCGGCCGCGGGTACCATGCCGGCAGCGCCGCCCTGACCCATCGCGGGCGCTCCACCCGCGCCCGCGCCACCCGGGCCGACTTGACCCTGAACGTAGCCGCCAGCGGGCGCTTCGCCGTCGTTCTTCTTGCAGGCCAGCAGGGCGAGCGCCGCGACGAAGAGGGCGCCGGGGCGCCGGATGAAGGGATGCGGGTACGGACCAATCCTCGGCATGCTGGGGTCTCCTCGGCGGGCTGAGCCGCGCGGAGCGTACACCGCGGCCCCGGCTACGGGAAGCAGCCGATCTTCGCGGTGCCGACCGCAAGATCGTCGTACCAGAGCTCGGTATCCGGGCCGGCGTACTTCTCGTAGCCGAAGCGAAGCGCGTCGTACGTTTCCTGCTGCCAGTCGGTGCGGTGGAGGTCGGGCACCTCGACGCCGTCCACCCAGAAGTCGACCGTGCTCGCCGGGGTATCGAAGTACGACTCGACGCACGCCCATGTGGCGGGGGCGATCACGACGCCAGGCAGCTGATCGTTGTAGAAGTTCTGATTGGAGAGGAAGCCGCGGTCGCCGTCCGGTTGGTTGATCATCAACATGCCGTTCATGACACCGACGCGCGTTTCGAACGGCGCGTCGCTGCTCGCGTCGAGGCCCGCCTCGAAGTACGTGTTGTGCCCGCCGGTCATCGGCTCGGAGAGCCGCACGTAGACGCGCACGTAGAGCTTCCCGCTCGGCGCCGGGAAGACGGGCGCGCCCGTGAGCTTGAAGAACGTCTGGTAGCCCGTGGCGTACACATGCACACTCTTCATGCCACTGTGCGCTGGTGTGGTTGCGTCAACGGTGACCGTGCCGTTGCCGTTCAGGTGAGTGCCGAGACCCATCCCGCTCGGGGGCATGTCGGTCGTCTGATCCTCGAAGTCGCTGCAGAACGTGAGGCCGCTCGCGCTGCAGGGCCCAAAGACGGCGCCGCCGTTGCCGGCATTTCCCGCCTCGCCGCTGCCAGCCGCGCCCGCAGCGCTCGCGCCACCGTCGCCGCTCGTTCCGGCACTCCCGGCGCCACCGCTGCCCGAAGCACCAGCGCCGCCGCCGCTGGCGCCTCCACCCGTGCCCGCACCGCCACCGCTCGTGCCGCCGAGGCCCCCGCCGGCGCTCCCGCTCGCACCGGACGTGCCGGCAGAGGCTCCGTCGCCTGCGCTTCCCGACGCGCCAGCGCTCGCCATCGCACCGGCTCCGCCCGCACCCGCCGCCAGCCCCGCAGTGCCGGAAGTGCCCGCAGCACCCGCACCGCCCGCTTTCCCGCCAACCCCCGTGCCACCAGCCCCGCTGCTACCCGAACCGCCCGCGCCACCGGTGCTGCACGCGGTCGCGAACGCGAGCAACAGCATGGACTGCCTGTTTGCAAAACCGCTCGGTACCAACCGTCGGAGCGCCAATATTAGAAGATAACCCGCGCGCGCTCCGGCGTCGATTCACCGGCACGACCGTCATCCGTGGGGGTAGGCGAGTTCCGCTGTCCCTTCATTCCGCGGCCGTGAGCCGATTCCGCGCGTCGGTGCACACTGCCGTTTCGATCGCACTAGATGGTTACTCCGCTGAAATTCGTCGGCGATGATTCGGCGCTGCTCCGAGCGCTGAAGGAACGCCATCCGGGCGCCGTCGCGGCGCTCTACGATCGCCACGCGGCGCACGTGCAACGCACGCTCCGCTCGGCGCTCGGCCCCGACGCCGATCTGCCCGACCTGCTCCAAGAGGTCTTCATTCGGGCGATGAGCGCCGTGCACGAGCTCGAGAACTTCGACCGCGTGCGAAGCTGGCTCACCACGATTGCCGTCTTCACGGTGCGCGCGCACATCCGCCGGCGCTCCCGCCGCAAGTGGCTCAGCGTGTTTTCGCCGCAGCGCACGAGCCCCACGCAGGCCGAGCCTGCGGCGATGGAAGCGCGTTCCGCGCTACGGCAAACTTACCGGCTGCTCGACGAGCTTTCCGCCAACGAGCGGTTGGCCTTCGCACTGCGCTTCGTTCAAGGCATGACGCTGCCGGAGGCAGCGGAGGTCTGTCAGGTTTCGCTCGCGACGTACAAGCGGCGGCTGTCCCGCGCCGAGCGGTCATTTCTCGAGGGTGCACGGCGATACCCCGAGCTCTTCCCCTGGTTGGAGAATGGGATGCGATGGAATCTCGAGAAGTTGGGCTGACGGAGCTCGGCAAGGAGCTTGACCGCGCGCTCGACGAGCTGACGCGGCCAGAGGAGCAAATTCGCTTCGTTCGTACGAGGCTCCTCGAACGTGCGACGTTGAGCGCCGACGGCAAGCTAGGGCTGCTTTGGGCGATGGCGTGGGGGCGACACCGCACCGCGGTCGTCGGCGCGCTGTGTGGACTATCGATCGCGCTGTTCGCGCTCGGAGTCTGGATGCGCATTCCGATCTCGTTCGAGATCGGCGGAACCGGCGTTGTGGCCGGCACGGACGTGCCCATCGTCGCCGACTCGAGTCAATCGGTATCGCTGCAGTTCTCCGAGGGTAGCTCGGTGGTCGTCGGCCCGACGGGTCGCGTGCGGGTGCTCGCCACGACTCCGAACGGCGCCCACGTGCTCCTCGAGGACGGCGCCGTTGACGTCGCGATCACCCATCGCCAGCGCTGGGCGACGGCGTGGCGGTTCGACGCCGGCCCGGTCTCGGTGCAAGTGACCGGCACGCGCTTCCGGCTGGCGTGGAATCAGCGCGCGCAGACCTTCACGATCGCGGTGAGCGAGGGGTCCGTCGTCGTCGCCGGAAGCTGTTTGCCGAACGGCAAGACGGTCGCGACGGGTGGTCACCTCGACCTCGATTGCAGTGGGATTGGGGACGAGCAAGCTCCGTCGCGGGCCGGCCCTTCCGCGGACGTGCCCTCTGCCGACGAGGGGTCCCAACCGCCGACGCCCGGCGTAGCGCCGACGCCCGAGTCGAGCGCGGTGGGCGCGGTGACATCCACCGCAGGCCCGTCGCCGACCGAGCCGGGCGAGAAGACTTGGCGTGAGCTTCTGGCGGAGGGCGACCTTCCCCGGGCGCTCGCGGCGGCGGAGCGGGCGGGCTTCGCCCAGGCCTGCGCCACGGCCAAGCCGGGTGAGCTCCTCGGGCTGTCGGACGCCGCGCGCCTGGCCGCCAACGTGGGGGAGGCGACGCTCGCGGCGCAGACCCTCAGGCGGCGCTTCCCGGGGACGGATTCGGCGGCCGCGGCCGCCTTTCGTCTGGGGCGCATCGCCTTCGAGCGGCGTGGCGCCTATGCTGACGCGGTGAAGTGGTTCTCCACCTGCCTCGCCGAGGCGCCGAACGGTCCGTTCATGGGTGACGCCGTGGGGCGCCTGATGGAAGCGCGACAGCGCAGCGGCGATCACTCGGGAGCGCGCGCCGATGCCGAGCGTTACCTCGAACGTTTCCCGAGGGGCCCGTACGCGAATCTGGCAAGGCGACTGCTGACGGCGCCATGAGCCCCGCGCCGGGCCCGCTCACCGGCCTCGCTCGGACGGTCACGGGCGTGCTGGTGCTCGCGGTGCTCGCGCTGTCCTTCGTGTGCTCCCGCACCGCGTTCGCGGCGCCCGAGCGGGTGGGCGGACGGCTGCGCGTGCTGCTCATCGTCGACGATCCGAGAGACCCGCTCGTGAAGCGGCTCGAAGCAGAGCTCGGTGGTCTCGACATCTCGCTCATCGAGCGACCGAGTGCCGACCGGCTCGACACCGCCGCTCGCGAGACGAGCGCCGTGGCGGCGATCCGCGTGCTCCCCGCGCGCAACGGCGTCGAGGTATGGATGGCTGACGCCACGTCGGGGCGGTCGCTCTTGCGCCAGGTGATCGTCGACGAGTCGCCCGGCGGTCCGAACTACGGCGTCGTGGCGTTGCAAACGGCGGAGCTCATCCGAACGAGCCTGCTCTACGACGAGGGGCAGCCGCCGCCCGAGCCCGCCGCCGCAGCGCCGCCTGCCGCGACACCCAGCGATGAGCGGCCCGCGCGCGAAAATGAGCGCTCCGCGTCCGAGTCCGGTCAGGCTGGCGCCCAGGCGAGCCTCGGGGCGCTCTTCAGCCCCGGCGGCGTCGGCCCGGGTCTGCAGCTCTGGTTGTCGGCGCACTATCCCCTCGGCCGCCGGCTCAGCGTTGCCGTCGACCTCAGCGCGCCGCTCGAGCGCGGCAACATCGATGGACCCGAGGGCTCCGCTCGGGTGGGCGCGTACTTCTTGGGCGCGTTGATCGGCGCGCGCTGGTCCGAGCTCGCAGGCCCGTGGTTCGCCGGCGTCGGCCTAGGTGGCGGCGTCCTGCGCGCCACGGCCGAGGGCACGACCGCGCCTCCGCTCGGCGCTGTTTCGGCGCACACGTACGGCGGCGTCGTTTACGCGCGCGCGGACGGCGGATTGCGCCTCGCCTCGTGGCTTCGTGTGGGCGCTCGGACGGTCGTGGGCTTCACCGTTCCGACCATCGACGTCCATTTCGCCGGCAACCGGGCAGGCTCCTGGGGCTCGCCGCTAGTGGGCGTGTTCGGATTGCTCGAAGTTCCCTGGGGTTGAGCGAAGAGGGGACACTAGGGCTCGAAGCGAACGTCGTCGATCCACAGATCGAATCCGTGCGTCGGCCAGATGATGAAGCCGACGAGTTGGTCGGGGCGAAGGGGCGTCAGCGGATCGCCGTCCCCCTTCTGCGCGAGCGTGTCGAACGGAACGACGATGCGCTGCCAGCTCGGTGAGAGCGCGACGGTCGTCCGGTAGTAGTCCATGCAGACGTTGCAGTTGCCGCTGTTCCACGCATTGTCGACGGTGGTAAGCCCCACGGGCACCTCGAGGGGCGCCTCGGCGCCGGGTCCAACCGCGGCCCAGAACGAGATCGCGTGGTAGCTGCTCGCGTCGTACCCGACGGCCACGCCGGGCGTGCTCTTGAAGACCGCCGTCCAGTTTGCGCCCCAATCGGTGAACCCACTGCCGGCAAAGTGTCCCGCGTTTCGACCGCGCGCGGCGCAGCGCGACGAGTTTTCCGCGACCGGGACGCGGGTGGTGTCCCAGCCCAAGATCCACCCGCCGTCGCGACCCTGGACCGCGGCGAGCTTGACGTCGCCGTCTTCGAAGTCGTCGATCAGGCGCTCACCCGGTGTGTTCTCCCAGGAAAGGGGGCCACGGATCGGCTGATCGGGACACCCCTCGCCCACCTGGATGGGCTCTAGCGAGGCGCTGCAGCCGAGCGGGGCGAGCGCCACCGCCGCCATAGCGAGCGCGTTGCCGCTTCGACGGACCCTTGTTCGGCAGGCGAGCCCTCGCACCGCGATGGCTTATCACGAGCGTCCGAGACGGGCTCCCTGAGCCGATTCCGGCGCTCCGCGGGCACTTGCACGGGCGAGACGGTCGAGCTTGCGACCTTGGCTCGCGTTCCCCGGTTGAACGATGTTTCCCCAGCATTTTTGGTTCTGGCCCGCCTCGGCCAGTCGAGAGCCGCGCCAGGGGGCGCGGGCGGGGGGCCAGCCGAGCGCTCGGTGGGCTGCGAGGCGGGGCGGCAATTCGATCCGACCGGCCGCTGGATGGCCGGTGCGGAGGACCTGGTCCCGTTTAGGGGGCACTGAAAGGCAGGACGGCGTTGGCTAGCTCGTCGTTGCGTCAATCGATCGATTGGGAAGTCATTCTAGGTGATCGGGCACTGCAGCCGACGCCCTTGGCGGGCGGCTTTGCGGGTGAGCTCGCCGCTCTCGTCGCGGCCTTCGACGCCCTGCGCGCGACGGACCGAGTCGACGACGCCTGTCGTCGTGCCGTCGAGCTCGCAAGGTCGCAGGTCGGGCTCCGAGCGGTCAGCCTGTTCCTGCTCGACGACGAGGCGCGGCGGCTGCGCGGTACTTGGGGCACCAATCCCGCCGGTGAGCTGGTCGAGGAGCACGACCTCGTCGTCGACGTCGATACGCGGTCGTACGAGGCGTTCCACGGCGCCGAGCACGGGCGCCCGTTCATGGTGCTCGAGAACAGCCCGCTCGCCGCGCAGCGCGAGCCGTCGAGTCGCGTGCGTGGAGCGGACCTCGTCGCCTGCACCCCGATCCGCTGGGGGCGGGAGCGCCTCGGCATGCTGGTGAACGACGCGGGTTGGGGCGACACTCCGGTGGACGAGCCCAAGCAGGCGCTGGCCGCGATTCTCTGCCGACTACTGGCCGGCACCATCGTGGTCGCGAGATCTCGCGCCGAGGGCCCCCCTCCGAGCCAGCGTCCGCCCCGAGCCAGTCACCCGGCAGTGCGCAAGGCTTTGGGCATGCTCGCTCGCGACCCCGCGCTCGTGGGAAAAGAGATGGCGGCCCCGCTCGGCATCAGTGCCAGCCGGCTCGCACGCCTGTTCAAGGCGGAAGTCGGCATGTCGCTGGTCGAGTATCGCAACCGCGCCCGCATCGAGCGCGCTCGTGAGCTCGTCGAGGGCGGCGAGCACCGGCTCCTCGAGGTGGCGCGCGTCGCGGGTTTCGGGAGCTACGCGCAGTTTCACCGCGTGTTCCGCGCGACCCACGGGACGTCGCCGCGCGAGTACCTGCGCGCGCGCTGAGTGCGATCATCCGCGTTGTCGCTCGGGTTCGCGAACGCCCGCGCGGCCGCGGGCCCAGGTGGCGCCCCCGGCGAGAAGCAACGCGAGAGCGAGGGCGCGCACCGCCCACACCTCGACCGACGGCGAGCGCAGCACGTTCAACCGCGAGCCGAAGCAGCCCGTAGCCCCCGAGCGCGACGAGCGCAGTCGTGCCGGCGCGCAGTTGGCGCGCCCGAGCTCCGAGCGCGGCCAGGGCGAGGACGGCACCGCCGGCTGCTTCGTAGAGCTGGGCCGGGTGCACGGGCAACGCTTGTGCCGCTCCGGGTGCGATCGCGCCGGAGAGCACCTGCGTGACCCAGGCGTGCGATAGCGAGGGGAACGTTCCGAGGCGCGCGACGAGCGACGGCGCACTCGGGTCGAGGGCTCTGCCGAAGTCACAGCCCTCGAGCCAGCAGCCGAGCCGCGTGAGGCATACGCCGACGCCCAGCGCGGGACCAGCGGCGTCGAGCAGGGCCGCCCCCGACGCGCTTCGTGCTCGCGAGAGCCACCATGCCATCGCGCTCCCCGAAAGCAGACCGACGGGAGCGAACAGCCCGCCGTCGTGAAACGCGAGGAGCGACGCGGGCGTGCCGAGCTCCCCGGGGTGCAGCATGGCGTAGCCGAGCCGGGCTCCGACGATGCCCGCGGCGACACCCCCCGCGACCGATGCCACGGCGGCGTCGTGCCCGATGCCGGCGCTCTCGGCCGAGCGCAGGGTGACGAGCGCCCCGATCGCGAGCGAGCCCGCGAGCAGCGCGCCGAACGCCGGGACCGCGATCGCGCCGGGGACGAGCACCTGTTCGCGCAGCCCGAGCGCCGCGAGGCCGAGAGCAGCGGCGGCGGCCCCAAAGGCCGCGGTGGCGCGGCTGGACCGGCGCGACCGACCGGCCCAGGCGCCGAGAGCGACGGCGAGCGCCACCCCCAAGAAGGTCTCGCCCAGCGGCAGGCGCCAGGGCGGCAGCGGGATCCTGAATAGGAGGGGGTGCATCTGAGGCCGCCGGCAGGACGAAAGCCGACCTCCGTGGCCGACGGCGGACGGACGGGCGCACGGCTGAGGGCCGGATGCGTGGCGAGCCGCAACGCCCGGCATTAGCATGGCACAGGTGTTCCGGATGCCGCTTGCGCTCCTGCTGCTCGGCGTAGGGTGCCTCCCCGCCGATCCACCAGGCTTCGAGCGCGACGGAGGGGCCGCGCCGCACGCTGAGCGCCCTGAAAAGGGGCGGCCCGCCAAGCTCTTGCCCGCGAGCACCGAGCGAGGTCCCGAACCATCCTCCGGGGTCGACGCAGGCGGGCTCCTGACCGACCCCTTTCGAGACGACTTCGAGCGCGAGGCGCTCGGACCCGATTGGAACCCGACCTCGAAGGTCTGGCACATCGAGGAGGGCAGGCTCTGCGGGCGCGGCGCCAAGAACCACCCGGTGTGGCTCCTCAGGCGCTTGCCGGTCAACGCGCGCATCGAGCTCGACGTGACGAGTGGATCGCCGGACGGCGACATCAAGGTCGAGGTTTGGGGCGACGGCCGCAGTGCCGCGAGCTCGACGACCTACGACGATGCCACGAGCTACCTCGCCATTCTCGGCGGATGGAAGAACCGCTTGAACGTTCTCGCCCGCCTGAACGAGCATGGCGCGACGCGCAAGGAGGTGCGTCTGCTGGCCGATTCCGAGGATCCGCGGACGCAGCGGGTCGTCGAGGGCCGGAGCTACCACGTCAAACTGGAGCGAGCCGATGGCCGCACCGTGAGCTTTTCCGTGGACGACACGTTGATCCACGAATTCGTCGATCCCGCACCACTCACTGGCCCTGGACACGAGCACCTGGGGTTCAACGATTGGGACGTACCTCTCTGTTTCGATGACCTGTCGGTGACCCCGCTCTAGACCCTGTACGCGATGAGCCCCGAAGAGCTCGACCAAGCACTGGAAGACCTGGAGGTACGCCTCGAGCGGCTACGAGCCCTTTACGAGCAGTACTTTCTCGGCTTCGAGAAGATCGAGCCCGCCGTGGCGCGAAAAGAGGTCGATCGCCGCATCTACGTGATGCGCCGCGAAAAGATCCGCAACACGGGCAAGCGTTTCAAGCTCCAGACCCTGATCCAGCGTTACAACACGTTCCAGCAATACTGGCAGCGCATCTGCCGCGAGATCGAGAACGGAACGTACAAGCGCCATCTGTTGCGCGCCGAGCGTCAGCTCTCGCCCGAGCAGCAGCTCACCATCGCGGCGCGCCGGCGGTTCGGCAGGACCGGCAGCATTCCGCCGCCTGCCGCAGTCGTGGCCGCCGCCGCGGCGGACGCGCGCTCGTCGCGTCCGGCCGCGCCCGAGCCCGCCGCCGCGGGCGCCACGGTGAATGTCCCCCCCCCGGCACCTCTACCCGGCGCCACGCAGCTGTCGGCAGCCCGTGGGCCGACCCCCGTGCCGCCCGAACGGCGCGCTGCCGCACCCGCCCCGACGCGGCCGCCCAAATACGAGTCCCTCGAGCTCGATATGGGGTTTCTCGGCAGCTGGGTCCCGCCGGCGGCGACCCCGCCGCGTCCGGTCGCGAGCCCCCCGCAGCCCGTTTCGCCCAGGCCCGCCGAGCGGCCGCCCATCGAGCGACCCGCGAAGCAGAAGAGCTCCCCCACGGCGGCGCACCCGCCTGCGGCGCGCGCGGTGCCCGTCGCTCGCATCCAGCCGCCGCCCAAGCCGGCGCGCCCCGCTGCCGCTGCGGGCGGCGGCATGACCGACGATCGCGTCAAGGAGCTCCACCAGAAGCTCAATCGGATGAAGAAGGACAATCGCGAGGCCGGCCAGGTTTCGTTCGAGAGCCTCGCAAAGACGATCCGCGCGACCGAGAATCAGCTCAAGGCTCAGTACAAGAACCGCAAGATCGACTTCGACGTCGTGCTCAAGGACGGCAAGGCCATCGTCAAGCCCAAGGTTCGCTGAGCGGAGCGCGCCTCAAAGCCGCGCCCGCTTCAACCTCAGAGCGTTGCCGATCACGGACACCGAGCTGAAGCTCATCGCGGCTGCGGCGAGGACCGGGCTCAGGAGCACGCCGAACGCGGGGTACAAGACGCCCGCTGCAATGGGAATGCCCGCAGCATTGTAGGCGAACGCGAAGAACAGGTTTTGTCGGATGTTCGCCATCGTCAGGCGCGAGAGCTGCCGCGCGCGCACGATCCCCACGAGGTCTCCCTTCACGAGCGTCACCCCCGCGCTCTCCATCGCGATGTCGGTACCCGTGCCCATGGCGATGCCGACCTCGGCGCGCGCGAGCGCCGGGGCGTCGTTGATGCCGTCGCCCGCCATGGCGACGATGCGCCCCTCGCGCTGGAGCTCCTCGATGCGCTGCGCTTTCTGCTCGGGCAGCACCTCGGCCAGGACCTCGTCGATCCCGAGCTTGCGAGCGACCGCCTGCGCCGTGGTTCGGCTGTCTCCCGTCAGCATCACGATGCGGAGCCCTTCGTCGTGCAGCTTGCGGATGGCGTCGGGTGTCGTCGGCTTGATCGGATCGGCGACGCTCAGGAGCCCGCGCAGCGAGCTGCCGATCGCCACGAACATGACGGTCCCCCCGTCGGCGCGGAGCTCCTCGGCGCGTTCGAGCCAGGGCGACGCGTCGACGCCCAGGCTCTCCATGAGGGCGCGATTGCCGACGGCCACGCGCTCTCCCGCGACGCGACCGGTGACGCCCTTGCCCGGTACGGCGGAAAACTCCTCGGCGGCGCCGAGCGCAATGCCGCGCGCCGTGGCCCCCTCGAGGATCGCGGCAGCGAGCGGGTGCTCGCTGCCGCGTTCGAGCGACGCGGCGGCGCCCAGCAGGCTCTCTTCGCCGGTGGGTGTCTCGCAGAGCACGCGGAGGAGCTTGGGCCGGCCTTCGGTGAGCGTGCCGGTCTTGTCGACGACGAGCGTGTCCACTTGGCGCAGCACCTCGATGGCCTCGGCGTTCTTGAAGAGCACGCCCTGGGTCGCTCCCCTTCCCATCGCCACCATGATCGACATCGGTGTCGCGAGGCCAAGCGCGCACGGGCAGGCGATGATCAGCACCGCCACGGCATTGATCAGCGCGTGGGCGAGCCTCGGCTCGGGCCCGGCCACCGCCCAGACGACGAACGTCGCGAGCGCGCTCACGACGACCGCGGGCACGAAATAGGCGGCCACGACGTCGGCGAGCTTCTGGATCTTCGCGCGGCTGCGCTGTGCCTCGGCGACGAGCGCGACGATGCGTGCGAGCAGCGTGTCGGCGCCGACCTTCTCGGCGCGTAGCACCAGGCTGCCCGTCCCGTTGATCGTCGCACCGATGACGCGGTCGCCCGGGCCCTTTCGCACCGGGAGCGCCTCGCCCGTCACCATCGACTCGTCGATGTTGCCGTGCCCGTCGAGCACCACGCCGTCGACCGGGACCTTCTCTCCCGGCCGCACGCGGAGCTCGTCACCCACGGCCACGGCGTCGAGGGGCACGTCTTCCTCGCTGCCGTCGGCGCGCAGCCGGCGTGCCTGGTGCGGCGCCAGTCCGAGCAGCGCCTCGAGGGCCTTGCTCGTCTGGCTGCGCGCGCGAAGCTCGAGAACCTGCCCCAGCAACACGAGCGTGACGATGCCGGCCGAGGCCTCGAAGTACACCGCCACCTCGCCGTCGGGGCCGCGGAACGACGCTGGAAACACGCCGGGCATCAGCGCTGCGACGAGCGAGTAGACGAACGCGACGCTGACGCCGAGCCCAATCAACGTGAACATGTTCGGGCTCGCGTGTCGCACGGACGCGACGGCGCGCTCGTAGAACGGCCACGCCGCCCACGTACAAACAGGCGTCGCGACCGCGAGCTCGATGAGCGCCGTCGCTCGCATCGAGAGCACGCCGGAGAGCGGGTGGCCGAGGAACATGTCGCCCATGACGAAGACGAGGAGCGGTGCCGTCAGCGCGGCTGCAAGCCAGAACCGTCGCTTCATGTCGCTGAGCTCGGCACCGTCTTCTTCGGATCCGACCGAGGGAGCGAGCGGCTCGAGCGCCATGCCGCACAGGGGGCAGGCACCGGGAGCGTCGCGCACGATCTCGGGATGCATGGGACACGTCCACTGTCTCGCCGCCGGCGCGGGCGCCGTTCGTTCGAGCGCCATGCCGCACTTCGGGCAGGCGCCCGGCTTTTCTTGTCGGACCTCCGGGTGCATGGGACAGGTGTGGGTGGGCGACCCTGCTGCGCCGGCGGCGGCCGTTGGTGGCGCACCGGCCGAGCCGTGCCCGTGCG
The DNA here is from genome assembly GCA_963841435.1 of uncultured delta proteobacterium. Lineage (GTDB taxonomy): Bacteria > Myxococcota_A > Polyangia > Polyangiales > Polyangiaceae > PMG-095. The sequence goes on from CAWJCS010000001.1 coordinate 206,742, forward strand.
ACGCGTGGTCGTGCGCGTGCGGCGGGTCGTCGTGTCCATGTGACCGCGACGTTTCGTGCCCTTCCCCATCAGGGGAGTGCCCGCAGCAAGAGTCCTGCTCGGCGGGGAGCGCTGGCCCGTGCCCGTGCGGCGCGGGATCGGGTGGTGGACGGTGCATCTAAGGTCCTCCTAGTGGCAGACGCGGGGCCCCGCCAATCATTACGGTCCCGAGGCTGCCCCGGCCGGCGCGCAGCGGTTTGCGGATTGCCCCCCGTGGCCCAAAACGCTTCAGGGGGCTCCCTGAGCGATACACCCGTGGGGGCCGCGATGATCGGGGTGCCGCTCGCACCGGCCGATTTGAAGTCTGCCAGGCGCCAGGGTACGGGCTCGCCCGCAGTGTGGGAAGGACTCCTAGCGTTCGCTCGGTGGCGCCGGCGACCGAGCCTTCGGGACGGTGCGGCGGCGCTCGCCCTTTTGGCGAGCCTCGCCGTCTTCGTCGCCGTCATCGAGCTCAACTACCCCGTCGAGTCGTGGTTGCTGCCGCGTTACGTCGTGGCGTGGTTCTGGACCCTGGTGTTCGCGCTCGCCGCGCTGTGCGCGGGTTGCCGCCTGTTCGAGTGGCTCGGCGTGCGCGGGCTCTGGCTCGGCGAGTCGCTGTTGCTCTCGTTCGCGCTCGGTGTCGTGCTCTTCGCGCTCGGCGTGTTCGCCGCGGGGATCGCCGGCGTGCTCGGCGGCGTGTTCTTCGTGGCGTGGCCCGTGGCGCTCGTGGCGCTCGGCTATGGAGCGGGAAGGCGGCGTTTTCGCGCGCTGCGCCGTCACGGCTTCGGCACGCGAAGCCTGCGGCTTTTCGTGCCGCGCTCGCTCATCGAATGGCTCTCGGCCGCGCTGCTCGCGCTCTCTCTACTGGCGCTCTACATCCAGGTGGTCGCACCCGACAATGCGGGGTTCGACGCCCTCTGGTACCACCTGCCCCTCGCGAGTGAGTACGCACTCACGGGCGCCATTCGGCCTCGCCCGGACGGCTGGTATCTCGCGGCCTATCCACAGCTCGCGACCCTGCTCTACACGTTCGCGTTCCTCGAGCCGCTCGGCGGTCTATACGGGCACGTCACGCTCGCAGGGCACATCGAGTACGCAATCTTCCTCGCGACGCTGCCCGGCATCGCGCTCCTTTCGCGACGCGTGGCGCCTGGCGTGAACCGGCGCTTCGCTTCCGCGGCGCTCTTCCTGTTTCCTGGCATCCTGCTTTACGATTCGGGCCTCGTTGTCGGTGCGGATCACGTGCTGGCGTTCTTCGCGGCGCCCGTCGCGCTCGCGACGGCCGCTGCGGTTCGCGTGCCGAGCACGCGGCGCTTCGTGCTCGTGGGCGCGCTCGTCGCGGGGGCCGCGCTCACGCGCTATCAGGCGCTCTACTTCATCGCGCCCGCCGGCCTGTTGCTCGCCTTCCACGCCGTCCGCAAGAGGGCGTTCTTGCCGGCGCTCGCGGGCTTCTTCACGGCACTCGTCGTTTCGACGCCGCACTGGCTGAAGAACCTCGCATTTTACGGCGACCCGTTCTACCCGCTGCTTGCCGAGCGGCTCGGTGCCAAACCGTTCCATGCGGGCGCCGCAGATCTGGTGCGCAGCGTGTTTCAGGTTCCGGAATTCACGCCCCAGGGCCCGCTCGCCGATCGCTTGCTCGAGACACTCGGCGCCGTCGTCACGTTCTCCTTCGTGCCGCGCGATATCTGGGGCTTCCACTACGACATGCCGGTGTTCGGCTCGTTGTTCACGCTGCTCGTCGTTCCGACGCTCTTCGCGAAGAGGACCCGAAAGCTCTGGCTGCTCGTGCTGGGCTCCCATCTGGGCGTTTTCCTCTGGTATTTCACCAATCATCAGGAGCGCTTCCTGCAGGGCCTCTTGCCGTGGCTCGCCGCAGCGACGGCGGGCATGCTGGCGCGGCTCTGGCCGCTCGGACCGCTCGCCCGCGTGGGCGTCGGGGCCCTGGTTTCGTTCCAGCTCGCGTGGAGCGGCGGGTTTTGGTTCCTGAAGACGCACCGCTCGGCGGGTGGCTCGGCGCTCACGTCGCTCATGGATCAAGTGACGGCGGGCTTCGACGGCCAGCGCGGCGACCGCTTCAAGCGCTACGGCGCGCTACACGACGTCGCGCGCAAGCTGGGTCAGAACGCCGTCGTCATGTGTCACGACCAATACGAGCTGTTGGGCGTGCAGCGCCGCACGTTGTGGGACGTCGCGGGCTTCCAGGGAGCGACCGACTACCTGCTCTATCCGACCCCACGCGCGGCATACCAGCACCTGCGAAGTCTCGGGGTCACCCATCTGCTCATCAACCACTCTCCGCCCGACCCCATGACCGTACCGCGCCTCGTGCGCGAGGTGCGCTTCTATCGAACGGCGCTCTCTTTCAGCCGAGGGAGCGGTCGCTGGGGTAGCCTCGAGCTCAGGCGGTTCGCGAGAAAGAAGCAAGAGCTGCCTCCGGCTCCCGGTCGTCGCGTGCTCGTGCTCGGCTGCGACGCCAAGCTGCCACGGGGGATCTACGACCTTTCCAGGTTGCCGCGCGTCTCGCCGCGCCACTCATGGTCGCGTTCGAAGGTCCCACGAAACTGGGACGACGTTCCCGAGGACGTCGTGGGCGTGTTCGTCCAGGGTGACTGCCGCGCCAACCGGCGCTTCAGCAAGCGCGGCGAGGGGTTCAGGCAGGCGGCGCGCTTCGAGAACGGTGAGCTCTTCGTGCGCGACCCCGAAGGCGCGTCTCGAGACAAGCACGACACGGACCGGGATCGTGACGACCGCGAAGGGAAGCAGCGTAAGCGCCCGCTTCGCCGGCCGTGACGCCGGGCCGCGGTCCAGCGGGAGGGTTTCGCGCTACCCCACCTGGATCCGGAGTGTCAACACGGCGACGGCAAGGCAGGCGTCCATCACGACGACGAGGCCGCCCGCTCGCGCGCGCCGAGCCGCTTCGTCATTGACGATGCCGAGCTGGAGCCAGAGCACCTTGGCGTGCGCGCGAACCGCGGCGTCAGCGAGGCTCGGCGTCTCCTCGGCGCGGCGGAAAACGTCGACGATGTCGATCGGCTCGGGCACGTCGGCGAGCGCCGGATAGGCCTTCTCCCCGTGCACGGTCGCCTCGAAAGGGTTCACCGGGATCACGCGATAGCCGGCGCGCACGAGACGCGCGAACACCCCGTGCGACGGCCGCTGCGGCTTCGACGACGCGCCGACCATCGCGATGGTCCGCGCCGCGAGTAGCATCTCTTTGAGCTCGCTATCCGATGGGTTCATGGCGCGTCGTTCGAGCGGAGCCGCGCGCTCCTGCTTCGCTCCGCAGCGTACCACGCTGCCCGAGCGCACCTTGCGGGGGGCTTTGGGGGAAAGGGCACTCGCGAGCGCCAGGACCGGGTGCACGTGGCTGTTGCTTGACTGCCTGAATTTCGCCCCGTACCACGGCATGCGGCCATGGCGCTGACTCGAGCCCGACGGACCGGAAGGATCACTCTGCAGCTCGCCGAGTGGTTCGAGCGGGAGCCCGTGGTTCTCGGCGTGCTCCTGGTGCTCGCGATCGTCACGCGCTTCTACGGTCTCGGGCTCGAGTCCTTGTGGCTCGACGAGGCGACGACCTACCACCGGTCGCTCTTGCCCTTCGACGAGCTCGTCGCCGACGCCAAGGTCAACCACCACAACCCCGCCTATTTCCTGCTGATGAGCCTGTGGGTGCGACTCGGAGACAGTGAGGCCATGTTGCGTGCCCCGTCGGCCTTCTTCGGGGTGCTGAAGGTGCTTGCCGTGTACGCGATGGGACGCGTCGTGGGCGGGCGCTGGCTCGCCGCGGCCTCGGCGCTCGTCATCCTGCTCAACCCGACCTCGCTCGCCTACGACCAGGAAGCGCGGATGTACGCGGCGTACGCGCTCGGCGCGAGCGTGGCCATGGCCGGCGTGCTGTGGCTCGTCGCCCACGAGGACGCGGCGGCGATGCCACTCTGGCAGCTCGGCAAGGGCGCCGACGGATTCCGACGACACGCACTCGTCGCCTGGCTCGCCTTCTGGCTCGGCACGACGCTCGCCTTGTACATGCAAAGCACCGCCACGGTGTTCATGGCGGTGTGCTCGCTCGTCGCGCTTGCCTTCATCATCGCTCGCCCGGCGCAACGCTCGGCCTTCGTCGTCAACTGGGTGCTCGCCAATCTCGCCGTGGTCGTCGCCTATGCGCCGTGGCTCGTGCAGCTCGTCGAGCAGGCACAGGGCGTCGCCAACGGCGAGTTCTGGCTGGGCTTCCCGACGCGCTACACGATCGCCCGCTCGCTCCGCCTCGTTTATCTGTTCGGCAAGGTGCCCGGCTTCTGGCTGCTGATCCCCCTTTTTTGCGCGCTCGGGTCGTACTCACTTCGTACGCGACCTCTCTTGCTCGTCTCGCTCTGGCTCTTCACTCTGCTCGGGCCCGCGCTGCTCTTGCTCTTGAGCCTGCGTGAAGCGATCTTCATGCACCGCCAGTTCTTGTGGTGTGCTTCGCCGCTCGCCGTCGTCGCGGGCGCGGGGCTCGTGGCACGCTCGCCCGACAGGCGCCGCGCGGCCGCGCTTGCGACGTTCCTCGTGCTCGGTGCGATCGGCTTGAGGAAGCTCTACTATGGCCGTTCGCAGAAGCCTCGCTGGCGCGAGGCGCTCGGCATCATGACCGCCAACGTCGATCCGAGGGACGAGGTCCTCACGCTGGGCGGCCGCGAAGAGCCCCTTCTCGAGTATTACTTCGGACGAAGCTCGCGGCGGTACCCGCGTTTTGTCTATCGCGAGCTCCCGCGCCACTTTCAATCCAAGCTCGGTTCGCTCCTCGGGGGTGCGCGAGCCGTCTGGACGATCGAAGGGCGTCCGACGCCCGGCGCGAGCAGCGTCGCAAAGGCGCTCGCGGCACGCGCACCGCGCGACTATCACCGCACCTTCATGGCGGGTCTCACGGTCGAGCGCTACGCGCTCACGCCCGGAGTCGAAAAGGTGATCGAGAAGCCGGTCAAGGCCACGGCGCGGGGGTCTGCTTCCCCCCCTTTGCCGCGAGTGGTTCCGGCCAGGCCTTCCTCGGACTAGCCTCCCTATCCTCGACGCAGTCGAGCCGGGCAAGATGGCGGTGCCCCTCGCACTCGCGGCAGGTTGAGTGAGCTTGGTCGCGGTGGAGCGACCGGCTCTCCGCTTCTCGGCGCGTCTCTTCGCGCGGCCGAGGTCACGCGGCTCGAGCTGAGCGCAGGGTATGCCCGGGTTTTTGGGGGGAGGCCCCCGTTTCTCGCGAACAGGCCGCTAGGCGGAGTGCCCGCCCTCGACGAGGCGAGGAGCCGCGGGGGAGGCGGCTTCCTCCTCCACGAACACATCACTCTCGCAGAAAACGATGGTGCAAGAGGTCCGGCCCATCTCCCGCATGCGGGAGCAGAGCTCGGAGAACTCCGCGTCGGAGTCGACCACGTCGCCCTCGAGGGGCTGGCGGGTGACCTGGTCGTAGCGGCAGTTGTCGATCGCGACCCAGAGACCCTTGTAGCGGCCGGAGCGGCAAAGCTCCCGCCAGGTCATTCTCGAGAACATGGTGGCCATGCTTTAGCTTTGGCAGCGCGGGCGACCCCCGCTTCCGGAGAGCCAGTGGGGAGTCTCTGCCGCGGTCGCCAATGTTGATTTGTCCGGATGTAGCGCCATCGACAAGGGCCAGTCAAGCGAACGACAAGGGTATTGGGCCGACTGGCCGACCTCGATCGCCTAATAGTGCGGAGCGAAAAAGATAAATCGCTAAAGTGCCGTCACTGTAACATGGCAGTGAAAGCAGATTTTACGGGTGGACGCCAACAAACCGCTGCGCGCGCGGGGGAGATCGCTCAATCGCAGCTCGTACCTTTGAGCGCCCCGGCGAGCTTCGGCGAGCCGGCGCCCATCGCCTGGGCGGCGCTGATGATGGCCTTCGCTTGAGAGCAATTTCCGTTGAGCGCGGCCGCCTTGGCGGCCGCGACCGCGCCGGCCTTCGCCGCGGAGATACAGCGGCCCTTCTCGTCAGCGCTGCAGCTCCCGATCGCGGCCGCGGCCCCGGAAATGTTGCCGGTCCGGGCGGCAGCCACGCAGGCGTCGCAGCCACCGCCGCCTCCTGAGGGCTTGGTGGACGTAGGCGCCGCCGACGCCGAAGGAGCCGAGGTCGCCTTGCCCGTGCTCGGGGTGCTTGGCGACTTGCCCGTGGGATGAGTCGCGGGGGGCGTCGTTGCCGTGGGAGTTGCGGCGGCCGTGGGGGTGGTGTCGACCGGGGTGGTCGCGAGGGGCGCGAACGCCGTGGGGCTCGGGGACGCCGCAGCGGGCGTCGTGGTCGGGATCGTCAGCACCTCCGGACCGTTGTCGGATTTCATCGAGCGCGCGGCCACGACGGCCATCGCCGCGAGCAAGAGCACTCCCATGACCCCGAGCCCCACGACGAGCCCCTTGCCGCCGCCCCGGTTGCGCGTGACGACCGGCGCGGGCGGGACGGCGACGACGCCGGGCGGCGTCATTGGAACGTGGGGGGACATCGGGCCCGGCTTCGACGGAAACACCGGTGGCGGTCCGCTGAAGTCCGGGGCCTGAGCCATGGCCGCCGTGTCCGAGTGCTTGACGCCCTCGGGCGGGTCCCCCGTGACGGTCATGCGCGCGCCACCGGAGAGCTCCGCGAAGAACTCGCGCGCGCTCGCCTGGCGTTGCTCACGGTCCTTGGCGAGGGCGCGCAGGATGGCCTGGCGCATGGCCGGAGGGAGGTGGAGCGCCGGTGCCGACACCTCGAGCGGGATCGGCTGCGCCGTCATGTGCTGCGTGGCCCACTGCCACGGTGTGTCCGCCTCGAACGGCAGCTTGCCGGACAGCATCTCGTAGGCCATCACGCCGAGCGAATAGACGTCGCTGCGGGCGTCGAGCGCTTTGCCCGTGAATTGCTCGGGGCTCATGTAGGGCGGCGTGCCGAGCACCATGCCCTGCTGCGTGAGCTTCTGCTCCTTGTTCGCGTCGGCTGACTCCTGTCGCGCGGCAATACCGAAGTCCAGGACCTTCACGAAGTCGGTCTCGCCCGCACGATCGGTGAGCACGATGTTGTCGGGCTTGAGATCCCGGTGGATGATGCCCTGAAGGTGCGCTTCGTCCAGAGCGCCGCAGGTCTGCCGCATGATCTTGGTGACGCGCTCCGGTGAGAGCGGACCCTCTAGGATCACGTCGCTCAGCGGCTTGCCGGCGACGAACTCCATGGCGATGTAGAGCGTGCCGTCCTGGGTCGAGCCAAAGTCGTAGAACTTGATCGTGTTCGGGTGCTCGAGCTGCGCGACCGTGCCGCACTCGCGGTGGAAACGTGCCAGCACCGAGGGATCTTTGGAGAGGTGGCTGTGGAGTGTCTTGATCGCCACCTTGCGGACGGTGGTGCCCATCTGCTGCTCGCCGACGTACACCTTGCCCATGCCGCCTTCGCCGAGCACGCCCGTGACGCGGTAGCGTGCGCCGATCAGCTGGCCGATGAGCGGATCGGGCCCGTCTTGCGGGGTAGCCAGGATGGAACCGCAGCTCGCGCAGAAGCGAGCACCGTCAACGTTGTCGTGCCCACAGGCCTCGCACTTCATCGCAGCTCGGAGCGTTACACGAATCGCCTCGGGCCCGCTAGCCCCGCTCGTGCCCCGAGGCCCCAATCCGGACGCGGCCGCCGCGCCGTGGCCGTGCTAGCTCCGGTGCATGCGGCGCGACGAGCTCGTCGGGTTCCTCCGGCGCCACCGGCTCGCCGTCGTGGCGAGCACCGGCCCGAGCGGCGCGCCCCAGGCCGCGGTCGTCGGCTTCGCGGTCACGGACGCGCTCGAGATCGTGTTCGACACGCTCGAGTCAACGCGCAAGTTCCAGAACCTCGCGGCCGATCCGCGCATCGCCGTCGTGATCGGCTGGGATCACGAGGCAACCCTCCAGCTCGAGGGCCGCGTTGATTTTCCGGTCGGCGCCGAGCGCGATCGCATCCGAGATTGCTACTTCGTCGCTTACCCCGACGGGCGCGAGCGCCTCGCATGGCCGGGCATCACCCACGCTCGCGTCACGCCGAGCTGGATTCGCTTCAGCGACTTCACCATCGATCCGCCTCGTATCGTCGAGCTTTCACCCGCGGAGCTCGAGCCGTGAGCGACGCCGGCGCACCGAGCGAGACACCCTCGGGGCCGCGCACCGTCGCGGCGGTCGATCTCGGCTCGAACAGCTTTCACATGGTGGTTGCGCGCGTCGAGGGGGCCGAGCCCAAGGTCGTCGATCGACTGCGCGAGCGCGTGCGGCTCGCCGAGGGTCTCGACGCGTCTCAGGAGCTAACGCCCGAGGCGATCGAGCGCGCCCTTTCGTGCCTTTCGCGCTTCGGCGAGCGCCTCCGCTCGCTGCCGCAAGGCGCCGTGCGCGCCGCCGGGACGAACACGCTCCGCCGTGCGCGCAATGCCGCCGGATTTCTGGAACGAGCACAGCGCGCGCTCGGTCACCCGATCGAGGTGATCGCGGGCCGCGAGGAGGCTCGCCTCATCTACCTCGGCGTCTCGCACAGCGTCGCGCACGAGCCGGGCCGGCGGCTCGTCATCGACATCGGTGGCGGCAGCACCGAGTGCATCCTGGGGGAAGGCTTCGACCCCATGGCGACCGAGAGCTTGTTCATGGGCTGTGTGAGCTGGTCGCGCCAGTTCTTCCCGGGCGGCGTGATCAGGCGCGAAGATTTCCGGCGCGCCGAGCTGATGGCCATGCTCGAGCTGCGTTCGATCGAGCGGCGCTATCGCGACGTCGGGTGGGAGTCCTGTTACGGCTCCTCGGGTACGGTGCTCGCCATCGCGCAGCTGCTCGCTGACAATGGCTTTTCCGAGGGCGGCATCACGCGCAAGGGGCTCAAGCGCCTGCGCTCGGTGCTGTGTGACGCGGGGCGCGCGAGCGCCGTCAAGCTCCAGGGCCTCGACCCCGAGCGCGTCAACGTGCTGCCGGGCGGTCTGGCGATCCTGATGGCCGCTTTCAAGCGCCTCGAAATCGACCTGATGCGGCCGGCGTCGGGGGCGCTCAGGGAAGGGCTGCTCTACGATTTGCTCGGCCGCATCCGTCACGAGGACGTGCGCGAGCGGACGATCCGCCAGTTCGAGGAGCGCTACCGAGTCGACCGGCTGCACGCGGCTCGCGTCGAGCGCACGGCGGTCGCGTGCCTCGAGCAGGTCGCCACGGCATGGGGCCTGAGGCTCGAGGACGCGCGCCACGCGCTCTCGTGGGCTGCGCGGTTGCACGAAATCGGGCTCGACATTTCGCACACGGGCTACCATCGTCACGGCGCGTACGTGCTCGAGAACGCCGACATGCCCGGCTTCTCGAAGGACGAGCAGCGGCTCCTCGCCGTGCTCGTGCGAGCGCACCGTCGCAAGCTCTCGAACGAGGATTTCATGCTCCTCGCGGCTTCGGAGCGCGAGGAGGCCCTGCGCCTCGTCGTGCTCTTGCGCGTCGCCTTCTGCCTCAATCGCAGCCAGAGCGCCGAGCCACAGGCGAGCCCGTTGTGTCAGGCCGGGCGTTCCAAGCTTCTGCTGGCGTTTCCGGCCGCGTTTCTCGAGGAGTCGCCGCTCGTGCGCGCGGAGCTCGAGGAGGAGCGAGCTCGGCTCGCCGCAGTGAGCTTCGACCTCGAGGTGGTGACGCACTAGGTGGTGACGCACTAGGTGGTGACGCACTAGGTGGTGACGCACTAGGACCCTCGGCCCGGAACGGCGAGCGACGCGAGTGCCCTGGGCGGTGGCCCCGGCGTGTACGCCGCGTGGCTCGTCGAGCGCGGTTACAGCGTCCACCTCGTCAACGCCGTGCCGCGCCACGTCGAGCAGGCGCGCGCGGCGCTGTCGCGCTTCGACGCCGGTCGCTGGTCGGCCGAAGTCGGCGACGCGCGAGCGCTCGAGGCGGAGGCGGAGTCGGCCGACGCGCTGCTCTTGTGCGGGCCGCTCTACCACCTCACCGATGCGGGCGATCGCGCGCTCGCTCTCGCCGAGGCGTTCCGGGTGCTGAGGCCCGGCGGCGTGCTGTTCGCGGCGGCCATTTCGCGCTTTGCTTCGGCGCTCGACGGGATCGCGCGCGGGCTGCTCGCCGACCCGCTTTTCCGCGACATCGTCGGCGCGGATCTCGAGAGCGGTCAGCACCGAAACCCCACCGACAATCCCAGCTACTTTGCGACCGCGTACTTTCACCGGCCCGAGGAGCTCGACGCCGAGGTGGCGGGCGCGGGCTTCGGCGTTCTGGAGCTTTCGGGCCTCGAGGGGCCGACGTGGCTCCTGCCCGACATCGGCAAGCGCTGGAGCGACCCGGCCGAGCGCGCGCGCCTGTCCGAGCTCCTCGAGCGGCTCGGGCACGAGCCGACGCTCGTCGGTGCGAGCGCGCACCTGCTCGCGGTCGCACGCAGGCCCTGAACGTGAGCCCGATGGCGGCGTCTCGTCCTTGCCGCACTCACGCGTGGGTCGTCTTTCAGCGCGGCCTTCACGCGTAGCCCTCGGCTTGTAGTCGGTAGAGGCGGGCGTACGTGTCGCCCTTCGCGAGCAGGGCTTCGTGCGTCCCGTCCTCGATGATGTGCCCGTCCTTCAGCACGAGGATCCGGTCGGCCATCCTCACCGTGGGGAACCGATGCGAGATGATGAGGGTGGTGCGGCCCGCCGCGAGCTGCCGGAAGCGCTCGAAAACCGCATGCTCCGCCTCGGCGTCGAGCGACGCCGTGGGCTCGTCGAGCACGAGGATATCGGCCTGCTCGCGCATGAAGCCGCGCGCGAGCGCGAGCTTTTGCCACTGGCCGCCCGAGAGCTCGGCGCCGTCCTGGAACCAGCGCCCGAGCGGCGCTTCGAGCCCGGCCGTGAGCCCCGACACGACGGCCTCGGCCCCACCGCGCTCCACGGCGCGCACGATGCGAGGCTCGTCGGCGAGGTGCTCGACGCTGCCCACGCCGACGTTTTCGCGCAGCTTGAGCTGGTACTGGTTGAAGTCCTGGAACACGACGCCGAACCGCTCGAGCAGCGCGCGCCCGTCCCATTCCTTGAGGTCCTTACCGTCGAGCAGGATGCGACCCTCGGTCGGGTCGTAGAGGCGCGTCACGAGCTTGACGAGCGTCGTCTTGCCGGCGCCGTTCTGTCCGACGAGCGCCACGCTCTGGCCGCGCGGGATGAACAGGCTCACGTCGCGCAGCACCCAGTCGTCCTTGCCCGGATAGCGGAAGCCGACGTGCTCGAGCCGGATACCGAGCTCGCCGAGCGCCGCGGAGGGGCGCGGGACGAAAGCAGGTGCCTCGGTGGGGAGCGCCGCCTTTTCGGCTTCGAACGGCGGCGTTCCGCCGAGACGCGTGCTGTCCGCCGCGGCTTGGCGGGCGCCGTCGCCTTTTGCGTCGTCCGCCGCCGCTTGGCGCGTGCCGTCGATCCGCGCGCCGCTCGTCGCGTGCGCGGCGGACGCGCCGCTTGGCGCGTCGGTCGTCGCGTCGAGATACGAAAAGAGATTCGACATGTAGAGGTTGTGCTCGTAGATCGCTCCGATGCCGTTCAGGATGCCTTGAAACGCCTGCTGACCGCTCCGGAACGCGAGCACGTACATCGTCATGTTGCCGAGCGTGAGCTTGCCCACGGCGGCGAGCGCTGCCATCGCCGCGTACGCGCCGTAGAAGGCGAGCGTCGCGAGCAGCGAAAGCGCGTGCGTGACGAGTGAGCGGCGGGTCGCGAGGTCCGAGTCCTCGCGGTGGAAGCGCTCGGCAAGCTCGCGGTAGCGCCCGAGAAAGAGCGGGCCCAGGCCGAAGAGCTTCACCTCCTTGGCGTGCTCGTCGTTGGCGAGGACGTACTCGAGGTACATGAGACGGCGCGAGTCGGGAGAACGCCAGTTTCTCAGGCGAAATGCGGTCTTCGAGTAGCGCATCTCGGCGAGCGTGGCGGGCACCGTCGCCACGAGGAGCCCGAGCACGGCCCAGCCGCTGAAGCCGAGTAGGAGCGCGCCGTAACCGCCCAGCGTGAGCACGCTCTGCACGAGGGCGAAGCTCTCGGTCACGAGCGAGACCGGTCGCGACGAGGCCTCGCGGCGGGCGCGCGTGAGCTTGTCGTAAAAGTCGGGGTCTTCGAAATGCCGGAGCTCGAGGTGCGTGGCGCGCTCGAGGATCGCGACGTTCACGTCGGTGCCGAGGCGCGAACCGAGCACGCTGCGCGCGAGGCCCAGTCCTCGCGCGAGCGTCGCCTGCACGACGACGAGCCCGAGCTCGATGCCCACCCAGGTGAGCGTGAGATGCTCGGTGCGAGCCACCACGGCATCGACGATCTGCTTGCCCGCGTACGCGATCGCCGGCGGTACGGCCGACGCGAAGAGCGTCATCACGGCGAGCGCGACCGTGAGGCCGGGCGACGAGGCCCACACGAGCGCGAGCGCGCGACGCGTGTACGAAGCGCTCTCGGCGAGCGCCTCGGCGAGCGGTTTTTTCAGCTCCGGCTTGGGTCTGAGAGGGGGGCTCATCGTGAGGTCGGAGCGTTTCGCGCGGCGCGCTCAGCGCCCGAGCTCCCGCCTGCGATGCCTCGGCCGAGCACTTCGCTGCCGAATGGGCCGAGCTCGAGCCGATCCGTGACGTCACGGCCGTCGAGCAGGCTTTCGAAAGCATGCTTGCCGAGGTCGATGGTCGCCGGGGCGTTCGTGAAATTGATGAGGAAGACGAACTCACGGTCACCCTTGATGCGGCGCTGCGCCGTCACGCCGAGCGGGAGCTTTACCGCGAGGTTCTTCTCGAGGCCGAGGCGGGCGATGAGAGCGTCGTAGAAAGCGGCGAGCGAGTGCTCGTCGAAGCGCGCCGCCAAGTAGTACGCGCGGCCCTTGCCGAAAGCGTTCACGGTGAGCGCAGGGCCGCGAGCGTAGTAGTCCTCGGCGTACTCGGCGAGCACGGTGGCGCCGCGCCCGTGGATCACCTCGAGGGCCTCGCGCGCCTCGAGGCTTCCCGAGAGCCCGAGCGGATTGCCGGGCAAAACGCGCACGACGCGGGTTGCCCCGTCGGACAGAACGTCCCATTCCTCGTTCCAGATGCCGAGCACGGCACCGAGCCCCGCGCCCGGAAATCCGCCCAAAAAGGCACGATTGTGCTCGTCGCAGTAGCCCGTGTAGAGCGTCGCCACCCAGCTACCGCCCGCCTCGACGAACGCGCGCAGGCGATCGGCGACACCGGGCTTGAGCATCCAGAGCTGCGGCGTGACGACGAGGTCGTAGCCAGAAAAATCACGGGTGCTCGCGATGACGTCCACGGAAATGCCCGCTTGCCAGAACGGCCGATAGTGCTCGATGCACACGCGGTCGTACGCGTGGTCGCGCTTGTCGGGGCCCTCCGAGCGCTCGAAGCCCCAGTGTGCCTCCCAGTCGTAGACGACGGCGACGCGCGCCTGGACCATGCTGCCGAGGATCGGGTCGAGCCGCTCGTAGAGGCGCCCGAGCTCGGCGACCGTCCGGAAAGCGCGCGTGTCCTCGTGCCCCGCGTGGTCAACGACCGCGCCGTGGAATTTCTCGGCGCCGCCCCGGCCCTTGCGCCACTGGAAATAGCAGGTGCCCTCGGCGCCGTGAGCGAGCGCCTGCAGCATCTCGGCGCGGTGCACGCCGGGTCGTTTGGCGCGCATCGGCTGCTTCCACTGCGGCGCCTCCGGGCAGCTCTCCATGAGCATCCAGGGCCGGTCCGGCTTCATGGCTCGGTAGAGGTCGTCCTTGAAGCTCACGCCCACGGCCGCGCGCCACGCTTCGGGGTCGGTGCCGTCGTAGGCCGGGTACTGGTCGTCGGCGACGAGATCGAGCTCCTCGGCGACGCGCGCATAGTCGAATCCGCTGAAAAGCCCCATGAAATTCGTCGTGCAGGGCACGCCCGGCGTGAGCTCACGAAGCGGCGCCATCTCCCACCTCAAAAAGTCGATCACCTGGTCGGTGTTGAAGCGGCGGTAGTCGACGGCCAGCGTGTCGACGGCCCCGTCGCGCGGCTCCACGTCCTCCCAGTTGCGGTAGTCGTGGCTCCAGAAGCTCGCCCACCATGCGTCGTTGAGCGCCTCGAGCGTCCCGTAGCGTTCCTCGAGCCAGCGCCGGAACCAGCCGATGCAAAGCTCGCAGTAGCACTCCCCGCTAAATTCGTTCGAGATGTGCCACATGCCGAGCGCGGGATGACCGGCGTAGCGCTCGGCGAGCTTGTGATTGATGGTGCGGACCTTGTCGCGGTAGATGGGCGACGACCAGCAGTGGTTGTGGCGGCCGGAGTACGGCTCACGACGCCCGCTCCGATCGACACGGCGCGTTTCCGGGTAACGCCGCGCGAGCCAGGCCGGCTTCGCGCCGCTCGGCGTCGCGAGAATGAGCCTTTGCCCCGCTTTGGCCATGCGCTCGAAAGTCCGGTCGAGCCAGCCGAAATCGAAGACGTTTTCCTCCGGCTCGTAGCTCGTCCACGCGAAGATGCCGACGGCGAAGGTATTGGTCCCCGAGAGCTTCATGAGCCGGTAGTCCTCGTCGAGGATGCCGGGCTCCCGTTGCCACTGGTCGGGGTTGTAGTCGCCGCCGTGGAGGATGCGATGAAAGTCGGGGATGAGCAGGGGGCGCTCGGACATGGGCGCCACCGAGGCTAGTATCGTTCGGGCGGTCGTGGCAGGTGGGATCGGGCGGTTCGGTGCCGCCCGGCGGGTGATGGCGCGGCCGCGATTGTGATACGAGGGAGCCCGAAAACATGCTTCGAACGTCCGAGCTGACGACGGCGTTTCTCTTGGGGCTCGCGCTCCTGTGTCTGGCTCCGAAACCGAAGGGCAAGGCCAAGGACGACGCCGATCCGGTGAGCCCCTCGAAGGTGTGGTCGCCCGACAACGGCGACGGCACCTACAAGAACCCCGTCCTTTACGCCGACTATTCGGATCCCGACGTGATCCGCACAGGCAGCGACTTTTACTTGGTGGCGTCGAGCTTCAGCGCCGTCCCGGGGCTGCCCATCCTGCACTCGAAGGACCTCGTGAGCTGGCAGCTCGTCGGCCACGCTCTGCCTTCGCTCGAACCGGCGCGCCTTTTCGACACGCCGCAGCACGGCCAAGGCGTGTGGGCGCCGACGCTGCGCGAGCACGCCGGTACCTTCTACATTTACTACTCGGATCCGGACGTCGGCATCATGATGACGAGCGCCAAGGACCCGCGCGGCCCCTGGGCCAAGCCCGTCGTCGTGAAGGCCGCGCGCGGGTGGATCGATCCGTGTCCGTTCTGGGACGACGATGGCAAGGCGTATCTCGTGAACGCCTTTGCGTCGAGTCGCGCGGGCCTGAAGAGCGTGCTCGTCGTGAGCCGCATGAGCCCCGACGGCACCACGTTGCTCGATGACGGCGTGCTCGCCTTCGACGGCCACGATCGCCACCCCACGATCGAAGGGCCGAAGCTCCACAAGCGAAACGGCTACTATTACATCTCGGCCCCGGCCGGCGGCGTGCCGTCGGGCTGGCAGGTCGTGCTGCGCTCGCGCACCGTCTACGGGCCCTACGAGGACAAGGTAGTGCTCGCACAGGGCAAGAGCGCCGTGAACGGCCCGCACCAGGGCGGCTGGGTCGAGACGGCGAAGGGCCAGTTCTGGTTTTTGCATTTTCAGGATCGCGGCGCCTACGGCCGCGTCGTCCACCTCGAGCCGATGAAGTGGGTGGATGACTGGCCCGTGATCGGCGACGGCGGCGAGCCCGTGGTCAGCTACAAGAAGCCGGATGTCGGTCGTGTGTCGGTGCCGCCCACCAACCCGCTCGAGTCCGACGAGTTCAACGGCACGGCACTGGGGCTGCAGTGGCAGTGGGAATCCAACCCGCAGCCGGGTTGGTTCTTTCCGGTGCCGGGTGCCGGCGTCGCGCGGCTCGCGTGTGTGGCGTTGCCGCGCGCGGCGCGCAATCTCTGGGACGCCGGTAGCTTGCTGCTGCAGAAGTTTCCGGGGCCGGCCTTCACGGCGACGGCGCGTGTCACGTTCCACGCGCTCAACGAGGGCGACCGTACGGGCCTGGTCGTGATGGGAACGAGCTACGCCGTGCTCGCGCTCGAGCGCCGCAGTGGAAGCCTCGTCGTGACCGAGCGCGTGGCCGAGGGGGCGGCGACGGGCGGCGGCGAGCGCGAGCTTGCGTCGGCCACGCTGCGCGGTACGAGCGCGCTCTTGCGGGCGCGCGTGTCCGCGGGCGGTCGTACCGAGCTCTCGTATGGGACGGACAGCACGCGCTTCACGCCGCTCGGCGAGCCGTTCGTCGCTCAGCCAGGTCGCTGGGTCGGCGCCAAGATCGGGCTGTTTGCGCAGCGGGGTGTCTCGGGACGTGAAGCCGGCTACGCGGACTACGATTGGTTTCGCGTCGAATAGCGCGCGCGAGCCCGTGAACGCGGGGGCTTCTGGGTCAGCACAGCTTGTCCCCACAGTGTGGGGAACTCGCCTACAGCCGCGCCCAATCGTTGCAAAACGTCTCAGTGACGGTACCGAATCGGGCTCGGGAGCGCGTCGAGGCACTTACGTAAAGCTCGACACGACGAGCCGCAAATCGCTCGAAACCTCGCCGAAGCTTGGACACTGCTGCCATAAAGCTCCGTGACCAGTGCCATGAAAGATCCTCTCGGATCGGGGTCGGGTGCGCCGCTATCGCATGGCTTTCGCGCGAACCTCACCGCGAGCCTCGCCGATCTCGTGCAGATGGAGTGCCTCGCGCGCTCGACGCAGGTGATCCGCGTCATCTCGGGGGGCGATGTCGGGTACCTGTATTTCCAGGCCGGTCAGATCGTCCACGCCATGAGCTCGAGCTCCGTTGGCGAGGCCGCCGCGCTCGAGATCCTGCGCTGGGAGCAGGGGTCGTTCGAGCCGTGCAGCGCCGGTTGGACGTCGGCCCCCACCATCTCCAGGTCCTGGCAGGCGCTGCTCATGCAAGCGGCTGCCGAAAGCGACGAGGCGCGTCGGGACAGCCAGCGCAACAACACCGTTGTGAACTTTCCGCGCGAGAAAGCCGTGGGTTCGACCATGCCTGAGAAGTCCCCGCCGACCCTGTCGAACCATCCGCGCACCACCGTGACGTCCTCGCAGAGCCCTCCGAGCGTCCAACCGTCCTCAACCCCGACCGGGCGCGGGATCGATCGCGCGGTTCGCCTCGACGCCGAGGGCAAGGTGGTCTCCGCTCGTGGTGACGCCGAAGAGCTCGCCTCGGTGACGGCCTACGCGACGCGGCTCGCCGCGCTCGTCGGCGAGCGGCTCGGTATGGAGGAGCTTCGCGCCGTCGAGTGCCTGACAGCCACGACTCGGCGGCTGTTCTACGTCGAAAAGAGCGGCAACCTCATCGGTCTCGAGGCGGCCATCAACGTCGACCTCGGCCCGCTGCGCGAGAAGCTAGGGCTCTGATGATGACGGCCCCCGCGCTCGTCGGCCTGCGCGACGTGGATGATGTGCACGGCAGCTTCCTGCTCGGCTGGGGTGGCGAGCTGCTCGGTCGCGACCTTCCCGCGGTCTTTCGTGACGAGCTGTTCTCCGACGTGGGTCCGCGCCTCGCGCGCCTCCGGGAGACGCTCGAGACGAACGGTCAGGTCGTGGGGACGCTGGTCTTGCGTTTTTCGGAGCACAAGCTCCACGTACGGGCCGTGGGCGAACGCTTGCTCTGTGTCATCACGGGAGCGAAGGTGAACGCTCCGGCGCTGCGCATGGCGATGAATCTCGTGGCGCGGCACGTGGAGTTGACGCCGCAGCCGCCGACCGTGCGGCCCGGACACTCGCGCGGGCCCGCAGCGCAGCGCCCGGGCGCCCCGGCGCCGGGGCCGACGTTGCCCTCCGCGTCACCGCCGGTGGTTGGCCACCGGCGCGAAGTGCTCTACCGCGGGCGCCGCCCCGGCTAGAACGACGCCGCGGCTCAGCGCACGAGGCGCGGCGAGCCGTAGCCTGCGGCGACGTGAGGCTCGTCGGCTGCCGGTAGCTCGGGCAGTCCCAGCATCTCGCGCGAGTAGCCCTCGATGCCCATCTCGGGCACGTCGAGGCCGCCGGGCTCGTCATCCGGGTGCACGCGGTTTCCGACCATGCGACCCACGATCGCGAGCGATGCGAGCGTGACGAGGCCGACGTACGTGAGGTTCGCGACGACCCCCACGCATTCGGCCGCGAGCTGCTGCGCGTCGCCGTAGAAGAGCCCCCTCACCCCCCCCGCAACTCCGTTGAGCCCCTCGCCGTAGCTGCCGTTCGCGAACAGGCCGAGGGCCACAACGCCCCAGATCCCGTTTACGCCGTGGACGGCCACCGCGCCCACGGGGTCGTCGACCCCGAGGCGTTCCTCGACGAAGCGCGCGGCGAGCACGACGAGCACGCCGGCGATGGCGCCGATGAGCACCGCAGCGGGGGCGCTCACGAACGCGCAGGGCGCCGTGATGGCGACCAGGCCCGCCAGCATGCCGTTGCACATCATCGTCACGTCGGGTGCGCCCCAGCTGCGCCAGACGTAGAGACAGGCGGCGGCCGCGCCCGCTCCCGACGCGAGCATCGTGTTCGTGGCGATGACGGCGATGCGCGTGTCCATGCCGGCGAGCGACGAGCCGGCGTTGAAGCCGAACCAGCCGAACGCGAGGATGAACGTGCCGATGACGGCCATCGGAACGTTGTGCCCGGGGATGGCGCGTGGCGTTCCGTCGGGGGCGAACTTGCCGGCGCGCGGCCCGAGCACGCGGGCGCCCACGAGCGCCGCGACGCCGCCCGTCAGGTGCACGACCGAGCTGCCCGCGAAGTCAACGTGCCCGTGGCCGAGGCCGAACTCTTTGCCGAGCGTCGACAGCCAGCCGCCGCCCCACACCCAGTTCGCGTAGACCGGGTAGATGATGGTGCCCATCAGCAAGCTGAAGAGGCAAAACGAGGCGAATTTCCAGCGCTCGGCCATGGCCCCCGTCGGGATGGTCGCCGCGGTGTCCATGAACACCATCTGGAAGAGGAACAGCGCGGCGACGCCGGGCGTGTAGACGTTCGCCGTGAGGAAGAAGCCGTCGGTGCCGAAGAGTCCGAAGTCGTGCCCGCCGAGGCTAACCGTGTACTCGTGCGCGAGCGAGGCGTCGCCGCCCAGCGTGCCGAGCGCTCCCACGCCGCCCATCTGCAGCGCGAACCCCATCACCCAAAACCCGAGCATGCCGAGCGAATAAACGAGGAAGTTCATGCCCATGGTGTGGGCGACGTTCTTCGCTCGCGTGAGGCCGGTCTCGACCAGGGCGAAACCTGCCTGCATCAGCATCACCAGAAAACCCGTCATCAGGGTCCAGACGATGTTGATGGCCGTTTCGGTGTCTGCGAGGCGCGCCGTGAGTGCGGCCGTGGCATCGGGGCTCATCGACTTCGATCGTAGTTCCCGAGCACATTTCGTCCGGATGTCGGGCAAGCTTCGGCACCCTCGTCCGCGCGCGAGGGCACGCCCCGGACGCGGCAGCCGCGTGACGTGGCGGCGACGCCGGGGCACGGATTTCTGCGTGTGCACGGGCCCGGTGGTCGGCCGGAGCGCCCTCCGCTACGTTCTGGCCGTGACCAGCCATCGTCCGCCGCTTCGCGTGGCCGTGCTCTTCGGTGGGCGGTCCGCCGAGCACGAGATCTCGCTGCTCTCGGCTCGCTTCGTCCTCGAATCGCTCGATAAGGAGCGCTACCTTCCCGTGCTCATCGGCATCGACAAAGCCGGCCGCTGGTCGCTCCAGGACTCGAGCGTGCTCCTTGCCGCGTCCAGCGATCCGCGCAGCGTTGGCCTCGCGGCGGAGCAGCCTGGCGTCCTCATGCCGCCTCATCCGGGCGCGGGGCTGGTCTCGAGCGGTCACGGCGGCGTCACGGGTAAGCTCGGCGCCGTCAACGTCGTGTTCCCCGTGCTGCACGGACCGTATGGTGAGGATGGCACCGTCCAGGGTCTGCTCGAGCTCGCGGGCGTACCCTACGTCGGCTCCGGCGTGCTCGGCTCCGCCGTGGGCATGGACAAGGACGTGATGAAGCGCCTGCTCGCAGCGGCAGGTCTACCGATTCTACCGTACCGCACCGTGCGTCGCGCGCGCTGGATGCACGAGCGCGACGGCCTGCTCGAGGGGATGAAGGGCCTGGCGCTGCCCCTCTTCGTCAAGCCGGCGAACCTCGGCTCCTCCGTGGGCGTGAAGCGTGTCTCCGAGATCGGAGAGCTCGGGCCGGCCGTCGATCATGCTTTCCAGTTCGACGAGAAGGTGGTGATAGAGCAGGGGCTCGCACGGCCGCGCGAGATCGAGTGTGCGGTGCTCGGCGGCGACCCGCCGTTCGCGTCCGTGCCGGGCGAGATCATCATCGAGCACGCGGACGGCTTCTATTCCTACGCGGCCAAGTACCTCGATGCCGGCGGCGCCATGACGCGCGTGCCGGCGCCTCTCAGCGACGCCCAGACGAAGGACGCGAACCAGCTCGCGCTCGCGGCGTTCGCCGCGCTCGAGGCGGAAGGGCTCGCCCGTGTCGATCTGTTCCTCGATGCCAAGGGCCGCTTCTTCATCAACGAGATCAACACGATGCCCGGGTTCACGGCGATCTCGATGTTCCCGAAGCTGATGGAAGCGAGCGGGATCGGTCCGCGCGAGCTCGTGACGCGCCTCATCGAGGAAGCGTTTGCGCGCGCCGAGCGGCGCCACGCCCTCAGAACCACCGTCTGAGTCAGGCCCCCGCTGGTCCGTTTGCCGGGCTCGAGACACTGACCAACATGAGACTTTTCACGGTCCCCGTGGCCGCCTCGGTCGGACTCTTGCTTTGCCTCTCCTGCGGTGACGATTCGACCGTGCTCGGGACGCGCTCCAGCGGGGGCAGCGCCGGGACCGGCGGAGCGGGCGGCACCGTCAGCGGCAGCGCGGGCACCGCTGGGGCGTCGGCGAGCAGCGGCAGCTCCGGCAAGGGAGGCAGCTCCGGCGGGAAGGCGGGTGGCGGCGGCTCGGGCGGCGCGGGTGCTTCGGGCGGTGCCGGGGGTTCGAGCGGCGCGGGCACGGGTGGCGCGTCAGCGTCGGGCGGCACGGCGGCATCGGGCGGCACGGCGGCATCGGGCGGCGATGCGGGTGGCACCGCGGGCGGCTCGGCGAGCTCGGGTGCAGCCGGCGACACGGGTGGCGACGCTGGCGCGTCGGGGAATGCCTGCGGAGCGTCCGGGCAGTGCGATCTCGTGGCCACGAACTGCTGCGGCTACTGCCAGGAAACGCCCGTCTCCGGTTTCACGGCCGTCGCCAACGAGCACTACGTCAACTACCTCACGACGAACTGCGCCAACCCAGCGTGCGCGCCGTGTCCCGTGATCGAGTTTCCGCACTATGCCGGCGTCTGTCGCATGGGTGACTGCACCGCCGTCAACGTGCGCGAGGACGAGCTCAGCGCCTGCGCGACCGACGACGACTGTCGGCTTCGCTGGGGCAGCGGATGCTGCGAGGCTTGCAGCGCGTCCGATCCGTCCGAACTCACGGCGTTCAGCACGAACGTGAACGTTGGGGCAGCGCTCTGCGGGACGCTTCTTCCCCCCTGCTGTGGGCCCTCTCCATATCCGTCGAGCGCGTCCGCCGTCTGCACGGACGGTCACTGCGCCGTCCAAATCGCTCCGTGAGCGCCGGTGCCGGCGGGCCCCGTCGCTAGAGCGAGCAGGGCCGCACGGCGATCATGGCGTCGCCGCGGTGGGAGGCCACGCGATCGGCGTCTCCCTGCCGGTTGCACGGTCGAGCAAAAGCGCGCGACGTACGCGGGGCGTGTCGGGCACGAGCACGGTCGTTTCGAGCTTCGTCTTCGCGAACGACGGTGGCTCGTGGATGGGACGGCGCTTGGGAGGGCTCGGCTCCTCGGCAGCGAGCAACGGAAAGTCGAAGCGCACGCGATCGATGAGCTCCTGGCCGACCCAGAGCTCGACGGCGAAGCGGCCCATCTTGCGCGCGGTCACGACCGGGTTCGGGAACTCGACGGCGCGGGCCGAGGCAAGCCGCACGGCTTCGTTTTCCCAGACGAGCGACAGCTCGTACTGGCGCTTTGAGCGCAGGGGCACCGGATCGGGTGGCTCTCCGGCGCGGCTCTTCGACGCCGGCGCGGGGGCCGCCGCGGCGGCGCTCTGAGCGGGGGGTGTGTCCGGAGTGGGCGGTGTGCCCGGAGCCGGCGCTCCGCTCGCTGCCGCAGCGGTGCCGGATGCGGCGGCCGCGGGTGCAGGCGTCGCGTCGCCGCCCGCGGCAGCGGATGTCGCCGGAGCCCCCGGGACGTCGGCGGGAGCGCCGTCGCCGTGTCCCTCCGCGAAGTGCACGGGGAAGACGACGCCCGGGGTGGCTTCCGTCTGCAGCGGCGCGCGAGCGGGCTCGCAGCCCATGGTCGCGACGACGAGGAGCACGCCGAGGCGGCGAGCGAGACCCGTGCTACTCCGCGGCTTCGCGCAGCGGGGCGCCGTCACCGCCGAGAGCCAGCCACGCGCTCTCGAAGTCGCGCGGCAGTGACGCGCGGACGCACACTGCCTCGGTGCCCAACGGGAGCTCGATTCTCTCTGCATGCAAGAAGACCCGCCCGAGGCCTAGCACGCGGCCGCCGTCGAGGCGGAGGCGCCGCGGGCCGCCGTAGGCCGGATCGCCGAGCAGCGGCACACCGGCGTGCGCCGCGTGTGCGCGGAGCTGATGGGTCCGACCCGTCGTCGGGGTGAGCCGGACGAGCGCTGGTCGAGAGCGCTCGTCGGTGCGCCCGTCGAGCAGGGCTGGCGCGGCGCTGGCGAGCGTTTCGTAGGCCGTTTCGGCCGCGCGGGCGTCTCGCCCACCCACTTCGAAGCGACCCCGGGCGCCGCGACCGATCGGCGCCGACCAGCAGCCGACGCCCGGCTCCGGGGCACGGATCGTGAGCGCGAGGTAGCGCCGTCGGAAGCGGCCGGCGGCCCGTAGCTCGCCGATGCGCCGTCGCGCCGACTCGGTGGTCGCGAACGTGACGACGCCGCTCACGCCAACGTCGAGCCGCGACAGCGCGTGGAGCGCCGAGATGGGCAGCCCGCGCGCCGCCGCCAGCCGGCCGAGGACACTCGCGCCGCTTCCCGCATGGTCGGGCTCGGTGGCGACGCCTGGCGGCTTGTCGATGAACACGAGGCCATCCCGCTCGAGCAAGATCGGCAGCGCCTCGGGCTCGACGCGTGCGGCGAAGATCTCGACGACGCTGCCGCTCTCGACCACGCGATCGACCTCGACGCGCTCGGCGTTGACGAACAGCCGCCCTTCGTCGAGGGCCGTGGTGGCACTGCCCCCGAAACGCGCGCAGAGCTCGGCGAGGGCGGCGGTCGAGCCCGCGGGGACGACGAAGCGCACGACGGGCTGCTTCATCCGCGCGTCGCTTCATCCGCGCGTCGCTTCATCCGCGCGTCAAGTCGTGGCAGCTTCGGGGGTCTTTCCCGTCGCGCGGCGCACCAGCTCGACGAGCACCGGATCACTTGCGAGCTCGGCTTTGAGCGTCTCCTTCACGCTATCGAGCTGCTCGGCGCTCACACGCCCCGCAAGATGCGCGGTCGCTTCGCTGACGCGCGCGTCGAGGTACTGCTCGAGGCCGATCTCTCCGCGCTCGAGCCGATCGAGCGCGCCGCTCGGCTCCACCCCGGCCGTTTCGCCGACGCTAAAGCCGGTGTCGCCGCCGCCGCTCGGCGGCGTGCTCGAGGGCGGCACGCTGGGAGGCGCCTTGCCGATGCCGTCGATGCCCATGACGAAATCCTACGCCGTTCGGGGGCGCGCTGCTACCCGGCCGAAAAAGGGGCGGGCTCTCGCGCGCTCAGCGGAAGTTCCCAATCGCGTTCTTCATCGTCTCGTGCCGGGCGCGGAGGATATTCGAGTACGCGGTGTACTGTCGGTTCTCGGCGCTGATGCGTTCCTGGAGCACGATGTAGTACATGTTCTTGTCGCTGTTCTGGTCGAGCATGCTCTCGACCTCGGGGCTCTGCGCGCCACCGGGCGGGCTCGCGGTGGCGGGGTAGCCCTCGGGTGTCGTCGCGGGCGTGCCGCCGCCGAGCGCGCCGGCGCCGACGGCGGGCGTCGCGGTGGCGCGGAAGCCCGCCGCGAGAATCGGGCCGCCGGGCAGGCGCCGGACCACGGCCTCCGCGCTGCTCACGACCGCGCTCGCCCCCGCGCCGAGCACTGCCTGGAACGGGCGCGTGGGCTTTTCGGTCGTGCGGTTCGCGGTGGGGCCGGCCGCGATGAGCGGGCTCGGCCCCGTGACATCGATGCGAGTGGTCATAGCGGGATCTCCTTCTCGGGGGGGGGGTCGGTCGCGCCCGATGCGAGTTGCGTGCGCCGCGGCCCGTGGAGGGTCGGATGGCGCGAACGGGCCTCAGAACTGACCGCTCACCGAGACCGCCCAGGGCCGCCTGTCGCCGGGGGGGATGAAGGTCACCTGGACGTTCTCGAGGTCCGACCGAATGAGCTCCTGCCGCGTGCTCGCGAGCCCTGCGACCGTCACGAGCGCACCGGCGAGCTGACCGATGCCGTCCACCGCCAAGAAGGTGACGATCTGCACCTCCTTGACCGCGTTGCTCACGCATTTCTTCGCGAGCTCCACCGTGCTCGTCTTGCAGGTTTCGTAGGTGCGGCTGCCGATCGCACCCCAGGGGCCGACGACGGGCGCGGCGAGCCACGCCGTGCCGTTCTTGAAACCCTCGACGGCGCCGAACGTGAGCGCACCCGCGTACGCGATGCCGAGACCCACCATCCCCGCGGTGACGAGGCCGCGTGCAGGTCGTTCGACGACCGTGTACCCGGGCGGCACGGGGAGCCCCTCGCGGTACGGCAGCACGGGCGCGCGCGGATCTCCGGGGATCGACGCTGCGGGCGCTTGTGGCGTGATGGGCGGCGGGGCCGCGGCGACGGGCGCGAGCGGCGGGGGTGCGGCGACGGGCGTCGGAGCGACCGCGGGGGCAGGCGCCTGTGGCTGTGCCGGCGCTTTCGGAGTCGTAGCGGGTGGGAGTGGCACGGCGCGGACGGGGGGTGACGGCGCGGGCCGTGCGGGCGCGGGCGCGGCCGCGGGGGCAGGCGCCGTTTGGCGGGGAGGCTCTTCCGGAAAGCTCGCCGTTGCTTGACCCAGGGCCGACGGCGCGACGGACGCGCAGCCGCCCGCGAGCCACCATCCCACCAGACGGTGATGCCTCCGCATGAGCCTCGATCCTAGGACTCGATGGCCCGAAAGCCAAGGGGCGCCGGCTTTTGTGGCTACAGGCCGAACCAGGGCGCGGGGTCGACCGTGTCGCGTCCCACGCGGATCTCGAAGTAGAGCCGCGGGCCCTTGCCCGTGTCGCCCACGGTGCCGAGTCTCGCGCCCGCTGCGATTTCGTCACCGACCTCAACGTCAATCGCGTCGAGGTTGGCGCTCACCGTGTAGTGGCGGCGGCCGTGGTCCAAGATGATGGTCTTGCCGTAGTCGGCATAGGTGTCGGCGAAAGCGACGCGCCCCGCGGCGACGCTCCGCACGACCGTGCCGAGCGGTGCACGCAGCTCGAGGCCGGGGCCCTCCGAGCTTGCGCGACGCGCCGGCTGGACCTCGGTGCGACCGGCGAGGGGAAACGGCAGTCGACCGCGTAAGGCCGCGAAGCCGACCGCCGTGAGCGTCGGATCCGCGGGGCCGACGGCGCCGTAGACGGCGGTGTGGTTGTCGCTCTGAAACGCCTGAGCGAACGCCTGCTCGCGCTCTTCGGCGCTACGCAGCGCCTCGGCGGCGCGCGAGAGCACGGCGCGCTCGTCCTCGAGCGTCGCGGCGCGAGCTCGCACGGCGTCGAGCTTCTTGGCGATGGTGAGCCGCTCCGCGGCGAGGCGCTTGCCGAGCGCGAGGTCCTCTTCGAGCCCGTGGTGGAGACGTTCGAGGCGTGCGGCGTGCTCGAGCAGGGCGTCGAAGCCCGAGCCGACGGGCAAAAGGCCCACCCTGGCGAGCGCGACGTAGGCGCGCCCGCGCGCCGTCAGCCGAGCGTCGGCAAGCTGACTCTCCTTACCGATCTCGCGCAGACGCTTCTCGAGCCGCCGGCCCTCGTCGTCGGCCGAACGCTGCAGGCGCTCGACGTCGTTGGCCGTCGGGGGACGGCTCTCGCCGGGCTCGGCCGGCGCCGCGCGCGACGCCGTCTGCCCCGTGGCCGTGGCGAGCGCGAGGGCGCCGAGCACGAGAGCCCGTTTCGTCTTCATGTGGCCACGAAGCGGCGCAGGCTCACGAAGGCGGCGACGGCACCGAGCAGCGCCCCCGCGGCGATCGTCCCGAGCACGAGCGACCACGGCAAGAACGTCGGTGCGACGCCGAACAACGCGACGAGCTGCGCATCGACGTGGCTATCGACCACCAAGAACAGGATGCCGCAGAGCCCGAGCGCGAGCGTCGCGCCAATCGCGCCCTGGGCCGCGCCCTCGATGACGAACGGGTCGCGCACGTACGAGTCCGTGGCGCCGACGAGCTTCATGACCTCGACCTCGATGCGCCGGCGTTGCAAGGACAGGCGAATCGTCGAAGAAACGACGCTGATCACCGCGGCGAGCACGATGAGCGAGAGCAGCCCCGCGGCGGCGACGCCGCCGCCGAGCAGTGATTCGAGTCGCTCCGTCCAGCCACCGTAGGTCTCGACGCTCGCCACGGCGGGTAGCGCGCCGAGCTGGGCCGCGATCTGCGACAGCCGTTCGGAGCTCACGTCCTTCTTCACGGCGACCTCGAGCGACGCTGGGAAGGCGTCGGCGGGCAGCGCGTCGAGCACGGGATCCTTGCCGGCCTGGGCCACCTCGCGCCGCGCGTCCTCCGGCGTGACGTGTCGCACCGAGACGACCCCGTCGGAGGCGCGGAGCGCGCGCTCGATGCGAGCAATCTGCTCGGCGCTCGCTTCGCGCGTGAGATAGACCGACGCGCGGCCGAGGCTTGCCCAGCGCGCGCGCAGATGGTCGACGTTCACGACGGCGAGCAGCGTCGCCGACAGGCAGACGAACGCGACGGCGACGGAGAAGATGCCGAGCGCGTGCAGCCGCAGATCGTTCTTAGCGCCGCGGAGGGCTCGCTGAATGGGTCTCATGCCGCCGCGCCCCGCTTGTCGGACCCCGACGAGTCGAGCTCGGACAGGCCGGCCTCGCCGTCGAGCCCCTCTGGGGCGTCGTAGGCGCGACCTTCGTCGAGCACCACGACGCGGCGCGGGCGGACGTCGAGCAGGCTGCGGTCGTGGGTGGCGAACAGCACCGTCACGCCGGTGTCGTTGATGTCCTCGATGAGACCGAGGATGTCGAGGGCAAGCTGGGGGTCGAGATTGCCGGTCGGTTCGTCGGCGAGCAGGAGCGCGGGCTCGCTGACGATGGCGCGCGCGATGGCGACGCGCTGTTGCTCGCCCCCCGAGAGGTAGCCGGCGGGCTCGGCGCCGCGCCCTGCGAGACCGACGCGCTCGAGGGCGGCACCGACACGCTGGCGGATGGTGCGAGACGGCAGCCCCAGGACCTCGAGCGGCAGCGCGACGTTGTCGAGCACCGACCAGTTTTTCACCAGACGAAAGTCCTGGAACACGATGCCGATGTTGCGGCGCAAAAACGGGATCGAGCTCGGTGTGAGCCGGCCGATCTCCCGGCCAAGGAACAAGATGCGTCCCGAGTCCACCCACTCCTCGGCGAACAGGAGGCGAAGCAGCGTGCTCTTGCCGGCCCCCGAAGGCCCGGTGATGAACACGAACTCGCCCCGCCCGATCTCGAGCGAGAGGCCACGCAGCACGGGCGCATCCGCGCGGTAGGCCTTGTGGACCCCTTCGAAGACCAGCACCGGCCGCCCCTGTGCCAGGGGGTCGAAGCGGGCTCCGGGCCTCAACGCCGGCCTGAAGGCGCGTCGCGCGCCGCTCGCATCCATACGGAAGCGAGTACCAAAGGCACCCATTTCGACCAAGTTTTCGGGGCCCGGGAGGGCGACTAGGGCGCCCAGGGATCGACGATCGCGGGGTCGGTTCGGGCGGCAATGGGCCCCGGCGCCCAGGGATCGACGATGTCCGTCACTACGGTTGCCCAGCTGTCGCTCGAGACGGGAGCGCGAGCCGCCAGAGGCGCAGGCGGCCGCTCGGACACGGCGAGGCGGGCCGGGCTCGTCCAGCGGTGGACGACGGGCAGCGGGCGCGCGGCTTTCCACGGGTCGAGGACGGGGCGCGCCGCAGGGCTCTCGCCGGTCTGCCGCGCCCAGGCGCGCTCATCGGCTCTCGGAGCCACGCCTTGGGCGACGGCCTCCACGGGGAGCTGCGCCGTGTCGGCGCTCTGATCGCCCCAGGGATCCACGATGAGCGCGGACTGTCCGAGCGCTACCCCGCCGATGCTGAGGGCACCGATCACGAGTAGCAGCGACGAGGTAAAGGACAGACTCGAATCATGACGCGCCGCTCGGCCCCCTTCAAGTCTCGCCCGCCTTCACGAACGATTTCGTGGATCACCCGCTGGCGGGGCGCGGCGGTGCGCAGCCCGGACGGAACGACCGAAGCCGGACGGACGTCCGCGTGACGCCGGCGCTCACCACGAAGGAAGCCCCTCGGCGCACGTGGCACGAGAGCTGCAGCGCACCGTCTCCGAAAGGAGACAGCATGAGAAAGCAAACTTGGATGGCACCCGTCATCGTGTTCGGCGTCACGTCGTTCGCTGGTGCCGCGCTCGCGGACCCGGCGGCACCGACGCAAACGTCGCCAGGCACCGATGCGGGACGCCACATCGCGGCGGCCTGCACGGAGATCGGCACGGCCTTCACGCCCAAGGGTGCGAAGGCGGGCCTCGCCAAGGCCGCGCAGCGCATCCGGCGCGGTTACCACGACTTCATGGCCGTGGCGCACGCTCCCACGCCGATGCGTTGAGCGTTTCGGGGCGGCACGGCCGGGCGACGAGCGTTCGGTCGTGCCGCCCCCGCGGCCATCGCTGCGGCGTGATACGCTCGCCGCCCGGTGACGACAGGCTCGCGCCGCCGCGCTCTCGCGTGCACGCTCCTCGCGCTGTCGGCCGCGGGCTGCGCCGAGCACCCCGCCACTCGTTCGGCGAGCACGGTGCCGGCGCGAGCCCACGTCGCGAGCAACGTCGAGCGCACCGACTACGCCGGCTCGGCACGCTGTGCTCCCTGCCACGCCGAGGAAACGGAGGCGTGGCGTGCGTCTCCCATGCACCGCATGACGCGCGAGCTCGGCACCACGAGCGTTCGGGCGCCGTTCGACGGGGAGGTGCACGCGTTCAAGGGCGACACGGCGATGCTCGAGGAGCGCGACGGCGCCCGCTTCATGCGTCTCGTCGCGGGCGGCGAACCCGAGCGGCTGTTCCGGGTCACCAAGGTGATCGGCGGCCGGCACCGCGAGGACTTCGCCGGCGTCGAGGTGCGCCCCGACGCGCCGCTCGGCGCGCCCCTCGACGAGGAGCGCGTGCTGCCCCTGTCTTACCTCGTCTTCTCGGGCGAGTTTCGCTACAAGGGTTACTCGGTGATGGTCGGGGAGCGAGCGGGGCTCGAGCCAGGCCTCGTGTGGAAGCAGACCTGCATCTTCTGCCACAACACCGTGCCCATGCTCGCGACGCTCTACGACGAGCTTCACGGCCCTGGGCCACACGCCCCGAGCTATCAGGGCTCGGCGAGCACCGAGCTCCCGCCCGACAAGGCGTTTCGCTACCGGGTCACGGACGACGCCGCGCTCTTCGGTGCGCTCGGTCGCGAGCTCGGTGCGCTCGGCGTCCAGGGGCGCCTGCCGAGCGACGCTGCCGCGGCGCTCGAGGTAGCGTCCGACGTGACGCGCGAGCGTTTCGGCGAGGAGCACCTCGTCGAGCTCGGGATCGGGTGCGAGGCGTGTCACGGCGGAGCCCGCGAGCACGCCGATCACCCGGGTGCCGCCGTGCCGACCTTCGAGCTCGTGAGCGACGCGTTCGACGTTGAGAGCCCGAGCGGCGCCGTGCCGACGCACGCCGAGGACGTGAATCGCACGTGTGAGAAGTGCCACACGGTGCTGTTTTCCCGCTACCCGTACACGTGGGAGGGACGCACGCGCAAAAGCCACCCCGGTGGCAGCACGACGAACTCGGGTGAAGCTCGCGATTTTCTGCTCGGCGGCTGCTCGAAGGCGCTCGCCTGCACGAGCTGCCACGATCCGCACACCGAGGACAAAAAGGCCGATCTCGATGCGCTCGCGGGGCCGCGCGGCGACCGCCTCTGTACGAGCTGCCACGAGACGTACCGCGGGCCCGACGCCATGGCCGCTCACTCGCATCACCCCGCGGGGCGTTCGGGGCCGTCTTGCATCGACTGCCACATGCCCAAAAAGAACATGGGCCTCGAGTACGGCCTCGTGCGTTACCACCGCATCGGCTCGCCCACGGACGAGGAGCGCGTGACGGGCGATCGTCCGCTCGAGTGCGCGCTCTGTCACGCCGACCGCTCGGTCGACCAGATCGTCACGACGATGGAGCGGTTCTGGAAAAAGAAGTACGATCGCCGCGCGCTCCGCCGTCTGTACGGCGACGATTTGCGCGTCAAGCCCCTCGACGTGACCCTGCTCGGCGGGCGGCCTCACGAGCGCGCCGTGGCGGCAGCCGCCGCGGCAGCGCACGGCCGGGTGGATCTCTTGCCGCGCATCGTCGCCGTTCTCGACGACGACTACCCGCTCGTCCGCTACTACGCGCGGGCCGCCGCGGAGCAGCTGCTCGGCGAACGCCTGCCGCTCGACATGTCGGCGAGCGGAGCCGAGACGCGCGCCGCGGCCGAGCGCTTTCTCGCGGAACGACGCCCGTCGGCATCGCGCTGAGTCTGACGCACCGAGCGCTCTGATTCAGAAGCAGGCGTCGATCGCCGCAGAGCGCGGCGGCCCCGCGTCGGGTCCGGTGACGGGGTGGGTGGCGCTGGGTCTCGATTTGCCTCGCGTGCCCTTGGCAAATCGTGAAAGGATCATTTGGATGCGCTCGGTGCTCGTGCTCCTCGTCGCCGCCACGGGCGACGGCGTGTGGACGAAGGCTGGCTGAGTCGTGGCGACGCCGCTTCGTCTGGCTTTCTTCGGCCTGCCGCTCGCGCCGTACCTCTTGTCTCTCGATGGTCATGACGTGCGACTCGCCGTGCTCTCCCCCGTTTCCGCTCCCGGGCGCCGGCGTCTGCGGCGCGTGATCGGTGAGGAGCGGGTGCTCGACGCGCTGTCGTACCGACCGTTCGAGAACGCCGTCGAGCGGGCGCTAGCCCAGGATCCGCCCGATCTCATCGTGAGCTGGTTCTGGACACGACGGCTCCCCGCCGCGTGGCTCTCGCGCGCGCGGCACGGCGCCATCGGTGCCCATCCGTCACTGCTCCCGAGGCACCGCGGACCGAATCCGTATTTCTGGGCGATCGATGCTGGCGATACCGAGACGGGTGTGACCATTCACTGCCTGACCGAGCGCTACGACGACGGCGAGATCCTGGAACAACGCCTCCTGCCGATCGGCGAGCGCGACTCCTGGCAGCTCGCGCGCGCGCTCGACCGTCCCTCGCTCCGGCTGCTTCGCGACGTCGTGACGGAGTTCGCCGCCGGCCGGGCGCCGCCGGGGCGGGCACAGGACGACGCCCTTGCGACCTGGGCACCCGAGCCCGAGGGCGACGCGCTGCATCTCGACTTCGCGTGGCCTACCGAGCGCGTGCTCCGCCGCATTCGCGCGTTGTGTCCCACGCCCGGCGCCTTCATCGACGTGGAGGGCCTTCGGCTCGTGCTCTTCAGGGCTGCGCCGACGCTCGACTTCCCGCGGGCGCTCGAGCCGGGCGAGGCGGCGGTCACGGGGGAGGAGCCGCGCCTCGTGGTGCGCACGGCCACGGGCGCCCTGGCCGTGGAAGCCGCGGCGCTCGATACCGGCTCCGAAACCGGGGAGGTCCTCGACGGCGCGGCGGTGGCCCGAGCCGCACGAAACCACCTCGCCGCACGGCAGGCCGCGAAGGATCCGGGGTGGTGACGAGCGAGCCCCGACGGGTGTTAGACTGGTCGCCTACCAGCTTCGAAGGGACAGGAATCGATGGACCAAGTCACCTTGGCGCGGACAGCGCGGGAAAGCCTGGCGAGGGGGTTGGGCGCCTTGCAGACTCCCGGGGTGCCGCCCGAGCTTCTCAGGGCGGCGGAGCCGCTTGCGAACGCGATGAGCGCCTTGCATCGCGTCGAGCAATCGCGCGGGGCCGCGAGCCCGGAGGCGGCGCCGTCCGCGCTCGCGGCGCTCCGCCAAGCGCTCGCCCAGCTTCAGAGCACCCAGATGAGGCACCCCGCCGTCGATCAGGCAACCGCCGCGATCGCGAGCGCCCTCGGTCAGGTGCACCAGCTCACGGCGCTCGTGGGGCAGGCCTCCGTCGCTCCGTCGCCGCCCACCAAGCCCTCGAGCCAGTACGACTACCAGGCGCATCACCCGCCGCAGGTCGCGGTCGTCGGGCAACCGGGGGGGCAAGCGCCGCCACCCCAGCCGGCGAGCGCCGTGGCGGCAACGCAGCTGGCGCCCCAGTGGGGACAGCCCGCTGCACCCCCGCCGCAGCAGGCGTGGCAACAGCCGCCGCCGGCCGCGCCGCAGCAGGCGTGGCAACAGCCGCCGCCGGCCGCGCCGCAGCAGGTGTGGCAACAGCCGCCGCCGGCCGCGCCGCAGCAGGCGTGGCAACAGCCGCCGCCGGCCGCGCCCGGCGGCGCCGTGCGCGTCGAAGCCGCGCTCGGTGCCCATAGCACCACGAACTTTTACAAGGGACTGAGCGGCAACAACGTCATCGATTCGGGGGGCATTTTCATCGCCACGTACACGATTCCCGATGTGGGCCAACAGCTCGTGATCAAGGTGAGCATGCCCGGTGGCTACGAGTTCGAGGCCATGGGCGTCGTTCGCTGGACGCGCGACGCGCCCATGTCCGGCACGGATTCTCCGCCCGGCTTCGGTGCGCAGTTCACGCAGATCTCGCCCGAGGGCCGCCAGCTCGTCTATCGCTACGTCAGAAATCGCGAGCCGTTGTTCCACGACGACCTCTGAGCGCGGCGCGCGTTCGATCCGATGCGCGGTCCAGCGAGCCGACACTACGCGCTCGGCACGCTGATCGTCGCGCTCGCTCTGTTCGTGGCGCGCCCGTCGCGCGCCGGTGATCCGTACGTTCGCTGGTACACGCTCGCGTCGCCGCACTTCCGCGTTCACTTTCACGCGGGCATCGAGCCGGTCGCGCAGAAAGTCGCGAGCGTCGCCGAGTCCGCCTACGCCCGACTCACCCCCGAGCTCGGCTTCGTCCCGCGGCGCGTCACCGAGGTCGTGCTCACCGACCAGAGCGAGTTCGCGAACGGTGTCGCTTCGCCGCTGCCTTACCCGGCCGTCTTGCTCTACGTGACCGCGCCCGACGACATGTCGAGCCTCGGCGATTACGACGACTGGGTCACCGAGCTCGTCACCCACGAATTCACGCACATCCTGCACCTTCAGAATACGTCGGGCCTTCCAGCCGTTTACAACACGATCTTCGGGCCCACGCTCGCGCCCAACCAGGAGCAGCCGCACTGGATCATCGAGGGGCTCGCCGTGGCGATGGAGACCGAGCACACGACCGCCGGTCGTCTGCGCGGCTCGCAGTTCGACATGTTCCTGCGAGCCGACGTGCTCGAAGGGCGCATCCGTCGGCTCGACGAAATCAGCAACCTCCCGCGCCGCTATCCGGGCGCGACGCTCTGGTACCTCTACGGCGCGAAGTTCGTCGGTTGGATCGTCAGCATCTACGGGTCCGACGTGTTCAGCGCCGTCGCCACCGATTACGGCGCGCAGGTCATCCCCTACGCCGTCAATCGTTCCATCCGCCGCGCGACGGGGCGCACCTACGAGGAGCTCTACCGGGGGTTTCTCGTCAACATGGAGCGGCGCTACCGCGCGCAGGTGGCCGAGGTCGCGCGGCGCGGGCTCCGTGAAGGTCGGCGGCTCACGGCACACGGCTACGGAGCGCTCGATCCGCGCTTCGTCCCGGCGGCGTGCGGCGGCGTGCGGCGCGTCACGTACGTGCGCGAGGACGGTGACGGCCTGCCCGGCATCTACTCGGTGCCCCTCGACGGAAAGAGCGTCGAGGGGCGCGAGGAGCTCGTGGCGCGCACGGCCGGACGCAGCCACGCCTACGCGCCCGACTGCTCGCTCGTGTTCGACTCGATTCTGCCCTCGCGAAGGCTCTACGGCTTCAGTGATCTCGTTCGGCTCCCGCCCGGCGAGCGCTCCCCCGCGGGCACCGAGAAGAACCGTGAGCGGCTCACGACGAGCCGCCGCGCCCACGACGTCAACGTGAGCCCCGACGGGCGCTTCGTCACGTACGTCACCAACGACCGCGGCACGACCACGCTGCGCCTCGCCGAGCTCACGGCGGACCACCGTATCGTCAACGAGCGCGCGCTCGTGCCGAGCGGCCGCTTCGAGCAAGCGTACACACCGCGCTTTTCGCCGGACGGGCGCCGCATCGCCTACGCTACTTGGACGGACGGCGGCTATCGGGACGTCCGCATCGTCGACATCGACGGCCGGCACCTCGTCGAGCTCTTCCACGACCGCGCCATCGACCAGCAGCCCGTCTGGTCACCCGACGGTAAGACGCTCTTTTTCACGTCCGACCGCACGGGCATCGCGAACGTCTACGCCTACGAGCTTGCCACCGGACGGCTTCGCCAGGTCACCAACGTGCGCACGGGCGCGTACATGCCGGCACCGTCGCCCGACGGAAAGACGCTGGTTTACGTGGGCTACACGAGCGACGGCTTCGACCTCTACGAGATGCCGCTCGACGAGGCGGCGTTTCTCGACGCGCTGCCCGCCTCGACCGAGCGCGCCGCGAGCGTGCCGCCCGCCTCGGGACGCTACGCCGTGGAGCCCTACGCTGCGCTTCCGACCCTCTCCCCGCGCTCGTTCCGCATCTCGTACGGCACGGGCACCTTCGGTCCAGCGCTCGACCTCTCCACGTTCGGTCAAGACGCCATCGGCCGCCATGCCTTCAACCTCGCGCTCGGCATTCAGACGAGAACGGGCGACCTGCTCGGCTCGCTCGACTACGCCTACTACCGGTTGCCCTTCGATTTTCACGCATCGCTCTTCCGCAGTGCGGCGTATCGCGAGGACTATCGCGTCGGCGCGGAGGCCACGCGCGTCGTGGAGCATCAGATCGGCGCGACCACGGGCGTCGGCCTCGGCGTGCCCGGCGCCTTCGACGGCCAGGGCGTGGACCTTTCGTACACGCTTGCCTACTGGAACCACGAGCGTCCCATGCCAAGGCTGCTCGATCCGGCCAGCTCCGTGCCCGTCGAGCCGCCGACGGGGGTCATCGGTATCGTCAGGCTCGCCTACGCCTACGCGAGCGCGAGCGGCACGCCCCTCGGCATCAGCCTCGAGCGCGGCCTGCGCCTCGATCTCGCCGCCGATCTCGCCGACCCCGCCTGGGGTAGCGAAGACACGCTCACCGCGTTCTCCGGCACGCTCCGCGGTTACGTCCCCATGCCCTGGCTTCGCCACCACGTGCTCGCGCTCGCGCTCTCGGGCGGCTCCGCCGTGGGCAGCTACACGCGCTACGGCCTCTACTCCACGGGCGGCTTCACCGCAGAATCGGCCGTCAACGCCTACACGAGCGGCGTCCGCCAGAGCGCCTTCGTGCTGCGCGGCTACGACCCGGGGCAATTCACGGGCTCGAACTACAACCTCTTGAACGTCGAATACCGCTTCCCCATCGCGTATCCCGATCGCGGCCTCAGCACCCTGCCGCTCTTCTTGAGCACGCTGAGTGGCGCGGCGTTCTTCGACTGGGGCGGTGCTTACGATGCGATGAATTTCCGCCACCCCGGCGAAGTGCTGCACCCTGCCGTGGGCGCCGAGCTCTGGGTCAACTTCACCCTATTTTACTTCACGGGAGCGAACCTCAGGCTCGGTGTTGCGCGCGGGCTCGATGACGAAGCGAAAGGGACGCAGGGGTATTTCGTGGCGGCATCGGGGTTTTGAGACAAGCGAAGGTCCTCGGAGTATTTCCGTGCGTCGGATGCAGAAGTGGCGGCCGAAGTGACTCGGCAGCTCGTCGCGGTGCGGTGGAAGGGACGCCCTTGCGGAGCGGGGGCTTCTGAAGGACTATCACCGCGGCTTTCTCTGACTAACGGGTGCACCATGAGGGATTCCTTGCTTCGGTTTCGGGTACGTTTGTCTTCTGCGCTCGCCCTGTGCGGCGTCCTTGCAGCGACCGGCAGCGCCTTCGCGACGGCGCCCGCCGCGCCGCCTTTGGCGTGCGGCACGCCGGTCACGTCCACGATCGACGGGGAGACCGGGGCGATCGCCGACTACGCGACGACGACCTACGACGTCGTGGTTTCGGGTCTGCCCACGCTGCTCTGGGACCTCGAGGCGACCACCTCGATCACGCACCCGTTCAATGCGGATCTCGAGATCGTGCTGACGTCGCCGTCGGGCACCGTCGTCGCGCTCAGCACCAACAACGGTGGCGGTGCGGACGACGTTTTCAACGGCACGTTGTGGGACGACCAGGCGAACCCCGGGGGTCAGGTGCCCTACTCGTCGAATGCGGGGCTTGCTTCGGATCACCCCTACGTCGATGCCCAGGTGGCGACGCCACTCGCGCCCGAAGGTGCCATGGGCGCGTTCATCGGCGAAGATCCGAATGGGACGTGGACGCTCTCGATCTCCGACGACGAAGCAGCCGACACAGGCAACCTTTCGGCGTTCGCGCTGCATTTCGTGGCGCTCGATGACGAGATCGTCGCCACCGGGTCGAGCTTTCAGAGCTCCGCGGTCGTCGCGATCCCGACGTCGATCGCCACCGTCAGCTCGACGCTCGACGCTACGGGGCTGACGAACCCCATCTGTGATGTGAATGTGGTCACCCACATCACGCACACGTACGCGAGCGACCTCGACATCACCGTCACCTCCCCCACGGGCACGGTCGTGACGCTCACCACCGACAACGGCGCGGGGAACGACGACGTTTTCGACGGCACGCTGTGGGACGACAGCGCGACGGCGCACGTGCGAACCGCGACCTACGCGAACGGCGTGGCACAGGCCGCGCTCTCGCCCGAGGAAGGCCTCGCGGCGTTCATCGGCGAGGCCGGCAACGGAACCTGGACGCTCACCATCAGCGACGACTCGGGGGGCGACGGCGGTGAGCTCGCAGGCTGGGAGCTCCAGCTCGACACCTGCGAGGGGATGGATACCGACTCCGACGGCGAGGGCGACCTCTGCGACAATTGCCCCACCGTGGCCAACGCAGGCCAGGAAGACACCGACTCCGACGGCGAGGGTGACGCCTGCGACTGCGGCGACGGACAGGTCGTCGCGGGGGAAGCGTGCGACGACGGCAATCAGACGAGCTGCGACGGCTGCCGCGCGGATTGCTCGGCTGTCGAGACCGGCTGCGGTGACGGCTTCGTCTGCGGCACCGAGACGTGCGACGACGGCAACGGCACGAGCGGTGACGGCTGCGATGCGAACTGCACGCCGACCGGCTGTGGTAACGGCATCGTCACCGCGGGGGAGGACTGCGACGACGGCAACACGACCGATGGCGACGGCTGCGACTCGAGCTGCATGATCGAGCTACCGACCGCGGCAGGCGGCGCGGGCGGCGAAGCCGGCGAGCCCGGCACTGGCGGCTCCAGTGCAACGAGCGGCAGCGGTGGTGGCACCGTCGTCGGCGAAAGCGGCGCGGCCGGCGAGGGTGGCGCGCCCGGAGCCGGCGGCACGTCCACGACGGGCGGCACGTCCACGACGGGCGGCACGTCCACGACGGGCGGCAGTGGTGGTCGCGGCGGCTCGGCTTCGGGCGGTGTCGCGGGCTCCGCGGGCACGGCGGGCTCCGCAGGCGCACGTCCCTCGGCGACGCCCAAGGACGAAGGTGGTTGCTCCTGTCGCGTGCCGGCTCACTCGCAGAGCGAACGCGGGTGGCTCTTCGCGACCGCTCTGCTCGCGCTTGGCCTTTTAGGGCGGCGAAGGCGCGCGCCCCGCGCGCGCTGACTTCGCGCGAGAACACGCTGCGGGCGCCGTCGCCCGCAGCGCCAAAAGAATCACCCATGGCATGCCTGGCTCGGCATGCGTAAGAAGGTCATGCCCGCAGGCGGACACGAGAAGGGTGCGGTGCATCCCCTTTCCGTGACCGCCTGCGGACACCAACCGCGCGTTCGCTCGGGGGACGCGCGTTGGAAACCTGAAAGGGACCACGGCGGGGTCCGTCCCGCCGTCGTCGGCGCTCCGTTCGCCCGTTCGCCCGTTCGCCCGTTCGCCCGCTTGTCGCGGGGCGTCTCTGGTGCGGCGCTCGATATAGTTGCGAACGCAACCAAGTGGTACCATGCTGGGAGAGTCGCCCAGGGGGCGATGCACCATGCCCAAAGCTCACGTTCGCCCGGTTCGTTCGGCCCATGACGCGCAGCGTCTGCGCGCCCTCGTTCAGACGTTCGTGCGGGGCTTCGGTCTGCTCGTCACGCGGGAGACACCCTGCGGGCACGCCGTGTCGCCGTCCTACGCACACGGTCTGATGGTGCTGCTCGAGCGCACCGCGCGAAACCAGCGCACGTTGCAGTCGGACCTCGGTGGGGCGCTCGGAATCGACAAGAGCAACGTCACGCGTCTCTGCGCGCGGATGGAAGCCGCAGGCCACGCCGTGCAGGAGCGCTCACCGGTCGACGGTCGCGCGCGCCTCGTTCGCCTCACGAGCGCCGGCGCGCGCCTGGCCCGCCGCATCGAGCGTTCGAGCCTTCATCGTTTCGAGCACCTCGTCGGCGGCGTCGCGTCCCAGAGGCGGCGCGGGCTCTTCGCATCGCTCGAGCTCCTGAACGCCGCGCTCGAAACGCTCCCCCATCGAGACGACGCGTCATGATGGGTCGCCTGACGCTGCTCGGCGCGGCAATCGCCGCTCTCCTTTCGGCCTGTCAGTCGCGCTCGGACGCGCCGCCCGCCGCGAGCGTCGCGCCATCGGCGCCCGACGCTCGCAGGGTGCCGTCGGTTCCGGCGCCGGCCTCCGCTGCGCGACCATCCGGCGTTTCGGCACACGCCGCGCTCGACGCGATGGACGAGCGCGTCGCCGTGCCCCTCTTGCCCATGATGGCGCACCACCAAAAACAAAACATGCGCGACCATCTCCTCGCGGTGCAACAGATCGTCGAGGGGCTTTCCGCCAAGGACTATCCAGCCGTCGAAGCGGCGGCCCGGCGCATCGGCTTCTCGGAGCAGATGGGCCAGATGTGCACGCACATGGGCGCCGGCGCGCCGGGCTTCACCGAACGGGCGCTGGACTTTCACCATACGGCGGACGGTATCGCGGATGCCGCGAGGAGTCGGGATGCGGATGCCGTCCTCCGCGCCCTCACGAAAACGCTCGCGACCTGCACCGACTGCCACGCATCGTTCAAACAGCGCGTCGTCGACGAGGCGGCCTTCGCCGACGCCGTGCAGGCAGCTCGGCCCCCTGGGTCGTCCGCCGCTCCGCTCCCGCCGCACGGGTGATGCTCTGCCATCGCAGGCGCGGGCGCACGCACGCAGCCGCTCGGGTCGCCGTTCCAGTCGTCCGCGCGCTGGTCTTGTCCGTCCGCGGGATGGTTGGCCGGTTCGCAGGAGGCTTGGCCCATGGGCATTGTTCGGCTCGTGGCCGGACGACTACATGCGGCGGCTCGGGCTCGGTGCCGACGCTTCCCGCTACTACTACACGTGGGGCGTCACGATTGGCGGCTGGCA
The DNA here is from genome assembly GCA_963841435.1 of uncultured delta proteobacterium. Lineage (GTDB taxonomy): Bacteria > Myxococcota_A > Polyangia > Polyangiales > Polyangiaceae > PMG-095. Next base: position 246,306 of record CAWJCS010000001.1, read on the forward strand.
TCCGCGCAACACCTACCCACCACCCGAGACACCTTAGTACGACTCTGCCGGTGCCGGCGTTCTCTTCGAGAGGCGCCTCACTGGCACAGGGGGCAACCGATGGGGCAGGTGCCCGTGTCGCTCGGCGCGCTGCAGCTCGGGCCGCCGGTGGGGCCGGGGCCCGGCACGATGCAGCAGATCTCGCCCTGGGCGCAGCACTCGCTGCCGCAGCAGGAGGCCGAGGCGGTGCACATGTTGGTTATGTCGCACGGATTCGCCTTGCAGGTGCCAACGTCGCAGAAGGGGGTCGCACCCGAGCAGGCATGTCCGCACGCTCCGCAATTCCGAGGGTCGTTGATCGTGAGGACGCACGCGTCGCCGCAGCACGTGAGGCCCTGCTGTTGGCAATTTTCGGCGCATTTTGGTGCGGGTCGAACGCCGCAGTGACCGGTGCTCGTGCAATAGGCCTCGACCTCCGTCGGGTAGACGGGCGCGCACTCGGCGCACGCCTGATTCGAGTCGCACACGTAGCCGCTGTATTGGGCCTCCTGGTCTCCTGCGATGGCGATGAGGTCGGTCGGCGCCGTCGAGCCACCACACTCGCAACAGGCCGACACGCGCAGGCGGCAGTCGCCGTCAACGCGGCACGCCGTCACCGGGTCGTCGCGCAGATCGAGCTCGGCGCACACGTTGCCCATGCACGTGGCGAGGAGGTTGGGATTGTTCGCCTGCACGCAGGCCGGGCAGGGGACCGGTTCGGGGCACAACTGCGTGCGGTAGTCGTCGAAGCTCGCTTGGTTGATGGGATCGACATCATCGAGCGTCGGGGAGCCGCAGACGCCGCAGCACGTGTTGGCCGCGAGCATGCATTCCGAATTCTCCTCGCAGGACATCCAATTGCCGGTGCCGCCCATGCCCCCCATGCCGGCCGTCCCGGTGCCGCCGGAGTTGCCGCCGCCAGCGCTGCCGCCCGTCGCCGTGCCGCCCGTGCCGCCAGTTGCCGTACCACCGGTGCCCGTGCCACCGGTTGCCGTACCACCGGTGCCCGTGCCGCCCGTCGCCGTGCCGCCAGTGCTCGTGCCGCCCGTCGCCGTGCCGCCCGTGCTCGTGCCGCCCGTGCTCGTGCCGCCCGTGCCCGTGCCGCCAGCACCCTTTCCGCCGGAAGCGCTCGAGCCACCCGACGCGCTCGAGCCGCTCTCGCCCCCTTGGGCATCGCCCTCACCGAACCTGGAGTGCCCGCAGGCGAAGAGCACCGTCACCCCGACCACGGCGAGCGCGGTCAGGCGACGGAGGGTCATCCGTTCGTTCGAGCCGGTCACTTGATGCCCACCAACACCCATCTCCCCAGTTTTCACCAGGGAGCGGCGCCGCGCAAGCCGGCGTCAGCCAGGGCTCACGCCGCGTGGGCCTTTTTGATCTCGGCTTCCGCGTAGGCTTCGAGCTTGCGGGCGTCGGCGTTGAAGATGCGGATGCCTTCCGAGAGCTTGTCGGACGCCATGGCGTCTTCGTTGTGGAGCCAGCGGAAGGTTTTCTCGTCGAGCGAAATGCGCTCCACGTCGCTTGCCTTGGCCTTTTCCACCGTGAGCCGCGGCGTCACCTCGCCCTCGGCCGTGCGGAGCTTCTCGAGCAGATCCGGGCTGATGGTCAAAAGGTCCGAGCCCGCGAGCTCGATCACCTGCTCGACCTTGCGGAAGCTCGCGCCCATCACCTGCGTCTTGTAGTCGAACTTCTTGTAGTAGGTGTAGATGCGTCGGACGCTCTCGACACCTGGGTCTTGTTCGATCGGAATGTCGCTGACGTTCTTCGACTTCTTGTACCAGTCGTAGATGCGGCCCACGAAGGGCGAGATGAGCGTCACCTTCGCCTCGGCGCACGCCACGGCCTGCGCGAAGCTGAAGAGCAGCGTCAGGTTGCAGTGAATGCCCTCCTTCTCGAGCACCTCCGCCGCGCGGATGCCCTCCCACGTACTGCCGAGCTTGATCAGGATGCGCTCGCGCGACACGCCGCCCTTCTCGTAAAGGCCGATGAGCTCGCGTGCCTTCTGAATGCTGCCCTCGGTGTCGAAGCTGAGCGTCGCGTTGACCTCGGTCGAGACGCGGCCGGGGATGAGCTTCAGGATCTCGCTGCCGAAGTTCACGGCGAGCTTGTCCATGAAGGCGCTCGTGACCTTGGCCTTGCCGCCACCCTGCTTGCCGGCGTGGGCGAGCGCCTCGTCGACGAGCGGCTTGTACTTCGGCATCTGCGCCGCCTTCGCGAGCAGTGACGGGTTCGTGGTCGCGTCCTGGGGCGCGTACTTGGCGAGCGCCTCGATGTCGCCGGTATCGGCGACGACGGTGGTGACTTTGCGCAACGATTCGAGCTGTGACATCGGGTTCGTCCCTTCGCTTCCGTGAGTTTTCCGATCCTGCTCCCGGTGCACGGCCGACGCAAGGTTACCCGGGCTCGGCCGCCCAGACCTTCCAGGGAGGCACGTAGCGCGTGCCGAGGTTCAAGATACGCTGGAGCAGCGGCGCGTACGTGATGCCGGCCTTGTGGGCGGACTCGGCAAAATCCTCGCCGTAGGAAAGGTTCGGATTCGGGTTCGCTTCGAGCACGTAAACGCGGCCGTCCGCCGTCAGCCGAAGGTCGATGCGAGCGTAGCCGCTGAGCTCGAGGATGCGATACAGGCGCTTGCAGATGCGCGCGATGCGCTGGGCCGCGCCGTCCGGCAGGTTCGTCGCCGGTCCCGTGCGGATGCCGTGACGTTTTTGATAGCTCGGGCTCCATTTCACGCGTGCCGTGGCAATCGGCACGGCATCGGGAGCCATGTCCTGGAAGAACATCTCCCAGATGGGAAAGCTCTCGAGTCGCTCGTTGCCCATCACGCCGACGTAGAGCTCGCGCCCCTCGATGAATTCCTCGGCGATGGCATCGGTGCCGATACTTTCGTGAATGAAACCGACGCGCTCGGCGAGCTTTTCGTCGTTGTGCACGAGCGACGCCTGCGAGATCCCGAGCGAGCCCTCTTCGGTCACCGACTTCACGATCAGCGGGAAGTCGAGGCGCCGTGGACGCTTCACCACCCGCTTCATGGGAAACACGGAGAAGTCGGGAACCTGGATGCGATGGTACGTCAGGATCTTCTTCGAGAGCGCCTTGTCGCGCGCGAGCATGAGGCCGCGCGGATTGCAGCCCGTGTACGCGCGCCTCAAGAGCTCGAGGTACGCGACGACGTGCTGGTCGTACGTCGCGACGCCGTGGAACTCCTCGAGCAGGTTGAAGGCGATGTCCGGCTTGAACTCCTCGACGGCGCGGCGCAAAACCGCGAGATCGTCGCTCAAACCGAGCGCGTGGGTCTCGTGCCCGAGCTCCTCGAGGCCGTCGAGCACGTCGAGCTCGCATTTGTAGGGCGGGGGCTCCTTCCAGGCACGCTTGCCGGCGTTTTCCGGTGGCACGAGGTCCACGTGCATGAGGGCGAGCACGCGCAGGCGTTTCATAGCGCCACCCGCGCGTGGCGCCCGCTCAGGTACTGCATGGTCTGCGCCGTGAGCATCAGCGCCGCGTCGACCGTGGTCTCGCGCTCGGACTGACCGAGGTGCAGATCGAGCTCGCGGCAGCGCTTGATCATCTCGCCGAGCACGAGGTCGACGGTGTACGTGTACTCGCCCGTCCACTCCGCCACGCGACGCCGGAGCTCGGTGCGGTGCGAGCGCAGGAACGCCGATGCCGACTGGCGGCTGCGGTGGCGCGGTGCATCCGAGAAGAGGCGACGCAGCGCCTGGTCGTACACCTCGGGATGGTCCGTCTCGTAGCGAGCGCGCTTCTTCTTGTAGTGCTGGGCGAGCGTCTGCGTGAGCGACGAGAGCGGCTCGTGCGCCTGGCGCGTCGTGACGAGCGGCTTTTTGGCGGCGATCTCCTGCATGAGCTCGTCCACGTATTCGAGCTTTTTCAGCGCCGGCCAGCCCTGGTAGCGCGAGCGCCAGCGCGAGCCCGGCCGGAGCCACACCGCGAACGTCTCGGCGAAGTCCTCGCTCGGGTGGCTCTGCGCGTACCAGTAGTCGAGGTGGAGCACGAAGCGCTTGCTGTAGGCGCGTGGCGAATACTCGTCCGGGTAGCGCTGTGAGGCTCGACCGAACAGCTCGCGCCATCGCCCGCGGCGCGACAGCCGGTACGCCGTGTCGAGCGCGTGCCCGGCCTCGTGCCGCAGGATGCGCAGACACGTTTGGCTCGAGCCACCCTCGACGTCCAACATCTGCCGCTTTTCGAGCAGCATGAGGCGAGGATGGCAGAGATAGAACGGCACCGCGACCCCCGGAATGCCGTGCGGGCTGAACCACTCCGTGGAAACCCAAAAGTGCGGGCGAAAAGCGATACCGCGACCCGCGAGCTCGTGGAGCAAGCGCTTGATGCCACGACGCAAGAACGCGCCGCCGAGATCGACCTGCAGATCGCAGAGGCGAAGCTCGAGAAGCTCCTCGTCGGACCAACGCTCCCAGCGTGGGCGGCGACGTTGCCGCGAGCTCGAATCCTTCCGGGCAGTCACGGCTCGACACGCTCTTTTGGCAGACCGGCGCGGCGGGCGCAAACCCAGCGCGGGCGTGAGCCGGGACCGGGCCGTTAGCCGATGCGCTCGAAGGCGACCAGGCAGGCCGGGTCGCCCCGGCGCATGCGCTCGAGCTCGTGGATCTCGAGCACCTCACCGAGCTGCTTTTCGAGACGGCGCCCTTATCCGGAGCGTGCTCGGGCTCGCCGCGCTCGGGGGGGCGCTCGCTCGCCATGCTTTTCGGGATTTCGCGCGCGTTTTGCTCGTTCGAGCAGGACCGGGCTGCTCGCCGCTCGGTTGCCGAGACGACGCAGGGTAGGCTGGGGTGGCCGGGCGCGCCGGCTTGCTTGAAGCACCAATGATCGAACCGCTCCTCTTCACTGCCACCCAGGTCGTCACGTTCCACGGCCAGCAGCAGCTGACCAATGCCACGGGCTTCTTCTTCGAACGCGACGAACGCCTCTACCTCGTGACGAGCCGTCACGTCCTGCGTGACGAGCCGACCGGGCACTTCCCCGATCGCATCGAGCTCGAACTCATCAGCAATCCGGAGAACGTCGCTGAGTCCACGAGCTGCTCGCTGCCGCTCTACGCCGACGGGCGTGGCTTGTGGGTGCAGGGCCTCGACGCCGCGGGCGGCGTCGACGTCGCGCTGTTGGAGCTCGACCGGCGGGCACTCCCACCGACGTTCGTGTACCGGGCGTTCACCCCCGAGCACCTGTTCCCGGGCTTCGATCACGTGGATGTCGGAACGCCGCTCCTCGTCATCGGCTTCCCGCTCGGCTTTCACGACACGCTCCACCACGTCCCCGTCGCGCGCCAGGCCATCGTGGCGTCGTCGTTCGGGCTCAGGTTCCAGGGGCAAGGCTACTTCCTCACCGACGCCCGCACGCACCGCGGCACGAGTGGCGCGCCCGTGGTGCTGCGCGCGCCCGCCATGGAGGGCCTCGGCGATCTTCCCTGGATCCTTCTCGGCGTGCACGCCTCGCGGGTCGACATCCCCACGCGCGATCAGCACCTCGACGAAGCGCTCGGTCTCAACTGCGCCTGGTATGCCGACATCTTGCTCACGCTCAGCGAACCCCCGGCCGCGGACTCACCGGTTGCGGACTCCCCGGCCGCGGACTCCCCGCCCGCGGGCCCGCTCGCTGCGGAGCCGGAGGCCAAAGAACCCGCGTCGTGAGCGGCCTCAGGCGAGTTCGGTGGGGCCGTGCGCCCGCAGCCACGCGAGAAGATCCCGAATGCTCGCGTGCGCCAGAGCGATCACGCTGTCGGCTGCGCCATAGTAGAGATTGAGCGTGTCACCGTCCGCCGCCACGGTGTAGCCGCAAGGAAAGACGACGTTCGGAACGTCACCTTCGCGCTCGTACGGGGCTTCGGGACCGAAGAGCCAGGGGCTGCCGCGCGCAATGCAGCGCTCGGGTTGGTCGAGCGCGAGCAGAGCCGCGCCGATCCGGTAGAGACTCCCCGACGCCGTGGTTCTGACCCCGTGATAGAGCATGAGCCAGCCCTCTTTGGTCTCGATGAGCGGGGGCGAAAGGCCGACCTTGTTGGCGTCCCACCAGGAGCCCCGGCGCGCAGGGAGAACGAGCTTGTGCGTGCCCCAGTTGTGGAGATCGGGCGAGTACGAGATCCAAATGTGCGCCCCCGTGTCCGACATCGGCCGGTGAAGCAGGGCGAAGCTGCCGTCGATGCGCCGTGGCAGCAAGGCAGCGTCCTTGTCGTCGGGCTGCATGACGAGGCCGAAGCGCTCGAAGGTGCGAAAGTCCTGTGTGAGCGCGAGGGCCACGCCCGGCCCGCTGCGGCCGAACGCGGTGTAAGCGACGGCATACTTGCCGAGCTCCTCCATGTACGTGATGCGCGGATCCTCGATGCCCCAGAGCTCCTCGGGGAACCCGTTCGGCGCGGGGCTGAGCGTCGGCTCCTCGTCGATCACGAAGCCATCGACGCCATTTTTGGAGCGAGCGGCGCTCAGATGAGAATGCCCGCGATGGTCCTCGACCCGGCAGAGCAAAAGGGTCGTGCCGTCGCGCAGCTTGGTGGCGGCGGCGTTGAACACGCTGTGGATGGGGTAGGGCCAGTCCGCGGCCGTGAGGATGGGGTTTGCCTCGTTCCGACGGAACAGGCCGGTTGGGCGGGGGGGACGCGTCATGAGCGGTCCCCTGCCCGGGCGATGCGCGCGTAGCCCGAGCTTTGCATCTCGGTGAGAGCGAGCAAAAACGAGAGTGTCGACTCCGCGCCCTGGTTCTCGTTGGGGCGATCCGCGTGCAGCCCGTCGCGGCAACCGCCGGTCGCGCCGTCGTAAAGCGGACGCTGGAGGTGATTTTTCCCGAGGAACCAGTCGAAGGCGCGGCAGGCGTTCTCCGCCCAGATCGGTTGCCTCGTTACGCGCAGGGCGTCGAGGCTCGCCGAAACCATGCTCGCCGCCTCGACGGGCTGCTGGTCGAACTCCGCCTTCGGGCCGCCGCGCGCATAAAAGCCGTTCGAGCCGATCGGCGAAAAGAGGTCGCGATCGCTCGTCTGCTGTTGCACGAGCCAGCTCAGGGAATCGAGTCCGATGCGCGTGACCGGTTCGGAGCCCATGGCGCTGCCCGAGATGATCAGCGCCTGTGGCAGCCGAGCGTTCGAGTACGTGACCACGCTCTCGAACCACGTCCAGTCGGGAGCACTGGCCTTGTTGAAGAGCTCGACGAGCCGGTCCACGAGATCCTTTCTAACGAGCTGAACGCCGCTATCGCCCTCGAATACGTGCAGATACTCGGCGACACCGAGCAGGCCGTACGCCCACGCGCGCGGGCTCGTGAGCTTGACGAGCTCGGGCAACGCCGCCTTGAACAGGTCACGCCCCAGGCTGCTGCGGCCGGGGTCCCCCGTGCGGCCGATGGTCGCCCCGAGCGCCCAGACGGCGTGGCCGTGGCTATCGTCTGAGCCGAGGTCCTCGGTGAAGTTTCGCTCGTAGGACATGAAATTGCGGAAGCGCCCGCGCCGTGCGTCGAACGCATAGGCGACGAACGCGAGGTAGCGCGTGGCAAGCTCGCGAATCAGCCGCGGGTTGATGGTGCCGGAGCCTTCGAGGAAAGCGGTCAACAGCAAGGCCCGAGCATTGTCGTCGAGGCAGTAGCCTTCGGCGTAGAGCGGCGTGGAATACGTTGCGTGCTGCAGCAGCCCGGTTTGGTCCGTGAGCCGCTGCAGGTGATCCAGGTTGAGCTCGGGTAGGTCCGGCGGCGGGATGGCGCCGGGCAAGAGCGAGTGTCGGGTACGGCGTTCCTGCTCGTACGCCTTCTCGAAGCTCTCGAGATAAAGGCCGGCCACGACGGGCCACGACATACTCTCGCCGAGCTCCGCGGCGCGGCGGCCCAGGGCATCGCGCTTCGCGTCGTCCGAAAACAGCGAGTTGACCGCGCTCGCCAGCGCCACGGCGTCGCGGGTGGGAACGAGGACCCCGCGCGAGTCGCCGAGCAGCTCACGCGCGTGCCAGTAGGGCGTCGAGACCACGGCCTTGCCGGCGGCGATCGCTCGCGCGAGCGTGCCGGAGGTGCTCTGCTCCGGATTCAAATAGGGAGTGACGTACACATCGGCCGCGGCCAGATAGTCGGCGAGCTCGGTGTCGGTCACGAATCGATCGTGGAAGGAGACGTGTGCGCTGACGCCAAGCCTGCGCGCCTGCGCGGTGAGCGACGTGCGGTAGGCCTCGCCGTCGCGCTCGCGCACGTGCGGGTGGGTCGCGCCGAGCACGACGAACACGGCGTCCGGGTGCTGCGCGAGGATGGCCGGCATGGCGTCGATCACGTATTCGAGCCCCTTGTCGGGCGAGAGCAGGCCGAACGTGAGGAGCACGCGCTTGTCCGCGAAACCGAGGCGCTCCTTGTTGCCAGGCACGCTCGTCGTGCTCGGAATGCCGTGCGGAATGACGTCGATGACGTTGTCGAAAACCCCGTGAAGCTCGCGCAGCGTCTGCCGACCGTGACTACTCATCACGACGACGCGCTCCGAGAGCGCAATGACCTCTTCCAGGCACCCGCGCTGCTCGGGCGTGGGCGCGGTCAGGATGGTGTGGAGCGTCGTCACGACGGGCATCTTGAGCTCGCGCAGCAGCGTGATGACGTGGCTGCCCGCCTCCCCGCCGAAGATGCCGTACTCGTGCTGCAGCGAGACGATGTTGACGGAGCTCGCATTCAGAAACTGGCCCGCACGCCGATAGCCGGCCAGCTCGGCCTCGTCGATCTCGAAGCGCACGCGCTCGGGGTAGATGTGGGACTGGCCGATGTCGTTCATGGCGACGACCTGGCAGTCCGCCTTCGGCGCGACGCCGGCGACGGCCGCGCTCAAATCCGACGTGAACGTCGCGATGCCGCAGCGGCGCGGCAGATGATTGCCGACGAACGCGAGCTTCTGAAGCGATCGGCGCCCCGGAGCACGAGCGGTCAAGAGCCCTTACCTGCAGGCTGTTCTTCGGCTGGCGGCGCCCCCGACGCGCCGGGTGACTTCAGCGCGTCGACGAAGCGGTCGAGCTGCAGCTCGGCGTGCTTCTTCTGGATGCCGTAGTGGCGCTCGAGCGCCTCGACGAGTAGCTCGCGCTTGCCGCTCGGTGACGCGAGGTCCTCGTCGGTGAGCTTGTTCCACTTGTCCTTCAGCGAAGTGCCTAGCTTCGGCCACGCGCCTGCAACTTCTTCCCAGTTCATTTCGGAATCTCCTGTGCGCGCCATCGCGGCTGCAAACGACGGCCGCCGCCGGCCGAAACCCGACCGAGCGCGGCACCCGAGGTCGGGCCCCATCGCCGAGTGGTGCTCGTTTTCGCCCGGAGCGCCTCGCGCTCGTCACGCGTGAAAAGCCGGGCCTGCGGATCCCGAAAACGAGAGGCGCGACCATAGCTCGCCACCCGGCCCCCGCACACCCTTTCTTTTCGAGCGTCGCGACGCGACTCGACAATGGCGAGCAGTTCTCGTCTCTTGAGCCCGCGGCGCTAGCGCGCGCGCCACTCGTAGCGCACGAGCTGCGGCACGAAGCCCAGGCGGCGAAAAGCCGCCCGTGCGTCGCGATTGAACGACCACGAGGTGAGCTCCACGTCCGTCACTTGGGCGAGGCGCGCCTGCTCGAGCACCCTTCCGACGAGCGCGCGTCCCACGCCCCGGCGCCGGTGCGACGCGCAAACTCCCACCTGGTCGAGCTCCCACCAGACTCGCTCGGGGCAGAACGGCCCGTGCGCCCGTTCGCGCATCATCACGACCGCGTAGCCGACGAGCGTGCCGTCGATCTCCGCGAGCCAAACGCGCGCTGCCGGGCTCGCGAGGTGCTGCCGGAGCCACGCTTCGACCTCGCCCGGCTCACCCGGCTTGAAGCGATCGGGGCGGCTGGCGACGTGCAGGGCGTGCACCTCGGCGTTGAGCACGACGAGCGCCGCCACGTCCTCCTCGACGGCGAGGCGGATCGAAGCGGGGGCGAGCACGCCGACAGCGTAGACCGCGGCAGGGCGAAAGTCGCGAAACGACCCGGAAAGGGCTGCCCACCCCTCCGTCCGTGCTCGCCGCTTCGCGGCTGCGCGCGGGCGGCCCCTCCCCGACGCTCGCGGACTCGCGTGGGAGGGGAAAGAATGCGCATTCACGCCCCTTCTTGCAGCTGCTACGGCCCGTGCATGGGTTCCACGCCGCCGCAGGGGCCGAGGGGGCGCTTTTTCACGACGCTGGCCACCGCGCGCGATCCGTACGGCTCGACAGAGCGCTGGCGCGCCGAATTCGGCCGGACATTTCGTTCCCACGTCATGACCGGCGAGTACGTCGTGACGGGCGAGCCCGAGGTCGTGCGCGACGTGTTCCGCACCGATCCCGGCTTTCTCTTGCCGACCGGTGAGGTGCTCGAGCCGTTGCTCGGCACGCGCTCTCTGTTTTCGCTCGACCCGGCGGAGCATGCCCGCGAGCGCAAGCTCTTGATGCCGCCGTTCCACGGCAGCCGCATGCGCGCGTACGCAGGCACGGTGCGCGCCACGGCCGAGCGCCGCTCTTCGGGCTGGACGCCGGGCACTACGGTGCGGGCGCTCGACGAGTGCCGCAGCATCTCGGCCGAGGTGATCGTGCGCGCGGTGTTCGGCGTGCAGGACGAGGAGCGCGTTGGCCGCTACCTCGCGCTCATCGCTCGCTGGGTCAACGCCTGGAAGCCCGTCTTCATCCTGTTCCCCTTCACGCAGAAGAAGCTCTTCGGCCTCTCGCCGTGGGCGCGCTTCGTCGCCGCGGGCGCCGAGCTCGATCAGATGTTGGAGGAGGACATCACCGAGCGGCGCACGTCGGGCGAGCGCGGCGAGGACATCCTGAGCCTGTTGCTCGACAGCACGTACGAGGACGGCTCGCCCCTCACGAACACGTCGATCCGCTCGCACCTTCGCACGCTGCTCTTCGGCGGCCACGAAACGACGATGATCGCCATCGCCTGGACGCTCCATTTCCTGCACGCGGACCCGGCGGCCCTCGAGCGCACCCGCGCCGTCATCGACGCCCCCCTCGAGCAGCTCATGCAAGACGAGTGGCTCGACGCGGTGGTGCAGGAAGCCGTGCGACCCCGTCCGATCATCCTCGGCATCACGCGCGAGCTCGGCGAGGCGGCGACGCTCGGCGGTTACGACGTTCCCGCTGGGTCGCGCCTCTTCATCTCGATCGCCATGCTGCACACCGACCCGGAGCTCTACCCCGAGCCCCATCGGTTCCGTCCCGAGCGCTTCCTCGAGAAGAAGCCGAAGCCGTGGGAGTACCTGCCGTTCGGCGGCGGGCACCGGCGCTGCCTCGGCGCAGCGTTCGCGCAGTTCGAGGCCAAGATCGTGGTCGCCACGTTCCTCTCGCTGATGCGCTTCGAGCTCGTCGGCCCGAAAAGCCTCGCGACGGTGCGCCGCAATCTCTCGATGGCGCCCGCGAGCGGCGTGCCGCTGCGCGTGACCGAACGGCTAGCGTAGCCGGGACGTTCCGCCGGCCCTTCGAGCCGGCTTTTTCGGCGGATCCGAGCTAAGCTTCAAAGTGACCATGGACGAGGGCCAACTCAGCGTCGCCGTTTCCTTAGCAGAGCGGGAGCAGCTGCTCATTCGCGCGGCATCGGGCTACTCTGGCGTGATGAGCCCGCTGCCCGACAAGCTGAGTGCTTTGCGCGCAGCCGTGCGCGCTCTGGCGGCGGCGGGCGCGTCCCACGCGCTCATTGGCGGGCTAGCCGTTGGGATCCGCAGCGGCATTCCGCGAGCCACGCTCGACGTGGACATTGCGGTGTCGACCGGTGCCGACCGCAGTGTGCTCATCGAGCGTCTGCGAGGCGAGGGCTTCTCGCTGGTCGGCGAATTCGCCCACAGCATCAACTTCCGGCACGCGAGCGGTGAGCCACTCCAGCTCGCGTTCGACGAGCCGTTCGACGCGATGATCGCTCGAGCGGAGCGTGTCACCGTGGGCGATTTCTCGATCCCCGTGGTCACCCGGGAGGACCTCATCGCCATGAAGCGGCGCGCCGCCGCGGATCCCGCGCGGCGGCGGAGCAAGGCTCTGCGCGATCAAGCCGACATCGCCCTCCTCGAGGGCGACGTGCCCGACGACGACGAAGGCTGGTAGCTCACACCGAACGGAGGCGCTCATGAAGCTGGTAGGGGTGGTCGGATGGGTCGGCATGTCGTGCTTGGTCATGCCCGGCGCGGCAAAAGCCTGCGGCGGCGGTGGCGTGGTGAGCTCGACGGGGAGCGTCGGCGCGAACGCCCAGCGCGTCTTCCTCTCGTTGCACGGCGACGGCGTTGCCGGTGGGCCGGCGATGACGGACGTGGTCGTGCAAATTGCCGTACCCAGCACGACCTCCGACTATGGAGCCCTGCTGCCGCTTCCCCTGGAGCCGAAGCTCGATACCATCCCGGTGGCGGTCGAGGACTTCGATGCGCTCGACGAGGCGACGGCCCCGCAGATCCTCACGGTCGAGGGGTCCGATGGCGGCTTCAGTTGCGGCTGCGTCGCGGGCAGCGCCGCGGACACGAAAAGCTCGAGCGCTCGCGTGAGCGCTCCGGTGGCCATCGGCCCCGTCACCGCGACCGTGCTCACGGGCACGACCGTCGCCGTCAACGACTGGCTGACCGAGAACGGGTTTGCCATCTCGGACGCGGATCGAGCGACCATCGAAGACTATGCTGGGTACTACTTCGTTGCGATCAAGCGGGGCGACACGACGGCTCCCGGCGGCCCGTCGAGCATCGGCATCCATTTCACGATGATGGACGACCACCGGAGCTGCCGCTTCACTTCGCGAGCATCGGGGCGGCGCCGACCGTCGCCTTCACGGTCTTTATCGCTTCCAGCGACCTCGTCGGCCCCTCGCCTCCCTTCGTGCCGCTCACGCTGAACGATCTCGACGGTGACGTGTTGCGGTCCGGCGGCTACGCGACGGCCGTTCGGCAGGCGGTGCATGCTCACGGAGAGCGAGCTTTCGTGCTCGAATCCCGGACGGAACGCGCCGATCTCCCGGAGGCCTCGCGGTTGGTTGCGATGATCAACCCAGGAGCAACGCTCACACGCATGAGCACCATCGTGCCCGCCCAGGCGCTCACGGACGACGCGCACTTCGACACGCCCTACCCCGACTTCGTCCCGAACGAGCGCTACGCCTCGGCGACGCCCGTGGTCCGCTCGCGTGACGCAGGCATCGGTGCGCTCGCCGCGCTGCTGCTCGTCGGCGGCTTTCGGAGGCGGCAACGAGCCCGCGCTCGGCCAGCTCGAGCCGCCGATGGCTCGGTGAATCTCGAAGCGCTGCACGGGTTGGAGTACGATCGGGCGCTTGCTGAGGCTTCCGACGTGGATTGCGACCGCTGAAGCGACGCTCGACGAGCGCGGGCTCGGGGCGGGTCGCATCGCGCTCGCGCTGGTCTTGCTCGTGGATCTGGCGAGGCGGCTGACGGCGGTCTCGCTCTGGTACTCGAACGACGGCCTCCTACCCAATCACACCGTGCTCTGGGCGCCCACGCTCGATCCGGTCTTTTCGCCCTTCTTCAACGCGTCGCACACCCACGAAGCGGTGCTGCTCATGGTTGCCTGCTCGGTGCCGTACCTCGCCCTCCTGGTCGGGTACCGAACGCGCCTCGCGCAGCTGCTCTCCTTCGTCGCGGTGCTCAGCTTGCACGGCCGCGTCGTGTTTCTCGAAACCGGAGGCGACGCCGTGCTCGGCGACCTCGTCCTTTGGACCCTGTTCTTGCCGCTCGGTCAACGCTTCTCGCTGGACGCCCTCGCGTTGCGCCGCTCCGGTGCAGCGAGCCCGAGCATCGGGAGCGCCGACGTCACCGACTGGGCTTGCTTCGCGCTGAAGCTGCAGCTCGCCGTCATCTACTTCTTCAACGCAATGCAGAAGAATGGCCCGCTGTGGCAGAGTGGGCTCGCCGTTCACTACGCGCTGCAGCTCGATTCGACGGTCACGGGCCTCGGCGTCTTCTTGCGAAACCACATGACGCGCGGCCTTTCCGCCATCCTGACCCATGGAGCTCGGCTGGCCGAGGGGGTGGTGCCCGCCTTGCTGCTGTTGCCGTCGCGTCGCGGTGGCCCGCTTCTCATCGCTGTGGCTCTCGTCGTTCCGCTCCACGTCGGCTTCGCGCTTTTCATGAATCTCGGCCTGTTTTCGGCCGTCATGGTCGCGTACGCCGTGTTTCTCGTCCCGGGCCTGGCATGGGACTTCGTCGAGCGTCGGGTCGGCGCCTCTGCACTCGCGCGGCACGTCAGATCGGTCGCCGAGCTCGTCGCCGCTCGACTACCCCGACCCACCTCCCCGCGGGCAGTCCTTGCGGAACGGCCGAGGAAAATCGCCAAACATGCCTTGCTGCTCGTTGTCGCCGCTCTCGCGTACACTGAGCTCGGTGTCGAAAACCCTGGCCTCCCGCGGTCCCTCAGGCTGCCGCAACCGGCTCTCGCGCGTGCGCTCGTCAGCTACCTGCAGCTCTTTCAGGGTTGGACCATGTTCGCTCCCGATCCACCCAGAATAGACTATGCGATCAGCGTGGATGCGCTGACCGCCGACGGGCGCCACATCGACCCGCTGAACGAAGCCTTTCGCCCTGGTCGCGCGCCGCCCACGACGCCGATCCCAGCGCAACTCGGCTACGACGACTTTGCCAACCGCTACCTCAATCAGATCGAGGCGACGGCCGCCTACCACAGAGCTCTTGGCGAATGGATCCTGCGTTACCCCGAGCGCACCGGGCGGCGAGAAGATCGCATCGTGTCGTTTACCGTGCGCGCGCTCGAGGACGAGAGCCCACCGCCCGGGTTGCGCGCTTCGTCGAACCCGCGGAGCCGTCCCTTCCTCCGCTACCCGGACGACGGTTGAGGGGCGGGATACTGGCGGTACGCAGGCGGCGACGCAGGCAAATTCGAGCTACGGGCAGGTGCACGCCATGGGCGCGCTCCCCGTGTTGAAGGGCACGAGGGGGTTTGCAAGGTAGAAATCCGCCGAGTTGGCGTGGGTCCACGTGCAGCCTCTGCCGAGAGACCTGAGCGTCTGCGTGGGCTGGGTCGGCGCGGGCGCGGGCGTTCCCTCGAGCGAGAGTGATGTCGTCCCGTAGGACAGGCCGCTCACGATCTTCCACGGACCCGAGCCGCTGAGCGGCTGGGTGCCGACGGTGAGCGCGACGAGCCCACCCGCCGTCGGCAGATTGGCATTGCTGACCAAGTCCGCGCCGGGGAGCGCCGTGCCCGTCACCTGGTTGTCGCGCCCGAGGACGACGGCGTAGAAGCCGCTCGGCGGGATGGTGCCCGTGAGGGGAATCACCGTCCATGCGCCGGAAGCCGCGCCGTCGTTCAGCTGAAGCGCGACCCCGTCGAGCACGAGCGTGCTCGCCTCGCGGTTGTGGAGCTCCACGAAGTCGTTGTTCGGCTGGTACTGATTGAGCCCGCCCGCTGCGTAAAGGACGCTAATGGTGAGCGGCGGGTCACACGATGCCTGGGCGAACTGCGCGGGCGTCAGCACCGAGAAGCGCGTGGTCATGAAGTGCAGGCTCGTCGCGTCGGCAACCGGCCAGGCGACGTTCTCCCAGCTCGTATCGGACTCGTCGTCGAGACGGAGCACGGCGGGGCGCGCGGGCTCCATCGCGCTCGTGTGGTGGAGCACGACCTCCACCGGCTGCGCGAACGTGAGGCCATGCGGCAAGAGCGCGACCGTGGGACCGATGCCCTCGAACTCCGACGGCACGTCCGCCACCGTCGAAGGCTCGACAGTCGCAATGCGGATGGTCGTCGACACCGACACCGCTCCGGGCGGAACGATCACCGTCGTCGTGCCGTCGGTGATCATGCCGCCGCCCTCCGGCGTGACGACACCGCTCGTCTCGACCGCCGCGCCCCCCTCACCACCGGCCCCGGCGTCCATCCCACTGCTGCCCGCCTCCGTGCCACCGCTTCCGCCTCCCAATCCACCGCGCCCAGCGCCCGAGCCCCCGAGCGCCCCGGACCCGCTCTCGCCCGCCGTCCCGGCCTCGCCAATCGTTCCGCCCGTTCCAGCGCGCCCGCCGCCCCCGCCGGTACCGGAACTGGCGCCACTGCTCCCGCCGGTGCTGCTCCCGCCGGTGCTGCTCCCGCCGGTACTGCTCCCGCCGGTACTGCTCCCGCCGGTACTGCTCCCGCCGCTTCCCGCGCGTCCCGCCATGCCAGCAGCCACGCCGCCAGCAGCCACGCCACCGGCGTCGTCGTCATCGGAGCACGACGCCAAAAGCGCGGCAGAGAGCGTGAACGCAATAAGACCGGTTCTAAGCATCGACGGTTCTCGCATCTTCGAACAATCCTTTCCGGCAGGGCTCTACGCCCTGTCCGCCCTGCTCCTCGTCCACCACACCCGTGATGCGGCGTCCATAGGTTGATCTTCCGGCTCCAGGCCACGAATCCCCATGCGCGGCGCTACGGCTGCACGAACCGCACGGCGAACGGCTGGCATTCCGTCGGCTCGACCGCTTCCCAGAGGTCGCTCGCAAGCTCGAACACGTTGTCGGGGACGACCATCGAGAACGTTTCGCCGTGCGCTCGATTGCGCTCTCGAACACGCTCCAGCCGAACCTCGCGCGGGGCGTCCAGCACGTGCAACTGCATCTCGAGCCGAGCCTGCCGCACGAGAGCATAGAACGCCAGGCGCTCGCTCTGCCGGATGAGCCCGAGCTCCAGCACTGCTGCCACGCCGCGCTCGGCCACGCTCCTCGCCACCACCCAGATCTGTTCGACGGCGCGGCGAGCACGCTCTCGGTACCACTCCATCACGCCGTCGTCCGGACGGTCCGCGCGGAAGAGGCGCGCCATCCACTCGTCGAGCGTGAACTGCACCGCCCCTCGCTCTCGGGCGAGCGCGAGCGCGTACGTTCAACTTCCCGGCCCCGACGGGGCCGAGAATCAGGTGCACCCGGGCGCGCTCTTGCAGGGCGCCCGCCCCATCGGGTACGATCGAGATCGATTTGGGGTGGGCAAGCGGGGTCTGGGTCGGCTTCGCCATGGGCGAACGTTCGCCGTTCCCTGCCGTAATTGGGAGCTAGCGCTTCGCCACGAGAGGCCAGCCGAATGCGGAGGCGTGCGTGGCGCTCAGTCGGTCGTGCGCCGCCCGCGGCCGACTCGCTTCGCCGGTCCGGCGCTCGCGCTCGGCCCGCGGCGTGGCACGAAGCTTCGGCGACCGCTGCCGTAGAGCTCGCGCAGCGCCTGAAAGGTGCGCGCGCCGGAGTTCTCGGCGATGAGAGCGTGACCACGGCAAAGCACGACGGTGCGCTCGTCGAGCGGCACCTCGACGAGCTTCCGCCCGGCGCGTGCCACCTCGGGCATGAAATTCTCGCAAACTTCGCAACTGTGTCCCATCTCGAAAGCGTGCGGCGCCTCCGGGCACCGGGCCAAGTTTCGATGGGGTGCGCGGGTCAGCTGGCTGTTTGCCGCCGACGCACGAAGTGTGGCTGAACCATGTTGCGGCCGCAGCGGTCGTGCCCCGTGAGCTCGACCTGCCGCCGCTCCTTCACGCCCGCGAACCGCGATGTGCCGTCGAAACGAACCAGGCGAGCACGAGCGCAGCTCCCCACCGGCCACGGCTCCGTGCCCACGCGATCACGGCTCGAGTCTAGTACGGTCGCGGTGCCGTGATTCGAGGTCAGTCGGATCAGGCTGCCTGGACCGCCAACGTCAGCGCTCGAAACCGGGCGGGATGAGCTCACAGGGGAGCCCCCCCTCCGGCGGGCGCGGCAGGGTTCCCGGCCCGTCGTCGCAGTCGCCCGTCGGCAAGCCGACCCCGGGCTTTGCGGTCGCCGCGCGCAACGGAGCTAGGCTTCAACCGGATGCGCGCTCCCTGGCCCTGCTCGCTCGCATTCGTCGCGGGCTTTCTCGCCTTGGCCGGCTGCGGCGGCGACGATCAAGTGTCGCTCGAGTGCAAATTCACGGAACCCACGGAGTGCGTTCAGCCGGCGCCACGCTATTCCGACGTCGAGCCGATCTTCCAGGGTCGCTGCGTGCCGTGCCACGTTGGCGGAAGAGGTGAGCCCTGGGCGCTCACCGACTACGAGCACATCGCGGACTGGTGGGATCTCGTCGAATACGATCTCGGCAACTGCTCGATGCCGCCCGCCGACGCCAAAGCCCCCCTGACGCGAGCCGAGCGCGAAAAGATCCTGATGTGGCTCCGCTGCGGCTTCCCCCCGTGAGCTTTCGGTCGCTGGCCCGCCGTGGTAGATTTCTTGCTCGGCATGAAGCGCAAGGCTTGGGTTGGCGGCGTGGTCGGAACGCATGCGGAGCTCGACGCCGAGGACCGGCGCTTCTGGCAAGAAGCAGGACCCTCGGCCCGAGTGATGGCGTCGCTGTCCTTGTCCCTTCAGCTGTCCGCTCTAGGCAATCCAGATGGATCTCCCCGGGATTTGATCGAGCTGTTTTCGGCGTTCGGACGCGAAAAGGTCCGCTATCTGCTGGTCGGCGGCCACGCCGTCGCGGCGCACGGCCGGCCGCGCTCGACCAAAGACGTTGACCTCTGGCTCGGTCCGGGGACGGCCAACGTCCTGCGAGCATGCCGGGCGCTTTCGAGCTTCGGCGCGCCGGCGGAAATCGTGGCCGCTCTGCGGGAGTCGGGTCCGGACGACATCGTCTGGATGGGCAGGGCGCCTACGCGCATCGATCTGCTTCGCTCCCTCCCGGCGGTCGAGTTCGACGCTGCCTGGCCGCGTCGGCTCAGGGTTGACATCGCAGGCGTTTCCGTGCCGGTCATCGGCAAGGCGGATCTCATCACGAACAAGACGTTCGTCGGGAGACCGCAGGATCGGCGAGACGTTCCGGGCGCTCTCGGGAACGGCCGCGACGACGAAGCGAAAGATTCGCCGCCAGCGACGAAGCTGAGCTCGGGAGACGAGGCAGTCCACGCCGGCAGCGCGGTCGCATCCGCCACGTCACGTGACGACGCGATTGCGCCCGGCGCGCTTCGCTTCGTAGAGCTTCTCGTCGGCGCGCCGGAGGAGCGCCTCGAAATCCGCGTCGTCTTCGTGGAGCTCGGCGCACCCGACGCTGACGGTGACGGCGATCGAACGGCTGCGGTACTCGGTGACGAGCGCCTCGACGGACGCGCGGACCCGCTCGGCGACGACGGCGGCTTCAGCGAGGTCGGACTGAGGCATGAGGATCGCCAGCTCCTCGCCACCGTACCTTGCGACGGTGTCGCCGGTCCGCGTGGCGTCCCGCACGGCATGGGCGACGCGGGCGAGCACGGCGTCCCCCGCTTGGTGGCCGTGGTCGTCGTTGACCTGCTTGAAGTGATCGATATCGACCATGAACAAGCTCGTCGGCAGCACATGGCGGCGCGCGCGAGAAAATTCACGTGCGCACTCGGCGTCGAGCGCGCGGCGGTTCGGGAGCCCCGTGAGGTTATCGGTGATCGACTGCTTGTAGATCTCGTCGTGGTAGGCCGACTCGACGTCGTCACCGGCCAAGAACTTGAAGATGTGCGTCCCCAGCTTGACGAGATCACCACGGCCGAGCTCCACGCAGCCGTCGACTTCCCGGTCGTTCAGGAACGTGCGGTTGCGCGAGCCCACATCCATCAACACCCACTTCTTGCCTCGCGGCTCGATGCGCGCGTGCCGGCGCGACACTTCCTCGTCCTCGAGCACGATGTCGTTCGAGGTATCTCGCCCCATGCGCATCACCCGATCGAGATCGACCCGCTGAGTGAGCGGCAGCGCGCCGCGCCGATAAATAAGTACCAAGCACGCACGATCTTTCAGCTGCGGCAGTAACCCCGGGTCCTCGACCGACACCGCGGTATCTTCGTCGTGGAAGCCCATCAGCCTGTGATCATGACACGATACGGGTGTGCAGCGAAGCGCGTCTCGCGCCGTGGCGCCGAGAGGTCATGCGATGTGCGATGACGTGCGACAAGGTGCGGCAGTCGTGAACGACCGGACGCTCTACCTCGTGTGTGGTCTTCCCGGCTCCGGCAAGACGACGCGCGCACGGCGGATCGTCGACACCGTGGGCGCCGTGCACGTCTCCGCCGACGAATGGATCGTGCGCCTCGGCATCAGCCTCGTGGACTTCGAGTTTCGCGTGAAGCTCCAGGGCTGTCTGCTCGAGCACGCCGGCGAGCTCTTGCGCCGCGGCATCGGCGTCGTCATCGAATTCGGTTCCTGGCATCGCAACGAGCGCGAAACAATCCGCCGGGTTGGCGTCCAGTCCGGTGCCAAAACGGAGCTTCACTTCCTGGATGCCGGCGTCGAAGAGCTGGCACGCCGCGTCCGCGCACGAGGCGGCCCCGACGCAGAAGCCCTCGCCTCGACGGTGCTGGAGCGGCAGGCCCACCGCTTCGAGCGACCAACGTCGGGCGAAATCGCGTCGTTCGATCGCTACGTCGGGCCGGGGGAGCAGTGGGATGCGGCGCGCCGGTATTGACCAACGTCGCCGGGCTACGGACGGGCGGAGGCTCGTGGTGCTCGGCCTCGTGGTGCTCGGGCTCTGCTCACCCGTGCGCGGGGCACACGCCGCCGCGAGCGCGCCGCGCTGCGGGGACGAACGCGCCGCCTCAGCCTTGGCGCCCGACGAAGTTGAGCGCGAGCATGCGCCGGTAGTGACCGAAGTAGAGCTTTACCATCGCGAGGAATGCCGTTGCGATGAGCGGTCCGTAGAGCAGCCCGAGCACGCCGAACGCCGCGAGGCCTCCGAGAATCGAGAGGAATGCCAGGAGATCCGGCATGGCCGCGCCCGCACCGATCAGCTTCGTCTTGACGACATTTTCGAAAATCCCAGCCTGCGCCAGACAGAAGGCCAGGAACAGAATCGCCTTCAGCGACGAGCCCGTCACGAACAGGTAGATCCCGAAAGGGATCACCACGATGGAGACGCCGGCGAGCGGTAGGAACGCGAGAATGCTCATCACGGCTCCCCAAAAAAGAGCCGAGGGCAGCCCCGCCGCCCACATCGCGATGCCGCAGAGCGCACCCTGGCCGACGCTACCGATCCCGTTGCCGATCAGCGTGCCCTTGGCGACTCGACCGAAGGTCCGCACGAGCATTTCCTCCTGCTCATCGGGCAGCGGCGACAGCTTGAAGATGAAGCTTTGCAAGCGGTCGGCGTCGATCAGCAAGTAAAAGACGATCACGAGGATGACGGCGATGTGGACCGCAAACGCGAACAAGTTCGAAAGGACGCTCCCGCCCACCTCGACGGCGTGCTCGTCCACCACTTGCCCAAATCGCAGCAACAAGGTGTTGACCTGCTCGGGGGAGATCCGAACCCCCACCGTGGCCAACAAGCGCTCCGCTTCCTCGATCACGCCGGCGGTCGGTCCGCCGCCGCTCGCGCTCGAGCTGAGCATGTTGGCAAAGGCTCCGTAAGCGGCACCCGCCTGCTGCATCAGCGCGCTCGCCAGGAAGGAGAGAGGCACGGCTACGAGCAGAAGCACGGCCACGGTGACCGTGCCCGAGGCAAGCCAGCTCTTGCCGCCGAGCCAGGCGCGCAGGCGCAGGTACCAGGGCCGGAACATCGCCACCAACACCATCGACAGCACGATGTCGTGCCCGAAGGCGGAAAGCGTGTAGGCCAGGGCCACGATCGACGAGACGAAGAGCAGTCCGAAGAACGCCGGCCCAAGTCGGTTCTGATCGAAGAGATCCAGCCCCTCCTGAGTCGTCAAAACGCGCTTTTGTGCTTCCTTTTCGCTATCGGTCATGGCGCCTCGACCGCGAGCTTACACCAGCGCTCCGGCCCCCGAACGCCGGCACGCGCGGGCTGCGCGGTGGCGACTTTTGGCACGATCAGTGCTCGCGCCTCGCCGCTGCGCGCGAGAGAGCTACGCTCGAGCGGGATGCGCGCTCCCTGGCTTCGCTCACTAGCACTCGTCGCGGGTTGCCTCGCCGCGACGAGCTGCGGCGGCGACGACCAGCCGCTAGCGTGCAAGTTCACGACGCCCACCGAGTGCGTTCAACCGGCGCCTCGCTACGCCGATGTCGAGCCGATCTTCCAAGGCAGCTGCATCGAGTGCCACAACGGCGTGAAGGGCGAGCAGTGGGCGCTGACCGACTACGAGCACATCACGGACTGGTGGGATCTCGTCGAGTACGACTTGAGCAACTGCTCGATGCCACCCGCCGACGCCAAAGTTCCCCTGACGCGAGCCGAGCGCGAAAAGATCCTGATGTGGCTCCGCTGCGGCTTCCCGCAGTGACGGTCGGCGAGGCGCGCGACGAGCGCATCGAGAAACCCCGCGCCGCCCGTTGGCGAGCTGCGCCGCCGGTTTGGCAAAGATATTGCTTGATGCGGCGCGTGAACGATCTTGTGCCAGCGTGGGCCACGCAACGAAGCTTCGGGCTTCGCCTGGGCTCGCTCGTGTTGCTCGCGCTGGTCGCGAGCTGTGGCTCGAGCAGGAGCGATTCCGCCGTCGGAGGGCCCGAAGCGGGCGACGCCGGCACGGGCGCAGCAGGTGGTAGCGGAACGGGTAGCGGTGGCACCGCGGGTGGCGCGGGCTCGGCAGGAGGCTCGGGCCAAAGCGGCACGGGCGGCGCGAGTGGTGCGGGTTCGGGAGGGGGTGCGGGCGATGCCGGAAGCAGCTCGGGCGGAGCCGGCGTGGGTGGCAGCTCGGGTAGCGGCGGTTCGGGTGGGAGCGCCGGCCTCGACTCGATGCGCGATCCAATCGAAAACCCGGACGCGTGCCCCGTCATGGACCCGAGCGAAGGCGAGCCGTGCCCCGAATACGGGCTCATCTGCAAATACGGCGACGACCCGAACTGCCGGAGTCGCTGGGGCTGCGGCCAGGTCTGTGATCCGGTGTGCACCGAGGCCCTCGGGTGGCAACAGAACTACGGCAAAAGAGATTGTCCCGGGACGTGCCCAGCGAGCGAGCCCACGGCAGGCGACCCCTGCACTAGTGACTTCACCCTTTGCACGTACGGCGACGACCCCGCTTGCCGGAGCGAGTGGGAGTGCAAGGGCGGAGCGTGGCGTGTCCTCGTGAAGGCGCGCGACTGCGACGGCTCGGTGAGCTGCCCGGACGAGGCGCCGCTCGCGCTCACCACGTGCGACGCCTCCGAAGTGACGCCGTCCGGCGGCCGCTGCGTCTACCAGTACGGCGCGATCTGTACGTGCGATTGCCTCTGGGACCTCGGCGGCGCGCAAGCCTCCGGCCTCCAGATCCACTGGGACTGCAGCATCCTCACGCCCTACAACGGAGTCCTCGACCCGAGCTGCCCCCTCGGTCTCCCCACGCCGGGCTCCCCCTGCACCGGCGACAGCGAGTGCAGCTACCCCGCGGCCGACATCTGCGAGGTCCCGAACAACAATACAACCGTCGCCCGCTGCGTGTCGGGAGCGTGGGAGATCTTGCCCTGAGTAGGCCGCGCCGACGCCCGTTACGCTACGGATTCAACGTGCTAGCGTGCCGAGCGGATGACCCGTGGGGCACGTCTTCTGCTGCTCGGGGCGTCGGTCGTCGGCTGCGCCGCGGCGTGCGGCTCGAGCAACGGGGCGCCGGGCGCGCCGGATGCCGGGGGCGGGCGCCAGGCCGGTGGAGAGGCAGGGCGCGGCGAGCTCGACGGGGGTGACAGCGGTGGCGGCGCCGGCGGCGCGTTCGGCGAGGCTGGCCTCTCCGGCGCCGGCGAAATCGGCGAAGCTGGGGCCACCGGACATGTTCACGGCGTAGTCATCGACTTTGCAACGGCACGACCGTTGCCCGATCGCGAGGTGACGATTGACGGAGCCACCACGCTAACCGACGCGCTCGGTGGATTCGACCTCACCGTTCGGAATGCGCCGTTCGACGTCGTCATCGCGGAGCCTGACGGAGCGAGCGTGAGCGTGTACGAGGGCCTGCGAAGCTCCGAGCTGGCCTTGCCCCATGCCTCGTCGGCCACTTCGCCGCCCCCCGCGCACAGCGCCGATATCCAAGGTACCCTGTCGGGCGCCGGCGACTATCCGCTCGACAGCAGCGAGGGGGCGTCGCTTCACTTTCTCGCCGACCGGGCTGCCAACACACTGCTCGTGCCCTCGTCGTTCGGACCCGACTACGGGCCGATGAGCGTGTTTTGGGACGGGCCCGAGTCGATCACCGGCAAGCTCGTCGCGCTGCGCTTCTCCGTGGATGACGAAGGGACCATTCACTACCAGGGTGCCGCGGTGAGCGAGCTGACGCTTTCGGACGGCGAGGTCACCGAACGCGACATCGACCTGGCCGCACCGGTCGAGGGTCGGCTCACCGGCACCATACGGGTTCCCGACGGGCAGAGCGTTTCGTGTCCTCCAGGTCCCTCCGGAGCTGCTCGAGCCCGAGGATCACCGTGTGATCACGGAAGATACGGCGTTTTCGTTCTCGCCCTTCGAGCGCGGCGTGCACCGGGTCGCGTTCGAAGCGCCCTTGCCCTCGGCGTTGACGCCGAACGTCTACATTTTCACTGCCCGCTCGAGCGTGGCCTGGTTGACGAACGCTGGCGGCCCGATCACCACGGCGCCCTGAGGCGGCGTCAACAGTTGCGAACGACCTCGCACTCGCTCGGGAACACGCACCCCTTGTCGGGGACCAGCGCCTCCTCGCACGCCTCCCATTGTCCGACCGTCAGCCCGCAATCGGCGGGAAACTCGATGAGCTTACACTGCGTCTGATTGTCGTACGTCTTTACGGTGATGTTGCCGCCCGTAGGTGATGTTGCCGCCCGTACAAGCCGTCTCCTGCCCGTAGCCGCCGCGCAGCCCCTGCGACCAGTCACACAGCATCCCCTTCTCATCGTCGGTCAGGTCGCCAACGTCTCGGCTCGTGTTGACGTTCGGAGGGTCCGTGATCCCACCCCCCGTGCCGGCGCCTCCCCCGGTGCCGGCGCTTCCCCCGGTGCCGGCGCTTCCCCCGGTCGCCGAGCCGCCGCTCCCCGCGCCGGCGCCGCCGGTCCCGCCCCCCGTGCCGCTCCCTCCGCTCCCCGCATTGCCGCCCGCGGCCGACGAGCCACCGGCACCGCCTGAACCGCCAGCGCCGCCCGCCCCAGCCGCATCGTCGTCTCCCCCACCGCAGCCCGCTATCAACAGCGCCACCGACAAGGCGACGCTCGTCACGCGCACTCTCATGTCCGCAGACCTATCCGCGCCGTCTCACTCCGTCAACGCGCTGACCCCCACAGCCGATTCGCGACGTGCAGCTCAATCGCGTCGCCGGCGCGGTCGTCACCGAGGCGCGTGAGGAGCGCGCCGAGCTCCGCATGAGGTTCCCGCGGAGCTTCCAGGTGCAGTACCCGACGCATGGCAAGCTCGGTCTCGCCGCGCGCACCGGCAAGCGTCATTCCGAGCGCGGCCGACGCGCTGAGCGGGGAAAAAACCAGGTTGTCGCGCGCCGCGTGAGTGCGCGCGAGCGCAAGGTAGAGATCGAAGCCGAGCTGATTGCTCGAAATCGCCGCCCGCGTCGGTGGGGGCCGCTCCTCGGCGTCCCGACCCGTGGGCGCGGGAGGCGGCGCTACGGGCGGTGCCGGACCGGCAGCGCAAGCAACCGCGAGCTGGCAGGCGAACACCGTCGCGCCCAGCAAAACGACGCGTGGCGAGAGAAGCGCGGGGAGACGGGAGAGCATGTTGGTCGTCACGCCTTGCCGGCGGGGCGGGGGAGCGACCAACCCGTAGCGCAGTCGATGCGAGTCGTCAGCAGCCGTCAGGGCGCGGATCGTACGTGCGACCGCCCATGCCCGGCCTCTTCTCACTACGAGAGTGCTCGAAGCACCGCGGACAGCGCTCGACGCCCCGTCACGGGGGCATCGAGCGCCTGGGTGATGCCAGACTAGAAGCTGGCGGTCACGACGGGGACGCCGGGAAGCGATGCGTTGCCCGGCGGGCGGATGCCGCAGAAGCCCAGCGAGTAGGTGTGTCCGCCGGCTGGGATCTCCGCGCCCCAGGAATACTGGGGCGTGAGCGTCACCGTGCCGCTGAAGCCCGAAGTGTTCAGGTTCCAGTAGTTGTTCGGATCAATCGTGGTGCCGTTGAGGTTGACCACCGCCGACCAGTTGGTCGTCGCCATGGCCGTGGGGTTGGTGACCACCATCTCCACGCAGTAGCCCTCGGTCCAGGACGAGTACACGACGTAGCTGCCGTCCAGGCTGCCGCTGCCGCCGCCGCTACCGGAGCACGAGAGATTGGTGCTCTCGACGGACACGTCGTCGATGTAGAGCACGACGCCTGGGCGCGGCCCTTCCGCGTACAGGACGAGCTCACTGAGCTGACAGTTCGGGATCTCCACGCTGCCGGCGAGCTTGACCCACTTGGTACTCGTGGCGGTGCGCTCGGCGACACGGGTGTACTCGGTCGCCGCACCCTGGCAGGTCGAGCGCAGCGTGAGGAGCACCGGCTCGTTCGGATCGCCCGTGATGCGCGCCCAGAGGCTCGCGGACAGTGTCTCCCCGGGCGTGGCAAGACCGGCCAGGTTGTACTGGGCACCGCTCCAGGCCTGAGTGCGATTGGCGATACGCAAGCTGCGCGCGCCGCCGTGCTTTTGCAGCGTGGAGGACGAAAGCGACGACCCGAGAGCGGTCCAGCCCGACGTGTTGGACTCGAAGCCCCGGTTCGTCACCAGCTCCTGCTCGGAAGTCGTGCAGGGGCAGGCCGTGGTCGGCTGCAAAGCGCCCAGCCAGTTGACGCGATACAGCGTGCCACCCAGGCACAACCCCGGAAGCTCCGAGGACGTTCCCTGGTCCCAGTAGGGCAGGTTGCCGCTTTGCACGTACTGGTCCCAGCCGGTGAAGAGCGGCACACCCGGCACGCAGCCGGTGTCGTCCGGCTCCGTGGGACACTCGAGCCCGCTCACGAGAACGCCCGTTGCGTTGCCGGCACTGGTGCTCACGTTGCTCGTGTCGGTCGCCCAGTAGCTGCTGACGGCGTTGGCGTTGGTGAACCCAATCAGGCCGCCAACCTGGTCCGTCGTCCCGCTCACGGGGCCGATGGAGTAGCTCCCGGAAACCACGGCGGGGTCGTCGACGAGTCCCACCAGGCCGCCAACGGTCGACCCCGCCCCGCAGAGCTCGGAGGTGAAGCCGCTGGCAAAGCTCGCCGTGATCGTCGAATCGTGCTCGGCGATCCCGATGAGGCCACCGGTGTTACAGGTGCCGCTGTTGTTCCCCGCGACTTGCCCGATCGAGAAGGAGCCCGTGATCGTGATGCTTTCACCGCGACCCACGAGCCCCCCGATGTTGCCGCCCGAAGTGACGACCCTGCCGGTGGAGTAGCAGTTCGTGATCGTCGCGCCCTTGGAATCGCCCACGAGCACGCCGGTCATGGCGCCGTCGCCCCCCACTTCCCCCAGGTCGCCGACCACGCCGAGGTTGCGAATGTTCGCACCCCTGACGCCACCGAAGAGGCCGCTCTCCATCCCGCGGTTGACGTAGAGGTTCTTGATCGTGTGCCCGTTGCCCTCGAAGTTGGTCTGAAAGGCCATGCGCTTGTCGTCGCCCAGGTGACCGAGCGGTTGCCAGCCAAACCCTCCGTTCCAATAGTCGTCTCCCGCGTCGATGCCCCCGACACCGTCCGTGTTGAAGTCGAGATCAGCGAGGAGCTCGTAGCCGTTGCACTCGCGCGCCAGAATGCCGCGCACGATCCGCGGCGGGCAGCCGGAAGCATCTTCGAGCGGGATACCGTCGCCGTAGAAGTCCTGGGTTCGCCGTGAGGCTCCGCTCGGATCGTAGTTGACGAACGCGAGATCCTCGAGCGTGTTGATGTCGATCAGGCCATCGGAGTCCAGGTCAACGTCGGGCTCGCTGTCGCCGTCGTCGTCTTGATCGACGAGATCGGCGATGCCATCGTTGTCGAGATCGTCGAGGCTCGGGTCGAGGCTGAGGCCCGAACCCGCCCGGCACGATGCGTTGCAGGTCGGATTCCAGGCATCGGGGAGACCGTCGAGATCCGTGTCGAGTGACGCGGCCACCTCGTAGGGGAATTGGTCGAGCACGAGCCCAGACCCCGAGCGGCACTCTTCCTCACAGCCGTCGCGCCAGAAGTCGATGGCGCCGTCGCCGTCGGTGTCCAACGAAGCTGCCCAATTGTTGGGAAAATCGTCGTCCGCGTCGATGACGCCGTCACCGTCGCTGTCGCGCACGATGACGCCCCGGATGCGAAGCGCCGGCACCTGCAAGGCGGTACCGAAGTCCCACGCCGGTTGGCCGTCGGAGTTGAGAGTGGCATCCCAACCCGCAAACAGCCCCGGCCGGCAGCCGGTGTCCCCCACCGAGGTTGGGCACTGGAGATCCGCGAGCGTAACGGCGGTCGCCTGGTCCCCACTAACGCTCGTCTTCTCGTAGCCCGTGGTGTCGGTCGCGTAGAAGCTCGAAACGAAGGTCCCCTGGCCGACGCCGAGCATGGCTGCCCCGGGAGCCGAGTCGCCGATCACCGCGCCCGAGATGTAGCTGTTGCGAATGAAGGGCGAGCCCACGCTCTCTCCAATCAGCCCTCCAAAGTGGGCCCCCTCGCCGACGGAACCCGCCACGTAGCTATCTTCGATGCCGCCGTCGGTCATGTAGCCCACCAGGCCACCGATGTAGCCGTGATACCGAGACGAGACCGTCTTTCCGAGGACGAAGCTCCGCGCGACGAAGCAATCGTCCGCCTGCCCGATGAGGCCGCCTATCTCACCGCTCGGCTGCACCAGCAAGTCGGTGTAGCTCTCTTCGAGATCGCTCCCGCTGCAGTTTCCGACGACCCCTCCGATCATTGATTCGCCGCCCGAATAGATTCTCCCTCGCTCCACGGACACTTGCGTGACGAAGCTCGCGCCGAGGGCAGCGCCGGCCAGCGTGCCGGTGTTCGGCCCCACGTCGTCCAGGTCAACGTCCACCAGATGCAAATTGAAGACGTCGGCTCCGTCGAGCACCGAAAAAAGGCCACCCGGAATGCCCCTGTCGAACTGCGGATAGTTCATAAGGCTTCCCCCGTAACCGACCTGCGTCAGGTGGCTGATCGTGCGGCCACCCCCGTCAAAGGTAGCTTGCAGCGTCGGAATCGGCTCCCAGCCGTCCCGCGAGATGTGGGTGAAGAAGTCGTCGTCGTCGTCAACGGTGCCGTTCCCGCTCGTATCGAAATCCAGGTCATTTATCAGCACAAAACCGCTGCATCCCGCCGCGGGGCAGCCGCTGGTCATGCCGTAAATGTTGTCGCCGAGCGGCGCATTCCGGATCGCATCGAGATCCTCGAGATCGTAAATCTCGATCAGCCCGTCCCCGTTCGCATCGGCCAGTGGCCGGGTGCTCGCCGCAAAGGTGCTCGTCGCGAAGCTTGCGACCAGCAAGAACGCCTTGACTGCGATCGCAACGCGGGAGCCCCCGCCACGACGCACACACGCCCGCACCCGAACCCCATTCATTTTTACCATGTCGTCTCCTGGCGGCACGGGTAACCGAATTCATCTCCGGATGCAACACTCGATTGGGTGAGAGCGCTCACACCATGCAACGATTCGTTGAAAATCAAACGACGTGCGCGCGCGGCCCAACGGCCTCGACTCGGCCGTCACCATGCGACGCGGCAACGCAACCAACCGCGTGAACGCCGCGTGCGATTTTCCGGCCGGCCCACCGAGGGACGCTCAGCGTCGTCGACGCTGACGCAGTTCGAGAAACGCGCGAGCCGTTTTCGACACAGCAGGTCAGCGTGTTGCTGGCCCACCGCCGTAGGGGCATCAGCAGAGCGAACGGGAGCAAGAACGCAAACGCGCAAGTCCATCGCTTGAGTGCTGGTAGCGCTGCCCCGGGCGGTTTTTCCCGCTCCCCGGCGCGGCGCCGAGCTTGGGCTAAGCTCCAGCCGTGGCCGGGCGTGTCGCACCTCCGAGACGAGCTCGACGCACGGATGGCCGAAATCCGCACGCGGGCGCAGGCGCTGTCGCGTTTTTGCTCGCCGGTGCGCTCGGCTGCGCGCCGACTGCGCAGAGGGGCTCGGTCGAGATCCCGGGCCCGGAGCTGCCGCCCGCAGTGCTGGCCGGTGACGGGGCGCTCGACTGTTCGATCAGCAGCCGAGAGAACGGCCATCAAAAGCTTGCCCTGGCGGGTGGCCAGGGGCTCGAATTCAACGTCGAGGTCAGTCCGATTGTCGACGGCGTCGTGGAAACTCACGGGGCGGGCGCGGGCGGGTCGTACCGCTTCACCTCGCATCTCGCCAAGAGCGGCCCGGGAACGCTGAGCGGCGTCGGCCCCGTTACCATCGAGAAGCTCGAGACCAAGGTCAACGTGGCGATGCAGCGCTACGAACAGCCGAACGGCCCCGGAACCGAGCTCACCTTCCGCTCGGACGACATGTCGAACAAAGGCATGTACGTCGAGTTTGCCGGCGTCGCCGCCGCACGAAATGGCGATCACTACGCCTTTCGCATCACGCTCGGCACCGCGGGCGCAGGCTCTGGCGGCCAGGTGACTCCGGCGAGCGATGCCGAGAGCGCGCCCATCGCGGCCAAGGTCGTGGAGATCCGGGCACCGACGACGACGGTCGTTACGGGGCCGACCCGCGTCGTCGTCGTCCCGAAGCCGACGACCATGGAGACTCGCATCAACAGGGTCCCGTGAGCCTCGCCGTGCGCGCCGCTCGCGCGTGGGGGCTCGCCTTGGTTGCCCTCGTGCCTCTGGGTTGCGCGCGTGGAGCCCGCGTGCGCGGCGACGAGGCGGCGCCGCTCCCGCCCGGCGAAGCGCGAGACGCCCGGCGCGTGCCGCGGCCCCCGCTAGTTTGCACCATCGAGCCGCCGGCGCGCATGCCGGCTCGCTATCTGAGAACGCTGGAGTACGCACCGGACGGTTATGCGCCCAGTGGTCGAGAACCGAGCTCGGACCTGTTGCTCGGTGATCTGCTGTTTCATTCGCCGCACACCCTCGGCCCCCGCGCGCTGTCACTCGGCATCTCCTGCAACACGTGTCACCCGAACGGGGCAACGCATCCGACCCTCGTCGTGCCGACGCTCAATGACGAGCCCGGCAATGTGGACGTGAGCACGGCGTTCTTTCGAGGCAGAAGCGACGATCGGATCGCGAACCCCATCAACATCCCGTCGCTCCGCGGCTGCCGCTACACGGCGCCCTATGGGCGCGACGGACGCACTTTCTCGCTGGAAGAGTTCGTAGAGAACGTGGTGCAGACGGAATTCGACGGCCAGCCGCTCGACCACGAAGAGCTGTCGGCTCTGGCTCGCTACCTCTTGGACCTGGATTTTTTACCCAACCAAAACCTGAACACCAAAAGCGAGCTGACGGCTCGAGCCGGCGCCGAGGCCGCGCGCGGTGCAGAGGTGTTCGCGAGCCCGCGCGCGGGGTTCGGCGGAGCGAGCTGCGCGACCTGCCACCCGAGCTCGAGCTTCTTCACGGACGGGCGCGTCCACCGGTTGGGCACCGGCTCGCCGCCGTCACCGCATGCGCTCGACTCGGGCTACGAAACGCCGACCCTGCTCGGCTCGTCCGAGACGGCGCCCTACTTCCACGACGGCCGCTTCGCGACCCTGGGGGAGGTCATCGCGTGGTTCGATCGGAGCTTCTCGCTCGGCCTCACCTCGGACGAGCGCGCCGATCTTCTGAGCTATCTCGAAGCCATCGGCGCCGTGGACCGCCCGGCCGACGACCGCCCCCTCGCGCAGCGCCTCGATCAGACCTTTGCTTACCTCGATGTGTACGGCGCGACCCAACAGCGCGTGAACGTCGCGTCCGTCGACGCCGTCTCCTCCGCACTCGAGCACGCGCCGCGCCCGCTCATGACGCGCGTGGAGCAGGCGCGCTCGGAGCTCGAGCGGCTGCGCGCCGCGGCCGAGCACGGCGCGCCCTCGCCGCGAGACGTCGCGACCGCCCGCGCTCTGCGCCAGGAGCTTGCACGGCTGGCTGCGGACTGGGCCGGCCTCGGGAGGCGATAGGCTCCCACCTACGGCTGTCTCCCTCGCAGGGCCAGAACGGGTAGACTGGCGAGCGCATGGCTCAGGGTGCGTCGCCCCAGACTTCGTCGCTGGTCGGACGCACGGAGGAGCTCGACACGCTCACGCAGGCCCTCGACGCGGCGGCGTCGGGGCGGGGGAGTCTCGCCCTCGTGTCGGGCGAGGCGGGCATCGGCAAGAGCGCGCTCGTGGAGGTGCTCCGAGAACGCGCCGAGCGGCGCGGGTTCAGGGTCGCCGCGGGCCGCGCCTGGGAGTTCGCCGACGCGCCGCCCTGGTTCGCCCTGCGCGCGGCACTGCGCTCGCTCGACATCGATCCCAAGACGTTCGAGGCGTCGGGAGAAGAAGGTGCGTTCCTGTTGTGGGAGCGCGTGCTCGAGGGGCTGGCCGCTCAGAGCCGCGAAGCGCCGGCGCTCTTCGTCGTCGAGGACGTGCACGCCGCCGATCTGCAGACTCTCGATCTGTTGGTCTTCCTCATCCAGCCACTCAAGGCGCTTCGCTGCCTGATCGTCGCCACCACGCGCCCCGAAGATCCGCGGCTCAACGATCGCACGAGCGACCGGCTGACCCGGCTTTTCCGCGACGGTCTCGACGTGCGTCTTCAGCCGCTTTCCCCGAAGCTCGTCGAGGAGCTCGCCGCGCGCGTCGCCAAAACGCGCTTGCCCGAGGCGGCGATGACACGGCTCGAGGAGCTCACGGGGGGCAATCCACTCTTCGTCGTGGAGTACGCCCGCGCCCTCGCCGCCTCGACCGGTCACCTTGGCGCGCTCGGCAGCCTGCCCCCGACCGTGCGCCAGGTGGTGCTCGAGCGGGCGCGGTTTCTGCCCGAAGGAACGCAGCGGACGCTCAGGGCCTGCTCCGTTTTCGGGCGAGACTTCTCGGCGGCGCTGGTGGCCAAGGTCGTGGACGGCTTGCCTGCGAGCGCGATCGACGAGCTGATTCCGGCGTTGCGCGCCGGCATGGTGCTGGAGCTCGAGCCGGGGCAGTTTCGCTTCAGCCACGTCCTGGTCCGCGATGCGTTCTACGAAGCGATGGCACCGAGCGAGCGGGCCTCGCTTCACGCACGCGCGGCCACCGCCTTCGACACGACGGACGGCGGCGACGGGCTGATCACGGCGGCGCAGCATGCCCTCCGGGGTCTGCCGATTTCCGATCGCGAGCTCGCGCTGGGCCTCGTCGAGCGCGCCATCCGGGCGCTCGAAGCGCAGCGGGCCCACGACCGTGCGTTCGCGCTCTGCCGGCTCCGCGATCGAGCGCGCAGCGAAGGCACGCTGCCGGCCGCCACCCCCGAAGAGCTCCTGCATTCGGTGGCCCTCGCCCGCGCGGCGGGCCGTTTCGTCGAAGCCAGCGCCCTCTCGGAGCAGCTGCTCGCGCGGGCGCGCGCCGAGCACGATGCGCGCCTGCTCGCAAAGGCGGCGCTGGCGCTCGGGGCGGCGCTAAAACCCGGGATCGTCGACCGAACCCTGGTCGACGCGCTGACCGAGGCGCGCGCGGCGCTCGGCGAGGCGGAACCGAAGCTCGGCTGTCTGGTCCGCGCCCGGCTCGCGGCCGCCTTGCAGCCGGCGCCGGATCCGAGGGGACCCATCGCGATGGCCCACGCCGCCATCGCCGACGCGCGCGCGCTCGGCGACCCCGAGCTCTTGCGCGAGGTGCTCTTTTACGCAGGCTCCGCGCTCGTTGATTCTTGCTCAGCCCGACGAACGGCTCGCCTGCGCCAGCGAGCTCCTCACGATCGCAGAGCAGACGGGCGACCACGCCCGCGCCCTTGCCGCCACCGTCAGGCTTGCCATGGAGCACGCCGGCAACGGCGACTTTTCGGCGCTCTCGGCCGACATCGAGCGCGCGCTCGGCCTCTCGGAGGAGCTCGGGCACGCCCCGCGTTACCGCTGGCGTCCGCTCCTGCTCTCCTCCATGCAGGCGAGCGCCAGCGGCCGCTTCGACGACGCCGAGCGCGCCATCGTGGAGGTCAAACAGCTCGCCGCCCACTGCGACGATCCCGCCCTCGTCATGACGCTCCGCTCCCATCAGCTGCTCACCTTGCGCCTACAGCGTCGGGATCACGAGGTGGACGCCATGGTGCCGGAAATTCAGTCGCTCCTGGCGGGCTCGGCCCTCGCCGAGCCGATGACGGCCATGCTGCGCCTGACGATCAGCGCCCGCACCGAAGATCGAGAGTCCGCGCGGGCGGCCTTGACGAAGGTGGAGCCGTACATCGACAAATTCCAGGAAGACCCCGACTTCTGCGCGCTGCTCGCGGAAGGCGTGGCGCTAGTCGGCTCCGACCCGCTCCGGCGCCGACTGCGCGCGCGCATCGAAGCGGGTTCCCCCGAGCTCAGCATGGGGCACGTCATCATGGTCTACGAGGGGCCCGCGGCGCGTGTGCTCGCCCTGCTCGATGCCGCGCTCGGAGAAGCGGACCGAGCGCTCGCGCGACTCGAACGGGCCCGAGAGATCTCCGCGGCGCGGGGTCACCGACCCTGGGTCGCGCAGATGGAATACGACACGGGCCGCGTGCTGATCGAGAGCGGCCGTGCTTCCGCTGCCCGGTCGCACCTCGAGCAAGCCGGAGCGCTCGCCGACGAGCTCGGCCTCGGGCCGCTCGCCGACATGGCGCGCGCGCGTCTCGGTGCGGCGCCGGCGGCGCGCGTCGACTCCGAAACGCCAGCCGAACGACCGAGCCTCACGCTGACGCCAGAAGGAGACACCTGGGAGGTGCGTCACGGCCCGCGCTCGTTTTCGATCCGGGACACGCGCGGCGTGCAGCTCCTCGCGCGGCTCATCGAGCGACCCGGTGAAGAGATCCACGCCCTGGTGCTGAGCGGTGACGAGGGCCAAAGCCTCTTCGATGGCGACGCGGGTGAAGCGCTCGACCAGACGGCAGTGAACGCCTACCGCCGGCGGCTCGGCGAGCTCGAGTCGGCCATCGACGAAGCCGAGTCCGCCGCCGACCGCGGCCGGCTCGCGCGGCTCAGCGCCGAGCGCGAGGCACTCGTCGGCGAGCTTACGCGAGCCGTGGGCCTCGGTGGTCGTTCGCGCCGGGCGGGGTCGGCGACCGAGCGCGCGCGGGTCAACGTGCGAAAGCGCCTCAAGCAGGCCATTGCGAGCATCGAAGAAGTCGATGCGGGCCTTGGGCTCTACCTCACCCAGGCCGTGCGCACCGGAGCGTTCTGCTCTTTTCGTCCGTAGCTAAGCGACTGAAATAAAAGGGAAATTGTCCGTGACCCCGGGCGAGTCACGATCGTGCCCGCGGCGGTCACGCCTCCCGTTCGAGAGGACAATTCCCATGAACGAAAACACCGTCGCCCTGCTGATCCCCATCACCTACTTCGGCCTGATGCTGCTCGAGCGTCTCTGGCCGGCGCGCCCCCTACCCAAAGTGAAGCGCTGGTACCTGAAGGGCCTGATCTTCTTCGTGCTGGTGATGGTGGTGAGCGGCGTCGCGCCCGCGCTCGTCGCGACGGCCATCGGCGACTGGTCGCCGCTCGGCCTCGCCTCGCTCGGCACCTACGGCGGCGCGCTCGTGACGATCCTCGTCTCCGAGCTCCTGCAGTACGTCCTGCACCGCTCGTTTCACACCACGAGCGTCCTCTGGCGCTTCGTGCATCAGCTCCACCACAGCGCCGAGCGCCTCGACATTCCCGGCGCCGCCTTCACCCACCCGGCCGAGGTAGCCATCGGCGGCATCGCGGCCACGCTCGTCACCATGGCGCTCGGCGTCACGCCCGAAGCCGCGGGCATTGCCGGCTTCTTCGGCGTCTTCAACGCCATCTTCCAGCACGCCAACATCAAAACGCCGCGCCTGCTCGGCTACCTCATCCAGCGCCCCGAATCCCACTCCGTGCACCACGCGCGCGGCGTGCACGCCTACAACTACGCCAACCTCCCGCTCTGGGACATGCTGTTCGGCACCTTCCGCAATCCCGCCGACTTCGTCGAAACCCAGGGCTTCTGGCCCGGCGCCTCCAGCAAGCTCGGCTCCATGCTCCTCGGCCGCGACGTGAGCGAAGCCCCGACGACCGCCCCGACCTCGTCACGACGCGCCCCGGCGAGCCCCACCGAATCGACGCGAAGCCCAGTCGCCGCCTGACCGCGTCGCACGGGCCCGCACCCGCCCCGGCCTCGAATGCTCCGCATCGCGCGGAGCGTCGAGTGCCGGGTCGAGGTCGTTCGGGGCTCCCTGAAACACCTCCGCCGGGAGCTAGTCGGGCAGTCGTTCGTAAAGCTTTGCCAGATCGAGATGGGCACCCGAGGAGAGATCGAGGGCGCCAGCGGTAACGTCGCTATATTCCCAAGCGCCGGATGGCAGGCGACGGTAGCGCTCGATACGAGGCTCGGACTGACTCACGAGCACGTACTCCTCGAGTGAAGGGATGAGTTGATAGTGTTGCCACTTGCTGCCGCGGTCCTCTTGTTCCGTGGATGGCGACAACACTTCGACGAGCACCGTCGGGTTCGTGATCGTCGCACCGAGCAGATCGGCGGGGTCGCCTTCGATGGCGCCGCACACGAGCGTTGCATCGGGGTACGTCGCCCTGCCGGTCGCGAGCACGCGGACCTTCTGATCGGACTGAAATGCGACGCACTCGGAGCTCCGACCCTGCTCGAGCGCGGCGGAAACGCGCGACGCGAGGGCGTTGTGGCGACGCGAGCCGCCGGCCATCGCGAGGATTTCGCCGTTGTCGTATTCGTGCTTGAGCCCGCTGTCCTGCTCGTAGGCGAGGTACTCCGCGTAGGTGTACCGGTGCCGCGGGGGAGCAGCCCGAGCCATCGCCATTCATGATGGGGCGGGCGGTCGCCGAAGTCGAGCCGCTCGCGGAGGTGGCGCCTGGCATCGCGCCTGTCCTCCTTTGCCGCGCGGTACCCCTAGTCGGGCGGGGCCGCGATACCGAAGCAAGCCTCCAAGCATGAGCGAAGCTCGGGGGCTCCGGGCGGCACCTCCGGGTCCGCGGAGCTGATCAGCACGTAATAGACCGCGGCACAGCTCGCCTTCGACAGGCACCGGCCCTGGCACTGGTCCAGATCGGTGCAGTCCTCGCTGATGTGAACGGGCAACTGAAGAAACCCGTGCGCCCGGATCCCTTCGCTGAGCCCTTCGTGGCACTCGTCGAGCTTCGCTTGGCCGCCGTCGCACTTCGACTTGCTATCGCCACCGCAACCGGCCAAGAGGGTGGCGGCTACGAGGACGGGAGCAAGCCGAAACGGTCGCATCGAGCTG
The DNA here is from genome assembly GCA_963841435.1 of uncultured delta proteobacterium. Classification (GTDB taxonomy): domain Bacteria; phylum Myxococcota_A; class Polyangia; order Polyangiales; family Polyangiaceae; genus PMG-095. Next base: position 283,334 of record CAWJCS010000001.1, read on the forward strand.
AGGGTAACCTACCTTCCGGGCCACCCGGAGTGGGGGAACCGCCTGTGCTCGAGCTCGGCTTGCGCCCGCGTGTTCCCCTGCTGGGCTCGAGCGAGCCATGCTGGCCGTCGCTGCCATGCCGAAGAAGCTCGACATCTATGCGGGAAAGAGCCCACGTGAGCTGCCACTCTACTCCGTTCACGAGGCGGCGCGCATCGTGCGCGTGCGACCAACCACGGTTCGTGCTTGGGCGCTCGGCCGCACCTACCCGACAAGCCAGGGCGACAGGGCCTGGCCCCCGCTCATCCACGCCGCAGATCCCAAGGGTCGCAGGCTGTCTTTCGCGAACCTGGTCGAGCTTCACGTGCTGCGCTCGCTGCGCGACAAGCGCGTGCGCGTCGAGAGCATCCGGAGCGCCTCGCGGTTCATCAAGAATGCGCTCAGGGCCGAGCACCCGCTCGCGGACGTGGACGCCCACACCGACTGCGTCGATGTCTACGTGGAGTACCTGGGCCGGCTGATCAATGCGTCCACGTCCAACCTTGCGCTCCGCCCGGTCGTCGAAAAGTATCTCGAACGCATCGATCGCGACGAGCAGGGGCTTGCCAGTCGGCTGTTTCCCATCACCCGTGATGACGCCACCAACACCCGTGCCGTCGTCATCGACCCGGCGCGGCGCTTCGGCAGGCCCATCCTCGCGAACGCGAACATCGAGACATCCGTCATTGCGGATCGCTTCTTCGCAGGCGAGGTGCCAGAGTCCCTCGCTGCTGACTTCGACATCTCCGAGAGCGACGTGCACGAAGCCGTGAGGTTCGAGCATCAACTGCGCGCTGCCTGAGCCGTGACTTCCGGGCGCGTCTACTGGGTCGACCGCTCGCTCGGAAGCATCTACATCCCCAACACGCTGCGAGCCGCGGGCGTCGGCATCAAAGTCTAGGGCGACATCCATGCCGACCCGTCGGTGCCGGACCACGAGTGGATGCCGGAGGTCGCAGCCCGCGGCTGGGTGATTCTCACAAGGACAAGGCCATTCGGCGTCAACCGGTCGAAATCGCAGCGATCCGACGCGCGAGCGCATACTGCGTGTGCCTGTCCGCCAAGAACATGCGCGGTGATGAGCAGGCCGCATGCCTCATCGAAAAATGGCCGACTATCGACTCCTTGGTGGCGAGTAAGCGAGCGCCGCTGATTGTCATGGTGACCCGCACCGTCGTGCAATGGCTCGACGGTGCGCACTGGCGCTCGGCCAAACCCAGGCGATAGCGGCATGGATTGGCAGGCTGTGGATAGTTTGAGCTGTCGCAACATTCCCGTCACAAACGAACCCCTTCCGCCCGCGTGTGTTTTGGAGTTACTTTCGCCGATCCATGGGATCGAAGAAGCGGGCGGCGGCGACGCGAGACGTGTCGAATACGGAGCTGGAGGGAGTGGTATGCGCCGCAGCGCGACGCGCGCTGGACACGCCGTCGGTCGGGGTTGGTCAACGACGCGAGACAGGGCGTCCCGGGGTCGGCGTCTAGGAGGACGTGGGGGCTGCGATGGCAAATCCTCTCGTTGCGAGCTCCAGCGGTGCGGCAGTGCCCGCGACGGTCGAGACCCCCGCTTCCGAAGCGCTCAAGCGATCGGAGCCGGGGCGAGTGCAGAGCGTGTTCTGCCGCGACGTCGATCTCGCGCGACGTCGCTTGCGAGTGGCCGCAGAGGAAGAGAAGTCGATCCCCACGCTCGTCGCTCTTGAATGGGAGCGCGTGCCGTCCCTGGCGCGAGAGCTCGATGAGATCCGCGATGCTCTGGCAGAGGCCGCAGGCTCCATCTGGCCAAATTGGTACATCACCGCTGAGGAGCGCTTCGAGCGAACGCGACCGCGGGAACTGGACCTTTCGCCCCTGATCGCCGAAATCGCGCAGTCGGCCGGGAAAGTGTCGACGAGCTGGCTACGCGAGGCCTGGAAGCGTTGCCGCAACGGCAACCCGCCCGTCGTTGCGCACATGGCTGCTGGTGAGCAGGTCCGGCAGCTGTCGCGCGCGCTCGACCCAGGCCGACTGGTGTTCGTCCTTTCCGTCCTCTCAGACGATGCGCCACCAGCTCGTCTTCGAGGGCTCGCTGGGGCGGCGGAATGGCTGGCTTACGAGGCACAAGCGCGGACGCTACTGTTGTTGCCCGGGTCCTGGCAGGGGAACCCCGAGCTCGATCGCGTCGCGTACGGCGCCGTCACCCTCGACGAGGACGAGGTCGCGACCCCGAGGGTTCCCGCAATAGAGCCGCTTGAACCGCCTGGGAACGTCAATCCGTCGGAGGAGGCCTCGCGTGAGAGCGAGTTGACCAAGCGCGTCGGCGAGGCCCCGGTTCACGTGTTGGTTGGCCCCGTCGTCGGCAAGCCGCACCCTGGGAGTGAGGTCGAGCAACTGCTCAACAAACGACTGTCGTCAGATCACGATCTCGGCGCGCTGTTCGAGTACAACCAGCGACTGGCGGCGTTCGGCGGCAACCAGTACATCGTCAACTTGGTTTGGAAGCAGGGCGGTCTCGTCGTCGAGCTCGACGGACCCGAGCATCACGGTCACCTGACGTACGTCAAGGATCGCGAGCGCGACTACCGCCTCTACATGAGCGGCTACACGACGCTCCGGGTGACGAACGACGAGGTGTGCATCGACGTTGAGCGCGTCGTCACCAAGATCAAGAACATGGTGGGGCGCTTGAAAGCACACCAAAAAGGGAAGGTGAGCGATGACCTACGAACCTAGTCCCAAGCAGGCACTGCTTATTTGGAAGATGATCACTGGCGCGAGCCACGAGGAACGCGAGCCGCTGCAGAGCAAGACGCGACCCGAGCTGAGCGCCAAGGAACGGAAGGCTCTCGCGGACAACGGGTTCGTAACTCTGGAGCCGCCGGGCAAGAAGCAGGGCCTAAGGCTCGTTCTCACGGACAAGGCCTGGGCCTGGGCGGAAGCGGCCGGGGACGTCGACCTTTTCAAGTCCCGGTCGAGCGTGGGAGCCGAAGCACTGCAGGGATTGCTCCGTCGGCTGCTGCCGTTCCTGAGGCGTGAGGAAATTCCCCTGTCGAATCTGTTCGCGGAGGATTCCGCGCCCGCCGAGGGCAGAGAGGGCGCAACGCCCGCCGTCGAGTCAACTTCCAACGAAAACGGCTCGTCCGATTCGAAGTCATTGCCTGCCCGAATCGAAGCAGAGTGCCTGTCGCTATCGGGCGGTGCCAGACAGGAGCGCGTGCGCCTCAGCGCGCTCCGCCATCGCCTGAAGTCCGTGCAGCGCGGCGTGCTCGATGCGGCGCTGCTGAATCTTCAAGATCAGCGTCAACTCGTCCTTTACCGCGACGACAACACCGCCGCACTCACCGAAGACGATCGCGACGCAGCGCTGTTGGTCGGCGGTGAACCCCGGCACCTGGTCTATCTGGAGGCATGACATGGACCTCGCTCTCACGGCCTTGCGCAAAGTGAACTTCGATTGGGCTGCTCGGATCGACCAGATCTGGGTTGATCAGACCTACGAAACGACCCGGCTTCAGACGGACATCCGACAAGAGCTCCAGGAGCGGCTCGAAGATCTTGCCGACAGCGGGGAATCGGCGTCTCCGTTGGGGATCCCGCTCCTTGGGCCGGCAGGTTCGGGAAAGACGCACCTGCTCGGTGTCCTTCGGCGTCAAGCGCTGGCGCAACGGATGTACTTCATCCTCGCGGACATGACGGACGTCGGGGACTTCTGGGAAACCGTCTCGCTCGGCTACCTCCGTTCGTTGCAGCAGCCGCTGTCGGCCGATCGGAGGCAGGTGGATCACTGGCTCGACAGGATGATCGCCCTGTTCGGTCAGAGCATGAAGAAGCCCGAAGATATCCCGAAGCAGCGGCCGCCGGGGCTGATCAACCGCACCGAGGAGCTGATGGCGCAGGTCCGCATCAAGCACCGCGCCGAGGTGCAGGAGCACTCGGATGTCCTGCGTGCGTTGATCCTGTTCGCTTGCGACCACGTCGATGTCAATGATCTTGGCTACAAGTGGCTTCAGGGGCTGGTCATCGACGAAGACGAAGCCGGATTGTTTGGTTTTCGGCAACGTAGCCAGACGCCGTCGAGAATCGTGCGCGGCCTCGCTTGGCTTCTTTCGCTGACGGGGTCGAGCGTCCTCGCCCTCGATCAGCTGGACGCTATCGTAGCCGAACACGAACTGGCTCGTGGCGAGGCGGACGCCGAGTTCCCGTCGGAGCAGCAGCGCCGATCGCTCAGCATCATCCAGGGCATAGCGGGAGGGCTCCGTGAGCTTCGAGACGTAACTCGGCGCACCCTGTCCGTCGTTTCCTCGCTCGAGGCGACCTGGGAAATTCTCGATCGTCAGGCAACGGTCAGCATGGCTGACCGCTTCGACAGCAAGCTCCTCTTGAAGCCGGGGTCGGGTCCCGAGGCTTCGCGCGAGCTCGTTGTCGGGCGCCTGCTCCCCGCGTACGAACAGCAGGGATTCAATCCGCCGTACCCGTCGTTTCCGTACGGTGATCAGTTCTTCGAGCTCTATCGGCGCAACACCCCCCGCGAGCTTCTCAAGGCCTGCGAAGCGCACAGGAAAGCCTGTCGCAAGGCAGAACGCGTTACGGAAGCAACCAGTCTCGAGCCTGGCACGCCCCCGCCCGTCCGATCGCCTGGTTGGAAGGAATCCATCGCCGCGCGTGTTGCCGAGCTGGTGCGCCGTGCCGATCTGGACACGGTGCTCGGCGATGAATCGGAAGCCTTGCAAGACCGAATTGTCGAGGCAGCGTGCGATGCGCTAGTCCTCGAAAATCCAGTGCCTGAATCCGTTCTCGCCCAGGTCGACAAGGACTTCATGGGAACGGGGAGCTATGACCCGCTTCACGCGCGGGTGCGTCTGATCCTCACCCAACAGTCCGAGCGGGAGCGGCACCACTCCTTTCGATTCTTGGAAAAATCTCACCATCGAGCGTTTCAGGCGCGCTTGAAGGCTGCGTTGACTGCCTCTGGCGTCGACCAGGATCTAAGCTTTCGTGGCCTCACGGTGCTTCGGGTGAGTGCCATTCCCTCCGGTGCGGCGACGCAGAAGCTCGTCGCTGATCTCCACGCGCGCGGCGGACGTATCGTGACGCCTTCCCGAGAGGATCTTTCGACGCTCCTTGCCATCAAGGAGCTCCTCGAAGCATCGAGTGACGCCCCGCGCTTCGAGGATTGGCTTGCCGAGGAGCGCCCCGTGTCGAAGATGGGGTGCTTCAAGGACGCAGCGCAGGCGCTGTTCGGGGCGTTTGGTGCCGAACGGAGCGGTACTGAGGTTCCCAAGTCGCTGAACGGCACACATCCCACGCCGGCCGCGAGCGCTCGTCCGGTCGTCGCCCCCACGCAACCGACTCCGAACCCCGCGCACGCGGCGCCGGCCGTTCTCCCCATAGGGCGCCGACTGGCAGGCGGAGAACCTCAGGAGGAGGTCGGAATCACCCTCGATCGGCTCCCGTACCACACGTGCGTGTTCGCGGGCTCCGGCAGCGGCAAGACCGTGTTCCTCAAACGAGTCATCGAAGAGGCAGCACTGCTTGGCATCCCCAGCATCGTGCTCGACGGTGCCAACGATCTCTCGCGGCTCGGCGCAGCTTGGCCTGCGAAGCCGGATGCTTTCTCCGCCGATGACGAGCGGAAATCTCGACAGTACCTCGAGTGTTCCGAAGTCGTGGTGTGGACGCCGGGCGCGGCGAACGGCAACCCCATGCGCCTCAATCCGTTGCCTGATTTCGACACGCACTCCGGTTGCGCTGAGGAGCGAGAGGCCGAGCTTCACGCCGCGATCGAAATCGCTACGTCGAGCATCGCAGACATGATCATCAAGGCGACCGGTAGCGCCGCGACGAAGCAGACCGCCATCCTCAAGTCCACGCTCCGCCACTTTGCCAAGCGCGGCGGCACAATCCGGGATCTCGCCGTGCTGCTCCGCGAGCCGCCGGAAGAAGTCATCGAGCCCTATGAAAAAGGTGACAAGCTGGCCCGCGAGCTCGCCGAGCTACTCCATGCAGAGCTCGAGAGCGACCCCCTCGTTGGTGGCGCGGGGGCTCCGCTCGATCCGAGCCTCCTTTTTCGGGCCAGCGTGCCCGGCAGGACTCGAATCTCGGTCCTGAGTCTGGTCGGCCTGGCGGGCTACGAACAGAAACGCCGGTTCGTCGACCAGCTGGCGAGCACGCTGTTCTCTTGGGCCAAGAAGACCCCGGCCCCGCCCGGCGGCATCCTGGGCTTGTTCGTGATGGACGAGGCCAAAGACTTCGTGCCCTCGGGAAAAAGCGTACCGGGCAAGGAGAACGTCAAGCGCCTTGCCGCTCAGGCGCGGAAGTACGGCCTTGGCTTGCTCTTCGCGACTCAGGAACCGAAGAGCATCGACCACGGCATCGTCTCGAACTGCTCGACACTGCTCGGCGGAAAAATGAACTCCCCAGCGGCAATCGCTGCGCTCCAGCAACTTCTCGCCGACAAGGGAACCCACGCCACCGACGTTGGTTCACTCAAGCGGGGCACCTTCTATTTTGGCTCGGACTCGTACAAGCCCCGAAAGATCTCCACCTCGCTCTGCCTGAGCTATCACCCCTCCACGCCGCCGAGCGAAGCAGAGGTTCTCGAGAGCGCGCGACGCTCCGCGCGCTGACGGCGCCCACCCGTGCGCGAGCGCGGCACCGACAGCCGATCCATCTCCGGCAGTTGGGGGCGCAGAGCTCGATGGAGGAGATCTTGCTGGCGTCACCGCCGCGACCGCGCTCGCGGCGTGCTCCGTGCGCGCTTCTTCCGGTGTCGCTGGGCTCGCTCGAGCGCTTCTAGATCCGCCAGGTCCTGAGCGCGCGCAAAGTGCCGCTTTTCCGCCACGAGATCGGACAGGCTCAGAAAGTTCGCTGGGGTCTTGCCGAAGCTCGCCTGCACGCGGCGCTTCCAGGCCTGGGCGAAGGTGGCCGTAAACAGGCGCGGCAGAAGATCGACACGGACCGGAGCGACGCCGAGCTGAACGATGACCTCGGGGTCGAGAAGGTTCTCCACGTTCACGTAGCTCGGCGCCGTGCCGCCGAAGAACGCCGTGAGGGCTTTGACGACGCGCTTGGCGTTCCGCGGACCGGGAGCCACGTAGAGATCGAGATCTTTGGTGGCTCGCGGCCGCGCGTGAAACGCAACGGCGTGGGCCCCTCCGATCAGGTACTCAGCGCCGGCCGAGTTCAACTCTGCGAGCAACTCTTCGAAGTCGGGGTACATGAGACCTGCCCTGGGCCCTGAGCGCGCTCTGTGTGCAGTCGAACACCGCCCGGACGCGGGCTTCCGGGGTCATGCGGCGCCAGAACTCCGCGTCCACCTGGGCGGCCTCCGCAAGCGGAACGAGCGAAACCTGCCAGCGGCGGCCATGCCCGTCCACGTGCCGTTGCGTCCTCGTCTTCACCTTCAACACGCAGAGCCTACCATGGGGTTCCTCCAACCACCCGGCCTGGCGAGCCGTGCGCGGCTGCCCCGCGCTGCCGCTCACTGGAGCTGGAACCGCTGGTTGTCCTCGCGGAAGATCACGCGGCCGTCCTTGCTCGACTCCAGCACGAGGACCGCGGCGGTGCCGGTCATCGGTGCCGTCACGCTGAGCGGGGTCGTCATGTGCTGTCCGAGCGGTATGTCGAGATGCATGGACCCCTGGTCGGCGATGGGGCCGTCCGCAGCGGCTTCGTGCATCTCCCATGCAACGTCAATCGCCGTGCCGGCGAAGGTGTCGTTGAAGACGACGAGCTGCCGCGAGAGGGTCTGCCCTTGGCTCACGCTCGTGATGACCGTCGGCCAGTCACCGGCGGCGTTGGACGTGTGGTTTGCTTCCCAGTACGCGACGTCGGCCACGAGCATCGGATTCATGGCGCGCTGGAGGCGCAGGATGATGGGGTTCGACCAGGGATCGGGTAGATTGTCTTCGCCGTAGAGCGGCGGGCTGATCAGTTGCTCGGGGTACGTTGGCTCGAGCTTCATCATGGTGGTCTGAATGCCGGGAACGAAGCTTGCCCAGGCCGAGAGCAGCGTGTACGGCCTGAGATCGGCGGCGTCCTTCTGGCGCATCGTCACCGTGGACGTGGCAAACCACATGAAGCCCTGAGGCGTCTGGTCCTTGGGCCAGATGAACTCGCCGACCCCGAACGGTCGCGTGGCGCTGACGGCGACCGTTTCGGTGTACGCGCCGATCCCATCCGGATAATGCGGGAAAACACTGAAATTGCTGGCCTGGATCGACGCGTAGCTTGCATCGAAGTTGGCGCCGCTGAGCGCGCTGTCGGCGCTAACCGGTCGCGTGTCGTCAGCGGTAGTGATCGCTTGGTAGAGCTTTAGCTCGAACTCGTTCGAGTTCGTGGCGTCGTATTCGGCCTCGTTCGCCTGGCTCCAGCGGATGACCGACGGGTGGTTCCGGTCGCGACGCACGAGCCCCGCTGCGTGCGAGAGCATGTTGTCCAGACCTTCCACGAAATCCTGGTCGTTGCTGGTGCCGCGGATGGCAGTCTCATCGATGATCATCATCCCCATCTCGTCCGCCACGTCGAGCATGTAGGGGCTGGCTGGCTCCTGATGGATGCGGCTGACGTTGTAGTTGAGGCGCTGGTAATTATCGACGGCCTTGGGCCAGCCGGGGTTCTCGTCCGAAGGCGGCAGGAACCCCGGGACGAGATCGTAAGCGTCGGACACGTCCTTCGCCGCCTTGATGCTGTCGTAGTTCGCGCCCTGCAGGTTGTCTCCACGGAAGTTGACGCGCACCCCGTTGAGCTCGTAGTGCGCCCCCACTTGCCGGATTTCACGGAACCCGAAGCGCACCGGGATCGCGTGAGCCGCATCGGCACCACCCGCAGACTCCGCGGGCGTGACCGCTACGCGCGCGACGTGCAGCTGGGCGCGGTACCCTTCGGTGTAGGGGACGTTGGGCCACCAGTACGAAGACGGCCCGAGCCCCCACGAAACGGGGCCGACGGTCACCTTCACCTCCATGCCCGCGGGAACCGAAACGGGCACGCCCGGCAACGTGGGATAGACGAGCGGGTCGCAGACAAAGCTAGATAGCTCGACGCTGACCGTGCCAGTCGCCGCCGCAGCACCGTCGTTCTTCACCCAGACATCGACGCTGAGCCGGTCGGAGGCGACCTCCGTGCGCACGAAGGCGTCGGACACGTGCAGCGCCGGCATGACCCGAAGCGCCGCCGACCGGAAGATCCCCTGCGGGATGTTGGCGGTCCACCCCGCGGCATCGGGCACCAGCTTCCGGTCGGTCGACGAATGGAGCGCGTCGCGCCCTTGCACGTCGAGCGTGAGCTTCTGGCTCGTCCCAGGAGTCACCGCGCCCGTTGCATCGAACACGGACGGTGTGAAGGAAGTGGTATTGGTGCCCACCGCCGTTCCGTCGATGCTCAGCGTCGCCCGGTGATTGACCGCACCGAGCTCCAGGTACGTCGCCTGCGGACGGCCGAGGTCCGGAATCGAGACCGTCTTTTCGTAGCTGGCGGAGCTCACGTGAAACCCTTGCGCGAGCCACCCGCCCCCCGGCACTTCGATCGTGGTTGCCGCCGCGCCCGCCGGCGTGAACGCCCAGCTGCCGGCGAGCGACACCACCATTTCACCCGAGGGCAGAACGGTGCAGTTGCCTCCGGCGCCGCCCGTGGCCGTGCCGGCGGACCCGGCGCTACCAGCGACGCCTGCATCACCGCCGAGGCCTGCATCGCCGCCGAGCCCTGCACCGCCGCCGAGCCCTGCATCGCCACCGAGCCCTGCACCGCCCCCCAGGCCCGCGCCGCCGCCAAGGCCAGCGTTGCCATCCGAACCCGCAGCGCCACCGAAGCCGGCGGCAGCACCTAGGCCAGCGCCTCCGCCGACTGCTTGGCCGCCCGTCCCTGACGTAGCTCCAGCCGCGCCGCCCGCGCCGCCCGCGGTACCGCCACCGCGCGCTTGGTCTTCACCGCAACCCGCCGCGGTCGCTGCTATCCAAATCCCGATTCCGACGGCGTGAATTCGGAATCGACGCGCTCCACGAGAGGTGAAAGAAGCGAAGAGCCCGCTCATACGCGAAACGTAACACGCCCGCAGGATCCGGGGCGCCTCGCGCCGTACTCGGCAGCTCGTGGTCCGAGCACTCGAGCCGTGACGTCCGTGGCGCGCGTCAGTTGCAGACGGCGGTGTCGTCGTTGCCGAAGGAGGCGTAGTAGCCCATGAAGTTGACGAGCTGCTCGTGCAGGGCGTCGGCGGCGCACTGGGGCAGGAGCGGATTGACTCGCACGAAAAGGAACTCCTCCAGCGAGGTAAGACTCGCGAGACCCGCGATGCTCGACAGCGCATCGTTCCTCTCGATCGCCAGGTCTAGCCCGATGGACGTGAGGCTCTCGAGACCGTCGAGGTTCGGTAGGACCGCGTCGTCCTGAATGGACACGCTGCCCCCGACGCTGGTGAGCTGGTCGAGGCCCGCAAGGCTCCCCAGCGCGTCGGCTTGGGTGATGGAGAGATCGCCGCCGATGCTGGTCACGCCCAAGAGACCGGCGATGCTCTCGAGTGCGGGGTTGTCGGTGAGCAGGACGTCACCCGCGATCGACGCGGGGCCCTTTAGGCCATCGAGACTGACGAGCGCGGGGTTCTTGGACAGAGAGAGACCGCCGAGCTCGGTGAGGTTGGAAAAGGTCGTGAGGTCCGTGAGCGTGGGATGTTGGCGAATCGACAGCGACCCGACGGACCTGAGTTGGTGCAGTGGGCTCAAGTCATCGATCGGTGGAACGATCAGGGTCGTCCCGACCCTCGTGAGACTCTCGAGCCCCTGGATGCTGGTGAGAGCATCGCCCGTCACCAGCAGGTAGTCCCCGATCGACGTTAGGCTGTCGAGCCCAGCCAAGCTCGTGATCGGCGTGTCCTCGATGCGCACGAAACCGCCGACGGCGGCCAGCCCATCGAGGCCGGCGAGGCTCTCGAGACCGGCGTTCCCCACGAGCCACAAGTCGCCACCCACGTAGCTGACATTGCGGAGCGCACCGATGCTGGTGAGCGCCCTGGTGTCGCGCACTCGGAGGTCGCCTCCAATCGCGGTCAGGCTCTCGAGGCCGTGTAGACTCTCGAGAGGACCGGTCCCCTGGATCAGCAGGGTCCCGGTGACCGTGGTCACGTGGTCCAGAGCGCTCAGGTCCAGGGTGCCGTTGTTCGCGAAGCCCAGGTCACCCGTGCAGGTCACGGCCTCGAGCGCGCTCATGTCCTCGAGAGCGCCGTTACCACCGACCCACAGACCGCCCGGGAAGGCAGTGAGCGTGAGGCCGTCGAGGCTCTGGAGCGCGTCGCTGCGCACCATGCTGAAAGACCCCCCGAGGTAAACGAGGTTCTTCAAACCGTCGAGGCTCTTCAACGCCGTCATGTCATTGAGCGAGAGGTTCCCGCCGATCGCGACGAGCGACTCGAGCCCCGCGAGACTCTCGATGGTCGGCGCTGCAAGCTCAACGTCAGTCTTGACGGAAGTACAGCCCGCCAGTTCCGCGAGCCCTGCTTCCGACGTGACCACGAACGGGCCGTCGCACGGATTCGCGTCCGCGGCCGCACACTGACCGATGATGCACGGGTCTTGAATCTCGCAAGTGAGCTCCGGCACGGGAGGCCCGCCATCGTCTCCGCCGCTGCCCCCCATGCCCGCGCCCGCGCCCGCGCCCGACGAGCCCGCGCCGCCCCCCGTTCCCCCAGCGCCCGACTGAGCCCCACCGCTACCCCCCGCCGCCAAGCCACCGCCACCGCCTGACACGCCGCCCGAAGCCCCACCGCCCGAAACCCCGCTGCCGGCACTCCCACCCGCACCGCCACCCCCCACAGCCGAGCTCCCGGCAGCGGCACCCGCACCGCCTCCACTCACGGGCGCCGGCGCACCCGAATCGCTAGACGCCTGCCCGCACGAAACACCGAGCACGGCGCACACCCCCAAAAGCGCACGGCCCGCCACGAGCCCGCGCCCCGCCGTCACTCCGCACTCCTCCGCACCATTTTCGAATCCTAGCGCACGGAATCAGAGCGGCAACGAGCGAATCGAAGCGAGATTCGCCGGGACAATGCTCAAGCTGGTGGGTGGCAACGCGTGACGGCATCCGGCGCTTCAAGGATGATATCGAATCCGCCCTGAAGATCGGCGAGCAGCTCGTCGCCCAGTCCGTCGCGCCGGTCGTCGTACCAGGCGGCAGCGTCGTCGATCTCCGTCTCGGCTTCAGCGAGGAAGACGACCTTCACGACGAGCCTTCAACCGGGCGGCGATGCGTTCGCGAGCAGCTTCCCAATCCACCAGGTTCGCCGTCCCATCCGCAACGGCCTGGGCGCGGCGGTCGAGCTCGGTGATCCACGCGCTTTCGGCGTCCGGCTCGGCCGCCTCGTGCAAGCTCTCCAGCAGCGCGTGGGCGGGGTCGGCTCGCTCGTCGGACGGCAGGGCCAGGACTTCCTTGCGAAGCTTGTCAGCGTCCACGCGGTGAGCATAGCGCGGTACGCGCCTCCGGACGACCCCCACCTGCAGCATCCGGGGCGCGCGCACGGACGAGCGCGCGTTTTGGTTCCTGGTGCCGGCCACGTACGTGCGCCACGAGTCGGAGGTGCCGATGGCCGTGACGTGGCGGCTCGAACGTGCGTTGCCGGGGGATTTGTTTGTCGGGTTTGCGGCGGCGGTGGCGTAGGGGGTTCAGGGCACCGGACAGTAAGAGCTCGACAGGTCTTCCGCGAGGAACCAATCCCACCCTTTGATGCTGTCGACCAAGTGCCGAGCGGACAATATGTCGAAGCGCAGCTCCGGCGGGGCGTCGAACGGTTCCGGCCATGATGCATCGATGTAGCCGTCACCCAAGACATACACGCCGCGCTCCTGGATGTCGGTGACGATGATGATCGCACTGCCGTCGGGGCAGAAGTTGACTTCCTGATAGCAATTGAGGAAGGACTCTGGGTCTTGGGCGGCCAGGCAATCCTCATAACTCTCGAATGGCTCGGTGACGTGCTGATACAGTCGATGTTGGGAGAAATCGAGGGTCGTGGGTGCGGTGCCGTCGTCACTCCCGCATGCCGTACAAGCAATCAGCGCGCCGAGCGGCCATGCGGATCTGAGCAAACTTCGGAGCATGTCGCAGAGCCAAGCAAGCGCCATGCCGCACATTCCTCGCAACTCCACCGAGCGCCCGCGCCCCCGCGTGGCTCGACTTGTGCCACATCCGGACAACCGAGTCGTGCGGGCGCCACGGTCCGGCGCGATCGGAAGCTCGTCTCAAGTGCGGCCCGTCGCGCAACGCCGGAAGCGCTGGCGCTTGCGGCGAGCGAGCGAGCGCGCGCGCATAGCGCATGAGCTGATCCAGAGCCTCGAGCCGGAGGACTCCGACGCCGCCGCAGCCTGGAGCGACGAGATCCGACGACGCGTGGACGAGATCGAGGCGGGGACCGCCGAGCTCGAAGATTGGGAGACCGTTCGAGCCCGGCTCGAAGCCGCCGGTCGAACGTGACGCGGCTGCGGTTCCACCGCGCCGCAAGCGCGGAAGCGGAGGCCGCGGTGCGTTGGTACAACGCGACGGATTTTTCCCGTTGCGCGTCTCGTAACGCGGGAGGCCGGAGCCGGCCATGAGTTCGCGTACATCGCAGCCGCGAGCGATGCACAGAAGTTCGGGTTTGCTCCGTTCCAGGCGTTCCCGAGTCTGACGGAAGTGTACGAAACGACGGAGCTACCCGCGTTCTTCAAGAATCGCCTCTTGCGTAGCGGGCGCCGTGGGTCCCCACTCAGGCCACGATGGCAGGGAACGCGGCCGCGTAGAGCGCGCCGGCTGCGTTGCGTCCGGCGCGATCGAATCTCGTCTCAAGTCTGACGCAGCCGGAAGCTCATCAGCGGCCGTCAAAGCGCGGATCGCTCGGCGCGCCACGAATCGTCCCCCGACCCCTCGAGCCACCGCACGAACGGTTCTGAAGCTTTCGGCGAGAGCAGATCGCCGTTGTTGGCGGCTTCCATCGCTTCGGCAACGACTCCGAAGCACGCCGGCCACCAGGGTTTCGCCCCCGACCCACCCCGCAGTACCCTCCCCGATCTCCCATGTCCCTCCCCCGCGGCCTCTACGAGCTCCTCATCACGAGAGACCTCGAAGCCCGCCTGCGCGACCACGCCGAACGCACCGACGTCGAACACACCGCCGCCGAACGTACCCACGCCGAACGCACCGACACCGAACGCACCGACACCGAACGCACCCACGCCGAACGCACCGAGCTCCGCCACGCTGACGCCGCCGATCGGATTGCCGTGCACCTCGCGCGCGTCATCGAGCGCGCCGTCGAATCATTCGGCGACAGGGAGCGCGTCGAAAAGGGCATCGAGCTCGCGCGAAAGCTCATCGAAGACATCGACGCCGTCGTCACGGGCGACCTCGGCCGCGAGTCGCCGGTCACGCCGGGCGCCGTCCTCCGCGCTGTGGTCGCGCGCCTGCCGGGCGGCGGCACCGAAAGCATCCCCGAGCCGCTGATCCCCCTGCTCGACACGGCCCTGCTCACCAACGCCCCAGGCGAGCCGCGCGTCGGCCACCAGCTGGAGGCCGAGATCCACTCCGCCGATCGCATCGACCTCGTCATGGCGTTCATCCGCAGAAGCGGCGTCGCCCCGCTCCTCGCCGCCCTGCGCGCCCACTGCGAAGCAGGCCGCCCGCTCCGCGTCCTCACGACCACGTACACCGGTTCGACGGAACCGGCCGCGCTCGACCAGCTCCGCGCCTTCGGTGCCGACCTCCGCGTCTCCTACGACACCACCACCACGCGCCTGCACGCCAAAGCCTGGCTCTTCCACCGCCGCTCGGGCTTCTCCACCGCCTACATCGGCTCATCGAACCTCACCCACTCAGCGCAGGTGACCGGCCTCGAATGGAACGTCCGCGCCTCCGCCGCGCGCAACGCCCCCGTCATCGACAAAGTCGCCGCCGTCTTCGAAAGCTACTGGCAGAGCGGCGACTTCAAACCCTACGACGCTGCCGAATTCCTCGAACGCACGAAGAGCACCGCGTCGGGCCCCGAAGTCTTCCTGAGCCCCATCGAGCTCCGCCCCGAGCCCTTCCAGGAGCGCCTGCTCGAACAGATCGCGCTCGCCCGCGAGCTCGGCCACCACAAAAACCTCCTCGTCTCCGCCACCGGCACCGGCAAAACCGTCATGGCCGCCGTTGACTACGCGCGCCTGCGCACAGCGCTCCCCCGCGCGCGCCTCCTCTTCGTCGCCCACCGCGAAGAAATCCTCACGCAGAGCCGCGCCACCTTCCGCCACGGCCTGCGCGACCACAGCTTCGGCGAGCTGTGGGTAGGCGGCCGCAAACCCGAACACTTCGAGCACGTCTTCGCCTCCATCCAGAGCCTCAACGCCGCAGGCTTCACCGACCTCGACCCCGAGCACTTCGACGTCGTCATCGTCGACGAATTCCACCACGCCGCCGCGCCCTCCTACCGCGCCCTGCTCGACCACGTGCGCCCCCGCGAGCTGCTCGGCCTGACCGCCACCCCCGAACGCAGCGACGGCCTCCCGCTGCTCGAATGGTTCGAGCACCGCATCGCCGCCGAGCTCCGCCTCTGGGACGCGATCGACCAACACCGCCTCTCCCCGTTCACCTACTACGGCATCCACGACGGCCTGGATCTCCGCGACGTCCCCTGGCGCCGCGGCCGCGGCTACGACGTGGAGGGCCTCACCAACGTCCTTACCGCAAACGACGCCTGGGCAAGACTCGTCCTCAAAGAGCTCCTCCAACGTGTGGACGACCCGCACCGCATGCGCGCCCTCGGCTTCTGCGTCAGCGTCGAGCACGCGCGCTTCATGGCCCGCGTCTTTGCCGAGGCGTCCCTCGCCGCGACCGCCATCTGGGCCGACAGCCCCGACGACGAACGCAAAGCCGCCCTCAAAAACCTCGCCGCCGGCACCCTCAACGTCGTCTTCTCCGTCAACCTCTTCAACGAAGGCGTCAACCTCCCCGTCGTCGACACCGTCCTCTTCCTCCGCCCGACGGACAGCCCCACGCTCTTCCTCCAGCAGCTCGGCCGCGGCCTGCGCCGGAGCCCCGGCAAAACCAACTGCCTCGTCCTCGACTTCGTCGGCCAGCACCGAAAAGAATTCCGCTTCGACCGCCGCTTCGGCGCCCTGCTCGGCGGCACCCGCACCGACGTCGCCGACCAAGTCAAACAAGGCTTCCCCTTCCTCCCCGCGGGCTGCCACATGGAGCTCGACCGCGTCGCCACCGACATCGTCCTCCGCAGCCTCCGCGAATCCGTCCCCACCCGCTGGCAAGCCAAAGTCGACGAGCTCCGCGCCCTCCACGCCACCCACCCCGACCTCCGCCTCGCCGACTACCTGGAACAGACAGGCCTCGACCTCGCCGACCTCTACGACGGCGGCCGCTCCTTTACCGACCTCCGCTCCGCCGCCGGCGTCACCCTGCCGCCCGCCGGCCCCAGCGAAGAAACCCTGCGCCGCGCCTGCGGCCGCCTCCTCCACGTCAACGACCTCCCGCGCATCGACGCCTGGGCGCGCCTCCTATCGAGCGAAGCGCCGCCCGACGCCGCGAGTCTCGACCCGAAAGAGCAGCGACTGCTCCGCATGCTGGTCGCATCAGTCGCCGACAAGGCGGTGACGAAATCCACGCCGCTCGGCGAGGGCGTGAGCCTGCTCTGGGCGCATCCCGCAGTGCGCCTGGAGCTGCTCGAGCTCCTGGACGTGCTCCGCTCGCGCGTCTCGCACGTGCATCCACCGCTCGATTCCCATCCGCTCGTGCCGCTGCGTGTGCACGCGCGCTACTCGCGCCTGGAGATCCTGGCCGCCTTCGGCATCGGAGAGGGGGCCAAGGTGGCGCCGTGGCAAACGGGCGTCTACTTCGCCGACCAGGCCCGCGCGGACCTCCTGGCCTTCACACTCGACAAAACGAGCGGCAAGTTCTCACCAACCACGCGCTACCGCGACTACGCGATCAGTCGGGAGCTCATCCACTGGGAGAGCCAGTCGGTGACGCGCGCCGACGGGGAGACCGGCCAGCGCTACCAGCGCCACGTGGAGCTCGGCACGAGCGTGCAGCTCTTCGCGCGGCAGCGCCAAGACGACCGCGCGTTCTGGTTCTTGGGGCCGGCGACCTACGTGAGCCACGAATCGGAGATGCCGATGGCCGTCACTTGGAGGCTGGAGCATGCTTTGCCGGGGGACTTGTTCGTCGGGTTTGCGGCGGCGGTGGCGTAGGGGGGCACGCGCGGCACCAAGGTAGATCGGCCCGAGAAGGCGCGCATAGCCGTCTTCCTCCAAAGGGTGGTTCGCACTCTGTGATCTGATCGCAAACGAGGACGGAGGATGAGCAAGCGACTGCCGATCTACTCACTCGAGATCGTCCGCCCGCCACCAGAGCTTCCGCTTGGCCTCCTCGAAATGCTCCTCGGGCGTGTGCCATTCCGAGAAGTGATCCATGGCGTTGCCGCCACCGAAAAGCCGGCGTGCGCTCTCAAGCCGCTGCTCGACGGCAGCTCGCCCATTCTCGTCCAGCTTCTCCCACCCCTCGGCAAGCCCGGTGAAGAACTTCTCGATATTGGTCGCCGTCACCCAGCGCTCAATCACTTTTAGCAGCTCATGACGGCTCTCCTCGTCAGCCTTCGCGCGGATCTCCTCGAGCTCTTTGCGGTGCCGCTCGCGCTCAGCCGCAACGTATCGCTCGTGCTCCTCTTTCCGCTTCCGCTCGGATTCCTGTGCCTGCGAGGCGAGCTGCGGGGCCGTCGCCTCGAGTTCGTCACCGATGCCTTCAAGCAGCCGCTTCAGTTCGCCGGGTTTGGCTTCACGCCAGTAGTGTTCCCACGGCGCACCCAAGTACGGCGAATACGCCTGCACTCCGAGTCTGCCGCTCGGGAGGGAATGCTTTGAGAAGCCCCAGCTCCTCTCCGCGCGAAGCCGCTCCATGGCCTTGCTCTGCGGCACGCGGACATAGTCGCCGTCGCTGTACATGACCTCGACCTCTTCCGCGATCTCGAAAACGACCAGCCCGACGGCGACGCCACCGATATAGACGAGCGTGGGACGCGCCGACGACCAGACGCGAGATGAGTCGTAGTGGCGATGGCGCGACGGTTTGCCGCCCGGATGCTCCTCATGCTCGAGCTCGGGTCGCCTATAGCCTTGGGCCCCCGCCTGGCGCACCCAATGGCCGCGATCCTCGAGCGCCAGATACAGGCGGTTCGGTAGGTTCAGCGCATCGTCGAGAGCGTCCTTGGAAACGAAGATGTCCGGCAGAGCGCCGCGCTTGGGGACGAGATACCCGTGCCGCTCGTACTTCCTGGGCTTCGAATCGAGGAAGTCTTCACGGACGCCCGCGAGCACTGGGTGCGTCTTGGGGCGCTCTCCCCTCCGCGTCTTCCGCTCGCCGAGGCCCACGAACACCGGCGTCGGGATTTCACGCACCTCGTAGCCACCGTCGGTGCCGCGCTTCCACGCCGTCACGTCCCCGGGGTCTGGGGCGGGCAAGGGATCGCGCTTGGGGTCTTTGCCCGCGCCAAGTTGCTGCCAATAGCCGCGCCCGGGACGCGGGATCTTCAGCTGCTCGCAGATGCGGGCGAGATAGTTCGACGAGACGGCGTACCGCTCGGCGACGGTGGTCATGGGTTCCTTCCAGACCTCGTCATAGAGGGTTTCCCGAGTGATCGTGGTCACGTTCGGGAAGATACTATCGTCGCCCCCGCCCACCCGCACCGACCCGCTGCTCAGGTCGGGCGGACGCTTGCGTGTGAGGGTGAACGCCCAATTCCGGCCCTAGAACCCGCCTAGTCCATCGAGGGAACACGCGGTAGGTTACGGTTGTTCAAGTCGGCATGCCCCGCTCTCCATTTGCCACGCTCATCTTTCGAGGCAAGCGCTTCGACGATGCAGCAATGCCAGTCGAGGCGCTGCCCGAGCTCGCCGCGTATCGAGACCTCGTCGCCGCCGTGGCGAAGGAGTTGTTCTTCGCCGAGAACCCTGGACGTCTGCGGCTGCCCAAGGGGTTCGATGCTTCGTTCCGGCTGACGCTTTCTCGTGTCGAGGACGGAAGCGCCGTGCCCATCGTGGAGCGCACACTGCCCGCGAACGAGCTATTTCCGGGCACCGATCTATTTGACAGCGCGCGCGACGAAGTGGAAGCGGCCATCAACGCACTTCGCTCGAACGCCGCGCTGCCGTCGTGGCTCAACCCCGCCGTGTCCGCTCGCTTTAGCTCCTTCGGTCGCACGCTGCGCGATGACGAGGCAGTGGTGGTCGCGGCCGCTGGGAAGCGCGACGGCGCGCTCTACGACCGCCAAGTTCGGCGGGCTATCCTCGTGCGCTCCCAGGGAACGTACGAGGAAGAGGTTGATCTGATTGGTGTCGTCCGCGAGACGGACGTCGACCAGGATTCCTTTGAGATCCGGCTCGCCGATGATCGCCGGATCCCCATTCGAGCGTCGCGGCCCTTCCTGAAGCAGATCGTGGATTCGCTTCAGCGTGACACCGCCGTTCGTGTCTCCGGTACGGGCGTCCACGATGCTGAAGGCAAACTGCTGCGCGTGGCCCAAGCGACTGACGTGAGCGCAGCCGAAGAGGGCGACGTGGCCAGCGGGCGCCCCGGCTGCAGAATCCCCGTCGACGAACAGGTCGCTTCGCTCAGCGGCTTGGCCGACGGATGGCTCGACGGCGAGGGCCGGGCCTACGATGCCGACGTCCTTGCCTGGTCCGCGAAGCTGTTGCGCGGAATCGTGGACGGCTTCGAACTCGCGATCCCGCACATCTACCCGACGCCCGAGGGCTGCGTGCGGGCCGAGTGGTCGCGTCCGAGATGGGAGATCTCGGCGGAACTCGACTCCTCCCGGAAGGTGTCCGAGGTTCGGGCTGTTCGGCTCGACGCCGATGAGATGCACGAACGGACTTTTTCGCTGGTCGAGCCGGGGCAGGAGATCCTGTTCGGGAGCTTTCTGGCGAATCAGCTGCATGGGGATGAATGACGGCGACTGCGCTAGACGAGGACGCCGAGCTCTTGTTCCGCCAGGTGCACCCGGCTTTTGTTCGCGACGGTCGCGTCGGGAGCCAGGCTTTCCGCCCGACTCCGAAGGACGAGCGACTTCTGTCGGTGGCACGCGGAGCCATCACGACGGCGCGCGCCGCATACGAGCTCCACACCGGATGCCTCAAGCTTTCGTCCGCCGGGGCGTGGGCTGTTACCGTCGCGGAGTCCACGGCGCTCGGTTTGCCGTCCCGACCTGACGAGATTACCGAGGGGCCCTGCCCCGATCCGGCGCATGCTGTGGTCGACTTCACCGCACTCACCAACAGCAAGGTGGAGGCGCACGGCGCTCGCCTTGCGCGCCTCGCGAACGAGCGTGGGCGGCAATACGCGCCCGACGACGGCGCGTAAGAGCGGATGGGCGTAGTGGGCGCCCGCGGCCCGAGGGTCACCGCGTTGCCGAAGCCGACTTCTTCCCGCTCGTTGCGCTGACGCCAGAAGCCACGAACCCACCAGCGGAGGCTGGAGGGTCATCGCGTCGTACAACGGTTACAGCAGTTTTCAATGAGATGGATCACGGAGAGGGGTATCCGCAGTGGCCGAACCATCCGGCGGAGTCGGCCGGCGTGATCGCGTGAAGCGCATCGGCGACGGCGCAGACCAGTCGTCGCCACGTGCGGGCACCAAGGCGACGCAGGAGCGCTTTCGCCTTCGACCAGGCCAGTTCGATCGGGTTGAGGTCGGGAGAGTAGGGTGGCAGGAACTCGAGCCGCGCGCCGGTGCACTCGACAGCGAGGCGCACCTCGAAGTCGGTGTGAATGCCCAGGTTGTCCCAGATGACGATGTCTCCCGGCTTCAGGAGCGGGACAAGGAACTCCCGAGCCCAGACGCGCATCGCCTCGGTGTTCATCGCGCCGGGCAACAACAACGGTGCATGCACGCCGTCGAGCGACAGCGCGGCGATCAGCGAGAAGTTCTCCCAGCGCCTGCCCGGAACGTGGTTGACGAGCCGCTCGCCGCGCGGAGCCCAACCGTTTGCCCGCGTGAGCGCGAGGTTGACCCCACTCTCGTCCACGAACCAAAGGCGTCTCTTGCGCCAGCGCTGCCGACGCTTGCAGAATACCTCCCGGGCGCAGACTACGTCCGGCCGCTCGCGCTCCGAGGCCTGGAGGGACTTTTTTTTCGAGTCAGGCCGAGCCGGCGCAGGCTCCGCCACATCGTCGTCTCGCTGACCGCGACGGCGGTCTGCTTCGCCAGCAACTCCGACAGCTCCACGAGGGAAGCGTCCGGCCGCTTCGCAGCGAGCTTTCGTAGCCGTCGCTCCGTCGCCCCCTTCACCAAGCGCTCCTTGCCCGGGGCCTTTCCCGGTGCCGGATCCCCCGTTTCCCGAACCTGGATCCGAAGCTTCCGAACGAAGCTCGCGCTCACCGCGAACCTCCGTCCCACCCGCAATGACGAACTGTCTTCTGACAGCGCGTCCAAGATCCGCTTGCGCAAGTCCAACGAGAGCGCGGCCATGAAGACCGCGTATCACGTGTCATGAATCATGGAAAGGGGCTGTAGTTGCGCCGGGCCGATCCGCTCGCTGTGTTGCTCTTGCGAGCCAAAAAGGTGCGGCGAGTGACGTTCCGGACCAAGTCTTCGACGAACAGGACTGAACGCGACTGGTCGGATCGGCGGGGCGGTTGTAGGACAGCTTCATGGCCGACGCGGCTCGAGTTCTGGAAGAAGCGCTGGCGCTTGCGGCGAGCGAGCGAGCGCGCGCGCATACCGCATGAACTCATCCAGAGCCTCGAGCCGGAGGACTCCGACGCCGCCGCGGCCTGGAGCGACGAGATCCGACGACGCGTGGACGAGATCGACGCGGGGACCGCCGAGCTCGAAGACTGGGAGACCGTTCGAGCCCGGCTCGAAGCCGCCGGTCGGACGTGACGCGCCTGCGGTTCCACCGCGCCGCAAGCGCGGAAGCGGAGGCCTGGGTGCGTTGGTACAACGAGCGGGTGGCCGTGTATCCAGCTCGCGCTCGAGGCTACGGCCCCTCTTCTGGGACGAGCAAGCCCTCATAACCCTGTCGCGATTGCGCTGAGCCCTTCCGGCCAATTTCGGCTCTGTTGAGCTTTGCTCTCTCATATCGCGCTCATTCCAGGCCCCATACCACGGTCACTTTGGGGGCCAGGCCGGGCCTGCGACGTAGTGGGCACCGCGGCGCTCGCCTCGGAGCTCGACCACCCCGGCGCGGACCCACGCAGCAAGCGCGGCTCGAGCGCGCTCCCGCTCGACGCCAAACGCTTCACGGTAGTCCGAGTTCGTGATGCGACCCGTGAGCGCCATGTGCTGCACGAGTTGCTCCGCCGGGGTGCGCTGCACCGTTGCGCCGCCTTGGTGCGCCTTCACCACGGCGTACTGTCGGCCACGAGTGGCACCCGATGTCCGAACCAGACCTCGCGTTTCGAGCTCCTGAAGCTCCCGGTATGCCACGTCCCGGTCGACCCGGTTGAGTTCTTGGTAGTCGCTGCTCTGAAATCCCGAGCGGTCGGCAAACGCGGCGAGGGCGCGCTTCTGCCGAACTTCGAGCGGCAAGCCCCGAACGTGCTTGGCCCAACTTTCATCCATCGTTCCGAAGATCGGCTCGTTGCGCAACGTAACGGTCACGTCGTGTCCGCTCGCGACGATGTCGGGAGGTGGCAACCACGAGAGCTCCATCTCCTCGATCATGCGTGGGATCCCTTCACCTTGCTGCCGCATGACTCCGAGCTCGGTCAGAACGCGAGCAACGCGATGCGACGGGCCATCGCCACGTGACGTTCTACCTCAGAGCTCCCGCGGCCGGAAGAATCACGCGCTCAGTGCGAGCCCGGAGCGCGCATCCCGACTCGGCTGCACCTGCGCAGCGTCCGGCACATGCACCCGCTGGAGACCCGGTGTGGCGGTTGCCGCCGTGGCGCGACGGGATGGACCGGCAGAACGCTCTCCGCATGACATGCGGCGTTGGGAAGACTTACGGCGATCGCGCCGGTTCGATCGCCACGGCCATGTGCGTCAAGCGCCCCGAATAGGGAACGCTCCAGGTCGGTGTGTAGTTGCCGGGGCCCGGCGAGTACGCGGACGAGCCGGCGGCGTATAGCCCGAACCCTCGGGTCGCGGGACCGCCGGCTGACGCCACCACCGGCGTGCTGAGCGTCTCGGTCATGCTCAAGCCGCTGGAGGGGCTGATCGACCACGTCGGACATCCCGCGGTCGTGACGTTCTTCGGGCAGCTCATGTTCGTCATGTAGTCCACCGTGATGAAACTGAGGATGCGCGAGCCAGTCGTCGCGACCCGAACTGTTGAACCAGCGACACTGGGGTCGGGTGGGTCCGGGGACGATGTTGTGCCGAGATACGACCCTGCATAGCCGCCGATGGGCGCGGTGGGCTGTACCCCGTTCAACTGGAGGACCTGAGCGATGATTGCTTGCGGCGCGGGGGCCGTGCTGCCGTCGATGATCACGGCTTGCTCACCCGAGAGCCCGCTGAGGTCCGGTTCCGTGAGGTAGTAGGCAAACAGAGACGGCGACCACCAGTCTTCGACGCCGGGCTGCTCCGGGCCCGCCGTCAGGGTGGCGCCTCCGTAGGTCACGCGGTCCGGCCGTGCGCCGGCAATCCCGTTGTTTCCGCTTTGCGATTCGACGATTACCACGACGGCTCGATCACTGCCCGCCTGCAGAGCATGCATCAGACTCAGCGTGTCCCCCGCGACGCTCCCCTCCGCCGTGTTCACCAGCGTGATCTGCGCCTGACACTGGTACACGTCCGCCGTCCCCACGCAGTATGGCGTGCCACCCGCGCACGCGTTCTTGCAGCGACCGCAGGTCTCGGTCGCGGTGAGGTCTGCCTCGCAGCCGTTGTCGGGGTTGCCGTCGCAGTCGGCGTGAAGGGCGTCGTCGCACTGGGTCGTCGTTCCGGTGCCGCCCTCCGCCGGAACGCCGGCGTCACCGAGGACACCTGCGTTGCCCCCGCGCCCCGCCGTTCCGCCAGCCCCACCCTTGCCCGCTGTCCCTCCCGTCTGGCTGCCGCTCGTTCCCGAACCGCCCCCGCCCCCGCTCCCGGTGGTGCCACCGCGGCCGCCGCTCACGCCGGAGCCGCTGGTTCCACCGCCGCCGAGCATGCCCGCCTCGCCACCCGGCTCGTTGTTGCCGCCAGCGCCACCGCGACCCCCAAGCCCACCTGCGCCCGCGCTCGGTCGCCGTTCGAGCGGATAGTCCTTCGGGCTGATGAGGCAGCCCACGAAGCACAGCGCGGGCACTGCCGCGACGAGCAATTTGTTCACCATGCCCCCCGCCATCCCATCAGGAACCCTGCGGGACCGTGGTTGCTCGCCTGTGCGGACGGCGCCGGCGCGTCAGCAGTGAAGTAAAGAAAGGTTCCCCCTGCCACGCCGACGAGACCGACCGCGAAGCCAACCGTGCTGATCGTCGCAAAGGTGTGGGCGGACTTGTTCGCGTCGAAGCCGGTCTGGTTGCACACCCTGCGATCGTCGAAGCAATTCCTGTTACCGATTGCTTCCTTGTTCAGGCCGAGGATGCCGGTCACCGTTCCCACGACGAGTCCCGCGGCGCCGACCCCACCAACGACCAGCGCCAGGGTGCGTTGCTCGACCCCGAGCAACCGCTTCTCGCGGTCCGTCCGCGCGGGTGCCGGGGCCACGGGCTGCACCGGCGCCGCGTCGGGGCGCTTTCCGCTCGCGGGTGGGAGCCCGAGCGGCACTGTCAGCTCGACCGTCTTGCCCTCGACGAGCTCGACGACCGTCGTTTCGTCGGGACGGCCCGGCGACGTAACGACCGCCTCACGGCTTCCGGGGTCCAGCGGGATGGCGCTACCGAAGCTCGGGCTCGTGAAGCTCAGGTCGCCCACGCGGACGCGCGTCTTCAGCGAAGCGCCGGAGCGCAAGTGGAGGCGCAGGTACGGAAGCCGCGCGGCGAGCTCGTCGATGCGTTGCTTCGCGACGGGGATGCGCGTGTCGCCCGGGTCGAGCTTTCGTAACGATTCGTGAAACAACTGCCAGGCCGTCGCGACGCGACCGCGCTGCTCCTCACAGTTCGCGAGGTTGAGCACCGTTCCGACGGCGGGGTCGAGGCGCTGGCTCTCACGGAATTTCGCGCACGCGGTGTCGAAATCCTGCTGGGCCATGGCCGCGCGCCCCTCGTCGAAGAGTGCCTCCGCCGCTGGCGCGCCGGACTGCGCCGAGGCACTCCGCGTCATCATGAGCACCACGCACGCGGTCGCTACGGCGACGCCACGCACCGAGATGCCTTGTGGTATCCGGAGCGCGGACCCCGTACTTGAAGGGGTAGCGGCCTGACGCGATAGTCGCGTGGTGACGGAGCGTGCGACTTCAGCTCGGCGGCGGCTGCTCGGTCGTGTCCAGAGGCGAGGACGGGACGGTGACGTGGCCAAGCTCGGCGGCGAGCTCGGTCTGGTCGAGTCGCTCGCGCGTTCGCGCCCAGTAGGCGGGAGCGAGCTCGAGGTAACGGTCGCGAGGCCAGTAGGGCATGACGCGGATCACCTCGGCGAGGTAGCACTCGGGGTCGAGGTCGTGGAGCTTGCAGCTAGCGATGAGGGAGTAGAGGTTGGCGGCGGCCTCGGCGTGGTCGTCGGAGCCGAAGAAGAGCCAGGCTTTTCTGCCGGTGGCGACGATTCGGAGGGCATTTTCGCTCGGGTTGTTGTCCATGCGCAGCCTGCCGTCGTCGAGGAAGCGGCGCAGGGCAAGCTCTTGGCGCATGGCGTAGCCGAGGGCCTTGTTGACGAGCCCGCGTTGTTGGCTCGTCAGGTCGTCTTGGGCGCGCACGCAGGCGAAGAACTCGTTGACGAAGGGCCTGAGGATGGTCTGCCGCTTCTGGAGTCGAGCGGCGGGAGGCAAGTCGTTCCACGCCTGATCGAGCTCGTAGAGCCTTCTGATCCGCAGCAGACCTTCGCGACCGACGGCGAAGCCGGAGACTGCGGCTTCCCAGAAGCGCCGGCGGCAGTGACTCCAGCAGGCGACCTCGGTGGGCGCGTCGCTCGCGTCATCGACGGCATCGCCACGGAACAGGGCGTCGTAGATGGCGTGAGCGTCGGCTTGGATGTAGCCGGAGAAGCCGCGGAACATGTCGCAGACGGCGGCGCTGGTGTGCTTGGGCTGGTACTCGAAGAAGACGTGCTTCCGGTCGGCCAAAACGACGAAGAAGTGGCCCTTTTTGCAGGGTTGCCGCCTTCCGTCTGGAAGTGGCTCCGGGCGGATCGCGACTCCGGTGGCATCGGTCGAAAGGCAGAAGGCGTGTTTGCGGGCGTCGTCGGCGCAAGCGAGCACGATGGGGCCGAGCGAGGCGCCCACGTCCTCGACCGAGCGGGCCATGGTGCCGCGATCGAGCTCGATGCCGTCGGCTGTGAGCTGCTCTTCCTGCCGGAAGTAGGGCAAGCCGAAGCGAAACTTCTGCACGATGATGCGAGCGAGCATGCTCGGAGCGCAGAGGCCGCGGCGCACGAGCAGGCGCGGCAGCGGCGCCGTGAGGATGGTGAAGCGCGCGCCGTCCTGCTCGAGCACGGTGGCGTCCTCGGGCAGAGCGGCGGGAGAATTGGGGTCGGTGGCGGTCCTGTACTTGGCCCGCGCGATGACGACGCGGACGGCCTCGGGCCGTTGGTAGCCGAGCTTGTAGCTCGTTTCCCAGCCGATGAAGGTGCCCTTGCTTGCGAGCTCGGCATCGCGGATCTCGATGCGGCGCTCGGGCAGGTGGTCGGCGTCCGCCAGATTTCTGCGACCTCTGGGCTTGGTTTTGGCCCTTGCCGGTGGTTTACCAGCGGGCCGAGCACCGGGGCCATCGCCGGCCGCGCCTGACTCGGCCTCTGCGTCGAGCTTCCGAGCAAGCTCGTCAAGCTTCTGCTTGGTGCTCGCGAATTCGAGCTCGAGCTGGGTCGCGTTGACGCGCTCGGCCTTGGCGATGAAGATGCGCCGGCGGAGCAGCTCGAACTGCTCCATGAGCTGCCGGTAAGCGCGGCGGAGGTTGTCGCGCTCGCTGATGACACCGGCGAGCCGATCGCTGGTTAACGCGAGCTGGTCGCTGGTTGACGCGAGCTCGCGCTGCATGTGAGCGACGAGAGCTTCGAGCGCTTGAACACGCGACGACGATTCTGCTTCAGCGACGCTCACGGCAGGCATGGCTCTACCTGAAGCGAGTCGAATTTGTCGAGCACAAACGCCACTTCGAGCGTCGCCCGAGGGCGTGACCGCCGCGAGGTCAGTGAACGCGAACGCGCGATCGCGGCGCAGGCCTCGACGCTCGAGCGAGGTTGACTCCGTCGAGCAACGCGTCGAGCAGGCTTTCGTCGAGCTCGACGTGGCGCGCCCCCGGCGTGCCCGCCTCCGGCACGCGAAACACCCCACGATCCAAGCGCTTGTAAAAGAGACACATTCCTGAGCCGTCGAAGAACAGCACCTTCACCGCGGTCTTTCGCTTTCCGAAGTAGATGAAGAGCGCCCCGCTCCGTGCGTCGTAGCCGATGCGCTCGAGCGCCGCCCCGGCGAGTCTGTCGAACGACCAGCGCATGTCAACCGGCTCGAGCGCCACGAAAATCTGAACGCCGCTCGGGATCATCGCGCCCCCCGCAGAGCCTGAACGACGTCTCGCAGCAGCGCCGCGTCGAATCCGCGGCGCACCGCGATGCGTGCCCCTGCGACCTCGAGCACCATGTCCTCGGCGACTGCTCCTCGCCCCGGGCGCCGAACGACCTCCGTCAACTCGATGCCGGCCGCCGGGTGCCGACTCGCCCCCGCGACTCGTCGTTTCCGACCCCCGCCGCCCGACCGCCGCAGTCGCGATGCCGCCCACTGCAACGTCGAGCCTGCGTATGGCTTGTCCGCCGCGAACTCAGGAGCGGTCTTCCCGCTCCCCCGCCATGCCTCGACCCGCTCCGCCCAAACGGCTTGTGTCTCCGCTTTCATTCGCGCGAGCCTGCACGCTCGTCACGAACTCGTGAAGTACGGGGTCTGCGCTCCGGATACGCCTTGTGGACGGGTCCGTAACAGTGAGGAGGTCATCGGCGTGATGCGAAAGGATCAGCCGGCAGGGCCACAGCCGGAAGACTCTTTCTCGCAGGGTTCGGCGGCGCGGAAACCGGAGCGGACACACAGGCGGCGGGGGCCGGGACTCGCACCGAATGAGCAGGGGCAGGTGAGGCCTCCGCGGGGAGCTCGTCCAGCGTCACGGCGGGAGGCTCGGAGTGTTCTCCCCCTTCCATCGAGGGTTCAGGGGATGGCTTCGCCGGGGCGCTCTCGGCTTCCACCGCGACGGGAGTCCCGGCATCGACGTGCTCGGGAGCGGGCGCATCGTTCTGCAAAGCCATCCAGGTTCCGACCGCGGCGGCGAGCAACACCACGCCACCACCCAGCGCGTAAGTCGTCACCGTTCGGCTCCCGAACGCGCGTGCACCGCTATGCGCCACACCCCGCCCGGTGGTGAGATTCGGCCCCTTCGGCAAAGGCGCCGACGCGGCCGGGATCTCCGAGTCGATTCGAGGAGGCGCGACACCCTTCTGATCCTCGAACGTATCAACCGTGATCGGCCGCGCAAGAGCCTCCTCGACCGACTCCGAGCTCGTCTGAAGGCCTGCATACGCCCGCCGGAGCGCTGTCTGCATCGTCGTCGCACTCGACCAGCGTTCGGCCTTGTCATACGCGAGCGCCCGATCGACGAGCTCCACGATGGGGAAGGGAAGGTCCGGCCTGAGGTCGGCCACGGACCGCGCCCTCGCCGTCACCGCCTGCACGAGCGCCTCGTTCGTCGTCTCCGCCTCGTGCACGTAACGCCCCGTGAGCAGCGTGAACATCGTCGCGCCGAGCGCCCACACATCACTCCGTCCGTCAACCTCTTCCCACCGCCCGCGCGCCTGCTCCGGCGGCATGAACGCCGGGGTGCCCATCGTGCTCCCCGTCTGGGTCTTCGAGGCGGTCGAGCCAAGCTCCCGGAGCCGGGCGATGCCGAAATCGAGCACCTTCACGACGCCCGAGCGCGTGAGGAACAGGTTCTCGGGTTTCAGATCGCGGTGGACGATGCCCTTGTCGTGCGCCGCGCTCAGCGTCCCGAGCACTTGATCGACGAGTGAGAGGACTTCGTCGGGCGGCAGCTGCTTCTGTTTACGCTCCCAGCGTGCCTCGAGCGTTTCGCCCTCGAGCAGCTCCATCACGAGGAAAGCGCAGCCGTCCTCGGCCACGTCGTCGTCGTCCACCGCGACGGCCCCGGGGTGCCCCACGGAGTTCGCGGCGTACCCCTCGCGCAGGAAGCGCTCCCGCACGGAAGTGTTCATGGAGAGCTCGGAATGGAGCACCTTGACCGCCGCGCGCTTCCGGTTTCGGTGCGTCGCCGCATAGACCGCC
Organism: uncultured delta proteobacterium; assembly: GCA_963841435.1. Lineage (GTDB taxonomy): Bacteria > Myxococcota_A > Polyangia > Polyangiales > Polyangiaceae > PMG-095. The sequence continues at coordinate 312,665 of CAWJCS010000001.1, forward strand.
GCCATGCCGCCCACGCCGAGCAGGCGGTCGAGCATCCATTTCCCCTTCAGGGTCTGTCCCACCCGGCCTTCCGCCCGCCGTGCGATGTCCGCGAAGCCGTCGGTCACGTTGCCCCCTCAGCCGCCGGGGCGAGAACTGACGCCGGTTGACGCGCGACCGTGGTCAGGTCGCTCGGTTCGAAGGGCGGGCGCTCGCATTGGGGCCCGATGGTAAACCCGTGTCCAGCGGGGCGCTAGACCCCTCAGGGATAAGGTGGCGAGTGGGTGTTTGTCGTCTGGGTTGCGGGCGGGGTAGGGGTTATTGGGAGCTCGAACCAAGGCGGAGATGGAGGAGTGAGATGAGGGTCGTTTCCTGGAACATGAACCACTGCATGCGATCTCCTCAGAGTCGCGCGGGCGCGTGGGCTTACTTGCGGGAGGAGCTCCGGGCGGATATCGCCCTTGTGCAGGAGGCGGTGCCACCCGAAGAGTTGCCTGCCGTCTACAAGCCGATCGACGGCACTCTGCCCAATACAATTGGGGCTCCGGCGTCGTCGCCCTGTCGCCGAGGTTCACCCTACGGCCGTGGCTCAGGGCGAGACCTGTTTCATCGCGGCAAGCGTCTACGGAAAGTGGGACTACCTGCCGAACGAGCAGATCTACGCTCTCTCCACCGTTCACAGAATACTCTCTGATTTGACGCCTCTCCTAGTGGGCCCCGGAAAGAGGCAGCATGCGACCCCGGTGCTGGTTGCCGGCGATCTCAATGCGACGACCCAGGTCGCCGCGGGGAACCAGTGGAGGTGCGAGGGTGAGGAGGCGGATGTTCTCTTCGGCCGTTTTCGAGCGCTGGGGTTGCGCGACGTGATCGCCCACACTGCACGAAGCCGTCCGCGTCTCGACCCCTGCAGCTGTCCCGAGGCAACCACTTGCTCGCACGCGCGGACCTACCGGAACGCGAACCGAGCGGATAGCCGACCGACGCAGCTCGACTACGTGTTCGTGTCAGATGCGCTGCTTCCGACGGTGACGGCGTGCACCGTTCATGACGTTGAGGGCGCCTGGCAGCTCTCGGATCACTGTCCCGTCGTCGTGGACCTGAGCGAGCGTGCGTAGAGTCCCTGGCTCGGCGCGGCGGACCTACTCACGACGGAAGCCGCGGCGGCGCTCGGCCCGGCGTTACTCCAGAAGGACCTTGATCTTCAGGGCCGTCGACTTCAGTTCCGCAGAGTCGAGGCCTTTCCCGGGATTGGATCGCGAGTTCAGCGAAGGAGACTCGCTTCCGTACGGACTCGGTGACTCGACCCGCTCTGGCCGCGACCGGCTTCCTCAGCCTCGCGCCCGAAAACCAGACGCCGAGCGAGCTGCTCCTGCTGTCTCCCATGGTGTGCGCCGTCGCGGACAAGGTCGAGTAGTTCCTCAACAATCACGGGCCGCAGCGCCACGTAGGCCCTGATCGCGCTGGACGCGGGCTCGCGGATTTCGAGGATGCTTTCGCGCGCCGCGCTCGCCTCCGTTGGGTACAGGATCGCGGCGGTGGCACCCTGCGGCTGACTCATCGCATACACGGCGAGCTGGTAGAGCATTTCGCGCGGCAGATCGTTTTCCCAGATGTCACGGTACTTGGCGTCCAGAAGGTGACGAGGACCGCGGCGGTGGCGAACCGCGAAGTCCGGACGGGGCAAGGGAGAACGGCGCTTCCGAGGGTTGAAACCGTCGCGATAGGCCATCATGCCCCGAAGCGGCACCTCATCCTCCACGTCGCAGTCGGGCAGCGATTCGCGGAGGAAGCGGCCGAGAAGCGCCTGGAAGAAGCGGTTCATGTCGAATAGGAATCCCTTGAGCCCGAGGGTCGTGCCGTCTTCGAGACCCAGTCGGCTACCGTCGTACAGCGCCCTGACAAGGCGCAGCGCCGGTTCGTACACCGACACTTGTCGATTCAGCGCTCGGTTCGCAGCACGAAGCGTTTCGTCGCTGAGACGTACGGGCGTTGCGAGGTCCGCGTACAGCTGAACGGTCCGCCCGACTTCTCGTTTGAGCTCCCGTGAACATGCGAGGCGGCTGCCGAGCTGAAGTCCGGAAAGCAGCACCTGGTTGAGCAGAAAATCACTCGAGCGCGGGTGGTGGGTACAGGGCAACGTGACCAGGGACGGATTCGACGCGCGCGCCAGGCGTTCAACGTCGACGCGCCCTCGCGGGCTGTGGAGATCGTCGCTGCGGCGAACATACCGCCGGGCGACGCCCCTGCTGATGATCTCCCGGGCCTCTGCGCGCAGCTGGGCAATGATCAGGTCCTGGAACCCGCCGTGACCCGATGTAAACGTCGCGTCGCCGAACAACTGGAAATTTCTCAACGAGTACGCATACCGGACGAGTTCGAGCAGCATCAGCGGAGCGAGCTTGGGGCGGATGGTGACCCGCAGCTCACCGATTTCGATGCGGCCCACATGCGCGAAAGACCGAACGGCGAGCCCATCCTCGCGGGGCGTGATCTCGAGCGCCCGGCAGCGTTCCAGGCCCTTCGCCACGTCCCGGGAATGGGCGTCTGGAAGTCGCAGTCCCCGGAGGCGTTTGTCGTTCTCAGGTGCAGCCCAACTCCACTCGGAGAGATCGACGTCGATCAAGCGCCCTCCTCGCCGTCCGATTCGTCCGGCTCGTCCTCAGCTTCGAGGCCCGCGCTCTCTGTCACCACCGCCTCGGGATCCGTTGCTAGGTTTTCGAAGCTCTGCAAAAGGGCATCGATGAGCGCTTTTGGGTCGGGGAAGTCCACGAGGGTCCCCACAGTGTCCTGGCCCTCGCGGCGCACGAACCCGGCGCCGAGGATCTTCCCGAGCGCCTCGAAATCTTCGTAGCAGTACTCCTCGAGGAGGGGGACGAGATCATCTCGAAACACGTCGAGGAAGCGTGAAGGGTCGGCGATGGGCCGGCCGGCATGCATGAGGTACGCGTGTCCGACTTGGAGATTTCGAGCGTCTCTCCCAACGTGGCTGACGATGCGTCGGTTGAGTTCGCGAAGCCACGCTCCCAGAGGCAAGTCGCCGACGACGGCGGAGCCCAGCGTGGCAGGGTCCGGCATCAGCTCCACGAACGCGAAGCGCCGACGCAGGGCCGTGTCGAGTAGAGCGATGGACCGGTCGGCCGTGTTCATCGTTCCCACGACGAACACGTTCTTCGGTACCGAAAAGGTCTCCGTCGAGAGCGGGAGCGAACATTCTTTCCCACGCTTGTCGTGCTCGAGAAGGGTTAAGAGCTCGCCAAAAATCCGCGGCACGTCCCCGCGGTTGATCTCGTCGATCAAGAGGAAATACTCGTGGTTGGGATCTTCGCGTGCTCGGTCGCATAGGGAACGGAACGCACCCGGCTTCAGCTCAAACGCGACGCCGCCATCGGTTTTCACAGGGCGGTACCCTTCGATGAAGTCCTCGTAGCCGTACGCTGGGTGGAAAGTACACGTTGCCGAGGCCCCCGCCCGCTTTGCCTGCTCCGACTCCGCGGCGCTGACATCAGCGTGCGCCTTACCAAACCACGAGCGAGCAACCAGCTCCTGGATGGCCTCGGTGGCCCAATGCGTTTTGCCCGTTCCAGGCGGGCCATACAGAATGACTTGCCGCTTGCGCTGGAGAGCAGACTGGATGCGAGCGGGGATTCCGGAGAGCGCTGCTGGTGGACCGCTCCCAGCCTGTTCGAACGACGCAGGGACAGAGCGGGAAATGCGCGGCGCAGAGCCGCCGAGAAGCATCCGTTCGACGGCAACAAGGTTTGTCTGATGCTTGCCGAGCGGCCTGAACGTCGTGCGCAGGGCCTCCGCCGCTGGAAGGCGCCATTCAGACACGTTGCGCCACTCGACGGGGCGGCGGTGTGGGAAAGGTCCATCGCCGTCCTGAAAATGGTATCCCCCCGTGACGACCCCAATTCCGCGCACGGTCTGGCCGTTCATTGCGACGAAGACGTCGCGTTCGTGCGTGTTGACGACGAAATTGAAGACTTGCTGGTTGGTGCGGGTCACGACTCCCGCATCTCTTGGATAGAGTTCGGCCATGCGCGTTCGGAGCGCATCCTTTCCCTCCCTACTGGCGGGCACTTCTGACAGGTCTCCGAGCAACGGCCATCCGATCGCGCCAAACCCCCCGTCCCGCATTCGAGGCCACTCGTCCAGGTCATCGGACTTCGTGCCGATTCGCCAATATTCGTGCGGAGAGCCGTCGCGCTGGTTGAGAACGGCAGCCAGCTGATTCGGCGTTACGCCGAGCTCTCGCGCTGCCGTCACGAAGAAGGCGGCATTCGCGTAACGTCCGTCGGTCGGTACCTTCAGCAGCTTCCTCAGGTGGTAACGCTGGTAGGTCAACGCGTGGTAGTCGTCGAGGTAGCTCGGGTAGAGCAGTGAGAAGTACTTGTGCCCCCACGCCGTCTCGGCAACCGAGGGAGCGGCTTGGACCATGTGCTTCTGTAGTAGGTCGTACGCGCGCGCCCCTGCACTCACAAAATCAGCCAGCACCGACGCTCCGCGAACGAGCTCGTCCCGCTGTTCCCGCACCTTGGCGACGGCGCCCGCCACGTCTAGCGGGACCTGCTTCAGCGAGCTACCCGTCCACCAGTCGCCCGTGTCAGAGGATTGGTAAATGCCGAACTTCAACGCGCTGCCGCCCGCGATACTCCCGAAGCGCGCAGGGAACTCTTCATCATCCTTGAACTCGAGCCAGTAAACCAAGCTGTCGCGGTTCGGCCTACCGTGCATCGTGGAGAGCAAGCGCTCGCCATCCAACGACGCGAGCACCTCCGGACCAAACCGATCCCGAAAGCGGCGGTAGCACTCCGTCGCTTGCTCCGCGCGGAGCACGTTGCCATGAGCGCGCATGGTCTCGTAGCGTTCGAGAATGTCGTCGGCGACGCGAGGGTCAAGCGTGCCGGCCGCCTCGGGTTCGTCCTCGGAAGTATGCGCTTCGCCAAGCTCCGCGCGCGCCTTCGCGTGTTCCGCGAACACCGCACGCGCGTCGACGCTGGAGGTGGCTTTGCCTTTCTCCGTGAATGCCCAAACGCCGCGTGACGGATTTGTTAAAAGGTCGGCATATTTCAGGTACGTGCGAGCCCACGCAGCGCGGTAGGACGCCTCGCTCCGATCCGGGCGATCCATTTTGTGGGGGATCGCCAACACTTCGGGCGGCAGTTGCATCTCTGCCAGCGTGCGTTCATCGAGAGCCTGGAGATCGGCTTGGCCCCCGAGCGCCCGCAACGCTGCCAGAATCGGGTTCATGAAGTCCTGGATGACTGGGACTCGCTTGTTGATCATGGCCTTCCCCTAGGTAGCGCGGCGAGCGGTGCGCGGACGGATGCCGAATGCGCGAACCGCACACGGTAGCTCGCTTCCAGAAGCGTGATCAAGCGCGGGCCTCGGAGCGCTAGGGCCGTGACGCCCCCCATGAGCCCCTCGGTTTCATGCTGGACGCAGACGACGTGCGCGCTCGCGACGCGGTGTAGGTTCGTCATCATCTCAATCCCTGCCGCCACCTCCTCGAACTTCATACGCAGCCCCCCTGCCCGGGCGGCAAAATGTGCCCAGACTCGTCTGAGGTTCGAATAGTCGCGCCCGGTGAGGGGTACGCTCAAGAGGTTTTTGGCCAACGCGCGGGGGTCGGTCATGCCGAGGCCCTTGCCTTGCGTGTCCGTTGCAGGTCAAAACCTCTGCGATGGGCAAAAGCGTGCTCTTCGCCGTGGTGCTCGGCGCAGCCTGGCTCGCCTCATGCGAAACCCAGAGCGGCAGTGCGGCGGCCTCAAGCGATCAGGCGGGCGGCCGCGCCCGCGGCGGAACTACCGGCAGTGGCGCAACTGCGGGGCGCGGCGTCAATGTCGCGGGCGGTGGTGGCTCGGCGGACTCAGGCCCGCATTCGGGTGGCGCCGACGCAGGCGCCACGCTCGGTGACGACGGGGGTGAGCCCATCGGCGGCGCCGGGGCCACGACTCACCAGGGCGGTAACGGTCCGACCGCGAACGGCGGCGAAGCCGGGGCACATCCAGCCGGTGACGCAGGAGCGGCGGGGGAGGCAGGAGCCGGCGCTGGCAGCCAGACGGTACGCATCGCCAGCTTCAACATCAGGGACTTCGGGCCAACGAAGGCGGGCAAGCCCGAGGTGATGCATCAGCTGGCCGAGATTATCCGCTCCTACCCCCTCGTGGCCGTGCAGGAGATCAGCGACGCGAGCCAGACCGTGCCGTACACGTTCCTTCAGGAGATCAACGCGACCGGCCGGCTCTATGACCTCCTGCTCAGCCCTCGAAGTGGCCAGCAGGCAGACGATCGGACGTACCAGGAGCAGTACGCGTTCTATTACGATACGCGTGCGATCGACGCGCTGTCATCTGGCGTCCTTTTCGACGACTCCGCGAACGACTGGTTCGTCCGTGAGCCGTACCTTGCGCGCTTTCGGGTCCGCGGCGGTGGATTGACGTTCGCCGCGCTGACGTTCCATGCCCAGCCCGACACCGCGGTCGCGGAGATCGGTCATCTTGACGAGGTGATGCGCTGGGCGTCGCAGACGTTCCCGGAGGAGGACGACTTGATCTTGCTCGGGGACCTCGACGCAGGGTGCACGTACGCCTCTCCGGCCGAGCTGGACGCGCTTCCCATCCGTGGTGAGGACTACGTCTGGGTGGTGCCGGATAGCGCGGACACGAACGTGGCAGCGTCGGTGTGCGCTTACGATCGCATCGTCGTGACCCGCAGGACGATCTCGAACCTGACGGGAGCGTGGGGCGTGGAGGAGGCGTTCACGGACAATGGCGTATCGGATCACTGGCCCGTTTGGGCAGAGCTGTGGGGTGACGAGCGAGACTGATAGACTGATACACCTTGTCCAGGTCTCTCTAGTCGTGCGGTCCGAAATCCGGGGGGTCAGATGAGCTGCGTCCATCTGCACCGTTTCGTCGTCTGTCCCGTGCCAGCGGGAGCTCGCAGATGCCATTTCCTATCGTGCCCGCAGTGCACGCACGAGCCTGCGTCCGGTTGGCTGGTCATTGCATCATCCTCCCGGTTTCGGTGCTCCCGAGCTCTTCGCCAATTGTTCTCGCGGAGCGTGCCTCGCCCCCTCCACATCCAGCACCCCCTCCACAATCAGCCTCCCCAACAAATCCTCCGGCAAACACCGGTCAAACTTCGACAACCGCCCTTTCGACGCGCCCACCGCGAACCGCGCAGCGTCTTCCTTCGTCGGCCCCTGCCGCTCCGCGATCGTTTCGATCGCCTGCCGCACCGCCACGACGCTCTCTCCCGCCTTCTCCTTGAACCGGATCGAGGTGTTCCCGCTCGTCACTTTTTCGCCGAGCTCCGCACCGAGCATCCGAGCGAGTAGCAGGTTCGCGCCGCCGCCGGCGAACGTCCACCATTCTAGCTGCTCCGCGCCCTCGAGGATCGGCGACGGTTCGTCGTGCAGAAACGCGTGCTCAGCACGCAGCGTCCGCATGATGGCACGCGCGCGCTGTGACCACGCCGGATCCTCGAATTCGCCGACGAGGATGCGGCGCATGGCTTGGCACAGCGCATAGCCGAGGAAGCGAGCGCCGCCGGACCAGCGGGGGGCTTTGCCGGTTTGGGCGGGCTTGACGATGCAGATGCCGCGCTCCCATTCGACGGTGATGATTTGCCAGGCGCGGCCGGCGAGCATGAAGGCGCCGCGCTCGGCGTCGGAGTCGATGGCGGTGAGGAATTGGGCGTCGATGGTGCCCACGTCTTCCGTGCCGGCGCGCACCGTGATCAGGCGGGGGGTGTCGAAGACGGCGTAGAGCTCGCGGAAGTTGGCGCGGCCGTAGCGGCGCTCGCCTTCGGGGCCGAGCCAGAGCTTGCCTTCTTGGTCGGCGAGGATGCCGCCCGCGAGCATGTGGTCGATGATGCGGGTGCGTTCCTCGGCCGTGATGGCCGAGAAGGCGGCGGCTCCGTCGAGCCAGGCCCAGAGATCGCCGCGGGCAATGCCTCCGTGCTGCACGGCGAGGCCCATGATTTGGTGGGCTAGGATGTGAAAGGCGTTGTGGCTCGGGCGAATCCGTTCGACGAAGCCTTCGCGGAAGAGTTGGATGATGGCCGCCGCCTGGAGCGCGCCGGTGTCTTTCGTTGCGAGGAAGGTGCAATTGGCGGGGCCGCCGCGTCGGCCGGTGCGGCCCATGCGCTGGAGGAAGCTCGCGACGCTAGGCGGGGCGTCGAGTTGCAAGACGTGGTCGAGGTCTCCGACGTCGATGCCGAGCTCGAGCGCGCTCGTGGCGACGATCACGCAGTCTCCGCCCTCTTGAAAGGCTCGCTCCGCGTCGCGGCGCTCGCTCATCGCAAGGGAGCCGTGCGAGACGAAGGTCATGACGCCGAGGCCGCCGAGGAGGTTGCCGAGTAGCTCGGCCTGCCGGCGTGAGTCGACGAAGACCAGCCGCTTCTTTCCCGGGTGGAGCGCCTGAACCACGTGGGCCGCGTTCTCCACGCTGCCCACGAAATCCAACGAGAGCTCCGGCGCGCGTTTGGCGCCGCCGGGGTCCACGACCGTCGCCTCACGCTTCGAGCTTCCCTGGACCCAGCGCAGGATTTCGTCCGGGTTGCCGACCGTGGCGGAGAGACCGATGCGTTGCACGTCGCGACCGCAGAAGCGGGTTAGACGTTCCATCAACGCCGAGAGGTGTGCGCCCCGGTCGTCGCCCGCGAAGGCGTGGATCTCGTCGATGACGACGGCGCGCAACCCCGAAAACAGCTCACGGGTGGGCACGCGGGCGCTGATGAAGCTTGCTTCGAGCGACTCTGGCGTGATGAGCAAGATGTCGGTCGGCTCCTCCAAGAAGCGCTTGCGAGCGCTCTGGGCCGTGTCGCCGTGCCATTTGAAGACACGACGCCCGATGGTTCCCGCGTAGCGACTGATCCGATCCTCCTGGTTGTTGAGCAGGGCGCGGATGGGCGACAGGTAGATGACCGAGATGGGGTGCCAGTCCTCGCTGTCCATGGCGGACAGGAGCGGAAAGAAGGCGGCTTCGGTCTTCCCGCCGGCAGTGGGCGCCAGGACGACGGCATTCTTTCCATCGAGGAGAGCCTCGATGGCTTGCTCCTGCACCGGGCGGAGCTCTCGGAAACCGAGGGTGTTGACGATCTGGTACTGGAGCGCCCCCGAAAGGCGCTCGAACGCGGTCATTCGAGCCCGCTCCGAGGCTTTTGCCCTGCTTCTCCGAGATCCAGCGCGATGTCGTCGGGGCTCCTCGTGATGCCGGCGGCCGCGCGCTCTTCGTCGGTCATTTCGTTGGCTTCAACGACCAGGCTGTAGTGAACGCGGGGGTCGAAGTCAGGGTGCTCGTCCACTCGATCGATCACGTCGACGATGCGCTTCAGGAAGATGCGCGGAGCGACGCCGACTTTGCCGCCAAGCTTTCCGGCAACGCCGCGAGCGAGCTCCGCAACAACGTCGTCCGGGACCCGCTCTGCAAGACGTTGCTTGTTCTCGGTCGGATAGAGGTCCCGCACCCGGCGGCCGACCTGAACCATCCGCTCGTGAGTGAACGGTTGAAGCCGGATCTGCGGCGCGCGCGGGTTGTCGAAACGAGGGTCCTTGCCGAGCTCGGTGTGGAGGCGTTGGGCAAGGGCGGGGGCGCGCTGCACGCCCTGCGGGCCGTCGAAGAATTGCGGCGTGCCCGTGATGAGCACGTAGAGCCCGGGGAAGGCGCCGTTCGTGAGGTCGTCGATGAGCTGGCGCAACGCGTTGAGGCTCTTTTCCCGGGCATCCGTGCGGACGCGCTGGATCGTCTCCACTTCGTCCAGCACGAGGACCAAGCCCTTGCGCCCCGTCTGCTTGAGAACTTCGAGCAGACCACGAATGAAGCCGGCCGCGCCAAAGTGATCGACCTCGCCCTTCAGTCCCGCGGCGCGCGTGATGTCTTGCCCGACGTTCGGCTGGCCCATGAGCCAGGCAATGAGCCCCTCCGCGAGCGCGTGTTCACCCCGGACGCGAGCGGTGTGTGCCCGTCGTAAGGCAGCCGCGAACTGGGGCTGAGTTGCGCTGACGGTCGCGAGCCGCTGCTCGAGCAGATCGCCCACGGCAGTGGCAACGGCCTCGGGATTGGCCGCGTTCACTTTGCCCGCACCGAGGACTTCGTCCTCGAGCGTGAAGAACCAGCGATCGATGAGCGAGCGGAACGCTCCGTCCGCCCACTCTTCGGTTTGAAGCTGCTCCACGCCCCGCCGGTACACGGTTTCCATCCGGTAGAGCGGCGTCTCGGTCTCGGAGATTTGCACGAGGGTCGTGGCGAACCCGCGTTCACGCGCTCGCTGCTCAAGCCAGCGCGAAAAGAAGGTCTTGCCGGTGCCGTACTCGCCCCGCACCGCCTTGAAGCGCCCGCTTCCGGCGGCAACGCTGGCAAGCTCCTCGTCGATCGCCTTCTCGAACGGCTCCAGACCGACCGCGAACAGCTCGAGACCGCGTCGCGGGACGGCGCCGATGCGCAGCGCGTCGATGATCTCGCGTCGCTTCAGAGGGCTCGGTGTGCTCACAGCTTCACCTCGAACTGTTGCTCGAGCTTCGGCTTGTCCAAAAAGACTTGCCGGGTGCGCGATTCGAAGCGGAGTACCGCGTAGCCGTCAACGTTGAGCACTTCTTGTAGGCCTCTCACGTACCCTTCTACACGGAACGGAAGCACGTCGAGGTGTTGCGCGAAAACGTCCGCCGCCAACGCACCGCCGCGCGAGAGCAAGAGCTCCACGGCGCGGACGGCTCGTTCGCGCGCTTCGGCCTTCGGAGCCCGTGCCTTGAGCATCTCGCAGTTCGCGAACGCTGCAAGCGCGCCGTCGAGCGGCGAAGCCGCGGTAGGTGCGGTCACCGGCACGGGAGCCACGACCGGCACCACCTGCGGGAGCCCGAGCTGGCCATCCAGGACACCTTTCGGGCGCCTCTTGCCTACCGAGGGCGGTTTGGGCGTGCGGCTGACCTCGACCGCCGGGCGGACCGCAAAGTGCCACCAGTCGGGGACGTAAGCGGGACGCGGTCGGAGCGCTTCGTCGACGAGAGCGTCGGGACCCGGCTCGTCCCAACCGATCAAGACGCACGGGGCGACCACCTCCGCCAGCGTGGCGCCGCCGTGTTCGCCGGCGTGCGCGGCGGAGCCGTAGCGCTTGTCCTCGGTGGCCAACAACACGACCCCCTCGGCTCCCTTCGTCGTGTAGACCCCCTGCCCCTTGAAGAGGAGCTCGCCGGGTTGGAGCGTGTCCACGTCGCCCAGCCACGGGCGGTAGCGGGCACCGGCCTGGCCGGGAGACGCGAGCGTTCGGAGACGATCCGCTGGGACGTGACCGTGGTCCGCTGCGAGGAGGATCGTTCGACCCGCATCGCGCGCCGCGTCCAACAGATCGGAGAGCGACCGGATGGTTTCCACCGTCCAGGTCGACTGCTGCTGGGTGTCGCCCTTGAGCGACGCATCGATCGCGTTGACGACAATGCCGACGACCCGCCGCCGGGCGTCGGCAATCAGGCTCAGGGCTTCTTTGGTCGCTGAGCCGTCGCCGGTGTGCCCCTCGCTGCGGAGCAAGAGCTTGGGGCCGACCGCCTGGTCGCAGAAGGGCTGCAAGATCTTGTTGTCGCGGAAGCGGTCGTCGTCCTTCTGGGTGTTCAGCGTCGAGCCGCTGGGCATCTCCTTGCCCGCGAAGAACGCCGAGCGGCTGACCTCGGTCGTGGTCGGTAGATTCGCGAGCATGGCCGGGTAGGCACCGTCTCCGACCCGGTTCATCGCGTGCCAGGCGATCGGTGCCCAACCGTGAGAGCGCGTGCCGAGCGATTGCAGGAGCTCGACCGCCTGCGCCCAGGCCATGCCATCCATGAGCAACACGAGCAGCTTCCGCGCCCCGTCCTTTTCCAGGAATTGCGCCCCAAAGCGCTTGAGCGCCTGATCGATCGGCACGACCTGGTTGGACGGACGCCCCGCCACAACCCAGCTCCTCAGCGCTTTCGCAAAGCGTTCGTCGAGCAACGCTCGCTCGCGATCCGCCCACGCAACGACGGCTTCGGCGCCTCGCCCGAGCGTGGCTTCCGCCGTGCCGCGCGCCCAGCGTCGCGCCCAGTCGACGAAGCCGCCCTCCTCCGCGTACCAGCGTCCGAGCACGATCGCGTCGGCGTAGTCCGCATCGGACGCTTCGAGCTGCTGATCGGGGCGTACCACGAGCCACGCGAGCAGCCGGACGGCCATCTCGGCGCGTTTCACCGCCCGGGTGTGCGCCGACTCCTGGAACAGGACGTGGCTCTCGAGCGCTTTCAGCGCTGCCGCCGCTTCCCCGACCGCTTCGATGCTCGGTTCAGCGACCCCGCGCTCGAGCGCGACCCCGATGCGCTCCAGGCGTGCCGCCCACGCCGAAGGCAAGCGATCGTTGGCGACCAGCGCAGAGCGAACTTCCGGGTGGTCAACACGAGCATCCGCCGAATGGACGATGCGCTGGATCTCGTCAGGCGGAACCCGCCGCTCCAGCGCCCGGAACGCGAGAGGCGCTGCCTCACCGAGCGCCTTCGCGACTTCCGGGATCTGCAGGATCGCCGACGCGCCAACCACGGGCTTGAGACGCTCTGTAAGCCACATGCGCACGAGGCCGTCCTCGTTCGGGGCCAACGTTTCGCAAAGCAGCGCGAGCTCGAGCAGCTCGGCTCCGCGCCCCTCTTCCCAGGCGCGCCAGATGAGCGGCCCGACCAGCCCGAGCACCTTCCCCAAATGCTCCAGGAGCCCCGCCCGGACCCCGATCGCGGCCGGCTCGGTGGCCTCGTTCATCGCCTCCAGGAAGCGCGCCCCCCGGCGATCGGTGCCCGCCCAGGCGAGCAGCGTGTCTCGCGCCAGCCCACCCCCCACGTCGACACCCCAATCCGCCGAAAGCCACGCAGCCCACAGACCGTTTTCCGTGACCCGACCGGCCGCGACCGGGTACGCCTTGGTCGGGTTCTGGGGACGCAAGAGGTAGCGCGCAAGCGAGGAGCGGGCCACGTCGTCCGCTTCGCGCGCGCCGCAGAGCGTGAGCAGCCGGCGCGTGGAGTCGATCGCTCGAACGGATTCGCTGCTGAAGCGCCCGCGAAGATCGAGCGGAACGTCACCCTGCCACGGCACCAGGAAAACGATGCGCGCCCCGGCGTCCTCGAGCGGCGGCATCCGCTCCCGGAGCTCGAGCTCACTGCGCACCGGCTGCACCGTGAATTCACCCACGCCGTCGACGCTTACCGAGTCTTCCGCCCCCTTGCCGAACACGGCGACCAGGTGGTGGCGCCGCTCCCGCCGGTAGATGCGGTTGAGCTCCTCCTGGATCTCGCGCCGCTGGAGCTCCGGGACTTCGGTCATGGCCGCTTGGTGATGATGATCGTCGCGGCCATCTCGAGCTCGGGGTCCGCGCTCAATTTCGCCTCAGCCTCGTTCACGAGCTCGCTCAGTTTGCGCCGGATCTCCTCGCCACCCTTGACCTGGAGGCGTCGCTCGAACACCACCGTCGCCCCCGGGCGGCTCGTGTCAGGATGCAGCAGACGCTGGGCCTGTCGCGCGAGGTCTCGCACCCGTTCGACGAGGGCCACGTTGATTTCATCCTGACGCAGCGCTGCGTGGACGTGCTCGAGCAGCTCCTCGGCACCGGTGAGCTCATTCCGTCGAGCGCGAAGCTGCTCGAAAACCCCAAAAACAACGTCGTCGCGCAGAAGCTCGGTGACCTTTTGCGCTTCCCCTACGTGCCGACCGACGGCCAGACCGCTGGTCTTGGGCTCGTACCCAGCGAGCGTGCGCACCAGCTCGAGCCCGGTCTTTCCGCGCAACACGGTGCAGAGCTCATCAGCCGAGCGCGCGGTCTGCAGGCGATCGGTTTCGCCGGTGAGACCGACCTCCGTCGAGCGGCGAGCGAGGAGCGGCGGTAGGTCCGCGCAGGGTGTGGCGGCCGACTCCACCTTCGCGCCGAGCTGTGCCCGGAACCGGCCCAGGTTGTCGGGGCTCAAGAAGCGATTGGCGAAGGTGACGCCGAAGCATTGGGCGGCTTTCCCGAGCGCCCGCGTCCACTCTGCCTGGTCCGGCAGATCCGGTTTTTCGAGGACCGCGTCCGCGTGCAGCGGCGACTTCGGCTCATACGGCTTGCCGTGGAGCTCGAAAGTGCGGCGAGCCCAGAGTGCGTAGCACCGCACGACCAAGTCCTGCGCCTCGATCTGCAGGCCCATCTTGTGGCCCTCGTCGAGCCAGTGCCGAAGCTCCCCCACCGTCGGGCGTTCGACGCCCAGCTGCTGCCGCCGATTCTCGAGCGCCTGAAGGCGCTTGTCCTCCAAGAGCTGCACCGACGTCTCGGTCAGGCGGACGATGCCAAGCTCCCCGAGCGTCCCCAGCATCTCGCCGTGAAGCTCCCGGTCCGCAGGAATCAGCTTGTTTTCAGCCGTCAGCAGTTCGCCGAACTTCTCGAGCAGCCTCCCGGTCCGCTGCGCCGAGAGCGCCTTGGTGAAGTGCGGGTGCCTCGGGTAACGCGCATCGAGCAATCCCGAGACGAGCACTTCTTTTGCGCTCGCCAGGTTCGGCGCCAGACCGATCGGCACCTCCGCACCCGGCGTGAGCACGTGCAGGTGCTGTTCGACGCGGTTCGAGCCGTCGATGTCCGCATCGACCGCTTGGCGAAGCCCGTACGCCTGCTCGAGCACCTCGTGCAGCCGGGCTTTCTTCTGGGCGCGCAGGTTGTCGAGATCCGAGAGCGCTCGACTCTGATCCTCGAGGCTCAGGTCCTTGACCGCCTCTCGCTGAATCGACTTGTCGCCCATAATGTGCTCGAGCACCACGAGCTCGCCGAGCAGCTGCTTCAGCGAAGCCGAGAAGAAGTGCGGGAGCCAAACGAGCGTCCAGGATTTGTCCGCCTCCTTGAATTGCTCGATGGCCCGAAGGTCGTCGGCGGGCCCCTTGCCGTCCTCGTCGAACGGATAGTCGATGACGAAGCGAAAATCGTGGTCCTCGCTGCAGCGGAGCATGGCCGGGCTCATCGTGCGGACGTTTCCGAAGAGCACGTGCCCGTGGCGTCGCGTCCCCCGCCATTCCACCTTCTCGTCACGCCCCGCCTCGCTCACCTTGTCCATCCCCAGGGCCTCGAACAGGATCTCCCGCACCACGCGCTGCTGCGTGCCGAGATTGTCAACGCGCGAATAGCGCTCCAGGATGGGCTTGATGTCGACCCCCTCGAGCCGCACGTGCACCGCGGGGTCGGTCTCGCTGCCCACGTAGAGCTGGGCGATTGTCGTTGCGGACGCCCACTTCTTGAGCTGCTGCGCGACCTGCGCGGTTTCGGTGCCGGGAATGAGCACCTTGATCGTGCCGTGGTTCAGCTGAGCGAGCCGACTCGCCGTCAGGTCTTTCAGGGCCGGCACTTCGGGAACGAGGGCGGCGATCAGCAACGTTTTGATCAGCCGGTTGTCCTTCCGGCACAGCGCCTCGGGGCAGCCCGAGCATCCGAGCCGAGGCGGGTGACCAGGCCGCAACCGCTGGCAGCGTTCCTTGCTATTCGTGCCGTTGGTTTCCTGGATCACGGGCAAGAACTGGTAGCGGTAGAGGTGCTTCGCCGAGTTGAACCGGCTTCGCATCAGGCCGTCGGCAGGATCCTCGCCACCGGCCAGCACGTCGAACAGATCGCCCACCCGCACGACCTCCCCGATCTGGAGCTCGGGAATGTGCTCGACCAGGATCTCCATCAAGAGCTTGATCGCCGTGCGCTCGCGCTGAAGGGAGTTCGAAAGCGCGATGAGCGCGTCGACCAGCGCCGGGCTGAACGGGTAGAGCTTGCGAAAGGCAGCCGCGTCCTGCTGCCCCACGAGCGTGTTCCACGCTCCGCCAGCCGAGGCCCTCAGGCTCTCGAACGCCCGGTCGAGCGTGCCCTTGGACGCTTCGTCCTTCGGCCGCAGGATCCGCTTCTCGACGATCTCCGGGAGATTCTGGTCGCCGAGCGTGATGGTCCCGTAGCGGCCCTCCCAGTGATTGAGCGAGTCATGCAGGCGCGCGTTCTCCGCGCCCGTGTGAAGCTTACCCACCATCTCGGCCAGGTCGCGCTGCCGCGCGATGAAGCTCACGATCGGGATCCGCCGGTCGCTCTCCTGCGCCTCGACGAGCTTGACCATCTTCTGCACTTCGTTGTGCAGCCAGGCCGAGTCGCTGGCCCGGTGAGAGAGCCAAAGGATGAGCTCGTCGAGAAACAGGACGACCCCGTCGTAACCGAGCTCGGCGGCATGGCGGGCCATGACGGCCAGTCCCGAGTCGAGGTCGACGTACGTCCGGGCCTCCGTCACCGAGGCCTGGAACCAGCTCTTCGCGAGCGCGCTGAAGAGCTTTTCGCGCTCTTCGGGATCGGTGGAGGCGGTGGCCAGGTCAAAGCGTTCGCGGTCCCAGGCTTCGCCGAGCTTTCCCCAGCCCTTCTTCTGTGGGCCGCCCAGGGCGGCGAAGAACTTTTCGTCACCCAGGTTTTCGAGCAACCGCTGAGCGTCTTCGAAGATCTTTTCGTCGGCGAAGAGGCCGGGGATGGTGGCGTCAGGATGTTCCGCTTGGACGAACGCGACGTAGCTCGAGAAGATTTTCTCTTCGAGGCTGTGTGCGCCGATCATGTGGAAGCTGAGCTGGCAGAGTTTCTTCTTGCCGACGAACCCGAACTTCTGCCGCAGGGCGTGCAGTGCCGGGATGCGCCAGGCCGCTTCGTGCCCCTTGAGCAGGAGGCTCAGCATGGCCATGAAGTGGGATTTGCCGCTGCCGAAGCTGCCGTGGAGGTAGGTGGCTTTGCTCCGACCGTCGCGGAGGGCGCTGTTGACCAGCGACAAGCTCTGGTCGAAGGCGTCGGCGAGCGCTTCGGTGACGACGTAGGTCCCCGCGGTTTCGTCTGGGTGCTCGAGGCCCTCGGTCAGCTTGAGGACGAAGTCGCCTTCGTGGACCTGCTGCGGGAGGTCGAAGAGGTCGTGGACGCGGATCGGGTCGGTCATGGGCTAGGGAGCTCGCGGATCGGTGATGTTAGCCATAGCTCGAGCCGGATTGCGCACCGCTTGGTGAGCTTGTTTTCTGCTGGTTTTGCCGGTCCCCGGTCATATTTGGCCATAATCCGGTTCATATTCTGTCATTCCTCGTTGGCTCGCGGCGGCCAGGCCGGACCCGCAATGTAATGGGCACCGCGCCGCTCTCCCCTGAGCTCGACCACCGACTGTGCGACCCAGGTCGATAGCTCTGCCTGCGCTTGGCGGCGGTTGACGCCGAACGCTTCCCGGTAGTCGGTGTTGGTGATCCGCCCCGCGGCATCCATCCGACCGATCAGGCGCGCGAGCGCCGTGGATGGCGGCGAGGCGGATGCACCACCTCGCACGACCGTGTACTGCCGTCCGCGTGTCGCACCTTCTGCTTCGAGGATCCCCTTCGCTTCCAACTCTTGCAGCTCCCGGTAGGCAACATCGCGATCGACTCGATTGAGCTCTTGGTAGTCGCCGCTCTGAAAGCTCGACCGGTCCACGAATGCGACCAAGGCGCGCTTCTGGCGGACGCTTAGCGGCAGGCCCCTGACGCGGCTCGCCCAGTCTGGATCGCTCGTGCCGAAGATCGGCTCGTTACGCAACGTGACCACGACATCGCGCTCGCTGGCCTCGATTTGCGGCGCGGGCAACCAAGACAGCTCCATCTCCTCGATCATGCGAGGAATGCCTTCCCCTTGCTGTCGCATGATCCCAAGCTCCGTCAGGACGCGAGCAACCCGCGGGTTTCGGCTGGCATGGACGCGTCGGCGTTCGAGGAGGTCTTCGAGATGGACGTTCGGAAGCAGCCCTCCGGGGCTCTTGATCTCCATGCGGTCGTCGTAGAGCCAGACCTCCGCGCAGCGGCTCTCGATCGAATAGTCACGGTGGGCCAGCGCGTTCACGAGCGCCTCTTGCCAGGCAAAGGGCGGATACTCCGGGGTCTCACGAAAGAAGAGATCATGAAGCCTACTCGACGCATGCACGAGCGAGGCAATGCGCTCCTGCGCCCGTTCGAGAACCGACAGGAGGTTGCCCTCGAGCCACGGAAAATCTTGAACGTTCCGAGACGTGCCGACAGTTTGCTCCGTCCCGTTCACCCGGAACACGCGAACGCCCGCGTTCGGATGTTCGATGGCCCGAGGGTTGGCGGCGAAGAGCCAGACAGCGCCCTGCCGCAGCACGAGGTCGTCGCCGCGCCGGTCGGCGAGTCGCCGTTCGACGAGGTAGTCACCCACGCTGCCCTCGTAGCCGGACGCTTGCATGGCGCGCTCGAGGGCCTGTGCCGATAGCTCGGCGAGCCCCGCGCCGGCGCTGCGGGCTTCGGGACTCGCGACAAGACCAGCGTCCTTCACCCGGTTGATCAGCTCTTCGGACGACTGGATGGTTTCGTCGCCCTCCCGGCGCGGGAAGCCGTCTCCCTGCACCATGACCGCTCGAGGCGCAGCGGCGACCTCGAAGACGATGAGCTTCAGGCCGTCGAGCTCGACGATACGCCCTGGGCGCAGTGCCGGGGCGAGTCGTGTCTCGGGAACACGCATGAGCGTGTCGAGGTCGCCGTCATCAGGGTAGGGGGAACCCGTTAGGCTGCCGTCATCCTCCACGCCCAGCACGAGCGTGCCGCCGTCGGCATTGGCGAACGCAGCAACGCACTCCGCGGTTTGGTCGCGCACGGCCCTGCGGTCGCGCGACCGTTTCTTCCCGGGTGTACCCTCGAACAGCGATTTTCGCTCGAAGTACTGTCCCTCTTCGGACTGGAGCAGTCGCCGTAACGAGGCGTGGGGGTCGGTCATTCAATTGGCCCCCTCGGCGGTCTTGTCTTTCTTCGGGCCTCTTCCCGAGAACTCTTCGAGGCTGTCTGCGCCGATCATGTGGAAGCTGCGCTGGCAGAGGTCGCCTTCTTGGACCTGCTCCGGGAGGTCGAAGAGGTCGCGGACTTTGGTGACTTCAGCCATGCGGCTCCGATCGGGAGGGTAGACGATAGCGGTAGGTCAGAGGAGTCAGGTCGCCCGAACGCACACGCCATTTCGGGTAGCGCTGGGCTTTCCCGCCACTGGCAAGACCCCGGGCCACTCGGATCGAGTGAACGACGAAGAGCTCGGTCCGAGGGGCGCGCCGCGCGTAGAAGTTCACTTCGCCCCGGGTTAGGAACACTTCGTTCGCTGAGCCGCGGGTCCCTTTGACCTCGATCGAGAGCTCTTCACTCGGACGGGTGGGGCGGGCGCAGTGGAGGTCATACGGCTGGCCGGCTTCTCGCACGACGTAGCCGAGGCCCTCGTAGGCTCGGATTGCGACGGCGACGGCCCGCTTCTCGATGGCGCGTCGCGTTGCCGCGTCGGCGACGAATCCTTGCCGCGTCGCCAGCACGAGCTCGCTGGTTTCCTTCGCCGCGTCCGCGGTCTCCGCGTCAGGGTCTTTCAGGAGGGACCGGCCCTGGTACGCGTCGATGCGGGTGAGGATGTTCTGCATCCATGCGCTGCGCGGGTCGAAGTACCGGATTTTCGCCATGCCCATCCCGCCTTTCCCGCGCGGTACTTTCCATTCACGAGCGGCGGTGGGCAGGAGTACGGCGTCTCGCTCGGCGCACTCGCACGCGTAGGCCCAATCCTGGCGCTTCCGGGGTCGCTGCGGACGCTGGTACCTCGCATAGAGTCGCGCGTGCTGGTACCAGCCGACGACAACCTGACCGCCTCCGAGGTCGGGCGGGCGCCTGGCCATGAAGACGACGAGCACGTCGTCGAGGTGGTCGGCATCGCCGGCGTTTTCGTCCACACGGGAAAGGTTGCAGGCGATGTCGGGGCTGCTGGGTGCGAAGTAGCCGAAGAGGCGCTTTTCCAGTGCTCTGAAGTTGAAGCGCTCGTACACGGGGCCGCTCCCGCGTTGGACGTAGCTCATGGTGCTCTGCGGCACGTCAACGTTATCCGTCAGGCCGTACCATTGCATCCAGCTGATGCGTGCGATCAGCACGCGCCCGTCCGTGGCGGTACCCGGTCGCCCCTTGCGCGCGCCCATGATCAGTCGCCCTCGTCGGTGGGCTTGTCCTGCTTGCGCTTTCGGTGCGGTGGGGCGCCAGGCTCTCAGGTCGTCGTGGGTCCAGCCGTACTCGGAGCATTCGGCGTTGATGAACGCGTCGAACTGGTCGGAGGGGCGTTCGCCTCCCAACTCGGCGCTCGGGTCGTTGTGCCACTGCTTCAGCCAGGGCAGCAGCTCGAGGAGGCCCGCGAGCATCGGCATCAGGCGGTCTTTCGTCCAGCCTTCACGTCGTTTTCGATCTTGGTAAAGACCTGCGAGCGCGACGGCGCGTTGGAGGTGATCCCAGCCGGCCCAGCCGTAGACGGGCTCGTGATCCTCGTCGCTTTCGCAGCCGGGGTAGGAGATGAAGCGCTCTTTGGGGACGTCGAGTTTCCCGCGGAGTCGATAGTAGCCAGATTCGCGGAAGTCTCGTGGGTCATACTTGGGGGGTATCTGGTTCTCGTGGAGGGCGCCACCCCCATCTTCCCGGCGCTGGAGTGCCCATGCTTGCTCCCAATGAGCGTACTTCTCGAGGCCAGAGTCGCTGAATATCGGTAGACCGCCAGGAACGGGACCGCAGCCTTGTTCACGAGTTCGGGATAGCTGCTACCGCACTGGCTTTCTGCGAAGGTTACCGGCTCGGACGACAGGCCCAGTCGCGCGAGATCGAGGTGTTCGCTTCGGGCGCCGCGTTCGCGGGCCGCACGTTCTGCGACTTCCAGGATAGTCCGCGCGAGTGCATCTGAAGCAACGGTGGCTCGCCATGCACGCTTCCGGCAAGTTCCGGTCGGTATCGCGCCACAACCGTTTGAAGACGGGGGTCTCGATCAGCGCAAGCTCTGGGGAAGCGGTGTGGCCGCTCGCCGCGCAGCACTGAGTCGAGAGATTCGCTCATCCATACCACCGGACGCCGTATCAGCCTCTGCGGCATCCGACGACATAAGCGTGCCGTCTTGCCGCATTAGACTTGTCTCCATCCGGTCGGCGAAGGGACGTTGGCGCCGTGCCATCAAGCCATCGCGCACCAACTCCGGTTCGCTAATCACCGACCCGTCCACGAGTCCGAACAGGGAGTACACGACCCAGTCGATCTCTTCCTGGAGAAAAACCAGTTGACGACGATACGAGTCCCATTGCAACCAGCACCCGCCCATCGCGAGCTTCGAGCGATTGAACGGAGGCACACGACGCGAGGACTGACTTGAGGTTGCTCCACTCGATCAACTGTGCGCGTTGAGCAGCCACCGCGCTCGACTTCCCGCGCCAGCGGCAGCAGCGCTCCCAAGTCTCCAGGAACTGGAAGGTTCCCGAGTGCGGTTCCTGCGAACTCATATGCAGCACGAGCAGGGTCCGGGTGGTTCCGGTTCGCAGAGGTGGAGCCTTTCGGCGTAAAGACCTGCTTCATCCAGAAGCACGCCGTCGAGCTGTTCAGGTAGGCGAGGAGCGCGAGGTGGTCCTCCTCGGTGGCGGTTTCGGGGAGCTTGATGATGGGGGCCGACTGCTTGAAGACCTTGCCGCCGCGGTCGAGGACGAAGTGGTTGTGGGTGGCGACGAAGGCGAAGGTGATTCGACCGTGGCCTTGGAAACGGTCCGGAAAGAACATTGAGCTGTACTCGAACCACTGTGAGGCCTCGATCTGCACGATGGTTTGCCATTCGTAGTCCTGGCGGTCGCGGAGCATGCGTTCGGTAGGGCCAATAGCCAACGGAGTCGTCATCTCGGGGCCGGCGCGACGGGTCGAGGCCGTCGGAGTGTCGTAGGGAAACAGCGCCGATTTGGTCGGCCGCAGTCGCCCAGTCCGCAGAACTCTCGCCCCGTGACCAGTCGGCGTAACTGCGCGTCTTGCAGCCTCGACACCGAATCGCGCAGCCGCAGCGCCGGGCACGAAGAAGCTTCGTCTTACCCGGTATGAGTTGAGCGCCCAATAGCACTCAACCAAGTTACCGAGCCTGGTCTCGGCGCGGTCCTCAAGTAGCTCCTTCAAGTCCCCCGCACCTCCACCGCCTAGACTCCACGGATGCTTGGTCGAGCTCCCTCGCTTGCGCGCGCGACGGAGATGTACTCGTTCTCGAACCCGACCTCGCCCCAATGCGTCCGCGATGCTCGACCAAACAAGCCCCATCTCTGCGTCGTCTGGCGTGCTCGGTTCCCCCCGATTCGCGAGCACCGCAAGCACTTCGCCCCCGTTGCGCTCTCCCGCGTCCCGAAGAGCAGGACCGTCGGTGTTCCGTGCCCGGGGATGTAGGCCCCGAAGTGTTCACGATCAGCTCCAGGTTTACGGTCGGCAGAGTACTCCTCGAATTAGAGAGCTTCCCGAATTCACGCTTCATGAAGGAGTTGGCAGTAATCATGCCCACCGAAGCCGCCTTCACGTCCGAGTTGGAAGAACCTTTCCGTGAACGGTGCCGCGAGCGAATAGCTGCGTCGAACGCTGACGTGTACATGGCCTCGATACCGTTCCCTCAGCACCGCATCCTTCACCGTGATGTACGGCGGATTCCCCACCACCGCCGCGTACTGCTTGAACAGCACATCCCGCGCCGCCTTCGGATCCTCCAGCGCAAAATGCGCCCCCTCCCACGCTGCCGGATCCGTCCCCTCCACCAGCGCCAGCTGCCCGATCTGCGGATTGTAGAGCAGTGAATCCGCCACCGCGAGATGCAGCGGCAACCGCGGCGCATCCTTCAACCGCCCGATCCCACACTTTTCCACGAACGCCAGCGTCAAGCGGAACCGAGCAATCGCGATCGCGTACGGATTGATATCCGCGCCCGCGATCGCATCCAGCGCCTTCGTCGCCGCTTCCCGCGCGGAAAGCCCGGGCTCTGCCTGCAGCCGCCGATCGAACAAACGCTCGAACGCCCCCAACAAGAAATGCCCGCTCCCGCAGGTCGGATCGATCAGCGTCGCCTCATCCAACCCGAAACGCTCGACGGCCGGATCCAACGTTCGGTCCAAAATGAACCGCTCCACGAAGCGCGGCGTCTGAAGCAGCGCGAACCGCTTGCGCACGTCCTCGCTCAGATCCTGATACAGGTCCCCCAAAAACCTGCGTGTCTTCGCCGCCGAAGCGAAACGCTGGCGCCTCCACGCTCGGGCTCCGGAACAGCTCCAGCAACTTGCGCGCCCCCTCCGCCGAGGGCGCCAGCAGCCAAACCGGATTGTGCCGCGCATCGAACAAATCGGCGGCAGCCGGAAACCGTGACAGCTCCCGGAACACCGTCAGCAAGTACTCGCGCTCCGAAAGCGAGGGCGCGAACTGCAAGAACGCCTTCCAACTATCCTCAGCGCCCGTACCGGCAATCCGATTGCGCCCGAGCAGGCCTCGGTCCTCCAGCGTCCGCACGAACACACAGGAAAGGAGCCAGGCGGCAGCCACCTGCTCCACGAAAGCGCGCCGCCACTCCGGGTACCCGTCCGCCGTGCGCTTCGCCTCGTGCTCCTTCGCGTGCCGCGCCTTCAGCGCTTCGGTCACGGCGGGTGAAGCGTCCGCGCGCGACAGAAGATCCGCCGCGAGATCCTTCAGGAGCGGCTTGGCCAGCGCCAGCAGCGCGTCCCCCGCGAGTGGCGCCCGCGGATCCTCCTGACCTACCAGTGCCGTCGCCTTCGCTTTCTTGCGTCGTGCCGCCATCTAACCTCTCACGCTGCCGACTTGTCGCGGCGCGCCTTCACCCATTCGAGCGGCACCCACAGGGTCTGTGGAAGCCCGACCTCGGGAATCGTCAACTCACCGTTGATGCGCGGCACGCCCACGGAATCGTGGCTCGGCACCAACAGGAAAATCGCCGCGCACTTGGGATCACGCGACGCGTCCAAGAGTCGCTTCAGAAACCCTTCGAGCCGGAAGCGCGACAAGAGCCCCGGCTGCACCAAGAGCAAGGGGGCGGGGGCCGGGAGCAGCTCGTTCGCCACTCGTTCCGCGGCCCGCTGCGCGACGAGCCGGAGCTCCTGCCAGTCGTCGCCGCCCGGTCCGAGCTGATCCGCTCGGTAGAGCACGTCGAGGTTCACGCCGTGCTTCTTCACCAGCCAGTGAATGGCCTTGGAAAGCTCGACATCGAGCGAGACGCGCCGGATCCCCAGCGCCTCGGTCAGCGCCAGCGCCGCGTCCGCTGCCTTGTCCGAGCGGACGCCAAGCACCTTCAGCGTCCGCCGATCCTGCGTGATGCGAAGCCGGTCCTCGAAATCCTCCAGCGCGATGTACCTGGGATCGAGCGACTGCTGCGAGGACGGGAGCGTCGGGAGGCTCGCGACGGAGGGAAAGCTCGTGTGCTGCGTGCCTCGCCTGTCCCCGGGGCGCGCGTAGAGACGCCGCTCCTCGTCCCACTTCATGCCGAGCTTCTCGACGAGTGCGTCGAGCTCGGGGTGCTCGGGGAGCGGAGAGGCCTCCGGGTAGCGCGTGAGCACTCTTTGGTGGATGGCGCTCGGGGTGAGCTCGCCGGTGAGAACCGTGGTGCTCAGCGTCAGCGCCCGCTCGGGGTCGAGCCCGCGTGGGTAGATCTCGAGCCTGGCGGAACGGGCCGCGCGCTGGCTCGCCAGCGTTGCAAGCTCAGTCAGGCGCTCCGCCGAGAGCGCTTCGAGGGGCGTGCCGAGGACCGACGCGGCAAGGAGCCGCGCGACCTCCCCTGGCGATGCGAGGACCGGGCGGGCGGCGAGCTCGTCGGCAAGGCCTCCCAGTGCTTCGAGGACCGGCACGAGCGCCGCGTTCCCAAAGAGCCAGGGGCTTGTCCCGAGGCGCTCCCACGCAATGCCACCGTCCTCCTCACGCTCGACCTGGGACACGATGCGCAGCAGCGCCGCGGCGGCGGCGAGGGTCAGTTCCCGCGTGGACGACCCGTCTGCCGGGATCCGCTCACAGAGCAGCGCTGCCGCACGCTCCACCGGGACCGCGCCCCCCGCTTCTTCCACGATCGCGTGCACCGTCCGCCGAAGCTCGGGCAGCGCGCCATGCTGCGCCCACTGCTCGCGCTCTTTGCCGAGCTGAATGTAGAGGTTGGCGGGCGTCATGCTGAGCGCGCGCGCGACGTCGGCCACCGGCACGCCGATCTTCCCGACGAACGGCTCGGCCAGGCCGAACAGGCTCCGGAGGTTCTGCGCGCGCTTGCCCTTCTTCGCCGGCAGCAGGGCATCGATCCACCCCTCCAGGGTGGTGGGGCGCTTTCGCGCATTGGAGCGTGTGTTCTCTTCCTCCAACACGCTGCGGATCGTGTCCGGCGACACGTTGGCCTTGCGGGCAAGCGTCTCGATCTGCCGCTCGGGCGCCTGAGCGACGGCGGTGAGTGTTTGCAGCCCGGCGTCTCGCAGCACCACCGCGGCGCTCGGTTCGAGGCCGGCGGTCGTGACGAGAATGTCCTCGCCGCGGTAGGCCGCAAAGAACGGCCTGCCCTCTTCAGGCGCGAGGCTGCGCGCGGCGCTCCAAGCATCGCGGAAGGCGAGGATTTCCTTCGCGACCAGGCTGCCAACCCCTCGCACCGCAGAAAGACGGTTGTCGGGAAGGTCGAGCAGATCCCGAGCGTAGGTGAGGCCGGCGCGATCGAGCGCGTTGCGAGCTCGCACCGACAACGGGAGCGCCTCGATCGCCGCTTCGGGAGCAATGCTGGCGAGGTCCGGCGGTGGCGCCTGGGGGGCGGGTTCGGCGTCGGAGGACACCACCGTTGTCGGCGGCGCCGTCGCGATGGCCTCGGCCGTCGGCTCGAAGCAGCGGTTGTAGGCTTTTCGCATCGCCGTCGCGCTTTCGAACCTTGCGGCAACGTCGCGGTGCAGGGCGCGCTCGAAGAACGGGACCAAGTGCTCGCGGACCGACGCGTCGAAGCGTTCCGCTGCCAGCACGAGCTCCGCCTCGGGCTCGAGAGCGGGGGCGCCTGCCACGGAGAAGCTCGGCCGAACGCCGGTCAGCATCTCGTGCAGCGTGACGGCTGCGCTCCATCGGTCGGCTGCGGCGTCCCAGGCGCCCCGAAGGCGGAGGAAGGGGTCGCGATACACGGCGGTGCCCACGCCGAGCTGGGTACGCCCGATGTGCGCGGACTGATCGCTCTTCAGCTCCAAGGCGAGCGAAAAGTCGAACAGCGTGAGGTGGTGGGCCTTCTTCGTGACGGCGCCGACGCCGAGATTCGCCGGCTTGATGTCGCGATGCAGGATCTGCCGTTCCTCGAGCTCTTCCAATGCGAGCAGCAGGTCCTCTCCGAAGCGGCTCGCATAGTCGAGAGACACGGCACCCTCGCGAGCGAGGTAGCGCTGCAGCGTTTGCTCGCCCGCCTTGGCCATCAGGAGGCAGGTGCGGCCGCTCAGCGAGCGCTGGTCGACGAGCTGAACGATGCGAGCGTGCCGGAGAGAGCCCAGAGCACGAGCCTCCTCTGCGAGACGCCCGTCGTCGTCGGGCGTCAGCGCGACCTTCAGGGCCAGGGAGCGGCCGTCCCGGTCCACCTCGAGCACGCGCGACGACGCGCCCTGGCCGAGCACCCCGAGCACCAGCAGATTGCCTCCCAGGATGTCGCCCTTGCGCGCCTCGAGGGGGCTCACCTCGGGCGTCTCCTCCTTGGGCTCCGGGCTCGTAGCGGCCTCGAGGAAATAGTCGTCGAGCCACTGTTGCACGTCGTCGGCCCGATTCACGGGCTTTGAGGCCGTTGCCAACGTGATGGCGTCTGCAACGCCGGCCGGGATGCTGTCGGCCACCGCTCGTGGGTCGAGCTCGTGCTCCACGGCAAGGCGCTGATCGAGCTCCAACACGTTGTCCGCAACGGGACGCCCCGTGAGCACGAGGTAGGCGAGCGCCCCCAAACTGAACATGTCGGAAACAGGACCACGCGCGCCCGGATTTTCCCGGAGCTCGGGCGCCTGATAGATCGCCCACGGCTCTCCTGCCATCGCCGACCAATGCAGTGTGGGCGTGACGTCGCGACCCATGCCGAGCTGAAAGTTGTAGAGGCGGACATCGAGCGAGCCGTCGTCGCCTTCACGAACCAGGACCGCGTTCGGAGCAAGAGCTCCATGAACGACGCTCTTTCGATGGCAATGGTGCAGCGCCCGGCCAACCTGGGTGATGAGATCGACGCGGTGGTCGAAGCTCAAGTCGGGGTGGCTCCGAAGGAAGGCGTCGAGCGGTACGCCGTCGAAAGCGTCGAACAGCACCGTGGGACCGAGCGGCGAGTCGGTCACGTAGTCCACCAAGTGGAGGACATTCCGGTGGTCTTTCACGTCCTCGAGCAGCCGTGCTTCGCGGTCCGCCGCTCGCCGCAGCTGCTGGCGGCGTTCCACGCTCGTCTGCTGCGGCACCAGGTAGATGCGTGCCCGCCGTTTCAAAGCCTTCGTTTCGGCGTGCTGAGCCAGACGATCCTGGTAACCCGAACCTTCCTCGACGATCGCCCCGAGCTCGTAGGCACCGACGCGTGCGACACCCTTGCTTGCCCGCACACCGATGGCCTCGAGCGCCTGGGCCACGGCCCGTTGTTGCGGCGCGTTGATCCGGTGGCGCTCGCCACCCTCCACGCCGGGGAACTTGTGGTTCTTGATCGCCTCGAGCAGCCCCTTGCGCGTCACCACGCAATGGTCCCCCCAGTGCTGAAAACGCATCTCCGCTTCCGGGTGGCTGAGAAACACGAGCGGCTGCACCCACGGGCACCGCACCTGGTCGCGGATGCGCGCCTGAAGCAGACCCTTGAGCACCTTGGACTTGAAGTTCG
Source organism: uncultured delta proteobacterium (assembly GCA_963841435.1). Lineage (GTDB taxonomy): Bacteria > Myxococcota_A > Polyangia > Polyangiales > Polyangiaceae > PMG-095. Next base: position 340,286 of record CAWJCS010000001.1, read on the forward strand.
TGAGCTTGAGCGGTGGGTCCATGTACCGCGCCGGCTCACCCGGGGCCGCTCGGTACCAGTCGGTCCTATCCCCACTGTACACGCCCGGCCCACTCTTGATCTCGACGAGATAGATCGCCGAAAAGCCGAGCACGATTGCGTCCACCTCGAGCAGGCGCCCCGTGGAAGGATCCAGGAACTCGACGAGCTCCCACACGTTGTACGGGTCCGTGTCCGGCAGCGTCTCGCGCATGAACGCGAGCGCCTCTTGCTCGTGGGCATACGGCGACTGCCCCTGAAGCACGATGCGCGCCTTGCTCAGCACCGCGCCGCCTCCCCGCCACCGTCGAATCCCAGAAGCGCCACGCCCTCCCCCTACTTCCCTTCCGCAAGCGCGCGAGCGGACGCGCTGTCGTCGGGCGCGGCGTCCGGCGAGAGCACCAGCTTGGCCCCGGGTCGAAGCTCCAGAGTGTCCTTCGCCGAAACAATGCGGGGACGCTTCGAAACGTTGAGCAGACCGCCGGCCACGGCGGCGACCTGCCGATGCCCCGGCGCCGTGGCGACCACCGTCACCTGATCGGCCCAGTCGAGATCCCGTCCGCTCGCAAACGCCCTCACCAGCGCCGCCACGGCGCTTGGCCCCGCCACGACGAACCGATCCGCCGCACCGACCGGCGGCACGTCGAACGGCTGAAGCTTGATCTCCCAAGCCGAAGCGACATCCGTGAGGGCCCCGATCACATCGCCCGGCGGCGCCCCGCGCTCCACCGCCTGAAACAACGCCGCGGCATCCACCCCGTCGAGCGCCTCCCACTCCGGCCCGAACGCCTCATCCTCCGCCACGCCCTGCAACCCGAACACCGTCCTGGCCCCGAACGCCCCGGGCCACTGCACGTCGGCATCGCGCAGCATCAGATCGATGCGGTCGGCATCCGTGAGGTCGCCCCGGAGCTCCCCCCACAAAGCCTGCGCGTCAGCGCCGAAGCGGCGCTTGGTCGGGGTCCGTGCGTCGATGAACCTGAGACACGTCAGGGCGGCGCGGTAGTAGGCGAGGCTGGCGGAGGACACAGGGGGGGAGCGAGGGTAACTCCATTGGGGAGGGGACAGAGCACACAAAAGCCTCTCCGGGCTCCGTTGAACGCGACCCGCCGCCCGGGCCGCGCACGCGGACTCGTGCCGCCGGGTTCGTTACTCACGGCAACCGCGCGCAGCGACACGTCCCTAGGGACCCCGATCCTGACCTCCCACCGGCACGATGCGGTACGCGATCTCCTGGCAGGAATAGTGTCGTCGGCTGATCTTGTTCAGGCGCTCCGGCAAGCCCTCGTACCATTCGTGCATTTGCACGGCACTGGGTTCACCCCTTGGGGGCGCGAGATCGCCGACGTACTCCGCGTGGTCGAAACCGCAGAGGATCATATCCTCTTGAGCAGGTTGGGCCGGATCGCGGAGCGTGGCTCGGAGCTCCGGCAACTCGCGACGCTCGTTGCGTGCTACGGCGACGCTGGGGTTGTCTTCATTGGGCAATAGCTTGCCGACTTGGCCGTCCGCTTCACGGTAGTAGACGAGTAGCCACACGGGCCGATTGGGCGCCACCGTGATCCGGTAGGTTTGCCCGTTTTCGAGCTCCGTGGGCATGGCGGCGTTGAGCTCGAGCCGCCCCCGATGCTTTGGGCCAGCCACGGTGAACATCCAAGCTTGCGGCGTCTCCCAGCTGAAGGATGTCGCGTTCGCCTGGTCCTGGCTGGCGCCGGCCTGCGTACCCACGCTCAAAACGCCGACGTTGCCCGAGCCCCGCTGATACGCATGCCGGTCGATCCGCCGTGAGCCAGTACCGACGCGCACGGAGGCGACGAGCCAGTCACCGCAGTCTCCCTGGAGGTCCGCGTCGAGCCGGGCCTCGTTCTTGATGGTCACGGCAACATGAGCTTCCTCCCCGTATTCGACCTTCAATTTCGCGATCTCGTCAACCTCGATTCCTCCCCCTGCGACCCGTTTCAGATCATCCTCGTAGGTTCGGCTCCACGCCTCGGGCGTCGAGCGCACATCGACCTTGCAGCCAGGCCTGAGCTCGTCGGCGATCGTGAGGCCGCCGCCAGGCGTGCGGCTCACCGCCCGTCCTACGAGCTCACCTGGATTGCCCCTCGGACGAAACAACAAGTGCTCGTCGTGAGCCAAACCTTGCGCCTCGGCCTGGGCCTCCACGGTATCGCCCTTGGGCGAACCGAGCCCCGCGTCCTGGGGTTTTGGAAGCGCAGGACCGCACGCCAGAGCAAGGAGTGCAGCGTGGCCGACGGCAAAGAACTCGAGCGCCCTCACGGCCGCGCCCGACTTTCAACGATCATCTCCTGGACCGCGCGTGGCTCGGCCTCAGCTGCCTTGGCAAGCTCAAGGTCCTTGCGGTCACCCTCGAGCGTTGGCGTTTGCAATCGGTCACCCGCGAGGAGCACACGCATCGTGTCGCCCACGTAGGTGTCAACCTCCGTCGCCGTGACCTTGCCATCCTTGTCGGTGTCGGCCCAGCCGCGGAGAGCCCCCAGCACTAGATACGAGAACGCAGGCCGATCGGCGCCGGGCAAAGGTCCAGCGTACTGGTCACTCCTTGCTGCGGTCATGACCACGGCGCCCGAAGGTGCTTCCGGCTTGACCACCGCGGACGGCATCAGCCCTCGAACGAGCACCTGGCCGTTTTCAGCACGCCCGCTGAAACACGCGTCCAGCACCACGACGGGGGTGCCCTGGGACTTCGCCATCGTGCGAAGCAGGTCGCGTGTCTTCACGCTTCGGTCTTCGAGACCTTCGGCGGTTTGGTAGGCGTCGTACCCCACCAAGAGCCCCTGTTGATCGTGGCTCGGAGCTCCGTGCCCGATGAAGACGAACCAAAGCTTCCCCCCGGGCCGTACTCGCCTGACGGCGTCATTCACGGAGTACTTGATCTGCTGGTCTCGCGCGTCCTTGTCTTCGAGGATCCGGACGCTTCCTCGGGGCACACTGCGAGTCTTGCTGAGGTAGTTGACCCACGCTTCAGCGTTCGCGAGGGCACCCGGAACTTCGGGGAGCTCGGCGTAGTGTTCGATCGCGACGATCACCGCCGCGTCCCCGGAACCGTCCTTTTGGTTCTCGAGCTCGGGGGATAGGTCCGGCCACCTGGCACGGTGCACCGCCGGGGACGGGGCAATGGCGCGCCTAGCGCTGGCCGTTTCGGGCACTTCTGTCGCGTCCTCGGGCTCCTCGGCGGTTTCCGCCGCCGGAGTCGCCTTCGCAAAGGCCACGAGCCGCCGCGAGCCCTTCATGTGTTCCGACAGCTCGGCCGCAACGTCCTTGGCCGTATCGTCGCTCGATGGATCTCCGGAGGCGCTGAACGCATCGAGCAGCACGCCGTTCGGATCAAACACCTTCACCTGGATCCTCGCGGAGGTCGACTCGAGTGGCTTGCCGTTGACGATCAGGAAGCGGTTCTGGGATGTCTCGAGATCCGCCCGGATCTCGACGCGAACGGCTGTTCCGGCGCGATCAGGCGTGACGAGATTGAATCCGTCGTGAACGAGCCGGGCCTGGATCTCTCCCACCAGCGCGTCCCCGAACCCCGAATACGTGGTTGCCGCGGCGCCCGAGACCACCACCGTTGGGCTGATGGCGACCGTAAGTCCTTCCAGGGCGCGCGGCATCGCCGTGTGCGTCTGAACCGTGCTTCCGCCGCAGGCTTCCAGGAAGCCGACGGTAAGCGCCAGGCACACCGCCAGCGTACAGCCTGTCATCCCAACAAAGAGTTCGACCACCCATTCGTATCCCCTTTCAACGTGCTTGCGCGCACCGCGCACCCAACACCTCTCTCGCGTCGCCGCCTTCTTCCATCCCATGGACCCGCGAACCTAGCCCCGAGGGCAAGCCAAAGGAAGTCTTCTGTTCAGTCGGGTCCTTGCAAGTCAAAACACTCTCGGAGCTCTGCAAACGCCTGCCGGACCTCGACTTCGGCGGTTCGCGCGGCATCACTGACCGAGGACACCGCTTCGCCCACTCGCTCGGCGTCGGCCGCGAGCAACGACGGATTGAGGGCGCGCGAAAAGGAGGGGGGCCGCTGCAGCGCGCCCTGGATTCGGTCCAGGAGACTCGTTTTATCAGCCTTCGCCATGGCGATCCTGCTCGTGCTCGCCTCGACGATCCTCTACCTGGCCGAGCACGATGCGCAGCCCGACACCTTCGGAAGCATCCCGGCGGCTGCATGGTGGGGCGTCGCGACCCTCACCACGGTGGGCTACGGCGACGCCACGCCGATCACGGTGCTCGGGAAGGTGGCAGCGGCGATCGTGTCGGTCATGGGCATCGGGCTGTTTGCGCTGCCCGCGGCGATCCTGGGATCGGCGTTCGTGGAGCAGCTCAAGGTGGACACGAAGTGTCCGCATTGCGGGAAGGACATCTGAGTCTCATAGCCCGCGGCGACTTGTTCCACCGGCTGCTCTCCGCCATCAAGTTTCGTCTTTGTCCTCCCAGCCGACCACTTGATCGTCGTCGAGGTAGACGCGAAGCGCATATCGGTTCACGCCGACGGGGCGATACTTGAACGTGCGCTTGGTTTTCGTCTTCAGAACTTTTTCGTCCACCGCGACCGGCTGACCGAGAATCTCGACCGTCATGGCAGCTGAGCACCCGAGCCAAAGGCGCCCGGCCCAGATTCTGTGTGCATCGGCCTCACCATATCGACCGCAAAGGTACGCCCATCGCTCGCCGCGCTGGCGCTCTTGTTCGGCGCGGTACGCTGCCTCCTGTCGTTGTTGTTCCGCAACCGCGGCAGTGTGGAGGGCGAGCGCCCGCGCTTGTCTCTGCTTTCCCGATCGGTAGGCGATGGCAGCCCATCCAACGACCGCAAGTCCGGCGATCACGACCGCTGTGACAGGGCTATTCAGCCCAATCCCGCCGATCACTATCAGCGCTACTCCGGACAGAAGAAGGCTGGCGAGACCTTACAGGCACCCGCCGGATCCTGCGCCATCACGGGACGCCGCGACTTGAGAGACGCCGACGCGGGATGTGTAGGAAATCCCGGTGCCGGGGATGCCCACGGTCGTGCGGGTACCCCGCGAGCTGAAGTTTACGTGCGCCCCACGAACGCCCACCGACAAGCTTGCGCCCCGCTTGCCCAGGTTGATTCGTCCAAACTTGCCCAGCCTGATGCTACGTCGAAACAGCAAGCCCACAATTCACCCAGCATACGTCCCTCCGGGCGAGCCGTGCCCGGAAAACGGCGTGAGGGTCGCGTCGCGCCTCACCCCCCGCCCGCGACCACCTCACCCCCCGCCCCCGTCTCGAGCTTCCTCCCGTCCACGAGCCATCGCTCCTGGAACGCGCGGCGCTTGGTCACGTCGATACCGATCCACTTGCCGAGATTGCGGAGCAGCGCCAGCAGCGACTGCGACGCTCAGCTCTCTTCCAGGCGCTCGAGCTCTTCCACGTCTGCGAGGTCTTTGGCGCGCGCTGCGGGTCTCGATGGCGCCGAAGCGCGCGACGACGGGCGCGGGCTCGGCGGCGGCGGGCGGTGGCATGAGCGAGACGGAGGGACGCGGCGCGCCGCCCTTCAGGTGCGCGGCGAGCTCGCGCAGGAACGCGGGGACGTCGCCGCCGCTCACCACGGCGCCCGCGCTGCCGTCCCGGCGCCGGTAGCCGAGCGCGAGGCGCGGCCGGCGCTCGCCCTCGAGCACGGGGAAGAAGAGGTGATCGCGGAGCGAGCGCTCGAGTAGCTCCTGGGCCACCCGGCCGAGCTCGCTCGGCGCGCGCTCGCCCTCGAGCTCCGGCACGCTGAGCGGACCGAGGCGCAGTCCCTCGAGGACGAGCACCGCGCGCGCCGAGCCGGCCGGCACCGCGAGCTCGAGTTGCGCGCCCGAGAGCGCCCGGAGCTTCGGCGCGTTCGCCGTGCGCGACACCGTTCCGTCACGCACACCGAGCAGGTCGCGATCGAAGTGGGGCGCCCTCGCGCAAGACGCGGAGGAAGCTCACCCCGGCGCACCCGTCCACGTCTTGCTTGGCGAAGCGGTCAACGTCGCCTCGTTGCTCGAAAACTTCTGGGAGCCGACCGTCGACCAGAAGGGCAATCGCTATCCGGGCCCCGCGCGAGACAGGATGATGCCGCGCTCGCCGACCGCGAACGCGCGCCCGTCGGGCGCCGTCGCCAGGGCATTGAGCGGAACCCTGATGTCGTCTCCGAGCGGGTGATTGCCGGGCCCCGTGTAGGAGCAGAGAGTCCATGCGTCGTCGGCCGCGAGCGGCACCACGCTCGGCTGATCTTCGGAGCCGCCGCCGGAGCCGGGGCACTCACCTTTCCTCTTGGCCCACCGGTCGCCATCCCAGCCGATGAGCGCGTCGTTCTGTCCGGCCACGAGCCCCCAGCTCGGGACTCCGATCGCGAGTGCATGACGCGGCCCCGTACCGCGCACGCGGAGCAGCGTGTGCTCGGTCGGGCTGGGCAGCTCGGCCCAGCGCTCGCCATCGAAATGCAGGATCGTTCCGCGCTCACCGACCGCCCATACGTCACCCGCCCTGCTGCCCCACAAGCCGCGCAGCGTCGCCCTGGTCGGCGAGGCTCGCATCTCCAGAGCTTGGCCGTCGAAGTGAAGCAGCGTCCCGTCGGCCCCGGCGAACCAGAACGTCGTCAGCGTTGCTGCCCCAGACGCCGTAGAGGTTCCGGCTCACACCGCTCGGAACCACCTTCCAACCCGCGCAGTCGCGCTGGAGCACGGTGCCCGCGTCGCCGACGGCCCACGCCGAGCAACCGCTCCCCGCCCAGACGCCGTTCAACGCGGCGTCGCTGACCGTCTTACGAGCCGGCGTCCACGAGCGCCCGTCCCAGTGCAGGAGCATGCTGTCACCGACCGCCCAGGCATCGTCGTGGCTCGTGCCCCACACGTCCCAGAGCTCTCCGCGCGTCCCGCTGTCGAAGGCTTCGAAGCTCGTGCCATCGAAATGGTAGAGAGCGCCGCCCTTGCCGACCACCCACACGTCGTCGTCACTCGCGCCCCAGATCGAACGCAAGAGCGGCCGCGCCTTGCGCGGCGTCGCCGCATCCGGAACCGGCAGAACGACCCAACTCCCGTTGCGCCACGCCTGAACGACACCAAAGATCGGAGCGCGCACGAGCACGAGGCTTGACTCGCGCGTGCCCCCGAAGGTGCGACCGACCGGGCTCGGCAGCCCCGCCATCTTGAACGTGCCGTCCCAACCCGAGCCGTCGGGGCGCGGTGTCGCGACGCCACCGCTCGCCGTGCGGTAAGTGAACCACTGGCACACCATTGCGCGGCAGGAGCTCGGCAATCGCTCCGTCCAGCGCGTCCCGTCGAAGGTGGACACGGCTCCACGGTCGGTGAGGATCCATGGCGTGCCCTGCTCGGAGAACCCGCCCACGACCTCGCGCTCGCCGATGCGAGATGGTGCATCGGGCAGCTTCGTCCAGCGCCGGCCGTCGAAGTGCCTGGGCCAGACGCCGATGGCATAGACGTCGTTCGGCGCGCGACCGAAGAGCTGGTCGCTCACGAAGAGCTCCGGGAGGTCAACGCGCGACCAGCGCGTACCGTCGAAGTGGAGCAACACGCCTTCCTCGCCGGATGCCCAATAATCGTCGGGTGCGGAGCCCCAGACCGCTCGCATCGCCTCTCCGTGCGGTAGCGGGTTCTCCCAGCACCACCGCCGCATGCAGTCACCGCGCGGCACGGCGTCCGCGGCAGACTTCGGCTCTTGGGCGACCTCGAGCGCGGGCGTCGCGCTCTTTACCGGTGCCGGCGAAGCGCTCGAAGGCCGCGGGACGACCCGCACCCGGCTCGCGCAGCCCGCGCCGAAGACGACCCCAGCGACGACGATGACCGCGAGCCTGTCCGACATGGTGACCGAATTGTGACGCATCACACCCTGCTTGCTTTGGGTAGCAGAACGACAAAGCAGCCGGATCACCGCGACAAGCGCGCGCGTGCGCGCGATGGCGGGCTCGCCGAAGGCGACGTTTGGGTCCGCCGCCACTCCCAGCACATCTCGGCCCGCATGCGCTCCCTGAACCACCGCGCGGCGTCCACCTTCACCATTTTCCTTCACCTTCACCGCATCCCCTCCCGGACGCGCTCCCTCGCAGAAGAGCTTGCTCTCGCGAATGAAGGATCCTCACATCGTGTGGGCGGACGACGCTTGCGACTCCAGCCCGTCGACGACAGTGGTCGTCTGCGATGAGTGAGATGTCTTGCTGCCCGCGCTGGTTCGTCGGCCGCCACGAGCTGCGCATCGGACACGCTTCCCTCAGTGCTGCAGGATCACCGGCAACGATAGATCTCGCCCGGCCACGCCGAACGAGGCAGCGTGGAAGAGCCGCCACGAAGTGCCTGGTGATGTTCGATGAGGCGGACGGCGGCGGCGAGCCTCTGCTCGGGCGTGCACTCCGCATACGGTGATTCCTTCCGCTGCCCGAGCGAAACGACTTCGACGGTCATGCGCGCTCGCCGTGCGGCGGCTCTGACCTTGCGGGCTTCGCATCGCTGAATCGTATCATGTCGCTCGCTGCCCTTCATGCTGCGAGACTCTCGCAATCGTTGGGCCGCCCAGGTCGCCGCTCCGTGGGATCTTGCGCCCGAGGCTCGCTTGACGGAGCGTCGGCGCCGCTCGACCTCAGAGAAATCAACCCGTGACCCCCCTCCTCCCCATCTTCCTGATTGTCGTGGTCAACGTGCTCGCGCTCACGATCATGCTCCCGCTCTTGCCGTTCTACGCCGAGCACTTCGGAGCCACCCCCACCCTGGTAGGCCTGCTCGTCGGAACCTACGCGCTCTGCCAGCTCCTCGCGGGTCCCGTCCTCGGCCAAATCTCGGACCGCATCGGGCGCAAGCCGGTCCTCGCCCTGAGTCAGGTCGGGACGTTCGCTGGCCTCTTGGTGCTCGCCTGGGCCCCGAATCTCGCCTTCGTCTTCTTGGGGCGGGTCATCGACGGGCTCACCGCCGGCAATCTCTCGACTGCACAAGCGTACATCGCGGACACCACCCCCCCGAAAGACCGCGCCCGGGCCTTTGCGTTGATCGGCATTGCGTTCGGCATCGGATTTCTCGTGGGGCCCGGCGCGTCGGGCTACCTCACGCACCATTTCGGCTTCCGTGTCCCCATCCTCGGCGCGGCGGGCCTCTCGTTCGTGAGCATCCTCGGCACGACGTTCCTCTTGCCGAACGAGTCGGCCATCCGGCAAGGCTCGGGCGGTCCGGCGAGCGGCGCAGCGGCGGGGCCCGGGGGCCGACGCATTCGCGTGCTCGATTGGGGCTCCTACGTCGTCTTCTTCCGGCGTCCGCTGCTGGGCGCGCTCCTGCTCGAATTCTTCTTTTTCACGTTCGCGTTCGCGATGTTCACCTCGGGGGCCGCCCTCTTCGCCGAGCGCCGTTTCACCTGGCACGGCGCACCGTTCGGACCGAAGGAAGTCGGGTACCTGTTCATGTATTCCGGCTTCGTCGGGATCGTCGTCCAGGGGGCGCTGCGCCAGGGCACGCTCGTGCGCAAAGTGCGCGAGCCGCGCTTGCTGCTCGGGGGATTCATCGGCGCAGCGGCGGGCTACGCACTGCTCGGGGCGGCGCACGGCGTCGGGCTGCTGGTGCTGGCCGCAACCATCGCCTCGGTGGGGACGGGCCTGCTCCGTCCGGTCTTGACCAGCCTCATCACTCAGCAAGTGGACCGCAACGAGCAGGGTGTCGTGCTCGGCCTGAACCAATCGCTGATGTCCGTTTCTCAGATCGCGGGTTCGGCGCTGACCGGTGCGCTCATCGACCGGCACTGGCTCACGCCGTGGGCCATGCTGGCTGCGGCCAGCATGCTGGCCGGCGCCCTTTCGAGCTGGCGAGGCGTTCGCCTCCGTCAGCGTCGGGACGCGGAGACCGCCTGACGGCTCACCCCCCTGAGCGCAGTGTCCGTCACATCCGATCCGGATCGATGTCCATGGTCTGCCCCGCGTGGAGCTCAGCCAGCGCTTCGTCCGCCAAGTCGCCGAGCGCCGGCCCCGACTGCTCGAACAGCCTGCCCCAGCGCCCTTCCGATGCCAGCTCCGCCGCCAGCCACTTGGCGATGCGATCCTGCTCCTCCGCCGGAAGCCGCGAAAGCTGCGCGAGCACGCTGTCGAGGGCCTGAGTCATGAGGAAAAGGTTGCGCCATCGACGGGGGGCAACAAGGTCGCTGAAGGCTTTGATGGCGTCTACCCTCCGAGAGACGACCCGTCTCGGCTCACGGCCACGAGACCCTGTTGACGACCGAGGGCTCGAAGACGAGGGCTGCCGAGCGCGACGCTCGAGGCGAAACCTCAGGGGCCGAGATCGCTGCAGCACCGGAAGCCGATGTTGTCGGCGCGCGTGTCGCGCGTCGTCCAGCAGTTCTGAAGGTGAATGTGAATGAAGATCGTCGATCTGGGTTGCTACTGCGGGGATGGATCCCCCGTGGGTTGCGGCGAGGGCGAGAGCTGCTGTCTGAACATTGGCTATGTCTGCCACCCCGAAGTTCCCGAGGGCGACCGGTGCCTCGGGGACCCATAGCGTTTCGCAGATCATCGCGGAGTCTCGAGCGCAGTGTGCGCCGCGGAACGGCTCTCGCAGCCTCATCGACCACGCCGTGCCCTTGGCGTAGACTTGGAATCGTGCTGCTCCCCTTCGACCGAGACCGACTAGCCAAGCGCAACGCAATGGACGACGCGGACGCAGCATGCGCCGTCGCGCACCGCTCCCCTCGGCAAGGCATGCTCGAGGTTCTCGAGCTCAGTGACGTGGTGCGAAAGCTCGCTCTCGCCGCGGGTTCGGCGCAGCAACCGGTCGAGGATCTGGCGGAGAAGGCGCGCCTGTACGTCGCCCCGCTCCGCGCGGCCCGAGCAAAATGACCCTGGCACTCGAGCGCGCGCTGACGGCGGCGATCGACGCGCTGGACGCGCTCGGGCTTCGCTACGCCATCGTGGGCGGGCCCTCGCACACTCACGAACGCGCGCCGAGCATGGGGCGGTAAGCGCTGCGGTGCTTCCAGGCGAGCGTGAGCTCGAGGGCGAGCAGCACGAGCGCGAGCCCGAGGCCCGAGGGCGCGAGGAACGCGTGGAAGAGAACGATGTTGACCATGACGGGCGCGAGGAGCGCGAGCGCGAGCGGTACGAAGCGGTTCGTCAAGAGCAGCGCGCCGACCAGCACCTCCGTGCCCTTCACGAGCTGGAACATGTAGCCGGTTCCGACGAGGGCGCTCGCGAACGCAACGGAGCCCTGGGGCATCGTGCTCGGATCCGGTTTCGGGACGAAATTCAGGAAGCCATCGAGCCCGAAGCCGAAGAACACGAGTCCGAGCAAGACTCGCGCGACCGTCGGCGCGTGACGCCGGAACGTGATCGCCCGGTTGAACGTGGGCGTGGCGAGGGCTGAGCCCCCGAGCGAGGCAGAGTGCATGATTTTTTCTCCGGGTTGTGCCGAGCGTGTCGGCGTTCAACCAGGCGACGAACGGGCGGCTCCCAGAACGACACGCGGCGCGAAGATTTTTTCGATAGTTCACAACCCCCGGAAATCATTGCGGGCGACACGCGATGCCGATCGCGTCTCGCATGGGATCGTGAAGGTGACCCCGCGGAGGATTGACGCGCCGGCGGGGGCGGGCGACGCGCGCGGGATGTCCCGGGTCGGTCGCAACGAGCCGTGTCCTTGTGGGAGCGGCAAGAAATACAAGCATTGCCACGGGCGGACGGAACCGGAAGCCGCGGGCGAGTTGGTCGTTGCCATGCGCTCGCACGAGCTCGACCGCAGGCTCGTCGAACGGCTGCTGCGCTTCGCTTCCCGGGAGTTCGGCAGCGACTGGTTCGCGCAGCTGCTCGATGTCCTGGAAATGGACGACATGGACGAAGCGATGGCGCAACTGCTCGTCCCGTGCGCCATTTACGAGTGGGCGTCGGACGACGGGACCCTGGTCGAGCTCTTCCTCGAGTCATCGCCGCGCGGACTCTCGGCACAGGAGCGCGGCTGGCTCGACGCGCAGACGCGCTCCTGGCTCTCGGTCTGGGAGGTTCAGCGGGTCACGCCTGGGCTCGAGGTGCTCGTGCGCGACCTTTTCACGGGCGAAGAGCGGCGCGTGCTGGAGCAGAAGGGGTCGGTCGACCTGTCCCCGCGCGACGCGTTGCTCGCGCGCGTGGTCGATTTCGAGGGGCTGTCGCTGTTCTGTGGCATGCACTCGCGCGTGCTTCCGCCGCGCCTGGCGGCCGACGTTCGTGAGTGTCATCCGCCGGGTGTCGCGCCTGCGCACCAAGAAGCTTTCGGCTGCGCAGCTTCGCAGCAAGGTGCCGCTCGAAGGCTGGATTTTCACCTGGGAGAGCGCGGTCGAGCAACACGACGCCTCGCGTTCGGTGTTGCCGCAGTTGGCGAACACGGACGGCGATCCGTTGCTGCTCACCAAAGATCGCTTCCAGCTCGAACCACGCGACCGGGGCAAGGTCGAGAGTGAGCTCGGCCGGCTTGCCGACGCTGGCGAGCACGACGGGGACGCGGGCGCCGAGCGCTCGTACACGTTCCACCGCCCCGGCAACGCCATGAACGCAGGCTGGGACAACACCATCGTCGGGCGCGCCGTCGTCAGGCAGAAGGAGCTCTTGCTCGAGACGAACTCGGTGCGTCGCGCGGACGATCTGCGCGCCCGTGTGGAGGCGGCACTCGGGCCGCTCGTGCGGTATCGCATCCGGGAGCACGAAGATCCGCAGGCGATGCTTCGAGGGCAGCTCGAGAGCGGGGAGACGAAGCCTCGGCGCGACGAGGCGCAACCGCCCGAGCTCCTCGAGGCGCTCCGATCGTTCAAGGAGCAGCACCTCAAGGGTTGGCTCGACTCGCCGATACCGGCGCTCGGTGGCCTGACGCCGCGCCAGGCGGCGATGAAGCCGCGCAAGCGCCAGCAAGTCGAGCTCCTGCTAAAGGAGATCGAAAACCAGGAGAGCCGCGCCCCCGCGGCCCAGCGCATCGACGCCTCGGTGCTGTGGAAGGAGCTCGGGCTCGAAGGCGGACGCGGCGGCTGAACCGGCGCTCGGTGCAGGCCGCGCGGGCGGCCGTCATCGCGCCGCGTGTGCTAATCTGCGCGGGTCATGGGCGAGCTTGCGAAGCGCCGCGCAACGTACGAAGACGTTGCTGTCCCCATTGACGCGCGCGAGGGGGTGAAACACGTGTGGTTGGTGGACCCCGGCGTGCGCACGCTCGAGGTGCTGCGTCTCGATGGCCCGAGCGACCGCATCGTGACGACGGTGCGCAGCGAGGCGCGCGTGCGCGCCGAGCCCTTCGACGCATTGGAGATCGAGCTCGGTCTGCTCTGGGCAACGTGAGAGCGCTGGCCGCGGCGGTTGCCTTCGTTGCCGCCGTTGCGTGCGGCCGCTCCATCGACCCCGAACGCCTGGCTGACGACACTCGGAGGCTCGGCCTTCCATGCCGCGATGGCTCGGACCTGCTCGGTCCCGTAGTCAACCTCCCCCTCCACCCAATCCCCCTTCACCTCCACCCCATCCCCTCCGACCTTCACCACCCCCGCTGCTTCACCGCACCGCGGCCTTCACGAGCGCTCTAATGCGTGCCTCGGCGGCGGCGTTGAGCTCCTTCAACGCGAAGGCGGTGGGCCACATGCTGCCGTCGTCGAGGTTCGCGCGGTCGCTGAAGCCGAGCGTTGCGTACCTCGTTTTGAACTTCTTCGCGCTCTGGAAGAAGCAGACGACCTTGCCGTCTTTGGCGTAGGCGGGCATTCCGTACCAGGTCGTCGGCGAGAGGGCCGGTGCACTGGCTTTGACGATGGCGTGGATCCGCCCGGCCATCTTGCGATCGGGCTCGGGTAGCTCGGCGATCTTTTCCAGCAGGTCGCTTTCCGCGTTGCCCGAGCGCCGGCGACGCGAGGCCGCCTCGAGCTCCTCGGCACGCTCTCTCATCGCTGCGCGTTCTTCGTCCGAGAATCGGCCGGACGCCTTGCCCGTGGCGCGCTTGGCGGCCCGCTGCGTGGCCTTCTTGGCAGGTTTCTTCTCGACCATCGTCTCCTCTTTCACGGTGCCGTCGGTGCAGCTCGTTGCGCGCCGGGATTGTATGTCCTTTCGTTCGCTGCTTCCATCGGCCGGCGTCATGGCGCGAGAGCTTTTCCTTGCTGCCCGGTCTGCTCTGGGCAATGGGGGAGCGCTGGCCGCGGCGGTAGGGGTCTTTGAAGGTGGAGGTGGATGTGAACGGGGATCGTGGAAGTGAAAGGGGATCGTGATGGAAGACGGGCGAAGCCGACCGGTGTGCGCCGCGGAACGGCTCTCGCAGCCTCATCGACCACGCCGTTCTCGAGCTCAGTGAGGTGGTGCGAAAGCTCGCTCTCGCCGCGGGTTCGGCGCAGCAAACGGTCGAGGATCTGGCTCAGGGTTGGCTGGTGGGCGGCGTGGTCTTGCCGTTGTCGCTCGCGCCCCAGCAGGCCACGGTGTCGTCGCTGCGAATGGCGCAGGCGTAGTCGTCTCCCACCGCCAGCGATTTGAAGGTTCCGCTCGGTGGGACGCTTGCGCCGCTGCCGGTCCTCCCCCAACACACCAGCGCGTCGCTGCTCGAGATGGCGCAACCGAAGCTGTCTCCTAGCTGAAGCGTCTTGTAGGTGCCGGTCGGCGGGACGAAGTATCCGAAATCGTTCGTGCCCCAGCAGGAGATGGTGGAGTCCGTGAGCAGGCCGCAGCTCGCACGGAAGCCGCTGTCGACGGCCAAGAACTGGCTCGTCGGCGGAGTGAGCTCGCCGTAAAGGTTGCTGCCGCCCCAGCAGGTCACCGTCATGTCGCTCTTCAGCGCGCACTGGTGGTAGGCACCCGGCGCCGCCGCGAGGAACGTTCCGGTCGGGACGGGGGTCGCGGCCCTGGCCCAACAGGCGAGCGCGTCGGTGGTGGTCAGGACACCGCACGACGCGTTCAACGTGGTGGAGATTTGCTTGAACGCGCCCGAGGGCGGCTGCGTCTGGCCGACGTTGTTGAGACCCCAGCAGGTGACGGTGCCGTCCGTGCGCCGGGCGCAGCTGTGGTGGTACCCGGAGGTGACTTCCGAGAAGGTTCCGGACGGGGGCGTGGATTCGCCGGCGAGGTTCGCCCCCCAGCAGCGAATCGTTCCGTCGTCTTGGAGGCCGCACGCGTGGACCTGTCCGGCCGAGAGCTGGACGAACTTGCGCTCGCAGTTCGTGCCGTTGATGCCCGTGGGACAGGTGCACGTGTAGCCCGGGAAGGTCGGCGTGCACGTGCCGCCGTTCACGCAAGGGTCGGGATTGCAGTCGAGGGCGACGCAAGCCGTGTCGCCGGTTCCACCGTAGCCCGGCGGACAGGCGCCGCAGATGCGTCCGTTCGGATCGTTGGTGCAGGTGACGAGCGGATCGCAGCCACCGTTGTCAACGGCGCAGTCGTCGGCGTAGCAAACGGAGTAACCGTCCCCGACGTAGCCCGGCGGGCAGGAGCCGCAGGTATGTCCTCCCGGCTCGTTGTTGCACGCGGCGAGCGGGTCGCAGCCGCCATGGTTCGTCTGGCACTCGTCGATGTCGGTGCAGCCGGACGCGCCGGTCCCCGAGTAACCGGGCGGGCAGGGCCCGCAGATGGCGCCCGTTTGGCCCACGACGCAAAGAGTCAGCGGATCGCAGTTGCCACTGCCGGTTGCGCATTTGACCCACTCGGTCGCGCCCACGTCCGGCGTCGCGTCGCGCGGCATCGAGCCCGCGTCGTACGTTGGAGCCCCCGTCGGCGTGCCGGTGTCAACGCAGGGCCACGGCGCTTGCGTCGAGCAGACGCCCGAGAAGTTCGAAGCCGCCCCGGAGAGCGCATTGATGGCCGCCACGGACGACAGGAGGGTCGTGCCTTCGTCCTGGTAGCTCGGCCCGACGAAGTCGTTGTTCTCGAGGGCGGCCGGGTCGGAGCTCGCATTTTGCTCGAGCAGGTTGTAGGCGCAGCCGGTGAGGATGTTGTTGCGCACCGTGCTGCCCGAGCCGCTCAGCCGGATGGCCGCGTTGTCGCCCGTGCAGACCCCGGAGCTGATGGTGTTCGAGTGGATGTCGGTGTTCGGGCCAGCCTGGAGGCCGTAGCTCTTGCTCGGCAGATCGATCTCGTACGGATTGCCCGGAGCGGTCGTGGGAGCGGATCGCCCCGAGATGAAGTTGTTCTGGACGCGCGAGCCGCTCGTGATGAGCCCCACGCCGGTGTCGGCCCAGCCGAGGTCGATCGAGTTCCGATCGATGAGGACGGCGCCGAGGCTCATCCCGATCGCGTTGTAGTACGTGGAGCGAGGGCCGCCGATCGTGTAGGGGTAGTTGCCGCCAAGCAGCCATGCGGTGTTTCCCGAGACCTCGTCGCAGCCTTGGCAATAGATCCCCATCGAGGTGCCGGCATTGCCGATGGTGTTGTTGCTGTGCTCGATCTGCACGTCGTTGTCGAGAATCGTGCACGAGCCGCTGCAGCTGATGCCGGTCTCGTCGACGCGCGCGGTCGTCCCCGCCCCCACGACGTCGATCAGAACCTGATTGTTCTCGATGGCCAACTGTCCGCCGCTCGCCCCGATGCCATCGAGGTAGCCGCCGTAGCCCGTGACCTTGATCGCGTTGTTCGAGAGCGCAACGCTGCCGGTTCCATAAAGCTCGATCCCCGTCGAGGAGTCGCCGGCGTTCAGGGTAATCGTCATGCCGTCGACGCTCACGCCGTCGGCGTCACCCCCGATCTGGGCTCCCACCGCGGAGTACTCGCCGTCGGTATCCGTGTCGCGCGTGACCGTGATGCTCGAGCCCTCGATCAGCGACCCGGGTGAGTCCGAAAGCTCGATGCCGACCACCGGACCAATCTCGATGTACTCGGCCACGCTAGATTGGGACACGGTCATGCGGGACTGGGCGGAGCGCACGCCGACGGCATTCCAGCCCTCGAGGCTGAGCAAGCGCACGTCACACTGCGTGAGGGTCGCGTCGCCACCGTTCAGCACGTCCACCCCGAACCTGCTCGCCGACTGCACGAGATTCACGTCCGTGACGACGAGGTCGTTCAAGGTGACGCCCGAGGCGCCGTTAACGGTGACGCCGGTCGTCGTGGCCGCATCGAGCAGCTCGATGGTGAAGCCGTCGAGCGTGGTCGCTTGCGTGATGCCCGAACCGAACAGCACGCCCGTGGCCGTCGTCGGCGAAAGCGTGGTGGTGGACAGGGCGCAGCGCCCCCACGTCGTCGACTCGTACGCGCCGTAGACGCCGATGCCGTCGCGCATCGTCAGATCCGCGCCCGTCGGCCCGGGATACGAGTGGCTCGCACCGCAAGCCGCGCCCGCCGCGACGCAAACGTTCGTCGCGACCTCGGGGTACGCCGCTGCGAAATCGATGGCGGCCTGCACGGACGCGAACGGAGAAAGACCGTGGCTCGTGGTGCCGAGCGCATCGTCGCCACTCGGGTCAACCTTCACGCAGGGGCACTGGGTGCCGGGGTCACCGGTGCACACCTCGGCGACGCAGCCCGTGGCGCCGTCACCCGTGTAGCCTGGCGGGCAAGCGCTGCACGTGAACGCGCCCGGCGTGTTGGTGCAGGTGGTGAGCGGGTCACAGTCGCCGCTGTTCACCAGGCACTCGTCGACGTCCTCACAGGAGAGCGGATCGCCGATCGGCTGGCCGTAGCCGGCGTCGCACTGACAGGCCGGCACACCCTGCACGGCCACGCACACGCCGTGCCCGTCGCAGCTCTCGGACGCACACGGATCGACCGAGCCGCCGGTGCCGCCCGTGCCGCCGGTACCGCCCAAGGTGCCGCCCGTGCCGCCGCTACCGCCCGTGCTGCCGCCGGTGCCGCCCAAGCTCCCACCGGTGCCGCCGGTGCTGCCGCCGCGTGCCGCCCGTGCCGCCCAAAGTGCCGCCGCTACCGCCCGTGCTGCCGCCCGTGCCGCCCGTGGTGCCGCCGGTGCCGCCCGTGCTGCCGCCCGTGCCGCCCGTGCTGCCGCCGGTACCGCCCGTCGTGTCGCTCTCTCCGCCGGCACCGGCTTCACCGGCGTTCCCGATGCCGCCTTCGCCGCCGCCTCCGGTGCCGGAGCTTCCCGTCGAGCCGGCGTTGGCTCCCGTGCCCGACGTTCCACCATCGGTGCTCGTTCCACCGGAACCGCCGCTACCGGGCGGAGCACCGCCGCTGCCTGGCGGAACACCACCGCCGGTCCCTCCGTCCCCTCCGCTGCCTCCCGTCGTCTGGTTGCCGGCGCTGCCTCCGTTCGAGCCGCCGCTGCCCCCGCCGACCCCACTCCCGCCCCCGAGCTCGGAACCGCCGGTCCCCGCCTGTCCACCCATGCCCATCTCGCCCGCCTCGCCGGACTCACCGGCGCTGCCCGCGTGAGCAGCCGCGCCCGCCGCTCCGCCCCGCCCTCCGGTCGGCGGCGGGGGCGCGTCATCGTCACCACCGCAGGCCGAGATGGACGAAAGCACCAGAACCGCGGGCAGAACCAGCCGCCGGAGCACCGAAGTGGGCGACACCGCGGCCGCGGGAGCGTCCGGACCAGTTCGAGGCGAGGCGGGCGGTCGTGAGCGCATTAGGCCTTCTCTCCGTTGTCGCGAGGGCGCGTGGGTGATCAGACCGAACGCCCTTTTCTCCTCATTCCCGCAAGAGCCGCCACTCAGCGGCTCCTGGGAGCTAAGCCGCTAATTTACCACGCCGCCTCCCCCGCGTCCTTTCTCCCTTTTACCTTCACCCCATCCCACTTTCACCGCCCCCCCTTCACTTTCACCTCCCACCTTTCACTTTCACCTCCCACCTTCTTCCGGCAGCCCTCTCCGACGCCCCCTACGGCTCAGTCACGAACCCCACGCGCCACGCAATCCTGCTCTGAACGAGCACCTCCACCGGCGCTCCCTCCCCGGCGCCTTCTGCCACGCCGAGATCGGTCGAGAGCTTGTCGTGGCGCAGGGCGTAGAGGCCGCCTGGTGCGGGGATGAGGGCGACGAGGTCACGGTCGTCAACGCCTTCGTCCACCTGTTCGACCTGGAACTCCTTGGCTGCGTCGACGAAGGCGCTGCCGAGGAGCTTGCCGCTGTTCGCGTTCCGGAGCTTGAAGGTGCCGCTACCGACGTATTCGGGGATCCAGACCTGGCTCTTGGCCCCGCTCGGCGCGCTCTGCACGATGCGGGCGCCGGCGTCGGTGCTCTCGCCTTCCACGTCGAGGGCGAGGCCGGTCTCGTCGTTGATGAAGGTAAAGCTCCTGTTCAGGCCGGCAATTTGCGGCGCGGTGGCGTCGAGCTCGAGCACGGTGTCTTTCGCCATCGCGAGCTGATCGTCGGCGGGGAATGACAACGGCTGCCACAGGTAGTCGTAGTTGCTGTCGGCAGTGTAGAGAAAGATCGACGCGCCGCCGTTCGGGATTTCGAGGACGGATGCCGGTGTGGATGGGGGCACGTCGGGTCCCCCGAAGTAAAAGTCCGTCCAGGGGCCTTCGATGCTACTGCTCGTCGCAAATGCGGGAACGTTCGAGTCGCGCGCGGGGCGGATCGTGATCAGGAAGTAGACGCCGTTCCGCTTGAACAGCACGGGTGCTGTCTGGCCTTCCCCAGGAAACAGGGTGGCGACGGGGTGATCGATGGCGAGGTAGTCGTCGGTCAGCTGGTAGATGTTGAGATCGGCGCCGGCGTTGCTGTTCGAGGCGAAGTAGGCCGTGCCGTCGTCGTCGACGAAGGCGCTGCCGTTGATTGACGTGTAGCCGGAGTCGCCGTCGCTCGGATCCCGGACGCCTTGGCCCTGGTACGGCCGGAAATCGCCCACGTACGTGTAGTCGCCGTCCGGCGTGTCGGACATGGCCACGCCCGCGTGCAGGAGCCTGACGGTGCCAGGGGATTCGTCCATCCACATCACGTACTTGCCCGTGGTGGCGTTGTAGATGACGTTCGGCCGCCTGAGGTCCTTGCTGACGGTGTCCGAGGTCGCTTCGGTGATGAGCACGTCGCGGCTGAATTCCCAGTGGCGCAGATCACGTGAGCGGTACGCCGAGACGTGATCGAAGACGGTGTCGCTCCGGCGCGACCCGAACCAGTAATACTCGTCACCCACGAGGATGATGTTGCCCTGGTTGCCGAGGATGGGCTGATCATCGACATCGAGCCACTTGAGCCCGTTGATGAGAAGCTCGCCCACGTTGACGTTCGGCGCGCCGCTCTCGCCGCCCGCCGCCGCCCCGCCGCTCTCCGTGCCTCCTTGCGCCGCGCCACCGCCGCCTCCGGTTGCGCCGCCTGTGCCTGCGTTGCCCGTGCCCCCGTTGCTCGAGCCGCCCGTCGCGCCGCCTGTCGCGCCCGAGCCGCCCGTCGCACCGCTACCGCCTCCGCCACCCGTTGCGCTCGCACCCGCCGAGCCTCCGGCGCTCGGCGGGCTTGCGCCGTCGCCGTCGCTTCCGCTCTTCCCGCACGCGACGAGGCCGAGCACCGCGCCGAGCGCCCACGGGGCTTTTCGCCCCGACCACCTGCGCACTGATTGTGATCCCACCAACGCACTCCTTTCAGGTGCGGGACGAAACGGAGCGTAGCGCAGACCGAGCCCGCAGGCTTCCTCCCTCGACGGCGCGGCGGCGGCTGTGCGCTCGGGAAGTGGTCGCGAACGTTCGCGAACAGCGGCGGGCGCGCTCGCGCGCTTGGGCGTTTGCGAAATCGCCGCGCATTTTGCTCACGTGCGCCGCGTGGGAGGCCCGCCGCGCCCCCGAACCCAATGGGCACGGCTCGTGCTTTGCACCCGCTTGCAGGGTGGCGGCTGAGCGTCGAGGGGTTCGACGCGTTGCAGTCGTCATCCTCGCGCCGGCGGAGCTTTTCGCCGGCTCGTCATCAGGAGGATCAGACTCGGAACAATCGGTTTCGCATCTCGGGGACCAACTTCTGCCTCAACGTGCCCAACGCGGTGGCCGTCAACGGTCAGCGCCTCCAACTTTTCAATTGCGGAACGCCCGCCTTCGACAACGAGTTGTTCGACGTGACGAGCCGCGGAGAGATCAAGACCCTGCCGAGCCCCTCGGCGCTCTGCATGTCCGGACAGAACGACAACGTCTCGAACTTCAACCCGGTCGTGTCGGCCAACTGCGGCGGCTCGACTGCTGCAAGGCGGCAGCAATTTTACGTGCGAGGTCCCATCAAATGGGCCGGCGACAACAACAAGTGCATGGACGTGGCCAACGCGGTCTCGTTCAACGGCGCACCCGTCCAGCTTCACACTTGCGTCGCTGGGGCGCAGAACGAGCTTTGGGACTACTACTTCTGAGAGAAGGTCTGACGCCGGGGGAGCCACGGCTCCCCCGGCGTTCCCAGGCTGCTCACCCCGCGCCCATCCGGAGGCAACCCGTCTTCAGCCGCCCTCGCCCGCCTCGATGCGCAGTTTCACGACAAGACGGTAGAGGGCGTAGCGGCTCGATAGGCCGAGCGCCTTTGCGGCAGCGGCGATGCTGCCGTTCGCGGTGCGAAGGGCCTCACGAATGTCGTCTTCGCTGGGCTCCCGGTTGCGAGCGCGTGGCTGTGGCGCCACGGCGTTGCCTTTGGTGGCCGCACCGTTCGGCTCGGTCGCGAACAACGACGGCGCGAACGTGATGGTGTTGCCGGCGCTGGCTGCCATCGCCTTCCAGAGCAGCGCGTCGAGAGCACGGACGTTCAGAGGGAAGTCGGCGTGCAAGAGGGCTTCGACGAGCCTCGCGTCCATTCTGACGTCGTCGAGCCCATCGCGACGCTCGACGAATCGCGCGACGAGCTCGGGGCTGGCCTGCGCGGCGCGCACGACCAGGTGGCGAGCGAGTAGCGGGATGTCCAGGCGGCGCTCCGAGAGGGGCGGGACCTCGACCTTGACGGCCAGCCGCGCGAGAAAATCGGGGCGCAGTGCGGTCGGGTCGCGGTTCGTGGCGGCAAGCAGACGAAAGTCCGAACGCCTGAGCGTGGCTTCGCCGAGTCGCTGATATTCACCGCCCGAGTCGAGCACTCTGAGGAGGTGCGACTGGAGCTCGTGCGGAAGCTCGCCAATCTCGTCGAGAAAGAGCGTGCCACCGTCGGCCTGGCCGATGATGCCGAGTCGCTCGGCCATGCCCGGGTTCGGGTAGTTCTTCAGGTTCCCGAACAGCTCGGCGTCCACCAGGCCGGAAGGGAGCGTCGCGGCGTTTCTCGCGACGAACGGGCGCTCCGCGCGGGACGACGAGCCGCGGATGGCGAGCGCGGCGAGCTCCTTGCCGGTCCCGCTGTCGCCGACGATCAGAACGTGCCGCTCGGACTTCGCGGCGAACGCGAGCTCCTCGCGCAAGCGCCAGACCGCGAGCGACTCCCCGAGGATGCCGAACGTGTCGGCGCCGGCGAATTTGGGGCAATTTGCGGGGTCGAAGTAGCGCAGGGGCGGCGGACAGGCGGGGCGCCGCATGCAATAGAGCACGAGCTCCTGCCCGAGCGCGAGCGAGTCGCCGGGCTCCAGCGTGCCCGTCTCACACTCCGCACCGTTGATGCGCATGGTGCAACGACCCACGCGCCGCACCTCGAGCGCGCCGCCGCGCGGCACGATCTCGATCTGGCGGCGCGACAGTCCCGGTGCCGCGAGCGGCAACGTCGGCTCGAGTCGACCAGGACGCGGACGCGAGAACCGTAGGCGCGGTTCGTCGTCACTCGAACCGCGACCGAGCACCAACCGGGGGCCTTCGGGCGGTAACACCGCGATCTCGCCAGCACGCATCGGTTCCTGACGACACCACGCGACGACGAGCACGGTGACGACGGGTTCGGAAAGCTCCTTCGACACGTGGTCGTCGTCGAGCGGGCTCACCGTCGTGTCTTCCGGCGTCGAAGGGGACTCTGGGCCGGCCATCGCGCGCAGTCTTGCAGGTCGAATGGCGGCGCACCACCGGCTGAAAAACCAGCGCGTTCGGTGAAGGGCGCGGGACGCGCCGACCGCGGTGAGCGCGGGCCGCTGGACGCGACGAGCAGCGTGGTAAGCTCCGCCCGCGGTGCACGGACAGCAGGGAGATATCGCCGATTTTGCGGGCGTGGGGACGACGCTCGCGGGAAAATACAGACTCGACCGCGTGATCGGGGTCGGAGGCATGGGGGTCGTCGTCGCTGCGGAGCACCTCGGGCTCGGTGCGCGCGTCGCGATCAAGTTTCTCCTGCCGAGGCTCCCGCAGCGCGAGCGGGACGTGGCGCGGTTCCTCAGCGAAGGCCGCGCCATGAACCGGATCGACAACCCTCACGTCGTCCGGGTGCTGGACGTCGATCGCCGACCCGACGGCGTGCCCTACCTGGTGATGGATTTTCTCGAGGGTGAGACGCTCGCTGAGCTCTTGCGGCGGCGGGAACGGCTCGAGGTCGCCGAGGCCGTCAACATCGTGCTCGAGGCAGCCGAGGCGGTCGCGGCCGCCCATGCGGCCGGCATCGTGCATCGAGACCTCAAGCCGGCGAATCTCTTCCTCTCGCGCTCCGGCGGGCGGGACCCGACCGTCAAAGTGCTCGACTTCGGCATCGCGAAGAGCCTCGGCGTCAACGAACAGTCCTCGGCGACCACGACTGGCCAAGGCTTCGTGGGGTCACCACCTTACATGTCGCCTGAACAGCTGACCGATCCTGGGCAGGTGGACTACCGCACGGACGTTCTGGTCGCTCGGCGTGGTGCTCCACGAGTGCCTGGCGGGTGCTTCGCCATTCGCCGCATCGACGCCCGCCAAGACGTGCGCCCGGATCCTCCAGGACGTCGCCGTGCCACTCCGGGCGTTCCGGCCGGAGGTCCCGGAGCAGCTCGAGCGCGCCGTCAGTCGTTGCCTCGCGAAGCGAAGGGAGGAGCGCTTCCCCGCATTGCACGACCTGGCACGGAAGATTGCCGAATTCGGAACGTCGCGAGCTCGACATGCCTTGGGCGTGGTGGAGCTCACCCGGGCGCCCGCTGCCACCGCCGTGACGAGTCTGACGACCGAGGAGCGGTGGACCTCGCCCGGCATCGAAGAAACGACAGAGACGGCACTGGCGACAGCGCGGCCTCGCACCGAGCCGCCGGGTCGGACGATGGCTCGCCGCGTCGCAGCGCTGCTGATCGCCGTCGTGGCGGCAGCCGGAGCCGTTCGCCTGCTGCTCGAGCATGAGTCTGCCGAGCCGGTTTCGCCGTCGACCGTGCGAATCGCGCCCATCCCGTCGCCGGCTGACCATGCCGTCCGTGCGTCCGCGAATCGCGGCCGAGAGGCTGCCGCGTTCGACGCCGCGCCGTCCCGAGTCGTCGATCCGTCGCTCCCACGCGAATCGGCGCAAAGAGAAGCGCCAAAGCGCGCTCCGACCGCGGCGTCCGCACCGCGCTCGGCTGCGGAGCGCCTGTGGCCGAGCCAGCCGGCCCTCCCCGCTCCGCGACCAGACCCACGGCCGGCAGCGACTCGAAATGACGCCGACGACGAGGCGGTCTACGTCGAACGCCAATGACGCGCGGCCTCTTCGTTTGCGCCGCACCGGCGCTGGCCCTCGTGATCGCGCTGAGAGCGCTGCCTTGTCGCGCGGAGGAGATCGATAGCGCGGCAGCCCAGGCCGAGAGGCTCTTTCAGCAGGGGCGAAAGCTCATGGACGAAGGCAGGCCCAGAGACGCATGCCCCAAGTTCGCCGAGAGCGACCACCTCGATCCGGCCGCCGGCACCATCATCAACCTGGCTCGGTGTTACGCAAGGCTCGGACGCACGGCAAGCGCTTGGACCGCTTATCGAGAAGCCGCCGAGCGCGCGGCCGCCAAGGGACAGGAAAAGCGCGAGGCCGTAGCACGGAGCGAAGCCGCCGAGCTCGAGCCGCGGCTGCCGAAGCTTCGCATCGTCGTCGACGAGCCACCGAGCGGCACGCTGCTGGAAGTCAGCGTTGACGGAGAACGTTGGGTGAGCGACGCCTGGAACGTCCCAACACCGATTGACCCCGGGTCTCACGCTCTCGTCGTGAGCGCCGCCGGGTTTGCGCCCTGGTCGACGACGGTTTTCTCCGCCCAAGCGACTACCCTGGAGGTCGTCGTGCCCCGGCTGGTCGAGCTTTCGAGACCGCAGCCGCAGCCCGTCGTTCCGCCAGCCCCGCCGGCTCGGCGGCCCGAGCCCTCGGTCGCGGGTCCGCATGCTCGAACCGCAACCACCAGCGCGGGCCGGACACAGCGAGTGATCGGCGTCGTGGTGGGGGGCATCGGCGTTGCCGGGCTCGGCGTCGCGGCCGCCTTCGCGCTCAATGCCCGGAGCTTGAACGACCGCTCGCTCGAAGATCATCATTGCGATGCGACGGGCTGTGACCCGTACGGGCTCGCGCTGAACCAAGACGCTCAGCGGGCGGGGGACGTCGCCACCCTGCTGACGCTTTCCTCGAGCGCCATGCTCTTGGGTGGAGTCGGGCTTTACGTTTGGGGCGCGGCGAGCGAGCGACCACGAGACACGCTTTCGTTCGTGCCGGCCTCGGATGGAGGCGCCGAGCTGCGATGGGCGCGGGCGTTCTAGGTCACTGCCTGCGTCGGGGCGCCGGGTTTCTCGTCCTCGGCCTCGCCTTCACCGGCGGCTATGGCTGCAACGACGTGCTCGGGATCGACGACTACGGTCCCAGAGTCGAAGGTGCCGTCACCTATTGCAGTGGTCAGGGGGCTTGTCCGAACACGGCAGACGGTACACCCAGGACCTGCGTCTTTGCCTCGAGCCTGGGCGGGCGAGACTTCTGCGCCGAGGCGTGCGATCCGAGCACCGGCTCGCAAGACCCCTCGCATTTTGCTTGCCTGGGGACCGGCGCCCTCGTTCCCGTGTGCGACCCTGCGGCTCCCGACCCGTGTCCGGAAGGATTTTCGTGCTTCCGCACGGATCTCTCCCGCCTTCCTCAGGGCACGTACTACGCGGCACAAGACCTCGGGCTGTGCCTCGCCGTGCCCGTCTGCACGAACCATGCGGACTGTTCCGACGAGCCCTCCCGGGACCTCTGTGCCGGTGCCATCCTCAGAGACCAGTATCCCGGCGTCGAGACCATCCTCGCCACCGATCACCTGCAGTGCGTCGCAGCCTGCGACGGCCCCTCGCGCACCTGCCCAGAGGGTGAGTCGTGTCTCGGCGCGCTCCTCCGCGACTTGCCGGACATCTGCGTGCCCAACTGCGACGTGACGCCGTGTCCGCCGGACTACTTCTGCCTGCGTAGCGCGGGGCCAGCGTACCCCGCGATTTGCACGCCAGGGCTACCGGGGTTTCGCTGTGAGCACCCCGAAGATTGCATGCTCGGTGAGTGCGCCGACACGGGCGCTGGCTTCAGCCTGTGCACGATCTCGTGTGAGTCGAACGCGACCTGCCAGCTACTGAACGGCTTCCGCGACCCCTCCTTGTGCGTTCGAGGGCACTGCGTGACGAAAGCGACGTTTGCGGGTGCCCTCTGCCGTGCGGCCCAGGACTGCCCGAGCGACCTCGCCGACGACGAGGGCAACGTCGTGACGGGTCAGCTGTGCTCCGACTACGATCCGTACCACCCCGACGTTCCGCGCAATGCCTCGGACCTCGAGTGCCACCGTCCTTGCAACGATCGGTGCCCAGGCCTCGGCGGGATGCCCTACGTGTGCCTGCCGAACGGCGAGTGCTACCCAGCGGACATGGGGCTCCCTTGCCGGCCGGGCGACACCTGCATGGGGGACCTGAGCTGCCTCTGCATCGACAACTGCGACGCGACGGACGCGGAGCAGGTAACGACGTGCACGAAAGCGTGCGAGGCCGACTCCGACTGCCAGGGATACTCGGTGAACCCCAAGTCTTGCGTTGACGGTTTCTGTCGTTTGAACCCGCCGTAGCGGCTGCACGTCACCCGCTCTCGAGCTTCTGCTTCAGCAACGCGAGCTGCTCGGGGATCACCTTCTTCGAGTTTCGGCGCACGAAGCCGGCGAGCAGCTTGAAGAGTCCCTGTCCCTCGAGCTCGAACTCCATGGTGACGCGCGAACGTGAGCCGCCGTCGAGGGGATAGACCAGCAGCGTGATGCGCGTCCGGAACGGGCCACCGACGCTACGGGCCGAAAGACGGTGCGGCGGCTCGTGCTCGAAGACTTCGCTCGTGAGCTCGCGCACGCCGCCGGGGACCCTCCGCCGCTGGATGTTGCGCGTGCCGACGCGCGTGGGGCCGCTCGGGCACGCCGACCCGGCTCGTCACGGTGCTCCGGAGCATGCCGACTGCCTTCGCTGTGCGGTAACCTCGGGGGATGCTGGCACCGTTCGACGACGGCCCCCGCGAGGTCTCGCTCGCCCGGCGTACGGCCGCCGGGGAGGCCGACGCCGAGGCCGAGCTTTGCCGTCTCTTCGCGCCGCGCATTCGGGTCTGGGGCCTGCGCCACCTCGGTAACGCCCAGCTCGCGCACGATCTCGTTCAGGACGTTCTGGTGATCGTGCTCGAGGCCTTGCGGGCCGGGCGCGTCGAGGATCCGGAGCGCATCACGGGGTTCGTGCTCGGCACTTGCCGTCGCGTGGTCGAGGACCGCGCGCGGACGGAACGGCGGCGCCGCGCGCTGCTCGAGCGCTTTCCCTCCGAGGCCCCGAGCGAGCCGCCGTGCGCGGGAGCCGACGTGGAACGGATGCTCGGCTGTCTGCGCGCGCTCTCGGGCAGGGCGCGCCAGGTCGTCACGATGACCTATTTCGAGGAGCAAGCGGCGCCCGACATCGCTCGGTCGCTCGGGACCTCCGCCGGCAACGTGCGGCTGCTGCGGCACCGCGCGCTCGTCACGTTGCGAGATTGTGTGCAAGGCAAGCGCGCGCGCGGCGCGGGAGGGGCGCGATGAGTCACCCCGTGAGTCACCCCGTGAGCTTCGAGGTCGCCACGAGCTATTTCGCGCGGGAGCTCCCGCTGGCCGACGAGCAGGAGCTCGAGGCGCACGCGATGGGTTGCGCCACGTGCCATGCGCGGCTCGCCGAAGTCGCCGAGGTCGTCGAGCTCGTGGGTCTCGCCGTGCGGAGCGGCAACGTTCTGCCGCTGCTCAGCGAGGCCACGCTCGCGCGCCTGCGAAAGAGCGGCCTCACGATCGAGGAGGCCAGTATCCGGAACGGCGCGATCGACGCCGTGTTTCCCGCGCACGCCGACCTCTTGATCGGGCGCTTCCCGAACTCACTCGGCGTGGGCAGGGTCCACCTCGAGTTTCGTGGCGAGCACGGTGGCGGCACCGTCGAGGACGTCGTGGTGGATGCGTCGAGCGATCTGCTCGTCTGCTGCACGCGCCAGCACTTCGGCGGCAAGCCCGGGCGCTACGACACGCGGCTGCGCTTCTTCGACGCGGCCGTTCCGGAGCGCTTGCTTGCGGAGTGGAAGCTGAGCCTGACTCTGGAGCCGCGGTCATGAGGTGGGCGCGCCGGCGCCGGGACGGCGTGTGCACCGGATTGTGCCGACCTGTGCCGTCCGTCCCTGCCAGGTGGTATTGAGTCCGTAGGAATTCCAGGCGCTTGGAGCACATGCCATTCGGCATGTGATTTGCGTCCGTCTTTGTGATCGTGTGGTCCCTTTTTCGGCGTGGAACGGTGTGCGGGTTCGCCCTTGGTCTGGCGACAGGGTGCGGGTCGAGCACTCACGGCGGCGGCGATGGATCGGGCGCTGACGCTGGAGCGACCGCGGCGACCGCTGGGCAGGCGAGTGGAGGCGGTGGGTCGGGTGGCTCCGTTGGCGGAGGTCGCGGCGGCGACGCTGGCGCGCAAGAGGGCGCGGGAAAGGGCGGCGGGGCGGGTGACGGTGGTCAGGGCGGCTCGGGTGCGTCGGGTGGCGGTGGCTCTGCGCAGGGTGGTGCTGGTGACGGTGGCGGTGCTGGTGACGGTGGCGCGGGCGACGGTGGCGCGGGTGACGTGGGCGAGCTCAGTGGCGAGTACTGGATCGATTCGGTGACGCTGGGTGGCGACTCGGCGCGCCATCTGCGTGTCGTTTCGGCGACGGCGGCGATGGTCAACGCGCCCGGCGGGGGCGAGGTTTCGTACCCGATCGAGGTCGCGCCGGGCGCAGCGCTCGAGACCTTGGTGGAAAATGGAAGGCCCACGGTGCATGGCCCGATCGTGATCCGTGGCACCAACGAGGAGTTTGCGTTCGCGGAGGACCCGGGCGACGGCACGGCCGATGCGCTCGTGGTTCGCAGCGTGTCGTCGTGCACGCAGAATGTTCCCTCGTGGCAGTCGGGAACGGGCGTTGTCCGGCGCGACGCCGATCCGACGGTCGTCGAGGGGTTCTTGCCCGTCTGGATCCCGTGGCAATCGATGGCGCTCGGGTGCAAGAAGGCGGCAGCCGCGCCGCTTGAGTCGGGCATGACCGCGCGCTCGGGCGGCGCGGACGTGGCGATCAGCTGGTCGGCGGCCTCCGTTGCCGGCGACCAGGTGTCGGTGTGGGCAACGCTCACCGATGGGCTCGGCCTCGTCGGGCAAACGATCACGTTTTCCGGCGGCCTGAGCTCGACGAACGGCGTCGCCTCACCGGTAGGTCCTGTCGACGTGCCCGTCTTCGACTTCGGCCCCGCGCGCACGGGCGCGTTGGACTTCACCGCGGCGAACCCACCGGAGCTCGCGATGCTCGGCAACCCCATGCGCGCGAGCTCGAGCGACACGCTGTGCCCGAGCGGCTGCCTCGTAATCAACACGAACCAGGGCATTGGGCTACGTCTGACGAGCCCCGGCTCCTCGCTTCGTATTCGAGCAACGGGCGGAGCGATCACGGTTCAGGCCCGCGCCGTGGGCCTCGACGCCGCCGACACGACCCAGAGCTTCGACGGCGTGAGCGAGCAGGATTTCCCGCTTCCCCCCGGCGCGAACGAGGTCTTCCTGACGATCACCGTCCCTTACGCGCCGCCGATGCAGAACACCTGCCCGGTCGCTTCGCCGCAGACGACCAGGCTTTTATCGGTGACGCCGAGCTAGGCGAAGCTCTCTACTTGTTCATGATGAGCCCGACGATCTTCTCGTTGAAGCTCTGGGCGCTCGAGTACGTCCCCTGCATCCAGAGGAGCGCGGTGTGCGTCGAGTCCCACTTCGGCACGACGGGGCGAATGTTGTCGGTGCTCGAGCTCTGGGTGATGGGCGTCCACGTGAAGGTCTTGCCGTTGTCGCACGTGGTGCCCTGCCAGATTTCGCGGTGCGAAAGCTTCGTCGTGTCGTCTCGCGGGTCGTAGGGCGTGGAAACGTAGATGATCGTCGGGTCGTCCGGGTCGAGCGCGGAGAGGCCCGTGTAGTCTTGCTCGGAGTCGTAGAGCTTGGTGCCGGCCTTGACGAGGTAGGTCGTCGTCCACTTCGTGCCGTCGAAGCGCGAGTAGAACATGCGCTTGTCCGGGTCGTCGGTTCCCGTGCCCGCCACGCGCCCCTGGCCGAGGACGGCAACCGTCCCATCGCCGTAGCGCACGATGTCGTGGTTCCACATGTGGTTGAGGGCCACGCCGTTGAGCGTCGTCCCCGTCTTGAACACGGACGTGAACGCCGACACGTCCTTGGCGGTGCCGTCGCCGAGGTTGTCGTCAACCACCGTGCCCGCGGAGTTGTAGACCTTGCCGCCCGAGACGTAGCCGTGCCAGAGGCTGTTGTCCTCGTCGCGCGGGTGGGCTTCCGTGCCGACCCAGTCGATGCGATCGACGCCGTTGCCCCAGTACTTGTAGTAGCCGGCGACGTAGCCCGTCTGCGGGCTGGCGGTCAGACGGCCGTAGAAGCTCCAGCTTCCGCCATTGTCCGTGGACGTGAGCGAGGCCGGGCTCGTGTCGACCGAACGGACGAAGCTCAAGAGCCGATTGCTCTCGGCCGACATCATCCACGGATTGGCGTAGGTGATCATGTTGGTGCTGGCGCCGGCCCAGGGGCAGCCGTTCGGCGACCAGCTGTAGGTCTTCGTCGGTGACCACGTCGAGCCGCTCAGCGTGGAAAAGTAGCTGTTGCAGTTCTCGCGGTGGGTCGCCCACATCGCGGCGACCGTTCCGGTACCGGTGATGACGAACCCGGGCGCGTTGTGATCGTCGACGCTCAGGGTATTGAGGACGGTTCTGGTGCCCATCTTCTGAGCAATGTCGTAGACGACGGCCTCGACGTTGCCCGTGCGGTTGCCGCCGCTCCCGATCGACCCGATGACGAGGCGGTTGTTCGCGGTATCGACGACCACCCGCTCGTCCTGATACCAGCACCAGCCGCCGTTATCGTTGAAGGTGATGAGCTGCTCGGTGGGTGCACCCGTCGGCACCATGCAAGCGACGCCGCCCGTGCCCGCCGTGCCTGCCGAGCCACCCGCCGCGCCGCCCGCACCGCCGCCGCCCATCCCCGCCATGCCGCCGGCGCCTGCGTCGCCCGCCATGCCGGCACCGCCGCTGCCCGAGGTGCCGGCGCCGCCCCCGTTGCCAGCGCCGCCGCCACCGGCCGCTACCGTTCCCGCCACGCCGCCGGCTCCGCCAACCGGGCCTGCGCCGCCCGTGGTCGTGCCGGCATTCCCGCCGGTCACCGATCCAGCCGTTCCGCCGGTCACCGAGCCAGCGGTCCCGCCGGTGACGACGCCCGCTGTGCCGCCAGTTGCCGAACCGGCGCTGCCGCCAGCCACCGCGCCAGCCGTGCCGCCGGTGAGCGAGCCACCGGTCGCGCCGGTTGCCGAGCCGCCGGTTCCGCCGGTCGTGGCCGGGGACTGGTCGGAGCTACAGGCCGGGCCGAGCGCAGCCAGAAAGAAAACGCCAGTGAATGCTTTTTTCATGCGTGCGTTCCTACATTCCCGGTTAACGGTCGAATCATTGCCGGTCGTGCACAACTGGACAAGGTGGCGCCGAAAATGTCGCTAGCCCATGCTGCTATCCCCTGATTCCCCGGTGACTGGGAAAAAAAATTCCCGCAGGGTCTGATCTCCCCAGGACGGACCGCGCAGTTCTGCCGCATGACTCCGACCATCACGTTCCTTGGCGCCGCGGAGACCGTCACGGGCTCACGCTATCTGCTCGAGGCGGACGGCGCGCGCGTGCTGCTCGACTGCGGGCTGTTCCAGGGTTTCAAAAAGTTGCGGCAGCGCAACTGGTCGCCGTTGCCGTTCGACCCAGCGTCGCTCGACGCCGTCGTGCTCACGCACGCGCACGTCGATCACTCGGGCTACCTGCCGAAGCTCTGCCAGGCCGGCTTCAAGGGCAAGGTCCACTGCACCGAGGGCACTCGCCAGCTGCTCGAGATCCTCTTGCCCGACTCCGGTTACCTGCAGGAGGAGGACGCGAAGCGCGCGAACAAGTACGGCTACACGCGGCACCAGCCCGCGCGGCCGCTCTACACGGTGGACGACGCGAAGGCGAGCCTCGAGCAGCTCGTCCCCGCGCCGTATCACGAGCCCATCGAGGTGGCCCCCGGCGTCACGGCGCGCTTCTCGCGTGCGGGGCACATTCTCGGCTCGGCCTGCGTCGAGCTCCACCTCGGCGGGCGGACCATCACGTTCACGGGTGATGTCGGTCGAGCTCGGGATCCGATCATGCGGCCGCCGGAGCCCCTCCGCCCGACCGAGTTCTTGGTCACGGAATCGACTTACGGCGACCGCCGGCATCCCGAGGGGGACGTGTCCGAGGCGCTCGGGCGCATCGTGAACGAGACGGCGGAGCGGCACGGCGTGCTCGTGGTGCCGGCTTTTGCCGTGGGTCGCGCCCAGCACATCTTGCACCTCTTGGCAGAGCTGAAGCGGGAAAAGCAGATCCCCGATCTCCCGGTGTTCCTCGACAGTCCGATGGCGATCAACGCGACGGACATCTTCTGCCCGCATTCGGAAGACCATCGGCTCTCACCCGAGGCGTGCCGGGCGATGTGCGAAACGGCAAAGTACGCACGGACGCCCGAGCACTCCAAGGCGATCGATCGGCGTTCGGGGCCGATGATCGTCGTCTCGGCAAGCGGCATGGCGACGGGTGGTCGCGTGCTGCATCACCTGCAGCGCTTCCTGCCGGAGGAGCGGCACACCGTGCTGTTCGTGGGCTACCAGGCGGGCGGCACGCGCGGCCGCGCGCTGCTCGACGGCGCGGACGAGGTGAAGATCCACGGCCAGTACGTGCGCGTGCGGGCCCAGGTGCGCGAGCTTCGTGGCCTGTCGGCGCACGCCGACTATCGCGAAATGCTCGACTGGTTTTCGCTCGGCACGCTCGCGCCGCGCCGGGTTTTCGTGACGCACGGCGAGCCGGCCGCCGCCGACGCCTTCCGCCGCCGCCTGCGCGACACCTTCCAGTGGGACGCCGTCGTGCCGGACGACGGCTCGACGTGGGAGCTTCGCTAGCCCCAACCCACGAGGTGGCACGAACAGATCACGATCGGGGAGAGCTGCCCCTCGCCACGAGAAAGCCGGTGAGGCCGGGTGGACAATGTGGAAGTGAGATCTTTGGTTGAAGTCGGTGCGCCTGGTTCAACCGGGGCATGCGCCGCTTGACCCCCTCGCTTCACGATTGCACCCTTCGAGCGTGGATCGGAGCGGTGGCACGGTCTCTCGATGGTTCGGTGTAGCGCTCATCGCCGGTGCCTTCGTCAACGCCGCCTCTGCCGCCTTCAGGCCTTCTGCGGGTACGATTCGGATCGGTTTGCCTGCGACCCGGTCCGGCTCTGCGACTGACCTGGGAGCCCGGCGAGTCGCTGGCTCGGGTGCGTGCCGCGCTACGGACTCTGCTAAGCTTCGAGGGTGGGAGCTGCGGTGAGAACCCGACTGAGCCGTCGAGTCATTGGGACAGCCTCGCTCGCGCTGCTCGCCGTGCTCGGCTGCGGCGGTCAGAGCAAAACGACGTTCGACGACTCGGTGAGCCAGGGTGGTGCGGCGGCTTCGGGAGCCACGGGCGGCGTCGGAGGCTCGACAGGTGGCGGCGGGGCCGGCGGTTCGAGCGCCAGCGTCGGGAGCGGCGGCGCTGGAGCGACCGGTGGCAGCAGCGCGGCGGGCGGCACGGGCGGCACCGTGAGCGGCACGGGCGGCACCGTGAGCGGCACGGGTGGCACGGTGAGCGGCGCCGGTGGCACCGCTGGGAGCGCGGTGAGCGGTGCGGGTGGCACCGTGAGCGGTGCGGGTGGAGACGCAGGCAGCGCGGGCGCGAGCGCCGGAGCATCGGGCTCCCCGAGTGGGCCCAGCATCATCGGTGAGTGGGGAATGTTCTGGTTCGAGGATCCCGTGGTCGTCGCGATCTCACAAGACGGGAGCGCTCTGAGCGGCACGGGGTGCTGCGGTGGGTTCACCTCGATCAGCCTCTGCTGCGGCCCGCTCATGGGCACACGTGACGACCAACGGGCAAGCTTCTCTTTTCTGATCAGTGATTTTGGCGGCGTGGTTTACGGCTCGAGCGTGTTCATCTCGGCGGATGCCATGCGCATGGGGGGCACGTTTACCGCCGACGGAAACAAGGACTTCGATGTCGCCTGGGTTCGGGTCGATGAGCAGGTGGGAACCCTCGGCTCACCACCTTCTGCGCTCAGGGAAGCGCTCGGCGCTCGGGCGGGAACCTTCCAGCTCTTGCTGGAGTCGGAGCTGGTGGATCGCTTCCAGCCCCTCACGGCGTACCAGCTGAGCCTCGGGTCGGAAGGTTTCATTCGCGGCGACTTCGGCCCCTTCTACTTCGGCGAGATGAATTACGACGAAGTCGGGGACACGCTCGTCGTGGGGCCCGTGCCCGAGACCGACCCGCGCTTCGCCACGAAGCTCGAGCTCCGCTTCCAAGCCGGTGAGCTCACCAACGTCGTCGCGACGTATCCGGGTGAATCGCCGTATTTCTTCCACGCCTCGCGGTAGGCGCCGCGCGCTCGGGGGCGGCTCGGTGGCCCCGCCCGCTCGCTCGCGCCGCTACTCCGACGTTCCCGGGCCACGTCGCGAGCGCGGGCGGATCGTACCGACGACCTCGCTCACGATGGGCACGCCGTCGATCGTCTGCGGCATCTTCGATTTGCGCGGCGCCTTGCGCAGCCCCCGGGAGTGCGAGATACCGAGCGCGACCACCGGCCGACTATTGCTCGCGCTCACGGCGCGCGCGCTGACGACGTTGAGCGCGAGGGCGCGCACGGCGCGTGGCGCCAGAGACTTTCGCAACAGCCCCGGCAAGGAGCGCTTGAGGTCTCGCACCGATTCGATCTTCATCGCATCCTCCTCGTGCCGGTCTGTTGCTCGGCACCTTGTCGGCGAGCTCACCCGCCGGTCAACTAGTCATTTGTTCTGGTGGGGAGTCCACGAGAGCGAGTCTGTGGGGCAGGGAATTCGCCCCGGACGAAGCCCGAGCCCGAGAGGCCCTGCACGTCGAGCGAAGTCGTTTGCAGGTTGCCCGCCATCGCCACGGCGGCGATGACGAAGCCGCCCTCGTCGACGTCGACCGTCAGCGAGCCGGAGGGCATCGCGGCGAGTGTCTTCGAGTCGTCGAAGCCGCTCGGGTTTTTTAGGTCGTAGGCGACGAAGAGCGAGACGACGAATCTCTGGACGGGGACGCTCAGCTCGACGTCGATGCTCGCCATGCTGCCCGTGGGGGAGGGGCGCCATGAAGACGGACGACGTGGCCGTCGGCATCGCGTCTTCGCCCACGGCGACGAGCTTCGTCGCCTCGACGCCGGCGATGCGCACATGGTCGGTCGAGACGAGAACGTTGCTCAACGCCTGCGCGACCACGAACAGCGCACGGCTCGGGTCCTCCCGGCCCAGGCTGAACGGCCCCAGCGTGTACGCGGTGGCGGTGTCGAGCGACTCCTGGGTCGAGAGGTATTGGACGGTCGTCGGGCCTCCCGCTCCGGTTCCGGCCGTGCCCTCCTCACCCGCGCCGCCTCCGGTTGCCGAGGCTCCGGCCGCGCCGGCGCCGCCCGAAGCTCCGGCGCTTCCACCCATCCCGTTGCCGGCGCCCCCAGAATTTCACTGCCGGCGTCTCCGCCGCTCGCATCGCCGCTCCCACCCGCATCGCCGCCCACCGCCGCACCGGCGCTGCCGCCCGCGCCGCCGCGACCCGCGCCGCCCGCAGCCGAGGTACCGCCACCGCCCGCGACAGCGCCGCCCGCAGCCGAGGTACCGCCACCGCCCGCGCCGTGCCCGCCATCCTCCGAGTTGGTACCGCATGCGCCCGCCGCAACCAGCGAGGCAACGCCCACGACACCAATCCACCACCGCATCCTCACAGGATACCCGACGCGCCGCTTGTGGGCGAACTGGGCTCTCGAGGCCGTTCGGTGGGGGGCGTCC
Organism: uncultured delta proteobacterium; assembly: GCA_963841435.1. Classification (GTDB taxonomy): domain Bacteria; phylum Myxococcota_A; class Polyangia; order Polyangiales; family Polyangiaceae; genus PMG-095. The sequence goes on from CAWJCS010000001.1 coordinate 376,319, forward strand.
TCCGCTCGACGCCCGGTCATGGTACTTGTCCGCCCATGATCAACGGGGCGCACGTCATCATTCAGAGCAAGGATCCGGACGCCGACCGCGCGTTCTTTCAAGAGGTGCTCGGCCTGCCCCACGTGGACGTGGGCGGGGGCTGGCTCATCTTCGCGTTGCCGCCCTCGGAGGTGGCGGTCCATCCGTCGGAGAAGAACAACGTTCAGGAGTTTTACCTCATGTGTGAGGACGTGAACGCGCTCGTGACCGCGCTCACCGACGACGCGATCGTCTGCGGTCCGATCGAGGACCAGGGTTGGGGGTTGCTCACGTCGATCACGCTTCCCGGCGGCGGCACGCTCGGCGTGTACGAGCCGCGCCACGCGCGACCGAGCGGCGCAGCGATGTCAGCGACGCCGGCGCGCGCGGCGGCGCCGAAGAAGGTAGCGGCGAAGAAGGCAGCACCGAAGAAGGCAGCACCGAAGAAGGCAGCACCGAAGAAGGCAGCACCAAAGAAGGCTGCGCCAAAGAAGGCTGTGCCAAAGAAGGCTGTGCCAAAGAAGGCTGCGCCAAAGAAGGCAGCACCGAAGAAGGCAGCATCGAAACCCGCCAAGCGGGCGAAAGGCCGGAAAAAATAGCGGCTCGCGCCCATGGACGACATCGATCACATCCTCACTTACTGGCTCGACCCAAAACCGCAGTCGGAGGTGGACGCCGCCGCGCGGTGGAAGTTCTGGTTCTCGAGCTCGGATGTCGTCGATAAGGAGGTCCGCGAGCGCTTCGGTGTGCTCGTGGATCGGGCGCGGCGAGGGGAGCTCGATGAGTGGACGGCGACGCCGCGGGGCGCGCTCGCGCTCATCATTCTCATCGATCAATTTTCACGGAACCTCTATCGGGGGACGCCGGAAGCGTTTTCGGCTGACCCTCATGCCCTGGCGCTCGCGCGCGCCGGGTTCGAAAACGGCGCGTTCACGGACTTCGACGTGTTCGACCACGTGTTCGTGGCGCTGCCGTTCCGCCACGCGGAAGACCTCGAGGCGCAGCGGTTCGCGCTCGACGTGGCGCAGCGTGACGCGATGCGCGGCGCGCCGGCGCACCGCGCGTTTCTCGTCAACAGCGTGGTCTGGGCGCGAAAGCACTACGACGTGATCGCTCGCTTCGGGCGCTTTCCTCATCGCAACGCCGCGCTCGGTCGCGCGACGACGCCCGAAGAGGCGGAGTATCTGGAGTACCTGAAGCTCGCGGGCGAGTGGCTGTGAGCCGCCTACCCACGCGTCCGCTCAGGGCCGGATGCTGGCTCGCCCCGTGATGCGTCGGAGCTGGAGCACCTTGAGCACGGTCGCGAAGAGCTCGGCGCAGGTTTCGTAGAAGTTCCCGTCACGGGAGCTGGCGGGGAGGACGGCGATGCCGAGCCACTCCGCGCCGCAGGTGAGCGGCATCACGAACGCGGAGCGGCCGCGCAGGTGGTCGAAGGCGCGTGGCATGAGCAGGTGCGCGTCGAACTTTTCGAGCCGTGGCTCGAAGGTTTGGCGATTGAAGCCGAAGGCGAGCTTGAGCTCGCGCGGGGGGGCGTCGTCGTTGGAGCCGGCGGATAGCTCGGAGACGGCGCATTCGTCGATGCCGAAGTGGGGCAGGTATTCCGCGATCGTCGCCGAGAGCTGCACCTGCGGTCCGAACATGCGCGTGTGCAGGAGGCGAGCGAGGCGGCTCAGGCGCTCGTGGATGAGGTCATCGCGCGACAGGCGCACGCGCGTTGCGATCTCGTCGGCCAGGCGTCGGCCCGCGTGCAGCTCGCCGCTGCCGTCGGACACGACCGCGCGAAGCAACGGCTCCAGGGCTCGGGCGAAAACCCCGGGGTGTCCCTCGACCTCGGCCGCGAGCGCGGCGAGCACGGTGTGCCCCGAAACCCGGTGAACGCCCTTGGGCGACCCAACGAGCTCGACCGAGGCCGCGAGCGGACCCGGACTGAGCGTTGGGACGCAGCCGCACGAGCGGCGCAGCACGAGCTCGGTGGGGATCGTCATCGCGCCTTCGACCTCGAGCCCTTCGAGCTTGTCGAGCAGGCGGCGAGCGCCTTCACGACCGAGCTCCTCGAGCGGCTGGCGCACCGTCGTGAGCGGTGGATCGTAGACGCGGGCGACGGCGATGTCGTCGAAGCCGACGACGGCGACCTCTTCGGGCACGCCGATGCGACGCCGCACGAGCTCCTCGATGGCGCCGAACGCCATGTAGTCGTTCGAGGCCACGATGGCGTCGATGTCCTTGACCGAGACCTGCCGCGTGTCGAACAGGTGCTCGATGGCGCGCGCGCCGCTTTCCGCCGTGAAGTCGCCCTCGAGCACCAGCCTGGGATCTTCGGCGATGCCGTGCTCGATGAGCGCTCGCTGGTACGCGGCGAAGCGCCGCTGCGTCTCGACGTTCGGCCGGCTGCCGAGGATGAACGCGATGCGCCGATGGCCGTGCTGCTCGATGAGGTGCCGCATGAGCTCGGTGACGCCGCTCGCGTCATCGATGACCACCGTGGGCAACCGTTCGGCGGGACCGATGACGGAGACGGGGAGCTTTCGTTCCTCGAGCCACGCCTCCGTGGCCGCGACCCCCGCGTACTGCCCGACGACACTCGAGAGGCACAGCATGGCGTCCACGTTCGATGGGTCCAGAAGCTCGAAGACCTTGCTCCTCACGCGGCGCTCGGCGTTCGGGTCCCCGATGCCGTCCCCCGTGAAGCTCTGAACGGTGCCACCGCGCTCCTCCACCGCTGCTCTCACGCCGCGCCAGATGTCCCACTCATAGGCGTTGTTCATGTACGCCGCGAGGAACGCGATCCGGGGTGAAGCGCCGGCCCCCGTTCCTTTCCGTGCTGACCCTGGCGACATCTCCTCAAAATACCCGAGTCCCAAGCGCGACACCATCGCTCCCGGATGGCGCGGTGCTCCGTGCGGAGTTGTGGTGTTAAACGGACCGGAGGTGATGGTGGTGATGGGAGCGATAGTGAGGCTATCGAGGCGAAGCGTGGCGTGCCGCGCGGTGTATGCGGCGCCGGAGCTCGGGGCCTGCCCCGATGCGTTGAGCGGAATGGCGTGCCCGTACGCTTTTTCCTGCACGAGCGGGACGAGCGAGGTCACCTATCATTGCGACGGCACCTGGTCCGTCAACGACGCGAGCTGCGCGTACAACGCCGATGTTTGCACGGAGGGTGACGCGCGGCTCACCTGTCTCGACGGCAACTGGAAGCCGGGCGGGTTCTCCGACATCGGCGTCTGCCCCGCGGAGCGACCGGAGGGTGAGCCGTGCGGGGGCTCGAGCTTCATCACGGAGCCGCCGTGCGGGTACGGGTGCGACGACGGGACGACGTGGACGGTTGCCGAGTGCGACTACGCGTCACGCACTTGGCACCTGGACGGTGCCTGCCCGAACTGAGCAAGGCTCGAGGCGCTCGCTCACCTGGCCTGACGAAAGAGCGACCATGCGACTTGGGCCGCGGCTCAATGCTGTGACTGGCAGATGAGGCAACCCGCGCCCGTGCAGCCGGTGCGCTCGACGCAACTGCCGAGCTTGCCGGGTGCAATCTCGCAGGTCTGACCGAAGCGCTCGCAGTGCGTGGCCTCGGTGGAGGGCGCCGCATGATCAGTCTTGCCGGGGCACGCCGTGACGAGCAGGAGCGAGAGCAGCATGGGCCAGCGTCCGGGCGTCACGGCTCCGCTCTACTCCTGGAGCGGGAATCGCGCCACGAGGCGATTCGGTGCCTGGAGCGCGAAGGGGCTTCCCCGCGGCGAGCACCGGAGGGAAGATTGCGGAACCATGACACGCTACGACAACATCACCGAGACCATTGGCAAGACGCCGATCGTTCGACTCCATGCGCTCGCGCCGGCCGGCATCGAGCTCTACGTGAAGATAGAAGCTGCCAATCCTGGCGGCTCGGTCAAGGATCGCCTCGCGCTCGGCGTGATCGAGGCGGCCGAGAAAGCTGGCGAGCTCAAGCCCGGGCAGACCGTCGTGGAAGCCACGAGCGGCAACACCGGTATCGGGCTCGCCGTCGTGTGCGCTCAGCGCGGCTATCCGCTCGTCATCGTGATGGCCGAGAGCTTCAGTGTCGAGCGCCGACGCGTCATGCGACACCTGGGTGCCAAGGTGGTGTTGACGCCGGCCGCGCAGCGCGCGAACGGGATGATGAAAAAGACGCTCGAGCTCGCGAAGAAGAACGGCTGGTTCTGGCCGCGTCAGTTCGACAACGAAGCCAATGCCGACATGCACACGCGCACGACGGCACGCGAGATCATGGCCGACTTTCCCGAGGGCCTCGACTACTGGGTGACGGGCTCGGGCACGGGCGGCACGTTGAAGGGCGTTTCTCGCGTGTTGAAGAAGGAATCGCCGAAGACCAAGATCGTGCTCTGCGAGCCCGACAACGCGCGGCTCTTCGCCACCAAGGAGCGTTTTCCCTGGCCCGCGGACGGCGCGACCATGGACACGCACCCGGCCTTCAATTCGCACCCCATCCAGGGTTGGACGCCGGACTTCGTGCCGAAGCTCGCCGAGGACGCGCGGCCCAACGTGGACGAGCTGGTGTTCGTGACGGGCGCCGACGGCATCGCGAGGTCGCGCGACCTTGCGCAGAAGGAGGGCATCTTCGTGGGCATCTCCGCCGGTGCGACGCTCGCGGGTGCGCTTCAAGTGGCGTCACGCGCTTCGTCGGGAAGTCGCATCTTGTGTATGTTGCCCGACACGGGCGAGCGCTATCTCTCGACGCCGCTCTTCGCCGATATCGCAACGGACATGAACGAGGAGGAGCTGGCGATATCGCGGTCGACTCCGACCGCTCAGCTCGGCTGACGCGGCGTCCGCGGCGCGTCGGCGCGCGGCGGCGGGGCCGCATGCCGGCGAAACGGCGTCAGCGCCCGGGGCGCGGAGCGGCGTTCTTGGCGACGCGCTCGCTCGCGCTGCTGCGCGTGACCGAGACGTTGTATTCGATGCTCTCGACCTGGAAGCGGGCGTAGACGAAGCGCGCACCCTGCTCGTCGGTCCATACCGCGTCCGCCTGGGACACGGCGCGGCGGCCGCCGAAGGTGCCGTGAGCGCTCACGGGCGTCAACCAGCGCCGGCGCTCGTAGTGCTTGCCGTCCGCCGATAGGAAGCGATCGTCGGAGACGAAGTCGGCGAGGTCGCCGGCGGCGTCGAACACGAGCTCGGCGCGAATGGTGTGGCCCGCGTTCGTGAAGGTGCCGCGCAGCCGGTGCGCGTCGAGCGGCTGCCACTTCACGTCCACGCCGAGAAGGCTCGACGGCGCGAACAGGCACATGTCGTTGAACAGGGTGACGGTCTCGCTCTGATTCATCTCGGGCCCGCTCGCGTTCACGATATCGAACAGCGAAGCCACGCGGACCTGCATGGTGGCGGTCCCCCCGACGTAGCGGTGATACGCGGCGAAGGGCAGGCCGTTCACCGACGCACGCATCAGGAAGAGCCGAGCTCTGGGCGCGTAGAACTCGTACTGCTCGGCGCTCGCCTCCATGAACGCCGCGTCGGGGCTTCGCTTCATCGACGCCGAGAAGCGCGCGTGAAAGTCGCGCACCAAAGGACGGCCGACCGCTCCCGTCCTTTTGAGGTAGGTCGCGAGCAGCGCGGGGAGCGGGGCGAGGTCCGCGTCGGTCAGCACCGCTTCGCTCACGGGCCGCGCGAGGCCCAGCGCAGCGTCGGCCTCGTAGCGCGAACCGAAGCTGTTCGGGCGAAGCTCCAGCAGCGCGAGCGCGAGCGGTAGGGCGAGCACGAGGTTCGCGAGCGTGCCGAATTTCGCATCGTGCCACGAGCTGATGATGGCGACCTGGGACAGCACGAGCGCGGGAGCGGCGACGAGCACGAAACGCTCGCTGTCGAGCGCCACCGTGACGGCAGTCGCCAGCATGGCGGCGGCCGCCAGAGCCCACACGACGCCCATGGAGCGCGCGATCGGTCGCGTCAGCCCGGCAAGCTCGGCGAGTCCGAAGGCCTTGAGCGGCCCGAGCAGGTGCACGAGCCCGTGAACGGCGAGCAGCACGACGAATGCGATCTTCACGGGCAGGGTCCTTGGGGCGTCGTGTCTGCAAGGCGTGCGCCAGGCGTCGCGGCAGCTCCTTTCTGCCCGCTCGAGCCAAGCCCTCGTGGAAGCAACCGCAAGGACTGCCGCGTTTCGGCCCCGCTGCCGCAACGGGTGCGCGCCATGCGGCCCGCCCGCCGACCGCTGGGCCCCCGACACCGGGAAGACGCCGCGCGCGTTGACCGAGCCTTCGAGTTCACTATCATGGCGCGACCAGTATGGCGGAGGGCAGCGAAACCAACGAACTTCCCGAGGATCTCCGTGCGTTCGCCGAAGAGCGCGTGAAAGAGGGTGAGTACGAGAGCATTGCGCACGTGACGCGCGCCGCTTTCGACTTGCTGATGCGTCGCCACGAAGACGCCGCCGCGGACGCCGAGGCCGAGGCGTCGGCCGCCACCACCCCCGAGGATCTCGGCGAGGTGTTTCGCGAGATGGAGGAGGCGATCACGGTCGATCTCCCCGACGACGCGAACGAAGCGGATGACGCGGAGCCCGTCGAACCGACCGACGACGAAGTCGTCGAAGCCGCTCCACCGACCGAAGTCCGCCGCTGACGCCGCGCGTTCGCGCGAGCTTGCCGGGCTTCGCGTGACCTGCAAAGCACCGCTATTGAGCGGGAGAACGAAGGATGGCATGGTCGCCGTTCGTGTGATGGGGCCCAGAAGCGTCGTGGTCTGCTTGTGTTGCCTGCTGCCGGCGCGTCTGGCGCTCGCGCAGACGGACACGGTCGCGGCCGAGTCGCTCTTCCAGCAGGGTCGCTCGCTGCTCGAGGCCCGCAAGTTCGACGAGGCCTGCCCGAAGCTCAAGGAGAGCCTGCGCCTCGATCCGGCGACCGGCACGCTGCTCGCGCTCGCGCTCTGTCACGAGGCCCAGGGCAAGCTTGCCTCCGCCTGGGCGGAGTTCACCGATGCGGCCGGGCGCGCGCGCGGCGAGGGCCGCAAGGATCGCGAGGACGTCGCGAACCAGCACGCGAACGCGCTCTATCCGCGTCTCTCGGCCTTGACGATCGAGGTAGCTCCGGACGCGGCGGCCATCCCGGGCCTCGAGGTGCGGCGCGACGGCGTGCTACTCGGCCGCGGCGCGTGGGGCTCGAGCGTTCCCATCGACGGCGGCGAGCACGTCGTCGACGTCACGGCGCCGGGCATGCAGCCCTGGCAAGGCAAGCTCAGCGTGCAAAAGGAGAGGGAGCCCGCGCGGCTCGCGGTGCCGGCGCTGGTCCCGGTGCCCGCCTCCGCGCCGGTCGTTGCGGTGGCGCCGGTGGCCGAGCCGATCGTTGCCGCGCCGGTCGCTCCGTCGGCCTCGGCGCCGCCACCCGAGCGCGATCGCGGTGGCTCTGGCTTTAGCACCTTGCAATGGGCGGGCGCGGGGACGGCGCTCGCGGGTGCCGCGACGGCGGGGGTTGGCGGCTATTTTCTGCTGGCGGCGCTCGACAGCAAGTCCGCGTCGAAGGACCACTGCGACCCCGCCAACTACTGCGACGACAAGGGCTTTACGGCGCGAGATACCGCCGTGTTCCGCGGCAACGTCGCGACCGTGCTCTCGATCGCGGGCGGCGTGCTCGTCGCCGGCGGTGTCACGCTGTTCTTCGTCGGGCGCTCGTCGTCGCACGCGGCGGCGGCCGGACAGCCGCTCGCGCTCGGTGTGGCGTTCGCTCCCGACGGGGCTGCGGCTCGCCTTCAAGGCGCGTTCTGACTCGAGGCATGCACGATGCCCCGCTCCTTCCGTTTCGACACGCCGCTGGCCGTCCTGGCCGTTTGCACGGCGTGCAACGCGATCTTCGACATCCAGCCCGGCAAGCACATCGAGAACAAGGAGGACGGCGGGAGCGCCGGCGTCGGGGAAAGTGGTGGCACGAGCGGCGAGTCGGGCGCGCCCGGCACGGGGGGCTCGGACAGCGGCGGCAGTGCTGGACGCGGTGGCGCCAGCGCCACGGGTGGCAGCGATTCCGGCGGTAGCTCCGCGACCGGTGGCAGCTCCGCGACCGGTGGTAGCTCCGCGACGGGGGGCACGGGCGGCACGAGCGGCACGTCCGGAGCGGGCGGGAGCAGCGGGGCGCAGCCGGTTTGCGCCTGCACGCCCGCCACCGTGTCGGCCGATCCGGATCTGATCGAGAATTTCGAAACGGGTGGAGAGGGCTCGTTTTACGCCTTGGCCGACAACCGCGGCAGCACGCAGACCGTCGGCCTCGACTGCAACGACGACGGCGCCGGCTGCTACGCGCTCTGTGTCGACGGCAACCTGAACGGGGCGGCGTATCCGTTCGGCGGCGTGGGCGTCCGGCTCGATCCGAACGACACATTCGACCTTTCCGGCTATTCCGGCCTGAGCTTCGACGTCAAAGGCCACCCTCCACCGCACGCGGTTCTCAGGCTCGAGGTCACGACGGTCACGACGGCCGACGGTAACGCCGGCGGCACGTGCGTCCCCGCTAACGGGCTCGAGTGCAACGACAACTACAAGGTCGAAGTCCCGCTCACCGACGCGTTCGAGACGTTCGAGGTGAAATTTGCGAACCTCGGGCAGGGCGACGGGATGAACCCCTGGTCGGTCCCCTGGGGGGTACCGGCGCCCTGGACGCCGGGGCAGGTGCTCGCCGTGCACTGGGTTATGGGCTCGACCTGGGAGACGGTCGACGAGGACTTCGATTTTTGCATCGACAACGTGCGGCTCGTTCCCGCCACGACGCGGCCAATCCTCGAGCGCTATGATTTCGAAATGGGAGGCTCGGAAAATAAGTTCCAGCTCGCCTGGGAAACCGGCAATCTGAACTTCTCGCAGACGAGCGCGACGAGCGCCGTGGGGATGGGCGCGCTCGGGCTGGACTTCACGGGGCCGGGCGGCGAGCCCTGCACTGGAACCCCGACGCCCTGCGGCTCGGCGAGCATCCAGGGGGACTGCGAGGGGATCGAGGGTTGCAGCTGGGGCGGGACGACTTGCGCGGGCACGGCGACGGCGTGTACCGGCATCGTCAGCAATTGGCGCTGCCAGACGTCGGGCTGCGACTATTCGTACGCTGGCGGGGCCATTGCCATCGCAAGGCCGACCCTCGAACCGGGCGGCACCATCGGGCTCTGGTTTTCGCTCCCGGGCGGTGACATCTGGGGCCTGAGCGCCTACATCGACGACCCTGCGGTGATGCCGCTCCCTGCCCCCTTGCTCGACGTCATCGTCTCGCAAGCGCGGCGCGACGACTGGGTGTACGCCGAGTTTGCCGTACCGGACCCGTTGCCGACGGGGTTACCCGAGCTCCGTATTCAGCTCACCACTTCTCCACAGTGGTCCGGCACCGCCTACGTCGACGACATCACGATCTACGGAAAATAGAGCTACTTCCGGCTCTGGCTCGACCGTCTTCGCTTTCGCTCAGCGCCGCGCGCGCAAGAGCAGAAGGACGAGCCCCGGCGCGCCGAGCGTCGCCGTGACGACGCCGACCGGCAGCTCGCGACCCGGCGAGAGGTTGCGCCCGAGCGCGTCGCAGACCACGAGGAACGCCGCGCCCGAGATCAGCGACAGCGGCAGCAGTCGCCGGACGTTCGCACCCGCGACGAGCCTGACGAGGTGCGGCACGAGCAGGCCGACGAACGCGATGGGCCCGCACCACGCGACCGATCCTGCAACGGCGAGGGACCCGAGCAGGAGCACCCAGATGCGGAGGCGCTTCACGTCCACGCCACGGGCGTGCGCGAGGTCCTCGCCGAACGAGAACGTTTCGAGCGCGCGGGACAGCGCGAGCAGGCCGAGCCAGCTCGGCAAGAGGATGGGCAGCAAAAGGACGACGCCCGCGTAGCCGACCTGCGGCAGCTGGCCGAGCGACCAGCGCGCGGCCGCAACGAGCGCGCGGCTGTCCGAGACGTATTGCAGGCCGACCGAGAGAGCGCCCGTGGCGACCGACACGGCGATGCCGGCGAGTAGCACGTCGCTCACCTGGGCGCGGCCGCTCGCCGCCACGACCGACACCGCGAGGCTCGCGAGCAGCGCACCGGCGAATGCCGCGGCGAACAGCACGGGAAACGAGCCCGACGACACGTCGAACGCAAGCGCAACGAGCGCTCCGAGCGTGGCCCCCGCCGTCGTTCCCACCGTGCTTTCCGTGGCGAGCGCGTTGGAAAACAGCGTCTGGAAGCTTGCGCCGACGAGCGACAGCGTCCCGCCGACGAGCGCACCCACGAGCACGCGCGGTACGCGAAGCTCCCAAAGAATGAACTCGCCGCGCGCTCCGTCGAGCGGCGGCCCGAGCAGCACCGCGAGCGCGAGCACGACGAGCGAGAGTGCGGCGATGGCGGCGGCGCGTGCCTTCACCGTTCGCCTCCAGGCCGCGCCACGGGCACGACGAACCGCCGGCCCGCCGCGACGATGGCCTGCATGGGAACGTCGAACAGGCGCTCGAGCTCATCGGCGAGATCGGGCGCGTCGAAGCGCGTTTCGGCGTGGAGCTTGCCGCCCTTCAAGCCGAGCAGGCGCGGGTTCTTGCCGACGTGCGAAAGCAGGTTCACGTCGTGCGTCACGCAGAGCACGCTGATCCCGCCGTCGGCGAGCGCGCCGATGAGCGCGTAGGTCTCGGCTTGCTGTGCGGGATCGAGATGGCTCGCCGGCTCGTCGAGCAGGACGACGCGCGCCTCCTGCGAAAGCAGCGCGGCGAGCGCAACGCGCTGACGCTCCCCGCCGGAGAGCTCCGAGAGCAGGCGCTCGGCGAGCGCCAGGGTGCCGGCGCGTTCGAGACAGCCGAGCGCGGCGCGGCGAGCTTGCTCGCGTGTCTCGGCGAAGCGGTAACGAGCGGCGAGCACCGCCTCGAGCACCGGCACGGGCTCGGGCCGCAGTGGCTCCTGTGGGAGCCAGCCGACGGCGGCCGCACGGGCCTTCGGCCCGAGCTCGGCAAGCGTGCGCTCGCCGAGCTTCACGCTGCCACCCGTGACCTTCGCGAGGCCCAGCGCCGCGCGCAGGAGCGTCGTCTTGCCGGCTCCGTTCGGACCGAGCAGCGCGACGAGCTCCCCGGCCTCGAGCTCGAGCGTCACGTGGTCGAGCAGCGTGCGGCCTCGCGCCCGCACGGTGAGATCGGTGACGGCGAGCGCGCTCACGGCTTGGGGCTCGTCGGGAGCTTTTTGACCGCCGCTTCGAGGCGGTCGACGAGGGCGAGGATGCGCGGGCCGTGCACGTACGCCTCCGGCGCCTCGATGACCGCGAGGTGGTGCTGCGTCACGGCGCGGAGCGGCGTGAGTGCCCGGAAGCCGTCGAGCAGGCTATCGTCCGCCTTCCCGGGCACGGCGAGCACGAAGATGGCGTCGGGGTCGAGCTCGAGCAGGCGCTCGGGAGAGAGGCGCGGCAAGCCGCTCACGGCCTCGGGGACGGCGTTCTGGGCGCCGGCCGCGCGCAGCGCCGCGCCGTGCAGGGAGTTGTCGCGAATGAACCAGATGTCGTCGAGCTTGCCGGGGCGGTAGCCGATCACGAGCAGCACCTTGGGCGCGCCGGGCGGCGGCGTGACACCGAGGCGCGCCCCGAGCCGGTCGGCGAGCGCGTCGGCCTGGGTGCGGTGACCCGTGAGCCGTCCGAGCTCGCGCGTGCTCTCGACGATCTCGGCGAGCGTGAGCCAGGGCAGGAGCTTCGTGGGGCCCACGGCCTCGAGCTCTTCGCGGCGCGCGCTCGCATTCGCCTCGCCGACGATCAGCGTGGGGGCGAGGCGCGTGATGAGCTCGTAGGCGGGCGTCAGGTTGGTACCGACGGCGGGAAGCGCGAGGACCTCGGGAGGATAGTCGCAGTAGTCGCTGCGGCCCACGACCGCCTTGCCCGCGCCGATCGCGTAGAGCGTGTCCGTGATGCCCGGGGCGAGCGAGATGATGCGGGGGCCCGTGCCTTCGGGCTCCGGAGCGCGCTTTGGCCGGCAAGCGGCGAGGGCGAGCGCCGAGAGGGCAAGGAGCTCACGGCGCCTCACGGCTCCTTCGCGCTTTTCGTGTTGCGCTCGTGAAGCAGACGCAGGCCCTCGAGCGTGAGGTCGGGCTCGACGCTCTGGATCGACCGCGAGTGCTTCTTCACCGCGGCCGCCATGCCGCCCGTGGCGATGACCTCGCAGGGAAAGCCGAGCTCGGCGACGAGCCGCTCGACGAGACCATCGACGAGCGCGGCGCTGCCGTGGATGACCCCCGACTTTAGCGCATCCGGCGTGTTGCGCCCGAGCACGTGTGGCGGCTCCCCCATCTCGACGCGCGACAGCTTCGCGGCGCGGGCGAGCAGCGCATCGAGCGCGACGCGCACGCCCGGCACGATGACGCCACCCAGGTACTCGCCCTTCGGCGACACGACGTTGAACGTCGTCGCCGTGCCGAAGTCGACGACGATGACGCCCGCCCGGACGCGCTCGTAGGCGGCGACGGCGTCGGCGATACGGTCGGGGCCCACCTCGCGCGGGCTGTCGTAGAGCACGGGCATGCCCGTCTTGATCCCCGGGCCCACGACGAGCGGCTCGCGCTTGAACAGCCGCCGCACGACCGACACGACGCCCTCGGTGAGCTCCGGCACGACGCTCGCGAGCATGGCGGCGTCGACCGACCCGGGCGCGAGGCCGCGCTGGTCCAGCGCGCCGAGCAAGAGCACGGCGTACTCGTCGTCCGTGCGCGCGGCGTCGGTGACCAGACGGATCTTGTGCTCGAGCTTCGTGCCCTCGAACAAGCCGAACTTGATGTGCGTGTTGCCGATGTCGACTGCGAGCAGCACCGTGGCCTCCGCGGGCACGAGTCAGGGACCGGGAAGCTTTAGCAGATGGGGGAAGTCCGCGGGTAGCTCGCCGAGCGCGCCGAGCTTTCGCTCCGCCCGCAGCATCCAGCGCCGGGCGACGGGCGGTGCGGACCCGAGCGCCTCGGCCTCGACGTGGGGCAGCGGCGCCGTCGATTTGGTCGACCAGAACAAGAGCGGTCCCGGAGTATGCTTTCGGGCCAGGGCGAACAGCCCGGCAGCCGCCTTGCTGCTGTACGTCACGTCGAGGGGGAACAACCCGGCGCGCCGGAACTCGTGCAGCGCTTCGAGCCCCGAGGGGCTCGGCCGCCCGTAGCCACGACCGAGCTCGCGGCCGTCGATGGCGAGCGCCGCGTCGAGATCCGAAGAGCGCAAGGCGAGCCGCGGGTCGCCCGCGAGCTCGGCGAGCAGGCGTGCCGTGCGCTCCGCGAGCCCGAGGATGCGGAAGCGCGCCGTGATTGGCCAGGGCGTGACGCGCACGGAGACGAGCTGGGGCGGCGCGCGGAAGCCGATGCCGAGGCGCGCTGCGTGCGCGAAACCAACCAGCAGCCCCGCGCTCGTGCAGGTGGATCCGACGCCGACGACGACGCAGGCAGGCGGCTCGAGCGCGCCACGGTGCACCTGCTCGGCGAGCTCGAGCGCCGCGGCGACGTAGCCGAGCGCCCCGTGCGGCGTCGCGCCACCCGGGGCCATGACGACGCGCGTTTCCGCGCGCTCACGCGCCATCGCGAACGGCAACGTGACCCAATGCCTGAGCACGCGGAGCCGCGTGGCGTGCGCGAGCGTCACGCGCAGATTCTCGAGCGCGGCGAACGAGGCTGGCTGGGGAAACAGGATGGCTCCGGGCGCGAGGCCCGCCCGCGGCGCGTGCAGCACCGTGGCGACCGCGTGGTTCGAACCGAAAGCGCCCGTGGCGACGATCTCGCTCGCGCCGCTCGCCCGCGCGTCCGCGAACAGCACCTCGAGCGTGCGCACCTTGTTGCCGCCGTACACCGGGCTCGAGAGGTCGTCGCGCTTGACGTAGAGCGGTCCTTCGCCGAGCGTCTGCTCGAGGGGCGCGAGGCGCTCGACGGGCGTCGGGAAGTCGCCGAGCGGCACGCTGTCGAGCCGGGTGGCGACGCGCGGCCAGATGGCGAGAAGCGGAGCGGGCACGGTGTTTTCGCGGTTCAACCGTGGGCGACGAGCCCGGCGAGGCGGGGGCCGAAGACCAGGCACGCGATGACGGTGGCGCCGAGCGCGGCGACCAGCACGGCGCCCGCGCCGAGGTCCTTGGCGGTGCCGATCAGCGGATGGGGCTCGCCATGGACCGCGTCGGCGAGCCGCTCGACCGCGGTGTTCAGCGCTTCGGCCACCCAGACGATGGTGATCGCCACCACGAGCAGCGCCCATTCCCAGCGCGTGACCCGGAGCGCCGCACCGAGCGCCACGACGGCGAGCGTCGCGAGCACGTGGATCTTCGCGTTGGGCTCGGTCATGAGGTGGGCGACACCGCGCCCCGCGAAGCGAAAGCTCGCGAGCCGGCGTGCGACGTGCCCAGCCGGAGCCCCGGGTGGTGTGGAGTGCATGACGAAGCGTATCCCGGCCCCTCGTACAGGTCGCGTGGAGTTTCGCGGTCAGGGCTCAGTGGGTTCTGCCACGATCACGTGCTCGACGCGGTCTCCCTCGGTCAGGCGATCCCAGCCGAGCCCCGCGTGACCGACGAGCGCGTAGGCCCCGTCGAGATGGGGGGTGCGGCCGAGGGTCACGAAGAACTGACTCGAGCCGCTGTCCTCGCCTCCGAGCGCGATACCGACGCTCGCGGCCTCGAACGGCGCCGGAGCCGGCTCGTCGCGCAGGGGCGGGCGGGGCGCGCCGCCGTAGCCGTCGCCGCCGGGGTCGCCGAGCTGCACCACGAAACCTGGCACGACGCGGTGCACGACCACGCCGTCGAAGAAGCCGCTCCGGGCGAGCTCGGCGAGGCGCGTCGCGGCGACGGGGGCGAGCGTGGGGTCGAGCACGAGCGACACCCGGCCGGCGTCGGTCGCGAAGACGAGCTCGACCTTGCCGGCGATCAGGTGTGACGCCTCCTCGGGCACGCTGCCCGGCCCGGCCGCCACGCAGCGCACGCCCTTGTCGCCGAGCAGCCCGAGCGCACGCTCGGCCGCGGCGCGCAGCGCTGGATGCTCGCTGCGACAGTCGGTTTCGAGCAGGCTCTTCGCGCCGAGCAGCCCGAGCGCGCCCGCGGCACCCACGAGCGCGGCGCGCACCTCGATGGCCGGCGTCTTCTGAAAGCTCGCGAGCGCCGCGCTCAAGCTTCTGACGACGGCCGGATCCGTGGCGCGCTCGGCGCCCGCGGTGGACGCGCGGTCCGGGTAGCTTTCGAGCACCTCGCCCGCGACCGCCACGTCGCCCGGCGCTTTCCGGTCGAGCGCCGCGCGCAACAGCTCGCGCGCATCGGGCACTTCGGGGTGCTGCTTGAGGAGCGAGAGCGCGCGCTGGCGCACGAGCGGATCGTCAACGTGCGAAAGCACGCGGTAGCGCGCCAGGCGTGACCCCGTGAGCTTGCCCCGGCCGAGCACGTCGAGCAGCGCGAGCCGGCCGCTCCGCCCTTTCGCGTCGGGGTCGCAGGCGAGCAGGCGCTTGCTCTCGGAGGCCGAGCCCGCGAGCAGCGCCGCGGCGCGACAACGCAGCGCCACCACGCGACGCTCGATGGGCGCGCGGTCGACGGGCGCGAGCTCCGCGAGGCGCGAAAGAGCGGGCGCCGCGGCCGCCGCCGGTGGCTCGAGCGCGTCGAGTGCCGCCGTGAGGACGCCGAAGCCGTCGCCGGCGAGGCTCGTGGCGCTCGTCGTGTCGGCGTCGGCGAGAAGCTTCGACAGCGTTTCGGCGAGTGCCTTTTGCCCGGTGGGGCCGAGCCGGCCGAGCCCGCGCGCCGCGTCGGCGCGCTCGGCGGGAGCGGCCGATGAAAGGGCGAGCACTCCCGCCAGATCCGGTGCGGCGCTGGCGTCGGCGTTGGCGAGCGCGCGGATCGCGAGAGTGCGCGCGAGACCCTGCGCCGCGAGCAGCGGGCGCGCGACCTCGGCGAGACGGGCGCGCACCGGCGCGCTCAGCTCGGCGAGGCGCGTGAAGGCCGAAAGCGCCGTCGGCACCGGTGCATCGCGCCGGCTCGCTGCGTCGAGCAGGGCGACGAGCGTCGCGTCGTCGAGACGCCCGGTGCGCGCGGCGAGCGTGCCGAGCGCGAGCGCGGCTTGCTCTCGGAGCGCGCGGTCGCCCGAAAGCCACGCCACGAGCGCGTGCTCCGCGTCGCTCCCGCCGCAGCGCCCAAGAGCGTCGGCGAGCGCCGCTCGCGGGCCGAGGAGGGCGAGCGCACCGCGCGGCGGGGGCGCTCGACCGGCCGCATCGTTGGGCGTGGAGAGCGCGAGCGACGCCGCACGCATCGAGAGCGCGCGCGTCGTCACGACCTGACGGTCGCGGCACGCGGCGCCGAGCCCGAAGGCCGACCAGGCGATCACGCCGGGGTCGGCGTCGGCGAGACTCTTCGAGAGCAGCTCGACGGCGCGAGCGTCGCCGATGCGCGCGAGCGCGCGAGCCGCCGCCTGCCGCACGCGGGCGTCGGGGTGCGAGAGGTCGTCGAGCGTCACGTCCGCCGATGCCCGGCGCTGCTCGGCAAGCAGGAGCTCGTGGGCTCGCTTGGCGGCGGCGGGGGGCGGCGCGCTTGCCTTGGCGCCCGAATGGCTCGCACTGGCCGCGGCCGTCGGGTTTCCGTGCTGACCGCGCGAGCACGCGACGGCGAGCACCGGTACGAGGAGCCCGACCCAGGGCGACCGGCCGCGTGAGGTCACCATCGGAGGCTCACCGCTCGAATCAATCATCGCCGCGCCGCGCTCACGCACCGAACGCGCGGCGCGCCGCACGGCACCCACGGGCGGGGAGGGCGCCGCCACGGGCTCGGCCTGCACTCCCACGCGGCGAAAGCAGGCGAGGGCGCGTGGCAGGTGCCAATCGCAGCTCACGAGCCCTACCCTCGTGGCGCCGACGCTTGCGAGCAATGCGGCGCTGAGCCTCGCGTTCTCGCGCGTCGTTCTCGACGCCCTCTCGAGCAGCATGGCGTGACGCGGGACGCCCCGCGCTTCGAGAGCGCCCGCCAACTGATCCGCCTCGATGCCACCCTGCCAAGCCCGGCCGCCGCTCACGATGATGCGCGGCGCGAGCCCTGCGTGGTACGCCGCCGCCGCGCGCTCGACGCGCCGTGCCGCCGCGCCCGGCAGCACGCCGTCGGCCACGCGGCAGCCGAGCAGCACGAGGGCGTCGAACGACATCCGGGCGACGATAGCGCGCTTCGGCCAGCCGAGCGGTAGAGCGGTCCGGACGCGCTTTCAGCGTGCGTGCGACAGGCGCCCGAGCGCGCGCTCGACGAGCCAGACGGGCCCCACGAGCAGGTGCAAGAGGTTTCGCAGGAACGCCGGCGAACGCTTCTCGAAGGCCGCGTGCCCGTAGAACTGCAGCGCCCAGCCGCCGAAAAACGCTGCCGTGCCGACCGCCGTCGGCAGCGAGCGGCCGAGGACCACGAGGAGCGCCATCGACATCCCCGCCGCGACACCGAGCAGGCGCCCCGACACGACGTAGAACACGATGATGGCGCCGGCCACGAGCTCGGCGAGCGTCAGGGTTGCGAACGCGACGTGCGCGACGGGCACCCTGCCGAGCAACGTCGCGGCGCCCACGATGATGCACGGGATGCCCACGGCGTGGCAGAGCTCGTTGCCGCGCGTCCGGTGGTGGCTCCCGTACTCTTCGAGCCGGGCCCGCATGGCGCTCGATGCCCCGAAGCTCATTGCTTTCTCGATTTTACCACGAGTCGCCCCCGCTCGGATCCTGCCGAAGTCCGGCGGAGCCTGGTCAGCGCACGGCCAGAAGCTCGATGTCGAACACGAGATCCCCGGTCGGCGCGCCGGGCCGCGCCGGCTTGTCGCCGTAGGCGAGCGCCCCGGGGATCCAGAAGCGCGTCTTGTCGCCCACGACCATCAGCGCCACGCCTTCCGTCCAACCCTTGACCACCTGCGACAGGCGAAAGCTCGTCGGCTCGCCGCGCATGACGGAGCTGTCGAAGAGCTTGCCGTCCTTGGTCCAGCCGGAATAGTGCACCGTTACCTGGCTCGCGGCGGTCGGGTGCTCGCTGCCGGTGCCCGCCTTGAGCACCTTGTAGGCGAGCCCCGACTCCGTCTTCTTCGCGTCCTTGGGGGGTGCCTTCAGAATCCTTCGGGACCGGCGGGGGCTCCGGAATGGCGAGCAGCTCGAGCTCGAGCACGACGTTGCCCATGCCGCCCGGCGCGCCCGGTGCGTTGCCGAACGCGAGCGCTGGAGGCATCCACAGGCGTCGCTTCTCACCCTCGACCATCAGCCCGAGCGCTTCCGACCAGCCCGGCGCGAGGTCGCTCATGCTCATGACCGCGGGCTCTGGGCTGCCGAAGCGCCGCCCGCCCGGCAAGAACCCGAGCGCCTTCACGCGCACCGAGTCCTTGGTCTTCGGGTGCTTTTTGCCCGTGCCCTTCGCGAGCACCACCATCGAAAGCCCGCTCTTCGAACGCACGGCGTCCTTGGGTGGCTCCGGATCGGGGGCGGGCGGTGGGGCCGGAGGAGCCTGGGTTGCGGACGGTGGAGGCGTCGGCGCTCTGGCCGGCGGCTCCGCGCTCAGCGGCGCGGCGGGGGCTGGCTGCGGAGCGGGCTCCGTGTCGCAAGCGAGCGCCGAAAGGCAGAGGAGGAGAGCACCGAGGAAACGCGCGTTCGGCATGGCGCCGGCAGTGTGGACGACGCCGAGCCCCTGGGCAATCGTTCGGCGGTTGCGCACACCGGGCCGCCTTCCTCGTGCCGTCGTCCTGCTCGGACTGACGAGCCTCTTCACCGACGTCGCTTCCGAGATGATCTTTCCACTGTTGCCGGCGTTCCTCGTGACGCTCGGTGGCAGCGCGGCGTTCCTCGGCCTCATCGAGGGGCTCGCGACAGCGACGGCGAGCCTGCTCAAGCTCGCGACCGGATACTGGTCGGACCGGTTCCGGGCGAAGCCGTTCGTCGTTGCGGGGTACGGCATCGCCTCGTGCGTGAGGCCGCTCGTCGCTCTGGCTACGGCACCGTGGCACGTGCTCGCCGTGCGTCTGATTGACCGCGTGGGCAAGGGCATTCGCACGACGCCGCGCGACGCCATGCTCGCCGCTTCGGTGCCGCGCGAGCAGGCGGGCTGGGCGTTCGGGTTCCACCACGCGATGGACCACGCGGGCGCCGTGATTGGGCCGCTCTGTGCAACGTTGCTGGTGACGCTCGGCTTCTCGGTGCGGCACGTTTTTCTAGCGGCGGCGCTCCCCTCGGCACTCGCCGTCGTCACCGTGTTCGTCGTGCGCGACCCCTCGCGCGCGCCGTCGGGCGCCACACAACCCTCCGGTGCCGGGCCGGAGGCCGCCGCGGCGCCACGAGAAGCGTTCCCTCGGCCACTTTACGGCTACCTTGCGCTCGTCGGGGTGTTCGGCCTGGGCGCCTCCTCCGACGCGTTCTTGCTGCTGCGGGCGCGGGAGGCCGGGATCGACATGGCGCTCTTGCCGCTCGTCTGGACGGTCTTGAACCTCTCGAAGCTCGTGAGCGCTTCCATCGCAGGGCCGATCTCCCATCGCGTGCCGCGCGTGCGACTCATCGGAGCCGGGTGGTTGCTGTACGCGGTGTGCTACCTCGCGTTCGCGGCGCTCGCTTCGGGGGTTCAGGCGTGGCTCGTCTTCGTCGTGTACGGCGCGTACTACGGGCTCACCGAGCCGGTCGAAAAGGCGCTCGTGCGCGATCTCGCGCCGCCGTCGGTTCGCGGCCGGGCCCTCGGCGCCCTCAACTTCGTCAACGGCATCACCGCCGTGCCGGCGGGCCTTCTCACGGGATGGCTCTGGGACCGCTACGGTTCGCTGACGGCGCTTGCGGCGGGCGCCGGGCTCGCTGCGACGGCAGCGCTCGGGCTCAGCGTCTGGGCGCGCACGGCGAGCGCGAGACGCGCGCTCGAGAGTGCTCTGCCGTAGCGACGCGCGCCCGACGGTGCTTTGCCTCGGCACCCCGCGGGGCAGGGCGGCGCGGGGCGTTCTCAGTTCGCGGTGCACAAGGCGTTGTTGTTGGGGTCGATCTGGCCGGCCGAGCACTTGCCACTCGAGCAGCTGCCCGGATCGTCGCAAAAGACGCAGCTTGCGCTGGTCGCCGTCGCGCAGTCGATGTCGACGACGCCGCAGCCACAGTCGCACGCCCGGTCGCCGTAGTACTCTGTGTTGCACGTCCACTCCGGCGGCGGATCATCGACGCAGCGCGCGTTGTTCTGCGGGTCGAGGTCGCGGCAGTCGTAGTCCGAGCAGCTGCCGATGTAGGGCGTGCAGTAGCCGCAGCTTTCGAGCAGCGCTGAGCTGCAGTCGGGGTCGAGCGCGCCGCAGCCGCAGTCGCACGAGTAGCCGTCGTGGTATCGCTTGTCGTCGCAGTGCCACGCGGTGGGCGGCGGGACGCACTGGGTCACGTCATTCGGGTCCACGCGACCAGGACACAAAAAAGCCCCGCAGCCGGAGCAACTGTCGCAATCCCTCATGCTGCTGCCGCGGCAGTCGACGTCGGGGACGCCGCACCCGCAATCGCAGCTCGACCCGTCGCCGTATTGATACCACTCGCAGGTCCAGCCAGAAGGGGGATCGGGATGGTCACAATAGCGCGCGTCGATCTGACTGATGAGGCCGGGGCAGGCCTGGGCCGAGCAGCTGCCGTCGAGGTCGCAGACGTCGCAGCTGTTGACGTCGTCATCCGGGCAGTCCGGATCGTGCGCGCCACAGCCGCAGTTGCACTGCACGCCGTCGTGGAAGAAGCGCACGGGGCACGACCAGTTCGTCGGAACGCCCGTGCAGATCGCGTTGTTGTCGTGGTCGATCGGGCCGGGACAGGATTCTTGCGAGCACCCGTGCCAACAGCTCGTGCAACTCGTGACCGACGCCGAGGCACAATCGGGGTCCACGACGCCGCAGCCGCAGTCGCAGTCGAAGCCGTCGTTGTAGAGGTCGGTGCTGCAGGTCCAGCCTTCGGGAACGGCGCAGGTCGAGTTGTCGGTCGGGTCGATCGCCGCCGGACAGACGCCGCCTGCGCAGGAGCCGAAGGCACTGCACACCTCGCAGCTTTCGACCGACGCGTCGTCGCAGTCGGGATCGAAGGCGCCACAGCCGCAGTCGCAGGAGCCGTCGTGGTAGTAGTACGAGCTGCAAGTCCACCCGGGGGGCGGTGGGATGCAACGGGCGGTGTCGTCGGGATCGATGTTGCCCGGGCACGAGTTGCTCTGGCAGCTACCGAGTGCCGAGCAGACCTCGCAGGAATCGATGTCACCGTCCTTGCAGTCGATGTCGGGCACGCCGCAGCCGCAGTGACACTTGCCGTCGTTGTACGCGAAGGTGGTGCACGACCAGCCCGCGGGCGCGCCTGCCACGCCGCCTCCCCCGTTGCCCGCAGGCAGCCCCGCGAAGCCGCCCGTGCCGCCATTGACGAAGCCGCCCAAGCCAGACGCACCGCCGAACCCCGCTTGGCCGCTGGTGCCCCCGCTGATCATCACGCCGGCCGCGCCGGCGCTCCCCGAACCGCCGCCTGTTGCCGACGTGGCGCTGGCGCCTGCCTCGCCTGACTCACCCAGCGTTCCGGCGGAGCCACCCGTCCGGCCGCCGGACGCGGTGCTGCCTGCCGAGCCGCCCGTGCTCGCTCCGGCGGTGCCCCCGCGACCACCAGAGCCTTTCGTGCCGCTGCTCGAGCCCGAGCAACCCGAGCCCACGGCAGCGATCAGCGCGCCGACACCCAACCATATCCTCCATGACACCATGCTGCGGATGATGCCCGGCAACCCGACCTTTCATGCGAAATTTCGCAAGCGCGCAACGCGATTTTGCCAAGCGCCCGGGCCGAATCGACACGCAAGCCTGCCCGGTGGACGCCCCGGGCACATAGTTCTGGCTAAGCTGGAGGTCGGGTGACGGTCTCGAACGCCCCTGGAGCTCGACCCATGGACTACGCTGCCTCGATGCACGACGGCCGATCCCTTCGCGCGCTCGGCGGTTCCATCGCCGTGCTCGCGCTCGCGCTGACGGCGTGCGCGGCGGGCGTCCAGCGCACGCAGATGCCCGACGGCAGTTACGCGCTTCAATGCGAGGTGCCGCTCTCGACCTGCCTCCGGGCGATCGAAGAGCCGTGCTCGGGACACGGCTACGACGTGCTCGGCGCGAGTGAGCAGCGCTCGCGGGGCGGACCCGTCAACGTGGATCCGGAGCACGTCCACTCCGAAGCCCGCGTGCGCTGCCGTTCGCCGAAGGCGCTCTTCTCGTTCGAATCGACTCCGCCTGCGCCCTCGGCCGCGGCACCGGCCGAACCGCTGCCTGCCCACGCGCCGCTGCCGGCGTTGAGCGTCGCTCCGCCCGCCGCCGGGGCGTCCGCCGCAGCCTGCGTGCCCGGCGTGAGCCAGTCTTGTGCCGGGCCGGGCGGTTGCTCGGGGGCCCAGATCTGCGCCGACGATGGGCGGCGGTTCGGTGCTTGCGACTGCGGCCCGCCGCCAGCCGCTCCCCCAAGCGCGACGCCGCCATGAGACGTGGCGTCGCCAAGGTCCTCGCGCTCGCGCTCATCGCGTCGGGGGTGCTCGGCCTTTCGCTCGTCCGCGCGCCGCACGACGAGCCCGGCCCGTCGAACGCGGCGGTCGTCCCGGAGCGCCGACCGGTCGCGAATCCGCCATCGGGCACCGCCGACGACGATCCAACGAGCTGTGATCCCGCGCGCGAGCTCGTGTTGCCGCTCGGCGGACCAGCCGGCATCCGTTGCGCGACGGCGCGTTCAATCATTGCCGAGGTCCACGCGCGCTTCGCGGCCGAGGTGCCGACGCCGCGCACGGCAGCGTTCGCTGACCTCGTCGTGAGCTGGCTCGACCCGCACGGCCTCTGGTCGGATGCGCCGGACGCGCCGCCGGGGGCCCGCATCGCGAAGGACGCGGCGGCGCTGCTCGCCGAGATCGAGGTGCCGAAGGAGAGCTCCGAGCCGTGCGCGCACGCCCACGCGCTCGGGCGCGAGCTCGTGGATTGGGTCGCCGAGCTCGGCGCAAAATACGATCGGGCGCGCGCGAGCGCGCGCCGCCCGTCACGGCCGGAAGCAACGACACTCGCGCTCGTCGGCGCGTTCGAGGACGGCCCCGTGACGACGCCGGCGAGCGAGCTCGCCGCCGAGCTCGGATCACGCGTCGGGGCCATCGAGCACGCGCTCGGCGACGACGTGACACCCTTCACGGCGTCGCTTCGTGAGCGCTACCTGCCCTCGCTGAGCGCCGAGGAGTGGCAAGAGGTGGTGCTGGCGGCGGCCGTGCGCGCCTACGTGAGCGCCGTCGATCCCCACGGCGCGTGGGCGCCGATCGACGAGGAGTGGGCGCTCTACGCCGACGACGAAAGCTTCGAGGACGGCTCGCGGCTCTGGGGCGACATGGTCCGGACGCCGATTGGGGCGCGCATCGTCGACCGGCCGAGGCCGCCGCTCGCCGTCGACGACCTCGTGCTCGAGGTGAGCGGTGTCACCGTAGGCGGCCTGAGCGTCGAGGAGCTGGGACAGCTCGAGCGCGTGCTGCCCGCCGATCCCGAGGCGCCACGGCGTGTCACGGTGCTGCGCGCGGGCTACGAGGGGCCGCTGTCGCTCGAGGTGCCGCCGTACGACGACGCGCCCGATGCGCCGGGCGCCGAGGACCAGGCCTTGCTCGACGACGACGACGACGAGCTGGATCTCGATCTCGTGAGGTACGGCGCGCGCCAGGCCGCCATCGTCGGCATTCACTACATCGGCGACGACCTCGGCGAGCGCCTCGAGGAGCTCGTCGAGGAGCTCTCGGAGGACGGCGAGCCACCGGCCGGCTTGCTGCTCGATCTGCGCGGCAACGGCGGCGGCTCGACCGACGGCGCCGCAGCGGCGCTCGGCGTGGTGCTGCCCGGCGTGCCCGCGTTCCCGCTGCTCCACGGCGGGCACCTCACGGAGGTGCTCACGACGCCCGTGCCGGGGCCGAGCCGGCGCTTCGCAGGGCCCGTCGGCGTGCTCGTCGATGCCGACACGGCGAGCGCCGCGGAGATGCTCGCAGGCGCCATCGATCGTTACGGCCGCGGCACGCTGCTCGGAGCTCGCACCTTCGGCAAGGGTTGCGTGCAGGAGTACTTCCGGGACCACACGGGCTCGGGTGCGCTCAGGCTCACGACCCAGCTGTTCGTGCTGCCGGACGGGTCACCCATCCAAACGACCGGCCTTTTGCCGGCTCTCTCGCTCGACGTCGAGCGCGGCGGGGAAAAGGAAAGCGACCTGCCCGGAGCCCTCCCACCCGTGACGGGTCCCGACGTGCGGGTCCGCATCGCCGTGGCGCCGAGCTGGCCCCGGCCCGTGGGTCGTGTGGGCCCGTGCGGGGATCCCGTGATCTGCTCCGCGCTCCGCAAGCTCGCGGGCCGGTCCCCCGTTTCGGTGGCGCGCGCGGGCGTCGGCGCAAAAAATCGCAGAAATCCACGCTGAAACTGCGCCAGGGCCTGTCGTCTGCTCTGCCCCGCGGGGGGCTACGTGCTACACCGGGCTCGGACTTTGGTTCTAATGCCCCCTTCGAGGCCGTACCCCGAGCGGGACGGGGCGGGCGCCAGCGGATTCGACGAAGACGCGGGCGACTACCCGGACTTGCCCTCGTACACGGTACGCGACCTGCCAGCCGAGGAGCCGCCGTCGAGCCGACGGGGCGGATCCGGGCCGCGCGGGCCCCGTGCCGGCGGGCCCGAGCCCGTCGCGTACCCCATCGATCTCGACGACCGCGTCGATCCGGACGCCGCGAAGGTCGTTCGGCGTCTCGTCAAGGGTGGCTACGAGGGCTACCTCGTGGGCGGCGGCGTCCGCGACCTGCTCGTCGGGCGCGCCCCCAAGGACTACGACGTGGCGACGAGCGCGCGACCCGACGACGTCCGCCGGCTTTTCCGCAACTCGCGCATCATCGGCCGGCGCTTCCGCCTCGTGCACGTGCTGTTCGGCGGCGGCAAAGTGATCGAAACGGCGACCTTCCGGCGGGCGCCCGAGCAGAGCGACGCCGAGGGCGTGGATCTCCTGATCCGCAGCGACAACGTGTTCGGTGAAGCGCACGAGGACGCGACGCGTCGCGACTTCACCATCAACGCGCTCTTTTACGACACGGAGCGGCGCGTGGTGCTCGACTGGGTCGGCGGCATGCCGGACATCGAGCGGCGCACCGTGCACACCATCGGCGACCCGTCGGTGCGCTTCCGCGAGGATCCCGTGCGCATTCTGCGCGCCATCAAGTTCTGCGCGCGTCTGGATTTCGGCATGTCACCCGAGGTCTACGACGCCGTCGTCGAATGCCGGGAAACCTTGGCGCGCGCCGCGAAGCCACGCCTGTTCGAGGAGCTGCTCCGGCTCTTGCGCAGTGGTTTTTCGCACCGCGCCTTCTATCTCGCCTGGGAAACCGGCGTCCTCGACGTGCTCTTGCCGGAGCTCTCGACGTTCCTCGCCGATCAGCCCGACGACGAGGAGGTGGTGCTCTGGCGCGTGCTCGACGAGATCGACAGCCGCACGCGCGCCGAGGGGGCTCTCGACGACGTCGTGCTGATGGCCGCGCTCCTGCTCGAGCCACTGCGCGAGGCGTGCAACGGTGCGCGTGATCGGGTCGAGGCCGCTTACCGCTTCCTCGAAGCGATCGTGGACCGACTCAACATGCCGCGCCGCATCGCCGAGCCCGTGCGTCGTGTGGTCGCGATCCTCCCGCGGCTCGAGGCGGGCCGGGCGGGGCGCTTCGCGCGCACGAGCCTCTATCCGATCGCAAAAGAGATCGCGTCGATCTACGCGACCGCCGAGGGCCGCTCGATGCTGGAGGATGCGGCGCCCGCGGAGCGCTCCAGCACCGACGCCGCGGGCGACGAGGAAAAGGGCGAGGAAGCGCTGGCCGTCGAGACGGGCCGTCGCAAGCGGCGCAGGCGTCGCCCGCGTCGCGACGCGTAGCGACGCCGCCGGGCAGCTCAGAAGCCGAGATTCGGCGAGCCCTTCGTGCTCGAGAGGAGCGCGCCGCCGCAGCACCTTCGTGGGCTTCGGAGCCTTCGCAGGCGCGACGGTCGCGCTCGGCAGCGCCGAGGCGCTCGGCACGGCGGCGCTGCTCGGCGAGGGCACGGGCAGAGCGGCGGCCGGCTAGGTCCGCGTTTTTTCGCGGCGAGGACGAGGCTCCCGCGCGACCCCGAGGCGGTCGGCAAGGCCTCGCTGCGGGTCAGTTCGAGTTCATCTCGACGCGCAGCAATCGGCGCCCGATGAACACGTAGTCGCCGTGCGACAGGGCCCGCTCGGCCTTGAGCCTGAGGTACGTGCCGTTTCGGCTATCGAGGTCCGACAGCCAGTACTTGCCGTCGCGCTCCTCGACCGTCGCGTGGCGAGCGGACATGAAGACGTCGGCCGGAAAGTTGATGTCGCCGTCCTCACGACCGATCTGCAGGCTGTTGCTGCGCGTGCACACCGTCATGCCGATGGCGCCGCCCTCGAGGATCTGATTGAGGCGGAACGCGCTCGGGTACTTCGGTGACGAGTAGAAGAACGTCCCGTCGCCGTCGGCTCCGTCGGAAGCTTTCGGCGTGGGGTCGAGGCGAAACACCTGCTCGCCCACGAGGAACATGTCACCCGGCACGAGCTCGACGGTGCCGCGCACGCGGAAGTAGACGCCGTTGAGCGACCCTTCGTCGCGCACCACCAAGTGGTCGTCGCGATAGAAGAAATTGGCGTGCCGCGGCGACACGAACGGATCGTCGGGGAACTCGACCTGGCCTTGCCGGCCGACGACGTGCTCGTCCGCTTTCAGATGGTACGAAAGCCCGTCCATGCCCTCGCCGCGGATGAGAATCAGACGCGCGCGCGACGGATCCTGCATGTCGCTGTAAAAGTCGACGGGCTGGTTGAGCATCGTCTCCGGCACCGCCGCGCCGCAGCGACCGCAGAACTTGTGCCCACTCGGCACAGGGGTCATGCACGACTCGCAGACGAAGTACCTCGCTTGATCCATCGCTTGTTCCTTGGAGTGGTGCGCCGAAGGCGACGCGCTCCCCCGGGCGACGCTCGCGGCATCCGACCTTGCACCGAACGTCAGCGGTTGGGAACCGGCTTTTGGAGCGGCGGGTGGGCTCGACGGAGAGATCGCCTGGATGGCCTGGCCGGCCGGCTGGACCACGAGATCGGCGCCGCACTCGGGACACTGGGAAAATCCCCGGGGGGAGAACCAGTCGCACTTGCCGCAGGCGACGCCTACTTCGGTCCACTCGGCGCCCAGCATCGTTCACGTGCCACGAAAAATAGCGGCAAGAGCGGCCGGCGTCCATGGGTGGTTGCGAAAACACGCCACCGACGCCGCTCTCAGCGCACGAACTGAAAGCGATTCGATGCGTCGAAGAAACCGCCGGGGCCCAGGAGACGGAAGAAAACGGTCTCCGTGCAGCTGGTGCGGTCGACGGGCCCGAAGTCCCGCGAGTCGTAGGGAAAGCGGCGGTTGTCGCTCACGAGGAACACTTCGCCCGTATGGACGTTCGCCCTCGAAGGACTGAACGTCCGAAGTGGCGACGGCCTCCCCGCGCTCGTGGATCGTCCCGTGGGCGACCTCCATGGAGCAGCGCTGCTCCACGTCGCCCCCCTGCGGGGAGGTGACCGTGAACACCGGACTCCCGCAGTCACCCTCCGAGCCGAACGGCTTTTCGTTCACGAAGATGCGCGACGCTTCCACCTTCACGTGGTCGCGCTCTTCGCCGATGAGCCGCCCAATGGTGATGCGGTCGGGGTGCCGTGGCTCCGGGCAGACGACGAGCGAGCCGAGCGCGGGCTCGGTGAGGCGCCAGAGCAGGAGCCAGTCGCCGCCGTGGAGGCTCGGCGCAATCGAAGCATCCAGCCAGGGATCGTCGTCCGGCACGTGCCACCACCGGATCGCGGTCACGCGGAGCGCGATGGTCATGACAACGAGCCCGACCAAGCTCCAGAGTAGCCACCGCCCGAGCGCCCGCATCGGCTGAAGTTTAGCGGATCGGGATCGCCGCTTCCAACTACTCACATTCGACGGGCGGGAGCTCGTTCGGGCTCATGCCCTGGACGACCAGCTCCGCCTGCGTGAAGAGGGGGCGCCAGGCGTCGATGCGGGTGAACTCCGCGCGGCCGAGCGTCTTGTCGCTCGCATCCATCACGGCGGCGGAGATCACGCCGACGATTTCGCCCGTGGCAAGATCCACGGCGGGGCCGCCCGAATCGCCGGGGCAAATGCTCGCATCCAGGCGAAAGGTATGGTGGAAAAGCTTCTCGATGTTGCCGCCCTGCCGCACGGCGCGCCCTCCCGTGTTGGAGGTCCACACGCAGCGCCCGAAGCCGATGGGCTCGATGGCGGCTCCGGCGATGGGTGGCGCGTTCAGGCGCGCGCCGCGCGTCGCGACGCCGACGAGCCGCCGCTCGAGTACGAGAATGGCGATGTCGCCGTCACCGGCCGCGTAGCCGCACGTCGGCGCCACGATCGCCCGCACCCCGACCTCACCCCACGCGAACGGATCGCCGCCGAGCTCGACGCTGACCGCCTCGATCGGCAGGTCCTTCGAGAGCATCTGCCCGTTCTCGTCGCGCTCGGCGAGGCAATGGTGCGCGGTGAGGACGCGCTCTTCGTCGAGCAGCGAGCCCGAGCAGGTTACGGAGCCCGCCACCACCCGGACCACGTAGTCCTCCGGCGTCGTCACGGCGAGAGGCAGGCCGAGCGGCACGGCGGGCTCGTCGACCTCACCGAACGCGGCCGGCGCCACCTTCGGCTCCTGCCCGGGCAGCTTCAAGCACCCGGCCGCGCCGATCGACGCGGCGCAGAGCAGCACGGCGGGCGGCAGGCTCTTCGCCCGGCGAGCGCGCGCCCCCGTCTGGCACTCCGAAGGAGGGCCGACGTTCCGGGCCACCTCACCCGCGGCTCGATCTTGCATGCGGCTCAAGTAGTGACACGCGCCAAGGCGCGATGTTTCCGACACCGAACCTTACGTGGCACTGGGTAGAAAGATCACCCGCGCGGCGACGAAGACGCCGCCCACATCCACCCACCCGTCAGGCGACGACCAGATCGTCTTTATGCACTACCACTGTGTCTCCCCGGCCGGGTCCGAGCAGCTGTTCGAGCGCCGGACCCTTCTGACCGGCGACGCGCGCCGCGTCCATCGCGCCGAGTCGCGCGAGCCCACGGCCGATCTCGACGCCGTCGGCCGCCACGAGCCGAACCGCGTCCCCGACGGCAAATTCCCCGTGAACGCCCACGATCCCGACGGGCAAAAGGCTCGCCTTGCCTTGCTTTACGGCATTGGCGGCCCCCGCATCGAGCACGATGGTCCCCTGCGGTTTCAGCGTGAACATGATCCAGTGTTGCCGTGCTCGAAGCGGCGTCCCCTGGACCGGAAAGAGCGTCCCCACGTCCTGCCCCGAAAGGATCGCGCTGAGCGTGCCGGGCTGGGACGCCGCGGCGATCACCACGGCTGCGCCCGCCCGGCAGGCTTTACGCGCTGCGTCGAGCTTGCTCGCGATGCCGCCGCTGCCGACGGCAGCGCTCGGGGGGCGCACGCTGCCGAGCTTCTCGTTTTCGCCCATGATGCTGATGCGCCGGCCATTTTCGTCGAGCACGCCCTCGACGTCCGTTAGAAGCACGAGAAGATCCGCTCCGAGCAGCGGCGCCACCATGGCGGCGAGCTGATCGTTGTCGCCGAAGCGGATCTCCTCGGTGGAAACCGTGTCGTTCTCGTTGACGATGGGGACGGCGCCGGCGTCGAGGAGCGCGATGAGCGCGTCGCGCGCGTTGTTCATGCGCTCGCGCTCCGCGAGGTCGGCGTGCGTCAGGAGCACCTGGGCCGTGGTGACCCCGATGGCGCCGAAGGCCTCGTCGTAGCGCCGCATGAGCACGCTCTGGCCGGCGGCGGCCGCCGCCTGCAAGCGCGACATCTCCGTCGGACGCTTGCCGTAGCCGAGCCGCTGCACGCCGAGCGCGATCGCGCCGCTCGAAACGAGCACGACGCTGCGCGCGGGCGAGCGTAGCGCCGAGAGCTCACGCGCGAGGCGCGGGATGAGCTCGGCGTCGGAGGCGAGCACGCGCGACCCCACCTTCACCACGATGCGGCGAACGCTCGAAAAGTCGCTCCTTTGGGCCAAAGTGCGGCTCTGATACCACGGTTTTTCGCCCCCCGAAGGTGCGCCGTCACTCCGCGAGCGAAATCGCCTGCGCGCCGTCGTAGCCGAGCGAAGCGACGGCGGTGTCGCCCACGATGTCGAGATCCTGGACGTAGCCCGCGAGCTCCACCTCGCGCGACACGCGCGGTGCCTCGGGGTCGCTGGCGTTCACGACCACGAGCTTGCCGCGGAAGCCCGTGGAAAGCGCCGCGCTCGTGCCCCGGGCGACGAGCGGCACGTAGCCCCAGGTGTCGCCCGCCGGGATCTCGAGCCGGGCGCTCGTGAACGCCCCCGAGCTGAGGCCGGAGAGCACGACGAGCGACAACGAGCGGTCGTCGAAGCTCGACACGCCGTAGCCGCCGCCGATGCCGAAGTCGTTGTACCCGTAATAATAGAAATAAGGGCGCCCGAGCGAGACGAACAGCCGATCGTCGCCGAGCGCCACGGCCGACACCCACTCGCCGGGGGCGAGCTGGGTGCGGTCCACGACCGTCGAACGGTCAGCGTCGATCGCGAGCAGATAGAGCGTCTCCTGCGTGACGATGCAGGTGCCGCGCGTCTTTTCGTAGTTGACGGGCGTGACCGTGGTTTCGAAGCGGCCGGAGCCGTAGTCCGAATAGCACTGCTCCCACGTGAGCCCGTCGAAACGAAGATCGTGGTAGTCGGCCGTGATGGCATGGGAGGACTCGGCGTCGAAGGCGACGAGCGAGCCGGGGATGTTGACGGGCGGCAAGAGCGCGCTGCTCTTTCCCTGCTTCACCACGCGATCGAGATAGAAGCGCACGCGGCTCGTGCTCGTGCCGACGGCTTCGTAGTGGCTCGTCGCGATCACGTTGCCGCTCGAAACCAAGCCCGTGTACCCGAGCGCGCTCGGCGTCGCGAGCGTGCGCGTGACGGGCGCCTTCGGGTTCGCGAGATCGACGAGGTGAAGCTCGCCGGGCGCGGCAATGGGACCCTCGTTCCACGTTGGCGAGTGCGAGAAGAACGCGAGCGTCGAGCCGAGAGCCGCCGTTCCGGTACCGCTCTGCACGAGGCCGAGCGCCCCGCCGCCGTAGTACCAGCCGTAGTAGTACGTGGGCGTAAACTCGAGGGAGACCTCGCCGGCGACGGCGGGCGCGCGTGGGTCGGAAACGTTAACGGTGACGATGCGCGCGCCCTGAGCGGCCGTTTCGGTGTTCGGGTCGTAGCTGTAATAGTCGTAGACGAGGTACGCGTCGTTTCCGTTGGCACGCACGTCGCTCAGCCAGGACGAAGCGTAGCAGCTGTCGTCGGCCTTCTGCGGCAGCATCACGCTGCCGAGCGCCACCGGCTTGCCGACGGCGTCGACGCCGGTCACGTCGAGCTCCTCGTTGTTGGTCCACCAGTTCTGGGTCACGCGAAGAACGCTGTCGCCGACCCCCGTGGTGTGCGTGACGTAGCGAGCGATCGGCAGATCGGCCGTCTTCGTCGGCGCGCCGCGATCGTCGATGTCGAAGCTCTCGACGCGATCGTCGCTCATGGCGAGCAGGCGACCGTCGTGGAGCAGCCCGCGGCGCGCCTGGCCGATCGAGGGCGCGATGCCACCGAGCGACAGGGCGTCATTGCTCCAGTCGACGAGCTGGATGCCCGATTGGTAGCTTCCCGCGTAGCAGCCCCCGGTGCTCGTGCTCGACGACCAGCCGGAGAACGGCACGAGAATCAGGCCGATGTCGTCCATGACGTTGAAAGCTTTTTGGATGCGATCCTGGTCCTCGGCGAGCGAGCCCCAGTCGCCGCCGAAGTTGACGCGCGAGAGCATGCTCGGCGTGGCGAGATCGCTCACGTCGAACAGCGAGACCGTGATGGCGCCCGCCTGGTTGCCCTGGTCGAAGCCGAGCCCGAGCACGCGATCGCCGCGCGGCTCGAGGTAGTAGAGCCAGCCGGGCATGGCGAGCTCGCCGACCTGACGCGGGCGCGCCGGGTCCGAAAGATCGATCGTGAAGAGCGGATCGGTCTGGCGGAAGGTGATGGCGTACGCGCGCGGCCCGTCGAAGCGCACCGTCTGCAAGGACTCGTTTTCGGGCAGCAGCAGATCCTCGGACGCGAGCGGCACGATCGACGACGACGAGTTGACGCGGAACGTCTCGACGGCGGGGACACTACGTTCGTTCCACGAAAACGGCTGACTGATGACGCGCAGCACGCCGTCCGTCTCGTCCATCTGCCAGCGGCTCGAGATCTGACCCGCCACGCCGACGGCGGCGCCGAGCACCATGTCGCCGCCCGGGTCGGAGATATCGATCACCTGGATCGTGCTGCCAACGGGCTGGTCCGGGCCCCATTCGGGGCCGCCCACGTAGAGGCGGTTCTCGGTCGAGGTGAGGCTCCGGTGCCACGAGTAGTTCTCGTCCTCGTCGAAGGAGAGCTCGTCGACCCTTCGCACGTCCGCCGGGTCACTCACGTCGAGCGAGATGAGGTTCGTCCTCGGCGCGGTACCGCAACCCCAGCAGTAGCCGTTCTCGTAGGCCGCCACGTAGAGCACGTTGCCGACGATGCGCGAGTCCGAGATTTCCCCGCCGATCTCGAAGCGCGAGAGCTCCACCATGTTGGCGGGGTCCCGCGCGTCGATGACGACGACGTAGCTGGTCTGAAAGTACGTCCACGTCTTCGCGGCGTCGTCGTACGCATAGTCGGCGTAGCCGTTGTAGAGCGCCGTCACGACGCCGGAGTGCACGTACATCTCGAACGGTGTCGCGACGATCTTGTGCGTGCCGAGCGGCTCGAGCCGGTCGCGCGTCCCTATGTCGATCACGCTGAGTCCGCCGTAGCGCGAGAGCGCGTACAGCCGGTCGTCCTCGATCTTGACGATGTCCGCTTCCTCGATGGTGCGCGCGGCGTCGGAGCCCTCGCCCGTGGTCGGAGCCGCCGTGGTGGTGCCGCCCGAGCTGGTCGAGCCGCCGGTCGCACTGGCGTCGACGCCGACGGCTCCGCCCGAGCCCGGGGACTGACTCGCGCCGTTCGGCAGGTCGGACTCGAAGGTGCCGTTGTCCGCTGGCACCGGGTTTCCGGGGTTGCTACCGGCGCAGGCCGCCAGCCAGGTGGCGGGGGCGACGCAGAGCGCGAGACGAAGGACGAGATGATGGCGGATCACGTGGCTGCCTCCGCCCATCGGTACAGCACGCGCCGTGCCACGTGGTCCAGATGTAAATAAAATAATAATTACAAAGGTTTATGTTTTAGTTTAAGGGCGGCCAGTGGCAGCTTCTGTGCCACTGGCACGCCAGGGTTGGCACGGCGATCTGCGGGGCGACTGGCGCGGCGGGCTCCGAGGTCGGGCCCGCCGTGGTCCTTTCGGGCCGCCACGGCCGCTCGCGAGAGCGGGGCCGTGACCGGGCGCGCGCGGTGCGTCGAAAAGGGCGGGCGCGCTGTAAGATGCCGCGCTCTTCGCGTTAACGAAACGAACCGCATGGCTTTTAGGATCCTTCGCTGGCTATCGCTCCCTGTCCTCGCGGCGGCGTTCGGCTGCTCGGGCGCGAAGCCGCCCGTCCGCGAGCTGCCGAGTGGCCCGGCGAGCCATCACGTGTCGGACGGCAAGGGGCGCGAGAAAGTCTCGATCACCGTCTACAACTCGAACTTCGGGCTCGTGCGCGAACAGCGGCGCATCTCGCTCGGCACGGGCAAGGTGGAGCTCGCGTTCGCCAACGTCTCGACGCAGATCCAGCCGGAGACGGTGCACCTCCGGAGCCTCACGCGCCCCGACGCGCTCACCGTGTTCGAGCAGAACTACCGCTACGACCTTTTGACGCCCGAGAAGCTGCTCGAAAAGTACGTCGGCAAAAAGGTCAAGGTCGTCCGCTACAACGAGAAGCTCGGCACGGACGAAACCAAGGAAGCCGACGTGCTCTCCGTCGAAGGCGGCGGCCCCGTGCTGCGCATCGACGGCGAGATCGTCACGGGTTTCCCGGGTCGCTTCGTGTTCCCGAACGTCCCCGCGAACCTCGTGGAAAAGCCCACGCTCGTGTGGCTGCTCGGTAGCGACCTCGCCGAGCAGCGCGTCGAGGTATCGTATCTGACGGCGAACCTAACCTGGCGCGCCGACTACGTGCTCGTGCTCGACGCGGCCGACACGCGCGGCGACCTCACGGGCTGGGTCACGCTCACCAACACCACGGGCACGAGCTACCCGAGTGCCGAGCTCAAGCTCGTCGCCGGCGACGTGCAGCGCGTGGCCCCGCCTCCGCCGCCCGAGGCGCCCATGCCCATGGAGAGCCTGCGGATGGCGGCGCCGGCGGCTCCGCAGTTTTCTCAAGAGTCTCTGTTCGAGTACCACCTCTACACGCTCGGCCGCCCGACGGACCTGCTCGACAAGGAGCAGAAGCAGGTGACCTTGCTCGAGGCGCACGGCATTCACGTCGAGAAGAAGCTCGAGTTTCGCGGCGCCGATTACTACTACCGCAGTCGGATCGGCGAGCTACCGAAGAATCAGAAGGTCAGCGTCTTCGTCGTGATCCAGAACCGCGAAAAAGAGGGCCTCGGCATGCCGCTGCCCAAGGGCACCTTGCGCGTCTACAAGGCCGATTCCGCGGGGGCGCAGCAGTTCGTCGGCGAGGACGCCATCGACCACACGCCGCGCGACGAGAAGCTCGAACGTCAAGCTCGGCGAAGCGTTCGACGTCGTCGCCGACCGCAAGCAGACCGACTTCAAGGTCTACGGCAACTGCTCGAGCGAGAGCGGCTGGGAGATAGCCCTCCGCAACCACAAGGACGAAATGGTCACGGTGGACGTGATCGAGCCCGCGAGCGGTGACTGGGAGATCGTTTCGGCGAGCCACGCCGCGAAGAAAGAAGACGCGCAGACGTTCGTGTTCCACGTGGACGTGCCGGCGCGCGGAGAAACCAAAGTGACCTACCGAGTGAGGATCCGATGGTGTTGAAACGCATGTGGAGCGCCGCGCTGTGCCTGGGCCTCGGGCTTTCGGGCGCGGGCCCTGCGCTCGCTGGCGCGCCGCCGAAGAAGGTGTCGGGCGACGCCGATCGCAAAACGGTGGGCATCACCGTGTATAACCAAGGCTTCGGCCTCGTGCGCGAGGTGCGCGAGCTCAAGGATCTCGGCACCGGCAAGGTAGAGCTCGAGTTTCGCGACGTTGCCGCAACGATTCAGCCCGAAACGGTAGCCGTGAAGCCGCTCGTTGGGAGTCTGCGCGTGCTCGAGCAGAACTACCGTTTCGACCTTCTGACGCCCGAGACGCTGCTCAACAAATACGTCGGCCGGAACGTGCGTGCGTATCGCTATCACGAGGCCACGGGCCGCGAGGACGTCGTCGACGCAAAGCTCTTGTCGATGGCGAACGGTCCCATCTTGCAGATCGGAAAAGAGATCACCTTCGGCTATCCGGGGCGCCTCGCCTTCCCCGAGCTGCCGCCCGATCTCATCGCCAAGCCGACGCTGGTCTGGCTGGTGGACAGCGGGCAGCCCAAGCAAACGCTCGAGGTGAGCTACCTGGCGCAGGGGCTCTCGTGGCAGGCCGACTACGTGTTCGTCGTCAACGACAGCGACACCAAGGGCGACCTCGTTGGCTGGGTCACGCTGCAGAACCAATCGGGCACGAGCTACCGCGACGCCGAGCTCAAGCTCGTCGCGGGCGACGTGAACCGCGTCGAGGAGCAGACCATGGCGCGCGCGGCGAAGAGCCGCATGGTCACGATGGACGAAGCGGGGGGGGCCGGCTTCAAGGAGGAGGGCCTCTTCGAGTACCACCTCTACACGCTCGGCCGCCCGACGACGGTGCTCGACAAGGAGCAAAAGCAGGTGACCTTGCTCGAAGCGCAGGGCATCGGCATCGAGAAGAAGCTCATCTTCTTCGGCCAGCAGTACTGGTACCGAGGGCAGTACGGCGAGCTCCAGAAGAACCAGAAGATCGGCGTGTTCCTCGACTTCAAGAACTCGGAGGCGAACCGCCTCGGCATGCCGCTCCCGAAGGGCACGCTTCGCGTCTACAAGGCCGACAAGAGCGGCTCCAAGCAATTCGTGGGCGAGGACAGCATCGACCACACGCCACGCGACGAGAAAATCCGCGTCAAGATGGGCGAAGCGTTCAACGTCGTCGGTGACCGCAAACAGATGGAGTGGCGCGCGCTCGGCAGCTGCGTCTCCGAATCCGCCTGGCAAATCGAGCTCCGCAACCACAAGGACGAAGCCGTGAAGGTCGAAGTCCGCGAGCCCGTCGGCGGAGACTGGACCATCATCTCCTCGAGCCACCCCGCCAAAAAAGAAGACGCCTTCACCTTCACATTCGACGTCCCCATCCCCAAGCGCGGCGAAACGAAAGTCACGTATCGCGTCCGCGTGCGGTGGTGCTAGGGGCGGAACCCTTGAGACTCAAATAGGTAGCGAGGCATCCGTGAGGGGTGACCGAGACCGTGAGGGGTCACACGACAATCTCAAACCATGGGAGTTGGGGGGCAGTCCCCACGAAGCTTTTGTGATTGACCGCTAGAAAAAGCCGTGTGACGGACGAAAGGATTGGAGTTGCCTAGCGACCAAGTCAACTGAGGGAGCACGAACATGGGGCAGGTGGTGGGTAAGGGATCGCGTCTCGAGTCCGGAGCGGAAAGTCCGGCGGTTCCTGGACGCGGAGGAAGCGGAAAGGGAACGGGCACGCGCGGAATCATTCCGGTGTTGGGCCTCATTGCAGCGGGAATCGCGCTAGCGGGCTGCTCGCGAGAGGCGCCCAAGCAAGACGAGCCCGTCGCCACGTCGCAGTCCGCTCTGTTCGACCGTGATGACCCGTACGTACGGCTTCGAGAGCCTGCTCGACTGGTCCGCCATCTACTCGAGCCCGACGCTGGCGCTCTCGAACACGCACGTGGAGGGGACGAAGTCGCTCTCGGTGAGCGGGGGCGGCTGGTCGAGCGTCATCAGCCGGACGCTCTCGAAGGAAGAGTCCGCGCCGACGGTGGTCGGCTTCGACCTGATGATCCCGACGAGCCAGCCGAACCCCGACTGGTACGGCACCGTGATGCTGTTCATCGACGTGCCGAGCCGCGGCATCAACAACCAGCCGCTCGGGCTGCACGATTTGAAGCAATGGACGCCAGGCGTGTGGCACCGCGCGGAGTTCGGTGTGCCGGCGGCGATCCAGACGGCACTTTCCCAGAGCTATTCGGACCTGCGTTTCCGCATCGAGCTCAACCGCCCAGGGAACGCGACGGGGCCCTACCTCTTCGATCGCTTCGTGTTCGGCCCCTTCAATCCAACCTGCATACCGATGGACGACGGCAACCCGTGCACCACCGACATGTGCGACGCGAACGGCCAGCCGCAACACGTGCCGGTCGCCGCAGGCACCAGCTGCTCGGACGGGAACGCCTGCAACGGCGCCGAGACCTGCAACGCAACGGGCTCGTGCACCGCCGGAAGCCCGGTCGTCTGTACGGCGCTCGACCATTGCCACGATGCCGGCACCTGCAATCCGGCGACTGGAGCGTGTTCGAACCCCACGAAGCCGGACGGCACCTCGTGCAGCGACGCGGATGCCTGTACCCAGACCGACACGTGCCAGGCGGGCACCTGCACCGGCCAAAACCCGGTCGCCTGCGCCGCCCTGGACCAATGCCACGACGTGGGAAGCTGCAACCCATCCACCGGCGTGTGCTCGAACCCCGCCCGCCCGGACGGCACCGCCTGCAGCGACGGCAGCGCGTGCACCGTGGGCGACGCGTGCCAGACCGGCGCCTGCGTCGCCGGCACGGCACCACCCGTCGAACGATGGCAATCCTTGCACCACCGACGCCTGCGACCCGATCGCCGGCGTCACCCACACGCCGGTCGCAACCGGCACGAGCTGCTCGAACGGAGACGCCTGCGACGGCGACGAAACCTGCGACGCGAGCGCGGTGTGCGTCGCCGGCGCCCCGCCGGACGCGAACGACCAAAACCCCTGCACCGACGACAGCTGCGACCCGGTGACGGGCGTCGCGCACACGCCGACTGCGGCCGGCACCCTCTGCCTCGACGCCAACGTCTGCAACGGCGGTGAAACGTGCGACGGCGCCGGCGCCTGCCAAGCGGGCACGCCGCTCGTCCTCGACGACGCCAACACCTGCACCGCCGACACCTGCGACCCAACGCTCGGCGTGAGCCACACGCCAGTCGCCGCCGGCACGGACTGCTCCGATGCCGATCAGTGCAACGGAAGCGAAGCGTGCGACGCGGCAGGCACCTGCACGGCGGGCACACCCCCGACGACCGACGACGGCAACCCCTGCACCGCCGACGCCTGCGACCCCGTCACGGGCGTGAGCCACACCGCGCTCGCCGCCGGAACGACCTGTGCCGACGCCGACCAGTGCAACGGCGCCGAGACCTGCAACGGCGCGGGCGCCTGCACGTCCGGCACGCCACCAGCGGTCGACGACGGCAACCCCTGCACCGTGGACGCCTGCGACCCGGTCACGGGCGTCAGCCACACCCCCGCCGCCGCCGGCACCACCTGTGCCGACGCCGACGTCTGCAACGGCGCCGAGACCTGCAACGCCACCGGCGCCTGCCAACCCGGCACTCCCCTGGACGTCGACGACGGCAACCCCTGCACCGCGGACGCCTGCGACCCGCTCACGGGCGCCACGCACACCCCCGTCGCAACGGGGACCAGCTGCGCCGACGCCGACGTCTGCAACGGCGCCGAGACCTGCGACGGCACCGGCGCGTGCACGGCCGGCACAGCGCTCGACGCCAACGACCAAAACCCCTGCACCGACGACGCGTGTGACCCGGTCAACGGCATCACTCACACCCCGAGCACCGCCGGCACCCTCTGCCTCGACGCCAACGTCTGCAACGGCAGCGAAACGTGCGACGGCGCCAGCGCCTGCCAATCCGGCACCCCCCTCACGCTCGACGACGGCAACCTCTGCACCGCCGACGCCTGCGACCCGACGCTCGGCGTCAGCCACACACCCGTCGCCCCCGGCACCAGCTGCGCCGACGCCGACGTCTGCAACGGCGCCGAGACCTGCGACGCCGCAGGCACCTGCGCCTCCGGCACCCCGCTGACCGTCGACGACGGCAACCCGTGCACCGCGGACGCCTGCGACCCGATCAACGGCGTCTCGCACACCCCCGTCACCGCCGGCACGAGCTGCACGGACGCGGACGTCTGCAACGGCGCCGAGACCTGCGACGGCACCGGCACCTGCACCCCCGGCACCCCGCTCGAGCTTGACGATCAGAATCCCTGCACCGCGGACGTGTGCGACCCGATCAACGGCGTGAGCCATACGCCCATGGCCTCCGGCACGAGCTGCGCCGACGCCGACGTCTGCAACGGCGCCGAGACCTGCGACGGCGCCGGTACCTGCACACCCGGAACCCCCCTCGACCTCGACGACCAAAACCCCTGCACCGCCGACGTCTGCGACCCGGCCAACGGCGTCTCGCACACCCCCGTCACCGCCGGCACGAGCTGCGCCGACGCCAACGTCTGCAACGGCGCCGAAACCTGCGACGGCGCCGGCACCTGCACCCCCGGCACTCCGCTCGACTCCAACGACCAAAACCCGTGCACGGACGACGCTTGCGACCCCGTCAACGGCGTCACTCACACCCCGAGCGCTGCCGGCACGCTCTGCCTGGATGCCAACGTCTGCGACGGCAGCGAAACCTGCGACGGCGCGGGCGCCTGCCAACCCGGCACCCCCCTCCCAGTCGACGACGACAACCTCTGCACCGCCGACGCCTGCGACCCGACGCTCGGCATCCAGCACGACCCCGTTTCCGCAGGCACGAGCTGCAGCGACTACGACCAATGCAACGGCGCCGAGACCTGCGACGCCACGGGCGTCTGCCAGCCCGGAACCCCGGTGCCGATCGACACGACGAACCCCTGCAGCATCGGCAGCTGCGACCCTCTGACGGGAGTCGTCACCTACAACCCCACGCCCGCCGGCACCGACTGCTTCCTCGACGCCTGCACCCTCGCCACCTGCAACGGCTCCGGCGAGTGCACGGCGTCGGGCTCGAACATAGAGGACGACGGCGATCCCTGCACCATCGAGTGGTGCGACCCCGTCCTCGGCCCCCAGGTGAAGAGCTGCAGCGCCATCGACCCCACCGTGGGCACGACGCTCCACGAATCGATGAAATGGATCTACGAGCAGCCGAACCCGGTGCAGGTCGGCGTTGCGCCAGGGACCATCGTGGTCGAGCGTGCGGCGCTCATCAGCGGCATTGTGACCGCACGCGACAGCTCCGTGTTGCCTGGAGTACGCGTAACGATCTTGAACCATCCCGAGTTCGGCTACACCACGAGCAGGGTCAACGGCCACTTCGACATGGTCGTCAACGGCGGAGGGGATCCTCGTGGCGCAATACGAGAAGCCAGGCTACCTCGACGTTCAACGCCCGATCACGACCGTGTGGGGCGAGTACGTGACCGCCCCCAACGTCGTCATGATCACGTCCGACCCGGTGGTGACGCCAATCGACTTGACGAACCAATCCGCAGCTTTCCAGGTTGCGCAAGGTAGCGTGCAGACTGATGCAGACGGTTCCCGGAGGGGCACCGTGCTGGTCCCCTCTGGGACCCAAGCAACGATGGCGGTACCCGGAGGCGGGTCGGTTCCCCTGGCGGCGATGAACGTGCGGATCACCGAATTTACGGTCGGCGATAACGGTCCGGACGCGATGCCGGGCACGCTGCCGCCCGAAAGCCACTACACCCACGCCTTCGAGGTCAACGCCGACGAGGCCATCGCCGCGGGGTCGTCCGGGATCACCTTTTCGACGCCACTCGTGTATTACGTCAACAACTACCGGCAGTTTCCGGTTGGGACGCCCGTTCCATTCGGTTCCTACGACAAGGGCACCGCCGTCTGGAACGCTGAAGAGACTGGTATCGTCTTGGAGATCGTCGGGGAAGCGGGTGGCCTCGCCGACGTCAACGTCACCGGCGATGGCCTCGCGGACACGGGTGCCGCCCTGGCCGCGTACGGCATCACGGACGCCGAGCGAGGACAAATGGCTTCGCTGTACGCGGTCGGACAAACGCTATGGCGTGTCCGATTCAGCCACGCGACGCCGTTCGACTGCAACTGGCCGATACGGTGTGATGACTGCCCCGACCCGAACAATACGCCGCTGCCCGATCCGGATCCGCAGGACCCCTGCCAGTCGGGCGGCTCGATTATCGAGTGCGAAACCCAGGTGCTC
The DNA here is from genome assembly GCA_963841435.1 of uncultured delta proteobacterium. Classification (GTDB taxonomy): domain Bacteria; phylum Myxococcota_A; class Polyangia; order Polyangiales; family Polyangiaceae; genus PMG-095. Next base: position 417,475 of record CAWJCS010000001.1, read on the forward strand.
AAGGAGCGGATCGCCGTCGCGGGAACTCCTTTCTCATTGAACTACGCTAACAACAGAACACCCGGCCGGAGGACCACCTATCAGGTGACCGTTCCACCGATTCCCCGAACCATGTCCCTGCTCTTCTCGAAAGCGGAGGCGACCTTGGGGTCGCGCCGGCTTGCAACTTGGCTTGCCGATCCCAACGACACCTCCAGCGTCACCGTGCAGTGGGACGGCAAGGACGCATTCGGCAGAACGCTCCAGGGTGCGCAGGCGCTCTCCGTTAGCGTCTTTGCGGGATACGGCGGTTGCTATGTTCGTCCGTCGGGTGGCTGGGCCCAAAGTGGAGAGCAAACTTGTTACTCCGGACAAATTACCATCTGGCGACAACGACATTGGACGGTTCCGATCGGCGCATTCGATCCTCGACCACTCGGTCTCGGCGGGTGGACCCTGGATGTGCACGACGTCTACGAACCCGCGCTCGAGCGGCTTGAGCTGGGGAATGGGGACCGCCAGATCCAGTCTGCAATGCCACGCGTGATCAAGCAGCAGTTTCCCAAACCTGGGACGACGACGTCGATCGGGGTTGGGCCGAGCATTGCGACCGCCCCAGACGGTTCGATCTACTTCACGAACGGTGAGAGCATTCGGCGCACCACGGCAACCGGGTCGGTTCTGGTCGCGGGAAATGCCAATAGCTCTGGTTTCGCCGGCGACGGCGGTCTCGCCTCCGATCCAAGCGTCCGCTTCAACAACATCCGAGATCTCGAGCTCGGCCCAGACGGCTCCCTCTACATCGCGGATCACTTGAACCATGCGTTGCGAAAGATCGGAACCGACGGCATCTTGCGTACGGTCGCTGGCGTTGGTGGCACGCAGGGTCACACGGGTGACGGCGGCCCGGGAACCCAGGCGCTGATCGACAGGCCGAACTCGATTGCGGTGGAACCCGGCGGAGCCGTTTATTTCGTCGAACTGGACAGGACCATCCGAAAACTGTCGCCGGATGGCATCATCACGACCATTGCGGGCGTGTCTCCATACATCGGCTGCACTCCGCTGCTGCCGCCCGACGGTTCCGTCGCCAAACAGACAATCTTGTCGCCGGAGACCCTCGCGATCTCGCCCAATGGGGTGCTGTACGCGGGAATCGCGACAGATACTTCCGCTTGCGGCTCTGGCGGGCTGAATAGGATCATTCGGATCGAGAACGGTCAGATCTTCCACGTGGCCGGGCAAGGTTGCGCATCCACGAGCGCATCTTGCCAAGCGCGACTCATTGACGGGCTCGACGCTAAGCAAGCAGCGGTCTCGCCGGTTGGCCTCGCTTTCGACAAGTATGGCCAGCTCTACTTCGCTGCTGCTAGCTCTTGTCTCGCGCCCGCCCTCGATGCTCCCTGCAATCGCATTCGAACGATCGACTCGCAGAACATCGTGAGAACCGTGGCCGGAAACCTGGAGGGGAACGGCCCGACCTTCTACGAGGGAGCCCTCGCTCCGTACGCCCAGGCCAATACCAGGGTCTGGCGATCTGCGGCGATGGCTCTTTCTGCGTTCCCGTCAGCGGCGGACTGGGCAGCCTGCTCAAGCTGACCTCGCCATTGCCATCCGAAAGCGGAGCAGCCTTCGCGATTGGTTCCAAATCGGGCAACGAAATCCTCGCCTTCGATCAGCTCGGCCGTCATCTCTCGACGAAGGACGCGATGACGGGCGCCAACGTTTACCGCTTCGACTATGGCGTCGGGCACACGCTGTCAGCCATAACCGACCGCGCTGGACAGGTGACTCAAATCGAGCGCGATGCGACCGGGACGCCGACGGCCATCGTGGGTCCGTTCGGCCAGCGGACGGCGCTCTCCCTCGATGCGAACGGCTACCTTCAGGAGATCCGCGACCCTGAAGGCAATTCCACCACGATGACCTACCAGAACGGCCTGCTCACGAGCATGACGAACGGCCGCGGCGAAACGAGCACGATGAGCTACGACGCTCTCGGAAGGCTCGCGCTCGATGCGGACGCTGCTGGCGGCTACCAGCAACTCTCCCAATCCGGCGACTACACCGACTGGAGCGTGTCGCGCAGCACCGCCCTTGGTCGCACCACGACATACCAAACCCAGATCCTGCCGGACTCCGTGGGCGTCTCGCGAACCGTAACGACGCCCGATCTCCTGCAACAGACGAGCGCGGACACACCCGAGTTCCTGAAACAAAACTCACTCGCCGACGGAACTCAGATCAGCGTGGCCAAGAATTCCGACGCTCGCTTCGGTCTGGTCTCGCCGATCGAGTCTCGCACGACCGTCCTGCCGTCGGGCTTGACCTCCGTCGAAGCCAACGCCCGCCAATTCACCTCGTTGAACCCCAACGACCCCTTGGACTTCCTGGCCATGGCGAGCACGCGCGTCCTGAACGGACGAACCTGGACCACCAACTACGTCAAGTCGAGCCGCACCTTCACGGACGTCACCCCCGTCGGCCGCACCACCACGCGCATCATCGACACGCTCGGCCGCACGACGCGCACCCAAGTGACCGGCCTCGCGCGCATGGACTACCAATACGACACGAACGGCCGCCTCCTTCGAACCATCCAGGGCACCGGAACCCTCGCCCGCACGACGGACTACGGCTACGTCCCGAGCGGCTCCTCGGCTGGCTACCTCCAAAGCATCACCGACGCGCTCACCGTCCCGACCACCTACGGCCGAGACGCCCTCGGCCGCACCCTGATCGAAACGCGCGCCGGAGCCACGACGGGCTTCACCTGGGACCCCGTGAGCAACCTCGCGACGGTCACGCCCCCCGGCAGACCCACCCACGGCATGACCTACACGCCCGTGGACCTGCTGGAAACCTACGCCCCACCCCCCGCCGGCCTGCCCGCTGCGAGTACGAGCTACACTTACGACCTCGACCGCATGCTCCGCACGGAAACCCGCCCCGACGGCGTGCAAATCGTCAGGACGCCCGACAGCGCCGGCCGCCTCGACACCGTCCAAATCCCCGGCGGCATGCTCGACTACGCGTACTACCCGCCCGGGACCCCGAGCGGAGCTGGCAAGACGAGCGACATCCTCGGGCCGTACGGGACCAACCTGCACTTCACGTACGACGGCATGCTCACGACGCAGACGACGTGGAGCGGCAACGTCACGGGCAGCGTCGCCTGGCAGTACAACACGGACTTCAACAAGATCCTCGAGACCGTGACGGGCGCGAGCGGCACGGCGCAGACGGTGTTCGGCTACGACAACGACCAATTGCTCACGTGCGCTTCACCGGTGAGCTGCGCGGCACGTCCGCGGCCAATGCGCTCCGGCTCACGCGGAGCGCGCAGAATGGCCTCATCACGGGGATCGCGCTCGGCAACACGACGGAGACGCTGTCGTACAACACCTTCGGCGAGCTCGCGCGGCAGACGGCGCAGTACTCGGCGACGCCGCTCGCCGACATCACGTACGACGCTGCGGGCGTCGAGCGGGACAAGCTCGGGCGGATCGTGCAGAAGACGGAGGTGCTGGGGTCACGAAGGTCTACCAGTACACGTACGACGCGCTGCGGCGGCTGACGGACGTGACGATCAACGGGGTGCTCGATGAGCACTTCGAGTACGACGCGAACGGCAACCGGACGGCGGGGTACAAGGCGGGGCGCGGCACTTGGACGGGGACGTACGACGACCAGGACCGGTTGCTGAGCTACGGGCCGTAGGTGTTTACGTACACGGCAAATGGGGAGATGGAGACGAAGACGGATACGTCCACGGGGGAGGAGTGGATGTTCCAGTACGATGCGCTCGGGAATTTGCTGACCGTGGGGTTGCCGAATGGCGACTTGGTGGAGTACTTGGTGGACGGGATGGGGCGGAGGGTCGGGAAGAAGAAGAACGGGGTGCTGCTGAAGCAGTGGGTGTATCGGGATGCGCTGAAGCCGGTGGCGGAGCTCGATGGGGCGGGTGCGCTCGTGGCGGAGTACGCGTACGGGTCGAAGGGGAACGTGCCGGATTACGTGGTGCGGGGGGCGCGACGTACCGCGTTGTGAGCGACCATCTGGGGTCGCCGCAGGTACGTGGTGAACGTGGACGAGTCGGCGATGTGCCGTTCAGTGCGGGCTACTCGGCGTTTGGCGAGGTGACGGGGGCGGGGCTCGATTGGATGCCGTTTGGGTTTGCGGGGGGGATTTATGATGGGGACAGCGGGTTGATACGGTTCGGGGCACGCGACTACGACGCCGTGGTTGGGAGATGGACGGCGAAGGAGCCGCTCCGCTTCCTGGCGGCGGACAACTTGTACGTCTACGTCCTCAACGACCCGGTGAACTTTCTCGGTTCAACCGGACTCAATCCTCAGGGGGCCGGGGGCGACCCGGGATCGGGCGAGGGTGGGAGTCGGGGAACCGACAGTGGACCTGCGCCGAATCAGCCCGGGCGTCCCGCGACCTGCTCCGAGTGCAAGGCCATCGCATACTCCTTTTTCGCGATATGTGGCAAGACGGCGGGGTCTTGCCCACCGCCGGTGAACGTCCCGGGCATAGGTGTATGCGTTTGGATGTTCAAACAACTGAATGACACCTGCAACAAGCGCTACTGCTGGTGACCAAGCATCGCGTCTACTCGTTCTTCAGCGTCGCCGTGTTGGTCTTTGTGGCCATTCGCAACTCGGCAGCGACTGTCGCCTATCGGAGCAGGGCCTGTGGTTGGAGCAGTGCTATCTCGGGCGCTCTCCAAGCGCCGATGGCATGCGAGACCCTGGTTGCTCTTCCTACTTGTTCTCACGTTGTACCCGGTAGCGAGCTGGCTCTTGGAGCACTCCGGTTCCAGCGCTGTCGATCCGTTCGTGGCGGTCTGTGCGGTGGTCGTGGGCGCATCGGCCGGCTCGACTCCTGGCCCGTCATCCAAAGAGACCTTCGGAGCGCGCGAATTTTTTGGCACTAGCTATGATCGGAGCGCTTGTTCGCGGCACGGTCGCTCCCCATAGTTTCCTCCCCTTGGCGCTAGTTCCCCTCGGCATTGCAACCGCAATCACGCTGCACGGATACCTGCGGAAGTGGCGTTGATTTGATTTCCTGCGGCAAGGCGAGCGTGGTCAAGGAGGAGCCCGCGCCGTGCAGCCCGAATCGCGGGCGAACGAGACTT
>CAWJCS010000002.1:0-1195417 GCA_963841435.1 uncultured delta proteobacterium
AATTCCGGTATCCGGAGCGCGGACCCCGTACTTGAAGGGGTAGCGGCCTGACGCGATAGTCGCGTGGTGACGGAGCGTGCGACTTCAGCTCGGCGGCGGCTGCTCGGTCGTGTCCAGAGGCGAGGACGGGACGGTGACGTGGCCAAGCTCGGCGGCGAGCTCGGTCTGGTCGAGTCGCTCGCGCGTTCGCGCCCAGTAGGCGGGAGCGAGCTCGAGGTAACGGTCGCGAGGCCAGTAGGGCATGACGCGGATCACCTCGGCGAGGTAGCACTCGGGGTCGAGGTCGTGGAGCTTGCAGCTAGCGATGAGGGAGTAGAGGTTGGCGGCGGCCTCGGCGTGGTCGTCGGAGCCGAAGAAGAGCCAGGCTTTTCTGCCGGTGGCGACGATTCGGAGGGCATTTTCGCTCGGGTTGTTGTCCATGCGCAGCCTGCCGTCGTCGAGGAAGCGGCGCAGGGCAAGCTCTTGGCGCATGGCGTAGCCGAGGGCCTTGTTGACGAGCCCGCGTTGTTGGCTCGTCAGGTCGTCTTGGGCGCGCACGCAGGCGAAGAACTCGTCGACGAAGGGCCTGAGGATGGTCTGCCGCTTCTGGAGTCGAGCGGCGGGAGGCAAGTCGTTCCACGCCTGATCGAGCTCGTAGAGCCTTCTGATCCGCAGCAGACCTTCGCGACCGACGGCGAAGCCGGAGACTGCGGCTTCCCAGAAGCGCCGGCGGCAGTGACTCCAGCAGGCGACCTCGGTGGGCGCGTCGCTCGCGTCATCGACGGCATCGCCACGGAACAGGGCGTCGTAGATGGCGTGAGCGTCGGCTTGGATGTAGCCGGAGAAGCCGCGGAACATGTCGCAGACGGCGGCGCTGGTGTGCTTGGGCTGGTACTCGAAGAAGACGTGCTTCCGGTCGGCCAAAACGACGAAGAAGTGGCCCTTTTTGCAGGGTTGCCGCCTTCCGTCTGGAAGTGGCTCCGGGCGGATCGCGACTCCGGTGGCATCGGTCGAAAGGCAGAAGGCGTGTTTGCGGGCGTCGTCGGCGCAAGCGAGCACGATGGGGCCGAGCGAGGCGCCCACGTCCTCGACCGAGCGGGCCATGGTGCCGCGATCGAGCTCGATGCCGTCGGCTGTGAGCTGCTCTTCCTGCCGGAAGTAGGGCAAGCCGAAGCGAAACTTCTGCACGATGATGCGAGCGAGCATGCTCGGAGCGCAGAGGCCGCGGCGCACGAGCAGGCGCGGCAGCGGCGCCGTGAGGATGGTGAAGCGCGCGCCGTCCTGCTCGAGCACGGTGGCGTCCTCGGGCAGAGCGGCGGGAGAATTGGGGTCGGTGGCGGTCCTGTACTTGGCCCGCGCGATGACGACGCGGACGGCCTCGGGCCGTTGGTAGCCGAGCTTGTAGCTCGTTTCCCAGCCGATGAAGGTGCCCTTGCTTGCGAGCTCGGCATCGCGGATCTCGATGCGGCGCTCGGGCAGGTGGTCGGCGTCCGCCAGATTTCTGCGACCTCTGGGCTTGGTTTTGGCCCTTGCCGGTGGTTTACCAGCGGGCCGAGCACCGGGGCCATCGCCGGCCGCGCCTGACTCGGCCTCTGCGTCGAGCTTCCGAGCAAGCTCGTCAAGCTTCTGCTTGGTGCTCGCGAATTCGAGCTCGAGCTGGGTCGCGTCGACGCGCTCGGCCTTGGCGATGAAGATGCGCCGGCGGAGCAGCTCGAACTGCTCCATGAGCTGCCGGTAAGCGCGGCGGAGGTTGTCGCGCTCGCTGATGACACCGGCGAGCCAATCGCTGGTCAACGCGAGCTGGTCGCTGGTCAACGCGAGCTCGCGCTGCATGTGAGCGACGAGAGCTTCGAGCGCTTGAACACGCGACGACGATTCTGCTTCAGCGACGCTCACGGCAGGCATGGCTCTACCTGAAGCGAGTCGAATTTGTCGAGCACAAACGCCACTTCGAGCGTCGCCCGAGGGCGTGACCGCCGCGAGGTCAGTGAACGCGAACGCGCGATCGCGGCGCAGGCCTCGACGCTCGAGCGAGGTCGACTCCGTCGAGCAACGCGTCGAGCAGGCTTTCGTCGAGCTCGACGTGGCGCGCCCCCGGCGTGCCCGCCTCCGGCACGCGAAACACCCCACGATCCAAGCGCTTGTAAAAGAGACACATTCCTGAGCCGTCGAAGAACAGCACCTTCACCGCGGTCTTTCGCTTTCCGAAGTAGATGAAGAGCGCCCCGCTCCGTGCGTCGTAGCCGATGCGCTCGAGCGCCGCCCCGGCGAGTCTGTCGAACGACCAGCGCATGTCGACCGGCTCGAGCGCCACGAAAATCTGAACGCCGCTCGGGATCATCGCGCCCCCCGCAGAGCCTGAACAACGTCTCGCAGCAGCGCCGCGTCGAATCCGCGGCGCACCGCGATGCGTGCCCCTGCGACCTCGAGCACCATGTCCTCGGCGACTGCTCCTCGCCCCGGGCGCCGAACGACCTCCGTCAACTCGATGCCGGCCGCCGGGTGCCGACTCGCCCCCGCGACTCGTCGTTTCCGACCCCCGCCGCCCGACCGCCGCAGTCGCGATGCCGCCCACTGCAACGTCGAGCCTGCGTATGGCTTGTCCGCCGCGAACTCAGGAGCGGTCTTCCCGCTCCCCCGCCATGCCTCGACCCGCTCCGCCCAAACGGCTTGTGTCTCCGCTTTCATTCGCGCGAGCCTGCACGCTCGTCACGAACTCGTGAAGTACGGGGTCTGCGCTCCGGATACCCTCGAAGATCCTGAGCTTGCCCTCAGGTACGAACACGGTTGCCAGGGTTCTTTCTGCCTGTTCACGGACGGCGACCAACTCCACGTGGTTTTCCGCCTTGCCTCGTCGGTGTTCGAGGGATTTGAGAGCGAGGTCGAACCCAGGGTCAGAGGCGACTTCGAGGTAGACACCGCGATCACCCTGAATCCCCACCGCTTGCCGTTCCCTGTCCACTTCGGCGAGCTGTGACCGAATCACCGCAAGGTCCTGCGCCAGTGGAGTTGCCCCTGTCAAACCGGACACGTGGTTTAGGGTAATTGGGCGCGGCGGAATTGCCGCGGAGAAAGCATGTTGAGGCCGCTGTGGGGGTGGTTCTCGTTGTAGTCGGCAAACCAAGCGGGAAGGGCGGCGAGGACGGAGCGCGCCGAGGCAACGTCGCCGAGGTAGACGTAGTCGCGTTTGAAGGTCTTCACGAAGGCCTCCGACATGCCGTTGGACTCGGGCGAGTACGCGGGCGTGTTGCGCACGAGCAGGCCGGACAGAGCACCAAACGCCCGCGTCTCGTGCGCCGTATAGGGCGGTCCGTTATCGGTGAGCCACTCGACGGGGTGCGCCGTGTGCGTGCCTCCAAAGCGCGCCTCGACCGACTGCGCCATCAAATCACGGATGTCCGTGCCGTCGAGGTGCCGGTCGGACGCGACCCAGGCGATAGCCTCGCGGTCGCAGCAATCGAGAGCGAAGGCGACGTGGACGCGCTCGCCGTTCCAGCAGCGCACCTCGAAGCTGTCGCTGCACCACCGCAGGTCGCTCGCCAGCGTGATCACCTTGCCGTCGTGCCGGCGCTCGGGATGGATGCCGTACTTTGCCAGCAGCAACTGCGCCCGCTTCATGAGCCGGTAAACGCGCTTGTGGTTGATGCGATTGGCGGGCTCTTGACGGTTCAATCGGGCCGTGACGCGGCGGTAGCCGTACGACGGCCGCTCGCGCACCACCGCGCGGATGCGGTCGAGCACGTCGTCGTCTCCGTCGCAGTCGTAGCCGGTCCGTTCTCGCGGAGCCGTCCGGGCACTGCGGCTCAGGTGCGAGCGTGAGATGCCGAGGGCGTCGGCCACCGGCTTCACTTTTCGCCCTCGTCGGATGAGCTCCCGCGCGACAACAGTTTTTTTTCGCGGGCGACCTCGATGGCCTCTTCGAGGATCTCCACTTGCATCGTCTTCTTGCCGAGAGCCCGCTCGAGCTCCTTGATGCGCGCCTTGAGCTTCTTCACCTCGCTCTCGGGCACGACCTTCTCGTTCGACTTCAGGCCCTTCTTCGTCGCGTCGTCCATGGCTCGCTTCCATTGGAACAACATGCTGGGCGCGAGGCCATAGCGTCGTGCAACCTCCGAGACTGAGTTCCCGGTGCGGGCCGCCTCGTCCAGAAATGCCCGCTTCTGCTCGGCCGTGAATCTACGCCGCCTGCCTGGCTCGACTGCCTGGACGCTGATCAATGCTGCTGCCGTCATCGTGGACTCCTTCGAAAAGGTGTCCGGTCCAAACGGGGGCTACATCACCAGCTTGGCACCGTGCTGGGCCCGATCCCGAAGTCGCCACTTGATCTTGGCGCCCCCGCGCACCTTCTTTGGATACTTGTAGGTATCCGGAGCGCGGACCCCGTACTTGAAGGGGTAGCGGCCTGACGCGATAGTCGCGTGGTGACGGAGCGTGCGACTTCAGCTCGGCGGCGGCTGCTCGGTCGTGTCCAGAGGCGAGGACGGGACGGTGACGTGGCCAAGCTCGGCGGCGAGCTCGGTCTGGTCGAGTCGCTCGCGCGTTCGCGCCCAGTAGGCGGGAGCGAGCTCGAGGTAACGGTCGCGAGGCCAGTAGGGCATGACGCGGATCACCTCGGCGAGGTAGCACTCGGGGTCGAGGTCGTGGAGCTTGCAGCTAGCGATGAGGGAGTAGAGGTTGGCGGCGGCCTCGGCGTGGTCGTCGGAGCCGAAGAAGAGCCGAGGGCATTTTCGCTCGGGTTGTTGTCCATGCGCAGCCTGCCGTCGTCGAGGAAGCGGCGCAGGGCAAGCTCTTGGCGCATGGCGTAGCCGAGGGCCTTGTTGACGAGCCCGCGTTGTTGGCTCGTCAGGTCGTCTTGGGCGCGCACGCAGGCGAAGAACTCGTCGACGAAGGGCCTGAGGATGGTCCGCCGCTTCTGGAGTCGAGCGGCGGGAGGCAAGTCGTTCCACGCCTGATCGAGCTCGTAGAGCCTTCTGATCCGCAGCAGACCTTCGCGACCGACGGCGAAGCCGGAGACTGCGGCTTCCCAGAAGCGCCGGCGGCAGTGACTCCAGCAGGCGACCTCGGTGGGCGCGTCGCTCGCGTCATCGACGGCATCGCCACGGAACAGGGCGTCGTAGATGGCGTGAGCGTCGGCTTGGATGTAGCCGGAGAAGCCGCGGAACATGTCGCAGACGGCGGCGCTGGTGTGCTTGGGCTGGTACTCGAAGAAGACGTGCTTCCGGTCGGCCAAAACGACGAAGAAGTGGCCCTTTTTGCAGGGTTGCCGCCTTCCGTCTGGAAGTGGCTCCGGGCGGATCGCGAGTCCGGTGGCATCGGTCGAAAGGCAGAAGGCGTGTTTGCGGGCGTCGTCGGCGCAAGCGAGCACGATGGGGCCGAGCGAGGCGCCCACGTCCTCGACCGAGCGGGCCATGGTGCCGCGATCGAGCTCGATGCCGTCGGCTGTGAGCTGCTCTTCCTGCCGGAAGTAGGGCAAGCCGAAGCGAAACTTCTGCACGATGAGCCTGCAAGGGGTGCTCGCCGGCATCGACTTCAACGACGAGCGGCGACTCGGTGACGCTAGTGTGCCGCATATGAGATACGGGCAAGCATGCGGCGGTGATCTCGGATGAGGCGATGGGGCTTGTTGGTCCAAATGAAGGGGGTGGGGTTCTGGTTCCAGCGCTCGAGGAAGGCCTCGATGTGCTTGCGCAGCGCGGTCCTGGTCTGGAAGTCGCCGTGGCGGAGCGATTGCCGAGTCAGGATGCTGAAGATCGCCTCGACCTGGTTCAGCCACGAGGCGCTCGTGGGCGTGTAGTGGAAGTGGACGTTGGGATGCCGTTCGAGCCAGCGCTGCACGGCTGGCGTCTGGTGCGCCGACGAGTTGTCGAGGATCACGTGCAGCTCCCGGCCGCGGTACTGCCGGGCGAGGAGGCGAAGAAAGCCGAGGAATTCCTTGGCGGTGTGGCGGTCGGTGCACTGATGGCTGACCTCGCCCGTGACGACGTTCAGGGCCGCGTAGAGGTCGAGCACGCCGTGCCGCTCGTAGTCGTGGGTGAAGCGCCGCACCTTGCCGGGGCGCAGCGGCAGCATGAGCTGCGTCCGCTCGAGAGCCTGGATTTGCGTCTTCTCGTCGACGCTGAGCACGACCGCGTTCTGTGGCGGGTTGAGGTAGAGCCCGACGACGTCGCGCACCTTGGCTGCGAACTTCGGGTCCTTGCTGACCTTGAAGGTTCGAGCCAAATGAGGCTTCAGATCGTTCGCGCGCAAGACCTTCGCCACGGTCGCGCTCGTCAACTTCACCCGTGCCCCGATCAGGCGCGTCAACCAGCGCCCGTACCCCGCAGGCGGCGGCGACATCACCAGCGACACGATGCGCTCGACCTGCTCCGGCGTGACGGCGTGATCCTTGCGCCCGCCCCGGGGACGGTCGGCCAGCCCGGCCACCCGCCCGTGCTCGAAACGCTTGCGGATCGCGGTTACCTTCGGCGGGGTCAGCGAAAGCCGGCGGCCAATTTCCTGGCCGGGAACGCCCTGCGCGGCGAGCAATACGACCCGCGCCCTGCGCACGTGCCCGGCTCGCGCCGTCCGCTTCCGCACCAGCTCCTCCAACTCCCGCTGCTCGCTCGGCGTCACCTTCAACGGCTTCGTCGTGTTCATGCAGCGGTGGACGCATCATGCCACCTGAAAATTCCCCATAACTCATACGCGGAGCACTAGGAACCGGGACAACGTTCTTTCACGGCTGGTCGTTCATTTCTCGAAGATCGATCTGCGGAACGCGAATCTGTCGGAGGCCGACATGCTGGGGAGGGCGTACGAGTACCTCATCGAGCGATTCGCCGACGATGCCGGCAAGAAGGGCGGCGAGTTCTACACCCCGAACAAGGTCGTCGAGCTGATCGTGGAGATCCTCGCGCCGAAGGAAGGGATGCGAATCTGCGATCCGACGGCGGGCTCGGCCGGCATGCTCATCGAGTGCGCCCACCACGTTGAGCGCAACGGCGGCAATCCGAAGAACCTGGCGCTCTTCGGGCAAGAGAAGAACCTTGGAACGTGGGCGCTCTCGAAGATGAACCTGCTGCTCCACAACCTCCCCGGAGCACGCATCGAGAAGGGCGACACGATCCGGGAGCCGCGGCTGCTCGAAGGTGGCGAGCTGATGTTGTTCGATCGCGTCGTGGCCAACCCCCCATTCTCCCTGGACGACTGGGGCCGAGAGGTGGCTGAGAGCGATGGCTTCGGGCGCTTTCGGTTCGGGGTTCCGCCGAAGACGAAGGGCGACCTCGCGTTCGTGCAACACATGATCGCCACGACGAACAAGAGCGGCATGGTCGGCGTCGTCATGCCGCACGGCGTCCTTTTTCGCGGTGCCGGCGAGGGCGAGATCCGCAAGGGCATGCTCCAAGACGACCTCGTCGAAGCGGTGATCGGGCTGCCTCCTAACCTCTTCTACGGCACGGGCATCCCGGCTGCGGTCCTCGTGCTGAACCGGGCCAAGAAAGCGGACCGCAGGGGGAAGGTCTTTTCGTTGAGGCGTCCCGGGAATTTCGAGAGGGTTCCGCGCAGAACCACCTCCGCGATGAGGACGTCAAGAAGATCGCCACCAGTGTTCACGCCTTCAAGGATGTAGAGAAGTACGCCCGCGTTGTGCGGCTCGAAGAGATCGAGAAGAACGACTTCAACCTGAACATCAGCCGCTACGTCAACACGGCCAACGCCGCGATCAAGGTGGACGTAGCAACCGCCAGCCTCTCTCGGCATTTGATCGCACTGACGGCCCGACGGGCAGCGTGGGTTCGCTCGATCAGTCGGTAGCTTGGCTGCCCGTTGGCTCCGTCAGCCGCTCACCAACAGAACATCAGGTTGTTCAGAAATTCGATGCACTTGTCGGGCCCAATGGCGGATTTCAGCCATTGAAAGTTGTCTGCCGTGGCGGCCCAATGCCCTTTTGACCCACAAAATTCGCCCGGCACGGAGTCGCTGAGGCTTGCGATGCCGAAGACTCCCCAGGTCCTGCTTCCCAGCCTGATGGGACCCCCGGAGTCGCCCCTGCACAGCCAGGGGTCTGTCGGGCCAGCGCCGAAGCGGTATTCGCCCGGCGACGAGAAGTACGTCGGCGTGACCTTGCCGGTGCGCCCGAGTCCGTCGAAGGCCCCACTCCTGGTGAACATTCCGTAGCCGACAGCCCACATTGCCTCACCGCTCGGCCTGTCCTTCCCGATGGGGACGGCGTCCGACGGGGTGATGTAGGGGAGGTCCCAGGGCGAGGTGAGCACCGCGACGTCGTGCGGAGCGAAATTGTTGTAGGCCGGGTTGACTTCGGCGTGCACCCAGACGCCGTTGAGCAGTGTTTGCCAGGCCCCCGTCGATGTCTGACGCTTCACGATGACCGTGACGGTCCCGCTGTTGGAGGTCCCGAGCGGCTGAGTCACGCAATGCGCCGCCGTGATGATAGTCCGCCGTGAACTCACATTGCCGGTGCAATGCTCCCAGGCCCGAAAGTCTGGCCAAAGGACGTCCAGGCTCACGACACCACGCCACCTCGCGGAGCTATCAATCAGAGTGCCGTTCATGAGCTCCGACTGCTCGCTCGACAGTTGCTCTTCGAGGTCTTCGGACTCGACAGGTGCTCCGCAAGCAGAGAGCACGACGGCGAGTGCCGCAGCACCGAAAACCTTACCGACCGCCCGCGAATTGCGCATGATTTCCTCTCGAACTGATGGTTATGGGGACGTTCTGAGGGCACGAGAGGCAGGAGAGCGTGGGTGCTCACGCACCACCAATCTCGTGGCCTCGTCCCGCCGCGCGGCGATATCGTTCGCCCGCGAGCTTCCCCAAGCAGGAGCCGTGCCAGCAAGGTCGCTGGGCGCGCAGAAGGAGCCGCTCGCCGTGAAGCCACGGCAACCTTGGGCTTTCCACAGACAGGGAGCGGCATTCGCGTCCGCGCCCGGAGACGGTGCTCCCGTTCGCACGCGTGCGAACGTTCGGGCGCACGGCGGCGGGCGGAGCTTCGCGCCAAGGCAAATCGAACTGGGGAACCGGCTCAGTCGCGGACGGCGGCACGGCCGCAGGAGAACTCGGAAGCGTACCTGCTCTCGAGCCACTCGCGGCTCCGCCGAGAAGTGGTCCCGCACTCGCCCGCCGATCCGAGCGCCACCGCGCCGCCGCCTGCTCCCGGCGATCAGCTCGAGCTTGCGCTCGATGCCGAGAGCGACGAGCCCGCTCCGAGAAAAAGATGGGCGTGGCTCTTGAAACACGTCTTCGCGGCAGACTTGGATACGTGCCCCCGCTGTGGCGGACCGATGCGCTGGATGGAGGCTGCAGCCACCGCCGAGGCGGCTCGCGACTTGCTTGCCCGGCTCGGGCTCGCTCCGCGCCCGCCGCCGGCTCCGCATCCTCCTCCGCTCGGGCAGCTCAAGCTGCCACTCTTGCACTGACAGCTCCAGGCTCGGCAGCCTCGAGGCGGACGTGTCCGTCAACTCCTCCGGTCGGAGGTTCGCCGACGGGCAAACTGCCGGTCCGTCGTTCCGCTTCTGCCTCCTCCCTGCGTTCTCCGGTATCGAACAGCCTTACTCTCCGTACCGGCAGGTCGAGCAAGAACACCGCCAGCGCCCACTCGACGAACCGCGCGTAGAAGCCCACTTCGCGTCGAATGCTTTCATTGCCCGGATCGAACGCCCGCGCCGCCGGGGGGTCCACCACGCCGCCACCGGCGCGCGCCGCGCGCGTGAGCCGCTCGATTTCGACCTTCCGCTGTACCACGAACCTACGGGGTAACTTGCAGCGTCGCCGCGGTCAGTGTACTCGAGCTGGCGCTGCAGGCGCCCGATATGAGCCCGGTCAGACCTGGCCACACCGCTGTGAAGCGATAGGACCCGTCATAGTAGAACGAGCCCTGCAGGTAGTCGCCCGTCGCTCCGAACGTCGTTGTCGCGCTCGTGAGCGACACGCGGGTCCCCGTGAGATCCAGATCACGAACCGCGATGGCCTTGTATGTCATCTGGGTCCCCGCCGGAAATCCCGCCCAAACGGGGATGTTGTTGGTCTTCATGCAAGTCGCGCCTGGGTTGACCGATGGCGAAGCCGTAGTCTCCTGCCAGTACAGCACCGCGATGTTGGTATCGATGCGGGTATCGAGGTCGACACGGTTGGTCTCAATCAGCGTCGGTTGCCAGACGGAGCCGCCTGCGGTTGTGGCTTTGAGCGCATTCGCGCCCGATGGGTAGGTGGCAGCCGTCACCGTGCTCGTGTTGCTTGGCGTCACCTTGACGCCGTACATGCGTAGCTGTTGAGAGCCGCTGACGAGAATGGGATAGGTGACCCGGACCGAATCGCCATCCGGCCACGAACCGAGCCGCGATACGGTCACACCGCCGGTCACGGCATTGCCCCCGGCTGCGGTGAACACTGCACAGCTGTCAGCGCTGACGGACGTGGAATAGAGCCTCGTGGAAGTGGAGCTCGCGGTGGCAGCGCCCGGGTCGGTCCAGTAGAGCGTGGGCGTTCCCGATGGGCACTTCAGGAAGAAGAGCCGCCCATTGGGAGACGAGGTCATGGCCTGCCATGAGTTGTTGTCGAAGCTGAAAGCCTGGCCCACCTGACCCGGAGGACCCAGCGTGAAAGTGAGAGGCGTGATCGTCGCCGGCCCGCCGGCGACGTCGATGCGCCACACGTTGTAGCTTCCGCCCTGGCCAAAGGCCCACGCTCTCTTCGACCACGGATCGGCGTACATCTCCACGCGATCCGCACCGCCGAATCCAACCGAGCTGTCGCTGGGGAAGAACGACCAGTTCTTCCCGCAGTCAGTGGATTGCCACAAGAAGAGGTGTCCCGCTTGGTTGTTCTGTGCGCTCGGCGCGTTGCAATCGCGCCCTAGGCGAATGTGAATGATGTCTCCATTCGACATCCGCACCGCGTTGGGATCGTTTCCCAGCTTGTAAGGATAGGGACTGAGCGGGCTCGGTGGGCAGGACTGGGTGTCGGCCCAAGTTCCGCCGATGGGTTTGTACAGGCGGTCGGTCACGTCGAGGGCGCTCGTGCCCCAGCTGTCTGATTGCGCGGCGAGCCCGTAGTCAACGGATCCATTGAAGATGTGCGCGCGCTTGGCCACACCGGAACACCTGGCGGCGTTCTGCGGCGTGACGACGAGCGACGTCTCCCAGAAGGTTGGAGGCGTATTGGCCGGTGTGCTTACCGTCTGGGTAAACCGCGTCCAGCCGCTATTCACGTTCGCGAGCGTGACGACACTCGACGAGGCAATCGAGGGCGCGCTCTGATAGTATTTCTTGCGCCAGAGGCCGCTGGAGTTGGCTGCGTAAACATCGAGACGGCCGGAGCTCGGCTTCGACACGGCCACGGAGTACCCTGCAGATGCACCAGGGGTTCCACCACCGGCGTCCCAAACGAGCGCTGCCGCATTCGACGGCGTCGCGGTGCTGAAGCTGGTGTGATAGATGACGCCGTCGGAGCCTCGAGCAAAGATGTCGAGCCCGGTACCATCGACTGAGCCGAGCCCGGCGATGACCTGATTCGTCTCCCAGAACCCGCCGAGAGGGCCGGCCCACTGCGACCAGCTCGTCCCGCTGTAGTGAGATTGGTAAAGGGCTCCGTTCGTGCCTTGTACGACAACGTCAATCTGTCCCAATGCGCGCGAGAAGGCAGCGGGCGCCGCCTTGGCACCCCCGGGCGGAACGCCGGGATTCATGTCCCAACCGCCCGTGGGAGTCGTGCCCTGAATCAGCGTGTGCCAGACCGCCTTCCGCCCGTTCGCATCGGCCTGACCCAGTGCGAAGACCTCGAGACGATTGCTTGCGTACATGGCAACGGCGGGCGACGACGTGAGGACGCCGTTTGGAATGGCGACCCATGACGCCGACAAGCCGGCGCTCGTGTAAGTGCGATAGTAAAGCGTGTTGTTGGAGGCACCCCGGACAACCACGTCGAATTGGTTGTCGTGGTACGCCGACGCGGGATTTCCGGACAGACCTCCGGGAGGAGAGCCCCAGTTGGTGAAACGACCGATCGCGCTACCAATCACTTGAACGTGGACCAGTGACGCGGCCTCGTCGAGCCATAGGTCAATCCACGTCGGCGAGCTACCGGGCACCCAAGAAGCGGAAGCGCCAGCATTGATCGAGCCGCCGCTCGACTCGAGCTTGTCCCACCCCATGTCACTCCATACGGCTAACCCGCTCGAGACTTCGCCGACGGGTTCGCTCTGAGCGTCTTCCGTCCACTTCGATGCGCAGCCCACCAGCGCACAGCCCGAAAGCACTATTCCCAACCCGAGCTTCGCGAGCCGGGTTCGCTTCGACGAAGGAATCATTTTCTAGACCCTTTTCTCCGCGCTACCACTCGCCACCCTCATAGCTAGTTCATGAGCGAAAATGTCGTCGATGGCGCGTTGGTTCGCCAGAACGCACGCAAGCTTTCATTCGAGATATCGGCGCGAAGCGCCGGACTCTGCACTGCTTACGCGAGACGTAACATCACAGCCGAACATGCCTTCGCGACAAGGCAAAAGGATATTGACCAGAATACATATTTGTCAAGCAGAAAACGTTTTTCTGTCTCGGTTGAGGCCTCGTCCCCCGCTCAAGACAAGTGAACTAAATCAGGTCTTCGTTACCGGTGGACAGGTCTCCTAACGAACGGACTGGGTTGTCGAACGGCGGAAATTCCGGCTCCAAAATCAGACACACCGAGGCCGCCCGAGGGGGTCGGGGTCGAGCTCTGAGCTGAGGGGATAGCCCGCGACTTCGCGGCGCTGGGTTCCGATCTGGCTTGTGGTTGCAGGTCGGGAGGCGATGGCCGGTTGACCTGGCGGGCGCCGCGAAGTCGCGGGCTTCGCGGGATCGCTTGACTTTGTAGGGGGATCCATCCGTCGCAGGAATGTGTTCCAGGCGGACCTCGACACTTGCCCTCGCTGCGGTGGACCGATGCGCTGGATGGAGGCCGCTGCCTCCAAGGAGGCTGCTCGCGACCTGCTTGCTCGGGCTCGCGCCGCGCCCGCCGCCGGCGCCAAAGCCGCCGCCGCTCGGGCAGCTCGCGTTGCCGTTCATGCGGTGAGCCGTCAAGTGCACGCCGGCCAGCGCGGGCGTGTGCGCCGTCTGCGCCCACGGGGCGGCGCGGGGGTTCAGGAGGAGGCGAGCGGCTGGACGCGGCCCGCGTGACCGTGCCCGACGAGTAACGGGTCCCGTCCGCCCACGATCCACCGTCCCGGGCTTGCCCCGATTTTGCAGTTGGATCTTCCTTGGCGCTGGCCGCGCTGGTCACCCGGAGTCCGATCGGTATCGTTCCGACCGCGTCTCTCCGAGAGGCGGCCAACACGATGCTTCAGGAAGGCATCGGCCGTCTGCCCGTCATCGAGGCGGGCCGCCTGCCGGGCATCGTCACGCGCAGCGACCTGCTCGAAGGCCAGAAGCCCAGACTCCTCGCCGCCATCAGGCGCGAGCGAACGCGCCGCCTCGGAGCGCCGTGGCGCTCCGCGTCCCCGCGGCCCGGGGAGCGCGCGGGAGTCTGATCAGCGCCGGTCCTCCCGATGAGGCGCTCGTCAGACGACGCCACTGGCCCGTGCGTTCCACGTGGGCAGTGCACTCGCGAGCGAACGCGGTCCGCTGACGAAAATGGCTCCCGCGCTGATCGCCTGACGCCAGCCGAGGCGGCCGACGTGCCACAGGGTGAACGGCTGCGAGCGCGCCCTGACCCGCAGATCCGGCTCGAATCCCGGCCGGGAGTAGCAGAGCTCGGCATCCCCTCGCTCGATCAAGAACCAGAAGCGCCGGTAGCTCGGCGGCTCCTCGGGAAACTCGAACTCGACCACCACCCGTCGGGCCGGGAGCTTGTCGCGCCGGAGGTGCACATGGACCCATGCCCAGAGGACGAACGACGGATCGCTGTGCTCGGGCCGTAGCTCGATCCAACGGCGGCCCCACGACGACAGCGCCTCGATGACGCTCCACAGATCGCGGCCCGCCTCGGTGAGCGCATACTCGCGTCCTCGGCGCCCAGGCTTGGGCGTGCTCGTCACGACCCCCTGGTCCTCGAGCGTCCGGAGCCGTGCCGTCAGGAGCGACCGCGACATGCCCGGGACGCCCCCGGCGATCTCGGTGAAGCTACCGCACCCGAGCAGCAGGTTGCGCAAGACCAGCATCGTCCACCGCTCGGCGAGGATCTCGGACGCGCGAGAGATGGGACAGTACTGGCCGTAGCGCTTCACCCCGCGATGCTGCAACACGGGTGGACCCGAGGCCAAGTACAGATTTTGTCCTTGATAGAAAGCCCCTCGCCCATAGAGTCGGCCCATGACTTCCGACGGTCAGGTCAATCGTGATGCCGCCTCGATCTACGAGGATTTCTTCGTAAAAGCCCTGTTTGCCGAGTGGGCTCCGAGAGTTGCGGACGCGCTGGAGCCCTACGCCGAGGGCCGCCTGCTCGACGTCGCGTGCGGGACGGGCGTACTCGCTCGGGAGCTTGCCCGCCGGGTGGGCCCGGGGCGCGTGTGCGGCCTCGACCGCAACGAGGGCATGCTGGCCGTCGGCCGGCGCCTCGTGCCGGACATCGACTGGCGAAACGGGCGCGCCGAGGAGCTGCCGTTCGCGTCCGGCGAGTGTGCGGCGGTCGGGAGCCAGTTCGGGCTGATGTTCTTCGAGGATCGCGCTCGGGCGCTACGCGAGATGTGGCGCGTGCTCGCGCCCGGAGGCCGGCTGGCGGTGGCCGTGTGGGGACCTCTTTCGGACACGCCGGGCTATCGCGCGATGGTCAACCTCTTGCGGTCCCTGTTCGGCAACGAGATCGCCGACGAGCTCACGGCGCCCTTCTGCCTGGGCAACGTCTCGCTGCTGCGAGACCTGCTGCACAGCGCAGATATCCCAGACCCCACGATCGAGACCGTGGTCGGCACCGCGCGATTCCCCTCCATCGAGTCGTGGATTCACACCGACGTGAAGGGCTGGACGCTTGCTGACCGGATCGACGAGGAGCAGTACGAGCTGCTGAAGCGACGGGCGCCGGCAGCCCTTGCGGACCACGCCCTCGCCGACGGACGGGTGGAGTTCGCCAGCCCGGCGCACATCGTCTCCGCTCGGAAGGCACGCTGAGCTCCAGGCACTACCCGTGGCTTGCCGTCGTCCCAGCGACGCCTCGAGCCAACTCGTACTCTACTGTACGAAAACGGTCAGAGCTGCTATCTCCTGGGCGCATACGAGCGCCGACTCGCCCATGGCCAGCAAGACCCCATCGCCTCCTCGCCGTGCCGATGCCCGCCGGAACATCGAGATCATCGTCGCAGCCGCCGAGCGCCGCCTGGCCCGCGACCCCGACGCCAGCATGAGCGACATCGCCAGCGAGGCAGGCCTGGGGAGAATCACGATCTACGGTCACTTCAAGAAACGGGCAGAGCTGGTCGAAGTCGTGGCCCGACGCGTGCTCACCGATGCCAATACGCTTCTAAGGGGCGTCAACCTGCGCGGCGGGCCCGCGCCCGCGCTCGCACGGCTCGTCCAAGCCTCCTGGGAGGTGACGGCGCGCTCCGGGAGCCTGGTCGTTGCCGCAGAGAGGGCGCTCTCGCCTCAGGTCTTGCGAGAGCTTCACGCTGGAGAGCTCGAGGATCGAGTGCGGCGCTTCGTCGCGCGCGGCCAGCGCGAGCGCGCGTTTCGCTCCGACCTTTCGACGGATTGGCTCGTGGCGCTCTTCCACGCGACGTTGCACTCGGCCGTGAACGAGGTCCACGCCGGCAGGCTCGATGGCAACAGAGCCGCGGAGACCGTCACGCGTACCCTGCTCGGAGCCTATCAACCGCCTTCGGAGTCTCGCGGTCGCGCACGTCGATGAGCGGGGGCGGTCCGCTGACGGAAGGCAGCGAGCATCGCAACCTATGGAACTTCAAGGATAAATGCGTTGCCTCCCGGCGACGTTCGGCAGGGCGCACGCGACAGTTGTCATACACAACTGTACGAGTTATAAGATGTACTCAACTGTACGAGATGCTGCCGCGGGCCCCTTCCTACCCCAACACCTTGCCGGCCTGACCGGCACACAGGAGCACCAGCCATGTCACTCCTCCGTGTCCATAACTTCTCGATCTCGCTCGACGGCTTCGGCACGGGCGAAGGTCAGAGCCGCGACGCGCATTTCGGTCACGCCGGCGATCGACTGCACACGTGGATGTTCGCCACTCGATGGTGGGCCCGTGGCAAACCCGGCGGCAGCGGCGGCGTCGACGACGCCTTCACGCGGCAGTTCGAACCCGGAATCGGCGCCGAGATCATGGGTGCCGGGAAGTTCGGACATCCCGGATGGCACGATGACCCGAACTGGAAGGGCGCTTGGGGCCCCAACCCGCCCTTTCACACGCCTGTATTCGTACTGACGCACCACACGCGCCCGTCGATCGAGATGGAGGGCGGCACGACCTTCCACTTCCTCGACGCCTCGCCGGCCGACGCGCTCAAAGCGGCGCGCGAGGCGGCGGGAGGTGGTGACGTGCGTCTCGGCGGAGGCGCTACCACGATCCGTGAGTTCCTTATCGCAGGACTCGTCGACTACTTGCATGTCGTAGTGGTCCCAATCCTGCTCGGCCGGGGCGTGCGTCTTTGGGACGGGCTCGAGGGCCTCGAGAAAGAGTACAGGGTCGAAGCCACCTCCTCACCGAGCGGAGTCACGCACGTGACGTTCACGCGTTGAGATGTGCGCCCGGCGGCGAGGCTAGCGGGGAAGCATCTGGGCTTACACGTGGGTCAGCGGCCTCTTGCCGCACGCAGTGAACATCATGAGCCTGTCGCGATCTCGTCGTAGCCGCGCCCTTTGAACTCGAGCAGGCAGAAGCCGTGCCCAAACGGATCGGCGAGCAGTGCCAAGCGTCCCCAGGCGTGCTCGCGAATCCCACCCTCGCGCTTCGCACCTGCGGCCTCGGCACGCTGAACCGCGGCATCGAGGTCGGTGATCACGAAGTCGAGATGCACCGGCGTCCAGTGCCGGCCGTAGTCACGAGGCCGCGGCGCACCGGCGAACGGCGTGGAGTTCGACGAGCTTGACCAGGAGGTATATCGGCACCTCGCCACCGCGTAGCTCGACGGCGCCCTCGCCGAACTGTCGCGCCACGTGCAGCTCGAACGCTTCCGTGTAGAAGCGGACACCTCGTTCGAGGTCATCAACGTCGATATTCACGAGCAGCCGCGTCATCTGCGCAGATCCTACCACCGCGCGAGCTCGCCTACCCAGGGGCTCGGTGCCCTCGCTGAGAAGATCGACATACGGTGAGTACGCGAAGACACGGTTGCGAGCGTACCCGGTGAGCTCGCGGACGATGCCGAGCTTGGTCATGCGATCGAGGGCCGAGGCGACGGTCGGATAGGTCAGCCCAAGGCCCTGCTGCACCTCGCGGATCCCGGTGATCGGCTTTCTTTGAAGGTACTCGTGGGCGCGGAACGTCGATGCTGCGGCACGACCGAGTCCTTCGATCTTCCGACGGTCGGCATCGAACAGCGCGAGGATTCGCCTCGTGGTGCCAAGCGCCTCGTCTGCGGCCGTTACCACGCCCTCCAGGAAGTAGCGCAGCCAGCCCTCCCAGTCGCCGTGCGTGCGCACGCGCTGCAGGTCTGGACGCCTATGAAAACTTGCGGTCCTCCGGAGCAGCTCCGCCCAGGGGCGATAGCGCGAGCCGCCCACGCTTGAAGGCGCCTCGCTGCACGGCGAGGGGGCGCAGGGCGAGGCAGCGTCGTCGGTCGCTTGGCTCGGCCCTGGCTTGGGCACGATGAGTGGCCGCCACTTGGCAGCGGCGGCGAGGACGCCGAAGTAGCGCACGGTGTGGAACCGGGGCGCTGGCACGAGCGCGACCAGGCGGCAGAGCAGCGACAACGGGTCGAGGTCGACGGCGACGGTGCCGTCACTGAACGGCTTCTTCAGAGCGATGCGCACGAGCCCATCGGGGCCGGGTAGGAGCCGCTCGTTGGCCAGCGGCGGGCGCAAGATGCACTTCAGCAGCGCTTCGCGTCCTTGCTCGTCGGCCGGTGCGGCGCGAGTCGCGGCGTGCAGGCTGAAGCCGGCTTCGCGCACCGAAAGCGGCGCGTCGATGACCACGCCAGCGGCCCGATCCCGGCCGCCTTTCGCCCAAACCTAGTCGCATAATAAGAAGCGTCCGGCGCGAGTCGAGCGAGTGAGGCTGTGCCGACCGAGCGAGCATTCGCGCTGAGGTTTGTTGGAGGGAGCCGTTGCGCGGCAGCGCAGGTCGCGGGGCTATGGGGATCTTGGCAAAGCCGGTGGGGCGAAGGCGGACGCTTTGCGGCCTATTCGGACACGACCGGGTGGCAGGCGCACCAAGATTTGGCAGCTGGCCGGCCCTCGGCTGGAGTTGAGGGCGGTTGTCGGCAAGCGAATGGCGCCGATCGCCAGGGCGCGGGTAGACGACTCCGTCACGAGCGCGGGTGCGTCGTTTTGTGTCTGCGCGCCGGTCACGCCGCGACCTCGGGCGGCGCTCGAGCGCCGGGTGGGCGGAGCGAGGGCAGCGGTCCTCGCTGCACGGCGTGGGCGCCGCAGCTGGGGCAGAGGGTGACATCGACCGCGGCGACAGTTTCGAGCAGCTCAGGCCAGGACTCGTCGTGCTCGCTGTCTTGCTGGTTGGGTTGCTCGCGCTCGGCACCGCTGCCGCCGAGCAGTGCTCGAGCGCGCTCGAGGCGGGTGGTCACGTTGCCGGAAGCGAGCAAGCCGTAGTGCCTGATTTTCACGAAGCCGTGCGGCAGGACATGCTGGAGAAACCGCTTCAGAAAACGAGCGGTGGCAATGAGGCGGTCTGGTCGCCGCGCGTCCGAAACCTGACGGTCTCGTCAGTGGCGCATACGAGTCGCGAGTTGCTGATAGCGACTCGGTGGGTGTAGCGCCCGAGGTATCGATAGACCTGCTCGCGGCCACCGAAGCGCCGCTTGGCGTAGACGATCCACGAGGCGCGGTGCAGAGCATCCGTGCGATGAGCGGCAGCGCGGCCTTCATCCTCGGCAGCAAGCCTCAGTCGTCCATCGCGACGAGCGCGAGCCAGCCCATCGAGCACCTTGCCGCGAAAGAGGGCGGCGAGGACGCGGACGGGGGCGGATAGGAAACGCAAAGCGGATTCGACGAGCGAGCCGACGTGCCCACACAGTTGACCGATTCGAGTCTTATGCGACCCAGCCGGCGGGCCGGGGCCGCTGAGCTAATCCAAAGGGGACCACTCCCTCGCCGCACATGGTCGCGGGTCGGGGTCCCGGGGTCTCACCACCGGTCGGCGTCGGGGTCCACCAGGTCCGGGCTCCGGGCGCGGGCGATCGGCGGAATGCTGGCGTCTCGACCGAGGCTTCGGAGCAATGCGGCCGCAGTGTCGGCGTCGAGGATCAGCGCGATGAATCGGAGGCGCCCGCCGCAGGGGCAGGCGAGCGCGTCAACGTCGTAGATGCGCTTCAGAAGCTCGGCCCAATCGATGCGCTCGGATCGAGGGCATCGGGATGCCGGTGCATCGCATACGGGCGCGCGCGGTGGCGCAGGGTGATTTGTGGCGACGCTCGTCAACGTAATCGGCCGACGCGCCGCCCCACTGGGCCCAGGCCCGAGAACGGGCCCAGCGCATGTACGCTCCGCCGGGACAGCACGCGGGCACTCGGCGACCTCGGGCGCGTCTGCCGACTTGCGCGGAACGATCGCCTTGCGCCACGCGGAGTGTGGCGCGAACACTCCGTGGAATCGGACGAGCGGATGCAGCGACGAGCCCGCTCCGAGAAAAAGATGGGCGTGGCTCTTGAAACACGTCTTCGCGGCAGACTTGGATAGTAACCGCTGCACCGACCCCATCTGTCGAGCACGCGCTGGTGCTGGCAGAAGTCGTGCATGCGGAAGCGGTACACGGCTGAGCAGCGGGAGCGGTTGGTCGCTGAGGTAGCGGCGGGCGAGGCGGTGCCGGTGGTGGCGGCGCGGATGGGTGTGGGGGCCTCGGCGGCATACCTGTGGGTCAAGGAGGCACGAGAGGGGAGCAAGCCGACGTTCGCGAAGCTGGTGCGGGCGTCGACGCCGGCGGCGTCATCGTCGATGGTGCTCCAAGTGGGACGAGCTCGAGTGCGCGTCGAAGCTGGCTTCGACGCCGAGCTGCTCAGGCGGGTCGTGTCGGCGCTGAGCGACGCATCGTGATCGGGCAGGGGCTTCCGGTGTACGTGGCGCTCGAGCCGGTGGACATGCGGTTCGGATACGAGCGGCTCGGCGGGGTCGTGCGTGAGCGGATGCAGGCGGAGCCGAGGTCGATCGGGGCACTCTGAGAGAATCGATTCGAGCGACTTGCCGGTCTTGACCCCATGCCGCTGTTCGAGCCGAGTGAGCGGCGCCTTCGAGCCTCGGGATCGTGTCCATCGGGAGCACCGGCGGAAACCGGTGGCCATGCATGGCGCCGAGGAGCGTGAGGTCGTTCGAGCCGGCCCTGATTGTCTGGTCGGCGTACGACTTGGCGCGCTCTTGCCAGAAGTTGGTGATCACCTCGTTGAAGACCGCTGGGGACATCCCGTCCTCGGTCGCCGCTCTCTTGAGTTCGTCCCGTGTCAGACCCGGCCCGAGCGGATCCACCACGAGGCAGGCGACGAGCAGCCGTCCGAGTTGGCGCCGGGCGAGTGTGTGTACGTCCTGCATCCACTCAGGATACCGCTTCGAGGGCGATCCCGACGAGCGGCGACATGGAGGAGGTACGCCCCGGCGGCTGGAACCATCAACCCGGGCACACGCGCCGATGGCAGCGTAGATGCAGATATCCATCCGTGATGGCACGGAGCCGGGACGCCCCTTGAGCCGGTGCGAGGAACACGGTGCTTCGGTGGTGCTACACCAGGCGTCAGTCGGAAGGCGCCATAGATGTCTCTTCGGTCACGACTCTGGGGCGCGGCTGTACTTGCCAGCCTCTGCCTCGCTCAATGCACCGGCAAGCCCGGCCCCCCGGGGGCGGTAGGAAAGGCGGGCCCACCCGGGAGCGATGGCATGAACTGCGCGGTAGCCCCGGGAGAGGACGCCGCTGTGGTCACGTGCGGGGACGTCGTCGTCAGGATTCCCTACGGGACCGACGGTTCCGCCGGGGCGGGCGGCGGCGACGGAGCCGATGGAGCCGATGGAGCCGACGGCGCTGATGGAGTGGGCTGCACGGCAGAGCCGAGCAGCAGCGGCATCGTCGTCACGTGCTCCGACGGGAGCGTCACGATCACGAACGGCGCCGATGGAGCGGACGGGGCCCCCTGCTCTGCTGCTTCGGACGCGACCACGTTGACCATCACGTGCGGTGAAGACGAGGTCGCCATCCCACTCGCTGGACCCACGTGTGCGGTCGCTCCAAATGGAAATGCCGACGCCACCAATGCGATTCAGGACTGCATCGACGAGATGGGCGTCCTCGGCGGAGGCACGGTGCTTCTCCAGGGCGGCGAGTACCTCCTTCAGTCGAACCATTTGCGCTTCGAGGCGGGCATGCACGACTACGTTCACCTCAGGGGGGCAGGGCCCCAGACGGTGTTGAGGCTGGATGCTGGCCTGCGCAGGTCAGCGATTCTCATCGGTGCGGACGTTGCCGACTTGGGCGTAGCGTGCCCGCCGCCCTACGAGGAGTACGCGGTGGCGGGGGTCCGAATCGAGGGGCTCCGCATTGTCGGCAACCTCGGGGAACCCACGGACTGCTGCCCGGAAGCGAACGAGGACTGGCAGACTGTCGGTGGCGCGTGGCTGACTTGCGAGGCCTACGGCGCGACCTACACCGCCAACCCCTACCTGCCGCGAAATGGGATCAACATCCGGTGCGCTACAGACGTGACCATTGCCGACGTGACGATCGACAAGGCAAGCAGTGGGGGCGTAGTGGCTGACCGCGCACTGGGGCTCGTCGTGGAGCGGACGCGGATCAACGAGCCCCTCGTCAACTGTTTCGCTTCCAACTTCACCGAGGGAACGATCGTTCGCGAAATGACGTGCTACCGCCCCGGGTGGTCCGGACTGAACGGCGATCCCGCTACCCACCTCACGTTCGAGGGCAACACGATCTCCGAAACCGGAACCCTTGTGTGTCCGGGGGTGACCTCGTGGGAAAAGCCCGGGATCTACCTGGTGAGCGTCACCGGCTCGACCGTCACGAACAACATCATCACGGACAGCTCGGGGCCAGGGATCGAGCTTCACGGATCCGACCGGAATATCATCACCGGGAACCACATCGAGGGGAGCATCAAGGCCGGGATCGCTTTGGACGTTCTTCGCAGCCCGGAGGATGAACCGTGCCTCGAAACCGACGGCTCGGATGACAACGTCCTATCGGGGAACGTGATCGTCGACGGCGCAGAGCGACCGATCTGGAACGTATGTCCCTCCCTGGGGAACGTCGCCTCGGGCAACGTCTGCGCGGGCAACTTCGACGACGCTGCCCTCGTCAGTAGCAACTCGGACTGCGGCACGATCTGCGACAACGAGGCGGACGCTCTAGACGTCGTGGCCGGGTGCGGCGGCTAGGCTTCCGGGGGGCAGCCCGGCGGATCCACTTGTGGAAATCCCTGGGCATGCCCCGCTCGGCGAGCATGCGGACTTGGAACGCCATGCCGTTGCCTCTCACGCCCGTTCGACGACTGTTGTCAACCCAAGCGGCGGGTCACCCAGTGGCCTTTCACGGATCGGTGACCTGGTCGGCGATGGCCTCGTGGTGCTGGCCGAAGTCCGGCTGGCAGGTCGTGCAGGCGCACACCTCCGGTGGATGATCTTCCACCGCACCGCCGAGCGCGTCGACCGGCTGCTCACAAAGAGCGGCCGGAGCCTCGAGCGGGAAGGGGACGAGCCGGTGCCCGAGCTCTGCTCCGACGAGCCAGGGCTCGCCTCCTGCTACGCGGCCGCGGCCCAGGGCATCAGCGTGAGCGGCGAGCGGGCAGGAAAGCCCCAGCTCAGGCTCGTCTTCGGCACCCCCGCCGCCCCCGAAAGGGCAGAGCAAGATCCGGACGAGCCGGTCGCCGAACACCGCGGCGTCAACGTCCACGCGAGACAGTCGGTCGACGGCCGCGACCGGCGACAACTCGAGCGGCTGTGCCGCTATGTCACGCGGCCTCCGGTTGCACAGGACCGGCTCGCTCGCCTGCCAGACGGCTCGCTCGAGCTCCGCCTCAAGCACCCGTGGAAGGACGGCACGCGCGCCGTCGTGCTGGAGCCGGATGATCTCTTGGTCCGGCTCGTCGCCTCGGTGCCCCCGCCGCGCTGGCATTTACTCAGATATTTTGGCGTGCTCTCGAGCCACTCGCGGCTCCGCCGAGAAGTGGTCCCGCACTCGCCCGCCGATCCGAGCGCCACCGCGCCGCCGCCTGCTCCGGGCGATCAGCTCGAGCTTGCGCTCGATGCCGAGAGCGACGAGCCCGCTCCGAGAAAAAGATGGGCGTGGCTCTTGAAACACGTCTTCGCGGCAGACTTGGATACGTGCCCCCGCTGCGGCGGACCGATGCGCTGGATGGAGGCTGCAGCCAGCGCCGAGGCGGCTCGCGACTTGCTCGCCCGGCTCGGGCTCGCTCCGCGCCCGCCGCCGGCTCCGCATCCTCCTCCGCTCGGGCAGCTCAAGCTGCCACTCTTGCACTGACAGCTCCAGGCTCGGCAGCCTCGAGGCGGACGTGTCCGTCAACTCCTCCGGTCGGAGGTTCACCGACGGGCAAACTGCCGGTCCGTCGTTCCGCTTCTGCCTCCTCCCTGCGTTCTCCGGTAGCGCCCCCCTCCGGCACCTCCAACTCAGCTCGCTCCGCCCAGCTTCTTCGCAGTTCGAATGCCCTTGGCGCCGCCACCTTCCGCAACGTTACGCAACGATCCCACACCCAAAGCTATCCCAGAACGTTGCGGATCGTTGCATGGCATTGCGGTTCGTTCCCCTGAGCGCGGGTTCGAGTCCCGTTGGGGACGCAGGTTCTCGCCAGTTCGATGCTCGCTCACGGCTTCGCGCGGCGACACAGAAGCGTGTGAGCTCGGTCAGGGCCAATGATCGTGCCGCGCATTCCGTCGCCGGTCGCTCGGAGCGTGATGGGGAAGGGCTCGTTGACGAGGACGCTGCGCCAGCAGCCGCCTCCTGGGCCGATCTCGAGCAGCGACGCCCCCGCCAGCGATTCTAGGAGGTACTGATACCCAGGATCGGAGTCGCGCCCGATCTCGATCGTCGGCGTGTTGAAGGCGACGAGGTACGTTTGTCCAGGAGCGGCCGGGGACGCACGCCTGCATTCGGGAAGCCCGCGGCGCGTGCGCCAGGTCACGTCCCGTCCAGCTGAGCCGCGTACCATCGAGTAGACTCGGGTGCCGTCGTCGTTCTCGATGACGAAGCTGAGTCCGTCCGGTCCGAGCGCCATCCGACCCGCAGGGCCGACGAACCAGCGCCGCGCCACCACGGTACCCGTAGCGTCGAGCTCGAAGAGCTCTTGTCGCCCGGGCGCGCTCACTAGCACCGCCGCACCGCCCTTCGGTAGGGGCATGGCTTGCGCCCGTCCAAAAAAGAGCTGAGCCCTCGTACCTTGAGCGGGAGGGGTCTTCGCGAGGACCCTCGCTCGGCCGGTCGCTTCAAGGATGAAGAACACCGTGTCTCCGACGCTGCGCGACCCGATGTCGGTCTGCGTCCGGACCATGATCGCGTACGAGCGCGCCATGAGCACGGGTTCGAGGGCAGCCACGTACAGGGTGTCCCCAGTGCGTTCGAGTGGGCCTCGCGTGAGCTGAGCCGCAACGCCCGTCAGCGCCGGGGTTTCGACTCGGAACGCTCCTGCCGCGTCGCGACCGCTCCAGCCGAATGCGTTTCCTTTTCGTTGGATGGGCCAAACCGCGGGAATTTGCCCCATGCTCGACGGGTCCGAAGGATCTGTCACCTGCAGCTGTCGGAGCACTTCACTTGTCGGGAACGAAGGCCTGGCGCGGCATTGGTACTTCGGCACGGCGGTTGCGGGGTAGGCGGTTTCCGGTACAGGAACGACGGGGAAGAGATCGTCCCAGGGACGCTGACTCGGAGCCGACGCTTCGGGGAGCGCGACCTCGGGATTCGGTACTGCGGATGGCTCGCGCGCGAGTGGCTCATCCGTGAAGGCAACCGAGGCCGCAAAGGAGCACCCGTGACTCCAGCAGCGGAGCTCCGCCCTGGGATCTGGTTTTCTGCCCTGCCATGGCACGCGCGTGAAGCTCTGACCTCCGTCCTCCGTAACCAACAGCCCGCCATGGCCCTCGACGGCCATGCCGTGCCGCTCGTCGGCGAAGGCAACCCGATAAATCTCCGTCGGGATTTCGTGCGCGGGTCCCTCCTCGCCGCTCTCTGGATCGCGCCAGATCAGGGTAGAGCGGACCTCCCTGCCGACGCGCGTGCGCCGAATGTACGCAAGCTTGTGATCGAGCAGATTGACGGCGCCCTCCTCGACGCCCTCGCCGAAGTCGTAGGCTTGGTTCGCCGGGGCTGCGAACGGCAACAGTGCAATCGACGGTGAGGAGCGGCTCAATGCGGCCGTGCCGCCGGTTCCAGGATTGCGCTTGGCGACGAGCCAGCGCGACGTTGCGGCGAGCGGTGTGACGTCGAGCCCTGGGTATTGTTTCCAGGCTCCGCCGTCGAAGACCACCAGCAGGGGTTTGCCCGCGGACTTCGGTCCTGCGTCCGCCACGGCGAGCGCTGCAATCCAGCGGCCCTTGGGATCTGCCGTGGCGACGCGGATTGGGTGCGGTGGTGCCGGCAGCGAGCCTTCCCCCTCGGGTCCGAGCAAGCTCAACGTCAGCGACTGCTGGGAGCACGCGCAAAGGAGTCGCCTGCCGTAGGGCTGGACGCTACAGGAGCCCGGAATCGAGTGATCGGTGACGCGCCCGTCCGGGGTCCGGAACGCCAGCAACACTTTCCATCGATCGGCGGCATAGACCCATCGCACCCAAGTGCCATCAGTGAGCACGAGTCCGCCGGCGACTCTCCCAGCTTCTGTGGCGACCTCGCGCCGGAGCCAAGCCGTCCGAACCGGGTCGGCCGCGCTTTGCATCCCTTCCGAGGAATCGTCGGCCTGGTCGAGGACATCGATGTCACTCCCGAGCCACGCCGTCGGCTCATCGAGGTCGGTGCTCGGTCGCGTCGCAAGCGCCGCAAAGGTGCGACCCCCGTCGGTCGTCTCCAGCAGTCGATCGGGTGGCGCAACCGCGTGTGCGCGCTCGGTGGTTTGGAAATGAACGAGGGCGAGGTCGGCTTGCCCGAGCAGGCGCGAGCCGCTTCGCGAGACAAGCAAGGTTGGTCGCCCGCGGCTCGAGAGCGCGACGACCGGATTGCACTGCACGATCCGCTCATGGAGATCCGACCGCGTGAGGCCGACGCTCTCCAGCCGTCCGAGAAAAACTCGAGACCAGAAGAGCCCGCCGCCCTCGGTGAAATGCAAAAACCCGCCGTCCGACGGACAGCTCCTGATGATCGCTTCGAGGGTATCGTCGCGCGCGAAGGTCACCGCGCCGGCCCGAACCTCAGCGCGCGAACCGGCAAACAGGACCCGCGTCGTCGTCAACGTGCTGTCGGCAAAGCTCGCCGAGGACGACGAAACGAACGGGACGCGAACGAGCCGCCATCTTTCCGCCTGGCCCGGGACGGCGGACGGCGGGGAGCCGCCGTGGACGGCTGGAGTAACTGCGCGGGGGTTGCACGCAAGCGAAAGAGCGCAGATGAGGAGCACCCGTGTGACAGCCGTGAAGGGGCCCGCAGATGGTGCTCCTACGTTGGTGGTATCCCCGTGAGCCGTCATGTCCTAGCGCATAGTAGGACGATCGGGCGCCTACGTGGCGGGCGAACGCCCACCGATCAACGCCCTGCTCAACCGACGACACGCCCTCCCAGGATCGTCGCCGGGTTTCCTCGCTCCCACCAACATCGACTACCTGCGCGTGTTGTCTTAGCGCTCACGGTGCGGTCGGCCCTGCGCCGGCGTCGGTGGAGTCGAGCTTCGTCAGCCGGCTCGAGACGAGGCCGTAGCGGGGCCGGCCCTCTGCATCGAGGAATCGCTCGAGCCGAGCGGTGGCCACGTACGCGCCGCCGAGGTCGACCGCCGGACACGACCATTTTCCGCAGTGACCGAGGCATGCGAAGCGCTCGTCCTCGAGGCGAAGAACCAGCGCATTTTGCGCGCGATCCGCGCCGGGAGCACAGCGCACCTCTGAGCCGGGAGGCTGTTCGAACGCGAGCGCAACGTGTCCCGTGCAACGCCCCTCGGAAGGCGCGACCGTTCCGCACCTGAACTTGGTGCCGTCGCAGAGATCGGGGCAGACGCCCATCCACCCGTGCACGACGACCGACACTGCTAGGTAGGCTTCCGGATCCGCCATCAAGTCCGAGAGGGCGACGCGCTCGGCAGGCCGAGCGGCGCCGGCCCCTGAAGCGCTCGGTGCCGGTGCCGCAACGACCGCGTCCTCGCGAGACGCCGCCGTGCCGGCCGGTGCCGAAGCGGGAGCCGGCGCGCAAGCGACCGCGAAGAGCAGGATGGGGAAATGCGCCTTTGCCGCCCCGACACCGACCAGGATCGCTTCGAGCTCGCCCCGCATGGATCAACACCCGGCTCCGAAACCTAGCATGAGCATCCCGGCCTCGAGCGTTGCATCCCTCGACGAATTGAAGGGCGACGGAGCCCCCGCCCCGGCCCCGCCGTATCTCCGCCCTCGTCATCGGCCCCCGGAGATACGACAACGCCCGGCGCGGCTGCATGAGCACCGTGCTCTGCCGCTCGTGAACGTTCCTCATCAGGAACGACCGCGGGGCAAGACACTTCGTGATGTCCGAGAGCTCCGCCGCGCTCGCGTCCATCGCCCCCTCGGCGCTCGTCAACGCGCTCGGAAATGGTCCCACTCCGGCTCGAGCGCCACGTACACCGGAAGCCCCACGTGGAAGAAGCGGGTAGCACGTGCGGAGCCACCATCGTCCACGCCATGTGGCAGGACGCGCTCGAGAGCGGCTCGGTGATCTCGACCGATGCAACGTCGGCGCTGATCCAGCCTGAAAAGAGCCAAAATGGCCAGCGGCAGGCCTGCAAGAAGGGCCACTTCTTCACCGCCGTCGTGGACACCGACCACGTGCTGTTCGCGTACGCCGAGAAGCACACGCAAGACTTCGTGAGGAAGCTCTTCGGCGGCTTCACGGGATTTCTCCAGTCCGACGCCAGCAACGTCTACGACATCCTGGACCGGGGACCCCCCAGCGAAGATGACGAGACCGTCACCCTCGTCGGATGTTGGGCTCACTGCAGGCGCTATTTCTTCGAGGCCGCGATCTGCAAACACCAGACCGGCATCCAAGGCCTCTTGCGCATTCGCGCCATCTACGCTGCTGACGACGCGTTCAGGAAGCTGCCGCCCGCCAAACGCAAGGCGCTGCGCGATACGCACCTGCGCCCCCTCATGCTGAGCTTCTTCGAGTGGGTGAAGGCCACGCGCCTCACCACGCCCGGCCGCAGTCTCGCAACCAAAGCGCTCGGCTACGCGTTCAACCAGGAGAACGAGCTCTTGCGCGTGCTCGACGACGGCCGTCTGCCCCTCGACAACACGCGCTCCGAACGCTCGCTGCGAAAATCGTCGTGGGTCGCAAAATTGGATGTTCTACGGCAGCGACACTCACGCCGAGAGCGCCGCCGCCATCTTCAGCCTGATCGCCTCCTGCCGGCTTCACCGGCTCGACGCCGAGCAGTACCTCGACGAAATCCTCCGCGTCCTGCCCTACTGGCCCCCGACTCGCTACCTCGAGCTCGCTCCGAAGTTCTGGCCCGCCACCCGTGCCAAGCTTCGCGCCGAGGAACTCGACGCACCGCTGTGCCCGTTCACCATCCCGCCGGCGGCCTGAGCTCGGCGCGAGCGCGGCATCGCGACCCCCGGCCGAGCTCCCTTTCAAGATGGGGTCGGTGTAGCGGTTACCGAGCACCTGGATCGGAGCGTCCCCAGGTCGGCAGAGCCGCTGCCAGCACGAAGCTCGCGAACCTCGGGTACCGTTTCAGTGCTGAAGAACTCGCCATGCCACCCTCCGCCTTGAACGTTGAGGTCTCACTGCGTAAAGCAGTAGAACGTATCCGGTGCACAGAAAGGGAACCCGGCGCCCATAGAGCCCACGCAGGCTGGCCTCTCAGCATCCGAGCAATCGGCGTTTGTGCAGTCGGTCGTGCAGAGGCACCTCCCGGCGGCAGGGCCTTCACAGCACCGGCACGTGAGCCCCTCAGGACACGGCCCATCCGGAATGCCGTTACCGCAGGGTGGTCCCCCACTGCCGCCTTCGCCTGCGCTTCCGCCCTTCCCGCCCGTGCCGCCCTTCCCGCCCGCGCCACCGTTCTTCCCGCCAGAGCCACCTTGCGTGCGCCCCGATTCCCCGCCAGCTCCGCTCAGCGAACCCCCGGCTCCTCCATCAGCACTCGAACCTGACGTGCCTCCGGACCCCGAGGCGGCTGTCTCTCCTGCTCCGCCGCCACGCCCCGTGCTGCCGCTCGCGGAGGCGCCCGCACTAGACCCTCCTGTCCCGCCCGAGCCGCCGCCAGTACCCGCTGCGGCACCCTTGCCACCCGAGGCCGCCGCCCCGTTCGTGGAGGACTTGGAACCGCAACCGGCTCCGCCCCAGAGGATTGGAGCAATTACGCCGACGGCCGCAATCTTCCACACCCGCATGGGAATCTCCCCCAGTTCGGCGCCCGCCCGCCGGGCCGGGCCGCCGCCCTGGATGGTGTGGGGCCGCTGGTTTGGTGAGGTCAAGTCCAGACTTCCATGCGGGGCGCGAGGTGCCCCCAGACCAAACGATCAACTAAGAAAGGCCCCTCTCCGGGTCGGAGCGGGCGACGAGTTCTATGACTACTCGCCCGAAGAGCCTCCTGATCTCGCTCTTCGTCTCCGGCCAACCCGGGCAAACCAGTCGAGGGAGATCGCGATGAAACCCTTGAAGTCCAGGCGGGTGACGATGCGTGGACTCAAGCTCATCAGGTGCTCGCGGGCGAGAACGGAGAGTGAGTCCTTGGCGAGGGTCTCCTCGAACCACGCTCGTAGGAGGTCGCCCCCTGTAACCGCGGCCGATGCCACGACCTGCTCGACGCGCAGGTCCAGGCCATCGATGCTGAAGAATGCCTTACAAACGCGACGAAGCTGTTCTCTGTCGCCCCGTGCGTTCGCCAAGCGGAGGACGCTGTGAAGCCAGCGGAACGGCGCGGACTCAAACTGGTCCTTGCGTCCGTTGAGGGCAGCCGTGACGCCGACCTGTTCCAGCGCATCGGCGGCGGCTTCAAGGAGCTTCTTGTCTTTGCCAGCACCACGCACTTGGAGTGCTCCGCTACCCCGCGAGCGGCAAAATCTGTCGCCACCCAGGCCACCTCGTCGAACGGCAGTACCGAAGCGCTGAACACGCACCGCGTCTTCGGTCTGTTCGGCCTTGATCGCGACCAGTGGCTCCTTGTCCGAGGAGTGCGAGAGATTCTCCTCGATAGGCCTGTTGGCGAGGGCGATCACAGCAGGAGGGCAGCGATAGTTCGCCGGTAGCTGGACGACCGACATCTTGAAGTCACGACGAAGCTCCTGAAGCCGCTCAGGGCTCGCCCCGTTCCACTGGTAGATGATCTGGTCGTCGTCCGCGACGACACGAAGGAGATCGGACGGGCTCGGACCAACGATCGCCCGGAGGAATCTGTACTGCGACGTGTTGGTATCCTGAAATTCGTCCACGCACACGCTCGTGTACGCGGCCCTGAGCAGGCGAGCGACCGCCGGCTTGGACTCCAGCAGCTCGATGGCCTTGGCTATCAAGCACGGGAAGTCGAGCCGGTTCGCCTTCTCCAGTTCTAGGCGGTATTGGGAGAACGCGCGGATGCCTTGTCGGCCAGATCGGGGTCACGAACGCGGTTGCGGACATCGTCCGCACTCATGCGAACGTCGAGCAGCCGGTCGAGCAGTGGTCGCAGCAGGTCCGTCTCGTCGGTCTCGACGCCCTGGCTCGCGCAATCTCGGATCGCGTCGAGCAGCACGGCTTCGCGATCGCCTGCCTGATTCAGGATCACGAAATCCGGCCTGAATCCGATGTGGCTTCCGTGTTGGCGCAGAACGTCTGCCGCGAAGGAGTGGAACGTTCCGAGCTGCACCCGGTCGCGCCCATCGGTGACCATGCCATCGATGCGCGAGCGCATCTCGTCCGCTGCCTTCGTGGTGAACGTCAAGCCAAGTACACGGAAGCGCTTTCGCGGCAATCCCTCGATGAGCTTTGCAATCCTTGTCGTGATGACCTTGGTCTTCCCCGATCCCACGCGCGCCGTCGTGCTGGAGCCGGATGATCTCTTGGTCCGGCTCGTCGCCTCGGTGCCCCCGCCGCGCTGGCATTTACTCAGATATTTTGGCGTGCTCTCGAGCCACTCGCGGCTCCGCCGAGAAGTGGTCCCGCACTCGCCCGCCGATCCGAGCGCCACCGCGCCGCCGCCTGCTCCCGGCAATCAGCTCGAGCTTGCGCTCGATGCCGAGAGCGACGAGCCCGCTCCGAGAAAAAGATGGGCGTGGCTCTTGAAACACGTCTTCGCGGCAGACTTGGATACGTGCCCCCGCTGCGGCGGACCGATGCGCTGGATGGAGGCTGCAGCCACCGCCGAGGCGGCTCGCGACTTGCTCGCCCGGCTCGGGCTCGCTCCGCGCCCGCCGCCGGCTCCGCATCCTCCTCCGCTCGGGCAGCTCAAGCTGCCACTCTTGCACTGACAGCTCCAGGCTCGGCAGCCTCGAGGCGGACGTGTCCGTCAACTCCTCCGGTCGGAGGTTCGCCGACGGGCAAACTGCCGGTCCGTCGTTCCGCTTCTGCCTCCTCCCTGCGTTCTCCGGTAGCGCCCCCCTCCGGCACCTCCAACTCAGCTCGCTCCGCCCAGCTTCTTCGCAGTTCGAATGCCCTTGGCGCCACCGGGAACTCCCCCAACGATTGCACCACGGGAGCGCTTTCGGGGCTCACGTGAACCCTATTGGGGCTGGGGTGCGGGCCGCAGGTGCAGCTCCGCAATCTCGGCCGAAAGCAGGGCGCGGTCGTAGATCGCGACGTCGTCGATCGACCCGGAGAACGGGCGACCTTCTTCCACCCACCTCCCCATGAAAAGGTCGGAATCGCCGGGAGCGATGGGGCGAGCGAGCGGGCTCGATTGCGCCAGCGTCCCATCCACGTAGAAGGACAGGACGTTCAGCGGTGCGTCGACGACGACGGCTGCGTGTGACCAACGGCCGAGCTCGAAGCATTCGCACTCGTAGTGCGCGTAGGCGAAGTCCGGTCCGATCCAATACGCAAAGGTCCAGTAGATCCCCGATGATCTGCTCCGGGTTTGCCATTGCCAACCGCCCTCCCGTGTGGCCGCCTCGGTGCCGATCACGGAGCCGAAATCGTCGTTGGCGACGTCCTCTTCCGCGATGCGGATCCAGCCAGAGAACGTCCAGCTCGAGGTGGCATAGGGAAAGCTCGCCACGGTCACGCTGTCACCGGGGAGGAAATGCAGCGCCCCCCCGAAGCGGCCGTCGCTCGTGAAGGTCGCCCCCGAAACGACGCCGTCGCGTCGATTCCCCGAGTCGTCCAGAAGAACGGTGCCGCCCATCTCGTCGAAGGGCCAGTGGGCGACTAGCCCGCTGCCGAGAGTCGTCGGGGCGAGACCGGTCGCGTCGATGTAGGTGGGGCCGCAGCCGACCAGCAAGGCGACGAGCGGCAGAGTTTTCACAGCTCCACCCGGAGCGTCAACGCAGCCGACATCAGTGGATTGCTGATCCGAGCGGTCTCCACGCCCAGGAATCGGATGACCGGATATGGAGCGATGAGGACGCCGTGCCCCTCGAGCGCGAGCGCGATGGACGAGGTGACCGAAAGCGCCGCTCCCACCCCGGTGTCGGCCGCAAACACGAGGCGATCGCCGCGGAGCCCCGCGTAAGGAGAGCGAGCCGTGCCGGTGACGCCCACGTGGTACGCACCTGCGCCGAGCGACAGATGCAGGCTCAACCAGGCGCCGGGCAGGAGCTCGCCGACCAGCTCGAGCAAGCCGAGCTCCTGGCTCACCGTGGCGCTGCCCGACGCCGCATCGACTCGAGGACGCGTTCCGAAACCGGCGAGCGACAGCCGCCCCACGAGTCGCCGGGCGAGCGTGATGCGCAGGCGGCCGACGGGCATCAGGGCACTCGCGACGCCGCCGAAACCCCCGACGGACGTCTACGTCGGCGGCCACGACACGATCGACTGGAACTCCGGCGCCCTCTACCGCATCCCTCGCAACGGCGGACCGCTGGACACCGTCAACCAGGGTCACTCCGTGTTCGGCATCGCCGTGGACGTGGCCCGCGTGTACTGGACACGCGGCGGGGCGGGGGAGGTGTGGATGCGCTGCAAGGGGGAGTGATGGCTACGCGGTCAGCGATGCGCGACCCGCTCATGGTCCCCTGGCGGCGGTCGAACGCCTGAGCCCCCGTCGAGCAACCACCCATCCAACGCCACCAAGCACGATCGTGGTCCCCGCGCCGCAGAAGAAAAGCCGCAGTGCAACGGGTTAGGGCTCATATGCCCGAGATGTCTAGCTTGGGCGCGGACCCGGGCGACGGCGTCACGGCGCCGAGCGTTGGGGTCCGTTGGGTGGAGGCGCCGGGAATTGCACCGTCGCGTATGTCGGCGAATTGCGCCGCGCGGTCCGGAATGGACAGCGGACGGAGTGGAGGCGAGGCGCTGGGATGTGGTGGTGTGGATCGCGGCTGAGCTCGAAGCGAGGCGAGTCGGCAAGCCGCGCAAGCAGAGCCTGGCGAGGGAGTCGAGGTAGCCCTGGCCGAGGAGCGCGGCGGCCTTCGACGCGAACTGGCCTTCGTGAAGCCGCCCAATTTCGGGCGAGCGCCATTGGTCCACCGCAGCTGACGTGTGATAGAAAGAGCGCTATCCTTGGGGCGGATGCACGCCCTGACCGCCGATGATCTCGAGACGAGCAGGCGAACGCCGCCCGAAGAGAAGCTGGCGCAGGTGTTCGACATGGCGGATGCGGGGATTCGGCTCAAGCGCGCTGCGCTGCGTCACGCCTCACCCAACTCGACCGAACAGGAGGTCGATGCAGCGCTGGAGCGGTGGCTGATGGCTGAGGGCTGATGGCTGATGGCACAAAGCTCGAGCGGGCGCTCGCAGCTGCAGCCGATGATATTGCGGCGGAGGGGAAGCGATTTGCGCTGGTTGGAGGATTGGCCGTCTCGGTCCGAGCAGAGGTGCGTTTCACGCGCGACGTCGACTTAGCCGTGGCGGTCGACAACGACGCGGAGGCAGAATCGCTCGTGTACGCGTTGAAATCGCGCGGCTACACCACCGTTGCGAGCGTGGAGCACGAGGCTCAATCACGTCTGGCCACCATCCGATTGCGGTCTCCCCAGGGCGTGAAGGTCGACCTGCTGTTCGCTAGCAGCGGCATCGAGGCAGAAACGATCGCTCGGGCGACTGTCGTTCCTCTTCCCTCCGTTGGCGCCGTTCCGATTGCGCGCGCAGAAGAGCTTCTTTCGCTCAAGGTGCTCTCGATGACCGACGAGCGTCTTCAAGACCGAATCGATGCGCGCAGCTTGCTCCGGGTCAATGTTGATCTCGACCTGGATTGCGTGCGGGCCAATCTCCGGCTCATCGCGGAGCGGGGCTATGCGCGCAAGCAGGATCTCGCTGCCAAACTGACGACACTGCTCGAGACCTCGCATTGACTGCTGGCGCGCCCCAATCCCCGCAAAGCCCCGCCGGGAATTGCACCCTCCACGCCGTGCTCGCTCAGGTCGAGCCCGTCGAGCTCGTCCTCGCGACCGACGCGCAGCCCGACCGTGGCCTTGAGCAGCGTGAACAACAGGTACACCGCTGCGAACGACCAGAGGAACAAAGGCCGCCCTGCCAGATTGCAAACGACGCGACCCTCGCCGACGTGCCGTTCCTGCACTTCAATGTCTGCTTCTACAAGGGCATCGAAGAAGCGATCGCCCGCGGGCTCGGCGGCTTCGAGCCCGGGGCCGGCGGGGAGCACAAGGTGGCGCGCGGCTTCGAGCCGACCGTCACGCACAGCGTGCACTACCTCGGCGACCGCCGCCTCGCGCGCGCCGTCGCCGAGCACCTCGTCGGCGAGCGCAGCGCCGTGGACGAGCACGTGTCCGAGGCCGAGCCGGTGCTCAAGCGCTGACAGCGCGCCGGTCCCGGCCGAAAGGGTCGCCCTGGATCGCCTCGGCGTGCGACGCGCACAGCCAGCGCCCGTTGCGCTTGATCCACGTCGACGAGTCGGCGGCCTCGAGCGTGAGCTTCTCGCCGTCGACGGTCAGATCCTCGGTGACCTTGTAGGCGACGACCGCGACGTCGTCGGTGAGGAGGCGGACCTCCGCGGCCGGGTCGAGCTCGACGCGGCGAATGCGGTACTTGGCGCCTTGCATCATGTGCTCGAACGCCGCGCGCTCCACGCGCCGGATACCGCTCGACCCGGCGATGATGCATGGAAACTCGGTGAACTTCAGCGCGGCCTCCAGGTCGCGATCTTGCATGGCCTGCCAATACTGACGTTCGAGCTCCAAGATTTCCTTCTCGACACTGACGGGATTCATGGGGACCTCCTTCATTGGTATGGGTTGTCATCGCCGTGGTCAACTTCGTCGATGCGCTTGAGCCCTTGTTCGGCGAGCCAGCGCTGGTAGCGCTCCTTGCGCGCGCGAATTTCGTCGGGGGAAAGGGGCGGTTCGTAGACGCCTTCGTGCGAGTGCGCGCGTGCCGGAGCCGTCCGACTCGGTGCCGCCCCCGCGCTGCTCGGCGGCGCGCTGCTCGGCGTCGACGCGGCGCTCGTCACGCCCGGCGCCGCGCGCGAAGCCTCGCTCGCGTCCGACGCCGCGTTCGGAGCTGCCGGCGCCTCGCTCGCGGCAGGTGCCGGAGTGGTCGCGGAGGGCGATGGATCGGCCGCTGCAGGTGAGCTAGCCGTGGACGCTGGGGGCGTCGCCGTGGCGGTCGGTGGAGTGGCCGAAGGCGGTGCCGGCGCGAGGCTCGTTGGCGTGATCACGACCGGTGCCGCCGGTGCACGCGTGGTTTCGGGCGGGCCTATTCGGGCCACGGCGTCCTGCGCGGCGCGCAGCGCGGGGCGTCCGAACGCGAGAACGGTAAGCACGACCGTTGCGCTCATGCCGAGCCCGGCGAGCACGTGCGCGGCCCGGCGGCGCCGGCGCGCGGACGGCGGCGCGAACAGCGCGACGGGGGCGATCGAGCCTTCGGCCGAGTTGCGCTCGAAAAAAGCCGTGGGCTCGACGCTGGTGTCCGCCACGTCCGAAGCCTGCAGGAGGGCGAAACGTTGCAACGCCGCGCCCAGTGCCGCAACGTCCGGGAAGCGGTCGTCGATATTCTTCTCCAAACAGCGTTCGACGATGCCTTCGAGCTCGGCGGGCAGCTCGGGCCTCAAGCTCTGCAGCGAGGGCGCGGGCGACGTGAGGACTTTGGCGCACACCTCGGCGACGTTCGCGCCGTCGAACGGGTGCCGCCCCGTGATGAGCTCGAAGAGCACCACCCCGACGGACCAAATGTCGCTGCGGCCATCGACGGCCGATGCATCGAGCATCTGCTCGGGCGACATGTACCAAGGCGACCCGAGGCTCTGGTGACTGTCCGTGAGCGTGTTCGGTGCGTCGGAGACCTGTTTCGAAATGCCGAAATCCAAAATCTTGACCGCGAAGCGGCCGTCGGCTCGCCGCACCAGAAAGGTATTCGCCGGCTTGATGTCGCGATGCACGATCCCGTTCGCGTGCGCCTCCGCGAGGCCCTCGCAGATCTGCAACGCAATGTTGACTGCGTCGTCGATGGGCAGCGGTCCGCGCTCCTTCAAGTACGCGCCGAGCTCGACCCCCTCGAGCAGCTCCATCACGAGGAAGGGCGTGCCCGAGTCGAGCTGTCCCACGTCGTGGACGCGTGCGATGCGTTCGCTTCGGAGCACGGCCGCGCGCCGCGCCTCGTTCAAGAACCGCCGCACGAACTCCGCGTCGGCGCTCAGATCGGGGCGGATGAGCTTGATGGCGACGGAGGTGCCGAGCCCGAGGTGCGTGGCGCGACACACGACGCCCATGCCGCCCGAGCCGAGCGGGGCATCGATGCGGTAGCGTTCACCGATGACCTGCCCGGGCGGAACTGCAACGATGAGGTCTGGGCTCAGCGGTTTCCCACCCGCCGGAGTTCCGTCGAAACGTTGCGAATCGTCTGGAGCCATGGTCGCGGCAGCTTGTAAAGCACCGGATGTGCCAAGTGTCGTCGCGCCCACGAATCGACGAGCTCGACCCCGCGCGACCGTGACGCGATCGCCCCAAGTGCGGCAGAGTGCCTCACGCGCGCAAGGGCCGTCTGCGCTGCGCGACGTGGCGTCAGTTGCCCGCGACGATCGGAGTGAGCGCGGTGCCACGAGAACACCAGCATGCCCGACGCCTCACCGCGCTCGGGGCCCGGCAAAGGCGACGCCTGCGCGAAACTCGAGCCACGGGCCTTGGGCGGTGGCTGCGAACGGAACGCCGGCGCCGAGCGAAAGCTCGAAGGACGAACGGCTCGCGAAGCCGCGGCCCGAAGGAGGGGGAGCGGAAGAGGGCCGGCTTTTCGGGTCTTGGGGCGGCAAGCGCACGCACGCTCGGCCAAGGCGAAGCCGGATTGGGCCGGCACTCGTCGGCCTCCCGCAGGTCTCGAGGGTCCTCACGAGTCTGTTGGCACCGACCGAATCGCCGGGCGCGGGGTAGCGAGCCGTCAGCGGAGTGCGCACCGGCCGGAGCCGTGCGCTCGGAGCCTCGGCAAACGTGTAGCGACGAGAGGCTGCGCGCATCGTTCGGCTCGTTGCGTGGTAGCGTTCGATTCGTGCGGGCGCGCGCGTACCTCGTGGCTGCGGCGGTGGCGTGGCCAGTGAGCGTGGCGTCGGCCGAGACGCCGGGAGCGAGCGAGGGGACGCCGCCCGAGTGCTCGGAGGCCGCGCAGGCGCTCAAAACCTACGTGCTCAGGCGCGAAACCGAGGCGCGGACGTGGCCGGGGCGTGATCCGGCGCATCTGCTCCGCGCGATCTCACCAGCTTGCCGGCGGGCCGTGACGGAGGGTCAGTGGCCCGAGCTTGCCAGCACGCTGCTGCCGCTGGCGGAGACGGACGACGCGCTCAAGGGCGCGACGTGCGAGCTTTCCCCCCGGAAGCCTTCGACCGCATCACCGAGTGGGTCCAGGTGCCGACCGACCACGAGAGCTACGTCTACGACGCGGTCTGTGCGGAGGCGCTGTTTCGTCACCGCCGCAGCGATTTCGATCGCATCGTGGCCCCCTCACTTTCGGCTACGCAAGGGCCATTCGTGCCGGGCGTGGTGCAGCGCTTGGCAGAGCGATTGCGTCCCGAGGAGCGCGGCGTGCTGCTCCCCGCTCTGGAGGCTGCGACCCAAGCGAGAGCGGGCGGCCGAGACGACCTCTTCCGGGTGGTTTGTAGCGCCGAGGCGGTTCGTGTCGCCCCACCCTGCCGCGCTCCCGCTCACCTCAAGGACGAGTGGGTGGACGCCGACCGCGTCCGACAGGTCGCTCCCGCGTTCGCCGTTCACGTCGGCGGCGCGCTCCTCTACGCCGCCGCGTGCTTTCTCCTCGCGCGCCGGTCACCCACCAGCTGGCCCGCGCTCGGCATGGGCATGGTCGGCGCGATCGGCCTTGCGATCGCGCTGGTCTGGATGATCCTGGCCGACCCACTGGACGGGCCCGGAGAGACGAGTGGGATCGGTGTCCTCCAGGCCATCTTGGCGACCCCGGTCGCGGCAGTGGTCGGAGCCGTCAGTGCGTGGTTGGTCATTGCCCGGGCGAAGGCGCCCGCGCTGCCTCTATGCCTCGGGCTGGCGGCGCTCTACGCGTTCGTCGCAGGAACGTACGCGTGCCACTCCTCCGGCTACTGATGGGCGGATGCTGCGGGACCACGGGGACCTGGTTCGGTCGCTTCTGCAAGGTGGCATCCGCGGCGTGCTCGTGCGCTTCGCTCGAGAGGTAAGTGGACGACGCCGGAGCGCCGCAAGCCCCAGCATGAGCCACAGCGACGCGCCCGATCTCGGCGCGTGCCCTGGCCGCACGCTGCAGCCAATCGTGCCCTCCACGTTCGACGTGGCCGTGTCACTCTCGGGCTCGTTGCCCGGGGTCGCGACGCCCGCGGTTCCCGCCGGCGAGGAGGGCTCACTTGCGCCTGCACCGCCGGTCTCGCTCACGCTCGCGCCGCCATTGCCCGCGCCGGCTCCCGCATCGCCCGCCGCTGCGCCGCCGCTCCCCGAGGCTCCGATCCCGGCACCCCCGCTCGAGGAGCCGCCGGCAGCCGGAGCGCCACCGACACCTGAAGCGCCGGCCGACATGTCGACGGCGCCTCCGGCTCCAGCGCCGAGGCCACCCGCGGATCCGCCACTGGCCAGGCCGCCCGCGCCGGCGCCAAGGGCATTCGAACTGGGAAAACGAGGGTGAGGGGCGGGCGGAGGCTTTGGTGGGTGACGCCTGACCCCGCCGCGGTGGGGAGGCGAGAGGGGCGAGAAGGCAAAAGAGCAGGAGGGGGAGCGGAAGAGGGCCGGCTTTTCGGGTCTTGGGGCGGCCACGCTCGGCCAAGGCGAAGCCGGATTGGGCCGGCTCACCGCGGGAACGGCAGCGCGAGCTGCCCGAGCGGCGGTGGGTTGGGTGCCGGCGGCGGACGCGGACCGAGCCCAAGGCGCGCGAGCAGCTTGCGAGCCGCCTCGGCGGTGGCCGCTGCCTCCATCCAACGCATCGGCCCCGAACACCGGTATCGCGCTTGGTGTGCGAGGCGCGGCGTCCGGCCGCGCTTTGGCAAAATCGCCGAACACGGAAGCATCGCGATC
Source organism: uncultured delta proteobacterium (assembly GCA_963841435.1). Classification (GTDB taxonomy): domain Bacteria; phylum Myxococcota_A; class Polyangia; order Polyangiales; family Polyangiaceae; genus PMG-095. The sequence goes on from CAWJCS010000002.1 coordinate 39,754, forward strand.
ATAGAGCGATTCTTCCGCTCGATGAAGCAGGAATGCTTCCGCCGGATGAGCGTGCCGCTCAATGCCGGTGCCTTCGAGCAGGAGCTCGCTGCCTACGCGAGCGGGTAAAACCGTTTCCGACCTCACGCGGCGCTGGGTGGGAGGACTCCCGGTGACGCGCATGATGACATTTCGCCGGCCACGGAGCGGCCGGCGCTCGAGCCGCGTCCTCGCTTTCCGCTCCTGCCGAGAGCTGGGCCCGGAAGACTCCGGCGCCGCTTGCGCGGGCGGCTCGAGCTTCGTCTGACTTGCTTCAAAGGGCGCGCGCACTTGCCCATCGTCGAGCTCCGGCGCGCGGCATGAGCGCGTGCGCTTCGGGCGCGCCGTGGTCAACGCGCAGGGCGAAGGTGCGTCCAGCAGGCGGATCGGCGCCGTCGATCCGCTCGTGACCGAGCGATCAGCGGGCTGGACGATGCGAAACGGGGTCATGGATCGGGCGGATTTCTCGATGAAAAGGACGCTGGACACCTACACATGGATCGGGCGGATTTCTCGATGAAAAGGACGCTGGACACCTACACGGGGGCACTGCTCGCGCGGCGATAGACCCGAGCTCCCATACTGTACGGCCGGCGCAAGATGCAGCATCAGTGCGGTTGCCATCGGTGCTGAAACATCCGCCGCAACTGTCCCGCAAAATCTCGGATCCACGCCACTTCCGACTCTTCGAGTGCCGCAACCGCTCTTTCGTTTTGTTCACTCGCAATGGTCGCGACGACGAGTCCCACGAAAACGCGACTCTGATCCGGTTCCGCGACAAGCGCTTTGATCGTCGTTTCCGCATCGCGCGAGCCGCTCAGCAGTTCATCCATCAAGAGTGCAGCCCACTGCCAGTCGCCGCTTTGGAAGACCTCCCGTGCGCGCAGAAGGCCTTGCGATGCCAGGACGACGGCCGCGTGTTCAGCGACAGGAATCGGAGCCGCCTGCAAACTGTGCAGAGCAGCTTTGAGATGGGCGTCGTCATTGGCGGCGCGAAGCAGAACCTCAATGGCGTACGCTGAGGTACCTCGATCGGGGTCGGCGATGTGGCGCACTGCCTCACCAACGTAAGGGTGAAGGTCGTCGAGCTCACACACAGTCCAGAGAATGTCGCCAGTATACGTCCCACCCTCCGCGAGCAGCTCTTTCACTGCAACAGGGGAGCAGCCACCGTCGAGCAACCTGAGGAGTCGCTCATATCCGCCAGTCCTCTGGAACCTCCGCGAATCGGATTTCAGCTCTTCCAAGAGGTTGCGCACAGGGTCTTCTTGCCAAGTGTTCATCTACGCTCCGCCAAGTCAACCGCTACGGCACCCCGCGCCCGCGCAGAATCTCGGTTAATGTATCAAGGAGGCGGCGTTCCTGACCAAGTCTCAGTTGATGGCCACCTTTCGGTCCCAATCGAGCCAGCTCCGCCTCCCGCGTGGAGACGCTTTTCGCGCCAGGTCTCGCAACTGCACCAGTTCTGCGGTGGCCCTTTCCCGAAGCGCGCCTGCGTTTGGAATGTCACCGTGAAGGCGGTACCCAGCGCGAGAGGCTCTCAGGTATAGGGCACCTCCCTCGGCGGCTTCCTCTGCAACTTTCGCGAAGATTCTCTTAGCCACATACCGACCGATGCCCGCTCCCAACGCGGCAACGTCAGGTATCGCCGTTATCACGGCGAACTCGAGCTCCAACGATTCAGATGTGTCCGGGATCTGCGCTGCGGCCTCGGACAGGAGCTTGTTCTCGACCGGCGCCTGCCCGAACGGCCCCGCCGTGTCACTCACGTCGGGCGCGGGCCCCCAGTCCGGATTGCCTGCCGGCGCATCCTGGCCCGTATTGGTCGCCACGGCCGTCGGGGAGTTCCCGTAGTTGCCGATCGCCGCATCGGATGCGGGCTGCGTGCCTGACAAGGCCACGGGGTGGTTAGTGGGATCCTGTCGCTTCGCGGAGTCGGCCCACGCCTTGCCCGCGTTGTAAATGCCGGGGCCGTTGCCGATGCCGTACCCGATCACGTCTCCCATGCTCGCCGCGTCGCCGGGCGCCGTGTCCGCGAGCGCACCAGCATCCGCCGCCGGGGCCGCCGCGGGTGCCGCCGGAGCCGCAGCCGCCGCCGCGGGACTCGACGGTGCCGCGGCGCTCGCTTGGACGGAGCCGCCTGACGCTGGCCCCCCCGACCCGTTGGGCGGGTACCCGAAGAGCGGATCGTCCGCGAACCTGTACTCCCAACCGGTGCTCGTCGGCCCTTGGGAGACGACCTCGAACCCACTCGGATCGGTGAAGTTGAGCGGCGCGTTCTCCACGTACGCGAACCGATTCAACCCCTTGCCTTGCGGATTGCTGAGGTACGGGTCTGCCGTCAGGAACTGCCCCAGGTGCGGGTCGTAGATCCGGCCCCGCATGTTGATGAGGCCGAGATCCGCGTCGGTTTGGCGGCCGGTGAAGCCGTAAGGGACTTCTTGGTCGAGGCCTCCTGCGTTTTCTTGCACGCCGAAAGGGGTGTAGTGGCGGGCGGCCAGGAGCGTGCCGTCGGGGCCGGCGATGGTTTGGATGGAGCCCAGGGCATCTTCGTAGAGGTAGCGAAGGGTGGGGTCGCTGAGGTTGCCCTGGCCGTCGGCGCTGGTTGCCTGCAGCACCGCTCGGCCGCCAGCGTAGACCATCCACATGTTCTCGACCACGTTCCCAGCGCCGATGCTGCGCTGGTAGAGGTCGCCGGAATAGTATGTGGTTCTGGTGGGGGTCTGCTTGACGACGCGGGTGCCGGACGCGGCGTAGAAAAATGCGGTGCTCCCGTTGGAGTTGGTGATGCCGCTCGGCAGGTCGAAAGCCGTGTACGTGATGGTTTGCGCGCCGCCCGCGACGTTCGGGTGGTTGCGCTGCCAGATGTTCCCGACGGCGTCGTGCTGGAACGTGCTCGCACCCGCGGTCTTCACCCAGTCGCGGCCTTGCTGCTGATCGTAGGTGTACGTACCGACGTTGAAGACCCCGCTGAGGCGGCTGCTCAAGCCCTCGTAGGTGTACCCGACCGCGCCGTCCTCCTGGTAGAGGCGGTCGAGGTCGTCGTTCACGAAGCTTTCGGCCCGAGCTGCCACGAGATCCGCGCGCGCCGTCATGCCGCGTGACGTAGCCGCAGGGACGGGTACGCGCGAAGGCGGCCGGAAGAAACGGTGCTCTACCAGACGGTGGCCGAGCGCTGGCCCGGGTTTCATGAGCGGATGGAGGAGGGGGGCGGGCTGCCGAAGTTCGTGGTGAGGGAGTTCGAGGACTATTTGCGCTGCGGGATCTTGGAGGAGGGCTGTCTACACCTCGTGTGTAGGAGCTGCGGCTACTCCGAGGTCGTGGCGTTGAGCTGCAAGAAACGCGGTTTCTGTCCCGGCTGCCTGGGCCGGCGAATGGCCGATACGGCCGTGCACTTGGAGCAGCGGGTGCTGCCCGCCGTGCGCGTGCGGCATTGGATCTGCTCTCTGCCCTGGGGCCTGCGAGCCCTGCTCGGCTACGACCGCGAGCTGTGCGCTGAAGTGGTGAGCGCGTTCGTCGGCGAGCTCAGCCGCTCGCTGAAGAAGAGAGCGAAGCGCGAGCTCGAGCTCGCGAGCGTGGTCGAGGCTCACACGGGCGCCGTCTGCGCCGTTCGAATGCCCTTGGCGCTGAAGGTCTACGCCTTCCTCAGCCAGATCATCCCATACGCCGACCCCGGACTTGGAGATGCTTTACAGTTTCGGACGGTTCCTGCTGCCGCACCTGCCCCTGGATCGCGACACGACGATCGTGAAGGTGGACGTTTGTGTTCCGACGATCTGCTTGGTGTCATAACGATCGTTGCGGGCCTGCGTTGACCTTCCCGATACGCGCGGCCGCGATGACGACCGTCTACCCGAGGGGCGCCGGGCCAGGCAGCGTGCGGGAGGCCGACGTGGAGCTGAACGCCGTATACCTTTCCTGGAAAGATGGGGCAGGAGCAAACCCCGTCGCCCCGTTGCGAGCCATCCTGATCCATGAGCTCGGGCATGTGCTCGGGTTTCCAGATGCCTGCCAGCAGGGAGGCTGCTCGGTCGAGGAGATCGGGAGCGTCATGCGAAGTGAAAGCTACGCGACGAAGCTCTCCGCGTGGGACGTGAAGCGCCTGTGCGGCGCGTTCCCGAGGTAGGGGGCCCGGCGAGCCCGGGCGGCGGGGACGGTTCCACGGAGAAGTCCCCCAGCGACTTCATCGCTCGCGCGGCCCCGCATCTGCCACGACCGGCGGGCACGCTGAACGGACTCACCGCTCTCGTGCAAGCGAAGAATCGCCTCGTGATCGGCGGGATCGTGCGCGCTACGCCGGGGCGCGGCGTAGCGCCAAGGGCGCCCGTGTGGTGCTAACATGCGAGCGTGCAATCGTTGCCCGACGCCGTGCGGACGCTCTTGTGGGACGTGGATCCGGACACCGTCGACCCGCAGGCGCACGGTGACTACCTGATGGAGCGCGTCATGACCCGTGGCAGCTGGGAGGCGATGCGCTGGCTCAGGCTCACGTACTCGCGCGAACAGATCGCGGATTTCGTACGTCGAAGCGGGAGAAAGCTGCCCCCGCGCGACGAGGCGTACTGGGCCCTCGTGGCGGGCGTGGAGCTGACCCAGCGTCCGGGGGGCGGGCGACCCGCCTGGGCCGGATGAAGAACGGCCTTACGTCCGCCCAGGAGAACGCGCTGCGTCTGCTCGGACCGACGCTGCCCGACGACGCCTACCTCGCGGGCGGCGTGGCGGTTGCGCTGACGTTCGAGCACCGGACGTCGCGGGACCTGGATTTCTTCGTGCCGACCGACTTCGATCCGGAGCGCCTAGCAGAGCAGCTCCAAACGAGAATTTCGCCAAGCACCGTTACGATCACGAATACCGCAACGAGCACGCTCTACCTCGAGCTCGGCGGCGTACCCGCGAGCGTCATCACCTATCGCTACCCTCTCCTGGCACCGACCAGGCCCGCACCCGAGCTCAGAACGCGCATCGCGTCCCTGGAGGACCTTGCGTGCATGAAGCTTTCGGCGATCGCGCAACGCGGAGCCGCTCGAGACTTCTGGGACCTCTACACGTTGTTGGAGGGCGGCACGGCTTCCGGCACGCTCACCGGAGCACTCGAGCTCTACCGCCGGAAGTTCGCGGCCGACGACATCGGCCACGTCGTCCGAAGCCTCGCTTACTTCGGCGACGCCGACGCCGCACCCCTGCCGAGCGGGCTCGATCGCACTCGCTGGACCGCGATCAAGGCGTACTTCTCACGTGCAGCGACCGAGCTCGAGTGACGGCTGCCGGGGTGGCGTCGTTCGTCATCGATTCGCGCCCTTCCACGCAGCGCCAGGCAGGTGGGCAACGAGGCGCTCCAGCACCGTGTCCATCGCGGTGTCGCAGTCCCACGAGAGGCCCGGCCGCAGGAACCGGGCTAGATCCGCCCTGAAGAGCGGAGCGCTGCGTTTCTCGTGGAGGTTCGACTCGAACTCGGCCCGACTCACAGCATGCCCGCCGTCGGTCATGTATCGCTGGAAGCATGCGAGCAGCGTCTTTGGCTCGACGACGCCTTTGTCGAGCGCGAGCCACAGATCGAAAAGATCGCGACCCTTCTTGCGCTGGTACAGGGCACGCAGCTTGGTCGCCAGAAGCTCGTTCACGGCAAAGGTATTGATCTCGGCAACGCCCGTGAACCAGCGGCTCTGGACGCGGAACGGCACACGAACGAGACCAAGCTCCGAGAATTGCTCGCGTGAGTTGATCTCGATCTTCAGGCGCAACCGAAGCGGTGGGGCATCTTCCGAGTCGAAGCGATAGAGGAGATTGACTCGCCCCTCCTTGAGCTCCCGGCGGGGTGTGCCAAGCCACGGGTCAAGGGCAGCCCGAACCGCGTCGAGCGCTTCGCCGATGGGCTCGGGCCGTGTTTGCACGAGGTCGATGTCCTCCGAGTAACGCGCGGCCGGCGTCAAGTAGAGCTTGTAGAGTGCCGTTCCTCCGCGGAAGGCCAGCCGTTCCGCGACGCCGGGGGCGCCGAAGATATCCACGAGAGCGCGGCTGATGATGAGATCCTGCTCGACCCACGCGTCCTCGGTCCACGGTGCGTGCGTCCGCCATTCGGTGATGTACGCCTTGGGGATCACAGATCGGGCTCCACGTGCACGTTGACCGCCAGCTTCCACCGCGGGTCGCTCGGGCTGCCAGCCTGCGGCGCCGACGGAGCCAGCGCCACGGGGAAGGGCTTTCTTGCGACAAGAACGGGCTCGAGAGCGGTCGCGAGCTCTGAAGCGTCCACGAGAGACAGCAAATAGCCCAGCCGCTGCACCCACGAGAGCGGCGCGCGGTGGGCTTCGGCGATGAGCGCGTCAGCGTCCACGGATTCCACGAGCTCGGCGAGGACGGTGGCGACGTTGTTGAGACCGCCACAGTGCTCCGAGTAGCCGACGAGCTCGAGGGCGGTCGCGGCAGCGGATGCGATCTTGAGCACGCCGCGCGGCGTATTGCGCTCGATGACCGGCGTGTCTGCCATGTCGTTGCGGGAGATGAACTGAACGCGCACCTCACCGCATGCGATCGGACGACGGCGCTCTGGCACCATGACCTGGAACACCTGCGGCTTCTGGTGTGCGGCGCCGTGATACGCCGCCGCGCTCAGCAACGTCACGTAGTAAGGCTCCTCGAGGCGCTGCATCAAGTCGGGGATGAACTGGTCAGCGGGCAGGCAGCCAAGGGCTCTGTACTCGGGCGGCACGATCACATGGAAGCCGCGGTGCGGATCGGCGAGTTCGCCCTTCGCTTTGAGCCTACGCAGGACAGCGCGCGTCGCTACGAGGGGACGGCCCAGCGCCTCCACCGCTTCGTCGGTCGAGAAGACGTATCTGCCTCGGGCCTGAAGGTCCCGGATGAAGGTGTGGGCGGACGGCATCGATAGCTACCAGAGGCATAAAGTAACATATTTAGTCGCTTAAAGAGATTGAAGACTTATTTGCTTGAGTGTATGAGGGCAAAAGACCGCTATTTTCGTTATTTTACGTGCTTACTAACTAGGGCGCCGTCTACCCGGCCTCGCCGCCCTCCTCGCTCAGCACGACCCCCCTCGTTCCTCGAGCAGCCCAACGGTAACAGGGTAGCGGTCGTCCTCCATGTCAGCGACTGGCCCTCACAAGTGGGAGTTCAAGGCTCGCTTCCGGCGCCACGCCTTCGGTTGGAAGTCGCAGCCAGCGATCACACGCTTGAAGCAGGCCGTCGCCGAGATCAAGAAGGCGGCGAAGAAGGAGCCCGTGCTCGGAGCGGAGGGAGCAATTGCTCTCATCGAGCGCGTCTCGCCCGCGCTCGAGCAGGTGGATAGCTCCTCGGGGTGAGCGTGTGATCAGGGCGCTCCGCACAAGCGGCCACCCCCCGGCACTGGCGTTCCACCCCCAGCACGCGAGCGTGCTGTCGCTGCGAACAGCGCAGTCGTGAAGGGTGCCCGCCCTGATCGCCTTGAACGTCCCCGTGGGAACGCTGCCGAGGCCGCTCTGATCGTTGCCCCAGAACGCGATCGTTCCGTCGAGCCGAAGCGCGATCGTGTGCTCTTGTCCCGCTTCAATCCAAACGAAATCGTGGCCGGCGGGAGGCGAGGTCCCCCAATAGAAGGGTGAGTAGCCCCAGCAGTTCTGCCTTGGCGCTCTGCCTTGGCGCCCGCCCATCCACGGGCCGTGCGCACCGTTCGCGAACGTTCGAAACGACCGACGAGGTGGTGGCTCCGCCGCAGGCGGTCGCCCCGGGGTAGTCATCGATCTGCGAAAGCTTCGAGCGCCGACACTGAATCGCGAACGAGTCCGTTCGTCCGACCTCGGGGGCACCCTTTGGCACGCAGAGTGCTCTGAGCCGTTGCGTTCGGCACGAACGTGCCGGCGAAAAGGAGACAAGACGATGAGAACGAAAATGGGGATCCTGTGGGTGGGGGCCTTCGCGGGAAGTCTAGCTGGGGGTTGCGGCGGCGTTCCCGCCGACGCCGAGTCGTTCGACACCGAGAACGACGCCCTCACTAATGGAACGCTGGTCACGAGCAACACGGCGCCGTGGTCGTCGGTGGTTCTCATGCCTGGTTGCAGTGGCGCCAAGATAGGAGCGCGCAGGTTTCTGACGGCCGGTCATTGCAACGGCATGGTGAACGCTGTCGCCGGTGGGGCGAGCATCAGCGTTAGCAACGCTCTCGACGGGTCCAGTCCTACGACGCTCGGTGTGAGTCGCTTTTACTTTCACCCTTCGTTTCTGGCCAATGCGATCGACGTGACGTTCGACGCGTCGGTTGTCAACGTGCTGGCCGATACGCCCTCCATCCCGACGCTTCCGCTCGATACGGTCGCGCTGACTGACGGCACGTTGGCAACATTCACGGGATATGGGTGCAACGAAGCGAACCCCACCAACACGCCGTTCAAACGAACGTTACAGCTCAGGACGCTCTCTCTCGCCCAGTGGCAGGCCGAAGATCCGACGAACGCGAATTCGGTCGGAGTCTTCGTTCACGACTACCTTTTCAATGGCGGACCCACTGGCGCCTCTCCGCCGACGTTCAAATCCCTCTGCCCGGGTGACTCCGGCGGCCCCCTGCTCTTCAACAGGAATGGTTGGAAGGTGGCCGGCATCAACTCGTGGAGGGCCCTCCCCACTGGGGACATGATCAGCGCGACGACCAGAGTGTCCGGCATCGCTTCGTGGGCGAACTCGACAACGCCAGCGATCAAGGGGCGTTCGCGATCATTCACCAATTTGCTGTCCGGAAAGTGTCTGAGCGCGTTCAACAGTGGCGGCGGCGCGACCGCCATCGGGGAGGAACCGTGTGACGGGCAAAACGGGGTCGCCGACACTCAGTATTGGAGACAACTCGGCTCTGCCAATCCCGGTTTCGTCTTGCTCCAAAACGGAAAGAGCGGCCTGTGTATGGATTTGGACGGCGCCCTGCAGCGCCCGGTTCAGGCTGCCTGCCGCTCCACCACGAGCAGCCAACAGTGGCTGATCTCCGGTTCGACGCTGCGGAACGCGCGCACCAACGGGTACCTGGGAGTCCTCGGCACCACCGGGGCCAACGTGTCGCTGTCCGAGTCGGGCAATCGTCAGAAGTGGCAGTACACACCCTGATTGGGTACTGTGGGAGCCCCGGAGGAGCGATCCTCCGGGGCCCCCCGGCCGCTGGCGCCGCAGCTTCCGTCGTGGTCACGCCCAAGTAGTCGCGACCGTCGGGTGCAATCACTGGAACTGGGTGAAAAACTTCCACACCTCGCCTTTGGTCCAGGTCTTGGCGCCGTCGTCGCCGCTGCCGTCGACGTTGCCGGGCGTGTGACCGCCGTCGAAGGCGCACCATTCGACGGGATAGCCGGCCCTGCAGCCTTGATAGCTGGTGCAGACGTGCATCCCGCTGCCGGCGCTCGGCTCCGGCGGGTTCATGGCGGTGCAGCCGTCGTTCATCACGAACTTGTCGCGCATCGAGCGCCCGCCGGAGATGTTGAGCGTGCCGTCGCTGATACCGTGAATGCCGATCGAGCCGCTCGCCAACGGCCGGCTCGAGCTCCGACTCAAGCACCCGTGGAAGGACGGCACGAGCGCCATCGTGCTCGAGCCCGACGACCTCTTGGTCCGGCTCGTCGCTGCCGAATGCGCGGCCGCGTTCGGCACGCCGATCGGATGCGCGGGCTGGCAATGCGTCCAGGGAGGAGAAGGCCGTGCAAACGCCGCGCGGTGCCGCAGCGGGGCGACGCGGCGCTTGACGTAACGTTCAGTACACGAGCTGCCCGCGGGCCGGACCGCTGACAAAAGGCGCATCGACTCACCTTCAAAGGAGCGTCATCATGAACGGCGTCCCACACAATTCGTTCGGCGGTTTTAGCCGCCCACCGTCACCCACGGTGTAGAATTTCAACGCTGGGGCGTGCATCCGCGTGACGCTCTGCCGCGGAAACCGGAGCGCCGCGAGATTCCGCAAAAATCGAGACCGATGACCGAGCGCGCGAATTGTGTGCGACGCGTACAGGGTGCTATGGTGCCCGACCCCTGCGCACCGCCGGGAGATGTACACATGTCGGATTCTCAGCGCATGGACCGCAAGAACTTCATTCGCTTGTCGATCACGATCGGCGCCACGACCTGGCTTACGAGCTGCTCCGGTGACGACGACACGGCGAACGTCGCCGGGGCGGGCAACATGCCGGCATCTGGCGGTAGCTCCGGATCCGGCGCGGGAACGAGCGGCTCTGCCGGCGCGAGCGGCTTCGCCGGCGCGACGAGCGGCACGAGTGGCGGTGCGGGCACCAGCGGAGCGAGCGCGGCCGGTGCGGGCGCTGGTGGCGCGGGTGCAGGTGGCGCGGGTGCAGGTGGCGCGGGCGCTGGTGGCGCGGGCGCTGGTGGCGCGGGTGCAGGTGGCGCGGCCGCGGGTGGCGCGGGTGCGGGTGGCGCGGGCGCAGGTGGCGCGGGCGCAGGTGGCGCGGGCGCAGGTGGCGCGGGCGCAGGTGGCGCGGGCGCAGGTGGCGCGGGTGCGGGCGCAGGTGGCGCGGCCGCGGGTGGCGCGGGTGGCGCCGGCGGAGGTGGCGGTGACATGTGCGCCCAAGCCGCCTTCGGCATCACCCAAACCAGCAACGAGATGCACGATCACATGCCGTTGCCCATGAACGGCATGGCATTCGTCATGCAGATCAACGGCGCCATGGCCACGATGCCCTTCACGCTGCCGGATGACCAAATGCACACGCACACGATTACGCTGACCCAAGTGCAGGTGGACACGCTGCGAAGCGGGGGTACCGCGACAGGCGTCGTGAGCAGCAACGAAAGCATGCACACGCACACGTACACGATCGAGTGCATGGCCTGATCGGCCCATCCCTTTTCTTCCGATGAGCACCCTCGCCGACGGGGTTGCGCGCCGCCGACTTTGCAGCACTGCCCCTGCCGCCGAGATCACTTCGCTGTGCCTGGGGCGTCGGCTCGGGCCCCGCCGTGCGTTGCCACCGCTCGAATGCGACCATCCACACGGTGCCCGCTAGCCCGAACAGTGCCGGGATGAGGACGCGGTTCGCTGGTAGCCGGCGGTCAGAAGAAGCCCGACGCCGAGGCTCGAGAGCATGTCGCCCACGGCGTTCGCCGACGCGAGCACTCCGAGACCGAGGCTGCGTTGCTCGCGCGGCAGCATCTCCGGCGCCAAGGTGGCTCCCTCATCTGGAAGATCCGCGAGGTCGAGAAGGGGCGCATCCCGGTGGGAGAGCCTCCGCGAGCTGCAGCAGCTGCTGCGCGACCTCGACCAGGGGAAGCAGGCGGCGGTGAACCGGACACGGATGATGCCCTCGATGCGGTAGACAGTCGGGCACGCAACCTGCGGCTGGATGGAAGGCGGCTGCGTTGAATGCAAGTCGCCATTGACGAAGGTCCTTGGGTATCTTATCGTCTTATGACGATGAAGACTGCTGCCCAAGTGGCCGAAGCGTGCTGCCCCCCTGCGAACGAGCAGGCGGACCTTCGACCCGTCGAAGGCGCCGAGGCCGACGAGGAGCTGGCGTCGCTGGCAAAGGCCATCGCTCACCCTGCGCGGGTGCAGATTCTACGCATCTTGGTGCGCAAAACCGCGTGCGTTTGCGGGGACATTGTGGACGAGCTTCCGCTCGCTCAGTCCACCGTCTCCCAGCATTTGAAGGTGCTCAAGGACGCGGGCGTCATCCGCGGCGAGGTTGACGGACCGCGAGTCTGCTACTGCATCGAGCCCCGAGCCCTCAGGCGGCTGAAGGCGCTCGTCGGGGGGCTTTGATGCTGCCCCTTTTTTCTCCCTCAGCATCGTTTATCGCCGATAGCCGAAAGGAAGTTCCCATGTCCGTGACCATCCGCGTCTTCGACCCCGCCATGTGCTGTTCCACCGGTGTCTGCGGCCCGAGCGTCGAGCCCGACCTGGCTCGCTTCGCCGCTGACGTCGATTGGCTCCAGAAGCAGGGCGTCACCGTCGAGCGCTTCAACCTCTCCCAGCAGCCCGGTGCGTTCGCCGAGACGCCCGCCGTCAAGGAGGCGCTCGCACGTGGCACCGAGGTGCTGCCACTGGTGCTCGTCGGCGACCGCATCGCGGTCGAGGGTTCGTACCCGTCCCGCGAGACCCTGGCTGCGTTGGCCGGCGTCGTGGTGAAAAAGCTCGAGGTGGCGCCCGCGGCCTCGAGTGGCTGCTGCGGTCCGAGCACGGGAGCCAAGTCGAAGACCAGCTGTTGCTGAAGGAGCGCCACGTGGACTTCCTCGAACGCGCGCCGCGAAACCTCTTCTTCACGGGCAAGGGCGGCGTCGGCAAGACGAGCGTCGCTTGCGCGACCGCCATTGCGCTCGCGGAGCGCGGGCGAAGCGTGCTGCTCGTCAGCACCGACCCCGCCTCGAACCTTGATGAAGTCCTCGAGACGTCGCTCGGCAGCGAGCCTCGTCCGGTCGCGGGTGTGCAGGGGCTGTTCGCGCTGAACATCGATCCTGAGGCCGCCGCCCATGCCTACCGGGAGCGTATGGTCGGCCCCTACCGCGGCGTGCTGCCCGACGCCGCAGTGCGCAGCATCGAGGAGCAGCTCTCGGGCGCCTGCACAGTCGAGATCGCTGCCTTCGACGAGTTCTCGAAGCTGCTCGGCGACGCGCGCGCAACGGCAAACTTCGATCACGTCGTGTTCGACACTGCACCGACCGGGCACACGCTGAGGCTCCTCGAGCTGCCTGCAGCGTGGACCGGATTCCTCGAGGCAAACGTCGGCGGCACGTCGTGCCTCGGTCCGCTTGCCGGCCTCAAGGCGCAGCAGGCGCTCTATGATGGCTCACGTCAGGCGCTCGTCGATGCGAGTCGCACCGCGCTAGTGCTCGTGTCGCGCGCGGAACGCTCTGCTCTCGCCGAGGCAGAGCGTACGCGCAGCGAGCTAAGCTCGCTCGGTGTCGAGCGGCTTGAGCTGGTCATCAACGGCATCTTTCGCGCTTCGGACCACTCGGACGTGATCGCTGTGGCGATGGAGCGTCGAGGCACGGAGGCACTCGACGCGATGCCGACAGGTCTTCGTGCGCTCGCGCGTACCGACCTTCCGCTCTTGCCCTTTGGGCTCATCGGCATGAATGCGCTGCGAAAGCTCTTTACCGCCCCCGCAGCGCGCCCGGCCGAGGTCGAGACCGTTCGGGCTGACGCACCCCCACCGAACACGCGACCCCTCGTCCAGCTGCTGCCCGCGCTCGGGGAGCACGGGCACGGCGTGATCATGACGATGGGCAAGGGAGGCGTCGGCAAGACCAACGTCGCCGTGAACGTCGCGGTAGAGCTCGCGCGACGGGGGCACAAGGTCCACCTGACGACGACTGACCCGGCGGCCCACGTGGAAGAGACCCTCGGAGGCAGCGTTGACGGCATCCGAGTGAGTCGCATCGACCCCGAGTCGGAGACGCGCGCGTACTCCGAAGAGGTGCTGCGAACCGCCGGCGCTAATCTGGACGCCGCGGGACGCGCGCTTCTCGAGGAAGACCTCCGAAGTCCATGCACCGAGGAGATCGCCGTCTTCCGCGCGTTCGCGCGCATCGTCCACGAGGGCGAGCACGGGTTCGTGGTTATTGACACCGCGCCCACCGGGCACACGCTGCTCCTGCTCGATGCGGCCGAGTCCTACCACCGAGAGGTGTTGCGGACGGCGGGCTCGGCGCCGGAGGAAGTCCGACGTTTGCTGCCGCGTCTGCGCGACCCTGCGTTCACGAAGATCCTCCTCGTCACGCTCCCTGAGGCAACTCCTGTTCATGAGGCCGCCGCACTGCAGCGCGATCTGCTGCGGGCGGACATCCGGCCGTTCGCCTGGGTTGTGAACCAAAGCCTCATCCCGCTGACGGTCACGGATCCGGTCCTGGCCCGGCGGCGCGCGAACGAAGCGCGCTTCCACACCGAGGTGAACGACCTGGCACCGCGCGTCGTCGTCGTGCCTTGGGCCGCGCCGAGAGCAGCGCAGGTGAGGCTGGACTTCTTCGCGGGTCCGGAGCAGCCGCGCGCGGAGGCGGCACCATGACGACCCAGCCGCCCACAATGAAGTACGTGGTGACCGCAGACACCAAGACCGATGGCCAAGCAGCCGTGCAGGCACGGACGTCCACCATCGCCTTCGACGGCTCAGCGCAGGCGGGCGAGACGCTCCCGGGTCCTGCGGACCTCCTCTGCGCGGCGCTGTCTGCGTGCATCCTCAAGAACGTCGAGCGGTTCTCGCACATGCTTCCGTTTCGCTACCACTCGGCCTCGATCGAGGTGACCGCGGAGCGCGAGGAGCCGCCGCCGCGCATCGTGCGCATGCACTACCGCCTGCGCATCGTCACCGATGAGCCTGCGGCGCGCCTTGAGCTGCTGCACAAGAACATTCGCAAGTTCGGGACGATCACGAACACGCTGGCGGCCGCGTGCGAGGTCACCGGCGAGCTCGAGGCCGTCCCCGCCGGAGGCAAGTCGTGACCGCCGACCTGAAGGTGCTCTTCGTCTGTCTGCACAACGCAGCCCGCAGTCGCATGGCCGAGGCGCTCCTGCGCGACCAGGGCGACGGGCGTTTCGAGGTGACGAGCGCTGGCTTCGAGCCTCGTGAGGTGAATCCGCTCGTCATCGAGGCGCTCGGCCAGGTCGGGCTCACGCTCCCGTCCACCGCGCCGCAGCCGTCCGTCTTCGAGCTGTTCAGGGCGGGCCGTCACTTCCACTACGTCATCGGCGTCTGCGACGAAGAGCACGGACAGAAGTGCCCTCTGTTTCCCGGCGTGACGCAGCGCCTGTACTGGAGCTTCCCGGACCCTGCGACCTTCGTCGGCACGCACGAAGAGAAGCTCGCCCGCGTGGTCGAGGTGCGTGAGTCGATTCGAGCACGGCTCGAAGCTTGGCTCTCGACGATCCCCGGCGCGACACGCTCGCCCTCACCCACAAGGACCTGATCTCGATGACCCACGCCAAGGCCGGTCTGCTCGGCAAGCTCTCGTTCCTGGACCGCTACCTGACGCTGTGGATCTTCGCGGCCATGGGCCTCGGCATCGCACTCGGGTTCGTCGCGCCGGGCTTCACCACGGCGCTCAACAGTATGAGCGTGGGGACGACGTCGATCCCGATCGCGATCGGCCTCGTGCTGATGATGTACCCGCCTCTGGCGAAGGTCCGCTACGAGGAGCTGGGGAAGGTCTTCCGCAACAAGCGAGTGCTGACGCTCTCGCTCGTCCAGAACTGGGTGATCGGCCCGCTGCTGATGTTCGTGCTGGCGGTCGTGTTCCTGCGCGACAAGCCCGAGTACATGCTCGGGCCTCATCCTCATCGGCCTCGCGCGCTGCATCGCGATGGTCATCGTGTGGAACGATCTCGCGAAGGGGGACACGGAGTACTGTGCCGGGCTCGTTGCCTTCAACTCGATCTTCCAGGTGCTGTTCTTCTCGGTCTACGCGTACTTCTTCGCGACGCTGCTGCCGACGTGGCTCGGGCTCGAAGGCGCCGTCGTCAACATCAGCATCGGCGAGATCGCGAAAAGCGTGGCCATCTACCTCGGGTTGCCCTTCGCTGCAGGGTTCCTCACGCGACGCATTCTCGTCAGCGCGAAGGGACGCGACTGGTACGAGAAGATCTTCGTGCCGCGCATCAGCCCGATCACGCTCGTGTCCCTGCTCTTCACCATCGTCGTGATGTTCTCGCTGAAGGGCGAGACCATCGTGCAACTTCCGCTCGACGTGCTCCGCATCGCCGTTCCGCTGCTCATCTACTTCGTGGTGATGTTCGGGGTGTCGTTCTTCATGAGCAAGCGCGTCGGCGCGGACTACAAGCAGTCCGTCACGCTCTCGTTCACCGCGGCGTCCAACAACTTCGAGCTCGCCATCGCGGTGGCCATCGCGAGCTTCGGCATTCATAGCGGTGCGGCGTTCGCGGCAGTCATCGGTCCGCTCGTCGAAGTGCCCGTCCTCATCGGCCTCGTGAACGTCGCCCTCTGGGCCCAGAAACGCTTCTTCCCGAACACCCCGCTCGAGGTCGCGGCGGCCGCGTGCGCGATCCCGGGCAATCCCGAGAGCAAGGCCTGAGACGATGAACTCCGACAAGACGATCCTTTTCCTTTGCGTCGCCAACTCGGCCCGCAGCCAGATGGCCGAGGGCCTCGCGCGAAAGCTCTTCGGCGCGCGCGTTCCCGTGCAAAGCGCCGGGAGCGAACCGTCGCAGGTGAATCCGTATGCGATCGAGGTGATGCGCGAGATCGGGGTGGACATCACGACCCACCATTCCAAGTCGGTGCAGACCATCGATCCCGCGACGGTGGGCACGGTGATCACGCTCTGCGCCGAGGAGGTCTGCCCGGTATTCATGGGCAAGGTGCGACGACTTCACTGGCCGATCCCAGACCCGGCGAGCAAGGACCCCTCGATCCCGCGCGAGGAGATGCTTGCGCGCTTCCGGACGGCGCGGGATCAGGTCCAGGTCAAGCTCGAGACGCTCGCGTCCACCCTCGACGTGCCGGAGGACGCGAAGCCCACGGCTCTTGGGTAGGCCTCGATCGAGCCCATGACGCGACACCAAACCGTTCGCGAGGTGGCGGGGGAGTTCCTGGGAACGGGGCTCTTGGTCACGGTCGCCTTCGCCTCCGGGGCAGTTCGAGTGCAGCTGGGTACGGGGACCATGGGCGGCGCGCTGCTCGGCTCGCTGGCGCTCGGACTCGGCTATGGGCTGGTGCTCTGGTCGGTCGGCCCGCTGTCCGGAGCGCAGATGAATCCGCTCGTGTCCATCATCGCGTCGGTGGTCGGGCGCCAGCGGTGGACAGGAACGCTGCTGCGTGTCCTCGCGCAAGTGCTGGGAGCGGTCGCGGTCGGACTCGTGCTTTCGCGACTGGCCACGTACACGTTCATTCGCGAGGACTCCCACGTCGCCCCGAATCTGCTGGCCGAGGCGGTGGCTTCCTTCGCGTTCGTGCTGGTGGCGCTCGGGGTTGCGCATCGCCGAGACGTAAAGGTCCCCGTCGCGCTCGGGGCGTTCGCCACCGCGAGCTTCTGGATGACCGGGCGCGCCACGGTCGGCAATCCGCTCCTGTCGTTCACCGTCCTCCTCGTCGCCAGCGGCGAGGTCATCACGTGGATCGATCTGCTCCAGGTGGGAGTCTCGGAATTGGTCGGTGCCCTGTTCGGCACGGTGGTCGCGCTCTTCTTGTTCCCACATGCGCGAGAGTCCGCCGCAGCCTTGGTGTTCGCTCGGCGGCGGGCGGACGCATGAACATGAGCCCCAGGGCACCCACTGCAATCACGGCTGCTCATCCAGACCGGCATGAATCCGTGGTCCCTCGGCGCTGTCGTCGTGACCTGCGTGCTGACCGGCGCCAGCGTTTTCCTCTTCGGCGACCGCTCGAAGCTCGGTGGCGACGCGCGCGGCGCAGGCGACAAGAGGTAGGCCAGGACGCCGGGTGATGCCTCCACGACGTGCGAGTGACGAATGAGGTACCATGGCCGGACCGTCTTGCGATCCAAGCTCGTCTCGCGTGAGATTTGGTGAAGACTCTGCTCCGCCGACCAGCGGCGAAGCACTTCCTTGATTTCGATCATCGTCAGCTCCCGGTAGGACATGGGTGGTTGCCTCCCGACGGCGACCCGCGCCGTCGTTGGAAACAACCTCACTCGCTTCCCGGGTCGCTCTGCTCGGAACCCCTCTTCCCCTTCCGGCTCGCCTCCGGCGAGCGTGTGCGCCCCTCCCGGCTCGCGAGAGCTCCGAACAGCCGACACCCCGCCGCTGAGCAGTGCGCCGCCCGTCGGCTGCCCCAATCTCCGGCCTTCAGGGGCCCGCTGGGGCCCGCTACCCCGGCTCGCTGCCGTCCCTCAGCACGATTTTCCCAGTTCGTTTCACCTTGGCGCCCGCGACGACCTCAAGTCGCTGCTCGCGAATCCACGGCTGAGCTCGACGGATCGCCAGCGCCTGCAGCAACACTTCGATGCGATCCGAGACGTTGAGATCGAAATGGGCGGCATGGGCGGCGACATGACGGAGGCGTGCAGCGCCGCGGGCCTCGAGATCGACGCGCTCGAGGCGCTCGAGAACTTCATGTACAGCCCCTACGGCCAAGTCGAGGACATTTCCCGACTCCACATGAGCCTGGTGGCGCTGTCGTTCGCGTGCAATCACCGGCGCACCGCCACCCTGCAGTGGGGGGATCCCGTCGATCACACCATCTACGACGTTCCCAGCAACGCGCGGCGCTGGAACTTCAGCTACATCGCTCATCGCACGCAAAGCGACGCGATCGTGGGTGTGGACCCGGAAGCCGAAAGCGCGCACGGAGAAATCGACGTCGTGCGCATGCGGACCCTCGCCGCGGGGCCTCGAGCACTTCAAGGCACGCGGGCTCGAAGACAACGCATTCGTCCTCTGGACGAATCATTTTTCCGACGGCCCCTCCACGTCCTACCACAACGTTCCCCACATCATCTGGGGAAGCGGGGGTGGGTACCTGAAGCAGGGCGAGCACGTGAACGGCGGGAACGTCTACAACAGCCGCCTGCTCACGACCCTGATCAACGCGGCCGTCCAGGATACGGAGCGCCGGTCGCCGATTTCGGCGACGGCACGGGCGAGGAGCTCGCCGTCATGCGACCCTGAGGGGAACGAAGCGAACCGATCGCTCGCTCCGCGCAGCCGACCCGGGCATAATGGGGTCTTCCATGGACGCGCGCGCGCCCAGATCACTGCCCCGTGCGGCTCGGCTGAAGCTCGCAAGGCTCGCCGCCCTCGGCAGGGCGACGGTGTTGCTCGCCGCGCCGCTCGGCGCGAGCGTCGCAGTCGCGGGGTTGCTGCTCGGGGCCCTCATCGGTCGTTCGGCGCTCCGCGACGAGGAATTCGGCGCCTTCGCCAAGGTGAGCCTGGCCGCGGGCGAAATCGTGCTCTCTGCGGTCGTCGGCCTGGTCGTGGCTGCCTGCATCCTGGGGGTGCGGTGGCTGAGCGGGCGTCTCGACGGGGTTGGCCGGCGGAGCCTTCGGGCGGCAGCGGTCATCGTCGCCTGGTTCGGGGTGCTCGCTTACGCCACGAGTTGGGCGTTGTTCTGGGCGTTCGGTGGCTTTCTCGACCAGAGCGCGCTGGCGTTCGCCGCCGACACGGGAAAGCTCCTCGTGAAGCACGCGCTCGAGACGAACCCGGTGCTGCTGAGCGCCCTACCGCTCGTCGCGCTGGGCGTCGTCGCGCTCGGCAGGCGCGCGCTCGTGCGCCTCGAAGCGCGCGCCTCGGCGCGCGGCAAGCGCGTCGTCGCCTGGAGCTTCGCGGGCGTGCTCCTCGCGGGCACGCTGCTCGCCGGCGCCGGTGAGCTCGGCATCGCCGGGTCCTTCGAGATGGTCCACGACCGGATCCTCGGCGCGCGCCTGTCGCTCGGTCGGGCGTTCAGGACGGCGCGCTCGCACCGCAGCGGACCTCTTTCGCACCTGGCTCTCGCGGGCCTGTCCGAGAGGGCCCTCGGGCCCTCGATCGCAAGCGAAGCCATAACGCAGGGCCGAATCCAGATCGTCGAGCGGCCGCAGGTCGACCTCGATCGCTGGATCGCCGGCATCGATCGGTCCAAAATCCGTCGCCTCAACGTCGTCGTCGTGCTCTACGAGTCGTCGCAGCCGAGCACGCTGCGCTCGTTCGGCGGCAAGACGCTCGTCATGCCGGCGCTGGACGCCCTCGCCGAAAAATCGGCACGCTTTTCGATGTACGCGCAGGCGCCCCAGTCGAACTACGCACAGCCGACGATCTTGTCGTCCGAGTACCCGCTGCGCGATCCCGTCCACCACACCTACCCCGATCACCCCGGCTACCCCCGCGTGCTGATGTACGACATTTTGAAGAAGCTCGGCTGGCGAACCGCGCTCATCTCGTCGCAAAACGAGTTCTGGGGCAACATGCACGCCTTCTTCGACACGGGCGGGCTCGACTACTTCTTTCACTCCGAGTCGTTCAAGGGCGCCACCATTCCCGACGAAGACCCCGGCTTCGCGGCGTGGGCGAAGAATTGGGGCCACTCAGGCAAGCTCGACGACAAGATCACGATGGACGAGGCAATCCGCTGGATCGATCGCGACTCGACGCAGCCGTTCTTCGTCTACATCAACCTGCAAAACAGCCACTTTCCCTACTCCACGCCGGACGACTTCCCCAAACGGTTCCAACCGTACAAGATCGACTTTCCCTACGCGTTCGGCAACTATCCTCCCGACAAGGTCAACGTCGTAAAGAACCGCTGGTACAACGCGCTCTCCTACGTCGACTCGCAGATCGGGCGGCTGGTCCAGCACCTGAAGGAGACGAAAACGCTCGATCACACGCTGCTGTTGATCAGCGCCGACCACGGAGAGGCCTTCTACGAGCACGGCTTCGTGTGCCACGCCTCGGCGATCTACAACGAGGCCGTGCGCGTTCCCGCGGTGCTGTACGGACCGGGCGTGGAACCGGGCAGCTACCCCGCGCTTTCTCAGGCCGTCAACGTGGCGCCGACGGTGCTCGGCCGGCTCGGATTGCCGCCCCACCCGGCGTTCCAAGGCCGAGACCTGCTGAGCGGGCCACCGGATCCGAACCGCTCCGCCTACATCATTTCGCAGACGCCCATCAGCCACCAAACCGCGCTCGTGCACGGCGGCTGGAAGCTCATCTACGACTACTTCTACGAGAGTTACCTGCTGTTCGATTTGGTGCACGACCCCGGCGAACAGCACGATCGCGCGAACGAGGAGCCGGGGCGCCTGCGCGTGCTGGCCGCGGAGCTGCACGCCTGGGAAAATGCCCAGCTCGACTACTACGCGAGCCCCGCGCGCTGGCACTCGACTTATCCCCCGGTGCTCACTCGACGACGCTAGCGCCGATTGGCGCCCGAACCCGGTCGCCTGCGCCAGCTCCCCACGACGAGCGCGGCGCCGTCGTCCCAACCGCTCGAGCCCGATGACCTGTTGGTCCGGCTGGTCGCCGCGGTGCCCCACCGTACTTCCACTTGGTCAGGTACTTCGCCGTGCTCTCGAGCCACTCGCGACTGCGAGACGTCGCGCTCTGACGCGCCGTTTCGCGCCGTTGCAGCCCATCTTTTTGACGTTGCCCTGGGAGACCTCGCGGCAGGCGGGGTCTGGATCGACCCGGAACGGCGGGACTCGACCCGGCCTGAGCGGGCCCGTCATTTGACGACCATCACGGCCACCTGGCCCGTCGTGCGGGTAACCGTGAGCGCGACGTCCTCCGGGTAGCGGTGAAGGTGTAGATCCACCCGGGCCGAGCCGACGCGCAGGTTCTGGATCGAAAGATCCTCGACGAAGGGGGGCAGCACGGGGTGACGAAAGACGACGCGCGTATTGGCGGCGTCGATCGCGAGGCCGAGCACGCCGCGCAGCAGGCTGAAGACCGCCGCGGACGCCCACGCCTGCGGCGAACAAGCGACGGGATATTGCGTCGGTGCCTGCCCGTGCTGGCGCGTGAACCCGCAGAACAGCTCAGGCAAGCGGTGGAGCTCCATGAAGAGCGACGCATCGAAGAGCGCCGCAAAGAGCTTCGCGGCTTCGGTCTTCCTCCCGTACGCGCCGAAGGCCTCCGCGACGATGGCGTTGTCGTGCGGCCAGATCGAGCCGTTGTGATACGACATCGGATTGTAGCGTTGCTCGTCGGACGCCAGCGTTCGGACGCCCCAGCCCGAAAACATCTGCTCGGAAAGGAGCCCCTTGACGAGAGGCGTCACCCGCTCGGGGAGCACGATGCCTGCATACAAGGCATGGCCTGCGTTCGAGGTCTTGATGCGGCAGGGCTGCTTGTTGCCGTCCAGAGCGAGCGCGTAGGTGGAGAGGTCGTCACACCAGAACGCTTCGTCGAAACGCGCTTGCAGCGCCAGGGCTCTACGCTGCCAGGTCTCGGCGAGAGCATCGTGCCCGAGCAGGCGAGCGAGCCTCGCCATCCCGCTGTAGGCGGCAAATGCGTAACCCTGCGCCTCGCACAGGGCGATGGGTCCCACGGCGATCGTGCCGTCGGCGTGGGATACCGAATCGTCCGAATCCTTCCAACCCTGTTGAACGAGCCCGTCCGCGGAATGGCGGCCGTATTCGATGAAGCCATCCCCATCCGCGTCGCCGTAGCGTTCCATCCACTCCACGGCGGCGAGAATCTCGGGCCACAGCTCTTCGACGAGTGCTCGATCGCCGGTCGCTCGGTGGTAGCGGTCGGCGAGCATCAAATAGAGCGGCGTCGAGTCCACGCTGCCGTAGTACCGGCCAAAGGGGATTTCGCCAAGAGCTGCCATCTCACCGTCGCGGAGCTCGTGCAGGATCTTGCCGGGCTCGGCGTCGACGGTGGCGTCGAGCTCCTTGGCCTGGTGTGCCGACAGGAAGCGCAGCACGCCGGCCGCGAGGTCCGGCTCGAACCAGAGCGCTTCGAGCGCCGTCCAGATCCCATCGCGGCCGAACGGGGTGCTGAACCACGGCACGCCGGCGTACGGATAGGCTCCGTGGGGCGTCTTGGTCGTCAGCAGGCGTAGGTCGGCTCGGGAGCGCTCCAACCACGCGTTGAGCTGCTCGTTCGAGCTGACGATTCGGCACTCGCGCTCTTCGCGCTCGCGCTCGCGCGTCGACGCCTGCGAAAACGCGCTTTCATACGGAGTGGCCACGGGCAACGGTCCGGGACCCTGATGACAGGCGATCCGTAGATAGATGATGCGCGTCTGCCGGCTCTCCAGGCGGATCCGGAAGTGCGCGGAGAGGGCGTCGAGTCGCTCGGGTGCCGGCGTGAACTCGAAGCGGGTCTTGCGCTCGAGCTGATCGAGCCCGCGGTAGGTGAGCAAAACTGACCCGGCGCCCACCTCGGGATCCAACGACTCCCCGCGGCGCTCTCGCCGCGTGCCGCGTACTTCGAAGATGTCGACGAAATCCGCCGCAAAATCGAAGTCGAGCTCCATCTCGACGGCCTGCGCGCCGTAGTTCGACAGCAGCACGCGCTCGAAGTAGGAGCCCTCGCGCAGGAATCGGGTGCGGGCGAGGTGAAGGGTGCCGTTCGGGACGCGTAGCCGATCGCCCTCGAACAGATCAGGATTCGTGAGATCGACCGCGAGCACGAGGCCGCCGTCGGGCATGCTCGAGCTCAGAAGCATCGGATGTCGCTTGCCCATCCTGAGCTCGAGGCGGGAGAGATGTCTGGTGCCGCGGTGATAGAGTCCCTCCTCGCCACGGGGCGACCCGCGCACGTCGCCCGTGCGGCTCACGACCATGAACGTATCGCCGGCCTTGAGGACGCGCCGCCCGTCGGCCAGACGCGAGGCGGACGCCAAGACGTGATAGCGGGCGTCGTCCGCGTGATCGTTCATCCTAGGCGGCCCGCCCCAGCGTGTCGGGGCGGGGTTCAGCGACCCGGCGATAGAGCTCGAGATAGTCGTTTGCCATGCGCCGCGCCGTGAACCGGCACTCGAAAGCCCGGCGCACGCCCGCTCGCGGGAGCTCGTGCGCTCGCCGGGCGGCCTCGATCGCGGAAGGCAGGTCGTCCACGACGAAGCCCGAGACGCCGTGCTCGATCACCTCGGGCACCGAGCCGTGGCGAAATGCAATGACCGGAGTGCCGCGGGCCATGGCTTCGATCATGACGATGCCGAACGGCTCCGGCCAGTCGATGGGGAAGAGCAGCGCGCGGGCACCTCCGACGAGCTCCGATTTGCGCGTGTCGTCCACCTCCCCGACGTACTCGACCAGCGGGTGGTGCATGCGATGCGCAATCTCGCGCTCGTAGTACTCGCGGTCCGCCTTGTCGATCTTGGCTGCGATTTTGAGCGGCGTCCCGAGCGCCGTGGCGATCTCGATCGCGCGGTCAACGCGCTTTTCGGGGGAGATCCGCCCTACGAACACGAAGTAGTCGCCGCCGCCGCTCGAGTAGTCGAACAGATCTTGCGGCAAGCCATGATGCACGGTGCCAAGCCAGCGCGCCTGCTGCAGTGGTGTGCGTTGCGCATCCGAAATCGAAACCACCGGCATGTCGGCGAAGCAGTCGTACACGGACTGGAGATCGGGAAGATCCAGGCGCCCGTGCAAGGTCGTGAGCTGGGGCAGCCTCATCAACCGCGACACCAGGAAGTGGAAGTAGTCGATGTGAAAGTGCACAACGTCGAATTTTTGGCAGTCGTGGAGGAGACGCTCGAGCATCACCATGTGGTGCGCTATGGGGTCGATGCACCCGGGATCGAGCCGGAGCGAGCGCGGGCATATAGGAACGAGCCGCGCCGAGGTCTGGGCATCACCCGTCGCGTACAGCGTCACGTCGTGGCCCATGGCGACGAGCTCTTCCGTCAGGTAGTGGACGATCCGTTCGGTGCCCCCGTAGGCGGCGGGAGGCACACTCTCGTAAAGCGGGGCCACTTGGGCGATGTGCATACTCAGCTCCTCTGCGAGACCCGAAAGGCGACCCTGCGGGGTCTTGACGGACCCAAAGCAAGAAAAGGGCCTACCGCGTGCCCTGGGCCGAGCCCCGCGCCCCAGGCGCATCGGAAGCCAGCGGTGCACTCGTGCGGCGCGCCTGGCCGTGGCAAAATTGTATCCCGTCCGCGAGCAGCGGGGGCACCGGGCTTTCACGTGCCTTCGCCCGGCAGCGTGTAGCGACGCTCGATGGCGCTGGCCACGAGCGCACGGCTCTCCCGAGGTGGGAGATCGGAGCGTGCTTCGATGCGGGAAACTTCGCTCGCGAGATCTGCGTCCTTCACCGCTTCCCGCAACCACGTCGAGTAGTCGTTACGCGCCGCGTGATACGTCCAGGTCGCGTCGTCGATACCGGCGCCGAGCTCCAAAAAGACGATCAGATTCTTCGCTCGTAAGTTGAGCGCCCGCTCGGGTCCTGTAAAGTAGAACGAGCGCTCGGGGCCGAGATCGCCGGTCGCGTATTTCCGCTTGTGGCGTCGCCGCGCCGCCCGGGGGACGCCTGCTCGAAAGATGCGAAGCTCGAGCGGCCGCTTTCGCGACCACCAGAGGCCGGTCGCGTCGCTCGTCAGGGGGGCCGTCGCGGCCGGCCGGGTTCCGAGCTCGACCGCGGCCGCGAACCGTTCGAACATCGTCTCGGGCTCCGGTCCCACGACGGCAACGTCGTCAATCATCGACAGCAGCTCGGGCGCCAGTGTATCCGCTTCGACGGTCACGAACACGAGGCTACCGGCGACCGCCCTGAAAGACGGCCAGGCAAGCGCGCTCTCGCGTTCGAACACGTGATGCGCCTCGTCGAAAATGAGGAAATGGGGTCGCCCGGCGCGCGCCCCGTGCTCGCGCAAGCGCTCGAGCAAGGACCGCGCGAACGCGGCGCGTTCGCCGCGGGGCACCGCCATCAGGTTGACGACGACGCTCATGGTGGGCGACGACAGCGCGGCGACAACGTCGTCAAGGCCCGGTCGGCGGCTCGTGTCGCCGACGACGATCGTATCGGCGAGCTCGCTGAAGTCGCCCTCCGGATCGAGCGCGCAGAATTGGTAGCGGCGCTGGCGAAGCTCTTCGATCAGGGCTGCGATCAACGTCGATTTACCGCCGCCCGAGCGACCGCAGACCAAGAGGCTCGCTCCCGTGCCAGCGAGCGCGGCCGGCGTGCCGTCCTCCGTCTCCCCGAACGGCACGTCGTGGCGTCGGATCGCAGGCATGAGATCGGAGAGATCGGTTGCGAGCACGCGTTCTACGAGCTCCGCGACCCCGGCACCGCGCGGCTCGGCGGTGACCCAATCGGCGCGCTCTTTCAGCATCGCCACGGCGTTTTCGACGGCGACCCCGACGGCACTGTCCATGAGGAGCGCGTGGTCGTTTTCCGCGTCACCCACGGCGACGGTGTTGTGCGACGAAAGTTGAAGCTCGGCGAGCGCCGCCCGAACGCCCGTCGCCTTGTTGACGCCTGACGGTAAGATCATCACCGCCCCCTTGTTGAAGATCACCTGGAGCTCGAGCTCGAGCTCGCGGATCGCGCGCAGGGCTTCGTCCTCGTGCGGCTCCCAGGTTGCGACGATCACCTTGCCCACGCTGACGGCGGTCGCCCCGAGCGCCGAGAGGCGAGCTGCGACGGCCGGAGGCGGCGGCTCGGCCAGCGTGCGGAGCTCGCCGCTGCTGGGATTGAGGAGCACTGCGCCATTTTCCGCGACGACGCGATCGAACAGCGCGAGATCCTCGAACACGCTCTCCAGGTCGGTGAGGATCCTCCCCGTCGCGAGCACGAGGCGTCGCCCCCCGTCGCGAAGCCGCTGCAGGGCAGCGAGCGTGCTCGCGTCGACGCGCCCGTTTTCGGCCAGCGTGCCGTCATAGTCGGTGACAAGGACCTGGATGCGCATCGAGCGTCGGGTGACGTGCGGGCGAACGTGCCGCCCGAGCAACCGGCATGCCCGCGGCCATGCTCGATGTGTGCCAGACGCTCCCGACGCGCGCCGTCCGGACGGCGCAGCACGCTTGCCAGCAGAGGCGTGCCGCACCGAGGCATTGTGCCCCGGAGCAGACCGGGAAGGACGGCGAACCCTGTCGCGCCGTCGCGGAGCGCCTCGTCGAGGCCGTTTTGCTCGCGGCGCGCGTGCCTGCGCCCCTCGAGCCCGCGTCTCGCGCGGCGTCTCCTGGGGCAACGCGGGCGCTCAGATTTTTGCGCTCTCGAGCCCGCCGGGAGCATCACCGATCGCATTGACCGCATGCACACCTGCGAACGCTTCCTGGGCTCCGTGCGCCGAGAATGCCTGGACCACTTGATTGCCTCGAGCGAACGACATCTTCTTGCCGTGCTCACGGAGTACGCCTGTTACTTCAACGACACCCGACCCCATCAGGGTCTGGGTCAACGCATCCCGGTTGGAGCATCCGCGCCGACCGATATCGGCCAGGTCGTCTCATTTCCGGTGCTCGGCGGCCTTCATCACCCGTCAGCCACGGTGTAGAATTTCAACGCTGGGGCGTGCATCCGCGTGACGCTCTGCCGCGGAAACCGGAGCGCCGCGAGATTCCGTAAAAATCGAGACCGATGACCGATCGCGCGAATTGTCTGCGACGCACCAGCGGAGCGAGCGCGGCCGGTGCGGGCGCTGGTGGCGCGGGCGCTGGTGGCGCGGGTGCTGGCGGCGCGGGTGCTGGTGGCGCGGGTGCAGGCGGCGCGGGTGCAGGCGGCGCGGGTGGCGCCGGCGGAGGTGGCGGTGACATGTGCGCCCAATCCGCCTTCGGCATCACGCAAACCAGCAACGAGATGCACGATCACGTGCCGTTGCCTATGAACGGCATGGCATTCGTCATGCAGATCAACGGCGCCATGGCCACGATGCCCTTCACGCTGCCGGATGACCAAATGCACACGCACACGATCACGCTGACCCAAGTGCAGGTGGACACGCTGCGAAGCGGGGGTACCGCGACAGGCGTCGTGAGCAGCAACGAAAGCATGCACACGCACACGTACACGATCGAGTGCATGGCCTGATCGGCCCATTTTCTTCCGATGAGCACCCTCGCCGACGGGGTTCGACGTGGCGCTCGGCATCCCCGCGACGCGCGACTGGGACGACGCCCTCACGAAGGCGCGCGCCGCGCTCAACTGGGAAAAGCACTTCGAGCTCGCCTTCGACGGCGACACCGCGCGCCGCATCCAAGCCGAGAAGCTCGTGCAGATCCGCGTGCCGGAGCGCGCGGCGACGGACGCCGCGCCGGGGGAGTAGCGGACTCTGCTCTCCTTTCCCTTCGGATTGACTCGCTACCGGCTTGGGGCCAGGCCGTGAGCAGGTAGGCGACAACCTGCGCCGCCCGTCACGCCGAGTCGCGGGGGCGGTTGCTCGTCGAGGGGGGGCGGTCAGAGCTCGGCGGTGATGGAGGAGCCGCGGACGAGGGCGAGGCACCTGCTGTGGCCGAGCTCGCGTTCCATGTTCGAGAGCTCGCGCAGCAGGCGTTGCGCCCCGTGCGAGAGGCCGAGGTACTCGAGCGCGGCGGCGAAACCGTTCGGAGCGAACGACTTGAGGTTTGGATTGAACCAGCTCACGGCCGTGACCATCCCCCGCGCGAGCATGCCGCCGCTCAACACCACGGAAGTCTTGGTCGAATACCCCTGCTCTTTGAACAGCGCCTGGAGCTTGCCGCGCATCACGGCATCCGGTCCGCCGCCGTCCGAGACCACGAGGACGCGGAGCTTCGCGAGGGTGCCCGCAGTAGCCATGCTCGCCAGGGTGGCCATGCACGCGTCCCACTCCTCGCGCGTTGGAGCGCGGGAACCGTGCAAGAACAGCATGGTCTCTCCGTCCGCCGCTCCCACGACCTTGATGACCATGTTCTTCATAGACGCCGACCCTACGCGCGACCCCGGTTGCCGCGCCCGCCCGCACACCCTAGCAGCTCCGGCAACCCGGGCAGGGGGCAAGCACGCCGCTCCGGGCGCAGTGGTGGTCTGAGCGGTACCCCGTGCGGGACATTGCCGACCTTTTCCACCCCATTTTCGTAGGCACCGCGTCCCGCCGTTCGCGTCACGCCGGTCCGGAACGCGGGCTGGCCAAGGGCCCGCAGCTCGAGCAAGAAAAACCGCGGATAGGGCGCGTACCCCAGCGCGAAGTTTACGTTGGCGCAGCCCGTGCCCCAAAGCCAGCGGGCGAGGCAGCCGCCGAAGGGGGGGATGTTGACGCCGACGCGCCGGCGTCACCCAGAAAGTAGGGAGCTCGGTCGCGATTTCGGCACCGGGTATGTCGCGCCTGAGCGCCTCACCCCGCAAGCGGTCTTCGTCCTGCTCTGCTTGCCGTCGCTGCCGTTCCGTCTCCGCACGTAGCCCCTTGCCGAGGCGTGCGCAGCGAGCAGCGCAAGGCACAGGCAAAGCGCTCGGCCGACGCTCGAGCCGGTCTCCACGGGTCGTGCGCCTACTTGCCTAGCTCCGTGACGGCGTCACCGAGGTGCGACCTCGAGCATGCAGTACGTCATGCAGTACCAGCCGCCGCCGCAGTCGATCGGAACGAGCTTGCGATCGAATGTAGTGCTTGCCGTCGATGTACTCGCTGCACGCCTCCCCCGCCCGTTCGATGGCTCCGTAAAGCGAGCCCGGGAGATCGCCGTAGTACGACATCGCGTGGTAGTAGCCGGGCAACATGAACGGGTTCGAGCCGGGTGCTTGGAACGTGTAGTGCGTGAGCCACCACACCGGGTCGACCTCGACGAGTGACCGGCGCGCGTCCCCGCCCACCACGAACTGTGGACCGAAGCCTGCGGCGCAAGCAGCCGCGTGCTGCACGGCGCACTCGCCGTTGCCCTGGCACCGCGGCGAAGAAACCTCGTAGCGATAACCTTCCTTGCCGACCCGCAGCGGGCTCATCGATCGCGCGACGCTCTCCATCGTCGGGGCGTCGATCACGTTCGCCAGGGTCCACGTCGGACAGGGCTCGTCCCGCCGGAACGGGAACCGCGAAACGAACCGATTCCACCGAGCGACGAAGTGCGCCGCCAGGCGCTGCTCACGCCCTCGCACGGAGGTTTGGAGCAGAAGCAGCGCGTCGATGTCGTCGAGGGCCTGACCATCCCTCGAGCGGCAGCCGTCGAACGTCCGCGCGAGTACCCCGGAGCTCGTCTCGTAGCTCGACGGTCCGACGGTGCCGAGGCACTCGAGCGTCAACGACCCGAGCGCCGCGAGCAGCGCGTCACGCGGGTCAACGTGGTGGCGCCGACGACCATGGCCGTCGCCGTTGGCTGCCCCCGAGAGCAGCATCGAGCCGAGAAGCAACAGGATCGCGTTGCGACGCATGGGGCGCCTCCTTGTTTTCGCGCCCGAGGGTATCAATTCGGAAACGATGAGTCCAGTGCTCCCTTGGGGCGCATCACGGCCTGCGAGGCGCTCGTGCTCCCGGCCGGCGCAACGGCATGATCGGTCAGCCCACTCTAAGGGCTCGATCTGATCGGGAAGGGCGCGCCCTGCCCTCGGGTGGCGGTCGAGCGAGGCGTGCCGTTCGGGCGCTCGGGTTTCGGCGTCGAGCGCACTGCGTCCCTGCCGCGCGTCCACGGCCGGAGGTCTTGCGATCGGTGCACTACAGCGCGTCGAGCGCGGCGCGAAATTCGTTCAGAAGGTCCCGGCAGTCCTCGATGCCGATCGAGACGCGCACCAGCGCGTCGCCGATCCCCGCCGCTGCCAGCTCCTCGTCGGACATTTCGGAATGGGTGGTGGTGGCAGGGTGGCAGGCGAGGGTCTCGACGCCGCCGAGGCTCACGGCGTTCTTCGCAATCGTGAGCCTGCGGAGAAAATCGTACGCTGCGCGCTTGCCGCCTTTGAGCTCGAGCGAAAAAACGGCGCCGGGAAAATCGCACTGAGCGTCCCGGATCCTCACTTGCTCGGGATCGTCGAAGAGCGTGGGGTAGCGAAGGGTCTCGATGCGCGGATGCCCGACCAGGCCCTCCACCACGCGTTGGGCGTTCTTGCTCTGACGGGTCATGCGAAGCTCGACCGTCGGAAGCCGGCTGTTCAGGATCCAGCATTCGTCCGGTTGGAGGATGTTCCCGACGATGGCTCGGATGCCCCGCAAGCTGGCAACGAGCTCCGCGTCGGGGCTCAGCACGACGCCTGCCAGGATGTCGCTGTGACCCCCGAGATACTTGGTCGCCGAGTACACGGTGGCGTCCGCGCCGAGCAACAACGGGTGCTGGAACATCGGGCCGAGGAAGGTATTGTCCACCACGACGAGCGGCGTCGTCCGTTTCGGGACAGCGCGCGCCGCGGCGACCGCCGCGCGGATGTCGCACATCACCAGCGTGGGGTTCGCGGGGGTTTCGATGAAGACCAGCCTGAGATTCGGTGTGCTGCCGATCGCGCTCGCGAGCTCGCCGGTCGCGCCGGCGGGGACCGGAACTCCGTTGAGCCCGAGAGGCTCGAGCAGCTGGTGGATCAGGTGCTGCGTTCCGCCGTACACTGGCGTCGTGTAGACGAAGCTCGACCCGGGCGGGCACGCGCTCAAGAAGATGGTGGAGATCGCGGCCATCCCGGAGTTGAACACAGCGGCTTCTTCAGCGCCGCGCTCGAGCGGCACGATCTGGTCTTCCAGGATCTCCGCGTTCGGGTGAGAGAGTCGTGAGTAGATGAGGTCGATGCTCTCGCCCTCCGAGGGGCGCGACTTGCCGAGAGCGATCGCGAAGGCACGTTCGGCCGCCTCCGGTGTCGAGAACACGTACGTGGAGGATCGGAACACCGCGGGGCGCGCCGACCCGACCGATAGGCGCGGGTCGAAGCCGCGCGTCAGCACCGCGGTCGGCGCCCGAACGACATACGGGGTCTTCTTGCGGACAGGGGCCATCCGCTCAGGCTAGTCCGAGTCAGGTGTCGGCGCAGCGTGGTGACATGCCACTCGATTCGGCCCGAGCCCTACGCCGCCGATGGCGTCGGACGGTGACGGCGGCCGGGATCAGGGCAGCGGATTGTCGAGCACGCAGTCCGGCAGCGAGCCGTAGTCCTCGACGGTTCCGAAATCGACGACGTCGAAGTCGCTCACCTCGATGCCCCTGAGAATCGTGGGAGCCGAGCACGTTGCCCCACTTGGCCGTCGTGTAGCCGTCTCGCTCGGCCGTGAGCGCGATGTTCCCACCGTCCGAGAGCAGCATGCCGTACTGCTTGAGCGCCCGCACCACGACCTTGCCGCCCTCGGAAGGGATCGCGCTTTCGTCGAAGGAGTCCTTGAGGCGCAGGCGGATGCCGTAGGGCGGCGCGTCCGGGTTCGAGCTCGACGGACCACCGATGTGCGTGGCAGGAGCCACGAGCGCGTTGCGACGCATGGAGGAGTTCGGCAGGATGAAGCGCAGCGCGTGGTCGATGCGGCCGAGCGTGACCACCTCCTCGACGCGAATGAGACCCTGCGTGATGGGAAAGCCGGCGGCGTCCGCGCTGGTGCAAGAGATGCCGCGGTTCGCGGTCGGCGAGTAGAGCCGCGACAGATCCCAGACGGCAACCTCTTCGGCCTCCCAGCTCGTCGAAGAGACTTCGTTGGCGGCGTAGAGCTCGAAGAGCAAGCCGTCGTCCCGCTGGATCACGAGGTAGTGGCAGTCGCCGCCACTCGTGCACTCGTAGCCGGACTCGCCTTCCACGGAACCGCCCGGCACGACGGGGACCGGACGGTCGTCGCTCTCGTCGGCGTAGCCCGGATCGACCATGACCGTCGGCGTGCTCGAATCGGCTTCGAACACGTCGAAGTCGAACGTGATGTCGAAGTTGTCGCCGTTGCCCCAGCTGCCGAGCGCGCTCAAGATTGCGTCCGACTCGGGGGCAGGCGCGAGGTCGGACACGTCTTTGCAGAAGTAGAAGCCGTCCGGGAACAGACAGCCGGCGCTCGTGGCCGCGCTGCCCGCGGAACCGCCGCTGCCCGAGGCGCCGCCCTTGCCGGAAGCGCCGCCGGTGCCGGATGAGCCACCCGTACCGGATGAGCCACCCGTACCGGATGAGCCACCCGTACCGGATGAGCCGCCCGTGGTTCCTGCGCCTCCCGTGGTTCCTGCTGTGCCTCCGCTGCCGGCACCGCCCTTCGAGCCCCCGGTGCCCCCTCCGCCGCCCTTCCCGCCCGAGCCACCGCTGCCGGCGGCGCCGCCGGTCGATGGTGCGCCGTTCGACGTGTCGGAGTCGGTGCCACAGGCGACGAGAAGGAAGCCGAGCGCGACCGACGATGCGAACGCGACGAGCGCGGACGAGTGGAGCATGATTCAATCTTAGGGTGCGTTGCACGGTGAGGTCAAAGCGGGCTCATCCAGAACACCCTACACGTCGGGCGAGCCGGTCCGGGCCGTGCAAGAGCAGCTCGAGGCTTCGGCCCGGGCGCCCGACGAGCCCGCGGAGCGCCCGGTAGAGCGCCCCTGACCGAGGTCGTGCGGTAAGCGCCGAGCGAACGTCATTCTTCGTTCCAATCCGGCCCCACTCGCGACAAACGCGCTAGAGCCAGGGTGGGGCTCGACCAGCTCCGAAGGAAATCCGAGATTGATGAGAAGTTGGAGCTACGTCGCAGGCATCGCCTTCAGCGCCACGACCTACATGGTCGCATGCGGCACCGATAAGGCCGGAGGCTCCACCGGCGGCGCCGGAGGGACGGCCCCTTCCGGAGGGAATTTTTCGGGCGGCAGTGGGGGCACCGGCGGCAACGCGTCAGGCGGCTCGAGCGGGGCAGCGGGTGGTGCGGGCAGCGGCGGGACCAGCTCGCCTGGTGGGGCGTCAACGGGCGGGACGACGGGCGGCGCTGGGTCGGGCTCGGGCGGTGCTGCCGTAGGTGGCGCGTCTGCGACCGGCGGGACTTCGGCCACAGGGGGCAGCGCGGGTATGCCGGGCCCCGTCGTCGAACAAGCCCAGCACGGACTCGACCTGGAGCGACGGCCTGACGACCGGTGCCAACGGGCCGATTCCGTGGATCGTCGTCGATCAATTCGGGTACCGCACGAACGACCAGAAAGTCGCCGTCATTCGTTCTCCCCAAACTGGCTACGACAGCAACGCGCCCTTCACCCCCGGCACGCACTACGCCGTCGTGAGCAAGTCGAGCGGGCAACCGGTCAAGGAGGGCGCACCGGCCGCGTGGAACGGCGGCGGCACCGATGCCGCGTCAGGCGACAAGGTGTGGTGGTTCGACTTCAGCGACGTGACCACTCCAGGCACGTACACGCTCGTCAACACCGAGAAGAACGTGCGATCGGTGGAGTTCGAAATCGACGACGCCGTTTACCGCAGCGTCCTGAAACACGCCGTGCGGATGTACTTCTACCAACGCGCCGGTTTCGCAAAGACGGCAGCCTTCGCGGGCGCCGACTGGACGGACGGCGCGAGCCACTTGGGCACGGGCCAGGATTCCCAAGCGCACGCGTGGACGGCCAAGACGGACGAAAGCCTCGTCCGCGACCTTCGCGGCGGGTGGTACGACGCCGGTGATTCCAACCGCTACACGGCCTGGGCGTCGGGCACCGCGCTAACGCTCCTGCACGCGTTCGAGGAGAACCCGTCGGCGTTCGGCGACGACTTCGGCATTCCCGAATCCGGCAACGGCATTCCGGACCTGCTCGACGAGGTGAAGTACGCCATCGACTGGGTCGTGCGCATGCAGAACGCCGACGGCTCGCTTTTCTGCATCCTCGGCTCGGACGGAGCGAGCCCTCCGTCAGCCACAACCGGACCGAGCTACTACGGCCCGCCGACCACCAACGCCAGCCTGATGGCTGCAGCGCTGTTTGCCTACGCCAGCAAGATCTACGGCGCGCGATCCGAATCGAGCTTGAAGACCTTTGCCTCGGACCTCGCGTCGCGAGCCTCCAAAGCGTGGACGTGGGCGGCCGCGAACCCGAACGCTGCTTATCACAACAACGACGACAGCAAGCAGGCCGGCTCGAGTGGACTCGGAGCCGGAGACCAGGAAGTGGACGACGCAGGTCGTCTGTTTTCGAAGTTCCAGGCGGCCACCTACCTCTACGAGCTGACGGGAGACGCCGCCTATCGAACTTTCGCGGAGGAGAACTGGAACAGCATCCTCGGCCCCGGCAGCCCAACCGAATGGGACATGGAACGTGCGGATGCAGCCGTGCACTTTTCCCAACTCGACGGCGTGACCGGCAGCGTCGCGTCCGCGATCCTCAGCCAGGTAACGACCAACGTTGCGAACCAAATGGGCAACGTCACGAGCGAAAAGGACCCCTACCGCGCCTACCTCAGTCAGTACACGTGGGGCAGCAACCAGATCAAGCTGGCGCAGGCTCGTCTCTTCCAACACCTCGCGAAGTACGGAGCCAGTGGCAACTCGGGGACGGCGGCCGCGGCGGCCGAGGATTACGTCCACTACGTGCACGGCGTGAATCCCCTTGGGCTCGTCTACCTCACCAACATGCAACGCGCGGGAGCCGAGCA
This sequence comes from uncultured delta proteobacterium, assembly GCA_963841435.1. Taxonomy (GTDB): domain Bacteria; phylum Myxococcota_A; class Polyangia; order Polyangiales; family Polyangiaceae; genus PMG-095. Next base: position 74,507 of record CAWJCS010000002.1, read on the forward strand.
CTCCGCCAAGACCATCGCGCACCTCTGGTTCGCCGATAAGTCGCCGCTGTGGGACGAAACCACGGCGACGACTCCGGGCCCCGCGCCCGGTTACCTGTCGGGGGGCCCCAATACCGGCTTTGCGCCTGACAGCTGTTGTACGGCCCCGGCCGGTGACCCCGCCTACCAATGCTACGGCTCCGCCGACTTCGCCCTTTGCAGTCAGAGCTGGTCGCCGCCCATGGGGCAGCCGCCACAGAAGTCGTACCTCGAATACAACGGAGGCTGGCCCGTTGGGTCGTGGCCCATCACCGAACCCAGCACTGGCTATCAGGCGAAGTACGTCCTCGTCGTGTCGGCGCTGGCTCGCTAGTGCCAGACCCGCAGCCGGCAGTGGGGTCTTGGGCCCCAGCAAAGAACCACGACGAGCGCCGGGCCTGGCCACCGCGCCCGGCGGCGCTATCCTCTTCTGCCATGACCGATGAGCGCCCGTCCCTTCCGCCTTCTCTGTCTCCGCGCAGCCGTCTGCTGCGAGCTGCCGTGGCTGGTCTGATCTCGGGGAGCATGGCGGCCTGCTCGTCGTCGTCGTCCGCGACTCCGGAGCAGCAGCCCAAGCAGGGGACGATCACCTCGACCGAGTACGTCGGGGCGCTCAGTGCCGAGGAGTTTCAGGCGATGTGCGACGAGGCCGGAGGCACCGTCGAAGCGATCGCCCACTGCGGTGGGCTCGCCACCGCGGCTGGTTTTGCTTACGACTCGGGCGACGGGACCCTCTCCAAGCACACGTGCGCCGCTGCCAACACCTGCGGCGGCTGGAACTGCATCACCGACGGCTGACCGACTGCTCGGCTGGGGTTGCGCGCGAGCGGAGCCCATTTTCCGCCTCCGCTGTCAACCTACAGGGAGACTCGCGAAGACGCTGCCCAAGTGGGCGCATCTGCTCGCCGCCCATGCGCGCGCTTTGCATTCATGCTTCACTCTCGGGCCCGTGGCGAGGTCAGTGGGTTCCTGCGATGCTCGGAAGGTCAGGGTGATCGGCAGGGGAGCGTGGGTGCTCGGCGCGGCGGCGACGGTGCTCGCGTGCTCGTCAGCCGGCAGCGGTCCCGGCGGGCTCGGCGAGAACGGTGGAGGCGCGGGCATCGTCGGTCTGGGTGGTAAGAACGGCGCAGGTGCGAACGGGGGGGCGGGCCCGAGTGGAGGCTCGGGTGCGAGCGTTGCCGTCGGAGGCACCGCTGGGAACGGCGGGACCGCGGGGAGCGCGGGTGAGGACGACACGCCGACTTACTGTGGCGACGGCCTCATCAATCGCGGTGGAGAGGTCTGTGACGACGGTAATTCGGTGTCCGGTGACGGCTGCACCGCGGAGTGCGACCAGATCGAGGCGAACTACGCCTGTCCGACGCCCGGGATGCCCTGTGTGAACACGGTCCGATGCGGCGACGGCCGCGTCGCCGGTACCGAAACCTGTGACGATACGACGCAAACGCCCGTGTCCGGTGACGGCTGCGATGAAAGCTGTCAGCTCGAAGCGGGCTACGTCTGCCCGGTGCCAGGCGCTGCGTGTCGCCCGATTTGCGGCGACGGCCTCGTGCTCGGGCGTGAGCAGTGCGACGACGGCGGCGCGACACCCGGCGACGGCTGTGACGAGAATTGCGCGCTCGAGCCCGGCTGGGTTTGCCCGCCGGGCGAGCCGTGCCGTGAAACCGTTTGCGGCGACCAAGTGGTCGAAGGCTCCGAGCAATGCGACGACGGCAACGCCCACCCTTACGACGGCTGCGCCCCGGACTGCACGAAGGAGCCGTCGTGCGGCACGACCACGGATCCGGTCGGGAAGTGCGTCTCCACGTGCGGAGACGGCATCCTGCTCGCGTCCGACGGCGAGGAATGCGACGACGGCAACGACCTGCCGAACGACGGATGCAGTGCCGATTGCAAGCTCGAGCCCGGCTACGAATGCACGACGTTGCTGGACGATCCCCCCGAGCTCATCGACCTGCCGATCGTGATCCGGGACTTCCACAATGGGGGCAACAACGGCGGACACCCCGATTTCGGCCCGTTCTGCTGCAACGTGCAGACGGGCATCGTCCTTTCGCTACTCGGGGCCGACAGGAAGCCCGTCTACGCCGGCACGGATACCGCACCGATCGGCATGACGAGCGGAAAGACCAACTTCGACCAATGGTACCGCAACGTCAACGGCGTGAGCCCGACCGGCACCAACCTGCGCTTCGACCAGACGATCCGGCTGGTTCGCACCGCGAGCGGCACCTACGAGATGAACAGCGCGACCGACATGCCATGGGCGGCCCTCGACCCGCCGGGCTTCTTCCCCATCGACGACCTCGGCTTCGGCAACGAGTATCTCTCCCACAACTACTCCTTCACGAGCGAGCTTCGCTACTGGTTCGAGTTCAAGGGAAACGAGATCTTGAACTTCAGCGGTGACGACAACGTCTGGGTGTTCGTGAACGGCCACCTTGCCGTGGATCTCGGAGGTGTCCACGACCGGCAGTACGGCACGATCGCGTTCGACGCGCTGGGCCACGGAAAGGCCTGCACCGGCCAAACCTGCACCCCGGCGGGCGACAGCGATTTTGCCATGCAAGTCGGCAACATCTACGAGACGGTCGTTTTCCAGGCCGAGCGGCATCCCGGCGACTCCAACTACTGGCTCACACTCACGAACTTCCTTGCCGGCAAGAGCCAGTGCACGCCGGTCTGCGGTGACGGAGTCGTCACGCGGGACGAAGCGTGCGACCTCGGCACCGCGAACAACACCGGTGACAACGGCGGCTGCAACCCCGACTGCACGCTGGCCGTCTACTGCGGCGACGGCCACGTCAACCCGGGCGAGACTTGCGACGACGGCGCGAATACGAGCCTCTACGGCGGGTGCGCGCCCGGTTGCGTGCCGGGGCCGACCTGCGGCGACGGCGTGGTGCAACCCCCGTTCGAAGAGTGCGACGACGGCGTCAACGACGGCGGCTACCGCGAATGCAACGAGGACTGCCAGTACGGGGCGCGCTGCGGAGACGGCAAAGTCGAGCCCGGTCTCGAAGAATGTGACGATGGCGCCGACAACGGAAAGGGCAACTGTCGCGCCGACTGCACCTTGGTCATCGTGCGCTAAACGTTGGGTTTCGGTCTGGCGGCTCGGTGCGGCCTCGCCCCCGCGGCTGCCGCGGTTCCCAGCCGACCTCGAAAGAGGCATGATGTCGGTGTGGGCCAATCCAGCGTGACTGCCGAATCCTTGGGACGGGAGGTCTTCCGGCTCTCCTTCCCGGTGCGGGTTCTGAAGACGTCCGTGGTCGTCGTGTTCGGCGGGCTCACTACGATGGTGGCAGTCTGGGCCGTGACCGCCCTTTCGACGGCGGAGCTCTGGGCCACCGGCGGCTCGCGACAGTTCTTCGTCATGATTTCGATCCTGTTCGCGCTGCTCATCACGGTGGGATCGGGCACCGCGCTGTGGCTGCTCAGCCGGGTTCCCCAGGCGCTCGTGGTACGCGAGCGCGGTATCGTGCTCGAGCAAGGTGCCAGCACCCGATATGTGTCACTCGAAGAGATCGTCGGCATCGACCAGCAGGTCGAAAGGGACTCGCTGTCCTACGTCGTCTTGCTCGCCGACGGCAGCCACGCCGCCTTTGGCCTGGGCCAGCGACCCGAGGCGGCCGCGGCGGCCATCGTGAAGCAGGCTGGGCTCCTGTGGGTAAAAGAGCCGTTCAAGGCGCGGCGAGCCTGACATCTCTCGAGCAGGCGAAATTGTGCTCGACCATCCCGAGCCCGCGGGACTTTTCAGCAGAGGTCATGGTGGTGCGCTCAACCCGCAACGGGTGCAGGGGCATGCATGCTCTGGTGGTGGTGCTCGGCATGGGGGCGCTGGGAGCCGGGTGCGGCGGCTCATGGACCAACGTCCACACCTGGGGAGCCGCTCCCGGCGCTCGTCTTCGGGGGACGCGCGCTCGGGCTGCAGGGCGGACAGTTTCAGAGCGTGACCGCGCCGCACAACGCGCTCTGGATGACGATCGCGCAAGCGTTCCTCGCGACGGCGGATCCATTGTCCGAATTCCAGGACGAGGTGTTCTTGAAGACGGACGCCAGCCCGATCCCGGGCCTCTGGCAGCCCGTTGCCTGATCCGGGCGGGGCGGACGGGTAGCGCGCCATCGGTGCGAGGAACTTGAGGCGCCTCGTGACGTTTCGGGGTACGTTCCGCCACCACGTCGCGGTCGTTGCCGGGAACGGGAGCAATCCGGCGCCACTGCCCGCGCCGGATCCATCATGACCTCGACCATGCGCCTGTTGCCCCGTGAGCTTCTGGTTCGGACCGGTCCCGTCGACCACGCCGATTGGAACTACCGCGGCTTGCTCGGCTGGGTACAGATGACGCGTTTCCGGCTAATCCTGAAGTTGATGGGCGACGACCGCTTCGGGCGCCTTTGCGAGCTTGGCTACGGCAGCGGGGTGTTCATGCCCGAGCTCACCCGCCACGCGGGGACCATCTCCGGGGTGGACATCCACGATCGCGTCGCGGACGTGACGCGTGCGCTCGCGAAGGACGGCGTGCCGGCGACGCTCAAGCAAGGCGTGGCCGAGGCAATCCCGTTCGACGACGCTGCGTTCGACGCCGTGGTCGCCGTCAGCGTGCTCGAGTTCGTGACCGACATGGACAAGACCGCCGACGAGCTCTTGCGCGTGCTTTCGCCCGGCGGCTCGCTGCTCGTGGTGACGCCTGGAGACTCGCCCCTGGTCGATCTGGGCCTGCGCGTGCTCACCGGAAAGTCGGCCAAGGACGACTTCGGCGATCGCCGAAAGCGCGTGATCCCGGCCCTTTTGTCGCGGTTTCGCCTCGTGCGCCGGGTGGACTTTCCGCGCCCGACCGTGCCGGGCGTGCGCCTTTACACCGCGCTCCGTCTCGCCCGCGATTGACGCCCGCGGGGTCTTCGCGCGCCGCGCGCAAAGCGCCGCCGGTGCCGCGCCGCGGACACCATTTTTGTGGGCCCCGCGACAGGTAGGCGCTAGATCCGTACCGCGGGTGGCGCGACCATGAAACCTGGTTCGACAGCTGCGTGGGCGCGGCGCGCATCCATCGCTCTGCTTCTCGCTTTCATCGCCGCCGCCGTCGGCGCCTCGGCGACTCAGGGTGCGTGGATCGACGAGGGGTACTCGTTCGCGACGACCGCGGGTTCCCTCTCGCGCAGCGCTTCGCTCGCGCTGAACGTGGAAGCGCAGCCGCCCCTCTACTTCATCCTGCTGGATCTCTGGCGTGGCCTCGACGGGTCGCTATTCTTCGCGCGGCTGCTCTCGGCCGCTCTTGCGACGGTCGCCATCTGGTCGCTGGCGAGCGGCATCCGGGCCGCTCACCCGCGCACCACGCCCTGGCTCGAGCCCGTGACGCTGGCGTTCATCGCGGCACATCCGTTCGTGTTCCTGGCCTCCGCGGAGGCGCGTGGGTACGCGCTGCAGCTCGCACTCGGCAGCCTGCTCACCATGACGCTTCTTCGCGCCTTGGCGAACGGGCGAGCCACGCGGCGCCACGTCGCCGCCTTCCTGGTCTTCGGCGTGCTCGGGGCGTACACGCACTACTTCGTTGGGTTGACCGCGGCGGTGCTCGTGATCGTGGCGCGAGTGTTCGGCTTGCTCTCGACGCGGGCCCTGTTGGTCATAGCCGGGGCGGCCGGCGTCGCATGCCTGCCACTTCTGCCGTTCCTGCACGCGCATCTGCAGGTCGTCACGACCAGCACCGACGCGGGCATCCTGCCTGGCGCTCAATCGGTGCTCGAGGTGATCGGCTCGAACATCGTGCCGACCGTGACGTGGCGCGCGCCCCTGCAGATCGGCCTACTCGTGCTCGTCGCCGCCGTCATCGCGGTCGGGCTCTTCCGTGCGAGGCCGGCGGCCTGGACCAGGGTGTCGAGACCGGCACGCGCCTTGTTGCTCGCCCTGGGTCTCGCCGCCGTGGTCCTTTACCCACTCGCCGTCGTGGGCGGCGCCTCGGCGGTGCGCGAGCGCTACCTCGCCTCGCTGTTTCCCGTGAGCTGGGGCGCTCTGATCCTGCTCCTCGACGGCGCGGTGGGCGCGCCCCTCGCTTGCTTGACCGTCGGTGGTCTCGCGCTGCTTTCGGCAGGGCGCTGCGCCAAGATCGTCACGACGGACAGCCGCTCGGGCGGTTGGAAGACGATGAGCGCCTTCATCCGGAACGCCGATGCCCGCGTCGTCTACGCGTTCCCGTCGGAAGAAGCGCTCGCCGGTCGTTTGATGCTCGGCGGCGACTACGTCGTGCGCGGGTTGCCCCGAGACTACGATGGCACGCGCAAGCTTTTGGAGAGCGACTTCGCGCTCGAGCCGCTCGACGCGCTTGCGCACCGCATCGAGGGCGTCGCGGGCACCCGACCCTTCTGGGTCACCCTCTCCAGAGAGCCCGTCGTCCCCGTGGGCACGCCGGACAACCTGACCCATCTGGAGCGCTTCGTCTCTTCGTGCACCAACGTGCTCGCCGCGCACGAGCTCAGAGACTCGACGTTGCGCCTCTGCACGCTGCGACCGAGCTGCCGGCATTAGACAAGGCGCCTAACGCGTCCAACCCAGGCGCAACTCGGCTTTCAACCGGCTGGGATCCGGCGTCGGCTGCTTGCAGGATCCGCGAACGCAGACGTACGCGACGGCCTTGCCGTCCCGAGCCCGTTTCCCGGCAGTCGTCGGCATGGCTCGCTCCTGCGCTCGGGTCGGGCCGTCCGAGCCGACCTCGACGCCCACGACCCAGGGAGGCAAAAGCCCGTTGTACGTCGTCGCCAGGCCCCCGCCCGTCCCGGCGATCACGAGCTCGTAGAAGGGCCCTTCGGCGAGCAGGTCGGCGTCGAGCCACCCCGCCATGTCGATGCCACGCTCTCGGATCACGTCCGCGTGTGACCGGAGAGCGCGCTCTACGGGCTCGAGGAAGGCGTCCTTGCCGGAGAGGGCAGCCAGCTTCTCGAGGACGAGGAGCATCGTCGCGTTCCCCGAGGGCTCGACGCCGTCCGAGAGCTCAATCCGCCGACCGAGCGGCTCCTGCTCCGCCCCCGAGGTCAGAAACCAACCGCCGCTGGGACTGGCGAATCGATCCGTTGCCTGCTGGACCAGGCTGAGGGCCTGCGAAAGATAGTCCGGCTCGCCGGTGGCCTCGAACAGCGCGACGAGCCCCCCCGCGAGGAACGCGTAGTCGTCGAGCACGGCCGAGTTGCCCGCCCGTTTGCCATTCGAGCTTCGCGAAAGCTCGCCGCCGCCGCGACGGTTCAAGCGCCACGCGGCCCGTGCGGCCCGCTCGGCGGCGTCACGGAAGCGCCGTTCGCCGGAGGCTCGATACCCGAGTGCCAGGGCCCCGATGGCGAGCCCGTTCCAAGCGGTGACCATTTTGGTGTCGTAAGCCGGCTGTGGTCGCTGACGGCGGAAGGCGAGAAGCTTCGGCCGGCAGCGCTCCCAGAGCTTTTCGTCGAGAGCTCCCGTACGCCCGCTCGGGCGCAGCGTCGGAACGTTGGAGCCCTCGAAGTTGCCGGGTTGGGTCACGCCCAGGAGCGCTGCGACCGCACGCCCATCCTCTTCACCGAGGGCGGCGCCGAGCTCGCGCGGCGTGAAGAGGTAGGTGCTCCCTTCCTTGCCGGCCGCATCCGCGTCGAAGCTCGCGCCGAATCCCCCGCTCTCGGTCGTCATGTCCCTCAGCATGAAGTCGAGCGTGTCGAGCGCGACCAGACGATAGCGGGGCTCGTCGAGCGCAGCACCCGCCTCCAGGTACAGCGCGGCGAGCTGAGCGTTGTCGTAGAGCATCTTCTCGAAGTGCGGGACCGTCCAGGTGGGCTCGGTGCTGTAGCGAAAGAAACCACCGCCGACGTGATCGCGAAGGCCGCCCTCCGCCATCGCATCGAGGGTCTTCCGAAGCGCCCGGCCGATTTCCTCGTCGCCCCACTTCCGGTACGCGTCGAGTAGGAACTTCCACTTGATCGGTGTCGGAAACTTGGTCCTGCCGCGAAATCCCCCCTGCTTTCGTCGACCATGCCGAGTGCCTGCCGCGCGAGGGCGTGAAGCTCGGACGGCTCGAGCGCCGCGCGGGCTTTTTCGGGCTGCATCGCCGCGATGCGCCGGTAGACCTCGGCACCGCTGTTCTCGACGCCGTTGCGATCGGTCCGGAACTTCTCCGCCGCGCTGCGAATCAGCTCGAGAAGACGTTCGTGCGGAAAGTACGTGCCTCCGAAGAAGGGCCGTAGCGACGGCGTGAGGAAGGTCGTCATGGGCCACCCGCCGCTTCCCGTCATCGTCTGGACGGCCTCCATGTAGACCTGATCGAGGTCCGGTCGCTCCTCGCGGTCAACCTTGATCGAGATGAAGTGCTCGTTCAAGAAGCTCGCCACGTCGTCCTGCTCGAAAACCTCCTGCTCCATGACGTGGCACCAATGGCAAGAGACGTACCCGATCGAGAGAAAGATCGGACGATCGAGCTTCACGGCGAGCGCCAACGCCTCGGGGCCCCAGGGGTACCAGTCGACCGGATTGTGGGAATGCTGGCGGAGATAGGCGGACGCCGCTCCAACGAGGTGGTTGCCCTGTTGGCGGATCTGCTCCGGGGTGCGAGTGAGAGCGGGCGCGGCTCGCGGCGGCGCCGCGTCGTGGCCGGCCTCGCGCGACGAGGCCCGGCACCCGAGAGCGAGCGCGAGCCCCAGGGCGGCGACGACTCGCAAGCGAACGAGCATGTTTCCCAGCATAGTCCCAGAGTGAGCGTGCGCTCTGCCGAGTCCCACGGCGTGCTCTTTGCCGAGAAGGCCTACTACGCCCTGCTTTTTTCTCGCGGGAACGGCCGCCGACATCGCGCTCCTCACCCGACAGCTCACGGTCTTTTTCGTGTCCATCGACGCCAAGCGCGGTGCGGATCTCACGCGCACGCCGTTCGCCGCTTTCGAAGCGGCGATCAGCTCGCCGGCGAGCTACGCCGATTCCCAACCGCTCGGTCGGGAGCTGCGCGCCGCGGGGATCGAGGCGTGTCGCTATCGTTCGGCGCGGGATCCCGGCGGCGGCAAGAACTTCGCGCTCTTCGAGCCCGCCTTCGCCGTCAAGAAGCCGCGGCGTACCGAGCGCTGGATTGCGACCGCAAGTCGCTCGCTCGTCGAATTCAAGCCGGGCCTGGCCGTCAGGGGCGAGCGCGCCAGCTTCGCCCGCAGTGCTGCCGACCGCCGGGTGACCTGGCGGCCGGCGCGAATCTCGAATTTCATCACGAGCATCACGTCACGATGACGGCCCGCCCCGTTCGTGCGGCGCGGCGCTCGACCGGACGCAACACGGGCCGCGGAGTGCTACCCTGGCTCGCTTGGCCCGCGTTTCGCTCACCGCTTGCTTTGCGTTCGTCGGCGCGCTCGCCGTTTCGACGAGCGCGTACGCAAAGCCACCGATCCGCCTGCGAGTGCTCACCTGGAACGTGTGGGGTCTGCCGGCCGTTTCGACGAACCTCGAAGCACGCATGGCCGCGCTGCCGGACGCGATCACGAGCGTCAACCCCAACGTCGTGCTCCTGCAGGAGCTCTGGGCCGAAGGCGACGGCGACCGGCTGACCGAGAACCTCGCTCACCGTGGCTATCCGTACGCCAGCCATCTCGCGCACACTGAGTCCGGGATGACGGGTCTGTTCGCCGCCTCCAAGCTTCCGCTCAAAAACGTCGGCTTCCTGCCGTTCGCGAGCGGGCGCGTCGGCCACTCGTTCTGGCACCTGGAGTGGATTGCCTCCAAGGGGGTCGGCAGCTTCCTCGTCGAGACACCGCTCGGCGAGCTCGCCGTCCAGAACACCCACCTTCAAGCTCAGTACGACACCGACCGCTATGCGGCGGAGCGGCTCTCGCAGGCGAGCGAAATCCTGTTGATGCACCAGGACCGCGCGCTCCCGCTCGTTTTGGCCGGCGACTTCAACAGCGGCGCCGAAGAGCTACCGCGCCGAGCGCTGCTCGACCTCGATGCGCTGAGGGACACGACGCCGTCCCCGCGTCCGGACACCATTTACGTCCGGAGCGGCGGCAGCACGAGCATCCGTGTCCTCGACACGCGCCAGGCCCTCACCGAGGCCGTGAAGCTCGACAACGGTGCCACGGTCGAGCTTTCCGACCACCCCGCCGTCGTCGTCGACCTCGAGCTCTCGTCGTGCGCGACGTGCGCGCCGGCCGCCGTCCCTGATTCGAGCATGCGTGAGACGGCACGCTCGGCGCTCATCGAGGCCGCTGCCATCACGCCGTTTCGCGTAGCGCTCGCGCTCTCCGCGGCCGCGGCGCTGCTCGCCGTCGCCGTGTCGTTGTTCCGTCGCACGCGCTCGCTCGGAGGCCGATCCCGGGGCTTTCGTCTCTTTCGCCAGATGAGCCTCGCCCTTTTGACGGCCGGCTTCGTCTGGATGACCTACCTCGGCGGCCTCTACTACCCGTCGCGCGCGAAGGCGCTCCGGCTAGTTGCCGGGGAGCTCGAGACGCTCCGATCCCGGTGACCCCCGCGGGGTCCAGCGCGTGAGCACGCTCGGACCCCCTCGAGACCGCGATCTCGGCGCCCGCGAAACCCCGTAGGGTCTCTCACGGTCGAGCGATTGGCCCACCCGTGATGGCGGGCGCCGAGCTCATCGAGGCCCGGCTTGCGCCGGGCATCGATGCAACGCGGGGCGTCTTACCAGCGGTGACCGCCGCCGCCGCCGCCGCCGCGACGCGGGCCACCACGGCCACGGTCGCCGCCGCCGCCGCCGCCGCCGCCCCTGAAGCCGCCGCCGTCCGGGCGCGGCCGACGCTCCTCGGCGATGTTCACGCGGAGCGGACGCCCCTCGAGATCGGCGCCGTTCAGCTCGTCGATGGCACGCTGCGCTTCCTCGTCCGTCGACATGGACACGAATGCGAAGCCGCGCGAACGGCCGCTCTCGCGGTCGATGACGAGCTTGACCTCCGCGACCGCACCGCACTGAGCGAAGGTGCGTTGCAGCACGTCCTCAGTGGTGTGAAAGGAGAGGTTTCCCACGTAAAGCCTGTTGTTCATCAGCGTTCCTTTTGTTGCGGCCTTCTTGCGCCTGTGTGGCGCTCTAACTGTCCCGAGCCCGGAGACCGCGATCCCGAACGCCGGCTGGCAACGAACTGTCTTGCCTCACAGGCTTGGAAACGACTTTCCGCAATCGCCGGAGGGCGACGGACAGCCAGGCGGTTACCGAAAACGCTGTGTGGCGCCTCACATAGCGCCTCCGAAAGCGTGGCGCAACGGCGGCGCAGGGGGGGGTCAAGCTTGACTTCTACGCGAGAAAAACCTACTATCTCTAGAGAAACGCGAGCGTTCTCGGCAGGATCCTGCTGCGTGGCGCTCGGCGCGCACGCGGCCCGCCCGGTGGCCGTCTGGCGTTCGACGGCGGCGTTCGGGCCGCGTCGAGGATTCGCCGCGGCTTGCCCGGGCCGTGAACCCTCCTCGATCACCCAAGCGGCGAGCCGCCGTGCCACCAGAACCAGCAGCGGAGCCCGATGACGACCAAGCTCTACGTAGCGAGCCTGCCGCTCGACCCGAGCACCGACGACCTCACGGCGTACTTCGGCCGTTGCGGCGAAGTGCTGAGCGTCCGGCTCGTCGCCGACCGCGAGACGGGGCGCGCCCGCTCCGCGGCGATCGTCACGATGGGTGCCCACGGTGACGCTCGGCGCGCCGTGACGGAGCTCGACGGCATGGTCTACGAGCGCAAGGTGCTGGCCGTGAGCATCGTGCGCGAGCAACCGTTTGGCGACGACGATCGCTCCGCGAAGAAGGGCACGCCGCGTCGTGACCTCAAGGCACGCATCACGCAGCAGTTCCGTCAGCTCGAGAATCTGACGTACGAGCTCGACTGCGCGGGCACGCCACTCGTCCTCCGCATGTTCTTTCCACTCGAGCAGGGCCCCACCGGCCAGTGGCGCCTCGAGGCGCGGGCGAGCCATGCCGACGACGCTGCCGTCGTGCACGCCAGCGCCACGACGCGCCGCCAAGCTCTGCTCAACGTCGCGGCGCGCTGTCGTTCCGACGACCCGCTTCACCCTTTCCCCAACGTCGACTGGGAAGCCGTCGAGCAGGCCCTCGGCGACGTGCGCGCGCTCTGAGTCGCGTTCGAAGGCGCGGCATCGAGCCGCCGTCGCGGCGCGCTCAGGGCACCGTGAGCGAGAGCACGTTTTCGTTGGGGTCTTTGAACCACGCCACCGCCCGAACGGCATCGGGCTCGGGTGTTGCTCGTCGACGACGACCCCGCGCAGCGCCGAACGGGTCGACGCCGGCTTGCCCGCCGCCGAGCAAATCCGCCGCATCTTTCCACGGCAACGAGCGCTCATCGCGAGTGACGATGTCTTGGTCCGTTCATCGGTGCGCGATCATCGCCCGAGCCGCCGAGTTGCTCTTCGGACCGCGTCACACGAGCGTCACCGTCGCTTTGGTGGCCCGCTCGGTCGGAGATGCTAATTTGTCAGGTGTGTCCTCGTCGGAGTTCGCTCGCGAGTTCTTCGATACCGGCTACCTGGTCCTCAGGGGCTTCTTCCCCCAGGCCCAGGTGGCCGTCCTGGCGGCGGCCTTCGACCGCCTCGAAGCCCGGGCCCAATCCCTCACCTCCACGGGAAACGTCGGCGAAGCCCTGTTCGTGGTGGAGGCGGGGTCGTCTCCCGTGCGCATCGATCGCATCGTGTGGTGCGGGGGAGCCGAGCCGGTCCTCGGGGAGCTCGGCCGCGCGCCCCGGCTGCTCTCGCCCGTGGCGGCCCTGCTCGGGAGCCGCGAGATGGACCAGCTCATCAACCAGGCTCACATCAAAAACCCCGGGGACGGCGTGGCCTTCGCCTTCCACCAGGACAGCTCCCACCGCCGGTATGGCACGGACCTTTTCCACGACGTGAACGGTCGCGGCAGTTTCGTCCAGACCATCACCGCGCTCGACGCCATGAACGAGGACAATGGCGGGCTGTTCGTGCTGCCCGAAAGTCATGGTCGCGGGCACGTGCCGACCCAGGACGGCCGCCTGCCCCCCGAAGCGTTCGACCTCTCGCACGCGGTCCCGCTGCGGCTCGACCCGGGCGATACGGCGCTTTTGAGCCCGTTCGTCGTTCACGGCAGCGGGCCGAACCACGGAGCCACCAAGCGCCGCTTGTTCATCAACGGTTTCGCCTCGCCCGGTGCAAACCGGCGCGAGTACCCCGGCGCCGGTCGCGGGCTCCGAGTCGTCGCCCCCGGAATGCGCAACGGCGTGGGCCCGTCGCGGGCGGCCTGACTTCGCGCGGCCCCTCCGGGCCGTGCGGGCTTGCCGGACGGGCGAGCGCGCCCTATGTACGGTCGAAATTCGGAGGAAGCCCTTGAATCCAGCCTTGATTCGCTGTGTCCTTGCCGCGAGCTTCGTGGCGTGCGGCGGCAGCCAGCCGCCCGCGGAGTCCGCGCCTGCGCCCGCTCCCGCGGCGTCGGCGCCGGCGTCGGTGTCAGAGCCGGTCGCCACCGAAGCCCCCATGCCTGACGCCTTCGACGACATGAACCGTGACCAGCGCATGACGTTCATGAAGACGAGCGTGATGCCCAAGATGCGCGAGCTGTTCCAGAACTACGACTCGGCTCGCTATGCGGACTTCGGTTGCGTCACTTGCCACGGTGCCAGCGCCAAGGACGGCACCTTCAAGATGCCGAACCCCGAGCTGCCGAAGCTGCCGAGCACGCCAGAAGGCTTCAAGGCGCTCGGGGAGAAGAACCCCGGCGCTATGCAGTTCATGGGCAAGGAGGTAAAGCCGACGATGGCCTCCCTGCTCCATGAGGAGCCGTTCGATCCGAAGACGGGCAAGGGCTTCGGTTGTCCCGAATGCCACACGTCCGGGAACTGAGCGAGCTTCTCGCGCGAGCCGAGCGGGTGCTCGCGTTCACGGGCGCCGGCGTGTCCACGGCGAGCAACATCCCGGATTTTCGAGGGCCAAATGGCGTTTGGCGCACGCGCACGCCCGTCGAGTTCGACGCTTTCATGAGCGACGAGGAAGCGCGCGCCGAGTACTGGTCCTTCAAGCTCGAGGCGCACGCCGGCTTCCGTAGCGCGCGTCCCAACGCCGCACACACCGCCCTCGTCGCGCTCGAACGTTTGGGCAAGCTCGAGGCCATCGTCACGCAGAACATCGACGGTCTTCACCGCGATGCCGGCACCTCGCTCGAAAAGCTCGTCGAGCTGCACGGAACGCAAGCCGAGGTCGTGTGCATGAGCTGCGGGCGCCGCCAGCCCGTCCAGGGGCCCATGGAGGAGTTCGAGCGCACGCGGCGGCCGCCTTCGTGTGTGCCGTGCGGTGGCATCCTCAAGCCGGGCGTCGTCATGTTCGGCGAGGCGCTCGACGAAGACACGCTGCGGCGCGCGTACGCGGCCGCGCGGCGCGCCGATCTCGTGCTGTCGCTCGGATCGTCGCTCGTGGTCACGCCCGCGGCCGACGTGCCGCTCGTCGCCGCGCGGCGCGGTGTGCCCTACGTCATCGTGAACCGCGGCGCGACACCGCACGACGCGGTCGCCACCCTCACCCTCGACGACGAGGTGGGCGCGGTGCTCGAGGCGGCTGTCGCGCCACTCGTTGCCGGCTGAGCGGGCCGAGGCCGGGCACTCCCGGAACCGCCGCCCCGTGGCTCCCCATGTGTTGCCAAATGCAACATATGGTTTGATGCTATTTGGGACACCAGCTGATATTGTCCATGAAATCATTGTGTTTTTTGGATGGCACGCGACGTGCTCAAGGGGTTGGCTCAAGGAGGCTTCCTCATGAAGCACGTTCTCGGAAAATCGATCGCCATCGCGACCCTGCTCGCCATCCCGTCCGCCGCCATTGCGAGCACCCTTGCGCCACCCGCCAGCCCCATGGCTGACGAGAAGCCCAAGGCCAAGCCGAAGGCGAAGGACATGAAGAAGAAGGATCATCCGGCTCCGGCTCCGTCGAAGTGACGGGTGGCCCGCGAGGGGTTCCAAGCGGGCAGAAATTCGAACGCCTGGCGCGCGCGGGGTCTCCAAGAGCCCCCGCGCGCCAGGGCGCAGGGGCGGAATTCGTTCGTCGCCGTCGAGGTCGCCATGAAGAGCGTCGAGAACTACACCCCTTTGAGCCTTGCCGTTTCGCCGCGGGTTTTGCTGGCGGAGGACGACTCGAGCCTGAGGATCTTGATCGCCCAGGCGCTGCGGCAAGATGGCGTCGAGGTGATCGAGATTGCCGACGGCAATGCGCTCGTCGACCATCTCGCCGAAGGGGTGGCGAAGGACGGGTCGCTCGACGGTTTCGACCTGATCGTTTCCGACATCCGCATGCCTGGCTTCAATGCCCTCGAAGTGATGGGTGGCCTGCGGCGGCTTCTCTCGCGCACGCCCGTCGTTTTGATCACCGCGTTCGGCGATCCGCGGACGCATCAACGCGCGAAGCAGCTCGGCGCCGCGGCCGTGCTCGACAAACCTTTCGACATCGATCAGCTGCGTGCCACGGTGGCGCGCTTGCTCGAACAGCGGAGGGCGAGCGGCTGATGTGCCGTGCCGCCCGCGGCTTCTTCGCGTCTCGGGTGAGTGACGCCCCGCGCGCGCTATCTTCCGGGCATGCGACTGGCCCGACGCTTCCTGGCGTACATTCTCGTCGGTATCTTTGCGGTGCTCGCCGCGTACGGCATCCTCACGTTCCGTCGCGAGGTTGCCTCGTTCGATCTCGATTCGCGGCGCGACCAGGAAGCCCTGGCGCGTGTGATCGAACCGGCGTTCTCGCGCGTGTGGCAGCTCGACGGCCGTCGCGAGGCGCTGCGTCTACTCGAGCGCGTCAATGCGCGCGAGACCAGCGTGCGCGCGAGCTTCTGGAGCGCCGAGGCACTCGGGGAGGCGGGTCGGCGGCCCGGGCCGCTGGGCGAGAAGGGGCTCTATCAGGTCGAGCGCGAGGGCTCGCGGCACGAATCGTATCTCGTGACCTACGTACCGACGCAGGCGGGCAGAGGCGGATTCATCGAGCTCAAGGAGTCCACGCGGCCGCGCTCGGAGTACGTGCGCGAATCGATGAAGTGGGCGGCGCTCGCGGGTTTCGGGATCTTCGCCTGGTCGAGCATCATGGCGATTTTCCTGGGTGTGGTTTTGATCGGACGGCCGATCCGTGCACTCGTCGAGCAGGCGCGGGCGATTGGCGCGGGCGAGCTCGGCGTGCACGCTCGGGTGGATCGCACGGACGAGCTCGGGGAGTTGGGGCGTGAGATGAACCGCATGGCCGATCGCCTCGAAGCCGGTCGCAAGCGCCTCGCCGCGGAGACCACGGAGCGCCTTCAGGCCCTGAACCAGCTGCGCCACGCGGATCGTCTCGCCACGGTCGGCAAGCTTGCATCGGGCGTCGCGCACGAGCTCGGCACCCCGCTCAACGTCGTGATGGGTCGAGCCAAGATGATTCGAACGCGCGAAGAGTTGCCCGTTGACGCGCGGCAGAACGCCGAGATCGTCGAGGAGCAGGTCGCACGCATGAGTCGCATCATCCGCCAGCTGCTCGACTTCGCCCGCGCCGGGGAAGGCGCGCGGCAGTCCGTCGATCTCGTCGAGGTGACCGAGGTCGTTCAAGCCATGCTCACGCCGATGGCCGAGAAGCGCGGTGTCAGCCTGATCCTGGATGCGCCCCGCGACCTCCCGTCGGTGGAGGGCGACTCGAGCCAGCTCGAGCAGGTGCTCACCAATCTGGTCGTCAACGCCATTCAGGCGATGTCACGCGCCGGCAGGGTGACGATCCGCCTCAGAACGCGCAGCGTCCAGCCGCCCGAGGCAGGTGAGGTCGCCGAGCACCTGGCCATCGAGGTGATCGACGAAGGCATCGGGATGCCGGCGCACATCGCCGCGCGCGTCTTCGAACCCTTCTTCACCACCAAGGGGGTCGGTGAAGGCACCGGCCTCGGTCTCTCGGTCGCGTACGGCATGGTCCAGGACCACGGCGGTTTCATGCGCGTCGAGAGCACCCCCGGTCACGGCAGCCATTTCTCCATTTTCCTCCCGTTAGTCACCCCTGCCCAAGGGGACACCTTAGGAGCCACGTGATGCCCATGACGAATCCCATTCTAGTGATCGACGATGATGCGAGCATGTGCGAGCTCCTGGCGGACAGCCTGCGGCCGCACGGTTTCGACGTGACCTACACCACGAAGCCCGAGGAAGCCGAGGGTCTGATCAAGGCGCGTCAATTCGACGCCGTCCTCACCGACATCCGCATGCGCGGCATCGACGGGCTCGAGCTCTGCACGCGGCTCGTGGCGCTGCGGCGCGACCTGCCCGTGATCGTCGTGACGGCGTTCGGCAGCCTGGAGACGGCCGTCGCGGCGATCCGCGCGGGCGCCTACGACTTTCTCACCAAGCCGGTCGATGCCGACGTGGCCGCGCTGGCGCTCAAGCGGGCCGTGAGGCACCGCGAGCTCGAGATCGAGGTGACGGAGCTCAAGCGAGCCGCGGCGGACGCGGAGAGCTACGGCGACCTCGTGGGCGCGAGCCCGGAGATGCAGCACGTGTACGAGCTCGTCGAGCGCGCAGCGCCCTCCGACGCCAGCGTGCTCATCTCGGGGGAGTCCGGCACCGGCAAGGAAATCATTGCGCGGACGCTTCACGACAAGAGCGACCGGCGTGCGGGGCCGTTCGTCTCGATCAATTGTGCGGCGCTGCCCGAAGCGCTGCTCGAGAGCGAGCTCTTCGGACACACGAGGGGCGCGTTCACGGACGCGCGCCAGGCTCGCGAGGGGCTCCTGGTGCGCGCGTCGGGCGGCACGCTGTTCCTCGACGAGATCGGCGAGATGCCAATCGGGTTGCAACCCAAGCTACTCCGCGCGCTGCAAGAGCGGATGGTGCGGCCCGTCGGCGCCGACAAGGAGGTAGCGGTGGACATTCGCGTCGTCGCCGCTTCGAATCGCGACCTCGAAACTGCCATTCGGGAGCGCGGTTTTCGTGAGGACCTCTACTATCGCATCAACGTGATCCACATCCCCGTGCCGCCGCTCCGCGAGCGCAGCGGTGACGTGATGCTGCTCGCCACCCGTTTCCTGCAGCGCTCGGCGGAGCGCACGAAGAGCCCCGTCCGTGGTTTCACGGACGCAGCTGCGCGGCGCATGGTCGAATACGGCTGGCCCGGCAACGTGCGCGAGCTCGCCAATTGCGTGGAGCGCGCGCTCGTGCTGAGCCGTGGCGACGCCATCGACGTGAGCGACCTGCCCGAGAAGGTGAGGGGTCGTCGGCTCTCGAGCGTGCCCGCGCCGGACGCGCCGGGTGAGCTGGTTTCCCTCGACGAGATCGAGCGCCGTCACGTGCTCAAAGTCCTCGAAGCCGTTGGCGGCAACAAGTCGCACGCCGCTCAGATCCTCGGCCTCGACCGCAAGACGCTCTATCGAAAGCTCGAGCAGTACGGGATGATCAGCCGCTCCACGGGCGCCTCGTCCTCACGTTCTGCGAGCTAGCACCACTTTACCGGTGCCGGAGCGCTTCCGAAATGGGCTCGGGTGCCCGAGACCCGGCCGCGCGCACGGCTCAGCTCTCTTCGAGCAGGCCGCGGAGGCGTGCGGGCGCGATGCGGTACTCGTGCTTGCAGTATTCGCAAGAAATTTCGAGCACTTCACCACCTTCGAGCAAATGCTCGACGTCCGCCTTTGGCAGTGTGGCGATCGCGGAGACGACACGGAGCTCGTCGCACCAGCACTCGAAGCCGACGCTGCTCTCTTCGAGGCGCGTGAACGGCATGCCGTAAAGCAGCTGATCGAGCAGCCCCTCGGGCGAGAAGTCGGCCTCGCCGACGCGCTCGTCGATGCTCTCGAAGTCTCGCAGGCGCTCGGTCATGACCATCAACGGGCCGCGCCCGACCTCGGGCAAGAGCTGGACCATGTAGCCCCCGGCCGCGACGACCTGATCGCCTTCGAGCACCGTGCTCACGGAGATCATCGACACGACCTGCTCCGAGGTCTGCATGTACTCCATGAGAGCCTGGGAGATGCCGCCGCCGCTCGGCAGCTCGACGATTCCCTGAGCGACGCGGCCGCTCGGTAGCGTGCGCATCATTTGAATCACGGCACCGCCGTCCAGCCCGAGCTCGCCGCCCGGCTTGACCTGCACGAGCCCGCGCGTGCGCCCGGAGGGATGCGAGTCGGCGACGAGGCTGCCCGACTTTCCCGCGCCCTTGAGCACGCCCTGCACGCGCAGCTGTGGGGCCATGGTTTCGCGGTACAGAATGGCGCCCGTGATGAGCTCGCCGAAGGCGCGCGCCGTGCCGCCCGTCGCGCCCTGGATCGCGACGGCGCCGCGCACGGTGTCGGTGGTGCGGGCGGTGATGACGCGAAACGCGCCGTCGTCCGTGATGGCGCGCAGCACGCTGTCGGACGAAGCCGCCATCATCAGATTGTACCACGCCCTAGCGACCGCTTCATGCGCTCAGGAGAGCTCCATCTCGTCGTCCGTTTCCCCGTCGGACGAAAGCGGTGTGCTGATGCGGTAGGTCCCGGTGAGCCAGTGGTAGAGGTCCACCTTCTTGCAGCGCTGGCTACAGAAGGGGCGCGAGGGGTGGTCGTCGGGGGCGTCCTCGATGACCGACTTGCAGATGGGGCATACGATGCGCATCACGACCTCGACGCCTCGAGCGCTTCGCGGGCGGCCCGGATGGTCCTGTCGATGTCGTCGTCGGTGTGGGCAACCGACAGGAACGCTGCCTCGAACTGCGACGGCGGAAAGTACACGCCGCGAGCGAGCAGCTCCCTGAAAAAGCGAGCGAATCGCTCGGTGTCGCTCGCGAGCGCGGCGCGGAAATCCCGCACGGGGCCAGCGTGGAAGAACAACGTGAGCATGGAGCCTACACGCTGCACGACGCCGACGCTCTGGGTCGCTTCGAGCGCGTGCGAAAGCCCCGCCTGGAGCCGCGCGCCGAGCGCTTCGAGGCGCTCGTAGGCTTCGGCGTCGAGCCGAGCGAGCGTCGCGAGACCCGCTGTCACGGCGAGCGGATTGCCGCTGAGCGTGCCCGCCTGGTACACGGGCCCGAGGGGCGCCACGACCTCCATCACCTCACGGCGGCCGCCGTACACGGCGAGTGGCAGCCCCCCGCCGATCACCTTGCCGAGGCACGTGAGGTGGGGCCGGAGCCCGAACCGCTCCTGGGCGCCGCCGCGCGCCAGGCGCGAGCCGGTCATCACCTCGTCGAAGATGGCGAGCGCACCGTGCTCGTCGGCGAGCCGGATGATGGCCTCGAGAAAACCGGGAAGCGGCGGGACGCAGCCCATGTTGCCCGCGACGGGCTCGACGATGACCGCGGCGATCTCGCCGCCACGCGCACGAAATAGCTCCTCGAGCGCCGCGGCGTCGTTGTACGGGAGCGTCGCCGTGGTCGCCACCATGCCTTGGGGGACGCCCGCCGAGTCGGGGTTGCCGAACGTGGCCGCACCGCTGCCCGCCTTGACGAGCAGGGCGTCGGCATGGCCGTGGTAGGCGCCGTCGAACTTGACGATCACGCTGCGTCCCGTGAAGCCGCGTGCGACGCGGAGCGCGCTCATGGTCGCTTCCGTGCCGCTCGACACGCAGCGCAGCATCTCGATGCTCGGGTAGCGTTCGCGTATGGCGCGCGCGAACTCGACCTCGAGCGCCGTCGGGGCGCCGAACGAGAGCCCGCGCTCGGCGGCGGCCTGGACGGCGGCGGTGACGTGCGGCTCGGCGTGACCGAGGATCGCCGGGCCCCAGGAGCCGATGTAGTCGATGTACTCTCGGCCGTCGGCTCCGAACAGGCGCGAGCCGCGGGCGCGGTCGATGAACACGGGGTTGCCGCCGACGGCGCGAAAAGCGCGCACGGGGCTGTTCACCCCACCGGGGAAGAGCTCCTTGGCGGCGCGGAAAAGCTCCTCCGAGACGGCGTCGGCCATGCCAGGGTTTTAGATCGAGGGCCGCTCGCGTGCCATGCTTCTCGGGCGTGGTGTCGTTGGGAGCCGAACACGAGCTTTCTCGGGCTTGCTTCTTGCCGACTTGCTTGGTCCTCGCCGGGCTAACGGTCGGCTGCGGCTCGCTCGATCCCGAGGCGCTGCCGCTCGCCCGCGATCTTCGCTTCAACGAGGTCGTTTCCGCCAACGGGGGCGTTTGGGTGGACGAGCTCGGCGAGACCGACGACTACGTCGAGCTCTACAACGCGAGCGACCGGACGCTCGGCCTCACCGACTACGTCATCGAGGATCGCGGCGGCGAGCACGCGCTCCCGAACGTGAGCGTCGAACCAGGAAAGACCCTGCTCTTGTGGGCGGACGGCACCCCCGGGCAAGGTCCGTTGCACTTGCCGTTCAAGATCGCGTCCGAGGGCGAGCACCTCGCGCTCCTGCGTCGCGAAAGCCGCGAGGAGCTCGATCGCGTCCAGGTCCCGCCGCTCGAGGAGCACCACGCGTTCGAGCGGCTGCCGAGTGGCGACGGGCCGTTCGTCGACTGCGGCTGGGCGACCCCGTCGCGCGACAACGGGCGCCGCTGCGGGCCCGGCCCGCCACCCCCGCCGCCCGGCGACCTGTTCTTCTTGCCCTACACGTGGCCCGAGGTATGGCCCGATCCCGTCACGCCGCTTTCGCTCACCGAGATCGATCTCGGCCCGTCGGGCTTCGTCGAGGTGGAGAACACCTCGGGCGGCGAGCTCGGGCTCGACGCGTTCGAGCTCGGCGTGGCCGCGAACGAAAGCGTCGGTGTCGCGTTCCCAGGGCCCGAGGGGGGCGTGCGGGTCGAGTGGCCGAAGGCGAGGCTCGGCGCGGGTGAGCGCCTTTCGGTGCCGCTCGACCCCAATCTGCTCGACGAGCTCGGCGACGCGCTCCTCGCCGACGGCGCGGTGTCGCTGTTTCGTCGCGAAGGCGGCAGCGTGGATCGCGTGCCGTTCACCGGGTTCCCGCGGGGCGCGGTGCTCGCGCGTGCCGAGCCGGGCGGCACCTTCCGCTTCTGCACCAACCGCACCCCGGGAGCGCCGAACGACGAATGCGACGAGCTTGGCGAGCGCAGCGTCGGGGACTACGAGCGAGCGCTTTTGACCCCCGACGACTTTCACGAGCTCGCCAAGGCACGCGGTGGCGTCGGCGCGGAGTCGGTCGAAGTCGTCGTCAACCTGCAAAATGACGATGCCGTCTATTTCCTGAACTCTGGGAGCTTCGACCTTCACTACACCTTCGTGCGCGAGCGTATCGACGGCGATCCGCATCTGGATCGCTGCGACCCCGAGCAGGGTCGCGAATACACCGACGGCTGGGTCGCGTTCAGCCGCGAGCAGTACTTCCAGGTGACGGGGCGGCGCTACCTACTCGGCACGCTGGTCCGGCACGCGGGCACCGACCTTTCGACGATCGAGTTCGCTCCGGGCGACGTGATCAGCGCCGAGCAGATGACGCGCCTGTTCTTCGACGTGACGGCGCGGCTCCCCGATCCGAAGGCCTGGAAGCTGCGCCCGCAGACCCAGGACCAGATCGACCGGCTGCGCGCCATCGAGGGGTCGCTGCCGATCGTCGGCCCCAACGCGCCGTTCGTCGGGCTCACGTTCCAGGCGCTCACGCCGGGCGTCGCCTACGGCACGCTGCGCTTCGTGCCGTCACAGGAGGTCGAACTCGGCCCCGATCGGCCCGCGCGACATCGTCGTCACCGACGAGGTGCCGAACGACATCCCTCTCATCGGCGGGCTCGTCACCGAGGCGTTCCAGACGCCGCTCGCCCACGTCAACGTGCTGAGCCGCGGACGCGGCACGCCGAACATGGCGCTCCACGACGCGCGTCACGACCCGCGCCTTTTGCCCTACTTCGACCAGGTGGTGCGACTCGAGGTGTCGGGAACCGACTTCGACGTGGCGCCCGCCGTGCCCGAGGAGGCGCTTGGGTACTGGCAGAGCAGGCTACCGTCCGAGCCGCGCGTTCCCAGGATGGACACGAGCGTTCGCGGCGTGCAGCCGCTCTCGGAGCGTGGGCTCGCCGACATCCCGTCGATCGGTGGGAAGGCCGCGCAACTCGCAGAGCTCGGGCGCGTTTCGCTTTGTCAGGGTCCCGTGTCGACGCCGGATCGCCCGTTCGCGATTCCGGTCGTGCATTCGCTCGAGCACTACCGGGCGAGCGGGGCGCTCGCTCTCTTGGATCGGCTGCGGGCCGACCCGAATTTCGAGGTCGATCCGCTGGCGCGCAGCCGCGGCCTCGCTGAGGTTCGCTCGCTCGTCACCCGCTACCCGATGGATGCCGACCTGCTCGCCGAGGTTCGCGCCGCCGTGCTCGAGCGCTGGCCGGGCGTGGCCGTGCGCTTTCGGAGCAGCAGCAACACCGAGGATCTGCCGGGCTTCAGCGGCGCCGGGCTCTACACCTCCGAGGGCGTCGACGCCCAGGACATCCCCGCCGGCATCGAGGACGCCGTGCGTACCGTTTGGGCGAGCTTGTGGGAGCGACGCGGCTACGAGGAGCGGGAGTTCTCGGGCGTCGACCAGCACTCGGTGGCGATGGCTGTGCTCGTCCACCCGGCGTTTCGCTCGGAACGCGCGAACGGCGTTGCCATCAGCCGGGACGCGCTCCAGCCGACGCGCAACGACCGCTACTACGTGAACGCCCAGATCGGCGAGGCGCTCGTCACCAACCCCGCGCCCGGCATCGAAAGCGACGAGCTGACTTACTCGCTCTTTCGCGTGCCGCGCGTGCAGTATTTCTCGCACAGCACCTTCTCGCCCGCCGTGCCCGTGGCGAGCGAGGCCGAGCTCGGCTTCCTCGTCTGCAACCTCCAGCAGATCCACGAGCATTTCCGGCCGCTGCTCGATCCCGAACAGAAGAACCCGTGGTTTGCGATGGACATCGAGTGGAAGCTCATGGGCGACGAGCGCGCGCTCGTCATCAAGCAAGCGCGCTCGTACTCGTTCGGCGCCGAGACGCAGTATGGCTGGTGCGATTTTTGAGCGCCGCGCGGAAGGGGTGTTAGCCCTGCACGCGCCGCGCGCGGTCGTTCAAGACGACGCGCCAGGCATCGAGCCGGCCGCGCGCGAGGTCGGACCAGCGAAAGTGAAAGAGCCGAGCGAGCAGCTGCGGGGCGTGGTCGCCGGCGCGGGATCGCGGACCGAAAACCTCCGCGGCCGATTCGACGGATTCGAGCGCCTGATCGAGGTCGTTGTTCTCGGCCTCGAGCCAGGCACGCGTGAGCAAGAAATGCTGGCGCGGCTCGGGATCTTCCACGGCGATGCGGCTGCACTCTTCCAGTAGCTCGCGCGCCCGCGCGGAATCGTGTCGGAAGAGCGAGACCTGCGCGAGGATGAGCTTGGTCTCCATCACGCCCCAGGGGTCGTTCGTCTTGGCGTAGAGGCGATGCGCGCGCTCGCCGTGCATCTCGGCCATTTCAACGTCGTCGGTGTCGATGCCGATCATCGCGAGCAGGCGGTCGCAGGCGGCCTGGCCGCGCGGCGTGCGTAGCGTCTCGAAGACGGCGAGTGCCTCGAGCGCGCCGACCTCCGCGCCGTGGTAGTTCATCAAACGGTGCTCGACGTGCGCGAGCGACGCGTCGGCCTGCGCCGTGCCGAGGCGGTAACCAGCGCGCTCGAACTCGGCGCGGGCTTCGGACGCGAAGCGCCGGGAGCGCTCCGTGGCGCCCTCGGAATGCTCGATCCACGAGAGCAGGAGCAGACATTGCCCTCGACCGAGCGGCTGATCGAGCTCCGCGAAGTTTCGCTCCGCGTGCACGATGGTGTCGCGGGCCTGCTCGTAGTCGCCCAGCATGTACTCGATTTCCCCGGCCACCGACTGACACAGCGCCTTGCCGAGCACGTTGCCGAGGCCCTCGAAGGTCGCGAGCGCGCGGCGCACGAGCTCCAGGCCCTCCGCGGACGCGCCCTGCTCGCTCGCGAGGTGACCGAGCAGGCGCTGGCAATGTGCGATGTTTTCGCCGTCGCCGAGCTCCTCGAAACGCGAGCGAGCGAGCTCGGCGTACGTGCTCGCCTCCGCCATACGCCCGACGTGCCCCAGCGCCTCGGCTTGCCAGCGGTTCTTGAGAGCCAGGGTGCGCCCGCGCAGCTTGCCCTTGAGCAGCTCGAGGTCGGACAGCGTGGCGAGCGGCTCGCGCGCACCGTTCCAGCTTTGCTGCAAGAAGTCGAACAGCAGAAGCGCGGCGGTGTCCGAATCGTTCGCCTCGATCAGGTTTACCATCCGCTGGCGCACGATGCGGCGCTCGTTCGCGAGCGGGTGCAGCGTGAGCGCGGCGGCGGCGGCACGGAAGATCTTCGCGCGATCGGCGCGGCCCTGGAGCCGTGACAGGAGGTGCTCCTGCAAGAGCTCGTGGGGCCAGCTGTAGCGGCCGGGCCCACGCGGGATCAGGACTTCGGCGTTGGCCAGGCTCAGCATGGCGCTGTCGGCGGGCTGCCCGAGCGAGCTCAAAAGGGCGTGCAGCACGTTGCGCCGCACGTCGCCGCCGAGCGTCGCCGCGGCGTAAGCGGCGACGCGGTGCTGCTCCGGCACGGCCGCGAGCCGGCTGTCCCAGAGCTCCGCGGTCGTCTGCGGGCGCACCAGCAGCACGTCGTTCGGGACCTTGTAGACGCTGCCGCGAAACTCCATGTGCCCGGAGAGCGCCCACGCGTGGAGCTGCTGCAGCGCGAACAGCGGGTTGCCGCGGCTGCGCCGCGCCGCTTCCTCCGCGGCGGCTTCGTCGAGGGGCAAGGACTGGCGGATGAGCTCGAGCGTGCGCTCGGGTGTGAGCGGCGGCACCTCCATCACGGCGCCCCTCGTCGCCTCGCGGAGCTGCCTGAGGCGCTCGGCGGCCGACGTGCCGAGCGCGACCTCCTCCGAGCGCGCGGTGACGAGCATGAGAATCCGCTGGTCGGGCTCGTCCTCGAGAATGCGCAAGAGGCCGTCGATCGTCGCGGGCCCGGCGTTGTGCAAGTCGTCGAGCCAGAAAAGGAGCGGGCGCTTGCGCGAGATCTTGCGCAGGGTGTAGCGGATCACCATGCGCCGCGTCTCGAGCGTGTCGAGCGTGAAGCGGATGCCGCTCGGACCGATGGTCTGCTCGGGGCCCATCGGACGCAGCCATTCCGCTGCGCCGGCGACCCAGGCGCGCCCGTTCTTGTCGTCGCGGCGCACCTTCCAGCGATCGAGCAACGAGCGCTCGATGGTGTGCCGGTCGACGCGCTCGAAGTTGTAATAGGAAAGGACGGCGCCGAGCATGCCGTCGAGGGGGCTTCGGATGGCGCGGTAGCGGGCGCGCAACGGCACCATCGCGCCTTCCTCGTGCGTCACCTCGCACAGCCACTCGGCGATGCGGCTCTTGCCCGATCCGGCGGGCCCGACGAGCATCGCCATGCGGTGCGGCGTGCCTTCGCCGTCGACGAGCTCGTTGTACATCTGGCGCAGCGTCGAGCGCACTTCCTCGCGACCCACGAGTGGGCTCGGGCGGATGCTGAGCAAGCCCGGCGGGCGGTCGGGCGCCGGCTCGAGATCGGGGTTCGGCGACTGCGCGCCGCTCGGACGCGTGGGCGCCGGTTGCTCGCTCGCGCGCTGCGGCATCTGGAAGCGCCAGGTCTTGACGTCGGCGCCCGGTCGCCAGCGCGACCAATCCGCGCGTGCCTCCGCCGCGAACTCCCAGCGATCCCAGGGTCGCTTGGCGAGCAGGCGCATCACGAACTCGACCACGCCGGTCGGCAGCTCGGTGACCGGTTTGAGCTCGGGCGGCGGGTCGAACGCGTGCACCCGGAGTAGCTCCTTCGAGTTCCCCGAGAACGGCGCCTTGCCGCCGAGCATTCGGTAAAGGACGCAGCCGAGCGCGTAGAGGTCGGTGGCCCCGCACACGTGGTGCATCTCGTGCTGGATCTGCTCGGGCGCCATGTAGCCCGGCGTCCCGGCGCCGGCGTGCGGCGCAAACTCCATGGGTTTCGAGCCGCTCAGGCGCTCGTCCTGGGCGTCGAGGCGCAGCCAGGCGAGCCCGAAATCCAGCACGTGGATCGTGGGAGGCTCGGTGTCGTGGCGCTCGACGAGAACGTTCGAGGGCTTGAGATCACCGTGGATGACGCCGCGTGCGTGAGCGTGGGCGAGCGCCGCGAGGATCTGATCGACGATCGACCAAATGATCGGAAATCCGAGGCGTGCGTGCGTGAGATCGTGCAGGGACGCCCCCGTCACGAGCTCCATGGCCAAGAAGGGCGAGCCGTCGCGCAGCTGTCCGAAGTCGTGGGCGCGCACGATGTTCGGGTGGTCGAGGGCCGCGAGCGCGCGCGCCTCCTTGTAGAACCACATCACGTACTCGTGAGCGAGGTTGCCGGGCGGCGGGATGACGCGCTTGATCGCAACGTGCTGCTGCGTCGAACGGTCCCGGCAGCGATAGACGATGCCCATGCCGCCCTCGCCGAGCACGCCGAGCACGTCGTAGCGGTTCGCGATGATGTGCCCGGGCAGCACGGCGGTGCTGCCGCGCGGGCTCGGATGGACCGAAGCCGCAGCGGCCGAGGGAATGCTCGGGGGCGCGCTGTCCGGGCCCTCGCCGCGCTCCGCGACCACGCGTGGGGCGGGCTCCGGATCCGTCTTTGGAGGCTCGGGACGGTCGGCGTCGACCTCTGCGATGTCGCTCTCGTCGATGCGCGCGTCCTCCTCGACGGGATCCCTGGTCACCGCGCCCGTGCCGGGCTGGGCCGTCGGGGCTCGGGCGTCACCGGTCGAGCGCGAGTGGGTGCTCGGATCTGGACGCACGGCGGCCTGTGGCCGGGGCTCCGATGATTCTTCCGGCGCTTCGCCCTCGTCGTTGCCGGCTCGGCTCGGCGTTGGCATCGCTGAAGCGCACGATCCTACTCGCTAGTGAGCGCTCGTCGAGCAAACACGTCGAAGCCGTCAGCCGGCCTTCCAGCCAGCCTGCACCTTGCTTCGGGAATGCGAAACCCGGCCGCCACGGGGGCGTCCGCAGGGGCTTTTGGTGGTGCTAGCCTCCGCGCTCCCATGTCGAGCCGTGACCCCGAGCTTAGCGAGCGTGACCCCGAGATTCACCGCCTGATCTGCGAAGAAGAGGCCCTCGAGAGCCGTACGCTACGGCTCATCCCGAGTGAGAACTACGTTTCGCGCGCCGTGCTCGAGGCGTCCGGGTCGATCCTCACGAACAAGTACTCGGAAGGATACCCCGGAAAAAGATACTACGAGGGCCAAGCGGTCATCGACAAGGTCGAGGAGATCGCGCGCACACGCCTCCGGGAGCTCTTCGGTGCCGAGCACGTGAACGTGCAGCCCTACAGCGGCAGTCCGGCGAACCTCGCCGTTTACCTTGCGTTCTGCGCGCCCGGAGATCCGATCATGGGTCTCGGCCTGCCGTTCGGCGGGCACCTCACGCACGGCTGGAACGTGAGCATCACGGGTCGCTACTTCAAGAGCGTTCCCTACGGCGTGAGCCCGAAGGATCATCGCATCGACCTCGACGAGGTGCGGCGCCTCGCCCGCGAGCACCGTCCGAAGATCCTTTGGTGTGGCACGAGCGCCTACCCGCGCACGCTGGATTTTCCGGCCTTTCGCGCGATCGCCGACGAAGTGGGCGCGAAGCTCTGCGCCGACATCGCGCACATCGCCGGGCTCGTCGTGGGCGGCGCGCATCCGTCCCCCGTCGGCATCGCCGACGTCGTGACGAGCACCACGCACAAGACGCTGCGTGGTCCGCGTGGCGGCATCATCTTGTGCAAGACCGAGCACGCCAAGGATATCGATCGTGCCGTGTTCCCCGGTCTGCAGGGCGGCCCGCACAACCACACGACGGCCGCCATTGCCGTCGCCGCCAGAGAAGCGGCTGAGCCTTCGTTTCGCACGTACGCCAAGAACGTCGTCGAGAACGCGAAGACGCTCGCGGAGGGTCTGCTCTCGCGCGGGTTTTCGCTCGTCACGGGTGGCACCGACAATCACCTCGTGCTCATCGACCTCACGGCCCGCGGCGTGCCCGGCAAGGTTGCGGCCAAGGCGCTCGACCGCGCGGGCATCACGGCGAACTACAACGCCGTGCCCTTCGATCCGCGAAAGCCGTTCGACCCGTCGGGGCTTCGGCTCGGCACGCCCGCCGTGACGTCGCGGGGCATGGGCCCAGGCGAAATGACGCGCCTTTCCGGCTGGATCGACGAAGTCGTCAAGGCTCCCGACGACAGCGCGACGATCGCGCGCATCGCCGGCGAGGTTGCCGACCTCTGCAAGAGCTTCCCCGCGCCGGGTCTGCGCGTCTGACGCGGCGTCACGAAACGCTTCGACCCCGCGCCGCGTGTTTTCAGGGCACGGAGCCGGCGGCCCCGCGTGCGCGCCGTGACAGCGACGCGTTCGGGCCGGCGCTGCCGAGGTACGCGCGGACGCCTGGTGCGAGCGGGCGGCGGATGAGCGCGGCGTCGAGCTCGGCCTCTTCCACGGCGGTCGCGTCGACGAGCAACCGCGTTTCGGCGCCTTCACGCGCGGCGACCGGGACTCCATCCCGATAGAGCACGCGGTTGCCGGCGAGCGCGGCGACGCGGCGCCCCGGCGTGAGCACTCCCACCACGTTGAGCGGATCGGCGGCGCTCACGGCGAAGAGCGTGCCGTTCTTCGGCAGCTTGCGCGCCGCGCGAAGGCCCGTGACGGCCTCGGGCAGCGCGTACTGCTCGCCCGTGAAGCCCGCGACGAAGCGTCCGCCGCGGATTTCCCCGCGCGCCTCGAGCCTGCGGTAGCAAGCGAGCAAGTCGCGCCAGGGTGGCAACGCGCCCTCGCGGTCGATGACGCGCCGGAACACGATGCCCCAGCGCCTCAAGAGCGCGCGAGCGATCGCCTCGACGTCCTCGTCGCTCGCCTTTTCTTCGCGGCTCGGCGCGGAGAACAACGCCCAGCGGCCGGCGCTCTCCATGCCGAGCACGGCCCCGCGGCCGCGGCGCCGTCCGTGCTCGCTTTCGCGGCGGCGGCTCGCCGGCACGAGCAGCGCGCGCAGCCCCGTGAAACCGTCGGAGCCAACGAGCCCCCGTGACACGAGCTCGCCGAGCGCCTCCTCCACCTCGATACGCAAGAGCCCCGTGGCGCTCACGACGTCGTCGAAGAACGACGCGCCCGAGCGCTCGAGCGCCGTCTTCACCTTCGCGGCGGCATGCGACACGGCTTCGCCGGACCCGGCGGGCGCGAGCGAGGACCAGCGCTCGACGGCGCTGCGCGGCACGAGCGCGATGGGCGTGGAGCGCACGGGCGTCGAGCCCGATTCGGTCGGAGTGCGCCGCAGCCAGCTCACCGTGCCCGAAAGACACAGGCCGTCGAGCCACGCCGGATCGTAGTGCGTGACGCGGACCGGCAACGAATCCGCCTCCCACGAGCCAGCCGGTGCCTCGAACCCTTCGAGCAGCTCGAGCGCGGCGCGCACGCCTGTCGGGCCTTCGAGGCGCTCCGTGCCGGCACGCTGCCACGCAAATAGGAAGCGCACGAAATCCTGCTGGGTGACGGGCTCGATCTCGGCGCGCAGCCGGTCGATCGTCATGCGGTGAATGCGCGCGAGCAGGCGCCGCTCGCACCACTCGACGGCCGCCCGCGGCGGCGAGCGGAAGGTGCCACGGAAGATCACGCCCTCGCTCTCGAGCGCGGCGAGTGCCACCTCGACGTCCGGCTCGGGCACGTCGAGCGACGCCGCGAGCTCGGCGGCCGTCGTGGGACCCACGCCTTCGAGCCGCGAGCGAAGAAGCTCGCGCAGCGCGACATCGGGCGGCACGGGCTCGCCCAGAGCGAGGTCGAGCTCAGGCGACACCGCGGCGCCGGGGTGCACGCTTCGCACCTCCGCGAGCCGGTCGGCCGCGACCCAGAGACCGCCCGCGGCTTCGACGCGCGCTGCACGCCGGCCGGTCGTCAACGCCGTGAAGAGAGGCGCGAGCCCGCCGCGCATCCCCTCGGCCTCGCTGAGGTAGCCGAGCACGCCGAGCATGTCGACGAGCTCGTCGGCGTCGCGCGGATCGGGCCAGGCGTCCTCGCAGACGCGGGCGATCGCCGCCTGGTCGAGCGCGCCGAGGTCCTTGGCCCGGGCCGGATCGAGCCAGCGGCGGCCGAGCACGGCTTGAGTTCGCCGCTCCTCGAGGGGTGCGTCGTCGAGGAACGCGTAGGGCTTGGCCGTGAGGATGCCCGCGGCGAACGGCGAGGGCTCGGTGAGATCGCGCGCCACGAGCTCGACCTCGCGCCGTTCGATGCGCTCGACGAGGCGCACGAGGCCGGGACCGTCCATCGCCTCGGTGGTGGCGTCGTCGAGCGTCTGGCGGACCAGCGGATGGTCGGGGATCTCGCGCTCGCCCACGAGGTTCTCGGCACAGGCGACTTGATCAGGGAAGCACACCGTCAGAAGGTCGTCGGCATCCATGCGCTGGAAGCGCGGGGGCACCTTCTTGCCACCGCGGAAGCGCAGGACGGCGAGCGAGCGCTGCGCGTTCCAGCGAAAGCGCGTGCCGAAGACGGGCGCGACGAGCAGCGCCTGAATCAGAGACGTCGAGCGCGTTCTTGCTCTTCAAGAACGACCACACGTCGGTCACGTCGAAGCTGTGGGTCGGGCCGAGCGAGAGCACGATGGCGTCCTCGTTGGCGGCGGCCTGCAGCTCGAAGTCGAACTTCCGGCAGAAGCACTTCCTGAGCGCCAGGCCCCAGGCGCGATTGATGCGCCCGCCGAGCGGCGCGTGAACCACGAGGTGCATGCCGCCCGTCTCGTCGAAGAAGCGCTCGAGCACGAGGCGATCTTCGGTCGGCATGGCGCCGAGCGCCGCGAGGCCGAGGGCGAGAAAATCCACGATCTGGCGGGCGGCGGCCTCGCCGAGGCCGATCTCGCGCTCGACGAACCGGCGAGCTTTTTCCGCACCGTCGGGGTCGGCGAGGAGGTCGGCGACGGTCTCGCGTAGCCGCGACACGGCGTGCGACAGCTCCGCCGTACGCGCCGGTGCCTCACCGAGCCAGAACGGAATCGTCGGCGCCGCACCGCGGGCGTCCTCGACGCGCACGCGCCCCGGCTCGACGCGGCGGATGACGTAGCTCTGATTGCCGAGCTGGAACACGTCGCCCGCCATGCTCTCGATCGCGAAATCCTCGTGAATCGAGCCGACCCGCACGCCCTCGGGCTCGAGGATCACTTCGTAGTCGGCAACGTCCGGAATGGCGCCGCCCGACGTGATGGCCGTGAGGCGCGCGCCGCGGCGCGGCCGGAGCTTCTTCTCCACCGTGTCGCGATGCACGTGCGCGCCGCGGCGGCCGCGCGCCGTGGCGAAGCCTTTGGCGAGCATCGTGACGACGGCGTCGAAGGCGTCGCGCGAGAGCGCGCGATACGGATACGCTCGCCGGCACAGCCCGAAGAGCGCATCCTCGTCCCATTCGCCCTCGGCGGCGACGGTCGCCACGATCTGCTGCGCGAGGATGTCGAGCGGGGCCTCGGGAAGGCGCACCTGGTCGAGCTCGCCGCGGCGCACGGCGTCGACCAGCGCGGCCGCCTCGACGAGCTCGTCGCGCGACAGTGGGAACAGGCGCCCCTTGGGCATCCCGCCCAGAAAATGGCCGGAGCGGCCGACACGCTGCACGAACGCCGCGATCGAGCGCGTCGCGCCCACTTGTACGACGAGATCAACGTCGCCCACGTCGATGCCGAGCTCGAGTGACGCCGTCGCCACGAGCGCCGACAGCGCGCCGGACTTCAGCCGCTGCTCGGCGAGCAGGCGATGCTCCTTCGACAGGGAGCCGTGGTGCGACGTGACGCGTTCCTTCCCGAGCCGGTCACCGAGGTTCTTCGCGAGGCGCTCGCAGAGCCTCCGCGTGTTGACGAAGACGAGCGTCGTCTTGTGCTCGCGGACGAGCTCGGCGATGCGGTCGAATACTTCCTCCCAAACTTCGCCGCTCATCACGGCCTCGAGCGGCGAGGCGGGAACCTCGATCGCGAGATCGCGCGCGCGCACGTGTCCCGTGTCGACGATCGCGCAGCGCGGGGTGCCGTCGTCCCCGAGACGTCCCGCGCCGACGAGGAAGCGCGCCACCTCCTCGATGGGCTTCTGCGTGGCGGAAAGGCCAATGCGCTGCACGCGCCGCCCCGTGAGGGCGTCGAGCCGCTCGAGCGACAGCGAAAGGTGGCTGCCGCGTTTGTCCCCGACGAGCGCGTGGATCTCGTCGACGATGACGGTGCGCACGCTCGAGAGCATGCGGCGCCCCGACTCCGACGTGAGCAGGATGTAGAACGATTCAGGCGTCGTGACGTAGACGTGCGGTGGCCGCCCCGTGGCGCGCGCCCGCTCCTTCTGCGGCGTATCGCCGGTGCGGACGGCCGTGCGCACCTCCACGTCGGGGAGGCCGAGGGCGGCGAGCGACTCGCGAATGCCCGCGAGCGGCTCCACGAGGTTCTTCTGGATGTCGTTCGAGAGCGCGCGGAGAGGGGAGACGTAGAGCACGCGCGTCTCGTCCGGCAGCGCGCGCTCGACCCCTTCGCGAATCAGCTGATCGATGGCCGAAAGGAACGCCGCGAGCGTCTTCCCCGAGCCGGTGGGCGCTGCGAGCAAAACGTCCGTCCCGACCTGCGCGTGCGGCCAGGCGCCTGCCTGAGCGTCCGTGGGCGCGTCGAACTTCGCGCAGAACCAGCGCGCGACCGCGGCGTGCAGCCCCTGCGTCACTTCCCTCGAAATCGGTGCAGCGCTCGACACGATTCGTTCCAAACGTAGCGCCGGCACCCACTTGACGCGAGAGGGTCCGGGTCCGAAGTGTTTAGAGCGTGACGCTCGGCTCCCTTTCCGCCAAAATCCGCGACCTTGCCGTGTTTCCGCTGGCGTTCGTGGCGGCTTGCGGGCGCGGGCAAGGGTCGTCGGGTCCAAAACCCACCACGGAGGACAGAAACATGAGCCTCTACACGCTCAGCGCGAAAACGCTCGAGGGCAAAGAGCAGGCGCTCGGCGACTTTTCCGGCAAGGTCACGCTGCTCGTCAACGTGGCAAGCCACTGCGGGAACACGCCGCAGTATACTGGCCTCGAAAAGCTCCACGAGAAGTACGCCGCGCGGGGCTTTTCCGTGCTCGGCTTTCCGAGCAACGATTTCGGCAAGCAGGAACCGGGCAGCGCTCAGGAGATCCGCGAATTTTGCTCGACGAAGTACAAGGTCAGCTTCCCGCTCTTCGAGAAGGTGCAGACCAAGCCGGGTGCCGGGCAGTCGCCCGTGTACGCGACGCTCGAGCGTGCGTCGGGTCAGCTACCGAACTGGAATTTCGGCAAGTACCTCGTCGGGCGCGACGGGCGTGTCGTCGAGTACTTCAGCCCGCGCACCAAGCCCGACGATCCGAAGGTCGTCGCCGCCATCGAGAAGGCGCTGGACGCGCCGGCGAGCTGAGCGCCGGGCCGAGCGGCGTGGCGCGAAGTGTCGCCGCGCCGGGCCCCGCGGCACGCGCGCGCACCCCCGCGCCGCTCGTGAGGCGCTCATGATCGCGCCCGAGCTCGCGACGCTGCTCGTCGCCTGCCCCGACCGTCGGGGCATCGTCGCGGCGCTCGCGCAGGTGCTCTACGGGCACGGCGCGAACATCCTCGACTCCGATCAGCACACGGACGCGGTCGCCGGGATGTTCTTCCAGCGCATCCGGTTCGATCTGTCCGCGCTGCAAACCGATCGGCTCACGCTCGAGCGCGCCATCAAGGAGGTGGGCGGGCGTTTCGAGATGCGCTACCGGCTGGTCTACGCCGAGCGGCCGAAGCGCGTCGCCATCTTCGTGTCGCGTCACGACCATTGCCTCTATGATCTCTTGCTCCGCCACCGCGGCAAGGAGCTTGCCTGCGATCTTCGGCTCATCGTCAGCAATCACGTTGACCTCGAGGGCGTTGCGCGCGACTTCGGTGTCCGGTTCGCCCACTTTCCCGTCGCGCCCGCCACCAAGGCCGAGGTCGAGGCGCAGGAGATTGCGGTGCTCGACGGAGAGGACGTTCGAGCTGGTGATCCTCGCGCGGTACATGCAGATCCTCGGCGAGGCGATGGTGACGCACTTCGAGGGCCGCATCATCAACATCCACCATTCGTTTTTGCCGGCGTTCGTCGGCGGCAAGCCATACCACCAGGCCTACGAGCGCGGCGTGAAGCTCATCGGCGCGACGGCGCACTACGCCACCCCCAGCCTCGACCAGGGCCCCATCATCGAGCAGGACGTCGTGCGCTGCTCGCACAAGGATTCGATCGAGGACTTGGTGCGCAAGGGGCGCGACCTCGAAAAGGTCGTACTGGCGCGCGCCGTTCGCTGGCACCTCGACGATCGCGTGCTCGTCTACGGCAACAAGACCGTCGTCTTCGACTGACACGAGGGCGCTGCCGCGCCGTCGAAAGAAACGCCGGCGGACCCGCGCGCGGCCTCGCACGACGCTCGCGCGACTACAGCGTCTTCGCGTTCTGCGCCGCGCGGATGGCCTGGTCGAGGGCGCCGGGGCTGTAGCCCACCATGAGCTGGCCCATGATGTCGATGACGGGGATCGAGGCGCCGCCACGTCCCGCGCGCGCCAGCTTGTCCTGCATCTCGGCCTGCGCGGCCTCGCTCGCCTCGATGTCCTTCATGATCACCGTGACGCCGCGACTCCTGAGGTAGTCCGCCGCAGCGTGGCAGGGCTTGCACCAGGATGCCCCGTAGATGATGGCCACGATCTTTTTGGTCGGGCTTGCTGCGCGCTCGGAGCCCCCGGGCGCAGAGCTCGGCGCTGGGGGCGCAGCGCTCGGGGCGAGGGACTCGAGCCGCTCCTTGCGGAGCGATGCGCCGAGCTCGTCCCAGGCGGCGCGCGACATGGTCTTCAAGCGGTAGCTGCCGTCGGGCGTCGTCTCGTCGAGGTTCGCGACGTAGACGAGGTCGGCCGTGCCGGCAGGCTTGTCGACGACGACGACTCGCACCCGATCACGATGCGTGGCCGGCACGTCGGATGGCTTCTGGACGACGTGAAAATCGCCCTTCTCGTCGATCCAGGTCAAAAGCAGGTTCGGCGTGTCGGGTTTCACGACGAGAGCGGGCAGCGCGCTCGAGCTCGGCGCCGCCGACGCCGGGTCCTGACGTTCGTCGCCGCCTGCCTGCTTGCAGGACACGGCGAAAAAAAGCAGCGCGAACGCCCAGGCAAGCCCCGATTTCACGCCGAGCCCTCGCCTTCGCGCGCCTTCCCGAGCTCCTCCGACAGCGAGACCCATGCTTCGATGACTTTCGCGAGCTCGTGACTGAGCTCACGCTCCCTTCTAGCCCATTCGTGGAGCTTCTCCCAGTCGCCCCCGCCCGCCTCGACCAAAAGCTTCTTGTAGTGGTCGACTTCCGCTTGAAGCTCCGTGCTTCGCGCCTCGAGCAATGCCACCTGCTTCGTCTTGCGTTCGAGGTCGCGCGCCTGGTCGCGGCGCGCTCGGTACGCCGCGGCGCCGCGATCGGGTTCCGCTTTCTTGTCGCCGTCGGCTTTGTCGCCTTCGGCCTTGCCGCCGGCTTCGCTGCCGCGACCACCCGCCGACGCCCCGGGCCCACCCGCCTTGCGTCCCCGTTCGCCGTTGCCGCGGCCCGACATGCCACGCGGGTGCGGCTCCGCCGCCTCCTTCGCCGCGCGCTCCGCGCGCGCCAGCGCTTCGCCGTAGTCCTTGAAGCCGCCTTCGAACGGATCGAGCCCGCTCGGCGTGAACGCGAGCGTCCGCGTGCTCACGTTCTCGAGGAAGCGACGGTCGTGCGAAACGAACAGCACGGTGCCCTCGAAGCCGACCAGCGCCTCCTCGAGGATCTCGGCCGCGGGGATGTCGAGGTGGTTCGTGGGCTCGTCGAGGAACAAGAGATTGCGCGGCTCGAGGAGCAGCTTCGCGAGCGCGAGCCGCGTGCGCTCGCCGCCCGACAGGCTCTGCACGGGGCGCAGCGGGTCGTCGCCGTGGAAGCGGAACCGCGCGAGATACTGCCGCGTGCCGTCGACGTTCAAATCGCCGCGCACGCTGCGGATCTCCTCGACGCAGGTGCGCGCCGGGTCGAGCGTGCCGAGCTGCTGGTCGAAGTAGCCGTCGGCGAGGTTCGTGCCCCGTCGCACGTCGCCGCGGTCGCCGGCTGCTCCGAGCCCCGCGAGCAGCTTGAGCAGCGTCGACTTGCCGCAGCCGTTCGGACCCACGAGCGCCATGCGATCACCACGCCGCACGAGCAGGTCCAGCCCCGAAAATAGCGTGACCCCGCCGCGCTCGGCGGTGAGCCCCTTCGCCTCCAGCACGATGTCGCCGCTGCGCGGTGGGTCGGCGAAGCGAAAGCGCACGCGCCCCGCGCGCGCCCACACGTCCTCGGGTCGCTCGATGCGCTCGAGCTTGTCGAGCATGCGGCGGCGTGACTGTGCCTGCTTGGTCTTTTGCCCCGCAATGTTCTTGCGGATGAAGTCTTCCGTCTTCTCGATCATGCTCGCTTGCTCCTCGGCGAGCTTCTGCTCCCGCTCTAGATCGGCGGCGCGTTCGCGGTGGTAGTCGCTGTAGCAGAGCGGGTAGGTGCGAAACGCGCGTCGGCCGAGCTCGAACGTGAACGGGCAGGCCGCGTCGAGGAACGCGCGATCGTGCGACACGACGAGCATGGCCGCCCGGAGGCTCGTGAGGTGGCCCTCGAGCCAGCGAATCGTGTCGAGATCGAGGTGATTGGTCGGTTCGTCGAGCAAAAAGAGCTCGGCCTCGCCCGCGAGCACGAGGCCGAGCTCGAGTCGTCCCCGCTCGCCGCCCGAGAGCGTCGTCACGTCGCGCTCGAGGTCGCTTTCCCTGAACCCGAGCTTCGTGGCGATGGCTTCGACGCGATGCTCGAGCGCGTCGGCGCCGGCGTGGTGGTAGCGTTCCGTGAGCTCGGCGAGGCGCTCGAGCGTTGCCCGGTCGCCGCTCGCGGCGTCTGCCTGTGCCCTGCCGAGCTCGCGCCGGAGCGCCACGATGTCCCCGAAGCCGCGCAGCAGCGCATCGCGCACGCTGCCCTCGAGGTTGGATTCGTGGCTCTGGTGGTAGTAGCCGACGCCGGCTCCCTTCTTGACGACCACCGAGCCCGCGTCGGGCGACACCTCGCCGGAGATGACGCGGAGCAGCGTGCTCTTGCCGGCGCCGTTCGGCGCGACGAGCCCGGCGCGCTCACCCGGTTCGAGCCGGAACGTCACGTTCTCGAACAGGGGCTCGTTGGTGAACCCGAATTTCAACTGGGCGACTTCGAGGACGGGCACGGCAGCTCGGCGGAGGCGGCGATGTTTAGCGCGGATCGCGCGTCGCCCGGGCGTCAACGGGAAATTCAGTCTCGCTGGAATCAGAAGGCAGCGTCGTCGCGATCGCGACGACTTTGGCGCGGGCTACTCCTCGCTGAGCTACCTGCGCTGTTTGCCGCTCGACAGCATCAAAGTGGACCGCTCGTTCATTCGCGACGCGACGACGAATCAGGATAGCGCCGCCATTGCTGCCGCGATCCTCGCCATGTCGAAGCAGCTCGCGACTCGAAGCGGTCGCCGAGGGCGTCGAAACGGCGGACCAGCTCGCATTTTTGATGAATCACCGCTGCCCGCTCGTCCAAGGGTTTCTCTTTAGCCGACCGCTCCCGCCCGACGAGCTCGTGGCGTGGGTGCGTGGGCGACAGCGTGACAGCCGCCACCCTTCCGGCGTGATCGGCGCGCTCGGCGCCGCCTGACCGAGCCTTCGGCCCGAAAGGCGCGGAAACGCCGACCCGATGCGCGGCGCCCCCGAGCGCGCGAGCCCGCGAG
Source organism: uncultured delta proteobacterium (assembly GCA_963841435.1). Lineage (GTDB taxonomy): Bacteria > Myxococcota_A > Polyangia > Polyangiales > Polyangiaceae > PMG-095. The sequence continues at coordinate 113,068 of CAWJCS010000002.1, forward strand.
GCGTTCGGGCTCAGCTCGCCGGGGCTTCGGGTGGGGGGAGCGAGCCACGCTCCCTGCCGGAGAGGCGTGCAAGGAGGGCGCGGAGCGTCTCGACGATGCCGATCAAGAGGTAGACGCTGAGCAGCCAGATGAGCACGAATTCGGGGCGGAAGCGTCGCCACACGAAGGCGCTCGACGCGATCACGAAGAGCACGAGCAGCACGGTGCCCGTGTCGAGCCTGAGATCCTTGAAGGAGCGAAAGCGCACGTTCGACACCATGAGCAGGCTCAGGCCCACCGTCACGAGCAAGAGCACGAGCGTGTATTCCGAGCGCCCGATCAGCCCGCCCGCAGCGTGGTTTGCCACGACGAGCGAGACGAGAATGCCCGAGGCCGGCGGCGTGGGAAGCCCGATGATGTGGCGGCCAGGCTTGACCGGGGCGCCGCTCGAGCCCGAAGACAGCACGTTGAAGCGTGCGAGCCGCACGGCGGCGCACGCGACGTACAAGAAGGCCGCCAACAGCCCCGGCACGGGAAAGCGGTAGAGCACCCACTTGTAGACGAGGAGCGCGGGCGCGAGTCCAAAGGAAATCACGTCGGCGAGTGAATCGAGCTGCAAGCCGAACGCGCTCTGGGTCTTGGTCATGCGTGCCACGCGCCCGTCCATGAGATCGAACAGCATGGCGAAGATGAGCAGCACGGCCGCGCGGTAGACATCGGCGTCCGTCGGCTGCTCCTTGGCGACGAGCCGAATGGCGTTGAATCCGCAGAAGACGCTGCCGAGCGTGATGAGGTTCGGCAACACGAATAGCGTCTTCCGAAGGTCGAGCTTCCTCCTCGGACGACTCGAGGCCCGGCCTGGCCGGCGAAACGCCATGATCAAAAGGGTACGCCGCCCTCGCTCCACCGTCGAGCCCGACCGTAGCGGCCCCCGCGCTCGGCTGCTCTCGGTGCCGACCCCGCGTATTTGGCCAGGCTCGGCGCGCGGGCGTACGCTCGCGGCATGCGCTCCCCGTGTGGCACGGCCCTTTGCCGGCTTCTCCCGCTCTTCCTCGTCGCAGGCCCGCTCGCGTGCGCGAGTGATCGCGATGCCGTCGAGAAACAGCTATCGAAGCTTCGCGAACAGGTCACGGAACTGCAGAACGAGACCGACCTCATGGGGGAGCGGCTCGACGCGGTCGAGCAGCACGGCCCGGCCCGATCCGAGGGCACGAGGACGGCCGCCACGGCGCCCGAGACGCTCACGCGACCGAACCTCAAGGTCGTGCGGGTCGAGCCCCCGGGACAGGCCGACGCCGCCGACGCTCAGACGCCCGACGCCGACGCTGATCCGGGGCCGCGCGTCGTGATCCAGGGCGAAGGCAAGGACCTCGAAACGAAGACCCTGCCGCCCATTGCCAAGGCGCAACCCCGGCCCGAGGCCGCGCGCCCAGCGAAGAACTGATCGATGCGCACCCACGGCCTTGCCCTCCTTTCCGCGCTGTTCGTGGCGCCCGCCGCCCTCGCGCAGGCACCCGGGCCGAGTGACGCACCGATGGCGCCCGCGACCCCCGCGCCACAGGCCGCTCCGGCGCCCATCGTCACTTCGCCCGGTCCTGCCGGCGGCGTCATCCTCACGCCCATCACCGGCGTCAACCCGAACGCCGGTCTGCCCTCGAGCTCGCGGCCCAAGACCGGCAACGAGAGCGACAGCTTCGACCTCGGCAACCGCACTGGCGGCCCCGCGGTCGTCGGCAATCCGGGTGGCTCCGCCGTGATCGCCGATTCCGCCGGGTCGCGCGCGCTCTCCGTGCCTTCGATCCACCTCGTGCGCCGCGGTGACACGCTCTGGGATCTTTCGGGCCACTACTACGGCAATCCGTGGCAGTGGCCGCGCATCTGGAGCCAGAACCCGCAGGTCGAGAACCCGCACTGGATTTACCCCGGCGACCAGCTCCGCCTGCAACCCGGCGACGGTACGGGCTCGCTCTATGATCGTCTCGGTTCGGGTCGCGGAGGGAGCGGCAGGAACGGCATCACGCGCCGCCCGGGCCTCGTCGACGAGCGACAGAGCCTCGCGAAGGGCACGCTCGTGCTGCGCGATCAGGGCTTCATCGGCGACCCGGACACCGACGTTTGGGGTGAGATTGCCGGTGCCGTCGAGGAGCAGATGCTGCTCTCCGAGGGCAATCACGTCTACCTCCTACTCAAGCCCGGCAAGACGGTGAAGCCGGGTGAAGAGCTCACGCTGTTTCGCACGCTGAGGCAGCCCAAGGACGTACCGGGTGCGCGCACGCCCCCCGGCGAGATCGTCGCCGTGCTCGGCACGGTGAAGCTCGAGAGCGTGGACCCGAAGAACAACATGGCCCGCGCCAAGATCACCGAATCGGTCAACGTGATCGAGCGGGGTGCGCGCGTCGGACCCGTGCGTCGCCGGTTCGACATCGTTCCACCGTTGAAAAACACGGCGAACGTGTCCGCCCGCGTGCTCACGAGCCTCTACCCGCACGTATTTCTGGCGCAAAACCAGGTGGTCTTCCTCGATCACGGCAGCCAGGACGGGCTCAAGCCGGGAAACCGCATGTTCGTTCAGCGCCGCGGGGACGCCTGGCGCCAATCCCTGACGGCAAAAATGAACGGTGACAGACTGCGCACCGACGCCCCCGAGGCGGTCCTGGTCGAGCGCACCCCGCTCCGCGGCGAAAACGAGAAATTCCCCCAGGAGATCGTGGGCGAGCTCCGGATCCTCACGACCGAGCGCTACAGCTCGCTGGCCCTCGTCGTGCAGTCCATCCGGGAGGTCGTTCCCGGGGACCTGGTGGTCGCGCGGGCGGGCGAGTAGTTTCGCGCTGCGTTCTCAGTTTACCGTCCTCTTGAAACTGGCGTCGGGGGCGGGGTTGACCCGAGGGCCGCCCTGCGGGAAAGACACTGTCGCGGTTTCATTAGCTTCACGGGTCCATGTCGCACGCGGGTCGTTCACGAATTCGGCGCTGGCTGGCGGGAGCTATTCTCGCGCTGCTCGCGCCGGTCGGCTGCGGCGGGGGTCACGATGACCTGTTCAGCACACCCGGCGACAGCGGCTCCGAGACGGGCGGCAGCGCGGGCTCGAGCGGGTCGGCCACGGGCGGTGACGGCGGAAACGGGGGCGTCGGCGGCGGCGGCGCGGGTGGCAGCGCCGGCGCGAGCGTCGGCGGCAGCACCGGGGGCGACGGAGCGGCGAGTGGCACCGGCGGCGCGGCGGCGACGAGCGCCGCGGGCGGCGGGGCCGGCATGGCAACCTGTGACAAGGGTGAGACGCTCTGCGATGCCGCCTGCGTCGACACCGACGCGGACGACGACAACTGCGGGGACTGCGGACACGCTTGCCCGGCCCGCTCTAGTTGCGACTCCGGCGCGTGCGTGTGCGACGGTGACCAGACGCTATGCGACGAGCGTTGCGTCGATACACTCACCAACACGTCGCACTGCGGCGATTGCGGCATCGCCTGCCCACCGCGCGCGAGCTGCGACGACGGCGAGTGCGTCTGCCCCGACATGGAAACCGAATGTCAGGGCCAGTGCGTCAACACGCAGACCAGTCAGACCCACTGCGGCGTCTGCGGCCACGGTTGCCCCGCCCGCGCCATGTGTACCGCGGGCGAATGCCTCTGCCCCGAGGCCGAAACCTTGTGCGTCAACGTGTGCGCGGACCTCGAGACGAGCAACCAGCATTGTGGCGCCTGCGGCAAACCTTGCGTGGGTGGAACGTGTGAGGGCGGCGACTGCATGTGCCCTGCGGGCACGGAAAACTGCGACGGCTACTGCTCCGACCTCGACATGGACGTGGACCATTGCGGCGACTGCGACATCGCTTGCCGCTCCGACGAGATCTGCGACACGGGGCTCTGCACCTGTGCGCCGAACGAAACGGAATGCGACGGGGTTTGCGCCGACCTCGACAACGACAAGGCGCACTGCGGCGACTGCGACACCGCGTGCATCAACAACCAGATCTGTGTGAGCGGCGACTGCACCTGCCCGCCCGGTCAGACCGATTGCGACGGCACCTGCTACGATCTCGACAACGATGCCAAGCACTGCGGTGGCTGCGACACCGCGTGCATCAACAATCAAATCTGCGCGACGGGTGTCTGTGGCTGCCCCGCCGGTGAAGCGCTGTGCACCGACACCTGCGTCAACTTCGAGACCGACACCCAGAACTGCGGCAGCTGCGGCCACGCCTGCCCCGCGAACTACCTGTGCTCGGGCGGTACCTGCCTGCGCTCGCCCTGCGACATGATCTGCAACAGCCCCGAGGCCGTGAGCCAGGGCTCGGACGGCTACCGGGTCGAGCCGCTCGGCACCTCGGCGCGCTGCCTCGAGGTGAAGGGCTACGCCCCCACGGCCACGGTGCCGCGCATCGTTTGCTGGGAATTCACCGGCGGGCGTACCCTCAGGGTCAACGGCATGACCACCCCCTGCCTCAACAACGAGGGGTCACCGCTCGGCGACCCGCGCGCGGGCGGCTACTGCATCCAGGTGGGGGCTGGGGGCCAGGACTTCGCCGGGATCCTCCTGCCGACGCGCTGATCGCGTCGCTTGCGGGTAGAATCCTCGGCATGGGCAAGTGCCGGGTCTTTTTCCCGCAGACCGTCGTGGACCGCTGGCTCGCCATCGGCGAAGCCGAGCTCACCGGTGCCGAGCTGTGGTTGCACGCCGAGCGCCGCCGCTACCGGGTCGTCGAGTCGTTGCGGGTCGTGCGCGAGGTCACGGGCACCCCGGACGCCTTCGAGATCGTGGGCCGCGTGAAGACGTTCGGCTTCGTCACGGAGCTCGGCGCCGAGCTGCTCGGCGACTCGATGATCATCGGCGATAACGCCTACGAGACCGTGCCGGGCTGGCTGGGCACGCCGCTCATCCCGAAGGGCGAGCTCGAGCGCCGCGGCTCGGGAGCGGACCACTGATGGCGACGCTCGCCACGATCGCCTTTTACCTCGGGGTGATCGCGTATTCGGCGGCGTCGACGCTGTTCTTCCTCGACATCGCGCGGCGCGACGCTTCGGTGGTCCGCTCGATCTGGGCGCCGCGTTTGCTCGCCGTGGCGGCGGGCCTGCACGCGCTCCACGTCGTCGCGGCGAGCCTGCTCTCGCGGCTCTGCCCCGTGGAGTCGTTGCACTTCGGGTTGAGCTTCAGCGCGCTGTGCGCTGTGTCCGTGTTCCTCGTGCTCCATCGGCGCACGAACCTGTTCGCGGCGGGCGCCATCGTCGCGCCGACGGCGCTCACCTTCCTGGTCGGTGCCCAGTTCGTGGCGACCGACGCCGGAAAGGAGGGCGACATCTCGCGCTCGCTGCTCGCCTTCCACATTGCGGCCAACGTGCTCGGCGTGGGCCTGTTCGTCGTCGCGGGCGCGTCGGGAGTGCTCTATCTCTTCCAGGAGCGTCGCCTGCGGCACAAGCTCGTCGGCGGCGCGCGCCTGCCCTCGCTCGACGCGCTCGACCGCGTGACGCACCGGCTGCTCGTCGCGGGCTTTCCGCTCCTCACGTTCGGCGTCGTCACGGGAGCCGTGTTCGCGCGGCAGCTCGAGAGCTCCGGAGGCGCCGCGCTGGCGCGTACGGTGTTCGGGTTCACGACCTGGCTCGTGCTCGCGGGGGTGCTCGTCGCCCGGCGCGTCGCGGGGGTGCGGGGCCGGCGCGCGGCCTACGGCACGCTCGCTGGGGTCCTCTGCGTTCTGCTCGTCGTGCTCGTGTATGCCGTGCGCCCGGGAGGTCACGGCTCGTGATCACGCTCGTGGGGCTCTCCCACAAGAGCGCGCCCATCGACGTGCGCGAACGCTTCGCGTTGCCCAAGGAGCGCGTTCCGGAGTTTTTGCTCGAGCTCGTCGGTCGCCCCGAGGTCGGCGAAGCGCTGCTCGTCTCGACCTGCAACCGCGTGGAGCTCCTCGCGGCGGCGCGCGCGGGCAGCGACCTCGAGCTCGTCGCGGCGTCCTGTCGCGACGCGTTGCGCGTGCTCGCCCCCGACGCGCCGCCGGACGCGCTGTACTCGCTCACCGGTCCCGAGGCGGTGCGGCACCTGTTCGGCGTCGCGGCGTCGCTCGAGTCGCTCGTGCTCGGCGAGCCGCAGATCCTCGGCCAGGTGAAGGACGCCTACGAGGTCGCTCGGCGCGCCGGCACGGTGGGCGCGGTGCTTCACCGCGTTTTGGCGCGCGCCATCCACGCCGCCAAGCTCGTCCGCTCCCAGACGGGCGTGGGCTCGGGGCAGGTCTCCGTGCCCACCGTGGCGACCGAGCTCGCCCGCCGCATCTTCGGTGAGCTCCGGGGCCACGCCGTGCTCTTGATCGGCTCGGGCGAGATGGCGGAGGCCGTGGCGCGGCTGCTCGCTGCGGCAGGCGCGCGGCTCTTCGTGATCGGTCGCACGCCGGAGAAAGTGAAAGCGCTCGCCGACGCGGTCGGCGGCGAGCCGCGCGAGCTCGGCGACCTCGTGGCGACGCTGCCCGAGGTCGACATCGTCATCAGCAGCACGAGCGCGCCAAGCTTCGTGATCGAGCGCGAGCCGGTCGCGCGGGCGCGCCGCTCGCGGCGCGGGCGGAGCCAGTTCTACGTCAACCTCGCCGTGCCGCGCGACGTGGACCCCGCCATCGAAACGCTCGACGGCGTGTTCCTCTACAACATCGACGATCTTTCGCGCGTCGTGTCCGAGTCGCTCGCCTCGCGCTGGCGCGAGGCGGAGCGCGCCCAGGCCATCATCGACGCCGAGGCCAAGAGCTTCGATCGTTGGGTCGACGCCGAGCAGGCGACGCCGACCATCGTCGCATTGCGCGCGCACATCCGCGGCTCTCTGCGCACCGAGCTCGAGCGCAGCCTCGGCGGGCGGCTCCGGCATCTGGGCGGCCCCGAGCGCGCCGCCCTCGAAACCATGCTCGAGGCGGCCGTGAATCGCATCCTGCATCGTCCGACGACGCGCCTGCGACAGGCAGCCTCGCTCGATGGCTTCGACGGGCTGGCGCTGCCCGAGCTCAGCGCGGCGCTCGAAGGCCTGTTCGGGCTGGGCGAGGCCGCCGACAGTGACGCGAGCGACGCGAGTGACGCGAGCGACGCCGTGGAGGTCGACGATGCCTTCGAGCCGGCGGCGACGGGCGAGATGGCCAAGCGGAGGCTCAGCTGATGGTGGATCGCGTCGTCTACGCCACGCGCAAGAGCGCGCTCGCGCTCGCGCAGTCGCGCGCGCTGCTCGAGCGCCTCGCCACGTTCCACCCCGGGCTTGAAATCGTGGAGCTTACCGTCACCACGACGGGCGATCGGATTCAGGATCGCTCGCTCACCGAGATTGGCGGCAAGGGCTTGTTCGTCAAAGAGATCGAGGAAGCGCTCGTGGAGCGCCGCGCCGACGCCGCCGTGCACTCGCTCAAGGACGTGCCCGCCGAGCTCATGCCCGGCCTCCACCTCGGTTGCATTCCCGAACGAGAGGACGCGCGAGACGTGCTCGTGACGCGGGGCGGCGAACGGCTCGCCGAGCTACCCGCGGGCAGCCGCATCGGCACAACGTCGCTGCGGCGCGCCATCCAGCTCAAGGCGGTGCGCCCCGACATCGAAATCGTGCCGCTGCGCGGTAACGTCGATACGCGCATCCGGCGCTGCCGCGAGGGGGTGGTCGACGCCGTCGTGCTCGCTCGCGCGGGGCTCCTCAGGCTCGGGCGGGAGGGCGAGGCGACCGAGATCCTCTCGCCCGAGGTGTCGCTTCCGGCCGTCGGGCAGGGGGCGCTCGCCGTGGAGCTTCGCACGGAGGATCGAAAAAGCGCCGGCTGGTTCGCGCCGCTCGCCCATCACGAGACGGGTGTCGCCGTGGCGGCCGAACGCGGGGTCCTCTTCGCCGTCGGCGGGAGCTGCCAGACGCCCATCGCCGCCCATGCGGTCCGCGCCGGGGGGATGCTGGAGCTCCGGGCGCTGCTCGCGGAACCGGACGGCTCGCGGCTCCGCCGCGGCGAGCGGCGTGTTGTTTTTCCCGAGAACGAAGCCGAAGCGACGCGCCTCGGCCGCGATCTCGGTCAGGAGCTTTCCGCACGCTGAAGAGAGCCGCTCCCCTGGTTCGCTCCCGCCCGGCAGGCCGGGTCGAGGCGGGGCGTTTCGGGGGCTTTCGATGGGCGCGGGGGTGGTGGTAAGGTCCCGCCCTCTACGAGGCCCCCATGTCACTCAGAATGCTCTCTCGATGGGTTGGTATCGCAGCGGTCGGTGTGCCGCTGCTTTTCACGGTGGCTTGCGGCAGCAAGGACGAGGTGAAGCACGCGACCGTGCAAGCCGGGTCCATGCCCGAGGGCGGCGAGTGGCAGGGCGTCTACTACAGCCCCCTGTACGGGTATCTTCACATCATCGCCGACGGCAAGGCGGTCAACGGCGCCTGGCGTACCGCTGCCGGCGATCGCTTCGGTGAGCTCGCAGGCGAGGTCGACGGAAACCTGCTGCGCTACGAATGGAAGGAACGTCGCATCGGTGCCGTCGGCGCCGACGCCGTCAAGACGGGCAAGGGCTACTTCGTCTACTCGGTTCCGAAGGCCGGTGAGGCGCACCAGATCAAGGGCGAGTGGGGCCTTGGCGAGAGCGACGCCGGCAACACCTGGGAAGCCATCAAGCAGACGAACATGCCGCCCGACCTCAAGAGCGTTCAGCCCGACGAGTACGAAGGCCGCGTGAGCGGCGGCGGTTGGGATCAAGGCGAAGGCGCAGGCGAAGGCAGCGGCGACTCGGGCAGCAGCGACGATTCGGGCAGCAGCGACGACTCGGGCGGCGAGCTGAAGTAGCGCCGGGGCCAACGTGCCGAACGACGCAGCCCAGGGGCTCGAGTGGATCGAGCCCCCGATCTTCGAGCGCGGCGCGCCCGGACGCAGCGGCGTGTCGCTCGGACCTTCCGACGTCCCCGCCGTCGACCCTCGCGCGGCGCTCGGCGAGCTTTTACGGGTCGACCCGGCGGCGCTGCCCGAGGTGAGCGAGCCCGAGGCCATCCGACACTTCGTGCGACTCAGCCAGTACAACTTCAGCATCGACACGCAGTTCTATCCGCTGGGCTCGTGCACCATGAAGCACAACCCGAAGGTCAACGAGTGGGCCGCGCGCTTGCCGGGCTACGCCAAAGCGCACCCGCTGATGCCGCCGCCCACGATCCAGGGCGCGCTAAAGCTCATGGTCGCGCTGCAGGCCATGATCGGCGAGATCGTCGGCATGGACGGCGTGTGCCTGCAGCCGGCCGCGGGCGCCCAGGGTGAGCTCACGGGGCTCATGATGATCCGCGCGCATCACCGAGCCGAGGGGCGCTCCCCGCGCAAGGTGTTCATCCCCGACAGCGCCCACGGCACGAACCCGGCGAGCTCGAACCTCAACGGCTTCGAATCCGTGGCGTTTCCGGCGGGGCCCGCCGGCGTGGTCGAGCCGGCGACGCTCGCCGCCGCGCTCGAGTCGGCCCCGGGCGATGTCGCGGCGCTCATGATCACGAACCCGAATACCCTCGGCCTCTACGAACAGGCCATGCCGCAGCTCGCCGAGCTCGTCCACGCCCGCGGTGGCCTCGTCTACGGTGACGGTGCAAACCTCAACGCCGTGCTCGGCCGCGCCCGCCCGGGTGACGCGGGCGTCGACGTGCTCCAGTTGAACCTCCATAAGACCTTCACGACGCCGCACGGCGGGGGCGGGCCCGGCTCCGGCCCGGTGGCCTTCAAGGGCGTGCTCGAGCCCTACCAGCCGATTCCCGTGGTGCGCGCCGACGGCGAGCGCGTCGTCGTGGACCACGATCGGCCCGCGAGCGTCGGTCGCGTGCGCTCGTTCTTCGGCAACTTCGGCATGATGGTGCGCGCGTACGCGTACATCCGCGAGCTCGGTCCCGAGGGCCTTTCGGCCGTCACGAACTACGCCGTGCTCAACGCACGCTACATCGCCGCGCGGCTCCGCGAGCACTACCCGCTCGCCGTCGCCACGCCGTCGTTGCACGAGGCCGTGTTCACCGATCGCGACCTCGAAGCCGCGACGGGCGTGAAGACGCTCGATATCGCCAAGCGCCTGATCGACTACGGCGTGCACCCGCCCACGGTGTACTTTCCACTCGTCGTGCGCGGCGCGCTGATGGTCGAGCCCACGGAGACGGAAACCAAGCAGACGCTCGACGAATTCGTGGCCGCGATGATCGCCATCGCGCGCGAGGCCCGCGAAACGCCCGACCTCGTGAAGCAGGCGCCGCACCTCACGCGTCTCGGCCGGCTCGACGAGGCGCGCGCTGCGCGGCGCCCACGCCTGCGCTGGAGCAAGCAGCCGCCGCCGCGCGCGTGAGCTTGCCGCTCAGGGCGTTCCGAACTCGCAGGCGAGCCACTCGCCGAGCGCGCGCCGCTCGGATTGTGTGGGCCGCGGGTCGCTCGGAGGCATGAAATCGTTGGAAGCGCGTGGTCCGGACGCCGCGACCGAATCGATGTCGGCCGCGTGCTCCGCGATGCTGTCGTAGTCGTCCCAGTTGTAGCCGGCGGGTGCGTGCTGCCGGTCGGCCCCCGACTTCGTCGTGCTGTGGCAGCGGGTGCAGTAGTCGTCGAAGAACCCCTGGGCGAAACCCTCGTAGGTGAGCGTCGAGCCGGACGGGCATGCGCTGCCCGACGCAGCGTTGGACGGGCCGGCGGGCGGGTCGTCGGGGCTGCCGCACCCGTACAAACCGGCCGCGCAAATCAACGAAATGAGTGACTTCATCGTGGATGTCATCCGACCGCCACGGCCGTGCGCCGATCGAGAAGCGCCCCGAAACACGGCGGAATCGGGTGCGCGGCCAGATGACCTGGCTGGCCGAGCAATCTGAAAAAAGGCACGGCTAGGCTTTGACAGGGTTGCATCCGAGCGTAGCATGCAAGACCGGATGGCCGATCCACCGCTTGCGGCAGGGCAGATCATCGGGGGTAGGTACCGCGTCGAGGCAATGATCGGGGCAGGGAGCATGGGGTACGTCGTTTCGGCGTGGCATCTCGAGCTCGACCAGCGAGTAGCACTGAAGATTTTGAACCCTGATGTCTTCGAGCGGGGCGAGGCGCTCCAGCGCTTCCGGCGGGAGGTTCGGGCCGCGGCGCGGATCCGGAGTGAGCACGTGGCTCGGGTGACCGACGTCGGGACGCTCGAGGCGGGCGAGCCCTACATGGTGATGGAGCTCCTCCAGGGCAACAACGTGGAGGAGGAGATCACTCGTCGCGGAACGATCCCGCTCACGGAGGCCGTCGGCTACGTGCTCGAGGCCATGGAGGCGGTAGCGGAGGCGCACGCCGCCGGCATCGTGCACCGTGACCTCAAGCCTGCGAACCTGTTCATCACGCGCCGCGCCGATCGCACGCGGCTCGTCAAGGTGCTCGACTTCGGCATCTCGAAATCGCTCGCCGACAGCCAGGCGTCTCACGACATGTCGCTCACCAAGACGGGCGTCATCATCGGGTCGCCGCTCTACATGTCGCCCGAGCAGATGCGCTCGACCAAGGACGCCGACGCGCGGAGCGACATCTGGGCGCTCGGAGCGATCCTCTTCCAGCTCGTGACCGGCCGCCCGCCCTACATGGGAGAGACGATCCCCGAGCTCTGCGCGCAGCTTTTCAGCGAGGACGCACCCCCGCCGAGCACGCTCAGGCGCGATCTCCCGCCCGGCCTCGATCTCATCCTCGCGCGCGCACTGGCCCGCGACCCCAAGCAGCGTTACCAGAACGTGGCCGAGTTCGGCGAGGCGCTCGTCGAGTTCGCCCCCGCGTCGCGGATCCACGTCGAGCGCGCCCGCCGCGTGCTCTTCTCGCAGGAGGGGCCGAGCTCGGAGTGGCCCGGCAGAGACCAGGCACCGGGCGCCCCGACGATTGCCGCGTCGGTTTCGACGCTCGAGCCGCAGGGGACCACCGCCGCGATTCGGGCGCGCCGCCGCTGGCCGGCCATCGTCGCCGTCGCGGCGCTGCTCGTCATCGGTGCGTTCGTCGTGAAGCAAGTCGGGCTCGGCGCCTCGCCGAAGGTCAACCCGGCGTCGGCTCCCGCGGCGCACCCGGAGGCCCCCACCGTCGCCCCGGCGCCGCAAGGAACCGCAGCGCCACCCGCGGAAGCCACGCAACCGGTACCGTCCGTCCCCTCGGGCTCGGCGGACGCCGCCCACGTTTCGGTCGAGCCCGTCACGGGAGCAATTCCGACCGTAAGGCCCAGCACACGCGCGCCGAACGTCTCGCGGCCCAGCACACCCGGGCCCGCCGCTCCCCCGCCGCGCACCGACGGCATTTCGGATTTCGGCGGGCGCCGCTAGCCGCGGGGCGCCGCGTTCCAGAACGAGGCCAGGCGCGCTCGCCGCACCGGCTTCGCGCCCGAGCGACGCGGTACCGAGGGGCCATCGTGTCGTCTCGTCAACGCAAGGCCGATCCGGGTCGGAGGCCTGGAAACATGGCCGTTTCGCGTGGCGAGTGGCGCACGGTGCTGGACGCCGCGCCGCTGAAGTGGTGTTAGGGTCCGACCGTGATGGCTTCGAGGCAACGTTGGGGGATGTTGGTGTTGGCATTAATCGTTGGGCTTTGGTCCGTGCCCGCTCTTGCGGACGCGACGGCCCAAGACAAAGCGTCCGCCGAGGCGCTCTTCGACCGAGGCGTGAAGCTGATGCACGCCGGGAAGTTCGAAGAGGCGTGTCCCAAGCTCGAGGATAGTCAGCGCATCGATCCGGGTGTCGGAACGCTGCTCTATCTCGGCGAGTGCTACGAGAAGCTCGGTCGTCCCGCGAGCGCCTGGGCGACCTTCAGGGAGGCTGCTTCCTCGGCCGAGGCCTCGGGGCAGGCACGTCGCGCTGGGCTCGCGCGCCAGCGCATCGCGAAGCTCGAGCCGGACCTCGCGTATCTCACGCTCGACGTCGCCGAGGCGACGCGCGGGCTCGAAGGGCTCACCGTCGTACGCGACGGCGTTGACGTCGGAGCCGGCATCGTCGGCGCCGCAGTGCCCGTCGACCCCGGCACGACCACGATCGAGGTCTCCGCCCCCGGCTACCAGCCGTACACGGTGACCGTGACGGTGTCTCCGAAGTCGAAGCAATCGCTGCTCATCCCCGTGCTCGTCGCTTTGCCAAAGCCGCCCCCCGAGCCCGAGGTCGCACCGCTGCCGCCGCCCACGCCCGAGGGCACGCAGCCGCCGCTGCCGTCTCCCGCGCCCCCACCCGAAAGGGGAGCGCATCCGCTGACCGTCGCCGGGATCGCCGTGGCGGCAGCGGGCGTGGTTGGGCTCGGTATCGGTACGTATTTCGGCGTCAAGGCCATCAACGAAGACAAGAAGGCCGACGACGGCACCTGCGACGCGACCGTCTGCCAGGCGCAGGCCGACTACGACCACTCCCAGAACGCGCGCAAGGCTGCTACCGCCGCCAACGTGGCGATTGGCATCGGGGCCGGTCTGTTCGTCGCCGGCGGCGTGCTGTTCTTCCTCGCGCCGAGCTCGGACGAGAAAGACACGGGCTCGCTGCGCATCGGGCCCACGTTCGGTCCCGGCATGGCCGGCGTGCTCGTGAAGGGGCGGCTGTGAAAAGCGCTCGCGTCAACGCTGCACGCGGCTTCGGCGCCGCGCTCATCGCGCTCATCGCGCTCGTCACCGCGGGCGGTTGCCAGTCGATTGCCGGGATCGAAGAGCGCGAGCTCGGACCGTGCGGCGAATTTTGCGACACGGTGATGGCAAACTGCACGGGCGAAAATCTGGTCTACGAGACGCGTGCAAAATGCATGGGCGTGTGCCAGCTCCTGCCGATCGGCGACAGCAACGAGCCGCAGGGCACCGACACCGTGGCCTGCCGTTTCCGCGAAGCGCGGCTCGCCAACACCTCCGTGGTCGAGGACATCCCTCGACACTGCCGCTCCGCCGGCCCAGAGGGCCTCGACTGCGGCGGAACCTGCGAAAGCTACTGCTTTCTCTACGAGAAGGCGTGTAGCGAGGTGCAGTGCGGCTCCCACGAGACGTGCGTTCAGAAGTGCGAGGCGCTGCTCGACAAGCCGACCTTCAGCCTCGTCGGCGACTACGAGGGCGACACGCTGCAGTGCCGCCTGGTGCACCTGAGCAACGCCACGATCCAGCCCGACCCCCACTGCGGGCACGCGCAGATGGTGGGCCCCACGTTGCATTGTTACTGGAACTCGGGCGAGACCGACATCCCCGGGCAACCCGACGAGCCGAGCTGCGAGGACTACTGTCGCGTGAACGGCGTGGCGTGCACGGGCACGAGCGCGGTCTACGAGAGCCCCGAGCAGTGCATGGCACTCTGCGAGCACTTCGACCCGGGTGATTTCTCCGACACGTTGCAGAACACCCGCGGCTGCCGCATCTACCACTCGTACAACGGGCTCTGCGCGCCGGCGACGCACTGCCCCCATGCCGGGCCCCCGGGTGACGGACACTGCGGCGACGAGGACACGGGCAACTGCGATTCCTACTGCCACCTCGCGGCCGACATCTGTCCGAAGGAGTTCGACGACTCGTTCACCGACGAGGCGGACTGTCTCGCATCGTGCGCCAACGTCAACGGTGCCAAGAAGGACAGCGGCTACACCATTGCCGAGGCCAAGAAGGGCGGCGACAACCTCGCCTGCCGTTTCCTCGCCCTGAGCCGCGCGGCGCTCGACGATGCCGAGTGCGACGCGGCTTTCGGCGGCGATCCCTGCAACTAGGACCCCAACCCGGATCGAAGATCCGGGTTCGTCGGCGAGCACGGGCGCGTCGGGGCGCGGGCAGCGCCCGCTTCGACGCTACTTGTCTGCGCGAAACTCGCCGCTAGCTCTTCGCGACGGCGACGCCGATGCGCGCCCGGAGGGCGGCGTGCTCGGTGCTCACGGCGAACAGCACGAGGTCGCCGACCTGCTCGGTCACCTCGCCCGCCGCCAGGTCGGCGAAGCGCTCGATGAGCCGCGCCGAAAGCTCGAGGTTGCCCGTGGCGAGCAGCCCCGCGCGGCTGCCGGCGCGCGCCACGGCACGCTGGAAGCTCGCGAGCCGTTCGGGGAGCCCCGGGGTGACGACACGGCGTGCGGCCTCGCACGCCTCCGTGAGCGCTGGTCCGCGCAGGTGTCGCTTGAGGCTGCGCGCGAGGAGCTTGGTGTCGCCGTCGAGACCGCGCTGTCCGCCCGGCGTGTCGAGCGTCGAGGCCGCTCGCAAGAGGGACGCTAGCTCCTCCGCGGTGAAAAGCGCGACGGCGCGGTGCTCGGGGCGCAGGAGCACGAGGGTGCGCGACCACAGGAAGACGAGCTCTGGCAGACCGAGACCGCTGCCGAGCACCTTGCTCGCGGTCAAGGTGGGATCCTCGACGGGTGCGAGCGCGAGCCCGCTGCCGGCGACGCTGTCGAGCACGTGGAAGCGAGGCCGGACGAAGCCGAGCAGTCGCGCCGACCAGGCGAGGGTGCGCGCGAGCGTCGTCGTGCTCTTCTCGAGGTCCTGTTCCGTCGAGGGATCCAGGGCCGGGCCCCGCCGCTTGCGCCGCGCCGTCTCGACGCCGGCCGCGACCACGGCGTTGCCGAGCGCCGCGAAGGCGGCATCGAGCTCGTCGTCGCGCTCCTTGCAGAGGAGCTTCTTCTTCCAGTCCTCCTCCGAGAGCACGCCCTGTGCCGCGAGCAGCCCGTCCGGCCGGTGCGCCGATGCGAGCAGGCTCTCGTCAACGTCCGCCGCACCGAGCACCTCGAGCGCGGCGGCGGTCTGGTACTCGCCCTCCGGGTCGTTGGCCTTTTCGAACGCCTTGAGCAGCCCGCGTAACGTATCGGCGTCGCGCGGAGACGAGCGCAACGCTTCACGGTACGAAACCGCGGCGCCCTCGTGCTCGCCGCGCTCGAGTGCCGCGCGCGCCTCGCCGAGCGCACGCTCGCGGTCCTCACCGGTCGGCTTCGGTGGCTCCTGCCACGCCGGCTCGGGCTCAATGGGCCCCTCGGCGGGCGGCGGCACGCTCGGAACGCCGCTCTGACCCCTCAGCACGACGAACGGCTCGGCGCCCGCGAAATGCCCGGTCGGCGAAAGCTCCGCGAACAGACCCTCCTCGGCGCGCATGGCGCCGTAGAGCCCGTCGGCCGAAAGCTCCGTGCTCTTGACGGAATGCCAGTCGAGCACGAGCTCGACGAGGCTCGTGAACGGAGCGCGCCCCGCGAGCGACGTCTCCGGGCGACAGCTCGCGACGAGGTGCACCGATGCTCCAGGGTCGACGAGCGCAGCGCCCAGCGTTTCGACGCCGGCCGCAGGGTCTGCCGACGGGTCGAGCGCGATCACGGTGTCGAGCACGGCGAGCCCGCACCGGGCGCGTTCCCCGAGCACGCGCTTGAGCCGCTTGAGCGAGAAGGTCCCGAGGCGTTCGCCGGCGAGCAGCAGCGCCGGCCCGCGTTCGTCCGTCACCACGGCGTAGCCGAGGAAGTAGAAGAAGAGCTCGTCGATGGGCTCGGTCGCCTCGGCGAGCACCTGCTCCACGGCTTCAGCGAGTCCTCGCTCGGCGCGGAACACGCGAACCTCGAAGCCGGCGTCTGCTTCGCCGAGGCGCTGGCCGAGCAGATCGAGATCGAGCTCGCTCGTCGAGAGCTCGCTGACCTGGTCGGAGTCGGAATAGGAAGAAGCGGCGAGGATCGCGATGCGCATCGTCGAGGACGGCCGGATAGCACAGCCTCGCACGAAGCCCCGAACTCTGACGCGAAACACCCCAAATTCTCGGGCTTCGCTCGCTTCCTCACTTTGGGCGCCAGCGCGAGGCGTCGAGGTATGGGGCTCGCCTACATGCCCATTCATGTCGCTACACGCGCCTGCCTTCGCGCTCGCGAAAGTCTTGCGGCGTCATCACTGCGCAGGGTGACGGAGGCCCTCGCGGCGCCCGAGCGTGGCAAACGAGCACGGAGAAATTTCTAGTGCGGATAGACCGCGCCGAAGCCTGCGGTATCGGTTGCAGCTCCTGTTTCCGTACGCCAACATCAAGGTGTGATGGTCCGAACGGGAACGCGTCTGAGCGCGGTGGCGCTCGCCGCCGCGAGCGTGCTCGTGCTGGGGTGCTCGTCGCTCGACGCGTCAATCACGGGCGGGCCGCCTGGGAGCGGCGCTGGCGCCTCCGGAAGCCCAAGTGGTGGCTCGGGCGGCAAGGCGGGAAGCTCGTCCATCAACGTCGGTGGCAGCAATCCATCGGGCGGCACGAGCAGCGGTGGCTCGGGTGGCTCGTCGGCGGGAAGCGGCACGGGCGGTTCCGGTGGCGGCGTCGAGCTGCCACCCGACACCGACAAGATCGATCTCTTGCCGGCCGGCATCCGCCGGCTCACGAACGAGGAGTACCGGACCTCGGTGCGAGCGCTGCTCGGCGTGGACCTGCCCGCCGGCGTGAGCCTCCCGCCCGACGCGCGCCAATCCGGCTTCACCCGCAACGACGCGCAGCGCGTCGATCCCGTGCTCGCCAAGCAACTCGACGCCGCCGCGCGCCAGGTCGCGTCCGACGCGCGCGCTCGCTTCGCGGATCTCGCTCCCTGCGACGTGCCGGCGGGCAGCGAAGCCTGCGCCGCGTCGTTCATTGACGACTTCGGAGCCAAGGCGTACCGCCGGCCCCTCACGAGCGAGGAATCGGCCTCGTTGCTCGCGCTCTATCACGTGGGCGCCGACGAGGGCGACTACGGCGATGGTATCGAGGTCGTGATCCGCGGCCTGCTTCAGTCCGCCGGGTTTCTCTATCTCACCGAGCTCGGCGACGGCAGGGCGACCGACCCGATCATGCTGTCGCCCCGTGAGCTCGCGAGCTCGCTTTCGTACCTCGTCACGGCCCAGCCGCCCGATGACGAGCTCGTCGCCGCGGCAGAATCCGGTTCACTCGCGACGGCCGAGGGGCGCGCGACCGAGGTTTGGCGCCTGCTCAACACGGGTGCCCCGGCGCGAGCCACGGTGCTGCGCATGCTGAGGGAGTGGCTGGGTGTCGATCGCATCACGGAAACCGGCAAAGACAGCACCGTTTATCCGGACTTCACGCCCGAGGTTCGCACGGCGATGGACGGGGAGGCCGATGCCTTCCTCGACGCCGTCACGGCGAGCCTCGGCACGGTCGGCGATCTGCTGGGCGCCGACTGGACGATGGTCGATGCGACGCTCGCGCCCGTTTACGGCGTCGCCTACCCGGGTGGCGGCGGATTCCAGAAAGTCTCGCTGACCGGCACGCGACGGCGCGGCATCCTCACGCAGGGCGCCTTCCTGTCGGTCTTCGCGCACGCTTCGGAGAGTGCCCCCGTGCTGCGCGGTGTCGCGGTGCTCGATCGCATCGCGTGCCTGCCGCCTCCCTCGCCGGCGACGCTCGATCGGGCGATTCCACCGCCGCCGCAACCGAACGACACGGACACGACCCGCGAGCGCTTCGAGAACAGCCACAGCACGGACCCCTTCTGTGCCGGCTGCCACACCACGATCGACGCCGTTGGCTTCGCCTTCGAGGACTTCGACGGCATGGGCGCCTATCGCACCATGGAAAACAAAAAGACCGTGGACCCGAGCACGGCGATCTCGCTCGACATGGGCATGGACTTTTCGGGAAGCTACGCCGACAGCGCCGAGCTCGCGGCGGCGCTCGCGGCGAGCCCGTCGGTGCGGGAATGCTTCGCGCGGCACCTGTTCCGCTCCGCGGCGGCGACGAGCGGCGTCGCCGTCCAGACGAGCGAAGACGCCTACGTGGCGGCCTGGAAGAAGGACCCGCTCGCCGAGCCCGGCAGCATCGTCCAGGCGATCGTCACCTACGTCACGAGCCCGCTGTTCGCTTACCGGAGGGCCCAATGAGCGGTCGCTTGTTCGCATCGCGCCGCAGTTTCTTGCGCGCCGTCGGGGCCGGCTTCGCCGCGCTGCCGTGCTTCCGCTTGCTCGAGAACTCCTACGCGCAGGCCGCAGGCGCGGAGCTGCCCCTGAAGCTCGTCACCATCTACCACCCGCACGGCATCGCGGCCGAGTACTGGGCGATGGGGCAGGGCGTATCCGGCAATCGCGGCACGATCCAGACGAGCGAGCCGAGCTTCGACATCGGCTACCAGAACTGTTCGCTCCAGCCCTTCGACGACGCGGCGACGTACGGCAAGTCGTTCAAGGACAAGATCATGGTCATCGAGGGGATGGACCTGCTCTCCGCGGCGAACGGCCACGACACGGCGGGCTGTATCCTCACGGGCAGTCGCGTCAGCGGTAAGCCCTCGAACAGCTCGCTCGACCAGTTCCTCGCGGTCGAGAAGGGCCTCGGGGCCTCCACGCGGCTCGGAAGCATCGCGCTCGGCGTCGGGGACGACTCGCTCACCGTGGGCACGACGCTCTCGTACGGTCCCGGCGGCCAGGCGCTCCCCAAGATCATCGATCCCGTGCAGGCGTATCAGCAGCTCTTCAACGGCTTCGCGCCTTCGACGGACCCCGTGGCGCAGGCGGCGGCCGCTCGGCAGAACGTGCTCGGACACGGCGTCGTCGATTTCTTGCGCGAGGACGTGAACCGGCTGCGCACGCGACTCGCCCCGACCGAGCAAATGAAGCTCGACCAACACCTCTCGGCCCTCGACGAGCTCGACAAGCAGTTCCAGACCATCGAGTCGACGGGCGCCGTGTGCAACGCGCCGACCGAGCCCAGCGCTTCGCAGTTCCCCAAGCTCAAGCAGTACAATGGCGGGGAGCCCTATTTCGACGCCATCACGAACGCGCACATCGATCTCCTGGCGCAGGCGCTCGCCTGCGACATCACGCGCTTCGCGACGCTCGTCATGAACGACCTCTCGTACGACGGCAATCCGCTCGGCTTGCCGGCGGACAACCACGGCAGCGTCGCCCATACCTACGGTGCCTCGCCCGTGGGCAACGACGGGCACGGCTCGGCCGGGAGCGGCGATCAGAATACGTGGCTCACGCTCGCGAAGTTCAACAAGTACTCATACTCCAAGGTCGCGCGCCTCATGCAGAAGCTCGACGAGCTCGGTGCGCTCGACAGCACGCTCATCTACGTGAGCTCCGACATGGGCAATCCCGCGCTCCACAGCACGCGCAACGTGCCGACGGTGCTCGCCGGCGGCGCCAACGGAAAGTTCACGATGGGACGCCGCGTGCAGCTCTCCGCTGATTGCCCGCCCGGTACGCCCGAGTGGTGCAGCGACACGCAGCGCGTCGACAAACCGAACAACCACCTGCTCGTGTCGATCGCCCAGGCCTTCGGTGTCGACATCGACTCGTTCGGGACGCAGCCGACGAGCTCGCTCACGACCGGCACACTCGGCGAGATCGCCTGAGCGGCGCGCCGGTGAGCGCGCCCAACCTGGGCCTGTTTCGCGCTCGGCCACGGCCTTCCGGGAGCCGCCGGGTCCGTGCTATGTTGAAAGGGTGGTTAGGGTGGTGTCGTCGATCGTGGCCCTATTGGTGAGTGTCGCGCTCGCGCCGGCCGCGAGCGCCGAGGAGCGCGTGCCGTGCGGCGACGGTTCCGACGCACGGAGCGAGGGTGGCGCTGTCGGGCCGAGCGCCGCATTCTCTGCACAGGATGTCGCGGTGAGCTCCGCCGGGCCGACCTCCGCGGCACCGAACGCGGACGGGCCGTCGAGCACGGCACCGAGTGCGGACGGGCCGTCGAGCACGGTCGCGCCTGCGCGAGACGTGGCGGCCGCCGCCACGGAGCCGGGGTCTGCCACCGCACTGGCCCGCACGGCCGCGCCCGCTCTGGCCGGGGTCGCCCGCGACCCACTCGCCGACGAGCGCGCTTTCAGCCGCGAAATACAGCGCTTCGCCCGCCTCTGGGCCTTCACGAAGCGGCTCGTCAGCGCCCGCGAGGCGCGCGCCTTCGAGGAGGCCGAAGAGCGTTACCAGAAACTTTCCGCGCTCACGCGCGAGCTTGCCGACAAGGAAGCCCAGGCGTCCGAGCGCGAGTTCGAGGGCGCCGTGACGCTCTACCTTCGCAAGCGCGAGCTCACGCGCGAGCTCACGCTCGCGCAGGCGCGAGGCGCGGCCGCTGCCCCTGCCGCGTCCGAGATCGCCCCATCCCGGCCAGCCCCCACGCGCTGAGGAGTCGCTTCGCGGCCCCAACGGCCGCCAGCCGAGTCGATCGTCCGCGAGATCTCTGTTGCGCCCGGGCGCCCGCACCGGTGAGAGATCGGACATGACCCCCGAAACCCTGCGCGCGCTGCAGAGCCCACTCAAGCGAAAGTACCGCGACGATCCGAGCGCCGCCAAGGTCACGCTGTGCGCATCGGGGCGGCTCGGCGAGGACGTAACGTTCGTGGTCGATACCCTCGGCGGCACGCTCGTTTCGGGCCTGCATCCCGCGGCGGGCGGCGACGGGTTGACGGCGTGCTCCGGAGACCTCCTGCTCCAGGCGCTGGTCGCCTGCTCGGGCGTCACGCTCGCGGCCGTCGCGACGGCAATGGGCATCAAGCTGCGCGGTGTGCGAGTGGTCGCCGAGGGGGACCTCGACTTTCGAGGGACGCTGGGCGTCTCGAAGGAGGTGGAGGTCGGCTTCGAGCGGGTGCGTCTGGTGTTCGAGCTCGACACGGATGCGGCCGACGCGGAGCTCGACACGCTCTTGAAGCTGACCGAACGGTATTGCGTGGTTCTGAAGACGCTGACGCGAGCGCTCGAGGTGACCGCGCGCCGTGCGCCCTTTTTGGGAGGTGCGTCGTGACCCACGTGCCCGATTCGAAACGCTACGACCGCATGCGCTATCAACGCACCGGCAGGAGCGGTCTCAAGCTGCCCCGCATCTCGCTCGGGCTCTGGCACAATTTCGGGGGAGTCGACGCGCCCGAGGACGGGCGCCGCATGCTCTTGCGCGCCTTCGATCTCGGCATCACGCACTTCGACCTCGCCAACAACTACGGCCCACCGCCGGGCTCCGCCGAGGAAGCGTTCGGGCGCGTGCTTTCGCGCGATCTCCGACCCTACCGTGACGAGATCGTGATCTCGAGCAAGGCCGGCTACTGGATGTGGCCCGGACCCTACGGTGACTTTGGCTCCAGGAAGTATCTGATCGCGAGCCTCGATCAGAGCCTTTTACGGATGAAGCTCGACTACGTCAACATCTTCTACCATCACCGCCCCGATCCGGAGACGCCGCTCGAAGAAACCCTGGGCGCGCTCGATCACATCGTGCGGAGCGGCAAGGCGCTCCATGCGGGCGTCTCGAACTACTCGGCGGAGCTGACGCGTCGCGCCGCGGGCATCATGCGTGACCTCGGGACTCCCTTGCTGGTTCATCAGCCGAGCTACAGCATGCTGAACCGCGGAGCCGAGGGCGCGCTCTTCGGCGCGCTCGAGGACGAAGGCATCGGGTGTATCGTGTTCTCGCCCCTCGCCCAGGGCCTGCTCACGAACAAGTACCTTGCTGGAATCCCCGAGGATTCGCGCGCCAAGAAGCCCCACGGCTTTCTCAAGCCCGAGCAAGTGACCTCCGAGGTCGTCGGTAAGGTACGAAAGCTCCAGGAGCTCGCCGAACGGCGCGGGCAGACGCTCGCACAGCTGGCGCTCGCGTGGGTCCTCCGCCACCCGGTCATGACGTTGGCGCTGATCGGCGCGAGCAAGGTGAGTCAGATCGAGGATGCCGTGGGGGCCCTGGAGCGGCTCGACTTCGGCGTCGACGAGCTCGCCGCGATCGAGCGCATCCTGGGCGGGCTGGCCTGACGGGGCGGGCTCGCCCGCCGGCTACACGCCGTACTTTCCGACCAGCCGCTCGACGACCGCCACGTAGCTTTCCATGGCCCGCTCGCGGGTCGTCCCGCGCCGCGCCGACCAGGCGTCGTATTTCGCGCGGCCCTTGAAGTCGAGCATGCCGGGGCGCGTGCCGCGCACATCGCCCTCGGTTGCTTGTTTGTAAAGAGAGTAGAGCTCGAGTAGCTCGTCGCTCGCCGGTGTTTGCTTGAGGGTCTTCACGCGGGCTTGGGCGGTCGAAAATTCGTCCTCGAGTGGCATCGGGGGTGTCCTTGCGGGGTGGTAGTGCTCGGCGCTAGCATAGAGCGTTGTGTCGGAGTCCGTCGCGCCCGAAGGCGCCCCGTCGGGGCGCCGCCTGCGGGTCGCGCTCTTGGCCTCGTATCTGAGCGACGAGTACGAGTGGTCGATCGTCAAGGGCGCCCGCGATGTCGTCGAAGCGAGCGGTGGCAGCCTGTTGTGCTTTGCCGGTGGGGCGCTCGCTGACCCCGATCCGGAGCGGCGCGCTCGCAACTTCGTGCTCGAAGCCCTGAATCCAGAGCTCGTGGACGGGATCCTCAGTATCTCGAGCTGCGTGGACCAGTACCTCGGTCAGATTGAAGGCGCCGCCTGGCTCGGGCGGTTCGGCCTCCCCGTCGTGAGCGTCGGTGAGCTTCCCGGCGTGACCAGCGTGGGCATCCAGGACTCCGAGGGCATCACGCAGCTCATGGACCACCTCGTGGCCCACCACGGCCACCGCCGCATCGCTTTCATCGCGGGGACGGGCACGAACGCCGAGGCGCTCGAGCGGCGCGAGGCGTATCTCGCCGCGCTCGAGCACCACGGCATCCCGCTCGACGAGCGGCTGCTCCTGTCCGGCGATTTCACGCGTGAGAGCGGCGCGCGGGCCGTGTTCGAGCTGTTCGACGCACGTCAGGTGCCGGTGGAACAGCTCGACGCAATCGTCGCATCCAACGATTATATGGCGTTCGGTGCCATCGACGAGCTGTCACGCCGGCGCATTGCCGTGCCCGATCAAGTCGCGGTGGTCGGCTTCGACGACATGGAGCTTGCTCGCATCTTCGACCCGCCGCTCACGACCGTGCGGCAGCCGCTCGCGCAGCTCGGGCGGGAGGCCGCGCGGCGGCTGCTCGCCGTGCTCGGGGGGGCCGAGCCCGAGCCCTCGGTGACGCTGGAGACGGAGCTCTTCCTGCGTCGCTCTTGCGGCTGCGTGCCGACCGACATCCCACCGCCGCCCGACGCCCCGTTCGGGGGCGATCGCGCGACCGCCGAGATGTTGAGCGGATTGATGGCCGAGGTGCGCGGCGAGCAGGGTGCCTTCGCGCGCGCGCTCGACCCGCTGCTCCGGCGTTTGGCGCAGGGCAACGCGCGCC
This sequence comes from uncultured delta proteobacterium, assembly GCA_963841435.1. Taxonomy (GTDB): domain Bacteria; phylum Myxococcota_A; class Polyangia; order Polyangiales; family Polyangiaceae; genus PMG-095. Next base: position 137,003 of record CAWJCS010000002.1, read on the forward strand.
AGCTCGAGCAGAATCGTCGCCTCGCCGACGAGCTTGCCACGCGCCTGCGCGTCGCGAGCGAGGACCTCGTACACGACCGGCTCCACCGCCTCGCGCGCGCTCTCGAGCTTCGCATGTTCGGGCCGCAGGCTCAGCTTTCGCACGTGCTCGCCGAGCGCATGCCGGAGCTCGGCATCGAGGGCTGCGTCGTTTCGGAGCTCACGGGGGCGGAAGGGGAGCTGAAAGTTGCATTCGGCTTCGATGCGCACACGCACCAGCCTCAAATGGTGCCGTTCTTGCGCGAGCGCCTCGTGCCCGAGGCGCTCGACGGGCTACTCGAAAAGTCGGCCTTCGTGCTCGCGTTGAAATACGGCGAAGAACCCCTCGGCGTCGCCGTCCTGTGTTCGAGCGACCGCAACGGCACCTCGTACGAGACCCTCGCCGAAGTGTTCGGCATCGTGCTCAAGGCGTTGCAGGTGCGGCGTCGCGCCGAGGTGCGCTGACGGTCGCGGCTGGCGCGCGGGTCAAGCGCGGGCGCCGCCGACGGCCTCGAGCAGACGCGCCGCCAGTGCGAGACCCTCGGCCGGCTCGCGGGTGCCGCTCGACCAGGCGACGATGGCGCCGTGCAGCGCGGCGAGCTCGTCGCGTTGGGCGCGGGGCAGCTCGAAGTGCCGCGCGTCGGCGGCCGCAAGGGCGATTTCGCTCTCGGCAACCTCGAGCAACCAAGCAATCTCGGAGGGCTCCCCGTGCGACGTGTTGGCTGCGAAGCGAGAGAGGTCGTGCATGCCGCCGCGTGGCGCCTCGACAACGTCCGACTGGCGGGTGAGAGCGCGTACCCGCTCCGCCGATAGCCGCGCGAGGCTGCGAGCGACGAGGCAGAGCGCTCGGTAGAGGCTCCGGCGGGCCTTTGCTAGCGCCTCGAGGCCCTTCGCGGGGCTCGCCGGCTGGGCGGCGAGCGTCCGGCGGACCTCGGCGACGAGAGCGCGCGCGGCGAAGCAGTGTCCGGACAACAAGTCGTCCGTCGTCCCGAGATCCACCGCGCGAATCGCCCGATTCGCCCGCAGCGAAAGCTCCTTCAGCGCCTCGCGCGCCGGCTCGGGGTGGCCACCCGCGGCGCCGAGCGAGATGCTGGCGGTCGCCAGGCGGAGCTCGAGCAACTCCGGGGTCGCGGGCTCGAGGAGCGACCCGGGCGGGGGCAGATGATGTTGGTCGGAAGAGGGCATCGACCTTCCTCTAAGCAAGACTCGCGCCGCTCGCGATCCCCCTATTTTTCAGCTGCTTCGGGGCCGAACTGCCTCGGCTCGGGACGTCCTCTGCCGGACGGGTGTCCCGTCGCGGGACGGCCGATAACTTTCCGAAACGAGGGTCGGGCCCGGTCGCGCGAGGCCGGCCCGTGGCCGGAAGCTGGCAAGGGCCCCCCGACTCTGGTGTAGGGATATCGCGTGGGACGCGACGTCCGCGCGGAGCAGGTAAGGACGCTCTACGGGCAGAGCCTGCCGCTCTTGGTCGGCAACGTGGCGAACGGCGCGATCGTCGCCGCGGTGCTCTGGGCGACCCAGGACCACGGGGTGATTTCCGTGTGGTTCGGAACCGTGCTGCTCGTGACGGGCGCACGGGCGGCGTTGTGGCGTGCCTTCGTCGCGCTCGCTCCGGGCACGGATGCGGTGCCGGCATGGGGTATCCGTTACTCGATCGGTGTCGCGCTCTCGGGAGCCGCCTGGGGCTCGGCCTCGCTCTTGTTCCTCGAGCCGGACCGGCCCCTTTCGGTCGCGCTCATCGGCTTTCTCATCGGCGGCATGGGCGCAGCCGCCGCGGGAACGCTTGCCTGCTACGTGCCGGCGTTCGTCGCGTATGCGGTGCCGTTGCTCGCCGCCAACGCCCGTGACGCCATGCCCGACGGCGGCGCCCTGGCGGTCAGGACCCGAGCCACGTTCAAGCCCGCGTCGCGCGACGCACAAGCAGTTCCGTGCGTGCTGCTCGAGGTGACGGACACCGGTTCGGGAATGCAGCCCGACGTCGTGCTCCACGCGTTCGACCCGTTCTTCACGACCAAGCCGCAGGGCCAGGGTGCCGGGCTGGGCCTCGCCAGCGTTTTCGGGATCGTCGAGCAAGGGGGAGGGCGCATCGAGGTCGAGTCGAGCCCCGGCCGCGGCAGCCGCCTCGGCGTGATCCTGCCGCTCGCCGCGGAGCTTCCGGACGCACCCGAGTCGCGCCCGCCGTCGCGACCGCCAACGGCAGCGCCCTCGCGCCGGGTGACGGTGCTCGTGGCCGAAGACGAGCGCGACGTGCGTGCCGTCGTCGCGCGCGTGCTGCGCCGCGCGGGTCACGAGGTGATCACGACTGCGGACGGCGTGGAGGCCATCGAGGCGGCCCACGCGCATGCGGAGCCGATCGACGTGCTGGTGACGGACGTCGTGATGGCGAGGATGGGAGGGCCAGAGCTCGCCCGGCATCTGCGCGGCGAGCGACCCGAGCTCGGTGTCGTCTTCATGTCCGGGCACGTCGCCGACGACGCGCCGCCGCCGCATGACCTTTCGCACGGTGTGGTGCATCTCGACAAGCCGTTCCAGCCCCAAGATCTCGTCGCAGCGGTCAACACGTTGCTCGAGCGCGCGGTCGAGCACGCACGCTCGAGTTGAGGCTTCAGAGCGTCGCGCTTGCGAGCAGGGTGCACGCGCACCCTGCCGTGCCGCCGCGCCGCCGAGCGCTCACGGCTTTCGCTTCAACCATCCGAACAACCCACCGCCGGTGGGAAACGTTCCGGAGCGCGCGCGCGGCGGGTGCGACGAACGCGTGTCGCGGCCAAGCTCGTAGAGCCTCACTTCGCGGGCCGCGTCGATGTGCCGCTCGTCGAGCTCGAGAACCATGCGAAATTCCTGGAGCGCGCTCGCGTGCTTGCCCATGCGTTTGAGCAGCTGACCTCGGTAGTAGTGCACGCGTACGGTGTCGTTCGTCCGTGCGACGCGCTCGAGCCGAGCCCAGAGTCGCCGCAAATCGACGTCGGGCTTGCCCGCTTGCACGAAGGTCCATAGCGCCATGAGCTCCGGGTGGTCCGGCTCCCGCGCGAGCGCGCTCGCTATCTCGTGCTCCGCCCCGGCCACGTTGCCGTGCGACAGCATCGACTCGGCGCGCGTGAGCGTGCTCGCCGTGCTCCGCCCCCCCGAGGGCGGGACGCTCGGCGCCGGTAGGCTGGACCGCTCGCGGAGCGAACGGTCGTAGCTCCCTCGCTCGAGCGGATCGATGAGCACGCGGCGTGCCTCGACCATCTCGGCGAATTGGCGCGTCGCAACGGCGGAAAGATCGGGGAGCGCGCGCACGGGGCCGTCGGGGTGAAAGCGCTGCGCGAGCAGCGTGAATGCAGAACGTCACCTCGGAGCGCGAGGCCCCGCTCGAGATTCCCAGGACCTCGTAGTGGGTCCTTCGCGGTCGCTCGACACGGTCGTGAATTTCGGCGCGCAGCTCGGCCAGCGCAGCGCTCGCCGTCGGAATCGCACTGGGGCGCAGCTGCGGGCGCGTGTCGGCCGTGGGGGGGACGGTCGAGGTTGCGCGCGGGCCGAGCGAGCTCTCGGGCGCGCCAATCTCCACCGCGTGGGTGATGACGAGGAGGTAGATGACGCGGCCAACGGCGTCCGGTGCATCGACGCGGAGCGTCGCGAGATCGGTCGCCGAGAGCGCTCGACTTCGCAGCGCATCGACCACGGCGCGGTGCGCTCCGTCGAGGTGATAGTCGTCGATGGGCGCGTCGTCGCGCAACTTGAGGGGCCGACCGCCCAGCGTCCGGGCGAGCTCCGCCACGTCTTCTGCGCGCACGCCATCGCGGATCGCCCTCCAAACGAGCGCGCGCGGGTTCACGCGGACACCCTCGGGAGCGCCGAACATCGCGAGGTCGTTCACGCCCTCGCGGAAAACGAGCGCCGTGCTCGTCGGGAGCCCGATGAGCCAGGCGACCTGCCGTGCGAGCTGCTCCCTGAGGGCCCGGCCGAGCGTCGTCGGGTTGACGATTCCGTCGCTCAGCAACGCGTCGCCGTAGAGCGTACCGGCCTGCCGAGCGCGCGAGAGGGTCTCCCGGCGCTGCTCGTCGGTGAGCGCTCCGACCTCGACGAGCACGTCGCCGAGCAACGCCACGGGCTTCGCGGTGCGCACCTTGCGGGGTGCCCCGGCTTCCAGATGGACGCGGTGCCCCGCGCCGTTCGCCTCCTCGAGCACGAGCGTGCCGCTGAGCCGCCGGTCAACGGCATCGGCGAGCCACCACGCGAGCGGTGTGCTCTTCAGCGTGACGGAAACGTCAATCCCGGGATCGGACACGACCTTGCCTTCGAGCATTGCATGAGCAAAGTGTCGGGAACGTATCGGCTACCGTGCTCGTGGCTCGCGCTTCGTGCCGTCGCGGACCTCGGAGCCGGTACCCCCCCTGGGTTCGAATCGAATACGAAAGTCGTCCGTAGCACGAGCGCCACCCGCCTGCCGATGGGGATTTTTTCGGCGCGGACGCGGGAGGCGTTTCATAATCGTCACGGTGCGCCGCCCGTTTGCCATATCACTTGCGAGGGTAGCCTCGCGAGACTGTGTCGTTCTGGCTCAAGTCGCTGCGATGGTCGCGGCCCTGCTCGGCCCCGGCTGTGCCAAGCCGCACGAGGACACCCGCCTCGCTCCCGTGGTCGCTTTGGTCGAAAAGAGGCCAGCGTCCCCGTCCCCCCGGTCCGAGGCGAGCGCCGGCGCGGCGACCCCGCCGACGGCCGGTCCAGGGACCGCCGTCGCCCGCCCTGGAAGCGCGTCGGCCGAACCGGGCGCGCCTTTGCCGTCGGCCGCCGGCGCCTCGCCGTCGCCTTCGGCTGCCGACGCGACCGCTTGGTTCGAGCCGATCTTCGACGCGCACGGCGTCCCGCTGCCGCAGACCGACGAACGCCCCCGCAGCGACGACCCCGCATTCCTCGCACGCATCACGCTGCTCGCCGAAGCCATCGCTCGCGACGACCCGGAGCACGCGCGCCCTGCGTTCTTCCCGCTCGTCGCCTACGAACAGGTGAAGGCCATCCGCGACCCCGCGCGCGACTATCGCGTTCGGCTGCTTGCCGCGTTCGAGGAAAACGTCCACGACTATCACCGCGCGCTCGGCAGCGCCGCGGCGACGGCGCGCTTCGAGAGCGTCGAGGTGCCGGGCACCGGCGTGCGCTTCATGAAGGTCGGCGCCGAAGGGAACCGGCTCGGCTACTTTCGCGTGCTGCGCTCTCGCCTCACGCTCGGGACCGAGGACGGACGCCGGCATTCCTTCGAGATCACCTCGATGATCTCCTGGCGCGGCGCCTGGTACGTCGTGCACCTCCACGGCTTCTCTTGACCGCCACGGTGAGCAAGCGCCGGGCGTGCGTCCAGCCGCGCGTCGCGCGCTCCCTCGCGGCGCGCGACGAGGGGGCTCGTCGCGAGTGCTACTCGCTGCCGCCCAGCTCGCCGTCGTCCAGGTGTGCGGGCTCGGCGCGGCTGCGGCAGTCGAGACACAAGAGGCCGCGCGCCGCGTGGTGCTTGAGGTGGGTGCGCGCGCCGCAGACTTCGCAGCGGAAGTTCGCCGTCTCGTTGCCGGATGCCGCCAGCACGTCTTCGCGCGTCACGATTCCGACTGCATGCTCGCCGCGCATGATCAACACCGAGCCCACGACTTCGTCGCTCATGCGTTGCATGGCGTCCGCGATCGTGGCCGTCACGTCGAGCACCACGGCGGGGCGCTGCAGTGCCCGCTTGACGGGCGCGTCGAGCGCGAGCTCCTCGAGGTCGCACGTGCACACCACGCCCAGCAGCTCCTTGCCGTCGAACAACGGCATATGGTGGATCCCGCACGTCTTGCAGAGCTCGAGCGCGTCGAAGACCGCGGTGTCGGCCTCGATGACGTGGAGCGGAGATTTCATGATGGATTCGAGCGACGGAGCGAATGGGGCGGCGTGCATGGCGGTGCCTCCTCTTCGCGAAACGTGGGCCCCGAACCGCGTCCAGCGAGCTTCGGCTCCGTTTCCGGCGCGCGCGGTGGGAGCGTCCTTGCGAAAGCGGGCGGAAACGCGCGCCCCCGCGTCAGCTGCGGATACCCGGCGCCTCCGCCCCCTTCTGCTCCACGTACTCGGTATAGCCGCCGCCGTAGACGCTCACTTGACCCCCGTCGAGCTCGAGCACGCGATTCGAGAGCCTCTTCAGAAAGTGTCGATCGTGCGAGACGAAGAGCATCGTGCCCTCGAACGTCGAGAGTGCCTCGATCAGCATCTCCTTGGTGTCGATGTCGAGGTGGTTCGTCGGCTCGTCGAGCACCAGAAAGTTCGGAGGGTCGTAGAGCATGAGCGCCAGCACGAGGCGCGCCTTTTCTCCCCCCGATAGGAACTCGCAGCGCTTCTCGACGGCGTCGCCCCCGAACCCGAATACCCCGCCGAGCGTGCGCAGCGAGCCGACCGACGCCGTGGGGAATCGAGCGACGAGCGTCTCCCACACCGTGCTACCCGCGTCGAGTTGCTCCATGGCGTGCTGCGCGAAGTAGCCGAGCGCGACGCTCGGCCCGAGCGTGATACGCCCCTGATCGGGCGGACTCGACCCGGCCACGAGCTTGAGCAGCGTGGATTTTCCTGCGCCGTTCACGCCCATCACGCACCAGCGCTCGCCACGGCGCACGAGCCAGTCGAGCCCGTCGTAGATGGAGCGCTCGCCGTAGCTCTTCGTGACCCGCTCGAGCTTGACGACATCCTCGCCGGAGCGCGGTGCCTCGGGAAAGTCGAAGTGGAGCTTCTGACGGCGCTTGGGTGGCTCGATCCGCTCGATCTTGTCGAGCTTCTTGACCCGCGACTGGACCTGGGCGGCATGGCTTGCGCGCGCCTTGAAGCGCGCGATGAATGCCTCCTCTTTGGCGAGCATCGCCTTCTGGCGCAAAAACTCGCTCTCGGCCTGCGCGTCGAGCAAGGCTCGTTGCTTCAAGTAAAATTCGTAGTTTCCGGAAAAGACGGCCAGCTCTCCGCCGTCGATTTCGACGATCTTCGACACGATGCGATTCATGAACTCGCGGTCGTGCGAGGTCAGCATGAGCGCGCCGTCGAACCCCTTGAGGAAGCTCTCGAGCCAAAGGATCGATTCGATGTCGAGGTGGTTGGTCGGCTCGTCGAGCAGCATCACGTCGGGCTTCATGAGCAGGATGCGCGCGAGGCCGACCCTCATCTTCCAGCCGCCCGAGAGCGCCCCCACGTCACCCTCGACGACGTCGGCGGCGAAACCGAGCCCCGCGAGGATCTCGCGAGCGCGGGCTTCGAGCGCGTAGCCGCCGAGCTCCTCGAAGCGCGCCTGTGCGTCGCCGAACTCGGTCACGAGGCGCTCGAGCTCATCGGCTTTCGCGGGGTCTGCGAGCTCGGCTTCGAGCTCCAGAAGCCTGCCCGCAATCGTCGCGACCTCGCCGGCGCCTTCGAGCGTTGCGGCGAGCACGGTCTGGTCTCGCATGTCCCCGACGTCCTGGCTGAAGTAGCCGATGCTGGTCCCCCGATCGACCGCGACCTGCCCGGCGTCGGGGGTTTCCTCTTTGACGATCAGGCGGAAGATCGTCGACTTTCCCGCGCCGTTCGGCCCGACCAGGCCCACCTTCTCGCCGCGGAACAGGGCGCAGCTTGCGTCCAGGAAGAGCGCCTGCTTGCCATGGCGTTTGGTGACGGAGTCGAGTCGGATCACGGGCGCCGACCTAGCCCCGCGCGCGCCGCAGGGCAACCCGGGAAGCGCCCAGCGCTTCGGCGTCGCCCCGATTCGTCGGCCACTGCGCAATATCCCCGCTATCTGCGCCGAAGAACGCGGGGTTGCCCGAGCGGTACTAGACTCTCGCGCATGGAGTCCGAGTTTCGCCATTGCAGCATCTGCAAGCAGTCGATCGCGTTCGGGCAAGAGTACTATCAATGCAGCGTCTCGACCTGCAACCGGGCGAGGATCGCGCTCTACTTCTGCTCGGTGTCGTGCTGGGACGCGCACCTACCCGACGCACGCCACCGTGAGGCCTGGGCCGAGCCCGTGACGGCTCCCTCTCGCGAGGCGTGGGAGCGCGAGCAGGCCGATCAGGCGCGGCGCACGGCGGAAAAGCCCCGCGCGGCCGCGACCGCACAGGCCCCGGCGGCGCGACTGGCTTCTCCCGATGCCATCCCGCGCGAGGTGCTGATCGTCGCGTCCAAAGCCAAGGACTACGTGCGCACCCGCTCGGGCATGAACACGTCCGACGGCCTGTTCGAACGGCTCTCGGACCGCCTTCGACACCTGTGCGACCTTGCCATCGCGAGCGCCGCGCGCGACGGTCGAAAGACGGTGCTCGATCGCGATCTGCCGCGCCCGCTCACCGGTCCACGCGTGATCCGCCGCCCGCCCGCGTAGGCCGCGCCCCGTTCACGGTCGTCCGCGCGCCCAAAGCGGGTTCACGTCGCACGCCGCTCCGCCGCGCAGGCGTGAAATGAGCAAAAAGGGCGGTGGATACTCGTAGGGATCCTCGAGCCAAGCCGACAGGTTTAGGACGCTCGACTCCATGCGCTCGGTGTGCCCGAGGCTGCCGCCCCGGAAAGCAGGGTAATGCTCCTCGGCATAGACGTTGTCGACGCCACGGCGGCAAAGATCACCGGCCTGCACGTAAGCGCTCAGGCAGGCGTGGTGCACGGCCTCGTCGACGGGCGGATAGGCGGAGCCCCAGGTCAAGCTCGGGTCGACCACGAAACAGGCGAGCCGCGTCATCTGCACGATGCCGAGAATCGCGAGCGCTCCCCAAGCGAAGCAGAGCCCGGGCCGTCGCGAGAGCGCGCCGTCCCAGCGCGCTGGCAGTCGTTCGGCGAATATCCGGAGCGCCGCGCGGCTCCGCGCGTCGACGAGCAGGGCGACCGCCGTCGCGAAAACGAGGGCGCCGACCAGCGGAACCGCGCTCACACCCAGGCCGACAGCCCGCTCGACGAGCCCGCCGAGCACCACGAGCGCCGGCAACACGACCAGCAGCACGAGAGCGCCGCCGACGAGCACCCGTTCCAGGCCGATCCTGGCCACGAGGGAGCCTAACCTGTGTGCTCAGCGCGGTCGATGTCGGCGCAGGCACGGGCATCTCGACGCGACTGCTCGTCGAGCTGCGCCGACGTTTACCGTTCGGAACGCTCGCCGAGGGCCTTCGACGGTTCTCTCGACTAAGGCGCCAGGAAGGGCAGCGGAGTGTCCGCCCCGAGCGCGCTCGCCGCGCGCGCGTCAGTCCTTGGGGTGACGATCAGGAACGCCTGTTCGAGAACCCGCGTCCCGCCACGCTCGCGGAAGCGCGGCTCGGCGACAGTCAGATCACGCTCGTCGAGCAGCTCGATGTCAGCGCCCTCGTAGAGCGCGCGGACCTGGTCCTGATCGACGCTGAACGGTGGCCCGACCGTTTGGTCGCCGTCGTGAAAGAGCGTGACGAGCAGCGTGGGTGCCCTCGGCCGGAGCGCTCGCTTGCAGGTCGCGACGTAGCGCGGGCGATCCTCGGGGCTTAGCGCGATGAGCGCCGCGCGGTCGTACGCGGCGTCGAAGCGGTCCTCCGGCGGTAGCTCGAGCGCGAAGAAATCGCCCACGGCGATGCGCACGTCGGCAGCCTGAAGCGCGTCGAATTCGTGGAAGCGCTCGCGCGTCGGGGTGATGTTCCGCTCGCGAAAGAACGCGTCCGCCGCCTCTTCCACGAGCTCGACGCCGGTCACGCTGCAGCCGTGTCGCGCGAGCAGCTCGAGGTCCGCCGATTTCCCGGCGAGTGGCACGAGCACGTGCCGCCCGCCGTCGGGCGCGGCGGCGAGCAGCCGGTTGACGTGCGCCTTCAAGAAGGCGTTGGGCTCACCCTCGTGAAAGCCGATGAGCCCGCGTGCCCAGCGCTCGCGCCAGAAGGCCTCGTGCATGTCGGAGCGAGTCCGGTAGCACGAATCCGACGGCGCCGCCCGGCGCCTGAGGAGGCGCGGGCCGAGCGGTGACGTCACTGTGGACGGGATGGCAGGGTCGTCGGAGCGCTACCGGTGAGCGCGAAGTACGAGTCGTACACGAGCTGGCGCGTGTAGACGGGGTTGTGCACGCCGCCGCCGGAGCCGCGCGCGAGCAGGAGGTAGTTGTAGACGGCGCCCGCGACGTCGGCGGCGATCCCCGATTGCGAGGCGACCTTGTCCACGGCGAACTCACGATCCGCGAGATCGGTGGAGGTGAGCGGGCCGCTGCCACGCGTGAGGAAGCCCTCCGTGTTGAGCTCGACGCGAAGCTCCTGGATGTTGTCCATCATCGCCGTCTGCTGGCCGTTGATGTCGAAGCTGTCCGGGTTCGAGTGGCAGCCCTGCTTGCCGCACGCGGAGAGCTGCGGATAAAACGAGTGATTGCCGACGCCCTGGTTGGAGGCGACCGGAGGCATGTGGCAATCGATGCAGCCGTTCGCGAACGCCTGGTGCGACGACGTCTTGTACGTCTTGCCGCTGTAGTGATAGCCGCCCTTGCCCGTGTAGATGTCGGACTGCGGCCCCTCGTGCGGGCCCCAGTAGCCGCTGAGATTGTTGGACGCGCCGATGTAGTTGGTCACGTCCTTGCGCGACTTGTGGCACCAGATGCAAGCGTTGCCCTTGCCGTAGGGGCCCGCGGGCGTGCCGTCAACGACGCCGACCGCCGAGCTCTTTTCGAGCAGCGCTTGCTTGCCCGTGCCCGTCGGAACGCGCAGCGGGAACGAGCCCGCCTGATACGTCTCACCCGTGACGTGCGGGTCGGTCGCGGGGTCAACGTCGTGGCACGTCGTGCAGTGCACGACGGCGACGGTGGCGGTCCCTGCGTAGGTGGCCTCCGTGACACGACTGTTGGTGCTGTCGAGATAGTTGTTTTGCCCCAGCGCGGATTGGGGGCTGTTCGTGCCGTTGACGTTCACGTTGCCTGCGAGCCGCTGCTCGATGCCGTCGATCGCGTGGCAGTTGCCGCACGCCGTGGCACCCGTCCAGGTGGGCACTTCTTCTCCGCCGAGGTTCGCGATGAACGTGGCGTAGTGAGTGCTCGTCTTCCACTGCTCCACGATGCCGGTGAAGCCGTGGCACGGCGACAGGCATGACGTCTCGAGCGTGCCCGCGGGGATCTCGCCGGGTGGTCCCGGGTCGCCGGGATCGCCCGGGTCCCCCGGCACGCCCTGCGGACCGGTCTTGCCCTGGTCTCCAGGCGGCCCGAGGTCACCCTGCTGTCCCTGCCCACCCTGCGGCCCCACGTCGCCACGCGGACCTGCCGGCCCTTGCGCGCCGGGCTTCCCGTCCTCTCCCGAGCAGGCGAGGACAAGCGATCCCAACGCGAGTGCAACCGACAAGACAGAAGCGATGTTCGAGCGCCGAAGCATGTGTGACCTCCGCAGCAATGTCCCCGAAGAGAATCTCCGCCCGCGAGCGCCATCGAGCGGCGCTTCCACGCGACCATCGTCTCGTAGCCCGGGAGCCTCCCGACGTTGACCCTTCATGACCGCTACTCTCGACACTCAGCAATTCGGTAAGGTCACGCACCGATGACAGCGACGTTGCGGCCGCAGGGAAAGAGAGGCGCGCAGATTTATCGCGTCGTCGCGCTAGCTTCGGAATGATTTGCGCGTCACAGGACGCGCGCAAGTCACCGCGCAGCGTCCGAAGGTTCCTTTTGCGGCGCCGGCGGCAAGCTGCTGCCACTCGCCCGTGCCCTGCGCCGCGCAAGATCTGCGATTACCGCCAGGAGGTAACTCGAAAACGCGAGCCCGCCGAGCACGTGCCCAATGCTCATGGCGCCAATGATTGGCAATGGCTTCGGGAACAAAATCGAGAGCACGAACAGCGAAAGCGCCCCGAGCCCGAGCAAGCACGCGACGTTGACGAGCCGCTCGATCGGCCGCGAAATGAGGCGTCTGAACAGGCCCGTCATGGTCGCAGCTCCTTTTTGCCGGGCCCTTCGCTCTCGGTTGCGGCAGCCGGTGCCCGGGCCGGGCGCTGCCCTCTGCCGCTCGCCGAGCTCGACGGCGCGCCGGGCGGGCGCGGTCTAGCGGAGCTCGCTGTCGAGCCGCTCGCGCTCGGGGGCGGGTTCGATACAGAGCTCGATTCCGCGGGCTTCGTGAAGGGATGCGCATAGCCGTGGCAGCCGGCGCTGGCGCAGCTCACCTGATTCGAGGCGAGCGCTGCCTTGAGCGATTCGTGCTCGGGGACCCGCCGCCAGTCGCTGAGCGTCGTGGTGTGGCAGTGCCGACAATTCCCGTTGTCGTACGGCTTGATGAGGTGGATTTCACGCTTTGCCTGCTCGAGTGGCATCGAGCGATAACCCCCTAGATAGTAGAGATAAACATGCCGGAGGCCGCCGAGCTTGGTGAGGGCGTAGCCGAACATGCCGTAATCGGCGTGGCACACGTAGCAGCTTCGCTCGCCGAAAAAGGCGTTTCGCGAGTGGCGGGCCGCGAGCGATTGAGAGCCCAGGTTGGCTGCGTCCGTGGCGTGGGCCCCCATGACATGGCACGAGCCGCAAAACGCGCGATCGGTCGTGTGCTCGATGCCCGTGACGGTCGAGCTCGCCGCCGAGATAGCGGGCAACACGCCCAATCCGAGCAGGAGCACGAGCTTGTAGCGCAGGTCGAGCGCAGGTTGCTTGACGAGATGGAAGACCAAGATCACCGCTGCGAGGAGCGCGGCGCCCACCGCCACGACGCTGAGGGCAAGGTCCACGGCGGGTAGGGTTACCTGGAACGGGACGCGCCAACAAGGGGAGCGAGTCCTCCTTCCGATTTTGCCGTGGACGAAACGACAGCGAAGCGTGCTCGCGCACCTTCTGCGCGAGTATGATGCGTCCGCCGTGGATCAGACCCAGCGTCAACTCCCGACGATCGTGCTCGTTCTCGCGCTGTGTCTCGCGGCGGTGTTCGCGTGCGCGGACGGCCCCCCTTCCGAGGGCAACGTGGCGCTTGGCCGTGGTGTCTACGTCCCCGCAAAATGGCAAACGCTGCGCGAGCTCAGCGGGCACCGCGTTCACGTTCAAGAGCGCCGCATCGCCTGCACGAAGTGCCACACGTTCAGCGACAGCGACGTGGGCCCGGTGACGCCGGCGCGCTGCGCGGCCTGCCACGAGGACGAAGCGCGCATCGAGCACGCCACGGCGCAGGCCGCCGCGAAGTTCGGCCCCGGCACGACGGCGGACTGTCGAAGTTGCCACGCGTTCACTCTCGACGGCACGGGGCACCCGCCGCCCGACGCCGGCGACGTGCTCGGCTTCGAGCCGAGCGACTGCACGCGCTGCCACCAGTCGGCACAGGGAGACCTCCCGGCAGTGACCGTCCATGGCTCGACGACGTGCACGAGCTGCCACCACGTGCACGAGAGCACGAAGCCGGCGCCCGCGTCCTGCGAAGAGTGCCACGCCGATATCACGACGGCCCATGGCGGCCCGTCGCAGGGCGTCGTCGAACGTTGCACCACCTGTCACCAGCACCAGCACGCCGAGGCCAAGGACGCCGTGGGCAGCTGCACGGACTGCCACGCCACCCACGAGCCCAAGGTGCCACAGACCGCTCTCTTCGCCGACGGGCACGCCGAGTGCACCGCCTGCCACCGGCCCCACGCGTTCGGCAAGAGCGAGACCGTCGCGTGCCGCACGTGCCACGAGGACGTTCATGTGCTCGCTTCGACGAAGGTCGCTGCGCATCAAGCCTGCACGAGCTGCCATGCGCCGCACGACGTGCGCGGCGCGCCGCAGCAGGCCTGCGTGCGCTGCCACTCGAGCGTCCACCCCGACCACCCCGTGAAGGGCGCCGCCGGCACCTGCGTCGGATGCCACGACCCGCATCCGACCATGGGGGCGCGCGCGCCGCTCGCGAAACCCTGCGCCTCCTGTCACCCGAACGCGCTCGCCGATCACGGCTTTCACTCCGAGATCGCTTGCCAGCACTGTCACGAGCCGCATCACTTCGCGCTCGATGGGGCCGATCGCACACCGTGCGCGGGATGCCATCAGGGCGAGGTCGCCCACGCGACGGCCCTCGCGGGCCACGCGAGCTGCGAGGGTTGCCACCGCGGGCTCCCGCACCGCCCGTCGTCGCTCAAGGTCGGCTGCGAGTCGTGCCACGCCGGGATCGTCCACGCCGCGCGCGAGGGTCACGAGAAATGCCTCGGCTGCCACGAGCCACACGGCGGAGCTCTTCAGACGCCGTGCGGGCAATGTCACAAGGCGGAGCTCGCGAGCGCGCCGCGCGGGCACCAGACCTGCACGGGCTGCCACGATCCGCACACCGGGTCCCCGGCCGCAAAGCCCTGCGAGACCTGCCACGAAAAGGAAGCGGCGTCGGCCCACGGATTGATTCGGAGGGGGCTGCCTCGGGTGCCACCGCCCGCACGGCCCCGGGGGTCTCGCTCAGCCCAAGGCGTGCACGAGCTGCCACGACGTTCGGAACCCTGCCCGGCCTTCACCGCGAGGTGAAGCACCAGGCGTGCAATCGCTGTCACACGGGGCACGGCGCCGCTGACGCCGCACCTCGCGCCGTGTGTGTCGCCTGCCACACTGATCGCGCTCGCCACTTCCCCGACGCCGAGCGCTGCACGGGTTGCCACATCTTCAACCAGCACCGCTAGCGCGAGCGGTAGGCGTTAGTTCGGCAGCTCGAACGTGACCTGGCCGTTAACGTGCAGATCGGGCCGGACGAACGTGACGTTGTCCTTGTCGAGGTCCTTGTGGCACGCGCTGCAGTCGGGTGATTGGTTGACGTAGGGATGCGGCCGGGGCGGCGGCAGGCCGTGGCAGGTGCCGCACTTCGCCTCGCTGCCGTTGACGCGCGTCCAGCTCGGAGTCGTGTGAGACCCGCCGGATCCGTACGCCGACGGGAACACGGCGCCATGGCACGCGGACTCGACGCACCGGCCGTTCTCGTAGCGTGGTGTCGCGCCGAACGAAAGCGCGGCGCCCGAGAAGACGACCTCGGCCGGCAGGTCCGAATCGAGGTGCCCCTTTGCGAGCACGTCGGCGGGTACTTCGTGGCACTCGGCGCAAGGCACGGGGCGCGCGCGGCCGTTTTCCACGAGGTGCGCCTGATGGGCGCCGACGGCCGCTTGGGACGTGAGCGTCTCGCCGAGCACGCCCAGCGGTGGCGCAGCGTTCTTCTTGCCCCCGTGGCACGCGCTGCAATCGTCCGTGACCACGACATCGACGATGCCGTTGACGTGACGCGCTCGATCGACGATGTGCATCGAGTCGTTGACGACGTTGGCGTGACAGTTTTCGCACCGCGCGCTCCGCGGGTGCGGGGGCGGGGGCGGCGCACCGTGGCAGCTCGTGCAGGAAAGCTCGGTCGCTTCCGTCCAGAGCGGTGACGTGCCGTGGCGTTCGCCGGGGCCGTGGCAGTACGTGTCGCTGCAGGTCGCGAGCTCGTGGTCCCAGCGCGGCGCATGGTCGCGCGTCGCGGCCACTCCCGTCAGCGTGACCTCGGCAGGCGGCTCGTCGATGTGCGTTTCGTCCTCGACGCGCTCGGGCACGCGGTGACATTCGGTGCACTCGAGCGGGCGCCCCGCGCGGCCGCCGCCGAGGTGCGCCGCGTGCGCCCCCACGCCCAGGGACGAGACCTCCATGTGTCCCAACGTGTCGAGCGGCGGCGCCGGGTTCTCGCCTTCGCCGTGGCAGAGCGTGCACGTGTCGGCGCCCGCGCGATACTCGACCGTGCCGTTCACGTGCAGCTCGGGCGCGATGATGCGCTGATTTTCGTCGACCACGTCAGCGTGGCACACCGAGCAGCGCGTCGACGCTGGGTGCGGCGCCGGCGGCGGCAGCGCGTGGCAAGTTCCGCACGCCTCGCCGCTCGACCTCGGCAGTGACCACACGGCGCGAGCACCGCGATGGCAGTAGCTGTCCCTGCAGGTCTGACCCGCCGCGTCGTAGCTCGGGTGGTGGTGGTCCGTGCGCGCGAGCGGGCCGAACACGAGCTCGGCGGGGCGTGCGCTGTCGGCGTGTCCCGGCGAATCCACGCGCTCGGGCACGACGTGACATTCCGTGCACGCGAACGCCGGGTGCGTCGCCGACCCCTCGAGGTGAATCGAGTGGGCACCGACCCCCGGGTAGCTCGGGTCCGTGGCGCCCGAGAGGTCGGCGGGCGGGGCCGAGCGCGCGAGAAAATCCCCCGGCCGCGCGGGATCGCCGTGACAGCCCGTGCAGCGCTCCTCGCGCGCAGGCTCCGGCCGCTCGCGCGACTCGAGACAGCTCGGCAAAAGCGCGGCGAGCGCGCCCGCCGCCATGAAGAGCGCGAGCGTCGCGCTCGCGAGGCGCCGCCGACGGGAAGAGCGCTCTACGTCAGCCATGGCAATACCGGCACATGCCGTCGAACACGCCGCGGCTCGTGCGGAACGTGCCGGGCGGGTGGGGGTTGCCGCCGTAGCCGCCAACCTTGTGGCAACGGATGCAGTTGGTCGCAGGGCCCTGATCGTGACAGCCGGCGCAGGCGAGGATGTCGCGCCGTGCCTCGATGCCGTGCTGGCTGTGCAGGCGCGTGTCGTTGCCCACCCAGCCCGGCGGGTGGGGGCTCCGTCCCATGAGCAGCCCGGCGCTCACGCCGCGCGCGGCGTGGCAGCCGTCGCAGCTCGAGACCTCGTGGCACGCGAGGCAGCGCGTTGGTGACGCCGAGGCCTCGAGCGCGTGGCGCGTGAGAAAATCCGCACGGTGCACGAAATGCCGTTCGAGCTCATCCGGGTGGCGGAGCTCGACGCGCATCACCTGAGACGTGTCGTGACAATCGTCGCAGTCGGACTGGCCGTGGCAGGCCTGGCAAAGCTTCCCCTCGTGCGGCACGTACTCGCCGTGCCGCCGCGCGAAATCGCCGTCGTGGCGCAGGAAGGTCGCCGGCATGAGCTTTACGAGGTCTTCCTGCTCGTGGCACGGCACGCAGGTTCCGGCATTCCATTCGTCTCGATGCTGGTGGCAGCCGAGGCAAGTGCTCATGGGCGGCAGGAGCGGCTTTTCATCCTCGACGACGCCCGCGTGGCACGGCACGCACTGCCCCCTGAGCTCGGGCATCGCCAGGTGCTTCGAGTGGTCGAAAGTGATGCTGCCGTACGGTTGCGCCGGCAGGACGGCGAGCACGCGTTCGACGTCTCCCTCGTCGTCATGGTGGCAACGGTCGCACTGGGTCTTGGAGGGCAGGTGGTGCGCCCGGTCAACGGCGCTCGCGGTGTGGCAGCTGTTGCAGTTCAGGCACGAGGGCTGCCCGGGCTTGCCACACGCGACCTCCGCGAGGTGCGTGCGGTGCGGGAAGCGCGCGGGGCGCGGGTCGCTGCAGGCGGCGAGCACGGCGGCGCCGAGCACGACCACGAGCAAGAGCAAAACGAGCGGTTCCAGACGCCGCGAGCTCACCGCGCCCCCCTTCTCGTGACGTTCGAAGGCATAGCCGAGTCTGAGCTCGGCCTGCGCCTCGAGCGAGGCGTACGGCGTGTGCGAAAGCGATGCTCCCGCCATGACGTCGAGCCCCACGTCGAACTCTCGCCGTAGGGTCGCGGCGAAGACGCTCGACGAGCGGTAATCGGCGATCGCGCGGTCGTAGTAGTACTCGTAGAGATCGAGCGTGCCGGTCACGGCGCGCACGAGCCGGCTCGATAGCGAGCTACGAACGGCTTGGTAGCCATTGTCGGGTGCGAGCAACCGCTCGTAGGAGACGAGCGCGAACGCGTGATGGGCGCGTGAGAGCGTGAAGCGCGCGGTCCCGCGCGCGCGCGCGCCGGGGCCGCCCTCGGAGTAGACCTCGACGCCCGCCTCGCCGTCGAGCACGACGGGCCAGGGCGTACGGATCGTCGCGACGACGAGCGCCTCCTCGAAGCTCGTCGTGTTGAACACCGACAGCACCGACTGTCGCGACAGGAGCAGCGAGGGCTCACTGTGGGAAAGCTCGACGCTCGCGTCGAGTGCCGGCACGGGTGTCGTGCCGACCGAGACGCGCAGGTCCGCGACGCGTCGCGAATCGAGATCGACGAGCGCGACGCCCCGCACCTCGGTCGCGTCCTCGAGCGCCGCGCGGCCGTCGAGCGCGAGGTTTCGGTGGGCAAGACCGCCGGTTTCGTGCGCTTCGTGGAAGGAAAGACCGACGGCGGCGTCGTCCGACGCAAAGCCGAGGCGGCCGCCGAACAGAAAGTGATCGAGTCGCGTGAGGTCGGCGTACGCGTCGGGGCTCCTCATGACCTCGCTCGAGACGGCCCCGAGGTAGCGATACGACGGGCGCTGGTCCCAGCGCGGTAGAACGGAGAGCCCGAAGTAGGCGCGGGCGTCGAGGCCCTTTCCGAGCTCGAGCTCACCGAGCGCGCCGTCGAAACGCGCGAAGCGCGCGGCGCCCCCCGCGACCATCTGCCGGCCGACCTTGACGCTCACGGGCCCGCGATGGATGCGTACGTTGGCGGCCTGCACGTCGCCGTCGAGACGGCGCTCCCCGTCGAGGGTCCCGGGCACCAGCTGGCCGTACGCCGAGAGCTCGAGGTCGAGAGTGTCGCTGCCGAGCGCCGTATCGAGATCGACGACCCTGAGCGCCACGTACTCCGAGAGCGGCAACAGTGTGTTTTCCTCGACGAGCGCGCCCTCGCTACCCGGCAAGAGCGCGCGGCGAAACAGCGTCGCGTGAGTTTCGGCGTGAGCGCTGAGCACGTAGCGATCGATCGACGCGTCTGCTGCGGGCGTGTCTCGGCCTTGCGCGCGCGCGGCGAGCGGCCAGCCGAGGCTGAGCGAGACGAGCAGCATCCACCTGCCGCGCATGCCAGCTAAGGCCCATAGCTCGGGTCGCATTGCGACCCCAAGTCCCCCAGCGTTCGCTTCTGCTTCGCGCGCTCGCCGGCACCGAAGACGCGCAACATTTGCGCAATTCGGTCGTGAGGCCCGGCGTCCAAAGTCGCCAGGGAACAGTCGCGTTCAGCTGGCGGTGTCGAGCTCCTTCACGAGCTCTCCCCAGGTTTCACCGTCGTCGATGCCGAGCTCGCGCGCGATCTCGGCGAGCGCGGCTTGCTCCTCCTTCGTGGCGCTCGTCGGAACGTCCATCGCCTTTGCCGTGGTGCGGGCGATCGCCTCGGCATGCGCGAGCAGTCCCTGGAGCTCTTCGACGTCGAACTCCCATTCATCGGGTGCGTAGGAGAGCGTGACGATGTCGTGCAGGCCCTCGAGGATGTAGGCCTTGTCCGGGCGACGCGTGAGCCACCCACGGAGGATTTTCTCGCCGTCCTCGCCGATCTGGAAGTGGTTGTGCGCGAGGTCGATCAGACGGCGCTCGCGTTCTTTGGTCAGCTTGCCCGACGCCCAGGCGACGTAGACCAGCGGTAGGAGCTTCAGCACCTTGTAGTTCGACGAGCGAATGCCGAGGTGCTTGAGCGTCTTTTGCATACGATCGAGCTGCATGCTCGGCGTGAAGCAACTTGCGTGCTCGCGCGCAATCCGCGCCGGTGGCGCCCGGAGAAGGCTCTCGCAGCCGCCCAGCGCGCGCAATTTGCGTCCGCAGTCGGAAGGCTCGGTAAATTTTGCGTGCCGCGGCGAGCCGCGCGTCACGGTCGTCAGTGACGCTCGAGCTTGGCGATCGCGTCGGTGAGCTGGCTGTCGTTGCGCATGCAGGGGTAGCAGTGCTCGAGATCGTTCGGCGCGCAGAGCGTCTTCTGGTCGAGCTCGTGCAGGTACGAAAGGACGTACTTGCCGCCGGCCTGAGTGGCGAACTCGAGGAGCCCGCGCTTGTCCTCGCAGGACTTCGCGTTGCGGAGCTTGACGGCCGCGTACACGGGCAGCGCTGCGGTGCGCTCGAAATCCTTGCCGTCGAGCCACCGCTCGGCGCGCTTTCGCACCCCGTCACGCACGTCGTCGTTGACGCTGAGCTCGTACATCAGCGCCGCACCGGGCTCGCCCATCGGGCCCGTGAGCAACGTGTAGCTATCCGATGCGGCACGGCGGTCCGTCAACGCCGCCGTCGTCATCAACAGGCGCCCAACGTGCTCGTCCTTCTTGAGCTCCGGGTAGCGCGTGATCAAACGCTCCACGAGTAGCGGCACGTCGGCATCGCGGCGCTGGGTCAAGAGCGAGTCGGCGAGGTGAAGGAGCATGGCGGCCTCGTCGCCTGGCTTCTCCACGGGCTTCGCGCTGGCGGCGGGCCTGTCCTCGGTCGCTTGCGGCGGTGCGGGGGCCTCGGTCGTGGCCGCGGCGCTCTCGTCCTTCTCCACGGCCTCGCGCTCGTTGGCCGTTTGGGCGCCGTCAGACTTCGCGATGGCTCCGACGAGCGCCTTCGTGCCGACACCCAGCCCGACGAGCACGAGCGCGGCGAGGAGCGCGCTCGCTCCGAGCAGCGCGGCGCCCGGCACGCGCTCGAGCCGCGAGCGGAGCACCGGTGGCAAGTGATCGCGCGCGGCGTCGCCGACACGGGTCAGGCCGGCGAGCGTGGTCGAGAGCGCACGACCATCGCTCGACGATGCGACGCCGGATGGGTTGCGCCCGAGCGGCGGAATGGTGGGCGGTGGCGCGCTCGACCTCGGCGGCGGGATGGTGCTGGTGCTCGTGGGCGGCGGCGGCGGGGGCATGCTGCTGGAGCGCGCGACGGCGGCCGGTGGCGGCTCGAGCGGTGGAACGACGGGCATCTGTCCCTGGCGGCGCGGCGCCGGCGGCGGGATGTCGGGCATGCCGAGTCCCATTTCGGTCTTGTGGCGTCGCGGCGGCGGCGGCGGGGAGCTCGTCGTCGGTGTGTCATCGAAGGTCGGGACGGGCCCGACGTCGAACGAAGGCAACGCGTCTGCAGCGCCGCTGCCCTTCGCCGCTGGACGAGGGGACACGCGAGCCCTGGCGTCGGCGCTACCCGGTGGAGGCGGCGGTGTGCTCGACGTAGCTCCCATGACAACGTTAGTCTACGTGGTTAGTTGGCCTCTGTCTTCCATAACGACGAGATCGTCTTGAGTTGCTCGAATCACGTCGCCTGATTTGCGATCCCGAATGCAACGGTGGGACTTTTCTCATCTGCTTCGAGCTCGCCCACGAATGCTCCAAGACGCGGGCGTGCTGGCGTGCCACTCCGTGCCGCGCGCGCTCTCGTGTCCGACGTCCGGAGAACATTGCACGGTGAGCAGATATCGAGTGATCGGCGCCGCGGCAGACCGCGCATGAATGCAACATCGAGTGCCCGCTCGAGTGCCGATGCGCTGTCGGTGAGCTTCTGCCGACGCGACGAGTCGTCGCGAGCGAGGAGCCCCTTTCGCCGAAACGAGGTCGCGCGGTCAACCCGTCGAGCACGCGCTCGCGTGCCGAATGCCACGGGCCACGCTGCCCCCTTGACAAATCTGTAGTCGGCTACAATATTGTAGTACGTTCATGTCTGAGCGTCCTCCAAATCCAGGCCGACGCGAGCGGAAACGGCTCGAAACGCGGGGAAAAGTGCTGCGTTCCGCCACGGCGCTGTTCGCCGAGAAGGGCTACCAAAAGACCACGATGGAGGACGTCGCGGCCCGCGCCGACGTGGGGGTTGGCACCCTGTACAACTACTTTTCCTCGAAGGAGGGGCTCCTGCTCGCGGTCTTCGAGGACGCGACGGAGCCTTTGCTCACGCAGGCCCAGGCGGTGGTGGCGGAGCCAGGCACGGACGCTGAGGGGGCACTGCTCGGCTTGCTCGAGACGTTCGAGCCGCTCGCGACCTTGTTCGACAAGGCGGTGCTGCGCGAGATGCTCGCCGCCGCGATGCTTCAGCCTGCCGACCAGGTGGAACAGTTCGCGACGCTCGACGCCAAGCTCGCCGCGAGCATCGCGGAGCTCTTGTCCAAGCTCGCCGAACGCGGTGCGATCACGCGTGACCTCGACCTGGAAGCGGCCGCCATGGCCCTCTACGGTGCGCTCACCATTTCCACGCTGCTCTATCTCAGCGTGAGCGACATGGACCAAGGGGCCTTGCGCGAAATGGTTCGCCGGCAGGTCGCTGTCCTCTACGCGGGCCTCGCACCCGCACGCGCGCCGGAGCGTTCGCCCGACGCCAGAAAGAACGAGAAATGACACCAGCTCGCTTTCGGGTACGGCGGGGCATCGTGCTCGCCTTTCTCGGGTTTCCGCTCGTCGCCGTGATGCCGCGCACCGCGCATGCCGACGAGCTGACGAGCCTCATCGATCGGGCCGACCAGGCTTTTCGTGGCAAAACGAGCGCCGCGGTGCTCAGCATGGACGTCAAGACAGAGCGGTACTCGCGTCACTACAAGCTCGTCATCTGGGACGATGCGCGGGGAAAAGACAAGACGCTCGTGAAAATCCTCGGACCTACGTCGTTCCGGGGCTTTGCGACGCTCAAGGTCGGCAACCAGCTCAAGCTCTACGACCCGAAGACCAACCACGTGCAGGTGGTCGGCAGCTCGATGCTCGCCGACAGCTGGATGGGCAGCCATTTCTCGAACGACGACCTCGTCAAGGAAACCCGACTCGCCTACGACTACGCCGCAACGCTCGTCGAGAAGCACGGCGGCAAGGACGCCGCCGGGCGACCGGCGACGATCTATCGCATCAAGCTGCTTCCGAAACCGACGGCGCCCGTGGTGTGGGGGCGAATCGAGTTCGAGCTCTCCGACGGGGGAGGCAAGGTCATGCCGATCAAGAGCACGTACTTCACGCGCGCGGCCGATCAGAAGCCGGCGCGCGCGCTGACGTTCTCCGTGCCCAAGGAGCTCGGCGGTCGGCTCGTGCCGACCGTCCTCGAGGTGCGCGTCGCCGACAAGCCGGGGGAGTACACGCGCCTCACGTACGAGGAGCTCCGCTTCGACATCGCTATCCCCGAGAGCAAGTTCACCGAGCAGGCGCTGCGCTGAAGGCCGGAGAGACCCGATGCTGCTCACTGAGCTTGCCTTCCGAAATCTCGGTCGCAACCTGCGACGCTCGCTCATCACGGGCTTCGGGCTCGCGCTGAGCACGGCGCTCTGCGTCGCCTACTACGCCGTCGCCGACGGCATGAACGCCGAGCTCGTGCATTCGCTCACGCGCTTCGACCTCGGTCACCTGCAGGTGCACGCTCGCGGATGGGGCAAGGGACAGCGGCTCGACGCGATGCTGCCCGAGCCCGAGCGCGAGCTCGCCTCGATCCGCGGGGTGCCCGGCGTGCTCTCGGCCGCGCCACGCCTTTACGCCTCGGCGCTCGTCGGGAGCCGCCGCCGCTCGACGGGCGCCGAGCTCGTCGGCATCGACCCCAAGGCGGAACGCCGCGTGACCGAGCTCGACCGGCAGCTCGTCAAGGGCCACTTCTTGCCGGACGGCCCCACGCCGTGGCCCGCTCCCCGCGAGCTCAGCGAGAGCGAGCGCGTCGAGGATCGGCGTCTCACCGACGCACAAACAGCGGAGGCCATGGACGAGATCGGCGCGCTCGCGCCGCTCGACGCCCCAGCGGGCGCGGCGTCCTCGGCGACCACCCAGGGGTCGAGCGACACGGGCGCTTCCGCGCCGTCCGACGAGGGTTCCAGCGAGCGGGCGACGGCGGACCGCCTCGCGAAGCTCCTCTCGCCGCGCCCCGAGCGGCCGCCGCCCGTCGTGCTCGGCACGTCGCTCGCGCGCGTGCTTTCCGTGGGCGTCGGCGACGAGCTCTACCTCTCGGCCCAGGCCGCCGAAGGCAGCGCCGAAGGGATCCGCGTTTCGGTCGCCGGCATCTACGAGACCGGCACGGCTGCGTACGATCGGGGCCGCATCTACCTTCACATCGCCGACCTCGGCCGGCTCGTGCATCGGCCCGGGCAGGTCCATGAAATAGCGGCGCTTGCTGGTTCCGCAGCCGAGGCGCCGAGCGTCGCCGCCGCGGCCGAGCGGGCGCTCGGGGGCGCGCCGGTCTCCGTGCGCGCCTGGAGCCAGCTGCGCCCCGACCTGAAGCAGCTCTTGGATCTGAATCGCGCCAGCAGCGCCATGCTCGCGCTGATCGTCTTTTTCGTGGCGTCGCTCGGGGTCGTCAACACCATGCTCATGGCCGTCTCCGAACGGACCCGCGAGCTCGGCGTGCTCAAGGCGATCGGCATGTCGGGTGTCCGCGTCTTCGCCATGATCGTCGCGGAGAGCACGGCGCTCTCGCTCTCGGGAGCGGCGGCGGGGGCGTTGCTCGGGCTGGCCTTCGACCTCTACCTCGTGCGCTACGGCATCGACCTCAGCTCGATGACGCGAGGGATCTCCTTTAGCGGCATCGGCATGGCTCCGGTGGTGCACGGCGAGATCCGGCCCGACGGCGTCCTCGTGCCCGTCGCGCTGCTCGCGGCGATCTGCGTCGTTTCGGCCTTCTATCCGGCCTTTCGTGCGGCGCGTCTCGAGCCCGCCGTGGGCATGCGGGAGACCTAGCATGTTGACGCTCAAGCTCGCCGTTCGTTCCTTTCTCCGTCACCGTCGGCGCTCCGCCATCACGGCCACGGCCGTGGCGCTCGGGCTCGCCATGATGCTGGTTTTCGTCGGCATCGCCGACGACGCTCACGCCAGGATGGCGGAGCTTGGCATCCGCATGGGCTCCGGCCACGTGATCGTCGAGGCCAAGGGCTACCGCGAGCGGCAAACGCTCGACGACGTCGTGCCCGACGCAGATCAGCTCGCGCGGCGGCTCGAGCGCCTGCCGGACGTGCGCGCCGTGGCCGTGCGCTTGCGCACCACGGGGCTCGTCGCCGCGGGGGAGCACAGCGCGCCCGTCATGGTGTCGGGGGTCGATCCCGAGCGCGAGCTCGCGGCATCCGACCTTCCCCGGCGCCGCTTGCGCGTCGCGGGCGAGTACCTACGCCCGAGCGCCGCGCGCACTTTCGCGGGCGTCCCCGCCGACATCTACCTCGGCAAGACCCTCGCCGAGAAGCTCGACGTGACGCCCGGCGACCGCGTCGTGCTCACGCTATCGCCGCCCGGCGACCGGGCGCCCGCGTCGGGCGCGTTCATCGTGCGCGGCATCTTCCGCACCGGAGTCGACGATCTCGACGGCTCGTATGCACGAGATCCCCATCGAGGACGCGAGAAAGCTGGTAGAGCTACCCCGCGCCGCAACCGAGATCGCGCTGCTCTCGGACCTCGCGCACACGGCGCCCCTCACCGACGCCACGCGCGCCGCGCTCGCCTCCGAGCCGGGCCTCGTCGTCCTACCGTGGCAGCAGGCGCTGCGTGAGCTCTACGAAGCGCTCGTGGTCGACGACGCGGGTCTCTACCTCATGATGGCGATCGTCTTTCTGGTCGTCGCGATCGGCATCTTCAACACCGTGCTCATGAGCGTGACGGAGCGCACGCGCGAGTTCGGCGTCATGCTCTCGCTCGGTACCTCGTCGCGGCGACTCTTCGTGCAAATTCTCGGCGAGGCCGGCGTGCTCGCCGTGGCGTCCGCGGTCGTGGGGCTTGCTGTCGGGCTGTCGCTGCACCTCCTGATCGCGTCACACGGCATCGACCTGACGGCGCTGGCGGGCGAGGTGCAAGTCGCCGGCATCGCCTGGTCCGGTCGCGTTTACTCCGCGCTCACGGTCGCCACCGTGGTGCGCTGGACCCTGGTGGTCATGTCGGTGGTGATTGTCTCGTCGCTGTATCCGGCGCTACGCGTCGTACGGCTCGAGCCCGTGGAGGCCATGCATCATGTCTGAGCCGATTGTCGAGTTGACGGGTGTTACGAAGGTTTACCGGCAGGGGCACATCGACGTGCCAGCGCTTCGGGGCGTCGATCTCAGGGTCGATGCCGGGGAGTTCACGGTGCTTGCCGGACCCTCTGGGTCGGGCAAAACGACGCTGCTCAACGTGATCGGCGCGCTGCACCGCCCGACCGAGGGGCGCGTCCTCATCAGCGGCAGGGACCTCGCAAAGCTCGGCGACAGCGAGCTCGCGGAGCTGCGCCTGCGGCGGCTCGGCTTCGTCTTTCAGGCGTACAACCTGATTCCCGTGCTCACGGCGCGGGAGAACGCCGAGTACGTCATGTTGCTCCAGGGCGTCGAGGCCACCGAGCGGCGGCGGCGCGTCGAAGAGGTGCTGAAGGCCGTCGGGCTCGCCGGGCTCGAGAATCGCCGACCGTCGGAGCTGTCCGGTGGCCAGCAACAGCGTGTCGCCGTGGCGCGCGCCATCGCGTCAGCACCCGATCTCGTGCTCGCCGACGAGCCCACGGCGAACCTCGATTCGCGCTCGGCGCTCGATCTCGTCGATCTCATGAAGGGCTTGAACAGCGAGCGCGGGGTCACGTTTCTCATCTCGTCGCACGATGCGCGCGTCATCGACCGCGCCAAGCGTGTCGTCATGCTGGAGGACGGGCTCGTGAAGAGCGACGAGCGGCGAGATGCCGATGCTGCGTAGCGGGTTTGCCCTAGCGGTGGGGCTCGGCGTGCTCGTCGGCGCGCTCGGCGCGAGCCGGACCGCGCGCGCGGTCGTCGTCAGCGAGGACGAGCTCGCGGACACGAGCACGGAAGTGGGGGTGATCACTCGAGAATTTTCCTTCGTTCTCGGTGGCGACACGCTCGAGCCGCCCTTCCTGCCCGAGGACGCGAACCCCGCGGCGCTCTCAATCCTCGACCTTCGTACCTACTTCTCCTACCGCTCGGAGACGCTTCGCCTCGTCTGGCACCAGGCGAACGACGCCGTCGTCGCGTCTCACGAGAACCTCGGCGTGCTTCGCATCGGTCGCGGAGGCTTGCCGCCGAGGCTCTTCCCGTTGCGCGCGACGCCCGTCGACGAGCCGACGCTGCGTCTCGCCACGGAGACGGATTGGCTGTACGCCGCGTGGGCGCCGGGTCGCGTCACGGTCACCGTTGGACGACAACCGATCACGCTCGGGCGCGGCCAGCTCTTCCACCCGCTCGATCTGGTCGCGAGCTTCTCGCTCACCGAAGCCGACACCGAATACAAGCCCGGCGCCGACGCCGTGCGCGTCGACGCGAGCCTCGGCTCGACCACCACGCTCACGGCCGTCGCCTCCGGGGGCCAGCTCGGCATCGACCCGCGGGTCAAGCTCGAGGATCGCGGGTCAACGGCGCTCGGCGTGCTCAAGCAGGGCTTCGGACACGGCGAATTTTCGCTGCTCTCCGGCTTCGTCCGCGGCGACATCGTCGCGGGCTGGGGCGCGCTGTGGGACCTCGGCGCTCTCGACCTCTACGGCGAGGTGAGCGCCACCTGGGTGCGCGACCCGTCGCTTTCGTCGCCCGCCGTTGCGGGGCGCAAGGCGGCCGTGCCGCGAGCGCTCGCCGGGGCCGACCTCAAGCCAATACCCGAGCTCACCATCGCCCCGGAGCTCTACTACGAAGGCTTCGGCGCGCGGGAGCCGCGCGACTACGCGCTCGTGGCGGTGAGCGAGCGAGTCGTCTACGGCGAGCAGGTCGCCCTCGGTCGCCTCTACGCGGGTGCGCTCGTCGACTGGCAGCCGCACCCGCTTTTCCACCTCGTTGCCGTGGCGCTTTCGAACACGCTCGACCCGAGCGCGCTCGCGTCGCTCGTCGCGACCTTCGATGCGTCGCCGAACACACGGCTCTCGCTCGGAGGCTACCTGCCGCTCGGCGCCGCGCCCCGCGCCACGCCTTTCCCCGAGCCGCGGAGCGAGTACGGCCTCTACCCGAGCTTCGGCTTCGCCGAGCTCCGCATCGTGCTCTGACGCGAAGCCGCGCTCGCGCCCAGGGTGCTCAATTGCACGGCATGACGCGCGCGCTTTTCACCGACTGACTGTTCGACCCCTGAGCGGGATAGGCGACGCTGCCGTCGGGAAACGCCTTGAAATCCTGATAGCGGTGGTCCGTCACGGCAATCGTGAAGGCCGAACCGATGGCGCTGCCGTCCGTGTCGCTGCGTACTTGCGCCGTGATCGACGAGCCCGACTCGTACGCGACGAGCATGCGCCCGGGCCCGTACGAGACGAGGTGGGAAAACCCCGAGCTTCCTGCCGCAACGTCGCGATCGGGCGTCGCGCTCGCTGCCGTGAAATGCAAAAGGTGCACGCCGCCCTGATCGCTCACGGACACCCAGTAGCCGCCTCCGCTCGCGAGCACGACGTTGCCGAGGCTCAGGCTGCCGAGATCCTGTGCGGTCCAGATGGTCTGGTAGGTCGGCGAGCGCACGACTCGGCCCTGGTTGTCCGTCGCGCACACGGTGACGAAGTGCGAGCTTGCCGGATCCCAAACCATGCGCGTGTTCCAGCTGTGGCTGCAGCCCCAGTCGAAGCTGTCGTGCCCGGTCAACACCGAGCCGGTCGGCCCCACCACCTGCATGCGATCGCCCTCGTGGATGTTGATGCAGCCGCTCTGCGACACGCTGAGGGCCGCGCAGAGCTTCGGGCGAACGAAGTGGGCCGCATGCAAACGGAGGTGCCGCCGCACGAGCGCGGGACGTCAGGAAAGGAGAGGATCGGGGTGAACCGTGGGGTGAGACGGGGCCCGGGGGCGCGGCGCCTCGGGCTTTGCTAGCTTGAGAAGCTCGCCGATGCAGCCGCCGCCCACCGACGGACCGCTTGCCCTGCCTGGCTCCACCGGGGCGCCGCAGGGACCCACGGGTGTCGCACCCGACGGCGGCCGTCCGAAGCGCGGTGCGCTCGGGGGCCTCTCCATGTTGCTCCTCGGGCTGCTCGCGAAGGGCAAGGTCTTGCTCGGTCTCGTCAAGGTGCTTCCCGTAGGCAAATTCTTGCTCACGGGCTTTTCCATGCTCGCCATGGTGTGGTTCGAGGCGCAGCGTACGGGCATCTGGTTCGGCGTCGGGTTCGTGCTTCTCATCCTGGTTCACGAGCTCGGCCACGGATACGCCATGCGGCGCGCGGGCGTGGCCGCGGGGTGGCCCATCTTCATTCCCTTCTTCGGTGCGATGATCGCCATGAAGGGCACGCCGAACGATCGCCACGTCGAGGCCGACATCGCGTACGGCGGGCCCCTCGCGGGGACGGTTGCGAGCCTCGCCGTCGCGATGATCGGCCTCGCCACGGGTGAGCGGCTGTTTCTCGCACTCGCCTACACCGGCTTCTTCCTCAATCTGTTCAACCTGACGCCCATCTCGCCGCTCGACGGCGGTCGCGTGGCGCAGGCCTTCTCGCGTCGCGCGTGGATTTTCGGGGCGGGCGTTCTTGCGCTGATGTTCCTCGCGACGCGCGCGCCGCAGCTACTCTTGATCCTTCTGCTCGCGCTGCCTCGCTTCTTGAGCAAGGGAGCAGTGGACGTGCGCGAGCTGCTCGACCCTGCGCGTCAGCGCCTGTGGGCGCTGCGCTACTTCGGCCTCGCGGCCTTCCTGGGCGCCGCCATCTACTTTAGTGGCGCCATGCTCCACCCGGCGTGATCGCGGACGGCGCACCACGACTCGGCTCGCGGCCGCGTGCCTCAACACCACGAGCCAGGGCGGCGCGTCCTCGACGGACGTGATGGGGCCGAGTCTCGCAACCTCTCGGTGCAACCTCCCGAAACCCTCCGATCCGTCCAGAAGAGCACGGCGCCAAGGGGGGTGAAAGGATGGTCGGTAGGCGCTCGGGCGGCCTGCTCGGGCCCGTCCATGCTAACGGACACAGGCGATGGCCTCGGGCCACGCCGCCCCTCGGTCGTCCGTCGCGCTGACGATGGGTTTGTGCCTGCTCGCCGCCGTGCTCTCGGCGGCGTGTCGGGCCCAACCCGCTCGCCCCGTGGTGTCCGCGATCGACATCAGCGGTCTCGAGGAACGTCGACGAAGACGCGCTCGAGGAGGGGCTCTCCACGACGGAAACCTCCAAGCTCCTCGGGCTCATCCCGAGGGTGCTCGTCTACCAGACGCTCGACACGGCGATCCTCGCGCGCGACCTCGAGCGCATCGAACGCTGGCTGCGCGCGCGGGGCTACTACGAGGCGAAAGTGAGGGCGGCGCGCGCGGTGCATCTCGACGCCCACACCGTCCGGGTGGAGATCGAGGTCGTGCAGGGCGCGCCCGTGCTCGTGCGGCGCGTCGAGCTCCGTGGCCTTGCGGAGCTACCGCTGGACGTGACGGGCCCCGCACTCTCGGCGATCGAGATTCGGGAGGGAGACCACTTCGAGGAGGAGCGCTTCGACGCCGACAAGCGCGGGCTCGTGCGCGCGCTCACGAACCACGGCTTTGCGTTCGCCGAAGTGGAGGCCAAAGCTCACGTCAACATCGCCGCGCACGCCGCGGACGTGACGTACCAGGTGACGCCGGGCCCGCGCGCGCGTTTCGGGCCGATCAAGATCGTGGGTCTGCGCGAAATTCCCCCGGGTCCCGCGCTCGACACGTTCGGTGTGCACGAGCACGATCCGTATTCGAGCGACGAGATCGAGGACGGACAGAAGGCGCTCGCCGGTCTCGGCGTATTCGGGCGCATCGAGATCAAGCAAGATCGGAGCCATCCCGAGCTCGGCATCGTGCCCGTCACCATCGAGGTCAAGGAGGCCAAGCTCCGGACGTTGCGCCTCGGTGTGGGTGGGCGCTTCGACGTGCTCAGGCTCTCGGGGCACGTGCGCGGCGGGTGGGAGGACCGCAATTTCCTGGGCGGCATGCGGCGACTCGCGATCGAACGTCGGGCCGAGCGTCACCTTCTTTCCGACGCGCATTCCCACGGGCGGCGCCAAGTTCCTCGGGCCCACGCGCCTCTTGCCGGGCGGCGACCTCCACACCGTGCTTCGCCAGCCGTCGCTGATTGAAGCGCGCACGGCGGGGATCCTCAGCGCGGAGTACAGCCTCTACCCGGTGCTCTACCCGCTCGAGCCGGACACGGACCCGAAGCTCGAGCCCATCCTCGGCTATCACGAGGTGAACACCAGCGTGGGCGTCGAGCGGTCGTTGCTCGGTCAGCACCTGACCCTCGGGTCTTCGTACAACGCGGAGATCTACTATCCGTTTTCCTACCAGGGCGACGCCGCCAAGTCCCTCGAACCGGTGTACGTCTGGTTCCCCAAGATCGATCTCACGCTCGACTATCGCGATGACCCCGTGGTGACGACGCGCGGCGTCTACGCGTCAACCGTGCTCGAAACGGCCGGGTACGTCTTTCGCGGGTCCGTGAGCAACGTCCGCGTGCGACCCGAGATTCGCGCCTACACGCAGGGCGCGGCGGGCAAGCGCTCCGTCTTCGCCGCGCGCCTCGCGTTCGGTTTCCTGTTCCCGCGCCAGGCTCCCGGGCGCGGTCACTACGGCGAGACCCTGCTTCCAGGGACCCCCGAGTACGAGCTCGCTGCGACCAATCCTGGCGACCCCGCGGTGATTCGCGACCAGCAAAAGCTCTTGCTGCGAGCGTTCTATTCGGGTGGACCGAGCTCCAACCGCGGGTACCCGCTCAGGGGCGTGGGTCCGCAGGGTCCGATCGGCTTCCTCGTGCCCTCGAACCTGAGCAGCGTGAATTGCTCGCTCGACGGGCGCACCGTGGCGGATCTGCCGCCCGGCTGCCGGCGGCCGCTCGGAGGCCTGACGCTCTGGGAGCTCTCGCTCGAGCTGCGCTTTCCCATCGGTGGCTCGCTCTTCGGCGCGCTGTTCGTCAACGCGAGCAACGTCACGAGGGAGACGGCCCACATCCGCTTCAACGTCCCTCACATGTCGCCGGGGGTCGGGTTGCGTTACATGACCCCGGTGGGACCCTTCCGCCTGGACTTTGGATTTCGTCCGCCCTACCTGCAGGCGATTGGCAAGCGCGATCTCCCACCGGAGGAGGGCGCGACTTCGGGCACCATCTTGGGCGCTCCGCTCGCGCTGGACATCGCCATCGGGGAGGCCTTCTAGGATGCTCGCGGGCGGCGCATGAACGGGCGCGTGCGACGGACGATCGTACGGGGCCTCGTCGGCCTCTCGGCGCTCGTGTTGTTCGTGGTCGCCTCGGTCGGCGGGTTACTCCTGCACCTCGATCTTCCTCCGTCTCGCCGGCTGGCCGCAACCATCACGGCCCGGGTGCTCGGCAGCGAACTTCGGGGAAGCTTCGAGGTGGCGGGGATCGAGGAGCTCTCACCGTACGGCCTGCGCGTGGAGCGCTTCGACGTGCGCGATCCCGACGGGGAGCTCGTGCTGCGCGTCCAGGGTCTGCGCGCGCGCGCCGATCTGCTCGGCATCTTGCGCGACGCGCTGTTCGACAGCGGCAAGCTCACCATCGTCATCGAGCACGCCCGCGTCGAGCGCGCCCGCGTCCTTCTGCTGCCCGTGCCCGGCGCGAGCGAACCGACGCTCGCGGTGGCGTTCACACCACGCGGGCCCTCCACGCCTGGCGGCCGACCCGTGCGCGTGTGGTTGCCCGCCATCGAGCTCGGTCGCGGGCACGTGAGCGGCCGGCTCGCCTTCGCACCTTCGCTCGAGGGTCGTGTGAGCGGCGTGCGCGGCTCGGTGCTCGTGGCTCCCGATGGCGTGGCAGTGGACGCGCCCCAGTTTGCGGCTTCCGTGCGCGGGCTGCTCGCCGAAGAGCTCCGTGCCGTCGGCAGCTTTCATCAGCGGGGCACGACGCACTTCTGGAGCACGCTCGACGGCTACGTTGGCGAGGTGCAGTACAATCTTTCGGCGCGGCTCGACGGCGACCACCTCTCGGCGAAGATGTCCGTCCCTCACGCCGAGCCCGAGGCCGTGCGCCGGCTGCTGCCCGACTGGCCACTCCTCGAAACCGCTGCCGCCGAAGTCGAGGTGGTCGGCGACCTGCCGAAGCTACGCGTTCAGGGTACGGCCGGCGTCAGCGGGTCGCGCCTTCGCGTCCAAGGTGACCTCGACCTCGCGGCCGGCCCCCGCGCGGTGCTCGCAGTCGAAGGTGAGCGACTCGATCTGCGCGCCGTGGTCGCCGACGCGCCGGCGACACGCTTCGACGCGCGCTCCACGCTCGATCTTCGCAACACCGACGCCGGCGTGGTTCTCGAAGGGGAGGGAACGAGCGAGCCCACCGAGATCGAAGGGGTGCCCGTGCCCGGCACCCATTTCCGGGCGCACTACGACAAACTGGGCCTGTCCGGCGTTGCGACGCTGTTCGAGCCCGGCATGCCGCTCGAGGGGACCTTCCGGGTCGAGCCGAGTGGCACCGCCGACTTCGAAGCCCACGCCGCACGCTTTCGCGTCAACCGCGTGCCGCGCGTCGCGGCAATCGTGTCGGCGCGCGGGGCGCTCGAGCTGCGCGCCAAAGCCCATCTCGAGAAGGGCAACCTCGCAGCGTCGTTCTCCGCCGACGTGCGCGATCTCGTCGTCGGGCCGCTCAGCGGAGGGAGCGCGCGAGCGTCGGGCACCCTCGAGGGACCGTTGAAGAGCCCCAGGCGAATGCACCTCGACGTGAAGGCGAGCGGTAGCGAGCTCAGGCTGGGCGCGCTCGAGCTCGGCACGTCGGAAGCACGCGCGTCGGGTCCTCTCGACCGCCTCGTCGTCTCGGCGGACTTTCACGCGGGGAGCGGTGCTGAGCTCACGGCTCGAACGGAGCTTTCCGCCTGGCGCGGCACCCACTTCACCGGCGTGGAGCTCACGGCCTCTCGCGATCAGCACCGACTGCGCGCGATCGCCGCGGAGGTCACCGTCAACGGCGGCGCAATCGACGTGCGGGACGCAAGGCTCGAAGGTGCCGGAGGCACGCTCGTGGCGTCCGCCAAGCTGCGCCCCGGCGTGCTCAGGCTGAGCCTTTCGGGCGGTGGTCTCGATCTCGACGCGCTCGCGGGGGTGCTCGGCCTCACGGGGGAAAGCCTCGGTGGCAAGCTCAACGTCGCCGCCGAAGTCGAGATCGAGGGCCAAAAGCGCCACGGCACCCTGGAGGTCGCCGTGAAGGACGGGCGCGGCGGGCCGCTCGAGGGTCTCAACCTCGACGCGAAGGCGACGCTCGACAATCGTTCGCTCTCGGGTGAGGTGAGCGCCGCTGTCGCGGACCTCGGCACCGGCCGGGCGTCGTTCGAGCTCTGGTTGGACGGTTCGCCTCTCGAGGCGCGCTCGTTTTCGCGCGC
Source organism: uncultured delta proteobacterium (assembly GCA_963841435.1). Taxonomy (GTDB): domain Bacteria; phylum Myxococcota_A; class Polyangia; order Polyangiales; family Polyangiaceae; genus PMG-095. The sequence goes on from CAWJCS010000002.1 coordinate 170,728, forward strand.
CACGGGACGGCTCGACGTGGGCGTCGAGCGGCTCGAGCTGGCGGCGCTCGCGCGCCTTTTGCCTCTGACCCTGCCCGTGCGAAAGCTCACGGGCAGCGTGACCGCGCAGCTTAGTCTCGTGCGAGCCGACCCTGAAGCGCGCCCCGAGCTCAGCCTGCTCGCCGCGACGAGCGGTCTCGCGCTCGAGGTGCCGCGCGGCGACCGCGAGGCGCCAATCGCAGTCCACGGTATCGAGGCGCAGCTCAACGGCCGTGTGAGCGGGGCCACGGGCGTCGCCGAAGGCACGCTCGCGCTCGTCGACCAGAACGGGGTCTTGCTCGTCACGCACGTGAGGGAGAGCGGCGATCCGGACCACCTGCCTTCGACGCCCGCGGAGCTCGTGGCCGAGCTCGCCACGCGGCCGGTTGACATCTCGTTTCGTACGGATGGCAGGCGGCTCGACGAGCTTCCCGATTTCATCCGACCGGCGAAGCTGTCCGGCGTGCTCTCCGCCGAGCTGAACGTCCGCGGCACGCTGAAGGCCCCCGTGCTCTTCGCCAAGGCCTCGCTGCGCGGTTTCACGTTCGGCGACGGCGAGAAGCCCTTCGACGCGTGCGCGCGTGCCCAGTACGACCCGGCCGAGCGGCGCATCGGTGTCGGTGGGGAGGCGCATTTGCCGTCGCCTTCGTTCACGCCTTGCGCAGGGCGCGCCGTTGCGCTCGCCGAAGCCACGGGGACCGCCAATCTTCCCGCGCTCGCGCGAGGCGAGCGCGGCTTTCGCGGCAACGCCGACCTCGCGCTCGACGGAGCACCTCTCGACCTCGTCCCGGCGCTCGCCGAGATGGGGGTCGCCGGCAGCGTGAGCGGGCACGTGGCCCTCGTCGAAACGGACGAGCAGCCTCAGCTCATCGCGAGCATCAAGCTCGACGAGGGCGGCCTCGGAGGGACCGCCGTCGGCTCGGGTGAGCTCGACGTGCGCTCGGACGGCAAGACGGTCCGCGTCACGCTCGAGCTCGAGCGTGACGACTCGAAGCTCGACGCCGAGGGGCGCGCCGCGCTCGCGTGGGAGCGCCTGTGGCCGACGCTGGATCTCACCCACCCGGCGCTCGCGACGGCGCGCATCGAGCATCTCGACGCGGGTATGCTGGCGCCGCTCGTCGGTGGAGCGCTCGCCGAGCTCGCGGGTCGGATCGACGGCCAGCTGGATCTCGCGCTCACGCCGCGTACGAAGGGAGCGCCCGGCTACACCGGCAACGTCACGGGCAAGGTCTCGCTGCGCGATGGCGCGATGCGCGTCCGGGGGCTCGACATGCGCTTTACGGACATCAGTTTGGACGCGGAAGCGAAGCGCATGAACGGGCGCAACGTCATTGCGCTCCGCAACGTCTCCGCGGCCTCGCGTTCCCGCAAGCCGAATGTCTCGGCGGCCGCCGACCTCTACCTCGACGGCCTGACGCTGACGGGCGGACGCGCGAACGTCAACCTGAAGTCGGTGCCGTTCCTGCTCGAGGGCGTATCGCAGGCGACGCTCACGGGCAGCGCGAGCGTGGCGCTCGAGCAGCGCCCCGACATGATGCTCGTCAACGTCTCCGTACCCGAGCTCACGGCAGAGCTGCCGAGCTCGACGGGGCGCAACGTCATCGCGCTCGATGACCACCCCGCCATCGAGATCGTGCAACCGCTCGCCGAGCCCATGGAAAGCTCCGACGCCGAGGCACAGCGCTGGCAGCTCGTGTTTCAGCTCGGCAAGAAGGTTCGCGTCAAGCGCGCCGGGCTCGAAATCCCGCTGCACGGCACGCCCGTCCTCACGCTCGGCAAGGACGTGGACGTCACGGGTGACATCGAGCTCGAGCCCGGCGGCCGCGTCCAGCTGCTCGGCAAGGCGTTCAGCATCGAGTCCGGAGAAGTTCACTTCGATACGGGGGAGCCCTCGAACCCGCGCCTCCGGGTGCTCGCGCGCTGGCGCGCGCCGGACACGACGACCGTCTACGTCGAGGTCCGCGGCACGCTGCGCGAGGCGACGCTGCGATTCGAAAGCGACCCGCCTCGCTCCGAGGAGGACATCCAGGCCATGCTGCTCACCTACGGTATGGACGTGGGGGCTGCCTTCGCCGACACGCCGCTGCAAGGCCTGCAGCTCGGCGCCGCAGCGGAAACGGGTCTCGACGATCGCACCTACGCGACGTACACGGCTGCCGTACAGATCAGCGACGAAATCTGGTTCGAAGGCAGCTACAAGGCATTCGGCGGGAATGGACTGGGCAGCGAATCCGAGAGCGGCGTGAGCGGGACGGTCAACTGGCGGTTTCGCCAGAACTGGTCGCTCCGCACCGAGATCGGCAACATCGGTACCGGCTTGGATCTCTCCTGGCAGTACCAATACTGAGGCGTGCCACCGATCGGACACTTTGCCGACACGGCTCGGTGTGCCGCGGCCCCGCACCTGCTTTCCACCCGTTCGGCACGCGTGGTAGCGTTTTTCCCATGGGTGACGCGACTCCGGTCAAGGAGCAAACGGCGGTCGAGCCCGCGCCCGTGGCCCGGGGCAACGTGCGCCTCGCGATCGTGCTCCGCGGGCTCTTCATCGCGTGCGGCGCGGCGTTGCTCGTCGGGTTCTTCTTGCCCTGGGTCAAGGTCGGCGCGATGCTCACGGTGAGCGGTCTCGGTCTGAGCCTCGCGCAAGGCGACATGGTCGGCATGGTGGCGGGCAACAGCGGCTTTCTGCTCTTCGCGATCCCGACCTTGGGGGTCGTGTTGATCGCCGGCGCGCTGCTCGGCCATCGGTTCACTTCGTGGCTCGCCGTGGGCGGCGCCACGATGATTCTCGGATTCGGTTTCTACACGGTGCTCAGGTTTTTCCTACAAAGCACCGGGTTTGGGATGTGGGTCGTCGTGCTCGCGACGCTCCTCGCGCTGACGGGCGGGCTGCTCGGCGTCGGGCGCTCCGCGTCGTCGTGAAGCTCAGAACTTCACTCCGCCCCCGAAGTAAAGCGAGAGCTCGTGCGTGATGAGCCGGGCCGGGCCGATGCCGAGCGCCCCGCTCGTCGGGTTGACACGAGGCCGTTGTAAGGACCGTTCCCGTAGGAGGTCACGGGCCTATCCTCGTCGAAGGGCTCGCGCCTCACAAGCCTCGGAGGCCGGCCCGCGGCGTCGCGCTAGAAGCGCACGAAGAAGTCGAAGTCGAAGTCGAAGTTGACGATCAAGCCTCGGTCGTTGCCGCGCGTCCCCGCGCCGTCGAAGTGTGTGCCTGGTCCGTGCGAGGGATGAGCTTTACGAGGCCTCGCGAGGCTGTTACCGGTCGCGTGTCGGGCGACGCGAAGTCGTTCGAACGTCGGAGGTCGAAGGATGCCGTATCATCGCTGGGTTTCGTTTGCCTTGTTGACCTGCCTCGGCGCGTGCCAAAAAAATGCGCCACAGGTTCCGCCACCGCGCGCCGCGCTTGCCGAGCCCGAGGCCAAGGTGGCGCCGGCGCCCGCCGGGCCGAAGCCCGAGCTTGGCACGTTCGGCATCGAGCTCGAAAATCGTGACGGAAGCGTTCGCCCCGGTGACGACTTCTACCGCAGCGTGAACGGACATTGGCTCGCGACGTATCAGCTCAAGCCCGACGAGATGCGCTACGGCGCGTTCATCAAGCTGCAATATCGAGCGGAAGATCAGGTCAAGGCAATCCTCGACGAGCTGTCCCAGAAGCCGGCGGTGCCGGGGAGCATCGAGCAGCAGATCAGTGACTTTTACGCGAGCTTCATGGACCGTGCAGCGCTCGAGGCCAAGGGTATCGCCGCGCTCGGGCCCGAGCTTTCGGCCATCGCGGCGATCCGTGACGAGAAGGGCCTCGTCGAGGCCTTCGGGCGCGCGGACATGATGGGCTCGAACGCGCCGTTCGGCGCCGGCGTGGAGGTCGATCGCCGAAACCCCGATCGCTACATGCTGAACGTCGCGCAGGCCGGGCTCGGCCTGCCCGATCGTTCATTTTACCTCGAGGACGCTTTCGCCAAGGTGCGCTCGGCTTACGAGGCTCACATCGCGACCATGCTCGGTTTCACCGGCCTCGACGAGGCCCGAGCAAAGCGCGCCGCGGCCGCCATCCTGAAGCTCGAGACGAGCATCGCGGAGAAGCACTGGCCCCGTACCGAGCTCCGCGACAGCGACAAGACGAACAACGTCTTCACGCTTTCGGACTTCGAGGCGAAGTTCCCAGGCTTTGCCTGGCGCCGGTACTTCGAGGCGATGGACATCGACGCTACGAAGCTAAAAGAGCTCAATGTCTTTACCCCGAGCGCGCTCGTCCCTCTGGCGAAAATCGTGAGGAAGACGCCGCTTTCCACCTGGAAGCAGTACCTCACGTTCCACCTGGTCGAGAATCACGCGCCGCTGCTCGGTGACACCATCGACGACGCGAGCTTCTCCTTCCGCGGCAAGGTGCTGCTCGGCCAGCCCGAACAGCGCGAGCGTTACAAGCGCGCGGTCAACCTCGTCGGTGGCATGCACTCGCTCGGCGAAGCCATCGGCAAGCTGTACGTCGCGCGTCACTTCCCGCCCGAGTCGGCGGCCGTGATGAACGAGCTGGTCGGCAACCTGAGGGGCGCTTTCGAGGAACGCATCGAGGCCCTCTCGTGGATGGGGCCCGAGACGAAGAAGCAAGCGCTCGCGAAGCTCGCGACCTTCAATCCGAAGGTCGGTTACCCGAAGAAGTGGCGTGATTTTTCGGGCATCACCATCGTGCCGAACGACCTCATGGCCAACTATCGCGCCGTCACCAAGTACTGGCACGACGACGAGGTGGGTCGACTCGACAAGCCCACGGATCGCGACGAATGGCAGATGACGCCGCAGACGATCAACGCGTACTACAATCCGCCCTTCAACGAGGTCGTCTTCCCAGCGGCCATTCTGCAGCCGCCGTTCTTCGATCCGCACGCCGACCCCGCGGTGAACTACGGAGCGATCGGCGCGGTGATTGGCCACGAAATGGGGCATGGCTTCGACGACCAGGGTTCGAAGTACGACTCCCGCGGCGTACAGCGAAACTGGTGGACCGAACAGGATCGCGCGCGCTTCGACGCGCTCACCCAGTCGCTCGTCAAGCAATACGATGCCTTCGAGCCGCTGCCGGGGCAGCACATCAACGGCCAGCTCACGCTCGGCGAGAACATCGGCGACCTCGGCGGCCTCTCGGTGGCTCTTTCCGCGTACGAGAAGTCGCTCGGCGGCAAACCCGCCCCCGTGATCGACGGTTTCACGGGCACGCAGCGCTTCTTCATGTCGTTCGGCCAGCTCTGGGCGACGAAGGCGCGCGACGAATTCCTGCTCACCACACTGAAGTCCGACCCGCACAGCCCCGGTGAGTTCCGCGTCAACGGGGTCGTCAGAAACATGGGCGCCTGGTACGACGCCTTCGGGGTGACGCAGGGCGACAAGCTCTTCCTCTCACCCGCCGAACGAGTCACCATCTGGTGACACGGGGCGCGCCGCCGGCGCCCGCGCCCAGCCCGCCCGTTTCGGACCGCGAGCGTCTTCTTGCCGACGCACCCCTCCCGTGAGCGTGCCGAGGACCTCGCCGCGCCCTGTCAGAATCCGTTACTTGATTCGGGTGCTGCGTTCTGCAAGCGTCGGACCGTCCCCGGGTTTGAAAGACGATGAGGACACGCGCCAGCACGATTGAGAGCGCTCGGACGGTTTCGAGCATGCCCGCTGCTGCGGACCGCTCGAGCAACGAGCCGCCGCCCTTGATCCCAGGCTACGAGATCGAGTGCGAGATCGGACGGGGCGGCATGGGCGTCGTCTACCGCGCCGTACACAGCAGCCTCGGGCGCCGTGTGGCGATCAAGATGATCCTCGCCGGCAACTCGCAAGGTGAAGAGCGCGAGCGCTTCATCAGTGAGGCGGAAGCCGTCGCGCGCCTCAAGCACCCGAACATCGTGCAGATTTACGAGATCGGCGAAGTGGAGGGTCGCCCCTATTTTTCCCTCGAGTACGTCGAGGGCGGCAGCGTCGAGGATCTGTTCGGGGGCAAGCCCATGGCGTGGCGTGCCGCTGCGAAGCTCGTGACGGAGCTCGCACGCGCCGTCCAGGCCGCTCACGAGCAAGGCATCGTGCATCGCGACCTCAAGCCGGCCAACGTGCTGCTCGACAGCGACGGTACGCCCAAGATCACCGATTTCGGCATCGCGAAACGGCTCGACGCCGTGAGGCAAACCCAGACGGGTAAGATCCTCGGCACGCCTTGCTACATGTCGCCGGAGCAGGCTCTCGGGCGCGGTGACCTCGTGGGGCCGGGCGCCGACATCTATGCCCTCGGTGCCATCCTCTACGACGCGCTCACGGGGCGGCCGCCGTTCGAGGCCGACAACACGCTCGACACCATCATGCAGGCCGTTTTGCGCGAGCCGGTCTCGCCGCGCGCGCTGCAGTCGAACGGTGCCCCGTGACCTCAACGTCATTTGCCTGAAATGCCTCGAAAAGAAGCCCGAAAAGCGTTACGCGACGGCGGCCGAGCTCGCCGACGACCTCGACCGGCTCTTGGGCAACGAGCCGATCCTCGCGCGACCCGCCGGTCGGCTCGAGCGGGCGCAACGCTGGGCGCGCCGCAATCCTGCCTGGGCAACGCTCGCGCTCGTTTCGGCGATGGGGCTGATCGGCCTGCTCGCGACCTGGGCGGCCTTCACGCGCGAGCTTTCGCGCGAGCTCAAACTGACCGAGCTCGCGCGGCGCGAGGCGACGGCCGCGGAGGGTGAGCTTCGCAACCGCGCGCTTGCCAACAAGGCGGCGAGCGTCGACAGCGACCTGCGCCAGCTCGCCGGGGTGCCGCGTGTCGTGGCCGCTGCGCTCGCGGGGCGAAAGGACTGGAGCGAGGCGCAGCTCGAAACGTGGCTTCGCCGCGAGCTCCACGACGAGCCGCACATTTTCGGCATGGCCGTCGCGTTCGAGCCCGCGGCGTTTCGTCCCGACGTATCGGACTTCTGCCTGTACGTCTTTCGCGGCGAAAGGGGCGTAGAGGCGAAGCAGCTCTTGCCGCCGGGGTACACGCCGATCTATCGCGAATGGGACTGGTATCGGGGTGCGATCGATCAGGGGAGCTTTTCCGAGCCGTACGTCAACGAGGGCGGCGGCAACATCCCGATGGTCACCTTCTCGATGCCTTTCTTCCGCGACCGCAGGCGCGCCGGCGTCGTCACCGCCGATCTGTCGCTCGACTACTTCCACGCTCTCGACGAGGCCGTCCGGTCTTCGCGCTTCGGCGGAAAATCGTACGCTCTGATGGTGAGCGCGGCCGGAACGGTCCTGAGCCACCCGGAGGCTCGGTTGCGCTTCCCGGCACCCGGGTCGCGCCCCGAGCTACCCGCCGACCCCGGAGGTCGTGCGCTCTGGACGCGGATCCTCGCGGGCGAGACCGGTTCGGGTCGAGGGAGCGACCTCGCGACCGGAGCGCCCGCGGAGCTGTCGTTCGCGCCGGTTCCCACGGCCCGCTGGTCTCTGGTCGTCGCCGTTCCCCCCTGAATTCGCGCGCGAGCCGGGGCGCGTTGCTCGACAACTTCGAATGGGCCGGAGGGGGTACCGGCCTCGTTTCGGGCTCTATGCCGTCGACTACGCGACCGAGCGCCGCACTTTGCGGCCGAGCGGCGAGCTTACCGGGCGATTGCCCGCGAGCGTCGTGTCAACTGAGCGCGCCCCGGACTTCCGGTCGAGCACGGCGGACGCGCGGTTCTTCCGCTTTTTGGCTGCCGGATGCACACGTTGGGCTGCGCAGGCGGCGAGAGGAGCCTGCCGAAGGAGACCAAACGATGTCGATGGACGAGCACTTTTCGGGACGTTGTTTTTGTGGAGCCGTGGAGGTTCGAGTCACGGGCAAACCGGCCGCCGTGGGCTTTTGCCACTGCGAATCCTGCCGCCTTTGGTCGGCATCCCCCGTGAACGCCTTCACCCTCTGGCCGCCGACGGCGGTCTCCGTCACACGCGGAGCGGAGCATGTCGCTGGGTTTCAGAAGACGGAGCGCAGCGTTCGCAAGTGGTGCAAGCTCTGCGGCGGGCACCTCTTCACGGAGCACCCCACGTGGGGCGTGACCGACGTGTATGCGGCCTTGATTCCAACCCTCGCCCTTTCGCCGATGCTGCACGTGAACTACCAGGAGGCCGTGCTCCACGTTCACGACGGCCTCCCCAAGCAACGCGACATGCCTGCGGAGATGGGCGGCTCGGGCAGGCTGATGGCCGAATAGCGTGCGCCTAGCGGCGGCGGGGGACGGCTCCGCGAGCTCAGCGCTCGGCGAAGCCGTCCGGTGGGGGCGCCGTGGTGCCGCGCTCGCCGCGCCGAAAGCCCGCCGGCGCCACGCCGACCCAGCGCTTGAACGCGCGGCCGAGCGCCGTTTCGGAGCCGTAGCCGACGCGCTCGGCAATCTCCGCAACGCTGAGCTCGGTCGTCGAGAGCAGCGTCGCGGCGAGCTGAACGCGCCAGCGCGCGAGGTACTTTATCGGGGGAATGCCGGTGAAGTGCGCGAAGCGCTCGGCGAGCACCGAACGCGACACGCCCACGGCCTGCGCGAGCTCTTCGAGGGTCCAATCGTGCGTCGGGCGCTCGTGCAGCTTGGCAAGCGCCCGCCCCACGCTTTCGTCGCGCAGCCCCGCGAGCCATCCGCCCTGCTCCGGCCGCAGTCGTTCGGTGTGCTGGCGCACGACCTCGACGAACAGGAGCTCACTGAGGCGCGACAGCACCGTCAAGCCACCCGCGCGCGGCGCCTCCGACTCGCGGAGGGCAAGCTTTAGCAGCTCGTCGACGACGCTGTCGCTCGTGGCGCGCGGCATGTGGATCGTCCTCGGTAAGCTCGCGAGCAATGGATTGAAGGGTCCGCGATCGAAGCCGAGAAAACCGCAGATGAAGCGGGTGCGCTCGGGCCCGCCGCCACCCCTGCGGATCGTGACCGGCAGGCGTTGATTGCGGGCCGTGCCCACGAACGTCATCGGCGACGCTGGCGCGCATGCCCGGTGCGCTCGAGATCACGTGGGGGTCGCCCTGGGGGAAGCAGAATCACGTCCCCCGGCTCGAGCCGAATCGGTGTCTCGTCGAGGCGCCCTCCCCAGCATGCCCCCTCGACGATGGCGTGATACTCGATGACGTGCTCGAGCCCGGGCATGATGTGTGGCCCGACCTCGCGCGCGTCGGGCGTGTCGGCAACCCAGGGGGCGGAGGCATCGACCGCGAAGAAGACGGCGCCCGTGAGTCGCACGGCGCGGAGCACTTCCGACAATGTGTCGCTGCTCATACTCCGGACCCATCTCGTATTCCGACCCCGGTTGCCCGGCAAGGTCTTCGGTTCCGGCAACAGCTCGACCACCTGGCCGCTCGCTTCGGGCACTGTCCGGAGTCGCCCACGGCCCCCCGAGTTCGCCGAGACGCGCATCACCGAGGAGGACTGCCGTTCCCACGCCCGCGCCGATGGGCCTAACATCGCGCGAGCGTGCCCCGAGCTCCCGAGCGGCGACGACGGACGGTATCGCGCGTTCTTCGTGGCGTGGCGCTCGGTGCAAGCTACGTTCTCGTGGCCCGCATCGGGCTCAGCCTCGACGCCGTGGGTGGCCTCGCGACGCTCGTGTGGCCGTCAACCGGGCTCGCCCTCGCCGCTCTCGTCGTGCTCGGTCGCTGGGCGTGGCCGGGGATCGCCCTCGGCGCGCTTTTCGTCAACCTCTGGGTCGGCGCGCCGCCGGCCGTTGCGGTCGGCATCGCGGCGGGCAATACGCTCGAGGCGCTGCTCGGCGCCTACGCGCTCTCGCGCGTCGGATTCGAGCGCTCGCTCCAGACCTTGCGGAGCGCCATCGCCTTGATCGCGCTCGCGGCGCTCGGGAGCACGCTCGTGAGCGCCAGCATCGGCACGCTCAGCATGACGCTGGGTGGCGTCGTGCCGCCGGCCCGTCTCGGAAGCGCGTGGCTCGCGTGGTGGCTCGGCAACGTCATCGGGGACCTGATCGTCGCGCCTTTTCTGCTCACGCTCAGCGTCCCGGCGCCGCGCTGGACGCGCGGTCGCGTGGCGGAGAGTGCGCTCATGATCGCATTGCTCGGCGTGCTCGGCGCGCTCGTTTTCGGGCAGCAGCCTGGCGCCGCGATCGGTCCCCTGCGGCAGCCTCACATGGTGATACCCCTTCTGCTGTGGGCGGCGTTGCGTTTCGGGCCCCGCGGCGCGAGCGGCGCGACGTTGCTCACGAGCGTCGTCGCCATCACGGGCACGGCGCTCGGGCGGGGCCCACTGCCAGGTGCGACGCTCTACGAGCAGCTCCTCGGCCTCCAGGGCTTCATGGCGATGGCGGCCTGCACGACCTTGACGCTGTCGGCCGTGGTCGCGGAGCGCCGGGCTCTGCTCGTCCAGGAGCAATCGCTGAGGACCGCGGCCGAGCGCGCCGTCCGCGTGCGCGACGAGTTTCTCGCGATCGCCTCGCACGAGCTGAGGACGCCGCTCACCCCGCTCAAGCTGCAGCTCGACGGACTGGTTCGTGCGCTCGGCGACGCCGACGCTCGCATCCGGAGCCGCATGGAGAGCGCGCTCCGGCAGACCGACAATCTCATCGTGCTGGCAGAGCGGTTACTCGACGTTACTCGGATTGCCGCCGGCCGGCTCGATCTCGAGATCGAGCGCGTCAACCTCGCGGAGCTCGTCGCCGAGGTCGTCGATCAGCACCGCGACGCGGCAGCCAAGGCCGAAAGCACGCTGACGCTCAGCGGGCCCGCTTTTGCCGTTGGAGCCCTCGACCGCACGCGCGTGGCTCAGGCGCTCGCGAACCTGCTCTCGAACGCCGTCAGATACGGCCGTGGAAAGCCCGTCGAGATCGTCCTCGGCCAGACCGAGGATGCTTTCGACATTTCCGTGCGTGACTCCGGCGTCGGCATCCCCAGGGAGGCACTTGGCCGCATTTTCGAGCGTTTCGAACGTGCGGCGTCGGCGAAAGAGCACGGCGGGCTCGGTCTCGGGCTCTACCTGGCGCGCGAGAATCGCCCTCGCGCATGGCGGAGCCATCGACGTGACGAGCACGCCCGGTACGGGCTCCACCTTCGTCCTTAGCTTGCCGCGTCGTGCCTCGGCTGGCCCCGCGGCGGACCGGCCGTCGAGGTGACACCCATGGGTCCGACGGTCCTCGTCTGCGACGCTGCCCCGCCCCTCAGGCCGCCCCGAGAACGTTCGCCAGAGTCGTCCTCAGGTCGTCGAAGTCGAGCGGTTTCTTCATCACGGCGACGCTGCCGAGCGCCCGCGCTACCCGGTAGGTGCGCGCATCGCCGAAGCCCGTCACAACCACGACCTTCGTCGAACCGAGGTGGCGTCGCAAGGCGGTGAGCACGTCGATGCCGCTGAACCCCGGCATCACGATGTCCGTCACGATGGCGTCGTAGGGGGCTACCGGTGGCGAGGTGGCGTAGGGAGCGAGCAGCTCCAAGAGCTCGCAGCCGTCGCGTGCTTCTACGACCGAGCAACCGTCTTCCGCCAAGGTGGACGCGAGCGCGGCGCGGAAGTCGTCGTCGTCGTCCGCGAGCAGGACCCTCGGAACCCGCTCGTGCAGCAAGCGACCCCGGACTCCGAAAACGGTGGGGTGTTTCGGTGGCATGGGGTTTCTCGAGAGCATCGGGCGTGCCATCGTCTGTTCGGCGAGGACCCGCGCCAAACCCGCTGCATTTTCCACGGTCGCCCCGGACTGTGGCGGCGCCTCGTGCGACATGTCGCAGTCCGACTCGCTTGCCGAGGCCCCGGCCGAGGTGGGAAAATCCAGAAAGTGACGGCGTCGGTCCTGCTTTTCGACCCCGAGGGGCTCGTTTCCGGTGCCATCGAGGCCGCCCTCGCGCAGGCTTTCCGGACCGAGCGGCGCCGTGATCTCGCGGGGGTGGACGTGCGCTCCTTCGACGCCCTCGTCGTTCCCGAAACCCTCGTGCGCGAGCTACCGGCGGCGCTTTCGGACGACGCGCGGCTCATCGTCGTCGGAGCGCAGCCATCCTTGCATGGCGTCGTTGCTGCGATCCGCGCCCAGGCACGCGACTTCGTGACCGACGAGCCCGACACAGTCGTGCGCGCCGTGGAGGGGGTGCTCGCGGCCGTCGATCTCGAGGCGCGCCTCTCGCGCCTGCGCCTCGGCATCCCGGTCCCCGCGTCCTTGCCCGAGCTCTTGGGTGAAAGCGACGCCATGGAGCGCTTGAGGCAGCGCATCCTGCGCATCGCCGCCTCGAGCGCGACCACGCTCATCAGCGGGCCGAGCGGCAGCGGAAGGGACCTGGTTGCGCAGGCGCTGCACGCCGCGGGGCCGCGCGCCAAGGGGCCCTTCGTTCCCGTGGCCTGCGGCGCCATCCCGCAAACGCTCGCGGAGAGCGAGTTCTTCGGGCACGTGCGTGGCGCCTTCACGGGTGCGATCGCTCATCGCGAGGGGCTGCTCATGGGCGCCTCGGGTGGCACGCTGTTTCTCGACGAGATCAGCGAGCTGCCGCTCGACTCGCAGGCCAAGCTCTTGCGCGCCCTACAGGAGCGCCGGAGCCGCCCGCTCGGTCAGACCGAGGAGGTTTTCTTCGATGCTCGCATCATCGCCACCACGAGCCGCGATCTGATGCGCGAGGTGCGCGCCGGTCGCTTCCGCGAGGACCTCTACTTCCGGCTCAACGTCGTGTCGGTGCGCATCCCGTCGCTCGCCGAACGCGGTTACGACGTCCTGCTGCTCGCGCAGCACTTCATCCGTCTCGCTTCGCGCCCGCGCGAGATCTGCCATGGCCTCACGCCAGCGGCGGCCCGCGCCCTGCTCGGGCACCCCTGGCCAGGCAACGTGCGGGAGCTCGAAAATTGCATGGTGGCGGCGCTCGCGGCGGCTCGCACCGACTACGTCACCTGGCTCGATTTGCCGAGCGGTCCCAAGCTCGAGCACGGCCCCGCGCCCGAGGCGACCGCGCTCGCGCCGCTCGAGGCGGTCGAGCGCTCCCACATTCTCGAGACCTTGCGCGCCGTCAACGGCAACCGCACCGTCGCCTCGCGCATCTTGAAGCTCGATCGCAAGACGCTCCAGCGTAAGCTCAAGCTCTACGCGCTGGAGTCCGCGGGCGAGCTGCCCGGCGCGCCGCGCGAGCCGCTCGACTCCGGCCCGGAGTAGCGCTCGAGCGCATGCGCCGCGCTAGTTGGACGGTTCGTCCAGCCCGTAGCGATGCAGCTTGCGGTACAGCGTAGCTCGGTTGATGCCGAGGATGCGCGCGGCCTCGGCCTTGTTCCAGCAAAGCGCCTCGAGCACCGTGAGGATGTGGTGCCGCTCCACCTCCTCCATGCTGCGACCGTCGCGGCCGGGTCCGAGCCTGATGCGTTGCCTGAGGCCCGTCGGCAGCTCGTCGAACCCCACTTCGGGCGAGGTGGTGAGCGCGACGGCCGCCTCCATGGCGTTTTGCAGCTCGCGGACGTTGCCGGGCCAGCGGTGGCGCGCGAGCTGGCGCTCCGCTTCGACCGTGAGCCGATAGGGGGCGCCTTGAGCCGCGCTCGCGCGGGCCAAGAAATGACGCGCGAGCTCCGTCACGTCGCCCTCGCGCTCACGCAGTGGCGGAAGCTCGATCGTGAGGACGTTCAGGCACAAAAAGAGGTCGTCGCGCATGCTGCCGGAGGCGATGGCCTGCTCGAGGTTGCGGTTGGTCGCGGCGATGATCCGGGCGTCGAAAGTCACCTCGTCGACCGAGCCTATGGGACGCAGGCGGCGCGTCTGCAACGCGCGCAGAAGCTTGGGCTGGAGCGTCGTCGGTAGGTCGCCGACCTCGTCGAGAAACAGCGTGCCGCCCTTGGCGCGCGCGAGGAGCCCAGCTCGGGCTTGGCTCGCACCCGTGAACGCGCCGCGCGCGTGCCCGAACAGCTCCGCCTCCAGGAGCTCTCCGGGAATGGCCGCCGAGCTCAAGGCGACGAACGGCCCTTTGCGGCCGCTGGCGCGGTGAACCGCGCGGGCGACGAGCTCCTTGCCGGTCCCGCTTTCTCCCGTGATGAGCACGGTCGCGTCGCTCGACGCCACTTGGACGACGCGCTCGGCGACCCGCTGCATGGCCTTGCTCGAGCCGACGACGCCCTCGAGCTCGTGACAGGTGTGCGTTCGCGACGTGGGCCGCACGACAATCGAGCCGCGAGCGCCCCGCTCGAGGGCTCGCTCGAGTGCCTCGCCGAGCTGGGCGAGCGACAGCGGCTTCGTGAGAAAATCGAAGGCCCCGGCGCGCAGCGCACCGAGCGCTACGTCGGTATCGCCGAACGCGGTCATGACGACCACGGGTAGGTGCGGGCGATCCCCGGCGAGCCGCCGGCAGAACTCGACGCCGCCCATACCGGGCATGCGCACGTCGGTCAGCACGGCGTCGAACTCGGTGCGTTCGATGCGCTGGAGAGCGCTCTCGCCGTCCGAAAGCCCCTCGGTGGCGTAGCCGAGGTCCCCGAGCGCGTCGGTTAGCGCGGCCCGGGTGTCGTCGTCGTCTTCGACAATCAGCAGGCGCCCGGGAGTCCGCGCGCGCCGTCGCCCGGGCTCGTCCGAAGACGAAGTCAGCTCCCGACTCGACGACATGTTCGAAACATGTGGCGGTGCAGAGGCGGATGCAAGCTCGAAGCCCCGCCTGGACGCAGGTTTTGAACGGGTTTTTGGCCCGGGCCGGCGTTCGGAAGCCCCCACTCATTCCAGATCACGCGAGAGGCCGTCGAGCGATCCGTCGGCGGACGGGACGGCACGCGACTCGTTTCGGGCGCCGGCGCGGACGAGCGCTGATCCGGCCTGTCTCGCGCTCAGTCGTGGGACGGACGCGGCGCCGGCCGCGCTCGTGCCCTCCGCCGACGCGCCCACGCTCCGACCATAATACGATATCAGATTCCATGTCTCGATTAGATAGTTCGAATCGAAATACGATATCTGGGGAGGCGACACCGCATGGCGCGCCGCCGCGCGGGGCGCCCCTTTTGAGTAGTTTCGCTGCCACTAAAACGCTTCAGGGCGGCGGACGGAGACGCCGCAGGAATGCAAATGGGCGGCGCAGAAACGCGTTAGTCGCCGCCACTTCAGAAATATCGGCGTCGGTTTTGCCGATTCTCGATAAATCCTCCGGATGAGTGGGTTTGAACGATCAGTGGATTTCTGAGTCGAAAATGCGTCTTCACAGTGGAACAAATCGCTCTGAGTGTGATCCGGAGCGCCCCTTTTGCCCCCAAAATCCCGCAAACAAGGAATCCTACAACTCTATAAAAACATTGAAAAAACGGCTGTCTGCCTGATTATCTATAGAGTGGTTATAGTCCATACGAGATCGGGTTCGCGGGCATCGCGCGCTTCCAACCTGGCCAACTGGTGAAACGATGGACAAAACAGGGACAACTGGACTGCTGATCGCAACCCTGCTCGTTGCGGGCTGCTCCGGGAACATCGGGCCCAGCGAAGGCCCCGGTATGCCGGGTACCAACAACAACGGCACCGGCGCGAACGGCTCCGGCGGCTCCGGCGCGACGATGGGTTCCGGAGCCAGTGCCGGCACCGGCGCCGGCAACACTTCATCGGGCGGCTCGGGGGCCGGCGTGGGCTCCGGAGGCACGGCCGGCTCCGGACTCACCGGCTCGGGTGGCTCGAGCGGCATGCCGGTCAATTGCACGCCGGGTATCGCGCCCACTTCGCAGATCCCGCGCCTCACGAACTCCCAGTACGACCGAACGGTCCGCGACCTGCTCGGCGTGCAGGTGCTCATGTCCGGTGTGCTGCCGTCCGTGCTCCTTGCGACGGACCAGGAGGCCGGCCTCACGGACCTCGGCTGGAGCGCTTACCAGTCGGTCGCAGACATGATCGCCACGCAGGTCATGGCCGACCCGACGTTGAAGGCGAACTTCCTCAAGTGCACTCCCGCCGCGGGCGACGCCGGTGGCTGCTTGCACAACACGATCGTCGACTTCGGTCGCAAGGCGTTCCGCCGGCCGCTCACGCCGGACGAGGTCGCGCGTTTCGACGCCATCGTGGCGAACGGCGCCGCCATCACTCCGTCGGGTGCCCCGGACGAGGTGGCCCGGGCCCTCCTCTATCTGTTCCTCGTCTCGCCCTCGTTCATCCAGCGCGCCGAGACGACCGAGGTGTCGGACGGTGCTGGGCACTACAGCCTGTCGCCGCAGGAAGTGGCTTCGCGCCTCTCCTACTTGCTGTGGGGCTCGACGCCCGACGACGCACTCAACCAGGCGGCCGACACGGGCCAGCTCTCGACCTCGGAACAGATCTTCGCGCAGGCGGAGCGCATGCTCCAGGATCCCAGAGCGCACGAGATGGTGAACACCTTCCACCAGTACTACCTGTTCATGGGAGCGGGCAGCCACTGGAATTCGGCTCAGAAGGATCCGACCATCTACCCGAACTTCAGCAAGGATCTCGTGCCGGCGTTGTCGGAGGAGACGCTCCTCATGTTCGACGACATCGCCTTCGCCCCCGGTGCGACGTTCGCGGACTTCTTCCTGAGCCCGATCGCCTACGTCAACAAGGCCACGGCGCCGCTCTACGGGCTCGATCCGAACGCGTACGGCACCGACCTCACGCAGGTGACGCTGGATCCGAACACCAGGCCGGGCTTCCTCACGCGCGCCGGCTTCCTCAGCAACTTCGCCGGCTTCGTGCGCACGTCGCCCATCTTGCGTGGTGCTTTCATCACCAAGCAGGTGCTTGGCATCCACATCGATGCTCCTCCTCCCGGCGCCGAGCAAACGCCCCTGCCGACGGGCCCCGAGCTCGACACCACCCGCAAGATCTTCGACGCGCTCACGGCGGGTCCGGACTGCGCGGGCTGCCACCATGGGTACATCAACCCGCCCGGTTTCGTGATGGAGGCCTTCGACGCCGTCGGTGCCTTCCAGACGGTGGAGAGGGACACGCAGGTCCCCCTCGACATCACGGCCGACGTGACCATCACGGACGGTGTGGATCCGGTTCACATCACGACCCCCGCGGAGCTCATGCAGGCGATCGCCACATCGCCCGGCGCCATGCGCCAGTACGCACAGAAGTGGGTCAGCTTCGCGTACGAGCGCGAGTCGGATCCCGTTCAACGCCTGCACGGTAGACAACCTCGCGGCCAAGATGACCGCAGGCGGCTACACCGTGCTCAACCTGATCACCGATCTCACACAGACTCAATCGTTCCGAGTCCGAGCCGTAGAAGGTGTGCAATGAACTCGCTCAATCGAAGACTCTTTCTCAAAGGTGTGGCGGGCGCCGCGCTGGCGGCACCGTTCCTGCCCTCCCTTCACGAGAAATGGGCCAAGGCCCAGGGCGTCGCCGCCACCGCGCCGAAGCGCCTGGTCGTCTTCTACACGCACAACGGCTGCCTCACGAACCGCTGGTTCCCCAAGAAGGAGGACGGCGCGCTCACGGCGGCCGACCTCGCCGGCACGTACCTCGAGGTGCTCGCGCCGCACGTCGACAAGCTGCTCATCCCGCGTGGCTTCCGGTCGCTCAACGAATACGCCCGGGGGCAGTCCATCGACCCGCACGACCAGGCGATGGGCTCGAAGCTCACCTGCGACGTGATCTCGACGGCCAGGGAGCGCTACGCGACGACGATGTCGCTCGACCACATCATCGCCAAGCAGATCAACCCCGGCGCCAAGACGCCAATGGTGCTCGGCGTCGGTGCGGCCAGCACGAGCATCAAGGAAGTGCTCTCGTTCTCGGGTCCGGAGCAGGCCTACCCGGCCAACGTGAACCCGCAGACCGTGTACACCCAGCTCACGGGCGTGCTCGGCACGGGCGGCGGCCAGGATCCCGTGACTCCGGCCGACTACAAGGTCGCGCTGGGCAAGAGCGTCATCGATCTGGTGAGCGAAGACCTCAATACCTACAAGCGCCTCAACATGAGCTCGGCGGACCAGACGCGCATCGACAACTGGCTCTCCCTGCTTCGTGACACCGAGGTGGGCGTCAACGACCCCACGGTCGCCGGCGCCTGCACGCGCCTCGCGGCCGACATGCTCGGCGCGACGGACGCAGAGGTCGCGGCCGCGAGCCCGACGGGCAAGATCACGCCGGGCAACGTGCTCGGCCCCACGGGTACCCCCGAGGGCGACGCGAACCTCGCGACCTCCTTCACCAAGGGCACGGACATGATGCAGAACCTCATGGCTCTGAACATGATCTGTGACCAAAACCGCGTGCTGATGCTCGTGTTCCCGGGTTACGTCACGTTCAACTGGGACGACATCCACCACACGAAGGAGCACCACGGTCTCTCGCACCGCACGGGCGACTTCACGGTGGGTGGTAGCTGCTACCAGGGCGTGCTCGACATGATCGCCCAGATCGATACCTGGTACACCGGCAAGTACAACCGGCTCGTTACGCTGCTCAAGAGCATCGGTGAGGGCGACGCGACGCTACTCGACAACACGGCGACCATCTGGCTGCCGGAGCTGTCGGACGGCGCGGCGCACAATCAGAACAACCTGCCCATCATCATGGCGGGCAGCATGGGCGGTTACTTCAAGCAGGGCGCCGTCGTGAACGTCGAGGGCAAGAACGCCATCGGTGTCGGGTCGAGCGAGAGCTCCTGCCAGAGCGGCGGCACCATCGGCTTTACCGGCTCGAGCGGAGGCAACCTCCCCATCAACAAGCTCTACGTGACGCTCATGAACGCGCTCGGCTGCACGCAGGACGGCACCCCAGGCGGCCCCCCGGTCACCACGTTCGGTGCGTTCGACGGCACCAGCGCGAGCGGCGGCATCACCAATCCCGGTGAAGTCACCGCCATGAAGGCGACCTAGCGCCGGCTCCGCCTGGCCAGGCTCGGGCGCCGCGCTTTCTGCTCGAGCCTCAGGTGGCGCCGCCCCGCGGTGCGGCGCCGAGGGTGCCGCTCAATTTCTGTACGGCCAGGCTGCCTGTGCTGTCACCGCCTCGCGCCGTTTCGAACGGCGACTCACCGCGGAGCCACGCTTCGGGCAGCGCGGCGTCGCTCAGCAAGAGGTGCATCACGGCCGTCAGATCGAGCGGCCGCATGTCGAGCTCGAAGAGCTCGGCGAGCCCGAGCTGCAGGCCCGCGCTGATCGCGTGGAAGGCGCGGATCGGCTCCATGTAGGAGTGCCCTCCCGAGCCCTCCGCGAGGAAGGCGGCGCGTGCCTCCGGGTCCCTCAGGCGCGTCGCGCACTCCGACGCATCGAGCGAGTTCATGCCGCGGCACGAGAGCGGTCGAGCCTCGTAGATGGAACAGCTCGCCGAGACCAGGAAGGGGCAGGGGTGCTCGGGGGAGAAGCGCTCCGTTGCCGACAGGCCGCGTGTCTCGTCGTGGCGCTTCGCGACGTGCGCGCGAAGCGCCGAGAGCTCCTCGCTGGTTCGCGTCCGCCCGAGGTGATCGAGGATGGCGAGGGCCTCCGGCGCGGTGACGCCGACGGACTGGTAGCAGCAGTGGTCGCACCCGGCCTTGCAGGCGACCGCGCCGCGCGGCGCCCGGGCGAGCAGTCCCTCGGCGAGCCGCGACGTGCCCGACATCGCGTTCCGAGCGAGCGCGACCGTCCCTTCGAGGCTACGCTCGCCGTGCAGGATGGCGTACGCGGTGTTCGCTGCGGCCGCCGCCACCTCGTTCTGCCAGGCCTCCTGGAACAGCGGCGCCGTGAGCTCCACCAGCGCCTGCCCGCTTTTTGGGTCGCGGTGGAGCCTGAGGTGCAGCCGACCGCTCGCGTCGCGCTGAACGCCAGCGGTGCGGGGCAAGCGCTCTTTTGGGCTCCTTTGCCGTTTGTCGCGCCTTCGCTTCACGGGAGCCTCGGGATCGGCGGATGCCCACCGATCAGATAGAGCGGCAGGTGATCGCCCGGCTCGACGAAACGGGCGTCGATCTCGCGCTGTGCGGCTTCTTTCATGTGGTCGCACAGGCTCTTGTCGAGCGCGCAGGCTTGCGAGAAGACGGCCGCCTTTCCCTCGGGGTTCGGGTCGATGATGCCCCAGCGCACGAGGACGCGTGCCTCGAGCCGGGGATCGGAATCCGCGAGCCGGTCGAGCTCGGCTCGCATCATCGCGTGCACGGCATCGTAGTTGCCGAACGCCCAGACGGCGTTGGCCGCTGCCAAGGCGGGGGCGGCTTCGAGCGTCCGCTGCTCGGCCATGGAGAGCGCGGCGGTGGCCCGCTGGAAGATGCCTCGCTTCGCGTTCAGGTGCAGCTGACCCACGGTCAGGCCCACGGCTCCGGCAAGGGCAGGGCCGAGCCACCACGCGAGCCGATCGAGCGCGCGCCGGCGGTTCACGGGCGGCTCTGCCTTTCGAGCTGTTCGAGCGATGGGCGATCGCAACGCGACCAGTGCAGCTCGCGGCAGATCCCTTCGGCCTTGGTCCACTCGCTGTGCCCGCCACTCTCGAGCCCGCGCAGGGCAACGACGAGCTCGAACACGCGGGGGTCCAAGCGCGTCGAGCTCAGGCGTAGCGCCCGGACGTCGCCCCTCAGCAGGTCCCAGGCACCCTCGCTCGCCCCGAGGTGCTTCGCGCGGAGCGCGAAGCCCACGCGCGTCAGCGGCGTCGAGGTAGAGGGGCCGAGGAGCTCGACCGGCACGAGGCCCTGCGCGCCCACGAAGTACCCCACGAGGGCAGCTGCGCCGGAGACCGCGATGAGCGCCC
This sequence comes from uncultured delta proteobacterium, assembly GCA_963841435.1. GTDB lineage: Bacteria > Myxococcota_A > Polyangia > Polyangiales > Polyangiaceae > PMG-095. The sequence continues at coordinate 191,281 of CAWJCS010000002.1, forward strand.
TGAGCCCACGCGTCTCGCCTGCGCTCGCTTCGCTTTTCCCATCGGTCATCGGTGCTTCGAGAGCCGCGCGGAGCGGCACGTTCGAACGTACCAAAGCTCGCTCTCCAGGCCACTCGCGGCGAAGCTGCTCGTGCGGGCGTCGCCGGTGGTCGCGCTCGCACCACGCTGCGGTTGGAGATTGACAGCCAACCTGCACGCGCGAGGCATTGCGCCCCGCTATCGGTGCCTCAGAGCCTCGGCGGGGGTCCGTACAGGGTGGGGCGCCACGCGATGTAGCCACCCGCGGCGCCGCTCAGCGACTGCACGAGCTGTTGCGACGCGTCGATCTCGTGGATCACGCCGGCGGTCGAGAACACGACGAGGGTGTTGCCGTTCGGCAGCGCCTGCACGTCACCCAGTGTGTTGCTGGTCGTCCCCGGTGAATAGGCCCAGACCTGGGTGGCGGCGAACGTCCCCACCTCGTCGAGCATGTACTTGAACACGGTTGAACCGCCGCTCGACCCGTTGTTGAAGAACAGGAACGTGCCGCTGCCGTCGTCGAGCAAGTGGTGGCCGTGGTTCACGCGCCAGGTCCCCGGAACGCACTTGGGCGCGGGGGCTCCCGTGCAATCGCCGCCGAACTGCCAGAGTAGCGCGCCGCTGCGGCTCACCTTGATGTAGAGGTTCGGCTGGCGATCGCTGATCGTGTAGGTGTCGTCGTTGGGGTGGTAGTGGATGGCGTTCGCGTGGTAGCTGCTCGAGACGTACGCGGTCGAGTCGAGGTGCATCACCGTGCTGACGTTGCCCTCGGCGTCCCCCTCGATGAGATCGCTCGGCTGGTTGCCGCTCTGTTGAATCCACGACAGGCACGCGATCTTGCCATCGGGTAACACCGTGAGATCATGGTGACAATTGGAGAACGCCGCGATCTTGTCCGTGCGGGTGAGCCCGTCCATCGAGACGCGGCCGACCTCGCCGCCGTTGGCGGACTGGTTCTGGACGTTCACCGCCGCCATCCACATGAACTTGCCGTCGTAGCTCATCTGCGCGCGGGTACACCCTGACGGCGCGGGTGCCCACCAGACGGGGTCGCTGTCGGCGTCGAGAATCATCGCGTAGATGCTGCCGCTGCGCGTGTTCGTGATGATGAAGCCGCGGTCCTGCGCGGCGGCGCTCGGGCCGAGCGTGCGCGTGATGGGCGGCAGCGCGCTCGGCACCGCTCCCGTCGTGATCGAGTAGGGCTCGCTCGCGCACGAGGTCGTCCCGTTCGAAACCTGGAGCTGGAACGAGTACGTCTTGGAGCCCTTCATGCCGAGCAGCAGCGTGCGAAAGCTCGGTCCTTCGGCGGTATCGACGGGTGCCGTCTGCGTGGCCTCGCCGGGCAGGCCGAACGCGATGCTCGCGCTCGTGAGGTTCGCGAGATCGACCGACCACTCGACGATGCCGACCGTGGGAATGCCGCCCGGGCCGGCTTTGTCCGCCGTCTGGGAGCTCACGGTGAAGGTGCAGTTTCCGGGCGTCGCGCCCGCGCCGCCGCCGTCGCCCCCCGCGCCGGCACCCACACCGCCGCTCGACCCGCCGTCGCCCCCCGCGCCGGCACCCGCACCAGCGGATCCGGCGGTGGCCGAGGCACCCGAGACGCCCGATCCGCCCGATCCCGGCGCGGCCGCGGCACCGGACGCGCCGCCCACTGCCGCCGAGCTGCCGCTCGTCCCGCCCGCGCCGCTGCTCGCGCCACCGGACGCGCCACCCACGCCCGTGCCCGAGCCCCCACCGGTGCCGGCTGCGGGCGCCCCGCCCGCAGAGGTGCTCGCCTGCGAGCCCCCGCCGCCGCAGGCCGTGGCTCCGACGCTGACAGCGCCGAGGGCTGCGAGCGCCGCCGAAAACAGCCGAGGGTTCCCTGCCTTGCTCCGTTTCACGCGTGTCTCCTCTGCCGCGCCACGGGCTCGCCGGCAAGGAAGAGTCCGCGCGGCGCTCGCAAACCAGGCAACAAACTCCCGCCCGTCCGGCACGGACGTTTGCGAGGACCGGCCGATGCGACCCCGCGAGCAGGCTGGGGGCGCGGGTCGGCGTGGGCCCTGGCCGTCGCTCGCTCGCTCAGCGCGAGTGCGCGATGAGCTCGGTGACCGACCTGCCCACGCCGCCCGGCAGCGCAACCTTGCGCATCGCCGCGATGCCGAGCAGCGCCGTAACGCCGCCAAAGAGCGTGACGAATAGCACGAGCGACACCGTGCTGCGCGTCCTCGACACGGAGCGGCGCGGCGGTGGCAGGCTCGGCGGTAGGCTCGGCGCGAGCGACGCTGGCGCCGAATCGTAGAACGTTTGCTCGATTCCGTTGGTGGACGGGCGCGATGACTCGGGTCGGCGTTCCGACGGTCTCGCGACGACGCCGCTCGTCTCCGCCGGGGCGGCGACGCCGGAAAAGCTCCGCAGGCTCTCGGCTGCCGGCACGACGGGCGTGGGACGGGAGCAGAAGGAGCTTGCCTCGTTCGGTGGGAAGCGCGAGTCCGCGCTCGCTGGCCCCGACAGGGCCCGATGCTGGGTGTTCGTCACGTCATAAGAGCTTTCGCTAGGGGGACCGTTTGCGCCCGCTTGGTGGGTGGGTCGCAGTGCCGCGGCTTATCAGGCGCTCCGCTCTGGCGACCGTCGCGTACAGCGGCGCACCTTGTGCGCACGGGGCGTCAGTGCTCGTTGTGCTCGCGGTCAGGCTCGTGAACTTGGTCGTGGAAGAGCCAAGTTTCGGCAGCGCTGGCTCGCGCCGGCACGTGCGCGTCGAAGCTCTTCGCTCGACTCCGAGAGCCCACGGCTCGCTCGTTTCGACCACCCATCGGCGCCGTTGGCGTGCTCGACCGTTTCGGTCGAAACATCCGAAGTGATAAGCACGTCACGTGCGGCGCTCCGCTCGGTGCTCGGCGCGTGACCTCGTGGCTGCTCGGTGAGATAGTCGAGACCTTCGCGGATGCCTCCAAAGATCCTGCTCGGTGCGTTCGCTGCGATGAGCTGCAGCATCTACGACTCGTCGCTGCTCGACGATTTACCAGCGGGAGCGAACCACGGCGGTGGCGCGGGCGACACGAGCCGGGCCGGCACGGCGGGCGAAGGTGGCGTGCCGGACGGGGAAGGGGGCACTCCTGAAGCCGGTGCCGGAGGCGCAGGCCGGGGAGGGACCGGACCCGGTGAGGGTGGGGAAGGCGGCGCGCTCGGTGACGAGGCCGGTGCCGCGGGCGAAGCGGCGACGGGTGGTGCTTCCGGGAGCGGGTCCGGAACCGCGGGAATCGGCGGCGCAACGGGCGGCGGCGCTGGCGTTGGCGGCGCTTCAGGCGCCTCGGGGAACGCTGGTACGGGCGGCGCGGGAGCGGGCGGTGCGGGAGCGGGCGGTGCGGGAGCGGGCGGTGCGGGAGCGGGCGGTGCGGGAGCGGGCGGCGCGGGAGCGGGCGGCACGGCTGGTGGCGAGCCGTGTCCGACCGGTGGCACGGGCTGCGCGAGGCTCTCGGTGCCGCTTTCGACAGCCGGCGACCGCACGCTCTTCAGCATCGCTCTCGGTGCCGCGACGGACTTCTCGAACGCCGTCATCAGCTACCGCGTGTACAAGGCCGCGGGCACGGGTGGGCGCATCTGGGCGTACGTGCAGCACGGCGGCAACCCCGACTACAACCTGATCTACGGCGGCGCGCGAAACTTCGATGCCTTCGGCGGCTGGCAAACCCTGACCTGGGACGTAGCGACGAGCATGCCGGGCTTCACGTTCGACAAGTCGATCATCTACCGTCTCGGTATCGAGATCGTCGCGAGCGGCTCGGGGCCCTGGACGGACCCAACCGTCGTCTACATCGATTCGATCTCCGTCACGTCGGGACCGAGCGTCGGCCCCTGGCCTTTCGACGACGCCACGTCGGTGTCGTCGGCGGGCACGGCCCCGTCCAACGTGCTCCTGCTGTCCGGTAACGCGAGCGAGCTCGTCCCGGGCTCCACGCTCGACTGGGCACCCTGAGCCCGTCCGCAACGGCCGAGCAATCGGCAATTGACGGAATCGGCGCGCTCGGCGAAACGTGGGAAGGCGATGTCGGAAGGTCATCCCGATCCGGCGCCTTCCGAGCAAGCCTGCTGCCTGCTCGGGACGGGCGGGTTGCCGGCCCCGTCGTCGTTCATGTCGAGCCGGTGGTCGTTCGACAACGTCGTCACGTGCCACCCCGAGCACCTCTACGGGGGCGAAGTGCTCGAGGTGATCGACCCCGACGCGCTCGAGCACCTCGTTGCCGAAGCGCTGGAGGGTCTCGGCGCGGCGCGTGTCGGTGCGGCGCGAATGGGTGTGCTCACCTGGGACATAGCGCTCGAGACGGAACGGGGCCCCCTCACGCTTCAACTCCCGAGGGTGCTCGACGAGCCGGGCGGGCGGGGTCGAGCCAAGCGTGACGTTCCCGGGCAATGCTTCCAGAACGCACGGCATTTCCGTGCCGAGCGCCTCGCGCGCTTCGTCGTCGAGCCGAGGGAGCTTTCGACGCTCGGGGGCCGTGTGCCCGCGGCGCTCTTCGGCGCCCTGCCCGAGCACCGGCGCATCACCATCGCTCGTGGAGCTTTGCGCGTCGAGCTCACCGAGGGGAAGCTGCTCTGGCAGATCGGCCTCGGTACGGGCGCGACGGCGGAGCTCCTCGCCGAAATGGTGGCCGCTCTCGTCTACCACTACGATCCCGACGAGGGCGGCGGCACGGCGCTCACCGACGTTCTCGTCAACGACGGTGACTTCGTGGTGCGTCGTCGCCGCGACGGCTCGTTCGACGTTCGGCTGACGGCCGCTCGCCGCCGCGAGCAGGGGATTGGGTGGAGCCTGCTCCTGCTCCATCTGGTCCAAATGATGGCGTTCGAGGACTTTCAGGTCGACGACTCGCTCACCGGGCTTCCCCTGCTCGCGTCGAACCCCTCGGTGGCGTTCGCGGGCGTCGTGCGTGGTCTTCGCTACCGTCAGCGTGACCTCGGTCTCCCCGAGGGTGACGCCGAGGAGCGCGCGCACCGCGTCATCGACGCCTTCGGGCGCTCCCCGGAGGGTCGCGCGTACCGGCCATTCTGCGAACGCTTTCTCGAGGGTCGCTTGCCGCCTTCGTTCGGCGGTGACGTGCGCGAGCACTGGTGGCGTCTGGTTCCCCTCGAGACGCGGCAGCGCGTGCTCGAGCTTGCCGGCCGCAGCGACGCGCGCGCGGCGACCTCGGCGCGCACCGTGCGCACGTTTCTCGACCGGCTGTCGCGCGAGATTGGTCGTGGCCCCGACGAAGACCCCGCGCTCGTGAGGCTGAACGACCTCGGTCGCAACGAGCTCGTCGGGCTGCTCGGGGAGGTGGGCGTCGAAGCGGGAGCGCGGCCGGGCGTCGCTGACGAGATCTTCCAGCACTGGCCGTACCGCAGTTTTGATCACCTGCTGGCCCGAGCACCCGGCGCGCGCCCGCTCAGGCGGCAGAAGAGCCGTCTTTGCTTCGGCGAGGTCGTGACGGAAGCCGAGCAAAGCGTGCTGAAGAGCTCGCCGCCGGCGGCGAAACACGTGGGCGTGCCGCGCCGCTTTGCCAACGCCGAGATCTTCGGCGATCTGGCGTTCGCGGCGCCGCTGCAGGCGCACGCCGTCCAGAGCTTCGCGAGCTTCGACGCGTACATGGAGGCGGCGCTCCACGATTCGCGGTGGGGCTACTACGCCCACGGCGTGCGCATCGGCAGCACGGGGCACTTCCACACCCATCCCGAGGAGTTTACGCCCCGCTATGGCGGCTACGTCGCCAACATGGCGTTCAAGGCATACGTCAACATGGTCGTAAGGGGTGAGCTCGCCGAGACGGATGCGTTTTTCGTGATCGAGTTCGGCGCGGGCAACGGCCGACTTGCACGCGACTTTCTCGACGCCGTGGCGCGCGCCGCCGAAGGCTCGCGGGGTGCCGACCGGGAGCGCTTTCGCGCGTTTGCCGCCCGCGTCGAGTACCGAATCTACGAGCGCTCGGCATCGCTGCGCGAGAACCAGCGCGCCCTCTTGGGCGGCGACGCGCTCGTCGCGGAGGGTGACGCGCGGCACCCCGCAGAGACCCTGAAACGCGACTTCCCGGACGGCCTGCGAGGCTTCGTCGTCACCAACGAGGTACCCGACGCGTTCGGCGTGCACAAGCTGGCGCTGACCGCGGAAGGGCGCGCATTCGCGGCGCTCGTCGTGCCTCGCGTCGAACCTTCGGCGCGGGCCGCACTCGGCGAATCGCTTTGGGCGCGCGTCGTCGAGACGGATCGCTCCCTGCGCGCCCAATTCGCGCTTCGAGGGCACGCCGGCGACGCGTATCTCGATCGGGAAGGCCACGCGGCGGTCATGGCGGCGCTCATGGGGCTGCCCGAGCGAGAGCGCGAGCCTCTACGTGGCGCGCTGTGGTTCGAGGAAGCGTACGTGCCCGTGTCGGTCCTGCCCGAGCTTGCCGCGCACCTCGCCGACAACGCCGAGCAGTACTCGATCGCGCTCGCCGCCGACGATTCGGGGGTCGTCGCCTACGTGAACCTCCACGCCGACCGCTACGTTGCCGAGCTCGGTCGAACGCTGCGCGCGGGGTTCGTCGTGACCATCGACTACGGTGATACCACCTTCGGCCTCGTCCAGGGCGCGAGGCGCGGCGACTTCCCTTTCCGTGTCTACCGCGATTCACCCGAAGGTGCGCCGCGGCCGAACGATCCGTACTCGGCCCCGGGCGCGCAAGATCTCACGGCCGACGTGAACTTCACGTCGCTAGCCCGCGCGGGCGAAAAGGCGGGATTGTCGTTGGTCCACTTCGGTCCGGAGCGAGAACGTCTGCCAGGACGACCTCGAGGGCGTGCTCCGCGAGTCCCCAACGCGACCAGAGCTCGTGAAGCTCATCGGCAACCCCGTGTTCAAGCTGCTCGTGCTCGGCACGCATGCGAGCGACCTCTTCGCCGCTCCGCTGACGACACCCCTCCCGCTCCTCGCTCGCGAGCAAGACGTGCCGAAGGCGCGGCGGGGGCGGATCGCGGCGATCCGCGCTGCCCTGTCGGGCTACGTTCACTAGGCCTGGAACGCGAGGACGAAGCCGAGCCCCACGGTGTCAGCGGGCTTTTCGAACAGTAACGCCGCGCCCTCGCTAGCGGCGCGCCTTTTCTTCCCCACGCGACCGCGAGCCGTTGCAAGAGCTCGGGCCCCGGGCGAAGCCGTCTGCGGGTGCCGTCTTGATCCGGCGCTCCATACTCTCGTCGTAGCGGCCGGTCTCGGCAATGCGATCCTTCGGATGGTTCTTGTTCCAGAGCTTCTGGAACGCGAGCACGTCCGTCGCGGTGGTCGGCGGGTTCTTGCCCTTGTAGTCGAAGTGCACGCGGTCGCTCGAGCCGAGCCAGCGAAATTTCTCGGCCTCGAGCGCAGGGCGCCACGCCGCCGCGTTCGCGACGTCGAGCGCCAGGCCTAGCTCGTGGTTGCTGTCGCCCGGGAGCGTCGCGAGCTGCACGCCGCAGCGCTTGTTCGCCGACCAGCGCCACACCATGTACTGCTGCACGACGGTGCGCAGAGCACTGTTGACCGTCAGCGTCGCTTTCGGGTGCGCGGCGAGCGCGCGCAGGAGGTGGTCGCGCGCCCCGGCCTCGAGATACGGAAAGACGTGGGATTTGAGCTGCAAATTCGGACGCTTCGGCAGCTCCACGAACCCACGTGGATTCAGGCAGCGAGCCTGTTCGATGATCTGACGACTCAGTCCCTCGACGCTGCCCGTCGTGCAGCTCCCGGCCACGGCTTGCTCCACCGTCGCGAAGTGCTTGGGCGGCGTTTCCCTGCGAGGGCCGCGCTCGTCCTCGCCCTCCTCGTCGAAGACGGGCGGCTCGCCCGCGTCGAGCTTCAGCGGCTCGACCGGCTGCGGCACGATTGCGGCGGCCGTCGCGGACGCGGTCAGGCTCGGCTCGGGTGCGGCGCTCGGTGCGCTCGAGGCGACAGCCGCGGCCGAAGCGGACCCCGCGGGGCTCGACTGTCCCCGGGCGCGCAGGATGAAAGCCACGTCAATCGCGATCACCGCGCACGGAATGACGCACGCGATGGCGAGCCACAACGAACGCCGCGCGAGCCATGGCCCCTCGAGCACGCGCGACAGGGCGGCGAGGAGCTCCCGCCGCCGCGCGCGAGCCCAGCGACCGCGCGCCCCGACCTCGGGCGGCGCCGGGGAACGGGGTGGCGCCGGGCGATCGGGCGCGGGGTCGTCGGGCATGGGGCTCCGCGGCTACCGCGATCGCGAGCGACCGGCAAACATCCGCCCATCGCAGGCGGCGCAAGCCCGAGGAGTGAGCGTGCCGGCGCGGCGCTCGATCGGACCGCCACGCGAGCTCAGGGGCAGGTCGAGGGCTCGGTGAGCTGCGAGCGGATTTGCGAAATCGTCGAGGCCCAGCTCGAATTGGGATTGTACTGGGCGAGGCCGACTACGCCGTCCGCGATGCGCGCGTTGATGTTGGCCACAACGTCCCACGCGGCGTCGTGGCCCGCGCTCTGGCCCGCGACGCCGTAGCCCGTGTCGGCGAGGATGGGCTTGCCCGTGACGCGGTGGACGCCGGCCCAGGTCATCTGGTTGCTCGAGCGGATGCGCGCGTTGCCGGCGTCCGTGCCACCCCCCGAAGTGTTGACGAACGTGAAAGCGTCGAGGTCGAAGTGCGAGTACCAGTCGGCACCGTCGTTCGGGATCCACGGCGAGATGTCGAGCGAGAAGCTCGCGTTGGGAAGCTCCGCGCGCAGCGTCGCGACGAGGCGACCCATGATGTCGCCTGCCTCGTCGGGGCTGAGGGCGTTCGCGTCGCCACCAGCATTGTACTGGTAGTAGTCGGGCTCCATCATGAAAAGGATCGGCCGCGTGGTGCCATAGCAGCCGGCGAAGCCCCGAGCGTACATGGCGTACTCGGGGATGATGCGGTCTTCGAGGTGGTTTCGGATGTAGGTTGCACCGTGCTGGCAGAGGTTCGTGTTGCCGCTCACGTTGCAGTCCTGCAGGCCCTCGTCGCGCCGCGCCGTGAACGCGATGACGTAAGAGACGATCGCCGGCACGCGCCCCTCGAACGTGGCGCCGGGCGCGGTGTCGTCACAAACGTACTTCATGTCGAAGTTGTCGGACTGTCCCATCCAGCCGGGCGTGAAGTAATCGAGCTCGGCGCGCAGCGCGGCGTTGTTCCGCGCCTTCGAATCGATGGTGCCGAAATGAAAGCGGCAGCTGTCGAACACGGCAGGAGCGTCGCCCGCGGTCCCCGCGCTTCCCGCGCTTCCCGCGCTTCCCGCGCTTCCCGCGCTTCCCGACGATCCGGCAACACCGGCACCGCTGCTTTTTCCGGCGCCCAACGTCCCCGCGGCGCCACCTGAGCCCTGCCCGCCCTTGCCGCCGCCCGCGTTTCCAGCGCCGCCGCCCGCGCCGCCGCCGCCAGCTTTCCCACCGGCGCCGGATCCGCCACCACCGGTGCCGGAGGTGGCCGCGCTCGCGCCGCCCGTGCCCGCATTCCCCGCGCCACCGTTGACGGACGCCCCCGCGCCGCCGCCCGCGCCAGCCGCCGCCTGTCCCGCGCCGCCGCCTCCAGCGAAAGGCGTGTCAGTGGCGGTGGGGGTCTCGGGCGAGCTGCAGGAAAGCAGGGCCGCAGCCAGCGAGGCAGTTGAGAGTCGGGGGCAGAGGGACGTCAAGCGTGTGCTCCCAAGGTAGCGGAGGCGGGTGCCCCACGGTCACGAATCGCGATCTCTTGGAAAATTCCGCAACTCGAACCTCGCGGTAATCTAGAGATTGAATGGGCCGAGCCTTCGCTTTTGCTGGGTGTCTGCTCGTGGCGCCGGTGCTCGCCGGCTGCGGAGACAAGGACTGCAAGGAGATCTGCGAGCAGAAGGTCGACGACTGCCGCGGCATCATGGCATGCGGCTTTTCCCTCCGCTGCGGACCGTAGTAAACGAGCTCGCATGTACAAGCGCACCCTCCAGGCAACGCATCCCGACATGATGCGTGGCGCGGACGCCGCGACGCTTGCCGAGCGCTACATGGTCTCGGAGCTTTTCACGGCGGACTCGGTCGGGCTGACCTACGCCCACGTCGAGCGCTTCGTGATCGGCGGTATCATGCCGGTCCGGCAGACGCTCGGCTTGCCGCGCCAGCGCGGCGACGTGCCGTTTCTCGTGCGGCGCGAGCTCGGCGTCGTCAACGTCGGCGGCCCCGGTCGCGTTCGCGTCAACGGAGCAACCTTCGAGCTTGCCCCGCGCGACGGGCTCTACGTGCCGATGGGCTCGGCCGACGTGACCTTCGAGTCGGCGTCGCCCGATGACCCCGCCAAGCTCTACCTCGTGAGCACTCCCGCCCACGCCCGCTTCGAGACCGTCAAGATCTCGATCGACAAGGCCGTCCCCCTCGAGCGCGGCTCGCTCGAAACCTCGAACGAGCGCACCATCTACCAGTACATCGTCCCCGAAACGTGCAAGTCCGCGCAGCTCTTGCTCGGACTCACGCTGCTCAAGCCCGGCAGCGTTTGGAACACCATGCCGCCGCACCTTCACGACCGCCGCTCCGAGGTTTACTTCTACTTCGGCCTCGGCAAGGAAGACCGCGTGTTTCACTTCATGGGCGAGCCCGACGCCATCCGGCACCTAGTGCTCGAGAACGATCAGGCCGTCATCTCGCCACCGTGGTCGATCCACATGGGTGCCGGCACCAAAAATTACGGCTTCATCTGGGCGATGGGCGGCGAAAACCAGGACTACACGGACATGAACGTCCTGGATCTCTGCCAGCTGCGCTAAGCCCACGGGGTGTCTCAGAAGTAGCTCCGCCCGTTGAGGCTGAGCCGCAGCATGACCACGTGGGCCGTCGGCTGGACGAGCGCCGGGTGATCTCCGGTGACGTGCTAGCCTGAGCGTCATGGGAGATCGGGACCGGGTGGTGTCGTCGCGATGGCTTGCGCTGGCGGCTCTTTCGCCGCTGCTCTGCGCTCGGCCGGCCGAAGCGGAGCCGTTTCAGGTTGGTGGCGGTGGTGTGTTCCTCGGCTACGCCGTCGGTGACGGTGGCGGCTTCGAGTGGGGCATCGAGGGCTTTGCAACCCACTATCTCGAAGACCACGCCGAGTGCGGCGACCATTCGGAACGCCACGGCGTGGGTCCCTTGCTTCGGCTCGCGATGGTCAACGTATCGCGCCTCGAGGTCACGGCCGCGGCGCACGGGGGCGGGGAGCTGCCGAGCATGCGCAGCTATTTCGATATCGATGGGGAGCTGGGCGCGAGCTTGCTGCTGCAAAAACGCAAACTACCCTGGGTCGCGCCGCACATCGGCGTCACGTTCGAATCCCTCATCTTCAACGCGTATCTCCGCCACCCGTTGCTCACTCCGACGTTCTCGCTCGGTGCCGGGGCTCGCTACCTTCCCACGTTCGGACCTCCCGGTTCTTGCGAGTTCGGTCGCGCCTACCGCAGCGCCGGTGGGCGGGCCCGGCTCGCTCGCTACCGGTGGGTCGGAGCCCGTGAGTGCGGCAGCGACGACGCGAGACGCTGGGCCGAGCGTGCCGCCGAGGAGTGCGCTTCGGTGCCCGCATTCTTGCAGTTGGCCCAGGAGCTATTCGAGCTCGGAGCACCACGCGCGCTCGTCGCTCGCGCCCTCGCGGCCGCTCGTGAGGAGCTCGGTCACACCCGCGCGACGGTGGGTCTCGCCGAGCTGTTCGGCGACGGTGCGCTCGTCATCGCTCCGCCGCGCTGGGAGCCCCGGCCCTCATTGCCGCGGCCGCTCGCGCTCTGCCGACTGGTGGCCGAGACTTGGCTCGACGGCTGCCTGAACGAGGGCCTCGCCTCGGCGATCGCCGCCGCCGAAGCGCAGGCGACGCGCGTCGACGAGGTGGCCGAGGTGTCCCGCCTGCTCGCCTGGGAGGAAGCCGGTCACGCCGCGCTCGCCGCCGACATCCTGCGCTGGGTCGCCTCCGTCGAGCCGGCACTCGTGCGTTCGCAACGGGTCCCGGCGAGCTTTGGTAGGGCCCCTTCGACCGCCGACGGCTCGGCCCACCGCGCGGCGATGGCCCTTTCGCGTGACGTTGCAAACCAGGCAACGCGCGAGCTTGCCGCCCTTTTCGCTTAGAGCCTGAGCTCGTCAGTTCGTGCGGGTGAGCGACGGCGTGTGCTCACGTGTGTGCTCACGTGTGTGCCGACGTGACGGGCGCGTGCCTGGCGTCGTGAGGTGACCGAGAACGTCCTGCCCGTTGCTCGCCGACTGGATTCATGAGCCGAAGTCGCCGCGATGTGCCACTCTGAATCGAGCGGTCTCCCTGCCGCGATGCGCACGTCATCCTACGTGGCCCTACATTGCGGGGAGCTCGCGTCTCCAAGCTGACAGGAGTCGATCAAGCATGCATGTGACCAGTCGCAACCGGATCCTCTTCGCTCTTCTGACAGGCTTACTCGGAGGATTCGCGCCAGCGGCGTGCAGCTCGGACACGGGAGTGGAGACGAAACCCGGGCTGGGACCGTGCACCGGACCCAGCTGCCAGACGTGCACGACGGACATCGAGTGCCCCGCCGGCAGCTACTGCAAGAGTGGGGCTTGCGGCCAGGACTGTGCGCCCGGCAGCGACACCTGCGGCGCGGGGATGACCTGCTCGGGCGGTCGCTGCACGCCGGCGTCGAGCAGCGGGGGCGCGGGCGGCGGCGGCTCCGGAGGCTCGGCCGGGGGCATCGTCGGGCCGCCCATCAACGTCACGGACGCGGGGATGGACGTCGAGATGATGGACGCCGACGCCTGCGCCAAGACCAGCGTCGAGCTCTCGAGTGAAACGCCGAACGTGCTGCTTCTCGTCGATCGCTCCGGCAGCATGGCCGACGAGCTCTCGGGGGGCGTCTCGCGCTGGGCGGCGGTTCGTGAGGCGCTCGTCAATCCGAGCATGGGCCTCGTGCCGACGCTGCAAGCCGAGGTGAACCTCGGTCTCGCCCTTTACACCGGCCCCGATCGCGGGCGCGTGGGCGACATGGACACCGTCGGCACCGACGATCCCGACTACGTGGAAACGGAGGAATGTCCCTACCTCGTGCAGGTGCCCATCGCGCCGAGCAACGCCGTGCCCATCGAGATGGCGTACCGGCCCGTCATGATGAGCACCAACGCCAACGGTCAGACGCCGACCGGGGAGAGCATCGAGGCGGCCGCGCCGGCGCTCCTCGCCCTCGACCCCATGCTCTACCCGGGTCGCAAAGTCATCGTCCTTGCCACCGACGGCGAGCCGGATCTCTGCGCCGACGGCAACGACGAAGTCGGCGGGCGCCAGCGCTCGGTCGACGCTGTCACGGCCGCCTATACGATGGGCATCACCACGTTCGTGATCTCCGTCGGCAGTCAGGTGGGCGAGGCCCACCTGCACGAGATCGCGAACCTCGGCCAGGGCCTCCCCGCCGACGATCCCATGGATCGCTTCTACCGCGCCGCGGATGCCACCCAGCTCGCGCAGGCCTTCGACGACATCGTGAACGGTGTGCGCAGCTGCACCTTCACGCTCGACGGCAAGGTTACGACCGACGGCAGCGAGGGTAGCGTCACCATCGACGGCAATCCGCTCGTCCAGGACGACCCCGACGGCTGGCGCCTCAACAGCCCGACGGAAGTCGAGTTCCTCGGCGCCGCGTGTGACCAAATCAAGACGGGTGACCACCTCGTCAACGTCTCGTTCCCCTGCGACGTGATCATCCCCGTCCCGAAGTGAGCGCGGGCGGCTCGGCGTCCCGCGCATGAGCTCCACGTTGCGCGGGCTCACCGCTCCGGCCTGGGTTTCGGCGGGGCTTGCCGGCAGCCTCTGACCCGCGCGGCGCGTCGCCGCGCGGATCGGTCGCTCACTCGGGATAGCTCGCGAGCTCGGGCTTTGCCACGAAGCCTCCGGGCACGATCTTCGGTCCCTTGGGGCTCGAGCGCGTTCCTTTCGGTCCGAAGGCGCGCACCACGTCGGCGAGCTTTTCGTCGGCGAGCGGCGGGGGTAGCGCCCGCTCGGCGCCGGGAGCGGCGACGTGGTCCAGGTGGAGCGTCTGCGTCGGGAACGCGAACGTAACGCCGAGGTCGCGCGCCAGGCGCAGGATTTCCAGAAACACGTGATGGCGCTCACGGAGCTCCACCGACCAGTTCGGCACCTCGAAAAAGAAGTAGACCATCACGTCGAGCGAGTGGGCGCCGAAGCCCGACATGTGGACTTCGTAGTAGTCCTTGCGACTGTAGGAATTGGCCACGATGATGCCGCGGATGCCCTCGACGAAGGCCTGCATCTGCTCGGGCGTGGTGTCGTAGGTCAGGTTCAGGGTGACGTAGGTGCGCCGGTAGCGGCGGCGGCCGTAGTTGTCGATCTGGGTCTCGGTGAACGCCGCGTTCGGCACGGAGACCTGCGAGTTGTAAAACGTGCGGATGCGCGTCGAGCGGAAGCCGACCTCCTCGACGATGCCCTCGACTCCCTTGACGACCACCCAGTCGCCGACCTGAAACGGACGGTCGACGAAGATCATGATGCTGCCGAAGAAGTTCGCGAGCGTGTCCTTGGCCGCGAGGGCAAACGCCAGGCCGCCGAGGCCGAGCCCGGCGAGCAGCGAGCCGACGTTCACGTCGAAGTTCTGGAGCAGGAAAAGGACGCCCGCGACGACGACCAGTATCTTCAGCGACTTTCTCACCAGCGGGACGAGCTGGTCGTCGAGCTTGGACTCGGTTTTCGCTGCGTGCTCGGCGAGCTGGGCCGTGAATACGTCGACCAGGCGATACAGCGCCCAGATGAGCGACAGCACGACCAGCATGCGAATCGTGAAGTCCACGACCACGGCCGCGCCGATCGGTAGCCCGAGCTGCGGGTAGGCCACGCGCAAAAGGCCCGCCGCCGCGAGCGTCGCCCCCGGCGAGGCGATCGTGCCGACCAGATTCGTGACCCAGACCTGACCGAAGCGCGCACTGAGATGACGCACCTGCCGGCGGACCACGTAATCGAGCACCTTGCGCAGGAGGAGCACGGCGGAAGCGAGCAGGATCAGCGCCAGGTACTGCCAGATCTTCACGCCGAGCACGGTGTTGTGAAACCCCGCGGGCAGGTGCTCGACCACCTCGTCCAGGGGGCCGCGTTGCGCTTCGTACAGGCTCGCGACCTCGTCCAGCGAGTCCGCCGTCCAGCGCCACTTTCCGTCGGCTTGCCGGGCGACGCGGACCTTGTCGAGCGACGGGTGCGGGGCGACGCTGGCGCGGCCCGTCTCCGGGTCGACCCAGGCTGCGTCGTTGCTCAGCCTCTCCATCTTCACGTACAGGCCGCGTGCGTCGAACACGCGTTTCACCACGCGTGCCGTTTCCTCGAGCTCGAGGGGCGAACGACCGCGAGGGTCGAGGCAAGCGCGTGCCCGCTTCGGGTTCAGCCGTCCCGGCTGCAGCGCGTCGAACAACGACTCGACCGCCGCACGCGGGGTCGCGCAGCTCGTATCCGGTTCGGCCGCGGAGCCAACCGCTCCGGTCAGCATCACGACGAATGCAATCACGATCACAAAAAAACGTCTCTGCACATCGACCTCCTTCTTGCCGTGCCGCCGCCCGGCGCCGTGGCTTATCATCCCGCAAGGCTCGCATCCATCATGCAACGAATCGGTCCTATCCCTCGAACGCCCGTCCTCGCTGCGCTCCTTTCGCTGCTCGCCCCGGGCTGCTCGCGCACGGCGACCGGCACCGGCGGGCAGGCCGCGCCCATTTCGACCGCGCGGGAGAGGCTCGCGCTCACGCCGCCGATGGGATTCAACGACTGGAACGCATTCGGCTGCGACGTGAACGAAACGCTCATCAAGGATACGGCCGACCTCTTCGTTTCGCTGGGACTCAGGGACGCGGGCTACCGGTACGTCAACATCGACGACTGCTGGTCGCTTCGCGAGCGCGGTCCGGACGGCAAGTTGGTGGCAGACCCGCAAAAATTTCCTTCCGGCATTCGCGGTGTGGCCGACTACCTGCACCGGCTCGGGCTCAAGCTCGGTATCTACGGCGATGCGGGCACGAAGACCTGCGCGGGCTACCCGGGCAGCCTCGGCAAGGAGAGGCTCGATGCGGCGACCTGGGCGAGCTTTGGCGTCGATTACCTCAAGTACGACAATTGCTACAACGAATCCGACGGCTCGCGCGCGGACTTCGTGCGGCGCTACACGGCGATGCGCGAAGCCATCGACGAAGCGGGCCGCCCGATGGTGTACTCGATCTGCGAATGGGGTCAGTCCCAGCCGTGGGAGTGGGCGGGAGGCATCGGCAATTCGTGGCGCACGACGGGAGACATCAGCGACAGCTGGTCGAGCCTGCGATCCATCGTCGCCTTCAACGCGACGCTCGCCGCCCACGCTGGGCCCGGGCACTGGAACGATCCGGACATGCTCGAGATCGGCAACGGCGGCATGACGCCCACCGAATATCGCACCCACATGAGCCTCTGGTCGATGATGGCGGCGCCGCTCATCATCGGCACCGATCTGCGGCGGGCCGGCGCCGACACGCTCGCCATCCTCCGCAACCGGGAAATCATCGCGCTCGATCAGGATCCGCTCGGCAACCAGGCGCGGGTCGTGTCGGACCGTGCCGGGCGCATGGCCTTCGCCAAGCCGCTCTCGGGTGGCGATGTCGCGGTGGCGCTCTACAACGCCACGGACACCGTCGCCGTGCTCGACGTGACGTCGACGGACGCCGGTCTCCCACGGGCCCCGGCCTATCGCCTGAAGGATCTCTGGAGCGGCGTCACCTGGCAGGCCGGGGCGACCCTCGCCGCGGGTGTCCCGGCGCACGGCACGGTCGTCTACCGCGTCAGCGCCCTCGAGCACCCCCATGACTTGCCACCCCTGGTCAGCGTCGGCGCGGTGCTCGGCACGCTCATTCCCAGCGTGCCCGGCGGAGCCACACTCACCACCACCGCCAAGAATGAGGGCCTCACGGACGCGGTCACGCTGGCGCTCGGCGTCGACGCGCCTCGCGGTTGGGTCGTCCAGGCGTCGGATGCCAGCGGCAGCGCGCGGCTCGGTCCCGGCGAGTCGCGGACGACCCACAATACCGTGACGGCGCCGGCCGACACCGGCCCTGGCCGCTACCCGATTTCGATCACGGCCCGCTACGCCTGGGGCGACGGAAGAAAGGCCGCCACGGTCGTGACGGAGCTCGTCGCCGCCGTCGTCGTGCCACCGCCCGACGGCGTCAGCCAGCTGACCGAGCTCGCCGTCGTCAGCGCCGCGAACGCCCTCGGCCCCGTCGAGCGGGACATGGCGAACGGTGGCTCGGCGGAGGGCGACGGCAACCTCATCACGCTCGGAGGCAACGTCTCCACCCGCGGACTCGGCACGCGCGCCCCGAGCGAGATCGTCTACTACCTCGGAGGGCGCTGCTCGACGCTCTCCACCGAGGTTGGCCTCGACGACGAGGTCACGGCGGGCGCCGCCTCGTTCAAAGTCCTCGCCGACGATCGCCTGGTCGCCGAGAGCGGCCCCGTTCACGCCGCAGATCCCCCGCGCGCCCTGACGGCGAACCTGACCGGCGCCCGCTGGCTCAAGCTCGTCACCGAGCCCGGCGACGCGAGCGACAGCGCCGTTGCCCCCACCGATTGGGCTCGACCGCTCCTCACTTGCGGCGAGAGCACCGCACCGACGCGCCCGGAGCTCACGATCTTCTCGTTCGAGCCGGGCACGCCAGACGTGACTGTGTCCAAACCCGACGCGGGTGGCAACCTTTCGCCGACCCCGGCGTTTCACACCGACGGCACGCATGGCCTCGAGGTGACGAGCCCCGCCGACGGCAACTGGTTCGGGCGCTCGTTTGCACAGCCGCTCGACCTCAGCGCAAAATCGAAGCTGGCCTTCGACATCGAGACGGGCCCCGCCGGCACGGTCGGAGAGCTCGCCGTGGAAGTAGGGCCCGAAAAGCTCTGGTGTCAGGGTGGGCGCTGGGCGTGGACGAACCCGAGCTCCAAAAAGACCATCAAGACCGCCTTCGAGGACATCCACTGCCCCCAGGGCAAAAGGCTCGACCAGGGTCGAATCATGGGCGTCTGGGTGTTCGTCAAGGCCGGCACTTTCGTCATCGATCAGGTTCGTGCGGAGTAGCTCACCCGAGTGCGTTCACGTCCTCGCGAATCGAAACGGACGGACGGTACGGCCGTGCTAGAGCGCCTCTCGCAATGAACGCGGTGCGGATCTCGAGCGCGGTCGTTCTGTCGGTCGCTTTGCAGGCTTGCTTGGAGGATGCGGGCGTTTTCGCTGGGTCCGACGCTCGCGACTGCCCGGCCCCCACGCTCGCTTGCGGTTCTGGCTGCACGGACCCGAGCACCGACCCCGCGAACTGCGGGGCCTGCGGCCATGACTGCCAGGCGAGCGAGGTCTGCTCGGCCGGTGAGTGCCTCGACGAGTGCGCCGACGGTTCCACCGCCTGCGATCGGAGCTGCCTCGATCTCTCGAGCGACCGGGCCAACTGCGGTGGCTGTGAAAAGCCCTGCTCGGACGGCTTCTCCTGCGCCGAGGGCGGCTGTATCGCGGACGAGGGTAGCGGGGGCATGCCGGCCTCGGACCTGCGCATCAGGATCGTCGGCAAAAGGCTCAGCGCGTGCGGCCGCCCCATCGTCATGAACGGTGCCAACACGCCGTGGCACGTCTGGGACGACTTCGGTGGCAACTACGATGCCGCCTGGTGGAGCCGCCACTATGCCGACCTTCACGAGGCCGGTGTCAATGCCTCTCGCGTGTGGATCACCTGCAGCGGCGAGGTGGGGGTCGATATCGCGCCCGACGGTGCGGTCCTCGGTGCGACGCCCGCGCACTGGGAGGCTCTCGACAGCTTCTTCGCGATCGCCGAAGAGCGGCAGATCTACGTGATGGCCACGCTGATGTCCTTCGACCACTTCCAGCACGGCGCCGCGTCGCGCTACGAGGCGTGGATTGCGAGCGACGAGAACCTCGATTCGTACGTAGACAACTATCTACTTCCCTTCCTCGAACGCTACCGAGGTAGCCCCTACCTCTGGTCCATCGATCTCATGAACGAGCCCGACTGGGTGTACGAGCAGTCGGGCATCTCGTTCGAGCGGCTGCGCGCCTACTTTGCGCGCGCCGCGCGCGCCATCCACGAAAATAGCGACGTTCTGGTGACTATCGGCATGGCGTCACCGAAATACAATGCCGCGTGCCCGGGTTGCGAGCCTTCGATCACCGACGCCGAGCTGCGCGAGGCCGTGGACGATCCGAGCGTGTACCTCGACTTTTACTCCCCGCACTACTACGACTGGGTCGGTAGCGTCTGGGGCAACACCCTGCACCTCAGCCCCGATGGATCCAACTTTCGCACCGACCGACCGCTCTTGATCGGCGAGCATCCCGCCCGCGGCACCTCGGGCTATACTCTCACCGAGGATCTCGAAGCAGCTCTCGAGAACGGCTGGCAGGGAACCATGCCGTGGACGAGCAACGGCGTGGATGCAAACGGCGGTTTTGCCCAAGTGAGCGCGGCGGCAACGTCCTTTCGCGAGGCCCACCCGGCGCTGGTCTTCCCTGGTTGCCCTTGAGGCGCCGCCGGGAAAAGCCGTCGATCGCCCGGCCTACGGGGAACCGCCGGGCGGTGCGGCCGTCACCGACAGCTCCGCGTGCGTGAGCCCCGGGGCGCTCGCCGTGAGTCGGAGCGGCCCCGGCGCTCCGGTCGATTGAACGATGACCTGCGCGAGCCCGTTGAAGAGCCGGCGGCTCCAGCGCGGGGGCGGGCCTTCGACGCGCAGCACCGCGGGGGGGATCTTCAGCGCTCGCTCGCGCGCAGAGTCGCTCTCGTAAGGCGTCGCCGTCACGGAGAGCACGTTCCGTCCCTCGCCGAGGACGTTGTTCGTGAGCGCGATGGTCGGCAAAGGCGCCCCGGGGACCATGCGGGTGGTCATCAGCTCGTGCCCGTTCAGCGAGACCACGGCGCTCGCCCCGAAATGCCGGAGGAGCAAACTGAGCCTCGCGCCCTTCGGTAGCCCTCTCGTCGTGAGCGTCCCCCGGTAGGTGGTGCCGTTCGGCGTCTTTTGCTCGCGAAAATCCGCGAACGGCAACGTCGTCACCGGTGTGACGAAGCGGTCGGGCTCGTGGCTCGAGGGGTCCCCGTTGCCCACGCCGAGGATCCGACCGCTCCCCTCGAGCTCGAGCTCGACCGGAGCGTCGGCGGTGGGCACCGGACGGCCCTTTGCGTCCACGGCGCTCACGGTGACGACCGCGAGGTCGCGCGCGTCCGCCACGATGACGCTGCGATCGGCTTCCAGTCGCAGCTCCGTCGGAGCCCCGGTCGTCTCGACTCGCGCTTCGAGCCGCACGGTGCCGTCGACGAACCCCTTGGCGCTCAGCGTTCCTGGTGCGTACGGCACGCTCCACGCGACGTGCCCGTAGCGCTCGATCGCCTTCTTGCCGAGGCTCTGGCCGTTCAGGAAGAGCTCGACCTCGGACAGATTCGAATACGCCCGGACCTCGATCGGTTGGCCTTCGCGCCCCGCGAAGCTCCAGTGCGGCGCGAGCTCCAAGAGCGGCTCCGGACGCCACCAGGCTTTCAGGTAGTAAAAGCTGTCCTTGGGAAAGCCGCAGGTGTCCAGAATGCCGAACTGCGAGCTGACGGCCGGGAAGCCATAGGGCGTCGACTCGCCGCGGTAGTCGAACCCGGTCCAGTAGAACAGCCCCGCGAGGTAGGGCCGCGCCGCGTAGTGACGAAGGCCCACTTCGACGTTGCCCCCGGAGCTTCCGTTGGCGAGCGGCGCCGAGTGGGCGTGCGCCGCGTCCGTGAAGTAGACGCCGCGCGTGCCCTGCGTCGTCGTCTCCTCCGTGCCGACGCCGGGCTGCCACGGGAACTTTCGATGGTGCTCGTCGGTGCTGCCGTGGGCGATGTAGTTGTAGCCCATGACCTCGGCGACGGCGGCCACACCCTCGTTCCAGTCGCCGCTCGAAGCGACCGTCGTCGGCCGGGTGGGGTCGAGCTGCTCGACGCGCGCCCGCATGGTCTTCGCGATGCGTGCGCCGCGCTCGTCGTTCTCGATCGCCCACTCCTCGTTGCCGAGCGACCAGAGGATCACGCTCGGGTGATTCCGGTCGCGCACGACCAGGCGTTCGAGCTCCGCGAGCGCTTTTTCGCTCGACCCCATCGAGCGATTCTCGTCGATCACCAGCATTCCCAACCGATCGCAGGCATCCAAAAGCTCGGGAGTGGGTGGGTGGTGGGATGCCCGGTAAGCGTTGCTCCCCATCGCCTTCAGGCGTTCGATGCGAAATTCCTGCAGCCGGTCGGGCAGGGCCGTGCCGACGCCCGCGTGGTCCTGGTGGTCGTTGGTTCCTTTCAAAAAGACGTGCCGGCCGTTGAGAAAGAAGCCGCGGTCCGAGTCGAAGCGAAGGGTCCGAATCCCGAAGCGGGTCACGTGGCGATCGACCTCCCCTCCACCGACGACCACGTGCGTCACGAGCTCGTGAAGGGAGGGCGACTCGAGTGACCATAGCGCCGGCGTCGGGACGGTGAGGTCTGACACGAATTCGCGTTCGGTCCCTGCCGACAGCGTGGCCCTGCCGCCGGAGCCTCGCGCCACCACCGCTCCGTTGGGCGCGACGATTTCGAAGCGGGCCTCCACGTCGGCGTCTCCGTCCCCCGCGTCCACGACCCTGGCGCGCGCTCGCACGGTCGCGACGCCGTCGGCCACCGTCGCGGTCACGAACGTTCCGTCGTATGCGACGTGGACAGGGGCCGACTTTTCAAGCCAAACGTGCCGATAGATGCCGGCGCCCTCGTAAAACCAGCCCTCTTCCTTGCTGGCGTCCACGCGGACGGCGAGCACGTTGCGGCCGCCGTAGTCGAGGTAGTCCGTCACGTCGTACTGGACGCTCGCGTAGCCGCTCGGCTCGCGACCCACCAAGAAGCCGTTCACCCAGACGCGTGAGTCTCGAAAGACGCCGTCGAGCTCGAGCGCGATGCGTCGCCCGCGATCCGCTTTCGAGATCTCCAGCTCCCGCCGGTACCAGCCGACGCTATTTTCGGGGAAGCCGCGCCCGAGCGCCTTGTAGCCGTGACTGTGGCTGGCCTTCGCGTCGAACGGGAGCTCGACCGCCCAGTCGTGGGGCAGATCGACGGCGCGAAAGCCTCGGTCGTCGAAATTCGGGTCGGCCGGTCCATCGCCGTACCCGGCCTTCGCCAGGTCCGAAAAGTAGGACGTCCCGTGGCCGAAATCCCGCGCGGGGTCCGCGGCGTGACCGAGGGCGAAATGGAACCCGCGGTCGAGGCTGATCCGCTCGCGTCCGCGCCCCACGCTTTTCGCGGGCACTGGCTCGGGCGTGGCCGCTCTTCCGATCGCGACGGGCTTCGGCGGGGCGCTGCGGGCGGCGGGGGCGCACGCCTGGAGGCTCGCGAGCACGCAAGCCCCGCAGAAAACACCGGCTGAGGACGGGACGCGCATGAGCAGGCAGCCGCGGGCTACGATTTCGCGCGGGGACGCGCCGTGGACCCACGCACCACGAGCTTCACTGGGGCAAGCTCCACCTTGACGGTGCCATCGGCCCCTTCGACGAGCTCGATGAGCCGTGCCATCGCGCGGCGGCCCATGTACTCCTTGCCGACGCCGATCGTGGTGAGCGGCGGGTCCGTGTAGTTCGAAAGCAGGATGTCATCGTAGCCGATGACGCTCAGATCGCGCGGCACCTCGTAGCTCGCCTCGTGCGCGGCGCGAAGCGCTCCGGCCGCCAGCTCGTCGTTGGCGCAGAAGAGCGCCGTGACGTTGCTCCTCTTCGCGAGCAGCGAGGCCGCGGCGCGGTGTGCGGCGGCGTAGCTCAAGCCGTCGGTTTCGACCACGTTCAGCGTGCGCGAGAAGCGGCGCCCGCGCTCTTCGAAGGCCGCCCGAAAGCCCACGAGCCGCTGCTCGATGCTCGTGACGGCGCCGCGTGGCACCAGCATCGCAATCCGCTCGTGCCCCAGAGAGAACAGGTGCTCGGCGGCAAGGCGACCGCCCTCGGCGTTGTCGATCTCCAGCGTGTTCACGCTGCTCACGCGCGGGTAGGTGTCGACGAGGACGACGGGGATCGAGAGGGCCTTGATGTCTTTGATCATCATCGGGTGGGCGCGGCGCATGAAGAGCACGCCCACCGCGTTCTTCTCGCGCACCATTTTCGGCAAGTCCTCGAAGCCCTTGTACGTCGTGTCGACGTACGAGAAGAGCAGGTTGTAGTCGCGCTCGACCGCCTCCTTGATCGCACCCTGCACCACGAAGGAGTAGAAGTTGTTCGTGATGGCGTCGTCTTCCTTGTAGAAGACGACCCCGATGTTGCGAATGCGCATCCTGGCGAGACCCGCCGCCGCGGCGTTCGCGTGGTAGTTGAGAGCGCGCGCGGCGCCGAGCACCCGGCTCTTCACCCCCTCGCTGATGCTCTCGCTCACGTTGCCGTTCAATACGAACGAGACGGTCGCCGTCGAGACACCCGCGTGCTCGGCCACGTCACGGATCGTCGCGCGGCGCGCGGCGAGCGGCGCGCGCCGGCGGGAACCGGTCGAGGCCCGCGCGCGTTCGGTTTTTTGGCGTGACATGCGTGGAGCTGGCAACTCGGAACGGGTCATCGTGCCCGGTCGCCGATTTCTCCCGGGGCTCAGTAAAACGTCAGATCGTCGATGGTCAGCTCGTAGGCGGAGGGAGTCGGCTGGTAGCCTCCCCCGGTATCGGGTACCCACGAAAGCCCAATATCGTACTGGATCTGCCAGACGTTCCTGCCGTCGGGCACGACCCGGGTCCCAGCGGCGTCGCCCGGTGTGAAACCGCTCCAGGACACCCGAAATTCGGTCCAGGTGTCCGTGACCGGGAACGTGAAGCTCGGGTGAATGCAGGTGTCGTCGGTGCCGGGGCAGGTGCCGACCATCGTCGCTGCGCTGCTCGTCGTCTCTTTCATCAAGATGGAGAGCTTCGCATCGCCGGTCGGGCTGCTCCCGCGGACCCAGAAGGCGATGCCCGTGAACGCGCTGGCGTCGAGGCAGTCGCTGAGCCAGAGCCCCATGCCGCCGCCGTACTCCTCCGAGAGCGTGTCGGCAACGTCGAGCGCGTAGGTCGAGCCGTTCCCGTCGATCATCGCGAACGTCTCGGGAAAGCCGCCTGCGTCGTCGCCGTAGCCGAACGTCCCCGCGAAGACGCCGGTGGACGAGTCCCCACCGAGAGCAAATGACCAGGTGGCCAGGTCCGCGCTGCCATCGTAGCCCTCGAAGTCGGCGATCGCCGGCTTGGAGCTCGAAAGCACGATCGGAGCGGCGCAGACGGTGCCGCTCGTCGTCGTGCCCGCGGTGCCGCCAGAGCCGGCCGTCGTTCCACCCGAGCCGCCTGAGCCGCCGGTGCCAGCGGTCGTTCCACCCGAGCCTGCCGAGCCGCCGGAGCTGCCCGCGCTGCCGCCGGAGTCGCCCCCCGAGCCCGAGTCGTCGGTGATGCAGCCAGCGAGCGGCCCGAGCGCCACGAGCGAAAAGCCCAGAACCCAAGGCCCCGAGCGCAGGAACACCGTGTTCATCTTTGCCTCCATGCTCTCAATTCCCGCGTGACCGGTAAAATGCGATGTCGTCGAGCCAGATGTCGTAGTGGCTGCCCTGCACGAGCTTGATCTCGAACTTGGCGATGTCCGCCCGGTCGATGCCCCCGTCGAGTCGGTTCGGACAGGGCGACTGCAAAAGATCGCTCCACGGGATCAGGAACAGCTGCCACGACTCGGTGGTGACGACGCTCGTGTGGAACGCGTTGCCACACTCGCCGGCGACGGGCACCCGCACCCCAGCGCTCGCGGGACCGCCGACCCCGCCCTTGTAGCAGGCGGCCTCGCCGAGATCCTCGGGCGGCGGGAGGCGACACTCGGTGTCGCGTGCGATGTCGCCGGGGCCGACGAACCCGTCGCCGTCCAGATCCTGATCCGCGGGCGTCGCCGGCGGCAGCCCGCCCTCCGCGGGTGCGTCCGGTGAAAAGAGGATCGTCCGCCCGTCGTCCACGTACAAACGGAACTGCTTGTCGGCGTTCGCGGGGCTTCTCGCCCAGAAGCTGATGCCGTCGTAGCCCGTGCCATCCGCTCGTGAGCTTTTCGGGTTGTGCGCCCAATCCCCGAAGCCCGCTCCCCAGAAGTTGTGGCCATACGCCTGGAGCTCGAGGATCCGCGTGTCGCCGCAGCGCCCGGGAGCCGGCACCTCGGTCACGGGCACGTTCGAGCCGTCGACGTTGGGATTGGGAACACCGCCTGGGGTTTCATCCGCGTACTGGAACCACCCCGACTCTGCGCCGTCGAAATTGGAGATGTTCAGGAACTCGTACGCGTCCCCGACCGAGCAGTCCGGCGGTCCGGGCGGCAACCGGTCACCCTGACTGCACCCTGAAACGAGCAGCAGGAACGACGAGCCGAGCACCGAGATCGAGCGTTGCATCGCCATCACCACCAGAAGGTCGCGGACAGAGAAAGCACGTGCCGGTCCGGGTTCAGGCTCGGATCGTCCAAGGGCGGATACCCTCGAGCTGCGTACACCTCCTGACCGTAGGCGAAGTACGAGTACGACAGCGCGAACTCGTCCCGGCTCAGCCAGTTGGTGTGAAACAGCAGGCGCCCGGTGTACGTGTTGAACGAACGGCGGTTCACCTTGCTGTCGAGGCGGACGTGGTCGAACCGAGCCGACGTGCCGAACCAGGAGAGCAGGTTGTAGGTGGCTTCGAGGCCCGCCTTGAGCTTGAGCACGCCGTCGTAGTCGGGGTCGTCGCTGGTCACCTTCGTGCCGATCCCGAAAATGCTGAAGAGCACGTCGGTGTTCATGCCGCGGTACTGCTTGTCGAAGAGCATCCGGGATAGGCTCATGTCGTACTGGGCACCGAAGGTCGTGAGCGAGCCGTTGCCGTGGCTATTCGGCCCCAGATACTCACGGATGAGACCCGCGCCACCGCGCGCGTTCAGCACCTCGACGATGCCGGAGACGACCTCGGAGTCGACCGCGAGGGTGCGCGCGCCGCCGAGGTAGAGGTGCCCCCAGCGTCCGGCGGTGAGGCGCGCGTCCGCACCGAGGAGGCTGATGCGGCCGTCGGCCAACGTGGAGTCGAGGCCCTGGTCGTCGTGGCTGAAGGCCGTCAGGTAGTGCACGCCGAGCTGAAGGAGCCCCGACCAGGCGAGCCCCGCGTGGAGATGGCCGACGAAGCTCGCGCCCGCGTTGGGATCGGCGAAGCCGTTCCACCCGCTCGACGTGAGGCCGTTCGGCGTGTGACCGAGCTGACCACCGATGCCCTGTTCGAGAACGAGGGTGGTCTTGCCGAGCTCGAAACCGGCGGTGAGCGTTTCGCCGACGGAATTGATGCGGGCGATCAGCGGCGTCGCGTAGCGACCGGAGTCGAAGGCTCCCATGGCTCCGTAGCGCTGGGTCACGGCGCCCATGCGAAGCTGGAACGGAGTGCCGACGGACTCCGTCAGATTCAAGGTGACGAAGGCGTCACTCACCCCGAGCTGGCGCACGGGGTCGTAGACGGCTTCTGCCTCCGTGGCCGTGGTGGCGGCGAGAATCGCCGTCGCTGCGACCAACGAGTTACCGTAGGTGAAGTTGAGCTGCACCCAGGGGTCGGGCACCACCGCCGTGTACTGAAACCGGCGGTAATCCTGCGGAATGAGCGGTGGGGTGTGAAGCACGGTGTGGCTCTGGCCCGGGCCCGGATCCTCGCGCCTGTGCAAGCCGAGCCGCATGGGCAAGAGCAGGTAGCCGTGAAAATCGAGCACGTACTCCTTCGACGTGGCCGGGGGGATGCCGAACGGCGTCGAGGGCGGTGCGCTCCGGACCTGGGGCTCGGCGGGGTCGAGCCCGAGTCGGGGCAGCTCGGGAACGTCTTCTATGGGTTTCGCCAGCGTTTGCGTGGGCACGGCGAGTACCGAGAGCAAGAGCCAGCCCGTAAGGGCGCGTCGCATGGAACACCTTCCTAACTTCTGCTCGGATCGAACGACTGGCTTCACGAAGACCATGAGCTGCTCCCTAGAAGACGATGCTGGCCCCGAGGGTGAACACGTCGCGGTCCAGTGGCTGGGCGGGGTTGTTGTCCGTGAAGTCCGAGTAAAAATAGCGGGAGTAGGCGAGCTCCATCCGGTCCTGGCTTTGCCAGTCGGAATGCAGCGCCACGCCCAGTGAAGCGTCGTAGGCCACCCACCTGCCGCGACGAGGCTGGCCGTTCACGTTGACCACCGTCGAGTCACGGCTCTCCCCGAACAACCGATACGTGGTGCTGAGCCAGGAGAGCAACACGTGCTCGACGCTGCCGCCCACGAAGTAGCCGTCGGCGCCGTCGTAGCTCGGGTCGTCGGTTTTCAGCGTCCAGAAAGGCACGAAAGCCAGCACGACCCGCAGATCGCGACCATTGCCGTCGAATGCCTCGGGAAAGGAGAGCATGCGCGAGACGCTGAAGTCGTACTCGGTGCTCACGGCCATGATGCGCCCGGTGCCGTCGCTCTGCGGGCCGAGAAATTTGCTGGTCATCTCACGACCACCCGCGGTCCAGTCGAGCCCCCACCAGATCCCGTCGTGCACGGAACGGGCGTGGTCGAAGTTCCAGAAGACCGTCGTGACGCCGAGCTCGCCGTAGGGATCCTCGACCCCTCGAAGCTCGAGCGCGGCAACTTCCATCCGACCGTCGGGGCCGTGCTCGACTTCGGGGGTGCTCGCGTCGTCGTCGAGGTAACGGCGCATGTTGCGTCCGTCCGCGAGCGCCATATGGAGCTTCGCGAAGTACTTGTTCTTGAGGCTGACGCCGACGTGCGCGTGACTGACGATGCTCGAGAGCCCGTTTTCCGGCCACTGCGTATAGGTGCCGCGCACGAAGCTCTCGGGCACCTCCGGCACCGCGCTCGTGCCGTACTCGAGCGAGAAAAGCATTTCCTTCGGCAGCTCGTAGTCGAGCGCCGCGACGCCACCGTAGCCATGCACGGCGAGCACCGGGCCGAACATTCCCCAGCCCCACGGGCCAGGCGCGCCGTACTGAGCGGGGAACGCGCCGACCTGGAACCTCAGCCGAGCGCGGCCCATCGCCGGCGGTGTCACCGTGACGTAAGCGGTTCTGAGACGGGGGCCGTTCTCGGCGCGGTAGTAGCCCTCCCACTCCGGCGCGGCCAACGCGACCTCGTAGGAGGCGAACGCCATGATGAGCTGATTGCCGTATTGGAAGTCGAGCCTCGTGGCTGTCCCGCTCCAGAACGGGCTACGACCCAAGGTGAGCGGCGGCGTGTGTAGCGGCGTGCCGTGGCTCGAAGAGGGAACCGAAGGGCTCCTTCCGACGCCGACCTGCCCCCAGGCGGAGAAACGCCCACCGAGCCGAAAGACCCACGAGTCCGGATCGGTCGGAGCGCCGAAGGAAGGAGCGCGCCCTCCGGGCGCGGGCGGGGCGGGGGGCGCCTCGGGAGACAGGCCAACGCCGACGGGCCGTGGCGAGCCGGGAGCTGCGTCGACGGCTCGCTCTTGCGCGCGCCCGAGGCTCGCACCGAGCAGGCAGGTCGCGGCCGCGACGCAGGCCGCACCGTAGCGCCACGAAAGCCTCGCGCTCCCGAGCCCGATCGACCTCGTCACGGGCGCCGCACCGAAAGCTTCACGGAGCCGGCGTTCTTGTCGGTCACGCCCTCGGGCGGCACCTCGACGCCGTGGGCCACGAGCATGAAAGAGACGATGGCAAAGTAGTCCTCGGTCGAGAGCGAGCTTCGCTTGTCCTCCGACGGCGGCATGTTCTTGCTGACGAAGGTGTAGAGGTCTTTCGCGGTGCGGAAGGGATCGCGCCACGGCGCGCCGGCGGGGCGCGATTGCGCTTGCAGCCGGAGCGTCTCGGGATCACCCGACGCCGGATCGGCGTTGGCGTTGCGCGCCCTCGGGTACTCGGGAAGGGCTCCCTCACCCAGGATGCGCGGCGCGCTGGTCCCACTTTCGCCCCGCGCACCGTGGCACCCGGCGCACTGCTCGGCGAACAGGGTTGCACCCGCGGACGAGGCGCTCTTCGCCCGGGCCAGATTGGCGTCCGTGGCGCCGTACTGCGTGGCAGCACAGGCGCCCGCGATCGCAGCGGTGATCACGAACGCACATCGTCTGACCATGATTCAGCGCGCGGCAGTCTGCGCGGAGACGGCATCGAACTCAAGGGCCGACAAGCCATCATCGCACCACGCGAGTTGACCATTCTCATCTTCGACAGGTCATTCGCATAAGTGGCCACCCCGATAGGGCACGAACCCCTTGAGATCCCGCGGCACCTGTCACAACCCTTGCCGTCGCGCTGAGCCCTGGAGACGGATGACATGCGAGCTTCGATCGCCAAAACCTGCATCACGCTGAGTCTGCTGACCGCGGCGGTCCTCGCCGCCGCATCGAGCTGCGTCAGACCGCCGCCCTACGATCCCTCGAAGGTCGAAACGTCCGAGGTCGAGGTGACCAACGACGTGACGCTGCTCTGGGACGGCGACGAGCACGGCGGCAGCGCCAAAGAATGGGCGAGCTGCAACCTGAAGGACGCGTGCAAGAGCACGGTGAAAGTCGCGCCGGGCTCGGGTGTGAACGATTCCGTCGGACTCGAATGGCACGTCGAAGGCAAAGACTGGAAGGGCTTCGGCTGGAACTGGCACGGCTTCTGGCCCGAGAACGCCGGCACCGACGTTTCGGGATTCAAGAACCTGAGCTTCTGGATCCGCCTCAAGCTCGACGATCCGAAAAAAGCACCGGAGCTCAAGGATCTGACGGTGGGCCTCGCCGGCTCCAACAAGGCCAAGGGGGAGTCGGCCACGGTGCCGCTCGTCGGTTACGTCAACGGCCTGGCCGACGAAAAATGGCACGAAATCGTCGTTCCGATCGGTGATCTCACCAAGGGCAAGGGCAAGGACTTCGACCTCACGAAGGTATGGGAGCTCCGGCTCGGCGAGTACGCCATGTCGGAACGCAACTTCACCGTCTTCGTCAACAACATCGGCTTCGACGACCGGAAGCTCGTCGCGCTCATCAGCTTGCCCGAAAAGAGGGCTCCGGCACCGCTCGGCAGCGAGGTCGTCAACGTCGTGGCGAAGGTCGACCTGGCCGCCCCCGGTACGGCCGTGAGCCCGTACATCTATGGGGTGAGCCACGGCGACGCCGAGGCGTTGCACGAGATGGGCGTCACCA
Source organism: uncultured delta proteobacterium (assembly GCA_963841435.1). Lineage (GTDB taxonomy): Bacteria > Myxococcota_A > Polyangia > Polyangiales > Polyangiaceae > PMG-095. Next base: position 221,355 of record CAWJCS010000002.1, read on the forward strand.
TCCGGCGTCAGGGCGGCAACCTCTCGAGCGTGTACGACTGGCGTACTGGCTTCACCTCCGCGGGGGCCGACTGGTTCTTCGAGAACCGCAAGATGCTGGAGACGCCCCACCCCGAGGAAAACGTGTGGGTGGTGATGCACCGCGAGAACAAGAAGTTCGGGATGAAGAGCTTCTTCACCCTGCCGTCGGAATGGGTTGCCAAGGACGACAAGTCGAGCGGCTTCCCCAAGGATGTCTACCCGGAATGCGAAGGATTCGCTCCCGACCGACCCGACGCGTGCAACGGAAAGCTTGTGCAGAAGGACAAAGAGGGCAACCCCATCAAGCTCAGCTGCGGCGCGCACCCGACCCAGAACGGAAAGTACGTGGGTACCGACTACAACGTCGAGCTCGTCAAATACTGCATCAAGGACGCCGGCCTCGGTCGCGCCGATCAGGGCGGCATCGGCATCATTTCGCTCGACAACGAGCCCATGCTCTACACGGAAACCCACCGTGACATGATCTGCAAGGGCTTCACCTACGACGAGTACTGGGCGCGCACCAAGAAGGCCGCCGAGGGCATTCACGCCGCGGATCCCAGTGTGAAGGTGGCGGCCCCGGCGCTCTGGGGCTGGACGGCCTATTCACTCGCGTCTGGCGATCTAAAGTATCGCGAGGAGCACGGCCTCGGTTGGGACGCGACGAGCAAGCTTCCCGATTTTGCCAAGTACGGCCCCTTCGCCCTCGACTTCATGCGCCGCTGTGCCGAGTACAAGAAGCAGACCGGCAAGAACCTGGTCAACATCTTCGTGTTCCACGGCTACCCGAACACGCCCAAGCTCGGCTGGGACAACCGCGCCGAGTTCGCCCATCCTTCCCCCGAGCTTCAGGAGCTCCGCGTTCGCGACGTGAGGAAATTCTGGGACGAATCGTACCGGGACCCCGACACCTGGATGGGCAAGGAAAGCTGGAGCAACGGCAACATCGCCTATGTCCCGCTGATGCGGCGCTGGATGAAGCAGGCCGGCTGGGACGTGCCGATCGCCATCGGCGAATACGACTATTCCGGCCCCGAAGGTGGCGAGGAAATCTCCGCCGCCGTGGCTCAGGCCGAAAGCCTCGCGGCCTTCGCCCGCTCGGGGGTGAGCTACGCCATGTACTGGGCCGACCCGCGCAAACACGGGCCGGTGTATTTCGCGTTCAAGATGTACCGAAACCCCGACGGCAAGCGCACGGCCGTGGGCGATCGCTTCATCGTGGGTGAGGTCAGCGATTTCGACAGCGTGAGCGTGTACGCGTTCAAGGACGAGAAGAAGAAGGTCGCCTCGTTCATGATTCTCAACAAGCGGGCGACGAAGGGGGCCAACGTGGTGCTCGAGCTCGGCGCTCCCGTCCCGACCCAGAAGGCGCCACGCTACGAGTACAGCCGGGCCAACCAGAAAGCGATCGGCGAGCTACCGCCGCTGGACGTGAGTGGAAAGAGCGTTCACCTCGGCATCGCGCCAATGTCGATCTTGCGGGTGGACGTGAAGCTTTGACCGAGACCCGCGGGCGCGCAGCGCCTCGCTCGGACTGCCGCCGCGGAGCGCGCGGAACACCCGGTGAAACTGCGCGTAGCTACCGAACCCTGCGCCTTCGGCCGCGGCGTGCAAATTGTCGCCACCGGCATCGAGCAACGTCTGGAAGCGCTCGAGTCGGAGCCGATTTCTGTACTCGACGAGCGACATCCCCATCTCGCGCTTGAACACGCGAGCCAGGCGGCTCAGCGTGATACCGAGCTCGGCGGCGAGCTCTTTGCCGGAAAGCGACGGTTCTTTCGCGAGGCGGCGCACGGTCCCGACGACCATGGGATTCCCCGGTGCTGCGAGCTCGCCGACGGGGCGCGCGAGGGGACCGCGCCTCAGATCCAGCACGGTCGCGAGGAGTGAGCAGAGCAGCGACGCGCGCGCCTGCCTGGCATCGTCGAGCGGCGTGCCCGTCGCACCGGGGTCGTTGAACATCATGCCCAGCGTTCCGCGCACCGAGCGGATGGGGGTGCACGCCAACCAGCCGCGACCGACCACGCGCGTCTCGCTCTCGAGCTGGACGACGAGCGGCGAGTTGTCGATCACCGTGAACGGAATGCCTTCCTCGTCGGCCCGGCGAAACACCTCGCGATCGTAGTCCCCCAGGCTGTACATGACGTGATGCTCGTCGACGAGGCGCCGCTCGAGGTCCGTGCCCCAGGTGCCGAGCATGGCGGTTCCGGTTTCGTCGAGCAGGAACAGCCCCACGCGCACGAGCCCCACGCGTTCCAGCGCGAGCTCGACCGCACGCTTGAGCAAGCGTTCGCCGTCCTCGATGGCGGCGAGCTCGTCGAAGGCGGAAAGCAGCGGATCCACCGCGGGCGGCGGAGCCAGGATCTCCGGGGGCGGCTGATCCACATCGAGGATCAACGGCCAATCGACGCGGCGTCTGAGGTTCACGGTCGAGCCACAAATGTATCAGGCGCCACCCGCCAGCGCCCGCCCGGTGCGAAACCCCGAGGGTCGGCGCCGCCTCCGCGCGCTCCGCGCGGCCGGCGTCGCCCGGCGGGCCCGGGGCGGATCAAATTGCCGAGGGGGCGACGGCGTGGTGCGGCAGCTCAGCCGGGCTCGTACGTGCTGAGCCAGAGGTCGCCCGCCTTCTCGCGGTACCACACGACGAAGCCCTTGCCCTGACCGTCGATCCCGACGCTCGGCGCGAAGGCGCTGTCGTCGTGGTGCTCGAGGAGCCCGCCGGGACCCCACGTTCCCGTCGCGGCGTCGTAGCGGCTCGCGACGGCGTCCACATCGAGGGTAATGTCCTTCGTCGGCCACTGTGACGAGACGGCGAGCGCGTTGCCGTCGGGGTCCACCGCCACGCTCGCCCACTTCGCGACCCAGCCGGCCGTGTCGTCGATCTGGGTCGCCTCGGACCAGCTTCCGGCGGCAACGTCGTAGCGCGTGCCCCACAGGTGATCGTCGGCGGTCCAGACCACCATCGCGTTGCCGTCGTCGTCGAGCGCGACGTGCGGCTCCGTGGTCGCGAAGGTCACCTGATCCTCGAGCCGCACCGCGTCGTCCCAGCCGCCGCCCGCCGCGTAGCGGCGCGCCCACACTTCGGTGTCGCCGCCGAGATCGGTCGGCGCCTGTTCCCATACCAGGAAGAAGTTTCCGTCGCGATCGGCGGCCACCGCCATGGCAAACGGGCTCGTCACCCCGGTCTCGGGCACGAGCACTTCCGCGGTGTCCCAGCTGCTGCTCTGAGCATCGAAGCGATTGGAAAGGAGCAAGCCTCCCTTCACGCCGCTGTCGCCGCTCTGCTGCCACGCAGCGAGCGCGTTGCCGAGCGGGTCAACGGCCAGCGCGCCCGTACCCGAATCGCGGTAGTCGCGGTCGTCGATCGCCTCCCAGTAGCTCCACTCATCGCTCTTGGGGTCGTAGAGGCGGTGGCGCTGGCTCGTGCGCGAGCCGTCCGACTCGGGCCAGAGGATCGAGGCCGTGCCGCTCGGACCAGCGGCGAGCCGCGCATCACCGATGCCCCCGGCGCTGTGCTGCTCGATCTGCACGCCGTCGGCCCAGGCTGCGCCGGACGCGTCGTAGCGCGTCACGAAGATGAAGCCCTGTTTCCAGGCGACGTACGCGTTGCCGAGCTCGTCGAGCGCGAGATCGTCGAGCTCCGCGTCGTACGTCGAGTCGGTGTGAATAGCGAACGGCTCGCCCCAGCTCTTCGTGGCGGGGTCGTAGCGGATCGTCCAGATGCCGACGCGCGTGTCCACGTAGCCGGGCCAGGCAACGAGCGCGACGCCCGCACGGTTCACAGCGAGCTTGGGATCGCCGACGACGCTCACCCCGGGCGCGAGCTCCGCTCCTTCGGTGAAACCGGGCGCAGGTCCCGCGCCGCCGCTCGAGCCTCCCACGCCGCCCATGCCCGCCGTGCCGGCCATGTTGCCACCGCTGCCACCCGCGCCCGCCGCGCCGCCGAGCGTGCCACCCGAGCCACCCGTGGTGCCGCCGGTGCCGCCCGCAGACGAGCCGCCCGTCGCTGACCCGCTCGTCCCACCCTGCCCGCCAGCCGCTCCGCCGCTGCCGCCGCTCGTGCCCCCGCTCGCGCTCGCTCCGCCGCTTCCGGGCGACCCGGACTGTCCCGCCTGCGAGTCGTCCGCGTCATCGGCGCTCTTCTTGCCGCCGCAGGCGGTCGCGCCCGCGAGCAACATGGCCGCGTACGAGACCCATCGCGTGCGCGTTGCGGTGCTCATTGCTCCACGCAGTAGAAGCGATGGGGAGTATCGCAGTCCCGGTAGCGGTCGCCGTATTCCTGATCCCAGAACCCGGCGCCCGACTCGCGATAGTCGCCGACCTCGGCAGAGCTCGTGGTGGTGGTGAAGTTGGCGCACTCGCCCGTGGCGACGCGCGTGATGTTGATGTCGCCGACCCAGACCGCGGAATCGGGCTCGTTCAAATAGGTCCCGTCACCGGTCTGCCAGATACCGGTGTAGAGATAGTTGTCGACCGTGGCCTGCACGCCCGGCGCCGCCGCTTCCACGATCTCCGCGCCCCTTCCGACGAGCTGCCCGTCGGGGCGCACGTACAGCGTGCCGTTGGTCAGGACGTCGGCCCCCGCGTTGCCGCCGTACGCCAGCATGGCGCGCACCTCACCGGTGCCCGACGGCGCGCTCGCCGCGCAGGCCTCGTCTGGCGTCATGGTCGCGTTCGGCACGTAGGGGTCGGAAAGGTAGATGAGCTTGCCGGCCTCGGGCGTGAGCGTGACCGGCTCCGAGAAGGTCGTGCCGAAGCAGTAAAACTGGATGCCGATGTTGCAGGCGCGCGCGCCGGATTCGGTAAAGTAAGTCGGGCCGCCCGAGTCCTTGCCGTAGGAAAAGTCGTAGCCCGACGACTCGCTCCGCCACTTGTTGCAGTTGTCCGGGGCGGCGCTGCCGTCCGCGAGCGTGCCGGTGCCGACGATCTCGTTGTCGTGCATCACGCCCTCGTCATCCAGCCGGATCGTGTAAAAAAGCTTGCCGGCGAGGAGGTCCTCGATCGTATCGGCCACGGGCTTGCCGTCGAGCCGCACCCAGCCGCGCGCCGTTTTGCCGAGCCGATCGAGCGCGAGCGAGTCGCCGTCCGACACCCAGGCGACGTACGCGTCGTCGGTGTCGTTGTTGATGCCCGCGGCCGTGGCGAGCTCGTTGCAGTTCACGTCGAACATCGCGGCGCCGCCGTGCGACGTCGAGTCCCCCCGCGACGACAGGAACACGAAGTTGTGCGTCTGCGTCCCGAACTCGACGGTGACGTGCTTGTCCTCGTCCATCGTGAGCTGGCACTCGGAAAGACCCGTGCAGTCGTCGCCGAAGCCCACGAAATACGTGCCTGCACCGTTTTCCGGCCGTGCCCGGTACGTATCCTCGTAACCCTTGGGCAGCGTGCGCGTGCAAGTCTCGGTGCAGGTGAAGCTGCTGAGCGAATTGACGATCTCTCCCGGCACGTCGCCCATGAACTCGATCGTCAGCGTGTACATCGTCGCCCCGCTACCCGCGCTCCCACCCTGAGCACCGGCGCCGCCGCCGCTCCCGCCGCCGGCCACGGCGCCGCCCGTGCCGCCCGCGCCACCCTGCGCATCGCTTCCGCCGGCGCCCCCCGCACCCCCCGCGCCACCTCCGGTTCCGTCGCCCGCGCCCCCGCCGAGACCGCTCGTGCCGGCCCGGGCGGAGCTGCCACCGCTACCGTCGCCGCCCTTGCCGCCGCTCGAGGCCCCCGCGCTGCCTCCCATGGAAGAACCAGCGCCGGCGTTGGATTCGTCGTTGCTCGCGCCGCCGTCGCCCGACTTGGAGCTACACGCAAAAGCCACGAGCAGGCAGAGACTCACCGGCGCGAAGTCCACCACTCGGCGCATCTCTCGATGATACGGCAAGCGCACCAGAAATCCCTCTACTCTCGAAAAGAGCTACGACATTCAGCGGCTTACGGCCGACTCAACGGCAGCTTTCGTGGAGCCCTTCGGCGCGGCGTTGGGGGCCAGCGCGGTGTTCAGATACTCGAACGTCCGCTCGCCTCCTCGACGTCGAACGTCCGCACCCTTCACTCTGCTCCAATGTTCCCGGACGTGTTCCCGGACGCAAAAGCGTGCTCGGTGGAAACGCCGGCCGTGGTGGCGAACGGGTTGGGCGAAAAATGGCCGCTCCGCTTGCTCCCGCGGGTCACGGCGCGCAAACTACTCGGCCGTGGTGGCTTCTCGCCGCGCTTGGAGGCTCGTGGCGGTGGCGGCGCTCCTCGTCAACGCCTTCGTGGCTTGCTCGAGCCCGCGCGTCGCGCCCGACGACGAGGACGGCTTTCACGAGGGGGGCGAAGCCGGAAGCGGTGATGGGTCCGGCGGCTCCACGAACGCCGGTCGTGGCGGCGCGGGTGGCAGCTCGACGGCCGGCGGTAGCAGCGGAGCCTCGGCGCTCGGAGGAAGCGGGGGGTCGTCCGGAGCGGCGGCGGGTGGAGAGGGTGGCTTCGGCGAGGCGGGCGGCGGTGGCGCGCCGACCGGCGGCGCGGGCGGCACCTCGGGGGTTTTCGGCGGCGGCTCGGGTGGCTCGGCGGGAAGCGGTGCCTCGGGTGGCGCTTCGGGCGTCGGCGGGTCGAGCGGTGGCGCGGGCCTCGGCGGCGCCGGCGCCGGCGCGGGCGGCGGTGGCGGCAGCGGTGGCGCCACCGGGCCGGCCTCGGTGGCGTGGGGGGACTTCCAGTACTCGCTCGTCAACGGCGATGTGTACGCCTTCACCGTGAGCACCGGGGCGCCCGGGAGCGACCGCACGCTCATCATCGTCACGCACGCGGCGAGTGACTACGCGGTCAGCTTCGACAGCGTCCAGGTGGACAGTGTCATGGCCACCAAGATCACGAGTGTCAGCGAAGAAGCCATGCCGACGGCGCCCACGGCAATCTTCACGGCAACGCTGCCCGCCGGCACCGAGTCGCTCGTCGAAGTCCGCCTCAGCGTGCCGGTGGTGCGCTGTGCGATCGCCGTCTACGCCGCCTACGGCCTTGCCACTCCGGATAGCGCCTACGCCACGAGCTCACTCGTGGCCACGGGCTCGGACAACTTCAGCGTCGACGCTCCCGCCGGCGGCATCATCGTCGGAGGGCTCGGCATGGCAGGCGACCAGGCTTCGGCGTCGTACTGGATCACCATGGAGCTCCGGTACGACACCGTGATGGTCGAGGGCACGCCCACGCTCGTCTCGGGCGCCATGCTCGACGACGTGCCGTCCACGGGCCCCTACGAGATCGGGATCCAGACCGTGAACGCCGGTTACAACTTCCGCGCGGTCGCCGCGAGCTTTCGCTAGCGGGTCGGGTTCGCCTGTCGCCGGTCCGGGCCCGTGGCGTCAACCGCGTGCTCACCCCGGTGCTACGCTTCGTGTCGTGGTGTCTTCCTTCGGCCTTCGGGGAGGCTCGCTTTCCCCGGTCGTTGTGGCGTTGGTCGCGTTGTGCGGGTGCCGGGGCAACAAGGACGCCAGGCTCGAAGGCGGCGGAGCGCTCGCCGTCGGCGCTTACGCGAGCCTCGACATGATGGATGCCTGCACCCGCGGCAAGCTGGACTTTTGCACCAACGAGAAGCTGGTCGAAGTGACGGACGTCACCATGAGCGAGCCGGGACTGCTCGAGGTCCTGCCACTCGATCAGGCACCCGCGAAGCTCACGGTGCTCCGAGAGTTCACTGGCCTCAGGCTGCTCCACGGTCTTCTGCCGGGCAAGACGAACCTGTGCTTGACGGCGACCTTCGATGACGAGACGCGTCGCACGGACTGCATCGATGTGACCGTCGGCGTCGTCGACCGCGTTGACATCGGTTACTCGTGCAACCCGGCAGGCTCCGTCAACTCCGTCGTGAGCCCGGAGATCCCGCCGGGCGCGACCCTCGTTTTCGGCGCCTCGCTCTACGCGGGTGGCTTATCGCTCGGCGGTGTGCTCCCCGACGTGCTCGACGAGACCGAGCTCCGGCGTCTCGACTGGAGCACTTACGCCTGGACCGCGCCGAGCGACGGCGGCACGACGACGATCCGCTCGTCGCTCGACCCGAGCCTCGCATCCACGATCGTGACCTACGGCGCCGACGAGGTGACCGCGCTCCGTGTCGAGACGAATTACGTGCGACCGCTCGTTTTCGAAGCTGGCGCGCCCGTTTACCTCACCGTCACACAGGACGTGAACGGCCATCGCGCGTGCGAGGACGGGGCAGTCTGGATGAGGAGCGAAACGCCTGACGTTTGCCTCGGTCCGGCGGGAGAAACGACGTGGGATGGGTCCTGGTTCACGGCGGTCTCCGAGGGCACGTGTCGCCTCTCGGTCGGTGTCCCCGGCCGCGACGAACGGCTCACCACGTTCGAGGAATTCGTGTTCGTCGTGGACCCGATGGACGCCTCGCGCAATCGGTCGACCGGCATGCCTTGCACGACGCAAGGCGACCGCGCCTGCGAGCCGTATCGCCATTCGCTGCTGGTTTGCGGGAAATCCGGCGGCGCGCTCTATTGGCTGGAGGAGCCGTGCAAGAACACGATCTGCGACTACTCGGCGCCCGAAGACGCGTGCCCGAACGGCTCGTGCGCCGCCTGCCGCTGACGACACTTCCTTGGCGCAACAGACCCCTCAGCGCGTGACCATCTCGAGCGCGAACCTGCCGCACCAGCGCTTCAGAACTGCGTGATGAACTTCCAGGCTTCGGGGGCGTTCCAGCTCGCCGATTGCCCTGGATCCTTCGGCTCCCAGCCGTGTGCGCCGTTGAAGACGCAGTATTCGGTTGGGTGACCTGCGGAGCAGTTCTGGTAGATCGTGCACGTGTGCGGTTGACCGGCGGCCGGGAACGTCGTGGACGAAGGTACGGCCGTGCATCCGTTGAGCGCAGCGAACTCCGCTTGCTTGTACTCGCCGGTGATGGGCGAAGTGGTCGGTAGGCCGCCGGCATCTTCGCTTGCCTGCGACGCATAGTAGGCAATCGGTTTCGTCAGGGTCGACGGACAGGAGCCCGTGAGATCCGCGCCCGAGAAGAACGCGACGGCGCGGAACACGTCCGCCCGCGTACACGCCAGCGCCATGGCCATCCCCCCACCGAAGCTGAATCCCGTCGCGAAGATCCGGGTCGTGTCGATGCAGAGGTCGCCCTCGATTTGAGCGAGAATTGCGTCGGTGAGCGCAACGTCGTCGCTGCTCCAGGTCCCGGAGCCGTCCGCAGCGTCGGGCGCCGCGAAGATCGTATTGGTGCCGTCCAAGGTTGCGTGGGTGAAGTAATTCGTGCTCACGACCTGCTGGGCCGACCCTCCGGACCAAGCGTAGGCAAGGACCAGCCGATAGGGGTGGCTGTTATCGTAGCTGTCGGGCACGCGCAGAATGTATTTCCGCGCTGCATTGCCATAAGTGATGTTGATGGTGCCGTTCTGCAGCGTGCGTGTCTTGCCGCATCCGGCGCTCGGTACCGGCTCGTTGCCGTCGGGCGCTGCGCCCCCCGAGCCGCCGCCCGCGCCGGCAGAGCTGCCGCCCACTCCCGAGCCGCCGCCCGCGCCGGCAGAGCTGCCGCCCTGTCCCGAGCCGCCTGCGCCCGCCATGCCGCCCCCGCCGTCCCCTCCCTGACCACTTGCGCCCGCCGTGCCGCCGCTGCCCCCCGGGCCGGTCGTGCCACCGGCGCCCGCCGGCGGAATGCCGCCGCTACCGCCCTGCGGCCCGCCGCCCCCGACCGCGGCGCCGCTGCCGCCCACTCCCGACTGACCGGTGCCGCCCGCCGCCGTCGCGCCGCCGGTGCTCTGAGCGCCACCAGCTCCGGAGCTGCCGCCGGTTCCCGTCAGCCCGGCAGTCCCGCTCGAACCGCTCGTGGTGGCGCCGGTGCCCGCGCTGCCACCGCTTCCGGAATCGTCGGGGCTGCCCGATGAACAGGCACCAACGACGAGCGCCGCCAGCATCGAATGGACCGTGCGGATCTGAGCCATGAGTGCCTCTTGCTCGCGACCACCGGAGCCGCAGCGATCCTCAAGACGCAGGAGTAGCGTGCACCAGCTCGCAATTCGCTCGCCGAGCCTCAGGCGCTGCCCTCGCCGCCCTCAGCGGACGCGCCCGCCGAGCCGCCGACGCCTGCGTTGCCCGGCGACACCGTGTGCGGGGCGATCTGTTGGGGTGCCCCCGTGTGCGGAAAGCGCTGGGGTAGTGCGCGGCCCAAAAAGCGCGTGGCGGGGCGTCCGCTCGTGGTGCATCGTGAGGAGGATGGCCCGTGAGGCTTGGGGATTTCGGGTGGTGGTGGCGAGCGTCACCATCGCGTGCGGAAGGAGCACGCACGACGACACCAGCGGCACTGGTGCGGTGGCGGCGGACGGAGCGGCGGGTGCAGCGGCCTTTGCGAACGGTGGAGCCGGGGGTGAGGTGAGCGCAGGGCGAGGCGGCGACGAAAATCCTGGCGGCGGCGGAACGAGGACGAGACGCAACGCTGTCCCAGTCGGCGGCGAGCGCTCTCGAGCCCATCGCGCGCGCCAATCAAAGCTGTCGAGAGGATGCCGATTGCGCGCCGAATTCGAGCTTGGGCGGCTGCTATGACGGCACGTTCGTGCTCGCTGGCTGTTGGGTGCCGTTGTCGGCTTCCAGCGCTGAAACCGTCAGCGCGGCTGCGCGCGAGATCTGCCGTGCGTTCGAGGACGCGGGCTGCGTCGGAGTGCATCCGTGTCCTGCTGCTCCACCCGTCGCATGCCAATCCGGCACGTGTGTTTTCGAGTTCCAATAGCGTGGAGTCGCCGCGGGCGGGACACGGGAGCACGCGCCGTGCCCGATGCTGGCGACGAGTTCGTGAGCGCGCGTCCATCCGAAGCCGCCGGAGGAGCTCGACCTGGGAGCAGCCGTCCGGGCTCGGATCCCACGATCGGCTCGGGCAAGCGAGTCCGAAGCCGGGTGACCGCGGGAAGATCAGCCCGGCCGTCGGCGTAGACGGTATGTTGGGTTCTCGAGGGTGATGCTTCGAGCTTCAGTCCTTGCAGGTTTCGTGGCGGTGCTCGCCGTTCCTCGCGCGGCCCACGGCGCGAGCGACGAGCCGTACTACTTCGAGCGCGCCATCGTCCGCGCCGACCTGAAGGGCAAGACGCTGCGCGAACTCGCGCTCCTCGAAGCGACGATCCACGCGCGAGCAGGGCAGGTCTTCCTGAAGTGGTGGCTCCGCGACCACTTCGCGGGCCGCACCTGGTACCACCCCGGCCGCTACGACGCTTCGCAGCTCAGCGCCGTCAACCGGGCGAACCTGCGGACCATCGAGGTCTACCGCGCGGCCGTTCTCGCGAGTGAGCTCCGGGCGCGCTACCAGGCGCTCGTCGAGCGGCACGCGTACGCGTTTCAGTCCCCCGCCGGAGCGGTCGCGTTCTCTCCGGACGGGAGTCGCTTCGTGACGCGGGCGACTGCCATGGCCCACCCTTCATCCCGTCGCGCTTTGGGACGCGGCGAGTGGAAAGCGGGTGACGCGCGTTGCGTGGGTGCGCCCCGACACCCAGCTCGTAAAGTACGGTGACGGACGCATTGTCCCGGAGGTCTTTGCGCCCCCGGTGCTCGACCAGCGCCTGGTGGGCGACGAGCTCGATACGCTCGCGTGGGACTGCTACGTGGACGTGCCGGGCCCCCGCCTGTGCCCCGACGAGATCCCGGTGACCGGCGACGACTGCTTCGGCTTCGATGGATCGGACTGTCCGTTCCCGATCGGCCAGACGTGCTCGTGCGACTCCGACACGGGAGTCTGGACCTGCGGGCCCGAGCAAAAACCGCTGCCCCCGTACTTCGAACCCCCGGACGTGCCGCCCCGAACTCCGATGGCGGTCCTCACCGACGACGACCGCCTGGCGTTCTGCACGTGGTACGCGACGGCCGTGGCGGGTGGCCCGGGCGCGACCCCCGTGCCCGACAGCCCCGTCGGTGCCAACGGCTACACGTCCGGCGTCGCGTGCGTTTTCGGGCAACAGAACCTGCCCTGCAACGGCGTTCTCTCCGTGCTTTCGGAGGCAGACTGCGAGGCCAACCTCGCGGTCTCGGAGTGCGGGGGTGCCGTCGAGGATCTCACGATGTGCATCGACGCCATCGTGCGCGGCGCCTGCTCCCCCCTGGAGCGCAGCTGCCGCGGCTACTTCGCCTCGACCTACTGCAGCGGGACCATCGCCACCCAGATCACCGATGCCGGCATGGCGTGCGACGTCCGCGTCCAGTAGCGCCCAAGAGTTCCTCGTTGCCGGCACTCCGACCGCTGACTGCGGGCCCTGGCACTTTTTTATGACCCGTCTCGTGGCATCGAGGTAGCTGCGTGCTGCCACGTTTCCATCAAGCCAAAGGTACTTCAAAGTGAGATCGGCAAAACATTCCAGTGGGCTCGTTCTGATCGGCCTCTTGAGCATCGGCGTTTGGGCTTGCGGCTCGAGCAACGTCAACGACGCCGGGGGTAGCGGAGGTGGTGCCGGTACGCCGACGACCGGGGGCGCCACGGCGCTCGGCGGTTCCGCGGGAACGGGAGCACTCGCTGGGACGGGTGGCGCCTCTGCGAGTGGAGGCGCCGACACTTCCGGAGGTAGCGCCGGCACCTCCGGAGGTAGTGCTGGCGCCTCCGCGGGTAGCGCTGGCACCTCCGGCGCGGCGGGCATGGGTGGAGCCGCCCCGGGCGGAAGCGGCGGTGAGGGCGGTTCCGGGGTGGGAGGCGCGGGCGCGGCCGCTGGCGGCGGGGCCGGCGACGCTGCGGGGACGAGCGGCGCGAGCGGTGCTGGGGCGAGTGGAGGAGGAGCCGGCGCGAGCGGCGACGGCTGTGTCATCGGCGCGTGGCCGACTGCCGATCCCTTGACCACCGGGCCCTTCAAGACCGTGACCGAAAACGAAGTGGGACCCGAGGCGGGCGCCGCGGAGGACGGTGTGGTGCCGAAATTCACGCTGTTCCGACCCGAGACCCTGGGCGAAGGGGGACGCTGTCACCCGCTGATCACGTGGGGCAACGGCACGGGTTCGACCCCGAATCTGTATCGCAGCATCCTCGGTCTGTTTGCTTCCCACGGGTTCGTCGTGATCGCCTCCAACAACAAGAACGTGGCGCAGGGCGATCCGAAGCCGATGAACGTGGGTGTGACGTGGGTGCTCGAGCAAAACGAGGATCCGTCGAGCGAACTCTACCACCACATCGATACGACTCACATCGGGGCGACGGGCCACTCGCAGGGCGCCGTCGCGACGAGCCAAGCCTCGGGTGACAGTCACATCACGACCAACGTGCCGATCGAAGGCGCGCAGCCGCAGAGAAACTTGCACGGACCTGCCATGTTCTTCTGCGGCGGCATGGACGACGTCGTCGGCTGCAGCGGCGCACAGAGCGCCCTCGACGCCGTCACCACGCTCCCAGCGATGTACGCGGAGTACCTGAGCGTCGATCACGGCAGTTGGCTCGGGCGCGGCAACACGCCGAGCGTGGTCGAAGGGACGGTCAACGCCTGGATGCGCGTGCACCTCATGGGCGACGAGTCCCTCAAGCCCTGGTTCTACGGGGACGCGTGCAAGCTTTGCTCCGACAGCGGCTGGAGCATCCAGCAGAAGAACATGGGGCTCTAGGTACTCGCAAAAGCGGGGGTGAGTTCCACGTTCCCGTCCGACGGTGGCTTTCGCCCTCGACTGCTGAGACCGTGAACTCCAGGCCAGATTCCGGAGGCCTGCGCCTTTGGTGCTGCCGGGGTGCGCGTCGTCATCGAGTCGGCGCACGAAGGCGCCAGGTGGACACCTGGTCCGCCGGTTGAGGACTCGGGTGACGTGCTCCGCGAGGGCATGCCCCTCACCTTGGAGGTCAGACCGTTCGCGCGGGGCTGCTAGTTCTGCTGCTCCCGGCGGCCCTTGCGCACTACCCGCTCACGTGGCTGCTCGCGACGGAGGTCGGCGGCGCGGGGCGGGCCAAGCTCCTGCTTGCGACGACGGTCGTGGTGCCGTGCTCGGGGCTCGTCGTTGGGACCTGGCTCGTCGTCCGGGCGAAGCGGCTGCTCGCTCCGGCGCGGTAAAGTCGATGGTGACGAGGCGCGCGGGGGTGGGGGAGTGAGCGCGTGACGGGACGTGCAATCGTCGATGTCGGTGTGAGCGCTCGGAGGTGTATCCTTGCGTGCATGCCACAGAGCATGACGTTGCACGCCGCGCTGCTTCTGGCCGTGGTGGGTGGCGTGGGGTGCGAGCCCGGGAGGCCCGCCAGCGAGCCGCACGCCACGGCTAGCGGAGGCACGGCAAAGCCCGGGACACCCACCCCGCGCGACGATCCGGCAAGCTGCGTCGATCCGCCGACTCCGGCGGTCGCGTGGCAAGCGCAGGCCGTGCAGAAGCTCGAAGCGTGGCTTGCCACGGCGACGAAGTGCACGGCGAAGCTCGAGCGTCGGACCGAGGTCGATCTGCTCATCACGACCAGTCCGGAGGGCATGCCCAGTGCTCGTGTCGTCGCGGCGACATCCGACGACTGTCGCGCGACCGCCTGCATCAAGACGGGCATGCACGGCGTGGTGCTCGATGCGCCGCCGGCCGACGCGAGCCCGATTTTCAACCTGTCGGTGCTGCTCCTCCCTCACGAGGCACCGCGGCGCGTCGAGGGGCGGCCGCCGGAGGATGGCGGCGTGGTGCAGGGTTGTGCGGATCCGACGCCGGATCTCTCTGCTCATCACGACGGCCGACTTCCGCCCGAGCAGGTCCAGGCCATCGTCCGCGAGGGGTATGGGTCCTTCCGCGCGTGCTTCGAGGCGGGGCTCGCGCGTGACCCGAACCTGAAAGGCAAGGTCTCGACGCGCTTCGTCATCGACCGTGAGGGCCGCGTCCGAGCGGCCGCCGTCGTCGCGAACACGCTGCCCGACTGCCAGGTCGTCGCCTGCGTGCGCGACGGGTTCTACAGGCTCCACTTCCCCTCACCGGAGAGCGGCATCGTGACCGTCGTCTACCCGATCATGCTCGAGCCTGGCTGATCACGAGACGGCTGCTCAGGCCGACCGCCCACCATCAATTCCGATCCACCCTCGACACTCCGCCCTCCCGCTTCTCCTGCATCATCTACGACGCTGCCACCGCCCACCTTTCGGTTAACTGCAGCCGCAAGCTCGTGGAGGAAACCGCCTGTCCGGACGGAGCGGCAAGAGTGTGCGAGCAATGCGACACGTGGGCGCTGACCCTGCACCCCGCCGAATCCGGATTCACCGCCCACCGTACCGTGGGGGTTCGCCGGGTGTCGCTGGCGTCGGCGGACGGTTGCGATTTCCCCTGTCCTGCCCCGGAGCCGCCGGAGGACGTGAAGCGCGCCAACGAAGCGCTGCGCGGGCGCGTGTTCTTCCATGTTGGCATGGCGTACCCACATCCGTTCCTGTTCAGGACCAAGGCGGCGTGCGAGGAGTACCGGAAGGTTCATCGTTTCGATCGCGACGAGCCCGATGCCTGGCACGCGGGTCGGCCGCGGTCGCCCGAGCTTTCCGCGGCGGGGACCGAGGAGGACTGACGCTCCGGGCTGGGCGTGGCTTGTGACCCGACCCCAAACCGCCGGTTCCCAGCCGGCCCTCTGGTGGTCGGGCCAATTCCATCGGGCGTCGCCAGCTCAAAAAGAGCGACCAGGCTGGGTTCGCACTCCGTACTGAGGTCGTTCGCAGTGTTCGCCGCGAAGCCAGCGGGGCCATCGCGGCGGGACCCAACGAAGCGAGGAAGGAGCGCCTCATGCAACGACGAACCCGTGTCCTCACCGCCGTGCTGTTCGGATTCGCGTCGGCCGCCGGCTGTTCCAGCCAGCGCGGGGAACCGGGGGCGACGCGACAGGTTGCCTCCGAGCTCGATGCGGCGAACCTCGCGGCGCTACTCGGCTTCGAGGATCCATCGCTTTGGTCCAGCACTGCGACGCTCGTCGAGCGCAACGTCTCACAGCAAGGGCAGCATTCCCTCGGGATCCAGGGAGGCGGTTTTCACTTCGTCGATTCCGTGCCGCTCTCGACGTTCACTCTCGAAAACAACACGGTCAGCATCGCCGTGCAGCTACCCGTCGAGCAGTCGAACCCCTGGTGGTTCGGTGACGTTCAGATCTACGCGAACGCGCCGTCCGCGGGGGTCTACAGCCAGTACGTCGGCTACCAGTCTTTGACGGGGCGCCCGACGGGCCAGTTCTTCACGCTCGATTTCACGCTGCCCTCGAGCGTCATGACTGCCCTCGCCGGGGGCTTCGATGATCTCGTGATTCGCCTGGCGCTCAATCGTCCGTTCGACGCGCCCGGTACGGTGCTCTTCGACAATCTCGTGTTCGGGGGAGTGAACGCCGGCACGACGCCCGGCGCGCCGGGCTTCGCCCTGATTGGCAACATCTACCAGCAGGGCATGCTGGTCACGTTCTCCCGGGTCCCGACCTCGGGCATCGGTCTCGGCGACGTACGGAGCATCGCTGCCTGCGAGCCTCGGGTGCTCTACGCGGTGGAAAACACCACGATTGACGGGAGCACCTCGAACTACGTCAAGTTCAGCAAAGACAGCGGTCAGAGCTGGGATCTCGCGGAGGTTCATCTGCCCAAGAACACAGATGGGACGATACCGCCTTCCTTCAATGCGACGGCTCCCGGACCGGAGCTGGCTTGCGATCACGGGATGCTGGCGAGCTTGGATGCCGTGGGCACGACGTTCATCGCTCCTACACTGGCCACCGGCGACCTCAGTGGCCCGTTCTCGTTCGTCACGGACACCACCAAGGTGGACAAGATCCAGGGCGGAGACGGCACGTTCTACGGCATGGTGCTCGACAGCTTGGGCAACCAGGTCTACGTCGCCACCAACTACGCGACGGGCCAAGACCCGCTCTGGGAAGGCCCCATCGCGACCGTCGGCGCCGAGTCGGTGACGGGGACGGGCGCGGCGAAAACGGGTCCCAAGAGCAACCCTCGGATGCTGGCCAACGGCCTGTCGTGGCCCCGGCGCGCCTACGCGCTCGAAGCCACGGGAACAGTGACCTTCAACGACACGCTGCTCGACGGGGAGAATCTGTGGACGACGCTCGACACGGGTGGCGAACGCTTCGACACGCTGACGGCCGCGGCGCCCAACGTCCTTTATGGCCTCCAGACGAAAGGCGGCGTGACGGAGCTCGACCGGATCGAGATGAAGGAAGTCGCCTGCAGTGACAACTTGGACAACGACGCCAACGGCTTGACGGACGCCGAGGACCCCGCGTGCGTCGGGCTGCGCGCCGACCAGTACTGCGCGACGCATGCGGATGGAGACTACTGCGCTGCCCGCTATCAGCCGACGAGCTTCCTCGGCCAGATCAACAAGAGCACCTCGCTCGTCACGTGCTCGGGCGGCGCGGCTTCGGCGATCACGCCGGGGGCGTGCAATATCACCGGGGGCGATCACCTCGAGACCGAGGAATCGCTCAGGCAGGAGGAACCGGCCGGCTTTGGCCACTACTGCAACATTAAGCGCGCCAGCGACGATACCTGGGATCTTCGCTGGACCGGATCGGACCCCTGTCAGTCCCTTTTGAACGAGAATCCTGGCGCCACAATCCTCCGAGCCGGCCTCTATTCGATCGCGGGCCGCAATCAGGTGCTCGCCAACTGCAGCGATGGGTTCGTCATCGGGGAGGCGGACGGCGCTGCCATCATCGCGCAAGTCTACGGGGACGTGGGGCATACCGCGAACCGCTGTATCTTCACGATTTCACCGACCGCGCTGCCGATCTTCGACCGCATGTTCGATCCGTCCGACGAGTTCGGAAACCCGAACCCCTTCACGCACAACAACGACGACGACCCGGTCAAGCTCCAGCCGTTCGGCTACAATGAGTTGTGCGACGACGACCTAACGAACATGATCTTCGGGCCGGACCTGGCGGAATGCTTCGTGGATCGGTTCGGCCTGTACACGGGCAAGAGCTTCCGCGAGCCCGCCTACGATCATCACCTCTACGAAGGCTCGCCGGTTTATGCCGTGGCGGGAGGCATCGTGATCCCGAACGGGTCACGGTCTCGCGACATCTCGACCCACGCGGTTCCTGCCACGCCGTACCAGAACGAGCTCTTCGTGCGCTACAGCGTCGGCTCGAATCCGGTCTATCGTGAGACGTTCGTCGTGTACTACGGCCACGTGAAGAGCCGCCTGGTCGTCTCTGGCCAAACCGTCAAGCCCGGGCAAATCCTCGGCTTCGTCGGAGCGACGGGAGCGACGAGCTCGGGTTGAACGGTTTGCCTATGCTCACATGCACAGCGGCGTTTTACGGCTCTCCAACACGAACGCCCACGCCAGCATGGATCCCGCCTTCGGGTACCACATGGACGGCTTCTTCGCGGCGAACGACTCCAACAGCGGCAACACCACGGGCGGCGACCTTTCGATCGACCCGATCGGCTGGGGGAACTTCACGGTGCAAGATCCCTGGGGCTACAAGTACCGGAACCATGCTTCCAAATGGACCACCGCGTACGAAGGGATCGGTGCTTGGAGCCTCAACCTGTTCCGAGCCGGCGAAGCGTTCAGCTACACGAACAGCCCTGTCCCGTAGCGCGCTTGCCGCGGGTCCCCTCGAGCGCCCGTCACATCCGCGTCCAGCTCACCGTGTCCGTCGCCGTGGCGTTGCCCGTCGTGCCGCGCGCCTCGATGCTGTTCGCGCCGGTGCTCAGGGCGACGTTCGTCCAGACGAAGCGGTGGTCGGTTAACGTTTTCGAGCCCTGGCTCGCGCCGTTCACGGTGAGCTCGACGGAGTCGAAGTTCGAGTAGACCTTGATCGGAGTCGTTGCCGTGGTCCGCGGTGTGAAGCGGCGGGACGTGACGTAGACGACTGGGTCAGTGCTCCAGTTCGCCTTGAACCAGAAGAACGCGTCCTTCCTCGTCTTGCGATCGTAGGTGACGAGGCCCTTGTCGTTGCGGCCGGGGGTGTCGCCTTCCGAGCGCGAGTCCACGGCGAAGTCGAACATGTTCCAGATGATCTTGGACCAGAGGTAGGGCCTCGTCTTCATCTGGAGCCAGTGCGATTCGTGCACGAGGTTCTGCCACTCTTCGGGGTGGGGTGAGCCGTACGGATCAGGTTGCACCGGCGGCTCCTGATGCTGCGTGATCCCCGCGCCCGCGCCCCATTCGCTGATGGCGAGGTTCCAGGTCGGGCGGGCCGCGTGCAGTCCGTCCGCCCAGGCGCCGAACTGGTCGGAGGTACCGAAAGCGTCGTACCAGCCGTAATAGGTATTGTACCCGACGACATTGCTGTGCGCCGGCAGGCCCCCGGTGTCGCTCGTGCAGCACTGCGCGTAGGTCGAAAGGCGGTTAGGGTCCTCGCTCTTCACGAGGGTCGCGAGCCCGGCGAGTAGGTTGTTCGTGGCGGTGTCGTCGGTGCGCTGCTCGTTGCCGATGCCCCAGAAGAGAATCGAGGGGTGATTGTACCCCTGCCGAATCATCTCCGTGAGCTGCTGTCGCGCGTTGTCGGTGAAGGCCTGCGCGCTGGAGATGCGATTGACGAGCGGGATCTCCTCCCAGAGAACCATGCCCGAGCGATCGGCGAGATCGAGGAAGTGCGGCGCCTGCTGATAGTGCGCGAGCCGGACGATCGTCGCGCCGAGCTCGAGGATCAACGCCATGTCCTCGTCTTGCTCGGCGTCACCGATGGCCCAGCCGAGGTTCAATCGATCTTGATGGCGATTGACGCCGCGCAGATCGAGGTACGACCCGTTCAAGAAGAAGCCCTTGGCGGGATCGACCGAGTAGAAGCGGAATCCGAGCGGGACACTCACCCAGTTCGACCACCGTGTCGCCCGAGCGCACGATCGCGTACGCCGTGTAGACGTTGGGAGCGGTGCGCCCGTTCCAGAGTCGGGGGCTCGTGATGCTCGCCGTGGCCTTCACCTCGTTCGTCGCCGCCGGCATGACCGTGGCTGCGCCGGACAGCGTGTCCACGACGGCGCCGTCCGGGTCGACGACGACCGTGTCCACCGTGACGGCCTCGGCACCGGCTCGCTCGTTCGTGACGCGCACGCGCGAGGCGAGCGCCGCCGACGCCGCGCTGACGCTCGTGGGGTCGAGGTAGACGCCGTCCGAAGCATAGTCGAGCGTGTCGATGTGGAGGGTGTCGGTCACGAGCACGTGCACGTCGCGATAGATCCCGCCGAAGAACGTGAAGTCGGCCTCGAGCGGCGCCACGTCGCTCGCCGCGGCGTTGCTCACCCGCACCGCGATCACGTTGTCGCCGCTCGTCATCTCGTCCGTCACGTCGAAGCGAAAGCGCGCGAAACCGCCGCGGTGCTGCCCCACGTTCTTGCCGTTGACGAACACGTCCGTCACGATGTTCGCGCCGTCGAATTCGAGGTAGACCTTCTTACCGGCGGCGGAGGCGGGCAGCATGAAGTGCCGGCGATACCAGCCGGTGCCGCGGTAGTAGTTGTTCCCGCCGTCCTGGCCGTCTTGTGCGTTCCAGGTGTGCGGTAGCGTCACCGCCGTCCAGCTCGAGTCGTCATAGCTCGTGCCCTCGGCGCCGCTCGGGTTGCTCTTGATGAAGCGCCAGCCGTCGTCGATGAGCGTGCTCGTGCGCGTCGCGGGCGGTGGCTCGTAGCCGCCCGGTCCCGTGCCGGCCGCACCACTCGTGCCTGCCGACGAGCCCGCCATCCCTGCGCCCGCAGCATCCCCCGCGTTGCCGCCAGCACCGCCATCGACGTTGGACGTGCCGGAGCTGCCAGAGCTGGAGCCTGCCGCAGCACCTCCTCCACCGTCGCCTCCTGGGCCGCCCGCGCCCGCGCCGCCCGTCGGCATCGAGCCGCCCGCTCCCGCCGTCCCGGCACCGAGCACCCCCGCCGCTCCGCCGGTTCCCACTCCGCCGCTACCCGCCGGCGCCCCGCCCACGCCACCGGCATTGTCAGTGCCCCCGACGCCAGGCGCTTCCCCGCTTGCCGGCTCCGCCCCCGAGCACGAAAGGGGCAAGAGCAGGGCGACTGCGAGCGCGAGGGGTGCGCTCCGGGGAACACGGCGTCCAGCGAGCATGATCATAGGACGCCCGGGAGCGCGCGTGTCGAGCATGATTTTTCCTTCGTTCGCCGAACTCGGCTCCTTTCCAGCGCGCGGGCGCCGGAGCGGGTGGCTTCGGGGAGCCGTTTCGACGCGGCGCCGTCGTCTTCGCTCACGAACCCCCGACGAGCTCGGTCGAGCCCAAGTCGCGCACGCTCGCAACGGCCCACGTCAACGGCTTGTCGCACCGTTCACTGCCCTGAGTTTGACGGACAGCGGCTGGGTGCTGTTCGAGGGTCCGGCTCAGCCTACCGAGAGCCGAAGGCGCGCACTCGTTCGCGCGCCGCGATTTCGCGCTTGGCCCGGACGCGAGCGCACGGTTAGGCTCGCGCTGCGGAGGTGAGCATGACGAAGAAGCTGATTGCGGAGCTCTTGGGGACGTTCTGGTTGGTACTCGGTGGCTGTGGGAGCGCGGTTTTGGCCGCCGCGTTCGGCGGGACCGACTCGAACCTCGGCATCGGGTTCGTGGGCGTCGCGCTCGCGTTCGGGCTCACGGTGCTCACCATGGCCTTCGCGATCGGGCACGTATCCGGCTGCCACCTGAACCCCGCCGTGACGCTCGGCCTCGTAGCGGGCAAGCGCCACCCAGCCGGCGAAGCGGTCCCGTACATCGTGGCGCAGGTCGTGGGGGCAATAGCGGCAGCGGGTGTCCTCTACGTCATCGCGACGGGCAAGGCGGACGCCAGCGTCGGCGGGTTCGCGTCGAACGGATTCGGGGAGCTCAGCCCCGGCGGCTACGGCATGGGGGCCGCGCTGGTGACCGAGGTGGTGATGACGTTCTTCTTCCTGCTGATCATCATGGGGGCGACGGATGCTCGAGCGCCCGCTGGCTTCGCGCCGATCGCCATTGGCCTCGGGCTCACGCTCATCCACCTCATCAGCATCCCGGTCACGAACACCTCGGTGAACCCGGCTCGCAGCACGGGCGTCGCGTTCTTTGCCGAAACCGCGGCGCTCTCACAGCTCTGGCTCTTCTGGGTGGCGCCGATCCTCGGCGGGGTCCTCGGCGGCTTCGTGTATCGAAGCGTGTTCGCGGAAAGCTCGCGCTGAGAACTTCGTGTATCGAAGCGTGTTCGCGGAAAGCTCGCGCTGAGAGTCAGCCGGCTTCCACCGCACCAAGCGTGCAGGCGGCCGGACGCGTCGCGCCCCTTTGATCGGTCGGCGCGCAGGCCTTTCCTGCGCCCACGGCGGGGCTGTCGTCCGCCGGGCGCAGTGTCTGGGTCGGGCCGCCGTTGTCTAAAAGTGGGCCGAGCTTCGGGTCGGCGAACGTGATGCCGGAGGCGCAAGCGGTGCCATCCATCGGAAATTGCAGGTTCACGCCCGCGCCCTGGAACGTGGTGTCGCAGCTTGCGTTGGGATCACCCTTCCCGGGCAGGTTGTTCGCGATGATGCTGTTCGCGAGCGTGAGACGACTGCCGTTACCGTAGAGGCCGTCGCCCTCGTTGCCAGCCACGGTGATGTTCGAGAGCGTACCCGTCGCGTCGCTCGAGAACCCGACGCCGCCACCGCCCAGGGACGTATTGTTCACGATGGTCACGTTCGTGAAATCCACGACCACGCGATCGCCGCAGGCGATTCCCCCGGAACCCGTCACGGCGCGGTTGTTGGAAACGGTGCTGTCCGAAAGGATGAAGGTGACGCCCTGGACCGAGATCGCACCGCCGGCCCCCGTTTCGCGGCCGGCGGTGTTGTGGTCGAAGGTCGAGTGCGAGATGTTGACGAGCGAGGGCTTGTCGCTGCTCGAATCGAAGCTGATGCGAAACAGGGCGCCGCCACCTTCTTCGGCGACGTTGTCGGTAAAGACGTCGCCGCACAGCGTGAGTGAGTGGTCCGTGGCTTCGTGGCTGAGCGCGCCGCCGACGCCGCCCTCGAGGCCGAAGCCGACGATGCCGGTCGCGCGGTTGCCCGAAAACGTCGAGTTGACGATGGTGACGTCCTTGCTTTCCGTGCCGACCGCGCCGCCGTTCGAGCCGCTGTTGCCCGTGAAGGTGCTTCCCACGATGACGATCGTCCCTTCGCCATAGCCGCCGATCGCACCGCCGGTGACGTAGCCACCATTCGAGGCACACTGGTTCTCTGAGAAAGTGCAGTCGACCACGCTGAGTGACCCGCCGTCCAAGAGGATGGCCCCGCCGCTTTGCTCCCGGCTCATCGTGGTAAATTCGTCGGTGGTGAAGCCCTCCTCGAACGCGAGGTGCTGCACCGTGAGCCGTGGCGTCGGGTCGTAGTAGTCGCTCCCGACATGGAGGATGCGCGACGTACCGCCACCGCTCAGCGTCACGCTGCCGTCGCCGTCGATGGTGGTGTCGTTCGGGACCGCGATCTCGGACGCCACCGTGATCGTCACCGGCGCCTCGCCGCAGTCGAACGTGACGCTGCCCCCTCTTGCCACCGCCGCGCGCAGCGCCGCTTCCGTGCAGCTCGCGGCGCTCCCGTCGCCGACCACCGTGGTGGGGCTCGACGTGTCGACCGCCGACGCCGGCAAGTCACAACCCGTGCCGGGGGGGAGTGTATCGGGCGCGCCGGCCTCGCCGCTGCCGGCAGTCCCCGCGCTGGAGCCCGCATCCCCTCCAGCTCCGGGGCTCTCTCCGGATCCG
The DNA here is from genome assembly GCA_963841435.1 of uncultured delta proteobacterium. GTDB lineage: Bacteria > Myxococcota_A > Polyangia > Polyangiales > Polyangiaceae > PMG-095. The sequence goes on from CAWJCS010000002.1 coordinate 244,924, forward strand.
CCGCTACTCACCGATCCGCCACTTGCCGACGACCCGCCTCGACCCGCTGACCCGCCGCTCTCGTTCGTCCCGCCGCTCCCCAATGAACCGCTGCTCCCCGACGATCCGCCGCGTCCGGAGGAGCCGGACGTGCCCGACCCGGAGCCGCCGCCGCGAGCAGTCGCACCGTCGGCGCCGTCGTTCGTGCGACCGCACGCGAGCGCCAGCACGCCGCCCAGCACCACCACACCAAGCCGCATCTCCTGATTTGAGCACGGCTCCGCGCCGTGTGCCGCCGTTTCTTCTTTTCTGTTCTTCGGGCGTCTTCTTCGGGCTTTCGGGCTTCGGGTTCGCGGGATCGTTCGGATATTTGCAGCCGCAAAGGATCCGCTGCGCCGAATCACGGCTAACTTCTCACATCCGCTCGCCCGTACCAGGCTCGCTCGGTCCCGGGGTCGCAGAATGGTGATCCCTCGGGCGCCCAAAGGGAATCAACCCTTACGGGTTTCGCGTGCGGGGCTTCTGCATCGTCGGTGTCACGGTTCTTTCCGCGCTGGCGTTCGCCTGCAGCGGCTCCTCCAGAAGCGTCGTCGCGACGGGAGGTGGCCCCGGCGCCACCACCTCGGGCGGGACGGGCGGCGACGGCACCGGGGGCGATGCGAGCGGCGGCTCCAGTGGTGTGGGCGGGTCGTCTGGCACGAGCGGCGCGACGGGTACCGGCGGCGCCGCGGGAAGTGGCACTGGCGGGACCGGTGGCGAGCACGCCGGGAGCAGCACCCTCAGCCTCGACGGCGCGCCCATCTACACGCGCGTGCAGCGGTTGACCAACTCGCAGTGGGAGCACGCCGTCACCGACATCCTGCGCTTCAGCGCACCGGCCAACCTGTCGCAAGGCTTTCTCGAGCCCGCGTCCGGCGCGGCGGATTTCAACAACAACGAGCGGCTCCTCTACGTCGATCAGCAAACGGTGCTCGAGTTCGAAGAGGGCGCGGAGGCAGCGGCGGCGATCGCGACGGGCTCGCCGGCCGCGCTCGAGGCGCTCTACTCGGGAACGGATGCGGAGGGGTTCGTCCAGAGCTTCGGGCGGCGAGCTTTCCGGCGCCCGCTCACGGCGGAGGAAGAGTCGAAGTATCAGAACGTCTTCGCGCTCGGCGAGGAGCTCTACGGTGCCGGCTTTGCGAACGGCGCGTCCCTCGTCATCCGTGCGATGCTCGCGTCGCCGTACTTCCTCTACCGCACGGAGCTCGGCGCCTCGGGCGAGCCGCTCGACGGCTACGAGGCTGCCTCCAAGCTCTCATTCTGGTTGCTCGGGACCACGCCGAGCGACGCGCTGCTCGACGCGGCCGCCGCCGGCGAGCTCGACGACGCCAACGGCCTCGAAGCCGTCGCGCGCGCGATGCTCGAAGAGCCTGCTGCGATCGAGGTCATGCGAGATTTTCACGGCCAGCTCTTCCACGTCGAGCGCTACCAGGGGATCAGCAAGGCTGACGTGCCCGAGTACAGCGAAGCGCTCAACGCCGAGCTCGCCGACGCCTCCCTCTCGTTTTTCGATCGCATCTTCACGCAAGGCCTGGGTCTTGGGGAGCTCCTGACCTCGAGCGACGCCTACGTTGGGCCCGGACTCGCCCCGCTCTACGGAATCGAGCCGCCGGCGAGCGGGCTTGCGCGCGTCTCACTCGGGCCTTCTCGCATCGGCTACTTCATGCAGGTACCGTTTTTGCTCTTGAATGGCATCGACCGCGTGCCGGACACCATTCATCGCGGGCAAGCCATCCACCAGGGTGTCCTTTGCGCTGACCCCGGGGTCCCCGTGGCCGGTTTTCCCCCGGTCCCCCCTCCGAAGGACGGGCAGACGAATCGCGAGGTCGTGACCGAGCTCACGAGCACCTGCGGCGCGCAGTGCCACGGCGAGCTCCTGAACCCACTCGGCTTCGCCTTCGAGAATTTCGACGGTATGGGCATGGAGCGAACGCTCGACAACGGCCAGCCCGTCAACACGACCGGACAATTCCCGTTCGACGACGGAGTGAAACCGTTCGCGGACGCGACCGAGCTCATGCAAATCCTCGCCGGCAACGCGCAAGCGCACCAGTGCTACGCGAAGCACGTCACCGGCTACGCGCTCCAGCGCGACATCGTCGAGAGCGATCGCCCCCTGCTCGAGTCACTCGGCGCGCTGAGCCTCGGCGATTCCGTCAAGGAGCTGATCGTCTCGCTCGTGAGAGACCCCGCGTTTCGCTTGCGAAAGGAGGGTACGCCGTGACGTTCCGCGCGTTCCGACCGAAGCTTCCTCGCGTCAATCGCCGTGCGTTTTTGCGGGGTACGGCCGGAGTGAGTCTTGCCCTCCCGTTCCTCGAGGGGCTGCCGGATCGGTCCGCCTGGGCCGCTGGGCAAGAGCCCGTGTTCAGCCTGTTCATGATGGCCGCGGGTGGCGTCGTTCCCGCGAGGTTCTTTCCGAGCGAGCTCGGCGCGCTCACCACGGCCGGGCTCGCCGAAGGCGAAAAGGCGACGAGCGCGCTCGCCGCTCACGCGAAGAGCCTCTTGTTCCTGAAGAACGTCAACTGGCCCACGGGTGGTCCCAAGGGGGAGCCTCACGCCGAGGGTCCGTGCCAAGCGCTCACGGCGACGACGCCGATCGGCACCAGCAAAGACGCCGTTGCGTCGGGACCATCGGCGGACTGGGTCATCGCCAACGCCGTGCATCCCGGGATGGACCCGCTGACCTTGTACGCGGGCAACCGCAAGAACGGGTACATCGCGGAACGTTTCTCGTTCCCCGAGTCCGGCGTGGTCGCTCCGGCGGTCAACAACCCCTACCAGCTCTACCAGGAGCTCGTCGGCATCGCCTCACCTGCCGGCACCACGATGCCCGGTGGCGAGGAGGCCGCGAACCTGCTCATCCAGAGCCGCAACAGCATCCACGATCTCGTGCGGGAGGACCTCCAGAGCCTGCTCGCCAACCCGCGGCTCAGCGCCGCCGACCGCGAGCGTTTGCAGCTCCACTTCGACGGCATCCGAGACGCCGAGGTCAAGATGGGCGGCATGGGCGACGACCTCCTGGCGCAGTGCACGCTCGACGGCATCGACACGACGAGGCTCGAAGCCCTGTCCACCTACAAGTACGTCAGCTCCGGCGCCTCGGTCGAGGGGATCGTCGAGCTCCACATGTCGCTCGTTGCGCTCGCATTTGCCTGCAACCATCGGCGCACGGCAACGCTTCAGTGGGGCGACGGGACGGACCACACGATCTACGACGTCCCTTCGAACCAGGCCCTCGGGATGTGGCCGCTCAACTACTTGAGCCACCGCGCCCAGAGCGACGGCGCGGTCGGGGACAACCCCGTCGCCGAGGCGGCGCACGCCGAGGTCGACGCTCTGCGCATGACGACGTTCGCGAAGGGCCTCGACGCCTTCGCCGCCCGCGGTCTCGCCGACCATTCGTTCGTGATGTGGACCAATCACTACGCGGAGGGCCCCTCGCACTCCTTCCGCAACGTTCCCCACATCATCTGGGGCAACGGCGGCGGTTACCTGAAGCAGGGCGAGTACATCGACGTTGGCAGCATGTCGAACCAGCGCCTCCTGAACACGCTCATCAGCGCTGCGATCCAAGACACCGGCACCACCGTCACCGATTTCGGTGAGGGCCCCGGCGGCCTGCTCGACTCGATCCTGGCGTGACGCAGGCGCGCCCGGACGCTTCAGTTCAGGGCGTTCTTCGGGCTCGAGCGCGGGGGAATCCGCTCCGCTCGCGGCGCTGCCGGCGAAAAGTCGATCTGCTCGAGCATCCGCAAAAGCTCGACGGCATTCGCCGGCCGATCCTCCGGACGCTTCTCCAAGCAACGGAGCACTATTTCGTCGAGCGCGGCGGGGAGCGGTCCGGGAGCGTGGAGCGACGGGGGGGACGGCTTGGCGGTCACGTGCTGGATCGCCATTTGCATCGCTGTCCCGCCCTCGAACACCAGCCTGCCCGTGAGCAGGTAGTAAGCAACGCAACCGAGGGAGTACAGGTCGGCGCGACCGTCGATCGCATGGTCGCCGCTGATGATCTCCGGCGCGAGGTACGCCGGCGTTCCGACGATGCCGTTGGCGGCGGTGATCGCCGGGTGAGTCGGGCCCGGGGTATCGCCCTTGACCAGACCGAAATCGAGAACCTTCACGAAGTCGGGCTCGAGGCCACGTCGCGAAACGTGCAGGTTCGCCGGCTTGATGTCGCGGTGAACCAGACCGTGCTCATGGGCCTCGGCGAGCGAGTCCAGCGCTTGCTTCAAGAGGTGCACGACTCTCTCGGGTGGAAGTGGCCCGTGTCGGTGCACGAGCTCCTCGAGGTCCGAGCCTTCGAGCAACTCCATCACGTAATAGATGGTGCCGGAATCGGTCACTCCGTAGTCGTAGAGCTCCACCGTGTGCGGCGAGTTGAGACTCGCGGTGACCTGTGCTTCGCGCTCGAAGCGTTGCTCGGCGACGCTGTCGGCGGGCGTTCGGGATCGCGACGTGACACCGGGCTCGTGGCGAATCAGCTTGACCGCCGCCGGACGCGACAGGAGCCGGTGGTGAGCGCGCCACACCTCGCCCATGCCACCCTGGGCGATGCGCGCTTCGAGCTCGTACATGCCCATGTCGCGCGCGTCGGCGACCTCTTCGCCGAGCCTCGACAGAACCTTGGCTCCCACGTGCGCGACCAGACCGGCGAGATAGCCTGGGGCGAACGCCATCGCCAAGTCCACGGCGCGGTAGCTTGCCGACGGGTCGTGCGGCGCGAAGAAGAAGAACGCGAGCGGCCCCATGCTCGCCGCGATCCCGGCATGCACGAGCGTCATGCGAGGGCCCGAGGGGACGAGCAACGGAAAGAGCGCGATCCAGATCGCGGACCACGAGACGCCGAGACGAGGCGAGAGCACTCCCCGCACCGAGAATTCGGCTAGCGCGAGACCCATTGCCGTTAGCAGGAAATAGGACGAACCCAGACCATGCAGGCGGACCGCTGACGCGCCGCCCCTGAGCGCGTATCCCGCCATGGCGAGCGACGCCACGGCCGCGACGACTCCGACTCCACTCCCGAGGACCGAAAGCGACCCAGCGCCGAGACTCAGCCCGAGGTACGCGATCCAGAAAACGGCGGCTCCCGCCGCTCCGAAGCCGAGCCGGCGCGCCTCGGGTTCCGTCGGCATCGCGGGCAGCGACAAACGCTCCCCCTCCGGCCGAGGTCGAAGCAGCCCCCGGTAGGGGCAGAAACGCGCCGGAGCGCCCGCTCGCAACGCCGTGGCCATGGGACCAACCTAGCTACGCGCGGGGGAGGTGCCAGGTTTCGCCTCCCCGGGCGCGCAGGGCGTGCCCGGGCGCAGCTCCGTCCGCTTGCCTCTGGAGTGCTATGATGGAAGTTCGATGAGAGTGTTGGTGGCACTCGGAGCGGTGGTCGCCCTGTTGGCGGGTTGCGGCGAGAGCAAGCGGAGCGATGCCGGGACCGGTGGCACCGCGGCAACGGCGGCGAGCGGTGGCGCTGCCGGCTCGGGAGCGAGCGGTGGCGTCGCGGCAGGTGGCGCGGGTGGCGGGTCGGCAACGAGCGGCGGTGGAAGCGCCGGCGAGGGCGGCGGAACGAGCGGCGGTGGTGGCGGCGGCGCGAGGAGCGGCAGCGGCGGCAGCTCGGGCTCGGCGGGCACGGCGAGCGGCAGTGGCGGTGAGGGCGGCGGGGCGGGCACATCGACCGACGGCGGGCGCTGGGTCTGGCAGAGCGACACCGCGACCCCGAACGATCTGAGTTGCGTCTGGGTCGTCGCCGCGGACGATGTCTGGGCGGTTGGCGGCAACGGAGCCATCGTCCACTTCGACGGCAGCGGGTGGTCAACGGTTCCGAGCAACACGAAGAATCACCTGTCGGGGATCTGGGGCACGAGCGCGGACGATATCTGGGCCGTGGGGGGCGGCGTCGGCGGCGAGCCGAATCTGGTTCACTGGGACGGAGCCGCTTGGTCGGTCGTCAACGCCGGGACCACCACGAACCTGTACGCGGTCTGGGGCAGCGGTCCCGACGATGTCTTCGCCGTGGGAGCGAGCGGCATCGCAGGTGTGATCACGCACTTCGACGGCGACACGTGGGCGGTATCGTTCGACAGCGATTTCGTCGCTTTCGGCTCAGTGTCGGGCAGCGGCGCAGGAGATGTTTGGGCGACGGGCGGCACGCTCGGCCCGCATGGCCTCGGCGTGCATGCCGCCGCGCACTTCTCGTCCGGCGGCCCCTGGCTGCCGGACCCGAGCGACACGTTCCCCGAGGCGAGCCGCGGCCTCTGGAGCTTCGCCGAGGACGATGTGTGGTCGCTCGGTGACGGTGAAGCACTGCACTGGGACGGCACGGCCTGGAGCCGGAGTCCGTCGGTTCTGCTCGCGGGTATGGTCGATATCTGGGGGAGCGACCGCGGAGAGCTCACGGCCGTCGGCCAGAACGCGACCGTCGTCGAGGGCACGTCGAGTCTTTGGGACCAGGCGCGAAGCGGCGGGGCGGCGCTTGCCTCGGTTGGCGGGATGAGCCAGGCGGTCCGGTTTGCGGTGGGCGATCGCGGCACCATCCTCCGCTTCGAGCCTGACACGACGGACGTCGCCGACTGCGCGGCGATCGGTGGCGAGTGCGTCTCGGCCGGCACGTGCGCCGGTCACCTGAGCGACTACGCCTGCGGCGGCTCCGACGACTGCTGCGTCAGCTCGAACGCCTGCGGCGCCATGCCGCCTTGTTGCGGGCCAACCGACGCCGAGGTGCCCGCGATCTGCCACGACGGGCAGCCGTATTGCCCAACGGGCTCGTCGTCCTGTCCCATGCCGCCGTAACCCGGTTGATGCCGCACGTTTCCGGCCCCTCCGTGGAACGGCGCGCCTCGAAGGCATTCTGGCGAAGCCCAGCGGTCGCCTCGAACTCCCCTCCCGCTTCCGTGCCCCGCTAGGGATGCTCTCGTTGGTGGAGCTCGATCACGTTTCCGTCCGGGTCGCGCACGAAGATGCCCTGAGCTTGCGGGCCGAAGCGCACGGGGCCGCCGCTCAAGGCAATGCCTTCGGCTTCCAGCCGCGCCTGGGCTGCGAGGATGTCCGGGCAGAGCAGGGCAATGTGCGTGATGCCGGCGTGCTTGTCCGGAACGTCCATCAACACGTTGGGCTCGCGCTCGCTCGGCGCGTTGATGACGAGGTTGATCTCGACGCCCGACGGATGGTCGAGGATGGCGACCGGCTCGGGCCCGATCGGGCCTAGCGTCTTCGTGAAGCCGAGGAGCGCGTAGAAGCGCACGGATCGCTCGAGGTCGTGCACGCGGATGCCGATGTGAGCGAGCCCCGCGAGTGGGATCGGCTGGATCATGCGCGAGAGTATAGGGGACGGCTGTTCGTCTACGGGGCGTCTTCGACGCGCGGAGCGCGGAACGAGCCTTTCGTCACGGGAACCGTGACCTCGGGGTCGCCGGGGATCGGCGTCAGGAGCCCGCTGAACGTGCCCTCCATGACGTCCCCCACGGTGACTGCTGCTTTGTCGATGGTGAGGGAGCACTCGTGCTCGGGCCCTGCAAGGGGATTGCTCATGAGGTAAGTCACCGGGTCCACGTCCGTCCTAGTCAACGTGATGGTGGCCGTGCCGCACGTTTGGGCGCCCTCGCCCTCTCCGACGAGGAGCGCCCACTCGAAGGTCTCCGAGTCGGCGTTGATACCGAGGCCGCCCGGCAGCAGACCAGCGAACCATCTCGCTCGAACGTCGCCCTCCGCGCGGAAGAGCTCGCCGTCCACGAGCGCTTCCACGAAGAAGCCACGGTCCGTTCCGCCGTCGCCCGACGTTCCGGTGCCCGCGCTGCCCCCGCCTGCCTGCGCCCCCGCGCCCCCCGTCTCGAGGCCGCCCGAGCCCGCGCTTTGGCCGGCAACACCCGCCGCGCTGGCGCCCGCGCCGCCAATGCCCGCCACGCCGCCCGCGCCGAGACGTCCCGGACGTGCCATCGGCGTGCCCGCTCTCGCCGCAACCGAGAGTGGCGAACACGCCGAGCGAGGCGAGCACCGTGCGGCGGCTTTTCCCCGAGCGCCTGCTCACGGCACGGCTCACTCCCGTTCGGCCCATCGAAGCTTTAGTTTAGCATTGCGCGCCAGGTCCGGTGGGCGCCCGGACACTCCCGCGTGCGCTGCTGGGCTGGAGCGAACGTCGCAGAACGCGACCTCCAGGCAAACGTGCCCCGCTGGGAGCGTGGGAAACGGCTGCCTTTTCGACGGCACGCCGTTTGCTCACATAGGGGCCTGGAGGCAACCGATGGATACCCTGGACGACATCGATCTAATCGAAGACCCACCGCCGAACGCGCCACGAGCGCTTCGTGAGCTCGGCGCGCTCTACAGTCTAGAGCTCGGCAACGTGCAGGCGTACGGCAGGGCACTGTGCTCCTCCGTCGTCGGCGCCTACGGAGACACGCTCACGACACTGCAGAGAGCGCACGAAGAGCGTGCGGTCCAGCTCGGCGACCAGATCACCGAGCTCGGAGGTACGCGCCCGGACTCCCTGAGAATCACTGATTCACTGCACGTGCTGTTCGCGGACGCCGCTGCGTCCTTGAGCTCGACGAGCGCGCTCGCCGCGCTCGAGCGGTGCGAGGACCACGGTGTCGCGGCATACGAGAAGGCGATGCGAAAGCTCCTCGGCGACCCGCACCGCGTCGTGGCAGAGCTCTACCCGCGCCAACAGGACGCGCACCAGGTGATCCGCACGCTCAAGCAGGCGAGCTAGTGCACCGCCACTCCGAACGTCGCTCTCGGTTTGCGCTGCACTGGCCCGCGCTCGGTCACGGCCTCCCCGCAAGCTCGCCGCGACGCCCCTCGAGCTGCCCGCGGCCGACGTTCGCCGTGCGGGCAGCTCGGGCGGCTACGGCTGGCACTCGATGCTGTACGTGTGCGTGTGGCCGTTCGTCTGCGAGCTCGTCTTGTTCATCTGCAGCGCCCCGCCGTTTCGCAGCGTCGTGAGCTGGTTCGCCGTGAACGTCAGCGTGTGCGTGTGCGCATTGTTTCCGTCCGACGGCATCGTGAAGGTGAGCGGCGCGCCGGTGTTGATCATGTTGAGCAGGGTCGTGCGGTTCGCACCGGCCACGGGCAGGTGATCGTGATTCTGCGCGGCCGTCGTCGAGACCTGCGTCAACGAGAGGTCAGCGCTGATGCACGCCGCCGCGGGAGCGCCGGCTTGGCCGCCTTCGCTCGGGACGCCGCCCTCGGCTGCCGTGCCGCCACCGCCGCCACTGCCGCCGCCCGTCCCGCCTGCGGCCACCATGCCGCCTTCGCCGCCCATGGCGACGCCGGCTTCGCCGCCTTCGCCACCCATGCCGCCTTCGACCGTGGTGCCACCGCCGCCCGCGGTGCCGCCCGCGCTGGTTCCGGCGGTGCCTCCGGTCGTCGTTCCCGCGTTCCCGGCCAAGCCCGCCGTTCCGCCCGTGCCAGCCGAAGTGCCGGCCGTGCCAGCCGAAGTGCCGGCCGTGCCAGCCGAAGCGCCGGCCGTGCCAGCCGTTCCAGCCGAAGTGCCGGCCGTGCCGCCTTTGGCTCCCGAGCCCGCCTGGCCCTTGTCGTCACTGCCGCAGCCTGGAAGCCACGAGCCGGCAACGAACAGCGTGAGAACGATCGCACCGACGCTTCTCTGACGGACCTGAGAAAAATGGGACATGGGATCTCTACTCCTCCCCCGCGAGGGGCCCGGACGCTACCACAGCTCTTTCCGCGCCTGTGCATCCAAACTCCATGGCGCCGGGGGGAGTTCGTCGGATCGAGTCGCGGGGTGAAGCCCGCATCACACGCGGAGTGTGTGTGTCCGGAACGCCACGACGCCGTCCGTCGTTTCCGATCGGGCCGCACCTTTGCGCTCGTCCCGCACCGGACGAGGAAAAATCTGATCTTCGGCCTCCGCGTCATGTCACTGGTGCGCGCCGTAGGGCACACCTCTCTCGGCATCGCACGCGCGGTGCGTCCCTCGCGATGGGCCAAAATGATCCATCGGCACGTGCCCGCGGGCCCGTTCGCTCGGCACGCCGCGCGCTCCACGGGATCCCGAGGGGGCCCGCCTGTCAGTTGCACGCTGCCGTGTCGTCGTTGCGCGTGCAGGGTGCGCACGCGCCGAGCCGAGCGTCGATGGCGTCGAGCTCACACTGAGGCAGCTTCGGGTTGTCGGCCACCGTCATGTGGTCGACGTCGGTCAAGGAGGAGAGCATGCCGATCGAGGTGAGCTCGTCATTGGCCGTGATGGTGAGTGCAGAAACCACCTTCAGGGCTTCTAGGTTCACCGTTTTCATCACCGCCTGCCCCACGATCAACATGTCCATCTGGCAGCGCGACAGCGCCGGAAAGTTGACCGACGCAACCGAGAGGTTCCCGGTGATTCCCGCCTGACCGAGAATGGAAACGAGACCGGGCAGCGTGATCGAGGCCAGCGCGTCGTTGCCGGAGATCAGGAAATTGTTGCTGAGCTCCTGTAGATTCTCGAGCCCTGCCAGGCTGGTCAGCCCTGGATTCGAGGCGAGCGTCAGACCCGTGCGGCCCGTCATGCTGCCGAGCCCTTCGAGGCTCTCGAGGCTCTCGTTGTTCGTGATGAAGAGGCCACCCGTTCCGAACTCCGCATTGCCGAGCTCGGCGAAGTTTCGGAGCGAGTTGCACTCGGTCACGTCGATGTCGCCTTCGAGCCGCGTGAGAGCTTCGAGGCCTGCCAGGGACTCGAGCCCGGAGGGCCCCTTCAGGTTCAGGCCGCCGCCGAGGTAGCTCAGCGAGTCGAGGCCGGTGAAGTCATGCAGCGCCTCTGTATCGTCGGCCGTCAGCGTGCCTTCGATGATGCGGATTTTTTCGAGGCCGACGAGGCTCGTCAGGGCCGGGCCCGTCAGCAACAGGCTCCCCTTGATGACCTCGCAGTCGAGCGTGAAGAGCTCGTAAACGTCGGCTGGAGTTTGAAGCACCAGGGGAGGAAAGGAGCAGACTTTCAGGCAGCGGCTCGGCTCGACTGCGGGATAACAAGCTTCATCTTCCGCGCACGCCGCCGGATGCACCACCCATCCCGCCGGTGGCGCCAGCTCCGGAGCCACCGCCCGTGCCGCCTACGCGCGAGCCGCCAGCGCCCGCCGAGCCGGCGGGGGGGCTCACCGCTTCCGTTCGCGATGACTCGCCACCGCAGCCCACCGTCCCGAGCGAAACGGCGACCAGCAATCCCACCAAGACTTTACCCGTCATGACCCAAGCTCCCGATGCGGGTTTTCCCACGAAAGGCCTTTTGGCGCCAGGCGTGGCGGTTCGCGCCCCGCTTCGCCGCTGCGCGCACGTAGCGCAGCCACGGCCTCGGGCTCACCGCTTCAAAGGAGCGCTGCTTGCAAAGCGGCATGCGGCGCCCCATATGCATGGCGTGAGCCACCCCAGTTTCGTCGTCGCCTCCTGGGCTGCCTGGCTCGTCGTGGTCGTTGCGGCCGCGGCGTTCCGAAGCCGCGCGTACGCCACGTTCCGGGGCGTCACGCTGGGCCTCCAGGTGCTGATTGCAGGCGGGCTGGCGTCGTACTTCGCGCCGGTGTTCCCGGCGTTCGCGTATCTCCAGGCCACCGTCTTTCTGAGCTCCCTCGTCTTGATTCGGCCGAAGCTCCGCGGGCCGCTCTACCGGGCGACCGTCAGCGTGCCGGCGGCTTTTTTTGCCGCGGGGACGCTGCTCGCCGCGCCCTGGGCGGTCGTCGCGGCCTTCGGTCTCACGCCGCACGGCGCGTGGATTCCGTACGTGTTCGCTGCCGTGGGTATCGTTCAGTCCCTCAGTACGCGTGAAGAGGTGATCGACCTCGTCGTCGCTGACGGCGAGCACGTCGAGGGGCTTCGTCGGCACGCGCGGGGCGCGTTGCGCGTCGAGCGCCCGCTCACGATCGTTCAGATCACCGATCCGCACCTCGGTCCCTTCATGTCGGTGGCGCGCCTGCGGCGCATCTGCGAGCGCGCCGTCGCGCGAAAGCCGGATCTCGTCGTTTTGACCGGCGACTTTCTCACGATGGAATCGCAGCGGCGCCCCGAGCTCCTGACGGCGGCCCTCGAGCCACTGCGCGCGCTCGAAGGCCGCACGTTCGCCTGCCTCGGCAATCACGATCACGAGGCGCTCGCGACCGTGGAGCACGCGCTCGCGACGAACGGCGTGCGGCTGCTCGTCGACGACGCCGTGGAGCTTTCGACCGAGGCCGGCAACGTCCAGATCCTAGGGCTCGACTTCATGTGGCGCGGCCGCGCCGAGCACCTTCTTCGCGTGACGGCGCGGCACCCGCGCAGGGCAGGCTCGCTCAGGCTCCTTTTGCTGCACGATCCGGGTGCGTTCCGTCACGTTCCCGAGGGCGAAGCGGACCTGGTGCTGTCGGGTCACACGCACGGCGGCCAGGTCGGGCTGGTGAGCCTCGGCCTTCCGCACACCATGATGCGCGCGTTCGTGCGCGCGCCGGACCACGGGCTCTGGGCGCGCGGCGTTGACCGCCTGTACGTGCATCGCGGCACCGGTCACTATGGCTTTCCGCTGAGGCTGGGTGTGCCCGCCGAAGAGAGCGTCCTGCAGGTGCACGTCGCGGGTGCCGGCTCTGCCGCGTAGCGGGGCGCGTCGTCGGCCGGATTTCTCAGCTTGCTCGGAACGAGAACGTCCGGGACGCCGGCTTGCAGGCCGCTCGCTGTCCCGGCGTCGTTTTCGTCGCGGAGCGAGCGCGGCAGGCGGTCGCAAGCCGTGGCATGCTTCGTGGATGGGTCATGGGGAGCGCCGCGTGTCGTCGCGGGCGGTCGGTGGAAGGGAACTTTTTCGATGTCAGTTCTTGCTGAGATTGCGCGCGTCGCCAGGCTCCTCCGGGGCATTCCCGTGTGGGAGGTGTTTCCGGACAGCGCCGCGGAGCATGCGGGTATTCGCTTCGGTGACGTCATCCTGAGTGTCAACGGCGTGCCGACGCCGACGTTCCAGAAGTTTCTGGCCGCCGGAGCCGACCATCTCGAATCCCTCGAGTTCGAGGTATTCAGAAACGGCGAGCGCCTTCGCCTGCGTCCGGTTTCGGGTAACTAGCGCTCGCTCGCGGAGCCCCTGAGCTCCTTCGCGAGGCCCGAAAGCACGCCGGCTGCGTCCTTCTCGATGTTGTCGCCGTGGCCGACGATGATGCGCACGAGCCCGTTCGAGGCCACGCGGTCGAAGTGCCCGGCGAGCTCCGCCTTGTTCTTGATCATCACCATACGCTGGAAACGGGGTACTCCGGGACGCCCTGTGGGCGCGAGGAACAAGCCCATGAGGCCGCCGGACTTCGGCATGTTGAGCACGGTGTCGTTGAAGACGGCGGTGGTGCCGCCGTCCGTCTGGACGAGCAGCACGCCCTCTTTGCCCTTCATGCCGTCGAGGTGCTCGGCTCGCACGCCAGCGTCGCGCGGGATGGCCTCGTAGTCGCCGTTGACGGGCGCGACTTTGCTCACGGTCTTCATGGCGGCGCGTGGCGCGTAGACCTTGGCCTCAGGGTAGCGCGCCTTCCAGATGCCCGCGTCCTGGCGGTGAAACCCGTTCGGTACGACGATGGCTGCCACGTTGCCGAAGGCGTCGATCTCCTTCATCTCGTCGTCGTCGAGCGCGATGGCGTTGTGCACGATGACGCGGCCGTCCGAAAGTCGGGCGAGCGTCATGCGGCGCTGGTTGCCCTTCGGCATCGTGCCGCTCACGCTCCAGAGGTTCGGTGCCAGCTTTTCGACGGGCTGGTGCGGCAAGACCGTCCACTCCGTAAAGCTCATGGCGCGGACGGTACCCAACCCTGGGCCTCGCGACAATCGGTCCGCGCTCAGGGGGGCGTGTACCGATAAAGCTCGATCCAGTCGTACGTGACGCTGGCGCCCACCGTCGCGTCGCCGACGGGCCCCGCCCAGCTCGCGCTCGACGACGCCCAGATCGTCATGAGCACGTTCTGGGGCAACTTCATGAGGTCGATGCGAGTGGTCCAGACGTAGCGCGGGATGTCGTCGATCGAAAACGTTGCTCCCGCGGGCGTCCATTCGATGGCGTAGACGTGAAAATCCCCCGATGCGTCGAACCCCAGTACCTCGGCGTGGGGGTCCTGCGTCGGCGTGACCGAGGTCGTTACGGGCGGGGTCGTCGGCGGCCCCGTGTACACCTGCGCGTTCAGCTGCACCGAGCCGGGATCCTTCCCGAGACATTCGATGTCGAGCTCGTTCCAGTCGTCGGCGGGCCAGGGCGTATAGATCGTCACGAGCGACGACACGACCGCGGAGCCCGACGCCAGGCGGGCGCGCGCCCGCACCCGCCCGTAGCTGAGCGTGTCGAGCGAGCGTACCTCGGCCCCAAAGTACGGCTTCTCGACCCCGTTGGAGTTGACCGTACCGGTCGGGGCCGAGATCAGCGTGAGCGAGAGCATGCCGCCGTTAACGGCGACCGCCTGGTCCGAGAACAAGGCGAGGTTCGTGTCCCACGAGTGGGTCATAATCTGCCAGCGCGACGAATCGAGCGCGTCGAAGTCGTCGCGGAACACCAGCGTAAATCCGTCGGACGTGCCCCCGCTGCCGCCGTTGCTCGCGAGCCCCGCACCGCCGCCCAGGCCGCCACCCACACCTGCGCTCCCGCTCACGCCCCCACCGACCCCCGCGCTGCCGCTGCCGCCAACGTCTGAGCTCCCGCCGACGCTGCCAAAAGCGGCCGCGCTCCCGGCTTCGCTGCTACCAGCGGCCGCAAGCCCCCCCGCGCCGCCCGTCCCCGCTCCGGCGTCACCCGCCATGCCGCCGCTACCCGATGGACCACCGTCTGCGGCTCGCGGCGCGTCCTCGGCGGTATCGCAGCCTGCGAGGCACAGAGCGGCGACGAGCAGCACCTTCGCATGCTTGGGCACGAAAAAGACGTACGAGCACGCCCGACGTGCCGCATCTCGGTTCTTGCTCTTTGTCGAGGCGCGCCGCGGGCGCGCCTGCCATATTCGAGGGGTTGGGCGCGCTCTACCAACCCTTCCCCATGCTGCCGGGCAAGCGTGCCCAACTGTGGCGGCACCAGCCCTCCTACCTGCGGCCGCGGCACTTCCACGCCGAGCCGGAGATCAACTGGATCACGCGCGGCAGGGCCCGCATGGGCGTCGGCTCGCGCACGGTCGAGGTGCGAGCAGGGGACGTGCTCTTCTTGCCGGCTGGTGTCGACCACGTTCTGCTCGACGCAACGACTGATCTCGAGCTGTTCGTGAGCGCACTCGCGCCCGAGCTTGCCGCACGCGTCGTCGTACTGCCCGCGACCCTTGCCGCCGGCGGGACCCGCCTCGACGAACGGCGCCTTTACGGGCTCGAGGAGGAGCTCGTCGCGCTCGGCGAGGTGCGAGACCCCGGCATCCACGAGGCGCGCGTCGCCGGGCTCTTCTTCGAAATGTGGCGGCTCGCTGCACCGGTCCCGGCCCTCAGTCGGCGCGCGCTCACGGCAATCTCGAGCGATCCGACGTTGAGCGAAGCCGCGCTCGCCCGGCGTTTCCGAACGGGGCCGAGTCGCGTCAGTCGCCAGGTCCGCCACGACCTCGGCGTCAAGCTCGTGGACTATCGCACGCGCCTGCGCCTGATGCGCTTCATCGAGCTCGTCGATGCCGGCCGTACCTACGTCACCGCTGCACTCGACGCCGGTTTCGGCAGCTATGCCCAGTGCCACCGCATGTTCCGCCGCATTGTCGCTTGCTCTCCCAGCGACTACTTCGGCGGTGCACGTTTCGCGATCGACACCCTCACGGCGGGCGGGCTCGACGGGCGCGGGGCGAAGGTCGCAGACTGAGGACGCGAGCTCGGGGTCTGCCGGCAGCAGCGGCGCTTTTGCGCTAGGGAGACGGATCCGGGTCGGGTCGCGCCCAGAACGCCATGGTTCCCCTTTCCATTCTCGATCTCGCTCCCATTACGCAAGGGAGCAACGTGCACGAGGCGCTCCAGCATTCCCGCGAGCTCGCGCAGCACGCCGAGCGCTGGGGCTATCGCCGCCTGTGGCTCGCGGAGCACCACAACATGCCGGGCGTCGCGAGCGCGGCCACGGCCGTCGCCATCGGGTACGTCGCAGGTGGAACGGAGACGCTGCGCGTCGGTGCGGGTGGGATCATGCTGCCGAACCACGCGCCGCTCGTCGTGGCCGAACAGTTCGGGACGCTCGCGTCGCTGTATCCGGGGCGCATCAATCTCGGCCTCGGTCGGGCCCCGGGCACCGACCCGCTCACGATGCGCGCGTTGCGCCGGCACCTGCAAGCGGGCGACGGCTTCCCCGAAGACGTCGTCGAGCTCCTGCGCTACTTCGAGCCCGAAGCTCCCGACCAGCCGATCCGCGCCGTGCCGGGCGCCGGCGTCGAGGTGCCGGTGTGGCTGCTCGGGTCGAGCCTGTACAGCGCCCAGCTTGCGGCGCGGCTCGGGCTGCCGTTCGCGTTTGCGGCCCACTTTGCGCCCGATCACTTGATGGAGGCGCTCGAGATCTACCGGCGGCAGTTTCGCCCGTCGGCCGCGCTCGCCGAGCCGTACGCGATGGCGTGCACGCACGTCTTCGCCGCCGAGACCGACGCCGAGGCGCGGCGTCTGTTCACGTCGCTCGAGCAGGCTTTCGTGAACTTGCGCAGCGGGCGCCCGGGCCGCTTGCCGCCGCCGCTCGAGCCCGCTGACGCGGCCGAGCTCCACGCCGCTTGTGGCGACGCGCTCGCGCACCTCTTTCAGTACGCCGTCGTCGGCGCTCCGCACACCGTGCGGCAGGGGGTCACGGACTTCGTCACCCTCACGGGCGTGAACGAGCTCATGGTGACGGCCATGATTTTCGATCACACCGCGCGCCTCAGGTCCTTCGAGATCCTCGCGGGCCTCTTCGGCTGAGGGGGTTGCCACGGCTCACCCCGCGCCGCCCCGCGGGGAAATGCGCCGTCCCGGTTGGACCTCGTTCTCGCGCGCGGGGAACACCGGGCCGTCGCGGCTGTCTGTACGGAGCAATGCGCGCCCCATCCCTCACGCGACGGGAGCTCGCCGGATCCGTTCTGGCGGTCGGCTTCGCCTGGGCCCGGCCCGCCCATGCCGACGCGCTTCGCGAGGTGGTGCTGCAGCCGCTCGGACCCAGTAGCGCGCCGCTCGCCGCCTACGCCGAGCGCGCCCTCGCGGCCTTCTACACGGTGAAAGTCCGCGCGGCCGGCCAGATGGAGCTCCCGCGTTCCGCCTACTACGCGCCGCGTGGCCGCTACCGTGCCGAAAAGCTGCTTTCCGCGCTCGCCGAGCGACACCCGGATGCGTTTCGCGTGCTCGGCCTCGCCGCGGTCAACATCTCGACGACGAAGGGAAAAGTCGTCGACTGGGGCGTGCTCGGTCTCGCGAGCATCGACGGACGCGCGGGCGTGCTCTCTGGCTTCCGCTGCAAGCGAGGCGCGCGCGGCCCGGCACACGCCGCCGAACGGCTCGGCAAGACCGCCGTCCACGAGCTCGGCCACACCTTCGGCCTCGAGCACTGCCAGCACGTCGGCTGCCTGATGGAAGACGGCAAGGGCACCGTCCTCACGACGGACCGTGAAACCGACCTTTGCACGAGCTGTCGAGCGAAGCTCGTCGCGCGCAACCTACTGCGCACGGACGGCGTGCCGCCCTGGCACGTCTGATCACGGCAGAACGATGCGCCCCGGTGCGTCCTCGGCGCCCGACTCCGTGTGGCAGCCGTTGCAGTCGCCGGTCGTTTGCTCGCCGGCCATGAGGCGCTCGCGCCCCTCGGACACGACCTTGGCGCGATAGGGGAAGGCGAAGGGCTCCTCGGTCTCGTAGTAGAAGTTGCCGACCGGGTTCACGGCCATGGTGAAGGTCTTGCCGTTGGCGTCGATGACGATGACCTCCGCGGAGGTGCTCGTTCCATTGGCGCCGTCGCAGTCGTTTGGTTCGTGGGCAGACGGGTAGACGGTGCCGGCGAGCGCGAACGGTGGGCCGTCCTTGGGCCCGTTGTCATGGCAGTCGATGCACTCGCCGCCGGGGCGCATGGACCGTGAGCCTTCGTTGCCCTGCGTCCAGTAGCGGTCGCTCGTGCACGTCACGGGTGTGTCGTAGGGGTTGCCGACCACGCCGCCGCTACCGGCCGTGCCCGAATCGCAATCGGCGGGCATGCCGTTTTGGACCCACGCTTCGAGAATGTCCGCTTCGGCGCTCGTCGGCGGGTTTGCCGGCGCCGGGGGCATCGGCGCTTCGGGATCGCGCAGGCGCTCGATCGAGACATCGATGACGGATCGGGCGGGATCGTTGGAAGACGGCGCCGTCAGGTCCGCGGGCGCGGTCAGCGTCATCGGTACGCCGCGCGGCAATGGATCCGAATGACAGCTCACACAGCGCGCGGCGAGCAGCGCGCTCACCTCGCAGAACGAGCCCGCCGACCCGGGCGCCGTCCCACCCGTTGCGCCGGCGCCCGAAGGGCCGCTTCCTCCCGCAGAACCGGCCGAAGCTTTCTCGCCAACCGGCACGATGGTGCCCTCCACGACGCCGTAGCAGGCGACCGACGACAACGCCGCCGCCCATGCAGCGAGCGAGCGCCATCGGCGCGCGGACCTTGGCGCGTCGGCGCCGCCGTGCCTCGAAGGCATCCCATCAGCTTACCACCCTCCGCTCCGAGCAACGCGCTCTTCCCGATGACCCGCGGTCGCGCGCATCGCGATGCATCGCACACTGTGGTCGTTGGTGGTCGTTGCTCGCTGACTCGGATCCGCTCGACCCTGCACCCGTCGTTCGATTTCGCTCGGGATGGGTCAGCCCTGAATGCCGGGGAGCACGTCGCCGACGGCGGAAAGATCGTAGTTGACCGCCCAAGTATCGTTCGTGCGGCCACTCACGCTCGTCGAGCCGTAACCCGGGGTGCCGTTGCGCTCGTAGTCCGCCGGCGAAAGCCCCATCGCCTGGAGGGCCGTGACGAGGAACTGATTGTGGGGGATGCCTTGGATGACGTTGCCGTCTTCCTGGGAAAAATAGGAACGGCCGTCCCAATCGATGTAGTCGAGATAGCGGCCCGGCTTGATGAAGCCGCCCGCGCTTCCGGCGAGCAGGCACGGAACGCTATAGGCGATGTGGTTGAAGCCCAGCTCGTTGCCCCAGTAAACGAGCGAATTGTCGAGGTAGGTAGTGCCGTTCGCTTCCTCGACGTCGAGCTTGCTCACGAGCTTGGCGAACACTTCGCTCGCGATCCAGGCGTTGATGCCTTGCAGCATGCGGCGCGAGTTCGCGTTGCCGAAGTCGTGAGCGAGGCCGTGCCAGGTGCCGCCGCTGGCGTCCTCGGAGTGGTAGTGGCCGACGAGCGTCGGGTCGCCGGAGTCCGGTCCGGGGCCGAGCGCCTTGTGCACGCCCAACGTGATGACACGCGTTCGGTCGCACATCACGGCGGCCGCGACGATGTCGAGGTAGAGGTCCCACTTGGTTTTGATGTCGGTCGGGTCGAGGCCGCTGTTGTTCGCGAGCGAAGCGGGGGCAACGGGCGCCGTGCAGGACATCGTCGGCGTAGAGCTCAGCCTCGCCTGGAGCTCCGCGACGAGCGTGACGTACTGGTCGAGCAGGGCCTTGTCGCCGGCGGAGAGGCGCGCGCTATTCTTGAGCCGGACGTAGTCGTCGTACACGCGGTCGACGAGCAGCTTGTCGCGGTCGCTCGAGCCGGAGCCCGGATCGGGCGAGGGAGCCGAGCCGAAGACGTCGTTGAAGGCGTCGAGCGGGTTGGTGCGGGCCTTGAGCTGTTGCACCTGGTTGCCCGGCATGCCGAGGTCGGAGTACGACATCGAGTCGGTCACTCCCTGGGAGAGATGCAGGTAGCGAAGGCCCGGCGTGCTCGGGTAAACCTTCGACGAGTACGCCATCACCTGGTCGATCGTCGGCACCTCGGCGAGGCTATCGGCGTCGCACGGTGTTGCTGCCGTGCAGGACGAGAAGTTGCCGAGCAGGCCGCCGTAGTTGTGGTTGACGGCCGGCAAGAAGTCCAAGCCCCGGACGAGCGTGAGCTTCGGCAAGAACGGATTCAGCGCCGGGCCGAGGATCCCGGAGATGCCGTTCGGCGTTTCGAAGTCGGGCAGCGGGGCCCACGTGTAGTTCTGGCCGGAAACGAGCTTCTGCGTGAGCAGCGTCGTGCCGTCCGCCTTGCTGCCCGAATACTTGCCGTCCTTGAGCTGATAGCCGTTGCCCGTGAAGCTCGGGTACCACTCCTTCACGAGCTGCGTGCTGAACGACTTCATCACGATGAAGCGCTTGGGCGGTGTGATCGTCTGCCCGATCGCCTCGCGCGGCAGCAGCGACTCGAGGAAGGGCAGGGCGAGAGCGGCCCCTGCCGCGCCTCTGAGGACGGTGCGACGCGAAAGCAGTGCCGGTCGAGAAGAACTCATGGAGCACCCACTTTCCTCGTGCGAAAGCCGGGGTCGGAAGCGATCCGGCGGAACACGTCGCGGAGCGACACCCCGGGCGCGTCGAGCCCCGTGCGCATGTCGTCGTACGCACAGGCGTCGCCGCTGTCCTTCGTCGGCTCGCGCCCGAGCGCGTAGCGGAAGTAGTTGGCCGACAGGCAGGCTTCGACCTTGCCGCTGGCGAGGATTTTCTGATTGAGCTCGATGGGACCGTTCACGTCGACCGGGTCCTCGCTGCCGAGGGCGACGGGTGCGACGATGTCGATGGGCAGCGTGGCCAGAAGCTCCCCCGTCTGCTCGTCGAAGACCTGCTCCTCGGTGCGGTAGCGGCCGAGGGAGTCGTAGGCTTCCAGCGTGTAGCCGATGTTGCTGAACGTGCCGTGGCACCCCGCGCAGAGGCCGTTGCCCTCGATCTTCTTCGCGAAGCGCTCGCGGGTCGTCAGCGCCGTGCTCGGCGGCGGCGGGTCGAGGGAGCCCGCGGGCAGCGTGGTCGGATCCGGCGGCTGGAGGTCCTCGCAGAGGATGGAGCGGCGGATGGACGCGCCGCGATGAAAGGGGTTCGTCGTCTCGAGGCTCGAGACCAAGAGGGCGCTTCGCAGCAGGAGACCTTCGCGCGTGCCGTCGGGGAACGTCGGGTACGCGCCGCTGCCGCTCCACGCCTTCACGCCGTACAGGTGAGCGAGATCGTCCGAGCGGGTCACCGAGGCGTTCGACGTCATGAGGTCCACGAAAGTGCCGTCCTGCTTCCAGGTGTAGAGGTCCGTCAGGTCCTGGATCTCCTGCACCATGTCGCCCCAATGGTCGTGGCCGCTCTCACCGAGGTGCTCTCCTTGGGCGAGCGCCTGGAACGCGGGTCGCTCCGACGAGAACCCCGTGAACGAATCGAAGCGCATCCACTGGTTCCAGAACTGCCAGAGGGTCTCCTGCGTGCGCGGGTCGGAGTAGACGCGATCGAGCTCGGCCAGGAAGCCGTCGTCGGTGTCGAGCGCACCGCTCTCGGCTGCCGCGAAGAGCTCGTCGTCGGGCATCGACTGCCAGAACGTGTAGGAAAGCCTCGATGCCACCTCGTACGGGTCGAGCTTCAAATAATCGTCGCCGCCGGAAACGGGCATCCCCTCGAGCTCGAGGTGATTCACGAAGCGCGGTGACATGAGCAACGTGACGACGACGTTGCGCAGCGCTTCGGCCGAGTCCATGGCCTGCGGCGAATCGCCCTGGGCTACGTCGCGGTACTCCGTCATTTCCTCGGGCGTCAGCGGTCGCCTGAGCACGCGCTTGCCGAAATCCTCGAGAAAGGCGTCGAGGCAGCTCGCCGTGAGCGTGGCGTCCGTTGCGCAGTCACCGGCGAGCGCCGTGAGGCGTGCCGTCGTGCTCGTTGCCGCGTCGCCGACGGCCACCGCGAGGTTGAAGTAGGCGTTCAGATGATCGAGGGAGATGCGCTTGTCGAGGCCGCGGAACGTCCGCGGGCTGTCGTCGGGGACGGCGGCGAGCAGCTGTGTCAGTCCGCCGGCCACGTCCGAAAGCCCGCTCGCTGCGAGAAGATCGAGCACTGTATTTCGGTACTGGACCGTCGAGAGCTTGCTGAGCGGCGAGACGCCGGGCTCCGCGCTCTGGGGCGGGCAATCGCCGAACGCCGTCGGCGGATCGATGACCGTGCCCGTGCCCGAGGCATTGCCGCTGCCGGCGCTGCCCGAGCTCCCGCCGTTGCCGCCCGTGGCTCCACTACCGCTACCGCCGGTGGCGCTGCCGCCGCTGCCTCCCGACGAGCTCGCTCCGCTTCCGCCTGCGCCCGACGCCTTGCCGCCCGATGCCCCCGAGCCGCTGGGGCCCCCGCCACTGGCCTCGGGGCCGGTTCGCTCGACCTGCGCCGTGCAGGCGCACAAGACGAGGACCGCTGCAGAAACCCAAGCGAAAAAGGGTACATGCGGTGGCCGACCGCCGATGGCGGGTCCCGGGGAGGGAGCGCGAGAGGACATGCTCTCTACGGACGAACCCCGACCGGAGCCTCCGGGGTCAATAAATCGTCGTTCTTTGCCGAAGTCGCCGGAGCGGGTCCCGCCTCAGGGAAACGTCGGCTCTTCGGGGGCATATCGCGTCGCGGTGTCGCCGAGCCCGAGCTGGCCGACGACACGCGCGTTGGCCGCCACGCGCTCGTAACCGCCGGTGGCCGCAACGACGACGCCAATCTGACGGTGTGCGATCCCGAGCCCTCCGGTGCGCCCAGCGTGCTCGACGTGCCCACGGGTTTCTCCAGCATTCAAGCTGCGATCGACGCCGCGGCACCCGGCGATACCGTACGCGTCGGGCCCGGCGTGTATCACGAGGCGCTCAGGCTTCGCTCGTTCGTGAGCCTCGTGGGCGCCGGCGCGAGCCAGACGGTGCTCGACGGCGACCGAGGCTCGCAGAACCTCATCGACTTCACGGGTGCGCGTGGCGTCGTCGTGACGGGCTTCACGTTGCGGAACACCGGCCAGGGCGTCGGCTGCGCCGGCCCCGACGATCCGGGGCCGTTCGGTGGGCCGCTCGGCGAGTGGTCGCCGCTCGAGTAGCAACGTGCGTCCGTTGCGAAGCTCGCACGCTCAGGGAGGCGTGTCGGGTGGCGTGCGGTCCGCCACGTATGCCGCGATCTGTCGCACCAGAGCCTCGCACGCTTCCGTCACCTCGCCCGCGAGCACGGCGATGCCGAGCTGCGCGTCGAGATGCAGCGTGATGGGCAAGGGCCCGACGACGTAGTCCCAGAATAGCTGCCCCATGCCCTCGACGCGGTCTCGCCCCTCGGCGCCGAAGCGCTCCACGACGATGTCCGCACATTGCCTGAGGAGCACGCGACTCGGCTTGGTGTGGGTCCACGCCGTGAGCTCGCCTTTCGCCGTGCGATCCCAGCGAATGTCGTTCACGTGAGGGCTCGGGGTATCCACGAACGAGTAGGAAAGTACCCTACGCCCGACTTCAGGCGGGGGGAAAGGCCCGCGGCGAGCCATCCCCGCTCGCCGTCAACGGTGATACGCTGCGAGGAATGCGACGGCTCTGGGTCGTCCTATCGGCGGCCGTCACTTCGTTCGCCTGTAGCTCCGACGACGGTGTGTCCGGGGCCGATCGTCCGTCTTCGGGTGGCACGTCCGGGCAGGCCAACGGCGGGACCAGTGGCATTGAGAGCGGGCAGGGCGGTGCCATCGCCAGCGGTGCCGGTGGTGGGGTGGTGGCTGGCAGCGGCACGGCGGCGGGTGGCGGAGGGGGTGCAGCCGGAGCGGGTGCCGGGAGCTCGGGCGCGGGCGCGGGCGACGCTGGTCACGCGGGTGACTCGGGGGGCGGGGTCGGCGGCGCAGCGGGGAGCACGGCGGGCGGCGACGCTGGCACGAGCGCGGCAGGTGCGGGCATGGGTGGGCAGGGGCCGACACGGTGCGAGGACCCGCTCGATACCGGAGACACGTCTCGCTTCGATACGAGCGAGCTTTTCGAAACGTACACGGTGATGGGAACCACCGCGGGCGAGCTCCGGACGAGTGTGAACGAAAACCGTGGGATGGACTACGACGCTCTCACGAGCTCCCACCTGAGCTGGAGCTTCCAGGGCTGTACGAACCCGACGTGGATAGTCTCGCTCGAGATCGACTATCTGCTGCCGGAGTGGGATCCACCGGCATCGGCCGATCCCGATCTGGTGGACGCATGGCAAACGTACATCGACGCGCTCCAGTGCCACGAGTACGGCCACGGCCGGATCGCAGTGGATTGTGCCAACGAGGTGATGGACGCCTTCGAGAGCCTCCAGGAAACCGGCGACTGCGCGGCATTGCAGGAAAATGCCCAGTCCGCCTTCGACACCGTGCTCGACGCGTGCGCTGCGCGCGAGGTCATGTACGACGCCGACACGAACCACGGCGCGACGATGGGCGCGGTGTTTCCTCCCTGAGCGTCCGGCGCACCGAACGGCGCTTCCGTGCCGGTGCAGTGCTCGGTGTCGGTGGTGACCACGGCATGCAAACCTTCGAAACCGAAAACGTTCCCATCAAGGCCTGGGTCAACGGCGTCCCGTTCGAGGATGTCGCGAAAAAGCAGGTCGAGAACGTCGCGAGCCTGCCGTTCGTGCACCAGCATGTCGCGGTCATGCCGGACGTGCATTTTGGGATGGGTGCGACCGTCGGCAGCGTGATTGCCACGCGGGGCGCGGTCATCCCAGCCGCCGTCGGCGTCAACATCGGCTGCGGCATGGTTGCGGCGCGGCTCGCGCTTGCGGCGTCCGATCTGCCAGATTCGCTCGGCACGATGCGCTCGGCCATCGAGGCGGCGGTGCCGCACGGCCGCACGGCGAACGGCGGCCCGAACAATCGCGGTGCTTGGAACAATCCCCCGCCCGCCGTGTCGTCCGTGTGGGCGGGCCTTCACGAGCGGTTCGAGCGCATCGTCGAGAAGCACCCGAAGGTCGCGCGTGCGAACCACGAGCGCCATCTCGGCACGCTCGGAACGGGCAACCACTTCATCGAGGTCTGCCTGGACGGTTCGGACGGCGTTTGGGTGATGCTCCATTCCGGCTCGCGCGGTGTCGGCGGGCGCATCGGGTCGTACTTCATCGAGCTCGCGAAAAACGACATGCGGCGCCTCGTCGTCAACCTGCCGGACACGGATCTTGCCTATCTCGCCGAAGGCACGGAAAACTTCGACGACTACCTCGAGGCTGTCGGCTGGGCTCAGGACTTCGCGCTCGCGAACCGCGCGCTCATGCTGCGGGCGACCGTTGCGGCCGTCGGCAGGACGCTCGGTCGCGACCTCGCGTTTTCGGACGTGGCCGTTCAGTGCCATCACAACTACGTGTCGCGCGAGCACCACTTCGGCGAAGAAGTGCTCGTCACGCGAAAAGGTGCGGTCCGCGCGCGTCTCGGCGAGCTCGGCATCATTCCAGGCAGCATGGGTACGCGGAGCTACATCGTGCGCGGCAAGGGCAACCCGGCGAGCTTCGAATCCTGCTCGCATGGCGCGGGCCGCAAGATGTCGCGTGGCCAGGCGAAGCGCACGTTCTCGCTCGAGGAGCATGCGAAGGCCGTCCAGGGCGTCGAGTGCCGTCGCGACGCGGGCGTCATCGACGAGACGCCCGGCGCCTACAAGTCGATCGACGCCGTGATGGCCGCGCAGCGAGACCTCGTCGAGGTCGTGCACGAGCTCAAACAGGTGCTTTGCGTCAAGGGATGACGAGTGCGGCGTCCTATCGGCCGAGCGCGAAGCAGACGCCGACGACGAGCAGCATCAAGCAGAGCGTCAAGAGGCTCCAGCCGCCGAACGCCGACTCTTCCCGAACCGCAACCTCGAGCCGCGGTCGCTCGACCGCGTGCTCGACGTTGGGCTGAGGCACGCGCGCGGGTGGCGGCAACGGGTCGGGCTGGGCGCCCGGTTCGAACGGAGCGGGGGGCTCCGGTTGAACTCGCGGTCTCGGGTGGGACGCTCGGTCCCGATCTCTGCTCGGGCTTTTTCGGAGGTGTCATGCGCCGCGCGCGCGCGAGCAGCTCTGGAGGAGGCACGAACACGGCCGTGCAGTCTTGATCCACCGGCAGCCCGCGGCTCGATTCGCGCTCGCGAAGACGTCGAATCATCTCCTTCGGAAGACGTTTGACGATCGTAGCTTGCTCGTCGAACGAGGTGATACCGCTCTCTTCGTCGCTCGGTAGCTGCTCCGCTTGCGCACCGCCTCGGATCGAGGCGACCCAGCGCTCGAACGCCTGACGCTTTTCAGCAGTTTCGTTACTCATGACGCCGACCTCCAAGGGTGCTGCGGCGAGCCTTCAGAAGATAGCCCAACCCTTTCGTTTCATCACGCACTCTTGAAGCGCTGCGACGTGATCTTCGGGTGGGTGAAGAGCGCCAGGAGTGGCCCGGTGTAGGCCTAGGTCGTCGCCTTGCGTACTTGGCGAGGGGCGGCAACGTGGCGCGCTGTCAGTCGCCGCCGTCGAGCGCTTCGAGGATCTTGCGTGCTTGGCGGCGACCGTCCTTGCCGAAGCGCCCGCGCTCGATGTCGGAAAGAGCGCCCTCCGCTTCGGCCTTGCGCCCGAGCTGGGCGAGGCACACGGCACGATTGAGGCGTGCCTCCGGCGCGAAGACTCCCCGGGGGAAAGCCCAAAGGTAGGCGTCCCACGCGGCGAGCGTGCGCGAACAATCCGCCCCACCGAAGTGGAGCGCGTGGGCTCGGTGGTAAAGGGCGAGATCGGCGCTCGGTGCCGCGGAAGCCCGCGTCGTAGCGGGGTGTTCGGCTGCCTGCGATTCCTCCGCGCGCACCGGGGGCGCCGGCCGTGTGGGAGCAGGCTCGATCGGCAGGGATGCGATCGAGCGCGCCTCGATGGGGGCGTTCAGTGCGTTTGGGCTCGCAGGAGTCGCGACGGCGGAGGGAGGTGCCGCGGCTGGCCGCGCGACGGGGGGGCCTGCGGCTCTAGCCTCGCCGTGCTGCTTGCCACGGTGCGGCCCCGTGCTCGTCGGGGCGCGCCCGCTTGCCGCGCTCAGAATGCTGCGTTCCACGAACGACAGCGCGCTCCGCGCGTTCTCGCGAACGATGGGCGTTGCCGCGAGCGCGACCGAGCCCGCGAACGTCGCCGCGAGCGGAATGAGCCAGCGCACGCGCTCCGCTCGCAGCAGACGACCTCGGCTCGCGGCCGCGACGATGCGTCTGCGGAGGGCACGCTGGTCGAGCGAGCGAGCCGTGTGCTCCGCACGATAAGCGTCGACGAACGGCGACAACGCGTCGTTCGTCATTGCGAGCTCTCCGTGAGAAACGCCTGAAGTCGGCGCTTGGCGTGGAACACGCGCGTCCTCACCGTCGCTTCCGGAATCCCGAGGATCTCGGAGACCTCCTGGACGTCGCAGCCCTCGATCTCGCGGAGCAAGAACGTCACGCGGTGATCGAGTGTCAGGCTCTCGAGGGCCCGCTCGAGGCGAGCGGCGAGGGTGCGGCGTTCGCTCAGTCTCTCGGGGTCCTCGACCGCCGCGAGCGGTTCCCTGCCGAGGCGCTCCGTGAAGCGCCTGCGGCGCGCGAGAGCGCGCAGATGGTGCCGCGCGCGGTTCGCGGCGATGCCGAGCAAGAACGCGCGCAGCGACTTGCCCCGATCGAGCTTGTGACAGACCCGCGGCAGGACCAAAAACACGTCCTGCACGAGATCCTCTGCGGCGTGATCGTCGCACACGAGCCGCCGCGCGAAGGAGCAGAGCGCGACGTGATGCGCATCGTACGCCTCGGCGATCGCGTCCGGATCGGCCCGGCGCACGCGGACGAGGAAAGCCTCGTCCGGCGCCCCGATGTCGACGAGCGTCAATGTGTGCATGGCCCGCGCCTACCCTGTATTCCCGATCCTACCTCGGGCGTTCACGGGGCACATGAGATCGGGAATTTGCCTTCGATTCCTTCGAGATGGCCGGTGTCGTACCGAGTGGCGCTCGGCGTGAACGCTTTCGGCCCCTCGGGGAATCACGGGGGATGACGAAACGGCGATTGCCTGCGGTGGCTCTGCTCTGGGCGGTCCTGCTGGGGGCGCCGGGGGTCGTCGCGGCCGAGCCGCTGCGTCTCGAGCTCGATGCGACGGCCGGAAGCCTCCCCGAGGGCGACATCCGGATGGCGATCGAGAAGGAGCTCGGGCGATCCGTGACCGGCGCCGAGCCCGGCGCGCCGAGCGACGTGAACGTCGCCGTCGTCGATCAACGCATCGTGATCCGCGTGCGGCAAGGCGACGCCGTCGTGGAGCGCTCGGTGCCGCTCCCGGCAAACCTCGCGGACGTTCCGCTGACCGTGAGCCTCATCGTCGGCAATCTGGCGCGCGATCAGAGCGTGGGGCTCGCGGCGCCGACCGCCGCGCCGCCGAGCGCGCCGCCGCCCCCCGAGCCGGCGAAGCCCGAGCCGCCCCCGAGCGCCGCACCGGTGCCCGAGCGCCCTCGAGCTGACGCACGTCGCTATCGGTCGCACTGGCTCGGTGCGCACGTTGCTCAGGATCTCGCCTTCGTCGGTGGGAACAACGTCTGCGACCCCACCCTCGGGCAACTCGACGACAACTTTGCGTGCTTCGAGTCGGGTACGACCAATCGACCCTTTTTTCACACGCCGTTCCCCCTGCGAGATGAAGTGAAGCGAGGGCTCGTCGTCGCGACGACTCGCGTGCTGCTTTCCTACCAATACGCGCCGTCGCCATGGATTTCGATTGGCGGCCGCGCGGGCTACGCGCTCCGAGGCGGACCGCCTGCCGGCCAGGCGCCCGACGAAAGTGGCGTCGGCCAGGGCGGGACGCCGTTCCTTCCGGTGCACCTCGAGGTCGACTTTCGCGCCTGGTTCGCGCCGCTCACCAACGAGCGAGTGCGGGCGTACGCCGAGCTGTCGGCTGGTCTGGCGCAGGTTGACTCGAAAGTCACCGTCGACGAGTACGACTGCACCCAGGCGGGAGGCTCCGGCGTGGACCCGAGCCAATCCCTGGATTACGTCAACCCGGTCACCGGCCGGACGTACACACCATTCGAGCAATGCAAGGCGGCCATCGGCCACTACGATTATCGGCTCTACGAGCCGACCGCAGTCGATGCCTGGAAGAAGCAGGGGCAGGCTTTCCTTTCGCTGGGGGCCGGCGGCATGGTTGCCATCACCGATCAGCTCGGCGTGGTGCTCAACCTGAAGGCGATGGTCATGCTGCCGGCCTCCGGCCTCGTTCTCGAACCTTCGCTCGGTCTCGAGCTCGGGCTCTGACCGAGCGGGTGCGCGCCCAGGCTCCGCGGCGCGCTCCCGAGTCAGGGTCCGGAGAGCAGACGCCCTTCTTCGGCAAAGAGCTCGGTGACGTCGAAGTAGAAAACGCCCTCGGCGCCGCTCTTCTCGTTCTTGGCGCCGAGCACGTCGAAGTGGCGAGCGCCGTGGGGGACGAGCGATTGCTCGGTGACCTCGAAGCCGCCGGCTCGCAGGTACTAGCCTTGGCGAAGCGGCTTTGGAGCCCGGAGCACCGTGTCGAGCGCTGAAGTGACCACCCCGTTCAGTCGCGACTTTCGCCAGCGGGTCCGCGTGCACGTCAAAGGGTACGGCGAGCCGCGTGACGCGCTCGCGCTCGCACACTACGTCGCGGCAGTGGGCCTGTTCGTGACGGCGCAGTTCGTTCAGGCGTCGCTCGCGCGGCAGGTGGCCGAGGCCGTCAGCGCGAGCGTTGCGGTGCCGAGCGCCGTCGCATGCCTTCGAGCCTTGGCCTGGGCCGGCGGCTCGCTTTGCGTGCTCTTCGTCCAAGTCGGTTCGTTCATCAAGCTGTTCATGCTCAATCACGATTTGATGCACGGCGCGTTCCTTTCGCGACGCGCCTGGCACTGGTCGCTCGCCGTGGTCGCAGCGAGCTTGATCTTCCTTTCGCCCACCGTCTGGAAGCGCGAGCACGACCGGCACCATCGCACGAGCAACGACCTCGACGAGCCGCAGGACGGCCAGACCGCGAGCCTCACCGTGGCCGAGTATCGTGCGCTGTCGCCCTGGCGTCGGCGCGCGTATCGCGTTTTCAACCATCCGTGGCTGCTCTTCACCGTCGTGCCGCTCGGCTATTTCGTGGTGTTCATGCGCCTCAAGGCACGCTGGCAAGAGAACCTCTGCGTGCTCGCCCTCGTGCTCGGTCTGTGGCGACTCGACCTCTTCGCCGCCTACTTCGTGCCGATGACTCTCGCGGCGAGCCTCGGTTTCGTCATCTTCCACGCCCAGCACACCTTCGACGGTGTCTACCGCCGCCGGGGCACCGACTGGGACTACTTCGAGAACGGCATGCTCGGCTCGAGCTTCCTCGTGCTGCCCAACCCTCCCGTCGTCGGTCGCCTACTGCGCTTCTTTGCCCACGGCGTTCAGTTCCACCACGCGCACCACCTGAACCCCGGCATCCCCGGCTACCGGCTCGAGCGCTGCCACGCCGAGGCCGGCTCCCTGTTCGAGCGCTGCCCACGACTGACGCTTTGGCGCGTCTTCGCGACTCTGCACTACAATCTGTACGACGAGGCGCGCGGCTGCTTCGTCGACGCCCGGCGGCTCGAGCACGACGCATCGATGGCCCGAAAGCGCGAGCTCTGCGAAGGTCATTGAGCCTCGCCGTGCGGCGCCGTGAAATGCCCAGCCGCCGCGCCGCCTATTGCGCTCAGAAAAGCGCGAGCCCGACCATGCCCATGCCCACGATCGACACGACCCACAGCACGGTCCGAAGGTAAGGGATGCCCACCGAGTAGGAAAGCGCGTGGGCGAGACGGGCGCCCATGAAGATCTCGGCGCCCTTTGCGCTCGTCGGACTTTCGCGTCCCGCCACGTGAACCACGAGGACGAGCGCTGCGAAGAGCGGCAGGTTCTCGGCGAGGTTCTTCTCGGCCCGACGCAGCCGCCGCTGTAACTCGGTCTCGGGCGGTCCCGGCGTGTCGCGGTTCCCGAGGGCCCAGCGGGGCGCTTTCAAGATCGTGGGCGTAGCGGAAATGACAATTAGGGCCCAGTGCAATGCGACGGCGGCGACGAGCATCCAGAGGTCCGTGGTCATGGTTGCGAGCGGCTACCACGGGCTCGAGTGCCCGTGTAGCTGCCCCAGAGCTCGCAGCCCCGCGGACGCCGCCACTTCGGCGATATCGGAGAATTGGCGCGCTGCGGTGGCCTGCGCGAAATCCTGGGGTAAAGTAGAGGATGGTGAACGGAGTGAAGGGCAGGTGTGGTCTGGCCGTGGCCGCCGTCGCGGGCATCTGCCTCATGGCCGGCCCCGCCTGGGGTCACGTGGCATTCGATGGCCTCCAACCGGGCGCAGAATTCGTAGCAGGCTCGGTGGCGGAGCTCTCGTGGGTCGATACGATCACGCACGAGACGACCGGCTATAACCTCCAGTTCGTTCCGGGAGGAGGCGCGGCGGCGGTCCCGATCGCCACCAACCTTCCGCCGACTCAGCACAGCGTGAGTTGGCAGGTTCCCGCCGATCCGTGCTCCGACTGCGCGCTCTACGTCCTTCAGGACAACGTTGCGACGGACTACTCCGCCACGCTCCCCATCACCATCGTCGCCGATGAAAGCGAGCTGATGCCCGACGCCGGCAGCATGGATGGTCCGCCCGAGACGCCCGAGGGCGGTTGCTCGGTCGTCGCGGGGTCGCGCTCCGCGCCGGTGCAAGGCCCACTCGCGGTGGTCTGGTTGCTGGCGACTGCTTCGCTCGTCCTCCGGCGCCGGCACGCGTAGGCCGCCCGGCGCCGCGTTCAGCGTCCGAGCAGGGCGGCGAACGCGCCGTCGTACGCCGGCTTTTTCGAGCCGTCGGCGTCGAACAGCAACGGGTAGTGCGGGCCGTCACCGGCCCAGGTCCACTGGCTCTGGTCGTCGAGCCAGGTGTGGGCGTCGGTGACGCCCCACGTGGTGATCGACTGGCAACGCGGGTTCGCGACGCAAACGGCGACGAGGTCGTGGTAGCGCGCGCGCTGCACCTCGAGCTTGGTCGCGAGGTCGCCCGCGACGGTGCCGACCCGCACGTCGAGCTCGCTGAAGTTCACGAGCAACCCGAGGTCGGTGAACCGCGCGAGCGTCTCTGCCAGGCTCTCGGGCGTCGGGTCGCCCTCGGCGGCCGCGTGCATCTGAATTCCCACGCCGTCGAGCGGTACGCCCGCGTCGAGCAAGCGCTCGACGAGCGTGACGGTTGCGTCGAGCTTGCTCGGGGAGCGCTCGAGGTCGTAGTCGTTGTAGAAGAGCAGCGCATCCGGATCGGCTTCGTGGGCGGCCACGAACGCCTCGTCGATGAATCCCTCGCCGAGCTGGTCGTAAAAGACCGTGTGCCGGTACCCGCTAGGGTCGTGGTCGTCGAACACTTCGTTGACGACGTCCCACGCCACGACCTTCCCGGCGTAGTGGGCGACCACGGTCTGAATGTGGTTCAGCATCGCGGCGCGGAGGTCCTCCGCCGTCTCGAGCTCCGAAACCCAGGAGGGCAGGGAGTAGTGCCAGACGAGCGTGTGGCCCTTGATCTTTAGCTCGTGCTTTTCGGCGAAATCGACGAGCGCGTCAGGGGCGCTGAAGTCGAAGCGGCCGGGGTAGGGCTCCGTCGCCTCCCACTTCATCTCCCACTCCGGCGTCATGTACCCGAATTCCGTACCGGCCACCTCCGCGTACACTTTGTCCGAGACGAGATAGGTCGATTGCAGCGCGGCGCCGAACAGGCGCCCGCTCGAGTCCGCGGCAGCACGCAACGTCCCCGGGGGCGAGGGCGGCGCATCGTCGTCTCCACCGCACCCGATCACTCCGAGCACGAGCGCGACGACCGCGACGTAGCGAGCGCGAAGAAGAAAGCTCATCGTGCGCCCCTTTTGCCACGGGCTCGGCTCCGCCGCCAGGGTCGGGCGAGCCCGACGCGCAAGGGCAAAAAAGACCGGCCCGAGGCGACCCGTGGCACGGCGCCGTATGGCGGTGACGCACGTCTTTTAGTACCAATGCGGGGACGTGACGCTTGAAGCGCTGAAGCGCCTGAAGACCCGTCTGCAGTTTACGGGGCACGTTTCGGCGCGCCTCACGGTGTGGCCCGTCGTCGGTGCGCACGAGTTTTGTGTTGCGCTGATTCCCGCCGTCTACGACCGAAAGGCCGTAATCGACGTCGGGAGGATGACTTGAGCCGGGTCGCTGGCGCGTGAGCCGCTCTGTCGCTTCGAGCTCGCTCGCTTTCGTCGCGCTGGTCTTGGCGGTGGTGGCTGCGCCCGCGTGCACGCGTCACAACTCTCCCTCAGCGTCGACGCCGCGAGCGTCCGTCCCCACGCCGAGCGCTGCGGCCGGCGCCGACCCCGGACGCCCTCGATTGGAAGGAGCCGAGCTCGCCGACGACCCCGCGGCCCGCACCGGATCGCTGGACGCTCCGAGGGCGGTTGGCTCTGCTCCGGACGTGGCAGCCGCCGAGCTCGCCGACGGCTCGCCCTCCGAAGGGGGTGACGAGGCGCACACGCCGCCCGAAGAGGTTGACGACGACGACGAGCAACCGGCCGCGCACGGTGTGGCCGATACCGCGACGGCGGAGCCCGCTCCAGATGCTTCGCGTTTCGCGTTCCGGACGACGATGCCGCTTCGGATGTTGGGTGCGAGCTCGCCTGCGATGCATGCCGCCAATTTGTCGCCCGCCTCGTGCAGCACCGAGCTAAGAACCAAGAAACTGCCGTTCGCTCGGGCTCCCGGTCCCGCGCCGGGCGTCGCCCTGCCGGTGCGGATCACGGGCCCCCTCCACGGCGTGCACTTCGCCACGCCGGGAAAGAAGAGCGTCTACGGCAAGCTCGACTGCCGCCTCGCGCTGGTGCTCGAGCGCTTCGCCGAAGTGCTCGAGAAACACCACGTCGCGAAAGTGTTCGTCGACAACCTGTATCGCCCGCACGCCCGCCTGGCGGGGCGGCGTGTGAAGAGCCAGCACCGCTACGGGCTTGCCATGGACGTGATGGGCTTCGAGCTCGAGGATGGCACGCGCCTCATCGTCGAGCGCGACTTCGGCGCCGAGTTGGGCCGGCCCCCCTGCGGCCCCGAGAGCACTCTCCCCGTCCTTACCGAGGCGGCGCTCGAGCTGCGAAACCTCGTGTGCGACGTGGTCCGCGCCGGCGTGTTTCACCACGTGCTCACCCCCAACTTCAATCGCGCCCACAGAAACCACTTCCACCTCGACATCAAGCGTGGTGAGCGGCGGTCGCTTTCGGAGTGAGACTCCGGCCCGCCGGTGCAGGGCGTCATCGCGCAGGACTCGAAAAAACCACCCGCCTCATGCGAAAAGCCACGCCCGCCACGCGACGCGAGCTGTGGCAAGAATACGGGCCATGCGAAGCCCAGCTTTTTCTCGAATCGTCTCGTTCCTCTTCGTCACTTCCGTCCCGTTCGCCGTCATGAGCTGCTCGAGTACCGACACGACGCCGAGCAACACGGGTGGCGCGAGCTCCGGTGCGAGCGGTGGTAGCTCGGGCGTTGGCGGAAGCGGAACGGGTGGCTCTTCGGGTACGGCAGGCAGCGTGACTGGCGGTACGTCCGGAGCGGGTGGCAGCTCGGGCACGGGGGGAGCGGGTGCCGGCGCGGGTGGCAGCGTAGCGGGTGGCGCGGGTGCGGGTGCGGGCGGTCAGTTGGCAGGTGGAGCGGGCGGCCTCGGCGGTGATGGCATGGGGGGCGCTGGTCAGGGCGGTTCCACGAGCGGTGGAGCTTCGGGTGGCGGCATGGGCGGCGCCGGCGAAGGCGGCGTCATGAGCGGTGGAGCTTCGGGTGGCGGCATGGGTGGTGTCGGCGGACCTTCGGGCGGCGCGTCCGGCGGCGGTGGCACGAGCTCGGGTGAGTTCACGCTCACGAGCCCGAGTCTCGAGGAGGGTGGCCACTTCGATGCTGCGTACACCTGCGCCTCGAACAACGGAACGTTGGGCGGCGGCGTCAATCCCGAGCTCAATTGGTCCGGAGTCCCGGCGGGCACGAAATCGCTCGCCATGACCTTCATCGATACGACGCTCGGAGAAGACAATCGATTGGGGCAGCACTGGGCGATCTGGAACATTCCCTGGGATGGCTCGAAGGTGAGCCAGCTCCCGGAGGGAACGAAGATGTTGTCCGGCGACCTCATGGCCGCCAAGCAGAGTGGGACGTTCCTGGCACCTTGTGCCCAATCGCTCATGAACAACATGGACGATCAGTACGCGTTCACGATCTACGCGCTTTCGACCGATACCCTGAACATCTCGGGAACCACCGTCGCGAATGCTCTGACGGCGCTGAGGGCGGCGACGCCGCTCGGAACGGCGGTTTTGACGGGACACGCGGGCCTCAAGGGCGAGTAGTCGTCAGCGCCCATCGACCCGCTCCATCGCCCTCGCGGGCATCCACGGCGCTCGAGCTCACCGGCCAATAGGGCCTGCACGAGCCGCGGTCGTCCCCCGGGGTTGACGACCGTCCGACAACACTGCAACCATCACGGATTGGCTGAACCGGGAGCGCTCACGCAATCACGACCCAAAACGGGAGTCATTCCGCCCGCGCACCGGAGAGGTTTCACGCTCGTCGAGCTCATGCTGGTGATCGCGATCATCGGTATTCTTTCGACGCTGGCGACGTTCGGAGTGAACGGGTACGTGGCAAGGGCCAAGACGGCCGAAGCGATCACCAACGTCGGTGCCATCGGCCGCGCAGTGCACTCGGCCGCCGCGAGGTTGGGCGCCGAGGCCGGCAACGGGGCCGCGCCCGGGCTTTGCGGAACCTCGACGCTCGTTCCGAAAGCCGTGCGCTTCATTCGTGCCAAGAAGTATCAGCCGGACCCCGCACCAGGAAAAGACTACAACGAGGGTGATTCGGTGACGGGCTGGCCATGCCTGCGCTTTTCGATCAATTCGCCGCAACGGTATCGCTACCGATACCAGACGGGCGGCGCGCCGGCGGCCGTCGGGCTGCCTCGCCGCGGCAAGCCGCGCGGAGTCAACGCGGCGCACGCGTGGGCAGCCTACGCGCAGGGCGATCTGGACGGAGACGGCGTGTACTCGTGGATCGTGCTGCTCGGCCGCATCACCGATGAGCAGGAAGTGATCGCGGCGCCGACGTTCCACATACAAGACGAGGAGGAATGAGCCGATGGACCAGGGCGAGGCCATCGCCGTGTCTTCGAGCGTAGCGACCCGTCTCGAGCCGGGGGACACCGTGCTGGGCGTCGAGTTGCTCGAGGTCGCTGGCAGCGGCGTGCGAGGTCGCGTCTGGCGGGCCCGGGATTCGGCCGGAGACATCGTGGCGCTGAAAACCTACGAGAGCGGCGTCCATGGAGGCTATTCGGATGCATCCGCGTTCGAACGCGGCGTTGACGCGCTCAACCGGCTCGCGTTTTCGGATCCCGAAGGAAGGGTGCGAACCCCTCGGCTGATCGCGGTGGCGCTCGACCGCCGCGCTGTGGTGGAAGAATACGTCGCGAACGGGGACGCGAGGGGGATCCCTGCGCTCGCTTGGGACGCGGACCGAGTCGTGGGTTTCTTCCTCGCGCTGACCCGAAGCGTCTCTGCGCTCCACGAGCTTGGCATGACGCATGGGGCGCTCAAGCCGACCAACGTGCTCGTCGATCGCGATCTCTTGCCCGTGTTGAGCGACCCCGGCAAGATTGCTCCGCAGGATCCGGGGAAGGCGATTGACCCGACCGACGCGATCTTCCGAGCGCCCGAAGAGCTCTTCGAAGGAGCCACGCAGAGTTTCGGAGGTGACGTCTTCGGCTTGGGGAAGCTGTTGTCGTTTCTCTTGGCGGGGACTGCGCTCGGTCGTTCTGCCGACGGCTTGGAGGAGCTCAAGGCGCTCGAGAGCTGTCCCCGGGGGCTCGTGCGGATCGTTCGTCGGGCGACGGCTCACGATCCCGAGGTTCGTTACCCGAGCGTGGTCGACCTCGCGGCCGACGTTGAACAGTATGGGCGCTCGGACAATGTCGGGCTGTCCAGCATCAGCCCCGAGCTGAGCGAACAGACGGCACGACTGAGCAACGCGATTCTGCCGGTGGCGACGGCCCCCCGGCCTGACCCCGTGCGGACCCCTCCCAGGGAGCAGCCCGAGCGGGAGCGAAGCCGACCGCGCAACATCGACGTGTGGGTGGGCGGCGCGGGTGTCGCGTTGGCGGCGGCCGCAACGCTGAACCTCGCCGCCAGGCCGCTCCCCAGCCTCGACGACGCGACGATCTTCGGCGTCGTTCTGACGGTGGCGCTCGCGCTTGCCACGTTTCTGGTCCCTCCCTACCGGAAAAACCCGCTGCTCGGGCGCGTTGCCCTGGTGCTGGGGGCGACGCTCCTCTACCCCTTCATGGAGCCGCAGTCGCTGGCCGTGCCACGATGGCAACGCACGTTGCGAAGTGGGAGCTTGAAAGAGCGAGCCGAGGCGGCGTGCCTGCTCGTCAGGAGGGGCGCCTTCGATCTCACGGGAGCGCGCCTGGCGGGCGCGGATTCTCGCGGGCAAGAATCTCGGCGAGGCCGATTTCGCGAACGCGAACCTCGAGGGGGCGAACCTCGAGGAGGCGAGCCTGGTCGACGCGAACCTCGTGGGCGCGGCCGTTCGGGCGGCGAATCTGACGGGCGCCGACCTATCCGGCAGCAGCATCGAGCGGGCCAAGGACTTCGCGTCCGCGCGCTGCAGTCCGGCGACCGAAATGCCCGCCGCCTGGACCTGTGCGAGCGGACGGCCCGTCCTGCGCCCGGTTCCGACTCCAAGGCGGTGACCCGGGCCGGGCGAAGCCTGTCGCGTTGCGGTCGATCGTCGGCGAGCGACGGACCGCGTTGAGAACGCGGACCCAACGTCGTACGGCGGAACGGATGACTCACGACGCGTCCCCTTCCAGCCTGCGGCTGCTTCGCCCGATCGACCGCCGTCGCGATCATCTGAGGCCGGTGGGGGGTCATCCCCAGGTTCTCGTCGTCGGCTACGCAGACTTTCTGTGTCCGTACTGCCGGCGGCTCCGCGAGGTGTTTGCGCGGCTGCGTGAGGTGCTCGGCGAGCGGTATGCGTACGCTTTCCGCCACTTTCCGAACGAGCGGGCGCATCCGGGCGCGGAGCTCGTGGCGCGCGCCGCGGAGGCCGCCGCGATGCAGGGGCGCTTCTGGGAGATGCACGACGCGCTGTTCGACCACGAGCTGCCGATTGCCGAAGCCGAGGTGCTCGAGATCGCGGGTGCGCTAAGGCTCGATCTCGAACGGTTCCGCCGCGACATGGACGGCGACGCCGCCCGAGAGCGCGTCGCCGACGACCTCGCTGCCGGACGAGAAAACGGCATTACGGGAACTCCGACGCTCTTCATCGATGGGCTCCGCTACGATGGCGCCTGGGATTTTCATTCGCTGCTCGAGGGGCTGGACCGCCCGGTTGGCGCCCGGTTGCACCGCTCTGCGCGCGTGTTCGCGAGCCTGCCTGCGTCCGGAGGCATCGTGCTTTTGATCGCGGCGCTGCTCGCCATCTTCGCGGCCAACACGGGCATCGCGCCGCTCTACGAGCGGATCATGAACACCGACTTCGGCCTCGGACCGACCGACATCATGCTGTCGATGACGGTGCGCGAGTGGCTTTCGGAAGGCTTGCTCTCGTTCTTCTTTCTCCTGGTCGGGGTCGAGATCCGGCGCGAAATGACGGTCGGCGCGCTTGCGGATCGGCGCGCTGCGATCCTGCCGGTCGTCGCGGCGGTCGGGGGCGTGGTGGCGCCGGCGCTCGTCTACCTCGCGTTCAATCGCGGTCCGACGTCGCACGGCTGGTCGGTCCCGACCGCCACCGACATCGCGTTCACGCTGGGGATCCTGGCCGTGCTCGGGACGCGCATCCCCACGGCGCTGCTCGTGTTCGTGGCGGCGCTCGCGGTCGTCGATGACGTACTGTCGGTGCTGACGCTCGCGATCTTCTACCCGCGCTCGTTCGAGCCCACGTTCCTCGTGGCCACGGCCGCGGCCGTGCTGGGGCTTTTCGCGCTGAATCGCGCGAGGGTGTACCAGCTGTGGCCGTATGCCGCGGTGGCCGCGGTACTGTGGCTGTCGCTGCATGCTGCAGGCGTGCACGCAGCGCTGGCCGGCGTGGTGCTTGCGCTTTGCTTGCCGACGCGCGCCCCGCCGAAGGCGGCTCCGCTGCTCGCCCAAGCCGCGACGGCACTTGCGGCGCTCGAGCACGCTGAGGACGAGGCGAGGCGCGTGGGCGACGAAGGCTTCCGCGCCGAGAGCGAGCCGGTCTGGGACTGGGCCGCGGAGAATCTATCCGCGGCGAGCGCGCGGCTGCTTTCGCCGACCGACCGCGTCGAGCGCGCCGTTTCCCCGTGGAGCGCGTACTTCATTCTCCCGCTTTTCGCGTTTTCCGCGACGGGGGTCAGCCTCGCTGTCGATTTTTCTGCCGGCGGTGCGCGTGACATCTTCCTGGGTGTCGTCGTGGCCCTGGTGGTCGGCAAGCCCGTCGGCGTGCTCGCGGCGTGCGCCATCGCCGTCGCCACGGGCGTGGCCGTCGTGCCACGGGGGCTCACGCGGCGTCACTTCATCGGCGCGGCGTGCCTCTGCGGCGTGGCGGACACGGTGGCCCTTCTCATCGCTGATCGAGCCTTTTCCGAGCCTGAAAACGCTGCCGTCGCCAAGGTCGCCGTGCTCGTCGGCTCGACGCTCGCCGGAACGCTCGGGGCGCTCGTCCTCAGGCGACGCATTCCGGAAGTCACGCCCGTCGTCGACGGCAGAAGCTGACGAGGACCTCCACGGGGCGCTCACAAGCGAAGCTCGGGAGCTTCGTTTGCGAAGCAGGGCGGGCAGAACTATCGTTTTCGCCGGTTGCGCTACCAGGACTGGGCCGTTCCGTTCGTCTTCGCAGTGGTCGGGCTCGCGGTGGTGCTTGCGCGCGAGCCCGTGAAGAGGACGCGCGCCTCGGCAGAGTCGGCCCCGCCGCCGCCACCGCCCCCAGCAACCATCGAGCAGCCGGAGCCGCTTCCGCCCGAGCCGCCGTTCGGACCCCTGAAGCGGGCGGATTCCGGGCTTCCTTGTGACGTCGACGAGGTGCTCGCCAAAAAGTGTCGGCGTTGCCATGCCAACCCTCCGCGCCACGGCGCCCCCGTCGTCTTCTACACGTGGGAGGAAATGCAGGCGCCCCGCCACGAGCGGCCGCTCTACGAGATCCTCGGACGGGTGGTGGACTCGGGATACATGCCTTTCGCTACGCCCGCGAATCCTCCGGTCGAGCGCCTGACAGACGCCGAGAAACGCATCCTGCACGATTGGGTGGCCGCCGGCGCGCCGCGCGGCTCATGCGATGCTGAAAAAGAGCCCGACGCGGGCAAGCCCTCGAGCGCACGCCCGAAGAAACCGAAAGCGAAACGCTCGCCCGTCGTCTCCGCGCATCCTGCGCCCTCGGCGAGCTCGCCCTAGCACTACTGTCAGAGTCTTGGAGGAACAGATCACGATCCGGCAGAGAGAACATGAGCCACGAAAGCAACTGGCGAGGCCAGCGGGCGGCCGTCTTCGAGCAGGAAATGGACGCAAGACGTGGGCGCCGCCGTCCGAAAAGTTCGCCGCTCGCCAATCTGCGAATTTCTCGAAGGAAACGCGAATCTCTGACAGTAGTGCTAGAGCGCATCCCGAGACAACCTGCGCCACCGTCGGAATTGTCCACCGAGGCGCGCGAAGATGCTCGTCTGACTTTTTGTCGCGGGGAGTCGTACCTAGGAGGGGGTGGCGCTGCAGGCGCTTTCCGCCGCGACCAATCAGACGGTCGCCGGCTGCAGAGGGCGCGGCAGATCGCGAGACGCGGTCCCGCCGGGGGCGCCGGGCGGCGGAGGCGGCAACGTGCGCGGGCGCTCGCCGAGGGTCGGCACACACTCGCCTGTGTGCGGGTCGATCAGCGTGGTCTCGTCGCGATAGACGCGGGGCGTGCGGTAAAGCTCGGCGAGAGCGCGCCAGAGCGGCATCGATTGATAGCGCTCGGGCCAGCGGGCGACGATGAGTGACCTGACCTCCGGCGCGTGCCGTGAGCTCATCCACGGGAACAGATGGTGCTCGACGTGGAAACCGAAGCCGAGCGTCAGCCATCCGAACCAGCGAGGCACCGTGACAGTCAGCGAGTTTTCGAGCGGGTCGTTCACGAGGGTCAGCGGCGAGAGCGAGTGGTTGGTCAAGATGTGCGCCATGACCATGACGTTGGCGACGATCACCGGGAGCACCGCAGCGAACAGGAAGTGCAGCGGCCCCAGAGCCACGAAGAGCGAAAGCCAGACCCCGAGTCCGAGGCCCGTTTCGAGCAGCGCGAGCCGATGCTGGCGCGCGGAGAGATAGCCACGGCGGCGGGCGACCAGCAGCATGTGCAGGCTCTGGACGGAGAAGCCGACGAACAGCGCCGTGAGCCCGCGCAGCCGGCGGCGCCCGATGGCAAACCAATCGGTGGCCAGGCGAGTCTGGAAGTTTGCCTGGTATTCGGCCAGCGTCGGGTACGCGTCGGGATCGATGCGGGGGTGCTGAGCGTTACCGTGATGCACGCGGTTGTGCCACGCGACCCAGAGCCGCGGTGAGATCACGAAGGGCAGGAATGCCACCCAGCCGACGGCGTGGCGCGCGCGCTTCTCCCGCACGACTGCCGCGTGCAGCGTCTCGTGTCCGAGAAAGACCAGCCCGGCGAGCGAAACACCGATGATCAGCGAAAACAGCGGGTAAAAGAGCGGGCTCGGCCAAGCGGCCGCGATGGCCAGCATGCCGGCGGCGATGACCGCGAGATGCGCGGGCAGGAAGAGCACCCGCGAGCGTGCGGGCTCGAGGGCCTGCCGAGGCAGAAGTGGCTTGAGCTCGCCCGCGTAGGCCGAGATCGGGATCGGTGTCTTCACCCTTTGGAATTTGTACGCGCAACCCGCCAGGTGCCATCACGATACGGTCAGGGTTTCGTCGAGATCGTCAGGGCCGTGTCTCTTCCCGCGGATCCACGCCGCGAATCCACCGAACGGCGAGCGTGTCGAGCGCCAACACGTCTACCCGGGCCTCGAGTCCGGCAGGCGGCGAGACAGCGGCGACTCCACGGAAAGCGCGCTGCGAAACTGATCCAGGCGCTCGTCGCGACCCATCACCACGAGACTGTCGCCCGAGCACAGCGGCACCGCGGGCCTCGGGTCGAGCCCTAAAGCGCGATGGCGCGTTCGAGGCCGTCGCCCTTCGCGCTCGGCTCAGCGGCATCGCGGCGGCGATCGCCATGCTGCCCGAGCGATCGGTGGATCGCGGCGGGCATGGTCACGCCGACACCACGCCGGGCGGCGGCGCCAAATTCTAGGGCCATGAGAGCGAGGGCAGCGGCGCGGGCGAAAGCCCCGGCGAAACAGCCGGTGTCCCGCCACGGAGCGGCGGTCAACGCGTGAGCGGCGGCCGCGCAATTCCTCACGGAATTGCAGACTCAGAACGCTAGCGAAACGGCGGCGATCAGCGCGAGTGTGGCGTGGATGCACGCTGCGAGGGCGAGAGCCGATGGGCGCGAGCGGATTGCGACGAGGTTTCGGTCTCACGCGACGGGTCGGCGCTTGAAGCGACGGACAATTCCGTGATATCGCTTGAGCTCAAACTATTTGGGAAGGGCGCCGGTTCTTTCGGCGCATCGAGAAAGGAGCGTCCGTTGCAACATCGCCTAGCACTCACTCACCGGCCGCTCCCTTGGCGCCGGAGCACGCCATGATCCCGGCCTCGGAGGCCGCCGCTCGTG
Source organism: uncultured delta proteobacterium (assembly GCA_963841435.1). Taxonomy (GTDB): domain Bacteria; phylum Myxococcota_A; class Polyangia; order Polyangiales; family Polyangiaceae; genus PMG-095. Next base: position 287,365 of record CAWJCS010000002.1, read on the forward strand.
GTGCGGGGACCGCAGCCGAAGCAGGATCGTCACGGACCGTCATCGAAAGCGTGCGTCCCGAGGTCGACGCCGGTCGTTTCCCCATCAAGCGGGTCGTGGGCGACACCGTCGTGGTCGAGGCCGACATCTTCTGCGATGGGCACGACGTGGTGGTGGGCGAGCTGTTGCACCGCGAGGCGGGGGTTGCAAACTGGTCGGTCGTGCCGATGGCTCCGCTCGGCAACGACCGCTGGAGCGCCGAGTTCGTCGTCAGCACGCTCGGCGGGCACCGTTACACCGTGCGCGCCTTCACGGATCGCTTCCTGAGCTTTCGCCGCGACTTCGCCAAGCGAGTGAGCGCCGGCCAGGATGTCGCCGTCGAGATCCTCGTGGGCGCAACGCTCGTTGCCGAGGCAGCGGCGCGGGCCCAGGGTCCGGACGCCACGCTGCTCTGCAACATCGCCGAGCGCCTGGCGTCCCGGGAGCCGCTCGAGGCGCGCAGCGCGCTCGTCGTGGACGAGATGCTCGCGGCCGCGATGGCGCGCAACCCCAATCGAAGCCACGCGGCGCGCTTCGAGCGCGAGCTCGGTGTCTGGGTGGACCGGGTGCGAGCACGCTTCAGCGCGTGGTACGAGATGTTTCCGCGCTCGACGGCGGCGGAACCCGGGCGCCACGGCACGTTTCGCGACGCGGAGGCACGGCTTGCCTACGTCGCGGGCATGGGCTTCGACGTGCTTTACCTGCCGCCAATCCACCCCATCGGCCGCGTCAAGCGCAAGGGCAAAAACAACGCCGTGGAAGCTGCGCCGGACAACGTCGGTAGCCCTTGGGCGATCGGATCGGCCGAAGGCGGGCACAAAGCCATTCACCCCGAGCTCGGAACGCTCGACGATTTTCGTCGTTTCGTGAAGCGTGCGAACGAGCTCGGCGTCGAGGTCGCCCTCGACATCGCCTTGCAGTGCGCGCCCGACCACCCCTACGTGAAGCAGCACCCCGAGTGGTTCCGCGTTCGCCCCGATGGGACCGTTCAGTACGCGGAGAACCCGCCCAAAAAATACGAGGACATCTTCCCGTTCGAGTTCGAAAACCCGGATTTTCGGGCGATGTGGCAGGAGCTGAAGAGCATCTTTTCCTTCTGGATCGAGCAGGGCATCAAGATCTTCCGGGTCAACAACCCGCACACCAAGCCCTTCGCTTTCTGGGAGTGGACCATCGCCGAGATCCGCAAGGAGCACCCCGACGTTCTGTTCCTATCGGAGGCCTTCACGCGACCCAGAGTCATGCACCGGCTCGCCAAGCTCGGTTACACCCAGTCGTATACTTACTTTACCTGGCGGAATACGAAGTGGGAGCTCGAGCAGTACCTCACCGAGCTCACGCAGACCGGCGTTCGAGAGTTTTTGCGACCGAACTTCTGGCCCAACACGCCCGACATCCTACCCGAGCCGCTGCAGTACGGCGGCCGTCCGACCTTCATGGCGCGCGTGGCGCTCGCGGCTACGTTGAGCTCGAGCTACGGCGTCTACGGCCCCGCCTACGAGCTGGGTGAGGCCCGGGCGCTGCGCCAGGGTGGCGAAGAATACCTCGACTCCGAAAAGTACGAGATCGGGCACTGGGATCTCGCTCGCGCGGACAGCCTGGGCCCCTTCCTCACGCTGCTGAACCGCATCCGTCGTGACAATCCTGCGCTGCACGAAAACGGCAGCCTTGTCTTTCACGCCGTTGACAACGAGCAGCTCATCGCCTACAGCAAAGCGACCAAGGATCTCACGAACATCGTGCTGATGGTCGTGAACCTGGATCCGCACCACGTGCAGTCGGGCTTCGTCGAGTTCTCGGGCGACGCCTTCGGCCTCAGCAAAGACGAGCCGTTCCAGGTGCACGACCTTTTGACGGACGCCCGCTACCTGTGGCACGGCTCGAAGAACTTCGTTATGCTCGACCCGAAGTCCGTTCCGGTCCACGTCTTGCGGCTCCGCCACAAGGTGCGCACCGAGCAGGACTTCGATTATTACCTGTAGAGGGGAAGAACCGTGGCAAGCACACGTCGCAAAAGTCCATCCCGCGCGCGCAAGGCGCAAAATGGAACCGCGCTCGACCGCGACCCGCTCTGGTACAAGGACGCGGTCATCTATCAGACCCACGTCAAAGCCTTCCAGGACAGCAACGGGGACGGCATCGGTGACTTCCAGGGGCTCGCGGAAAGGCTCGACCACGTGCGCGACCTCGGCGCCACTGCCGTGTGGATCCTGCCGTTTTACCCCTCACCCCTCAAGGACGACGGGTACGACATCGCCGACTACACGAGTGTCCACCCCTCCTACGGGACGCTCGCCGACTTCAAGCTGTTCTTGCGCGAAGCGCACGAGCGGGGGCTTCGCGTGATCACGGAGCTCGTGATCAACCACACCTCCGATCAGCACCCCTGGTTTCAGCGGGCGCGGCGCGCGCCCAAGGGGACCCCGCATCGGGATTTTTACGTGTGGAGCGACAGCCCCGACAAGTACAAGGACGCACGCATCATCTTCAAGGATTTCGAGACCTCAAACTGGACCTGGGATCCGTTGGCTCAGGCCTACTACTGGCACCGCTTTTACTCGCATCAGCCGGACCTGAATTTCGACAACCCCGCGCTCATGAAGGCGATCACGAAGGTGATGGACTTCTGGCTCGAGATGGGAGTCAACGGCATGCGGCTCGATGCGGTGCCGTACCTCTTCGAGCGCGAGGGGACGAGCTGCGAGAACCTCGTGGAGACGCACGCGGCGCTCAAAAAGCTGCGCCGCCACGTCAACGCGGCCTACGGCGATCGGATGCTGCTCGCCGAAGCCAACCAGTGGCCCGAGGACGCGGTTGCCTACTTCGGCGAAGGCAAGGGCGACGAGTGCCACATGGCCTTCCACTTCCCGCTGATGCCGCGCATGTTCATGGCGCTGCGCATGGAGGATCGCTATCCGATCATCGACATCCTCTCGCAGACCCCGGGCATCCCGGAGACGTCGCAGTGGGCGATTTTCCTTCGCAACCACGATGAGCTCACGCTCGAGATGGTGACCGACGAAGAGCGCGACTACATGTATCGCGTCTACGCCAACGACCCGCGCGCGCGCATCAACCTGGGCATTCGTCGCCGTCTCGCGCCGTTGCTCGGCAACGACCGGCGCCGCACGGAGCTGATGAATGGCCTTCTGTTCTCGCTCCCGGGAACGCCGGTCATCTACTACGGCGACGAGATCGGGATGGGAGACAACATCTATCTCGGCGATCGGAACGGCGTGCGCACGCCGATGCAGTGGAGCGCGGATCGCAACGCCGGCTTTTCGCGCGGCAATCCCCAGCGGCTCTACTTGCCCCCGATCATCGACCCCGAGTTTTCCTACGAGGCGCTCAACGTCGAAGCGCAGCAGGCGAACACGCACTCCCTGCTCTGGTGGATGCGACGCCTGATCGCTCTGCGCCGGAACTTCAAGGCCTTCGGTCGCGGCAGCTTGGAGTTCTTGAGCCCCTCGAATCGCAAGGTGCTCGCCTTCGTCCGCCGCTACGAGGACGAGGTCATCCTGGTCGTCGCGAATCTTTCCCGCTTCTGCCAGTTCGTCGAGCTCGATCTCTCGGCCTTCCAGGGTACGAGCCCGGTCGAGCTCTTCGGTCAGACGCAGTTTCCGGCGGTCCGTGATTGGCCGTACCTGATGACGCTCAACCCGCACGCCTTCTACTGGTTTTCGCTCAAGCCGACGCCCACCGCCCCCGAAGTGGCGCCGGAGGCTCAAGAGCGTCGCCTGCCGAGCCTGAGCGTCACAGGTGGGCTCGAGGCGCTTTTCGAGGGTCGCGCCCGTGCGGCGCTCGAGCGAGTGCTTCCCGCCTACCTGAAGAGCCGGCGGTGGTTCGGGGGCAAGGCTCGCCGCATCAAGTCCGTAGAGCTCGTGGACGCCGTGTGCGTCCCGACGGACGACGGCGACGGCTACGTGCTGCTCGTCGTGGTCAACTACGTCGAGGCCGACGCCGAGACCTACGTCCTGCCCGTCAGCTGGGCCAGCGGGGACCGCGCGCGCGAGGTCGAGGCAGGCTCGCCAGCGCTGATCGCGCGCTTGACCATCGACGCCGAGGAAGGCGTCCTGTACGGGGCGCTCGGCAACGAAGCTTTCGGTCAAACGCTGCTCGAAGCGGTGGCGCGGCGCCGGCACTTCAAGGGGAGCGCCGGTGATCTCGTCGGGACCCAGACGCGAGCCTTCCGCACCGTGCGAGGTCCCGACGAGGAGGCGCTCACGTGCAAGGTCATGCGCGGCGAGCAGAGCAACACGTCCATCCGCTTCGGCGAGCGCCTGATTCTGAAGCTCTTTCGCAAGAGCGAGCCGGGCACCAACCCCGATCTCGAGATCGGGGCATATCTTACCGACAAGGCGCACTTCGCGCACATCCCGCCGGTCGCTGGTGCTCTCGAGTACCGGCCGCACGACGGTCGCGAAGCGATGACTCTCGCCATCCTGCAAGGCTTCGTGCCGAATGACGGCGACGCGTGGCGCTACACGCTCGACGGCGTCGCTCGCTACTTCGAGCGAGTGCTCGCACGCCTGCCGGAGAAGCGCCAAGCTCCACCGAGCCCGCTCTTCGAGGCTGCGGAAGGCGATGCGGGCCCCAACGTCAGGGAAATGCTCGGCACCTACCTCGAGGTGTCCCGCTTACTCGGGCAACGAACGGCCGAGATGCACCTGGCCCTCACCGCGGACGTCGAGGACCAAGCGTTCGCTCCCGAGCCCTTTACCCCATTTTATCAGCGCTCCCTCTACCAGTCGATGCGAAACCTGACCGAGGAGGTGTTCGAGCTTCTCAAGCGCCGAATCAAGGAGCTCCCGGAGGACGTACGGCCCGAGGCCGAGCGCGTCGCCGCGCTCCAGCCCGCGTTGCTCAAGCGGTTTCGCAGCCTGCTCGAGCGCAAGATCTCGGCCAAGCGGTCGCGCCACCACGGCGACTACCACCTGGGACAGGTGCTGTGGACCGGTCGCGACCTCGTGATCATCGATTTCGAAGGCGAGCCGGCGCGGCCGCTCTCGACGCGCCGCCTCAAGCGTTCGGTGTTGCGTGACGTCGCGGGCATGATTCGCTCGTTCCACTACGCGGCATTTCAGGGTCTGGAGAATCAAGCAGCCCGGGGAGCCGTCTCGTTGCAAGACCGCGCAGCGCTCGAGTCCTGGGCACAATACTGGTACTCATGGGCAGCGTCCGCCTTTCTACGCTCGTACTTGCATACCGCGGAAGGCAACGCGTTCTTGCCCAAGGGCAAGCAGGAGCTGCGCGAGCTTCTGACTGTTTATCTGCTGGAGAAGGCCGTCTACGAGCTCGGCTACGAGCTCAACAACCGCCCCGCTTGGGTCAAACTGCCGCTCGCCGGCATCACTCAGCTCATGGAGGTGAGCACGTGAGCAACGTACTTTACAACGTCAACCACCTGACCGACGAGGACGTGCACCTCTTCAACGAGGGCACGCACTACCGCATCTATCGCAAGCTCGGCTCGCACGTCGTCGAACGGAAGGGGAACGTGGGCAGCGCCTTCGCGGTCTGGGCGCCCAACGCCGAACGCGTCTCGCTGGTCGGGGACTTCAACGCATGGGATCCCGACTCGCACCCGCTCGCGGAACGTGGCAAGTCGGGCATCTGGGAGGGTTTCGTCCCGGGCCTCTTGCAGGGCTCGATTTACAAGTACCACGTGCGCTCTCGCCACGCGGGCTATCGCGTGAACAAGGCCGACCCGTACGCCATCCATCACGAGACACCGCCGAAGACCGGCTCGGTCGTCTGGGACCTGGTTTACGAATGGTCCGACAGCGCGTGGATGAAGAACCGCGGTGCGCGAAACTCGCTCAAAAGCCCGATGAGCACCTACGAGATGCACCTCGGCTCGTGGCGGCGCGATCCGGCGCGGCCCGGGCACTTTCTCACGTACCGCGAGATCGCGGGCCCGCTCTGTGACTATCTCGAACGCATGAACTTCACGCACGTGGAGTTCTTGCCGCTCACCGAGCACCCCTTCTATGGGTCATGGGGCTACCAGGCCACCGGGTACTTCGCGCCGTCTGCGCGCTACGGCACGCCGCAAGACTTCATGTATCTCGTCGATCAGCTGCACCAGCGGGGCATCGGCGTCATCCTGGATTGGGTGCCGTCGCATTTCCCGACCGACGAGCACGGCCTCGGCTACTTCGACGGCACGCACCTGTTCGAGCATGCCGATCCGCGCCAGGGCTTTCATCAGGACTGGAAGAGCTTCGTCTTCAATTACGGTCGCAACGAGGTACGGAGCTTCCTGATGTCGAGCGCCTTCTTCTGGCTCGACGCGTACCACATCGATGGTCTGCGGGTTAACGCCGTCGCGTCGATGCTCTACCTCGACTACTCGCGCAAGGAAGGAGAGTGGATTCCGAACGAGTTCGGCGGGCGCGAGAACATCGAAGCGATCGATTTTTTGCGTCGCTTCAACACCGACGTCTTCAAGGAACGCCCCGACACCCAGACGATCGCCGAAGAGTCAACGGCATGGCCCATGGTTTCGAAGCCGACCTACCTGGGTGGGCTCGGCTTCGGCATGAAGTGGGACATGGGCTGGATGCACGACACCCTCGAATACATGAGCCAGGATCCGGTCTTCCGAAAATACCACCACGACAAGCTCACGTTTCGCATGGTGTACGCGTTCACCGAGAACTTCGTGCTGCCGCTCTCGCACGACGAGGTCGTGCATCTGAAGGGCTCGCTCTTCGGCAAGATGCCCGGTGACGACTGGCAAAAGCTCGCGAACCTGCGCTTGCTCTACGGGTACATGTGGTCACAACCCGCCAAGAAGCTGCTCTTCATGGGCGGTGAGCTCGGCCAGATCCGTGAATGGAACCACGACGCGAGCCTCGACTGGCACTTGCTCGAAGACCCGGGCCACGCGGGGCTCCAGCGCTGGGTGGAGGAGCTGAATCGGCTCTATCGCGACGAGAAAGCCCTGCACGAGCTCGACATGGATCCCGCGGGGTTCGAGTGGATCGACTGCAAGGACGCCGAGGCGAGCGTGCTCACGTTCCTGCGCAAGCCGCGCGCCGGGCAGCCCGTCGTCGTGGCCCTGAACTTCACGCCCGTACCCCGCCCGAACTACCGGGTTGGCGTGCCCAATGGCGGCTTCTGGCGGGAGGTTTTGAACAGTGACGCGCGCGAGTACGGTGGCAGCGGTCAGGGCAACATGGGCGGCGTGGAGGCGACGCCTTTCGCGTGCCACGGGCGTCCTTGGTCCGTGACGCTGACGCTCCCTCCGCTCGGGGCGCTGTTTCTCAAGTCTGATGGATGACCCGGCGGGCCGCTGTCCGCGGTCAACAGATGGCAGAGCAGGGCCAGGCGCCCCGAGACGCCGAGTTTCCCATAGACGCTCCCGACCTGGTTTGCGACGGTGCGCGCCGACGTGCCGCGATCCCGCGCGATCTCGACGTACGAATGCCCGTCGACGAGCAAGCGCACGACCTCGCGCTCGCACGGGCTCAACAGGTCGGCGAAGCGTGCGTCCGGGCGTTCGACGCCGAGAAAGAGGTCGCCGCGCGGAGTCGTCACGAGGTCGCACGACCCCAGCGCTCGTTGCGCCAGGCACTGGTGGTAGGCGTGCGCCATCATCACGACGAGCATCGGTGCGTCACTGGTTCCCGAGTCGAGCCCCATGGCGCGCAGGCACTTCGCACCCGCGGTTGCCACTCGCGAGATGGAGCAGCGAGCGTCTGCTGCGACGACCTTCTGCGGCTGCCCGAGTAGAATCGGCACCAAGAGCTCCAGATCGCGCGTGGGCGCGGGGTGCCACTCGCCCCACTGGGCCTCCAGATGGTGCAGGCTTCCGCTCGAATGGACGCGGGTGACGCGTGCTCGGCCGCTGACGAGCTCGTTCCAGAGGCCGGCGAGCACCGCCGGCGCCGCCGAGGTGCCCTCGATTCGGTCGGCAGAAAGCACCGAAAACCGTCGTCCAGGCCCCGCGGGCAGGGGCGGCCTCGAGCTCGGCGGCGCGGCGGAGGACTGTGACCATGTCAATGCTTGCATCGGGTTGCTCCCTCAGGCTGTGGCGGCTGGTCCCCTTGGGACCGGCCGCCGCAGATTCATCGTGGTGAGCCCCCCGCTTCGGCGTTGCGGCACCCCCGCTGGATTGCGTGGCGGACGTTAGGTCAAGGGCCGAGGTGGGTTCGTCCGCCCTTGGTTCCTCGGTGACTCGATGGCACCATGTTCCTGCTTAGTCATGCCCGTAGCCTGGCCGAGTCGCGCTCGCCAGTCGATCTCAGTCGATTGCAACGAGCCGGGAGACCCGCCCCGCGAGGGCGCCGGCGGCTTTTTCTCCGGTCACAAAACGAAGACAGCGCCTGTCTCATCGATCCGACCAGGACGGAGGACCCCGATGCCATCGACCGAGACCGCCAACACCACCGCGGTCCGGGAATTTACCCGGATCTTCAAAAACCTGCACAACGTCGAAGGAGTGGATCACCTTTTCGACCCGACGTTTCGACACCAGCCCCAGGAGCCAGCACCATGCCCGATAGCCTGCACGACATCACCATCGCCGCATCCCCAGCGCGTACCTTCGAGCTCTTGACGACGCGAGACGGCCTTCGCGCGTGGTGGACGGGGGACAGCCGTGCCGAGCCCCGCGTCGGCCACGTCAACGTGTTCGGATTCGGAGGCGGTGAAGTGGAGTTCCATTTCCGGGTCGACGAGCACGTGCCGGCGAGCCGCCTCGCGTGGACCGGTATCGCGGCCCCGAAGGTACCTTCCGAGTGGGTCGGCACGCGCATCACCGCGGACCTCGAGGCGGTCAACGGCAAGACACGACTTCGGTTCGGCCACCGGGGCTGGGCGTCCGGCGAGGGCGCGTACGCCCTCTGCAACACCACGTGGGGGCACCTCATGTACCTGCTCCGCGACGCCGCCGAGGGCCGCGGCCGCGAGCCGCTGTTTGCGGGCTGAGCATGGCCGTCAACGTGCTCACCGAGATCGTGATCGATCGCCCTCCGGACGTGGTCGCCGCCTACGCCGGCGATCCTTCGAACGCCCCGCAGTGGTACGCGAACATCGAGTCCGTCGAATGGAAGACCCCCCCGCCGCTGGCGCTCGGGTCGCGTGTCGCGTTCGTGGCGCACTTCTTGGGGAGGCGTCTCGCTTACACGTACGAGATCGTCGAGCTTGCCGCGGGCGAGCGACTCGTCATGCGCACCGCGGAGGGTCCCTTCCCGATGGAAACGACCTACACGTGGGAGCCGTTCGACGGCGAAAAGACGAAGATGACGCTTCGCAATCGCGGAGAGCCGCAGGGCTTCTCGAAGCTCGTCGGTCCGCTGATGGTCGCGGCGATGCGCCGAGCGAACCTTAAGGACCTGCAAAGCGTGAAGGCCGTCCTCGAGCGTTCGTGACCTTTTCGGCTCCGTGGTGGCGAGCGCCCTTCGATTCACTTTCGCCCCTCCCGTCCCCCCGCGCGTTTGGTCGTTGCAGTCGGCGCGCTTCGGTCTATACTGCTCATTCGTTCAGATAGGAGCCACCCGTGAAGCAGCCCCACGAAAACGCCGCGGAATCCAATATCGACTTCGACCACGCGCCGGTCGCCGAGATCGAATTCGACGGCACGCACTATCGTGTTGACGCTGGGCTCGGCGCCGCAGTTGCCGTGTCGTGTCGAGCTCAGGGTTCCTGGTCGTGGCAAAAGCTCGCGGAGGGGCGCTGGGACGGTGTTCGGCTCAAAGCGAAAGAAGTCGATCGCTTGGTCGTCGAAGCGCTCGCCAAAGCGCTGCGCTCCGCCGCCGAGGACATGCAGGCAAGCTAGGGTGCTGCGTGTCTCGTACGCGGTGACTACGCCGCGGGGGCCACTTCTTCCGTGCGGACGAAAAAGGAGTCGAGCGTGTTCGGGCCAAAAGTGGTGTTGATGGCCACGTCCGCCGCGTCGCGGCCGCGCGCGATCAAGACGCGACCGATGCGCGGGACGTTGTTCCGCGGATCGAACGTGTACCAACTGCCGCCGAGGAACGCCTCGAACCAACCCGCAAAGTCCATCGGGGCAGCGACGGGGGGAACGCCGATGTCGCCAAGGTAGCCCGTGCAGTACCGCGCTGGGATGTTCATGCAGCGACAGAGCGCGATGGCCAGGTGCGCGAAGTCGCGACACACGCCGCGCTTCTCGTTGTAGGCGCCGAGCGCCGTCTTCGCAGGGCTCGCGTACTCGTAGCCGAAGGTGATGTGGTCGTGAACGAAGTCGCAAATCGCCTGCACGCGGCCCCAGCCGAGCGGCGCGTGCTCGAAGAGCCGCCACGCCGTCTCGGACAGCTGATCGGTTTCGCAGTAGCGGCTACCGAGCAGGAAGGCGAGTGTCTCCTCCGGGAGCATTCCGGGCGGGAGCTGCTGGGCCCACGGCGCCACCGGGTCGGGCTCGCCGCGATCGCGGATCACGGCGTCGCACCAGATTCTGAGCCGGCCGGCGGGCGCCCACAAGCGGCTGCACCAGTTGCCGAACCCATCGCGGAACTGCTCAATGGGGATCGACGGGTCGGTCAGCATGTAGTCGGCGCGGAGCAGATCGGAGACCCGGGAATGATGGACGTTGAGCATCAGGATCATCGAGGTGGGTTGAGGCAGCGTGTAGCAAAGCTCGTACCCCAATCGGATCTGGATAGGCCTGACGACGGGGTTGTTGGCGCTGAAGACCGGTGCCTGGCTCATGCACGTCCATAAGCGCGGCCCGAGCGAAGCGCTCCGTTTCCTTTTGAATTCCGAGGCGCGCCGCAACAAAGGCGAGCAATCCTAAGCCCTTGGTGCGCCCGGGAGCAGCGAGCGGCGTTCCGGCGTGGCCTCGGCGAAGCGAGCACGCCGCCGGGACGCGATGTCTCACGTGTGCGGCAGCGTCGCCTCTTCGGAACAGAGCGCGGTCACCTTGCGCAGTGCCTGCGTCAGGTTCCTGAGCAAGCGCCCCAGGTTCTGCATGTTCTCGGCCTCGGAATTGCCCCACGCCCAGAACGAGATCATGAGTTGGGTGCCGAGTTGCTCGCCGTTCCCCCCGGACAGCGGCAAGTAGCGCACGGGAACGATGGTGGTGCCCACCATGCCACTCTGAAAATTCGGATCGAGCGGGCTGAGCGCTCCGTGGAGCTCGTTCTTGAGCCACGCCATCCCGTTCTCTTCGGTATTGCGTGCCAGGGAGCGGAAAAGAACCATCACGCGCCCCGAGCATTGAAGCGCCTTGCGGACGGCCGGGTTCTCGTTCTTGTGCGGTCCCTCGAAGGCGCAGTCGTTCGATTCCAGGGCGGAGCTCGCATGATTGAGCCGCTCGAGGAGCTTGTAGAACGTCTCGATCGCCGGGTAGTGAGCCCAGGGCTTGAAATCCTCGAGTGAGGTTCGGATGTGCTCGGGGGCCGCGGTCAAATCGAAGTAGCGCGAGCCGCCGGCGCCCGGCGTGTCGCTCCAGGGATGGGAGCGCGGAGCCGAGAACGGGGCGCCGGCGTATTCGCAGGTCTTCATTTTGGGTTGCAGGCCCTACGACGGCACCGAGCGTTGCGCTACCGCCCTTTTTTTGCGGCGCCCGCGCTTCCCTGCTGAAAGACCTTCGCCGCCGCGGCTGCCTTCTTCTGGTTCTTGCCAACCGTGTCCTGCTTCTTCGCCTTCTCTTTGGCTTTCGGAGACTTGTCGCCCATGGTGCACCACCTTGTGTTGGAGGGCTCACATCGTCGAGGGGGGGCTCCGCCGAGTCCATTCAAATCGACTGCCGTCGCGTTATGCTTCGGGCGTGCGGGCCGTGCTCCTGGTGCTGGGGCTCCGTGTGGCGTGCGGCTCGGCGCCGCGATTTTGCCACGGCGCCTTCGTCGTTATGGCGCGCCTCTTCTTCCGAGCCGGCTTTCATATCGCATGCTTCGGCGGTCTTCTGGCTTGCTGCACCCCCGCGCGTCCCGGGGCTTCTCCGGCGCCGCAAGCGAGCGCCCCAGCGACCACGACCTCGGACCTACGAGGGGTCGTCATCGACGGGCGCGGCGGCTTGCCGGTCCCGGGACAGACCGTGGCCGCCGGCAGCGCGCGCGCCGTGACCGATGCCGAGGGGCGCTTCGTGCTGCATGGTGTCCCGAATCACTACGACCTCGTGACATGCTCTCGGCGATCAACAACAAGCTCCGGCACTATCCCGCCTTCGCGAAGGCAACCGGTATCCACTGCGTGCGTGATTGCGCCGGCGCGCGCGCGTTGGTCGAGGCCTACGCGGCGTACTCTCGCGAGCACCCGGGGTTCGATCGAGATGAGCCCATCGAGCCCTTCGATCCCCCGGAGCCTCCCCCGCTAGAGCGCTTGGACAGGCTTCGTCGAGCCGTGCCGAACGTCAGCGCCCCCGCCGGGCGATACACGGCCGGGGAGCCCTCACCGCGGCGGTGGACCGTAGAGGGTCTCGCGCTTTTGGATGTAGCCGAAGTTCGTGGTCGTCTTCATCTCTTGCAGCACCGTGCCGTCCGGCTTGATCTCCTGGATGATCCCCTTTCCGCCGAACGCGACCACGACGTTGTCGTTCCAAAGCCGCTGAACATCGCCCATGACGTTGGTCTGGTACGCGTTGCCCATCGCCTTGTACGACCAGATCTTGGTGGCCGTATTCGCGGTGAGATCGAGCTTCATCTCGATCACCCCCGAGCCGTCGCCGGTTCCCATGGAGACCGGGATGCTCGTGCCCGCGACGCTGCGAGAGTTGTTGTTGAAGATCAGGAAATCATCGAGGCCGAGGACGTGGATGCCGTGCTCGCTCCCGAGCCAAGTGTCGCCCGTGAAGGTCTTGGTCAGCCCGTTCAGGATCCAGACGGTCGTGCCGTCGGTTCGCTTGATCTTCGCGATGGCACAGTGAATGTGGTCGGAGAAGAGCAGCGTGTCGTCCTCGGGTGAATACTGGATGTCGTTGACGTGGCACTGCCCGGTCGTGCCGAGCGCCTGTTGTGAGTTGACGATGGTCCGCACCTTGCCATCGGACGCTCGCTCCTTGATGTCGCTGCACCCCTCCGACCCGCCGTCATCCGCGTAGAACGCGACCGCTTCGTCCGGCAGCACGGTGAGCTGATGCGACAACCTCGACATCTGGCTCGTGAGGTCTTCGTCCATCATGCCGTCCATCGTGACTCGGTGGACCTTCGCGTCGGCGAGGTTCGGAGGATGGTTGTTGATCCAAATGTGTGTCCCGGCGTAGTCCATCACCGCGCCGGTGACGTAGTCCTCGATGTTGTACCACCAGACGATGTCGCCGTCGGCATCCACGATATAGGCGGGTCCGCTGCCCGTGGAGTTGGCGACGTACTGGCCCGTGATCAGAAAGCCGCCAGCCAGCGCGGCCGCGTCGTTGTTCGTCACCGTCGGCTTTACCAGCCCGTTGGCGAGGGGCCCGGTCATGAGCGTGTAGTCCGGGCTTTGGCAATCGCCACTCCCGTTCGTGGCGGTGATCCGGTAGTGGTAGAGGTGCGACGACTTCATTCCGAGCAGCAGGGTGCGATAGTCCGGCTGCGTCAGATCGACCGGCGCAGTCAGGCCGTAGGACGTCGTGAGACCGAAGTCGATTTTCGCCGACTGAATGTCCGAGAGCGTCGCGGTCCAGGTCACGATGCCGACCGTCGCGATCTTCGGACTGAGCGACGAAGACTGGTCGAAGGTGCAGCTGCCCGACCCGCCGCCGGTGCCAGCACCTGCGCCCCCGCCCGTGCCCGCCCCGCCGGTTCCCGCCGTGCCGCCGCTGGTCCCCGCATTCCCGCCGGTGCCCGCGGCGCCGCCGGTCCCCGCGCTCCCGCCCGAGCTGCCGCCCGTGCCGGAGCTGCCGCCCGTGCCCGCGCTCCCGCCCGAGCCGCCGCCCGTGCCGGAGCTGCCGCCCGTGCTCCCGCCCGAGCTGCCGCCCGTGCCGGAGCTGCCACCCGTGCCCGAGCTGCCACCCGTGCCTGACGTCGAAGCGCCCCCTGTTTCGGGGTTGCTCCCGCCGCCCGAGCCGCCGCATCCCCAGACGAGGAGCGCGAGGCCCCCGCATAAAGCTGCCGCGCGCGAGAGGCGCGGTCGCACGAAATCGGCGCGCACGCGCCCGTCGGCGATGTGCTCCTGCCCCATACGTAATACTCGGTTCACTCGGCCTCCTAGCGCGGTTACATCGAACACGGTTTGAGAATGGCCATGTACCAGGGGGCCGGGTTGCGGCAGTTGCCGCAGAGGAGCCCGACCACCCAGGTGCCGGTTTCGTCTACGCCTGGAAAGCCCGCCCCATTTTCGTCCTTGAGGGTCGTGAAGTCGAGGACGGAGCCTGACGGGATCTGCGCGCGGTAGGTGGCGATTGCGATCCGATCGAGGTCGAGGAACTTCGTCTCGAGCTCGGCCGGCGTCTCCGTGTAGTGACCGACCATGGCGTCGGTGATGTAACTCGGCGTGAACTCGCGTCCGAGCCCGTTGGTGGTCATCTGCGACCAGTCGAGCGTCAGCTGTGCGGTCGCCGCGGGCACGTTCGTGACCGCCAGGGAGTGAAGGTCCGCCGTGTAGTCCAGCTTCGTCGAATCATCGGTGATCGAGACATCGGTGACCGTGGAGCTTGCGTCGAGGCTGAAGGCTTGCATCATCCGAATCTGGCTGCCGAGCACCATCCCGGACTGTACAGCGACGATGAACGACGTGCTGGTCGGCGGGTACATCGTCGCGTCGAAGTACGGGTTGATCATCTCCGGCGTCACCGCCGTCGTATTGATCGTGAAATCATAGAGGTGGGCCGACGTTTCCCCGGCGGTGAGCGGCAGGCTGAGCGGCGGCGCCACGATGAGATCCGAGGTGTAAAGCGCGTCCGCGTTGAGCTCCGTCTCGAATTGGTCGAGCGGTAGGTCCCAGAACATGACGACCGCCATGCCGAGATCCGTGCCCGGCGTGAGGTCGTGGCCGAGGAAATCGTGAGTGAGCCCGCTCCAGTCGAAGGCGAGGTTCGACATCTGGGCTACGGTGACGGGATTGAGCGTGATCGTGCTCGAGAACGAGTAATTGTTGTTCTCGTTGGCGACGACGTTCGCGTCGGCGCACATCGTGGGCGGCGAGTTGCCGGCGCCACCGCCGCCGCCAACGCCACCGCTGCCACCAGCACCAGCACCAGCACCAGCACCAGCACCAGCACCAGCACTAGCGCCACCATTGCCGCAGCCCATCGCTACGGCGCACAGGCACGCCACCGGTGCCATCGCTCTCACAAGTAAATTCATTGCGCCGTAACTCTTCGCCATCGGCGCGAGAGTTGCAAGCGGCGGCAGGGAAACGGCCAGCGCGGCCATCTGCGAGCGCTGCGGTTGCTCCTGCGTCGGTTCTGGACGTGTCGCGAATTGGTCCGCAGCGTCTTGCCTGACGCTCATGAAGACGGCTTTCAATTGCTGCTCCACCGATTTGCGTCGGCCAGCTCAAGAGCTGCTCTAAAGAGTGTTCCGGGGCCGGCTCGAACAGGCAGCGCGAAGCCGTAAGCGTCGGGATCGGTGAAAAGAGGTCCCTGCGCGTTGCTTGCCAGCCGCGGTCGAGTCGGATATTCGAGGAAGAGAGCGCTCCGGCGTCGGAAAAATGGCCGAGTCGCGCGTTCTTTGCCCAGATCCGGTGGAGCACGTAGCAAAATTGCGTGGGCCACGGTGCGCTCTGCCCATGGTCGGACCGCCGCCGCCCCGAGGCAGCGATGGCACCCAGCGCCGGCTGATTGGGGCGCTCGCGGTAGCCGCCGCGCTGACTGCCGCGCCCGGCGCCGCTCGCGCAAACGGCACCTTCCCATCAGCGAGTCAGCTCGTCGCGGAGCCCGGCACCCCGAGCCACCTGGCGCTGCGCACGACGTTCGGGCTGATCGTGAGCCCCGACGCCGGCCAGAGCTGGACTTGGACCTGCGAGGACGCGCTCGGTTACACGAACAACCTACCGGCGATCGCCGTCTTGGCGGGTGGGACGCTGGTCTTGGGTATTCCGGAAGGCATCACGGCCGGGATGCTCACCGGCTGCGACTACCCCGCGGCGAGCGGCATCAACGCGAACGTCGTCGACCTCACGCGCATCCCGGGCAACGCGACGGGCGTGCTCGCGACGAGTTTCGACTACGGCACGTACGGTTCGCAGGTGTTCGAATCGGACGACGCCGGCGCGAGCTTTGCGGCTCTGTCCGAGCCGTTCCCGGATTTCGTGGCCACGACGATCGACGTTGCGCCGACCGATCCCAACGTCATCTACGTGAGCGGAATGCCGCTCACGACCGGCAAGGTGGGCCTGCTGCTGCGTTCCGCCGATCACGGAAAGACATTCACGGCGCACGAAATCCCGGACGCCGTCGGCGCTTCGTGGCCCTACATCGGCGCCGTCGACCCGGCGGATCCCGACAAGCTCTACGTGCGGCTGGCATCCTTTCCGGGACGCCTGAAGGTGACCGATGACGGGGGAAAAACCTTCGGCGAGCCGCTCACGACCGACGACGAAATGCTGGGTTTTGCGCTCTCGCCCGACGGCAAGACCGTGGTCGTGAGCAGCCCCACTTCAGGGACGTTCCGCGCCGACACCGACACGCTCGACTTCGAGCAAGTCGCCTGCCACGGCGTCAGTTGCTTGATGTGGAACAGCGAGGGGCTTTACGCCTGCGGCAATCAGAGCGTCAACGGCTTTGCGCTGGGCCGCTCGCTGGACGAAGGGCGAAGCTACGAGCGCGTGCTCGATTTCAGCTGCATCACACCACGAGAGGACTGCGACGGGGCGACGCCCGTCGGCGCGATGTGCCCGTCACTGTGGCCCATGGTCCAGATGCAGCTGGAAGGCTTCGGAACGTGTGATCCCAACGCACCGCCGCCAGAGTGGTCCGGGTCGTGCCCCGGCGAGGCCGGCGGACCGAGCGGGAGCGGGGGCGCCGCAGGTGGGGGCGCGGCGGAAGGCGGCAGCACGGCGGCCGGCGGCGGCGCTCCGGGTACAGGTGGCGGCCCCGCGCCGGGCACGCCCGGAAAGTCGGGCTGCGGCTGCCGATGGACGCGCGGCGACCCGCACGCAGCGTGGCTCACCCTAATCTCACTCGCCGGCTTTTGGGTGCAGCGGAGAAACAAACGGCGCCGCCGCCACGTGCGGACTCGGTGACCTCGGTGCCTGCTCGAGGCGGCGGCGCCGTTCTCGACTCGAGCGGGTGGTGGAGGGCGGCGGGCGAGGTGCGAGCCAAAGGACTCTAGGGGACGTCCACGTAAAACGCGACGTGGCCGTGCGGTGAGTCCTCTGGAATGTCGTTGCACCACTCGAAGAAGTGGAAACGGACGACCCAGCGCCCCGATCGGTCGAAGACGATGGGACCGATCTCGTACGTGCCGGCGGGCCCCTCGGGAGCCTTGATCGAATTGCTCGGGGAGATATGGGATCGATTATCGGCGAGGAACACCTCGGGGCTGTCGGGTACCGCGCCGCGCGCCGCACCGCCCGAACGGGCGTCGAGCTTGACGGCAAAGGTGACTGGACGGTTTAGCGCAATGCAGGTGCTCGTGAAGCTCACGTCGTACTTGCAGTCGTCGTCTGCGGCCGCCGCGTTGTAGCGCACTTCGTACGGCTCCTCTTCCGCCTCACCGCCCGCCCCGCCTGCCCCGCCCTCGCCGCCCACGGCGCCGGTCTGGCATTCACCGATCTCTTGTACGATCGGGTCACCGTGGTCGTCGATACAGTGCGCGTCGGCTTCGCCCTCGACGGGCCCCCCGCTCACGGTGCACTCGGGGCTCGCAGCATCATCGTCGCCACCGCAGCCGGGCGCCGAGACGAGCAGGACAGCGAACGAAGCGCCGAGCAGGCCGCCGACAGCGGCGCCCGGTCGCCCGCGACCTGCGCGGAACATGCTGTGGATTGCCATATTAATGCCTCCGGTTTCTCGAGAGGTGCGAGCTGGCCACGAAGTGGCTCAACGAGCCGCGACCTGCCGCTCCCGTCCTCTTTGTTCTCGAGCGTCTAGGAGCACAAGGAAATTCCTTTCGCAGGCGAGACACGCGCACCCTCTATCAATTTTCCGGCGCGCCGCAGACCAGCCACTTGAGCAGCAGCCGGCGCTGGTCGGCGCTCAGCGGCTCGGCGCCTTCCGACGGCATCTGGCACCCATACACCTGCGAGAGCACGGTTTGACGACTCGAGGACACCTGCTGGTACGTCTCGAACACCTGCGTTGATTGGCCGTTCCCGGGGTAGTGGCACTCCGCGCAGCGTGACGCGAAGATCGGGGCGATATCGGACGCGTAGCTCGGCGTGGCGGTTCCGCAATCGGCGTCGTCCGGCAGGTCGCTCGGACAGGGAACCGGCGGTGACGCCAATCCGTTTGAGCATCCAGCACTGGCGAAGGACACCAGCGCGAGCGGAATAGCTCCCATCCAGGGCCGCCAGGCCACCATCCGAACGTGGCGCACCCACGAACTCCGCGCAAGAGCCCCGACGTGACACGGCGGGATCCCGGGGCTACGCTTCGCCCCGATCGCTCATGCTTCGATGGTTCGCTCCCCGCATCGTGGTGGGTGCAGCATTCGGCGCCTGCCTCGCCTGCTCCGGCAAGACCCCCGCGCCCGCCGCAGCAGACGGCACGGAAAACGGCCAGGGCGGGGAAGGGAGCGTCGTCTCCGGCGCCGTTTCCTGTCGGGACGACAGCCGGGTTAACACCTATTCGGCCAATCTCGTCAGGCCGGGGCGTCTCGGGCAGCTTTCTTTCACCCTCGTGTCCGTTGATCCGGCCCCGCCCGCGAAGGGCCAAAACACGTTCACGGTCGAGGTCTCCGATACGGGCGGGGCCCCGGTCGAGAGCGACCTGACCGTGGACCTGACGATGCCGGACCACGGCCACGGAACCTCGGTGGTTCCCGTGGTCACGTTCGACGCCGGCACGCAGCTTTACACGCTGGAACCGGTCTACCTGTTCATGGCGGGCGTCTGGCGCGTCCAGCTCAACGTCTACGACGACACGGCTGACCCGTTGCAACCGGTTGACTCGGCCGTCTTCTACTTCTGCATCGAAGGCTGACGAGCGCTCCTCACGGGGAGCAACGCCGATGATTGACGGCCTGCACCTTGTCCGCGCGTGCGTTCAGGTTGGTGGTCGTGATGCACGAGACCGGTAACGCATCGCTCGTGAACTCGTCCGTCGCCGTGTCGGGCGTCCATTCGAGCTCGGCGCCGACGTAAAGCGGAGCAAGGCGTTCTCTGAGCTCGGCGACCGTGTAGGCGTCGGTATCCGCCAGATCGCCGCTCTTTACCAGATCGTCGAAGATATCGAGACCGAACGGCGCAAGGTGAACGCGCATCGTCACGCGGTCGGGTGCGCGCTCCAGGGAGTCCGTACCGCGCGGATATCGCTGCGCGACGTGCGTCTGATAATACCGCACGTCGCTCGGATCGAAGGTGAGCTGGCCGGGCAAGAGGTTCGACTCGTAGTCCGTCGCTTCCCAGAACATGTGCACCTCTGCGCCCCCGTCGTCGAAGAGGCAGTCCCGGATCAGCCAGAGGTCGGGGTCTTCCGAGTCGGTAGGCGAAGTCCCCGCGACGACGTTGCCGCTCTGGTAGATCACCTCGTCTCCAGCGTAGGCGGTAAGCTCGATCCACACGCGCCGATCCTGTGCGGCGCCGCTCGGCCAATGATGACCCGCGGCGACGTTGTCGAGGATGACCTCGATGGAGGCGCGCCCTGGAATCGTCTGCACGCAAACTGCGCTCTGGAGGGTCGTGTCGAGAAACGCCTGGACCCTCGAGCGCATCTCGTCCGCGCCCGGTAGCGGCGTGAGCGCGAGATCCACGCCCGGAAAACGATGGTCGTGAAGCGTGCGCGCGAACACGCCCGGAGCATTCGCGGCAGGCTCAGGGGTCTTGCTGCGGTCCATGTGGCACTGCCCGCAGCTGGTCCCGACGTTGACCGCCGAGAACACGGTTTCCTGCCACTCCTCGAAGGTTCGCTCGATGTGCGTTCCGTGCGCGTTGCTGATGTCGTGACAGCTCCCGCAAAGTTGCGCCGATTCGAGCCTCTCGCGATCCAGAAAGCTCGAGTAAGCCGAATGGTGAGCGTTGTTCGCGACCGGATCGCGAAACGCCCCGCGCATGACGGCGTCGGAGGCGAGCTCGAGGGGGTTATTGTGCGTGCCGACGACCTGCGCGACGTTGTGGCAGAAATAGCAGGTGACGCCCTTGGACGGCTGCGGCAGCTCGTCGAGATTGAGCCCATCGTCGGTCAGGCCCGTGCTCACTGCCACGGGCGCATGGCATTTGACGCAGAAATCGCCGATGCCGGCCTCGCGTTGCCCGCGTGCGTTCATCGCGCGGAACAGCGGGTCGTCGGAGGCGTACGCGTGCATGCTCGACGACCATTCGTCATAGGCCTTGGGGTGACAGCCTTGGCAGGTCAAAGGATCCATGAGCACGTCCACCGAAAGGGTGGGCGTCGGCGGCGGTGTGCCGGCTTGCCGGCCGTCGCCGCACGCTGCGAGCAAGAGAGCGTAGCCGAGGAGTGAGAGCGCGGGTCCGCGTGCCCTTCCGCCGGTCATCTGGACGCCCCCGCCGCGATCCACTGAATCACGTCGCAGCGTTCGGAGGCAAGCAGTGGGGTCGGCCCGGGAGGCATACGCACGTTGGGATCATGCGCCTCCAGCCGAATCACGATCAAGCTGCATGCTGGGTCGAACGGCAGGACCCGCGGGTGGCCGATGTCTCCGAGCAGGCGGGCGTAGGCGTCGTCGGCATCCTCCATGACGAGGCCGCCCATCGCCGCATCGCTCGTGTGGCAGGTGCCCGTGCCCGACGCGCACGTGGGCTGGAGGATCTTGGAGAAGATCGTGGAGTAAAGCGGCGGATCGTACAGCGGGTTGCAATCGGTCAACAGATTCGCAACGCACGAAAGCGCAGCCGGCTCCGGCGAGCTGCAGCCACAGATCACGAGCCCCCCCATGATCCAAACGGCTGTCTGGGCGCGGAACGGACGCGGTGTGGAGCGGCTCACGTGACGGAAGACGGCGGTCCCGAGCAGGACGCTCGAGACGTGCCTCGAGGCGGGACACTATCCCACGGTGGCGCGTCCGCGGCCCGCGCTGCCGATCCCTTGGCTCGACTGGGGCATTGCTGCGATGGGCTGCTGCTCGGGCCGGGCCTCCACGAACGCGCTTCGCTTCGCGCTCGTCGCGCTCGAAGCTCCCAACCCTCCGGGTTGGTCAAGCGGGCACGCCGAGAAGACCGCACACTTCGCTTGCACGTCGTGCCGCCGAATCACGGGTCTCGGATGGCTCGCGTGAGACCGTGCATGGTGGAGAGAATTTTGCGTTGTCACGGTTTGCGGTCTCGAGCGGCTTTCGGAGTCGATGCCGAATTGTGTGAGCGCGACGACCTGTTGGGAATCGTTAACCGGGAGAACAAAAATGTCTCCCACTCGCTTTGTACGACCGACGCTCCGTGGGTGGATCGCGGTGCTGGCCGTCTCCACCCTGGCTTCCTGCTCATCTCCGAGCGACGAGGTGATAGGTGCAGGTGGAGGCACGGCGGCCGCCGCTGGATCCTCGGGCGCGTCGGGATCTGGCGGGAGCTTCGCCGGCGGCACCGGTGGCGGCGCCGGTTTTGCCGGGACCAGTGGATCGAGCGCAAGCGGCGGATCGAGCGCAAGCGGCGGGTCGAGCGGAGCGGCGGGTAGCACGGCCGGGGGCGGTGCGTCGGGCAACGGGGGCATGGCCGGCCGCGCGGGATCGGGCGGCAACGACGCGGGAGCCGCGGGCACACTCAATGCGGGTGGCGTGGGCGGCTCTCGCGGCGGGGAGGCCGGCGGCGCTGGGGCGGGCGGCTCGCCCGGCGGAGCGGGCGGTTCGACCGGAGGTCTCGCAGGCGATGGTGGGGCGAGCGGGACCGGGATGGGCGGACGACCGCCCCAGCTCGAGAAATTCGTCGGCAACATCGACACGCGCGGGCAAGTCCGGTCGGACCTCGCCATGTACTGGGACCAGATCACGCCCGAGAACGCGGGGAAGTGGGGCTCGGTCGAGCGCACGAAGGATCAGATGAGCTGGTCGAGCCTCGACGCCATGCAGAGCTACGCGAAGGACCACGGCATCCCCTTCAAGCAGCACAACTTCGTCTGGGGCAGCCAACAGCCGAGTTGGCTCAACGGCCTTTCGCAATCGGAGCAGCGCGCCCAGGTCGAGGAGTGGATTCGCCTCTACTGCGAGCGCTACCCGGATACGCCGCTCATCGACGTCGTCAACGAGCCCCCGCCCCATACCACGCCGCCCTACGTGGCCGCGCTCGGGGGCTCGGGCTCGAGCGGGTACGACTGGATCGCGCAGGCGTTCAAGTGGGCGCGTCAGTACTGTCCGAAGTCGATCCTGATCCTCAACGACTACAACAACGTCGAGAACGCGAACGACAACAACCACACGATCGACATCGTGAAGAAGATCATGGCTGCGGGGGCGCCCATCGACGCCGTCGGGGCGCAGTCCCATGCGGTCACGAATCTGTCGGCGAGCACGGTGAAGGGGTACATCGACAAGATCACGTCCGAGACCGGGCTGCCGGTGTACGTCAGCGAATTCGACATCAACATCGCCGACGACACCAAGCAACAGCAGGTCATGCAGAGCCTGTTCACCATGTTCTGGCAGAACCCCAACGTGAAAGGGATCACGCTCTGGGGCTACATCGAGGGTTCGACATGGGAGGCCAACAGCGGGCTCATGAGCAGCAGCGGGCAAATGCGGCCCGCGATGACCTGGCTCATGGACTTCCTGGGGCGCTAGCCGTGGCGACGAGTCATTTACGTACCGGGCGCGGGTCGCGCAGAGGTTTCTCATGAGGCATTCCCATTCGAGCTTTCATTTCATCACCTGCTCCGCCGCCCTCGTGGTCTCGTTCGGCTGCTCATCGCCCGGTGACGACGCGCAGCCGGGAACGGGTGGTTCGGGTCAGAGCGCTTCGGGAGGAACGGCCGGCTCGAGCGTTTCTGGCGGGGCAGGCGGCTCGGGCGGCGCCGGTGCGGTGGGCGGTGCGAGTGGCTCTGGTGGTGCGAGCGGTGCGAGTGGCTCTGGTGGTGCGAGCGGTGCGAGTGGCTCCGGTGGTGCGAGCGGTGCGGGTGGCTCTGGTGGTGCGAGCGGTGCGAGTGGCTCTGGTGGCGTCGCGGGCACGGCGGGATCGGACGCCTCCGGCGGCGCCGGGACGGCCGGGGCTGGGGGGGGCGGCGCCGGTGGTGGAGGGAACGGCGGAGCGGGTGCGGGTGGCGCGGGCTCGGGCGGCGACGCGGGAAAGGGTGGTGCCGGTGCTGGCGGAGCGAGCGGGGCGGGCGCGGGCGGAACCGGCGGCATGAGCTCGGGCATGTCCTCCGGTTGCGGGAAGGCGCCGACCATCGCGAGCAACATGTACAACAACGGCTCGCTCATCTCGATCACGGCCGCCAACATGCAGCGCCGGTACATCCTCAACGTGCCGGCCAACTACGACAACACCAAGCCGTACAAGCTCATCATTGCCTTTCATCAGCTCGATGGAAACGACAAGCAGATGTACGCGAACGGCTACTATCACCTGCTCAATCTGTCGAACAACGAAGCGATCTTCGTGGCACCCAACGGGCAAAAGAACGGCTCGCCCTGTACGACGACTGGGAACGGAGACGGAGGATGCGGGTGGCCGAACTCGAGCAACTCGGATATCGCTCTCGCCGATGCCGTCGTGGCTCAGATCGAGGAGAGCTTCTGCATCGATACGAATCGGATCTTCGCGACGGGCTGGAGCTACGGAGGCAGCATGTCGTACAAGACCGCCTGCGAGCGAGGGCTCGGCGGAACGAAGGGCGGCGTGGCCGGCTACATCCGTGGCATCGCCGTCTATTCGGGAGCCCAGCTCAGCGGCAACTGCACCCCCACGACGCCGGTCGCCTACTACGGCTCGCACGGAACCTCGGATTCGGTGCTGAACTACGACGGCGGGGTGACGCTCTCCCACAACTTCGCCACCGCCAACAGCTGCACCTGGGCGACGCCCACCAAAGCGACGAGTGGTCACGTCTGTACGGACGTTGCGGGATGCGCGAACGGCTATCCCGTGAAGTTCTGCTCCTTCGTCGGTGACCACACGCCCGACCCCAGAGACAACGGTCAGCAGACCAGCTGGGAGTATCAAATGGCCTGGGACTTCATCAGCCAGTTCTGAGGCGTCTTCTCGAACCGCTCGATCCGCGACGCGCCCGAAGGCACCACCGCCCGTGGTGATCAGGCGCCTGCCCCGCGGGAATACCTCGAGCGGTGGTGCCAAGCGCCAGCGCGGGGCCACCTGACGGTGCGCCCAACCCACTGTTTTCTTTGCAAATTGGTTCCAGGCCCTCCCATGGGCGCAACTTTTGAACGATCTTTTTTCTGCCCCTCGAACCGGGTTCCGTTCGTCAGAACTCGTGCTACACAAAATGCTCTTCAACCAAATCGCATCGGAGCCCTAATCATGTCGTTCGCTTGCAGCCGGAAGGACTTTCTCACTCTGCTCGCTGGGTCGAGCACCCTGGTGATGCTCGGTTGCTCGAGTAACTCGGACGACGACAGCAGCACGGGCGGTGGCGCGGGCACAGGCGCTACCGGCACCGGCGGCGCTGGTGGCACGGGCGGCGGCGCCGGCACGGGCGGAACTGGCGGCGTCGGCGGAACTGGCGGCGTCGGCGGAACTGGCGGCGTCGGTGGAACTGGCGGCGTCGGTGGAACTGGCGGCGTCGGTGGAACTGGCGGCGTCGGTGGAACTGGCGGCGTCGGCGGAACCGGCGGCGTCGGTGGAACTGGCGGCGTCGGTGGAACTGGCGGCGTCGGCGGAACCGGCGGTGTCGGCGGAACCGGCGGCGTCGGTGGAACTGGCGGCGTTGGCGGAACTGGTGGCGTTGGCGGAACCGGCGGTGGAGCCGGCGGAACTGGCGGCGCCGGCGGAACCGGCGGCGGAGCCGGCGGCGTCGGCGGAGCCGGTGCCGGTGGACGCGCTGGCGGGGGCGGACGCGGCGGCGCGGGACGCGGCGGCGCGGGAAGCGGCGGCGCGTAGACCCGGCGATCACGGCACGGCTTCAGGGGCGTGGATTTTCACGCTCCTGAAGCGCGGCGGCACAGTGCGACAAGCGGCAGAACGTCGCGCGTCCCTGCGGCTCGGAGCCCGAGCTTTTAGGGTGTGCGCGAGGTTGCTTTCCGTTCGCTCGCCGCACTTCAACCAACCGCAACGGAGCCCCAGTCATGCCGTTCGCTTGCAGTCGTATGGACTTTCTCACCTTGCTCGCCGGGTCGAGCACGCTCGCGATGCTCGGATGCTCGAGCGATGAATCGAGCGGCAGTGGCACGGGCGGCGGCGCTGGGACTCTGGCGGGCACGCGATCCGACCTGAGCGGCGGCAGCGCTAAAAGACGACCACTTCACGGAACCGCGCGGCGCCGAGGCAGCTCAAGCCCCGAGCTTCTTCAGCGTGTGCGCGAGGTTCCCTTCGATGCGCGCGAGGTCGCCCGGCGGCACGGAAACGCCCCCTCTCCGTACGCGCAAGATCACCGTCTCGCACGCCTCTTTGGAGGCGGCGTAGTCGCCGACCCAGTACGCGGCGACGCCCAGCTCGTCGAGGATCCGCCAGTCGTAGACCTCCTGTGAGAGGAACAGCAAGTCGTCCGGGCGCTCGATTTCGACCGCCGTCCTCGCGAAGATGTACGCCTTGCCGTATTGCCCCTTCAGGCGGAAGTAGCACGCCAGGTCGTGGAGCGGTTCGATGCGCGTCGGCCGCAAGTTGAACGCGTCGAGGTACTCGGAGAGCACCACTTCCTCGGGCATCTCCAAGAGGAGCGAAAGTCTCGCCGCCTCGAGCTGAGCCACGAACGTCTCTTCGACCCAGCCCGTCATCGAGACGCGCTTCTTGTACTCGGCGTAGGCCTTCTCGCGGTGACCGGCGTCCCGGTACGATTGTGCGAGGTAGAACTGACTGCGCGCGTTGTTCGGGTTCTCTTTCAGGTCGTCTTCGAGCAGCTTGGCGTCGCGCAGGTACTTCTGTTCCTGCGTCATGCCGTGTGACTTTGCGCCCTCGCCCGCGTGGTAAATGATCCAGACGTCGGTTCGCGTTGGGCGGTGCTTGGGGCCCTCGAGGGTGAGCAGATAGTTGTGCACGGGCCCTTCCCACTTGAAGCGCGAAGCCTTGATATTCACCAGGTGGGGAACGACGTAGCGCGTGCCGCCGTGGCGCTTTTCGATTTCGTAGCTCACCCCTGGCTCGAGCTTTTCGTAGAATTTGGGGTCACTCACGCCGAGCTCTTCGTCGGCGTCGATGAAGAGCAGCCAGTCTGCCTTGCCCGCCGCGACGGCGAGCGAAAGAGCCTGCTGGCGGTTGACGCCGAAGTTGACCCAAGGTCGCTCGTGGACCTCCCCGTCGATGCCGTAGCCACTCATCTCACGCTCGATGAGCGCGATCGTGTCGTCGGTCGAACCGGTGTCGACGATGACGTAGTAGTCAATGTAGTCCTTGACCGAGCGAAACAGGCGCGGAAGCACCTCGGTTTCGTTCTTGACGATCATGCAGAGGCAGATGTTCGTGCGCGGGCGGGTCATCGAGCGTGCGAAAGGTGGGTGCCGTAGCGACCCGGTCGTGCTTGCCGACAATCGCCCAAGTCGCCGGACCCGCCAAGGGATTCGCCGGGTCGCGCTCGCTCCGCGTGTCGGGACGCCTGCGAACAGGGCTCGGCAGTCTGCGCGCCGATGCGCAACACGCACGCTTGGACTCGGCACGGAGGCCTTCGTCCCCGGAGTAGGGCGCGGCCTCGCGCACCGTCCGACGCCAGCCCGACGCACGCGCTCGGGCAGCTCGGGCGACCGTTCGCTCGGTGGGTGGATTTGCCAAGGACGAGGCGCGGGAGGTTTCCCCGCGTGCCTCGCCGGGGAGCATCTTGGCTCCAGCTTAGCGGAAAAATTGTGTTATCGACGGAATTCGTTCGCTCCGTGCCGAGCTACCCGTCTCCTACTAAGGTCTTCTTTTGCCAAATGCAGGACCACTTATGAGAATGCGATCCGCGCTCGACATCGCAAGACCGAGGGAAGCTCGCGGCGCCAGGCCCGAAAGCGCAAGGGCGCGGGGGCTGTTGCGCGGCTCGATCGCGCTCGCGGTCCTGTGCGCCACGGGGGTGGCGAACGCGCAGACCCTCACCGTGGATGCGTCCAACAGTCCGAGTGGCAATCCGCACTTCTGGTCGACCTGCGTGGGTACCGGAACGGCGAGCCTGACTCTGCGAGCGGATCTGCAGACGCACTACAAGCTTGCAAACCGCGAGCTTGGCATGCAGCGCGTGCGAGGCCACGGCCTCCTCAACGACGACATGGGGATCTTCCACTGGTCGGGCGGTAGCGCGACGCCGACCTACGACTGGTCGAAGTTCGACACGTATTTGGATGCGATCGCCGCGGCGGGAATGAGGCCGGCCATCGAGCTGAGCTTCATGCCCACGGATCTCGCCCAATCAGGCAATAGCCGCGACGTGGCGAAGGACCTCAACGTCTACAAGCAATTCATCCAGGCCGTGGTTCAGCACGCCGTGGACAGGTTCGGCGCGAGTGACGTGGGCGAGTGGTACTGGGAAGTGTGGAACGAGCCGAACTATTCAGGCTTCTGGAACGGCACGATGGACGACTACTTCGCCATGTACGATGCCGCCGCCGCCGGCGCCACCGCCGTGCTTCCCAACATCATGATCGGTGGACCCGTGACCACTCAGGGGTCGACCACCCAGATGACGCAGTTTCTACAACACGTGAAGACCTCGGGCGCGCGGGTGACCTTCCTCTCGTCTCATGCCTATCCGGGCGGTGCGGGTGCGAGCGCGAGCGCCACCTTCGGCGTCAGCGACAACGACGGCCGGGTCGGCGTCATCACGGGCCAAGGCTATACGACTGCCCAGCTCGAGTCGGTCAACAGCGAGTGGAACTCGGCGTATACGGGTCAGGGGGGCAACATGGCCGACAACAACGTCAGCATGGACAGCCACGTGAACGCCCCGTTCATCCTCAAATCGGTCAAGTTACTCGCCGATCAGGTCAAGGGTGACACGCCGCCGCTGTCCATCTTCTCGTACTGGGTGATCTCGGACGTGTTCGGTGAGTACAGCGGCGACGCGGGTTCCTACATTCAGTCGCAAGGCGGGGGGACGCTTCCGTTCGGCCAGGTCTTCGGCCTGATGACCTACCAGGGCGTGCGCAAGGCCGGCTTCAACGCCTTCAAGATGCTCGATCTCACCGGCTCGAAGCGCCTGTCGGTGACCGGGGGCAAGGGCAACAGCGACGGAGTTGACGCGATGGCGACCATCAACGCCGACGACAGCGAGGTCGCTATCATCGTTTACAACTACTACGCGACCATCGCCACGACCGGTTCCGACAACGTGACCGTGAACGTGAACAACCTGCCCTTCGCCGGAAAAGACATCTTCGTCACTCAATTTGCCGTCGACGACGCGCACAGCAATCCGTACGGCGTCTGGGTCAGCCAGGGCAAACCCAACAATCCGACGGAGGCGCAGTGGCAGGCCATGCGCCAGGCCCAACATTTGGCGCTGGCCACGCCGGTGACGACCATGGCCGGCAGTGCCACGTACTCCACGATGTTGGCGATGCCCAGGCAAGGAGCGAAAATGATCCTCCTTAGCTTGAAACGCCCCGTGACGGGTCGCAACGCACTCGTCGAGATCGAGGGCGAGGATTACGACGGCCAGTCCGGTGCGACCAAAGAGGACAGCAACGACACCAGTATGGGGCAGTCCATCGCCGGCACGGGCGGCGGCTACGTCTTCTTCGACGACGTGGATTTCAGCGACGCCGGCGTTGACACCGTTCAACTGCGCGTCAATGCGCAGGCCGCGACGACCCTGGCGCTCCACGCGGATACGCAGGACGGCACGCTGCTCGGCACGTGTGATGTGGCAGCCACGGGCGGGCAGTGGGCGACGCAGCCGTGCACCCTCACGCAGACGATGGGCGTTCACACGTTGTATGCCGTCTTTGGCGCCGCTCTGCGCCTCAACTGGCTGAAGTTCGAGCCGGCCGGTGGCAGCGTTGGCACCGGCGGGGCCGGGGGCGTCGGTGGTGCTGGAGCTGGCATGGGTGGCGATGCCGGCGGTGGCATGACGTTCGAGCGGCGGTAGCGCGGGGATGCCGAACGGTGGCACCGCGGGCACTCCCGGTGGAGGAAGCCCAGCGACGGGCGGCGCCACGTCCGGGACCGGAGGCTCGGTCGCCGCGAGCGGCGGCGCGTCCGCGGCCGGTGGAAGTCCCGCCGCGGGTGGCTCGGCGCCCATGGGCGGCGTTGGTACGGGGGGCGCCACGGCCGCAGGCGGGGCGACCACGGCCGGTACGGGCGGTCCCGGCGCAGTAGGCGGCAAAAGTAGCGATTCTGGCGGATGCGGCTGCCGTCTGGCGCCCGACCGAACATCGCCGTTCGGGCGGCTCGCTCTCCCGGGACTCGCCGTGCTCGGGCTGTTGTTGCGCCGCCGCCGGCAACGCTGATCGGCGACCGTCGAGCCCGCGCACGCGTTCGCTCACTCCGTCCGATTCCTTCAGAGGATCTCATGCGACTCATCCCCACCCTGTGTGCGGCAACTCTACTGCTCGCCGCCTGCTCGAACTCGGGCTCCGACGGCGGGTCCACGGGAGGCGCGAGCGCCACCGCGGGCTCGAGCAGTGCGACCGGCGGAAGCGACCCGGGCGCCGGCATCGGGGGACGGTCGGGCTCTTCCGGCGACACGTCGGGCTCGGGCGGATCGCAGACGGGAGGCGCGGCGGGCATGGGGGCGTCCCCGAGCGGCGGGAGCGCGGGCAGCTCGGGCGGTGGCGGTATGTCTGCGAGTGGCGGGATGCCTGCCGGCGGGGGCGGCGTGTCGTCGGGCGGCACGGCCGGAGCGGCAGGCAGCGGTCAGGGTGGCGGTAGCGGTGCCGGTGGTGACGCGGGGATAGGCCCCGGGGGAAGCGGTGGGGGCGTCGATTTCGTTCAACCCGAGCTCGTCACCTCGGCGGACGGGGCGTACTGGGTGACCACCGGGACGCTCACCGAAGTCGCGACGGGGACGGCCGATGTGACGGTCAACGACGCTTCACCGGCTCAAACCTGGGAGGGCTTCGGCGGATCGTTCAACGAGAAAGGCTGGACCTACCTTTCGATGCTCAGCGAGGCCGACAGAACCAAAGCTCTGGGGCTTCTGTTCGGAAGAGATGGTCTGAACTTCACTCTGGGCCGGATCCCGATGGGGGCGAGCGACTACGCGACGGACCGCTACACGCTCGACGAAGTGCCCATGGGCCAGACCGATCTCACGATGGCAAGCTTCTCGGTCACTCGCGACCAACAGCTGCTCATCCCGTTCGTCAAGGCGGCCGCGCTCGTGAAGGGCGACATCCATTTCCTGGGCTAGCCCGTGGTCGCCGCCAACCTGGATGAAAGACGGTCCGTTCAACGACTCCTCGCCGTTCGACGGTGGCACGATGAAGACGGACGATGCCACGCTGGGCGCGCTCGCGCAGTACTTCGTCAAGTTCGTGCAAGCGTACGCTGAGGAGGGGATCACCATCGAGGTGGTCTCGCCCCAGAACGAGCCAGGCTACAGCGGAACCTATCCGACCTGCGCGTGGGCTCCGGCGACCTACGCGAAGTTCGTCGGCCTGCATCTCGCTCCCGCCCTTACTGCCGCCAGTCTCGACACGAAGATCATGCTCGGCACGTTCAACGGCGGCACGGGGGACACGTCGATCATCAGCACCGTGATGGGTGACGCCACCGCGGGCGGCGAGATCGCCGTCCTTGGCTATCAATGGGGCATGCAGGGCAGCGTCAACGCCGACAAGAAGTACAATCGGCCCATCTGGCAGACGGAGCACATGTGCGGGAACTACCCGTGGCTGACTCCGTTCAACGCTACGGTCGCACCCAACGACCATGCGTACGCCGTCGAGAGCTGGGGCCTCGTGCGAGATTGGATCCGCGCGGGCGTCACGGCCTACAGCGTCTGGAACATGGTCCTCGATACCGTGGGCAACGGGATCGATTCGATGCGCGTCTGGCCTCAGGACGCGCTCTTGACGGTCGACACGACGACGAAGATGCTAACCGTCACGCCGGCCTACTACGTCTTCCGTCACTTTTCCCAGTTCGTAGAACCGGGCGCCAGCGTGGTGGCGACGAGCGGCGGTGACGCGATGGCTTTCAAGAACCCCGACGGCAAGCTCGTCACGATCATGTACAACTCGGGTGGTGCGAAGACGTACACGGTCGCAGTCGGCGGCAAGACGCTCCAGTTCCAGATGCCGGGTTCCGGGTGGGCGACCGTCTTTCGCTGAAGAATCGCCGAGACCGGGCGGGGTCTCACGCCGAATACTTCGGCCCTGAGCTTACGATGAGCCGTCGCACTAGCGCGGCGTGGCGTACACGCGCGCCTCGTGAACCTTGAACCCATGGCCTGGCAACGGCTGCTCGACCGTGACGCGCAGGCGGTCGGCGAGCTCCGGCTCGGGCAACACGACGCGCCACACGAACGTTTTCGGTGCGTAGACTTGCTCGTGAAAGACGCGAAGACGCGGTTGTTCGACCACCGTGCGCAGCGGTTCCGTGCCGCGAGCGACCTGAACCTCGAACGACAGCGGCACGTCGTTCAGGTGTTGGCGATTCTCGAACTCCAGGGCCACGATCTGGCGAGGCTCCAGCAGGTCGAGCTCGAAGAATTGCCCCGTCGCCTGGACGTCGGGTCCGGGCCAGTGCGT
Organism: uncultured delta proteobacterium; assembly: GCA_963841435.1. Taxonomy (GTDB): domain Bacteria; phylum Myxococcota_A; class Polyangia; order Polyangiales; family Polyangiaceae; genus PMG-095. Next base: position 319,080 of record CAWJCS010000002.1, read on the forward strand.
GTCCGGATTGTCGTCGAGGCTCTTGTGTGCGTAGCGTGACTTCTGGCTACCGCGTGCCCTGAGCTGCTCCCTTTCGACGAGCATTGCACCGGGCGGCACGGCCGGCACGCGGACGAGGCTCAGTGTGGGATCGCGGGAGGGCAGCAGGGTGAACACGTAGTCGTCACCGGTGCGAAAGGCGCGCCGATAGTGCTCGGGTAGGGCGGCGAGCCGCTCGGGCAGGTCGCGGCGAGTCAGGTCCAGATCGCCGGCGTGGATCACGAGGTGGCGGGCGCCGAGGGCCTCGAGCACGCGACGCGCACCGTCATCCGGGACGAAGCGCGACACGCGCTCCACCATGTCGGTCACGGGCAGGACGTAGCTCGATTGCCCGTTCAGTGAGCGATGCTTGTGGAGCACCATCAGGTAGTTGTGAAGCGCTCGCCCCGCGTCGCCACGAAAGCGCTCGACCCCGTCATCCTGCGGGATCGCCGCGACCAGATCCTCGTCCGGCAGCGTGGACACGAATCGATAAACCTCCGGGACGGTCGGGGCTGCCCAGATCGCGCGCACCGGGTGCGGAAAGCTGCGCAGCTCGTAGAACGTGGCAGAGAGCAGCACGGCCAACACGAGCCCCCGGTCACGCGCTGTTTTCGTCCGCGACAACAGCCAAGCGCTGCCGAAGCTCGCCAAGACGACGAAGGCGAACGTCGTCATCACCGCCTGTCTCGACACCTTGCGAATGCCGTCGAAGCCGGGGAAGTAGCGGTAGAAATAGTAGTACAGGCCGCGCACGGGCGAGCCCAACCCGTCGAACGGTGAAAGGCCGAGAAAGAGGGCGGTCGAGAGCAGTAGCAATCCGAGATAGAGACCGGGCTGACCGGCAAAGGGGAATGGCTGACGGGCGCGAAGCTGCCAGGCGATGCCGAGCGCGGCCACGAGGGCACCGGCGAGCATGCTGTGGAACAGCAAGGTTGCCACGATGATCAGACCCGCGATCGACAACCAGCGGCCGAGCACGATGCCGGCGGCGCGCGGACTTCTGCGGCGCAGCACTCGCACGAGCGGGACGCCCAACGACAAGAGGGCCAGCAGAAGCACGACGAACCCCGGGAACGCGATCTCCTCGTGGGCGCCCTGAACCTGCCCACGATGGTGCAGCGCCCCGAGGCTCAGGTTCGTTTCGGGCACGTTCGTGAAGAAGGCGAGCTTGCCGTCATAGCTCGAAGCGAACGCGGGGCTGCGCTCGAGAGCGAACGCGCCGCGCACCGCGAAGTAGGGCCGCACCATCAGGAGCGCCACCAGCGCCGAAAAGGCTCCGCCCGCTGCCAGCCAAAGGAGCAGTCTGCGCGATGGGCGCTTTCGGACGATGAGAATCCCTCCGACCAGCGCGAGCAGGGGGATCAGGAACATCGCGTAGTAAAGACAGGTGCCGACCTGCATCAGGTACGCGAGCCAAAGCCCGACCACATCGCGCGACCTGCCTTGCTCGATCGAACGGTGCAGCATCAGTAGGCTGGCGGGAATCCACTGCGTTGCCACGAGCTGAATGCGCCCGAGCTCGAACATGACGTACGGACAAAATGCAAAGGCAACCCCTGCGATCACGCCCGCATGGGCGCTGCCCGTCAGTCTCCGTACCAAGAGGAACGTGAAGAACGCAGACAGCGAAAGCGAGGCGAGCAGCGTCAGGTTGTAGGCCCACAGGGGACTATCGGTGAGGAGATAGAACGGGGCGAAGATCAGCGATAGCCCGAACAGGTTCTCGTTGAAGACGATCGAGCTCGGCAGCGGCGCGAAGAAGTAGTCGTCGTAGAGCGACAGGGGACCACGCCCCATCAGCGCATCGACCCGACCGCCCAGGATCATCGTGTTGGTGTAGGCGTCCCAGTAGTAGATGGCGTCGAGGACGTGATCCTTCGCCTCGGGCAAGAGCGGCCAGGTCATCAGCACTGCGGCGGCGATGGCGGCGACGGCCGCTCCCAGGGTGCCCAAGCTCGCTAGCCGGGGGGTTTCTGCTCCAGCCATTTCCCTGGACGACCTAGGCGTGTGTTGTGTAGTGCGCAGACATGAAGGACTCGCCGGTCAAGGTATCCGTGGTGATCCCGACCTACAACGAGGAAGCGACCATCGGCAGGGTGCTCGAGGCCGTTCGCGCGGCGCACGTCCAGGGGGTGACGTTCGAAGTCGTCGTGGTGGACGATGGCTCGAGCGACGGCACCCGCGCGCTGTGCAAGGGAGAACTAGCGAGTCAGATCGACCGGTTCGTGGAGCAACCGATGAATCGGGGCAAGGGCGCCGCCCTGAGAAGCGGCATCGCCGAGGCCACGGGAGATATCATCCTGATCCAGGATGCCGATCTCGAATACACCCCCAAAGAGTACCCCAAGCTGCTTGCTCCGATCCTGAGCGGCAAGGCCGACGTCGTGCTCGGCTCGCGGTTCGCCGGGTCCGAAGAGCACCGCGTGGTGTACTTCTGGCATATGGTCGGCAATCGCTTCCTGACCTTGTTGTCGAACGTCATGACCGATCTCAACCTCACCGACATGGAGTGCGGGTACAAGGTGTTCCGAGCCGACGTACTCAAGGACATCGCGCTGACCGAGAACGGCTTTGGCTTCGAGCCGGAGGTCATCGCCAAGGTGGCGAAGAAGAAGTGCCGGATCTACGAAGTGGGCGTCTCGTATCACGGGCGCACCTACGCTGAAGGCAAGAAGGTGGGCCTCAAGGATGGCTTCTGCGCGATCTACGCCATCGCCAAGCACAACCTCCTCGGCTAGCAGTGCCGTGCGCGGCGCCGACGCATTGGGCGAAGGCCGCGACCGCCGCGGTGGGACGATTCTCGAGCGCCGCGGCCGACAACCCGTCACAGTGAGGACGGAACACTTCTCTCCGGGCGGCTCGCGAGTCCGAGGTTGGCCCGCCAAGCGTGTGGTTGGCAGAAGTGAGAAGTGCTTGGCTGCCTCCTTCTGTATGTTGTGACGTACCCTTTGTCGTCGGGCCGCCACCTGGGCCACGGTCGTTCTGCTACTCGGAGTGCCAATGCCGAAACTGGTCCGCTTCAGCGCTTATTTCGCGTTCCATGCTCGTGCTCGCACACTGCGGGTTGACGGCCCCTTCCGATGACGACGACTCGAGTGGGGCAACGAGCGGGGGGAGCGCGGGCGCGTCGGCGACCGGCGGCAGCTCGGCGACCGGCGGCGTGAGCGCAACCGGTGGCGCGGGTGGCGCGGGCGGCACGGGCGGTGCGACGGGCGGGTCAGGTGGCAACGTGGGTGGAACCGGCGGCGTGACGGGTGGAACCGGTGGCACATCGGGTGGCGCCGGGGGCGTCGGCGGTACCGCTGGCGTCACGGGCGGCGTCGGCGGGACCACGGGCGGCGCTGCGGGCGTCGGGGGCGCTCAGGGCGGCTTCGGCGGCACGGCCGGATCGGGGGGCTCCATCGTTACCGGCGGTATGGGCGGCACGGCCGGGTCGTCGGGCGGCGCGGGCGGTGCGGGTACGGCCGGTATGGGGCCGATCGTCAACATGAACGGTGTGCCGCTCGCGAAGCCGGGCGATCAGAAGACGGGCTCGCGCGAGTACCTGAATCTCGGCGACATGCGCCTGCTCAACAACAAGTGGGGCTCGGACGAGCTCGGCTGCAACACGACGATGCGCGTCTTCGCCAACACCGACAAATCGCTCGGCTGGGACTTCAACCGCGGCACCTGCGGCGGGGCGAACGCCAAGCCCGACTACCCGGAGATCGAGTTCGGCGTGCATCCGTTCGGTGCCGGCAACAGCCTCGCGACCTCGCCGGACTTCTCGTTAACGCTGCTCTTGCCCAAGCAGATGAAGGACATCACGTCGGCGAGCGTGACCATCGACAACCTCGTGATCAATCTCCAGGGCCAGCAGTCCTGGAACCTCAACTTCGAGTTCTGGCTGAGCCAGGGGAACCCGCTCGAGGCGAATCCCGGCGTGCACGCCGAGCTCATCACGTTCTGGGGGTGGCAGGATGGCCGCTGGCCCTGCGACAAGACCGGTAACGTGAACGCCGGCGACAAGGGCTACCACCTCTGCCACCAGGACGACAATTGGGCGAGCGGCCAGTGGCGCTACTTCCAGTTCTGGGTCGACAACGGCCCGAACCGGAGCTTCTCCGGCAAGGTCAACGTGAAGGCCCTCATGGAGTGGCTCGTGAACAACTACGGCTACTCGAGGGACCTCTGGGTTACCCGCTTCGAGGTCGGCACGGAGATCGACGACAACACGAGCGGCACCGCCACGATCAAGAACATCACGTTCGAGGTGAACGGCACCTCGAAGTCTCCGCAGTTCGCGCAGTGAGCCCATCGGACACGGGGAGCGCCCGCGACGCGGCGCCCGGGCTCGGCGCGGTCACGGTGTGACGCGGAGCGTGGCCCAGCCGTGGGCGGGCACGTCGAACTGGTACAGCGTGCTGCCGAGCCCTACGGTCGTCGTCTTCGCTGCGTCACCCTTGTTGTAGACCTCGGTGACGATGCTGCCGTCGGGGTTCAGGAAGGCGAGGGCGTCGTTGCTGCCGCTCGTCTTGATGCGCGTCGCGCCCGGGAACACGTACTGCGAGAAATGCCGGAAGGCGTAGTACGCGGGAGTCACGATCAGCTTCTTCGCTGAACGATCCACCGTCAAAAGCGAGTTCTGGGGCCAGTTGTCGAGGCTCTTACCCACGGTGTCGAGCACCATGTTCCAAGCGCTGTACGAGCTCACCCCTGCGACAATCCAATCCCGGATGAGCTGCCAGGTCTCCTCACCATAGAGATGATCGTTCTGCGGCTTGTTGGGGTCGTACCGGCTCTGATCCCAGTAGGGCGTCGAGAAGTTGTAGTTCCCGCACTTGTGCTCCGTCTGCCAGACGGGGGCCTTCGCTGCCAACGTGGCGACCGCGGCTTGCAGGTTCCACTGCACGCCGAAGCCCTTCACGTAGGCCATGGCTGCAGCGTCGCTGGCGACCGCCTTGGCGATGTTGGTGTCGTCCGGGTCCTTCGACATGGTCCCGCACCAGATCTCGGCCGTGAGCCCCCGCTCGGCAAACGTCGGCCCCAGGTAGGTCTTCAGGAAGTCGATGAAGAGCGCTTGCGTCCAATGCACCCGCGCATAGCCGGGCTCGTTTTGCGGGTGAATCGCGACGATCGGGAGACCCTCCTTGGCGTACTCTTCCACGAACCTGGCCATGTACAGGGCATGGGCGCCAAGCGTCTGCGCATCGCTCTTCATGTTCGAGCCGCTCATCATCCAGGACGGAACGACCCACGGGCTCGCCCAGAGCTTGATGTCGGGCCTGATCTGTTGGGCCGCCTTGATGAAGGGGATTAGCTTTTCACGGTCGCGATCGATCGAGAAGTCGTTCATCGCGAAGTCGCCCGCCGTTTCGTCGAGCGTGTACCAGCTCATCGAGTAGTCGCTCGCGCCCATCGGGAGCCGCCCGTAGACGAAATTGGCGCCGTCGGCCGCGTCGAAGAGGAGCGTCAGCGCCTTCGTCACGTCGGCGGAGCTCAATACCGAGAGGGCATCCCAACCCATCTCGTTGAAGCACCCACCGAAACCGGTGAGCACTTGGTACTTGGTGCTCTGGTCGACGGTCACGTCGGCGGTGCCGCCCGCCATCTGCGTCACGGTGCCCTGCGTGTTGAAATAGTCATTGGGGCCGGACGTGACGAAGTCAGGCAGCGTGGGACCCGCGCCGGCCGCTCCGCCGCCTGCCATACCTGCGCCACCGGTCGGTGCACCGCCGCTCATGCCGGCCTGGCCACCGAGTCCGCCGCTCGCGCCACCAGCAGCGCTGCCTGCCGCGCTTCCTGCCATGCCCGCGTCCGATCCGCCGGCCGGGCTACCCGCCGCGCCGCCGGCCGGGCTCCCTCCGCCCGCGTTGCCGCTACTGCCGCCGACCGAGCCGCCGCTGCCGCCGCCGCCGCTGGTGCTGCCGCCGCTGGTGCTACCGCCGCTGCCCCCAAGCGAGCCGCCACTGCTGCCGCCGACGGAGCTGCCGCCCGTGGCGCTCGCTGAGCTCCCGCCGGATCCAGCCTGCTCGGAGCTCGAAGATGGCTGCGAGCTGCAAGCAGCGACGCAGAGCGCGAGCGAGATGCCGGTGATCGCCAATGATGCTCTGTTCATCGCGCCCTTTGAGCCTTTCGAACGATTTGCGCACCATGGGACTGCCCCGGGACGCGATTTCAGGATACCACGCGGGTGGTTCATGCGATTCGAGATCGGGGACCTACCGAATCCGAATCGATCTGGGGGTATCGCGCCCCGCTCACGAACGGCATCGACTCGCCCGTCGAGCCGCGGGGGGTCGTCGCGCCGAGGCTCACTTGCCCCGAGCAGCATCGGCCCGGCGCCGCACCGAGCGCTGCCGCGAGGAACCCGAGCGCCGCCGTCGTCGTGCGCGGGCAAGTGGCGCGACCGTCGTTGAGGGGCCGGCGCGTTCGTCGTCGGTGCCCGCGCGAGAGCGCGCCGCAACAGTGCCGAGCGCCGCGCATCCGACTCCGATCCGGGACCGGTCCTCGCCTCTCGGACTTCGCAACCCTTCGTCGTCACGCGTTGGTTTGCCGGTTTTGCGTAGCTCTCGGGGGGGACGTGCCCGCTCCCCTGGGGGCGTGGTAGCAAGCGCGCGCACCGGTGCCCCCGCGAGATTCTTCATTCGTAGCGCTCAGGCACCGAAACTTCCGTCTGCTCTGGCTCGGCCTGTTCGTGTCGATGGCCGGATCGCTGATGCGGAACGCCGCGATTCTCTGGCACGTTTCGCTGCTCGCGCCGGCGGGGCACAAGGCGCTCGCGCTCGGCGGTGTCGGGCTCGTGCGGGCGGTCGCCATCTTCGTCTGCTCGCTCGTCGCGGGGGTGGCGGCGGACGCGTTCGACCGACGGCGGCTCTTGCTCGTGACGAACGTCACGCTGCTCGTGATCTCGAGCTTGCTCGCCACCGTCACGCTCACGGGCACCGACGGGCTCGGCATCCTCTACGTGCTGACGTCGCTCAGCGCCGCGGCGAGCACATTCGACAATCCCGCCCGCAATTCGTTCTTTCCTTCGCTCGTGCCGCGCGAGCAACTGCCCAATGCGATTAGCCTAAATAGCATCCTGTTCCAGACCGCCTCGGTGGTTGGTCCCGTGATTGCCGGCGTCGTCATCGCGAAGACGAACGTCGGCTGGGTCTACGTCGTCGATGTGCTGAGCTTCGTCGTGCTCATCGTGCTCCTCGTGGCGATGCGCGACCTGCCGCCGCAACGGACCACGGGTCGCGCGGGGCTCACGGTCGGCGCGGCGTGGGAGGGCGTCCGGTTCGTGTTCGGGCGTCCGCTGATTCGGTCGTCGATGCTGCTCGATTTCTTCGCGACGTTCTTCGCCTCGGCGACGGCGCTATTGCCGATATTCGCGCAGGACGTGCTGCGCGTCGGCGCACACGGCTACGGCGTGCTGTCGTCGGCGACGGCGGCCGGCGCGGTCGTCACGAGCCTGTTCATGGCGAGGTTCATCGAGCGCATCGAGCGCCGCGGCCTCACGCTCGTCGTCGCGGCCGTCATCTACGGCCTCGTCACGATTGGCTTCGGACTGTCGCGACTGTTTTGGCTGAGCTTCGCGTGCCTGGTCCTCTCCGGCGCGGCGGACATGGTCAGCACGGTGCTGCGCAACGTGATTCGCCAACTCGCGACGCCCGACGAGATGCGGGGCCGCATGACGAGCGTGAACATGATCTTCTTCATGGGTGGCCCGCAGATCGGCGAGCTCGAGGCAGGTCTCGTCGCACAGGCGATCGGCCCGCTCGGGTCGGTCGTTTCGGGCGGCATCGGTTGCGTGCTCGCCGTGCTCTTCATCGCCTGGCGCACACCGGAGCTCGTGCGCTACGGCAGGGAGTGAGCGGCCGGTTCGGGTTGCTCTCGAGCTTCGTTCAGTAGGGGCGGCCGGGGATGTCGAGCGGGAGCTCGAAGAGCCCCTTGTTGGTGCCGAGCCCCGTAATGTAGAGCGTCTTCCGGTCCACTCCGCCGAACGCCACGTTCGTGACCTCCTGGACGTCAGGCACGGTGATGGTGCCCACCTGGGCTCCCTGAGGCGTGTAGACATCGACGTTCGGAGACTTCGATTTGGCCACGTACAGATTGCCGGCGCAGTCGATGACCATGCCGTCGCCCCCCGACGCTTGCGTGAAGTTAGCCCCTGCCGTGATGGTTCCGTCGGGCATCACCGGATAGCGCCGCCCGACTTCTGCCGCGACGTAGAGGTAGTCCTCGGCGAGCGAGAGCGTCACGCCGTTTGGATTGGTGAACATGTCCGGGCTCGCGCCCGATGGGATCGGCTCGGCCGTGTTGCCAGCCGGGGCCACCCGGTAGACCAAGGTCCGGGCCTGTGGCGGCGGGCTGGGGGACTGGAAGCTGGGATCGGAAAAGTAGAGAGTGCCGTTCGAGTGCAATGCGAGATCGTTCGGCGAGTCGAAGCGCACGTTCATGTAGGTGCCGACGAGCGTCGTCGCGGCGCCGCCGGGCAGCGTGAAACGCTTGACCGACCCGTCCTTGTGCACGCACCCTAAGAGGTTGCCGCTCGGCTCGAGCGCGAGGCCGTTGGTCCCCGAATCCGCAAGCACGATCGTCACCTGACCGCCCGGCACGAACTTGAGGAGCCGGGCCATCTTGACCTCGCTGCCGAGTTGCGGATACGGCGTGTCGGTCATTTCGGTCATGTAGAGCGCGTCGCCGGTCCACACGGGGCCCTCGATGTTCCCGAAGCTCGCGTTGTTCATGTTGAACGAGTCGTGCGGTGGCACCGCCGTGATGCGCGTCGGCGTTCCGCCGAGCGTCGGCGTCCCGGTCATTCCCGAAGGGCAGGCCCAGACACCCCCGCCGGCGCCTGCTGCTCCCGCTCCGCCGGAAAACCCGCCGGCGCCCGCTGCGTCGCCACCCGCTCCGCCGTTCGCACCCGCCATGCCGCCGTCGCCGGCACCCGCCGATCCTCCCGCGAGTGCACCCGCCGATCCTCCCGCGCCCGCGCCTGCGCCGGACGCACCGCCCGCGCCGCCGCCGGCAAGACCAGCCGTGCCGGCGAGCGCGCCGGCTGCGCCGCCGGTGCCCGCCTGAGCCGCGACGCCACCCGCACCGCCGACCGCGCCGCCGCTACCAGCTCCGGCCCCCAGTCCCGCAACGCCGCCAGCTCCGCCGGTTTCGCCCGTCGTGCCGCCGGCACCGCCGGAGCCGTTTTTTCCTCCGCTTCCGGGTGACGGGTTCGTGCCGCAGCCTGGCGTGCCCAGCGTGAAGCACAACAGGGAGCTTGCGATCGTGGGAGTCCAGAAGAGACGCGTCGCTAGCCGCATGCGATATCACTTGGCATGAAGAATCCGGCCAGAGTCTTTCACGACCTTGGTCGAGCGTCGACGATAGCAGAACTGAAAGGTGCTCGTTCTCGCCCGCTGCGGCTCGATGCTTTCCGCTGACGACGACGCGAATCCGCTGACGACGACGCGAATCGAGGCGCGAGAGGGCGATTCCCGATCGCGTCCGTCTCGCTCCGTTCCTTCGGGCCCATTGACCACGCGTCGCGTTCAACAACGGGCTCGCGGGCCCTCGCCCCAGGATCCGTGCCGTTCGGCTCGCGGCTCCGCGTCTGACGAGAAGAATCCCCCCGGGGTGCAAGAACGGAGAGCTCTCACCGCGCTCGCGCCTCGCGCTTTTTGAGGTTCGATGCTGCTTCGCGCCACGGACCTGCTAAACCCGGAGGAACCCTCGAGGAGCGCTGCCATGCCCCCCCGACTTTTCTTCCTTCCCTCGTTCATTCGTGCGCTGAGCATCCCGGCGGGTGCTCTGGTCGCCTTGGCTCTGACTCCTGCCTGCGACAGCGCGCAGTCCGATTCCGACGACGGCGGCTCCGCGCCCGTGAGTGGCGCGGGTGGCGCTGGCGCGGGAGCGAGCGGTGGCGCCGGCGGGACTTCCGGTACCGGTGCTGGAACCGGTGCCAGCTCGGGAACGGGAGGCGCCAATCCGAGCGGCGGCTCCGGCGCCGGCGCCCCACCGACTGGTGGGAGCGCGGGCATTGGTACGGGCGGCGTGGGCGGTGTCGGTTCGGGCGGAACGGCCGGCGATGCGGGCTCTTCGAGCGGCGGCGTACCGCCGATGGCCATGTGCCTGGGGAGCTTCGAGAGCGTTGCCGTGAACGGCATGCAGAACACCGTGACGGTCGACAGCCAGACTATGAAGGGCGACCTGCCGCACTTCTGGGACACGTTCGGCACGGGGCACCTCGGCCTGTTCTTGCGTGACGACCGCGGCTGGGGGCAGACCCTGAAAGATCACGTCGTGGACGGCGTCAAGAACCTCGGCTTGCGGAGCCTCCGGGAGCACGGGCTTTTCCACGACGACATCGGCATCTATCACGAAGAGAACGGCAACCCCGTCTACGACTTCACGAAGTCGGATCAGATCTTCGACTTCTTGGTGGAGCAGGGTGTGGAGCCCATCGTCGAGCTCGCTCCGATGCCGCACGACCTCGCGGCGGATCCGAACAGGACCGTGTTCGACTGGAACATGATCGTCTCGCCGCCCAAGGACTTCGCGCGTTGGCAGGAGCTCGTCTACCAGTTCGTGCAACACAGCATCGACCGCTACGGCGTGGACGTGGTCGATAGCTGGTATTTCGAGGTCTGGAACGAGCCCGAGTGTTGCCAGGGCAAGTTCTGGTCCGGAACCATCGATCAGTACTTCGAACTCTACGATCACACGGCGGCCGGTGTGCGGCGCGCGCTGCCGGCGGGTCGCGTCGGCGGTCCCGTCAACAGCCAGCCCGTCGAGCTGACGGCGAACTCGATGCTCGGCCAGCGCTTCCTCGACCACGTCACCACGACCAACTACATCACCCCCGGCCAGCCCGGCATCCTCGACTTCTTCTCGTACCACAGCTGGAGCTTCATCGACGGCTCGGTGAACGGCTACTTCCAGGGGCTCGATCTGCTCGACAGCTACGACAAGCAGAACGTCAGCATCGCGATCACGGAGTTTGGCCCCACCTACGAGTTCGGCCTCACCGACGAGCCGCAGGAGATGGACCAGGGCGCGGCCTTCGCCGTGCAGACCTATTCGGACATCGTTCAGCGTTGCACGAAGGACAACCGGCGCCTGCCCATCGCCTACTCGTGGTGGATCCTTTCGGACATCTTCGAGGAGGGGATGTATCGCGAGAATGACCCATTCATCGGCTGCATGGGTCTCACGAGCCGCGAGAACATCCACAAGCCGGTCTACAACGCGTACAAGTTCCTCGCGCAGCTCGGCACCCAGCAGGTCGCGTTCACCCTCAGCGGCGCCGCGGGCATCGGCGGGATGGCCGCGCGTAGCGCCGATGGCGGCGTCCAGCTCATCATCTACAACGGGCAGAGCCCGGGCCGAGGCCCCACCGACGACAGGTATTACACCGTGGCCGACGCGCAGTCGTTCGGCGTCACGGTATCGGGCCTCGATCCGGCGTTCCCGTACGACGTCACCGCGTACCGAGTCGATCACACCGTTGGCAACGCCTACGCCGCCTGGCAGGGCCTCGGCCGCCCCAACATGACCGCGATGACCGACGCGAACTGGCAAGCCCTGCGCGACGCGATGGATTCCCCCGCGGAGCCCGTCGCGCGCTCGCTGTGTGGAACGACGTTCACGTATTCGTCCCAGCTTCAGTCACCTGGCGTGCTGTTCGTCAAGCTCGCGCCCGCAGCGCCCTGAGGGCCGCGTCGGCGAGCCGTACCGACCGAAGGACGAGCGGCCTATTTTCAATACGCTTGCGCGTTCGACACCTCGGAATGGGCGCCAGTTTCGTCCAGGGCATCGTTCCCACGGTGTGGTGTGATGAGCTCGGCGAATCGCGGGAATAACGAACGATGCACGTCTCCTTGCTGAACAGGGCCCTCCTCTCGACCGCTTGCATCGGCCTCGGGCTTTCCTTGGCTGCGTGCAGCTCGTCCCAAACCGGTGACGACTCACCCGCGGGACAGGGCGGTTCTGGCGGCACCGGTGCTGGAGCCACCGGTGGCGGCGCGGGTGTTGGTGCGGGCGGCACCGCCGGCGTGGTCCAGAGCGGGGGCACGAGCGGAACCGCGGCGGGTGGAACCGGCGGTGGCGCCGGTAGCGGTGCCTCGGGCGGCAACGCGGGCCTCGGCGCTGGCGGTGCGCAGGGCGGCAGCGCGGGCAGCGCGGCGGTGGGTGGCACGGGCGGCTCCGACGGCGGAGCCGGCGCGATGGCCGGCTCGGGCGGGGTGGGCGGCGAAGGCGCGACGGCCGGCGCCGGCGCCATGGCGGGCACGGGCGCCGGAGGCAGCGGCGGCTCCGCGGGCGCTCCTCCGATCGACGAGCCCGAGCTCGTCACCTCGGCGCAAGGCAACTACTGGAAGGAGGGAACGCTCACGGAGGTGCAGAGCGGCAACGCCAACGTCACCGTGAACGACGCCACCGCCTACCAGACGTGGGACGGCTTCGGCGGCACGTTCAACGAGGTCGGGTGGGACGTGCTTTCTCTGCTCACCGCCGCCGACCGCGACAAGGCGATGAACCTGCTCTTCGGCCTCGACGGCGCGCGCTTCGCCTTCGGCCGCGTGCCGATCGGCGCGAGCGACTATGCCCTCACCCGCTACACGCTCGACGAGACCGCCAACGACTACACGATGGCGTCGTTCTCGATCGACCACGACAAGCAGGGCCTGATTCCGTACATCCAGGCGGCGCTCGCGATCAAGCCCGACATTCGCCTGTGGGCGAGCCCGTGGACCCCCCCCACGTGGATGAAGGACAACAACGCCTTCGATGGCGGCAACATGGTGGACAACGCCATGAACCTGCAGGCGCACGCCCTCTACCTTGCGAAGTTCGTCGAGGAGTACGCAGCGGTTGGCATCGAGATCGAGGCGATCCACCCGCAGAACGAGCCCGGCTACGAAACACGTTACCCGAGCTGCCTGTGGACCGCCGCGCTCATGACCAAGTTCATCCGCGACTACCTCGGTCCCACGTTCAGGGACCGCAGCGTTCCGGCGCAGATCTTCCTCGGGACCATGTCCAACGCGGACGCCGGCAAGGACGGCACGATCATCAGCACCGTGACGGCCGACTCCGCCGCGATGGCGTTCGTGAAAGGCTTTGGCCTGCAGTGGAACATGATCAGCAGCGTGTCAGGACTGAAGTCCCGGAATCTTCCCATCGTGCAATCCGAGCACAAGTGCGGCAACTACCCGTGGGAAACGGCGACGTTCAACGCGAGCACTGCCCCCAACGACTACGCCTACGGCGTCGAGAGCTGGGGGCTCATCCGCGACTGGCTCAACGCGGGCGTCACCTCCTACAGCGCCTGGAACATGGTGCTCGACAAGGACGGCAAGAACTCGGACATGACGCGCCCGTGGCCGCAAAACGCGCTACTCATCGTCGATAAGGCCGCGAAGACGCTGACGGTGACGCCGGCGTATTACGTCTTCCGGCACGTCTCGGAGTTCGCCGACGCTGGCGCCAAGCGCATCGCCACCACGGGCGGCGACGCGCTCGCCTTCAAGAACGCCGACGGCTCGCTCGTCGCGGTGCTCTACAACTCCGGCGCAGCGAAGCCGGTCATCGTGTCGATCGGCGGCAAGAAGGTGCAGTTCGACATGCCGAGCAACGGCTTTGCCACCGTCAACGTGAAGTAAACGACGAAGCCCGGGAGCCGGCTCGAGCACCGGACTGTGCGCTGGCGCCGGCTGCGAGGACCTCCAGGCTGCGCGCACGAGTCCGGCGCGGTCGATGCGGCAAGCCTCCAAGATTCCAGTGAGGGGTGCGCGAAACCGTGACGGCCGTCGTGCCGGTATGGATACGGTACTCTTGGAGAGCGCGGGCAAAGCGGCCTCGCGGAAAGACGATGACCGAAGGGCTCCTTTCGACGACCGGCGTGGTGCTCGCCACCTTGGTCCTCGCCTGCAGCGAGGGCTCGTCGAGCTCCATTTCGTCCACGGGAGGGGCCGGAACGTTTGCGAGCGGCGCAGGACCCACGGCGGGGGGGGCGAGCGGCAGCGGTGCTGGTGCTCTACCGGGTGGCGCGGGCGGCGCTCTTTCGGGCGCGTCCGGCGGCGCTGGAGTGGCTGCCGGCACGGGGGCGACGAGCGGCGATGGCGCGATGGGCGGCGTGGGGGGAGCCCTCGCCGGGAGCGGCGGCGATCAGGGTGGCGCGGGGCAGGGCGGCGCCGCCGCGGGGAACGGCGGCGGCGGTGCAGCCGGCGCGTCGGGAGCCGCAGGGACGGGCGGAGCACGTCCGACCGTCACCGCAGAGCCGGGGACGACGCTCGTCAAGGTGGACACCTCCCTTCGTCACCAGACCTTCGAGGGCTGGGGCACGAGCCTTTGCTGGTGGGCGAACCACGTGGGCGGCTGGAGCGCGACCGCACGCAATGCCGTCGTGGACTCGCTCGTCGATCCCGTCGCAGGCCTCGGCTACAACGTCTTTCGCTACAACATCGGCGGCGGCGAGAACCCGGCGCACGACCACATGGGGCAGTACAGGGACATGCCCGGGTTCGAGCCGTCGGCGGGGACCTGGAACTTCGACGCCGACGCGAATCAGCGCGCCATCTTGCTCGGCATCGTCGAGCGCGGCAGCGACTTGATCCTCGAGGCGTTCTCCAACTCGCCCCCTTACTGGATGACGAAGAGCGGCTGCGCCTCCGGAAACACCGACGGCTCGAACAACCTGAAGGACGATGCCTACGACGATTTTGCCGACTACCTGACCGAGGTCGTCAAGCACTACCGAGACACGTTCGGCATCACGTTCCGCACGCTCGAGCCGCTCAACGAGCCCAATGCCAGCTGGTGGACGGCCAACGGGGGCCAGGAGGGCTGCCATTTCTCCCCGTCGAACCAGCAGGCGATCATCGAGGCGGTCGCCCAGAGCCTGGCGGCGAAAGGGCTCGACGAGACCAGTGTGAGCGCGTCCGACGAGAACAGCATCGACGACGCCTACAACAACATGCGCGGTTTCGACGCGACGACCCTCGCCGCGATGACGCAGATGAACACGCATTCCTACTCTGGTAGCCGGCGCAGCGACCTCCGCACGCTCGCCACGAGTAAGGGAATGCGTCTCTGGCAGTCGGAGTCGGGGCCGCTCAACCAGACGCTGGCCGACGACACGGAGGCGGCCGTGTTCATGGCGGGGCGCATCATCAGCGATCTCCGGGAGCTCGAGGCCGATGCCTGGGTTGACTGGCAATCGGGCGATCCCAGCCGGAACTGGGCGAGCTTCTCGCTGAACGACAATCAGCAATCGCTAAGCCCGCTCAAGCGCTTCTACATGCACGCTGGGTTCAGTCGCTACATCCGGCCTGGGGCCGTCTTCGTTAACGTGAACGACGCCAACATGGTGGCTGCCGTGAGCCCCGATGGCCACTCCCTCGCCGTCGTGGTGCGAAACGGCGATACCTCGGCGAGCCACGGCTACACGTTCGATCTCACGGCCCTTCCCAGCGTGGGCGGGATCGCCGAGGCGTTCCGTACGTCACGCAGCGAGAATCTGGCAGCGCTGGAGGCCGTTCCGATCGAGGGCTACAGCTTCGTGGTGACCGTCCCCGCGTCTTCGATCACCACGTTCATCCTAGCGATGCCGTGACGGTGGTCTCGCGCCCGATTTGACAGCGAGCCGCCGCTCGGGCCCCTTTGGGTTCGGGGCCCTCGCTCGTCGTCGAGCCCTTCCCTGGGCCCTCGCCAGCAGACGGTCGTCGCCCATTTCGCACCTTTCGATTTGCCTTCGCGTCGCGGAGGGGCGGGTCGCTGGTCGCCCGCTCGGGGAGGCGCGCAGGCCGACGTCCGGCCCGTGAGGCTCGAACCTTTCAAAATCGTGCGTTGGGTTTTGAGTTTTGACCACTTTGCAGGCCGGTTTTTCGCGGGTTTGGCCCGGGAGATCAAGCTAGGCTGCGCCGGGAATTGTCATGACCATGAAGCCAGCACGTCTCTCGCTCACCGGCATTGCAATTGTGCTGCTCGCCGCGGCCTGCTCGCTCGAGGGAGCCGACGGTCAGGGCGCCGGAGGCACGGGCGGCACGGGCGCCACGGGCGCCACGGGTAGCGGTGGCACGAGCGGCACCGGCGTGGGCGGCACGAGCGGCACGGGCGCGGGCACCGGGGGCGTGAGCGGCGTCGGCGGCGTGGGCGGCAGCGCGGGCACCACGGGCGGCATCGGCGCAGGTGGTGGCGCCGGCGTTACCGGCGGCGGCGCGGGCGTCTCCGGCGCGGGAGGCACCGCGGGCGACACGGGGCCCGGCGGTACCGCCGGCATCGACGGCGGCGCCGCGGGCATGAGCGGCGGCACGGCCGGCGTGGACCCGGGAGGCGCGAGCGGCACGGCCGGCTCCGGCGCGGGCAGCGCGGGCGCAAACGGCGGCACGGGCTCGACCGACGTGACGGTGCAGCTCGGCATGACCCATCAGACCATCGACGGGTTTGGCATCAACAATACGTACGCGACCGAGAGCATGTCGGCCACGGTGGCGGACCACCTCTTCACGACGACCGGCACGGGTCTCGGCATGTCCATCCTGCGCATCGGCATGGGCTCGAATGGCGACTACGCGACCGCGAGCGTCTCGGGCGACACGCAGATGGCGAAGAGCCGCGGTGCCAAGATCATCGGCTCCACGTGGAGCCCACCCGCCTCCTACAAGACCAACAACAGCGAGAATGACGGCGGGCACGTCAAGCCCGCCAACTACGAGCAGTGGGCGACGACCATCACGAATTTCGCGAAGAACAACGGCCTTTACGCCATGTCGATCGGCAACGAGCCCGACTTTGCGTCGTGTGGCAGCGCGGAGCCGTGCAACGGCAACTATGCGACGACCCTCTACACGGCCAACGAGCTCGTTGCCTTCATCAAGGTGGTAGGGCCGAAGCTCCAGGCGGCGGGCGTCAAGGTCATCGCGCCGGAAGCATCCGAGTGGATCCACAACTGGAGCAACGAGTCGGCGTGCTGTTCGGAAAACGGCAACAAGCAGAGCTCGGACCCGCTGAAGTGCGGGTTCCCGCCATCCAACGCCGCCTGCAACACTGGTGACGGCTACGACTACGGCCACTACCTCTACGCCGACAAGGCCGCCTGGGCGGCGCTCGATATCATGGGCGTGCACGAGTACGACACGCAGCATGCGGAGCCCTGGCCGGCCGACGTTCCGGAGAGGAAGCCTATCTGGCAGACCGAGATGTCCGGCGTGAAGTGGTGGCCGGAACAGGGGCCGAGCGCGACCATTCAGAACGGCGTTGCCGTCGCAGAATGGATCCACAGCGCGCTCACGGTCGGCGACGCGTCAGGCTGGCTCTACTGGTGGTACAAGGCCTACTACACGGACGACAACGAGGGCTTGCTGCTCAAGAACGGCAACGACACCAAGCGTCACTGGACGTTCGGCAACTACAGCAAGTTCGTGCGGCCGGGCTACGTGCGCGTGGACATCACGGGAGCCATTCCCACGGGCGTCCTGCTCTCTGCGTTCAAGGGCACCGACGGCACCGTCGTCGTCGTGGCCATCAACAAGGGGAGCGCGGCGGCCAGCGTGCCGATCACGATCGCCGGCGGAACGGCGCCGGCCATGATGACGCCGTGGGTCACTTCGGCGGCCGACAACCTCATCTCCAAGACGGCCGTCGCAGTGACCGGCGGCATCCTCACCGCTGATCTTCCCAGCATGACCGTCACGACGTTCGTCGGCAAATAGCATGGCGATGGCTGCTCCAAGGTACTGATCACGACGGAGCACCGCTCCGGGCGTTCGTTCTTCGCTGGGAGTGAATCACTCGAATAGGCACATGACGATGACCATGAATTTCACACGCAGCTCACTCACGGCAATCAGTCTTGCTCTCCTCATCGGGGCCTGCTCGAGCTCGGGCGACGACGGTGGTGGAACCGGCGGCAGTCCGCCTGGCACTGGCGGCGTCGGCGTTGGCGGTAGCGCCGGGCTTGCGAGCGGCGGCACGTCGGGCGCCTCGGCGGCAGCCGGCGGCGTTGGCGGTACGGCGGGTAGCGTCACCGGCGGAGCCGCGGGCAGCCTCGCGGGCGTTGGCGGCGGCGCGGGAACGCTGGCCGGCGGTGCAGCAGGAAGCGCCGGCCTGAGCGGCGGCGTGGGCGGAGCGGTCGGGGGTGCGAGCGGCGACGCCGGCACCGGTGGTGTCACCGGGGGTTCGGCGGGTGATGCGGGCTCGGCAGGAGTGTCCGGCACGGCCGGCGACGCAGGCAGCGCTGGCGCCGCTGGTGCGCCGGTCATGTTGCCTCCGCTCGTCACCTCGGCGTCCGGTGCTTACTGGAAGACGGACGGCATGCTCACGGAGTCGACCGCCAACGCCACCGTCACGGTCAACGACACACAGGCAGCGCAGAAGTGGGACGGCTTCGGCGGCGCGTTCAACGAGCTCGGCTGGAGCTTCCTCAGCTCCGCCACGCTCCAGACTCAGGCCCTGACGTTGCTCTTCAGTGCCACCGACGGTGCGAACCTCGCGTGGGGACGCATCCCGATGGGCGCGAGCGACTACGCCATGAGTCGCTACAGTTGTCTGGACCCCGCGGGAGCCGACCCCACGCCCGACGGCACCGAGTCGAATCGGCCTGCCGCGGGGGCGTTCACGCTCACCCGGGACGGCGAGAAGCTCATCCCGTACGTCAAGGCCGCACTGGCGATAAAGCCCGACATTCACTTCTGGGCGAGCCCCTGGACGCCCCCGGTGTCGATGAAGACCGGATACAAGAAGAACAGCGGCGCCGACAGCAGCCAGAACGCCAAGAAGCCGTCGTACTACGACGGCGGCAACATGAAGAGCGACACGGCGACGCTCACGGCGTACGCCGACTACTTCACGAAGTTCGTTCAAGGCTACAAAGACCAGGGCATCAACATCGAGATCGTGTCCCCGCAAAACGAGCCGGGCTACGACCAGAACTACCCGTCATGCTTGTGGGATGGTTCCACGTACGCGACCTTCATCGCTCAGTACCTTGGCCCGGCGATGCAGACCCTCGGCGTGAAGGTCATGCTCGGCACGCTGTCGAATGACCAGACGGATTTCACCGTGGCCTCGACCGCGCTTGCCAACGCCACGGCGAAGGGCTTTCTGGCCGTCATCGGCGCGCAGTGGAACACGCTGAATCAGTCCAAGCTGGCCGCTCTCAACGCCAACCTCCCGGTTTGGGCTACCGAGCACAAGTGCGGCAACTACCCGTGGAATCCCTCCGGCTATCCAACCTACAACAGCGCGCAGGCTCCCAACGACCAGGCCTATGCCGTGGAGAGCTGGGGTTACATCCGCGACGCGATCAAGACCGTCAAGGTAACGTCGTACAACGCCTGGAACATGGTGCTGGACAAGAGCGGCTTGGGCATCGACACGACTCGCGATTGGAAACAGAACGCTCTCTTGGTGGCGAACGGCGGGACGGTGAGCCCGACTCCGTTCTACTACGTGTTCCGCCACCTCTCGCAGTACGTGACGCCGGGCGCCATGGTGGTCGGCACGAGCGGGGGCGACGCGCTCGCCTTCAAGAACCCAGACGGCAGCCTCGTGGCCGTGATGTACAACAGCGGCGCGGCCAACAACGCCTACGTCGTCGCCATCGGCGGCAAGAAGTTCCAGTTCGCCATGCCGGGCTCCGGCTGGGCAACCGTGATGTACAAGCCGTAGTGGGTGAGGCCCGCAGGCTCGCGCCTCGCTAGCCTGCGCGCACTCCATCGCGCCCTCGTCGGACGAGGCGTCGCGCGCTGCCATCCCCGCTGCGCTCGTTCGCCGTCGGCGCTCGACGCAATCCTCTGCTTGCGAAAAAGGGTGAGCTCGCCGGTCGGCGCTCGTGACGTTGGCGAGTGGTCTCGCGCGGTTCGTCAACCGCGGCAATTTCCGAGTCGCTTACAGCGAGGTGGCGTGTTTGCTGATGTGCGCATTGCCGGGTGGGTGATGAGTCGGGAGATTTGCGGGAATAACCCATCGGGATAGCGATGCGAAGAACGCCGATTCTGTACGCGGTGACGGTGGCCGTTGTGTCCGCCTGCAGCTCGGGTGGGTCCGACGCTCCGGGTGGCGTGGGCGAAAACGGCGGAATGGCGCAAGCCGGCGGGGCCTCGGGCACGGGAGGAGCGCTCGCCAGTGGTGGAAACTCAGCAGCGGGGGGCGGTTCTGGCGTTGGTGGCGCGGTCGCCGCGGGGCGCGGTGGCACTGCGGGGGCAGCGGCTGGCGTCGGAGGGAGCCAGTCGCCAGGCGGCAGCAGTGGGACGGGCGGTGCAGCCGGCGGGGCTGGCGCAGCGGGCATCGCCGGCAGCATGGTCGCAGGCGGCGCGGGGGCGAGCGGGGCGGGGGCGAGCGGGGCGGGGGTGGGCGGCGCCAGCGGGGGTCAAAGCGGGTCGAGTGGAGGCACTACTCCTGAGGGTGGAGTGGGCGGCACGAACGTGGCGGGCGGCGGAGCCGGCGGCAGCGGCGGCAGCGGCGGCAGCTCGGTCGTCCCCGGGTGCACGCCGCCCTCAGCGTACCCCAATCTCTTCGTCACCGTCTCGGGGCACACCCAGGCGGAGAGCGACGCCAAGATCGCTGCGGCGTGGAACCAGCTCTACAACCCCTCCAATGGGAATACCGTCTACTACGACGGGCCCGGCTCGGACGAGTCGTACGTCAAGGACACGGGGAACAACGACGTGCGGACCGAGGGCATGTCTTACGGCATGATCACCGCCGTTCAGCTCGACAAGCAGACCCAGTTCGATCGCCTGTGGGCTTGGGTCAAGAACCACATGGCGCAAGGGACGGGCGAGATCGCGTGGCATTGCTCGACGAGTGGCGGAAAATTGTCGAGCGGCGGCGCACCGGACGGCGAAGAGTACATGGCGACCGCGCTGATTTTTGCGCACAACCGCTGGGGTTCGTCGGGGAAGTTCGACTATGCGGTCGAGGCCCAGTGGGTGCTCGACCTGATCCGGACGAAGTACTTCAACTCGACCTACCACATCGTCAAGTTCGTCTCGGGCTCGAACAACACCGACGGTTCGTACGTCTTGCCGGCCTTTTATCAGGTGTGGTCCTGCTTCGACACGGCCAACGCATCGTTCTGGAACGAAGCGGTGACGGCGGGACGCGAGTTCTTCAAAGCCGCAGCAGACTCGAACGGCGTCATCCCCGACCAATCGTCCTTCACGGGTCAGGCGATGGGCGGCGCCGGTTCCGACGCCAAGCGCTGCGTCATGAACATCATGATGGATACCAACTTCTTCGCCGCCGACCCGTGGCAGACGCAAACGTACGCGCCCGCATTCGGCGCGTGGATGAAATCCCACAGCGACGGCTCGGCGGCTCAGTTCTCGTGCAACGCGCTCCTCGGCTTCGGCTTACCCGAGTCGAACTGGCAAGCCTTTCGTGGACAAGATCTGGTCGGCGCCGATACCGACGGGCACGTACCGCTATTACGACGGCACGCTCTACATGCTCGGGCTGCTCCACGTGAGCGGCACGTTCCGGCTCTGGTTCTAACCGAGCGGCGCAGCCTCCCGGCTGAGCTTCGGTCTCGCCCTCGAGCCAAGCCGGGCGGTTTCCGGGCATCATCGCCGTCGCTTGTGCGGAGCGTGACGCCTGCCGTATTCTGGGGAATGACGAGCCGAGCCGTGAACGCCGCTCGGACGACTGTCGTCGCGTTGCTCGTGTCGGGCTGCTCGCCCGGCGTGGCGCCGCCCGCCCGGACGGAGCCGCGGACGCCACCACCGGCCGCCGCTGCTGCTCCCGCCCCTCTGGTCGCGACGGAACCCGAGGGCGACTCGGGCGTGCTCGCCCGGGAGCCGCATGCCGCCGATTCGTCCGATACCCCCGAAGTGCGCCTGGCTCGCTACCGCGCGCTCTGGACTTCGGAACGCTACCACCCCGCCGCGCTGGAAACGTCTCCGAGGCCCGCGTCGCTCCCAGCCGGCCCCTACGCTTGCCGCGTCTCGCAGGAATACCGGCTTCGCGACTGCACGGTCGAGAAGGACACCGAGGGCCGCACTTGGCTCGCGTTCGCCGGAGGCAACCTGCTCGGGATGCGCGGGGTCGTGTGGGACGCGCCCGGCGGGCTCGCGTTCGAGGGTTTTCTCACCGACGAGGAGCCATTCGGGTGCACGAGCTGTCAGGACCGCTGCATCGTCAACCCGGGCAGTTGCGCCTGCGATCCTCTGCCGCCGGAGGGCGTCGTCGAATGTCTCAAGCAGCCCCTGAAGATGACCCTGAAACGCAACGGGACGGGGCGCTACCGCGGGACGCTCGTCTACAAGGTCTACTTCAACGAGTACGTCGGCGAGGGGGCCGACCGCCACGTGGAGGGGTTCGTTCCCAAGGAGGAGCGGCTGATCGTGGACTTGGTTCGGGGAGCGCCGCCAGAGGATCCGAATCGGTAGCAATGCCAGCCGCTCCTTCGCTAGGCTGGGGCACAAGAGCGAGCTGCCCGGTGCCGCACGGCGTGCGTCGCGGTGCCCTCGTGCTCGTGCTCGTGCTCGTGCCCGTGCTCGTGCTCGTGCTGTTCCTCGTGCCTGGCGCCGCGGCTGCGGAGCCGTTGCCCTCGTCGGGCTCGGCGACCTGGGCGCGGGGCCCCTACGGGTCGATGCACATGCTGCTCGAAAAGACGCTCTTGAAGATCAACGTCTTGACCCTCCACGTGCACGTCACCAGGCCGGTTCAACGGCGCTTCTCGGCGCTCATCGGGAAGAACGGGTATTCGGAAAAGCTGGGCGAGCGGCTCGCCCGCGTCATGCTCGCGGCGGACGACGCTCTGATCGAGCAGCGCTTCCTGCGCGACGTGTCGCTGTCGCAGTGGCTGGACGCGGTGTTCGAGAATCTGGAGCAGGCGAGGGAGGCGGGGCTCATCAGCCGGGAGCTTCTGCAACGCGTGCGGCAGCGGCTACCCGTCACTTTCGGCGCGCTCGCGAAGCGCGGTTACGAGCGTGGCGACCGCATCCTTTACCGCGTCGGGGCGGGCTCCGTCCGGACCGTCGTCGTGAGCGACAAGGGCAAGGTGTACGTGGACCGTACCGACGAGGGCAAGGAGCCGCCGCACGTCGTGCTCGCCACGTACTTCGCTCCGAAGGGTGACTTCCGCGAGCCGCTGCTACGCTCGCTCTTCGAGTGACGGCGACTCACCCCGGGGGCCTCGGTCCAGCGCGACGCCGGCATGACGCGAGGCGTCAATCCAAGCCCGATGGTGCGACGCCTTCGGTGCGACGCCTGAGCCCCGCAGACCCCGCTTGGTCTCACTTTTCGCAGGACGTGTCTCATTTTCTGTGTCAAGGATCTAGGGTGAAAAGTCAGAGAATCACTCTTGATGTAGTCGGGGGAACATGCCCGACCGCTCGGTTCTGACTGACACGAAGCGGCGCCCTTTCTTGGACGAACGCTGACCTCCGGTGCTCAAGTGAACGTCTGCGGCATCTCGATCCTGACCCGAAAGATCCTCGTCACCCGTCAGTCCGGGTCCGACGCATGGGGTCAATTCTTTCGTGACGTTGCAAGGTCCCACAGAAGCTTTCGTTCGCTGATCACCGCCGACACGCTGATCCCATTGCCCGCCTACCTCGCTTTTCACGACGAGCTCATGCGGCGCTTCTTCAGGGAGACCGACGTCTCGCACGTCAAGCTCGGGCGGGACTCGAGCCGCTGGGCCGTCGGTGATGGCCCGCTCAAGTCGTTCGCGCAAGGGCTCGACCTCGGCGGCGTCGTGGACGCGCTGCCGAGGCTCCACGGGCTCTACTTCCGGGATGCAACGACTCGGTCCGAAGCCACGCTCACGGGCCAGAGCGTCGAGTTCAAAGTCTTCGACTTGCCGCAGTGGCACCCGTACTTCGAACATTTCATCGTTGGCTACATCGCCGAGATTCTCGAAATGTTCTGCGCGAATCCAATCCGGACGGTGCGGCTTCGCGGAGGCGCGGGAAAGGAGTATCACTATCTCTTCCACGGCGCGCCGACACAGGAGGACGCGCCATCCTCGAGCCGCGATCGCAGGGCCGCCCTCGCAGAGGTTGGGCGCCACCTCTCCAACCGAGAGACCGAAGTGCTCCTGCTCGTCGCGCACGGCAAGACGAACGAGGAGATCGGCGAAACGCTCGGCATTTCCCGGAAAACTGCTCAGCACCACGTGGCGCGCGCCTACAAGAAGATCGGCGTGTCCAATCGGGTCGGCGCGGCAGTATGGCTCGCCGAGCGCGGTCTCGTCGGCGACTAGCGACGGGTCCTCGGGCGCTCGCGCGACGCCTCGGGGGCGTTCGGCGGTGCCCGCGCTTCGCGCTACGGCAGCGTGAACTTGCTCAAGAAGGTCCAACCGACGGTGGCGTCGCCCGCGGCGTGCATGCCCCCTTGCTTGACACAAAGCCCGACCTGGACCCCGGAGTCGCATTGCTCGTAGGTGGTGCACTCGCCGTCCATCGTCGTTGGGGCGACACAGCCGTCGAGCCCGGCCCAACGCTCGAAGCTCGCTTGCGCGCCGAGGAACGTGATGCGACCGCTCGAGCCCTTGCCGCCGGCGAAGGGAACCACCGTGTCGCCCGTGCCGCGGAAGGCAATCACGCTGATGGGGCGCGACGGCGCACACGGTTCTTCCGCTTCGACCAGTAGATCGAACGCCGACGGCGCCACCGCGGCGAACACGTCGGCCGCATTGCAGGCGAGGAAGTGCGACATGCCCCCGCCCATCGAGAAGCCGACCGAATACACCCGCAGCAGGTCGACGCAGCCGTCGCTCGCGATGGATTGAACCATGCCCTTCGCGAACCCCAGATCGTCAACGTCGCGTGAGTTGGTGCAGCAGGGGCCGATGTTCCAGGCGCTGTCGATGCCGTCCGGGAATGCGACCAGAAACCCCTCGCGGTCGGCGACCTGTCGATACCCCGAGCTCGACTCCTCTTGCATGCCGCTCCCGCCGAGCCCGTGGAAGTCGAGGACCAGCGGGACCGGAGTCTTGCCGTCGTAGCTCGACGGGACGTGCAGAATGTAAGTGCGAGACGTGCCGCCGATCATCAGTGTGCGGTTGTGGTCGCCCGCCATGAGCGTCGACGTGGTGCAAGAGCTCTGGCCGGCGCTTCCGCCAGTCCCGCCTTGCCCGGCGGAGCCCGCATCGCCCGAGGCACCAGCGGCGCCCGCACCGCCGCCACCCGCGGCTCCAGACCCTGCGCCGGCGTCGCCGCCCGCACCGTCGCCGCTCGCGCCACCGCTACCGCTGGCCCCGGACGCGGCGCCCGCGGAGCCCGAAGCGCCGGCGCCACCCGCACTCGCGCCTCCCGCGCCACCGAGCGCGCCCGCCGCGCCGCTCACGCCGCTCGACCCTGCCGCCGAACCGCCCGCGCCACTCTGCGCTCCGGCACTTCCTCCGATGGCCCCCGTCCCTGCGATCCCACCGCTGCTCGTCGTACCAGCCGGAGCACCCGCATCGCCGCCGTTGCTGCGCTCCTCGCCGCTCGAGCACGCGAACGCCAACAACGCCGCCGCGAGACCGAACGACAGGCCGCGACGGCTCGCACGACGATTCGAGATTGGCACGATTGACACTCTGCGTAGGGCGACTCATCCCGGCAATAGGCCGGTCGGCCCCCGCGGCGCGTTCTGCATCACGACGCTCTCCCGAACGGACCTTCGAATGGAACGAGCACCGGAATTGTTCACCGGCGGCGGCACGTCACGTTCGCTTCGCGACGATGCCGCCGGCGACGGACGTTGCACGCGTGCGCTTGCCCCAGCGTCAACTGGCCAAGTCGTGCTCGATCAGCCAGACCGCTGCGCTGGCACGGCTCCGGACCCCGAGCTTGTCTAGGATGCGGGCCACATGGACTTGCACCGTTCGCGGCGAGATGCGCAGCGTAGTGGCTATCTCTTTGTCCGATTTTCCCCGAACGAGCAGCTGGGACACCTCGAGCTCGCGCCCCGAGAGCCGGTGTAAGCTTGCAGGCCCCACGCGATCGGGCAGACCGAGAGAGACGAGCACCGCGTCCACGGCGCGCGAGTCCAGTCGCCCCGCGGCGGCTTCCGTCACGAGCTCTCGGGCGATGGTATCGGGGCTCGAGGCCCGGCGGTACGGCCAATCCTCGCTCATCGAACGTGCCATGTGAGCGGCGGCGAGCACGCGCGCGGGAGTGGACAACGTGCGGGCCGAGCGGTGTTGCGGGTAGCCGGAGCCGTCCAGGCGCTCGTGAGCCGCGGTCGCGATATCCGCAACCTCGGCCAACGCTTCGATCGGTCGCAGCACGCGCCCCGTGAAGTGAGCGTGTAGACGCACGCGTTCCAGGGCGGCCCAGTCGAGCGGCCCGCGGCGTGCCCAGATGCCGTTCGGTACGCTCACGCGTCCGAGGTCGTGCAGGAGCGCTGCCAGACGCAGCGCGCGGGTCTCGCCTGCGCCTAGCCCCAGTTGTGCGGCGGCTCGCGCGGCGAGCGCCGCAACGCCAGTCGAATGACCGAGGAAGATCGGGGTCGTGAGGTCGGTGAAGACGGCGAGCACGTGCGCAACGTCGTCGAATCGGCGCTCGTCGGCCCATTCAACCGGTCCTGGCTCGAGCTCCAGGAAATGCTCGAAGATGAAAGGGTCTTCGATGGCCGCAAACAGCGAGCCTTGTTCCTCGAGCAGGAGCTCGACCAGCCACGGCTCGATATCGCTTGCGCCGAGCCAGTGCACCGCGTCGAGCGCGGCGGCACGACCTTTCGAGGCACGAACGATTTCCACGAGCCGAGCGATCCGATGGAGGCGCAGGGGGAGCGGCGCGACCGTCGTGTTACCCGGTGGCGTGACCAATGGCTCCACGTGCGCGGGTGTACCGAGCATGCGTACCAAGACACTCAAACGGTGCGCGTACGCAGTGTGCGAGGTCGTCCACGCAAGCTGACGGAGCGCCCCTTTCAGCTCGGGCATGTCACGCAACGACGTGCTGCTCTCCATCGACGGGCGATCGTCCTCCGGCACCGCCAGGCCTTCCGGCGCCGTCAGGCCCGTGGCCCCGATATGGGAGAGAAGTGTCACCCAATAGGTGTCGCGCAAAAGCTCCTCGCTCGCGCCGGCTCGCTTCCCGAGCTCGACGGCAAGCACGGTGGAACGCACGGCATTGCCCGGCACGGTGTCGTCCGCAACGTCGCATGCGAGCGTCAGCCGCCCGAGGAGCTCAGCGATTCTGATGGGACCCATGCGTGTTCCGAGGCGGGTTCTGGCCTGCTAGCCGGGGACGCTGCGTGCGATCCCCGAGTGTCTGCCCGGTGGCAGGAGCGCGAGCAGGGCCGGGACGATCTGCGCGACCGGTTTGCCGCTCGTGTCGAACGCTGCATGGGCCAGCTGATAGAGCGCCTGGCGGGCCTCCAAGGTGCGTGCGATGTTCTCGAGCGCTTCGCCGCGAAGCTGCGCGTTCGCAATGCGAGCGTCGTGCTGCAGCAGCACCCGCTCGAACATCACGCGTGGCTTCGCCTTGAGCCAGATCGTGAAGAACGACGTGAGCAAGACTTCGTAGGTGGCAGGCTCCGCGACGACACCGCCCCCGGTCGCGAGCACCACGTTCGGGTACTCGGCGATGATGCGTTCCAAGCAGCTGCGCTCGAGCACGCGATAGCCGTGCTGCCCGTAGAGCGTAAAGATTTCGCTGATCGCGAGCTTGGCTTCCTTTTCGATCTCGCGATTGAGCTCCACGAACGGAACGCCGAGCCGCTCCGCCAAGAGCGGGCCCAGAGTCGATTTCCCGACGCCGCGAATTCCGATCAAGGCGATGCGCTGGGCTTCGCGGTCGCCTTCGAACAGCCGCTCTCGAATCCGGGCCAGGCGCTCGGGCGTCTGGCGCTTGAGGAATTCGACGATCATCGTGAGCTCGGGATTGGACGACTCCTCGGCCGTGACGAAGCTCTCGATGGGCAAATGCAGCGCGATGGCGAGGCGCTGGAGCAGCGCCAGCGAAATGTTGCCCGTCCCCGCCTCCACGCGTCCGAGATAGGCGAGGGAGATGCCCGACTGCTCCGCCAGCGCCTTGCGCGTCATGAAGCGTTGCGCGCGAGCGCGCCTCAGCCGCTGTGCGAGCAACTCGTGGAGCTCCCTCTCGCTCGCTCGTGCAGCGAGGTTCTTGCGCGCGGGGGAAGCCAACTCGGCCGCATTCGCTTCGGGGCTCCGGGCCCGGACGCGCGGATTCTTCGGCTCCTTTTTGGTCGTTCGTTTCATCGAGACGTTTCATCCACGAGCTGCGACCCGAATGGCGCCGCCCCGGCGCGCGCGCGTCAGGCCGCACGCTCCAGCAAGATGGCGATGCCTTGCCCGCCACCCGCGCACGCCGAACAAATCCCGTATTTCCCGCCGGAGCGCTGCAATTCGCGTGCGACGGTGGTCGTCAGTCGAACCCCCGAAGCCGCCAGGGGGTGCCCGATGGCGATCGCACCACCGTGTACGTTGACCCGCTCGCGTTCGAGCTCGAGCTCTTTCTCGACGGCGAGGTATTGCGCGCCGAATGCCTCGTTGATCTCGTAGCGATCGACTTGCTCTCGCTTCAGATGAGTGGCTGCGAGGAGCGCGCGGATCGCGGGCACGGGCCCGATGCCCATGACCTCGGGCGGCACGCCGACGCTCGCGCCCGCGACGATTCGCGCGAGAGGCGTGAGCCCGTGCTCTCTCACGTAGGCGCCCGATGCAACGAGCGCGGCGGCAGCGCCATCGACGATGGCCGAGCTGTTGCCCGCGGTTTGCACGCCGTCCTTGCCGAAGGCCGCTCGTAGCGTCTGCAAGACCTCGAACGAGCTCGGCTTCACGTGCTCGTCCCGGTCGAAACGCGCGAGCTTGCGCGGGAGCTTGACGCCGCGCGGCTGGTACTCGCCGACGCTCCAGGTCTGGTCCGTGACCGGCGCCACTTCTCCCGCCAAAAACCCGCCCTCCCAGCCCTGCAACGCCCGCGAGAAGCTTTGTTCTGCGAAGCGGTCAACCTCGGAGCGGCGGATGCCGTAGTGCCGCGCCAAGTTCTCTGCCGTCTCGCCCATGCGCGTGTTGGACGAAGTATCGAGCGTGGCCTCCCAGAGGAAGTCCTTGAACTCGACCTGGCCCATCTTGAAACCGGTGCGATGCGAGTACGCGGCGAC
This sequence comes from uncultured delta proteobacterium, assembly GCA_963841435.1. Taxonomy (GTDB): domain Bacteria; phylum Myxococcota_A; class Polyangia; order Polyangiales; family Polyangiaceae; genus PMG-095. Next base: position 348,126 of record CAWJCS010000002.1, read on the forward strand.
TGGGTTTCTCGACATCGACTCGGTGCCCACGCACAGCGCAAGGCGCGTCTTCCCGAGCTTGATCTGGTCGGCCGCCGTGAGGATGGTTTCGAATCCCGTTCCGCACAGGCGGTGCACCAAGACCGCCGGCACGCCCAGCGGCACGCCCGCGTAGAGCCCGATCTGGCGCGGCAGGTAGAAGGCGTCGAAGCTCGACTGCGCGACGTTGCCGGCAACCACGCTGCCAACGTCCGCGGCGGGTACGCCCGAGCGCTCGAACAAGGCGCGCGCCACGTGGATGCCGAGGTCGGTCGCCGAAACGCCAGAGAGCGCGCTCCCGTAGTCGGCAAACGGGGTGCGGACGCCGCCGAGGAGCCAGATGTCGTCGTAGTGACCGATGAGGGCGTGTTTTTCGGAGGATTCGAACATGGCTGAGCTCGGGTCGCCGGCGCGGCCCCCTTCCGTTCAAAAGCTGCTGCGTTGTTCCCTTGCTTTCGTCGCGCGGGGGAGCGTGATGACCGACGCGTCGAGCGGTGTTTCGTAGAGCCGCTCGACGAGCGTCGCGCGCCGCGTGAGGACGGCGCGCTGATTGACGTAGCCCTTGTCGGTGAGCTCTCCGGTGTCGATCGACAGCGGCTCGGTCAAGACGAGCGCGCGAGTGGCGTAGGTTGACGACCCCCCGCCCGACTCGGCGAGGGCCTGAAGGCCACGCACCACGCGATGCCGCACGCTCGGGTGTTCAAGCACGTCGGCTGGCGCCGCGTCGTCTGGCAAGGAGCTCAGTCTGCGACAAGCGTCGAGTTGGGGAACGACCAAAAGCCCGACTTGGTCGCGCCCGTGTCCCGCGACGACCACGTCCTGGGCGACGGGGGCGAGTGCGGCAATCGCCTTCAGGCGAAGGACGCCCACGTGCACCCACGTGGCGGTGCTGAGCTTGAAATTCTCGCCGAGCCGGCCGTCGAAAAGGAGTCCCAGCTCCGGGTGCTCCGGATCGACGAACTCGACGGCGTCGCCGGTCCTGAAGAAGCCCTCGTCGTCGAAAGCGCTCGCGGTGAGGTCGGGCCGCTTCCAATAACCGGGCGTGACGTTGGGACCGCGCACGCGGGCCTCGAGCTTGTCGCCGGTCGGAACGAGCTTGAGCTCTGAGCCAGGCATCGGTAGGCCAACGACGCCGGTTCGCCGTGCCTGGTAGTGGCAGCTCGTGGCCGCGGGTGCGGTCTCCGTGAGCCCCCAAGACGAGACCAGCGGCACGGGTCGCCCGAGCGTGTTGACCGAAAGCGCATTCAGCGAATCCCAGAGGTGCTGCGGCAACGCCGCCGCAGCGTAGAAGATCAGGCGCAGGCGACTGAAGAACCGCAGAGAGAGCGCGCGATCGCCGCGCAGCGCCGCTACCAGCAAATCGTAGGCGCGAGGCACGTTGAACACGACGGTCGGAGGGACGTCACGCAGGTTGGCGAGCGTCTCGTCGAAACCACCGGGCACGGGACGACCGCGATCGATGTAGAGGGTCCCGCCGTTCCACAGGGTGAGGTTGAAGTTGTGGTTCCCACCGAACGTGTGGTGCCAGGGCAGCCAATCCACCAGCACCGGCGGCTCCTCGAGGAACGGCCAGAGCTGCAAGATGGCCTGCTGGTTCGAGCACAGCATCCGCTGGGTGTTGATCACCGCCTTGGGTTCGTCCGTCGAACCGGACGTGAACATGAATTTCGCGACGGTGTCCGGCGACACGGCCGCGAAGGCACGTTCGACGGCCGTGGAAGGGCGCCGCGTCGCGAGCTCTTCGAACGATACCGCCCCGCCGGCCGGCTCTCGAGCGCTCCCCACGACGATCGTGGCATCGTGCAGGTGTCGCACGGCGGCCAGGGCCGGCCCAAAGCGGGCCGGGTCGGCGACATAGATGACGCCTGGACGCAAGGTCTCGACGACCTGCAAGAGCTTGGCGAAATCCGCCGACAGCAGGGAGTACGCCGGTGAGATCGACGCGACCGGGATCCCGACGTGGAGGCAAGCAAGCATCAGAGCGCCGTGCTCGACACTGTTTTCCGAGAGCACCATCACGGGGCGCTCCGCCGACAGGTCCTGCTCCAAGAGCCAAGCGCCGATGCCGTGCACCTGCTCGAGCGCCTCCCGGTAGGTGACGCCGCGCCAGGCGCCCGAAGGGCCGCGCTCCATGAGAAAGCGACGAGCCGGCGCCTCGCGCGCCCAGCGCTCGAGGTGCTCCCCGACCGAGCGCCCGTACTCGTTCAGCACATGGCGGGAGCGAAACAACACCGCGCCGTCCGGGCGCCGCATCGTCTCGACGGCGGGCGCCGCAAATAGGGGCGCCGGTTCGTCTTCAGCAGGGGTCATCGGGAGCGGGCTCCTTTATGGGGCGCCCTCACGGTATCTACTATAGAAGCTTTTTGCGGTCTAGGGGCCGGGTCGGGCGACGAGCGGTGCAGCTGCGTCGTGGGCCAGCCGAAAAGGCTGTTGTCGGCCATAGGAAGGCGAAAGTTTGGTATGGAAGCCGACATTGGAAGCTATTATAGTAGTCTTCGTGGCGTCTGGCGGATGGTTCCTGCCGTAGCTGCATCGAGCGGCTCGAGTGCCCGCGTGCCGAGCCATACCCAGCCAGGGAGCTGAACATGAAGTTGACCCGTTTCTTCCTCATCGGAGCCGCCTTTGCTCTCTTGACGCTCGCGTGCCGAAAGGAATCGAAGTCCGACGCGAACGGAGCCCCGAGCGCGAGCGCCGCCGCCGCAGAGGAAACGATTCAGGTGGGACTCATCGCCTCGCTGACCGGTAAGTTCTCGGCGCTCGGCAGCGAGGACAAGAAGGCCGTCGAGCTTGCCATCGAACAGATCAATGAAAAGGGGGGTCTGCTCGGTAGGAAGATCACACTCACCACGCGCGACGATCAGACGCTGCCCGACAAGTCCGTTCTCGCCTACAATGATCTCAAGTCGGCGAACGTCGTCGCGGTCATCGGCTCGGCGTTCTCGAACTCGGCCCTCGCGACGCTCCCCTTCGCCGAGCGTGACGGGATCCCGTACCTTTCGCTGACGCCGGCCGAGGAACAGGTCGAGCCCATCAGGCCGTACGTGTTCGTGATCCCGGCGCTCTCGACCGCATTCGCGGAACGCTACCTCGAGTACATGCAGGCGCAGAAGATCACGAAGCTCGCCGTCGCTCACGACACCAAGGGCGCCTACGCGGTCTCGGGTTACAATGCGACGAGATCGCTGGCCCCCAAGTATGGCGTCGAGATCGTGAGAGACGAGGTCTTCGAGATGGCGACCAGCGATTTCAGCCCGCTCTTCACGCACGTCAAAGGTTCGGGAGCCCAGGCGCTGCTCTTCTGGGGCACGGGCCCGGCGGGCGTCACCGTCACCAAGCAGTACGCCGCGGCGAACGTGAAGGTCCCACTCTTCATGACGCCGTCGCAGGCGAGCAAGCTCTGGCTCGAGCCCGTGGGCTCGGCCGGTGAAGGCGTCACCGTGTTGAGCGCCATCGGTGTCGTCGGCGACGCCCTGCCCGATGGGCCTCAGAAGCAGATCATCGACCAGATGGCCGTGCCATTTTCGAAGCGATTCGGCTATCCGCCTCCCCAGTTCGCGCAGGACGGATACAGCGCGTGCCTGCTCTTGTTCGAGGCCATCAAGAAGGCCAAAAGCACGAAGCGCGATGAGATCCGAGCGGCGCTGGAGCAGATGACGCTTCTGACGCCGAACGGCAAGTACCGATACTCGCCGACCGACCATTCGGGGCTCACCCGCGAGTTCCTCTCGGTCAACGTGGTGACGAGCGGCAAGTTCGTTCCCACCCCGTGGGCCAAGGAGCAGCTCGTGCGCACCGTCAGCTCCGAGTGAATCGGTATGCTGCGCGTCCAAGGGCTCAGTCGCCGATTCGGTGGAGTCTATGCCCTTCGGGACGTGAATCTCGAGGTGCAGCCGGGCGAGCTACGCGGGATCATCGGCCCGAACGGCGCGGGCAAATCGACCCTTTTTCATTTGATCGCGGGCCACCTGCGCGCAAATGGCGGGGGAATCGCGTTTCGGGGCACGGCCATCGAGCGGCTGAGCCCGCACGAGCGAGCGAAGCTAGGCATTGCTATCGTCTACCAGGGCGCGCGCATTTTTCGCGGCATGAGCGTCCAAGAAAACGTGATGGTTGGCGCGCACCTGACGGCACGGCACGGTTTCTTGGAAGCCGCGTGGCAGTCGCCCCGCGCTCGCCGTGAAGAAGCGTCGATGCGCGTGCTCGCCAAAACCCTGCTCGACGAGGTGGGGCTCGCGGGGCTCGCCGATCGCCCCGCCGAATCCCTTCCGCTCGGGCAGCAGCGGGCCTTGCAGCTCGCGCGCGCGCTGGCGGCCGACCCGGCGCTACTCCTTTTGGACGAGCCGGCATCGGGGCTGCGCGAGCAGGAACGGAGCCGTCTCGCCGAGCTGATCCAGCGGCTTCGGGCGCGCGGGCTGACGATCCTGCTCGTGGAGCACGACGTGCGGCTCGTGACGAACCTTTCGGATCGCGTCACGGTTTTGGACCTTGGTCGCGTGATCGCCGAAGGGACGCCCGCTACGATTCGCGAGGACCCGGCCGTCATCAGCGCCTACCTCGGCTCGGCCGCCACGGCATGAACGTGATCGAAGTCGAACGGCTCTCCGTACGCTACGGAGCAGCAGTGGCGCTCGACGGCGTGTCCCTCAGCGTGGCTGCGGGCGAAATGGTCGCCCTGGTCGGTAGCAATGGAGCGGGAAAGACCACGCTGCTCGACGCGCTCTCGGGTGTCGTCAAGAAGGACAGTGGCGAGATTCGGATCCAGGGGCGTCTCGCCCACGTGCCCGAAGGCCGGCAGCTCTTTTGTGATCTCACGGTTGACGACAACCTTCGACTCGGGGCATTCCGCTCCGGTGATCGCGATCCGGCCTGGGTCTACCGCCTGATGCCCGCGCTCGAGCGCACCAAGAGACAACAGGCGGGTAACCTCTCGGGCGGCCAACAGCAAATGGTGGCGATCGCGCGTGGGCTGATGTCGCGCCCCGACGTGCTGTCGCTCGACGAGATGTCGCTCGGGCTGGCGCCGGTCATCGTGCAGGATCTAGCGCGCGTGCTTCTCGACCTGAATGCCGAGCGTGGCCTGGCCGTGCTCCTCGTCGAGCAAAGCGTGCGGCTGGCGTTCTCGCTCTGCACGCGAGGGTACGTGTTGGAAACGGGCAAGGTCGTCGCCAGCGGGACGACCCGAGAGCTCGAGCAGAGTCCTTTCGTCGAGAGCGCTTATCTCGGTGCGCGGGGAGGAGCACCGTGAGCGACTTCTTCTCCTACCTCGTGCACGGCATCGCGGTCGGCTGCGGCTTTGCGCTGCTCGCGAGCGGGCTCATCATCATCTACCGCGTGACGCGCGTCGTGAACCTCGCGCAGGGCACCTTCTGTGTCGTCGCTGCGTTCACGGCAGCCACGCTGCTCGGCTCCGGGCTTCCCCACGGCGTGGCCGAGATCCTCGCGATCGCCGCCGCCGCGGCGTTCGGATTCTCGACGGGAGTCGTGGCCATCACCAGGCGGGGAACGAGCCCCGAGGCGTCGCTCATCGTCACGCTGGGTATTGGCATCCTCGGCTACGCGTTCGAAATCCTGCTTTGGGGTGACCAGCCCCGCTCCTTTCCCGGCGTCGCCGGTTCGCTCGAGGTCTTCGGTCACGAATTCCCCCGCCAGTACGCGGTCGTCATCGTGGTGACGCTGGCGGTGTTTGCGCTGCTCGAGGGGTTCTTCGAGCGCACCTATTGGGGCAAGGCCCTGACCGCTTGTGCGTCGAACCCGTACGCCGCGAGGCTCGTCGGCATTCGCATCGTCCGCATGGGCCTCGTCGCCTTCACGCTCGGTGGCGCGCTCGGCGGCGTGGCAGGCGTGCTGCTCACGCCGCTCAGCCCGATGTCGTACGACAGCGACCTGATACTGTTCGTCAACGGCTTTGCGTCGGCGATCCTCGCGGGACTGAGGCGGCCCGTGCTCGCGCTCGCGGGCGGCCTCGTCCTCGGCGTCGCGGAGGCGCTGGTGGCCGGCTACGCCAAGGCGTCGTACCAGAGCGCGCTCGCGCTGCTTCTCACGCTGGCCATTCTGGTCGTGCAGGGCGCGCGTCGCCCCGCCCTGGAGGAGCGCGAATGATGCGAAACCGGCCATATACGCTGGTTCTCTTGCTCGCGTGCACCCTGGCCCTGCCCGCCGTGCTCGACGACAGTCAGCTTTCGATCTACGTGCTCTGCGCGCTGACGGCGATCGTGACCATCGGTGTCTCCCTACTGATGGGGCAGGCGGGGCAGGTTTCACTCGGGCAGGGGGCGTTTTACGCTGCGGGGGCGTACACGGCGGGGGTGCTCGCCACTCACGACTGTCCGACGCTCCTCGCCCTGGCGGTCGCACCCGTGGCGGCCGCCATCCTCGCGGCTTTGGTCGGCGTGCCCCTGCTCATGCTCCGCGGGCATCATCTGGCGTTCGGCACCTTGGCGACGCACCTCATCTGTTTGTCGGTTGTCGGCGAAATGTCGGTTACGGGCGGTGACGTGGGGCTTCAAGGAATTCCTCGGCTCGGCGTCGGCCCCGTCGCCTTCGATTCCGTCCGGAGCTATGCCTATCTGAGCGCATTCGGTCTTCTTGGCGTCGCGCTCGTCGCGCGCAACATCCTGGCATCGCGTCCGGGGCGCGCGCTCAGAGCGCTCTCGAGCAGCGAGTTGGCCGCGGCGTCGTCCGGGATCCCCGTCGGCCCCTACAAGCTGGCCGTTTTTGCGCTCTCGGCCGCTTTCGCGGGCCTCGCCGGAGGCATCTACGCTTTTTATATGGGCTATCTCGCCCCGGGCTCTTTTCCGGTTCTCTTGTCCGTGGAGTACGTCGTGATGGCGACGATCGGCGGGCTCGGGACGATTGAGGGCGGCGTCGTCGGCAGCGTGGTCGTGCTCTTGCTGGTTCACGGGCTCAGCAGGTTGGCGACGACGAGCGGCATGCCGGACACCGCGCCGGTGATCCTTTCTTACGCCGTGTACGCACTGCTCCTGATCATGGCGGTGTTGTTCCTGCCGGGCGGTGTCGTGTCGATTCCCGCTGCCTTGCGGCGACGGTTCACGGCACCCAAGACGTGATCAGCGCGCTCGCAGCGCGCGGAGCCAGGCCCCGGCCTGCTCTCGGCCGCGCACGGTGCGTGGCCGAGGCAACGTCACGGAGGTTCCGGCGCGGGTTCGGTCGGCGCGGCAGGTTCTGCCGGCGTGGCCTCGGCCGGTTCTTCGGCGGGTGCCGAGGGCCGAGGCGCTTCTGCCGCCGGAGTCGCGGTCGCGTTGGGTTCGGGGGCCGCCGCGGGCGCTTCGGGTGACGGCTTTTCCCCGCCGAATCCCAACGTTACGTCGAAGAGGTACATGATGCCGATGCCGAACGCGTGCGTCGTCGATCCGGGTGCGATCGGAACCACGGGCGGGAAGAGCGCGTACGTGCCAGAGCGGCCGTTGCGCATCTCGTAGTACGAGGCGTAGAGATCGACGGTCTTCACCGGGCTGAACGTGTACCCGACCGACCACTCTAGCCCGTTCAACCCGTTCGTCGTGCAGGGCAGCTTGCCCACCCGGGTGCAGCGGCCACGGTCGGCGACGCCGAACGAGCCCCACACCGCATGGTTGCCGAGGTGCTGCTGAAGCGCCCCGTAGATCGCGTCGCGCTGGTAGCCGTCCACCGCCCCGACCACCGTGTCCTTCGTCCGATACGTCAAGCGCTCGACGATGGCCGCCAGCCGGGTGCGGGTGGGAAATTCGTACCAGGCCAGGAACTCATGGGCATCGTCGGTCGAGCTCCGATTCGTGAGAGTGGCGCCGGGTGAGCCGCCGACCCAATTGGCGCCGAAGTAGTCCATGTGCCGCTCGTACGCGTAGTGGAGGCTGAGCGACCCGATTTCGAAGTTCAAGAGCCCCGATAATAGGACGGGGCTAATCGAAGCCTCGATCTCCGTGGTCCTCGTGCGGCCCTCGTTCACCGAGACAGCAAGCCGAGCGGACAGCCCAACGAGGGTGGGAGTCCAGTATTGAATGCTGTTGCCCTGCCGCCGGTTGAACGCCGCGTCCGATCGGGACGTGGCGTGCCCATTTTGGGTCGTCGTGCCCGGTATGTTGAAGCCCGGGTTGCCCGTCAGCGTGTTGTCGAACGGGTTCAGGCCGCGGAGCGCACCGAGGAACAGCGTCGGGTGCTTGTACGGCGTGTCCCAATTGCCGAAAAACAGCGTGCCGTAGTCACCCTTCACTCCCACCCCGCTGTTGCGCGATGCCCACGGGGCCGTGAGCACTGGATGATCGCCATCGGGGTTCACGGCGTTCTCGACCTGGAAGAACGCCTGGATGTGTCCGCCGAGCTCGATCTCACCCCGAAAGCCGATGTTGGACGTGCCCGAGGTGATACGAAACCTGTTGGGCAGGTTTTCGCCGGTGTAGTCGTCCACCGTCACCTGGCTCGCGCCGCCGGTTTGGGGAGAGAGGCCCTCGGGCGTGGCTCCGCTCGTGCGAAAGTTGTCCAGGAAGGGCTGCAGGGTGCCGTAGAGGCTCACCTGGCCCTCCTGTGCGGATGCCGGCAGGGAGACGGCGAGCCCCCCCAGGGTGAGAAGCGTTGCGATGCATTTCATGGTGTTGTCCTCAAACGCGCGCCCCCCTTGCTGAGGCGCGCCTGCGACTAAGCCAGGAGTCGGCGAGCCGCCAGCAAGATCCGCTGGTGGCCCGACACTGGGCCTCGGTGCGCCAGCGCTGAGATCGAGTGCCGTAAACCACTACCGAGCTTCGTAATGGGTCGTGGGTCGTGGGGGCGGTGAAGCGCGGGCGGCGATTCGAGCGGCTACTGGGCGACGCAGTTGGCCTTCATGACATCCCAGATCGCGTCGCCAGTGGCCTTGGACCCCGCCGTGGTGGGGTGAATGCCGTCGGAGGTGTACTCGTTGTGCCCGTTCCAGGTGTCACGCAGATCGAGCCAGTAGCACTTCGGGCTGGTGAGCCCGTCGCACAGCGCCTTCATCTGGGGCCGCAAGCTGTCCAGACAAGATTTCAGCGATGCGAAGCTGGCGCCGATCGGGTCCGGATAGAAGAAGTAGACGATCTTCTCCGTGCCGTGTTGCGCCATGTTTTGGAACAGCGAGGTGGCAGCGGTGAGTGCGGCCGCGCCATTGTTGTTGATGAGGCAGTCGTTGCCGCCGCCGTCCATGAGCACGTACTTGATGGTGCCGGAGCTCTGAACCGCCTTGTCGTATTGACTCGGGATCTGGTTGTTGGCGAGCGTCGTGCCACTGACCGAGTTGTTGACGTAGCGGTCGCTCTGAGGCAGAGAGCCTGCCGCTTTTGCCTGAGTCTCGATCTCTTGCGTTATCTGATGACTCGCCGCGATGAACGACTCGCCAATCACGGCGACATCCTTTCCGGCGGTCTGTCCTTTCACGCACGCGCCCGAACCGGCCGAGCCTCCGCTTCCACCGGCGGCGCCCGCCGCACCAGACGCACCTGACATTCCAGCGGCTCCGCTTCCGCCACCGGCGCCCGCGCCGCCTTGGCCGCCGAACATGCCAGCCATTCCGGCCATGCCGCCTGTGGGTCCGGTTCCACCGGCGTCCGCACCGCCGTCCCCAGCGCCACCGACGCCACCGGTGGCGCCCGCCGCGCCGCCCACGCTCCCGCCAGAGCCGGCCACTCCGCCGGTGCCACCCGTCAGCGAACCGCCCGTGCCGGCGCTCGAGCCTGCCGCGCCGCCGGTACCGCCCGTGACGGTGCCGCCCGTGCCGCTCACGGCTCCGGCGCCGCCGGTGCCGCCCGTGACAGCGCCTGCGCTGCCGCCGGTACCGGCCGAACCACCGCTGAGCCCGGTGCCGCCGGTGGTGCCCGCACCGCCAGTCGCTTCGACGCCAGTGCTACCTCCGTCGCCCAAGCATGCGCCAAGGCTGAGGCTCAAGACGCCTACCTGTAGGCAGCCGATGAATGTCAGTCCTGTCGATCGCATGTTGCCTCCTGAACGCGAGAGCCAAGCCAAGTTCGTCTTCGTGCTTGAAAACCCTGCGGCACCACCTGATGTATCAGGTTACCTGATAACCATTGCCTCATGCAGGGCGAGCTGACAAGGGCCTTTCTAGGGCGTTGACGAAACTGCGCGGCTTTCCTGAAGAAGCAACGACCGTGGTCGCCGCTGACGCCAAAAAATGCTGACCGTGGAAGATCGATGAGCCCTGGTGCCCGCCGCGTCGTCCCCCCAAGTCCAGCGTGGGGACGAGCCGGGCGTGGGTCGAAGCGTGAGGCGATCTGGAACATCGTCGGGTCGATCGGAGAAGCTAGGCGGGTGCCGCGGATTTTCGGCGAGGCACCATGATCACGTGCGCGGCCTCGAGCACGACCTCGTCGCGCTGGTTGTAGACGACGGTGCCAAACTTCACGATGCCGCGGTCCGCCTGCGAGCGAGAGGGTCGGGCCTCGGTGACGGTGCCCTCGATGCGCAGGGAGTCGCCGGGGTGAACCGGCCGCAGCCATCGCATTGACTCGATCTCGACGCCCGCACCTTGACCGGACAGTCCGAGATCGCTGTCCACGATGAGCCGCATGGCCACCGCGGCCGTGTGCCAACCACTCGCGACCAATCCGCCCAACAGCGTTCCACGCGCGGCGCCTTCGTCCAGGTGAGGCGGCTGCGGGTCGAACTCGGCGGCGAAGGATTTGATGCGTTCTTGGGTGATGGTGATGGCGCCTGGCGACCTGAAGCGCAGGCCTACGCTGAAGTCGTCGAAGAATCGGCCAGGTGATGGCATGGTCTCGGGGTAACGTATCAGGATGCGTGATGACGAGCGCTCGCGCAACGAGCGGTTCGCTCCGCCCCCGACCGGTCGTCGCTCTAGAGCTCGAGCTTGGGGAGCCGAATGCCGGACGGCTGAAGGTGCTGAGCGAAGCGCGCCTGCCAAACCGCTGCGATTGCAGCCGGATCCCACCCGCCGCCACGGAGCTCGGTCACGAGCTCTGCCGGGTGCGAGTACAGACACAGCCGGTCGCCACCGATCCCGATCGCCTGCCCCGTGATCCCGGCGGACGCGTTCGATGCGAGGAACACCACGAGGCCGGCGCAGTCTTCCGGCATGCCGATGGCGTGCTCACGCCGCACGGCGGCCGGCAGGGGCTCGCCCGCTGCGACGCGCGGCACGAGCGGCTTGTACAGGGGGATGGTCGCGGTCATCGCCGTCCACGCGGTCGGCACGATGGCATTCACGGTGATTTCCGCGCGCGCGAGCTCGAGCGCCCAGGTGCGCGCGAACGCAACGATGCCGGCCTTCGCGGCCGCGTAGCTCGTCTGGCCGAAGTTCCCGAACTGGCCCGCCGGGGAGCCCACGACGATGATGCGACCGCCCTCGGCCTGCTCGCGCATCCGGATGGCCGCTGCTCGCGCGCACAGAAATGTTCCGCGCAGGTGCGTGCGCACGACCAGATCGAAATCTTCGTCGGTCATCTTCCACAGCACGGCGTCGCGCAGCACGCCGGCGTTGGTGACGACGGCGTCGAGAACGTCCGAACGAGTCGACGGCGCACGCGATCAGCGCGTCCGCCGCCGCGCGATCCCCGACGTCTCCGCCCACGGCGACGGAGCGCTCGCCGGCGAGCGCTCGGGTCTCCTCCGCGGCACCCGAATTTAGGTCGTTGACGACCACGGAGGCTCCGGCCCGCGCGAGCGCGACCGCGTACGCGCGCCCGAGGCCCTGGCCCGCACCCGTGACGACCACTACCTTGCCCTCGAGATCGCTCGGGCTCACCGGTAGTACCTGAGCAAACACTCGGCGACGAGCGCAGGCTTGGGAAGGTCCCTGACCTCGATCGTGAACACCAAAGCGACCTGCACGCCCCCAGCGATTTGGGTCGCGTCGAGGACCTCACCATGGCCGCGGAAGTCAGCGCCGACCGGCAACGCTGCGGGAAAGCGGACCTTGTTCAGGCCGTAGTTGATCGAGGTCGCTGCGTCCTCGACCACGACGAGCTCTTGCGAAATGGGCCCGAGCATCGAGAGGGTCAAAAACCCGTGTGCAATGGTGCCGCGGAACGGCGTGTGGCGCGCGCGCTCGGGGTCGACGTGGATGAAGTTGTGGTCGTTGGTCAGGGCGGCGAATTCGTTGACGCGATCCTGCGTCATCCGCTGCCATTCCGTGGGCCCGAGCTTCCGCCCGCTGTGGCGCGGCAGCTCAGCGATCGTGGTGACCAAGGGGCCGATTGTCGTGCTCGAAGGGCTTTCCGCCGTGTTGGTACGCATGTGCCTCCTTGGCACCCTAGTATCAGGTTCCCTGATACTAGCGCATTGTCGCAGGAACGGAAGGCCCCCCGTGCGGGCCGATCGGCTCCGCCGGTCGGCGCCCGTCCCGAAAGGGGAGGAGAACCGCGGCTAGCCTTCCATTTAGGCGGCGCGCCGTGACTGGGCGCGTTTGGGCGCGGGCGTCCGGGCTTCCTGGCCGGCCGCGGGCTGGGCGGCGTCGTGAAAGCCACCGCCGAGGTTGCGAACGGCGGACTTGATCATCGCCAGGAACTTCGACCGTTCGGGCCGACTGAACCCCCGCAACATCCGCGTCTCGAAGTCGGCGACGGCGGACTCGCAGGCGGCGACCACGCGCCGCCCCTTGGCCGTCAGGCTCGCGGGTCGCTTGCGGCGATGGTTGGGGTGCGCGTTGCGTTTGATCAGTCCGGCCCGCTCCAGGCGGTGGATGACCTCGTGCATCGACTGCGCCGTCATGAACGAACGCCGCGCCAGTTGCGAGCTGGACAAGGGCGCGCCATGGCGATTGAGGACACTCAACGTCGTGAACTGAAGTGCCGTCAGGTCGTGCCGCGCGGCGATTTCGCTGACCGAGCCGAGCACGAGCTGCTCTAGCCGGGCAATGGCGTAGGAGATCCCGGGCTCCGGGCTCGGGGGTGCCTTACCGTCGACCTTGTCCATGTGGGCATCGTGCCATGGCGACCGCCGCCGTACGTGGAGGAAATCGATCCGCATCCCCATAGTGCTCGATCAGTGCTCGCAGTGCTCGATGGCGCCCCATGGGTCGAATATTTCAAGGAGCCTGATATTGGGCGTCCCGGGGGCGCCGTGGCGCGCTTTTTGCGTCGCTGCCTCAGCCCAACACCGACGCCACGCCGTGCGCAGCGAGCTCGCGCTGAAGGCGCTTCACGGCTTCCCTGGCCTGCGCACGCTCGGCAGGAAAGAGGCCGATGTGCTCGAAGGCATCGTCGAGGTGGGCGGGCGAGTAGCAGCGAATGGTCGGATTGACGAACGTCAGCGCCGAGCCCATGAACCGAAGGGCGAGCGAGGAGGAAACGATCGCCGTCGGCGGGTTTTTCTTGTTCACCTTCCGCAGTCGCTCAACCTGAGCCTTGGTCGGGTGACCTCCCTCCGTCACGACGAGCAACCTGAAGCTTGCCACCGCATGTTCGAGATTCGAGGCCGCGATCAGCCAGCGGTCCCACTCGGCGTCACTCGGGTTGAATTTCGTCTGGCAAGAGACCAGCAAACGCGCCTCCTTGATCGCCTCGAAGACGAGGTCGAGATTTGCTGAGCCCATCCGTTCACGATATCATCCTCGCAGGGTGCGGGAAGCCGTTCGCGGATTCGGAGTAGTACCCTCGCGCCTCGACTCCAGGCGTGAGTTGATCGATTCGTTGGCGTTCGCGCGCCTGTAAGTTTTCATCGTTCCGCGAGACTAGGCCGCTCGGCCCATAGCGAATCACGACGACGCGGCGATACGCTCGCAGCCATGGCAGTTCAGCGCTCGCGTTGCTCTCGCTCCTTCATCATCGATCAGCCATCGATGGGAAGCGCGAGCGCTCGCCGCTCGCGTGGTCTCCTTCGAGCGCCGCTCGCGGCGGCGTCTGCGTGCGCGCTGCTCGCGTGCGCGACCGGTTGCGGTGACACCGGGCAACCGGCCGGCGCGGCGGGCAGCTCGGGGAATGTCACGGGCGGAGCGGGCAGTGGTGGCAGTTCGGGTGGAGGATCCGGCGGGAACATGGTGGGTGGCTCGGCTGGAACCGCGGGAGGCTCGGCGGGCACCTCCGCCGGCAGTGGTGGCGCGTCGGCGGGCGCGGGCGGCGCGGCGGGCATCGCGGGCTCGGGCGGCGGCGGCATGGCGGGCACGTCGGCCGAAAGTGGAGGCACCGGCAACGCGAGTGGTGCGGGCGGCGCCGCGATGGGAGGTGCTGCGGGCGCGTCGGGATCGGGCGGTGGAGCGAGCGGGGACGGTGGCAAGGCCGGCGGCGGTCCGAGCGGGGGCGGAGGCGCTGCCGGTTCGGGTGGCGCTACGCAGAGCAGCGGCTGCGGCAAGGCGCCGCCCGGCAGCGACCGCTACAGCATGGACGTGGACGGCACGATGCGCGAGTACATCCTCTCCGTTCCGGACGGCTACGACCAGAGCAAGCCGTACCGGCTCATCTTCACTTGGCATCCACTCGGTGGCTCGGCCCAGCAGGTCGCCGGATCCGGCAACAACGGCTACTACGGGCTCAAGAGCGCCTCCAACGGAGAAGCAATCCTGGTCTCGCCGGAAGGTCTGCCCTTCCAAGGCAGCAACCTCGGCTGGGCCAACACCAACGGTCGCGACATCGCCTTCTTGAGCGCCATGATCGAAAAGTTCAAAGCGGAGATGTGCATCGACGAGAGCAGGATTTTCTCCACGGGATTCAGCTTCGGCGGCATGATGTCGAACGCCGTCGGTTGCGCCGGGCTGGCCCGAGCGATCGCTCCCATGGCGGGCAACTCGCAGGTGAGCGGCTGCCAGGCGGGCACCCAGCCCGTCGCAATGATGGGCTTCCACGGGGATCACGACTCCGTGGTCAACATCTCCGGAGGGCGGGCGGCGCGCGACGTCTTCGTGGGACGCAACCACTGCACCGACGCGACGATGCCCGCCGATCCGGGCTGGTGCGATGGGGTCGCTCAGAACTTCCAGCCGTGCAACTGCGTGAGCTACCAGGGCTGCGACGCGGGTTACCCCGTGGTCTGGTGCGAGTACAACGGGGATCACATGGCAGCGCCGAGCTCGGGCACCACGATCTGGAACTTCTTCGCCCAGTTCTGAGCGCGTCGCCGTCTTCAGCTCCAGCAGAACGGCGCGCGCGGGTGTAATCCTCGCTCGGGGTCGCCGTCAGCACCTGTGAAGCGCGCAACGAGGGACGCGAGAGCGCTCCTGTCTAGCTCAAAAATTAGCTCAAAAAACACTAGCCCGCGGGGTAGGGGTCTATTTGTGACCAGCGCCGCTCGACTGCCCGTGCGGAGCGCGGGTGCCGCGCGCGGGCTGATACGGAAACTCGAGGTTGCAAGCGTCGATGGTCGGGGTTTCGTCGCGGCCCGGCGCGCACCATTCGCCCGGCTTCGGGCAGGGTCGATCGGACCGCCCGCGCCGATGTAGAGTTCAAATGGTCATGGTGCGCCCGGCCCCCTTTTTTGCTCGCATGTTGGCCGTTGCTCTGTCGATGGCGACCGCAGCGTGTCTGACGCCATCGCCCGCACCGTGCCCGCCCACGGCTCCATCCGCCACGTTCACACCCGCTGCCCCGCCTCAAGCCGTCGAAGCGAGCGTCCCGCTCGAGTCGATGACGGAGCTCGACGCGTGGGACGCGGTTTTGCGGATGAGCCCGGGCATCAACATCGGCAATACCCTCGAGAACACCACGCACTGGGAAACCGGCTGGGGCAATCCAGTCATCACCGAAGAGTACGTCCGGAGCCTCGGGGCGCTCGGCTTCAAGACCGTCCGCCTCCCCGTGGCGTGGAATACGTACGCAGTCGACGGTCGTATCCAACCCGAAAAGCTCGCGCGTGTTCGTGAGGTCGTCGATTGGATCACGAACGCCGGCATGTTTTGCGTCCTCAACGTTCACTGGGACGGCGGCTGGATCGATTCGAGCCAGAAGGGAAAATACCAAAAGCTCCACGTCTTCAGCAGCGAGGCCGAAGAAAAATATCGCTCCTACTGGAGCCAGATCTCGAGCTACTTCGCTGGCAAGAACGAGAAGCTGATCTTCGAAGCGCTGAACGAGGAGACCAACTTCGAAAACGAAGGCTCTCTCGACAAAGCCTACGCGACGCTCACGCGCGTGAACCAGCTCTTCATCGATACCGTGCGCAAGACCGGCGGCAACAACGCGAAGCGACTGTTGATTGTCACCGGTTACACCACGGACATCACGAAGACCTCGAGCCCCCTCTACCTTCTCCCGAAGGACACCATCGCGCACCGACTTTTCATCTCCGTCCACTACTACACCCCGTGGCCGTTCGTCGGAATGACCGAGGACGCGAGCTGGGGGAAGATGGCGCCGACGTGGGGAAGCCCGAGCGACAGAGAGGAGCTCAATCGTCTCTTCGACATGATGGGCGAGTTCTGCTCCAAGCACGACATTCCGGCGTTCATCGGAGAGTTCAGCGCCACCGAAAAGAAAGAGTCTGCTTCGCGCGTTCGCTGGCTCTCCGCCGTCATGGACGCCGCGCGAGCCAGGAAGATGGTCCCGGTACTCTGGGATACCGGCAGTGCGGTTGCTCGGCTGCCGCCCCATGTTCCCAGTGCCGATCTGCAAGAGGTGCTGCAGCACCTCGCGGCACCGCAATGATCGCGCCACGCGTGCTCGTCTTGCTCGGGACGGAGGCCGCCTGGTCGCGCGGCGTCCTCCGCGGCTTCATGACGATCGCCCACGAGCGGGACTGGACGTTGCTTCACTACGACCCGGGCTCGGACTTGAAGTGGGTGGCCCGCGAGTGGGCCCCGACCGCCGTGGTGTTCGGCCCGGAGCTCGAGCCGGCGGCACTGGCCCGGCTCTCCCCCGCGGCGCTGATTTCGGTGACGGTCGATCGCAGCGAAAGTGGCATCGCCTCCGTGTGCCTCGACGAGGAAGGCATCGCGGCACTCGCGCTCGAGCATCTGATCACGCGGGGGTTCCGACGCGTGAGCACCTTCCGCTACGACGAGTCACCTTTCGCCGTGGCGCGAGAGCACGCGTTCGTCGAGCGCGCGCGGGCGGCGGGTCTGGACGTCACGGCGGGTTGGGGCAACGGCGACTACACGAGGTCCGAGCGGCAGGAACGCCCTGCCGCCATGGTGGCATGGTTGCGCTCGCTGCCGAAGCCCTGCGGTGTGTTCACCTCCACGGACGGATGGGCGCGCGCCGTGGCGCGCTACGCGCGCGAAGCCGGACTGCGAGTTCCGGAAGACGTCGCGCTCGTCGGTGCCGACAACAACGTCCTCGGATGCGAGCTGCTTTCGCCGCCGCTCTCGAGCGTGATCATTCCGTGGAACGATGTCGGCCGGCAGGCGGCGACGCTCGTCCGCCTCGCTCTCTCCAAGCAGCCGATCGCGGGGAGACGCGTCGTCGTTTCTCCGCTGACCGTCGCGGCGCGACGCTCCTCGGACGTGCTGGCGGTCAACGATGTGCTCGTCGCTCGCGCCGTCACCTGGATCCGTGAGCACGCGGACCGGCGCCTCACCGTAACGATGGTGGCTCGCGCCGTGGGTGGCGGCCGGCAGCGCCTCGAGCGGCGCTTTCGGCGCTCGCTCGATCGCACGATTCAACAAGAGATCCGGCGGGCGCACGTCGAAAGAGCGAGGCACTTGCTTGCCACGACGCGTTCCAGCATGGCCGAGGTCGCAAGACGAAGCGGCTTCACCAGTGCTTCACTGCTCAACGTGGCGTTCCAGCGCGAGCTCGGCATGCCGCCTGGAACGTACCGTCGTCGGCTGCAGAGGCAGCAGGATGATCGTGACGACGACTGACGAGTCCGCAGCAAGGGGACGAAGGGCGTCCCGATGTTCACGGGCTCTGAGTTAGAAGCCCGAGGCGCCAAGGAATGCGATTGTAGTCGCCGCCCGTGTCGGCCGTGGGATCGTCGCCCTGAAAGAGGTAGCGCATGTTGCAGGGCTCGATCTCGAGCGTCTGGTCGTAGCCTGAGCGGAGCATCTCGCCGTGGCTGATGTCCTCTGTCCACGGCGCTCCCTCGAACGTGACGTTTCGCTCTCCGGCGAAAGGAAACGAGCCGCTGCCCTGCCACGGCAGCCACGGTCCCTCGAGGTCGTCCGCGATCCACGAGCGATAGTAGCGGTGGTTGTTCGAAGTCTGGTCAAAGGCCTCGATCAGCGCGAGATACTGAGTCCTGCCCTTGATTTTGTAGACATTCGAACCCTCGAAGAGTCGGCCGTGATTCGTGTCTCGAAGGACGACGACCGGCTCCTCGAAGCCCATCGGAAAGGTATCGATGCGCGTCTTGCTCTTGTAGTAGAGGCCCTCGTTGCTCGAGAAGAACAGGTGACACCACGCCGAGTCACAGATCACCCAATAGTCGAGCCACCCGCCGCCGTTCTCGGTGATGATCGCGGGCGTCGCCGAGAAGAAAGGTGCCGGGGGCGACCACCCCGTCGGATCGCCGGGGTCGTCCGCCGTCGAGTACATCGGCGGGCCCGACTGAAAGACGAGATACCACTTGTTTTGGGGCCTGAAGTAAAAGAGCTCCGGAGCGGCGACGTAGGTGTCGAAGCCGGGCGTCTGATCCATGTAGGAAAACGACGCACTCGACGGGTCCGACCAGTCCGTGAAGCTCGTGTAGACCAGGTTGTACGTCCCCGTGGTCGAGACGGAGCTCGCGTACACGTGCCAGCGGTCGTTGAAGTACACCGGCGACGGATCCTTCACTGCCAGGAGGTCGTGCGCGGCGTCCGAGATCGGCGCGATCAACGGCCCGGTTCCCGTCCACCGGACGCTGGGCGCAAGCTCACAGGTCCCGTCGCCCCCGTTGTCCGGAGCACTTTCCGTCTCGGACGACGAACAGGCGAAGAGTGGAAGCCCGCTGCAAGCTAGATAGGCGATTTCGAGCGCGCCAAGTCGAATCTTTCGAGCTCGCGTGGTCATGGTGGGTCTCCGTAGACGGCGCGTCAGTAAAATCGCAAGTTGTTGACGGCGATCGTGTAGGCGCCGGGCTCGAGCATGTAGTCGGGTGGCGGATAGCTCATGAAGGGTTGAATCACCAGGCGCACGATGTTCTGCCCGGTCACTGGCACGCAGGAGGCCTCGCTTCCAATGCCGGGTGTGAGGACGCTCCACGGCAGTTGAAATCGCGTCCATGTGGTGGCGTCCGGCGGGAGCGCCAGTTCCACGGCGGCGTCCTTGCAGTCGCTCGCCGTCGGGTTGTCACAGAGTCCACGGTCAGCGGTCGGGATCGTGTCGAGCATGCCGAGACTCACGCCGAACCTGCCGGATGGAGAGGCACCCCTGATCGAGAGCTCCAACCCCTGATATTCCCGAGCGTCCACGCAAGCGGGCGTCGAGCCGTTGTCCGGGAAATAGAACGAGAGCAGTCCACCCCAATTCATCGCATTGGTGTTTGCGATCTGCAGAGCGTAGCCGCTGTCGCCCTCGCCGGTCACCATCGCGGTCGTGATGACTCCCGTCCCGCCGTTCATGTCGGAGCCGTCGCCGACGTGCAAAAAGGCGCCGAGCACCGCATCGTCCGCCGGCGGAACCGCGTTGAGATAGAAGGTGTAGCTCGCCGGTGCCCCACCTGCGTAGTCGTCGAAGTCGGCGATCGTCGGCATGCTCACGCGGCTGCACTGAGCAGTTTCGGCAGGCAATGGAGCCGCGACGCCGCACTGGTTGAAGTTCTCCCCGCCGATGCCTGGCGCTCCGGTGCCGCCCGTGCCGCCCGTCGAGTCCGGGCCGCCGCCCGACGGTTCGGCGCCGTCGCCACCACATGCCGCGAGGGTGTGGAGGGTCAAGACCAGGGTGGTGAGGGTAAGAAAGCGGGGGAACGGACGTTGCATGGCGGGTGCTTCTTCCATGAGCGGCACCGTCGGCGGCACGTTGCCGAGCTTGCTCCTCATGACGCGTAGAGTGCCGCCCAAGTGGGGCCTACCAAAGGAGCTCGAAATCCACGGTGGGGGGCTCGTTGGCTCGACTCGCGAGCGAGCCAACGGTGGCTGAGTAGCAACGAAGACGAGCCGGAACAAGTGAGCTTCATCGCGCGAAGCGACGAGACGCAACCGCTCACGGTCGGTGACGCACGTGCACAGCGACGACGGCGAGCGCGAGCTCCTTCGAGCCGCGCGCTCGCTCATGGTTTGCGATCGGAATGGGTTTTTCGGAGCGATGCGCCCCGAGCGAGCCGGCCATCGGGTGACCCGAAACCGCACTTTGGCGATCCAAGATACGCAACGCACAATCCTCCGCCTGCGCGCCGCGAAAAACTCGAGCTCGGCTCGACGCCGAGAGTGGCGAGACGCCGATGGGATGCACGCGCCGGGCTCGGCCGCTAGTCGCCGTCCCAATCGGCACGCCGCGTATTGCAAATCCGACCACCTCTCATGATTCGTCGCGCCACGGACGATCGTGCAGCCCGGGGGACCCCGGAGGGCAGAGCGCAACGCAAGCGAACCGCGCGAGAAGCGGCGATGCTCGCTTTTCTGACCTCGCCGGCGGGGTTTCGCATTCGTGCGTGCTCTTTGCGCGGGGCAAGGAGGCGGCTCGTGCAAGATGCGACCGCACGCACGGTGCCGCGCGGCTCGTGCGCTCGCGCGAGTCCGTTGCAGAAGTGTCAGGTCATCGAGCGCGTCGCAACGCGCGCGAGCTTCTCGAAACCGTAATGCGTCTGCCGCGCGTGTGGCCGTCGTCGTCTCGCGCGCACGCGACGGTGCGCGCCGACCTCTCACTTCGCCTTGGGTGTCGCTTTTGGTTTACACGCGAATCGCGCGGTGGTACGAGGTCCGTGCATGTCGGGGTTGCGGACGGCATTGGCGTTGGGGCTTTCGTTCGGTCTCGCTGCGGGCTGCGGCGGCGACGACGACAGTTTCGGGAACGGCTCGAGTGCCGGTACATCGGGCACCAGCGCCGGCAGCGGCGGCAGCGCCGCAACCTCCGGAAACGGCGGCAACAGTGGCAAAGGCGGCTCCGGGAGCGGTGGCAGCGCAGGCAAGGGTAGCGGCGGTAGCTCCACCGGTGGCAGCGCGTCCGGCAGCGGCGGAGCGGGCGGAAGCTCGGGCAGCTCTGGCGGTGATGCAGGCGCGCCCGCGGGCGGTGAGGCGCCTGGCGGCAGCGGCGGCGCCAGCGGCGCTGGCGGCACCCGTGGCGGCTCCGGCGGAAGAGGTGGCTCCGGAGGCAGCAGTGGCGCTTCGAACGAGTGCCCCGGCTCGCTCATCGGCGGCGCCTGCGTCACGACCGGACTGAGCTGCGACGTCGAGGGCGGCTGCTGTCTTTGCGACCAAATCCCGAACTGCTCGCCCGATCCGGCTTGGTACTGCCTGCTGCCGACGGACGACGTCGCTTGCGGCGACGCGCCCCCCGCCCTGATGAACGATTGCACTTCGCCGGATCTGCGCTGTCAATATTGCGAGCCTGAGGGGCCGGTCGTGCGCGAGTGCCTGAATGGCAAATGGCGCGAGGGCGCCCTCAAGATCTGCCGCTGACAAGGAGTGAATGGGAGGCCGAGGCATTTTTGCCAAACGTGAATCGTCACCGTCATGGTGCGAAGGGGACATGGGGTTTCATCGTCGAGGTGATAGGAGAGCAATCGTCGAACATAGAGTCACCCGTCGCAAGCCGGTGGCATCGTGAGATGTCGTTGCTGGCGGCGGGAACGAGGGGTCAAAACCGGGTAGTCAGCTAGGGAATCGGGAAGAATACGGAACCAACGAATCCGGGTCTTGGGCGATCGTCGGGATTCATGCGGAGGTGTGTCATGTCGTTTCGAATGGACCGAGCGAATCGGGTGGGACGGGTGTGGTCGTTGCGAGCCTTGTTGTTCGCCCTCGCAGCGCTGGCCTGTGGGACTTCGTTGGTCGGCTGCAGCAGCAAGGACTCTTCCGACGCTCCCGTCATCGAGAGCAAAGAAGGTGAGCTGTGGACGGATCTGGGGGTTACCGACCAAAAGTATTCCGAACGCTCGCCAGCCAACTCGCGCACGTTTCGCGCGGACACCGCGCGGCTGCTGAGAGTGCTCGACGCTGCCGAGAAGGACGTTTCCGAGAAGGGCACCGTGGTGCTCGAGCTGCCGTTCCCGGACGGGACGGTGGAGAACGTCCTCGTGAAGGTTGCGCCGCTGCTCTCGCCCGAGCTCGCAGAGCAGTACCCCGAGTTTCAGACGTTCATTGCGAGCGGCCTCGACGATGCAACGGCGAGCGGCCGGCTCGATCACACGACCGCCGGCTTCCACGGCATGCTGATCACGGAGCGGGGCACGCTCTACGTCGATCCCGCAGGCGGGGACGACCCGTCACTCTACGTCAGCTACTGGAAACCGACCGGCTCGCAGTTCGATTGCCACAACGACGCGGAGCGTGAGCTCGACGGCGGCTTCAGCACGCGGGCATTTCCGATCAATCACCCATCGGGCGCTCAGCTCAGCACGTATCGCCTCGCGGTCAGCGCCACGGGTGAGTACACGACGTTCTTCGGCGGCGCGGCGGGTGCTGCTGCGCAGATCACCACCACCATCAACCGGGTCACGGGGATCTACGAACGTGATCTCGCGATCCGGCTCCAGCTCGTCGCCACGAACATCTACACCGACGCGGCGACCGACCCGTTCACCGGCGACAACGTGAGCGTGATGCGCGGCGAGAACCAGACCGACCTCGACGCCGTGGTCGGCTCGTCGAACTACGACATCGGACACATCTTCAGCCAGGGCGGCAGCGGCGGCATCGCGAGCCTCGCCACGGTGTGCGGCGGGCAAAAGGCCTGGGGCGCGACCTCGCTCGGCAATCCGTCGGGCGACGCCTTCGACGTCAACTTCGCCGCCCACGAGATGGGTCACCAGTTCGGCGGCAACCACACGTGGGTCGCCTGCGTCCCGTCGCAGTTCGTGGCGAGCGCGGCCTACGAGGTCGGTAGCGGCACGACGATCATGGCGTACGCGGGCGTCTGCTCGCCGAGCGACATCCAGCCCCACAGCGACGACTACTTCCACGTCAAAAACTTCGAGGAAATCACTGATTTCCGCGATGGCGCGGGCGCCTGCGGCGTCGTGAGCGCGACCGGCAACACGCCGCCCACGGTGGAGGCCGGCCCGAACTGCACCATCCCGCGCTCGACGCCGTTCACGCTGACCGCGCAGGGTGACGATGCCGACGGCGACGCGCTCACCTTCACCTGGGAGCAATACGATCTCGGCGGCCAGCAGGCGTTTCCGCAGAGCACCGACGTGACGGGGCCGCTCTTCCGCTCGCGCCCGCCTTCGACCAGCCCCTCGCGCACCTTCCCGCAGCTCGCGGATCTCTTGAGCGGGGCTCCCACGACTTGGGAGGTGCTACCGAGCGTCGATCGGACGATGAGCTTCCGCGTGACGGCGCGCGACAATCGCGCCAATGGCGGCGGCGCCGACTACGACTCCATGAGCGTGACCGTGAGCGGGAGCCCGTTTACGATCACCGCGCCGTCGAGCACGCTCGAATGCGGCGGGACGGCCAATGTCACCTGGCAGGTGGGCGGCGGCTCGATCGCCCCGAACGTCAACGTGCAACTCTCGTCGGACGGCGGCGCGACCTTCGCCAACGTCCTCGCCGGCACGGCGAACGACGGCGCGGCGAGCATCTCGGTGCCGGTGGGCCTGAGCGGCGGCCAGACGCGCATCCGGCTGGTCCCGTCGGCGGAGTGCTTCTTCGCGCTTTCCGGCCCGCTCTCGATCACGGACACGGCGGATCCGACGGTCACGGCGCCGCCGGACATCCCGGACGCGGAGTGCACCGCGGGGGGCACCGCGGTCGCCGTCGGAAGCGCGACGGCGACGGACCAGTGCGATTCGTCGCTCTCGATCACGAACGACGCGCCCGCGCTGTTTCCGCTCGGTCCGACCACGGTCACCTGGACCGCCACGGACGACAGCGGCAACGACGACACGGACACCCAGCTCGTCACCGTGGTCGATACCACGCCACCCGCGTTCACCGCGGTGCCGGGCGACATCACGACCACGACGTGCGGGTCCTTTTCGATCGGAACCGCGACGGCGACCGACGGCTGCGATACGAGCGTGACGGTGACGAACGATCGTCCGGCGCAGTTCCCGCCCGGAACGACGATCGTGACGTGGACCGCCACCGACGCCAGCGGCAACGTCGCAACCGCCACGCAAAGCGTCACCGTGATCCTCGGCGACAACCCCGCGTGCTGCCCGGCGGGCACGAACATCATTCAGGGTAACTCGAACAACAACGTCCTGAACGGGACCAACGGCTCCGACTGCATCCTCGGCAAGGGTGCGCAGGACACCATCAACGGCAACGGCGGGAACGACTACATCTCCGGCGGTGATGGCAACGATGTCATCAACGGCGGCGGTGGAAACGACGTGATCTTCGCCGGGAGCGGTCAGGATATCGTCAACGGCAACGACGGAGCCGACTACCTCGACGGCGGCGACGGTGACGACACCGTCTACGGCGGCGCCGGCAACGACACGCTGCACGGCGGCCAGGGTCAGGACTCGCTCCAGGGTCAGGATGGCGACGACGCGCTGTTCGGCGACTCCGGGGACGACAACCTCCAGGGCGGCAACGGCAACGACGCGCTCGTCGGTGGCACCAACAACGACCACTGCAACGGTGGTGCCGGAGCGAACACCATCGCGCAGTGCGAGTTCGGGGCGCCGAACGCGTGCATCGACGACGTGCAGAACGGGACGGAAACCGGGATCGACTGCGGCGGCGCGTGTCCGCATTGCCCCGAGGGCGGCGGTTGCGCGAGTGCCAGCGATTGCCAGAGCGGTCTTTTTTGCGTCGGCGGTTCGTGCGAGCTGCCACCCGGTGGCTCGGTCAATCCCGTCTTCACGGAGCTCGTCTTCGACACCGACTGGGGCAGTGGCTACTGCGCACGGCTGAGCGTGACCAACGACTCGGCGGCCACGGCGACCGGTTTCACCGTAACGCTCGCGATGAACGGCGCCACCATCTACACGTCGTGGAACGCCACCTTCAGCGGCGGTAGCATGGTGACGGTCACACCCTTCGCGTCGCACGCGACGCTGACGCCCGGCGAGAACGACAGCTCGATCGGCTTTTGCGCCAATCGAGCCGTACCGGGAGTCGGCTCGCCGAGCGTCGTGAGCACCACCGCGACGTTCTAGGCGGAGCGATGAGCGCGCGCGGGGTTCGCTCGATGGCGGTCCCCGCGCGCGCGCGCTTTTGGTGCTCGGCGCGCGGCGGGGCGGGAGCGCTCTCTTTTTTGCTCGCCGCGCTGCATTGGTCGTTCGGCTGTCGTCACGAAGCGGAGCCACCCGCCACGACGGCAGCCTCGAGCCCGGTGACGGCGCAAGAAGCGCCGCCCAGCGTGACCGCACCCCACGCGCCGGCGGGCCCCGCCACGGGCCTCGACGCTGGTCGCGCTCCCACTGCGGCGAGCGTCACTCTGCCGACGGCGGCGCCGAGCTCACCTGAGCCCGACGAGCGCTGCCCGCAAAGCCTCGCCGAGGCGCAAACATGTCGGAGCGTGGGAAAGACGTGCGGCGTGGGTGGCGCCTGCTGTGTTTGCGAGGTGACGCCGGCGTGTGGCCCGGCGCCACTCTGGTCCTGCGTGACGCCTTCGACCGACGTCGAGTGCGGCTCCGGTCCGGCCGAGCCCAAGAGCGAGTGCGGGGCGGATCGGCGCTGCGCGTATTGCGTGGGAAAGCGCCCCGCCGTGCGGGAGTGCGCGCGTGGGCACTGGTATGCCGTCCCCGCGCGTTCCTGCCGCTGACGAGCGCCTGCGCGGGGCGACCTGCTGCTTACATTTGCGTGCTGGGCTCGTCTAGTGGATCGATCCCAACGACCATGAAGCCTCCAAGCCGACCCGGCGGCGCCCGCGCCGCGGATGAGCGTGTGTTCGGGCGCCTACGCGCGCGTGTTCGACGCCTCGCGTCGCGCGCACGCCCCAAAGGGTGGCTCTCCTTCATCGGCCGGCACGAGCTCGGCTCGATCCTGGCGTTTTGTGCGCTCGCGGCCAGTGCCCTGGTGTTCGTGAAGGTGGCGTCGGAGGTAAGCGAGGGCGAGCTCCAAGACATCGATCGAGGGCTGCTGCTGCTCCTACGCAACCCGGCGAACATCGCCGATCCGATCGGTCCGGCGTGGGTGGAGGAGATGGGCAGGGACTTTTCTGCGCTCGGCGGCGTCGGCGTGCTGACGCTCGCGACCTTGGCGGTCGTCGGCTATTTGGCCGTGCTCGGTCGCCCGCGCACGGCTGCCTTCGTCGCTTCCGCGGTGTCGGGCGGCGCGCTGCTCGCGGCCCTGTTGAAGACCGCGTTCGGCCGACCGCGGCCGACGGTCGTGCCACACCTGTCGCACGTCGCGTCGTCGAGCTTTCCGAGCGGACACTCTATGCTCGCCGCAGCCGTGTACCTTTCTCTCGGTGGCCTGTTGGCTCGCCTGGAGGAGCGCCCGATACTTCGCGCATACGTCTTGCTCTGGGCCCTTGGCCTCGTCACTCTCGTCGGAGTGAGCCGCGTCTACCTCGGGGTCCATTGGCCCACGGACGTGCTCGCCGGGTGGGCCGCGGGCGCTGCCTGGGGGGCGCTCTGCTGGCTTCTCGCAAAGTGGCTTCAGCGCCGAGGTCACCTCGAAGGGACCTCGGACAGGAAGCGGGGTCCTGACTAAACGGCTTTGCGCAAGAGGCACGAGCCGCGGCGGCAGCGGGTCGCGGCGGCCCGGCAACGTCGGGGGAAGCCGGCGCGGCCGGAGCGATGGGTGGAGCCGCAGGATCGAGCGCGACTGCGGGAACTGGTGGCGTTGCCGCGGCATCGCGGAGTGTGCTCAAATGCCCCGATGGCGGCGCCGCCCCGGTGGCTGATCCTCGGCCTTGCGGTCGCGCTCTCGGCTTGCAAGGGCGCTTCAAAGCAACACGAGCGAGCTTCCGCGAGCCCGCCCGCACGGACGGTTGCAAGCGCGTCTGCTCGAGCCGCAGCGAGCGCCAGCACCCCCGTGCCCACGGCGCCGTCGCCCGCCGAGCGACCACCCGAGCCGTTGAACGTGCTGCTCGTCAGCATCGACAGCTTGCGGGCGGACGTCCCCTGGCTCGGCTACGGGCGGCCGATCGCGCCGAATCTCACGCGGCTCGCGGCGGATTCAGTCGTCTATACACGCGCTTACTCGGCCTCGAGCTACACGGCGAAGAGCGTCGCGACGATGCTGAGCGGGCGCTACGCGTCGACACTCTACCGCGACGGGCGGTTCTTCGCGCGCTACGCCGCTTCGAACCATTTTCTCGCCGAGGTGCTCGGTGAGCACGGGGTTCGGAGCGTCGGCTGGCAAGGGCATTTCTACTTCGACCACCGAAGCGGGTTCGAGCAGGGCTTTTCGGAGTGGAGGCTCGTTCCGGGTATCACTTTCGATCCGGAGACGAGCAACGACGTGACGAGCGACAAGATGACGGCGCTCGGCATCGAGCTCCTGTCCAAGCCCGAAAACACGGGCGGGCGCTTCTTTGCCTGGGCGCACTACATGGATCCGCACGATCAGTACCTCGCGCACCCGGAGGCGCCGAAGTTCGGCAAGAAGGCGCGCGATCGCTACGACGCGGAGATCTGGTTCACGGACCTGTGGATCGAGAAGCTGCTCGAATTCGCGCGCGCGCAGCCATGGTGGTCGAGGACGGCGCTCATCGTGACGGCGGATCACGGCGAGGCTTTCGGGGAGCACGGTATGTACAAGCACGCCTTCGAGCTCTGGGAGGTGCTCGTCCGGGTGCCGCTTCTGATTTACGGCCCGGGCATCGAGGCGCGCCGCATCGACGAGCGCCGCTCCCACATCGATCTCGCGCCCACGATTCTCGAGCTGATGGGCGTCCCGGTGCCACCGGAGTTTCAGGGCTCGTCACTCGCTCCCGAGCTGTACGGCGCCGCACCGGTTTCGCGCGAGCCCATCCTGTGCGAGCTCGCCGAGGACACGCACAATCCACCGCGGCGAGCGCTC
The DNA here is from genome assembly GCA_963841435.1 of uncultured delta proteobacterium. Taxonomy (GTDB): domain Bacteria; phylum Myxococcota_A; class Polyangia; order Polyangiales; family Polyangiaceae; genus PMG-095. The sequence continues at coordinate 376,000 of CAWJCS010000002.1, forward strand.
ATCGATGGCGCGCTGAAGCTCATCGACTTCGGCCGCGACCACTTCGAGCTCTACGACCTCGACGCCGACCCGCGCGAGCTTCACGACTTGGCCTCGAATCACCCGGCGGAGCTCGCTCGGATGAAGCGGGAGCTGCTGGAAAGATACGAGCGACTCCCCACGGTCGCGCCGTTCGGCGGGCTCAAGCTCCACGACGGCAGCCGCGCGAACGGGCCCCGCGGGCCCGGCTGAAGGAAGCGCCGCGGAAATCCCGCTGGGGACGATGTTCGGTTGCGAGACCGCAGCGCTGCGGCTAACGCGAAGGGGCGTGAGGGCCCGGACGTGCGTCTTCGTTCTTGCTGGGCTCGGCGTGGTGCCGTCCGCTCGGGCCGAGCCCGCGCAGCGCGATTTTGCCTACGAGTACCGCGCGCCCGCGGAGTGCCCGGAGGCGAGTGCCTTCGAGCAGGCCGTGCTGTCGCGGCTGCCGGCCGCGCGCGTCGTCCCGCGCGACGACGCGACGCTGGTCTTCGATGTCGAGCTCGCGTCCGGGCACGACGACTTCTCGGGCGTGCTCGTCATCGGGCTCCGCGACGGGACGCGAGTTCGGCGCGACGTGCTCGGGGGCTCGTGCGCCGAGGCCCTCTCCGCCCTTGCCGTGATCGCGGCGCTTTCTCTCGACGGCTACCGCCGCGAGCCCACGCCGCCCGAGGCACCCAACGTGGAGCCGCCGAGCAATCCCGCTCCCGCACCGCCGGCTCGAGCGCCGCGCGCCGTGCCGCGCGATCGCGAGCCCCCGCCGGTGGCCGCGCGACGGCGCGCGTCGGTCACGCCCGGACTCTTCGTGGCGGCGAGCTGGGAAAGCGCCGTGGCTCCGACCGCGCCGCTTGGCGTGCTCGGCGGTTTCGATGTCGAGCTCTCGCCGAGGGGCGTCCTCCAACCGTCGCTCCGGCTCGGCCTGCTCGGTACCGCCGCGGCCACCGAGACCGCGGGCACGGCGAGCGCGGACTTTCAGCTCGTGACGGGCCGTCTCACCGCGTGCGTCCTCGGTGTCGGGCACGTGAGCCTTTCCGCGCGCGGCTGCGTCGATCTCGACGCGGGCACGCTGAGGGCCAGGGGCTCCGTCGAAGGTGGAGCGACTCAGACGATGCCGTGGCTGGCGGCCGGGCCTTCCGCGCGTGGCGCGTTCGCGCTGACGCGCTGGCTCGCGCTCGAAGCGACCGCCGGCCTCCGGCTGCTCGCACGCAGCGATCGCTTCGTGTTCCGGCACCCGGCTCCCGACGGCATGAGCCTGCCAAGCACCGTCGTCCACGACGTGTCCGCCATCTCGTTCGGGCTCGGCCTCGGGCTCGCCGCGCAGCTGCGTTGAGCTGCCAAAAACGGGTGTTGGGGGTTCGAGGCGACCGCTGGTGCACGACATTTTGCGCAATCAATTCATGCCGTTCCACCCTGGGGATCGACGCGGTCGCCCGGCGACATGGGAGGATCAGCCCGGACGTTTCCCCGCTGATGACGATGAGTAGCGCACGACCCACGCTCGGCATCCCGCAGGCGCTGGCCGAACGCGGCCTTCCCGAGCGCAGTGCGACCGAGGACGCGCGCGTGCGCGCCGCGTTCGAAGGACACTTCGAGCTCGTGTGGCGCTCGCTCCGGCGCTTCGGCGTACCCGCTGGAACGGCGGACGATGCGGCGCAGCACGTCTTTCTGACGCTCGCCGATCGGCTCGGCAACGTCGAGGTCGGTCGCGAGCGCGCATTTTTGGTCGCAACGGCTGTGCGCGTCGCCGCGAACGTGCGACGCCGTTTCGAGCGGGCGCGCGAGGACGCTTTCGACGAGCTCGAGCCCCTCGCGGATCCGTGCGCGTCGCCCGAAACCCTGCTCGAAGAGAAGGACCGGCGGCTCGCGCTCGATCGAGCGCTCGCGGCGCTGCCGCTCGAGCAGCGCGCCGTGTTCGTGCTCTACGAGCTCGAAGGATTCACGTTGCCCGAGATCGCCGAGAGCCTCGCGATCCCACTCGGCACCGCGACATCGCGATTGCGGCGCGCCCGTGATCGCTTCGAAGCCTGGGCCCTCGCCCAGGGCGGCAAAGGAACGTCACCGTGAGCGAATTCCCCCGACTTCTCGATGCGAGCCCGAACCCGCTGACGCGCGAGCTCTTGCGCTCCGGGCTCGGCGAGCGCCCTTCGTCGATCGCGGCTCGGCGCGCGGCCGTTTCGCTCGGGCTTTCGGCGGGGTTCGCGGCGAAGGCCGCGGGAGCCGCCGGAATCGGTGGTGCAGCCGTCGTGGGCGGAGGTGTCGCGGGCCCGACCGGCGCGGCGATTGGCGCGACCGTGCTCGTGAAGTGGTTCGCGCTCGGCGCCATGGCCGGCGCGCTCGTCGCGACGGGGTCGAGCCTGGTCGTGCGCGCGAACGAGGGTGGGGCGTCGCACGCGCGCGCGAACGTGGGCGAAGTGGCGGGCCCCAACGAGACGGCGCCGCCCGCCGACGAGACGGCGCCGCCCGCCGACGAGACGGCGCCGCCCGCCGACGAGACGGCGCCGCCCGCCGACGAGACGGCGCCGCCCGTCGCGAACGATGCGAACGCTTCGCCCGGAGCCGCTCCGCTTCCGCCGGGCGCGCTCGCTGACGCAAAGGCAAGCGTCGCCCGTGGAACGGCTCGGCACGGCGCGGTGGGCGCCGAGCCCCAGCGACCGCCTCAAAATCCTCCCGCCTCTGCTGCCGCTTCGCCCGGCATGCCCGCTGTGGCTGGGTTTTCCGGGCCCAACGGAGCGCTCAGTCGCGAGCTCGAACCCATCGATCGCGCGCGTGCGGCGCTGGCGCGCGGTGCGGCGCCCGCGGTGCTCGCCGAGCTGTCGCGCTACGCAGCCGTCCGCGAGACGGGCACCTTCGATCGCGAAGCGCTGCTCCTGCGCATCGAGGCGCTGACCTTGCTCGGCGAACGCGCTCAGGCGGCCGAGCTCGCGCGCGGCTACCTCGCGCGTTACCCCAAGGACGCCCACAGTGCGCGGCTCCGCGAGCTCGGTGGATCCAACTGATGGGGATCGATCGCCCTAGGCACCCGACATGATCGAGGTGAGAGGACATCTTCAAATGAGAAAGCTTCCAAGGGTGGCGTGGGTGGGTTCGGCGGTGCTCGTGTTCGCGGTGGGCTGCGAGGTCGAGCAGTCGCTCGGCGACGTGCCGATGGGGGGCGCGGCGGGCAAGGCCGTCGGCGGATCGGCCGGCAGCACGTCGCAGCCCGGCAAGGGCGGCAACGGAACGGGCGGAACGGCCGGCGCCGTGAGCGGGGGAAGCGGCGGCGCCGCTGCGGGAAGGAATGCGGGCGGCGCGGGCCCGGTTGCCGGCACCACGGGGCACGCCGGCTCAGGCCCGGCGGCGGGAAGCGGCGGAGCGATCAGCACGGGCGGGACCGGGGGCGTAGCCGGCGACGACGCGGGCGGCGATGGCGGTGAGGGCGGGGGCGACACTTGGTGCGTGGGGCCGGACAATCCGACCCTCGCCGATGCTCCGGGTTGTCCCTGCGAACCGCAGCCGGGGGTCTGTGTCGCGATCGACAACGGCATCGCGCTGTCGCTCTGGGCTCTCGACTGCGTCAACGGCTATTGGGAGAGGGTCAACGGCGGTGCGTGCGGAGCGCTCGTGGGCAGGAGCTGCCTCGTCGGCGATCGCATCTACCACGACGGCGAGGCCGTCCCGGATCCGTACAGCACGTGCAACACGTGCCGCTGCGAGGCCGGTAAGGTGACGGGGTGCACCGAGATCGCATGTGACGCGCCGTGTGCCGAGGGCACGGAGCCGCAGGCACGCTGTCGCGAATGCGGGCAGGCCGGCGGCTGTACCATCATCGAAACGGGTTGCTTCGAGCCGTGCGACCAGACCTGCACGCTCGGTTTCTGCCTCGACGGGCTGTGCCAAGTCGGACCCTGCGACTAGCGACGCGGCCCGCCGCCCTCGAGTCGTCGCGTCGTGGTTCGCGCCGCTTTTGACGTCGTTCAACCCCAGCGTGCGACAACCGTCAGTTTAGATCGACGCTTTGGATGACGATGGCAAGATCGTGGAGCTCGCCTTCGGGCAGGTTCCAGTAGCCGTCGAGCTTTGCCGGCAGCGTGAGCCAACCGAACTGTTTCGGGTTCGAGCCTCTGAGGGCATAGCGCTCGAGCGCGGTCTTGCCGTCGCGGTTCTCGTGGTAGCGCGCCACCTCGACGCGGTTGAAGGCGCCGTCAGGGTGCAGAAACAGCTCGACAGAGGTGGAGAGCCCGCCGTCCGTGACGCGGTAGCGGACGCTCTCGGAGCCGGATTCCAGGAACCTCACACGTTCTTTCTCGAGCAAGAACGACGGCAGGAGACTGAGCTCCGCCGCACAGCGGGCGAACGCCGAGACGTCGAGCTCGTGTGAGTGGTCGTCGGCGATCGTCAGCAGCGACAGTGCCTTCACGCGCCGCGTGCCGTGGCCCTTCTCGTACGCATCGAGCGCGACGAGCGAAAGGCCCGGCGCGAGGCTGAGCTTGCCGTACCAAAAGAACGCGGGGGGCTCGACGCCGTAGGTGTACTCCCCTTGGATGGGCATGAACGGCCGCCTGGTGCCTGGGCGGAGGTTGCCGCCATGCAGCACGTGCGCGCTCCGGACCCGCGGGTGACCGAGCGCGCCCGCCTTTCGCAGGTAGCGCGCGGCGGCCTCGGGCAGCGTGGCAAGATCGGCCTCCGTGACCAGCGCCGAATCGTGGCCTCCCGACGGGACGTGCTCGCGTGCGAGCGTTTCGAAGTCGTGGCGGCAGCGCCGGTCGATCAACACGAGGCCGGTCACGGTTAGCCCGACGACCGCCAGCGCGGTCAAGGCCCACATCTTCGCGCGGGGTTCCATCTGCGGTCTTTAGCGCAATCCCTTCCGGGCTGCACAGGGCGTCGGTCCTTCGCGGCCGCGTTGGGCGCGGTCAACCCCTGCAAGGCGCGGCGCGCGCGAGGGCATTCGGTGAATGCAGCGAGTCGTTCGACCGGGCGAACGCGGGATGCGCCGGACGTGCTCTAAAACGCGCCCGTCGAGACAGACGCACTCAACGCAGGGACGGCGTCCATTTTCGGATTTTCTGGGCGTCGCTGGCCGACCTGTTGGCCTCGCGGCGAGCTGCGGCCGCTCGCTCGACCGCCGCCGCGACGACGGCCCGTGGCATCGCGAGCCCCACGTTTTTCACGCCGCCTCGCCTTGAAGGTGTTCACGCCGATCCGGAACATCGACGCGGAGGTGCTCTGCTTCGTGTCCGTCTTCGAGCACGTCCGGAACCCACGCGAGCTCATGCGCGCGGCCGTCAACAATCCGAAAATCCGTTACGTGTTCCTCGTTGGGCCCCTGGTGAGCCCGGCCCTTTTCATGTACCTGGGCTTCGACGACGTGTATCACCGCATGCTGAGCGGCGGACACACCCAGCTGTTCACGCCTCAATCGCTCGAGTGGCTAGAGTCCGAATTCTCGCTCGAGCGCATCGGCGAATGGTGGTTCAGCACGGATGCGCGCGTCGCGCGACGGAGCGGACCGCGAGCGCAAGATGATGGATTTCGCGAGAGCAATCCTGGTGCGGCTCGACCAGAAGAAGGTGAGCCCAAAGACACGCGCCACCTGGGAGAAGATGATGTTCGAGTTTCTCGACGCGGCCCAGCTGGCGATCGATCGGAAGAAGCTTGCGTCGCAAGTGCACGTCGTGTTCCGGAAGCGCGCACCGGGGTAGCGCGAGCCTGGCTCGGCCGTTTCAGAAAGCGACCGACACGGTCGCGCCCGGCCCCCGCCACTGGACGGCGACTGCCGCGGCCGCGCCGCTCGGCCACACGAGGTAGGTGACGACGGTTCCGACGCCGAGCACGCCCGCCGCGACGAACGCGCCGAGCGCCGTCGTGTGCGAGCGATCGCGCACGTCGAGATCCGCGTTGAGCTTGGTGCACTCCGGAGGCACGAGCTCTCCGGCAGGGGGCGCACAGTACGAATGCGTCGCGCCCGACATGCCTTCCTTCCGCGCGATCGCGGCGCGCGTGTCCGACACGCGACCGTCCGCCGCCGAGGCCCGCAGCGTGTAGCCGACGCCGATCCCGGCTGCCGCCGCCGTCAGCACGCCGCCGCCCAAAAGCACCCAGGTGGCGCCCGAGCCGGACCCTCCCGCGTCGGAGGGGACGCCGGTCGGCGGTGGCGGCGTTGGGCGCAAGCTCGGCTCGGCCTGCCCTGGCGTGGCGGTCCCCGCGCTCCCCGGGGCGACGGACAGCGAGACGGCCAAACGATCGCCAGCCGCGACCAGCGTGCGGCGGATGGGCGAAGTGATCGCGCCGAGGCGCAGCTCGAAGGCGTGCTCGCCGGGCTCGAGCCAGACATCGGTCCGGAGCGGCACCGCGCCGACCTCCCGGCCGTCGACGAACACGACCGCGCCGCCCGGCTCACCTGCGACCCGCACGCTGCCCATGTGGCGCCGGCACTCGGCGAGGCGCTGCTCGGCGTCCGCGCGATCGGGCGGCAAGGCGTTGATGTACCGCTCCCAGTGCTCGGCCGCGTCCCGGTAGCGGCCGAGCTTCATCTCGACTTCGGCGAGCGTCGCGGCAAGGTCCTTGTCCTTTTGGAGGTCCCAGGCGCGCAGCAGGTCCTGGCGGGCACCCTCGAGATTGCCGCTGCGGTATTCGGCGATACCCTGGCGCATCAGCGCCGCAAACTCCTGCTCGTCGTCCGCCCTCGCGACAGCCGGTCCCTTCGAGCCGGTCGGGTGCTGGGCGGCTGCGGACGGTGACCACGCCGAGACCACGCCGCTGGCGAGCAGGGCACACAGGGGCGCGAGCCGGCTTCGGAGTCGAATCATGGTCTCAACCGCCCCCCAGGCTCTTCTCCAGCCGACGGAGCCGCTCCTCGACCGGGTCGGGGGTGGCCGGCTTCGGCCGCGACGTTGGGGGCGCCGCAGCGGGCGCCGGCGCTGTCGTGCGTTTCGCCGGGCGCGGCACGGGCACCTCTCGCGGTGACGATCTCGGCGGAGCGGCGATCGGCGCTGGCGCGGTGGCGCTCGCGGTCGACGTTGGCGCGGAGCTCGCGGCGGCCGGAGCGTCCGGCGCGCGTGCGGGCAACCCCGATGGCGGCGCCGTCGGCATCGATGCCGACGGCGAGAGCGACGGCGCCGCCGAGATCGCGATGCCGTCCGGCTGTCCAGCGAGCCCGGAGGAGCTCGTGAAATGCATGAAGGCCACGGTGCCTCCCACGGACGCGCCGATGAGACCGCTGAGCAAGAGCACCTGCCGCACCCGGTTCGGTCTCTCGCCCGGGATGCTCGGCCAGTCACGGGAGTACAGGCCGGTGGTCACGGGTGCGGCGGTCCCGGGGGTGATCACACGCTGCGTCGAGGGCGCTATGGACGGCGACGGCGACGCTGGCGCCGGTGCCGAGAGTCGCTCGGTCCTCGGAGTGAGCGGGACCGTGCCGCCGAAGCTCGCCACGGGCGCGCCCGGGGCGGCGCCGTGCGGCGCCGAAAGCCCCGGAGTGCCCAGCGGCACGAGCGGCGCCGTGCGGCGCCGCGCACCCGGGGTCGCGAGCTCCCGCACACCGACGTCCAGGCCGTGCACGTGGGCGTAGGCCGCCCAGGCGGCCGCGCACTCACGGATGGCACGGGCGAACTCTTCCATCGAACTGAAACGCTGCTCCGGAGCCTTCGCCATCGCCCGGCTGACGAGCAGCGCGACGTTGCGTGGGACGCGGGCGTCGACCTCGTCGAGCAGGGGTGTCTCGACGGAGAGCACGGCGCGCGAGATTTCCCACATCGAGGGGTGCGGCGCGTCCGTGAGCTCGGAGATCGGGTGCCGGCCGAGCAGCGCTTCGTACATGATGACGCCGAGCGCGTAGATGTCGCTGCGTGGTGTGAGCTTGTGGAGCTGAAGTTGCTCGGGGCTCATGTAGAGCACGGTACCGTGCGCGACGTCCTTGTCGGTCGTCCAGTTCGTCGCATCGGCAACCTTCGCGATCCCGAAGTCGAGGATCTTGAGCCCCTGATCGCGGGTCACGAAGAGATTCTCGGGCTTGAGGTCCCGATGGATGGCGCCCGTGATGTGCGCGGAGTGCACGCCGTCCGCCGCCTGGGCCGCGAGATCGAGCACCTCCTCGACGGACAGCGCGCCGTGCTCGTTCAATACATCCCGGAGCGAGCGCCCCCGCAAGAGCTCCATCACGATGTAGAGCAGGCCCGTCTCCGTCATCCCGGCGTCGATCACCTCGACGATGTTGTGGTGGCGGAGTCGGTTCAGGAGCTGCGCTTCGGCCTGCCCCCGCCGCAATGATTCGCGATCGATGCCTCCCGGACGATGGAGCACCTTGATGGCCACCTCACGACCCATGAAGGTGTTGATCGCGTGGTAGACGCAGGCATGCCCTCCCTGGCCGATGAGGTCCTTGATCTCGTACTTTGAAAGGAAGGTATCCCCTGCACTGAGGGGACCCTGCGCGGCCCGCTGGGACATCCGAACGGAGCTCATCCTAGCCCATCTCCGTGAGCCGGCAGCGGGCGGGACAGGGGCCGCCTCGCGCTCGCGTTCTCGCAATCTTCGAGCACATGCCCCGTTCGGCAGGTCAGGGGTCGCCGTTGCAGCTTTTTGCTGGGGGCGCACCTCGGGTCGGGCGGAGCGGCCAAGCCGGGCAGGGCGAGCACCCGAGCGAAGGCGCGGCGACACGCGGACTGGGTCGTTCTGCTCGCGGTGGTCGCGGACAGACGGTCGCCGGTCGCGGGGCGACTTCTCGCCCACAGCCGTTTTGTGCAACGCTTGACCCCGCCCGGCCGATTGGTCCTACGATGCGCACGTTGAATCGGTTCTTCGCCATTGCTCTCGTCGCTGCGGCCTCTTACGCCCCGCTCGCGGGGTGCGGCAAGAGTGACCGTCCATGCGAGGAAACGCTGACTTGCCCCGGTACGATCCGGGCGGGGTCTGCCGGTGCGGGCGCGACCAGTGGCAGCGGCGGAGCTGGCACCGGTGGCACGGGTGGCACGACTGGCGGTGGCGGTCGAGGCGGCGCTGCCGCCTCCGGTCAGGGCGGCGGGTCGGGAGACAGCGCTCTTGGCGGGGGCGGCGGGAGCGGGCAAAACGGGGGTGAAGGTGGAGCTGGCCTCTCCGACGAAGGTGGTGAGTCGGGAGAAGGCAATCTCGGCGGAGGCGGCAGCTCGCAAGGGGGCGGCGGCTCGGACGCGGGCCTCTCGCAAGATGGGTCCCCATGCTCGGCCGGCCCGGAGTGCGAGAGCGGGTATTGCGCCGACGGCGTCTGTTGCAATGGCCTCTGCGATGGGCAGTGTGAATCGTGCAAGGAAGGCGGCTCGGTGGGGACATGCACCCCCGTTCTGGGCACTCCGGTCGCGCCGCGCGCTGACTGCGCGGGGACCGCGCCTTGCAAAGGCGAATGCGACGGCAATGAGACCGAAGCCTGCACCTTTCCCGATAGCTCGGCCGTTTGTAGTGCCGCCATCTGCACGAACGGCCAGATCACGACCGCGTCGGTTTGCAACGGCTCGGGGGCCTGCACCACGACCACCAACAGTGCCTGCCCAGCCGGTGGCTGTGCTCCCGGCAACATGGCGTGCGCGACCAGCTGCACGTCGAGCTCCTGCGGTGCCGGCACCTATTGTGATACGACGGGCGCCTGCGTCACGACGCTCGGTCCCGGGCAGAGCTGCTCGGCCGACGTGCAGTGTGGGTCCGGACACTGCGTTCGACGGCGTGTGCTGCGAGACTTCCTGCACGGGCCAGTGCATGATCTGCAACTCTGCCGGGAGCTGCGTGCGCAAGACATCCGGAGCTCCAGCGAATGGTCGCGCTGCTTGCACGAGCAGCGGCACGACTTGCGGCGGCACCTGCAACGGCACTTCGGACACCTGCGCCTATCCTGGCTCGAGCACGAGCTGCGCGACCCCCACGTGCTCCACCGACACGACGCAGGTCAACTCGATGGCGTGCAACGGACAGGGCGCCTGCGCGCCGCAGACGATGAGCTGCAACTCCTCATCGTATTGCAAAGGTGGCGCGTGCGTTACGAAGGTCGCCAACGGTGGCTCGTGCCAGGGCAGCAACCAGTGCCAAAGCGCAAACTGCTCCACGGATGCCGTCACCGCCACGAGCATTTGCTGCCAGGCGGGCCGTTCGAACTGCGGCAGCTGCGTTCGACCTGCAGAGCGACGCCTCGCATTGCGGCAGTTGCTCGAATGCTTGCGGCGCGAACCGGGCCTGCCAGAGCGCGACGTGCCAGTGCACGGGCTACGCGTTCCCCCCGGCATGCGGTCGGTGCGGAAGCTTCGGCTTCGAGTCGGGCACCACGGAAGGCTGGGTCGCGGACACCGACCCCAATTTTCCAGTCAACGGCGGCGCCAACAACGGGGTCACGAACGTCACGTTCACCCAGACTCGAGTCCACGACGGCAGCTATGGCCTGGCTGTCCCCGGCCTCACGAGCTCCGAGGTCGTTTCCGTTGCCGTACCACTGTGTACGGGATCAGCGTCCGTCGCACTCGGCGGCTTCACGATGTCGGCCTGGGTTTATCTCACGGGTACGACGTTGGACTCGCTTGCGTTCCTGTTCCTCGACGCTTGGAATGCCACGTCGCAAGTCAGTAGTCCCGTCCTGACGGGTAACAACATCACGATGAACACCTGGCACCACGTGACGGCAACGTTCAGCTCCGCCATCCAGGCCGACCACGTGGCCATCCGGCTCAACCCGAATACGGCCTGGACCGGCACGATGTACATCGACAGCGTCGACGTCACGGGCCCGTGAGCCCATGAAGGCACCGAAGGCGTCGCAGGACCCGCTGGAGCGGGGGCTCAAGCTACAGCGCAGTGGGCGCACGAAAGAGGCGGAGTCGGCCTTCCGGCAGCTGATCTCGAAGAACGCACGGCACCACCGGGCGCTGTCCGCGCTCGGCATTCTCATGTTCGAGACCGGGCGCGTCGAGGAAGCGACTCGCTATCTCGAGCGAGCCGTCCAGGTCGAGCCAAACCCCAAATATCTGACGAACCTCGGCGAGGTCTACCGGCGACAAGGTCGATTGGACGTCGCCGCGGAGGCATTCGGACGGATCCTCGAAACCGAGCCGAGCTATCCGGACGCGCGCCTGAACCTTGCTTCGGTCCTCGGCGAGGCGGGCGTCTACGCGCCGGCGCTCGAGCTGCTCCAGCAAGCGGCGGCGTTCGGTCCCGACGGGCCACGCCTCCGGGTTACTCTCGCGTGGGTACTGTTCCGCCTCAATCGGCCCGACGAATCGTTGGTCCACGCCCGGCGCGCCGTCGAGCTTGCTCCGGACCTCGCATCGGCTCACGGGCAGCTCGGCGACGCCCTCGATGCGACGGGCGAAAAGGCCGCGGCCCTCGAGAGCTACCGCCGCGCCACCGAGCTCGACCCCTCCAACGACCGTTCTCACAGCGACCTCATCGTCGCGATGCTCTCGGGTCCGGACTACGACGCCCGGGCCGTCTTCACCGAAGCGCGCGCCTGGGCCGAGCGCCACGCAGAGCCGCTACGAAAGTACCTGCGCGCCCACGAAAACGACAAAGATCCCGAGCGCCGCCTACGCATCGGCTACGTCTCACCCGATTTTCGGGCGCACGCGATTCAGCAGTTCCTGGTGCCTCTCTTCGAGCATCACGAAAGGGCCGCATTCGAGATCTTCTTGTATTCGTCCGTGGATCGGCCGGACGCGGAGACCGAATGGTATCGGACGTTCGCGGGGGACCACTTTCGCGACATTCGACCGCTCGATGACGTTGCGGCCGCCGAGCTCGTCCGCCGCGACCGCGTGGACATTCTGGTCGATCTGGCCCTCCACAGCGCGGGGGGCCGCCTCAGGACCTTCGCGTGCAAGCCGGCGCCCGTGCAAATGAGCTGGCTCGGCTACGTCGGAACGACGGGCCTCGACACCATCGACTATCGCATCACCGATCCTTTCGTCGATCCGCCCGGCACCGAGCTCGGCGCCTACTCCGAGGCCTGCCTCCACTTGCCCGAGACGCTGTGGTGCTACTCGGCGCTCGACACCGAGCTTTCAGTCGGTGCCCTGCCTGCCCTCGGCGCGGGCCACGTCACGTTCGGTTCTCAGAACACCTACCGCAAGCTCCACGACGCGGTCTTCGTGCTCTGGGCGCGAGTGCTGAATGCGGTGCCACGGTCGCGACTGTTCCTCTACGCAGAAGAGCATGCGCGCGAGCGGCTCCGCCGAGTGTTCGCTCACGAGGGGATTGACGCGGACCGGATCGTGCTCGGAGGCCGGGTTTCGCGCCACGAGTACCTCGAGCGCTATGGTCGCATCGACATCGGGCTCGACACGTTCCCGTTCAACGGGGCGACCACGACGCTCGACGCGGCGTGGATGGGCGTGCCGGTCGTCAGCCTGAGCGGCTCCTCCGGGTTGCAGCGTGCCGGGGTCAGCATCGCCACGAACCTCGGACTTCCCGAGCTTTTCGCGAGCTCCGAGGACGGGTTCGTCGAAACGGCCACCGCGCTCGCGCGCGACCTCGATCGGTTGAGCAAGCTTCGCGCCGAGCTTCGCTCCCGACTCGAAACGTCGCCGCTCGGAGACGCGCCGCGCTTCGCGCGCCATCTCGAAGCGGCCTATCGTACGGCGTGGCGGCGCTACTGCTCGGCGCCCGGCTGAGGGCTCACCCGTCGCCTCCTTCTATGCCGCGCGTTTCCCGACAGCACGACCCGGCCGCACCGAAGCGACGTGAGCGCGCCCGAGTCCCCGCCTGGCTCTACGTCGTGATGGTGGCCGTGCTCGCCTTCGCGGCCTACAGCCGCCTTCCCGCGCTGCGCGCTCCAGTTGCGCTCGACGACTTCACGCAGCGAGCGCTCATCGAAGGCAAGCTCGCGCCGGCAAGAAGCATCCTCAATCTCTTCGATTTTTACGCGAATGACAGCCGTGACGCCTTCCTCGACCGCGGAGCAATCCCGTGGTGGGAATACGTGCCGCACGAAACGGCGCGCTTTCTGCGACCGCTCCCGAGCGCCCTCGTCTGGCTCGACTTTCGCGTCGCCGGTTACGATGGCTTCTTGCCACACGTTTTTTCGCTGGCGTGGTGGGTTGCGGCCGTCGCGAGCGGCTTCGTGCTGTTTCGGGGGTTGCTGGGAGCGCGCGCCGCGTTGCTCGCCACCTCGGTGTTCGCGGTATCTCCTGCGCACACCGTCCCGGTCGTCTGGCTCGCGAATCGTGGCGTGCTCGTCACGCTCGTGTTCGGGGCGTGGGCGCTGCTCTATTACGCGCGCTTCCGCGAACGGGGGCTCCGGCGTGACGCCATCGTGAGCGGCGTGCTGTGGGCGGCGACGTTTTCGACGGGGGAGTACGCCCTGTGTTTCGCCGGGTACGTGCTCGCCATCGAGCTCTCGCGACGCGAGGAGACTGCCCTCTCGCGCTTGCGAAAGGCTTCGAGCTTCTTGCTGCCGTTCGTCGTCTACCTCGCCCTACACGCGGCGCTCGGGTACGGAGCACGAGGGTCTTCGTTTTATCGGAGCCCCCTCGCGGATCCGAACGGCTACCTCGGCGGCGCGCCGCGCGGGCTTGCCGTGCTGCTGGGCTCGCTCTGGTTCGGGATCCGCGACGAAGCCCTGACGGCAGCGCCCGCTCGCTCGCTCGCTCGTGCTCTGGGGCATTCCGCTCGCGAGCGTTCTCGGCCTCGCGCTGTTTCGCACGGGCGCGAGCCTGAAGCCCGAACGCCGAACGCGCTTCGTCTGGCTCGTGGCTGGATCCGCGATCGCTCTTTTGCCGGTGCTTTCGGCGGGCGCTTCCATGCGGCTTCTCGGCCCGGCCGCGCTCGGCGCGAGCGCCGGCATCGGACTCGTCATCGAAAGGGCGCTCTTTGGTCGGTCCCGGCAGGAGACGGGCGCCGGCCCAGCGAACGTCGTCGTTTCGCTCGTGGCCCTCGGCCTTGCCGTCTCGCACTTCGCGATCGTGCCCGAACAAGCACACGCGTTCACGGCCCTCGCCGCGCAGAAGGAACCGGAGTTCGACGCGCGAATGGCGTGGGTGCGGGCACGAATGACCCCGGAAAAGTCCACCATCGTCGTGCTGCGCAGCGTTTCGCCGCCAACGGCGTTCGTCGCTCCCTTCATGCTGCGAGACGCCGCGCCTGCACGCTTTCGAGTCCTGTGCCAGGCGTACGGGCGGATCGCTGTCGTACGTTCCGGCCCGCGCACCCTGGACGTGACTCAAGACGGCAACGAGCCCCTGGTGCACTTCGGTGTGGGCAATCCGGTGCGTGCCGTCCCATTCCAGGTGGGGGAGGTCGTGGAGGTGCCGGGCATGCGGGTCATAGTCGGCCAGCTCGACGCGGATGGCCTGCCCAAAAAGCTTCATTTCGAGTTCGATCGGGATCTCGACGATCCGTCGTTCTTCTGGATCCAGGCAGGTGTTTCCGGGTTCTCCGAGGCGTTCCTGCCCCCCGTCGGCTACGGGATGCTGCTTGCGCCGTGATCACGCGTGACATGAAGGCGCCCCTCGTGCCCGCTTGGATCTCGCAACGCTACGGCTCGAGCCGAACGCGATAGGCTTGGCTCCGCACGCCCGGAGCGAGCGGTCCGCTCGCGCAGCCAACCACGACCTTGCCGTCGGCGCTGATGGCGTGTGCGCTCTCCAAGCTCCAGTCCTCGAGCATGTCTTCGAAGCCCCGCTCGTGCATCGCGTCGAGAAGGCTCCGCATGCCACCGGCGCGGTCCCAGAAGAAGGCCTCGCTCGGGTTCGCGGCGGGCGCGGCCGTCCCGACGATCCGCTTTCCATCGCCAGAAACGTCTCTCGCCGCGCTCCCGAAGTCGCCGAGCTCCGGAGGTCTCGGGACCACATCATGGGCAACTCCTCGAGCTGACGGCCACTCCGGATGGCGCGATGCTGAACGCGATTTCACCCTTGTGCCCCAATCCATTCGCTTCGAGCACGTAGTGCCGGCCTGGCTCGAGTTTGGGGCAGCCCGGAAGGCCACTGCCATACGGCCACGTCGCCGCGGGAGTGATGGCCCCTGCGCACAGGCGGCTGGCCCCTCTGCTCCCATCTTGCCGGCGGATGGAAACGAACTCGACCTTCTCTTCTCCGCGAAGAAAGAGCCCACAGTCCTGGAAGGAGAAGACCAACCCTGAGGGGAATTGCATCACGTCGATGCGGAGGTCGCGCGAGCACGCCAGCAAGCCGATGCCAAGTATCGTGACAGCGGGGGTCAACGGATGGACGCGGCGGCCGGCTCCCATGCTTAGTCATCTCCTCGAGCTTTCTCCGAGTCTACCGAGACACCACGAAACGAGCAATCTCGGCAAAAGGGGCCATGCCGCCAGGGCTCTTCACTAGGTCCTGCAAGACATAGTCCTCGAACATGTGTGCTTGCTGCTCAACGCCCGCCATTAGGAAGCGCAAGAACATCTCGTGGGGGGCGCTGCTCGCCGCGTACGCGTACGGATCGATCCCCAGGAGGGAGCCTCCGATACCCAAAGAAAGACCGTCGGCCGTGACCGAAAGGAAATGCCCGTGGGATCGTTGCCAAACGTGAAACGCCTCGTGGGCGAGCGTTCCGGCGGCGTTGAGACTCTTGAAATTGACTTCGTTCGCAGCGTTCGACTTCACAAAATAGCTGGGCTTGAGCCAGATCTTCCGGCCGTACGGATTCATCCCCACCGCGAACTTGCGCAATGCGGCGGGCATCGCCTCGACGTCGATAGAGTCGTAGTCGAGCGAACCACCATAGTAGCGCTTCAGAAACGCCCGCTCGTTCGCCGTGAGCGGACGCTTTCCATCTGCGTCCACATGATTGATCGGGTCGTTCCCACAGTACGCGTACACGTTCGTGTCCCCAGCCCCGAACCCGATCGGATCCTTCGAAAGCCAGCGTCCGAGCGCGCCCGAGTAGTCTCGCGCGCCGAAGCGGGTGTAGCCGGTGTAAGCGTCGTCGAGGCCGCCCGCGAAACCGAAGGGCTGGAAACCGGGGTTGGTGTCGCCCGTGACGTGGCCGAAGGCGTCGTAGTCGAGCTTTTGTTCGACGACGCCGGTCTGGGCGTTGACGACGAGGCGCACGCTGCCGACGTGGTCCTTGATGACGCGGTAAGGGACGCCGGCGCGCAGGATGTAGTCGGGGGCGCCGCCGATGGCGTCGTCGGCGTAGATGAAGTGCATGAAGATGCCGGCAGAGTTGACCTGGCCGACGGGACGCAGGCCGTCGCGATAGACCCACGCAGCGTCGAACTTACCGTCCACCTGGCGGGCGACGCGGCGGCCGAGGCCGTCCACCTTGTAGCTGATGACTCGCGTCGTACCCGAGCGGTTCTGCGTGACGGACAGGAGGTTGCCGAGCGCGTCGTAGACGAGCTCGTTGGCGTCGTCGCCGTCGCTCATGCGCAAGAGGTCGCCCTGCGGAGTTGCCTCGACGTCGGTGCTACCGAAGCGCGTCAGGCGATCCTGAGCATCGTAGTCGGCGTCGGCGACGAGGGCGCCATCGACGCTCACCGAAGTGCGGTTGCCGTTCGCGTCGTAGTCGTACTCCGTCGTGGTGCCGTTGACCGTCTCCTTCACCAGCCGGCCGAGCTCGTCGTAGTCGTAGTCGATGCCGCGCTCGCCGTTGCCGATGATTTCGTCGATGTGCGTGATGCGGCCCAGTGCGTCACGCTCGAGCTTCTCGGTGAAGTTGACGTTGCCCTGGAAGGCCGCACGCAGACGCGACGGCTCGCCAAAACCATTGTAGTCGGTGGCCGTGGTCACCGTGCCGAGCGTCGTGTTCGTGATGAACCCGCTCTTCGCGTCACGCTCGATTTGGTACGTGACGTTGTTGGCGGTGGCCGAGGTCACGAGGCCGTCGTCGTCGTACGTGAACTTCGCCGTGCTCGAGCCGTTGACGGTCATCGAGGCGAGGAAGAAATTCTCGTCGTACTTGGCGGTGACGCTGCCGTCGATGGCGCCTGACCAGGTGCTGCCCGTCCAGAGTGGCCCGTCGTGGCTCAGCGTGACTTTCACGCTGTCCGAGCGATTGACGGACGTGAGCATGCCGCCCGAGTCGTAGCCATAGCTGATGGTCGCGTCGGGGATCTCGAGCGACTTCAAGCGGCCGCTCGCGTCGTCGTAGTGAAAGTCGAGGTTTTGACCGTCGGAGCGCGCGATCTGCAAGAGCTGCCGGTCGTCGTTGTAGTCGTAGCGGGCGCCGCCCACGGGCAGGTCGTTCTTGCCCGACCCGGAAACGGCCGGGGGCGTGCTGAGCTCGAGCAGGCTCGTCTTGGGCTGGTACGCGAAGGTGTGCGCGCCGCGGCCCGGAGGCGTGAGCGACAGGAGATTGTCGTCGTCGTCGTAGTCGAACGTGACCGCTTCGTCGTCGGGGCGGAGCAGCGACTGGATGCGCCCCACGAGATCCGACTCGTACTTCACGCGGTTCCCTTCAGGGTCTTCGCGCTGGGTTAGAAAGCCGTTGGCGTCGTATTCATAGGCGACGCGGCGGACGTTGCCGTCGGCGCTCGCTGTCGTCTCGATGAGGCGCCCGAGCTCGTCGTACTCGAAGTGCAGCGACGGCAGCCCCGCCGCGACGACGTTCGGTGCGGCGGCCGCGCTCGTCGAGCGTCGTCGTTCTCTGCCGGCCCACCGGCGTCGTCGTCGTGATGCTCCGATCGTCACGCAGGTAGAGCGTCTCGAACAACCGACCGTTCACGTCGGTGAGCTCGTCCCATTCCTCGACCGACAGCGCATTTTTGATGTCCGTCAGGCGCTTGCCGCGCATCTGGGCAACCTCGAGCGTGGAGCCGCTCGGAAGCTTGGTGGTGACGGTGCCGGGGTAGAGGGCCTGAGCGCCAAAGGCGGGGTCAGGGAGCAGCAGCGCGGTGGTCGTGCTGCCGTCAGCGCTTTTGAGCGTCCGGCTGATGGCCGTGTCGTCCCAGCGCACGATGCTGCTGTCGGGCAGATGGACCACGCGCTCGAGCGTCCCGCCGAGCCCTGCGACGAAATCGTAGGTCGTCTGGCGGCCGGCAGCGGTGGTGACCGAAACGCTCGTGCCGCCTTCGATCGCAACGCGCTCCAGGGTTTCCGTGTAGCCCGTCGGGTCGGTCGTGCTCGTGAGCGCGCCGTCCACGTACACCGCGTTGGTGATGCCACCGAGCGGGTCGGTGACTTTGGAAATTAGATCCGCGTCGTACTCGAACGCGGTATCCCGACCGAGCGGGTCCGTGACTTTGTCGATACGGCCGCGATCGTCGAGCGTGACTTTGGTTTCTTGCAGGAAGGGCCCCTTGAAGCCCGTCAGATTGCCGCTCGGGTCGCGGTCGACCAGCGTGACCTGGCCGTTCTTGTCCTTGAGCGTCTCGAGGTGACCTTGCTCGTCGTAGCCGAGCTCGAGCTCGGTGACGCCGGTCACGGCATCGATGGTCGCCTCGTGCCGCCCGCGCTCGTCGAAGCGGAACAGTGTGGTGCCGTCGGTCGAGGGGACCAGCGACTGATCCGCTGACAGATCGGGCAAGCCGGGCGCGACCTTGAAGACGCTTTCACGCGTGGCCACGAACAGCGCGCCGTCGCGCCCCACGGCGATGCCGTCCGGCTCGGTGATGCGCACCTTCTCGGCGAGCTGCCCTTCCTCGAGGCTGGCGTCGCCTCCACCCATGACGGTCTGGATCAAGCCCTCGGTCGTGACCCGGCGGATGCGATCGTTCCATTGATCGGCGATGTAGAGCGAGCCGTCTTCCGACAGAGCGAGGCCGCGCGGGCCGTTGAGCTCGGCGTTCTGGGCGCTGCCTCCGTCACCGGAGAAGCCGGGCGTGCCGGTGCCGGCGACCGTCAGGATGATGCCGCCTGGCGTCACCTTGCGGACGCGGTGGCCGCCTTCCTCTCCGTCGACGCCGCGCTCGGAGATGTACACCGTGCCGTCGGGGGCCGCGACGACAGCGCTCGGCTCGACGAGCGTCGCCTCGCGCGCCGGCAAACCGTCCCCGCCTTCACCGCCACCTGCGAACACTTCGAGCACGCCGCCCTCGAAGCGAAACACGCGATCGATGTCGACGATGTAAAGCTCCTCCCGCGGCCCGAGGGCGAGCCCGTCTACCTTCGCGAGGTCCGCCACGGCCACCGGATTGTCCGAGGCGGGACCGACGAGCGTGCTGACGGCTCCGCCCGGTGCGATGGCGCGCACGGCCTTCTTGCCGAAATCCGACACGATGATGGTGCCGTCGTCCTTGACCACGACCCCCTGGGGCGAGCCGAGCACGAGGTCGCCCGCCTCGCCGCTCGCTCCGGCGCCGGCCACGACCGTCGTCACTCCCTCGGGGTCGATGCGCAAAATCCTGCCCTGCGGGTCGAGTGAGTCCTCTTGGTCGTCAGTGACGATCAGGCTGCCGTCGGGCGCGACGCCGATTCCGTCCGGCGTGCCGAGGTCTTCTTGATTGCTCGGGCGCGTGACGACGAGGGCCACGTTCTGCGCGGTGCGAAGGTCGCCCGTGCCGAAGAAGATGGTCTGGCTCGCCGGATCGTAGGCGTGCAAAACGTCGAGACCGAAGCCGCCGAGCGCGTAGCCCTTCGCATCCCAGACGCCGATGGGTACTTCCTGCACCTGGGACAGCACGGCGTCGCCGATCGGCGTCGTCTCCTCTGTGGTCCCGGGAATGCCGAAGCCTTCGCCCGCCGCGACTTCGCCGTCGAAGACGAAGCCGGTGACGACGCGCGCGATCTGCGGCCCCTGAACGAGCCGCCCGAAGCCGTCCTTGCCGTCCCACGACACGACCCGTTTCAGGTTCGGCTCGGGCGCGAGGGTCTCCTCGAGCGTCTGACCCGCGACCTCGACGACGGAGATCACCTGCTTTAGCCCCGCGGGAACGTCGTCCGAAAGCAACGGTAGCTCGAGCTGGAAACCGGGCCCGTAGCTCGTGGTGCGGTCGGATTGATAGTGAAGGGAATAGGGTGTCCCGGCGATCGGCACCGCTTGCGACAGCGCTTGCGGCTCGACCACGGCGGCGCCGCGACGGGTCGGTTCGTCGAGGACGCGCGTCGCGATGCCCTGGACGTTCGGGGCGATCGCATCCGGGGGCGCCTCGACCGGGAACAGCATGTCCCACGAGGAGAAGTGGTTGACGCGCGAGCGCCAGAGCGTCGCGCCCTTCTGGTAGCGGGCGCCGAGCGCGGCGCGTTCGTCTTCGGTCACGCCGGCGTCGAGCGCGGCGCTCGCAGCGTCCTCGGCGCCGTCGCCGTCGAGATCGAGGACGGCCTTGCCGTTGACGATGTCCAGGACCTCGATGACGCGGCCCGTGTTGCCGTGCTGCCACTGGCTCTGCTTCTTTTCGTAGTAGCCGAGCGGGACGGAAGAGCCGACGGGTAGGTCGAGGAAGTTCTCGACGTAGACGCTGACCGGGGTGGAAAGCGCGACGCTCGTGGCGCCAAGCGCGTCGGCCTCCGCGACATCGATCGAGAGGCCGTAGCTCAGCCCACCGGAGACCGGGAGCGTGCCGGGAGCGAAGCGGGCGGTCGAGACCCAGTTTTCGGCCGTCGGCGGCTCGAAGGGGTACTCGGTGACGCGCAGCGACGCGGCGTCGAGCTTCTTCTGGTCACCGCCGGGAAGCCGCGCCGTGAGCGTCGTCCCCGGGCGGAACACGAGAAAGGGCTGGCGGGCCCCGAACGCGTCGTCGATCGGGTCGCCGACGGCGGTCTGGGTCCCGGTGCTGCCGGAACGCACGGACGAGAGGTGCTCGCTCGCCGCGATCATGCCGACCTCGGGGAGCCGGTCGTAGCGCTGCCAGCCGGGCAGGGCGCTCCGCTCGACGCTCAGGTAGCCCCCGCGCTCGTAGCGGAACACGAGACGCCCGCCGCCATTCACCGCCAGGTCGAACAGGCCGTCGGGGCGCGATTCGGTGTAGCCGTACTCGTCGTGTCCCACCACCGAGACGCGCACGCCGGCGAGGGCCTCGCCGGCGCGATCCACGATTTTACCACGCACGATGGCCACGCGGCGCCGGTCGAACGCCGAGGGTTTCGCATCCTTTTGCAGTGGGTCCGCGCCGGAACAAAGAAACGTGGCTGCGAGGTCCACCGTGGTTGCCACCGAGCGATCGAGCGCGGGGGCGAGGCCACAAAAAGGCGTGGTCAGCCGGCAGTCGAGATCGTCGCAGTCGGCGCGGCCATCGTGATCATCGTCGGCGCCGTTGTCGCAGGCGGTTTCCGTAGCGCCAGGCTCGGCGGAAGGACCGGCACCATGGGGCGCCTTTTCGCCGCCGCAAGCGGCGACGAGCAAGAAGAGCAGGCACAGGGAAGCCCGAGGGCGAGGGGGGAGCGTCATGCCAGCCGATCGGGCGCGCGAAAACGCTCGTTGCAACAAAGTGCGTCGGGCGCGAAAACAATCGAAGCGCAACGAGCGGGGCGCGGCGACCGAAGGGACCAGGTGATGTCCCGGTGGTCCTTTGGTTCGGGTGGTTTCCACGACGAACGAGGCAGCGTCAGTGTGGAGTACGCGGTGCTGCTCTGCGTCGTGGCGATTGTTTGCGCCTTCGCCGTCGCCGCTCTCGGTGCCCCGCTCGTCACGGCCTACGAGGGCCGCGTGACCCTGCTGCTGCTGCCTTTCCCCTGAGCGCTGCAAGCGACCGGAGAATCTTGCAACGGCCGAAATGGCCCGACCGAAGGGGAGGGGAAACGGGAGCGGGGCCGCCCGGACGGTCTTGTCCCGCAAAAGGAGCAATCGAAGCCATGAAACGACTCATCAAGAACATCAAGCGCTTCACCGGAGGCCACGTGGTCGTCGCGGACGAGCGAGGGCTCTCGACGGTGGAGTACGTCATCATCCTCGTGCTGCTCGCCGTGATGGCCATCGTGACGTGGCGCAGCTTCGGCGACGCCATCAAGGGTCAGGTCAACAGCGCAACGAACGACATCAACGATCTTCGTTCGGGTGATTCCGCTCCGAGTCAGTAGCTCGAAAGCGGGACGACTTCAGCATGGCCCCTTCCCTGATCGTCGACTCCGCCTCGCTTCTCGTGGGAGGCGTGGGCGCGGTCTGGGACGCCCGTTCCGGGCGCATCCCCAACCGCCTCACGCTCCCCGCGGGGGCCCTGGCCATCGTGCTTCACGTGGCGCTCGGCGGACTTTCAGAGGGCGTGGAGAGCATCCTCGGGCTGTTGCTCGCCGGGCTCTTGCCGTTCGTGCTTTCGAAAGCCACCCGTGGCCGCGCCATCGGTGGCGGCGACGTGAAGCTGTTCGCGGCGCTCGGCGCCCTCGAGGGGCCACTCGTCGGGCTCCAAATAGAGCTCTGTGCCTGCATTTTGCTCAGCACGTTCGCGCTCTTGCGCCTGGCCTTCGCGGGAAAGCTCCTTCGAGTGCTCGGCAACGCCCTCCGCTTGTTCGCCAACCCGCTCCTGCCGGCGCGCTTTCGAAAGCCCCTTTCGCCCGAGGCGCTCACCGAGCTTCGCATGGGCCCGGCGATTCTCGGCGCGGTCTTTTACGCGTGCTTCGCCAACCAGCTGGCACGGTGGGTGCCGTGGCTCGCACTCTGAGCTCCGGGGTCGCGGTGCGCTACGGCGCACGCTCGGTGGCGGCCACGGGTCGCGACGAGCGTGGCGTCGTGTACCTCGAGTTCTTGCTCGCGTTCATGCCGGTGTTCGTGCTGTTCCTCGCCGTGTGCCAGCTCTCGCTGCTCTACACGGGAGCGCTCGTGGTCCGGCATGCTGCCTACGCGGCCGCGCGCTCCGCCATCGTCGTGCTCGAGGACGACCCGGCGCGCTACGAACAGGTGCCGCGCGGCATGCTCACGACCGAGCCCCCCGCGCCCGGCACCGGGCCGGCGTCGCTACTCGCCACCCTGGGCCTTGCCACGGGCGCGAACCCGGCGGCGCTCGCGCAGCAGGCCATCTCGTCGGTCGAACAAGCCGCGGCGGGGAGCTCGAACGACCACGATTTTCCGCCTCAGCAGGGCGCCCGCATGGTGACGATCCGCACGGCCGCCTACCTCTCGCTCATCACCCTCGCGCCCAAGGCCCCGCCCGCGGGCTCCCGCAACGATACGCTGAGAGCCAGCATCTCGCAGGATTTCTTCGCGGATCTCGGCCTCGGCCCTCGCGTACACGGACGCCGCGGCCGTCGTCACGCTGCACGTCGGCGGCACCGAGGCGCTGGCGGCGGAGCCCATCCCGCTCGACGCCCCCGTCACCGCGAGAGTCACGTACCTCTACACCTGCAAGGTTCCCATCGTTCGCGCGCTCATCTGCCGCACGCTCGCCTCCCTTTTGCCCGCGGGTGACGAAGGGCAGCCTGGAAATGGTGACGAGCCCACGCCGGCGCAGGCGCTCGCCGACCGCCTTCGCCTCGCGGAGCGTCCAAGCTGGCTCACGATCGTGATGGAGCCCGGCGCGCGCGTCAGCGTGATCGACGCTGCGGTGACGCTGCCGAACCAGGGCGCTCACTACGAGCACACGGAGGGCGGATGACCCGCCACGAAACCCGGCTCGACGAGCGCGGCGCGATGGCGCTGGTCACGGTCTTCTTCGCCGTCTTCGCCGTGGGCATGCTGTACGCGTTCGTGGGCAGCGTCGAAGCGGTGTTGTTTCGCGAGCGCATGCAGGATGCCGTCGACTCTGCGGCGCTCTCGGGCGCCGTGATGCACGCGCGGAGCATGAACTTCATCGTGCTCGTCAACATGGTGATGGCCGCGCTGCTCGCGATCCTCATCGCCATCAAGCTCGCCGAGACGCTGGCCATCATCGGGATGATCATCGCCGCGGTGCTCGCCTGGCCGACGTTCGGCGCGAGCCTCGCCGCCATCCCCGTGCTCAAGCCCGTGCAGGAAGCGTTGCACGACGCGTACGACTCGCTAAAGGGGCCCGTCGACACCGCGCTCGAGGGCCTGCACACGCTCTCGAGCGCCGTCCAGGCGGGCGCCGTCGTCGCTGCCGAGCTCCAGGCGCAAAGTGATCTCGAGAAGCACTGGAAGCCTCCCGTGAAATTCGGCGCGGTGATCGGGCGCGTCGAGCTCACGCTGCCGCTCGAGGACGACTCCTTCGGCGTGCTGTGCGAGCACGGCGGCGAAACGGCCGCGGAGCTCGCACTGTTGCCGCTCGATCCGGTGTTCGATGCCGTCCCACCGTTCGCCAAGGCGAAAGGCGCGCTGGTGTCCGCCACCGGGGAGATGACCGGCGCCATGCAGAGCTGGTTCTGCGGGGGAAGCAACGACCACGCCCCCACGTTCGAGCGCACGGTCGAGCGCGCCTATCCGCGCTTCGCGGCGAACGACCTTTGCGAGGACACGAACGCGCCGCCCGAGGAGTCGGCAGACGCCTGCAGCGAGGCCAGCCGGTTCGACGAGGACTCGACGCCCGACAAGGACACGGGAAAGTGTCGAGCTGGGACGAATTGCTCGATCGGCGGGCCGTACGAGCAGCGCGTCGCCGCGGCTCGCGTCCAGTGCGACCCGCAAACGCAGCCCACGCCGTTCTTCTACTGGTATCAGCTCCGACAGGGTCACGTTCGCTACCTCTGGAACGTCAACCACTGGGAGCGGCAGGAGCCGACCTACGACCCTCCCACCGTCTACCCGCCCGATCTCGAGCATGCGCCGTCGACGACGCGCCCTCCCTGCGGCCCGCCCCGCACCAACCGCGTTTACGCCGACGGCTACAACGTGACCGTTCGTCGCGCCAGCGACGTGAACGAGGTGCTGCCGGTGTGCAGCACCGAGCAGCCGCCGCTCGCTGCTCCGTTGATCACCCGAGGAACCGACCCGGACGAGCCCATCTATTCGGCGCCGATCACCTTCACGGAGGTCACGCACATCCTGGGCTGCAAGAAGAACGTGCAGGTGTCGCTCGGCGGCGGGGACGACACGCCGCCCCAGAGCGACGGCGACTCGCGCTCACCCAAGCGCGTGCTCGCCGGGGTCGATCTCGGGGCGGAGGATTTCCAAATCCGCGGCTTCGTGGTCGGCGATTTCGACGCGGGCAGCGCGTCACGGCTGGTCCGACTGTCGCTCTTCGGGCGACGTGCACCGGAACAGCCGCTCGGTGAGCTCAGAGCGCTCGGCAACGTCGCGGTGGCTCAGACCGAATACTTCTACGACGGCGCGGAGGGTCGTGACGCTTGGATGTGGAACATGAAATGGCGCGCGCGTCTCAAGCGCTTCAAGGTGCCCGAGTCGGGCGCGCTCGACGGGTTGACGGGCGCCTGCGGCGCGGGAGAAGGGGGCGAGACGGGCTGCGGCGCGCTCGGCGACGTGCTCGGGCGGCTGGGCGATCTGATCGCGCATTGACGAGGCGACCATGACGAGACCTGAACGGGGACGAGCACCAAGGCACGGCGCGAGCGCAGGGCGCGGCGTGGCAACCGCCGAGGCCGTCGTCGCCTTGCCCGTCCTCGTGCTGCTCTTCGTCGCGCTCTTCTATTTTCGCGATCTGTCGGCCGCGCGGCACGAGGCCGCCATGCAGGCGCGGAGCTGCGCCTGGCTGTACTCCGCCGGCAACTGCCGCACGGTGCCGCCCGGCTGCGAGCTCGAAACGGAGCCGGCCGTCGACGATCCGCCGATCCCCTTACCCGACGCGGGCCCCGTGTCCGGCATCATCGACGGCCTGTTGAAGAAGGCGCTGCGCAGCATCTTCGGCGACGCGGCGGTCGCGACGGCCCATCGCGACGTTCGCCGTCCCGCGCCGCTCGGTAAAAGCAGCGTGCGCGTCTCGTCCGAGTATCATCTCCCCTGCAACCTCGCGCCGAGCCGGCCCCTCGACGTCGCCAAGGATGCCTGGAGGATCTGGTGGGGGCCATGACGCGCCTCGCTCGCCCGAGCCGGCCCTCGCTCACCGTCATCGAGCCGACCTTCGAACGGAAGGCGCGTCGCGCGATCTCGACGGCCA
This sequence comes from uncultured delta proteobacterium, assembly GCA_963841435.1. Classification (GTDB taxonomy): domain Bacteria; phylum Myxococcota_A; class Polyangia; order Polyangiales; family Polyangiaceae; genus PMG-095. The sequence goes on from CAWJCS010000002.1 coordinate 401,771, forward strand.
TTGGCGCCCTTCGCGTCGCGCTGACGCTCGCCGCCCTGCTCGCTCTCGCCTCCCTCCGTTCGGCGCACGCCGCCGAAGAAGAGGTCGGCGCCCGTCTCTCGCGGTTTGGGGAAGCGCTCAGCGAGCTCGAAGGGCTTCATCCGCACTCGGCGCCACGCCGACTCGTCATGAACGGCATGGAGCTCGGCGTCCTCGGCATGTCCACGGAGCTCGAGCTCGACGAAGCGCTCGAGCGGCTCGAATCGACTTGCGGGCGAGGCGGGCTCGACGTACCCGGGGCGCTACTGCACGAGCCGGGAAATGCCCCGGGCGGGGGCGCGCTCGGGCGGCTTTCTCGCGGCGTGCTCAGGCAACGGAGCGGCGACCGCGGCGTGCTCGCCTGCCTGGACACCGGGGAGCGCCTCGCTCGGACCACGCTCGCCGAGCGGCTCGGTCGCCTGGCGAAGACCGGCGATCTTGGCGCCGTGGGGGCACTCCGGTTCGCTTTCCTCAGTCGCACGGGCCGAACGACGACCGTGCTTTTCATCTGGAGCACCGGCAGCCTGCCGATCCTTGCGGCGTTTCCGAAGACGGGTGATGCGCCGGGCCGCGATCTCGACGGCATCCCGCGGCCCGAGGGGTCGCGCCGTCTGCTCTCCGCCGCCGAAGCGGGCTCGCCGTACGCGCTCGGCTTGTACGAAGACGCAGCCGCCTCGCCCAATCCGCTCGCCACGTACGCCGCCCTGCTCGGCGCGCGCGGCTTCACCGTGACGCGGGTCTCCGGCGAACGATTGTGGGCCCGCCTGGGCACCCGGGAGCTCGTCGTCAGGGTGACCAGGCACGGCTCGAAAGCGCTCTATTCACTGGCCCTGCTCGGCTGACTGGGCGCCCGCGAGAGCTTTCCTGCAACGACCGAGGGCCTGCTGCCGATGAGGGGGTGAGGGCGCCCGGCAGCGAGCGGCGCTCCGCGAGGACCATGAAAAAGTCTCCCCTCCTCATCGCTCTGGCTTTTGCGGTCGCCGCGGGCGCCGTGGGCCATCTGTACCTGGCCCGGCTCGAAGCGGAGGTTTCGGGCGGTCCCAAAGTGTCGCTCCTGGTCGCGGCGGAGGAAGTTCCGCTCGGCTCCACCCTCTCGGAGAAAGCGCTCGCGGTGCGTGACGTGCCGGAGGCGTACGTGGATGCCCGCCAGATCCACGCGAGCGACTCGAAGAAGATCCTCGGCGCCCGGGTTTCGACGGCGCTCGGCGCCAACGACGCGATCCTCTGGAGCGACGTTGCGGGGGCAAGCACCACACGAGCGCTCTCGACGCTCGTCGAGCGCGGAATGCGTGCCGTAGCGATCGAAGCTCGCGCCGGCAGCTTCGACGGCCTGCTCAGACCGGGCGACCGCGTCAACGTGCTGTTCACGGCGAGCTCCGGGAGCGAGCCGGGCGCGACCTCCACGCTGTTGCAGAACCTGCTCGTTTTGTCGGTGGGCGGCAGCGTCGCCAAGACCAGCGAGGGCGGGGCTCGCGCTCCAGGCGCTCAGCGCGGGGGCTCCGTGACGCTCTCGGCCAGCGTCACCGACGCGCAGCTCATCACGCAGGCCAGGGAGCACGGCCGGTTGTCGCTCACGCTGCGTAACGCCGACGACATCGCGCTTGCGACGGGGGTCGCGGAGACGACGGCGCAGGATCTCCGGCAGGCGACGGTCGGCGGTGGCGTGGAGCAACGTGCAAAAGGAGGCCGTCCGTGAGGGGGCGCTTCCCACCGAGCTCGGGGCGAGCGTCCCGCCTCGCGTCGCTGGCGCTCGCGCTTTCCTGTTCGGTCTCGAGCGCGGCGCTGGCGCAAGGTCCGACCCCGCCGAAGCCGGCGGCGAGCGATGCCGCGGCTGCGCCTTTCGACATCATCGAGCTGTCCGTCGGCGAGCAGACCACGATGCCGACACAGAACGTGAAGAGCTTCTCCGAGGGAGTCCGCGGGATCATCGACGTGCGCATGACGAAGGACGCCAACGAGTTCGTGATCGTCGCGCTCGCCCCCGGCACGACGACCCTCCTGCTCCTCATGATGGACGGGGCGGAGCGCTACTACCGGATCGAAGTCACCGACCCGAACGGACCGAAGAAGAAGGCGAAAGCCCAGGGGAGCGTCGAGGCGCGCGACAACATCCGACTCGATTTCTACTTCGTGCAGCTACAAAAAAGCTACGGCCACCAGCTCGGCTTCGGCTGGCCCTCCTCCGTCGCACCGACGTTCTCCGCTTCCTACGATCTGAAAGAGAACGTGCTCTCGAGCGCTACGGCGGTGATCTCCGACCAGGCGCTGCCCCGCCTCGACATCGGCCAGACCTCGGGCTGGGCCAAGGTGATGCGCCAAGCGGCCGTGGTGACGGCCAACGGCGAGAAGGCGACGTTCACGACCGGCGGAGAGGTCAACGTCCCGATCCAGACCGCGCTCACCTCGGGAGTCGAAAAGATCTCTTTCGGCTCCGCGATCGGGGTCGAGCCGGCCTACGACGCGAGCACGGGGCGTGTCGAGCTTCGACTTCACGCGGACATCTCCGAGCTCGACAACGACCACGGCACGGGCATCCCGGGCCGTGTGACCTCGGGGCTCGACACCGTCGTCAACCTCGAGCTGGGCCAGTCGTTGATCCTCGGTGGCCTGAGCGCACGCAGCGAGCGTCACTCCAAGACGGGGCTGCCCGGGCTCTCGCAGATTCCACTGCTCGGCGTGTTCTTCGGCACCAACAGCAGCGCCGAGGAGTCGGTCGAAAACGTCGTGGTGATCGTCCCCTCCGTCGTCGATTCGGTCTCGATGCAGTCGAAGGCTCGCCTCGACGAGGCTCTCGCGGCATTCCAGGATTTTTCGGGCGACATCGACGCCGTGCACCTCGTTCCTCGCGCGCCGCGCACCGCGCCGGCTACGCCGGCTGCGCCGAGGCGACCATGAGCGTGGTTCAGCTCCGCATCACGGGCCCCGACGGACCGGCCGGGCTCGAGATCCATCAGCAGGGGCGAGTGTGGATCGGTCGCGGCGAAGACTGCGCGATCCGGCTCGGATGGCTGAACGTATCCCGGCACCACGCCTCTATCGAGCTCTCGGGGGCCGACGTTATCGTCACGGACAACTCGGCCAACGGCTCGCTGGTCAACGGGGTTTGCCTGCGCGGCAGCTCGCACCGCCTTTCGCACGGTCGTGGAACGGTCTTGATCGGGCCGTATCGCATCGACATCGCGCGAGCGGAGCACGCTTTCCGTTCTTCCCCGAAGCCCGACGAGCGCTTGCCTTCGCCGCGCGAGGCCGAACCCGGCGCCACGCCGGCGCCAAAACCGAGCGTCGAAGCACGCCGCGCGATCCGCCGCCAGCTGCTCGAGCACCTCGATCTCGCCGGTGTCGGACGGCAGGCCATCGACCCCGACACGATGCGCCCCAAAGTCGTCGCGGCCCTCCGGCGGATCCTGGCGGAGTCGCCGGACGTGGTGCCCGCGGGTGAGGCGCGCGAAGCGCTGGTCGGCGAGCTCGCGGACGAGGCGCTGGGGCTCGGTCCACTCGAGCGGCTGCTCGCCGACGAAGGCATCAGCGAAATCATGGTCGTCGACCCCCACACCATCTTCGTCGAGCGCAAGGGGCGCCTCGAGCTCACGACACTCTCGTTCACCGACCAGGAAGCGGTGCGCGCCGTGATCGAGCGTATCGTGACGCCTCTCGGACGGCGGATCGACGAGTCGACGCCGCTCGTCGACGCGCGCCTCAGGGATGGATCGCGCGTGAACGCCGTCATCCCACCGCTCGCTCTGCGCGGCCCGTGCATCACGATCCGGAAGTTTTCCAAGACGCCTCTCGCCATGAGCGACCTCGTCCGACTGGGGTCGATGTCACCCGAGATGGCGGAATTTCTGGAGCGCTCGGTCAAGGTGAAGAAGAACATCGTGATTTCCGGGGGAACCGGCAGCGGCAAGACCACGCTGCTCAACGTGCTCTCGGGCGCCATCCCGGCGCGGGAGCGCGTCGTCACCGTGGAGGACGCAGCGGAGCTGAGGCTCATGCAGCCGCACGTCGTGGCTCTCGAAGCACGGCCGCCGAACCTCGAGGGCAAGGGCGAGTATTCGATCCGCGATTTGGTCAAGAACGCGCTTCGCATGCGGCCCGACCGCATCGTGGTGGGCGAGTGCCGAGGCGGTGAGGCCATCGACATGTTGCAGGCGATGAACACGGGGCACGACGGCTCGCTCACCACGACCCACGCCAACAGCCCGCGCGAAGCCGTCGCGCGTATCGAGACCTTGTGCCTGATGGCCGGGCTCGACCTGCCGGTGCGCGCCGTACGCGGGCAGATCGCCGCGAGCGTGCACCTGATCGTGCAGCAGACACGCTTTTCGGACGGAGCGCGCCGCGTCTCGAGCATCGCCGAGGTCTCGGGCATCGACGACCGCGGCGAGGTGGAGCTCAGGGAAATCTACCGTTTCGCGATGCGTCGAGCGGACGCCGCCTCGAGCGAGGGCGAGTTCCTCGCCACCGGGTTCTTGCCGACCTTCCTCGACCAATTCGCGGTGCACGGCTTCCTCGATACCGGGAGCGCACCGTGAGCCCGAGCACCTTCTGGCTGGGGCGCGGGGCGCTCGGGGCGGCGTTGTTTGCGCTTTTCATCGCCGGCTGGTCGGAGCTCGGGCGGCCGGGCGGCTCGCTGCGTGCCCCGCTCGAGCGCTACGCGCGGGCTCTCGATGCCCGCTTGCGCTTTCTGCGGATGACGCCATGCGGACGCGTCATCGTGCGGGCCCAGGTGCTCGGCGTCGGGCTGGCGGCGGCGGTACCGTTGCTCGGCGGCCACGCCGTCGTGCTCGGTTTGCTGCCGCTCGTCGTGTTCGGGCCGAAGGCGTTCGTCGAGCGACGGGCGGCGCGCCGCACCGCAGCCGTCGACGCTCAGCTCGAGCAGTGGCTCGGGGCGGTGGCCAACGCTCTCAAGGCGAGCCTCTCGCTCGGCGAAGCCATCGCGTTGACGAGCCGCCTCGTCCCGCCGCCGATGAATCAGGAGATAGACCTTTTGGTACGCGAGTACGAGCTCGGCACGCCGCTCGACGAGGCGCTGCAGCGCTTCGCGGAGCGCGTTCCCTCGAAAACGGTGGCGGGCGCGGTGCTGGCGTTGAAGGTGGCCCGCAACACGGGCGGCAATCTGCCCGAGATGCTCGAGAGCGCGGGCGTGGCACTCAGGGAGCTCGCGCGGCTGGAAGGCGTCGTTCGTTCGAAGACCGCGGAAGGCAAGGCGCAGGCCTGGGTCGTGAGCGCGATCCCCGTACCGCTGGTTCTCGGGATCTCGAGCATCGATCCACACTTCTTCGATCCGCTCTCGCGGACGTTCGTCGGAAGCGTCGTCATCCTGGCCGCGACGGCGCTTTGGGTGACCGCAATCCTGATGGCGCGCAAGATCCTCGCGGTGGACGTGTGAGGTGAGCGTGACGATCACGTTGACCGAGCTTCGCATCCTGTTCGTGGCCCTCGCCGCCGGCAGCGTCGTTTCGCCCGTCTACCTGCTCGCGCGCAGCCGGCTGCCGCCGCCGCCGCGTTTCGGCAGGCGCGGGGCCGCACGTGAGCGTGCTCGCCGGACCAGCGCGTCTTTTTCGCTGGCTGACCCGGCGCTGAGGTTCGCGGCCGGCCTGCTCTCCAAGCTGCCGATCCCCCGGCTCGAAGCGGCGCTCGAGACCGAGCTCCGGCGCGCGGACTACCCGCTCGGCCTCACGGCGCACGAGTACGCGGCCCTCTCTCTGTTCTCGGCGGTGCTGCTCGGCGGGCTGACACTCGGCCTCGCGCTGACGATGGGAAGCTCGCCCGCGGTCGCCGTGCCCGCGGTGGCCTTCGGCCTGCTCCTGCCCAAGCTTCAGATCCAGGAAATCACTCGCGCCCGGGTGAAGGAGATCACGCGCGGGCTACCCCACGCGATCGAGATCGCGGCGCTCTGCATGGGGGCCGGAGCGGACTTTCCGGGCGCTCTTCGCCTGCTCGTGGGCGCCGACGACGACGCGACGCGCGGCGCGCTCAACCGAGAGCTGTCGCTCATCCTCGAGGAGCTCGAGCTCGGTCACACGCGACGCGAAGCACTGCTCGACTTCGCGGAGCGCGTCCCGACGCCCGCGGTACGCGACTTCGTCAGCGCAGTGATTCAGGCGGAGGAGAAGGGCAACCCGCTCGCCAAAGTGATCCAGATCCAGGGGCGCATGCTCAACCAGCGTCGCAGCGTCGCAGCCGAAGAAGCCGCTGCTCGCGCCGGGGTGCTGATGATCGCGCCGCTCATGCTCTTGCTCGTCGCCATCCTCCTCATCTTGATGGGGCCATTCATCGCGACCTCCGGAGGGCTATCACCGTGACTCATTGGGTGGACGTTCACAGGCCGGGCGCCGCCGCCGAGCGGTTCGCCCTCGAAGGTACGCTCGTTTTCATCGTCGAGGATGGCGAGGGTAGGCTCGTGCCGCGCGACGACGCCTCGGGCCGCCCCGGCATCGAGCTGGTTCCGGGAAGCGCCGGCGTGAAAATCGCGGTGCGACGGGGCTTTCCAGGTCGAGCTCGGGCACACGGCGCGGAGGTGCAGCAAACGCTGCTCGCCTGGGGCGACGATCTGTTCGTGGACGACGTGCGCCTCGCGTTCCTTCAGCGCGCCAAAGGCGGAAGCCGAGTGTTCGTGCTCGTCGCGACGGTGCTCGCGGGCGCCACGGTGGTCCTCGGCGCGCTCCGCGAACCGAGCGCGCGCGGTAGAGCGAACGATCCGAAGCCACCCCCGCTCGCCGCGGCCGAAAAGAGCTGCACTGCGTCCGGCGAGGCCGCGGAAGCCCGCGCGCGCGAAGCCGAACGACGCGCGGACGCCAAGCGCGCGCGCTATCCATTCGATCCGAGCGACGGCGTGGAGACGCTCCCCCTGCTCGAGGAGGCCGCCTCGTGCTTCCGCGCGGCGGGTCGCATCGAAGACGCGCGGCGCTCGCGCGCGGCGCTCGACACGTGGCGCGAGCGCCTCGACGGCGACTACGCCTCGCTCAGGCTCGCTCTGCGCGGTGCGTTGGCGGAAAACCGCAGCAACGCAGCCCTCGAGGCGGTGCGCGATCTGGAGAGCCTCTTGTCCGGGAGGCGCGACGATCCCTACTTCGAGTGGCTGGAAAGCAAGCGCCGTGAGCTCGAGCGGACGCTCGCACGCTCGTCGAAGCGCTAGCGGGAGCGCGGCGCGCGGCGGGCAGCGGGCAGCGGGCAGGGCGCGCTCCGCGAGCTCTGGTTTCGTCGAAGCCTCGGCGGGTACCGCGCGTCGCGTCTCGCGAAACGCCCGCGGGGCGCGTCGTGTGCAGCGCCTTCTGCGGAACGCCCGCGGGGCGCGTCGTGCGCAGCGCCTTCTGCGGAACGCCCGCGGGGCGCGTCGTGCGGAACGCCTTCTGCGGAACGCCCGCGGGGCGCGTCGTGCGGAACGCCCGCAGCGTGCGTCTTGCGCAGCGCGTCTTGCGCAGCGCGCGCAGCGTGCGGGCGCTCACGCGTTCTCGATGTGGTCCGTGTCTGGGGAGCGTGCGGAGGGGCCGCCGCATGAGTTGCTAAATTATAAGAACCAGGGTATCATGTAGCCTTATTCAAGTTGGCTCCCGCTCGCCACCGTCGCTACGCAAGCCAACCCCAGCCACGCTCGGGGTCGCGCCAATTACTCCTCCCTTTCGAGTCGAGCTGGGGAGGCGCGCGCAAGGGTGCCGGCCGCAAGCCGGGCCCCCACCCGCGCACGCCGCATCGCGCGCGCCCGAAGCACTACTTCGGTCACCCCGTGCACGTCACGTTGCGGGCTCGCTTGGGCTCGCTGCGCAGCCAGGCCCTCTTTCCGACGGTGCGCCTCGCCATTTCGCGGGCCACACGCCAGGCGCCGGAGCGCTTTCGCATCATCCACTTCTCGGTGCAGTCCAACCACCTGCACCTGCTCGTCGAGGCTGGCGAGCGGCGCGCCCTCACGGCCGGCGTGCACGGGCTCGCCATCCGCATCACCCGCTACGTCAACGACCTCTTGATGCGCCGCGGGTCGCTCTGGGCCGACCGGTGGCACGGGCGCGCCCTGAAAGCACCCCGAGAAGCGCGGAAATGCCCTCGTCTACGTGCTTTCGAATTTTCGGAAGCATGCGTCGCGCTCCGTGCCGGCGGGGGTGGATCCGTGCTCATCGGGCGTGTGGTTCCACGGCTGGCACGGTGTCGGTAGAGGGCCCCCGCCGCTTTTCGGGAGAGCGCCGCTCGGACGGCACGGCGAAGAGGTGCCCGTCTCGCAGCCGCGCACCTGGCTGTTGCGCGAAGGGTTCCTCAAAGCCGGGCGCGTGAGGTTCCACGAGGCCCCGCGAGGCTCCCCTCGCGAAACCCCGAAAGCCTCCGCTCCGCCCTAAGCAGCAATCGGGAAGCAGCAATCGGGCGCCGGGGCGCAAACGAGGCCGAGGATTTTTTGAGGCGACCGCCGTCCCTCGCCGAAACGCCGCCGTGCCGCGCCGTTCCACCGAAGGTCCGGAAATGGGCGGCGTCAAAGGCCCGCCGCTGCGCACCCTGGCGCTGCATGGGGCGCTGCACGGGTAGGTCACGAGGGCGCCCTCGGCGCGCTGGGCGGCTTTGCGCGGGAAGAAACCTGCAACGACGCCGGCGTGGGGCCGATGGGAGGGCGTGCCTGCGAACGCAACCACCCGCTCGCCCCGCGTTCTCCTTGTGGCCACCGCGCTCTTCGCGTGCCTGGTCTGCTCGGCCTGCGGCGCAAGGGGTCCCGAGGATGCCGCCAGCGTGGGCGCCCACGACGGGGCGCCGAGCGCGACATGGCTCGCCGCGGAAGGCGAGCGGGCGGCGCTCCGCGGCGACACGGTGCGCGCCGAGCAGTACCTCGCCCTCGCGGTCGAGCGCGGGTACGACGAGCGCCGCGCTCTTCCCCTGCTGCTCTCGGTTTGCATCAGAGGGTCGCGGCTGCGCTCCGCCCTGAACCACGCCGAGCCCTACCTGCGCGATCACCCCGACGATCAATCGCTCCGCTACCTGGTCGCCACGCTCGACGTGAGCCTCGGCGACGAAGCGGGCGCACGGCGGGAGCTCGAGGCGCTTTTACGGGGCGACCCTGCCCACGGGGCCGCCCTCTACCTGCTCGGTACCCTGGAGCTCGACCGCGAGCCCGAGCGGGCAGCGGATCTGTTCCGGAGCTACCTCGAGAAGGAGCCGGACGGTCCGCACGCCGCTGACGTACGCGAACAACTGCGTGACCTCGACCTCGAGCGAGCGCACGCCACGACGCAGCGAAGCGCGCTCGCGGCGCGGGCAGCCAAGCGGGGCTTCCGATGATTCCGACGAGCGTGTACTCGTCGTCGATCCGCACGTTCTTGGCGCCCGTTGCCGAGCTCCTCGACGACGCGAGCGTCACCGAGATTTTGGTGAACGGGCCGGATAGCGTGTTCGTCGAGCGGAAGGGGCGCCTCGCGCGTACGGAGGTACGGTTTCGCTCCGCGGATCAGTTGCTCTCGGCGCTCAGGGTCGTCGCGCAGTACGTCGGACGCCCGCTCGACGAGCATCACCCCATCCTGGAAGCGCGCCTGCCCGATGGTTCGCGCTTGGAAGCGGTGCTCGCGCCCATCGCCTCACCGGGCCCCTCGCTGTCGATTCGCCGTTTCTCCAAGGACAAGCTCACGTTGGAGCGACTTTTGGAGCACGGTGCGCTCACGTCGGATGCGACCGAGACGCTGCGCGTGCTCATCGAGTGCAAGCAGAACGTCGTCGTCGCCGGGGGCACCGGGTCGGGGAAGACGTCGCTTTTGAACGCGCTCTCCTCGCTGATTCCACGCGACGAGCGCGTGATCGTGATCGAGGATGCGCGCGAGCTCGCTCTGCAGCGCGAGCACGTCGTGCAGCTCGAAACCCGCGCGCCGGACGCTCGCGGGCAAAACGCCGTCACCGTCCGGGATCTGTTCAAGGCGTCGCTCAGGATGCGCCCCGATCGCATCGTGCTCGGCGAGATCCGGGGGGGCGAGGCACTCGACCTCGTCCAGGCGATGACGAGCGGGCATGGCGGCTGTCTGGCCACCGTTCACGCCACATTTCCCATCGACACCTTGAACCGGCTCGAGACGCTCGCCCTGATGGGGGGCGTCGATTTGCCGCTGGCCGCGCTGCGGGCGCAGCTCGCGTCCGCGGTCGACATCGTGGTTCAGACGGCTCGCTTGCGGGACGGACGGCGCATGGTGACGCACGTGACCGAAGTCGTCGGCACGGACCCGGTGCGGGGCTACCGCATCAAGGATCTCTTCGTGGCCGTGCCAGGCGAAACTGCGTCGGGGGCCAGCGGACCGATGGAGCTCGTTGCGACGGGTGTGCTGCCCGACTGTCTGCCGATGCTCAGAGCCCACGGCGCGGATCTGCCGCGAGCGGTGCTCGACCACGCGCGGCGTGCCCGTGACGCTGCTTGAACGGAGAACCAGGATGCTAGACGATCAGCGAGTATCGAGGATCTTGGGCATGGAGCTTGCTACTCGTCGCGGCTCGCTCAGGCTCTGGTTTCGCCCCGGCGACGACCGCGCTTTCGTGGTCGGCAACTGTGCCGGCGCCGACCTGCGCCTGACGAGCGCCAGCGCCGGCGCGGTGGCGTTCCATCTGGAGCGACGAGGTGCGCGAGTCGAGCTCTTTCCCGGCGATGCCTCGCGCGAAATCTACGTCGATGCCGGACGCGTGACCCGACCGGTGCTGCTCCGGCAGACCTCGGTCATCGACGTCGGCGAGGATCGAATCGTCGCCACGACTTTCGACGCGACCGAGCTCGCCCAGACCGTGACGTTTCCGCGCGCAGGTGCCGAGCGCGACCGCGTCACCGCGCCGCAACGCGAGAGCGACCCAACCCGACTCGGCCTGCCGGCCCCCGAGCTCGCCGGGCCCGTGACCGACGCGCTGCCCACCGTCGCCTATGCGCCGGGCCGAACGCGCGAGCCGGCGCCCTCGCCTGAGCCCCCGCGCTGGGAACGCACGGAGCCGCTGAACTTCGCCGAGCGCCCGGTCGTGCGGGAGCCGCTGGGACCGACGGGCACGCAGATCGTCAGCGCTGCGGAGCTCAACCCACCCAGGGCTCCGGCGCCCGAGCCGCGACCCGACGCGGTCGAGCGAAGCGAAACGCCGGCGCCCCCGACTCCCGCGCCCGAAGCGGACCCGGACGGCGTCGCTCTCACTCGAAAGCGCGACGCTGCTTCCGAGCCGCCTGCGCCGAAGCAAGCGACGATCGCCGATGAGCCGGCGCAACGCAGCGCACCCTCGGCGGCCTCGCCGCCGGCTCACGTCGACAAGGCGCCGGAGCGGCGCCGCAAGGACATCGGCCGCGCCACCACGGCGCTCGATGTGCGAGCGCTCGCACCGCCGATGGTTGAAAAGGCGCCCGCGCGGCCGGCGACACGGCGCCCGAGCCCAGCTGTCGAGCAGCCCACGCTCGTGTCCCCTCCGGCGCGGGGCGCCGGCTTTTTGGGCGCGTTAGGGCGCTTCGCGCGGGGGCTCGCCACAGCCGGCAAGCGCTCACCCGCGGAGAATCTGGCGGCGGTCGGACGCGTCGCACGAAAGCGACCGCTCGTCGTCTTCACGGTTTCGATCATGCTCGCGTGTGGTGGTGCGGTGGCTCTGACGGCGCTGTCGCGACTCGGACCGAGGAGCGCCCCTCGCACGCCGCAGCCGCCACTTCACTCGCAAGTCGCGCGCCCCGCCGGCGACGCGAGCGCCAGAGCTTCCGGCGCGCTACGCCCCGCGCCGCTCGGCGGCCCGCGCACCGCGATCTCCGGGAGCGCACCACCCGCGGCGAGCGAAAGCCCCCCGCCCCCGACCAGCGCCGTCCCCGAGCTCTCGATCCGCGCACCGGCGCCCGCTGCCGAGCCTTTCGCATCGCCGGCGCCCGCCGGGGCCGATCCGGACGTCGCGGCCGCCATCGACGCGCTCGTCGCTGGTCGCGATGCCGAGGCCCGCCTCGCGTATGCACGCCTCGCGTCGCGCCCGGGTGCAAACCCCGCCTACGCCGCGCTCGCCGCGCTGCTCACGCGTGCCGCGGGCGACGTGTGCCAGGGAGCCGCCGCCGAGGACCACCCGTTCTGCCCGGAGGTGAAGCGATGAGAATGCTGCGTGTGCTCGTGCTGGTTTTGGTCACGACCGCTTGCCACCGCGCGCCACCGCCCGAACGTCCGCGGTTCGCGGTTGCGGTTCGGCTCACCGTGGACGGCCACGAGCCCTTGCCGGGCGCGATCATCCTCAGGGACGAACAACCCTTCGGCGTCACGGATGCGGAGGGTCGCGTGCTCTCGACGATTGGCGCCGTGGAAGGTCAGAACGTCAAGCTCAGGGCCCGCTGCCCCGCAGGGTTCGTCGATGGCAAGGTCGAAGCGTCCGTGCGGCTCGCGCTGACGAGGCGCGTCGAAAGCCGCGCTCCGGAAGCGCAGAAGGTGGAGCTCACCTGCAAGAAGCTCACCCGCGCCGCGGTGCTGGTCGTCCGTGCGCCGGGGGGTGGCACCCTACCGGTGCGAGTCAACGGACAGCCGGCCGTTACCACCGACGCGGCCGGCAACGCCCATGTGCTGATGGAAGTGCGCCGCGACCTTGGAGCCGTCGAGGTCGAGATCGACACGAGCGACAAGAAGCACCTCGTGCCCAGAACCCCGCGTCGGCTCTTTGCGCTCGACGGCAGGGACGCCGTGCTCGTGCTCGAGCAAAGCTTCTCCGTTCACAACCGACAGAAGGCGCCCGCCACGCCCGCTCCCCAGCGGCACGTCCCCACGAGAATCGACTGAGCCGCATGACGGGCTCGGCCAACACCAAGAAAGCGGCTTGCCGGCAACCAACGGGGGACCCGGACTTCGATCCTCCGGCATCGGTAGAAACGTTGCTCGTTTCCGGAAACCTGATGCCCGACCTCGACGGGCGCGTGCTCGGCGCGCTCGTTCCGTGGGTCTCCGAGCTCACGCACGAGGAGCTCGGCTGGGTGCGTGCGGTGCTGCTCGCCCAGCTGACGATGGATCCGGAGCTGCGTGGTCTCGTGGCCCGCGTCGCCCGCGCTCGGGAAGCCGCGCCGAGCGACGCTCCGGGTGGCCCCCTCGCGCCGTCCGGGCGAAGGGAGTAAGCTGGATGCCGTCATGAGCGCTCAGGGAAGCTCGGGAGCTCTCGATCGAGCCGGGAACGGCGGCAGCGCCGCGCTCGAACGGCTACGCCGCGGCGAGATCACGCTGGACGCGTACCTCGATTTTCGTGCAGACGAGAGCGTCAAGGCGCTCTCAGGCTCCATCCCGGAGGAGCGGCTCGAGATGATCCGTCTTGCCATGCGCGAACAGCTCGCCACCGATCCGGTGCTGCTCGCGATGGTGGAGGCCGTGACCGGCGGCAAGCCCGAGGCGAATCCGGCGCGCTGAAACGAGGGGGCTGGCTTGACTGACCGAGCGCCGACACCGCTGAGACCTCGCGCACCGGGTGTGGAGGACCCAGCGGAAGTGCTCGCCAGATTCCACGAGCACCTCGAGCTCGTGAACATCATCGCGGCGCAGGTGCGCCGGAGCGTCGGCCCGTCCGCCGATCGCGACGACCTCGTTGCCAATGGGCGCGAAGGCTTGCTCGAAGCCGCGCGGCGCTACGACGCGACCCGGGGCGTCCCCTTCAAGCTCTACGCCAACTACCGGGTGCGCGGAGCCATGATCGACGGCGTCCGGAAGTCCGCCGCGCTGCCGCGCCGCACCTACGAACGCCTCGTCGCGCTCCAGGCGTCGAGCGCGGTGAGCGAAGGTGAGCTCGAGCATTCCGGCGTTGCGAAGTGGTTGCCGACGGACGTTGCCGAAGCCGAGGATCTCTTGGCCGAGCACCTTTCGGGCATGGCGGCGGCCGCTGCTCTCGCCACGCTGACGGGCCGCGGCTACGACGGCGACGCTCGCACCGAGCCCGGAGCGTCCGTTTCGCCCGAAGAAGAGCTGTCGCGCGCGGAGCTCATCGCCCGGGTGAAGCAAGCCGTCGAGGAGCTGTCGCCGGAGGCTGCGGCCGTCGTGAGGCGACACTATCTCGAAGGCGAGCGGCTCGAAGACATCGCGCGCGACTACGAGATGAGCAAATCGTGGGCGAGCCGCCTGCTCACGCGTACCACCGCTCGGCTCGCGAAACGCCTCGCGTCACTCGCCTAGCGCCATCCAACGAGGAGCGAGTGGCTAGGGCTCTTGACCGGGCCTTGGCCGCAACCCGCTCGACATGGCCGTAACGAGCCAGACACCCATGGCTTCCGCCGCCGGGCCGTCGGCAGTGAGCTCCACGCCACCGAGGCGCGTGCGCCGCTCGTCGTAGCTTTCGCCCGCTTCGGTCATGTGGCGCCCGAGATCGTCGAGGTCGAGCAGCACGGGGTAGGCCTCACCGTGAACGTCGAAGAAGGGCTCGAGATACTCGGGAACCCAAGCTGGCTGGACGTGCACGCGAAACGCCTCGTTTTCCTCGACGCAGAAAAGATCGAGGCGTGCGCTCGGACCCCGCCTCCCTGGCCGGCTCGTCATGCACACGAAGATAGCACCGTCCAGGGCCTCGCGGGGCGCAGGACCACGTCCCTAGCGCGCGAGGAACCCGAGCAGCTCCGCGCGGAAGGCGTCGGCCGACCGAGGGCGATGCTCGGGACGAGGCTCGAGGGCACGCATCACGACGGCGTCGAGCCCGTGCGCAATGGGAACCGACGAGACCCGGGAGGGCGGCGACGGCCGCTCTCTACCGCCGTCATGAGGCCCGCGACCCGTGAGCATCAAGTAGAGGACGGCGGCGAGCGAGTAGAGGTCGCTCTGGGGCCCCAGACGTTCGCCGCGACCCGCCTCGGGGCTCATGAAACGCAGCGACCCAACGACGGTCCCCGTGTCCGTAGGAACCACGGGGGGCGCCGGAGCAGCGGGCGGCGCGCCGGGGAGAACGCGGGCGAGCCCGAAATCGAGGACCTTCAACGTACGGCGAAAGCCAGGTGGCGCGTGCAAGAACAGGTTCTCCGGCTTCACGTCGCGATGAACGACGCCGAGCCGATGGGCCGCCGCGAGGCCGGAGAGAGCCTGGCAGGCGAGGTCGACCGCTTCCGGCCCTGGCAGACGCGTCGAGCGCGAGAGCTCGCGAGCCAGCGTGTGGCCCTCGAGCAGCTCGAGGACCAGGCAGGGGTTGTCCCCCGCGAACCAGAAGTCCACGATGTCGACGACGTTGGGATGGCGAAGCCCCGCGATGATCTGGGCCTCGACGCGGACCCGGTCCAGAAGGCTCGGATCCTTCGCGCGGAACGGGTAAAGCACCTTGAGCGCAAACTGCTTGAGCAACACCTCGTGCTCGACGAGGTACACGGCGCTCATCGCACCCCCACCCAGGCGCCGCAAAAGCCGGTAGGGCTGCCCCGCGACCAGATCCTCGGCCGCGGTCGAGGGGCCGACGGGTAGGCGGCGGGTCGTGTGGCCCACGGGCGCCAAGCTACCATTCTTGCAACGCAAGCGCTGCCGTGGCCGATTGCGTGAGGTCGATGCCGACCTCAGAGCACCCGCCGTCGTCCGACCCGTTCGAGGGCACGCCCTACCGTGCGCTCGAGCGACTCGCTGCGGGCGGCATGGGCGAGGTCTTCGTCGTGCAGCATCGTCAGCTCGGCCGCACCTTCGTGGCCAAGGCACTGCATACGCCGCTCTCTCGGCACCCCCAGGTCGTGGATCGCATGCGACTCGAGGCCCAGTCGCTCGGTCGTCTCAACCACCCGAACATCGTCTCCGTGTCGGGGTTCGGTCTCACCAAGGACGGCCGTCCGTTTCTGGTGATGGAGCATCTGGGCGGTCGCACCCTCCAAGAGGAGCTCGCCGAACGCGGTCGACTGCCCGCGAGCGAGGCGCTCCTCATCGCGGACCAGCTGCTCGCCGGGCTCGAGGCAGCGCACGGGCTCGGCATCGTCCACCGCGACGTGAAGCCGGACAACCTCTTCCTCGCCGACGTGCCGAACGTCGGGCGCGTCCTCAAGATCCTCGACTTCGGCGTCGCTCGCGTGCTGCCCGACGCCCCTCCGACCGCGCCTCGTCCGCTGGCGGTGCGGACCGAGACCGGCGCCGTCGTCGGCACGCCGCGGTTTCTGAGCCCGGAAGCGGCCAGTGGCTCGCGCGTGGACGTCCGCGCGGACCTCTACGGCGTGGGGCTCGTGCTCTACGCGATGCTCACCGGCAGAGGCCCGTTCGATCACCTGGCCGACGACGACCTCGTGCCGGCCCATGCGCTCGAGGCGCCGGCGGCGCCGTCCACCATCGTCGGAGCGGAAGTCTCGCCGCGCCTCGATCAGATCGTGCTCCGCGCCCTGGCCAAGGATCCCGCGGAGCGCTTCCAGACGGCTCCGGATCTTCGGGCGGCGCTGAATGGGCTCGCGGGCGATCGCTCGCTCGGGAGCTCGCCGCCTGCGCCGGTCACGACCCGGGTGGCGCCCCCGCTATCGGTGCCGCAAGGCTCGGGCTTTGGCGTGACCGACCACGAGAGCGACCGTCGTCCAAGCGTTCGCCCACCTCGCGGCCCGTCGAAGCTCGTGCTCGCCGTGTTGTTTCTGCTCGGCCTCGTCGTGTCCGGCGTCGGAGCGGCGGCGCTCGTCGCGCTTTTGCTCGGCCGTCGCTGAGCGGCGAACCCAGGCGCCGATGCGGCCATGGAACCGCGGACGTGAGTACCGCGCCGGGCTCGCGCGAAGCGGCCTCGGAGTCTTGGCGTCCCCCGCGAGTCTGGGCGTTCGCTACGTCTTCTGAGTGCGCCGCAACGTTTGGCACGCGTCTCTCACGGCGACCCGACGCGGTCGAGGTGCCACTGGTAGTGGATCGTGCCGCCGAGGCCGTCCGGTAGGTCGTAGCTGCCCTCGATGGATTGGCCGTCGTCGGAAACGGCGAGAGGCTCGGCCATCCGCCACCAGTTGATCGTGGTGGGCGAGTACAGGGTCTCGTCCACGCTCAGGTCGTTGCAGTTGCTCACCTCGGTCATCTCGGCGGCGGTGATACCGGAAGCGACGTACTCCTGCGGATCGACATCGGTGATGACGTTCAGGTTGGCGGAGGTCGTGCCGTAGGCGAGGGGGTCGTACTGTCCGTCGAGCATGGCCCCGGAAGCGCTCTGCAACGTCCGGCACGCGGGGACGCGACTCGGGAAATCGTAGAGGGCGTCGAAGGTGTAGCTCCCGCTGCCGGATTTGACCCGGAAGGGCACGGAGCCCTGCTCGGGCGGTGCGAGGGGGTCGAACTCGAACGTCACCTGCGCCGTGGTGCTCGTCGTGAGGGTGCCGAGCCCGGCGAAAGGCGAATCCTGGTCGCTCGTGACCGTGCCGGTCCAGACGAGCGCGCAGGGCTCGGACTTCGGATGCACGTGCAAGGGTCCCGAGACGCGCTCTCCGGCCCGCAGCGCATGATTGGCGAGCACCAGCAAGATGCGATCGAAGCTGCCACGTCGCGTAACGGTGGCCGGCCCGTCGTCGAAGCAGAACGTGACCTGGTTTTCGTCGCTAAAGTCGTAGGGCTGTGCCACCCAGTCGTCCGTCGTGCGGACCAACGCGAGCACGTCGAGCCGATCCGTCGGCGAGAGCTCGGAAAAATCGAGCTCGACCTGGTGCGTACGCGTGTCCGCCACGTCGAGCTCGACGTAGCGCGCCGTGAGGTTTTCGAAGTCGAGGCTGAGGTCGAAGTCCTGATCCGCGTTCAGGGTCCCCGACTCCTTGGGTGGACCGTGCTTGTCTGGAAACTGCGCTGGATCCAGATGGACGTAGCGCTCGGTTTCGGGCAGGGGATCACCGGGCACGAGCTCGTCGTTCAGATTTCTGAGAGCGAAGCGTCGGAAGTGCTCGTCGAAAGGAAACGCGGCGTCGATGATGTCGTCCGCTTGCTCGAGGGTCGCGTTGTCGGCGAGCCCGCCCAGGCCATTCCAGATGGAGGCCATGAAGTCCGCGCCTCCGGTCTCTTGTTCGACGAAGTAAGGCCAGATGTAGGCCGCGTAGTCGTGAGGGTCCGCGAACGCGACGTTGAGCGCAGCGTGGGACGGCAGGATTCGCTGCAGGAAGCGCAGGTGGGCCGAAACGTAGGAGGCCCTCCCGTCCGGCCAGGGCGCGAGCGTGCGATCGAAATACGCCCCGGCCCAGGTGGCAGAGGCCTCGACGAACCATTGCTTCGCCGCCATGGACGCATTCCCCTGAGACCTCTTGCCCGCCCACCAGACTCCATGCGCGAGCTGGAGCACGTGAAAGAGCTCGTGGCTGACCGTGAAGTGAAACCGGGACAGGTACAGCTGCGGGCGGGGCAACATCACGAACGCGCTCGCCGCGTGTCCGACGTAGGGCAGGTCGTTCTCGGTATTTCCCCGGGCGTCCGGGGCGTAGCCAACGCCCGAACGATGCACGCGGCTTCCCGGGTCCACGATGTAAAAGTCGATGGCATCGTCCCCACCCCCCAGGTCGAGGAGCGGCGGGCCCATCAGCGCCGTCTCGGGGCCAAAGACCTTGTCCAGGATCCCAAGCGTCAAATCCAAAAGGCGCACGCTCTCTGCGTCGTGCGCGACGTCGCCCGTGCACTGCGCCCACGCCCGGACCGGCCGCGTTCCGCTGCGCTTCGAAACCCAGCTCCCGGACTCGGGTGGGCAGGCTTCGGGGGCGGGCAGCACGGCGGCCAGCACCGCCCGCTGCGGCGCATCCGGCCCGAGCACGTCTGGGAGCGTGACCTCGTTCCACGCGCTCGAGTCGTCCGGCGGTCGCACTCTGTACCGCTCGAGCGCCGCCAGCGCTCCGGGCGAGAGATTCGATCGCTCGCTCTCGATCTCTTGGGACAGCAGCGAATCCTCCTCCTCCGAGCCCCAGCCGCGGAGCTCACTCGGCAGCCGGTCGTCACCGAAGAGCGCGTACTCGCGGTAGAGCAGCGACGTTTCGTAGTCGATGGTCCCGGCTTGCTCGGCGTCACGGATCAACGCCTGGGACGTGGGCTCCGTGTTGACGACGGATACGTCGAGCGATGCCAGCGCGGTAGCGCCGCCGCCCGTTGCCGTCAGGCCGAGGGCCAGGTCCGTGCCGGCGGCGAGCGCACCATCCAGCATGATCGGAAGCTCGCCCACCCCAACCGCGCCCGGGAGCACCAGCACGTCGGCGTCGATGCCCTGCGTCGCTCGCGTCGTGATGCTGACGGGATCGGTGAACCCCGCATCGCGCGTGACCGTCACGCGCAGCACCGCGGTCGCGCCACGCGGCGCCGAGAGCTCAGCGGGCTCGACGGTCACCCTGAACCGCGCCGGCACGTCCCCACTCCCTCCCTCACCGGCGTCGGCGGCACCGGAGCCGCCCCTGCCGCTCACCGACGACCCGCTACTCCCACCCGCCCCGTCGCCCGCGGCGGACGCCGCTTCGCCACCCTGACCGCTCTCCGCCCTCGAGCCGCCGGCTCCAGCGGACGACGCGCCGCCCTTCCCGGCCAAACCCGCGCCGCTCGACCCGCCACCTCCCGCGGGACCGTCGTCTCCGCAGGCGGCAAACATTCCAACGACGACCACGACGACGAGGCCCTGGCCTCTGGCGAAAAGAATCACAGCAGACGGTGCGCGCGAGCGCGGGCGATAGCAACACAAAGGGTGAAGCGATCCATTCCGATCCACGTTCCGGCGGGGTATTCAGTCCTCCCGGCGAAAAATGCGGCAAGGTCGCCCCGCGCATCGGTCGAGTGTGCCAGAGTTTGCGTCGGCCTCGACGCCCAGCGGGGCCACGGCTGAAAAAAAGGAACCCGAGCGCACGATGCCCGATCGAGAACGGCTCGGGGGACCGCCTCCGAGGGTCGCGGTGCTCGCGCCCATTTCTTGGCGCGTCCCCCCCGTGCACTATGGGCCCTGGGAGCAATTCGTGTCCCTGTTGACGGAGGGTTTGGTCGAGCGGGGTCTGGACGTGACGCTCTTCGCGACGGAAAACTCGGTCACCCGGGCGCGCCTGGTGGGGAGCGCGCCGTGTGGATACTCCGAGTCGGCGAGCATCGACGCGAAGGTGTGGGAGGCGTTGCACATCTCGGCCTGCTTCGAGCGCGCCTCGGAATTCGATATCATCCACAATAGCTTCGACTTTCTGCCTCTCGCGTTTTCCGGGCTCGTCGAGACCCCGGTCGTGACCACGATCCACGGATTTTCTTCGGAGCGGATACTCCCCGTCTATCAGAAGTACGACGCGACGAATCACTACGTCGCGATCAGTGATGCCGACCGGCACCCGTCGCTCCACTATGCCGCGACCATCCACCACGGCATCGACATGGGCGCCTTCGAGCTCGGCCGAGGTGCGCGAGACCACTTGCTGTTCTTCGGACGCATTCACCCCGACAAGGGAACGGCCGAGGCCATTTCGATCGCACGTCTTTCGGGCCTTCCGCTCGTCATCGCTGGCATCATTCAGGACCGCGCCTACTTCGCGAAGGCGGTAGAGCCTCACATCGACGGCAAGCAGGTCACGTTTCTGGGTCCGATTGGTCCCGAGCGGAAGAGCCAGCTGCTCGGCAGCGCGCGGGCCCTCATTCACTACGTCAGCTTCGACGAGCCTTTCGGGTTCAGCGTCGTGGAGGCGATGGCGTGTGGAACACCCGTGATCGCAACGCGGCGCGGCTCGATGCCGGAGCTGATCCGCGACGGCCTCAACGGCCGCCTGGTCGAGACCCTCGCCCAGGCAGCTGACGCCGTGGCAAAAATGCGGGACCTGCCGCCTGCAGCCGTGCGTGCCTCCGTCTCCGATCGCTTTCGCGACGATCGCATGGTCGACGACTACCTGGCCTTGTACCGGCGCATTCTGGCCGGGCGCGCCGCGCAGGCACGCCCTTGAGCGCGCCCGCGGTCACGCCGTTCCGGCTGGGGATCAACTACTGGCCGGCGCGGACGGCGATGGGCTTTTGGAGCTCGTTCGACGCTCGGGAGGTCGAGACGGACTTCCGACGTATCGCCGAAGGCGGGTTCGACTCGGTCCGCCTCTTTCTGACCTGGGAGGACTTCCAGCCCAGCCTGGGCGCGCTGGATCCGATCTGCTGCGCGCGCTTGGTCTCGACCCTCGACCTGGCAAGTGCGGTGGGACTCGCCGTCATGCCGACGCTCTTCACGGGCCACATGAGCGGCGTGAACTTTATCCCAGCCTGGGCTCTGGGGCACCGAAGCGGCGACGACCGCTTCCGCGTCGTCTCGGGAGGTCGCGTCGTCGCGTCGCGGCTCGCGAGCTGGTATTCCGATGGGGCGATCGGCAAGGCACAGAGCTCGCTCGCCGGCGAGCTCGCCACGGCCCTTTCGGGGCATCCCGCCCTATGGGCCTGGGATCTCGGCAACGAGAACTCCAACTGCGGCGCGGCGCCCGACAAAGAGAGCGCGCGCGCCTGGCTTCACCGCGTCAGCGAAGCGATCCGTCGTGCCGACGGGAGCGCGAGGATCACCATGGGCCTTCACATGGAAGACCTGGAACACGATCGGAACCTCGGGCCCGCCGAAGCCGCGGAAGTGTGTGATTTTCTGACGATGCACGGCTATCCAGGCTACGCGCCTTGGGCCGATGGCCCTACCGACGAGCGCCTGCTGCCTTTTCTGACTCGGCTCACCGCTCTCTTGAGTGGTGATGCCGAGGTCCTGTTCTCCGAATTCGGAGTCCCAACGACGGTGAACGGTGAGCTCGAACCGGACGAGCCTCCCTCCGGCCCGGCGCTCGTGAGCGAGGAGGTCGCCGCGGCTTACGTCGGTCGCGCCCTCCATGCGCTCCATCACTCCGGAAGCACCGGCGCGATGCTCTGGTGCTACAGCGACTACCCCGCCAATCTCTGGAGCGAGCCGCCCTTCGACGTGGCGATCCACGAGCGCTCCTTCGGTCTGTGGCGCGCGGACGCTTCCCCGAAACCCGCCGTCGCCGTTGTCCGCTCTTTCGCACAGGAGCGCGCTCTCTTCGCACCGGCCGAGCCGCTGCCCCACTCGAGCTGGTTCGACCGCGACCCGAAGCGATTCTACGCGGCACCGGAGATCGAGCTGCCACGCCTGTTCGGGCGCTACTGTTCGGCAGCGTCTGCCGGCTAGGTCGCGTGCCGGCGTCCGTACCTTCTCGTCACGCGCGGCTTCCGACGACGCCGCGGCGACCATGCTGGTCCCGCTGGTCCTCGGCACCGCGGTGCTGCTGTCGTGGCGCTTGCGCCCGTCGAGCCGGGTGCTGGTGTCGGCACCAAGATGGTGGTCTAGAGCAACAGCTTCCGCGGGCGGGCGGCCGTTTGGCGTAGAGCGAGCCGTTCGGCGAGCTCGCCGGCAAGGTTGTCGAAGAGGAACGCGACCGGGGGCGGCGCGTCCTCGTCGAGCTGGCGCAGCGGCACGCCGTGCTGCGTCGCCTCGAGGAAGGCCGGATGGCGGGGGATGGTCGTGTCGAAAAGCCACTCGGGCGGCAACTCCTCGAGCGCGCCCTGGAAGACCCCGAGCGAGGCCTGGTGTCGGGTCTGCAGCATGTTGAGCACCACGCCCGCGACCGCGGGGCGGCGACCCTCGGGCAGCGCGGCGAGCGCTTCCGAAAAGCGCGGGAACGAGCGAGACGCCAGCACCTCGGCCTGCAGTACGCCGACGACGTGCGTCACCCCGCGTAAGATTGCTCGCGTCGCACCGAACATGCCGGCGGGCGTGTCGACGACCACGACGTCGGCGCGCTGCGCGAGCAGGCCGAGCAGCTCCACCCAGCGCCGGTGCGGGTCCAAAATCACGAGGTCGAGGTCCGGCAGCACCGGCCCCACCGCCGGCATCAGCTTGAGCCGTGGCAGCACGGTGTCGATCAGCGCCTCGTCGATGGTCGCGCGGCCGCTCACGATGTCGAGCGCGCCTGCCTTGGCGCGTTCGCGCGCGTCGATGCCGGAGAGCACGTCGCCGTTGACGTCGCCGTTGACCAAGATCACCGAGTGCCCGCGCCGGGCGAGGCTCAAGGCGGTGTTGAGCGCGATCGTGCTCTTGCCCGAGCCGCCCTTTGGGCTCACGAACGCGAGGATCCTCGCGTCGCGCGCGGGCGCGGCGAGCGACGGGTGGCGGCTCCTTGGGCGTGCGGGCGCGAGAACCGGGGCGGGCGGCGGAGACGATTCGGGGACGGGCGCGCCCGGAGCCGGCGGCGCCACCCCGGGGTGCGTGGGCAGCTCTTGCAGCGTGAAGGGGCGCGCCTTTTCGGGCCGGACGCTGGAGCGGTCGCCCACGGCGTCCACCAGGAGCGCGTCGAGGCGGCCGAGCGGCTCCGGAAGCTCCTCCGGCGTCTCCGAGCGAAAGACGAAGAAGTCTCCTTCCTTCGTGCGAAACAGGTCCTTGAACGCCTCGTGCCCTTGGTGCTCGTCGGCGCTCGCGCTCACGACGTGCCCGCTCTTGACGAAGATGGTGCCGCTCGGGTGCCCGTCGCGCGACAGCTCCACGCCCGTGTATTGCCGACCCAGACTCACCACCTGCAGAACCTCGGCGAGGTCGAACTCGCGCAAGCTGCCCTGCATCACTCCGATCTTCATGACGGGTTCTCCGTTCCGAGGCGTGCCTCGTCGATGCCCGCCTCCGCGAGCTGCAAAAGCAGCGCTTCCTCGCCCTGTCGCTCTGCCGCGGCGGCGCCGTTCAGCGCGCCTTGCCGATCGACCCCTGCCGAGCCGAGGCGCATGGTCTGCGCGAGCAGGGTGTAAAGCTGCGTCCACGCGGCCCGAACCTCGGGCGTGAACGCTTCGCCGAGTCCGTAATCGAGCGTCCAGAGCAGCGCTTCGGCCACGACGCCGTAAGACGCGGAAGGGATGCGGTAGAGCTCGGAGTGACGACGCCCGAGGGCGAGCACGACGAGCATCAGATCCTGCTCGGGCGGCACATCGTCGCGCCACTCGTTGTCCGAGAAGTCGAGCGACTTGACGATGAAGGCGAGCATTCGCAAGAGCTTTCGCTTCTGCGACGCCATGTCCCCCTTGAAGAGCGACTGATAGTCGGGGCGGAGCTCGAATAGGCGCTTGTAGAAGAGATCCGCCGCCGTGTCCGCAATGGGGACGACCAAGCGGAAACTTTGGCGCACTGCTTTGCGATCGCTTTCGGTCAGCATTCTTCCTCCGGGCTCAGGAGCTCGAGCTCTGCATCAGCGACGCGATCGCGCCGTAGGCCTCGCTCCACGCGGTTGAAAGCTCGGGCGTCCACGCGTCACCGGCGACGCTCGCCAGCGTTTCGAGCAGGCTCGCTCCCACCCAGCCGTACATTTCCGGCTTCACGCCATAGTCGCGGTGCTTTTCTCCGAGTGCCCGCAGCTGCTCGGTGAGCCACGGCCCGTCGTCGAGGTGATCGACGACGGCCACCAACATGTCACGCAGCATTCGCTCTTGCTCGGGGCGCCCGCGAGTCTTGAACAGCGGCTGTGCTTCGGGGTGGTTCTTGAACAAGAACGTCGTAGAAACGGTGCGTCACTTCCGGCTCGCGCTCCACGACGAGCGCGAAGCTCGAGCGCAATAGTTCGACGTTGAGTGCCATCGATTACCTCCACCCGCCGTCTCCGGCGGTCCTGTGGCCGCCTGTCCCTGACGGTCGCAGGCGAGCCTAACCCGAGGGGCACCCGCCGAGCAACGGTGCCACGGGTGCGGGCGTTCAGGGTAGGTACGCGATGACCCCTCGCTCCGCCGTCAATGGGGCGGATCCGCCAGTCGCGTCAAACCGCGTGCTTGCGCATCATCGACGGGGCGGGCGGCGGTGGCCCCTTCGGCCTGGGCGGCGAGTTCGGCGTAGTCCGCGGTGCGCCTGCTTTGGAGCTCGTCAGCGCGGGCTTTTCGGCCGCGGCTGCCACCGCTTCTGCTTCGGCCGCCGTGGCGGCCCGAGCCGCAGCTTGAGCAGCAAGCTCGGCACTCCTCGCGGCGTCGTCCTTCGTGGCGCAGCACTTCTTGTACTTCTGACCCGAGCCACAATGGCACGGGTCGTTTCTTCCAATCTTCATGACGTCTGCCTTTCTCGCGCGAAGTCCTCGCAGCCGCCGCTCTTGACACCGTCCCGAGCGGACGTTGAGCAAGCCTGGGATGGTCCGTCGCCCGAGCTGACGCGCGAGGGTCGAGTCGAGCCACGCCGCATCCTTAGCACCGCCCACGAGGCGCGAGGTCGGCCTGCGCGAAAACGGGCTCCACCTAGGTGCACGAGCTCATCGAGCGGCTGGACGAACGGGGTGGACGCGCGTGCGGTCACGAAAACGGGCACCCCGCGAGCCGCGGGTTGAGCCGGCACACTGTTCGGCAGCGTCTGCCCGGGCGGCCACGCCCGTCCTTCCCGTCCCGATTGAAATCGCGCCCCCTAGGTTGCGACCGTGAGCGTCAGCTGGGCGTCGTTGCCGTTCGTGCAGCCGGCTCCCTGACTGTCCACCCAAATGACGAAGTGGATGCGCGTGCCGGGCGCGACGCTCGCGTCGAGGTGAAAGCTCGCCCTGAAATCGAGGCTCGCTCCCGGGTTGATGCCGAAGTAATTCGTCCAAGGGTTCATCGTCCGGTCATCGCCGCGGACGTCGGTGATGCCGGGGAACGAGGGCGTCTCACCCGGCGAAGACGCGAGGGCTCCGCCCTGCCCCCCACTGGCTCCCGCGGCTGGCGTCGCGCCGCCGCCCGCGGTGCCCCCGCTGCCGCCCACCGTGAGCGCGCCGCCGGCGCCGCTCGCTCCAAGGCGTTGGCTCACCGAGCGGCCGGAGCAGGCCGCGCCGAGAGCGCACGCACCGAACACGACGAGCACCAACGTCCGGGCCACCACGTTTCATTATGTACCGCGCGCGCGGCTGGCACTCAGTGCTGGTACGCCCCGCTGTCGAATCCGCCGGTGCGCACTTTGCCGTCGATGTCCGTGTCCACGCCGTAGGCGCTCGTTCCGGCGCCAATCAGCGGGGAATTGGGGCTCGGTGAGAAGTCACCGTTCGTGAAGTCGGCGAACCAGGTCGTCGAGCTTTCGTCGTTGGAGACGACGTTGCCGACCTGAGTCACCGACGGGCCGTTTCCGTTTTTCACCGGGTCGGCGAGGTAGGCGATGGCGTTGTTGGCCAGGACGACCGGCAAGGTCGGCGGATTCCAGAACGAGATGGCGCTGTTCGGGTCGCCAGCAGAGGTGAGTGTGTTGTGCCGGAACCAGAGCTTGGAAGAAACGGCGTCGACCTCGCTGAGGCCGCCGTTGATCTCGAACACGACGCCTTCGAGCACGACGTTTCGGACGACGTTGTTGAACACGTCGAGCACGAGGCGACTGCCGGGGGCGGACTCGGCGGCCGGCTGCGTGTCGAAGGCGAAGTGCAAAAAGTCGTAGCACTGAGCGGTGCTGTCGCAGCGCGAGCCCTGGATCGTGATCACGTCGTCGATACGCTCGCCCCCGGGCATCACCGTGACTTCGAAGCCGGGCGAGCTGATCGTCACGCCCTCGACGAGCAGCTCGAACGTGCCTCCCGCGTTCTGCACGAACCGCGCGGGCTCCGAGCTGGGCGCACAGATAGCGGTGTGACCCGTGTTGATCTCGAGGCGCTGAAGCGCGAGCTTGAGGTTGCCCGTCGCGGCGAGGCGACCCTCGAGCTGCAGGTCGCTCAGCGTGGTCATGCGGGTCGTTGCTGCGTCGGCGTTGACCGCACCACAAACAATCGAGCCGAAGCCGAGGCCCCGCACGTTCACGCCCGCGCGCAGCGTGAGATCACCGCGGTATCCGCCGCCGACCAGACACACGGTCGAAGGGACCGGTGCGGCGTCGATCGCGGCTTGGAGCGCACCGACGGCCCCTCCCGAGGGCAAGGTGACGGTGCATGCATTGGGGTCGGGTCCTTCTCCCGCACTGCCGGCTTCTCCCGACTCGCCGGCGGCCGTTCCGGCGCTGCCCGCACCGGCTCCTCCCGCCCCCGAGCCACCCCTCGCCGCGGCACCCGCCGCGCCCAGACCGCCGCTGCCCGATGCGTCTCCGGTGCCGGCGATCGTCCCGCCGCTCGCGGCCAACGTGCCGCCGTTCCCCGCGCTCGGGAAGCCGCCGCTCGACCCTCCCGCAGACGGCGCGCCACCGGAGCCCGTCGCGCCGGAAGCACTCGCCCCAGCGCCGCTGCGGCCGGCGCCTCCGTCTACATCGATGGTCAACTTGGAGCGACCACAGCCATACGCGAGCAGAAGCCCGCATCCGATCTTTGCCCAGCCGGCTCGCGCTGTACCACCAACACCCATCCCGAAGCCAGCGTACCACGGGCACTCCGGGCGTGAGGAATTGCCCGTTTCCCTCGAGGAAACCCAACCACGCGCTTGGCTCGTGCGGCGCGCAGCGCAGCGCAGCGTCCGCACCCGTGCGGGAGATTCGGTCGCGCCTCTTGAACGACGTGCTCTCGGCCGGGCACGGAGGGTCGAAGGCGGTGATGCCAATGACGAATTCGAGACGAGCAACGGCTCGACGAGGCGAGCTCCGAAGTGCTCGTCGCTACCATCGGTGCCCGCTTCTGCGGCGACGACGCCACCGTCACGGCCAACGATCGGGTCGCCTACCGCACGCTCGAAAAGCTCCTCGGCTACGTCTACGTTCCGGTTCTCGGCGAAACGACGCGCGGCGGGCACTCGAACATGATGATTCGAAACCTCCCGAACGGTTTTGGCTATAGCCTCCCGTTCGAGCGCACGTTCGCTGACGACGGCGTCTGCTACGAAGGCATCGGACTCACACCGGACGTCCCCGTGGCTTTCGACTTCGAACGCTTCGTGGCAGGCGACGACGCCATGTTCGACGCCGCGGTCGAGCTACTTTCCAGCAAAGAATAGCCGGGGCCCTCGAGGCCCCAGCGTGAGCTGGACGAAGGGGCGCTTCGAGCGACTCGTCCCCTCGGCCCGGCCTGTGCTTTCGCACAACTGCTCGTTGTCTCCCTTGAGCTCAGCGGGCAAATCAGAACCGAGAACATTTTCATGAGCAGTCTCGACTACTCCGCGCTCTCTAGGACCCGGGCGGGCGGCTCGGTGTTGGTGGTTTCATGGGGCGCGGAGCGGCAGGCGTACGCTCTGACGGTGTGACATTCGCTCAAAATCAAGTCGTGGAACGGGGAGTCGGCGCGTTTCGTCTCCGCGCCGACGTAGACGGGGTTGGAGCAGGCGGGTCCAATCGTCGAGACGGTGGCGGTGTGGACGTTGAAGAAGCAGGAGACCGGCTGTGACGGCGCGAGCCCGCTGAATCCCCTGAGTCCTTCGAATTCGTTCTCGTGACGTTCGCCGAGTCCTCCGCTTTTCGGAGGCCCCGCAACCTTGCTGACCGCTTTCGGCGGGCTGTCAACGAAGACCGACTCCGCGGGCGCGTCGTTGCCGCGACGGCGCCACCCCCTTGCGATCGTGGAGCGTGACGCCCCGCGAGTAGCGCGACGCCGGCAACTCCGACCAGGCAGGCGACCGCCGCCGCCCAGGCTCACCGCTTGGGCGCAGAGATCCTCGTCACTCGAACGGTCGAGCGCATCGCGGCGGACACGTTCCACGTCTACCTGGACGGCGGCGACGTCCTTTGCGCCAACACCATCATCCTGGCCAGCGGGGTCGCCTGGCGAAACCTCGCCATCGAAGGATTTGGTCGATTGGTCGGCAAAGGCATCTTCTACGGGGCCTCCCGAAGCGAGGCGCCGAACAGTACCTGCGCGATCGCCCCGCTCGCTGACGCTCACCTGGTTCGAAAGTTCGACGTTCCCTTCTCAGAGCGGGAACGTGCACGAAAAGCAACGCGTTAACGGCCGCGACCGCCGACAACGCGAGCGGCTACGCCGTTACGTCACGCGGCGCTAACTCCACCTTGCCTCGGTGCTCTGACAACGCACCCCGCCAGCGGCTTTCCCAGTTCATTGTGCCTGGGCGCAATGTAAACGTTGCCAACGCCGGGCTTTGGGTGTCCCATCTCTCGAGAGGACGATCCTCCCGTATTTCTGCCCACATTGTGGGGGGGTGTGCGCGTAGGGCGTGGACTAAACGGTCTTGAGTGCCGCGTGCCCTCACGCGCGGGCATGGTTCCGGAGCTACACGTCACGGTCTCGCGTGAACGCGCCTCCCAGAGAAGGTGGCGATGGATGGGCTCCGTAGACTCGACGGCCGCAAACGGTGAACGTGGCACCCCGGAAATGGGCCTTGCGGAGCGTGCGGCGTTCCTCAACTCCATCCTAGAGAGCTCCACCGAATACTCGATTGTCGCCAAAGATCTCGACGGAACGATCCGTGCGTGGAACGCGGGCGCGCGGAGGCTGTACGGGTACGACGCGGCTGACGTAGTCGGGAACGCGAACGCCTTCGTCCTTCACTGCCCCGAAGACGTGAAGAGCGGTCGCGCGCAGGCGATTCTCGACGAGGCTCGCGTCACCGGCAAGTGGTCCGGGGAGCTCAAACGGATCAGGAAGAATGGTGAGGAATTCACCGCCTTCGTGACGATCACGCTCCGGGTTGACGCCGCGCGCAAGCCCGTCGGATTCACGATGATCTCTCGGGACCTTACCGAGCCACAGCGACTGCTTCGCGATCTCCGCGAGTCGCAAGAGTACAACCGCGGGCTCATCGAATCGAACATCGATGCTCTGATGGCGACCGATCCGCTCGGCGTGATCAGCGACGTCAATCTGCAGATGTGCGAGATGACGGGGATTGCGCGAGAGAAGCTCGTCGGCTCTCCGTTCAAACAATACTTCACGGATCCCAAGCTGGCCGAGGATGGCATCCGCAAGGTGCTGTCCGACGATCGGGTCACCAACTACGAGCTCGTGATGCGCTCGCAAGCCGGCACGGAAACCGTGGTCTCGTACAACGCCACCACCTTTCGATCGGCGGACGGAAAGCTGAAAGGTGTCTTCGCGGCCGCCCGGGACATCACGGACCAGAAACGCCTCGAGAGCGACCTTCGTCAGGCCCAGAACTACACCCGCGGTCTCATCGAAGCCTCCGTCGATGCGCTCTTGACCGTGGATCCCGAGCTGCGCATCACGGATGTGAACGATCAGACCGCCCGCATGACCGGGTACACCCGAGAAGAGCTGATCGGGAGCCTTTTCCCCGACTACTTCACCGATCCCGAGCGAGCCACCGCGGGCGTCAAGAAGACCCTGGCCGAGGCGTTCGTCACCAACTACGTGCTCGGCCTGCGTTCGAAAGAAGGAAAGGAGACCCTGGTCTCCTTCAACGCCTCCATCTTCAAGGACACCGACGGCATCGTGCGCGGGATTTTCGCGGCGGCGCGCGACATCACCGAACAGAAGAGGCTCGAAGAGGAGCTGCGGCAAGCGCAGAACTACACGCGTGGCCTCATCGAGGCCTCCATCGATCCGATGATCACCGTTAACGCGGAGCTCACGATCACGGACGTCAACGAGCAGATGGTCCGCCTCACCGAGATCGAGAAGAACGAGCTCATCGGGAGCCGATTCGACGCTTACTTCACCGAACCCCAGAAGGCCGTCGTGGGCGTGCGCGACACGCTTCGCGAGGGGTTCGTCAAGAACTACGAGCTCACGCTCGAAACGCCGAGCGGGCGGCAGGTGCTCGTCTCTTTCAACGCATCGATCTTCAAGGACACCCAGGGGAAGGTGAAGGGCATCTTCGCCGTCGCGCGGGATGTCACCGAGCAACGGCGTCTGGAGCAAGAGCTGCGGGAGCAACAGAACTACAGCCGAGGGCTCATCGAAGCCTCCGTCGATGCGCTCGTGACGGTCGATCCCCAGGGGCGAATCACCGACGTCAACGAGCAGTTGGCGCGCCTTACCGGCCACAACAGGAAGAAGCTCGTCGGAAGCCCTTTCGCCGACTACTTCACCGATCCGGGAAAGGCGCGCGAGGGCGTCAAAAAGACGTTCCAGGACGGCGTGCTCAAGAACCACGAGCTCGTCGTCCGCGCGAAATCAGGAAGCGTGGCGCCCGTCTCGCTCAACGCGTCCGTGTTCAAGGACACGGCGGGGCGCGTGGCCGGCATCCTTGCGGCGGCTCGCGATATCTCGGACCAACAGCAGCTGCAGGCGAAGCTCGTCGAACAGCAGGCCTACAACCGTGGGCTCGTCGAATCGAACATCGATGCTCTCATGACGACCGATCTGCTCGGGACCATCACCGATGTCAACAAGCAGATGTGCGCCGTCACGGGGCGCGAGCGAGACTTCCTCGTGGGCACGCCGTTCAAGGACTATTTTACGGATTCGAAGCGTGCCGAGGATGGCATCCTCAGGGTTCTCGGAGAGGGTCGTGTCACGAACTACGAGCTCACCCTCCGCGGAGCAGACGGCAAAGAGACCGTCGTGTCTTACAACGCAACCACGTTTGCCGGGGAGGATGGGAGGCTCAAAGGAGTGTTCGCTGCCGCGCGCGACATCACCGATCAGAAGCGGCTCGAAGAGCAATTGCGCCAGGCGCAGAACTACAACCGCGGGCTCATCGAATCCTCCGTTGACGCGATGCTCACGGTCGATCCCGACGACACGATCACGGACGTCAACGAGCAGATGGTCAAGCTCTCCGGATACAGCCGAGAGCAGCTCATCGGGACCTCGTTCAAGGACTACTTTTCGGAACCCGAACGCGCAGCACAGGGTGTGCGCCAGACTCTGAGCGAGGGATCCGTAACCAACTACGAGCTCACGCTTCGGTCCCAACGCCGGCGCCAGATCCTGGTCTCGTTCAACGCGTCCGTGTTCAAAGACACCGAAGGCGAGGTTCGAGGTATTTTCGCGGTCGCTCGCGACGTCACCGATCAAAAGCGTCTCGAGGAGAAGCTGCGCGAGTCGGAGAACTACAACCGAGGTCTCATCGAGTCTTCCGTGGACGCCCTCGTGACCGTCAATCCGGATCTGACGGTCACGGACGTCAATGAACAAATGGTAAAACTCACCGGTTACTCCCGCGAGGAGCTCGTGGGTAGCCCCTTCAAGGACTACTTCACCGAGCCCGCCCGTGCCGCCGCGGGCGTCCGGCAGACCTTCGACGATGGATCGGTGACCGACTACGAGCTCG
The DNA here is from genome assembly GCA_963841435.1 of uncultured delta proteobacterium. Lineage (GTDB taxonomy): Bacteria > Myxococcota_A > Polyangia > Polyangiales > Polyangiaceae > PMG-095. The sequence goes on from CAWJCS010000002.1 coordinate 433,642, forward strand.
TTCTGAAATCGCGCGCTGGAAAGCAAACGGTGGTCTCGTTCTACGCGGGCACGTTCAAGGATGCGAGCGGCCGGGTTGCAGGCATCCTCGCCGCGGCTCGCGACATCACGGCGCAGAAACGCCTGGAAGATCAGCTTCGGGATCAACAGAACTACAACCGCAGTCTGATCGAGTCGCGCGTTGACGCGCTGATGACGGTTGACCCTCACGGCATCATCACGGACGTGAACGAGCAGACCATCAAGCTCAGCGGCCACAACCGCAAGCAGCTCGTCGGGAGCCCGTTCGTGGACTATTTCACCGACGCCGAGCGGGCCCTTTCCGGTGTACGAAAGACGTTCGACGATGGCGTCGTCACCAACTACGAGCTCGTCGTCCACGCGAAGTCGGGCAAGGAGCTGCCTGTTTCGTTCAACGCTGCGGTGTTCCGAGATGCCGGCGGCGCCGTCGCCGGTATCCTTGCAGCGGCGCGCGACATCACGCAGCAGAAAGAAATCGAGCACGCGCTCCGGGAGCAGCAGACGTACACGCGCGGCCTCATCGAGTCGAACATCGACGCGCTGATGACGACGGATACCCTCGGCATCATCACCGACGTCAACAAGCAGATGTGTGCCGTCACGGGACGAACACAGGACGAGCTGATCGGGACGCCGTTCAAAGGCTATTTCACTGACACGAAGCTCGCAGAGGATGGTATCCGGAAGGTGCTCAGCGAGGATCGCGTCACGAACTACGAGCTGACGATCCAAGGCAAGGACGGCAAGCAATCCTTCGTCTCGTACAACGCGACGACCTTCAAGGGAGCGGACGGCAGGCTCAGGGGCGTTTTCGCCGCGGCGCGCGACATCACCGATCAGAAGCAACTCGAGGAGCAGCTGCGGCGCAAGAACGAAGAGCTCGAGGAGCAGAATCGGCGGGTTCAGAAGGCGAATCGTCTGAAGAGCGAGTTTCTCGCGAACATGTCGCACGAGCTACGGACACCGCTCAACGGCATCATTGGCTTCGCGGAGCTGATGCACGACGAAAAGGTGGGGCCCGTGTCCGCCGACCACAAGGAGTACCTCGGCGACATTCTCACGAGCTCGCGCCACCTGCTTCAGCTGATCAACGACGTCCTCGATCTCGCGAAGGTCGAGTCGGGGAAGTTGGAGTTTCGGCCGGAGCGTGTCGATCTCCGAAAGCTCGTCGGCGAAGTGCGCGACATCGTGCGGACGCTCACGGCCCAAAAGCGGATTCAACTGACCTGCGAGGTCGATTCGACACTAGAAGCCGTCATGATCGATCCGGGGAAGCTGAAGCAAGTGCTCTACAACTATCTCTCGAACGCGTTGAAGTTCACGCCCGACGCGGGAACGGTCGTCGTTCGGGTGCGGCCGGAAGGCGATGCTCGCTTTCGTCTCGAAGTGCAGGACACCGGTATCGGCATTCGCGAGGAGGACTTCAAACGCCTCTTCGTCGAATTCCAGCAACTCGATGCGAGCGCCGCCAAGAAACACCAAGGGACGGGCCTCGGGCTCGCTCTGACCCGCCGAATCGTCGAGGCGCAGGGTGGCGAAATTGGCGTCACCAGCACTCCGGGAAAGGGCAGCACATTCTACGCCATTTTGCCCCGTACCTGTCCGGCCGCAGAACGCCAGCCGAGCGCCGACGAAGTGGCGGACGCCGCCCCGCGCAAGCCCGGGCAGCAGTCCGTTCTCGTCGTCGAGGACGACGCAAAGGAACGCGCGTGGATCGTCGGCACGTTGACGGCCGCAGGCTACGCCGTGGAAGCGGCGGCGACGGGCGAGGCTGCGATCCGCGCTGGGCAGGAGCGCTCGTTCGACGCGGTCACCCTCGATTTGCTGCTTCCGGACATGAGCGGCTGGGACGTGTTGCGAGCGATGCGGGCCGGGCCTCGAAACCGCGACGTCGCGGCGATTGTGCTCACCGTCGTCGCGGAGAAGGGGGCTGGGGTCGGCTTCATCGTTCGAGACTTCTTGGTCAAGCCGGTTCGAGCCGATGCTCTGCTCCATGCGCTGAAATGCATCCGCGCGGGACCCTCTGGGGAGCGCTCGGTGCTCATCATCGACGACGATCCGAACGCGGCGAAGCTGGTAGAGCCGGCGCTCCACGAGCACGAATTCCACGTGACGGCGGTCCGCGATGGGGCGAGCGGCCTGAAGGCCGCAAGGGCCCGCCCTCCATCGGCGGTGGTTCTGGACCTGCTGATGCCCGGTATGGATGGGTTCGAATTCTTGCGTCAGTTTCGGCTCACGGATGCCGGATGCAACACGCCCGTCATCGTCTGGACCGTGAAGGAGCTGACGAATGCGGAGCGTGTTCGGCTTCAGGCTTCGGCCCAGGCCATCATCACGAAGGGGGCGGGCTCCACCGACGTGCTCCTCGCGGCGCTCGAGCTCCACCTCGCGCAGACGATGCGGGGTTCCTATGGCGGGTGAGGGGATCCTCATCGTCGACGACAACGCGGTGAACCTCAAGCTGCTCCGGATCACGCTGACCGTCGCGGGCTACGAAGTACGCACGGCCATCGATGCCGACCAGGCGACTGCCGTTCTCGCCACGTTTCGCCCGCGCCTGATTCTCATGGACATCCAGCTACCGGGCATGGATGGCCTCGAGCTAACGCGACGGCTCAAGGCAGAGCCCTCGACCTGTGGCGCCATCGTCCTCGCCGTCACCGCTTACGCGATGAAGGGGGATGAAGAGCGCGCGCTCGCGGCAGGTTGCGATGGATACGTGACGAAGCCCATCGATACGCGAACGCTGGCCACCACGGTCGCCCAGCATCTCCAGCAGGACCGCAACCGAAAGGCGTGTCCATGACTGCTCGCGTCGTCCTGGTGATCGAGGACAATCCGGTCTCGCGGAAGCTCGTGCGCCTGACCCTTGGCAGCGAGGGTTACACGGTCATCGAAGCCACCGAAGGCGTCGAAGCGCTGGCCATGGCCGTGAAAACGGTGCCCGATTTGATCCTGCAGGATCTTCTCCTGCCTGACATGGATGGGTTCGAGCTCGTGGACCGTCTGCGCGCGCTGCCCGAGCTCGTCGGCGTCCCAATCATCGCCTTCTCCGGTTTCCTCTCCCGCCTGGAATACGGGCGAGCCGCGGCCGCGGGCTTTACCGACTTCGTACCAAAGCCCGTCGAGCCCTCGCACCTGGTTCAGGTCGTCCGGGCCCACCTGCCCCCTGAACCAGCAATGCCGGCCGAGACCAGGCCAGGGCGGCGCGCTCTCGTCGTGGATGACGACCCGGTACAATTGAAGCTCACCAAGCTTCGACTCACGGCCCTGGGATGGGAGGTTGCTACGGCTCGGGACGGCGTAGAGGCACTCGACGTGCTCAAGCTTGGCGGCATAGGGGTGGTCATTAGCGACGTCCTGATGCCGCATCTGGATGGATTTGGCCTTTCGGTGGCGATTCGACGAGACCCGCGACTCTCGCGCCTACCCATCATTCTGGTGTCCTCCAATTATGTCGAAGAGGCCGATCGACAGCTCGCACGCACCATGGGAGCGAACGCCTTCGTCGTTCGAACGCCGGACCTTGCGGGCGTGATTCAGGCCGCGGATGCCGCCATCGCGACCCCCGTGGATGCCTTGGTCCCCTCCGTTCATCCCGACCCCGGCGAGCATCAGCAGCGAGTCTTGTGTCAGCTCGATCGGCAGGCCGCGATGAACGCCGCCCTTGCGCACCGCTCCTCGATGCATGCCTCGATGCTCTCGGTCGTCGCCGGCATTTGCGAGACGTTGACGATCCATCAATCGGTCGAGCGCGTGTTGCCGGACATTCTTGCGAGCCTGCTCGACGCGAGCGGCGTTTCGAGAGGCGCCCTCTTCGTGAGGGATGGGCGCGTCCTCGCGCCCGGCGCTCCGGTGCTGGATGGAATCGCGCTGCGGGCTCACGTCGGCTTCGACGCCCCCGCGGCGGACGACCTCACCAGGTTTTTCGCGCACCGCGAGATCTTTCAGCGCGCCGTCGTCACGAAGTCCCCCATCATCGTGGGTGCAGTAGACGAGGGCTCGGCTGGGCGCGATCTCCTCGCGCGCGCCGGGGTAGAGTCTGTCTTGCTCGTGCCATTCATCGCGGACCAGGAGTGCTTGGGGATTTTTCTCCTCGCCTCCAAGACGCGTGATCTCACCGAAGGGGACTGGCTCCCGTTCGGCCGCACCGTGGCGGTCCAGATCGGACAGGCACTTGCCCTGAGCCGCTCGTTCGCCAAGCTCGCGGCTTCCGAGAGCCGCTACCGCCTCCTCGTGGAGAGTGCCAACGATGGGATCTTCACCCTGGATGCGAAAGGGACCTTCCTCGATCTGAACCCCGCGATGGAGCGTTTCCTCGGACGGCCCAGGTCCGAGGTCATCGGTGCAACGACCTCGGTATTCGTGGCTCCGGATGACCGCGATCGAGCAAAGCGCGAATCCGAGCTCCTGCAGGAGCGGGGTAGCTTTCAGGCGGAGGCGCGACGTTTTACTCGGCCAGACGGAAGCGTGGTGTTGGGCGACGTCTCGTCGAACGTCGCGGACCGCGTCAACGGCATCGAGCTGTGCATCCTTCGCGATGTCACGGAGAAAGACCGAGTAGAACGGGAGACTCGCATGCTCCAAAGCCTCGCTCTGGCGGCGAGTGAGGCGCCCAACGCCTCGTCGGCGTTCGAGGTCGTCCTTCGGAGCGTCTGCGAGACGAACGGTTGGACGGTCGGGGCCGCCTGGCTTCCGCAACCGGAGAAGGGATTTTTGGAGTGCGCGACGCTCTGGACGCGTGAGCCCGCCGCGCGTGCTCGGTTCCAGCCGCTTGGAGAGCGCGCCTTTGCGCTCGGCGAAGGGGTCCTCGGCCGAGCGTGGGCGTCGCGTACGCCGCTGTGGGTCGCCGACCTTGCCATGGAGGCGGGTTGCGCGCGAAGTGCAACCGCGGCAGCCCTCGGGGTGCATGCCGCTCTCGTCGTCCCCGTGGTCGTCAAAGACGACGTGATCGCGGTCGTCGAGTTCTTCATGGATCACGTGTGCGTCGAGGAGGAAGGGCTTGCCCGCATCGCGTCGGAAAGCTGCGCGCAACTGGGGGCAATCATCACGCGCAAGCGCGCCGAGGACGCGCTCCGAGCGAGCGAAGCTCGATTTGCGCGCCTGGCCGACTCGGGGATCATCGGAATTGCCATTGCAAACGTCCGGGGCAACATCCACGAGGCGAACGCCGCTCTGCTCGCCATGGTCGGATTCACGCGGGAGGAGCTTGCCGCCGGCGCGGTACGGTGGTCGGCCCTCACGCCCCCCGAGTTCAAGGGCGCGAACGACGCGGCGGTCGACCAGCTCCAGAAACACGGCGTGGCTCCTCCGTACGAAACGGAAATCTTTCGCAGGGACGGGAGCCGGCTGTCCATCCTTTGCGGCCTGGCAATGCTGGAATACCCCAACGTCATCGCCACATGGACGGACATCTCGGAGCGCAAGCGCGCGGAGAACTTGCTCCTCGCACACGCTCGGGTCGCCGCTCTCGGCGGGGAAGTTGGGATTGCTCTCAACAAGCGCCAGGCGCTTCGCGAAGCCCTCCAGCAATGCTGTGAATCCGTCGTACTGCGCCTGGATGCAGCGTTCGCGCGCATTTGGACGCTCGATTCCGCGAGGAAGGTCCTGGAGCTACAGGCGAGTGCGGGGATGTACACGCATATCGACGGACCCCACGCGCTCGTTCCCGTGGGAAGCTTCGAGATCGGCCGCATCGCGGAATCAGGCGAGCCGCACCACTCGAACAACGTCCTCAACGAGCCTTGGCTGGGGGATTGCGACTGGGCGCGCCGCGAAGGGATGCGGTCCTTCGCGGGCTATCCTCTTCTTGCCGGGGGTCAGGTGGTGGCTGTCATCGCGATGTTCGGTCGTGAACCGTTGACGGACATCGCGCTCGACGGCTTCTCTTCGATTGCGGACGCAATTGGCCTCCACATCCAGGGCGCGGCCGTCGCGGCGTCCAACCGGTCGTTGGAGAATCAGCTTCGCCAGGCTCAGAAGATGGAAGCCGTTGGGCGGCTCGCGGGTGGCGTTGCGCACGACTTCAACAATTTGCTCTCCGTCATCTTGAGCTACAGCGAGATGGTCTCCCGTGAGCTCAAAGCCGGTGACCCCATGCGCGACGACGTGGACGAGATTCGCACGGCCGGAACCCGCGCCGCGGAGCTCACTCGGCAGCTCCTCACGTTCAGCCGCCAGCAAGTGATTGAGCCGAAGGTACTGGACATCAGAACGGTGCTCAGCAGCATGGAAAAAATGCTGCAACGCATTCTCGGCGAAGACGTCGATCTGGTTTCCCGCTCGAACCCAGCACTGTGGCGGGTGAAGATGGATCCGAGCAGTCTCGAGCAGGTCATCATGAACCTCGTCGTGAATGCCCGCGACGCCATGCCCACCGGCGGCAAGCTCACGATCGAGGCAAGCAACGTCAACCTCGACGAGACCTTCGTACGGGAGCATGTCGGTGCGACGCCCGGGCCTCACGTGATGCTCGCGGTGAGCGACAACGGCATGGGGATGGACAGGGAGACCCAGGCTCACATCTTCGAGCCATTCTTCACGACGAAGGACAAGGACAAGGGCACGGGGCTAGGGTTGTCAACCGTCTATGGGATCATTCTGCAAAGCGGCGGCATCGTCTCCGTTTACAGCGAGCCCGGCAGAGGGACGAGCTTCAAGGTGTATCTGCCGCGGGTCAACGGCGTGCTCGACACGGCCCGAGCTCAAGATGCCCACGGGAGCCTGCGTGGAACGGAGACGATTTTGCTCGTCGAGGACGAGGACCAGGTTCGGCTCGTCGCCAGCACAATCCTAAGAAAGCAGGGTTACCGGATTTTCGAGGCTCGTCACGCCGGCGAGGCACTCCTGCTTTGCGAAGGGCAATCTGACGAGATCCACCTTCTGCTCACCGACGTGGTCATGCCGCGCATGAGTGGTCCCGAGCTGGCGAAGCGGCTCGTGCAGATCCGGCCACGGATGAGGGTACTCTGCATGTCGGGATATACCGACGACAGCATCGTGCGCCACGGCGTCCTGCAAGCCGACATCGCGTATCTTCAAAAGCCGATCACGCCGCAGACCTTGGCGAAGAAAGTACGGGAGGTGCTGGACGCGCCGCCCGGCGTACAGCGCACCAACGGGGCAGAGCAAGCGAGCAAGCGTGACTGACCGCCCGACCGAGCATCGACCCGGTCGCGAGGTGCCGTCCCTGCCCGGGACTGAGGCGTGAGCCGCACCAATTGTAGGCAGCGCCTAGCCGACGTGTGGCACGGCGGCTGCGGTGGCTCCGCCTTGCTGCGCTCGCAGGCTCACCAGTAGCGACTCGACCTCTCGACTCATCGGATGGCCAAGATACGACAAGCCCTCGTTGACCTGCTGTAGGCCCAAGACCTTGGTGTTCTTGACGAACCAACCGAACACCTTGGCGATGGGCAGGATTCGCTTGTCCGACAGTAAGATCGCCATGCGCAATTTGTCCGAGCTGATCTCGCGCGTGATCAGAGCACGCTGCGAAGCGCTCGGTGCTTTGGGACCGGCCAGAACCAAAACCTCGACGCCGCCATGCTCGTCCGCGACGGTCTTCACCCAGCGCAAGTAGGCGACCCATTCATCGTCAGCAGGTGGCAGGGTACCCACACTGACGAACACCACCAGGCGCTCGACATTGCCGTACGCTATGGTTCGGCCTACGACCTGGATGCTCGAGCTCATCTCATCTCCTACGGCCACCTGCCGCACCCCAGAATGGCCTTCCCGCGCCATGCCGCAACGCAAATCGCTCTGAACCCCTATGGCGTGCCGATTTTGTGGCAGCGCACGCTTCCTCCCGGACATCGGAGTCACCCGGGGCTACACTCGGGTGAGGCTCATGCCCGAAGTGACATCGACGGAGATTCTGGGCGAAACCTTGTCGTGCTGTTACGACGGCGGTTTGGTCATTGTGGCCCACGCCATCAACGTTCCACCGTCTGACGTCGAATGGGAGGCGTATGTGAGGTGGGCCGCGGCGCTGTGTCGAGTGCACGGCAAGCTCAAGGTGCTCGTGTTGCCCGGCAACCACTCGCCCAGCTCCCGGCAGCGCAGCCTGTACAATAGCGAGATTGGAGCCGACTCAGTCGAGATAGCTGTTCTGATTCGACAACCCGGTATGTTGCCAATCATCAAGATTTTTGCCTGGTTCATTCGCAGCATCAAGGCGTTTGGCAGGGACGACCTGCCGGGGGCTCTCGACTACTTGGGTATCACGGCACACCCGGAACGCTTGAAACGAATCCGCAGTTTTGCCGCGTCATACTTCGCAGACGAGGAACGCCGGGCGGCGAAGTAGTCCGTACGAGCCCAAGCATGGTGCGCACGCGCACGAACAAGCCCGCCATCACGGGCGCCAAGATGGCGAGGAACCCGATAGCGTAGAGCAAAAGGGGGGCGTTCGTTTTCAGGTGGAGCTCTGGCGCGCTGCGGGCGAGCGCCGGTTCGAGTCAACGTGTGGCAAAGGTGCTCGAACGCCTCGGCCCCTGAAACTCTCGCGTGCCCGACACGCAGTCCATCCGCACTGCGCGATCCGAAGATAGGTTAGCAATTCGTGGTCGCTCACGACAAACCCCGGATATGCCCATGCCGCGACGTTCACGAGAAGGTCACCAGGTGCGCAGCCGATCCCTACGAATTTCGTCCCACTCGCTCGCAATGGTTGCCCTCGTTCTGTGCGCGTGTGCGACCGACAGCGGTGAGCGCGGTGGCAGGTCGAGTGGTGGCATGGGCGCCACCACTGGGGGATCCGCAACGGGGGCCGTTGGCGGCACTTACGCGGGAACGGGAAACGCTGGCGGGGAAACCGGCGGCACGAGTGGTGTGTCCGCTGCCGGCACTGGCGGAGGGGGCCTGGTTGGCACCGGCGGGATATCTGCGGGCGGCAGCGGCGTGGGTGGTCTTGCAACGGGAGGGGTGTCTCCGACCGGGGGGGGCGGGACCGCCACCGGTGGGGCAGGCTCTTTCAGCGGTGGTATGGGGGGCAATGGCGGCTCGTCTGGAGGGCCTGGACCGAACGGACCCATCTACGTTGCTCCCGAGGGAAACGACTCCAATCCTGGAACCCTCGACCAGCCGCTCAAGACGCTGGGGCGGGCACGAGACCTCGTGCGAACGATGACCGCCACCATGACCGACGACATCTTGGTCTATCTGCGCGGTGGCACGTATCCCTTGACGGATACCCTGACCTTCTCGAACGCCGACTCGGGCCACGCTGGGTTCTACGTGAAGTACATGGCCTACGAGGGCGAACGGCCGCTCATCACGGGGGGCCGGCCGATCACGGGCTTCACGGTCTTTGACGCTGCCAACAACATCTACTCGGCGACCGGCGTCTCGACGCCCTTTCGCCAACTTTACGTCAACGGCGTCAAAGCCGTCCGCGCTCGCAGCCCGAACCTGGCTTCGAACGGGGGACCGAACTTCACCAAGGCCACGGGCTGGGACTCGGCGGCGCACAATTTCCAGGTATCGACCTCGGACGTTTCGGACTGGAACAACCTCACGAAGGTCGAGATGCACCTGATGGTCCTTTGGGCGGACAACATCATGCGCCTCGCATCGGTCACGAAATCGGGCAACACGGCGTACATCACCGTTCAGAGCCCCGAGGACGGAATGATCTTCGAGAGGCCGAACCCCGCTTTCTTTCCGTCTTCGCTACGCTTTTACTTCGAGAACGCCCTCGAGTTTCTGGACCAGCCCGGCGAATGGTACCTCGACGAGACTACGAACGTTCTCTACTACAAACCCAGGGCGACTGAAGACATGGCGACGGCCACGGTCGTCGCCCCGATGGTCGAGACCCTGCTCAGCGTGAACGGCGCGAGCACCTCGGATCAAGCAGGTTACCTCTGGTTCGAGGGCTTGACGTTTGCGCATTCGACCTACATGCGCCCGAGTCAATACGGCTTTTTGGATGCACAAGCCGGCCAATACAATCTGACGGCGCCATCCAACAACGAGCAGACCGTCGGTAGGCCCGCCGCGGGCGTCGTCGTCACCAACGCCAATCACATTCATTTCGAGGGCAATCTGTTCACCCAGATGGCGGCTACCGGCCTCGACTTCATCTCGGGAACCCATGACGACATGGTCATCGGCAATGCGTTCACGGACATCGGTGGCAGCGGCATCTCGATCGGCAAATTCACGGTCGATGAAAAGACCGAATACCACGTTGCGTACAACCCGACGGACAAGAACGACATCTGCACCCGCGACACGATCAGGAGCAACTACATCGATCACGTGACCACCGAGATCCAGGGGGCCACGGGAATAGCCGCCGGCTACCCCGCGTACATCGACATCGAGCACAACGAGGTGAGCCACGTCAACTACTCCGGGATCTCCGTCGGGTACGGCTGGACCGCCGCGACCAATGCCATGACGAACAACAAGATCAACTTCAACGACATCCACCACGTGTGCGAGATCCTCGGTGATTGCGGCTCGATCTACACGTTGTCGAATCAAATGCCCGCCTCGGAAATGCTCAACAACTACTGCCATGACTTCGCGACGAGCGCCTGGGCCGACTACAGCATCAACAACCTCTACATGGACGAGCAGACAGACGGGTACACCGTCGCGCACAACGTTCTTTTGAACTCGCCGAACATCGTCCATCAGAACAAGAACGGCCCGAACATGATCCTGATGGACAACGGACCCAATCCCACCGGGGCGGCGGAGACCATGTCATCGGCCGGCATCGAGCCCGCCTACGCGGACATCAAGAACCTAACGGTTCCCGCCGCGCAGTTCTGACGCGCCGCCGTCAGGCCCCCTCGGCGTCGCAGCGTAGGTGTCCGTCCGCCCGAGCGCACCCTCTGACGGCGCCCCTGCGCGGGGCTGGGCGCGGCAGACTCGGCGGCGATGGCACGCTGGACGGCGGACGAGGCAGGAGAGATTTTGTCGCGATGGCGGGCGAGCGGGAAATCGGCTCGGTCGTACGGACGTGAGCACGGCATCGACCCGCAGCGGCTGCATTTCTGGCAGCGTCGGCTCGGAGCGGGGACGAAGCGCGGACGAAAGTCGGTTGACGGCGCGATCTCGCGTCTCGTTCCGGCCGTGGTGCGGATCGAGTCTGGCGCCAGGGCCGAGCACCCGGTCGTGGTGCGTCTGCCGGGTGGGGTGGCGGTCGAGCTGGATCCAGGGCGGGTGCCGCCGTCGTGGGTGGTGGCGCTCGTGGGCGAGCTGGTGAGGCAGTAGGCCCGTGTTGCTTCTGCCGCGCGCGGTGCGCGTATACGTGGGGACGGAGCCGGTGAACTTGAGGAAGTCATTCGACGGCTTGTCGAACGAGGTGCGCGAGGTGCTGCGGCGCGACCCGCTGAGCGGGCACGTCTTCGTGTTTCTGAACCGACGGCGCACGATGGTGAAGCTTTTGTTGTGGACTCGCGGCGGCTTCACGATTGTGCACAAGCGGCTCGAGCAGGGGCGTTTCACGTTTGCGAAGAGGATGACGAGCGAGGCGAAGAGCGTGGAGCTCGACGTGCACGAGCTCTCGATGCTGCTCGAGGGCATCGACGCCCGGGTGGTGCACGCGCAGAAGCGCTGGGAGCCGCCGCTGCACGCTCGGGCATCTGCGTCCGGGTGACGCTACGTGATCCCACGTGACACCCTGCGATTGTGCTTGGCACTGGCGATCGCGATGAAATAGAAAGCGTGGGTGGCCGGAGCGTCGAAGAGCACTAGCGAGCGACGAGGGGCGGTGCTCGACGTGCTCAAGGAGCTGCTCTCCGAGGGACGCAACGACGAGGTGCTCGCGGTGGTGGAGAAGCTCGTGGCGCGCAATAGCGAGCTCGAGCAGCGGCTTGCCGAGATCGCGTCGCGCCGCAAGAAGAACGAGAGCGTGCCGAAGGCGCAGCTGCTGTTGTTTCTCGACGCACTCGCTACGGCGGCGGAGAGCGAGAGCGGGACGGACGAGGAGCGGGACGAAGCGAACCGAAGGCTCCGCAGTGCTGCCGGCATCGACGACGGGGCAAAGGAGGACCCGGAGACGAAGGAAACGAAGGAGCCCAAGAAGCAGCCGCCGCTGCGGAAGGCGCCGCCGCCGGAGCTGCGACGTATCGAGAACCTGCTCCGCGTGCCCGACGCCGAGCGACCCTGCCCGGTCTGCGGAGCCGAGCGGGAGTGCATCGGCCACGACGTGACGGAAGTCATCGAGCTCATCCCGGCAGAGGTCGTGGTGCGGCGCGACGCTCGCGAGAAGCTTGCGTGCAAGCGGTGCGAGGGCGAGCTCGTGCGAGCACCGCCGGGCGACAAGGTCGTCTCGGGCGGCAAGCTCGGCGCGAGACTCGTCGCCCAGCTCTTGGTGGACAAGTATTGGGATGGCCTGCCGCTGCACCGTCAGAGGCAGCGTTTCGAGAGAATGGGGCTCGACATCAGCGTCTCGACGCTCGCCGACCAGGTGACGTGGGCGACGGACTTGCTCCGACCGCTCTGGCGCGCGGCCATCGCGAACGTCTTGATGTCGGTCGTGATGCACCTGGACGGCACGAGCCTGCCAGTGCTCGATCGGGACGCGCCTGGCGGCAAGAAGCTCGGAACGCTCTGGGGTTACGTGGGCGACCAAGAGACGGCGCTCTACCTCTACGCCTCGACCGGCAAAAAGACGGGGCAGAAAAAGGGTGAGCTTGGGCCGGAAGACGTGCTCAAGCTCCGAAACGGCTACACGGTGGCCGACGCGGCCGGCGTTTTCGATGCGAGCTTCAAGCGCGAGACGCTCATCGAGTGCGGCTGCAACATGCACGCTCGCCGCTACTTCTTCGAGGCGCTCGACGGCGGTGACAAGCGCGCGGCGCTGCCGATCGCCGCGTACAAGAAGCTTTACGAAATCGAGGCGGGGACGAAGGACGCGACGCCGGAGGCCCGGCTCGTCGAGCGGCAGGCACGGAGCAAGCCGGTCTTCGACGAGCTCGTCGCCTGGGCGAACGTCCACGAACCGCACGAACCACCGAGCTCGCCGATGGGCACGGCGATCCGCTACCTCCAAAACCACCACGTCGCGCTCGGTCGGTTTCTCGAAGACGGTGTGATCCCCATCGACAACGGCGTCGTCGAACGCCTGCACGTCCGCGCGGCACTCACGCGCAAGAACTTTCTCTTCGCCGGCTCCGACGCCGGCGGCGAACGAGCTGCGATCGCCTACACCATCCTCGGCTGCTCGGCGCTCGCCGAGATCGACCCCGTCGAGTACCTCGCCGACGTGCTGCCGCGCCTCGCCCGCCGTATGCGTCTCAAGGATCTGCCGGATTTGCTGCCGGCGCCGTGGCAGGTGGCGCGCGCGGCGGCGCCGCCTTCCGCCGCCGAATAGCCCGACCGGCCACACCTCGGCGTCAACCCTCGCACCGGGTGCGGTCCGGCGGACGGACACCAGCGTAGCGGCTCGGGCTTGCGCCGCGACTACCGCCGACTGCGCCGCCGGCGCGCGAAGAGCATGCCGAGCCCGGCCATCGCGACGAATGCCCACAGGCGGCCTTCGGCGGAGTGCCCTGCGATCCGGCAGCCGCAGCCGGCCGGCTCTTCCGGTGCGTTGGCTCCGGTCGCTGCGCCGCTGCCCGGCGCACCGCCAGTCCCTGAAGCGCCGGCCGACGTCGCGCCACCGGTGCCGCCCATCGCCGGCGTCGTGCCGCCCGTGGCACCGCTTCCGCCCGTGCCCGCTGACTGAGAACCGCCCGCAGCGGTGTCGCCCGCCGTGGAACCGCCGTTGCCGCTCGACCCGCCGGTGCTCATGCCGCCCGTCCCAGACGCGCCACCCGTGCTCATCATGCCGCCCGTCCCAGACGCGCCACCCGCGCCTGCGCCACCCGCGCCTGCGCCACCCACGCTCGCACCACCGGAGCTCGCACCTGCATTCATCCCGCCAGCACCCGCGATTGCGCCAGTGCCGGCAGCACCCCCGCTCCCGGCGCCACCCGCGCCCGAAGCGCCGCCGCTGCTGGCACCGCCGGCCCCGCCCATGCCTCCGGTGCCCGAAGTGGTCATGAGCCCACAGGCGCCGGTCGGCTTGTCGAGACCGAGGAAGGTGACGACCTGACCGAACAAGTTCGCGCCGGTGAGGTCGTGACGCTGGCTGGTGGGACCGAGGTTCGTCTCCAGCCTCACGTTACCGTCAGTGTCCTTGTACACGGTGCGCGTCCAACCGCTCGGCGCCCCCGTGCCTGACATCCCCGCGCCGAGGTTGCTCAAGTTCTGGAACTGCGCGGCGACCGCGGGGAGCCAGCCGTTGAAGTTGTACTCGTCCCCACCGCCTACCCACTGCTGCGAGCACGGCCGCGTACCGTCCCAGGCAAAAACGTTGCGAGCCATGTCGCCCCAATACTTGCCGTCCGTGCTCGGCGGGCTCGACCCGCACTTCGTGCAGGTGGTGTCATTCGCGGGCCAACCGCCGGCCGTGAACCCCGGCATCGCGGAGCCGCCGGCGAAAACGTCCGGATAGATCGCGAGCAGCGTGTTCGTCATGCATCCGCCGGAAGACAGGCCGGCGGCGAACACTCTGTCTTTGTCACCGCCCTTGTTGGTGATGACGTAGTTGACCATCTTCACGATGGCGGCGCGGTCGCCCGAGCGGCCCAGGCTCGAATCGAAGCACTGCTTCCCGGCGTCCGGCGAGACGATGTAAAAACCGTTCTGGTCGGCGGCGGACTGGAACCAGGAGTGCGTGTTCGACGCGTGCCCGGTGCAGTAGTGGATGGCCACGAGGATCGCCGGTGGGCTCGCGGGCGTGGTCGGCGTGTAAAGGTCCCCTTGCAGCGTGGCGCCGAACGGGGCGTTGCTCTGCCAGCTGCCAGCGTGCGCCGCAGCGGGCCACAACAGCCCGGCCGCGATCGCCAGCGAACCCGCAACGTGATTCCGGATTTGGGTCATCAAGATCTCCGCGCCGGGTCCACGACCCAACGCCAGTAAAACCAACACCCGGAAAGTGCCCTGCAACCCCGCGGTGATCTTCGCATATGGCGCTACCGCATTGCCTTTTTGCGACGCCCTCGGGGGTGGCTCAGGAATTGTCCAGTAGCGGGAGATCTGCGGCTCGGCCTGGTTGACGTCCCGCTCACGCTCAAGCAGGACGCCGGGTATGCTCCCTGCGATCGTGCCACCGGAGGCGTGCTGCGATCACCTAGCGTGCCCCTGCGTTCGAAGTAGCCGACGCCGGTTTCGTAGAGGCGCACGGTAAGGCCGCGATCTGGAGGGACAGCGGAGGGGGAGGTTCCCCGACGAGGGGCTCGGCCCGTGAGCGAGGCGCCGAAAAAAAAAGCCGGCTCGGTGGGATCAACGGGGCGGCAGAGCTACAATCCCCTTTCTGCGCTCAGCGCGAACGCGTCCACGCCGTTCGCCAGTCTGCAAGCGGCGATCGACTTTGCGGGAGCGCATCCCGAGGTCTCGAGCGATGTCTGCGTGGCGTCGGGTCCCGACTGTGACCTCACCGCGACTTACTTCGTGACGGGCGCCCTCGTGTTGCGCGACGGAGTCGGCGTTTACGGCGGCTACGAATCCGGAAGCTTCCAGCGCTGCCCGGGGTCGGAGACGGTGATCGACGCGGCGTCCGGAAGCCCGTCCGTCGTCTTCGACCGCCTGCCAACGGGTCCGACCACGCTCGACGGTTTTACGCTGCACCTGCCGGTGACCGTGGATCGCTCGAGCGCGATCACGCTGTCGAATCTGAAGGACGTCCCGAGCATCAACGTCGACCGTTCGACCGATCTCGTCGTCCGACGAGTCGCGGGCGTCGGGCCCGTCTTCGTCAACGCGACTAGTCCGGCATCGTTCACGGAGAGCGTCATTTCAACGCCCAGCGGCACCGCGCTCTACGTTGACGATTGCGCGATGACGATTTCGGGTAGCCAATTCTCGTCGGGCACCCTTGCCGACACGGCGATCGTCATCGAGGGGCGGCAGCCCGTCGCCTTTTCGTCGAACGTCGTCCAGTCGGCAGGCGCCGGCATCCTGGCCTGGGACGGGTACGCCGAGATTTCGGACAACACCGTCACCGCGAGCGCCACGGCGGTCCACCTCGACGGCTGTCTCGTCGGCGGCACCTGGGTTCGCAACAACGACATCACCGGCGCGACGGGGGTCGACGTTTCCGGGTGCGGCGTGGATGCGCGTGTCGTATCGAACACGATCCGCGCAGTCGGTGGACCTCAATGGTCTTTCCCGGCCGGGATTTATTGCCAGCCCGGCTGCAGCGTGACCGACAACGACGTGCAGGTTGACGCGGTCGGTGGCCCGCTAGGGCACGTGTACGGCGTGTACCTAGAGGACCTCGATGCTGGCGAAGGCGTGGTGCTCCGAAACCGGATCAGGGTCCTCGGTTCAGGGCCGAGCTCCGGCCTGACGCTCTTCCAAGGCATGGCGGAACGAAACCGGGTGGCTGCCTCGTCTTCTGGCCCGGATGGCGAGGCCGTGCGCATCGATGTCGGAACGCTTCGAAACAACATCATCATTGGGCCGCTCCGCGTCCGCCCCTCTGGTCAGGGGAGCTCCCTGCTCGTCGAGCACAACACCGTGCACGGAGAGTTGCTGCTCGACGGAGAGGGCGGGAAGTTTTTCGGCAACGTCTTCGAGGCCACCATTCCCGTGAACCAGGGCACGGCTTGGAATTCTGCGGCGGTGTGGCCAATCCCGCCGTGGGACGACTTCGTCGACAACGACCTCTTGCCGGGCGGAGCGACGCTCTACTCGGCCGACGGAAACGGCTCCGCTCGGATCACGTCGATCGCGACCTTCAACGCGCTCACGGCGGCGTCTCCCTACAGTTCGACGACTCTGGGCAATTTCTCCGCGGATCCACTGTTCGGCTTGGGCGATCATCTCTCCGCCGGCTCCCCCTGCATCGATCGCGGCGCGGCATCCGTGACGGGCGACATCGACATCGACGGCGAGCCCCGCAGCGGCAACAAGGACGTGGGCGCCGACGAATACAGCGCTGGTCCGCCCTGCGGGGGCTTCTCGTGCAACGGCCCCGGCTCGTGCCTCGACATTGGCCCCGAGCCCACCTGCTTCTGCGCTGCCGGCTACCTGAATCCGCCTGGCGATCCGCAGAGCTGCGTCGTCAATGAGTGCGCTTCGAGCCCCTGCGACCCGCTGACCACCTGTACGAACACGTTTCCCGGCTTCGCGTGCGGGCCCTGTCCGTCCGGAACCACCGGCACCGGTGACACGGAGTGCCGTGACGCCGACCAGTGTCAGGTGAACAACGGGGGCTGCGACCCGCTGACGGCCTGCATCGACGAACGCATCGGTCGAAGCTGCGGGCCGTGTCCCGCGGGGTACCTCGGCGACGGCGAGGTCGGCTGCTTCCTCGACGCCTGCAACCTGAACAACGGCGGTTGCGATCCGCTGACCACGTGCACGCCGGGGCCGGGCGGACCGACCTGCGGCTCGTGCCCAGCGGGCTACGTCGGTGACGGCGCCACCGGTTGCATCGAGGTCGTGTGCGGAGACGTGACGTTCGTCGATGCCAAGCTCGAAGCGGCCGTGCGCGCCGCGGTGGCGACGCCGAGCGGTCCCATCACGGGCGCGCAGGTGGCGGCGCTCGGGAGCTTCTCCGCGACGGGGATGGGTATCGTCAACCTGACCGGCCTCGAGTGTTTTTCGGGCCTCACCTCGCTCGACCTTTACCTCAACCAAATCCAATATCTATTTGCGCTCGAAACCCTGCCGCGTCTCACGACCCTGAAAGTCTCCTCCAACAAGGTTCGCTACCTCGGCTCGCTGCCGCATCTGACCAACCTGAACGTCGAATACAACCAGCTCCCCAATCTCGACGACCTCGAGTGGATGCCGAACCTTCGGACCCTGGACGTCAGCAACAACCCGCTCACCAACGTGGACGGCCTCCAGTTCTCCGGGAACATCGACTGGGTCGACCTTCGATTCACGCCACCGTGGGAGCTAGACGGCCTGCTCTCGAGCGGGATTGGTGCCGGAGACACCGTGTACCTCGACTCGTACCTCACGCAGCCGTCGGGCTGGCCCTGCCGGTACACGTGCGCTCAGGTCGACTCTGACGTCGACGTGCTCCGGAGCTGGGGCGTGAACGTGATCAGCCCGGTGCACTGCGCACGCTGTCCCTAAAGCGGTGGACGAGCTCGTGGCGCGGAGGACCGGCAGACATGCGGCGGCGGGGCCCTTTACGGCGTCGCGCTAGAAGCCGGGGGCGAAGCCGGGGGCACTGCAAGCGACGGACCCGCGGGGAGCGTTTGCTTGAAGCTGAGCCGATCGGCGACGCTGGCCCTCTTCTTGAGGTCGTCCAGCAGAGCTTGCCCGCAGGCCTCGAAGCGCGGAGTCTTGTTGTTCGCGAATGTGCGGGAGTTTCGTTCGACCTTGACGTTGACGGTGATGGCGGGCGTGCCCGGAACGGAGCCCTCGTTCTTGGTCCAGCAGGCCAGCATGGCCGCCCTCACCTGCGCCTCGCTCGGGAACGCGGGACTGGTCTGCTTGCCCGGAAGAAGAAGATCGAACCGATCGATGTCTTGACCGAACGGCAGCCGCTGCCGAATGCCGGCGAGCACGTGCTCTGCGCAGGCTCGGAATCGAGGATGCTGATCGGGAGCGGGGCCGAGCAGAACGACGATCGGGTTCTGGGAGTTGGACGTCCAAGTGATGGCCGCGATCAGGCTAGACGCGGCTGTTTCGGCATCCGCTCCTTCGGTTTGCTTCCAGCAGTCGAGCAGACGCTGCCTGAGCTCGGCCTGGCTGGGTCGCACGGTTCGGGCGGGAGGTTGGCTCGAGGAGACGGCGGGCGCGCGATCCGTCGGGACGGCGACGGGCGACGAGCTCGCGGCAGCGCTTGGCGCGGACGGAGGCGCAACGTCAACGGCACCGGCGTCGGAAACGGCGCCGGGCGCTAGGGGCGCGGTCGCCGACGCCGAAGGCGCCGACGCCGAAGGCTCCGTCACCCGCGAATACAGGAACAATGCCGCGCCCGTGCCGACTGCCACGGTCCCGAGCGCCAGCACGCTCCCAAGGACCGCGGCGGCGCGCAGCGACGGCGGTCGCGACACCGTGGCGGGCTCGAAGCTCGCGCGCGGGTTGACGCTCGGGTCGAGCACGTGAATGAGGCGCTGCAGGTGGTGATAGAAGTCGGTCCCCGAGTCGATACGCATGCCGTTGTAGCGAAGAAGAGGTTGTAGGTTCGGCGGGAGCTCGGACGCGCTCGGAAGCTCGGCACCTCCGACTAGGAGCGGGATCATGCGCAGGTCACGACGCCCTAGCGCGGTCTCGATCTCCCAGCGTACCCAGTCGTCCGGATTAGCGAGGCTGCCGCCCGTCAGCCAATCGGGGCCGATGACGACGAGCAGCACCGCCGCTTGGGAAAGCGCTGCCGCGATGCGCTGTGGGAAGTGCTGCCCCGGGGGAATGTGGACGAGATCGTAAAAGATTTCGTCGCGACCGAAGTGTTGGGCCAGTCGGTCCTGGATCCTTCCCACGATGTCCGTCGACGTCCCTCTTCTATAGGAGATGAAGATCTTCACCCAACCCAGAGGCTCGGACTGTCCTCTCCGTCCGTCAAGAGCGTGTGTGTCGGCACGGGTCCCGCTGCCGCCCGGCCGGTCGTTGACCCGGGGAAAAGCTTCTTGCCGCGCGGTCACGCTGCGATCAGCATCCCAGCATGTCGATCGCCTCCTTCTGCTCGAGGTGGCCTGGCGCCCGATTGGCGCTCTCGTTCTCGGCGCTCGCAACGCCCCTGACGAGCTGCTCCCGCATGGACTCGAATCCTTCCTCCACCAGCAGCGCGAGCGCGACGGCAAGCCCAGGTGCAATTGCAGCCGCGCCGAGCGGATCGAGCCGGGCGTCGAGCACCACCCCACCGAGCTCGTGTGGAAATGCCCCGCCGCAAAAGGGGGCACCGTGACCGTTCTCACGGATGTCAGGTACGAGCTCTACAGCATCGGCTTCCTGAGACGTTAGAAGTGGGCGTCGCGCGGCGATTGCCCTGCGCGAAGGTCATCGCGCTTTTTGCGCAAACTCCGGCCCCATCGCGGATGGGGTTAATCGCGGCAGCGGTGCAGGGACAAACGGCCACGCAGCCGCCGCCAAAGGAAACGCCGGCAGGCCACGCGTGGGATACCGGGGTAGACAGAGCCTTCCACCTCGACAAGGAGCCTTCGCAATGAAACGGGACGAACGATCATCGCAGTCCGACTCCGCTCCGGGCCGCTCGACACCTCTGGCGCCGACGATGACACGACGCGCCGCTCTCGGGCGCGTGCTCGCGCTCCCTCTGGTCGCCGCGCTCCCCGCTGGCGTCGTCGCCTGCTCGCGGGGCCCGCACTGCGACGAAACCGGCAATCTTTCCGCGGATGACGTGCGCACGAGAACGGAGATTGCCGTCTACGTCGAGAAATCTTCCGATCCCAAAAAACATTGCTCGGGCTGCGTTCAGTTCCAGCCGGTGGGCGAGGACGAGTGCGGAACCTGCAAGGTCGTCAAGGGCCCCATCAACCCGCAAGGCAGCTGCAAGCTATTCCAGGCGAAGGCGTGACCTCGGCCGGCGCGATCGCGTCTGGCTTGCCCGCCGAGCCATCGGACGACGGGGCGTTCCGATCGGACTGTCTACGTCAGATTCGTGAGCGGCGCGTCGCAGTACAGTGGGTCGCCGAAGGTGGTGCGTGGGTCGCCGAACAGGTTCAGGATCGCGACCAGGAGGTCGTTGTGGGACGCCCCGCCGTAGCGAACCCAGCGACCGGTGCGTAGGCCGCCGCCGCTGCCGGCGAGCAGGAACGGCATGTCGTCCTTCTTGTGGGTAGGGGGGTCCCGAATTTGGCTGCCGAAGAAGACGACGCTCTCGTCGAGCAGTGAATGGCCGCCCATGTCGACGCTTTCCATCTGCCTCAAGAGGTACGCGTGCTGCTCCATGTACCAGGTGCCGATCTGCTCGCACTCCGTGGGATGGTAGCCGCCGTCGCTCTGGTAATACGCGTAGGTCTCGCCGAGACCCAGCCACGGAAAGGTGTGCTTCGCTTCCGAGTCGCTCCACTGCAGGGTTCCGACCGCCGTCAGGTCGCAGGCGAGCGCCATCACGAGCATGTCGGTCATGAACTTGCCGACGGCGGGGATCATGGCGTCGGTTTCCGGGGCCTTGATGCTGCCGTCGTCCGCAGAATTGAGCCCTTCCAGCGGATTGTACGGAGACGTGTCGACCAGCGCGGGCTGCGCGCAGCCCGCGACGCTGCCGAGCGAGCTCTCGAGCTCGCGGATTTTCGTCAGGTGCTGTTCGAGCCGCGCGCGGTCCTCGGCCCCGAGGCGCGCGGCGAGCTTTGCGTACCGGCGGTCCACGGCGTCCAGAATCGATTTGTCCCACGCGAGGTCGGGGCTCGGGCCGGCGCCGAAAAGGGCCTGCCAGATTGTCGCGGGATTCGAGCTCCGGCGCAACCGGGCCGAAGCCCGCCTGGTCCTCGAAGTTCACGATGTCGATCGGACTGACGAGGCCGTGCGCCTTGCCCGTCCCCCAGCGCACCGCTTGGCTCAGGCTCCCGAGAGGGCGGCCGCTCCCGAGACGGGTTGCGAGCACCTGGTCGATCGACGGACCGTGCCCAAAGCCGTACGTTCCCGCTTGCACCTGCGGGGTGCCCGTCAGCCACGCGACCATGCCTGCCTGGTTCTGCTCGCCGATCGCGCTCTTCATGTCAACGCCGTCGACCACGATGATGCGATCCTTGACGGGAGCGAACGGCGTGAGGATGGGGCTCAGCGCGAAGTCCGTCTCGCTCCCGGTCGGGCGCCAGCGATCGAGCACCGTGCCGCCGGGGTTGTAGACGGCGACGAAGCGCTCGGCGAACCCCGGGGCCGCGCGCGAGCTTCGCTCCGGCTCCATGATCTCGAGCCAGGGGAGCGCGATCGCGACGCCCGCCGCTCCTCGCAAGACCGCGCGCCGACTCAGCTTCGCTCTGCGCATCAGAACACCTCGCTTCGCGGCCGGTAGCGGAAGGCATCGGTCTGGATGAGCGCCACCAAAAGCTCCTTGAGGTTGCCGTTCGTCCGGACGAACGCAGCGTCCAGCGCCGAAAGCGAGCAGGCGTCCGCGTTCGTGGAGAGCCGGCCCGCGGCAAACTCGAACCAGTCGCGCTGAAAGCAGCGTGCCGCGTCGGCGCTGTCAGCGAGGCGCTGCTCGAGCTCGAGGGCGCCATCGAACGTGCCCGCTGCGTCCGTATCGAAGATCTCTCCGGTCGCGTCGATCGCGTGACCGTTTTCGGTGTCGCGAAAGAGCCCCGCGGAGTCGTAATGCTCGAACGCGAAGCCCAGCGGATCGATGATCCGATGGCAGGCGGCACAGGCGGGATCGGCGGAGTGCTGGGCGTAGCGTTCCCGCGTCGTCGCGTCGTCCGGCGGCGACCCGGGCGGTGGGACTGCCCCGTGGGCAGGTGGCGGAGGCAGGTCGAAACAGAGAAAGCGCCGCAACACGATGAGACCTCGCGCCACGGGACGCGTCACGGTGGCGGTCGCCGTAGCAGCCATGATCGACGCCTGCGTCAGCAGGCCGCCGCGCTGCGTCGGATCGACGTCCACTTTGCGGAGCTCGTCGCCCGTGACGTTGGGGATCCCGTAGAAGGCCGCGAGCGGGCCGTTGACCCACGTGTGGGGCGCAGTCAGAAGCTCGCGGAAATCGCCGCCGGAATCGAACGTGAGGTCGGCGACGAAGGCCGCGGTTTCCTGGGGTAGGAGCCGTGCGATGTCCTCGGTGAACGACGGATGCTCCGCGCTGTCGAGCGCCGGGTAGCTCGCCCCGCTGAGCGGCAACAAGATCGAGTAGAAGCGCTCGAGCGAAGCGCGCGCGCGGGGGTCGGCGAGCAGGCGGCGCGCTTGAGCCTCGACCGCCTCGTCGTTGCGGAGCTCGTCGGCTTCCGCGGCGGCAAGCAACCCGTCGTCGGGAGTCGAACCCCAGAGCAGATACGAGAGCCGGGTCGCCATCTCGTACGAGCTCGGGCGAGCCCAGGATGGCCCCCGGTCGTCGTCCGGCACGCCCATCTCGATGCGATACAAAAAGTCGGGCGACTGGAGCGCCACCTCGATGACGGCGCGCACGCCGCTCGCGAAGTCACCGCCGAGTCGCTCGCCTTCGGCCTGCACGGACGCGAAGTCCGTCGCGTCCTCCTCGTCCAAGGGTCGCCGGAGCACGCGCGACAGGAACGGGCCGAGCACGGCCGTGCGACAGGCCTGTTCGCCCTGGATCGACACGTCGCACCCGATCTGCGAAGCAAGCTCCGCCGGGTCACTGGTCAAACGCACCGCGAGGTCGTGGGCGATCCGATGATAGGTCTCGACGTGTTCGAGCGTGACGACCCGGGCTTCGGCGTCGAAGCCGACAACGTCGGGCGGCAGGGTGGAGCCTGCACCGCTCTCGTCGCCGAAGAGATCGCGAACGGTGTTGTCGTACTCGACGTTCGAGAGGTGGCGGAGCGGTGCGTTGGCCGGGCTCGGTGGCGGGCACTCGAGCACCGGTCCCTCGCCGGCCGCATTGCCGGCACCCGCTTCGCCGCCCGTGCCGTCCCCAGCGCTGCCGCCCGCCAGCGTTCCACCAGAGCCGCCGGTCGCGGCCGATGCGCCACCCGTCCCACCCGAGCCGCCGCCCGCGCCCGACGCTCCGGCGGACGCCCCGTGCCCCCCACTTCCGGTGACCATCCTCGAGCTGCCGCCGCAGCCCACCAGCAGGGCGAGCCCCACGGCACAGGCCGCCGCCCGAACCAGTGGGCCTCGGGATGCTTCCTCGTTCAATGCCTCGACTCCCACGGTGCCTCTCAAGAGACGAGCAGCGGGGGCCAAATGGGTCACATTTCGTGCTGTCGGTCGAACGCCGCGTCGGGAGCTTGCGCGACCTCGACGCCCAGCGCGCGGAGCGCTGGCCCGACTTGCTGAACGGGGCCTCCGCGTGCGACTCTCGCTATCGTGGACCGGCGGAGGTACCGGGCGTCGCCAAAGACCTTCGCGCTCCTGGCGCTGGCCGCGGTGGGCTGCAGTCAGATCCTGGGGCTCGAGGACGGCACGGTGCAGGGCGCTTGCAGTACCGACGAGGATTGCGCGCCCGGCTACGGCTGCTTTCTGTCCGCCTGCCGCTCCGGCTGCCAGACGGATCAGGACTGCGGGAGCGGCGCGTATTGTCTGCGCGCCCCCGGCGGCTCCGCCTGCATTCCCGAAACGACGGGGTGCCAGCCTAGCTGCCCGGACGGGACCGAATGCGTGAATGATCGCTGTCGCACGCCCTGCTCGAGCAGCACGGATTGCGGTAGCGGGCAGCACTGCGACGGCGACCACTGCGTGCTCGACATCCCGAGTAGCGGCGGGTCCGCGGGCAGCGGTACCGGCGGCAACACCGGAGGCGGCGGCGGTGTTGGGCCGGGGACCGGCGGCGTCACCGGTGGCGCAGGTGGCCAGGGCGCCACGGGCGGCACCAACCCAACCGGCGGCGAGGCGGGCATGGGGGAAGCGGGAACGACCGGGATGCAAGGCCCGCGCTGTGGCGACGGCCAGCTCGATGCCGACGAGGAATGCGACGACGCCAACGCCAAGTCCGGCGACGGCTGCAGCAACGCGTGCCGCGAGGAGCTCGGGTTTGCGTGCGCCGGCGACGAACCGACGACGTGCCAGCCGATCTGTGGCGATTTCTACGTACGCGGCGACGAAGCAACGGCCGGCGGTTGCGATGACGGTAACCGGGTCAACGGCGACGGCTGCAGCGCGAGCTGCATGGTCGAAGACGAGTACGTCTGCGCTGGCGAGCCCTCCCGCTGTCAGAAGAGCTGCGGGGACGGCGTGCTGGACGAGCTCGAAGACTGCGACGACGGCAACCACGACCGAGACGACGGCTGCTTTGCGTGTCAGGTGGAGGGCGGCTGGACCTGCGACGACAACGAGCCCTCGAAGTGCGACGACATCGACGAGTGCGGCGACGCTACGGCCACCTGCCCGGCGCACTCGGGCTGCACCAATCTGCCCGGCAGCTACGCTTGCCCCTGTGACTCCGGCTGGCTGAAAAGTGGCGAGGTGTGTGTCGACGACGACGAGTGCGCTCAGGGGAGCGACGACTGCCCTTCCGATTCGACGTGCGGCAATCTCGCGGGCTCCTTCGAATGCGTGTGCAACTTCCCCCTCGGCGGGGAGGGCCACGCCTGTCGTGACGTGTCGTTCGCCAACTGGCGCATGCCGGGCTCCACCGGTGACTACACGGTGAGCACCGTCAGCGGCGAGGACGTCGTGCGTGACAACGTGACGGGCTTGGTTTGGCAGCGGGCGCTGTCGAGCAAGCAGTACGACTGGCAGCAGGCGGTGGACTACTGCTCGGGGCTCGAGCTCGCCGGTAGCCGCGATTGGCGCTTGCCGATGCGCATCGAACTGGTCTCGATCCTCGCTCCTTACGGGGTGGGGTCCACGCCCAAGCTAGACCAGACGGCTTTTCCCGGCACCCCGGGTGCGTCGTTCTGGACGGGCTCGCGGCCGGGCCAGAGCGCGTCACAGGCCTACAGCGTCCGATTTGACGAATCCTGGACGGTCGTGTCAACGGCTACCAGCGCGGCGTACGCGCGCTGCGTGCGCACCGGTGCCAGCACCCCGGCCCAGCCGCGCTTCGAGACCGACAGCTCGACGACCATCGACCACGAGACGCACTTGCGCTGGCAGCGTTCCGTCGCGCAGACCGAGCACGGTAAGACCAGTTGCGGCACCGTGGGCGGCTTTTCCGACTGGCGACTGCCGACACTCAAGGAGATGCAGACGTTGGTGCACGAGTCGCTGAGCCCGGCCATCGACACCAGCTACTTCCCGGGCTCGACCAGCACCTACTGGACCTCGACCCTGGCCTCGCCACCGAGCGGCTACTACACGCTGAACTTCAGCGCGGGGACGACGGGCGAGTCGGAAGGCGGTGGTACTGGCACGAACTACAGGCGCTGCGTGCGCGACGAGCCCTGAGCGCTTCACGGGCGCACGAGGGGACCCGGCACAATCTAGAACGCATCGCGCGCCCACAACGACGCGCCTTCACCGCCGAGCGCAACGCCGAAGGTCGGTCGTGCGCCCTGTGACTTCTCGTCCGCAACCGGGGACGCCGGCGCCGTGAACCACAGGACGCCGGCGCCGACGAGGGCCGCTCCGCCGGCAACCGTGGCGATCGTGGCGACCAGCGCACGGCTCTTGGCCTTCTGGCGCAGGTCGTCACCTTCGGGGGTGCAAACGTTCCTCGCGTTGCAAAGTGCGTTCGAATCGCTCTCGCTGCTCTGCGCGCTGAGGCCGAAAAAGCCGCCGACGCCGACGCCCACCAGGCCGAGGCCACCGAGGCCGAGTGCGGCAATGCGCTGGCCGGAACCCGGGTCGCCCGGGGCCTGCGGCCCCCCCGGCGCCGGCAGTGGGGATGGCGCTTTGGGCTCGGGAGTAAGCGGAGCGACGACGAATCTTGCCTCCTGACCCTCACCGGTGACCGCGACCTTGGCGCTCTGCGATAGGTAGGCTGGCGCGGACACGCGCACCACGTGCTCGCCCGCGTCGACGGCTACGGGGCTCCCCCAGACGGTGCTCGCCACCACCGTCCCGTCGCGCTTCACCACGATGCCCGGCACGCGAGCCGCCACGGGCACCTCAATCACGAGCCTGCTCACGCGTGGAGCGAGCGCAAGCGCCCGAGCGCGAGCCGTGCCCGCGCGCGCATCCCCACGCTGCTCGGCAATCTCCGTGGCAGAGCGAAAGCTCGCCCAGGCGCTCGCGAGCTGGCCGTTCTTTTCGTAACAGTCAGCGAGGTAGAGCAGCACGCCGAGCTGCGCGTCGAGCCGATTGCTCTCGGCGTACTTCGGGCAGGCTTCGGCGAACCTGCCGCTCGCAACGAGCCGCTCTGCTTCGTCGAAGAGCTGCACGGCGCCGGCCTTCGCTTCGGCAGACGCGGGCTCAGCGGCCGCGACCGGGCGCGGGGCGGCAAGCAGCGAGAAGACCACGAAGCAGGCTCCGGCGTGTCCGTTCCGTTGGCCGCGTGCGACCATGTGACTCATAGTCGGCTCCTCGAGCCCGGCTTGCCAAGATCGGTCGGCGCGGCGCGTGGCTCCGCCGTGGGGCCAGGGGCGGGGGGCTCGGGTTTTGGGCTCGCTGCGAGCGGTGGACGCTCGGGCCTGGAAACCCGGGGCCGGGGCGTCCGAGCCGTGGACCGCGCGGCAGGCACCGCCGTCACCGGCGGGGTCACGGCCGCAGTGGAGGTGGCGGCCGGCGCGGGGGCAACGGCCCGAGGTGCCGCGCTCGGAGCCGGCGGCGCGGCGTCCGCGCTCGCCGACGCCAAGGAACTCGCCTCAGCGGGCCTGGCCGCGAGCGCGGGAGCGGTCGGCGCCGCGTGACCGAGCGTCTCCTCGTATTGCGTCGTTTCGTCGGGTGGCGTCGCGCGCCCCAGAAGCCAGAGCGCAGCAAGCGTGCCGGCCGCTGCGAGCGCGATCCCGATCGGCCAAAGCGGGACGCGCCGAGCGGGAGTCATGCGTGTCTCGCCCCACGCAGCCTCCGTACCGGAGGGGCTCGAGACGCCAGCGGCCGGCGGCTGGGGGCGCCGGTCGGGGCGCGTATCGAGCACCGTGGCGGCGGAGCCCATCAGCGAATGGGTGATGCGCTCGAGCGAGCCGCGCGCGCTCGGCGCGAACGGCGACAACGCAGCCGCGAGGTTCGCGACCGAGGAGAAGCGCGCCGCCGGCGACTTCTCGAGGCAACGCATGACCGTTGCGCCGAGACCTGGCGGGAGCCCGGGCACCCGCTGCCCGATCGGAGACGGATCGGCGCTCGCCACCGCAAGGCAGATCTGCGGGAGGGTCTCGCCCTCGAAGGGCGTCGCTCCCGTCAGGGCCTCGTAGAGCACCACGCCGAGCGCCCAGATGTCGCTCCGTGCGTCAACGTCCCGCGACGAGGCCATCTGCTCGGGCGACATGTAGAGCGGGGAGCCCATCAACGCGGCAGTGCGAGTTTGCGCCGCGTCGGAGCCGGTCTGCACGAGCTTCGAGATCCCGAAGTCGAGCACCTTGACGAGGCTCGTGCCATCTCGCTTCTTTACGAGAAACAGGTTGCTCGGCTTGATGTCGCGGTGGATCACACCCACTGCGTGCGCCTCGGCGATGGCCTCGCACGCCTGAAGCACGTATCCCACCGCCTCGTCCGGCCCGAGCCGGCCGCGCTCGTGGATCAGTGCCGCCGAAATCGGTGCCCTCGAGGCACTCCATGGCCATGTAGGGCTCGCCACTGTCGAGCGTCCCCACGTCGAACACCCGCACGACGTGGTCGCTCGTGATGCGCGCTGCTGCGCGCGCCTCGCGCAGGAAGCGAGCTACCGCCTCCGCGTTGCCGGCGCCTTCCGGCAGCATGAGCTTGAGCGCCACGCGTTGCTCGAGCTGCACGTGCTGCACCGCGAGCACCAGCCCCATCCCCCCACGCCCCAAGAGCCGCTCGACCCGGTACTTCCCGGCCAGGATCGTGCCCGCCGTCGGCGCGACGTACTCACCCACCCGACGATCTCACAGGATCGGGGCCTCTCCCGTCAACTCCCACCGCCCGTTCGCGCCCGGCAGTTTCTCTGCGCGGTGGCGCGGTGGCTCAACCTGGCACGACCGCTCGCGCCGCCAATGGCAATGGTCGGCTATAGCGGGCCTCCGGTGTGGCACGCCAGTTGCTCCTCGCAGGCCTATGCTTCGAAATCCCAGGTGCGCCACTGCCGGGTTCGGACTGCTCCTTCTGCTCTCCTGCTCCAGCCGGCCCGATCGCGTGACCGGCAGCGCCGGGCGGGGCGCCGCCGCGGGCACGGGCGGCGGTGAGATCGGGGCCGGGGGGCAAGGCGGTGGCGTCGGGGGCTCGACCAGCGGAGGGGAGGGTGGCTCTTCCGGCACGAGTGGGTCGAACGCGGGCGAGGTCGGTGGAAGCGGCGGCAGCGGGGTGTCCGGTAGTGGCGGCAGTGCGGCGTCGAGCAGCGGCGGCAGCGGAGCGACTGCGGGCGGCGACGAAGGTGGCGCGTCGGCGTGTGCGGCGTCGCGCGCCGATACCTGGACGGCCCTGCCCACCGACGACGAGCCCAGCGCGCGCGACGTGGCCTGGGTCATCCCGATCGAAGACGGCGTGTTGATCTTCGGTGGACTGGTCACGGGCGCCGCCGATCCATTCCTCGACGACGGCGCGATTTATCGGCTGTGCGACGACGCGTGGGCGCCGACGAGCACCGACGGCGTCCCGCACGCGATCACCGACACCGTGGCGCACCGACCCACGGGCACGTGGACGGGGAGCGAGCTCTTGGTGTGGGGCGGCGTACCCGGCGGCACGAGCTACCAGGAGGGCGAGCCGGTCTCGTTTGCGGCTCGCTATGACAGCACGACCGACACCTGGTCCGACATGAACCGAACGGGGGGGCCCACCTCGGCGGACGAGGACGTCGTGGTGTGGACCGGTGAGCGGCTGCTGGTGTGGGGCGGCGTCGCGCTGGGAGAGAGCGGCTTTGCGAATCACGACGACGGCGCGCTGTATGATCCGAAGACCGACAGCTGGGCCCCGATGTCCGTAAGCGGCGCCCCGCCCGGTGGTTATGAGAAGGGTCGCTACGTGTGGACGGGGGACAAGCTCGTCGTCTGGGGTGGGCTACAGGAGGCGGGGACGGGCTCGAGCCCGAAGTACACGACACTTCAGGAAGGCGCCGTCTACGACCCCGCGCAGGATAGCTGGACGCCGGCGTCGACCGACGGCGCGCCCAGCGCAACCCTCGCGCCGCTCGTCTGGACGGGCACGCGCCTCATCGCCCTCGAGATGCTCGACGGGTATTCGACACCAGGTCAGGTCAAGTTCGCAGGTGGGCTCTTCGATCCGGCGTCGAACCATTGGACGCCGATGAGCCCGCCTGACCTCGCGCTCGCCGACGGCTTCGAGAACGCGCAACAGTGGGTGGTGTGGACGGGATCGCAGTTGGCGGTGTTCGGCACCGGCGGGACCGACAGCGGGTTTGCCACGATCTCGCTGCTGTATGATCCGCAAAGCGACACTTGGTCGAGCGCGGACGGGCCGAACGGCCTCGGCTACTACGACATCAGGACCGTCGCGGCCGTCGGCGGCAAAGTCGTCGTCTCCGGCATCGGTCCGACCACCAAGGACGCCCGAGGCGCCGATCACGCGTCGACGCTGGTGAGCGTCTTGGATCCGGCGACGCGCACCTGGAGCGATCTGCCGCTCATCGAGAACCGCACGCAGCCGTCCGTGGTCGCGCTGCCCGGGCACGTCATCGTCTGGGGCGGCTACGACATCTACACGGACCTCGACGCCCCGAACCCCTGTATCGGCTCGACCGGCCCCTGCGATCCCGTGACACCGATGGTTCGTGATCATCTGGGCGACGGGGTTCGGATCGACCTCTGAGGCTCCCGGGTGCGGGCCTGGGAGCCGCTAGGAGCTCTCGCTACTCTGCGCCCCGTGCCTCGCTAGCTAGAAACTCGATCGGCCGGACCTCGCACTCGAACTCGAACTCCGGCCAGTACTTGTTGTGCAGATTCATGAACTCCGCCGTGAGCCGGAGGATCTCTTCTTTCGAGCTCGCTTGGAGGATCGCCCACCCGCCAATGAGCTCCTTGCTCTCGATGAACGGGCCGTCCGTCGTGGTGAGCTTCCCGTTCGAAAGCCGCATGCGGAAGCCATCCCGGCTTGGGGCCAGGCCGCCCGTGTCGACGAGCGCGCCCTCCTTGGTGAGCTTCTCGATGAGCTTGCCCATCGCCTCCATCATGGCGGCGGGGGGCTGAGCATCGCGGTACTTCTCCGAGCTGCGGGCGAAACTGAGATATTTCATCGTTGGTCCTCTTCTTGGAGTTTCGATCAGGCGACGAACGAGACCGCGCCGGATCGACACGCTCCGCCGATTTTTCGTCGCGGAACGCGCGTCACAGAAAAAGCGTCGTCTGTTCAAGAACTTGGGCGGGGCAGGCTACTTCCGCTGCCGGCTGAGCTCTTGCTCAACGCCGCCGCCGAGCACTCAGGGACTTCCCGGCGCGTGGCGCTCGCTGAGGAGCAAGCCCTCGACGTCCATGCGGGAGCCGGGCGCGCCACGCTTGCTGGCACGGTAGCGGCGCCACTGCCAGGCCGCGTGCTCTTCGACCTGGAAAGACATGGGTATGCGCTCGAGCAGCGATGCGACCCCGAGCGCGAAGGTCTTCTGTCCCGTCTCGCGCTCGACGCCCGCGGCGTCCCGCAGCGTGGGCCGGCTGATCACGTCGGAGCAAAGCACGATGTGCTCGGCGGCGCCCGCAAGGCTCGTGACGTGGTCCTGCTGAACCCTGAGCTCGAACTCCCACCAAGGCACGACCCAGCGACGTTCAGCCTCGCCTTGTAGCTCGCCGAACCGCGGTTCATACAGGCGCAGGGCGTACACCCGCTGTGGCCACGCGATCTGGCTGAGCACCAGGTCCGAGATCAGCAGATCGGCCCGCTCGCCCGCGCCGAGGAGCCGAGGTGGCTCGGGCAGCCAGTACGAGCGGCACAGGTGCGAAAGCTCGGCGGTGATCTCGTCCACGCCACCGCTGCCGGCGAGCACCTGCTCCACCGCGCGCACGAGCTGGCCGTTGATGCCGGACAGATCCAGCACGCGCGTCTCCACTCGCGCGCGCAGTCCGGGATCCTTGAACGTGGACGACACGGTCGCGTCCAGGGCCGCCCCGTCGATGTCGATCAGCAAAAGCCGCGCGAAGTCCCGAGCCAGCTCCGAAAGCGGCAGATCGAAGGCTTGTCCGGCCCCCAGCACGACCGCGAGCTCCCTCTCTCTGCACCTCCCCACGGCCTGCTCGATGAAAGCGCGGTTCCGCTTGGCGTGCGCCCACCAGCCCTCGCGGTTCGCCTGCTGGGCTCTCGCGATGCCAGCCGAGGTCTGGCTGAACCCGAGCTTGGCGAAGGCGTCCGCATCGAGCGCCGGATCCCATCGCCACGGAAAGCGCTCGCTGGCGTTCGTGCCGAGCGCCGAAAGCGCGCTCAAGGCGTCCCCCAGAACACAGCTTGGCACCTCGGGCGCCTTGCCGGCGACGAGGAACATCGTGTGCGCGAACCTGACCAGCGTCTCGATCTGGCCGGGCTCTAGGGATTGCTCCCGCCGCATCACCGCGCGCAACTGAGCGGCGTCTGTGGCCGAGATCGGCGGCTTCTCGGCGAGGAGCACTTCGCCGGCGTACCAGTCGAGCGCGCGCTCGACGGCCTGCAAAGACACCGCGGCCCGGGGGTCGATAACGGCAGCGGCCCCCACCGCGGCGCCCGTCAGGCCAGGATCTCGGGCATGGTTTTGGTCGTCTGGTCCCAGCTCCCGTACTGAGTCACGTTGAGCCCCATGACCTGCTGCATCGTGAGCATCAGCTCAGTGACTTTGCGCCCCGGCAGGCGCACGTGGCGATTACCTGGCAGCTGTCCGCCCGCGTGCCCCATAAGGACGATGCGGTAGTCCGTATGCACGTGCCACTGCGGCTCGAAGGCGATCTCGCTGATGCCGTAGCAGAGCGTCTGGTCGAGCACGGTGCTGGCACCGATGGTAGTTGCCTTCATGACCTTCGCGAGATCGGCGTACTGCTCCATGATGTAGCGCTCGATCTTGGTGTGTTCCGCCGTATTGCCGTCATGCGTCAGGGTGTGGTGGTCCCTGTTGACGTTGATCTGCGGGTAGGTGTTTTCGTCGCGAGCGCCGGACCACAAGTGCGTGTAGACCCGGGTCATATTGCACGCGAGGGCCGCTGTGATCAGGCGGTTCAGCGCCTGGCTCTTCGCCGTTACGTCGGGAAGGTTCGTGGCGGGCGCGGTCGGATTGCAGCTGTCCATGGGCGGGGTCGTGCCGCCGTCGGACCCTTCCGGGATGCGCAGCTCCACCGCACGGATACTCTCCATGTGCGCGTCGATGCGCTGGGCGTCCGCGACCCCGACGGTCCCCTTCAGGCGGTTCGCGTCCTCCCACACCGCGTCGAGCACGCTTCGCCGTAGATTGTTCGCGACGTCCGTCGGAACTCCGGACGAGCCCCCCGATCCAGTTGGCACCCCATTGCCGAACAGCGTGTTGAAGAGCTTTGCCGGGTCGCGCTCGGGCGGCAAAAAATCGTTGGGGCCGCGATGGGCGAGGTTGTTACTCACCGTGCCCATGTTGATGCCCTTGAACGCGAGCACGCCGGTCTCGAGCGACTTGAACGGCTGGTCCGTGTGAATGGCGTCCGCGATGATCTGATCGATCGTGGGCTTGTACTGAGTTGCGCTCGGGTTCTCTGCGCCCGTTGTGATGTCGGAGGTCTTGTTGATAGTCTTGCCGTCGCCGCCCGCGAGCACGTACATCACACCCCACCCGTGGCCCTTGAACTGGGCGTCCATCATGTCCAGGCCCGTGACGAACGTCATGTCGTTCTTCACCTCCTGGAACGCCTGCAGGTTCAGGGGGAGCTGCCAGTTGCTGCCGCTACCTGACGGGGTCCAGTCCCCCACGTAGTAGCTGTTGCCCCAGAAGAAGATGCCGAACGTGGTGGGCAGCGGCTCACCCTGCGCGAACGCGTCGCCGTGGTCGTTGCACATGGCATCGAGGATGGGTAGCCAGAGCGACACACCGATGCCACCGACGGCGCCCTTTAAGGCGAATCGGCGAGAAACGCGGAGCTTTTTCAGGATTTCCATGGCTTACGGATTCTCTCCCGTGATCGGAAGTGCGGGCGCGGAGCGGAAGGCGTCGCCGACGACGAAGTCGGCAACGAAGTCGCGAAACACGTAGTTGCGCGAGGCCAGGGTCGCCCCCATGGTGTCAACTTGCGGCTGGTCGTAGAGGTCGTCCGCGCGACCGTTGACGTTACGATAGAAGTTGCGAAGCAGGCACTCGTTCGCGACAGGGCTCGCGCGCAGCGCCGCTCCGAGGCCGACCGCGTCGTCGAACGCCGTCCCGTCTTCCAGGACGCCGCTCGCGTCGATCGCGAGCCCGTTCTCCGTTTCGCGATACCGGCCGATGGAGTCGAAATGTTCTAGTGCCATGCCCAGCGGATCGAACATGCTGTGACATCCGGCGCATACTGGATTCGAACGGTGCTGTTCGAGCTTCTGGCGAGTCGTCAGCGTTGGATCGTCGGGGATCTTGGTGTTCACGTTGCCCGGCGGTGGGTCGGGCACCGTGCAAAAGAACGCCTGAATCATGTACAAGCCGCGGACGGTGGGGGACGAGTGATCCGACTTGGAGTGGCCGGCGAGCATGGCCGCCTGGCCCATGATTCCAACCCGGCCCGACGTGGGAGCGAGCGTGAATTGAGCAAAGCCCGAGTTCGGAGCGGTGACGCCGTAGATCGGGGCGAGCGCCGCGTCGGCAAAGGTCTGATTGCTGTCGAAGAACGAACGCACGTCGGCGGAAGGGGCGAGGACCACCCGCTCGAGGAACAGCCGCGTGCCCTCCTTCATGGAGTTCTGCAGGGTGGCGTTGTAGGTCGGAAACATGTTGGGGTCCTTGTCCGACACCATGACGAGCTCCGCCTGCGAGTACTCGTAGAAGAACGCGGTCAGCCGATCGACGAGGCCTGGATCGCTGAGCAGCGGAGCCGCCGCGGTTTTCACGCCTTCGGCCGTGTCCAGCTGACCTGACTCGCCCGCCGTCAGAAGCTCCGGGCTCGGCGGGCCCCCAGTGAGGAAGTAGGCGAGACGGACCGCCATCGATCGACCGTCGTACTTGAGCCGCCCGTTCGCCGTATCGAGCGCGTTGGTCTCGACGCGATAGAGGAAGTTCGGCGACTGCAGTAGGCCGGAGACCACCGTCGAGAGCCCGACTGCTGCGCTACCTCCCAACGCGGCCGCGTCGCGCGCGACCTGAACCCATTGCTGGAACTCCGGGTCCGACACGTCGCGCCGGAACGCGCGCTTGCCGAACGCGCGCACGAACGTCTCCACACAGGTGTCGCTCAGGTCCGCCTTGGGCTGGCAGCCCACGAGCGTTTGCCAGCGCGCCATGTCCGCAAACACCTCCGCCACGACCGCGCGACTCGCGACCTCGTATTTGTCGGCGGCCGTTGCGTTGACGGTCACCTTCGACGCGCCGAGCGCGACGAGCCCCCCGACGGACGTGTCATCCGGGAGGTCGAGCGGAGTCGTCACGTTACCGAACAAGCTCTTCAATGAGGCCAGGTACTCGGCCTGCGTGAGCAGCCTCAGCTGGACCCCGCCTGTGCTCAGGGGCGCCGAGCCGGCGCTGCCACCCGCTCCCGTGCCACCCGCGCTGCTGCCCGCTGCGCCACCCACTGCGCCAGCCCCAGCGCTACCTCCAGCGCCAGCCCCAACGCTACCGGCAGCGCCACCGGCCGTGGTGCCGCCACCGCCGCCGGTCGTCGTTGCGCCGCTGCCGCCGCTGGCCAGGTTCCCCGTCCCGCCGACACTCGGTGGCTGGGTCGTCGGGCCGTCGATCTGCCCCGTACAGGCGACCGTGAAGAAAGCGGCGCAACTGACAGCAACGGCCGCTGAGGCTCGGGCCGCGTTGACCACCCGCGCGGCACTTGGAAACTCATGACCTCGCAGGCCGCGCTTTTGTTTGATCTGGCTTGGTCGATGCACGACGAGTGGGCCTTTCGGCTGGATGGGTCAGGTTAAAAACCGCCGAACCACCTCGACTGGTTCACATAAAGAGCGGGACCTTCCGACGAGCGGCAGCAATTCCATTGTTGGTGGAAGGATCTCGCACGAGGGCTCGGGTTTCAATCATCCTCGCCCGTTTCTGACGACAAAATCCGCGCTTCTTTGGATCTCGCGCGTTCGCTCTGCCCCGTGGCGAGCAAGCGCTACGTTAAAGAGACTGCCGAGGCGACAGAAACTGTTCAGCAAAAAATCACGGCAGGGACAGAGGGCAGACAGCGCTCGGCACCTCCCGTCCAGGAGACCACAAAAAGGGGCACGCGCGGTACGTTTCTTGAACCTATTTGTCCGGCCAGCGAGTCTCTATCTCGGGCCGAGGAGTCTCAAGGAGATGACGGTAGCAAATCCGAACACGCCAAGGTTGAAAAAGAGGTTTGCGTCGGCGGGAACGGCCGAGAGCGGCCGAGCAGTCTGGTAAGACGACGGAAACGGAAGGAGATGCCATGACCCCGCGCCCGTTCGAACCCCAGTTCATGAAAATGAGTGTGCTGACTGCTGCGCTGCAGGAGCTCACCCCCCGACGCATTCGCGACGAAGACCCGGATCGTGCGATCGAGGATTGGCTCGATTTCGCGGGCGAGCTCGACTGCCCCAACATCCAGATCTCCGCCGCCTTGCACCCGACCGAGGCCGACGTGCCAGAGGAGGCGATGCTCGACCCGGTCGCGAACCACCTCGATCTGCGTCAGCCCTTCGACAAGGCGCGCGCCAAGCGAGTGCTCGCCAAAATGGACTCCACGCGAGTCGGCGTCACCGACATCGCCTTCTTCGACAATCTTCTGCACGACGATGCGGCGGTGCGGAACAAGAAGCACCAGTTCGTCATCCGGATGATGGACGCGGCGGCGCTGCTCGGCGTGAAAGCGATCTGCGGGTTCGTCGGTCGGAACCAGAAGCTCTCGATGGACCAGAACCTCAAGTTCTTCGAGGAGGTCTTCGTCCCGCTCCTCAAAGAAGCCAAGGCGCGCGGCATCGAGTACCGCGTGGAGCAGTGCCCGATGCCGGGCTGGACCGTCGGCGACAACTTCCACAACAACATCGGCTATGCGCCGGGTATGTGGATCGCCCTCCACCGCATCTGCGAAAAGCACGGCGTCGGCGACCAGTTTCGCGTGCACTACGACCCGTCGCACGCCGTCCTGATGGGTCAGGATACGCGATCGATCTTTCAGTATCTCAAAGACACCGGTTACGATTTTCTCGTCAGCGGCTTCCACGTCAAGGGGCAGGTGATCGACTCCAAGGGGGTGTCGGCGTGGGGCTACGGGGGCCAGACCGTCGAGCGCGGCGACTGGAAGGACGGCCGCCCGTCGTCGAACCCCGCCGATCAGCTCAACGCTTGGAAGAAGCAGACGGTGCTGTGCGAGCACGAGCTGCCCGGGACCGCGAAGCACGATCCGCTCGCCTACCTGCAGAACCGCACGGTCGACTGGCTGGATCATCAGCTCGCCGCCCGCGAGCTCTTGAAGCTCGACGTTGCGAACACGGCGCTCGTGATCGAGCACGAGTACCCCCGCGCCCGTATCCAAGACAAGGAGCGGCTCAAGCCCATCCTCAAGGGCTCGATCGCCTTCGCCCGCACCATCGACGAGGCTGCCGCGTGCATGCACGCGCTCCACCACGACGTACTGCCCTCGCAGAACATCCCCGTCCAGGGGCGCGGGCGCGTCGCCTACTTTAGTTGATGGAGCGTTCGATGACCAAGCGGAAGCTCAACGTCGCGATGATCGGATACGACTTCATGGGTCGTACGCACTCGAACGCGTGGCGTCAGGTCGCCCGCTTCTTTCCGGACATTCCGTGCGAGCCCGTGCTGAAAGTCGTGGTCGGGCGTACGAAGAGCAAAGTAGCCGAGGCGCAGGCGCGCCTCGGATTCGAAGAATCCGCGACGAGCTGGGAAGAAGTGCTCGCGCGGAAAGACATCAACGTCATCGACATCTGCACGCCGGGCGACTCCCACGCGGCCATCGCCGTCGCCGCGGCGGAGGCAGGCAAGGCCATCCTGTGCGAGAAGCCGCTCGCGAACGACCTCACCGCGGCGGAGCGGATGGCCGGTGCGGTCAAAAAGTCGGGCTCGATCAACATGGTCTGCCACAACTACCGGCGCGTCCCCGCGGTCGCTCTCGCGAAGAAGCTGATCGACGACGGCAAGCTCGGAACGATCCACCACTACCGAGGTGTCTACCTTCAAGACTGGATCGTCGACCCGAATTTCCCCAGGGTGTGGCGGCTCGAGAAGGCACGTGCTGGCTCGGGGTCGCTCGGCGACATCCTTTCTCATACGATGGATCTCTCGCGCTACCTCGTCGGCGAACCCGTGGAGGTGTCGGGGCTTCTGAAGACGTTCGTTCCGGAGCGGCCGCTTCCGGACGGAAGCGGCCGGCGCGGCCCGGTGGACGTGGATGACTCCGCCCAGGCGCTCGTGAAGTTCGCGAACGGCGCCGTCGGCTACTACGAGGGCTCTCGCTTTGCGCCAGGGCGCAAGAACTACAATCGCCTCGAAATCAACGGCTCCAAGGGCAGTCTCGTCTGGGATCTCGAGCGGATGAACGATCTCGAGGTGTGCCTCGACACGGGCCCGCTCGGCGGATTTACCAACATCTCCGTGACCGACGGCAGCCATCCTTACTTCGGGGCCTGGTGGCCCGCGGGGCACATCATCGGTTACGAGCACTCGTTCACGCACACCGTCTACGACTTCGTGAAGGGGATCGCCGACGGAAAGTCTCCCCGTCCTGACTTCGAGGACGGACTGAAAAATCAAAAGGTGCTCGACGCCATCGAGCGGTCCGCGAAGAGCGGACAATGGGTCAAGATCCCGTAATCGGGGCGCCCACTCCCAAGTTTTAGTCTCGCCAGAAAGGTCACCCCGCCATGTTGAGTCACAGAAACCTTCTTTGCTCCATTGCTGCTGCCTCGTTGCTCGCCGCGGCGTGCGGGCCCAATACCGAGGAGATCCCCGACCTACCGAGTGCCGGTGCCGGAGGCGTCGGGGGAGCAAGCGCTGCGGGCGGCACCGATCCCACCACGGGAGGCACCGGAGGCGCCACGGGAGGCACCGGAGGCGCCACGGGAGGCACGGGTGGTTCCGTGGGCGGCAGCGCGGGGACGGGCGGCTCTGTCATGGCGGGTTCCTCGGGCGGGCCTCCCGCAACGGGCGGCGTCGGCGTTGGTGGCGCGGCAGGAGCCGGCGGCACCGCGGGCGACGTCGCGATGGGCGGCACCGCTGGTGACGCCGCGATGGGCGGCACCGCCGGTGACGTCGCGATGGGCGGCACCGCGGGCACCGACGTTCCGGTGGCGGGCATGGGCGGCAGCGCCGGAACCGGCGGGGACCCAACTGGAGGCGCCGCCGGCACCGGAGCCACGGCGGGAGCGGGCGGCGCTGGCGGGACGGGTGCCTACGCCGCGCGCACCGGGTCGTTCAAGATGCTCGCCTACTCGAAGACGAGCGGCTTCCGCCACACGGAGGCGATCGCCGCGGGCCAGCCGATGCTCACGGCCATGGGTGCGAAGCAGGGCTTCACAGTGACCTTCAGCGAGAACGCTGCCGACTTCTCGGCGGCGAACCTCGCACAGTACGAGATCGTGTTCGCGCTCGACCCCACGGGCAACAACCTCTCGAATCAGCAGAAGGCCGACTTCGAAGACTGGATGACGAACAAGAACGGCGCGTTTGCGGGCGTTCACTCGGCGACGGATCACGAGAACGGATGGGCGTTTTATTCCGAAGTCACGGGGCAGTACTACGATCTGCACGACAACTGCTGCCAGCAACAGAACATCCAGTGGGACTCTGCCGCGACGGAGTTCATCGCCGTCAAGGGCCTTCCGAGCCCGTGGCAGCGCTCCGAAGAGTGGTACAAGTTCAACAGCTGGCAGCAGTGGTCCGCGAAGCCTGGATTCCAGGTCCTGAGCCGCGTCACGACGTCAGGCGGTGGCACGAGGCCCGTGAGTTACATCCGCGAGTGGGGAAATTTTCGCTCCTTCTACACGTCCCTCGGACACGAAGGACCGACGTACTCGGACGCCAACTTCATCAAGCACGTGTCCGCCGGTATCATGTGGGCGGTCCGGCGCGAGGCCCTGCTCCAGCCCTAGGCTCGAGCCGCCCAAAACAACCCACGTCAGCCGCCCAAAACAACCACACGTCAGCGGTTGGGTCGGCTAATGTTGGCCCGGCTTTCACCGGCGTGGCACCCGACGAAATTCGAAAGGACTGAGGTATGTGGCTTAGCAAGAAGCAGCTTGGAGCATCGATCCTCGCTGCTGCAGTTTCGTTGCTTGCGGGCTCGGCGGCAGCCGAGATCAAACTCGTCGAGGCCAACGGTTGGACGGTGTCCACCGACGGGCGCGTCAACGGCTTCGCCTCTCATGTCTGGGGCGACGATCGGCCGGAAGGGCTCGAGAGCCTGCCCTGGGTCGGCTTCAACGAGACGGGGGATTCAGGCGAGACGGACGGGAGCGGTAAGCTGCGAAAAACCCGAATTCGCTCCGGCTTCGTGCCTTCGACCTTCGGCTTTACGGTCAACAAGGAGCTCAAGAACGGACTGAAGCTCAAGGGAAGAATCGAGATCGGCATCCAGATCGCCAACACGGATCCCTCTTTCGTGGCTGA
Source organism: uncultured delta proteobacterium (assembly GCA_963841435.1). GTDB lineage: Bacteria > Myxococcota_A > Polyangia > Polyangiales > Polyangiaceae > PMG-095. The sequence continues at coordinate 473,887 of CAWJCS010000002.1, forward strand.
CCCCACGTGGATGGAGCCGCGTGCCGCGTACCTCGAGGTGGGGGGGGTGTGGGGAAGCTTCAAGGCGGGTCGCGACCTCAGCCTGTTTCCTCGCGGCAACCTGATCATGAATTACGAGCTCGGGCATGCCTACGGCGTGGGCTTTCCGTGCGCCTACGAGAAAGTCTTCGGCGGCGCGTGCGGGCACGTCGGATTCGGCACGCTGTGGCCAGATTTTCGCGCGCAGCTCACGTATTCGACGCCCAACTTCGGCAACATCTTTCAGGCCAGTGTCGGCATCTTCGATCCCCGCACGGTGCCCACGTACAATTGGACGCACACGCGCCTGCCGCGCGTCGAAGGTGAAGCGGTCGCCAAGTACGACTTCCGCGAAGGTTGGGGATTCAAGGCGTGGGCCAACGGCTCCTGGCAGGAGCTCGGTATCGGCGTCGACACCACCGTGCCTAACACGAGCCCGCCCGAGGTCAGCGGGCGCACGCTCTACACGCAGAATGCCTACGGGGTGGGTGGAGGCGTCACGGGTTACCTCGGTCCGGTGAAGGTCGGCGGCTCCGGCTACGCAGGCAAGGGCATGGACGCGTTCGAGATGCTGACCTTCAATCCCATCTTCGTCTCGCGCGACCCCTCGTTGCCCAACGAGAGACGCAGGTTTCGCCCGTCGCGCGGCTTCCTCGTGGAAGCTTCGGTCACGATCGGAACCACCTGGGTGATGGGTGGCTTCGGCCGGGCCTACCTCGATCGCATGCCCAGCGACACGCCGATCACGACGCCAGGCGAGCCGCCGCTCCTGCGCAGCCAGACGGGTATCTCGACGGGGATCTTCCATCGCATCGACGCGTTCGTTCTGGGGCTCGACTACTTCAACGCCCATTACGCCTTCGACCCCCGCGTGGTCGCGCTCCCGACTCAACACACCGAAACGTCGAAGCAGATCGTCCACACGGTGAACGCTGGCGCAACGCTCGAATGGTAGACCGGCCTTGCCATGAGCAGGCGCGCGTTTCATCGCCCGGCGCGGTTGATCCTTTCAGCCGCGCTCGGGCTTCCGGCGTGCAGCAAGTCGGACACGCCGCCCGCTGCGGGCTCGTCGCGCGCGGCGCCGGTGCAGAGCGTCGCGGCGCCGCCGGCGAGCGACTCGGCAGCCTGGGAAGGCCACCCGCCTCGTCCGCCGCCACAGCCGCCGCCCGGTGCCTCCGCGACGGCGCTACGCCCGGATTTCCGGGCGCGCCTCACGACTCTCCGAGTGTCGGCTCACGTCGGTTCCGTCACTATGCGCAGGCGCGGGTCGAGCTGGATTACCGCGGGCGACGCCGGTTGCACGGTGCCCGAAAGCCGCATCGAACGCGCCTTCGACAACCTCGCTGGGCTCGAGGCGGTGAAGACCGAGCAGCAACCCGCGGACGGCAACGCGTTCGAGCTCCAGATCGTCGCGCTCATGGGCGAGGACATCGCATTACAGCTCGAAGTGGCGAGCCGGAACGAGAAAGGGGATCTCGTCCAGCTCTACGACGGCTCGAGGTACCGGATGCGCGGGCTCGATCGAGCCTTGTGGTCGCCGCATCCCGCGGATTGGTGCCGGGAGCCCTGAGCGAATATGTCGTCCGGACTCAGAATGACATTCTCGTTGACGCAATTTGGACGTTTTCGGGAGCGGGCCGTACGGGGCGTGACGCGGCGCGCCCCGTGCAAGGATCGCAAAATTCCAGCACGAAACTAGTCAGTCTTCGTCGCGAAATTTGGATGCACCGAGGCGCGCGATGATGTTTGATGACGGCGTTTTTCGAGTCAATAGTCCCCCAACCGAGACTGTGATCCCATGAATTCCTCACGACTGTTCACTGCCAGTTGCGTCGCGCTAATCGTCACGGCCATGAGCTTCGCGCTTCGCGGGGCGGCCACCGCCGACTGGGTGTCCCAGTTCAATCTCACGAACGAGCAGGCTGGTTGGGTGAACGGCACGGCGTTCTGGGGCTTCACTCTGGCTATGGTCGTGGGCGGCCCCCTGGTCGATGTGCTCGGGCTTCGGCGCATCATCGGTGTCGCCTTCGTCGGCCACGCCGCAGGGATCGTTCTCACCCTGGCCGCGTGGGACTTCTGGAGCTTGTTCGTTGGGACCTTGCTGTTCGGTATCGCGAACGGCTCGGTCGAGGCAGCCTGCAATCCACTGGTCGCTTCGCTCTTCCCGAACAACCAAACCACGAAGCTCAACCACTTTCACGTGTGGTTTCCCGGTGGCATCGTGATCGGCGGGCTCTTGTCGTTCCTCTTTGGCAAGCTCGGCCTCGGTTGGCACGCGCAGTTCGCGACGATGCTCGTTCCGCTGGTCGCGTACGCCTTCTTGTTCTTCGGCCAGACGTTCCCGCGCACGGCGCGCGTGGAACGCGGCGAGTCCACAGGCTCCATGTTCGCGGCCTGCCTTTCGCCCGGATTCCTGTTCATGGTCGCGTGCATGCTCCTCACCGCCGCGACCGAGCTCGGGCCCGGCCAGTGGATTCCGTCCATTCTCGAGCACGCCGGTGTCTCCGGTATCCTCGTGTTGGTTTGGATCACCGGACTGATGGCGATCGGCCGCATGTTCGCCGGTCCGTTCGTGCACAAGCTTTCGCCGATCGGCATGCTCATCGGGAGTGCCCTCGTGAGCACGCTGGGCCTTTACGCCATGTCTCACACCACCGGCGCGACGCTGTTCGCCGGCGCGACGGTGTTCGCCTTCGGCGTGTGCTTCTTCTGGCCGACGATGCTCGGTTTCGTTGCCGAGAACTTCCCGAAGACCGGCGCGCTCGGTCTCGCGATCATGGGCGGCGCCGGCATGCTGAGCGTCAGCTTCGTGCTCCCAATCATCGGCAGCTGGTATGACGCAGGCATCGCCGCCCGCACCCCTGCCGAGGCGCCGAGCGGGGAAGCCCTCGCCGCCATTCAAGCCGCAGCCGGGCTCGAAGCTCTCGGCAAGGTCGCCCTGCTCCCGGCCATCCTCACGGTCGCCTTCATCCTGATCGCCGTCACCCGGAAGAAGGGCCTCGCGCGCGCCGTGCCTTCGCACTGATCGCAGCGCCGGGAAAACGGTGATAGAATAGTCTTCTTGTGCGTGAAATGAGGTCCGGTTTCGCTGCATACTCCCCGCTCCTGACCAGCCTTCTGCTGGCGTCCCCCGCGGGTGCGGCCACGCTCTACGTTTCACCGAATGGGACGTGGGCGCCGCCCGACTGCACCACGCGGGACACGCCGTGCAGCCTCGCGAGCGCGGCCGCCGGTGCCGTAGCCGGCGATACCGTCGTCCTCACTGACGGCGTCTACAAGGAGCCGCTCAGCCCGGTGAACTCCGGAACCACCTCGGCGTGGATCACCTACCAGGCCGACGAATGCTCGACGCCGATTCTCGAAGGCTCGGGCGCGGGTCCGATGGATGACATTCAGGACGGCGGCGTCGGCTCGGGGACGGCAGAGTACGTGCGCTTCAAAGGCATCGTCGCACGCGGCTTCAACATCGGCTTCGGCAACGGCTGGGTCGGCGGCCGGGACACCCCGGATATTTCCAACGGCCACTGGGAAATCGAGCACTGCATTTCCTATTCGAACGGCCGTACCGGTTTCACCTTCTTCAGCGCGGAAGGCTTCAGCCTCAAGCACTCCATTTCCGCGCACAACGGTAGCAGCGTCCTTCATTCCTGGTCGAGCGGCGTCACGCTGCTCGAGGCGATGGGGACGACCAACGTCGTCGATGGCAACATCTCGTTCGAAAATACCGACCGCGAGAAGCTCACCGACGGCAGCGGGTTCATCGTGGACGAGGAGTCGAACGGCGTCACCTTCATCAACAACGTCGCGTTCGGTAACGCGGGCTCGTGCCTCCGCCTCACGCGCAGCTCGGGTACGCGCTTCATCAACAATACTTGCTACCACGACTCGCAGTTCGGCTCGCTCGCCACGGGGCCCACGAACCCTGGTGAAGTCTACTTTTCGAACGCAGGCGTCACGCTGGACGGCGTCACGTTCATGAACAACGTCATCATCGGCACCGGGCAGAGCCCGGCGGGACCCGATCCGGTGGTGAATCAGCCGACACAGGGCTGGACCAACAACGTCGTGGCCACAGGCACGACGAACGTCTTCGCCGATCCGGACGGCACGAACCCGAACCTCGTGCCGGCTTCCTCCGCGTCGAGCCTGCTCGGCAAGGGCATGAGCGGCAACGGCGTGCCCACGACCGACATCGGCTTCGATCCGAAGTGCATCGTGAAACGCAAGGCCGTCATGGTTGGCCAGGTCGCGGCCGAGCCCTGGTGGCAGTACGACGTCAACATCGATTACATCAAGAGCATCGGCGGGGTCGCGAAGTGCTTCGCGCCCCGCGCGCGCTCGGGCAACCTCGACATGGGCGCCTACAATGCCAGCATGGTCACCGCCAGCACGCCGGGCAATTGCACGCCGCCACCGGTCGGCATGGGTGGCATGGGCGGGACGGGTGGCATGGGCGGCACGACGGGCATGGCCGGCATGGACATGGGCGGCGGAGCGGGTACCGCCGGCAACAACGCGGGCGGCACGGACACGGCTGGCTCGGCCGGTTTGGGCACGGGTGGCGCTGGAAACGCGGCGGGCACGTCGGCAAGCGGCGGCACGGCCGGCGCGACGGGTGGATCCCCGGGCACGGGCGGAACGAACCCAACGGGTGACGGCGGCACCATGGCGACGGGAGGTGCCCCACCGGCCACGGGCGGCAGCACCGCAACCGGTGGCAGCACCGCAACCGGTGGCAGCACCGCGACCGGCGGCAGCGCCGTCACGGGGGCCGACGCGGGCACGGCCGATGAAGCGAGCGGCTGCGGCTGTCGTCTCGCACCCGAGAACGATCGCTCGCGTTCGCTTGCGGCCATGGTGCTGCTCGGCCTGAGCGCGCTCGGCTTCGCGAAGCGACGGCGCTCGCGGGACACCGGGCGCTAACTAGAACCGCTCCGCCGCGTCAGCGACCGAGCACCCACGCGAGCCCGGCGAGGATATGCGGCTCGCCGAGCGTCGTGCTCGAGAGGTCCAGGTTGACCTTCGCGAAGTTCGTGTAGAAGACGCGCCCGAGTCCCTCCGTGCGCGCCCAGGAGACGGCGACGTCTTTCATGCTGCCGCCGCTCCACCGACACTTGACGAGGATGGTGCTGTCCGGAGCGAGGTAGTCCGTGTTGTCGAGGTTGCCCGAGTATTGGAACGTGGCCGGAAGCGCCGCGGTCGTCGGGTGCTCGGCGGTCGTGCGACACTCGCTGCTCCCCTCGAAGTTCTCGCTGCTCGCGCGACCGCCGATGAGCTCGTTGTAGAGGGCAGGGGGAGTGGCGGACTGAAATGTCACGTCGGCGCAGTGCGTGCCGAACAGGCCGCCCCCCATTTGGAGAAACTGCTTCAGCGCCTGCGACTCGGCCTCGCCGGAAGCACCTTGGCCGAACGGCGAAAAGCAGGTGTTGATCATGCCAACGACCGCATAACGGGCGAGGTTCGCATCGGTGAACACCGCCGGGTCCTCGGACTCGTTAACCTGAAGGTCGTAGCTTTCGAGCTTTTTCTTGTAGATGGCGAGCTGGGCGGGGACGGACGGGATGTCGAGTGTGCTGAACGAGTAGAGCAGCGCCCGCGCCGGGCGGTTCGATGCGCCACCCGAGCCCGAGGTCCCACCACTCGGTGCTCCCGCGCTCGAACCTGCCGCTCCTCCTGCCGCGGAGACGCCGGCCGAGCCGGCGTCGCTCACGGAGCCCGCGGCGCCAGCGGTCCCGCCGCTCGGGCCCGCCCCAGCGACGCCCGCGGAGCCCACCCCCGCGCCCGACGCGCCCGACGCGCCCGCGCCACCGACCGGCGGTGCTCCACCCGCGAATCCGCCCGTTGCGAGATCGCCGCCGGAACCGCCGAGCGAGCCCCCGAGGCCGGACGCTCCGGCGCTCCCGCTCGTGCCGGCGACACCCATGGTGCCAGCGCCACCTAGCGCGCCACCCGCACCGGACGCTCCGACCCCGCCTTCACCAGCGCCCGCCGGCGCCGAGCCGGGGTCTTCCTCGCAACCGAAGGCACACGCGGCGAGTATGGCGAGCCTTCCGATGACCGCTCTTTGGCGCGACAGCGTCAGCGAATATTTCGAGGGAGGCCGGATCAGGAACGCGCGCATGTCTCCAACACTGTCGCCGCGCAGCCACTCTTGCGATCCTGTCTTGCGGCGCGGCGCTCCTGCTCTCGGGGATGAGGCCGCTCCTGGGGCCCTCCTGGGGCCCATTGGAAAAAAACTGAGCCGGATCGAGAGCGCGGGGGGTGTCCATCCTGCGTGTTGTCCAGCACCCGCCTGCCCGTTCTCCGCCGGTCCGATCGCCCGGCAGCTGCCAAGTAGAAGGTCCAACCCATGCGGAATCCGTTCGCGCTCACGAGACTGCTCCCCGGCCGATCGGGCGCGGTTCTACCGAGTTGCCTGCTTCTCGGAGCTCTGGCCGGTGCATGTACCGGAGAAATCGGGGGGACCGGCAGTTCGTCCGGGGCGACTCCGGTGGGGGCGGGTGCAGCCCCGGACCCAGGCACCGGCGGAAACGCCGGCTCCGGCATGGCGAGTGGTCAGGGCGGCGCCATGGCGTCCGGCGGCACGGGTGGGACCGGCACGGGCGGTTCGGGCGCAAGCGCGGGGCTCGGTGAAGACCCGTACGCCATCCCCGCGGCCCCTCCCGCCCCGGTCTTTGCGGCGTCACCCCGTGTCGCCCGCCTCAGCCGCAAGCAGTGGTCGAACAGCGTGAAGCGCCTCCTCCAGATCGACGACTTCGCGGAAATCGACAGCGGCGTGTCGGGCGATGCGCTCATCGGCTTCGATAACCAGGCGGACGCCCTGTTCGTGACCGAGCAGTTGCGGCAGCAGCTCGCCGATGCTTCGGAGAAGCTCGCCGACCTGGTGACCGGAGATGATGCCGCCCTGGCGCGGCTCGTCCCCGCGACGGCGCCTGCCGACCTCGCGGGTCGGGCGCGGGAGTTCGTCTCGTCGTTTGGGCGGCGTGCATTCCGGCGGCCCCTCACCGATGCGGAGGTGACCACTCACCTTGGTCTCTTCGACCAGGGGCCCACGCTTTACCCTGGCGTCGACGCCTTCAAAGCGGGAGCCAGCCTCGTGATTCAGGCGATGCTCCAGTCCCCGTACTTCCTCTACCGGACCGAGCTCGGGGTGGCGGCTGCCGGAGAGACCAAGGTCGCGCTCGACGACTACGAAGTGTCCGCCAAGCTCGCGTTCGCCATCACCAATACGATGCCGGACGACGCTTTGCTCGACGCGGCGGCCGCTGGGCGGCTCCACGACGGTGCCGGCGTGGCGGCCGAAGCAGAGCGCTTGCTCGGTGGGCCAGAGGGCACGGAGGGCATCGGCAACTTCAACTTCCAAGTCTACCGCCTGGGCGCCTACGACGGCATCCACCGGGATGCGGCCACCTACCCGGACTTCACTGCGGAGACTCCCGCCGCCATGCGGCAGGAAGTGCTCGAGTTCATCAAATGGGTCTTCAGTGACGGTCGCGGAGTCAGGGACTTTTACACGGCCCCGGTCGGCTTCGTGAACTCGGCGCTCGCCCCGCTCTACGGCGTCACGGGGACGTTCACGAGCGACGTTTTCACCAAGGTCGATCTCGACCCGACTCAGCGCTCGGGTCTGCTTACCCAGCCTGGGTTCCTTTCGTCGTACGCCACGGGAGACGATCCTGACATCATTCATCGCGGCGTTTTCATCGCGACGCGGCTCCTTTGCGTGGTGCTGCCGCCCCCTTCCCCGAGGGCCACTCCGCTCATCGACTTGCAGCCGAACATGACCAATCGGGAACGGGTCGAGCTGACGACGGGCAAGGGCACGTGTGGCGAGGATTGCCATCTGCCTCTCCTGAATCCGCTCGGCAACGCCTTCGAAAACTACGACGTCATCGGCCGATACCGGACGATGGATCATGGCAAGCCCGTCAACGCCGCCGACAGCTACACGCTCGACCTCGAGCTTCGGCCCTTCGCGGACGGCGTCGAGCTCTCGCACCTTCTCGCGGACGCCAAGGAAACCCACGACTGCTACGTGGGCAACATGATGAGCTACCTGCACGGTCGGCTGCTCGCCCCGGAAGAGGACCCTGCCGTGGACTACTACGCGAGGTTGTCGCGGGCGGGCATGGTTTCGCTTCGTGACCTCGAGCTCGACATCGTGACGAGCGAACCGTTCCTCAATCGCCTTCCCTAATGGTCACACCCATGAAGAACCAATACGCAAACGCCCTCCGATGCAATCGCCGGATGGTCCTCCGCGGGGTCGGCGGCCTGATGCTGGGTCTGCCCGTTCTGGAAGGTTTCATGCCGCGAACTGCGGCGGCACAAGACGCCATGCGGACGCCTTTCGTGCTCTTCGTGGTGAGTGACAACGGCGTCGTCCAGGCCGGGGTGGATTTCGGGGGTGGCGGCGAGCCGGAGCGGTTCTGGCCGACAGCGACGGGGCCTTTGACGCAAGCCGGGATGCTCGCCGACAAGGCCACCCGGGCGACGGGAGAGCTGTCCGACTACGCCGAGAAGCTACTCATCTTGCGGGGCGTCAATCTGCCCTATAGCTCGAACGGTTGTTCTCACTCGGCCGCGGACGCTCAGATCCTCACCGCGGCCAACATCACGCCCGGCAGCACCAATTGTCTTGCCAAGGGTCGTCCGCCGACACCGTGATCGCCAAGGCGGTGAACCCCCCCGGACGCGATCCACTCGTCCTCCACGCGGGGATGTTCGCGCCGGGGGGGACGGGCTTCGACATTCCTGGCTACGTGTCGTACGTCGCCGCCCAGCAACCGCGCGTCTACATCGACTCCCCGTACAAGGCCTACCAGCAGATCATCGGCGTGGTCGGGGACGGCAGCGGAAGCTCGGGTGACGAGCAGGCACAGTTGCTACGTGCGGCGCGCAGCAAGAGCATCAATGACCTTCTGCGGCCGCAAATCCAGGAGCTTTTGGCGCATCCGCAGCTCAGCGCGGGTGACGTGAACCGGCTCGAGCAGCACCTGGCGGCCATTCGCGACATCGAGGTGACCATGACCACCTCCGGGTTCACGGTGCCGGACGCCGACATCGAGACCATGCGCTCGATCGATCCGAAGCCATACGACCAGGCGTCGTACGACAAGGCAATCCGGCTCCATTTGCAATTGATGGCGTTCTCAGCTGCGTCCGACTACAGCCGGACCGCCGTCTTGAAGATCGGCGATCGCATCGACGATCACGTGTACACGATCAACGGCCAGACCTTCGAAATTCCACGACGCTTCACACCGCGTCGTGGCCAATGGCGTCGACCTCTGCCACGCGATCGATCGCTTGATGATGGGGCACTACAAGTACCTCCTCGATCTCCTGTCCTCGTACATGACCGCCACCGGGCCGTTGCTCGATCAGGGCGTCGCGATCTGGACCAACCAGTGCGCGACGGGAGCGCACTCGTTCAGCAACGTGCCCTGGATCCTGGCGGGCACCGCGAATGGGTTCTTCAAAAAGGGGCAGTACCTCGTGGTTGGCTCGGGCCAGATGCCCGGCGGTGGTCAAGACGGCAAGGGAGGCGATGGTTCCGTGTCGGGCGTCAACAAGATGCTCAACACGATCATCACGGCCGCCGGGGTCACCAAGGCGGGCGGGGCTCCCACCGACGATTTCGGCGATCCCTCGTTGCCGAAGGGGATCTTCCCCGAGCTCCTCGCCTGACGGGGCCTTTGCCAAAGGCGGGGTGTCGATCACCGCGAGAAGTTTTGCGCTGCCCACACCTTGCCGGTGGACGTCGTGAAAAAACCGCACGCCACCCTCGTGACGGAAGGGTCGGTCATGTTGATGAAGTGCCCGTGCTGCTCATAGCAAGTCCCCGAACAGGGGTTGGTCGGTGGTGGCCCTTCGTCCCACATCTGCTGCATGCACAAACCGATGACCTGTTCGTTGGAGGAATATCCGGGGCATTCGTTCTGGGAGCCGCTCGGCTGGCAGATCTTGTCGATGGCTCCCGCGTGAGCGCTGTTGTTGTTCGCGTCGTACTCCGCCATTTGATCGGCGCACGCTTCTCCATCGGTTCGTCGTGTCAAAGCTGGTAGGCATGCGCACTGCGTGAGAAACTGATTGATGCGATCAACGCAGTCCTGGTAGATGTCGCCAGTGCTGGGAGGGGGCGAGAGCTTGCACGCGAGGTTCTCCACGCAGCCGCCGGCTCCTCCAGCGCTCGTCGCGCCGGCACTGCCACCGTTCGCGGTCGAGCCGCCGGTCATCGCCCCACCAGTGCTGGTCACGCCCGCGGCGCCACCGTTCGGCATCCCGGCATTGGTGCCGCCAATGCCGGCGGCGCCCGCGGTCGGATTGCCGCCGTTCCCCGCGCCGCCACTACCGGGATCGGGCATGCCCCCGCTCGGCATGCCTCCGCTGAGAGCACCCGCGTTGCCGCCGCCAGCAGCACCGCCACCAGTGCTCCCACCCCCGGACTGGCCGACCCCAGCGCTGGCCCCGCTCGCCGGACTGCCTCCCGTGGTTGCCGTGCCCCCACCCGGCTGCGCTGCTGCGCCGCCGCTGCTCGTCGAGGAGCCGGCCGAGCCGGCGGCTCCTCCAACGAGAAGGGGCGGCTCGTCGTTGGCGCTCGCACAACCCAAGGTCAGGGCCAACGTCCAAACAAACCCGGTGCGCACCAACGCCAGTCTATGGCGACCCATGCAGTTGGCGAGCGAAATGAGCACCTCTGTCGGGTTCGGCGCCAGCATTTGCAGCCAGCGCCTCATTTTGAATTATCCGCCTGTGCCCCCGAGGATCACGTTGGGAGAACAGGCTCGCGATGCTGGGGTTCGGCGAGTGAGGAGAGGTCCGTCAGCGCGCCGAACAAAGTGTTCGTGAAACCGAAAAATTTGCGGGATCCATAACAACAAGGCACGCCTTCCGACAATTCTGAACCGGTTGCCAACCGTCACGAGCGTGGACGACGTTGGAGCACGGTGTGCGCGGGCACGCCCATCCTCGGAGAGCGTGTGGATGATGAAGCTGTCCTGGCACGAGTACGGTGGCTCGAGAGACCTCCTGGCCTGCTGCGCCCTGGCTTTGGCGTGCGGGTGCACGGCCACGGTGGACGGAGGGACCACCCCGGGCTCCGGCGCCGCACCCGCCGCCAGCGGGGGCTCGACAGGCGCGGCGCCGGGGGCTGGAGGCTCGTCGGCCGGGACCGCGCCGCAGAGCGGCGGGACCGGCGCGACCGTGGGCTCCGGCGGGACCGGTGCCGCGGCGACCGGGGGATCGGCTGGAACCGGCGCGGGCGCCGCGGGCGGCACCCCACCCGTGTTCGAGGATCCGCCTCCGTTCGAGCCCGCCCCGGGCATGCTTCGCCGTTTGACGAGAGCGCAGTTCAAGAACGCCATCCGCGACGTGTTTGGCGTCGAGGTCAATGTAGACGAGCTCGACCCGGACAGCTTCGACGGCAGTATGCCCGTCGTCGGGGCGTCCACGGTCGTCACCGCCGAGCGCGGAGTCGAGCAGTACCATACGGCCATCGAAAGCGCCGTGGACGCCGTGTTCTCCGACGCCGCGAAGCGCGCTGCGTTCATCGGCTGCACGCCGACGGGCAACGCCAATGACGCGTGCGTGCGCGGCTTCGTCGAGAGCATGGGGCGCCGCGCGTGGCGACGCCCGCTCGACGCGACGGAGATCGCTCGCTTCGTGACGGTCGCCGAGACGGCGGCGACGGAGCTCGGCAGCCCGGAGGAAGGCGTGCGCTGGGCGACGGTGGCGCTGTTCAGCTCGCCGAATTTCCTCTACCGCCCCGAGCTCGGTGCACCGACGACAGGCGGCGCGCTCCGCTTCACGGACTTCGAGCTGGCGTCCCGGCTGGCGTTTCTCGTGTGGAACAGCATCGCCGACGACGCGCTGCTCGACGCCGCCGAGAGCGGACAGCTTGCCACGGTGGAAGGAATTCGGGCCGCGGCGGAGCGTCTGCTCGCGACGCCCGCGGGGCGCGAGTCAGTGGGCAACTTCGCCGTCGAGTACTTGCGGCTCGATCGCGTCCTCAGCCAGGCGAAGGACCCGTCGCTCTTCCCCGAGTACTCCCCGGCGCTCCAGGCCGGCATGGTAGCGGACGTGCGCGGCACCTGGGAGGCGATCGCCCTCGACGACCGGGTCAGCGCGATGGAGCTGTTCTCGACGCCCAAGGTCGTCGTCAACTCCGACCTCGCAAAGGTCTATGGCATCGACGCCACGGGGCTCACCTCGACCACGTTCGAGCTGCGCTCGCTGCCGGCCGACGGCCCGCGCCTCGGACTGCTCAGCAAGGCGGGATTCCTTTCGGAGTTCGCGAACCAGAAGGCCGGCTCACCGACGCTCCGCGGCAAGTTCATGCAGGAGGAGCTGCTCTGCACGCCGATCGAGCCCCCGCCCGGCAACGTCAACCTCGCGATCGACGATCTGCCGACCGATCAGCCGATGACGAAGCGCCAGAAGCTCGAGATGCACCGGTCCAATCCGACGTGCTCGGGCTGCCATTCGATGATGGATCCGCTGGGCCTGCCGCTCGAAACCTTCGACGCAATCGGGCGCTACCGCACGACGGAGCAGGGCCTGACGATCGACCCGAGCGGCGACTTCGACGAGCAACCCGTCGTGGACGCGGCCGACCTCGGGCGTGTCGTCGGAGCCGACCCGCGGGTCGCGCAGTGCCTCGTGCGGAAGTACTTCGCGTACGCCATGGGCCGCAGGGCGCGCAACGTCAACGGAAGCGTCATCAACGAGCTTGCCGCGTCCTTCGAGGCGTCGGGGTTCAAGCTCCGTGACCTCGTTCTCAACGTCGCGACGAGCGAAGCCTTCGCCTCCGTCGCACCAGAACTCTAGGTCGCAAGAGAACGCCATGACGATGAAACCCCTGAAGCGACGCAACGTTCTTCGAGGCATGCTGGCGACGGGCGCGGCCGTTGCCATCCCGCTGCCGCTGCTCGAGTGCATGCTGAACGAAAACGGCAACGCGCTCGCCCAGTCGAACACCGCCCTCTCCCCGCTCTTCGTGCTGTGGTTCTTCGGCAATGGGTCGCTGCCCGGCCTCTGGAAACCGTCCGCCACGGGCTCCGGCACGGCATGGCAGCTGAGCTCGCAGCTCCAGCCGCTCGCAGACCACAAGTCGTACATGACGGTGATCTCAGGGCTCGAGGGCAAGCTCGTCACAGCCGCCGCCCCACATCCGAGCGGTTCGGCCGCCGCGACGACGGGCGCGCCCCTGAACGGCAACGCCGTGCGCGCAGCCTCGCTCGACCAGATCGTCGCCGACCAGATTGCCGCGGGCGCGCCGTATCGCTCGATCGAGGTGGGGGTGACCCCGGCGACGCCGAACGGACCCGAGGACTCGCTCCAAACGGTTTCGCACGGGGGACCCAACGCGCGAAAAATGGCCGAATACGACCCGAAGGCGATTTTCACACGCCTGTTCGGCAGCACGCAGGCGCCTCCAACCACTGGCGAGGAGGACCCGGCGGTCAAGCTCGCGCGCGTGCGCACGAGCGTGCTCGACGCGATCCTCGAGGACGGCAATGCGCTCGAGCAGCGCCTCGGTGCCACCGATAAGCAACGTGTGGAAGCCCATCTCGAAGCGATCCGAGCCATCGAAATGCGCCTGGATACCATGCCGGCGACGGGCGGGACGCTACCGGCCGCCTGCGGCAGCGTGACCGCACCCACCGTCGGCAAGGACACCAAGAGTGAGGCGCCGCCCGAGGTCAACACCGCGATGGCAGAGCTCACGAACCTGGCGCTCGCCTGCGAGAAGACGCGCGTGGCCACGTTCATGTTCTCGCTTCCCGCGGCGCACGTTTACTACCGGCACCTCGCCTCCGACATGAATGACGATTTTCACGACACCATCTGCCACGGGGACGCCGGCACCGAGTCGGACCAGCCCCGCGTGGACAAGGGCGTGCTCTACGCCATGAAGTGCCTCGACGAGTTCCTGACCAACATGAAGAACCTGCCGCACGGCGCGGGGAACCTGCTCGACGCATCGCTCGTCTACGTCACGTCCGACATTGCGTGGGGCAAGGTGCACACCAAGGAGGAATGGCCGGTGCTCATGGTCGGCAAGGCCGGCGGGCGCCTGCGCGGCGACGAGCACCACAATTTCCAGAGCGAAAACCTCACCCGAGCGCTGCTCACGGCCGCCCAGATCATGGGCGCTCCGCAGACCGAGCTCGGCATCGACGGCGGCAAGGTCACCGCCGCGCTGCCGGGCATCATCGTCTAGCCTCCCGGCAGGGACTGGTTCCCGGCTGAACCGACGAGCCCCCCTGCGACCGGTTCCACTCATCGCAGAATCTTCGAGAAAACGGGGGTCTGAGTAACCTCTGGCGCGGGCGGTGCCACTACAAGGTCCATGGCCCTTTCGCCGGAGCGTTCGAACGTGCCCTTGAGGCTCGTCCGCCCGGCGGCCGAGGCCGAGCTCGTGGCGGACTGCGTGGCCCGGGAGCCGGCCGCTCTCCGGAGCCTATTCGAGCGCGAGCGGTCGCGGGTGCACGCGCTGCTCTACCGCGTGGTGGGGTCGAACGCACCCATGGACGACCTGCTCCAGGACACGTTCCTGGAGGTGTTTCGCTCGCTTCCTGGCTTTCGTGGTGATTCCGCGCTCAGCACTTGGATCGACCGGTGCGCCGTGCGCGTGGCGTACGCGCACTTCGCGCGCAAGAAACGCCTGCCGTCGCTGCAGCCCGTGGAGGACGTCGAAGCAGGGAGCCCCAGCGTGGACGAGCACGCTTCGATGCGCGAGGCGGCCCGGCGCCTTTACGCCGCACTCGACCGCATCGAGCCGCGGCAACGCATCGCATTCACGCTGTTCGTGATCGAAGGCCGCTCCCAGCTCGAGGTGGCAAGCGTGATGGGATCCTCTCTCGCGACGGTGAAGATCAGGGTGTGGCGGGCGCGGCGAGCCCTGGAACGGTTCGCGAGGCAGGACGCGCTGCTTTCGGATTTTTTGAGCGACGACGCTCGGGACGACAAGGACGAAAAGAAATGAAGAAGCTCGCACGCATCGAAGTCGAGCCGCTCGGCGAGCAGCGCTGGTCGAAGCTCGAGCGCTCGCTGTTCTTGCGCCTCGAGCGCGAAGCGGATGTCGCTCTTCCGGCCCCCATTCGGCCGCAACGAGCGCGCCGGAGCGCCTGGCTCGTGGCGGCGGCTCTCGCGGGTGCGGTCGCCGTGCTTTCGTTCGTGACGCTTCGCTCACCGTCGCAAGCCGTGCTGGAGCAGCCGTCGCACATCACCACGGGGCCGAGCCCGTCTCACCTCGCGCTGCCGGGCCTGTCGCTCGACGTCGAGCCCGAGTCTGCCGTCGTCATCGGCACCGAAACGACGGATGGCCTTCTGATCGTGGTCGATCGGGGCGGCATCGCGTGCAAGGTGGCGCCGCGCGCGAGTGACGCGCCGCTCATCGTGCAGGCCGGGGCCGTCAGGGTGCGCGTGGTCGGGACGCGCTTCCGCGTGACGCGCTCGGGCGGCGGAGCGCGCGTGAAGGTGGACGAAGGCGTGGTCGAGGTGAGCGCGCTCGGGCAAACGTCGCGCGTGCGGGCGGGCGAGCAATGGTCGATGCCGGAGACGACGCGGGCCGACCCGACGCCGCCGGCCGTGGCGCCGGGCGCGGCTCCCACGGAGCCGTCGAGCGTCGCCGGTGAAGGGGAGCCCGCTCCGACGGACGCGGCGCCCGGCGAGACGCCTGCGCTGGTCTCGAGGCCTCACGCCGCGCCCGAGCGCGGTACGCGTGAGGCGCACCCGGCAGACGCGGTGCGCGAGGAGCCCCCCTCGGCCGACACGCAGCCGTCGGCGCAGGCCATCTTCGAGCAAGCCGCCGCCCTCGAGCGCGGCGACCCGGGGCGCGCAGCACGGCTCTATGGCACGCTGGAGTCCGGCACCGATTCGTGGGCCCAAAACGCGCTCTACGCGCACGGACGGCTGGAAGCCTCGCTCGGCAACCGTGCCGGCGCGCGCCGCTTGCTGGAGCGCTACCTCGCGCGCTTCCCCCGCGGCAGCAACGCGGAGGATGCGCGAGCGGTGCTCGAGCGGCTCAGGTAGTCTCGCGGGCGCGTGCGGAAGTGGGCTCTGCGGCTGCTCCTGGCTCTTGCTGCGCTGTCGGTCGCAACGAGCGCGCGGGCCACTCCGCGCCGCATCGCGGTACTCCAGCCTGACGGCGAGCTCATCCGCGCGCTGGTTCTGGCGCTCTCGCCCTGGGGCGTTACGCCCATCCGGAGCGAGGCACCGCCCCCTCAGGGCTCGGCGCCGGAAGCCCTCCGTACGGCTTCGGACGTGGCGCACGAGCTCTTGGTCGAAGCAGTCGTCTGGGTCTCGACCTCGGAGCAAGGTGCTTTGCTCTGGGTTTTCGATGCGCACACGGGCGAGATCACCACGCGGCTTCTCACCCAGAAGCCGCCGTTCGACAGCGCCACCGCGGCCGCCGTGGCGCTCAGCGTGAAGACGGTGCTGCGCTCCAGCCAGATCGCCCCGCCCGAAGAACGCCTGGCCGTGCCGCCGCCGCCGCCGCCGCCGCCGGAGCCGAGGGTCGATCCCACGCTCGCGCTCCAGCTCGGCGGTGGCGTGCAGCTGGTGCGTCCGGGTCGGCTCGCGCTCCGGGGGGAGCTCGCCGCGCTCGTGTGGATTGCGGCGGCGCGACGCCTCGGCGTCGGGGTGTACGGGGCGACGGGGCCGGAGCTGCGCCTCGAGGAGCCGAGCTTTCGCGGCCGCTACCGCGAGGACGAGCTCGGCGGCACGGTGCGCCTGCGGGTTCTGCGTACGCCACGGACTTCGATGACGCTGGCACTCGGCGGCGCCGCACATTTCAGCACGCTGCGCGGCACACTCCTTCGCGACGCGTGGCCGCGCACCGTGCGTCGCCTCAACGGGTCGCTCGATGCGGAAGCGTCGGCGAGCTTCGAAGTGGTCGGTGGCGTCTACCTGGGTGCAGCGCTCGGGGGCGCCTATTTCCCGAGATACCGGCGCTACCTCGTCGAGGGCACACCGATTTTCTCGCCCTGGCCCGTGGCGACCAGCTTGAAAGGCATCCTGGGTGTCGCGCTCTTCTGAGAACGCTCGGCGCTCGAGGCGACGGCTGCTCGCGAGCGCGGCTTTGCCGCTGCTCGGGGTATGCCTGGTCGCGTGCGGTCGCGAGGATATCGAGCTCGCGCGCCCGACGAGCCTTGCGCCCGCCGTGAGCGATTGCAGCGCGGCCGTCCCGGAAGGGCTCATCGCTGCGCGTCCCCCCATGGGCTGGAACGGCTGGAACGCGTTCGGCTGCTCCCCGACGCTGGACGAGGCGCTCCTCAAGGCCAACGTCAACGCGCTCGTGGACAGTGGGATGCAGAGCGCCGGCTACCAGTACGTCAACCTGGACGCCTGTTGGGAAACCGAGCGCGGCGCCGACGGCCAGCGCCAGATCGACGCCACGCGTCTGCCGGGCGGAATCGAAGCGTTCGCGGAGTACGTCCACACCCGGGGGCTCTCGCTCGGTATCTACGCGCCGATCGAGACCTGCTCCGCCGGGCAGGGCATCGAGGGACATGAAGCCGACGACGCGGCCACCTACGCCGCCTGGGGGGTCGACTACGTGAAGCTCTCGCGCTGCGACGGCGGCGCCCAGGTGAGCGAGGATGCCGGAACGGGCCTCGCCACGGCGATCGACGAAACGGGGCGACCGATGCTGCTGAGCCTGGCGAGCCCCCCTTTCCAGGAGTGGATGCCGGAGCGGGCGCAGGCCTTTCGGTGCGCGGGCAACATCGAGCCGACCTGGAGCTCGCTGCTGCGCTCGATCGACTCGACCCTGCCGCTGGCGGCGTACGCGCGCCCCGGGGCCTTCAACGATCCGGACATGCTCGAGATCGGCAACGGAGCGCTCACTCCGGGCGAGCAGCGCGTCCAGCTCGCGGTGTGGTCGATCCTCTCGGCGCCGCTCCTCGCCGGCAACGACCTCTCGGTGATGACGGAGGAAACGCGCGCCCTGCTCACCAACACCCGCGTCATCGCGCTAAACCAGGATCCGCTGGGCCTGCAGGCGGCGCTCGTCCGTAGCGAAGGCGACGTCGAGCTGCTCGCCAAGCCGCTCTCCGGCTGCGGCGCCCGCGCGGCCGTGCTCTACAACCGCGGCGACACGAGCGCCGACATCGCCGTCGCGTGGAACGACCTCTGGCTCGAAGCGGCCGGCGGCGCCGTCCAAAACCTCTGGACCGACTCGCCGGTCGCCTCGGACACGTCTGGCTTCCGCGTGACGGTGCTGCCGCACGACGCTGTCGCTCTGCGCGTGACGGGCGTCGAGCCCCCGCTGCCGGGCGGTCGTAGCTACCTCAGTGACCTCCGCCCGAGCTACGCGACGAACGGCTTCGGCCCGTTTGAGCTCGATCAGACCAACGGTGAGGACAGCGCCCTGGATGGCGCACCGATCCGCCTCAGGGGCGCGGCGTACGACAAGGGCCTCGGGGTTCACGCCCCTTCGCTCCTCCGCTACCGCCTCGGGCGAGCGTGCACGAGGTTCGAAGCCGACGTGGGGATCGACGACGATCAGCAGGGGCAGGGCTCGGTCGAATTCGAGGTGTGGGCCGACGGCGAGCGCCTGTTCCGCAGCGGTGTGCTCACCGGCTCGAGCCCGGTGCGCACCGTGAACCTCGACCTGACCGGCCGTCGGGACCTCCGGCTCTTCGTCGGGACCGGGGGCGACACGAACGGCAAGGACCACGGCGTCTGGGCCGGAGCACGCCTCGACTGCGACCCCGCCGGCACGCCGGCTGGGCCCTGACCCGTAACCTTTCACCGCCCCCATTCCACTAGGTGGGAATGCCGCTCCACGCGCTTCCGAGCTTGCCGCCGGAGCGGAACATTCCGGATCCAGGAGCGGCCCCCGTGCCCTACGAAGAGCTGGCCACCTACGTGCGAAAGCTGGCGCGGCGGAGCCTCGGCGCGGGCGCGGACGCGGACGACGTCGTCCAGCAGGTGCTCTTCAGCGTCCTCCGCCACGGCTCCGAGCTTCGCGACCGGGGAGCGCTGCGCGGGTGGGTGCGCGCCATCACCTTCAGTGTCGTCGCCGATGTCATCCGGCGGCGCCGGACGTGGCGGGTGGTCGAGCTCGATGCCGCCCGACAGCGAAGCGGCGACCTCGTACGCACCGTCGAGATGCGCGAGCTCCTCGCACGCCTGCAGTCGATGATCGAGCGCCTCCCACCCGCCGAGCAGTCGGCCTTCGTGATGCGCTACGTCGAAGGTCGCAAGGTCAACGAAGTCGCCCGCAGCGAGGGCTACTCGCGCGCGACCGCGCGGCGGCGCCTGGTCAGGGCGGAGCGGATCCTGAAGACGCTGGCGACGCAGATGGCGTCATAGCGTTGGGAGAGCTTCACGTTTCAGCCCGAAACTCGGGTCAGAAGGACACGCGCGGTCAGCCGCGGCAGACGCTGGGTGCCGCGCACGTGCGCTGCCCGCTCGGCAACGCGGCGCAGCAGCCCCGGCGGCAATCGCCGTCAACGTCGCAGCGCTCCGCGCAGTAGGCGATGCCCCCTGACACGTCGCGCGGGTCCGAGATGCAAACCCAACCGCTCGAGCAGTCGCTGTCCGAGTCGCAAGGGCCCTCGGGGGTGCGGCAGTAGCGGTCTCCGGCGGTCCCCGTCACACACGATGCAGCGCCGCAGTCCGAGTCCGTCTCGCAGGCAAACTTGGCAGACGGGCAGTAGAGCGTGCCGCGGTGATCGACGGCGCACACGCCGCTCTCGGGGCAACCCTCGGACGATGCGCACATCCCGACGACGCACGTCGGGTGGCCGCTCTGGTCGAGGTCAACGCAGATGGCGTCCGTCGGCATGGGATCGCTGCAATCCGCATCCGACTTGCACGGCGGAACCTCGCCGCCGAGCACCGAATCGCCGTCGACGCTGCACCCTGCCGCCAGCCACGCGACCACGCCCGCAAGCACCGTGCCGAGTCCTCTGCCCATGGCGCCCAAGCTCTCGCCGGTCGTAGCCGGCGTCAACGACGCCGCGCTCGGCAACGCCTCCGACCCGTCATCGACGGTGAGAGCTACCGGGCCCGCCCCGGGACCTTCGTCGGGAAGCGTGCAGGTAGTCGAGCTTCTGCGTGAAGCCGGCGAGCGGCGGCCGTCACGCGGTGCGCTTCTTGTAGCTCCACATCGCGAGGGCGTTGAACACCACGGCGAAGCCGCCCAGCTTGAGCAGCACGGGCGCGAGGTCCCTGAGGGTGCTGCCCTTGATGTAGACCGCGCGCACGACCGTGATGAGATACGACGGCGGGTTGAAGGCGGCGATATCCTGCGCCCAGCCCGGCATGCTCTCGATCGGCGTGTACAGGCCACTCAGCAAGATGAAGATCATCATGATGAAGAACGAGAGCAGCGTGGCCTGCTGCTGGCTCTCGGTGATGGTGCTGATGAACAGCCCGATGCCCAAAACACCCACCAAGTAGAGAGCCGAGAAGACGTAGAGCGTGAAGAGCGAGCCAAGTGGCCAGAGCCCGAACACGACGAGCGCGACCACGATGCCGATCGAGATGGACACCATGCCGAGCACCCAGAAGGGGATGAGCTTGCCCAAAATGAACTCGACCTTGCGGATCGGCGTCACGTTGATCTGCTCGATGGTTCCGGCTTCTTTCTCTTGGACGATGTTGAGCGAGGACAGGAACGCCCCCACCATCGTCACCAGAATCGGCAGCAGGCCAGGAACCATGAACGCCGCGTAGTTGACGTGAGGGTTGTACCAGCTGGCGGTCGTGACCTCGATCGTCGGCGCCTGAGGACTCGGCGAGGCAGGCATGGACTCGGCTCCGAGCTCGCCCTGAAACTGCCGGACCATCGACAGCGCGTAGCTGGTCCCCAGGCCCGCACGCACGCCATTGACCGCGTCGGCAACCAGCTGCAGCGAGGCGTGCCCGGTCGTCGTCAGATCGCGCTCGAAATCGTGCGGAATGGTCAGCACGATGTCGGCGCGGCCGTCCTCCATGAGCTGGGTCCCCGTGCGGTAGTCGGGTGGGGCCGCCACGATGCGGAAGTAGTTGGAGGCCCCGACCTTCTGGATCAGCCGCTGGGAGTCGCTCGAGTGATCCTGGTCCACGATAGCGATCGAGATGTGCTTGACCTCGTAGTCCGCGGCCAGCGGAATGAGCACGAGCTGCACCACCGGCATGATGAAGATCAGCCGCAAGATGGCTCTGTCACGGAAGATGAGCAAAAACTCCTTCTGCAAGAGGAAGTAGAGATTGCGCATGCGCTAAAGCCTCTGCTTGAAGGTCCGCCAGGCGATGGCCATCAGCGCCAGCGTCATGCCGGCGAGGACCAGCGTCGGCTCGATGATGGCCGAAAAACCGAGGTGCTTGATCATCACGCTGCTCGCGATCAGATAGAACCACCTCGTGGGGATGACGTGGCTGATCACCCGCAAGGCGAGGGGCATGTTCTCGATGGGGAACATGAACCCGCTGAACACCAATGCCGGCATCAATAGGCCCACCAGCGAGACGAACATGGCCGTCTGCTGCTGCTCGACCACGTTCGATATCACGAGGCCGAGCGAGAGCGTCGTCACGATGAACAGCAGGCTCTCCGCGACGAGCAGCGGGATATTGGCGCCACGCGGCATGTCCATCAGGCCATAGGACAAGAGCAGGATGATCAGCACGTCGATCAGGCAGAGCACCAGGTAGGGCACGGCCTTGCCGATGATCAGGCTGAGCGGATGCATGGGTGAGACGAGCAGCACCTCCATGGTGCCGCGCTCCTTCTCGCGCACGATCGAGACGGACGTCATCATGGCGCCCAGCAGCATCACGATCAGCGTCATGACGCCCGGGACGAACATGTAGCTGCTCTTGAGCTGGGGGTTGTAAAGCATGCGAGTTTCGACGTTGATGGCTCCTGCCCGGACCGGAGCCTTCGTCAGGTCCGCCTGGTACTGACCGACGATGGCCGCCGCGTAGTTGGTGACGGTGCTGGCGGTGTTCGGATCGGAGGCGTCCGCGACCAGACGGATTTGGGCGTGACCGAGGTGCCTGAGGTCATGGTCGAATTCTGGGAGGAACACCACGGCAAGGCGTGCGTCGCCGCGCCGGAAGCGCTCGCCGACCTCGGCCTCGCTCTTTACATGGCCCGAGAAGGTGAAATATTTGCTCTCGGCGATGCGGTCGATGAGCCCAATCGTCAACGCGTCGGGCACGCGGTCCAGGACGACGAAGTTGCTGTTCTTGACCTCGTTCGACAGAGCAAAGCCGAAGAGCGTCATCATGACGACCGGCAGGCCCAGGAGAATGAGCAGGCTCCTCCGGTCGCGCACGACGTGCTTGGCTTCCTTGAGCACGAAAGCGACGAACATCCGGATCGCGCTGACCCGGTGCTCCGGGCCCTCGGTCGCTTCAGTCGCCATGGCGCTTCGCCTTTCGTGCCAGCGCGACGAACACCTCTTCGACCGAGGCCACCCCGTACTCCGCGCACAGCTCGGCGGGCTTTCCCATCGCGGCGATCGCTCCGTCAACCATGATCGACACGCGATCGCAGTACTCGGCCTCGTCCATGTAGTGAGTCGTCACGAACACGGTTACCCCGCGCGACGACGCCTCGAAGATCATGTCCCAAAACTGTCGCCGCACGATGGGATCGACGCCGCCCGTGGGCTCGTCCAAAAAGACCACCTTCGGCTGGTGCACCGTGGCGACCGCGAAGCTGATGCGCTGCTTCCAGCCGAGCGGCAGATCGTCCACCCGCGTATCGGCGGCCGAGGTCAGCCGCAGCCGCTCGAGGATCTCACTCGTCTTGTCTTTGACCTCCTGGAGCGGCAGCCCGTAGATGCCGGCAAAGAAGCGGATGTTCTGGCGCACGCTGAGCCTGCCGTAGAGCGAGAACTTCTGGCTCATGTAGCCAATCCGCTTCTTGATCTGCTCGGACTGGGTCATGGCGTCGAAGCCCGCGACCGTCGCGCGTCCCGAGGTCGGCTCGAGCAGCCCGCAGAAGATCCGCATCGCCGTGGTCTTGCCCGCGCCGTTGGCGCCGAGAAAACCGAAGATCTCGCCCGCGGCCACCTGGAGATTGATGGCGTCGACCGCCGTGAACGAGCCGAAGCGGCGCGTCAGGTTCTCGGCCTCGATGACCCACTCAGTCATGGGCCTCTCCGTGGATGAGATCGATGAAGACATCTTCCACGTTCGGCTCGATCGCGCGCACCGACGCCGCCTGGTGCCCGAGCCCACGCAGGTAGGCGAGCACGGCTTCGGGACCTCCGGCGTCGGCCTGGAGCACCAGGTGGTGCTCTCGTCCGAACGCGAAGCAGTAGCGGGTCCCGGGGTAGGCCCGGAGATCCTTGAGAATCGGAAAGAGTCGATCGCCGCTCACGGCGTAGGTCTCGGTGGCATGGCGCTCGAGCAGCGCGGCCAGCGTGTCGAGCGCGATGATCTTGCCCTTCTGTACGAGCGCGATCCGGTCGCAGCGCGCCGCCTCGTCCATGTACGGTGTCGAGACGACGATGGTGATGCCGCCTTCGCGCAAGCGTCCGAGCATGCTCCAGAAGTCCTTGCGCGAGACGGGATCGACGCCGGTGGTCGGCTCGTCCAAAAACAGCACCTTGGGCGCATGAATGAGCGCGCAGCAGAGGGCCAGCTTCTGCTTCATGCCGCCCGACAGCTTGCCCGCCAGGCGCGTCTTGAACGGCTCGAGCTGCGTGTAGATGTCGGAGACGAGGTGGTAATTGGCCTCGACCGT
Organism: uncultured delta proteobacterium; assembly: GCA_963841435.1. Classification (GTDB taxonomy): domain Bacteria; phylum Myxococcota_A; class Polyangia; order Polyangiales; family Polyangiaceae; genus PMG-095. The sequence goes on from CAWJCS010000002.1 coordinate 497,600, forward strand.
CGTGCCGAACACCGTGGCAAAGAACGCCAAATTCTCGGCCACGGACAGATCCTGATAGAGCGAGAAGCGCCCCGGCATGTAGCCGACCAGCGCGCGGATGGCGCGGAAGTCCTGCACCACGTCGTGCCCGAGCACGCTGGCCCGGCCGCGATCGGCCAAAAGGAGCGTGGTCAGGATGCGGATTAGCGTGGTCTTGCCCGCACCGTCCGGGCCGATGAGGCCGAAGATCTCGCCCGGCGCGACCTCGAACGACAGGTCGTCCAACGCCGGCGCGTCGGCGCGCGGGTAGCGCTTGCAGAGACGATCGACGACCACGGCCGGCATCAGTGCACCGCCCTCGTCACCGGAACGAGACCTCGGCGTACATGCCGAGCTTGAGCGTCCCGTCGTTCTGGACGCGGATCTTGATGGCGTACACGAGGTTGGAGCGCTCGCTCTTGGTTTGAATCGTCTTGGGCGTGAACTCCGCCTTGTCGGACACCCAGGTGAGCGTGCCCGGTAGTTCGCGGTACGCCTTTTCGCCCGCGTCGATGAACACGCGCACCTTCTGGTTGAGCTTCACCTGGGCGAGCTGATCGCCGGTGATGTACGCGCGGAGCTCGATGTGGCTGAGATCCGCGATGCGGTAGAGCGGCTTACCGGGGGTAGCGAATTCGTACTGCTCCGCGTACTTGGTGAGCACGGTGCCGGCGATGGGATTGATCACCTTGCATTTCTTGATCTGGTCATCGATCGCGGCGATGCGTGCTTGAGTGGGCGAGCGTTCGCTCTCGGTGGCTCGGTTCTGCAGAGCCACCTGATCCTTGTACGACGCGGCTCGTTGATGGGTGATCGCAATCTGGCTCTTGGTCGAGGCCATCTGTCGCTTGAGGACGGCGATCTGGCCTTCGATGTCCGTCAGCTGCTTGGCGGGCGCGGCCTTCGCCTCCACGAGCGTGGTGAAGCGCCGGCGCTCGCGCTCGAGCACGTCGAGCTGCTCGGCCTGCACGGCCAGCTGCGACTCGGTCGTCTTGGCCTCTTCCCGCAAGATCTGGAGCTGAGGCTTGGCCTCGGTCGTGCGGTCGCCGATGGCGAGCTCGGACGCCCGAACCTGGTTTCGCTGCAAGACGAGCTGCTGGCAATCGATCTCGGCCGCGAGGGCATCGGCCGCCAGCGTTTGGCCCTCCAGGATGGGCATGGCGATGATTTGCCCGGCGACTTCGGCCGCGATGATGGTGTCGCGAGCCTCGAAGACGCCGCTGGCGTCGTGCTCGTCCTTCCGGGTGGAGCAGCCCGCGGCGAGGACGAGCAGTGCGGCAAGAAGCGTGCGTGGGAGTTGTCCGTGGTTCATGAGGCACCCTTGATCAAGGCAAGCTGGTGGCAGGCAAGGTTTCGTTGGGCTCGATGCACCGCGCGCCGGGTTCGTGCCTGGTCTTCCTGAGTCAGATCGTTGATCAGGTCGGTCATGCTCGCGGTGCCGAGCTCGAGCTGGAGCTCCGTTTGCTTGCGTGCGCGCTCTCGCACGTCGAGCAGCCCGTCATCCAGCCGGATGACGGCGTCGAGTCGGTGGAGCTCGGTGGTCTGCGTGTCGAGCTCCAGGTTCACCTGCTTGACGACGGTGTCCCGCTGCCGCGCGACCAGCGCGCGCTGCACTGCCAGCTGCTCACTCCCGTTCCGGTGGGTGCCCGCGTACAGATAGGTCAGCGGCACCGTGAGCTGAATGCCGCCAATGAAGTAGAACTCGAAGCTGTCGTTCAGGAAGTTGAGGCCGGGGCGGCCGTAACCGCCGGTCGCGAAGGCCCCGAGCCGCGGGTAGTCAACATCCCGACTCAGCTGCTCCTGCGCGTCGAGCGTCTGGGCCTGGGCGTCCAGCAGGCTGAGCTCCGGTCAACGCAGGGAGCTCGGGGCCGGGTGCGTCCCGGGCTCCGCGCAGGTCGTCGCTTCCGGTGCGAGCACGGCGCTCGGCGACAGCGCGGCGCCGGTCAGATCCTGGAGGCTCTGCCTGACTCCGGTGAGCTGAGCGCTCGCCTCCGCCATGGCTTGGCCCGCCTCGAGCTGTCTTGCCTGAGCGAGCAGCAGGTCCCGCTCGGTGGATAGCCCGTTCTTTAGCGCCACCTGCGCCTTGTCGACGACCGTCCCGAGGTAGCGCTGCAGGGCCTCGTCCTGCGCTTCGAGCTCTTGCTGGACCACCCCGGCAAAGTACAGCTGCAAGATGCGGTCCTGCACCTGGTGCCACTCGACGTTGACCTTCTCGTGCTCGACGCGAGCCTGCGTTTCCGCCAGGTGCTTCTGATCCGCGGTGACGCCGCCGTCCCAGATGCTCTGCTTGAGATCCAGCGTGGCCTTGTACTGATCCTTCGACGGGGGCGAGATGTTCAGGCCGGGGATCGGGATGGCGATGCTGGTGACCTCGGATTGCCAGGTCGCCTGCGCGCCCAGGGACAGCTGCGGCCAGTACGCGCGATTGAGCTTCGCGCGCGTGAGCTCGAGCGATTGGGCGAGAAGCGGCTGCTTGGCCAGCGTCGGATGATGGCGCCGAGCGGCGTCGAGGAGCGAGGCCAAGGACACGGTCGACTCGCCGTCGGCGTGCGCCGGAGCGGGCGCGAGCGAGAGACCCACGAGCGCGACGCCCGCCAAGGCCGATGATATTCGCATGCTAGGTAACCTTTCTTCGGCGACGAACCGGGGTTAAGAGCAGCACGATGTAGCGCTTTATCTCCTTGGCGCGCGCTGCCAGAAACGCGCGGTACTCGCGCTCGTCGAGCCCGAGGAAGCCTTTGATCAGGTTTTTCCCGACGAACGGCATCACGCACATGCCGAGCAGTGAGACGACGAACTGCCGCGCATCGTGCGCCCGTATCTGCTTGGCGCGCACCGCGGCCTCGAACGCGCGCACGAGTTGCTTGGGAAGCGCGACGTTGACCTGCTTGAGCAGTTCGGTGTGGTTCGTGGAGACCTGCAAGAGATAAGAGGGGAGGAACGGATTTTCGATCAGGTACGCGAGGTACAGCTCGACGAACTGGCAGGCAAAGCGGATGAAGTCGGGCTGCTCGCGCAGACTCGCCTCCACCTGCGGGAAGAGCTGCTTGGCCTTCTCCTTGAAGATCTGCGCGAACAGCTCGTCCTTGCTGCGAAAGTGATAGTGCAGCATCGCCTTGTTGATCTGGGCCTGATCGGCGATGGCCTGCATGCGCGAGCGGTCGTAGCCCCGGGCCAGAAATTCGGCTTCCGCGGCGGCCAGGATCCGCGCTTTGGCGTCGCTTTCACGCTCGGTCATGCAAAACTAACCACACGGTTGAACCGTACGGTTAATGCCGCGACGTGAGCGATCTGTCAAGTCCCTCGGCTTTTCTGCGCAGTGACGGCGCTACGGACGGTACTGCTGTGGTCGCTAAAAAATGCTGACGCCGCCGTCACGAAAGTCCGCGCGCTCTACCTGTCATGCACGCCGGGGAGATCGCAGTGCTCGAGTGGTGCGATGTGGACCTCGAGCGACGCATCATGGAAAGGGCAGCCTAGCTTCGCCGGCGGCACCGCGTTTCGGTGTGATTCGTTGAACCAAAAACGACGGCGCGTGGCCTGGCTTGCCAGGGTGGAAGAATGGGAGTAGCCCTTGATTTCATGAGAGTATTGCGCGCGGCGGTGGTGCTCGGGGTCTCGACGCCGCTGGTCGTGGCATGCGGCGGCACCTCGAAGCAGGGGAGCACGGCGGACGACGGTGGGAGCTCGTCCGCGGGTACCTCGGGCCAGGCGGGGAGCTCGGGCGTTGGCGGCGGAGCGACGGGTGGCTCGTCGGGCGCTGGCGGCGGAGCGACGGGTGGCTCGTCGGGCGTTGGCGGCGGAGCGACGGGTGGCTCGTCGGGCGTTGGCGGCGGAGCGACGGGTGGCTCGTCGGGTGCTGGCGGCAAAGCGATGGGTGGCTCGTCGGGTGCTGGCGGCGGAGCGACGGGTGGCTCGTCGGGCGCGGCTGGCTCGCCCGTGGACCCTCCGACGTTCCAGGCACCCGTCCCGGTCGCGCCGGGCCAAGGCATTCCGTCGGACGTGGCGCTCGTGGATTGGGACGACAAGCCGGGGCTCGACGTGATTTTCGCCAGCCGCACCGAGCTCCGCTACTTCTCCAATGACGGCTTGGGAGGCTTCCCGACTTCGGTGTCGCTCGGTGCGGGAGCGACTGCCTTGGGCATGGGGCGGTTCGACGCGGGAGACTCGTTCGATCTGCTGCTCGGTCGCGACGATGAGTACGATACGACGGTGGCGTTCGGCGATGGCGCGGGAGCGGTGGATAGCTCCGAAAAGGAGACATTCGGTTCCGAGGGGTATCTGCAAAACTTCTTCGTCGCCGATGTCGACGGGAGCGGCGATACCGACGACTTCGTGAGCACCTGTGACGGTACCCTGAGCGTCGTCGTGACGACGGGCATGACCGGGCCTGCCCTGCTCGATGCTCGGGGTCTCGCGGGCGCGGGGCCGCGAGACGGCGTCCTGGCCAAGCTCGGCACCGGGCAGTGGCTCGTCTCTTCGACTGACGAGGGCATCGACCGGAGCCTCGTCACCTACTCGACCGGGCCTTCGGCCGTCGAAATCGGTATGCCGCTCAACACGCCCATCGCGGATCTGCCGGGGCAGCTCGACGTAGGTGACTTCAACCGAGACGGCTTCGACGATGTCGCGATGACGTTCAGGGCGAAGGGTGCTGTCGGCGTCTTGCTCGGCGACGGCAACGGCACCGGAGGCTTTCTGCCCCTCGTGACGTACGACGTGGGCGACAGCGCAGACGACGTGAAGATGGGTGAGTTCAACGGTGATGGCAAGCCCGACATCGTCGTGAGCCTTCCCGCTTCGGACGCCGTCGCCGTTCTTGTCGGCGACGGCGAGGGCGGCTTCTCCGAGCCCACGCGGGTCAGTACGGGCGCCGGCTCCCATCCCACGCGCCTGGCGGTGGGTGATCTCGATGGCAGCGAAAGAGACGACCTGGCCGTGGTCGGCGCGATGAGCCACCAAGTGATCGTGCTGTTGTCGAAGAACTGAAAGGGGCGCTGACGGCTCGCTCACGGCGGTCTACGCTGAGGGTCGTATGAGCGAGCGCGAAGCCATCATTCACCTCCTCGACGACGCCTTCTCGGAGGAGCTTTGCCGGCGCGCCATCGAGACCGTGGCGCAAAAACGCTGGTACTTCGGCAACGCCTCGGTGGGGGCGGGGGAGCCCGGCTTCTGGAAAATGGACCTGGATGGAGACGCCACGGCGGACGCTCTGTGGTCGGCCCTGCGCGATCGCTGTGAAGCGCTGACGAGAGGACCGCTCAGCGTGCTGCGGCAATACGCCAACGGCCACACCTACGGCCTGGGAGGGCGCAGCCACGTCGATGATCCGCGTCCGGGTCACTACACGCTTCTCTACTACCCGATGCCGGCGTGGGACCCCGCCTGGGGTGGTGAAACGGTGTTCCACAAGAGCAACGGAGAAATCGCGCTTTCGCTCCTGCCGAAGCCCAATCGGGCCGTCTTGTTCGACGCGCGCATTCCGCACGAGGGCCGCGCGCCGAGCCGTGACTACGGCGGGCTACGCGTTACCCTGGCCTTCAAGCTCGGACCCGCGGGAGCCCGACCATGATCGTCAGCCTACCTGATTTGCTCGACGCGCCGACTCTCGACTCCCTGCGCCACGCACTCGCGGGCGCGAGCTGGCAAGACGGGCGGGCTAGCGCCGAAGGCACGGCGCGCGAGGTCAAACACAATCTGGTCGTGCCCCACGAGCATCCTGCTTCGCAGGCCGCCGGGCGCATCCTGCTCGAGCGCTTGTCGCAGCACGCCGGTTTCAAGGCCGCGGCCCTGCCCAAGCTGATCCTGCCGCTCCAGCTCTGTCGCTACGACGCCGGAATGGGCTACGGAGACCACCTCGACTTGCCGTTGATGGGCACCGCGACCGGCGCGATCCGCACCGACATTTCGATGACCGTCTTTCTGTCCGATGGCTCGGACTACGAGGGCGGTGAGCTCGTCTTCGCCACCGATTACGGCACCCACCGCGTGCGCGGCGAGGCCGGCGAGGCCGTGCTCTATCCCTCCTCCACGCTCCACCGCGTGGAGCCGGTCGTACGCGGCTCGCGCCGGGTGGCGATCACCTGGATTCAGAGCCTGGTGCGCGACGCCGCCAAAAGAAAAATCGTCTTCGACCTGGCGCAGGTGGCAACCAAGCTCGATGCTACCGGGGCGAGCGAGGAGCACGTCCGCGCCCTCCGCCAAGCCCAATTCAACCTGCTCAGGCTCTGGGCGGAGCCGTGAGTCTCGGAGACGCCCAGACCCAGAACGCGAGCGTGTGCGCACCGTCCCTCTGTGGGTGTGCGCGCCGCGCCCTTTGCGGAAACCCGCGCCCTCACGCGGCTCTAGGGCCGACTTGGCGGCCGGATGAGCCGGTGCCCGACCCGGCGCCTTGAATCCGACTGGGCCGCTGCTCGTCCGACGGGGATAGGATGAAGTCCATGAACGACCACGCACCGATCGCGATTCGCCGTGCCCTCTTGCAGGACCGCATGCCCGCGGCTCGCCGTCGGTGGTCGCTCGCGCTCGCGGCGACCTCCATCCTCGTCCTGGCGTCGGGCTGCCAGGCTCACCTGCAAGCGCAGGCGGGGAGCGCGTCGTCTGCCGACGCGAACGGCACGGCTGAAGGCAGCGGTGCCGCCACGGACGACGGCGGCGCCGAGGCCACCACGACCCAGGGCACAGCCGACGGCGACGCCGGCAACACGAGCAGCAAGGGTACCGGAGGCGTCCATGCCACCTGGCGCGGGCACGCCCAGGTGTTCGACCAAGTTCAGCGCCCCGATGAGCGACAAGGTTGGCGCTTCGGCTCGGGGCCGAGCGTTCGTCGGCGTCCGCGGGCAGGGGCGCGGACACGCAGAGGGGGACGCCCACGCCGACGCCGCAGGCCACGCCAAGGACAAGGACGGGGACGAGGACAAGGGCACAAAAAAGGGCAAGGGCCACGCCGACGGCAAGGGCCACACCGACGGCAAGGGCCGCGCAGTAGGCGCCGCTCACGCATCCGACCAGGCGCGCGAGCGCGGGAGCGCGCGCGCCGCCCTCCACGGCAAGGTTCCCACCCAGGAAGAGCTCCAGCATCCGATCGACGCGCCGAAGGAGCCGCCCGAGAACGTCTTCGGTTACGAAAAGCCAGTGAAGGGCTGCTTCGAAGGCACGGTGTTCTTCCTGGAGCCGAAGACCAAGAGCTTGCCGAGCGGCTACGACGCGCTCGATGCCGCCACCGTGCTTTATGCCTGCGAGTGGGACATCCCGGCGCGCGACTGGAAGCAGGGGTTCCCCGGGATCCCCGAGCGCTTCGAGTGGTTCGCCATCCGCTACGCGGGAAGCTTCGCCGTCAAGGACGCCGGCAAGTACGGCTTTCGCCTGGCGAGCGACGACGGCTCGAAGCTCACGATCGACGGCAAGCTCGTCATCGACAACGACGGCGAGCATCCGCCCAAGACCAAGACGACAACGGTGGAGCTCACGGCCGGCGACCACGACATGGTGCTCGAATACTTCCAGGGCCCCCGGTTCCTCATCAACCTGCAGCTTTACGTCACGCCGCCCAAGGGCAGCGAGGGGCTCTTCTCGGTGCGCTGAGCGCGCCCACGAACAACCCGGCGGCAATCAGAAGCCCCGCGCGGATGTCGATGGCGCCGTGAACGTGATGAGCCACTTCACTGCAAGCCTTCGGGTCATCGCTCCACGCCCGCGTCGCGGACGCGAGTTGCCGACTGCGGGGTGTCCTCGGTGCATAGCCTGACGTCCTTCAACGACCACTCTATCCCGTAGCGTTCCAGCCATCCGGCCCGCACGAGCTTGCCGACAGCGATGACGGATGCGCCGAACGCCGGCAGGTCGCAACACACTCGGGACTCGTCACCTATACACCGCACGTCGTCCAGCTTGATGCCGCGAGCCACGGAGCCCGCCACGGGGGAAGCTCCGGTCACGAGGACCGTGGCGCTCGAAATCCGACAGCAAGCTTGACCGTCGCGGACGTAGCGACAGGCCTTGGGGGTGGAAGAAGAACTCAGCGTCAGTGCCAGGGAGCCGCGCACGGCGAGCGGCTCGCCCAAGGGCCCCGGCGGTACCCCCGTGATCGTGCTCGCATCGATCGCCGAGAGCCCCGGGGCGCAAGGGGGGAGCCGTTTGAAGGGCGCGCAGGCTCGATGGATACGGCACTCCGGCGCCCAATGTTGCCCGGGCCGATAGTCGAGGTGCGCCGAGCGCCCGGAGCGCTCAGCGAGCAACAGCGGCTCGCTCGCCTGTCTCGGCGTCGGCGGCCCCGGCGATCCCACCGACGGCAGCGACGCAGAGGGAATCATGTGGGGCCAGGCCATTCCGCCCGCGGGTGCATTCGTCGCGGTCGCGGCCGGCACGGTTCACTCGTGCGCCGTGCGAGTGAACGGCGACGTCGCGTGTCGGGGGGCTGGGAAGACGAACGGCGACTGCTCGGCGAGCCTGGACGCGTGCGGCATGTCCGTCGCCCCGGCGGGCCCGTTCGTCGAGGTCGCGGTGGGGTACACGAACTCCTGCGGGATGCTGACGGACGGCAGCGTCGCGTGTTGGGGTTCGAATTCGAACGATCGCTCGACGCCGCCCGCCGGGCCGATTCTGACGAGCGCGCGAAGCGCCACCTCAACGCTGGACAGCGCCACCAGGCCGCTCGTGACGCCGACCCGAGCGGACGTTGAGGACACTGCGCGCCGCACAGCAGCCGGTATCGAGAAACTCCTCAGCGCAACTGACCAGGGGCCAGACGGCCCCGCCGTCGCGCTTGATACCCGTCGCGCACCCTGCGCTCGGTTTCGGAGAGGACGTGCGCTCCAGGCCGATCGTTACGCGCGCCCACGATTTTTTTCGAAGACGTGCCGCGGGGCTACGGCGCGCTCGCGCGGAGCTCCGCGACCTTGCCCGGCGCAAAGTGCTCGATGAGGAGCGCGGCCACCTGGTCGGGCGCGTCGTGATGAACCCAATGGGATCCCCTCCGGGACGTGCACGACACGGACAACTGTTGGAAGCAACGCACAGGCCCTTGGCCATCGGGGCTCGGCGGCCCTTCGAAACACGGCTTTGGAGCGAGGCGGCGCTCCGTGGCATGCTGATGGCGGAACGGTGGTCATGAGGAAGTGGGTGTGCGTGGTCCTGGCGTCGGGCTCGATGAGCCTGGGTTGCACCGGCAAGTCGGTCGTCGAAAGAGCCGACACCGATCAGGACGCCGGCGGCACGAGCGGCACGAGCGGCACGAGCGGCACGAGCGGCACGAGCGGCACGAGCGGCACGAGCGGCACGAGCGGCAGCGACGTGGGCGCGGGTGGCACGGTCAGCGGCGCGAGCGGCGGAACGGCCGGCGTCGCCGGCACGGCACCCGCGTCCTGCGACGAGGTAGTGTCGTGCGGGGGCGACGTGATCGGAGTATGGAGCGTGGTGAGCTCGTGCCTCACGGTGAGCGGCGAGATCGATGTGACGGCGTTGGGGCTTGGCTGCGCGACAGCGTCCGTCCATGGATCGCTCGAGGTTAGCGGGAGCTGGGGCGCCCACCCGGTTCCCCTGGTCGTAGACGAGACCACGACGGTCGGGACCGAGCACATTTCGCTGGCGCCCGCTTGCCTTTCGGTGGCGGGGACCGTCGTCCGCTGCGAGCAGCTAGGGCGCATTTTCATGGTCATGGGTTATACCGACGCCCAGTGCGCCGACGCGGGGGACGGCTGCGTGTGCGACGCAATCGTGGAGCAAGCCGGCGGTATGGCGTCGGTTTCCGCGTCTCCAACGAGCCAGGGGGCGTTCTCGACGGCGGGTGATGTGCTCACGGTCTCCGACGGTATCAACGAGACCGACTACACCTACTGCGTGGCGGGCAGCGCGCTGACCATGTCGTTGAAGACCAAGGGGCTCGGCACCGTGACGGGAACGATCGCACTCGCAAGGTAAACGCCAGCCCTGAGGCGCGGGAGCTCGTCGCGGGGGATCTTCGACCTGGAGGCGGACGGGCGTCGCGGCCCGCGAGCGGACAGGCGGTTTCGAACCCCGACACGTCACGAATCGTTGGCGAGGGCGCTTGTTGTTGACAAGTCCGGGGTTGCACGGACAGATCGATTCATGAAGTGTGCCCAGCGCCGCTACGGAACGTTGGCTGCCCTCGCGATCTCGTCGCTCTTTGCCACGGCCTGCGGCACGGAGAGCCCGAGTGGCCAAACGGGTGAAGGGTCGTCAGGCGCCGGAACCGGCGGGGCGCCGTCGGCGGGCAGCGGGTCCGGGGGCACCACCACCGCGGGAACGGGCGGCGGCACGCAAAGCGGCGGCATGGGCGGGACGAGCGCAGGGACCAGCGGAGTCGCCGGGTCGGGCGGCACGAGCGGAACCGGCGGCGCGTCCGCCGGTGCGAGCGGGAGCGGAGGCACTGTGAATGCGGGGGGCAGCAGTGGCGCGAGTGGCACGGGCGCGGCGGGCAGCGGCGGCGTAGCGGGCAGCGGTGGCGTAGCGGGCAGCGGTGGCGCAGCGGGCAGCGGTGGCGCAGCGGGCAGCGGCGGCGCAGCGGGCGGCAGCGGCGCGGCGGGCGGCAGCGGCGCGGCGGGTGATGCGGGTAGCGGAGGCGCCGGTGGAGCGGCGATGTCGTCCGGCTGCGGCAAGACGCCGACGCTCAAGAACAGCCCAACCGCTACCGCCAACCAGAACACCCTCTCCGTTTCCGGAGCGAACCGAGAGTTCTTGATCCGCTGGCCATCGAGCTACGACAACATGCACCCCTACCGCTTGGTGCTCGGTTTCCACGGAGCCGGAGGCCAAGACACCGAGGTCGCACCGTCGTATTTCGGCGTGTTCGATCTGGCGAACGACACCACGATCTTCGCTGCCCCCTCGGCCGCAGGCGGGACCTGGAACGCGACCACCGACACCACCTTCGTCGACGAAATCCTGAAGACCGTGGAAGCCGACCTTTGCATCGATACGTCACGCGTCATGCTGGAAGGCTTCAGTCAGGGCGCGGCCATGGTGGCGACCTTGGCTTGCGCGCGACCCGGAGTCTTCCGCGCCGCCGTAGGTCACTCCCGGGGCGGCTTGACTGCACCCTCGAGCTGCGAGCCCATTCCCTATCTCGGGTCGCTCGGGTTGAACGACGTCGGTACCAATTCGCAAGCGACGCAGACCGATCCCTTCGCCAAGTGGGACGGCTGCAGCATAGAAACGTTGCCCACCGCCCCGAGCGGCGGCCACGTCTGCACCCCCTACAAGGACTGCATGGCGGGCGCCCCCGTCGTCTGGTGCTCCTTCGACGGCCCCCACACGCCCTCCCCTACCGATGCGGGCCAGTCAAAAACCTGGATGCCCGCCACCGTCTGGCCGTTCTTGAGCCAGTTCTGAGCGGCCGCCGCCAGACTGCGTGGGTCTCCTTATCCAACTCGATACCTGCGAAGTAGGTGTGTCGTCGAGCGACAAGGCGGCGACCAGCGTGGGGGCTGCTACCGAAGCTCGCGCTGGCGTGCATGGCACGGTGCTCGCCTCAGGATCGGGGAAAGCCCACGGCGGAGGCAGGGCGGAGTTGTCGTCAAAGATCCCACAGACGAGCGCCTCTCGTTTCGGTACTGGAAGTGGCTCGGGCGCTTGCGGAGTCGCCTCGATGAAACAGGGAGCTTGCGACGATGAATACGACACTAGGTTCGTTTGGCTCGGCCTGTCTGGTCGGCGTTTCCATCATGGGCTGCGGCGGGGGTACGGACGACTGGGAACCGACCGCGGGTCTCGAGGAGCCCATCAACATCATCTCCTGCTCCACCGCCCCACGGGACGTGGTCCTAAACTCCACCGTCAGTCAGTGGACTGGCGTCAGCTCCCCCTCGAGCTACGACAATCCCGGGTGCAACGAGGGCTTCGTCGTCGAATTCGACGGGACCGTCGGCGGTGTACACTACGGCTATCGGCTCAACAATCCTCCGCCCCTGAGCAGCCAGGGCATTCGGGTCGATTTCACGACGCCTGGCCCCAAGCAGCTCGCGACGTGCGAAGGCAGTCTCAAGGGAGGAGCCTACCTCTACGAGAAGACGACCAGCGGGAACTGGCAGCTGCTCTCATCGATCTTCGTGAATCCAACGCAGCTCGTCAATCACGGAATCACCACGGGGTGCCCGCTCGAGGGCATCGTCTTCAACCAGGTGAAGAAGGGGAGCGCTCAGACGCCACACATCTATCGCGTGGCCGCCACCATGGACGTGCTCGATCCGTCTCAGTTCATAGGAAGCTACCCCGACGGGCAAGGCTATGGGCCGATCTTCGTCCATGCTTGCGACGCGAACAACTGTCTCAACGGCGGGTGACGTGATCGCCACCGAGACCGACGTGGAGGCGGACGAAGCAGGTCGGACTGCCGAGCAGCTCGCGTACTAGCCTCGCGCGGATCATGCCGTAGGTCGCCTGGGCGCTCGCGGACGCGAGCTCGCACCGTCGCCGCGTTCCTTGGCGAGCGCCCGATCCCGGCGCAGCGCCGCGCGCGGGACAGATCGCCACGCGAGGCAGGACCGCCTCGACCTAGCGAGCGATCCAACACCGCGGACGCCCAGAAACGGCAGTTCTGCGCACGCCAAACGCTCTGCCCGGGCTTGCGCGTCGGATGGCTCGTCGCGCCGGTTTCCCGAGCCCGAGGGTGCCCAGGAGCGCGCTCCGGCGGCCGTGCCCCCGCAGGCAGAGCGATTGCGTTTTTGGTCGTCGGTACCCCCTCGCCGTCGAGCCCACTGGGCTCGCCGATAGCGAGAGCCTCGGGCGCGACACAACGGTCCCACCGAGGCTCGACGACACACTCTTCTGCGGAAGAGCACCAAATGTCCGCGCGGAACACCAGCACTGTAAACGACGCCGCGTAGGCACGAACCTTGAATGAGTCGATGCCGTGAGGCTCACGAGCCTTTCACAAGGAAGGAACAAGTCATGAAACAGAAGATCGCGACACTCGCTCTGCTCGGAACTTCCGCATTCTGTTCGGTCAACCTACTCGCGTGCTCAGCGGACGTTCACGACAACACATTGGATGTTCACGACAACACTGCCAACATCGACGACGCGAAGGTCGAGTTCGAGACCGCCGACGACGTTTCGGCGCTGGCCCCGGGCCAGGCCGTTCCAGTCACGATCCAGGCGGAAAATGTCTACCTGATCGACCCTTCCGAGACACCTCCACCGGACCGCGTCATGGTGGCCGGTCACTTCCAGTTCTATCTCGACGACCTGTCAACGACTCCCATCCTGATCACCGCGGAAGAGTCGGTCAACGTCACTATCCCGGCGTCGGCCCCTCCCGGCGATCATAAACTCCTGTGTCGCGTGCACAAGCACGATGGTACGCCAACCGACGCGACCTTCGAGATGGACATAACGGTCCAGGCGAGCGCCTCCACGGGCTAACAGTGGTGGGGGCGCGCCGAAAGGTGCGCCCCCACTGCTCTGGGCGAACCGCCGGGTTGCACCGCGTCTGCCGACGCGAATGACTCCCGGCGGCTCCGCAGATTAGGAGGTACGCGTGAAATCGTCAGCCTGCGGGAGCAAGAGCTTCGTGCAGAGCGAAAGCGAGGGAGCGGGCGACGGGCGGCTCCGGCGGAACGGCGGGTACGGGGACGGGCGGCCGCGCTGGCGAAGCCGCGGGCGGCACCGGTGGCTCGGTGTCGATCCGAAGGATTGCGCCCCGTAGTCCCCACGAGGGACTCGCGACGAGCTCTCGCCCGACGGCGCCACGCTCCTTGCCCCCGAGGTGGCGTTCGACACCGCCGACTGGTCGCCGCTCACGAGTGTCGAACCGCCCGCGACCGACGCGCGATAGCGAACGAAGTTCGCATCGTTCACGACGCCAACAGAAATTCGGCGGCACGGCCGCACTGAAACGGGGGTGGGACGAAAATGAGCCAGCGCGTGACGGGCGCCCCGTGGCCGCGCGGAGGACGCTCCTGACCCAGTGGAAATCAAGCCGATCGGCGAATGGCTTGGAACTTGCACCTCTCGCTCGGTCATGTCGGTGTTCATGGCATTCGATCTCCCGCCAGCACCGGTCGCAGAGACCGGTTACGCGCGCGGCCAGGTCCTCGCCGATCGATACGAGCTGACGCGAATCCTCGGTCAAGGTGGAACCGCCGTCGTATGGGTCGCGCGCGATTCCGTGCTCGATGTCAACGTAGCCGCCAAGATCGTGTTGCGCAGCGGAAACGAGCTCTCGAGCGAGGCGCGCGAGCGCGCCATCCAGGAAGCACGTCTCACCGCGCAGCTGACGGACCCGGCAATCTGCCGAGTGCTCGATTTCGGCTTCACCGAGCACGGAGATCCCTTCGTCGTCTCCGAGCTCCTCGTGGGTGAGACGCTGGAGGGCCACCTGACGCGCGTTGGTTGCCTTTTACCGGTCCAGGCCGTGCGGCTCCTCCTGCCCATCCTGGACGGACTGGCGGCGGCCCACAGGAAAGGCATCGTTCATCGGGACGTGAAGCCGGGGAACGTGTTCCTCGCGAGCTCGGAGGGGCGCCTTCAGCCCAAGCTCCTCGACTTCGGCATCGCGTGCTCACGCGACGGGCGAGGCCGCGTGACGGCCGCCGGGACGATTTGCGGAACCCCCTGCTACATGTCACCGGAGCAGGCGTGTGCGAGCGGTGACATCGACCAGAGGAGCGACCTCTGGTCCTTCTGCGTCATGTTGTACGAGACGGTCAGCGGAACCGTACCCTTCATGGACGACGACTGCAACGTGACCCTGTTCGCCATCGCGAACCAAACCGCTCCGTCTCTGGCGTCGCTGGGTTGCAACGTCGCGCTCTCCCGGATCGTCGAGCGTGGCATGGCGAAGGAGCGCTCCGAACGCTGGCCCTCGGCGACGGAGCTCGCCGATGCGCTGGCGCGCTGGTTGGTGGATCTCGGGTGCGAAGCCGACTCCTGCGGGATTTCTCTTCGGCGCCGCTTCATCGAGGAGAGAGCGAACGCGGTTCCCGCCCTGCTTGGAGGCGTCGAGGCGGCGTCGAATGCGCCAGGCATCACGGCAGTTCCCAGGGCCCGCAAGTCGAGGGCCGGGACGATCGCGCTCGTGAGCTCGTTCGCCGCAATCGGGGTGTTCGTCGGCGCGCTGGGTTGGGTGCGATGGAGTGCCCGCTCCGGCGCGCTCCGAGCCTGGCCCCACGCAGCAGCTCCGGCAACCAGCTCGCCCGTCGAACCGGCTCTCCCGGTGCCGGAAGGGGAGCAACCGAGCCACGCGGAGCCTCTCGCCGGGGGAGCCCTGCCCGATGGAGCAACCGACGCAACGCTCACGTCCAAACGCGCGGACACTCCGCACCGGCACTCCGCGAGCGAGCGACCCGAGCCCGGAGTCAACTCCTCCGAGGAGTCGGGCAAGCCGTCGGAGCCGCTGTCGCTACCTCCGCCTTCCCCCTTCGCGCCCTCGGCACCCAGCCGGGTCAACCGGGGACGCGAGGCGACGCCGCCGGCGACACGACCGGCGAAGGTCCGCGGTAGCTCGCGTTCCGACGGCGCTCGGCCTCCGGTGCGCGACTACGGGATCTGAGGCCCACCGAGAGTGATCCGGGGCTCAGCGAAGGAGCAGCAGGACCAGCAGGACCACGGCGACGACGCCGAGCCCGCCGGTCGGGTAGTAGCCCCAGCCTTGGCTGTAGGGCCAGCTCGGCAGGGCGAGGAGCATGAGAACGACCAGCAGAACGAGGATCCAGATCAACATGACGTTTCTCCTTGGTCAGGGGACGACTTCGATGCAGTCGTCCGTACAAGGGAAGACCGCCTCGGAGCAGGCGCGGTCATCGATGCACGCCGCACACATGTCTACCTTACGCTGATAGTTGCGGTCCTTGCCTGCGGCGTCGCGACATCGAGCACTGCAACCGTCTACGTCGTAACCGTCGTCGAAGCAGTCGCGATATCGGCCGCAGATGGAGTGGCAGTCCACGGCGTTGTCGACGGCATCATCCGCTCCGCAACCAGGCACCATCGAAATCAGCACGCCAAACACCGAAAGCGCGAGCGGGCGGGCAATCCTTCGGGGGAACGGCTTACCTTGATTGAACATCTTCGAGCTCCTTCGTTCGAGCCGACGAGCGGGCGTTTGGTGAGGCGCAGATGTCGAGCGAGACCGTTCAGTCCACTTTGTCGACGGCCTTCTTGAGCTCGTCGATGGCATTGTCCACGCGTGCCTTCGTGGCGTCCCACGTCGTAGCCGCCGAAGCTTCGACGCTCGAGTACGCGGCCGCCACGCTTTCTCGCAACGACCGAATGGTAGGCAAGGCCTGTTCGATTTCCGCTTTTTTCTCGGCGCCTGCAGTCTGGGTCTTGGCCTCCAAATCGGCGATGTCCTTGTCGATGCTCGCGAGCTCTTCGGTGACCTTGTGTCGGTAGTCGTCGCGCATCTTGACGAAGTTGGCTTGGGCGTCAGCCACCTTTTCGTCCGCTTTGGCTTCCGCCTCGTTGATCTTGTCGGTCGCCTCGCGCCTGGCTTCGTCAACTTCGCGCTCGGCTTGCGCGCGAGCCTCGTCCGCCTTCTTCTGTTCATCGGCAGCCCGGTTACAGCCAATGGCAAGCACCCCCGAGAGAGCCAGCATCATACCAACCGCGTTGAAGCGAATCATCTTTGCCTCCAGTTCGAGTTCAATCGGAACTACCAGCGCGTACGCATCGCGCTCATCTGGTGGTGGACGGTTGGCTCGCCGACTTCGCCGCCTTCTTGCCGATCACGATCTCGACCCGGCGATTGTTGGCGCGCCCCTCGGCGGTGTCGTTCGTCGCCACCGGATCGGATTCGCCTTTACCGACCGCCGTGATCCGGTCCGCGGGAACGCCCTTTTGCACGAGATACGAGCGAACGGACTGTGCTCGCTGTTCGGACAGCTTCCGGTTGTTGTCCTCCGACCCGCGCGAATCCGTGTAGCCTTCGACCGTGATTGACTGCTCGTCTTCGATGTCGTTGAGCGCCTTCGCCACGTCGTCGAGCTTCCGCTTGGCGAGCGGCAAGAGCTCGGACTTGCCCGTCAGGAACAAGACGGAGCCGTCGAGCGTGATCACCGTTCCACGCTGATCCTCCTTGACCTGCGCGAGCTCCTTCAGACTCGCCACGGCGGCTTCCGCGCGCTTCTCGGCGTCGGTCCTGGCGGCGCGCTCGGAGGCCAGATCGTTCTTCTGCGTTGCGATCTGCTCGCGCGCGGACTCGAGTTGCTCGCCGCGCTCGGCTGCCCGCGCCTCGGCCGCGCGACGCTGCCGGTCCTGCTCGGCAACGTAAGCCTTCTGCGCGCTCTCTTCGCTGTTCTTCGCGTACGCGAACTCCCCGTAGGACTCCGCGATCTCGGCTTCGCGGCGCGCCACGTACGAAAGGCGCTTTTCTTCGAACGAGCCGGGGTCGTCGTCATGAGCGGCCTCGGCCCGGTCGAGGGCCTGCTTGGCCGTCAGGACCCGATTGGGACCGAGCTCCGAAGCGTGCGAGGCGCGTGCTTCTTCGTACGCGTGCCGCGCGTCCACGAGCTCCTGGGAAGGGCCGGTGCTGGCGCAGGCCGCGACGCTGATCACGAGGGGAACCAGAATGAGCTGTCTCATGGTGTAGCTTCCTTTCCTTGCGAGCGCGGTTGCGCGCTGTCCGCGCGAGCCTGAAGCTCACGTACTTCCTTTTGCGCCTGCTCGGCGTTCGCCTTGGCCTGCGATTCGCGCGTCAGCATGAGCGCCAGGTTCGCGTCGGCCTCGGCGCCATCCAGGACGAGCCTGGCCTCGTCCTCATCGCCGTTCTCGATCATGTTCTTGGCCCGAGCCAGCTGATCGCGCGCCATTTTCAGGTGCAGCGCGGCTTGTGGCTGGTTCTCGGCGCCGACGGCGTCGGCGGCGCTGACGGCCGATTCGGCCTCCGTCACCTTGGGCGGCGGCAGCGAAGCGCCGCCGCAGGCGAGGCACGCTACGAACGGGGCCGTTCCGAGGAGATGCAGAGTCGTCACTCGCATGATGGTTTCCTTTCTCGTGTTTCCTTCCTCGGCGGGCGTCGGAGCAAGAGCTGCGCCAGCTCGTTCCGCGCCGGGAAACCTAGCGTTCGAGCAGCGAGCGTGTCACGAGCGCTCGCACGAGAGCGGGCCTTGCACGGTCACGTTTGCCCCAGCCGGGCATCTCGCCTCATGCACCTGTCCGCATCGGGCGCGCCGTCGCGATGCTGAGCTTCGAGGCTGTCGGAGTAGAGCGAGTTCGGCGAGCTCTCGGCGTTCAATCCACGAGGGCGTGCCGGGGCACGTTGCTTGCGCCGCCTGCCCCGCCGCCGGTTCCGGCGGCGCCCCCGCCTGCCCCGCCGCTGCCGCCGCTCTCCCTGTTGGGGGCGGGCAGGACCGGACGCGCGTAGCCATCGGGGGGCGCGTCGGGCCGCGCCGCGACCGGCGGCGCGTCAGCGCGCCCCGTCGCGTCTCCGACGCTCGGCGGGGGAGGCTCCACGATCGGATCGGCGGGACTGGTCGGGGTGTCGGTCGGCGGCGGAGGCGGCTCCACCGGGCGATCCGTCCCGCGACAAGCCGGCCTGCCGAGACAAGACAGCACGAGCACGAAAGGCGTCGTACGCATGGGTGGTGGCTCGTGCATCCACCGTGCCACGTTTGCGCCTCTGCCTTCGCCAAGCGCGCTGCTTCGCAACGCCGGCCGACCCTGCACGCAGTGTCCATGCCAGGGCGAGGCGCGGATGTCGGCGAGCTCGTGCCTCAGTCGGCGTATCGCTCTGCACGCCGTCGCTGTCTTTTCGACCCTACTGACACACCGTGACGAGATGCCCGAGTCAACGTTGAGGACTCTGCTGCACTCGGCGCCTCGTCGTCGGTCTGGAGGCGATGCTGGCGAGCCGCACCCAGTCGGCACGCACGTTGCACCCCCCCCGGTCTCGATGTCTTCGAGTCTCGTATTGCGTGCGCACGCGCTCGTCGCCGGGGCGATTCTCGCGACGATGTCCGGCTGCTATGCGGAGGCGACCACGAGCGGTGGGTTTGACGTCGAGTACGTCGCCCCACCGGTGGTCGAGGTCGAAGCGTACCCACACGTCTACTACGCGGGGCACGTCGTCTATTTGATCCATGATCACTGGTACTACCGGAATGGGCCGCGCTGGGTCTACTACCGCACCGAGCCGCGCGTCCTCCGTGAGCGCAGACGCGTCATTCGGCGTCATGCGCCCGCGGTGCACGAACGCGCCCGCGTGCGCCACGCGCCGCCGGCTCACCCTAGCTCGCGCCACCACCGCCATCGCCATCACCGCGACGACGATCATCGCGACCGGTGACTGGAGAGCACATGAAGCTTCGAAACGCAGTCGGTCTTTGCGGCACGCTTCTCGCGAGCGGCTGCGGCTCGGATCCGGCGCCGCCGGTCGTGGTGGCTGGGGACGGGTTGCTCACCGTCGATTGGACCATCGACCGCGCCAAAGATCCCTACGCCTGTCGCGACGAGGCCGCGGACAGTATCGACGTCTACGTGAGCACTCCCGGCGGGACGCCGGTCGGCGACTTCAACGAGTATTGCGAGTCGTTTGCGATGAGCATCAGTCTCGCTCCCGGGACGTACTTCGCCGATGCAACGCTTCTCGACGCGGGAGGCGCGGAGATCACGACGCCCGTCGACCTGGGGCGTTTCACCCTCTACGGCGATGACGAGCTCGTCGTGCCCATCGATTTCCCGTACGACTCGTTTTATTGAATCATCCCCCTCCCGCCGAGCGCGCGGGCCGGTTGGAGCGCGCGGCGCCGCATCGCGCGCAGAACAGGCCGTGGCAATGCGCCGCGCGACATCGAGATCCCTCCTCGCGCTTGCCACGCAATCACCGCATTGCCTCGTGGCACCATGACCGCGCGCGCGGGTGCCCGTGCAGCGGCGCCACGCTGAAAAGCGTCGCGCTGACGTGAGCGGCGCCGTGCGGCTTCTGGAGGGGGAGCGCGCTGGCACGTCGGCAATTCGATCGGATGGCCCGCGCCTTGCACGAGGCGGCCAACTGCGTCGCATGCCTCTGCTGTTCGCTGAGGCGAATCGGCGCACCAAGTTCAGGAGGACAATCGATGCGACTTCACTCTTTGTTCGGCATGGCCTTGACCGTTCCCCTCATGATGGCCGCGTGCGGCGGTGACGACGGCGACGGAGGCGGCAACCACGCAGGCACCGGCGGCCGCGGCGGTTCTGGGACGAGCGCGACCGGTGGCAGCGGTGGCTCGGTGACCACCGGGGGCAGTGGCGGCTCGATGAGCACCGGCGGAAGTGGTGGCGGCCGCGGCGGCTCCGGCGGCACGACAGCGGGACTCGGAGGCTCGAGCGGCGAGGCGGGCATGCCGGGCGGGGCGGGAGAACCCGGTGAGGCGGGCATGGCGGGAATGTCCGGCGAAGCAGGCGGAAACGGCATGACGACGTTCCGCGTTCGCATCGAGAACCATTCCGACGAGACCTCGACGCCGACGCCGTTCTCGCCCGGCGTGTGGACCGTCGCAGCGGGCTCGGACACGCTCTTCACCGAAGGAACGGCGGATTGGGGCGACGGGCTCGAGGAGCTCGCGGAGGAGGGCGCGCCAGAGACGCTCGCCGGCTCGCTGTCGTCCGACGACGCGCTGTACGGGTCGGGCGTCTTCGACGAGCTTTCTGGCTCCGCGACCACGGGCAAGGCGTTGCCCGGTGAAGCCTTCGAGTTCGACGTGACGGCCTCGCCGGACGCGCCGAATCTCGCGTTTGCGTCGATGTTCGGTCAATCGAACAACGTCTTCATCGGACCCGACGGCGACGGCATTCCGCTCTTCGACGAACAGGGCGATCCGCTGCCCGAGCGCGACGTGACCGATCTCGTCAAGCTGTGGGACGCGGGGACCGAGCGCAACCAGGCTCCGCTGATGGGTCCGGACCAAGCGCCGCGCGAGGCATCGAGCGGCGTCGGACCCGAGGAGGCGACGATTGCGCCCTTCAGTGACACGACGCGAGCGCTCCCCACCGCGGACGCCATCGTGGACGTGTCGGTCAGCGAGGCATCGGGCACCTACACGTTCGTCGTCGAGAACGTCTCCGGCGACCGCCATGCCCTCGTCACGCCCATCTCGCCGGTGTTCTTCGCGACGCACGACGACACCTGGCAGCTGTTCGAGGACGGGGTCGCCGCCCCGGCCGCCCTCGAGAGCCTCGCCGAGGACGGCTCGCCCACGGCGCTCGTGGCGGCGAACTCGGGCGCATCCGGCGTCGGAACGGCCGACGCGGTGACGATCCGCGACGGTGGGACGAGCGCCGGCCCGGCGCCGACCGGCGGCTCGTTCACGTTCTCCGTCATGCCAGACACCGGCCACCCCCGCGTGAGCTTTGCCACGATGGTCGGCACGACGAACGACGCGTTCTTGGCGCTCCCGCCGGCTGGCGTCGCGTTGCTCGACGATAACGGTGATCCGCGACCGGCGGCCGACGTGGAGGCAGACGTTCGGGCCAGTCTGCAAGTCTGGGACGCAGGCACCGAGGCGAACGAGGTGCCGGGCATCGGCAAAAATCAGGCGCCGCGCCAGAGCGCAACCGACACGGGGCCGGTCGATCCGAACCCCGTCGTACGCCCGTACGGCGACGACACGAACGATCTCGCCGGAGCCGGTCTGGGTGGCTTTGCGGCGGTCACCGTCGTCAACGGCAGCGCAGAAAACGAGTTCCAGGTGACCGTGAGCGACACCGCCGATACGACGGCGTTCCCGGGCAAGGTGTCACCCTTGGTCTGGGCGGTGCACGACGACACCGCCACGCTGTTCCACTCGGGTGGCAAGGCATCCGCCGGGCTCGAGCATCTGGCGGAGGACGGCGATCCATCGACTTTCGTCAACGAGCTCGGCGCTATGAGCGGGGTCGGCAGCTCCGGCGCCGTCGACACGGCGGTCGGCGCGAGCTACCCGGGGCCCATCGCGCCCGGCCAGAGCTTCAGCTTCACGGTGACGGCCGATGCGACTCATCGCTTCCTGAGCCTCGCGGCCATGGTGGCGCCTTCGAACGACACGTTCATGGCCTTCGATCCTGGTGGCATCGAGCTCATCGACAGCATCGGCGATGCGCGCTCCGACAGCGATCTGGCTTACGAGATCACTCAAGCGCTGCGCGCTTGGGACGCGGGCACCGAGGCGAACCAGGCAGGTGCCGCTGGGCCTGACCAGATCGGCGCGCAGGCCGCGCCGAACACCGGTGCCGCCGAGGGCAACGGGCACGTGCGCGTGCTCGCGGATCCGGTGTGGACGTACCCGTCGGGTCCGAGACTGTTCAATGTGACCGTGAAGCCGATGCAGTGAGTCCGGATGGAGCCCTTGCCAGCGGAACCTGTCGCAGCCACGCGCGCGCGTTTCCACGCGGCGACCTGGGCCGGGCACTCGTTGCGTCCGGGTCCGCGGCTGCTCGGCCCGCGTGATCGACCACCACCAGAAAGGAACACGATGCCACAACGAACCACCAAGGAGCGCGCCGCGCGCGACAAGCGGCAGGGAAAAGCCGCGAGCACTCAGGCCGGCGAATTCGTTCGCGAGGAGATACATCACGTTCGCGAGGGCAAGCATGGCGCTCGCAGCCCCCAGCAAGCGATCGCCATCGGCCTCTCCAAAGCACGGCGCGCCGGCGTCAAATTGCCTGCTCCCAAGCGGGGCAGCCGCTCGGCCAAGCGGCGCGCCGAGCGCGAGCTCCAGACCTCTCGTCGGCATCAGTCCTCGCGGCGGCGCTCACGCGCCGTTCGCCGAGCGCTCGAGCGCGAACCGAGCGAGACGGCGTCCAGCCGTAGGCTGTCGCGTCAGGCGAAGGCCGCCGCCGCTCGGCGCAGCCCGAGCAATCGCTCCCGTGCAGCGACTCGCGGCGCTCGGACCAAGGGGCCGGCGGGGCGTCGTCAAGCCGCCAGGAAGGCGGCGCGAACCAAGGGGGCATCCGGTCGGCGGCAGGCGGCGCGGAAGGCAGCGAGGACCCGCAAGCGGACCGCCAAGTAGTCGCGCGAGGCGGCGGGCAGCGGCTTATGCTCCGCCGCCGGCCGCGGCTTCCGACCAGGAGCGCGTCGCGCTCAGCGAGCATGACCCGCATGGTCTTCGTGAAGAGCTCGACGCACCTGGCCCGCTAGCATGAATCCCCCGCGCGCACCCCCAGACCAATCCCGCCAGTCTCGACTGCGGCGGCATTGACCTGAGCAAGGGAACGAGCTGGATCTCCCTCACTTGCACGGGGGCCGCGCTCTTCGTCTGCGAATCGCCGTAACGAGAGCGCGCCTGCGCGTCGATGCCTTGGCCTGCTGCAGGCCGGGAAAGTCCTCCGAGCAACTGGCCGCACCTTCGGGCCGGAGGCGGACGACGCTCCGCGGCCCCGGGGCGATTCACGGTGCCGCCGACGAAAAGGCCAGTCGAGCGGATGGCCGTGAGGCCGAGCTCGTCGCTGGTCGCTCGTGGGGTCGCGGCAAAGCGGTCGTTGACGGAGATGACCTCGGTGTGAGCCCGCGTCGAGCAGCGAGCAGGTCCAGTGCTAACCGTCCGCGCAGGTGCAACCGCCAGTGAGGTAACCGCTCAGGTAACCCGCGTTGATGCAGCAGACGGCGCAGGCATTGAGCGAGGTCGGGGCGCTGCCGGATGCGCACACACTGGCGTTCGATCGGTGCAGGCAGGTACACGAAGCGGCTACGTTGGGGTTGAAGCGGCCTCCCGAGTAGCTCGCCGCGTTGCAACAGGCAAAGCAGTCGTCGGCCGAGGTGCCCGAGGCGCACACGCTCGCCCCGCTGCCGTCCACCGGCATGCCGCAAGCGCACTTGCCGTCGAAGAACGCGTCGTTCTCGAAGTCGAGCGTTGCGCAGCAAGTGAAACAGTCACCCTGCATCTCGTCCGTGCCGTCGTCGAGCACGCTCGCGCACACGTCGAGGTCGACCGTCGGCGGCGGATTGACGACGAGGTTGCCGGCGAAGGCGCCCGCGCCCGCGGCGCCGGCGAGCACCACGGTGCCCCCGGCACCCCCCACGCCCGCCGACCCGGAAGCGCCACCGCTCAGGGAGCCGCCGCGGTTGTCCGGCTTCGAGTCGCTGCAGGCAGCGAGCAGCACGGCGCCTGCGACGACCAGCCCGCGAGCGTGCCTTCGTCCCATCGGGCGATGGTACCCGACCGGGCCGCCCGGCGCCAAAGTTCGCCCGCAGCGCTGCTCGTCGAGCTGATCGGGAACTCCACGGCACTCGCTGCTTGGAGGGACATCACGCCCTTGGCGCGCAACGAGTTCATCTGCTGGGTCGAGGATGCGAAGCAAGAGATGACGCGAAGGCGCCGCATTCGCAGGACCCAGGAGGAGCTGGAAGAAGGCCAGCGCCGGCCCTGCTGCTGGCCTGGGTGCAAGCACCGCGAGCGCACGGGTGGGTGAGTTCGGGGTTTATGGTCGCGCGGGGGCGATTCGCACGCGACCAGAGTGGGCCGCAGCATTGGCCGGGGTCGTGCCAAGAGGTCGCCTTCACCGGTGTGCGAGCCGCGGAGTGGGCGCGTACACACGGGGGAAGTCGGCGGAGGGGAGCGGCGTAGTATCCTGTCGCGCATGAAACTCCAACACTGGTGGGCTCCCTGGGTTTGCGTCGCCTCGTGGGGCCTCGTTGCCTGCGGGGCGAGCTCCAAAGGGTCGGCGTCCGGACAGGGCGGTGCCGGCGGCAGCTCCAACGCGGGCGCAGGGGCGGGCGGTGTGACCGCAACGGGCGGCAGCGCCGGGTCGAGCGGCGGGGCGGGACGCGGAGGATCTGGCGGGACAGCCGGCATCGAGATCGGCGTGGGTGGAAGCTCAGGGAGCTCCGGAGTGAGCGACTGCTTCGAGCCGAGCGGCGCGCCAGGAACGCTCGATGCGACCTTCGGCGACGGCGGAACTTCGAGGGTCCAGAACCCCGACAGCCAAGACGGGCAGATCCTCCAAGACCTCGCCGCCGACGGCGAGGGGAGGCTCTTGGTGCTCGGGCTGGACCACGCGGAGATGGTCCTCTACCGGCTCGACGCCGACGGCTCGCTCGATACGAGCTTCGGCACCGACGGATTCGTGATTGCGGCCACGGACACTGGCAACGTGCTCGCTCTCGACGCTGACGGCAACGTGCTCGCGGGCGGCTCGGACGGCTCCGACGCGTGGGTCCAGCGCTTCACGCGCGACGGCACCCCGGACCCGACGTTCGGCGATGCCGGTCGCGTGACGCTCGATTTCGGCACCGGCAACGACCGCATGCTGGCCGTGCTCGTGCAAAGCAACGGTTCGATCGTCGCTGCCGGTTCGAGCGACACGAATGGCCCGGAGACCGCCACGTTCGTCGTGTCCCTGGCTCCGGACGGTACCCCGCTCACCGATTCGGGTTCCGTGGGGCCGCTACGGCCGTCGGACCGCCGCTATTACCCCGTGGCGCTCGCGGAGCTACCGGATCACGCGCTGCTCGTGCTCGGCTCCTCGTCTCCTTCGAGCGGCGGCGCCGGCTACCCGTTTTTGGCGAAGCTCGGTGCCGACGGGGCTTTGGCGACAGACTTCGGCGATGGCGGCATCCTCGAGCTCGGCGACACGGTCGGCCCCGTCGTTGGGATCGGGCGCGGAGCGGACGGCTCGGTTCTGAGCTTTCAGTTCGGGCCAAAGCTCGCTCTGTTCGCCTACGACGATTCGGGAGAAAAGACTCCGTTCTCCGCAGTAAGCCCCGTGTCCCCCCTCGGTGTGACGCTCGACTGCGCCGGCAACGTCTTGGTCGCCGGCACCCTCACGAACAACGACCTCAACGCCGGTGGCCTCGAGCGCTTCAGCCCATCCGGCACGACCGACCTCACGTTCGGCGACAACGGGATCGCCAGGTACGAAGTGGACGGAGCGCACGCCGCGCTCGAACGCGTGGTCGTGCTTCCGAGCGGCGCCATCGTCGCCGGCGGCTCCACGCAGGGCAGCTTCGTCGTTCAGCGCTACTTGCCCTGAGGCCTTCGCCCCGCTCCCTCACCAGGGTAGTCGGGTGGACTCCGCAAATCTGCCACACCCGGGTGTGGCAGGTTGGCACCGGTCAATCGCGGTGCCGAGACAGGACGAGAAGTGCGCGCGAGCTAGTGTAGGCTCTCCGCTGGGCGACGGATAGGTCACCAGGATGCCGACAGCTTTCATCGCAAACCGGGCGGGAGGCGGCGGTGACCAGACCGTTCGAGCGCGCGCATCGTGGCGCGGCTTGGCGCTGACGCTCGGCTCGCTTCTGATCATCACGGCGCTCAAGCTCTTTTTCTACGACTACATTGGCGAGGCAACCCCCTTTCTCCTCTACTTTGCCTCGATCCTGGTCGCCGCATGGTACGGCGGCATGCCGGGGGGCTTGGCGACGACCGCGCTCACGGCGCTGCTCGGCGCCTACTTCTTCCTCCCTCCGCTCAGCAGCGTCGGTGTTCCAGATGTCCCGACGACCATCCGGCTGCTCGTCTTCTTCGCCGAGGGCGCGGTCATCAGCGCCATCACCACCCGGTTGCGCGCCACGCAGCATCATGCGGCTGCGGCGCAAGCGAGCGCCGAGAGCACCCTCGCGAAGCTCGAGGGCATTCTCAAGGGCGTGGACGAGGGGATCACCGTGCAGGACGAAGCGGGGCGACTCATCTACGCGAACCGCGCGGCAGCCGCGCTGACTGGGTTTGCCTCGGCGGAAGAGCTGCTCTCGGCTCCCGTTCTCGACATCATGCAGCGCTTCGAGATGCTGACACCCGGCGGTGATCCGTTTCCCGTGGCCGAGCTTCCGGGGCGGCGAACGCTCGCTGGCTTGCCTTCGGAGGAGCGAGTGGTTCGGTTCCGCATTTGCGCGACCGGCCAGGAAAGCTGGGCGCTCGTGCGTGCCAACGCTCTCGATATCCCCGGCAGCGATCTGCGCCACGCCGTCAACGTGTTTCAGGACGTGACCGAAGCTCGCCGGCAAGAAGCGCAGCTCAGGGTCAGCGAGCAATGGCTGACGACGACGCTGCAGAGCATCGGCGACGCCGTGATCGCAACCGACGAGCAGAGCGCGGTGACCTTCCTCAACCGGGTAGCAGAAGAGCTGACGGGTTGGGATGCCGACTCGGCGCGGGGCAAACCGCTCGCCGAGGTTTTTCGCATCGTCAACGAGGGGACGCGGCTCCCGGTGGAAAGCCCCGTCGAACGGGTCCTGCGCGAGGGCACGGTCGTGGGACTGGCGAATCACACCGTGCTCATCTCGCGCAAGGGCACCGAATGTTCGATCGATGATAGCGCTGCTCCGATTCGCACGCCTCAGGGGCGAACCGTGGGGACGGTGTTGGTGTTTCGCGACGTATCGCAGAGGCGCATCGAGGAGCGCCGCCGTCTTTTCATTGCTCGCGCCGCGGCCGAGCTCGCGTCGTCGCTCGATTACGAAAAGACGCTCGCGACCGTGGCGCGGATGGCCGTACCGGCCGTCGGCGACTGGTGCGCGGTCGATATGGTCGAAGGGGGCGCGTTGCGACGGCTCGCCGTGGCGCACGTCGATCCCGAGAAGATCGCGCTCGTCTACGAGCTCGAGCGGCGCTATCCACAGGATCCGTCGAGCGCCGGGGGAGTCTACGAAGTTCTGCGCACTGGAAAGCCGGTCTTCGCTCCGGAGATCCCGGAAGCCGCGTTGGCGTCCGCCGCTCGAGACGCCGAGCATCTGCGCTTGATCCGCGCGCTCGAGCTCCGCTCCTTCATCGCCGTGCCGCTCGTCACGGACGCGCGGACCTTCGGAGTGCTGACGCTCGCAATGGCCGAGTCGGGGCGAGCCCATGCACAGGAGGATCTGGACTTCGCAACGGCGCTGGCGGACCGCGCGGCGCTGGCGGTCAACCACGCCAAGCTCTACGCCGCAGCCACCGAGGCGCGGCATGAAGCGGAGCACGCCAGCCGAGTGAAGGACGAGTTCTTGGCGATGCTGAGCCACGAGCTCAGAAATCCGCTCGCCCCGATCCTCACGACCCTCGGGCTCATGAAGCTTCGGGCGCCCGAGACGTTCGCCGAGGAGCGCGCGCTGCTGGAGCGACA
The DNA here is from genome assembly GCA_963841435.1 of uncultured delta proteobacterium. Classification (GTDB taxonomy): domain Bacteria; phylum Myxococcota_A; class Polyangia; order Polyangiales; family Polyangiaceae; genus PMG-095. Next base: position 525,560 of record CAWJCS010000002.1, read on the forward strand.
GGTCAAGCATCTCGTCACGCTCGTGGACGACCTGCTCGACGTGGCCCGCATCACGCAGCAAAAAATGGAGCTGACACGCGAGAGCGTCGACCTGGGAGACACGCTCGAGAAGGCGCTCGAGTTGGCGGGCCCTCTCATCGAGGAACGTCGCCACGAGGTCGTGACCGAGCTCGCGCGAGGACTGCTCGTTTGGGGCGACGCGCTGAGGCTCGCGCAGGTCTTCACGAACCTCCTGACCAACGCCGCCAAGTACACCCGGCCCGGCGGGCGCATCGAGGTCCGCGGCAAGCGCGAGGGTGAACAGATCGTCATCCGCGTGCGCGACAACGGTGACGGGATCGCGAAAGCGATTCTGCCGCGGGTCTTCGACCTGTTCATGCAGAGCGACCAGTCTCTGGACCGCGCCATGGGTGGGCTCGGCCTCGGTCTGACGCTGGTCCGCACCGTGGTCGAGCTGCACGGTGGTCGCGTGACCGCGGAAAGCGCGGGACCGGGGCTAGGTAGCGAATTTGCCGTAGTGCTGCCGGCTCTGCCCGCATCACTAGAGGTCGCGGCACCGTCGCCATCGGCCCCGAGAGCCGCGCGCCTCGACCCCGATGGGGTCGGCGTGCTCGTCGTCAACGACAACGAGGACGCGCTCGAGGTTCTTTGCACGGCACTCGAGCTCCTGGGGTTTCGCTCCTACGCCGCTTCGGACGCTGCCGAGGCACTCGGCTTGGTCGAAGCCGTCAAACCGTCCTTTGCGCTCGTCAACATCGGCCTTCCGGTGATGGACGGCTATGAGCTGGCGGGAAAGTTGCGCCGGACGGACGGGCTCGAGCGGCTCAAGCTCGTCGCGGTTACCGGCTACGGGCAGCAGGCCGACAAGGAGCGTGCGCGCGCCGCCGGCTTCGACGAACACCTAGTCAAGCCGATCTCGCTCGAGGAGGTCGAGAGCGTGCTCGCGCGCCTGGGATCGGCGGCTGGCTCGTCGGATCGGCGCGGCGCTCCGGCTCGGGAGCACGAGAAGTGACGCCATGAGCTCGGCGCTCATCCACCGCCGATAGCGACCTCTTCGCACGATGGGGTTCTCGCAGGCTTGCAGGGACTCGAACAGTGTCAGGCGGAGCTGCTGTTGGATCGGCTGAGCACCCCCAACGTCTACGTCTTCGACAACGACGGCGCCGCCGGGTGCCCTTGACTCGTAGCCGTACTTTTCCTGCCCGGTAGCATCGACGGGTGCCGCGCTTCACGCTCGAGCGAATTCGCCAGCCCAAGCGGAAATGAGGCAGCGATTCGCTGCTTGCGCGAAGGTGACTGCCGAGGCAGGTATCAGGTTACCTTATACGTGTTGTTGCCTAGCTCAATTGGAGGTACGCCCATGACGGCGAGAAATCTCGCAGGCTGGTGCTCGTCGATCATCGCGGTCGCTTGGTCGCTCGCCGCCTGTGGAGGCACCGAGCCGACGGCCGATCCAGTTGGGACCGGCGGGGGCGCCACCGGCGGCGCATCGCAGGGCGGGTCCGCCGGCGCGGGCGCGGGCGGTGTGTCCGGCACCGGCGGCGCCGGCGGCAGCAGCGCAGGGACGGGCGGCGTCGGCACCGGCGGCGCGGGCGCAGCGTCCGGCGCCGGCGGCTCGTCAGCGGCGACAGGGGGATCGTCCTCCGGCACGGCGGGAAGCGGCGCGGGTGCCGGCGCCGGCGCCGGTGCCGGTGCGCCCGCTGGCGGCTCCGCGAACGGAGGCAGCCAGGGCGGCGGCCGCGGAGGTCAGGACGGAGGGAGCGCTGGAGCGGCTGCAATGAGCGGCGCCGGCACGGGACCCGGAGGTTCGGCAGGCGGCGGCGCCGGCGGCTCGGGTGGCGCTGTGCCCGGGATGGGCTGCGGGGCGTCACCCCTGGCGAGTGGTCGCGCGTCGATCAACGTCTCCGGCACCATGCGCGAGTACGTGCTGAAGGTTCCGGACGGGTACGACTCGAGCAAGCCCTACAAGCTGATCTTCGCGTGGCACTGGCGCGGCGGTCAGGCGAACGACGTAGTGAGCGGCGGCATCATCGGCGGGCCGTACTACGGGCTCGAGCAACGCTCCCAGGGCTCGGCCATCTTCGTTGCCCCCGAGGGTATCGACATGGGCTGGGCCAACACGAGCGGGCGCGACATCGCCTTCCTGAAGGCCATGCTCGACCTGTTCAACTCCAAGCTCTGTATCGACCAGCAGCGCATCTTTTCCACCGGGTTCAGCTACGGCGGCATGATGTCGGATACGATCGGCTGCGAGATGGCCGATGTCTTCCGAGCCATCGCGCCCAATTCCGGCGCCCTCTACAGTGGATGCAAGGAGCCGAACGACCACCCGATCGCGGTCCTGCTGATGCACGGCAACAACGACACGGTCGTGCCGCTCGCCGATGGCCAGGCGGCCCTCGACAAGTTCCTCGGGCGAGATCAATGCGGCTCGACGACGCATCCCGTCGACCCGAGCCCCTGTGTCGAATACGAGGGCTGCACGGACGGCTATCCCGTCGTGTACTGCGAATTCTCCGGCGGTCACATGCCATGGAGCTCTGCGCCGGATACCGTCTGGAAATTCTTCGACCAGTTCTAGGCGCCATTGGCTCTCATCACGTCGCCACCGGCACTTGAACGCCTAACCTCGCCGCAGCCCGCGTGAAGCTTCGTTGGCCTCCAGTCGCTCGCAGCGGCGGGCGCGAGCTTCCGCGGGCCATCGGCGCCGGAACCGCACTGCGGCGTCTGGCGCCGATTGCCATCGCCGTGCCCCTGCTCCTCGGCTGCGGCAAAGACGACGAGCCGGGTGTCCTCGGGTCACGGAGCGACGTGAAGACGACGCCTGGCGTCTACGACGGCTACGAGATCATCGACGAGTGCCAGCTCCCGTCCAACACGTACGGCATCTTGGGCACCGGTTCGAACTGGTACTCCGATGTCGCCCCGGAGGGCGAGGGTAGGGCCGACGCGGTCGCCGAATTCGCGACGGTCCTGGTGCGGCCGGCGCTGGCGGACGTGAAGTCCGTGGGTGGGGTCGGTCTCGGTAGCTCGTGCACGTTGAACGCCGGGGCGACTGCGATCATGAACGACTGGCGCGACGTGGACCGAGCGTTCGCTCGGGCCGGCCGGCTCTTGCTCGAGCACCACCTGCGAGAAGAGATCACGCTGCGCGTCACCTCCGCCCAAGCCGACTGAGGCGACCATTCCACGCCCGCCCTCTTCCCAGTTCATTTTTCCCCTGGCGTTCGCGCCAAGGGGTTTCGCGGTCACGGGGCGGTGCAGGTGTGGCAACTGCTGTCGCCGACGCAGCCGTCGCACGAGCCGGCATCGCAGGCACCCTGATCGCACTCGAAAACGCCGCGGCGCCCGCGAGGGCGTTTGCGGAGTCGCCTCGATGAACCAGGGAGCTTGCGACGATGAATACCTTCCCGGTTCATCGACCTCAGAGCGCCGGTTTCGCGAGGCCTCTCTCCTTCTCGACGTTGAGGACCGCCTTGAGCGTGTCGCGCGGCCACCACAGAGCCGCCCTGTCGGGATCCTTCAGAAAGAACTTGTTGACCTGAAGCCTTTTCCACGCCTTGGTCGGCATTGGCTTGTACCCGGCGACCAGCGACAGGTAGGCCATCTGCGACGGTGTCAGAGGCGTCGTCGCGTCCGGGCAGCGTCAACTCATCTGGGAGGCGCCGACTGAGAGCACCATCGGTACCTTCAAAGTACCCGCGCGCGGCAAAGCGCCCCGTGCCCATCCCGAACTCGAACACGTGTCGCGCCGACTCGAAGCCTGCATGCGCCACGAGGTCGGCGAGCGCCGCGTCTTCGCAGAACGATTGTGTGCCCTGCCGAGCGCCGAACGAATCGTAGAAGGATCTGGCGGCGTCGCGCGTCAACATCGTCGATTCCCTTCATGCCGCGGGTTGTCCCACCCGTTGCTGCGGCGACGAAGCATGCCGCCGAGCTCGAGAGCGCAACGTAGCAGGCTTCGACCCAGCCGCGGGTCTCAGTCGCCAATCGCGCGCAGGTCTCTTGGGACCTACGGACAGGCGGCCGTGTCGTCGTTGCCTTCGCAGGGATCGCAGGCGTTGGCGCGCGCGTCGATGGCGTCGACCTCGCACTGAGGAAGCTTCGGGTTTTGCGCGATGATCAGGGTCGTCACGTCAACCAACGACGAGAGCGTACCGATCGAGGTGAGCGCGTCGTTGCCCGTGATGACGAGCTCGGGAAGGGACTCGAGTGCTTCGAGATCCACCGTGGCGAGACTCGAGTGGCTGGCGATGAGAAGCTCGTCCTGCATACGTTCGAGAGCCGGAAGGCTGATCGAGGTGATGGTGGTGCTGGCGATGATGCTGGAGGGGCCAACCATGGTCTTCAACGCGGGCAGCGAGACGGACGGCAGCGGGTCGTTGCCCGAAATGAGCAGGCCTTCGCTCAGCTCTTGCAACTGGTCCAGACCGTCCAGGCTGGTGAGCGCCGGGTTGCTGGCAATGGTCAGGGCGATGCCCGAGGTCCAACCGCGCAGCCCCGCGAAGCTCTCTAGCTTCGCGTTGTAGGTGACGGAAACGGCCGTCGACCCGAACACGGCATTTTGCAGTTCGGCGAAGTTGCGGAGCGCGTCGCAGTGCGTGACTCTGAAGTTGCCGTCAATCTTCCTCAGATCCTCCAAGCCGGCCAGCGACTCGAGCCCGGCTGGCCCCACCAAGCTCAGCCCGCCCCCGACGTAGCTCAGAGAGTCGAAGCCCTTGAAGCTTTTCAGGGCCTCGGTGTCGTCGATCCCGAGCGAGCCTTTGATGACGCGGATCTTCTCGAGGCCGGCAAGGCTCGTGAGCTCGGGTCCGGAGAGGAGCACGCTGCCCTCGATGACTTCGCACCCCAAGGTGGTGAGCGCGTAAACGTCGGAATCGTTGGCGAGCACCAGCGGGTCGTCCAGATCGCACACTCGGAGGCACCGGCTCGGCTCGATGTCCGCAAAGCATTCTTCGTTCGTGCCGCAATCGTCCGGCTGACACGTCGCGCCGCCTGCCATGCCGGCGCTACCCGCCATGCCGGCGCTCTCCTGCGTGCCAGCGCTACCCCCCGCGCCGCCCCCATTGCCAGCGCCACCCCCCATCCCAGCGCCAACGGCACCGCCCGCGTTCTCGGCGCCGGCGTCGCCGCCCGCGCTCGTATTGCCACCGCTACCACCGCGCCCTGCCGTGGCGCCGTTCCCTGCGGCGGCAGTCGCCCCGCTCCCTCCGGCAGCGCTCTTGCCGCTCCCTCCGCCGGTGCTCGACGTGCCGCCTGAGCCACCGCCATCGCCCCCGGAGCCCGATCCCGAACCGGCCTCGCTCGACCGGGTGGAGTGCCCAGCGCAGCCCACGCTGGAAAGCGAAGCCGTGACCAGCAGGCCCACCCAATTGCGACCCTTCATCAAAGCTCTCCCAACCGCAACTTTGGCACGTGAGTTGGCGTTGATCAATTGCCACCGCCGAAAGGGTTTCGGGACGCCGTGGTGAGGTGATACACATCTCCGTGGAGGTTTCGCGTGGGCTTCAACTGGACCAGGGTGCTCGTTGCGGCCGTCGTCGCCTCGGCGCCGCTCGGTGCATGCGGTGAGTCGGAGCGACACGAGCAAGCGGGGACGGGCAACCGTTCGGGTCGGGCGGGCGCTTCGCAGGCAGGTGCGGGCGCGGCAAGCGGCGGACAGAGTGGCGCGGCTCGCGGAGGCACCGCCGGCTCTGGGACGGGCGGTAGTGGGGCTCGCGGCGGCGCGCACCAAGCGGGCGAGGCCGGCCGTGGGACGGCAGGCGAGGACGGGACCCCCGGCTCGGGCGGCGCGCAAGGCGGCGAGGGATTGGGTGGGGCGGGGCACGCGGGCGAGGGTGGCGGCAGCGCGGTCGCGTGCCACGCGGATCCGGCTATCCCGGCAGTCAGCACGGCGCCGACGACACTCGACCCGGATGACGTCGCTCGGGCAGCGGTGGTCTGGGGCTCCTGCGTTGCCGACGACGGTGTCGCCTGGAACGCCCGGGGGCTGTGGATCTCGTACCTTGCTGCGCCGCGCGTGTACTACCGCTTGGACGCGCAGCTCGCGTGCCTCGCGCACGCCGATTGCGGATGCGCTGCAGTCGACCATTGTGTCGGCTTGACCCTCGAGCAGGACGAGTCCTGTCTGTCGGGTTGCACCGGCAGCACATACACGCTTTGCCTGGCCGGCTCCACGGCCACGTTCGCCTGGCGAGTGAACTGCGCGCGCCTCGGGCTCACGTGCGACGATGCGGCCGGCTGCGTCTCCGGCAGCGTGAGCCCGTGTTCGGCCGGCTTCCCCGATGCGACGAGCTGCACGGCCGGCGGCGCCATCAGCTCGTGCCAGGACGATTTCACACGCGAGACGCCGTCGTGCAGTAGCGCCGGGCTCTCCTGTTCCGATGGTCGCTGCTCCGCGGCTGGGCCCGCGTGTGACGACAGCCTCTTCCTTCCCGATCCGGAGGTCATCTCGTACGCCGCCACGGGTTGCAGCGGCGACCGCCTCGAGATCTGCGCCGACGGCAAGAGCGGGTCGGTTGACTGCACCACCCAGGGCCCCGGCTTCAGCTGTCAGGGCGCTGGAGGCGGCTTCTTCTGCGGGCTCGCGTCGGAGTGCGTTCCTCCGGAGACGTTCATGGCGAGCTCGACCCGGTCGAGCTGCGACGGGACGGTCCTCACCTTCTGCAACGCCGGACGTTCTCGAGCACGTCGACTGCACGACGCTAGGCTTCACCGGCTGCGACATCGACTCGTCCGTGGGCCACTACGGCTGCGTTCCGCCGCTGAACGAACCGGGGCTCTAGGCGCGCGCTCGCGTCGGCCTCTGAGCCCGCGCTCGCCGGCCAGCCTTGCGGTTGCACGTGAGAGTCCTTCCAGTGAACGTCAGAATGGCTCCGGCTGCGCCGACCCATCCAGGTTCAACCAAGCGTCCCGGCACGCGACACGGTTCCCCGTTGACTCCGTCGAAACGTCCTTCGTCACGAGCGGCTGCAGCGCGATGCTGTCCACCAGAATCTCCCCGGTGTCCGCTTTGACCGTAAGCGTCGGTCGATCATCGGCGGTCAGCATGTCGGAAGTCCGTGGCGAGTAGCTGATCTTGGCGAACAAGCGAAGTGTCGTCGGAACGACCACCGTGCTCGACGAAAAGGCCCGACTACCAGGAGGCACGTTCGGCAGGTGGGTGCACGTGGTGACGGCCAGGTGCCCCGATAACCTCGCGTGAAGGTCACCATCGACAAGCTCGACGAGCGCCTCGCCGCGCACGCTCCTTTGCTCCCGAGCTCGCTCGATGTGCCGAGCTTCCTCGAAGGCCCCATCACCGAGCGCCGCATGAACCTGCGTGATCTCGCGCAACAGCAACAGCAGTAGGCGCCCGCGCCGAGAGCCGGCACGGTCGTCGAAGGCGGAGCGAGCGGCGGCGTGGCTCGCTCCGGTGGCTGAAAAGCGCACCACCACCGGCGGGGAGCTCCCGCGCCCGTTGACCTTGGGCGGCGGAGCCTCTATCGTGGTGTGTCACGGTGAGGCTCAATCTGCGCCGGCGCTTGGCGTTCCGACTCCTGCTCGGGTGCTCGGCGTGCATCGCCGCCGCCGCTTGCGGGAGTTCCGGAGGAGGCGATGGGCGTAACGCAGCGGGCCGCGGGGGTGCGGGCGGAGCGGGCGGCTCCGGCGCCACGAGCTCCGGCAGCGGAGGGTCTAGCGCTGCCGGGTCGTCCACCGGTGGCTCTGCCGGTGCCGGTACGGGCGGCTCGGGCATGGGCGGTTCGAGCGCGGGCGGCTCCGGAGCGGGTGGCAGGAGCGGCTCCGGTAACGGGGGCTCCGGCAATGGCGGCTCCAGCGGCAGCTCGAGCGGCGGCGTGGCGGGCGACGCGGGGGCGGGCGCCGAGGCGGGCGCGTCAGGCAGCGGGGGTGTCGTCGATCTGTGTGAAGGTCTGGTGCAGGACCTCGACGATCACGTCCAGACGGACCTCGCCAAGCCCGCGGTCGGCGAGGTGGTCGTGGACGCCGAGTTCGGGACGAACATTCGCCGCATCACCGAAGCGCCCGCGTCCGGAGGCGGAGACTCGGCGATCCGGCCGCCGTATTCGACGGTTTCTGCCTGGAACGCCGACGAATCGCGGCTGATGCTCTACCAGGTCGGCAGCAACGGCGGCCACAAGCTCTACGACGGCCAGAGCTACGCCTTCATTCGTGCGCTCGACGTCAATCCGCCGGATCTCGAGCAGGTGTACTGGGACACCTCCGACCCGGACATTCTCTATTACGTCGACGACCAAGACTTCATTCGCTACCACGTCGAGGAAGACCGGAAAGAGACGCTGACGAGCTTCTCGAGCCTGTGCGGCAACGACTCGGTCAGCGGCGGCTCCGATCCGATGTTCACGTCCTGGGACTCCCGGCGCGTGGGCCTCTACTGCGGCGACCAGATGTTCATCTACGACATCCGGGACGACCAAGTGCTCGGACCCGTGCCCGCGCGCGGCACGCCGCCGGCCCAGGTTGCGCCGAGCGGCACGCTCGCGTACCTGGAAGCCGGCACGGGCGAGGTGCTGGACGCGGATCTGCAGCACGTCCGCTCACTGAATCTCCAGGAACCGTACAACCACGCGTCGCTCGGCATGCTCGCGAACGGCCACGACACGTGGAACGGCGCGGTCTACGACGATGACAACGACGACGTGGGGATCCTGGTGACCTGGGATTTGACCGACCTTTCCGGCGGCGTGGTGATCGGGCCGAAAACCGGCTTTCCCTACCCGCCGGACGGCCACGTTTCGGCGCTCGCGTACCGGCAGCCGGGTTGGGTCGTCGTCTCGACGGTCAGCGACAACACCTCCGGCCCCCAGGGTCTTTTAGATCAAGAGATCCTCGTCGCCGACACCAACACGGGCACCGTGTGTCGCGTCGGCCGCCATCGGAGCTGGGGCAAGAACAACACGAAGATGGACGAGCCGTACTGGGCCGAGCCTCACGCCGTGCCGAGCCCGAGCGGCACGCGCATCCTCTTCGCGAGCGATTGGGGAAACGGCGCGACGGTGGACAGCTACGTGGTGGAGCTTCCGAGTTACACGCCCTGAGCCGTGCTGCGCATGGGTGCGCCCAGGGCCTCGTCGGCTGTGCGAACGTATGGAGCCAACCTGTCGCTGGAGCTCGCGTGACTGGATGGCACCTTGCGCGACCGACCCGCGCTGATCCGTCGCAGCTTGGCGTTTGGAAACGTGGCTCTCGTCGACCTCAACAGCCTGCGACGACGGCGCGGTACCCGGGCATAACGTTGATGGACGAAACACGCTGCGATGAGGGTTTCAGTCCTACTGCTGGGCAATCGCGGCGCTCGCGAGCGGTTGTGGCAGCACGGACGACGGCTCGATGGCTCTTGCACTGGCCCCCGATCGTCGCCGCCTCTTGGCTCGTCGCATGCGCAGCGACTCCTCGGCCGCCCGCGCCGACAGCTGCTGAACCCAAACCTGCCGCGGCTGGGCCCACGTGTCCGTCAGCGACCGCTGCCGTGGCGCCGCATGTTGCGTACGTGCCGCGTCCGCTAGCCACTGCGTCGGTGACGCTGCCGTCCCTTCCGCGTTTGCCGGAGCGACCGATCCGCGTCCACGGCGAGTATACGGTCTGGGGCGCAAGCTACTTCTTGCGAAACCGATTCGAGAAACCGAGCGTCGCCTCGCGTTCGATCGATGTCCTGGGTTTCATCGTAGCGACCAATCTCGATCACGCCCCGCGCTGCGCCGTGCACGCTCGGGGATCGCGGATCCGCCCGGCTGCACCGCGACACCTTCTGCTCCCACCTGGCCATGCGGGGCGCGGCGCCGAAGGCCATCCAGGAGCTGGTCGGTCACAGCACGCTCACCATGACGCTGAGGTACATGCACCTGGCGCCGAGCGCGCTGCGAGAAGCGATCGGACTTCTCGATCTTGGGCAACAGATGGGCAACGCGGCGAGCGTGTGCGCTGCCGCCAGTCGGAGCGTTGGCTCGGCGGGGTTCATCTCCGCTCGGGTCGGCCTCGAGGCTCCAACTCGAACGTGACGCGAAGCGACGTTGCTCCCTTGCATGCCGGCCACGCCTGCTCCAGGGGCTCTCTACTGTCCTCCGTGGCGAACGGGCTCGAGGGGCAGGCGAGCCGAAACACGACAGGCCCTTTACCGCACCGAGCGCGCGTGCTGCAGTCCCTCGCTTCCTCAGCCGGCAGAACGGAGACCTCCCATGCCAAGCCAGCTCTCAAAGTCCAAGCTCATCGACGCCGTTTCCAAGATCGTTGGAGGCGAGCTCAGCAAGCGCGACGTGAAGGCAGTCCTCGAGGCTCTCGCGAAGGTCGGCCATAGAGAGCTGAAGAAAGGCGGCGTCTTCGTCGCGCCCGGGCTCGCGAAGTTCGTGGTCGTGAAGAAGCCCGCCACGAAGGAGCGGCAAGGGATCAATCCCTTCACCAAGGAGCCGACTGTCTTCAAGGCGAAGCCCGCGCGCAAGGTGGTGAAAGCCCGTCCCGTCAAGGCCGTGAAGGACGCTGTCCTCTAGAGCCTGCCCGTCCAACTCAGGTTCCGTCACCCTCGGCTGACTGGACGGCCGCGCCCGGCGCCGGTTTGACGGCGGGTTGGGGTTCCCCAATCACCCGAGGGAAACGTCCGGGCCGCCTACAGCTTCCTCGGCGCCAGCGGCCGTTCGTTCAACTTCAACGCGACCTTGTCGGTAGCGGCGGCGCGGGGACCGCGGCCGCAGGAGGTCGCGGCGCCCCCTCGACCGCTGGTTCCGAGGCTTCCGGGGGGGAAGCGGCAGGAACACCGAAACTCAGGCCGGTGCCCCGTCCTCCGGCGACGCGCCTTGCACCGGACCCGAGCTTTGCAACGGCCAGGACGACGATTGCGATCCCGCGACAGCCGACGGCTCCGCGGAGCCCACGCTCGGAGAGCCCTGCGACGGCCCAGACCGGGACTTCTGCAAAGAGGGCACGATCGTTTGTGCCAACGGAGCGCTCTCCTGCACGGACGACAGCTCGTCGACGCCGGAAGTGTGTGGCGCTCAGGGCGTCGACGAGGACTGCGACGGGCTCGTCAACGTCAACGCGGGCGACACGGATCCGGTCTGTGCCAGCGAAGCGCAAGACCTTGGCTCCGTCTCGGGAGACACCGGCGCCGAGCACAGAGTCAGGACCGGGATGGAGGAGGCCTTCTACCTCGCCACCGTCACGGAGAACCGTAATCCACAGCCTGGACGGGCACTCCGACCAGGTGGGAGTCACCTACAGCCCGAACGACCCCATGGTCCAGGAGGATCAGGACGTTATGCTGTACGTGGTGCTGCACCAGTCCACCCAATGTGCGGCCTGGACGTTGACGGCCGATGGAAACCTCAACCTGTCGAGCGTCAACGCGGTCTACGCGATCCCGACCTGGCCGTAACGGTGGACCGAGTGCGCACGCCCAGTCGATGAATGCCTTGCTTTGATGGGTGCTTCTGGCCCCCGGATCGCCTTCGACTGGATGGACTTTCGCAAACGCCTACCCCGCCGATCGCGCCTCGGCCCTCGGCGAGCTGCGCGCGACGTGGCGCGAGCATCCCCGCACTTCAGATACTCCTCGAACTAACCTCTGCCCGAGGTCCGTGGTCGCGTTTCTTGGGGAAACGCACGCAGGGGCCTTGGTCGCGGCCAACGGTTGTCGCGTGGGCTACGACGAGGTCGGCGTGATCGGACACGCCGCCGCAGCGGGCGACAATTCGAGCGCGGGCGGCGCCGCCGGCCCCACCCTTCACGCCAAGGTCCCTTCCTCGACCTTCCTTCAATCCGCAGTGCGATCGGTCACTCGAACGGATGGCACTCGTAGGTGATGGTCTGGCCGGCCAGGCAGGGAAAGCGTTGATCGGCGAAGGAATCGAGCCACTGCTGCTTTTCGTCGTCTCGGATCCTCGTGTTGTCCACGATACGCCCATCGTCGTCGATCACGATGGCGCCCCGCCGCCACCCGGGTAGAGGGTCGGACGTCGGGGTCACTTCATGGCATGACAATAGCGCTGGCGTCTCGATGGCTCTCATGAGCGCGTTCACACCACAGGTGCCGGCGTCGCCGCCGACGCCGCTTTCGGAGCCGCCCGTTGCTCCGCCGCCCACTTCGATCAGGGCGGCGAATCCACCCTGGGCGGCAGCCGCGCCCGTCGCGCCGCCGGTCTCTTGGGCCCCGCCGCCTCCGGAGCCCGGACCGGCGCCGGCCAGGCCTCCACCAGCGCCTGCTCCCGACCCGCCGGCCCCTGCCGGGCGTAGGGGATCTCCGGCGCCCACACGATGAGGTCGAACCGCGCCGCGGTCATGAAGGTGGACACGCCATTGTGCAGGAGGTTCGCGAAATCGGTGGCGCTGATCAGGGCTCGCCGGCCTGTGGCTTCTGGAAAACGTGACGCCTCCCGTTCTCGCTAGGATGAAGCGGAACTGGGACAAGACGTTGCGTCCCGCCAACGCTGAGATGAAATTTGCACCAAGCGACGGGCTCGGGTTCTTTGAAGCGCATGGCTGGATGCCGTCCGTCGAGAAATCGCTCCTCGACGAGGCCGAGCGCTTGGGTCGGGAGATGCGGCTGGTGACTGCGCTCCGGTCGTTGTCGCGCTTCATCCCTCCGCTCAGCGCCGCCTATGCCCGCCGCCAGGAGAGGTTCCGCGACGCGGTCGTGTACGCCCTCTTGGAGCGCGCGGAAGGTCGTGGCGGACCGCCGAGCTGACCCTCCTCGAATCGTCGGAATATCGTCGGCACCCGCTCCCAACGAGCCCCAACGCCGCCGTTGACACGCTTGCTGGATCCTCTACGGTAGCGCTCGGGCTCTCCCCGAGCCCGGGATCTCGCGGGTCTTTCCCGGCACGACCAGAGCGAGGGCGAAGAGGGCTCAGCCCTTCGGGTTCGCGGTTGTCGTTCTCCTTCGATTTCGAGCCCTGCGCCGGGGCGGGGTCATCATCGAGGAGAGTCATGGCGAACCGGCACAGTCACAAGAAGCTCCGGGCGGAGATCCGCGCAAGAATGGCCTCGACGGGCGAGGGCTATCAGGCGGCGCACCGCCGAATCCTCGCCCAGCGAAGCACCGCCCGTCGAATCGAACGCGCGGGCGTCCCCGAGCTGATCGCGACGACCTACTTCGGCGTGCCGATCACCGTCGCCGCCTACGAGATCCTGTCCCACGTTCGCCTCATTCTCGTGTCCGGCTCTGGTGGACCCATGGGTCTGCCTTGGAGCAGCGCATCGCCCCTCCTCGTTCACTCGGACGGCGTGCAATGAGCGCCGTGCCGGTTGACGATGTGTCCGACACCGCTCGCTGGGTGGCGTACTTTCGGGCCTTGGAATCCGAACGCTCCGACGCACTGTTCCATGATCACCACGCCCGTCAACTGGCAGGAGATCGCGGGCGAGCGATCGCCGAGGGGCTTCCAAAAGGACCCCTGTCCTGGTCGATCGCCATCAGGACGAAGGTCTTCGACGAGTTGATCATGGAAGCCGTTCAGGCACGCGAGGTTCGCACCGTCGTCAACCTCGCGGCGGGTCTCGACGCCCGGCCCTATCGCCTTCCGCTTCCGGCGGACCTTCGGTGGATCGAGACCGATCTCCCGGGGCTGATCCATTGGAAGGACCAACTGCTCGAAGCCGAGCATCCGGCCTGTTCCGTCGAGCGGATCCCGCTCGACCTCGCTGACGCCCGCGAGCGCAGGGCGTTGCTCACCCGACTCCGCTCCGATGGGTCGCGCGTGCTGGTGGTGACCGAGGGACTCTTGGTGTACCTGGACGAGGCGACCGTAGCTTCGCTCGCCGACGATCTCGGAGCGTCGTTCCCGCTCGGCCTGTGGCTTCTGGAAAACGTGACGCCTCCCGTTCTCGCTAGGATGAAGCGGAACTGGGACAAGACGTTGCGTCCCGCCAACGCTGAGATGAAATTTGCACCAAGCGACGGGCTCGGGTTCTTTGAAGCGCATGGCTGGATGCCGTCCGTCGAGAAATCGCTCCTCGACGAGGCCGAGCGCTTGGGTCGGGAGATGCGGCTGGTGACTGCGCTCCGGTCGTTGTCGCGCTTCATCCCTCCGCTCAGCGCCGCCTATGCCCGCCGCCAGGAGAGGTTCCGCGACGCGGTCGTGTACGCCCTCTTGGAGCGCGCGGAAGGTCGTGGCGGACCGCCGAGCTGACCCTCCTCGAATCGTCGCCAAACTGGAACCCCGAAGACGGAGTCTGAGCACCCCCCCAAGCGCTCGAAGCCGCTCGGCCAAGGTGTGTGGGTTCGACTCCCTCCTCGTGCACTCGCGCGGGCAGCTCGAGCTGCCGCTCGTTCGGTGAGTCGGCCAGCGCAGCGGCCTCGGCGGGCGTATGCGCTGCGTTCGGCAACCAGCCCGCAGAGGCGGGGTTCACCGACGATGCGTCCCCGCCGTTTTCCCAGTTCGATTTCCCTTTGGCGCCTGGCGCCGCAGCTTCCGTCGTGATCACGCCCAAGTAGTCGCGACCGTCGGGTGCAATCATTGGAACTGGGTGAAAAACTTCCACACCTCGCCTTTGGTCCAGGTCTTGGCGCCGTCGTCGCCGCCGCCGTCGACGTTGCCGGGCGTGTGACCGCCGTCGAAGGCGCACCATTCGACGGGATAGCCGGCCCTGCAGCCTTGATAGCTGGTGCAGACGTGCATCCCGCTGCCGGCGCTCGGCTCCGGCGGGTTCATGGCGGTGCAGCCGTCGTTCATCACGAACTTGTCGCGCATCGAGCGCCCGCCGGAGATGTTGAGCGTGCCGTCGCTGATACCGTGAATGCCGATGTAGGCGATGGGCTGAGTGCCGCCATCGCACCCGCTGATCACCCCGCCCGAGTAGACCGCGACTCCGCGGAAGACAGTGGCTCGCGCGCACGCGATTGCGTAGCTCATGGAGCCGCCGTAGCTGAAGCCCATGGCGAAGAGCCGCGTCGTGTCCACGCACAGATCGCCTTCGATCAGCGCTATCATGTCATCGGTGAACTTCACGTCTGCGCCGCCGGAATTGCCCCAGCCGTTGCTGATACCCTGCGGAGCGACGAAGATGGTGCTGTCGCCCGCCTGGGCCCTCATCCCGTAATACGACCAGGCGGCTCCAGTGCTGCCGCCGCCGTCGACGTCCTGCATCGTGCCGCCCACCCAGTGGTAAGCGAAGATCAAGCGATGGGGTAGATTGTTGTCGTAGTTATCGGGGATGCGAAGGATGTAGCTGCGGCTCTGCCCGCCGGTCTGAATGGTTTTGCTTCCGCTCGTGAGGGTCGCAGCCTTGCCGCATCCAGGACTCCGCATCGCCATGCCCGAGCCGGCGCTGCCCGCCGCGCCGCCCGCGCCACTGGCACCCGCGCGCCCTCCCATTCCACCGGCTCCCGGCCCGCCGCTGCTTCCCGAAACGGCGCCGCTCCCGCCGTTTCCGCCTTGCCCCGCTTGGGCGCCCGCGCTTCCGCCGACGCCCGAAGTGCCCCCCTTGCCGGCCGCACCGCCCGTTCCCGCCGCACCGGCAGAGCCACCCGTTGCGCCTGAGCCCGCTGTTCCACCTGAGCCCGCTGTTCCACCTGAGCCCGCTGTTCCACCTGAGCCCGCTGTTCCACCTGAGCCGCCGGCAGCCGTCGTCCCGCCCGAGCCGGCGGCTGTGCCGCCTGAGCCGTCTTGCCCGCTTGTGCCGCCGGATCCCGCGGGGCCGCCTGCCCCACCTGGGGTGCCCCCGGGACCACCCGCAGCGCTAGAACCGCCAGCACCCATGATACCGGTCGGGTCGTTTGACGAGCAGGCGCCTGCGACGAAGGCAAGCGCCGCAACCGATGATCGCAAGCAACTTCTCATCGGGAACTCACGTGAGAGCTACACGCTGATCTCCGAAAAAACGGGTCAGAATGTTGCAGATTTTCGAGGCCGATCCCTGCAACACGAGGTCCGGGCAACGACTCGTCCGTTCCCGCGCGAAAGTTTGCAATATGCTGCACGATCTACGGACGCCGTCCGAAGCCGAGGTACGCGGTCGTCTCGAGCTCGGTGGGCCCCTGGATGTGTTCCGAGAGGAAGGTGTCGGGCTCCTGTACTTTGGCGGCGTGCACGCCGGCCGCGTTCGGGACGCGCACCCAAATCCCAGACCGATGCCTGTCCGCGTCGGGTTCGCGGCCGTGCTCTTCGCAGCAGGCGTCGCGGGTTCGGGCGAATGGGCGGCGTTGCTACGCTCTCAGGGTGTCCGCCTTGCGCGATTTGGCGCCTCTCTGACGGAACCGCTCACTTTTGAAACGCCCGCATCTTCTCGAGGAATTCGTCCTTGGAGACCACCGGGGACATGTGACCGCCGGGCAATTCGACGACGCTGACGTTCGCGAGCGCCGCAGCAAGCGCGTCGATGATCGCGGCATTGTAGTGATCGGTGCCCGTGCCTTTGACGAGCATGACCGGCATCGAAAGGCGGCGCAGTCGCGAAACGTCGTCACGATGTCGGAAAATGGCGATCGAGGCGCGCAACGCGTCGCGGTGCTGGTTCCAGACCGACCAGCGAGGATGCTGCCGGGGTGGCTGATCCGGTCCGAGCAAATCCGTCATGAAGGCGGCAAGCTCGTCCTCGGTCACACCGTCGGCCCATCGCAACGCAGACTCTTCGGTCTTGCGAACCTCGGGGTCGGCTCGCCCGTAGTCGGGCAGTAGCCAAGCAGCATCGGGCTCCACCAGCAACAGCGACCGAATTCGTTCAGGATGGTCGAGGGCGAAATCCAGCGCGATGAGGCCACCATAAGACCAGCCCACGACGTTGACGGGCTCCCTCCACCCGAGGTCGGTCAGCGCCGCGGCGAGCGCGCGGCTTTCCAGTTTCACCGAATAGTCAACCGGTAGCGAAGCGTGCGCCAGGCCGAGCTCGACGCCGAGTGGTTGCGCCAGCGCTACCTGGCGTTCGGACGCCAGCTCATTCGCGTGTGGGACCCACGAAAGAACGCCGGTCAAACCTTGGCCCACGATGACGAGCGGTCGCCCCTGGCCGAGCACGCGCATTTGCATCTTGACCACTGACGCCTCCTTCGCTGCGGCGGCTGAGCTCGTGCGTCCGTTGTGAGCAGCGCAGGCAATCGGCGCCACGCTCACGAGCCAAAGCCAGGTCCTTGCGGTCCCCATTCTTCGTAAATAAGACTACTTCATTGCCGGCGGGGATTCGAGGAGTCGTTGCTGCTTCAAGCACCCGCCGAGTCCGGGGTCGGCGTCGAGAGCGCCTGAAAAACGAAGTGCCAGCCAGGTCGTCAACGGCCGTGACCGGCGACAGCTCGAGCGGTTGTGCCGCTACATCACACGGCCTCCCGTTGCTCAGGATCGCCTCCAGCGAGCCCGACGACCTGATGGTCCGGCTCGTCGCCAGCCGTTTTCCCGGTTCGTTCTTCCTTGCCGCCCAGGTTGGGGTGCCGGAGCCGACCGGGTTTCACCCGACGCGGCCCATGAGACCGAGCGCTCGGGTATCGGCACACAGAAAGCCGAGTGTCCGTACTCTGTCCTTGGTGCCTCACTGAGCGATGCACGCGTCCTGCATCGCGCGCCAGAATCGTCTGCGCGATGGCCTCCGCTCCCGCAGCGCTCGGAAGGATGCCGCTCGCATCCGTGAACGCCGAGAGGTGGTCGGCGCAGGTGGGGCGAAGATCGACGAGATGGCAAGGAACCGGGCTCCGCGCCGACGAAGACGTCGGCTCCCCCGACGCGCGGGGTAGCTGCAACCGGTCGCGCCCGCTAGCGTGCGCTCTTGACGCCGACCCGAGCGGGCGTCGAGGACGTGGCGCGCCGCACGGCAGCCGGTATCGAGAAGATCCTCCGACCACGCAACCGTGCTCCACATCGCTCCTGTGTTCGGAGCCGCGACACCCGCCCACCTGCAGTCCCCTCCAATCCTGCCCCCGGGCTTCCTCTCGGTTTTCGCGGTTCGATTTTCTTATGCGCACCGTATTCTGTGCGTTGGCCTCAACCTATCTCCTCCAGGAGATCGACCAGTGACGGCGTCCAATGGCTCCCGCCAACGAGAACCTTCGCAGAAAGCTTTTCCGAGCACTTCTCGTGCGGAGCCAGCATGCGGGTTGCACAGAACTGGTACTCCCAATTGGCGGTCACCGGGTGCATGCACGCAGCGAGCACCTCGAACTGCTCGGCTGAGTAGTACCGACTACAGGCATCGTTGATCGACGCGCGAGTCTTCTGAAAGTCAACGCGCGGCGGATCGATCGCGCGCCGTACATTCTTGCACTCGATCCTAAACGGTTAACGCTTGTATGAGATCTGAAAATCAGGTGGACCATCCTGGTCAAGGGCCTGTACGTCCTCAATCCCGGACAGTGCGGACAGGTGCTTGGCGAGGTGGTGCTCCGCAACGCGCCCGCGAACCGCGACGACTAGCCTCCCCGTTCCGGCCAAGACATCAAGTAGCTCTCGCGCGGATAGGCCCAGCTCCCGCTCGAGGCCATGGGTAGCGTTGGGCTCCGGAGCGCCAAGCTCGGCGATCTTGTCGCCAACAAGGAGCCGCTCGGAGGCGTCCAAGCCCGAAGCGACGCGCTCGAATTCGACGTATCGCAGGAAATTCCGTGGGGCGAACGCGCAGACCGCCTCGGTCTGAAAGCTCTCGAGAGGGGAGACGTCCTTGCGGCGGGCGACGGACCTCTCGCGCTCCCAGCCGTGCCACCCAAGCTGTCTCGCTCGCTCGAGGTCGCCTTCCTTGAATTCAACTGACACCGAGAACCATGTCGGCGCGTGCATCAGCGGATCGACCGCGACGAACAGGTCCATCTCTTGGTGAACGCCGAAGAAAAGCGTCGTCACCTTACGGGTGGGATCGACGTAGATGTCGTGGTAGCGGCTGAAGTCGCTGCCGTACTTGATCTGGAAACGGTGCTCGTCCTTGGGTTAACCCTTGCCGTCGTTCTTGCGCCCGTACTCGTTCGCGGTGAACGCGTAGCAGATGATGGAGCGGCGCTCTCCGCTCGGTAGCTCGATCAGGTACTCGTACGGAGCCACCGTGGGGTTAGGGGATCGGAGCACGCGCGCTCCGCAGGTCACCAAGGCGGCCGTGATGCGCGCGACGTTCTGATGACCGTCCACCCCGGAGTAGCGCTCGACCCGCATCCTTCCAGACTAAACCACAGGCTCGCCGGCCAAGCACCGAGCCCGTGGGGCTCCGCTCCGGTGTGACATTCAAAGACCCGGGAGCGGAATGCCGGCGACGTAGCCGAGCACCTCTGCTATACGCATGATCAGCATGTCGAAGCCGCGGGTCATCAGCCTCTTCTCCGGCGCTGGCGGGCTCGATTATGGCTTCGAAGCTGCGGGATTTGATACGGCCGTAGCTTTGGAGCTCGACCACGACGCCTGCGAAACCCTGAGAACCAATCGCCGTTGGGAGGTCATCGAGCGGAGCATCTTCGAGGTGCCGACCGCAGAGGCCTCCTTGAGCGCGGGGGGCTGAAGAAGCGTGAGGCAAACGTCCTCATCGGCGGCCCGCCCTGCCAGCCGTTCTCGAAGGCGGGGTACTGGTCGAAGGGCGATTCGCTGAGGCTCGATGATCCGCGCGCGAGCACGCTGAGCGCGTACATGCGCGTCGTTGAGGAAGCGCTGCCGCAGGTGTTCCTGCTCGAGAACGTCGAGGGTCTTGCTTACGCAGGTAAGGATGAGGGGCTTCACCTGCTGCTCGAGTGCGTGAAGGACATCAACGCGCGCACGCGGAGCAACTACAAGCCAGTGTTCAAGATTCTCCGCGCGGTCAACTACGGCGTCCCGCAGCAGCGCGAGCGCGTGATCATGATCGCCTCTCGTGACGGGGAGCAGTTCAGCCACCCGACGCCGACGCACTGCGATCCGGACGCGCCAGCCCCTCTCCTCGCCAAAGTCAACCAACCGTTCTACCGAACCGCCTGGGACGCGATCGCAGATGTGAAGCCGGATACGGACGAAGAGCTGGAGATGCGCGGGAAGTGGGCGGGCCTGTTGCCTTCAGTCCCCGAAGGTCAGAACTACCTTTGGCACACCGATCGAGGCGGAGGGCGACCGCTCTTCGGCTGGCGACGACGCTACTGGAGCTTCCTGCTCAAGCTTGCGAAGAATCGCCCGTCGTGGACGATCCAGGCACAGCCGGGTCCGGCAATCGGCCCATTCCATTGGGAGAATCGCCGCCTCAGCACGCGTGAGCTGTGTCGCCTGCAGACGTTTCCTGACGACGTGAACATCTGCGGCGGACGGACCTCGATTCAGCGCCAGCTCGGCAATGCCGTTCCGTCGCTCTTGGGCGAGGTTGTCGCGCGTGAGATCGCTGTGCAGCTGCTCGGAAAGCGTCGCAACCGGACGCCTCCTCGTCTGCTTCCGCCGGATCGCTCCCCTGCTCCGCCTCCCGAACGGGTACGCGCTGTACCCCGGGAGTTCATGGAGCTGGCGGGCGAGCACACGGCGCACCCAGGGACGGGGCTGGGCAACGCAGCGGTGCTTCGGCTCAGCGACTCTTGGGCCTGATCCGTTTCGCGCACAGCGGCTCGAGAACGCAGCGCTCGCACCGTGGGTGCACGCCGCACGTCTTTCGGCCGTGAGCGACCATGGTGACGTGCAACGAGTAGCGGAGACTCGGGTCAATCTTGCCCTCGAGCTCGGCGCTGCGACGCTCGTCCGGATGCTTCCCACCGGCCACCCATCCTAGCCGCTCGGAGACGCGCCACACGTGCGTGTCCACGGGCAGCACGTAGCGACCGAGCGAATACATCAGGACGCAGCGCGCAGTCTTGGGACCGACGCCGGGCAGAGACACGAGGTAGCTCATGGCGTCCTCGTTCGACCAGGTGTGCAGAAAGCGCAGCGAGGTCGTTCCGCGATCCGCATGGATCTTCTTTAACAGAGCCTGAAGGAGCGCCACCTTCCGCTTCGCAAAGCCACCGAACCGGATCAGAGTCTCGACCTCTCCGCCCGGGGCTCGCCTGACCCGGTCCCAGCTTCGATACGTCTTCCAAAGCGCCGAGAAAGTACGCCGATACTCAGCCTCTCGCGTCTGTGTGGAAAGGACGATGAAGACAAGCTCAGCAAGCGGATCACGCTTGTTATGGAGCCGTGGACGGCCGTACGTCGAGCGGAGCACCTGCTCGATATCGTTGGGGCTGGGAAGGAGGTCCGCGGCCAACAGGCACGAGATCTAGCTGCCCCAGCGCGCCCGGTCACGCCACCTTGCGCCCGACCGAGAACCGGTGGAAGGCTCGACGGATGAGCGCCGAGCTGCCCCGCGCCCCGCTCCTCGAGGCGCCCATCATCCAGTACCTCGCATCCAAGCCCGGCCCGCAGGAGATCGCGGAGATCGACACCGCCGTCGCGCGAGAGCTTGCGCTGACGCCCGAGCAACTAGCACTGCCGCACAACCCCGCAAAGGCGGGCGGGCGCAGCGAGTTTGCCTACCGAATGGCGTGGGCTCGGACCCGCCTGAAGGCGAAAGGCGCCATCGAGAATACGGGCCTCGGCAAATGGGCGCTGGTAAAAAAATAGGCCACCGTCTGCGCTAGCCGTCCTCTGCGTCAAGCTCCGCATCAAACATCGTCGCGATCTGCATGCGCCCGATCGCAATGATGGCGTGTCGCATCCAGATGTCCGACGGCTTCTCCTCGGGCGCGACCTTTCCCTTTGCGTCATTCAGCAAGAACATCCCGTACGACACTGCGCCGGCGTAGCGATCCTTCAGCGACTCCACCGCGTCTTTGGATCCGGACGCGCTGTCGGCGCGCCGTGTGATGGCCTTGCGCAGATCGGGGAAGCTCTCGTTGAGACGGAATACCAACGATTCCGCGGAGTCCGTCACGTCTCCCGCTTCCTCGCCCGTCCATTCTGGCGGCCACATGCGCTTCAGCTCCTCGCGCTCCTCGTCGTTCGCTGCGTCGCGCTCGTGCCTGACCCACGTGATGTCGGGCACCCCGCTGTCGGCCGGAGGGACTGTATCCGGGCAGCTCGAGGGCTGAACTACTTGAATCGTAGCCGTGGCCACGAGTTCCCCCGCAGCAGCGTTGAGCAACCGAACGCGGACCGTGTACTCACCAGGCTTCGCTTCCTCGGAGGAGCCAAACACCAGCCGCGCGCGACCACCTCGCACCGAGCCGGTCCCCTTGTGTCGCAGTCCGCCTGGATCGGGCCCGGCAATCTCCACGACGAGATCTCCGCTCGACTCGTCCAGATAGCCGTTCTTCGCGTCGATCGCGAGCACCAGATGCCCACCACGCCCTGCTCCGATCTCGTGGCGGGAGTTGATGATCTCGATCTTCGTGGGCACGGCTGGGAATGCGGAATCATCCATCTCTGGAGGCTTCACGCGCCCCCGAGGCTTGGTGATTGGCGGTCGATCCGCCCGACGACCGGGGCGAGCGCCACCGTCGGTCGCTCCAGCCAAGTTTCGCCCCATCCCTGCGAGATGGCGCCTGATAAGCGTTGCCACCTTCTTCCGCACGCTATCTTTCACCTTTGCCGAAGCTCGCGCTAGCTCCGCGTTCTTCGCTTCCTCTTCGAGCGCACGAAAATCCTCGCCCTCGAGGTATTCGGCCAGCGCATTGAAAATGGCATCGCTGACCTCGTTGTCTCGCTGCTGCTCGCGACCGGACGGGAACAGGTGCCGCTTCGCTTCAGCGGTGAGCTCATCAGCTGCAACTTGAACCACCATCCGCTTGGCTAGAAAGCCGAGCCGACACTCCTTGAGGAAGTCGCGCCCCCGCTGTCCGTGGCGTTGCCCGGACAACGTCAGAGTGATCGTGTGCTCAGCGCGAACGTAGCTCTCCGCGTTCGCCACTCCGCCAAGGACCCATGCGCGCACGCGGATCCGGCCCAGCGATTCGCCGGCATCCAACACATCGAGCATCAGCTCGTCCGAGAAGCGGAGGAACGGCCGCTCCGAGCCAGGATCCTCCACGTCGTCTCCAGCGCGCAAGCGTGGCTTCGTGGGCAGCCCGTCGAGCACCGCGGCGTTGCCCTTGATGATGCGGCCAGTGGACGCAGCCTTTGCATCCCCGTGCAGGTCCTTCTTCCTGTCGCCCGTGATGTGAATCGGAAGTGGCGGATCGTAGAGCGCCGAGTTCAGGAGAGCCCACAGACCGGTCTTCTGCTGGCGATACGCGGCAGAGTACCGATGGAGGTCGTAGCGGACGTGTGTGATCCGGGTGCCGTGGGCAAGCTCGAACGCACCAGCTACCTCGCGCGGCCGTGCACACAAGATCGCATGCTTGGGTCCGCATAGGTACTCGTATGTGCCGCCCTTGATCTTGCTCGGCGTGTAGCGCACCACGGTGAAGCCAACGAGGTCGTCTTCACCATCGAGCAGCTGCTTGGCACGCCGCGAGGCGATGATGGTGTACTCGCTATGCATCAGGGTCGTCGCGCCGCCATGGCCATACTTTCCGATGAGGTACGGCTTCTCCCGCTTCTCGCTTTGGTGCAGGCTCAGCAGCGAGGTCGAGAACGCGCTCGGGTGCTGCCCCATCCCGTGGTCCTCAACCAAGATGGTGGGTCGATCAGGATCTCCGCTGTCCGTGAGGTGCACGTGCACGGCCCCCTCAGCGATGGAGCGGACCTTCTTATCGTCCTTCATTGCGGTGACGCCCCGCGGCGGCAGGCCAAACCAGCGCGCACCGGCCTCCGCCGGCGTCCCAGGCCGATCCCTGGCGTGCAAGCGCGCCTCCAGCTCGAAGCACGCCTCGATCCCGTTCACCACCCGCTCGATGAGCTGCGTTGGCGCGTCCTTACCTAGCTCGATGGGGCCGTCGTTCGAAGGATTGCCGCCGACCGGGCACCACGTGAAGTCCAGCTCTCCCTGGATCTCCTTGATCACCTCCCGCGTTGCGTCGTTCGTGGTGACGCTCAGCAGGCGAGCTGCGAGAGCCTTACCAAGTGGATGCAGGCGATCGGTCATCAGTTCCCCCTTCAGTGCAACAGGCGCAGGGTAGGCCAGCCACGAATTCTAGGGTGGACGCTCTGTGCGCCGCAAGAGGTGAGCCAGCCGCGTGCATGCGCTGCGCGGTCGAGTAATCGACACCGACGCCCAGGGAGCTAAACTTGTGACCATGCGTTCCGTCGAAGCTATCGCCGTGGAGGCTCTGTCGCTGCCCGCCGACGACCGGGCCGCTCTCGTCTTGCGCCTTGCTGAGAGCCTCGACGAACAGCACGATTGCGACGGCGAGGATGCCTGGGCTGCTGAAGTGGCGGGACGCATCGAGACGATCACGGCGGGAACTGCCGAGACGATCACGATTGCCCAGGCGCTCGCCGGAGCTCGCGCCCGATTGTCGACGCGTCGTGGCTGAGATTCTCCGACCCCGCCCGCCTCCTCCTCTCCCCCAACCCCATCCGAATCAACCAATCCTTCCGCCCGACCAGCGCCCGCGCCGTCCCCGGCGATACAGCGCGACCAGCTCCGCTTCAGGCTCGCACCGTGAGTCACCCCTCGCACCGTGCGTCGCGCGCATCACGCTCCGGTGACGCCGCCGGCACCGGCGCCGCCGGGCGGGACCGCAGACAGCTCGAGCGTCTCTGTCGCTACGTCACCCGCCCGCCGGTCGCCCAAGACCGGCTCGAGCGGCTCGCCGACGGCAAGCTCGAGCTTCCGACTCAAGCACCCGTGGAAGGACGGCACGTGCGCGATCCTGCTCGAGCCCGATGACCTGTTGGTCCGGCTGGTCGCCGCGGTGCCCCACCGTACTTCCACTTGGTCAGGTACTTCGCCGTGCTCTCGAGCCACTCGCGACTGCGAAAAGAAGTCGTGCCACACCCGCCCGCTGATCCGAGCGCGGATGTTCCGCCGCCGGCGCCGGGCGACCAGCTCGAGCTCGACCTCGACGCCGACGGTGACGCGCCGGCTCCGAGAAAAAGATGGGCGTGGTTGCTGACACATGTGTTCGCTGCCGACCTTGATACGTGCCCCCCGACGAAGACGTCGGCTCCCCCGACGCGCGGGGTAGCTGCAACCGGTCGCGCCCGCTAGCGTGCGCTCTTGACGCCGACCCGAGCGGGCGTCGAGGACGTGGCGCGCCGCACGGCAGCCGGTATCGAGAAATCCTCCGACCACGCAACCGTGCTCCACATCGCTCCTGTGTTCGGAGCAGCGACACCCGCCCACCTGCAGTCCCCTCCAATCCTGCCCCCGGGCTTCCTCTCGGTTTTCGCGGTTCGATTTTCTTATGCGCCAACCCAATTGGCGCCCCGGCGTCCCTCACCGGCGACGACCGATGAGCCCGGTCGGCAAGCAGCAGGCCGATTACGGCTGATAGGGGCGTGGCGCCACCGCGGGCGTCGTGCCCTCGACCCAGGCGGGGCTGCCCTGGGAGGTGATGGTCACGCTGGAGCTGGTCAAGCCCGGGCGACGTGGCCTCGATGACCGAGGTGCCGGAGTAGTAGGTGCGGAATTCAATCGCGGCCTGGCCGTCGCGGATCGCGATGTCGGACGCCGAGCCGCTGCCGGGCGGCGTGAACGTGATGCTCGGCCCGGTCGGGAACTCGCCGGGGCCGGACTTGATCGTGAGCGTCACGGTGGCGGTGTTGCTGATCGGCTTGCCGTCCGAGTCCACGACGGTGACCAGGAGCCATGCGTCCTGCGTGCCGTCCACCGCGGACAGCGTCGTCGTGCTCGACGTCAGATTCAGGCCCGCGGCCGTGCCCGCGGTCGGCCAGGTCGGCGGCGGGACGTTCGCGTAGGCGTTTCGATACCAGTAGTACGACTCGCTTCGGGATGCGGAAGTAGTCGACGATGCCCGAGTTGATGTACTGCGTGCCCATCTGGCTGCCGTAGTCGAACATGCACCACCGGGAGATTCCGCTGCGCCACGCGGGTTGGGCGGCCATGCCGTTCGACACCGTCAGGTTGCCCCAGCCCGGATCGTAGTTGCCCGGGCGAGTCGAGCTCACGTCGGCGCCGTATTCGGACACCATGTTGGGTATGCCAGGGTCGTCGTAGCCCACGCCGTCGCCGTTGTAGCCGGCCACGTCGCCCAGCGTGCCAGGCTCGGTGCCGCCGATCTTGGACTGCGCGCCGCCGATGGCGGCCGGCCGTCCCGTGGGCGCGGGATCGAGCTGGTGGGTCAAGGCGACCGCCTTCTTGAGCAGCGCGATCACCCTGTCCGCCGGACCGCCGCCGTTGAAGAAGTCCTCGTTTCCCATGCTCCACACGATGATGCTCGGGTGATTGCGATGGATGCGGATCATCTCCGTGAGGCTCGCGAGAACGTTGGCGTCGTACTCGTCGAAGTCGGCGGACGTGCTCGGGTAGGCGCCGCTGTAGGACCAGCCGCCCGGGCCGCCGCCGAAGCCGCCCCAGAAGCAGTTTTCCGACCAGAACAGGATGCCGAGCTCGTCGCACGCGTCGGCGAAGGCCGGGCGCCTTCGGATAGTGCGAGCCGCGGATGAAGTTCATGCCCGCGTCCTTGACCATCTTGACGTCGCGGTAGAGCGCCGAGTCGCTCACGCCGATGCCCCAGCCGGCATGGTCCTGATGGACGTTGCCCCCTTGAATCCAATAGTGCGCGCCGTTCAGGGAGAATCCTTGTGTACGCCGACCAGCTGAACCAGCGAAACCCGAACGTGCGTCGTGAAGTCGTCGACGATCCCCATGTCGTCGGACAGGTACGACAGCGCCCTGTACAGCGTGGGATGGTCGGGGTGCCAGAGCGACGGGCTGCTGATCGCTGGCGTGGTTTGGTCGAAGGTCACCGTCTTGCCCGCGTCGATCTGTCTGCTGAGACGAGACGGTGGCGACCACCTTGCCGTCCTTGTCGACGATGTCGGTCTTCAGCGTGGCGTTGACGGCGGCGGCGCGGTCATGTTCTGCACCTCCGTCTTGATCTCCACGGTGCTGGACGAGCCCGAATTGGTCGCGAGCGTGGGCGTCGTGACCCACGTGCCGTACCAGGCGACGTGAAGCGGATCGGTAACGACGACGTTCACGTCGCGATAAAGACCGCCCTGGAACGTGTGGTCGCCGGTGATCGGCGGGAGCTGCGCGTTCCAGTTGTTGTTCAGGCGAACGGCCACGACGTTGTCACCGGTCTGGATGGCGGCGCTGATCGTCGATGGAGAAGCCGTTGTAGCCGCCGATGTGCTCTCCGACCTGCTTGCCGTTGACGTAGATCTGCGCCTGGTCGAACGCCGCCTGAAACTCGAGAAACACGCTCTTTTCCGCCCAGTTCGCCGGCACGGTGAAGTGCTTTCGGTACCAGCCGTACCCGACGTAGAACTTCGCGTTGATGAAGTACGGCAGATTGAACGAGTGCGGCAGGCCTATATCGTTCCACGAGGCATCGTCGAAATCGGTCGCGTCCGCGCCCGTCACGTCGCTACGTTTGAACTTCCACGATTGGTTGAAGTTCTGAATCTCGCGGGCGCCGGTGGGCTCTGCACCGCCAGTCCCCCCCGAAGCAGCGGCGCCCGCCTGTCCTCCCTCAGCGGCAGCGCCAGCCGCGCCACCGCTCCCTGAGAGCCCGCCCGCGGCCGCGCCGCTATTGCCGCCCGCGGCCGCGCCGCCGTTGCCGCCGCCGGCCGTGCCTCCGGAGGCGGAGACCCCGCCGCTGGCCTGGTTTCCCCCTGTGGACTGCATGCCACCGGCCGAACCACCGGTGGCGGCGTTCGAGCCTCCGTTTCCCTGGGATTGGCCGCCGCTGCCGCCGGCAACGCCGCCATTGCCACCTGACGCTCCGTTTTGATGGCTGTCTCGCTTGGACCCACTGCAAGCAAGCAACGCCATTGCGATCATGAGGGGCAGTGCGCGATGCATCGGATTTCCCATCTCGTGTCGAGTCGAGCCCCTGGCGACTACCGCAGGTCGAACACTTCGTCGGTCTCTTGGAACAACGTCGCGCCGCTCTTCTGGGCTGTCAGGACGAGGTAGCCGCCCCCCGGGACCTGGATCGGGGGCCTGGATCGCGGTCTCGACGAGCGAGTGCGGGATGGAGCGGCGCATGCCCCAGCAGAAACCCGCCAGCGCGGTCGGACGGGTCACTTTTCTCGGTGGGTGACCTGCAATCACGGGGCTGTGAACCCGGGATCTCGTGCGCGTAACATAGTGGAATAATGAAAGAAATCGTGGCCGCTTCTCGTTCGGTCGGTTGCGACGCGAGGGCGGTCGAGCGGCAGCTCGAGGCGGCGTTCACGCCGGCGGTGCATCGAAATCCCCGAGCCGTCGGTGGGACATGAGGGGTGTTGGTAGGAGACGGAAATCATGGAAACTTCACGGTGGACCTTCGTGCGTGCTTTGTTGGCGTTTGCCGGGGCCCTGGCCGCCTGTTCCAGCACCGGACACGATCTTGGGGGGGCAGCGGGGGCGGATGAGACCGCGGGTGGAACGGGCGGGAGCCAAACACCGGGAGGCACCGGAGGTGCGGGAAAGTCGGGGGGCCAAGGGGGCGCCGGGGGCAGCGACGTTGGCGGCCGCGGTGGCGGCATGGGGGGCGGTACGGCAGGCGGCAGCTCGGGAAGCGCAGGTGCCGACCAGGGCACTGGCGGGGCCGACAATGGCGGAGCCGACGAGGCGGGCGCGGCGGGAACGGCCGGCGGCGCAGGGCGCGGCGGCGACGCGGGGACCTCCGGGGCGTCCGGAACCGCGGGCAGCGGGGGCATGGCCGGCGCTGGTGGAGACCCCAGACAGGGCTGCCTTGATTCGGGTGGCAAGGTGGAGTCGGGCTACTGTTGCGAGTCCGTCGATGACTTCGTCGAGTACTGCTCGGGTGTCATCGGGGCCTGCGGGTGTGGGCCGGCGAACAGCCACGAGGTGATGCTGTGCAGTTGTCCCGACGGGATGTGCTTCGACGGCGAGAGGTGCCGCTGACGTGAAGCGACTGGATCCCGGTCATGTCAGCCGCGACCGGGCGCCGCCGAAACTTGGCGCTCGGGGCGGCCATTGATCAAATCGGGCGCCGGCATTTGCGTTGGGCTCGCAGTGAGCGCGCTCGCCGCGACCGCTTGCGCGGATCCGCTCACCTTCACGCTCGCCTACACGGCCAGCACCAGTTGCCCGCACGAGCGCGACTTCATGCAGCGGCTCCGCAGCCGCACTTCCGCGGCGGAGCGGGTTTCGACCTCCGGCGATGTCGAGGTCGCGGTCAGCATGGAGGTACTCGCGGGCGGGGCGCGCGGGTTCATCGCTTGGCGCCGTGGGACCGACCGCACACGCCGCGCGGTCAACGGGGAGAGCTGCTCCGAGGTCGCCTCGGCGCTCGCGCTGATTCTCGCTCTGGCGCTCGATCCGGATGCCGGCGCGTCGCCGGCGCCGCAGAGCCGCGAACCCGTCGAGCCGAAACCTGCCCCGAGCTCACGTCAGCCGCTACGAGCCACGGCGCCGGCACCGAGCGCTTCACGCTGGTACCCGATGCTCGGGGTCGCCGCCGGCGCTGCCGGTGGTGTTGCACCCGGACTCCGTCCGTACGTGGGGGCGCGCGCTGCGCTCGGACGGGACACCGGCGGGCTCTGGGCCCCCCGGGCTCAACTGGCGTTGAGCTATGCACGGGGTACCAGCCGAACCCCGGCAGGCAGCGCGGTTCTGAGCCTCTGGACGCTGCGCGCTGGACTCTGCCCGGTCAACTTCATCCACGGAGCATCGTTCGTTCGGCCCTGCGCCACGTTCGACCTGGGACGTCTGTCCGCCCGCGGCTACGCCACCCGCGATGCGCGCGCTGGCGCCGCCCCGTGGTACGGGCCGGGCCTCGCCCTGGGCGTCGGACGCCGCGTGCTCGACGCCTGCTTCGTGGAGCTCGAGGGCGGCATGATTGCCCCGCTCGTTCGCGACTGGTTCTACTTCGAGCCGAACGAATCCGCCGCGCGCATCCCGAAGGTGACTGGGTACTTCGGCGTCGTGTTAGGAGCGGGAGGGTGACGATAGCGTCCTCGTCTCTGGCCGTCGGCGAGCGCCGGTCTGCTCTCACGCTCGAGATGCTCTTCATCGCGCACTACGCTTGGGTGTGGCGCACGCTCCGGCGTCTCGGCGTGCCGGAGTCGGCCGTCAACGACGCTGCACAGCAGGTGTTCCTGGTCGCCGACGGCCAGCTGGCCCGTGTGTCGGCGGGCAGGGAACGCGCATATCTCACGGGCGTGGCGCTGCGCGTTGCCGCCAACCTGCGGCGCGCCGCGAGTCGATGTCGCGAGAGCCCGGACGAGGGAGTCGGCGACGCGGCCGCTGACCTTCGCGATCCCGAACAGCTGCTCGACCAGAAGCAGCGTCGCGAGCTGCTCGATCGCTGGCTGGATGGACTGCCCCTGGAGCTGCGGGCCCCGTTCGTGTTGTTCGAGCTCGAAGGGTTGGAGCTCAGCGAGATCGCCGAGTCGCTCGAGGTGCCACTCGGCACCGTGAAGACGCGCCTGCGCCGGGCGCGGCAGCTGTTCTTGGGCCGAGCCACCTCGGAGGGAGGCCATCCGTGACCGACGATCTGGAGCGCTTGCTGGAAGGAAAGCTCGACGGGAAGGTCCGCCGCGTGCTGGGGGCCGCGCTGCACGACGGACCGTCGCCGGAGAGCCTGCGCGCGGCCGCGCGAACGCTTGGGCTTTCCCCGGGCGTCGCCCAGCTTGCACGCGCAACGACTGCGCCTCATGCGGCGGTGACCGCCAAGTCGCTCGCGACCTCGGGCCTGCTCAAGTGGCTCGGGATCATTTTTCTGCTTGGCGGGGTTGCCGTCACTCTGGCCCCCGCTCGCGAGCCGCCTCGCATCACCGTCGCCTCGCGGCCGCGAGGGGAGCCCCCGTCGCCGCATCCGGATCGGATCGAGCGACGGCGGGCCGTTCCCGCCGTTCCTGCCGAACGTCCGCAGACGGCTGCGCCTGTCGTGAGCCCAGCGCAGGCGACGAGCGCGACGTCGCTGAGCGACGAAAATTCCGCAACCCAAACCCGCAGAGCCGAGGACCGGTCCAAGGACCCTTCCAGGAGTCGCGCGCCGGCCCTCGATTCCAACGTCAAAGGCGTCTCGCTCGGAGACGAGACGGCGATGCTCGATCGCGCGCGCCGCGCGCTGCGTGCAGGCGACGCGCAGGCGGCGCTGGCATCGCTCGAGCGCTACGACGCGGCGCCCTCTCGACACGTGCTCCGCAGCGAGGCTCTGTTACTCCGCGTGCGAGCACTCGCGACGGCCGGTCGGCGCGCGGAGGCATGTGCTCTCGTCGGCGACGTATCGGACCGCCCGGACGAAAGCTACGCCGAGCAGCTGAAGGCATTCTGCACGGAGCCTCCGCCCGCGCCGCATGACGAGACAGAGTAGGGTGCGCACCGTTGAGCTCGGGGTTGTGGCGCCAAAGGTGAAACGAACTGGGAAAGTCGGCAGCGAGCCGGGGTAGCGGGCCGGCAAGTAAGTAAGAAGAATCGGGATTGTCGGCGGAGAGGGAGAGATGACCTGCGGTGCTCGGCCGCTTCGCGGCCTGCGCTCCTCGGGACCTTCGTGCGGAAGCGTGCGCTGTCCGCAGCTCGGTGCGCGGCGCGGTCCGTCGATGGGCCGACGGTGCGAACCCTCCACAACGCAGCCCAACGTGCGACGTGGCCCGTCAGCGGGCCAAGACGGTTCGAATCCCTCCTGGCGGGGTTCGGCGCTTGGAGGCGGAGCGCGGCGGGGTGCGGATTTGTTGCGGAGAGGGAGGGATTCGAACCCTCGGTACGGTTGCCCGTACACATGATTTCCAATCATGCACCTTCGGCCACTCGGTCACCTCTCCTGGGGCCGGTCGGCCTCGCGGGGATGCGGGGCCGGCCTTCGAACTAACGGGAGGAGCTCGCCTCCTCCCACGCGACGGCGCAGGCGTGCACGCACGCGTCCGCAACCACGCGCGGCGGAGAGAGTGGGATTCGAACCCACGGTACCCTTACGAGTACACCTGATTTCGAATCAGGCACCTTCGGCCACTCGGTCATCTCTCCGCCGCGGACTATGAACGGCGAGGATAGGGCTGTCAACGCGCTGAAAATCCTCGGAAAAACCAGGGTTTGCAGGGTGTGGGGGTTCCGCGCGATAGTCGGGGGATGAGAACCGCCGCGGGCGTCGCCCTCGTTGCCGTGAGCGGCGCTTGGGCCGCGCTGGCATCGGCTCAGAGTGCGCCCGCGCCGAGCTCGCCGCCGCCTGCGGCTGAGCCGACGACGAAGCCGGCGCCGCCTGCGACGAAGGCACCGTCGGCACCTGCGCCGTCGGCCAGTGCGCCGCCTGCCGCACCCTCCGTTGGCGCGCCGCACGCAGCAGCGCCCGCACCGACCACGAGCGCGTTGCCTGCAGGGGAGACGCCGCCGTCGACGCCTCCGACACCGCCACCCGCTGCGACGGCCGCGCCATCTGCCGCGACGACGACAACGACGACGGCGCCGGAGCCCGCGGCTCCGCCGCCGCCTGCGACGCCGCCCCCGGTCCCCGCTCCCTCGA
This sequence comes from uncultured delta proteobacterium, assembly GCA_963841435.1. Taxonomy (GTDB): domain Bacteria; phylum Myxococcota_A; class Polyangia; order Polyangiales; family Polyangiaceae; genus PMG-095. The sequence continues at coordinate 557,871 of CAWJCS010000002.1, forward strand.
CCACACCGCCGCCAGCGATGTCACCGGGCGCGCCGACGAGCGCACCACCGCCCGTGTCCGAGCGCGCGCCGCTGCCGCCGCCGTACGATCCCTGGCAAGACGGGCACGCGCTCGCCGTCGAGCTCGCGCTGCGGGGCGGCGGGCGGCTCGGTCCGTCGAGCGCAGGCGGAGAAGGGGAGGAAAGGGCCGGGCTCGGCTTTCGGCTCGCGGGGTTCTTCGCGCTGACCCCGGAATATTCGCTCGGCTTCGGTGTGACGCGCGCGGATCTCGGGCGCGTGCCGACGATCGACGGGCCGTACGCCGTCGATGCGGGCTATGCCGCCACGGCGCTCGAGCTTGCGGCGCGTGCCTTTCCGTTCCGGCGCTCGGGCATCGACATCTTCCTCGGGCTCCGCGCGGGCCTAGCGTGGCAAGACGTCGATGCGAAGGGGCTCACGGGCACGGGCGGTTTCACGCCTCCTGTCGTGTTCACTTGCTCGGACGTCTCGGGCCCCGGTTTCGCGCTCGGTGCGGAGGCCGGTGTCGGGCTGCAGATCACGCGGGCGCTCTGGTTCGATGCGAGCCTCGATTTCGCGGGGTACCGCTTGACGAGTGATCGTGTGGGAACCTGCGTCGGCGGGATCGGCTCGGTGACGACGCTCGCGCTCGCCGGTGGGCTTTTGTACGCGTTCGATCTCGGGCCGGGGTCGGGGCTTTCGGGCGATCGCTCGGCGAGCGCGCGGTCGCTGCCGTCGCGCTGAAGACGCTTCGCTAGAACGCGCGCTCAGCCGTGGTAGTTCGGCGCTTCTTCGGAGATCATCACGTCGTGGACGTGGCTTTCGCGCAGGCCCTGGCTCGTGATGCGAATGAAGCGGCCGTTTTGCCTGAGGTCCACGAGGTTGCGCGAGCCCGTGTAGCCCATCCCCGCGCGTAGCCCGCCGACGAGCTGGCTCACGATGCTCGCGAGCGAGCCACGATGCGGCACGCGGCCTTCGATGCCTTCGGGCACGAGCTTTTCGTCGGCAGCGCCCGCCTGGCCGTAGCGATCCTTGCTGCCGCGCTTCATGGCGCCGATCGAGCCCATGCCGCGGTACACCTTGTAGCTTCTGCCCTGGTAGAGCACGAGCTCGCCGGGGGCCTCGTCCGTGCCGGCGAAAAGCGAGCCGATCATCACGCACGAGGCGCCTGCTGCGATCGCTTTCGTGACTTCGCCGGAGTACTTGATGCCGCCGTCGGCGATCACGGGAATGCCGAGCCGATCGGCGACTTCGGCACAATCGGCGATCGCGGTGATCTGCGGGACGCCGATGCCGGCGACGATGCGCGTGGTGCAGATGCTGCCCGGGCCGATGCCGACCTTGATGGCGTCCGCGCCGGCGTCGATGAGCGCCTTCGCGCCCTCGGCCGTCGCGATGTTGCCGGCCACGACGTCGACGTTGGGGAAGCGGCGCTTCGTGTCCTTCACGGCGTCGATGACGCCGCGCGAGTGGCCGTGCGCCGTGTCGATGACGATCACGTCGGCGCCGACCACCATCAGCGCTTCGGTGCGGGCCACGCGGTCGGCTCCTGGCCCGACGGCCGCGCCCACGCGCAGGCGGCCACGCTCGTCCTTGACGGCGAGTGGATGCCGCTCGGCCTGCAAGAGATCCTTGATGGTGATGAGCCCGACGAGCTTGCCGCCCTCGATCACGAGCAGCTTCTCGATGCGGTGCTTGTGCAAGAGCTCGCGTGCCTCCTCCGCCTTGACGGTCTGGTTCACGCTGACGAGCTCGGTCGTCATCAGTGCGCTCACGGGCTGGTCGAGGTTCTTTTCGAAGCGGATGTCGCGCGCCGTGAGGATACCCACGGGCGTGTCACCCTCGACGACGGGCACGCCCGAGACATCGTGCTGGCGCATCACGCCGACGGCCTCGCGGAGCGACTGCGAGGGGCGCACGGTGATGGGGTTCAGGATGATGCCGCTCTCGGCGCGCTTCACGCGATCCACTTCTTCGGCTTGCTGCGCGACGGGCAGGTTTTTGTGGATGACGCCGATGCCGCCTTCGCGAGCCATGGCGATCGCGGCCCGGGCTTCGGTCACCGAGTCCATCGCGGCGCTCACGATGGGGACGTTGAGCTCGATCGAGCGCGTGAAGCGCGTCTTGACCTCCACGTCCGCCGGCAACACCTCGCTGTACGCGGGCACGAGCATGACGTCGTCGAACGTCAGGCATTCGCGCAAGGTCTTGTCAAACATGGCCCATGTTTCTACGCGCTCTTCCCGTGCGCAAGCGCCAGCGCGCGGCGCCACGGCTCCAAGCCGGCGAAACGACGGGAGTTTCGCGTGGGCCGCTCGCCTGCCGTGGCCGCCGGCGACGCGCGGCGGGGCCGTGGCCGCCGCTCGCGCCGAGCGATGATACCGTTCCAGGGTGACCGCGCCGATGCTGTCCAGCCACGGGGGTCACGGACACGCCCACGGCGCACCTGGCCACCCACACGGCGGCGGGCACGCGCATCATCACGGTGCGCCCGACAACGCCCGCGCGCTCACCTGGGCGGTCGTTCTGACCACGTCGTTCATGCTCGTCGAGGCCGTGGTCGGGTTCTGGTCGGGGAGCTTGTCGCTCGTCGCCGACGCGGGTCACATGCTCGCGGACTCCGGCGCGCTCGGGCTCGCGCTCTTCGCGCAGCGCGTTGCCTCGCGCCCGCGCACGCTGCGCTCCACGTACGGCTACCGGCGCGCCGAGGTGCTCGCGGCGTTCACCAACGGCATGCTGCTCGCCGGCGTTGCCGTGCTGATCGTCAAGGAAGCGATCGAGCGCTACCTCACGCCCGTGCCGATCCTCGGCCGCGAGATGCTCGCCACGGCGGTGATGGGTCTCGTCGTCAACTGCGTGGTGGCGCTCATCCTCGCGCGCGGCCAGCGCGAGAGCCTCAACGTGCGAGCGGCGTTCGCGCACGTGCTCATGGATGCGCTCGGCTCGGTCGCCGCGATCATTGCGGGCGTGCTCGTCGTGACACTCGGGGTGCTGCGCGCGGACCCCGTGCTCTCGGTCGCCATCGCCGTGCTCGTCGCCGTGAGCGGTTTTCGTGTCCTCAAGGAGACCATGGGCATCCTGCTCGAGGCGGCGCCGCCGGACCTCGACGTGAGCGCCGTGGAGCGCACGATCGTCGCGACGCCCGGCGTCGGCGGGGTGCACGACCTGCACGTCTGGCGCATCTCCGAACGATTCGACACGCTGACCGCGCACGTCACGCTCTGCCGCGGTGAGCACGGCACCGAGGTGTCGCGGCGCGTGGCCGAGCGCCTGCTCGCCGAGCACGGCTTGCACCACGTCACAATCCAGCCCGAGGCGCCGCCGCCCGACGACGTGGTCCGGGTGCGGTCGAGCCGAGACGGCGGCGAGATCGCGCGCTGAAACGGCCTCGTCGAAGGGCGCCTCGGTCTTTGCGCCCCTGGCAGCGACCACCCTCGGGTGGTAGGCTCGCCGCCCCATGATTCGCGATGCGACGGATCTCGAGCGGGGGCTCGATCGGCTCGAACGAAAGTACGAGCGGCTGGCGGACGGCACCTACCTGGTTTCGGTGGGGCCCGGCCGGCCACTCGTGGGAGTCAGGATGGCGCCGCCCGTGCTCGTCATCCAGGCGGGCGTCGGCAAGGTGACGGCGAAAGGGCCCGAGCGGCGTGCCGCGCTGTTTCAGCGCCTTCTCGAGCTCAACGCCAAGAGCCTGCTCCACGCGGCCTACGGGCTCGAAGGGGACACCATCGTGATTGCCGCGGCACTCGAGCTCGAGAGCGCCGATCCGAACGAGGTCCAGGCCGTGCTCTCGGACATCGACATGGCGCTCGCGGAGCACGTCCCGGCGCTCCGCGAGCTCGTGGACTGAGGAAGGGAGCGGAGGAACATGGGAATCTTCGCCCGACTGGCGGCGCTCATCAAATCGAACCTCAACGATCTGATCAATCGCTCCGAGGATCCGGAGAAGATGCTCAATCAGATCGTGCTCGACATGAATCAGCAGCTCATGGAGGCCAAGGGGCAGGTCGCGGCCTCTATTGCCGACGAGAAGCGGCTCGTGAAGCTCGTGGAGCAGGAAGCCTCCAATGCCGCCGAATGGGAGCGGCGCGCCATGCTCGCCATTCGCGCGAACGACGACTCGCTCGCCAAGGAAGCGCTCGCTCGGAAGAAGGAGCACGAAACGCTCGCGGCGTCCTACCAGGAGCAGTGGCAGAAGCAGAAGACCGCCGTCGACCAGCTCAAGCTCGCGCTCCGTGCCCTGAACTCGAAGATCGAAGAAGCCAAGCGCAAGAAGAACCTGCTCATCGCGCGCAAGAAGCGCGCCGAAGCGCAGCAGAAGATCCAGGAGACCCTGAGTGGTCTTCGCGAGGCGAGCGCGTTCGACACGTTCGATCGGATGGCCGAGAAGATCGATCGCATGGAGGCCGAGGCCGAAGCGCAGGCCGAGCTCCGCGAGGAAGCGAGCGGCGACGTGCTGGCGCACAAGATCGCGACGCTCGAGGCGACGCACGGCGCCGAGGAAGACCTGCTGGCGCTCAAGCGCAAGATGGGCCTCGCGCCACCCGAGCCGGCCGCTGCCCGCCCTGCGCGCGTCGAGACTTCGGATGATCTCGACGCCGCCGAGCAGGAAGAGCTCGCGCGCGCTCTTGCCGAGCTCGACGCGGCGGAGCAGGAGCCGCTCAGGGTCAAGACGTGAGGGCGCAGAGAGCGACGTGTCGCCGAGCGCGGGCGCTCTTTTCGCTCGCGCACCCTTTGGCGGGCTTTGGCCTGGTGCTCGCTCTGGCCGCGCCGGCGCACGCCGGCGGGCGCACGCTGTACGCCGAGCCGATGGCCGGCGAGAAGATCCGCATCGACGGGGATCTGCGCGAGTGGCCGAGCAAGATGACCGAGCTCGGCGACACACTCAGGGGCTCGGTGGCGGGTGGCGAGCCCCACGCGAGCGCCGTGGTCGGCTACGACGATGCCGCGCTTTACGTCGTGTTGCGCGTGGTCGACAACAAGATCGCGCGAACACCCGCGGCCGGCAACGCCGAGGACCACGCCTCGCTCGTCCTCGCCTTCCCGAGGGGAAAGACCTACGTCGTGGATCTGTTCCCCGGCTCGCCGGGCAAGACGGCCGGGACGGTGAGGATCAAGGGCTCGACCGTCGCGGGCGCCAAGCTCGTCGAGGCACCGACGGACAAGGGGTACACGATCGAGGCTCTCGTCCCCTGGTCGGCCTTTCCCGAGGCCCAGCGGCAGCGCGTCGGGCTGCGCGGTGCCGTGCGCCTGACGGATGCCGACTCCCCGGGCTCGATCAAGGCGGTGATCGGGACTTCCACGGCGAGCGGCGGGCGGGCGCTGCCGCCGCTCATGCTGTCGGTCGAGGCCGGTCTCGACCAGCTGCTCGTGCGCGAGAAGGGATTGTCGTCGAACCCCGCGCGCGAGGCGTACGGCAACGTCGCCGGCGACGGACAGCTCGAGCGCGTCGCGGTGTTCGGACCGTACCTCACGATCGTCGGGCCCAGGTTTCGCGGTGGCAAGGAGTTTTACTTCGGCGAGCTCGGCGTCGCCGACGCCTCGATGGTGACTCGCCTCGAGCTCGTCGACCTCGACGGTGACGGCCACGCGGAGATCGTGATCCAGAAGCGCTTCGGGGCCAAGGATCGCTATCGCGAGGTCTTGCAGGTGATGAAGGTCGGTCGCGACGACACGCCGTTTGCCGCCTTCACGCACGAAGTCGGCATCAAGACACCCGAGGGCCACGTCGCCAACAAGGTGTCGCTCCGCGGCGGCGTCATCGAGATTGCGCAAGGCGACGCCGAAGGCTTCGACCCGGCGACGTACGCCGAAACCATGCCGTCCGACATGGGAGCGGCGCTCCTACCCTGGGAAACCGTGAAGTCCCGCTCGTTCAAGTGGCAGGGCGACGGCTTCAAGCCGGCGGGCGAGACCAGCTGGACACCCAAGGTGACGGCAGCGGGGCACGCGAGCGCGCAAGGCGCCCACAAGAAGAGCGCTCCGCGCGCCGCCGAGCCCCCGCCGCCCCGACCGCCGAGCGCCGACGAGCTGCTCGATCGGCTGTATGCGCTCTACCGGCGCGACCGCAGCGCGAGCGGCAAGCCGCGCTTCGATTTCGTCACGGATGTCGCCGGTGATTCGGGGCCGGAGCGCGTGCTGGTCCACGATCGGGACATCGTCGTGTTCGGCAAGGGATTCCGTTCGGGTACGAGCTACACGTTCATCACCGTCGGTGTCGCCGACGGTAAGGACATCGTCGATGCGACGGCGCGCGACCTCACGGGCGACGGTAAGGCCGAGGTCATCGTGCGCGGCGTGCTCCACGCCAAGGCGAGCAAGGGCCTCGGTGGCGGTACCGTCGATCGCTACGCCCTGTTCGTTTATTCCGTTCAGGGAGACAATCTCGTGCGCGTGTTCGCCGCCGAGACGGGGCGCGCCGTCGACGATCAGCGCGTGCTCGGCAGCGTCGCGTTCTTGCCGGCCGCGCGCGGCGGGAGCCGCATCGAGCTCCGGCCGGGCCGTGCCATCGGCTGGACGGAGAAGACGTACCCGTTCCCCGCGGACACGACGGCGGCAGGCGGCCTCGAACCGTTGCTGTTGCCGTGGGGCGACGCGTCGCCGCGGCCGTACCGCTTTAGCGGCTCGGCTTTCTCCGCCGAGTAGCGCTGGGCGCGCGAGCGCCGAGACGCGTGAAGCAGCGGCGCGACTCCACGTCGCTGGGCGAAGCCGTTGCTTTGGCGCCACTCCAACGTTCTCATTCCGTACACTCTGCATCTTTCTACGGCGCAGGAGTCACTCCTGATGTTTATCATTTCTGCGCTATGATCGAGCGTGCGCCCTCGCGCATGAAAGGGATCAGATGAGAACGCTTCGTGCGCGGTGGCTGCGGGACCTCGGGGTCGCCTCGTCCTTGTTCGTGCTGGCGAGCGGGTGCGTGTCGGGCGCCGCCGTCGACGACGAGATACCGCTCGAAGCCGGTGCCCCCGGGAGCGGAGTGGGTGGCACGAGCGCTGGTCTTGGTGGAAGCGGCGGCGCCGTGGCCGGGAGCTCGGCTGTCGGCGGCAGTGTGGCCAACGGCGGCAGTGTGGCCAAGGGCGGCACGAGCGGCGAAAAGAGCAGCGGCGGGTCGAGTGGAAGCGCGACGGGAGGCAGCTCGGGCACCGGCGCGACCAGCGGCACCGGAGGCGCGAGCCTCGGCGGTCAAGGCGGAGCGGGCGGTGGCGGCGGCTCGTCCGGGACGGCCGGCCTTTCCGGATCGGGTGGCAAGAGCGGCGGCCAATCGGGCGCCGGTGGCTCGAGCGGGACGTTCGGCGCGGGAAGCGGTGGCAAGGGTGGCGCGGGCGCCGCCGGGCAGTCGGGCTCGAGCGGGAGCGCGGGAGCGGCGGGCAGCTTCTCGAACTGTCCTGTTTGGCCGAGCTCGACCGGTTCGCAGAGCGTGTCGTCGACGATCATGGTCTCGGGCACCTACGACGGGAGTCTCAAGCGCTTCACGGGTTCCGGTGCGCTCGGCACGAGCGGCCAGGCGGAAAACCAGGGTCCGCTGTTCCAGCTCTCGACCGGTGCGACGCTAAAGAACGTGATCCTCGGCAATCCTGCCGCCGACGGCGTGCACTGCGACGGCGCCTGCACGCTCGAGAACGTGTGGTGGGAAGACGTGGGCGAGGACGCCGCGACGTTCCGCGGCTCGTCGAGCTCCCAGCAGATGACGGTGCGCTGCGGCGGCGCCAAGAACGCCGCGGACAAGGTGTTCCAGCACAACGGCGCAGGGACGCTCACCATCCAGGATTTCACGGTGGAAACCTTCGGTAAGCTGTACCGCTCTTGCGGCAACTGCAGCACCCAGTACGGGCGGCACGTCGTTTTGGACGGCATCGTCGCGCGGAGCGGCTCCACGCTAGTCGGCCTCAACACCAACTACGGCGACACGGCCGACTTCACCCGCATCACGACGTACGGCAAAGTCTCGATCTGCGACCGCTACACGGGCAACAGCAGTGGGGCGGAGCCAGTCAAAACGGGTAGCGGCTCCGACTCCCAGTACTGCCGCTATTCCGCGTCCGACATCACGAGCAACTGAGCGGCGCCACCGCAAAAGCGCGGCGCGGTCAGCTTCCGGAGAGCGAGGTCAGGCTCACCGCGGCCCAGCCACCGGCCTGGAGCGAGAGCGGCCGGTCGCCCCGCAGGCGCCCCGCGGTGAGCGTCGCTTTGTGCGCGCCGGCGGGCAGGCGCAAGCGCCCCACGGCCACGCGCGCCGGCAGGGTTTCCCAGCTGCGCGTGTCGGGGGTGTCGACGGCCGTGAGGGTCGCCTGCGTCCCGAGCGACAAGAGCAGCCCCACGGTGCTGTCCTTCGCAGAGCGGCGCACGGCTTCGCCCGCCAGCACGCGAGCGATCATGCGCGTGATGGCGGACGCCACGATGGGGCCGCGCGCGTCGTCCCACGCGCGCCGCGCCTCGGCCGCGACGTCGAGCGCTCCCTCGAGGCCCTGCTGGCGCCCGTCGACGGAAAGCTGCGGCGTCGTGTGGGCGCCCGTGGGCTTGCCGAGCTCGGGGAAGTTGATCCACGTGACGAGCCCCTGCGCGGCGAGCGCGTTCGCCCGTGAGGCGTCGGTGGGGCTCATGGAGCCGCTCGCGTACGTGAGCGCGAGCCCGATGGGAATGCGGCGCGCAATCTTGGGCGGCACGCGGCCGTAGCCGATGATGACGAGCACGTCCGCGTCGCCCTCCTGGGTCGGGACGGCGGGCGCCTCGACCGCGCGGCGCAGGCGCGGCGTCATGACGCCGCTTCGTTGCGAAAGCCGCTGGATGGCGCCGGTGAGCGACGGGTAGTCGCCGTACTGCAGCGCCTCGTCGTAGTAGCGCAGCGCCTCGTCCGCGTTGCCGCTCTTCTCGAAGGTGAAGCCGGCAAGGTAGCTACCGAGGCCGACCAAGCTCTTGGCGCTGCCTTCGCTTTCGGCGATGAACTTCTGCATCACGGCGAGCCGTCGCGCTTCGATGCGCGCGCCCTGCAAATCCCCACGAACCAGGTAGTTGACCATGTTCATGGTGTTGATCATCAGCTTCTCGTACGGGGGTGCCTTGTACGGGCCCACGTCGTCCGAGAACAGGTACTTCCCGATCTCGTGCGCGGCGTTTCGCGAAAGATCCAGGAGCTCGATGCGCTTGTCGCAAAACTCGAGGTCGCGGCTCGAGAGCTTGTAGTCGAGTAGCGACTGCAGCACCATCGCGCGATCGAGCAGGTAGAGCGGTGTGTCGCCACCGATCTCCTTCGGCAGCTCGCTCTTGCTCTTCACGTCGAGCTTTTCGTTGATCAGCCCGAGCGCATCACTCGCGCGATTGGCGTCCAACGCGGAGCGTATCTCTCGCGTCTTGTCGGAGTGGCTCGCGCAGCCGAAAAGCGCGAGCGCGAGGGCGATCCCGGAAACGGATCGAATCACGCTCGGCATGGAGTGTCCGACGCGGTACGACCGCTCAGATCAGCGCCTTGGTCACGGCGGTCTTGTGCTGGAACAGGATCTCGCCGGTTTCTACGTCGAGCACCTGGATGAACATGAAGTACTGCACGCGCCGCTCGCCGCTCTGGCGCTCGTCGGTGTTGTAGACCTTGCCCGTTACGATGTAGCGCGCGCCGACCTGCTTGCCCCAGGCGTTGACCTGGCTCTGGTCGAACGCGCCGGAGTACTGGCGCCGGATCTCCTCCACGAGCTTCGGCTGCTGCTCCATGCTGATGACGCGGACGTGCCCGGCATTGACGAGCGTGGTCTCGATGTCGCTGATGAGCGCATCGAGCGAGCTCTCGACGTGCTCGGTGGTCTCGTTGCGCAGCGGGATGACGGCGACGGCCGGCCGATCCTCGCTGGCCCAGCGCTGCACGACGGGCGCCTTCTCGAGCGCGTTCATGTTCTCGCGCAACATGCGCTCGAGGTCGCGACGGTCGAGGCCCGTGCTCATGGCTTCGGTGTCGAGGCCCTCGACGTCCGTGTCACGAACCGCCTTGGGCCCGCATGCCACGAACAGCGGGAGGCTTGCCACCGTCAGCGCCAAAAATCCGATTGATTTCATGAGACCACCCATTCCGGTCCGCTACGGGCTCGATTCGTGGACCTGATGACTTGGACGAGCGCGCGCTCGAATCCATCTGAATCCCCCCGCGTCCGGGCGCCAGCCCCCGTTTCGGGGCCAAACGAACCTGGGCCTCGAAGGGCACCAGGGCCGCTCCGACGTGCGGCTCAGCCCTGCCCCGAGCTTTCCGTGGCGGGGGAAGGCCGGCGGACCGGAATGATCTGCACCCGGCGGTCCTCGCCCTCGCCTTCGCTCTTCGTGATGACGCCCTCGAACTTCGCGAGCGCCATGTGCACGACGCGCCGATCGCGCGGATTCATCGGCTCGAAGGTGATGATCTTGCCGTCGTGGACGGCCTGCCGCCCGAGTCGGCGCGCCATGCTCGCGAGCGAATCGTCGCGGCGCGCTCGGTAGCCCTCGGCGTCAACGAGGACGTGTCGCTTGTCGAGGCCCGGGCGATTGACGACCCGGTGGGTCAGAAACTGCAGGGCCTGCAGCACCTGCCCCTTCTTGCCGATGGCGAGCCCCGCGTCGTGGCCCTCGATCTCGATGTTGATCTCGTCGGGGGAATCCTCGTCGCTTTCGCGCAAGACGACCGTGCACTCGAGCTCCATCTCGCGCACGACGTCGGTCACGAATGAAAGCGCCTGCCGCTGCCGGTCGTCCTTCGGCTCCATGCTGGGTGCCGTGCGGCGTTTCGGTTGCTCGCCACCGCCCTCCGCCGCCGCGGCGTCTACCTGGTCGAGCCCGACCTCGTCCTTGTCGTGCTCGCTCCCGTCGTTGTCGTTCCCTGATTGGTCGTCGTGCATGAAAGTGATTCCTAATTCTTCCGGTCGGCCAGCGTGCGCCGCGCATGCCATTCCACCGCCTGCTGCTGAAGGATGCCGAGGAGGCCGTTGGTGAACATGTAGACCCCGAGGCCGGACGGCAGAAATAGCATCATGACGATGAACATGCCCGGCATCAGGTAAAGCATCATTTTTTGCTGGGCGGGGTCGCCCTGCATGGGCATCAGCTTCTGCTGCAAAAAGTTCGTCCCGCCGATCACGAACGGCAGAATGAACATCGGGTCGGGCCCCGAGAGGTCCGGGAACCAGAGAAAGGGGATGTTGTAGAGTTCGACCGCGGTCTGCAGCGTCGTGTAGAGCGCAAACCAGACGGGCATCGACGCGAGCTGCGGCAAGCAGCCCTTGAGCGGATTCACGTTGTGCTTCCGCCAGAGCTCCATCTGCGCGAGGCCCTTCTTCTGGGCGTCGTCCTTGAACTTCGCGTTCAGGGTGTCCATCTCGGGCTTGAGCTCGCGCATGCGGATCATCTGCTTGATCGAGGGCAGCGTGAGCGGGAACAAGAGCGTGCGCGCCGTCACCGTGAGCACGATGATGGCGATGCCCCAGTTCGGCACCACGCTGTGCACCTTGAGCAAGAAGGCAACGAGCACCTTGGCGATCGCGGAGAAGAATCCGAGATCGATGAGGTCGATCAGGCGGTGCCCGCCGCCGCCCGCCCCTTCGAGGACCTTGCGCTCCTTCGGTCCGAAGTAGCCGAGCAGATGGTAGGTCTGGGTCTTTTTCGGGTCGAGCTTGAGCGCCGGGTAGGCGAGCCGCGCGCGGAACATCGCCCCGCCGTGGGGGTCGTCCGAGCGTGACTTGTACTTCGACGGATCCCAGCGCTCCTCGACCTGGAGCTGGCACACGGGCGACGCGGGAGCCGCGAGCGGCACGAGCGCGTGCGAGAAGTAGGCGTTCGAAACAGCGGCGAAGGCGGGCGTGCCGGGTGCTTCGAACCAGTCGCCCGAGGCGAGGCCCGTATGGGGGAAATCCTTGAAATGCGAGGCGCTAAAGTCCTCGGTGCGCTTGCGGGTGGCGGTGCCGTCGGCGCTCACGCACTCGACGTGGGTGGACAGCGGGCTGACGCCGAACCAGCCCGCCTTCTGCTCGTGGTCGGTGCGCCACGCGTCGGTGTGGATGGTGAGCGCCTGATAAAGCGGGCGATCGGCGCGGTTCTCGATCGTGGCCTGGACGTCGATTTCGTAGGGGCGCCCCGTCGTGGTGAAGGTTTCCCGGATTGCGACGCGCTCGCTCTCGTGCACGAACTCGCACGTCGTCTTGGAGTTCTCGACGATGTGAAAATCGAGCAGATCCGTGGGGACGAGCCAGTCGGAGCTGTTCACGCCCGTGGCCTCGTTGCGCCACGCGAAGCGCAGCTGGCGCCGCGTCTCGAACGTCGGGCGTCGTCGAAAGGTCGATCGCCTTGCCGTTCTTGCGGTACTTCGCGCGCAAGAGCTCGAAGTGCGTCAGGGTCGCGCTGCGCGTCGAGAGCCGCGCGTGCATGTTGTCGCCCCAGAGATCGCAAAGCTGCTCGGGGAGGCGCGGCTCGGGCGCGACCGTTCCCTCGGGTGAAAGCGGTTGGCGCTCCGACGAGCCGTGGAACAGCTTCGGCAGCACGAAGAACGCGAGGAGGAGCCCTACGGCGATGAAGAGAAAACGTCCGGCTCGTTCCATGCGATGGGGGGCCTTGCGGCTGCTGAGGCCGCTCGCCCTCTACCACGCCCCAAGCCCGAGCGGATCAGCCCGAACGGCCGTCCGGGAGCGGTGGCGGGTCGTGGCCGCCCGGGTGGAACGGGTGGCACTTCGAGAGCCGCCGGACCGCAAGCCAGCTGCCGCGCAGCGCCCCGTGGAGCCTCAGGCATTCGGCGGCGTAGTGCGAGCACGACGGCTGGAAGCGACAGACCGGCCCGAGCAGGGGCGACAGGGTCCACTGGTAGACCCGGATCAGAAAAATCAGCAGTCGCGCGAGCATGGATCAGCCACCGCGGGCGCCCGGAGTCTTTCCCTCGCCGGGCGCCGGTGCAAGCTCCGCCAGGCGCCCCAGCTTTTTTCGAAGCGCCCCCGAGGCGGCTCGCCACTCGCGTACGACCTCCTCGAGCCTGGCGTCACCGAGGGGCTTGCGTACGACGACCACGAGGTCCACGAACGCGGGCCAGAGATCGCGCGTGGCCCGGAAGGCCTCACGCACCAGGCGTTTGGCGCGATTTCGCGTCACGGCGTTGCCGATCTTCCGCGAGGCCGTGATGCCGAGGCGAGCGACGGCGCCGCCGCCGGGAGCGACGATCAAAACGAAGCGTCGCGTGTCGATCCGCTCGCCGCTACCCTGGATACGCTGAAACTCGGCGCGCTTGCGGACGCGTCCGAGCTTCGCTTTCGAGGCGGCGCGAGGCGACGAGCTACTTCTCGTAGGTGGAGACCGTGAGGCGCCAGCGACCCTTGCGGCGGCGATTGGCGAGCACTTTGCGCCCACCCTTCGTGCTCTGACGCTTGCGGTAGCCGTGGGTTCGCAGGCGGCTGGTGTTGTGGGGCTGGTAGGTGCGCTTCATGGCTCGACCCGGGGAATCACGGGGGAGGCGGAATTAGCCACGAGGGGCCGAGCGAGTCAAGGCATCGGCCAGGTGTGACATTGTTTGTCAATCTGGCCGCTCAGGCGGGACCCACGAGGCGCTCGAGCAGCGCGAGGTCCAGGAGGCCCTCGTCGGGCGTGTAGCCGACGGGTCGCCGGCCCCGCGCGACCTCGACGAAATGGCGAAATTCTGCCTCGAAGCTGTTGGTCCGGGCTTCGAACGTCGTCACCTTGCCGCTCTCTTTCAGGAGGCAGGCACGGTCGTAGTGGAGCTCGGCGGTCGCGCGGCTGCCGAAGAGCCTCAGCAGGGGTCCCCGGTAGGGGACCGAAAAGCAGCTCGTCCAGGTGCCGACCGCGCCCGACGGGAAGCCGAGCGCCGCCACGACCGTGTCGAGGGGCACGAGCGACGGCTCGAACGACGCCGTGAGGTTTTCGACGCGGCTCGGCAGCTCGAGCGCGCGCCGGAGCGCGCAGGCGACGTGGACCCCCGCGTCGGCGACGAACCCCCCGACGTGACCGGGCTTTTCGCGCCACGACGTGTGAAAGTACGGGTTCTTCGCGTCCATGCGCGTCATCTGGGTGGCTTCGACGACACGCACGTCGCCGAGGCGGCCGCTCTTCACCCAGCGCGCGAGCTTCTCGACGTGCGGCATGAACGCGAAGTTCTCGCCGACGAGCCAGGGCACGTCGTGGCGCTTCGCGGCGCGCACCAGACGGCGCGCCGCAGCGACGGAGGGCCCCACGGGTTTTTCGCTGAGCACGGGTTTGCCCGCGCGCAAGGCCTCGAGCACGTAGCGGGGCTGGGCGTCGATCGGCAGGCTGATGACGAGCGCTTCGACCTCGGGCAGCGCGATGAGCGCCGCGGCGTCGTCGACGACCTTCGGAATGCGGGCGAGCCGCGCGTAGGCTTCGGCCTTCTTGCGCGTGCGGTTCGCGCAGGCAACGACCTCCAGGCGTCCGCGGAGCGCCGCGAACGCGGGGAGGTAAAGCTTCGTCGGTGCGAGCCCGGTGCCGAGCAACCCCACCCTGAGCGCGCTCATTGCGGCTTGCAGTCGGCGAGGCACACCGTTTGGATCTCGGAGCACTGGTGGTCGGAAACGCAGTTCGCGCAGTGCTCGCGACGCGAGTCGGGCACCTCGCGCTCCACTTGGGCCTCGCAGTCGTCCCGCGTGAAGCCGTTCGGATCCGCTGCCGTCACCCCGCCTTTGGGCAGGAGCCCGCATTCGTCGAGCCGCGCGCAAATCTCGGACGCGTCGCTCTGACAGCCGGAGGCGAGCGCGACCACCCCCGCGATAACGAAGCTTCGAAAGACCACGCGAGCCCGAAAGGTAGCAGAAACCCCGCGCGGAAGGGTGCCGGCGGGCCCGGCGGCCGGGCCCGCTTGCTCGGCCCGGCGAGCGCGTGCTAAACGGAGCCCCCTCATGCGCGAGAACATTCGCTTGGTGTCGTCGGCCGGTACGGGTTTCACGTACTACACGACCAAGAACAAGCGTACGCAGACGAACAAGCTCGAGATCAAGAAGTACGATCCCGTGGTTCGTCAGCACGTCGTGTTCAAAGAAACCAAGATGCCGCCTCACTCGAAGTGAGCGCCGGGCCCCTCGGGGCCGGCACCGCGCGCTTCGGTGGTGGAGGTTGTCGTCGAGGGCCGCTGCCGATCGGGCGGCCGCCGACGCCTACTCGCTCAGGATCTTGAACTCGACGCGGCGGTTCTTGGCGCGCCCCTCGTCGGTGTTGTTGTCGGCGACGGGCTGATTGGGCCCGAAGCCCTGAGACTCGAGCCGGCTCGCGGCGATGCCGTGCGCCGAGAGGTAGTTCTTGCAGGCGGCGGCGCGCTCGCGTGAGAGCCGCATGTTGAGCTCGAGGGCGCCGTGGCTGTCGGTGTGTCCGTTGACGCCGATGCGGATCTTCGGGCGCGACTTCATGAGATCGACGACCTCGTCGAGGATCGGGTAGCTCACGGCCTTGATCACGGCCCTGCCGAACTCGAACTCGATGGGCTGCAGGAGCTGGACGTTGCCCTCTTCGGTGACGTTCGTGAGCGGGCAGCCGTTGAGTTCGGGCTTGCGGGAGCGCTTGCCGGCCTTCGTCGGGCACTTGTCCTGGGCATCGGGGATGCCGTCGGCGTCGGCATCGTCTTCGGGGCAGCCGTCCTTGTCCTCGATGCCGTCCATGTCCTCCGGCTGGTCGGGGCACTGATCGACGTTGTCCGGGATGCCGTCGTGATCGCGATCGGCGTCGGCGGGGCAGCCGTCCGAGGGATCGGGCGGCTTGCCGTCTTCCTTGACGGTCGGGCACTTGTCGATGCTGTCGGGATAGCCGTCGCCGTCGGTGTCGGGATCATCGAGGGGGACGTCGGAGGTGAATTGAACCTTGGGCGGCGGGCTATTCGCGCCGAAGTCCTTGAGCGTGAGGAACGTGCCGATCGAGAGGATCACGCGCAGGTCGGGCGCGCCGTAGCCCGTGAACAAGCGCGTGCCGGCGCCGCCCATGGCCCAGATGCGCTCGCGCTTGCCGATGAGATAGCGGGCCTGCCCCATCCACTCGATGTCGGTGTTGGTGCTGCTGAAAAAGGAGCTCTCGTTCTTCGGTCCGAGCCCTTCGATGCCCGTCGTGCCGAGTAGCTCGATGCCGAGGCGTAGCTTGTTGCCGTGGAGCGGGAGGAACGCGCCGAGCGCGAAGCGCAGCTCGGAGCCCGTGTACAGGGTGCCCTTGGAGCCGCCGATGCTGCGCTCCGGGCGAAGCTGCGGGCCGATCATCCCGTTGACGAAGAATTTCTTGAAGTCGACCTCGCCCGACGCGTAGAGCATGCCGGCGATGCCGTTGTCGCCCGCGAAGGCGCCGGCGTTGCCCGTGGGTGCCCAGAGCGCGCCGCCCCCGCCCAGCCGGAAACGGCGCGAGTCGTTCTCGTAGAGCCGTACCCTCGCGTCGAAGCGCATGTCGTGGATCGCGATGCGATTGCCATCGATGCCGCCCGCGCCGACCCCCACCGACAGCGGGTCGGTGTTGGTGAATTTGTACCACATCACCGGCAGCGACACGTTGAGCGCGAAGCGCCGCGAGATCTCCGTGCCGAGCGTGAAGTAGCTCAGGATCTGTCCACGGACCGGATCCGACATGGAGTTTTCGGTCTCCGAGTCGGTCGTCACGGTCTCGTCGCGCAGCGGGTTGTGCGCGTAGCCGAGCGAGGCGAATCCGTAGAAACGCGTCTCGTCGTAGAGCGTCGGCCGCCAGACCATGAACCCGTCGTCCGGCGCGCCGGAGATCTGTGCGCGGTCGAGGTAGAAATAGGAGGCCTGGGCCCTTGCCGTGGAGGCCGTGCAGAGCACGAGCGCAGCGGCGAGCCCGACCAGGAAGGCTCGAATCAGGGTACGGACGGCTCGACCGAGGACGGGGCTCTGGCGCACGCGCCGAACCTAGCCCGACCCGTTTAGCGATTGAAGCCGCAAGTTGCGCCGGCCCGTGGGCCGCCTCGAGGTCAAGGTATCGCGGGCGCCCGGGCTTCGGCACCGCGCGAAGCCCGCACGTCGGCGAAGAGCTCGCAGACCCAGAGCGTTTCGTCGTCGTCCCGCGCGGCGCCGATACCGATGGCGTCGAAGCTCGGCTCGAGCAGATTCGCTCGGTGCGACGGGCTCGCCCAGAGCATGCGATGGGCTCGCGCTGCGTCCGGCGCGTGCGCGACGTTCTCGCCGACCGCTCGCGCGACCAGCCCGGCACGTTCGGCGCGGTCGGCCGGCGACCCGTCGCCCACGTCGTGGGAAAGGTTCTGGCGGTCGCGCATGGCGGTGGCGTGTGCCCGCGCGAGCGCGTCGAGCGCCGGCAATCGGACGACGGCGGCGAGGTCCTCGCTTTCGCGCGCGGCGTTCACCATCCCGAGCAGTTGCTCGTCGGGCAGACCGCCGGGTGCAGCCACTTCGCCCGGCGCGGGTGTTTGCGAGAAATGGGTGGGCGGCTCCTCGCCGGCAAAGAGCATCGCCTCTGCGAGCGGACGCGGCCCGCCGTCAACGCGCGCCAGCAGCTGCACGAGCCACGGCCCGGCGCGATCGGCGGAAAAACGTGCCCGCACGACTCCGCCGTCGAGCGACGCGGGAACGGTGTGCGGCGCCCCGCGCGGCCCGAGCACGAGCACCTCCGCGTCACTGCCGGCGACCAGCAGCCGCGCCGTCACGCTCACCCACGTCCCCACGCGGACCGCGGTGGGCAAGGGATCGAGGTCCGCGAGCGCCGAAACAGCGACGACGGCGACGAGCTCGCGCTCCCCGCGCACGCGCACGAGAGCGCAGCGACGCTCGCCGCCTTCGTGGATGGTCGCGAGCCACGAAGGTAGCCGCGCCTCGGCGCCTCGCGTGGCGTCCGGTCCCGATAGCGTCCAGGCGTGCGGCCAGACGTACGGCGAGCCCTCGCTGCGGAGCGCGAAGCGCAGCTCGTCGGCGTCGAGGGGCGCGCCGGCCAGCTCGCGTTCGGCGACGCGCGCCGCCACGCGCGCGAGTGCGGCGTCCCCACGCTGGCAGGCGGCCGCGAAATCGCCGCTCGGTGGGTTTTCGCGTTGAGGCGAGCGCGTCGTGGGCTGCCAGCGGTACGGCCCTGGGGCGGGCGCGTGCACCGCCACTGGCTGAGGCTCGGGGCGTCGTGGCGGCACGCCGCATGCGCTCGCCGCGAGGCCGAGCCCCGCGCCGAGGGCCTTCCACGCGCGCTGCATGCCGCGAGCGTACTGCCGTTCCTGCTCGCGCGCGCGGTCATGGTAGAAGGGAGGCTCCCGAGGCCTTAGGTGAAGCACGCCCCATGAGGGGACTCGATCGAGCCACTACTGCGGCGAAAGTCGGCATCTTCGCCGTCGTCATGTTGACCGCGGGGCTTCTGATCTATCGCTTCGTCAACAAGGGGGGAAATGCGGGCGACGGCTACGTCGTCTACGCGCTGATGAACGACGCCGCGGGGATCGCCAAACATTCCCAGGTGCGCATGGCGGGCATCCCCGTGGGCTCCATCAAGGACGTGCGCCTCGAGGGCACCAAGGCGCGCATCGACATCCGCATCGATCCGGAGGTGGCGCTGTACGAGGACGCCACCGTCGCGAAGGTCGCGTCGAGCTTGCTCGGCGAGTACTACCTCGCGGTCAGCGGCGGCACCGAGGGTAAACGCCGGCTCGTCGAGGGCGACCGCATCATGATCGTGATCGAGGCGTCGACGACCGATCAACTGATGCACGATCTTTCCGACATCGCGCGCGACGTGAAGCAGGTCTCGAGCGCCCTCGCCGACACACTCGGTACCGAGCGCGGCAAGGAGAACATCAAGGACACGCTCGAGAACCTCGCCCAGGTGACGCAAGCCCTGAACGACACGGTCCGCGAGAACCGCCAGAGCATCCACAATATCCTGGTCCAGGTCGAGGGCATCACCAAGAGCGGCGGCCCGGAGATCGAGCGCATCCTCGAGAACGTGCGCGTCACTACCCAGGAGGTACGGGAGCTCGTCGCCAAGAGCGACGACGGCAAGCCGCAGAGCGCGGGGGAGGTTCGGCAGATCGTCGAGAAGGTGAATCGCGCGAGCGACAGCCTGGAAAGCGCGCTGAAGAACATCGACGAGGTCTCGGGCCGACTCGAGCGCGGGGAGGGGACCCTCGGACGGCTCAGCAAGGACGAGAAGCTCATCAACGAGGTCGAGGGGGTGACCGAAAGCGTGGGCGAATTCGTGGGAGGGCTCTCGCGCATCCAGACCGTCGTGGTGTTGCGCACGGACTACCAGTTTCTCGCGAGCGGCGTGAAGAGCTACGTCGAGCTTCGCCTTCAGCCGAGCGAGGACAAATACTACTTGGTCGAGATCATCAACGATCCGCACGGCCTCACGAAATACGAGCAAGTTGACGTCGATACGACGAACCCCAATTCTCCGCCGCACTATCGCGAAGTGCGCACCGTGACGTTCGAACGTCATGCGCTTCTCGCTGCAGTTCGCGCAGGCTTTTGGTCCCTTCACGGGACGCTGGGGCATCAAGGAATCCACGGGCGGCGTCGGCCTCGATCTCTTGCTGTTCGAGAAGCACTTCGAGCTCAGGCAGGACCTATTCGGCTTCGGCGAGGTGGTGTTGCCGCGCTGGCGCGTCTCGCTGGGTTACGAGTTCGTCAATCGGCTCTGGCTGCTCGGCGGCGTTGACGACATCCTTTCGGGCACGCGCCGCGACTACTTCGTCGGCGCGCAGCTCAAGTTCAACGACGAGGACCTGAAGACGATCCTGCCGTTCGCGCCGAGTCCGTGAAGGCGGCCGCAAGGCCCTCGCGAGACCGACGGGATCACGCGAGCACTGGGCTCTAGCCGGAACGCGGGTAGTACGGCGAAAATCCGCGAGATCTGCGGACCGAAGGTCCGCCGAAAAGATCCGACAGTCTTTGGAAGAACAGATCACGATCGGCACGAGCGGCAACGACACGAACAAAAGAACCGGCGGAACGGGCGCCGAATGTTGCGGGTCGGCCGGGATCGCCCAGCGGATCGATCGCGATCCGTGCAAAGGAGCTCGCGGAAGGCATCGACCTCCCAGTTTCGGACGTCGCTGACGAGCAACCCGCTCAGCCCGTCTATTGCGTCCCGTATTCGATCCAGCCCAGCAACTTGGCCGTGGCGACCGCGGCGGCGGCTTCGCGGATGCTGACAGGAGAGCCCTCGGGTGGGTCCGTCAGTGCCTTGAGAAGCCCCGAGAGGTCGAGGCGGCGATCCGCACGCCCGAGCACGGCCACGAGCGACGCGGGCGCTCGGCCGATTTCCTTCGAATCCTGGGTCTCCCCGAAGCGCCGACCCGGGACGACGCGCGTCGATTCCGGCGGCAGCGCGCGCAGTGGGTTGCCCTCGTGCGCGAGGATGACCCCCGCCATCATCGTGCTCGCGAGGTCGAGGTCGAGGGGGAACTCGACGCGGCCCGGCCCCGTGCCCCGGTAAAACGAGGCGATGCCCTCCTTCCACGTGCACAGGGCCGCCACGCGGTCTCGCCCCTGATCGCGAATGGCGCGAAACACGTCGACCGCGTTGACCAGGCCGAGGGCGATCAGCGTGTCCCCGAGCCGCCCGTCGAACCGACCGAGCTGCGACAACGCCCGATCGAGCTTCTCGCGCGGGAGACTGCCACGGCGCACCAGGTACTCGCCGAGCAGCTCGTTCTTCTCGGAGCTCACCACGTGATGGAGCTTGCCCTGCTCGAGGTACATCTCCTTGCGCGTGCTGCGCCCGCTGCCCGAACGCACGATGAAAAGCGCGCCCGTTTCGCTGCGCGACCTGAGGAGCGCGAGCGCTTCGAGCATGGACTGATCCGAGAGTATGAACTGGTAGTCGGGAGCCCCGGGGCCAGCCACGCGCCCCGTCACGGCGGTCGTGGAGGGGAGCACGTGCCGGGCGAGCTCGTCGACGTCGGCGATCTTCCTGAAGTCGCCCCCGAGCAGCGACACCTCGTCGTACCCGTGCAGCTCGCCCGTCGCGATGAGCTCGATCAAGCGCGCGAACGTGAGCCCATCGATGACTTCACCGTTGGCGCGCCGCACCTTTGGCGCCTCGTTGACCCCTGGCGACGCGGGCGGAGGCGTGTGCTTGGCCATGCCCCTGAGCTCGGGCACGCTGCTCGAAGCGCGCACGGCCTGCAGGTTCTGCGACGACGTGCGGATCTTGTGCTCGAGCTTCTTCGCGAGCTCTTTCTGGTCCTGCGCCCAATGCACCCACTCCGCGAGCTCCTTGATCAGCTGTTCCCTGGGCTTGTCCTGCAGCGGCTCGAGTGCCGCGCGAAACGCGGCCGCCGACTGGAACCGATCGTTCGGGTCGCAGGCGAGACCTCGCTCGCAAAGCTCGAACAGCCCGTTGGGCAGGCGCGTCGCCTCGCGCCGCAAGGGCTCGATGTTGCCGTCGCGAATGGCGAGCAGCACGGCGAGCTGCCCCCCACCCGGGAAAACCCGCTCGCCGATCGCGAGCTCGCCGAGGATCGCCGCGAGCGCGAACAGGTCGGCGCGGTGATCGAATGGATCGCCCGACACCTGCTCCGGAGCGAGGTAGCCGAACTTGCCTTTGAGGCCTCCGAGCGACGAACGCGCCTCCTCCTCGATGCGCGCGATGCCGAAGTCGCCGAGCTTTACGTCCCCCTTGACCGACAGGTACACGTTCGACGGCGTCACGTCGCGGTGCACGAGATGGAGCAACCTGCCGTCGTCGCTCTTGGCGGCATGCACCGCCTCGAGGGCGTGCGCAACTTGAGCCGCGATGAAGATGCCGAGCTCGACGGGCAGCGACCGCGAGTCGGCGTCGAGGCGGCGCAGCATGCGGTAGAGGTCGAGCCCCTCGACGTACTCCATGGCGAGGTACGGCTCGCCACGCACCAGCCCCGCGCCGTACACCGCCACGACGTTGGGATGCCGCACCTTGCGGTGCAGCTCGGCCTCGCGCTCGAGTAGCTCGTAGCGGGAGGCTTCGCCGCTCGAGGGCAGCAGGCGCTTGACCACGAGGTGCGGCGCCGGCGCAATCCCGACTTTGGGGTGAGCCAGGAACACCTCCGCCGTTCCCCCCACCGCCAGGCGTCTTTCGAGCACGAACGGCCCGAACGCGGTGGGCCCCTTAAGCCTCGGCTCGCGTGGGTCGAGTGCCACGTCTCGATTATGTGCCGACTCGCGGCACGGGTTCAATGTCGGCCTCATAAACCCGCCTTTCGTGCGGCCCGTGCTATGCGTGGCCGCGATGCGACGGCGCTCGCTCCCCGCCTTCATCCTTTCTCTCGGGGCAATCCTCTTGGCGATCGGCGGGGGTTGTCGGTGCACGCGCAGCACGCCGCCAGCGGCCTCGGCCGGGGCGGCGCCGTCGGTGCGCTTCTATCTCGTGTCGTCCCTCGCTGGGGCGCTCGAGCCGTGCGGCTGCGTGAAGGACATGCTGGGTGGTGTCGATCACTTCGCCGCTCTGCTCCAGAACGACGCCGCCGCCGCGCCGCGGCGCCTCGTGCTCGGCGCCGGCCCGACGCTCTTCATGGGGCCCGAGCTCGACCCGAAGCGGCGCGAGCAGGACCTCGTGAAGGCGCGCGCGCTTGCCGACGTGCTCGCTGCGGTCGGCCTCGTGGGCTGGTCGCCTGCGGCCAACGACTGGGCGGGCGGCTCGGCGCTGCTCGCCGAGCTCGCGGGCGATCGCCTCGCCCTGTTCGCGGCGAATCTTCCGGCCCCCGCCTTTGCCTCGGCGAGGGTTTATGACCTCGGCGGCGAGCGCGTGGGTGTCACCGGCGTCTCGCGGCCCACGTTCTCCGCCGGCGCTGCGCCCGCCGTGGCGCCGGGCGATCCGCGTGCCGCGCTCGAGAGCGCGCGTGACGAGCTCGTGCGGCAGGGAGCGAAGCTGCTCGTGGCGCTCGTGTCGCTGCCGCGCGGCGAAGCGCTCCGCCTCGCGGAGGTCGTGCCCGGGTTCTCGCTGTTCGTGCTCGGCAAGCCCGTCGAGCGCGGCGAGCAGAACGACCCCCCGACGCCGCCCGTGAGAATCGGCAATACGCTGGTCGTCGAGGGGCAAAATCATCTCCAGTCCGTGGCGGTCGTCGATTTCTTCGTGCGCGACGGCAAGTACACGTTCGTCGACGGCTCGGGCATCGCCGAGGAGGAGCGTCGCCTCAGCGTGAAAGGGCGCATCGACGAGCTCGAGCGCGCGATCGCGCGTCCGGGCGTGGCGGCGGCCGACCGTGAGGCGCGCCGCCGCGATCTCCAAAGCCTGCGCGCCGAGCTCGAGCGCCTCCAAAAGCCGCGCCCCGAGCCGAGCGAGAGCTCGTTTTCGTACCGCCTGGTCGAGGTGCGCGAGGGGCTCGGTTCGGCGGCCGCCGCGAAGGACCGGCTCGCCGCGTACTATCGCGCCGTGAACGAGCACAACCAGCGCGCGTTCGCCGGCGCCATGCCGCCGCCGGTGCCGGAGGGAAACAGCGGATACGTCGGCGTCGCCGCCTGCACGAGCTGCCACCAGAGCGAGCGCGCGTTCTGGGACAAGACGCCCCACCAAGGCGCGTACGCGACGCTCGCCCGCCAAGACAAACAGTTCAATCTCGAGTGCGTCGGCTGTCACGTGACGGGCTACGAGGAGCCCGGCGGCACGACGGTGACGCACGTCGAGAATCTCACGGCCGTGCAGTGCGAGGTGTGCCACGGGCCCGGCTCGCGCCACGTAAAAAGCCCCATAGACAAGACGCTCATCGATATTCCGGATCAGTCGTTCTGCGGGCCCAAGTGCCATCACCCACCGCACGTGCACCCGGGCTGGAGCGCGGCGGACGCGTGGTCGAGCATCGTCGGCCCCGGGCACCAGCTGACCGCGCCGCCGGCGCGCTGAGCGCGCCGCTCGCCGTTTCGGGCTCGCTCACGCCGAAGCGAGGGCGATGAGGCACTGATACGCGGCGTACTTGTAGCTGTCGGCGAGCGTCGGGTAGTTGAACACCATGTCGATGAACACGTCGACCGTGCCACCGAGCGTGATGGCGACCTGCCCGATGTGCACGAGCTCGCTCGCGCGCTCGCCGATCACGTGCACGCCGAGGAGCTTGCGTGTTCCCTTTTCGACGACGAGCTTCGTCACTCCCTCGACGTCGCCCGTGATCTTGCCGCGCGGGTTGTCCGCGTAGAGCGCGCGGCCCGCGACGTAGCCGATGCCCTTCTCCTTGCAGGACTCCTCGGTCTCGCCAAAGCTCGAAACCTCGGGGATCGTGTAGATGCCGTAGGGCATCTGCGGCGCGACCTCTTGCTTGTAGGTGAAGCCGAAGGCCTGACAGACGGCGACGCGCCCTTGCTCCATCGAGACCGAGGCGAGCGCAGGGAAGCCCACGATGTCCCCCGCGGCGAGCACGCTCGGCACCTTGGTGCGAAATTGCGCGTCGACAGGCACGTAGCCGCGCGAATCGGCTTCGACCCCGGCGCGGGCGAGGTCGAGGTCCGCCGAGCGCCCCGTCCTTCCCGCCGCGAACAAGAGCTGCTGGGCCACGAGCTTGGACCCGTCGGAAAGCGTCGCCTCGATGCCGGCGGGCGTCCGCTTCACCCCGTTCCAGCGCTTGTTTTGCACGAGCTCGATGCCGAGCTTCTGCATGGCGTTCTTCAGCCGGCCCACGATCTCGAGATCCAGGAACGGCAAGATTTCGCTGCGCGCGTCTACCAGCGTCACCTTCGAGCCGAGCGCGGCGAACATGCAGGCGTACTCGCAGCCGATGACGCCGCCGCCGAGCACGATGAGCGAGGTCGGGAGCTCGTCGATGGTGAGGATCTCGTCGCTGTCGTGGATGTGCTCGTCGTCGAAATCGATGTCGGCGGGCCGATGGGGTCGCGACCCGGTGGCGATCAGCACGTACTCGCCGCGATGGCGCTTCTCTCCGGAGTCACTTTTGACGATGACCGTGTGGGCGTCCTCGAAACGGCCGCGCCCCCGCACGTAGGTGACGCCGTGGCGTTCGAGGTTGTTCCGCATCGACTGCGATTCGGCGACGGCGATGGCGACCTTGCGCGACATCAGGTGCTGCAGCGTCGCTGCACGGTCGAGCTCGACCGCGACGCCGTAGAGCGCCCGCGCGCGGTGACCCGAGAGGTAGAGCGCCGTCTCGCGCAGCGTCTTGCTCGGCAGGGTGCCGGTGTGTACGGCGGCGCCCCCGGGATCCGGCTCGCACTCGACGATCAGCACCTTCTTTTGGAAATAGGCCGCTTGCGCCGCGGCCTTCTCCCCGGCCGGGCCGGCGCCGATGATGATGAGATCGAAGTCGTACGCGGGCTCGGCCATGACCTCCGAGGTTATCCGGTTCGCTCGTGAGGGTCGAGGGCCCGACCCAAGCTTCGGGCTCTCGCGAGGTCGAACGCCTGGAGGTCAACATGTCGCTTTTTGCCCGCACGGTGCTCGCGGCGGCCACGGCCGTCCTCTTCCTTTCGACGAAGGCTTTCGCCCAGACCGAACAGCGAGGCACCTCGAGCGTGCGTGCGTCGGCCACGGGCGCCCGCGTGAGCGGCGTCGACGCGGAGCGCTATCGCATCGAGTTCGACGACAATCCGCTCGCAGCGCTGCCAAAGGACGGCACCGTGCCGAGCATCCGCGTGCGCCCCGTTCACTCGTCGGGCTATCTGCTTCGCCCGCGCACGCACTTCGTATCGGAGATGCTGAAAAGCGTCGAGCGACTCTAGTTCGGCCTCTAAGATTGGTGGGCGACCAGCGTGGCGCGGTGAGGGCGCCTCGGTACCGCGTCGTTCCACCCGCGCGTCAACTGCCGATCGTGCCGGGGCAACATTCGCGGGGCGGTCGGTCGCTGCAAGAGCCTGCGCCGCGCAGCGTCCAGATGCGCCGCACACAGCGGCCCGGCCCCGCCAGCGTCATGCCGAGCTCCCCGCTTTTTTGCTCGGTGTCGAGCGCCTCGCCCTCGCAGTGATCGCGCGAAAAGCATTCGCGACACTCGCACAGTCGAGCCTCGGTGATGCTCCGACCGGGGCGATAGGCGGGGGGAGCCGGCCCGGCGGGCGGCGGCGAGGGCGCGGTGCTCAGGCAAGCGATGCAGAGCGGGGCGAGCCAGAAGAGCGTTCGCGCCGGCGAGCGAGTCGGGCCGTGCACGCTGCTTCGACCGCCTCCGCTTGCGCGGCATTGGGTCGTGAAGCGAGAGGTCGGTCGCGTCTTCTGCTAAGCATGAGCGCGGAGGCCGCCGATCCGTCTCGCTCGACTCCTTTCCGTCGGCGCCCTGTGGTTTTTGACCGCGTGGAACGGCGTTGCCCACGCCTCCGCCGGGCCGCCGCCGCTCGACGAATACCGCGCTCCTCCGAGCTGCCCGGGCGCCGCGTCGTTCTCGGCGCAGGTTGCGGCGCGCACGCCGAAGTTCCGCGCCGAACCGGCGCGATTTCACGTCGCCGTCGAAATCGTGGAGCTCGAGGACGCTCTCGTCGGCCGGGTGCGTCTGTCACGAGAGGGCCACGAGAGCGTCCGCGAGCTCGGAGCTCGTCGCTGCGACGAGCTCGTTCGGGCGCTCGCGCTGATCGTCGCCATCCTCGTCGATCCCAACGCTGACACGCGACCGCTGCCCGTCGCCGCCGCGGCGCCCCCCGCGCCCGCGCCGCCCCCGGCGCGACCGCCTCCCGCCGAGCTCGTCCGGTCGCCCGTGCTCGGCGCTGGGACGGGCGCCGTCGCCGACACCGGCATCCTGTCGAATCTCGCCTTCGGTCCCCGCGCTTTCGTCGAGCTCGTGTTCCCTCGTGACAAAGCGCTGCCGAGCTCGCTGAGGCTCACCGTTTTGCGCGAGTGGAGCGGCAGGGTCGATGGGGGCGGGGGAGCATCGGTGACCGCCGACCTCACGACGGCGCGCTTCGACTTCTGCTGGAGCCGCCTGAGGCTAGGGAGCGTTGCGCTTTCGCCCTGCACGAGCGTCGAAGCGGGGGCCCTGCACGTCGAGGGGACGCATCCCGTGCGCAACGGCGAGCACACGCTCTCCTGGGTCGCCCTTGGCGCCGAGGCGCGCGGGACGTATTCGTACCTCGGGGTCGCCTTCGTCGAAGCCGAGGTCGGGGCGACGCTGCCGCTCTCGCGCTACCGGTTCCGGTTCGAGGGGGAGCCCGCCCTCTACGTCACGTCGGTTCTGGGGGTTCACCTGGGGCTCGGCCTGGGGGTGCGTTTTCCCTGATCAGTCCGGACCCGCCGGCACATTGTTCAGCAAAATGCCTGCGCCGAGCCTCGCCGCCCTTGCGCTCGGGGCGCCAACGGTGCCCGTGGCGCGCGCTCTGCGTCTCGAGGCGCTGGCGACGGACAATTACGCCTTCATTTGGCGGTCGCTGCGCCGGCTCGGCGTCCCACCACCCGCCGTCGATGACGCGGCGCAGCAGGTCTTCGAGGTGGCCGCCCGGCGGCTCGATGCGATCGAGCTCGGGCGCGAGCGCGCCTTCGTGTTCAAGACGGCGTTGCTCGTCGCGACCGAGGCGCGGCGGGGCTCGGCCAGGCAGCGGGCACTCCATCCCGACGAGCCCATCGAGCTGCTGGCCGATCCGGCGCCGAGCCCGGAGGACGCGAGCGACTGGTCAGGGAAGCGCGCGCTGCTCGACGCGATCCTTTTGGCGATGCCGCTCGAGCTTCGCACCGTGTTCGTGCTGTTCGAGCTCGAGGAGCTCACGATGGCGTCGATTGCCGAGCTGCTCGAGCTGCCGCCGGGCACGGTCGCGTCGCGGCTCAGGCGCGCGCGAGAAGCGTTTCACCAGGCGGCCAAGCGCGCACGGGCGCGCGTTGCCCGCCGAGGAGGGCCACGATGAACGAGCCGAGGCGCCTGAGCGAGCTCCGTACGGACGAGTTCGAGTGTGATTTGATCCTTTCCGCGCGTCGTGACGAGCCGAGCCCGCTGGCGATGCGCCGCGCGCTCGCGAGCCTCGGGATCGGGATCAGCGTCCCGTTCGGGGCCGCGGCGGCGCAGGGGGCCGTGGCGCCGGCCAAGGCGGGGGCCGCCGTGCTTTCGAAATGGCTCGTGACGGGCGTCGCGCTCGGCGTTGCGACGGCGGGCGGCGCGCACGTGGCCCAGCGCGCGTTCGACCCGCGTGCCGCGAGCCTTTCGGTCGCGGCAACGGCCGCTCCGCGCGCCCCCGCGGCTCGCGTCGAAAAGCGCGAGCCGCCGAGCCCCGCCGAAGCGCCGCCGCTCGAACGCGAAGCCACGCCGCCGGCGCCCCCGGCCATGCTGCACGTGGGGGCGCTACGCGGCGCGCCGGCGCCCCTGCCCGCTGTGACGGCGCCCCCGCCGTCGAGCGAGGTGATGCCCCGAGCGGCACCGGAGGCGGGCGACTCGCTCGCGCGCGAGGTCGCGGCGGTGGACGCCGCGCGCCAGGCGCTCTCGCGCGGCGCGCCCGTCGAGGCCGTGAAGCGGCTCGAAGCCTACGAGCGTGAGTTTACTGCCGGCGCGTTGCTCCCCGAAGCTCGCGTGCTCGAAGTGCACGCGCTGCTCGCCGCCGGGCAGCGCGCGCGGGCCGAGGCGCTCGCCGAGCGCATCATCGCAGCCGATCCGAAAAGCTCCCACGCCGAGGTGGTGCGCGGGTTGCTCTCGCACAATCGGTGATCAACCCGCGCGCGTCCCGTCATTGTTCTCGCAAGGAGGCAACGATACATGCAACGTAAAACGGCGATGGTGGCGCTTTCACTCGGGTGGCTCGCGGGGTGCGGACCGCACAACGTCGATCTCGGCGGCGGTCAGCCGGGAACGGGGGGACGTGACGAGATGGGGATGGGCACGGGCGGCTCCGAAACGGCAGCGACGGGAGGAACTGGCGCCTACGCCACGACGGGCGGCACCGGAGGCGGCTATGCGACCGGCGGTACCGGAGCCCTGGGAGAGCCCGCAGGGATGGGCGCCGTGGGCGGCAGCGTCTCGACTGGCGGTGGCCCTGCGATGGGCGGGCAGGCCGGGAGCACGTACGAGCAGGTGTGTGGCGACGGCGTCGTCGAGCCGCCCGAGATCTGCGACGACGGCCTCGACACGAACGGCATGTGCCCGGCCGATTGCGGCGTCGGCGTCACGGGGACCGGCGGTGGTCCTGCGATGGGCGGCATGGGCGGCGTGGCCGGCACGACGGGCTCGCCGCTGTGCGGCGACGGCATCGTCGAAGAGCCCGAAATCTGCGACGACGGCAACACCGCCGACGGCGACTCCTGCGCCTCGGATTGTCTGAGCTACTGCCTGGATACCGCTTGCGTCGGAGGCACGGGCGGCAGTGGCGGTGGCCTGGGCGTCGGCGGTGGTCCGGCGATGGGCGGCATGGGTGGGAGCGGAGAGATCTGCATTGGCTCCGAGATTTCCCAGATCGGGGAGTGCCTGGAGTACGAGGTTCTCGTGCAGCGCTCCCTCGCCATCTGTGACATGCAGGGTGCGACGCTGAGGACGCTCTACTTCGCGTCGTGCCAAGAGAGCCCGTCGTACGCGTTCTGTTGCCGCGGTGACGGTGCCGGTACGGGTGGTGTTTCGGGCATGGGTGGCACCGGCACGGGCGGCACCGGCGGCTGAAGCCGGCGTCCCCGAGGCAAGCTTTACGGCTCGGGTGTGTCGCGCTCGCGCTCGAAGCAAGCCTCGGGGACGCCGCGCCGTTTGCGGACGAGCGCGGTGCGCGCGACGAAGCCGGCCGTCACGGGGTCGTGGTAGCCGCTCGGGCGCGGGGCATCTTCTGGGGCCGGGTAGTGGCTCGCGATGCGCCGCATGAAGAGCTCGCGCACGTATTTACCCACGAGCGACGCGAGCATCACGAGCGCGTCGGTGCCGTCGGCGTCGCGTAGGAACACGAGCTCGCCGAGGCCCGGAAAGCGATAGGCGCTCCGCTTCCTGCCTTCGTCGACGATCGCGTGCAGGTGGCCGCCGAGCGGTCCGAAGAAGCGCGAGTATTCGCCCATGCTCCCGACCTTGCCGCACACGGCGTGCACGTCGCAGCCGACCTCGCGCCGGAGGGCGATGACGAGCGACTCCATGGCGTGCAGATCCATCACGAAGCGGTTCTTGCCGGCGCGCCGCCCGACGTTGAGGCGCTCCGTGCACACGACGCTCGTTCGCACGCCGACGAGCTCGATGCCGCGCTTGGCGAGGAGCGTGCGGTGTCGCGCCACGCGCCGCTGTTCGGCGGGCGTGGCCTCGAATGCTTCCTTGCTGCCGCTCCAGCATTGCGGCGCGGCGCTCTTCGGGCACGGCTCGCGAAGCTTCGCCGAGCCCTCGAGCGAAATCCGCTCGAAGAGCTGGGCCGGGCCGCCGGTGTCCGGCGCCGCGAGCTCACGGGCCCATGCCTCCCCGAGGCCTACGTCGGTGTGGCTCATGAGGCGCTTCGAATCGTCGACGGCCGAGCGCAGCCGTTTCGGCACGCGCCGCTCGAGGGCGCGCGCGCCTGCCGCGTCGACGCGAGCGAGCACTGCCGTCACGACCAGCGGGCCCAGGCGGGAGCCGAGCCCGTTTTCGTCAACTCCGATGCGGTAACGCGCGTCCACGGCCCGGCGGCGATGCTACACCCGCCCGCCGCGCGAGGCCCGAGCGGGCCCGGCGATTTTCGCCAGGCCCGAGTTGGTGTAAAGGGCATCCCATGACGGAGGAAAAGACTCGCCTGGGTCGCGACGTGTACCTCGCTCTCGCTGCCGTGGGGTGGGCCGACGGCAAGCTCGACCAGGACGAGGCGGACGCCATCGTGCGCACCGCGCTCGACGAAGGGCTCGAGCTCGAGGAGATCGCCGAGATCGAGGACGCCACGAAGACGCCCGTCGATCTCAGCTTGATCGAGAAGCGCAACCTCTCGAAAGAGGATCGCCTCTACGTCTACGGCGTCGCGCGCTGGATCACGCGCATCGACGGCACCGTCAGCGAGTCGGAAGAGGCGGCGCTGAAGAAGCTCGGCGACGCACTGAAGATCCCGGAGCGCCCGCGCGAGATCGTCGAGCGGATCGTCGAGGACGTCGCGGCGATGTCGGGTGACGACCGGCCCGCTCGCTACGATCTCACGGGGCTTCGTCGCATCGTCGGCGAGCGGCTCAAGGCCGCCCAGGCCAAGCGCGCTCAGAGCGAAGGCTCAGGCGAGTAGCTCGATCTTCGCGACGGGGAACCCGTCGGGCCGGCGCACGGCGTACGAAAGCGCGAGGATCTCCACGAGAACCACGCGATAAACGCTGTGCACGTCGTCAACGTCGATCTGCTCGGCGTGCGCGTCGAGCGTGGCGTCGATGTGCTCGTGGATGAAGCCGAGCACGTGCGGCTGCTCCATCGCGATGACGTCGTCGGTGTCGAGCGACTCGGCCGGATCGGAGCGCCTGAGCTCCTCGTCGAGGCTCACGAGCTCGCCGGTGGCACGAATTTGCTCGTCGGTGACGGCGTCGACGTGCTGGCCGTGCGCTCGCTCGAAAGCCAGCCAAACGGTGAGGGCGAGAAAGTAGCCGAGCGCGAGCGCCGTCTCGTCGAGCGGCTCACCCAGCACCTCGGCGAGGTGCGCGGCGAGCGACGGCTGCGAGCGCTCGAAGCGCTCGAACGCCTCGTCGAGCTGGGCTCTTGCTTCCTCGTCGTCGTCGGCCAGACTTTCGCGCACGCTTTGAAGCGCGTGAGCAGGTACGGTGGCGTACGCTGGAACGGGACGAATGGCCGAGCGTCGGACCCACACGATGTTCTCAAGCTAGCACGCCCCCACCACCCCATCGTCAAGCGCAAGATGCACCCGAAAGCGCACGTCATCGCACCTCCTTTGCACTCTGCTCGCGTACGGCACGGACAATCGAGCACAATGGCTGGAAATGGCTCAGGAAACGGAAAGCGCCGACGAGCGCGTTGAGCTCGTCGAGAGCCCGCCCGTCGGCCGCTCCGTGTCGAGCGGGCGTCGACGCCGAGCGCTTGCGATTGCGCTGCCGGTGGTCGCCCTTTTCGCGCTCTTCCTTCCGGCCGTGCTCGACGCGCGGTTGACGGCGGCGGGCCGGACCCGCGGGGGCGTGTTGCTCTTCGGCAAGAGCGCGCGTGGCATGACCAGGCCGGAGCTCGAGCGCCAGATCGGCGAGCGCGGCCACGAGCTCGAGCGCGAGCGTTTCGGCGTGACCGTCGCTCGCAAGCGCTTCGAGGTCGACCCCGGGGCGGTCGGCGTGCGCGTGGACGCAAAGGCGAGCGTCAGGCGCGTGCTCGAGATCGGCCGCGCCGAGGGGTTCTTTGGATCGCTCGCGGGCTACTGGAAGCGGCGCTTTTCGCCCGTGAGCCCGGCGCTCGCCGTCTCGCTCGACCGCGAGAAGGTCGAGCGGGCCCTCGCGGGCTTCGAAGCGGCGGCGCTCACGGATCGGCCGTTTTCGGGCGGTATCGCGCTCAGCGGCGGCGCCGTGCGTGCGCTTTCGCCGCACGGCGGTCGCATGCTCGATCGCAAAGGCTCGGAGGCCGCGATCGCGGCAGCGCTCGCGAGCGGAGCGCCACGCGACGTGGTCCTTCCCGTCGTGAGCGTCGGTCCGCCGCTACCCGTCGCAGCGGCCGAGGAGCCGGCGCGCCTCGCCCGGGCGCTCCTCGCGGGGCCCATCACGCTTCGCGCCGTCGATCCCCCCGCCACCGTGACGCTCGCGAGCGGCGAGCTCGGCCCGCTGCTTGCTGCGGAACCACGCGACGCGGGGCTCCGCCTCGTGATCGACCCGGCCGGCCTCGCGCGTGCCCTCGAGCGCTACAAGGGTAACATCGAGCGCGACGCGACGAACGCGAAGTTCGTGATCGATGCCAAGGGTGTGATTGGCATCGAGCCCAGTCAAAACGGCATACGCTTCGATCTCGCGCGCCTTCCCGCCGCGCTCGAGGCCGCCGCGGCGCGACCCGATCGGTCGTCGGAGCTGCCGCTGCTCGCCGAGCCGACGCCCAAGCTCACCACGCAAGCCGCGCAGGGCCTCGGCATTCGCGGGCTCGTGAGCTCCTTCACGACACGTCACCCCTGCTGCGAGCGGCGCGTCGAGAACATTCACCGCATCGCCGACCTGCTCGACGGCACCGTCGTCCTGCCGGGTCAGACGGTCTCCGTCAACGAGCTCGTCGGCCCGCGGACGGAGAAAAACGGCTTCGTCCCGGCGCCGACCATCGAGGAGGGCGAGATGGTCGACAGCGTGGGCGGTGGCATCAGCCAGTTTGCCACCACGTTCTTCAACGCCCTTTTTCACGGCGGCTACGACATCGTCGAGCGCCAGCCGCACAGCTACTGGTTTCCCCGCTACCCGATGGGGCACGAAGCGACCTTGTCGTGGCCCAAGCCCGACATCATCTTCAAGAACGACACCGAGGCCGGGATGCTCATCAAGACGGCCTACACGCAAAAGAGCATCACCGTTACGATCTACGGGGACAACGGCGGCCGGAAGGTCACCTCCTCGGTGTCCGGACGAAAGGAGGTCGTGCCGGCGCCGCTCGAGATCCTGCCGAACCCCAAGGTTTCGCCCGACAAGGAGCGCGTCAAAGAGCCGGGCAGCGTGGGCTGGTCGGTGATTGCCTCGCGCCTCGTGACGTTCTCCGATGGCACCACCAAGGAGGAGCGCCGCAAGGTCACTTACAAGGCGCGCCCGCGGCGCATCGAGGTGCACCCTTGCCGCATTCCGGAGGGCGAGAAGGGCTACACCGGCGAGATCTGCCCGGAGCCGGAGGGCGTGACGGAGCTGCCCGACGCGGGCTCGCCTGGGTAGCCGAGCGAAGCCGCCGTTTCAGCCGGGCGGCGTGTCGTTCACGCGTGCGCGGAACGCGGTGCCGTGACCCGTGAGCACGAGCGGTCCGCCCTCGGCCGCGACGAAGACCGCGCTGCCCGCTGCGAGCGCCGCGCGTTCGCCGCCGCGCTGGGCCTCGGCCGTTCCTTGCGTGACCAGGAGGATCTCGGGTCCCAGGATGGGGCCCACGGTGACGCTGCTTCCGTCGAGGTCGATGCGCGATAGCGCGAACTCGCGCGCGGGTGTGATGTAACGGAGCTCGCCATCGTGGTGCGTGCTCGGGACGAGCGTCGCCGGCGCCGCCTGGAAATCCAGCACCTCGAGCAGCTCGGGGACGTCAACGTGCTTCTTCGTGAGGCCACCGCGGAGCACGTTGTCCGAGCTTGCCATGATCTCGACGCCGGTCCCTTCCAGATACGCGTGGAGGTTGCCCGCGGGGAGGTAGAGCGCCTGGCCCGGCTCGAGCGCCACGAGGTTCAGCGCGAGCGCGACGACGATGCCGGGGTCACCCGGGTAGAGCGCACCGATGCGCGCGCCCCACGCGAGCTCGCGCGAAAACTCCGAGACCGAGGACTGCCGTTCGTTGCAGGCGAACCGGGTGGCCTCGGCGAGCTCGCGGCGGTACGCGGGCGATGCCGTGACGGCGAGCGCGAAGAAGGTGTAAAGAGCGCGTTTCGGCGGCGAGAGGGCGAGAGCCTCGAGCAGCGGCGCAAGGGCCCGGACTTCGAGCGCTTCGAGCAACCGGCGCGTGTCGTCGATGGGTCGGAATCCCACCAGCGCGTGGAAGGGTGTGAGCGCGCAGATGAGCTCGGGCTTGTGGCTGTCGTCTTTGTAGCTCCGCTCCGGCGCGTCCATGGGGGTGCCGCGGGCCTTTTCGCGCGCGAAGCCGAGCCGAGCCCGCTCGAGGCTCGGGTGCGCTTGCAGCGACAGCGGCTCGGCCGCCGCGAGGATCTTGAGCAAGAACGGCAGTCGCGGACCGAACGTGTTCGTCACGTCCTTGCCGAGCATCGCGAGCGGCGCTTCGGCGATCAGTTCGCCGAGCGGGCGTGGGCCGCTCGGCGTGTCAGCGAGTGAGGGCCCGCCCGGGTGCGTGCCCATCCAGAGCTCGGCTTCGGGGCCGCCGGGTGGCGCGACGCCGCGGATTAGGGCAAGCGAGGTGTGCGAGCCCCACGCATAGGGCTTGATGGGGCTGTGGAGCGGGAAGAGCGACGCCGTCACCCGGCTGCTCCTGGCTCGTGAGGGGCGTCTTTGGTGCGCGGGAAGACGAGCACGTAGGACGCCGCGCCGGTGCAATAGAGCATGGCGGCGTCTCCGTCCCGAGTGGCGTCGTAGCTCGAAAACCAGGGCAGGCTGAGCCAAGGCTCGGCGGGCTCGATGAACTCCGGCACGATGAGATCGACCTCCACGTAGCGCCCGCCCACGAGAGCCTGCAAGCGCGGCCCGAAGCTCCACGTCTCCCGCCCGGGTCGAGGGCTCAAATCGTTGTGCAGAAGGCCGCCGTAGGTCGCCACGCCGAGCGCGGGGTCGCCGTGCGCGAGGAACGCCTCGGTCTCGCGCGCCGTGAGATCGGCGATGAGCGACAGCATGGCCGCGATGTCACCCTCGCCGGCTCGCACGACCTGACCGAGCTCGTCGCAGGTCGGCACGAGCGCTTCGGGGCGAATGCCGAGTTTTTTTGCAGCGAAGCCGAGCGTCACGAACTCGTTCTGGTTCGTCGCCGCCTGCGGCGCGGTCGCCTCCTCGGTGTGCTCGCGTGCGGCGCGATCTTCGCCCTTTTTGCAGGCCTTGTCGGGCACGACGAGCTCGAGCACGAGGTCTTTCACTTTCCCGCGCAAGCTCGGCAAAAGCTCCTCCCCGAAGCGCCGCGTTGCCGACGGGACGTTCGCTTTCGCCTTCTGCGCGTGGGCCTCGCCGACCGCGATGACGCGCGGATTGTCACGCAGGGTCGCCTCGAACGCATCGCGCAACGTCGTGAAGCGACGCGCACCGGACGCGCCGCACGGCGTCGGCACCGCGTTCGACGCTGCCGGCGCCATGGCCGGTGCGTTCGGCGCGAAAGGGGCCGCTTCGTTCGCCGGCGGGGGTGCGCTCGGGGTCGTCGGGGGCGACACGGGTGCGCGGCCGCCGCAGGCCGTGGTGAGCGCCAGGATGCCGAGGGCTGCGCGCGGACGCACGGCTCAGCGTATCACGGAGTCGCGAGCTCGCGTACCTGTCCTTGGACGACCCAGGCGTCCAAGCTTCCCCATTCGACGCGCGCGAGGCCGCCCCGGTGCTCGATCACGTAAACCTCGGCGCCCTCGGGAGCAGCGTTGCCGTCACCGTCCTTGCTGGTGGGCAAGGGGCGCCCGGTTTCGTCGAGCAGCCGAGCCTCCGATGCCACGACGACGGCGGCCTTGGACGTGCGCCTGAAATCGCGCGCACCGGCAGTGAGCGCTCCCCCCGAGAACAGCAAAAGCGAGCCCACGCCGAGCGCGAGCGAGCCGGGCACGACGGTCGTGGGCCGGCGCACGATGAGACGCAGGGCGATGCCGATGGAGGCGACCAGCGAGCCGAGCAGCGCGATGCTCGCCCAGACGCGCTCGGGAGCGAGCCCGACGAGCGCGCGCGCGAGCCGCGGCCTTGCGAAAAGTGGCGCGCCGCCCACGCGTGCCTGCCGCCGACCGAGCTCGGAGCGTACGGCTTCGAGAGTGCTCGCTGCCTCGCGGTCGCCCGGGCGAAGCTTCAGCGTTTCCGCCAGGGCGGCCGCGGCACGACCGAGGTCGCCCGGCTGCTTCTGACTCGAGCGAGCGCGACCGAGGTACGCGACGGCGCGATCGAAGCTCGCGTCGGGGTGCACGAACCCTCGATCGGCGAGCAGCTCGAATCGATCGACGGCGTTCGAGTACGCGCCTCGTTCCAACGCCTGCACGGCTTCCCCGAAGTCGGCTTCGTTGCCGTTCGCGAAGGCAAGGCCTGCGGCGCCCAGCACCACCACGGCCGAAAGGACGGCCCGCAAAAAGCTCATGCCGCGCGGCTCCGTCGCGGTCGGCGCTGGCGAAGGATCTCGGCCACCAAGGCGCGACCCTCGCGGGCGAGCTCCCGGGGCGGCTTCTTGGGCGATTTGCCGGTGAAGCGCGCCGCCTCACACGCATCGAGCAGCGACAGGAGGCGCGTCGAAGTGGCTTCGGAAAAGCCTGCCTCCGCGAGCGCCGCTCTGAGCTCTTGTCTGAGGAGCGCCCTGGCGCGAAGGTCCGCCGCTGCTTCGAGCGCGGAGAACAGCGCGCGCTCGACGGCTGCGGCCGTCGTCGCGACCGCTTCGCGGCGTGCGGCGTCGTCGGCGGCCCGCAACGCGTCGTGTGCGAGCCGCTCGGGTCCGCCACGCTGGGCCGCGAGCCGCCGGCGCAGGCGGCCCCCGAGATCGAGGCCGAGACCGGCGAGCGCCACGAGCGCGGGCGCGCCGAACAAGAGCACGAAGAAGCGGGGATCGTCCGTGAAAGTCGCCCTTGCCGGCGTGTACGCTCCCAGCTTCGTGCGCGGGGCGAGCGCGAGCGCCTTGTCGCGCGCATCGTCGCGCGTGCGCTTTGGCTCGAGCTTGCCGGCGTTGGGGTTCTCGGCAACGTCCACGTTGCCGAGCGCGGCGCTCAGCGTCACGTAGGCACGCTTTCTCGTGTTGAAGTAGGGCAGCGTGAGCTCGCCGAGGTCGATCTTACCCGGCTCGTGCAGCTTCACGACGTACGAGAACGTCCGGTAGCCTTTGACGACGCTGCCCTCGGGCTCGACCTTGTCGGTGAGCGTCGGATCGAGCCACTCGACGCCTCGCCGCTCCGGCGTGACGAGCGAGAGCGGGATGTTCCCCGTGCCTTGGAGCTTCGCGATCACGGAGACGGCGTCGCCCGCGGTCACGCGCCGCGGGTCCACCGTCGCCTCGAGTGACAGCTCTCCGGCGTCGCCGAGCTTGTAGCCGGGCGGGCGACCTGCGAGGGGGGGCTCGCTCACGTCGAGGTCGATGGGGACGCTCGAGCGGACGATCGGCGCGCGCCCTCGGTAGTGGGGCCCGTCGAACGTCATCGTGAGCGCCCCGATCGTGAGCTTGCCCGCGTGTAGTGGAAACAGCGCGAGCTCGCGCAGCTTGACGGCGAAGTAGGTGGTGTCGCCGATGGGAACGCGCACGAAATCCTCGCCGTACGACGACTCGACGACGCTGTAGCCGAGAAAATCCGCGCGGCTCGGCTCGGTGGGGTTCGCTTCCCGGAACGGTCCGCGGCTCCCGTACGCGTAGATGCGCAGCGTGACCTGCTCGCCGACCACGGGTCGTTTCGGCGTGACCACCGCACGCACGAACGCGATCGGATCGGGTGCGCGCTCCACGCGTAGCTCCTCGGGCACGGGCGGCGGCTCCTCGGGCTCGAGGCTCCGATCGTCGGGGCCGAGCAGGCCGGGCGGGAAGGGCGAGCCGCCGCCGAACGGATCGAGCCACCCGAACGGATCCAGGCCGGGGCGTCCGCCCGGGCGGCGCGGCAGCGTGCCCGGCGGGACGATTTCCACGGTGACGGGGTCACCGACGACGCGCGAGCCACCGAGGCGGACGCTCGGCGGTCCGAGCCGGAACGTGCCGGCGCGCGTCGGGGTGATGATCCAGGTGGCGGAGATGCCCGTGCGTTGCATGACCACCCCGCCGTTCATGCTCACCTCGGTGCGCGATCCGATGCTCGGCCCTTGCACCTCGAAGCCCGGTGGCACGGGCAGCCTGGGATCGTCGGGGTTCACCTGACCCGAGCCGAGCGCGTTCACCTCGAGCTGGAAGCTCTGTCCGACCTCGAAGCGCCGCCCGCTCGCCTGCGTCTGCAGGCGCACCTGGCTGAATGCCGTGGACGGCAGGAAGCAGAAGAGCGCGACGAGGAGGCCGCAGAGGGCGCGCGCGCTCACTTGTCCTCCATGCCCGGTCGACCCTGGACCTCGGCGGCGTGCTTCTTTGCGTCGTGCTCCTGGAGCGTCGGCGCTTGCTCCAACAGGTCGAGCAGTCGGTCGTCCTGGTTCTGATTCGAGCTCTGTGGCTCCTGCTTGTGCTGCTGATCCGGGGGCGGCTCGCTGCCTCCGTCGCCCCGGTCCTTGCCGGCGTCGGGCTTTTCCGGCTGACCCCCGTCGCTGCCGGCGTCGGGCTGGTCGTTGCCGCCGTCCTTTTCCTGGTCACCGCCGTCCGGTCCGGCATCGGGCGGACCCCCGTCGTCACCGGCGTCGGGGGGGCCCGAGTCGGGGCCGGCGTCCGGGGGGCCGGCGTCGTTTTCCTGATCCTCGATGCGGCGCAGCGCCACGGCGCGATTGTACGCCGCATCGCGTCCGATGCCGTCCCCCGCGTCCTCGGGCAAGCCGGGCGTGAGCTTGAGCGATAGATCGTAGCTTGCGACGGCCGAGCGGTAGTCGCGCCTCAGAAATTCGAGGTTACCCGCGAGGTAGAGCGCGCGGGCCCTGAGCTCGATGGGCAGCGAAGCGTCGCCGGCCGCGAGCCGCACGATGCGCAGCGCGCAATCGACCTCGGCACTGCGCTTTCCGAGGTCGGCCTCGTCGTTGGGCGCGAGGCCGCCGTCCACCTTCGGGGGATCCTCTCCGAATCGCTTGCCGAAGCGCTCGGCGATCGTGAACAGCCCGAGGCCGAGGTCGAACGCCGCGTTCGGGTGCTCGCGCAACGAATCGGGCGCGCCGATCGAGCCGTTTTCGCATTTGCCGGTGGAGAGGTACTCCTCGAGCAGCGAAACGGCGGCGCCCGCGTCCCCGCCGTCGAGCGCGTCGATGGCCTCGCGCACCTTGGGCGAGTCGCGCATGAAAAGCTCGTTGGCCCGCTCGCAGCCGCCGAGGGCCGCCGGCAACGTGAGCGCCGCGAGAAGGCTCGTCGCGATCGTGCGTGCGACCCGCGGCTTCTTCCGCTTCGGAGGCGGAGCGGGCGGCACCGAACGGAGCTTGCGGCGGGGCCCTTCGGGCACGAGCGTCTCGATCACGGCGAGGAAAAGCGCGAGCGCCAGGGGGTACGCGTAGACGTCGGCGTAGACCGTCTCCACGCGCTCCGAAAGCTCCTCGCTCATCATCTGCCGCAGGCGCGCAGCGATGCTCTCGATGCCCGTCTCGCCTTTTTCGCTCCGCGCGATGAGCCCGTTGGTCGTTTCGGCGATCTTGGCGAGCTCGGCCTCGCCCTCGGCCGACAGCGACGTCGTGACGGGCTTGCCTTCGGAGTCGGTACGCCAGCCCGTCACCTGACCGACCTCGTTCACTTCGGGCAGCGGCTCCGGCGTGCGACCGCCGACCTGCACCACGTGGATCGTGATGTCGTCGTGCGAAGCCGCCTGCGCCACTTGTACCGGATCGCCTTCGAGATCCTCGCCGTCCGTGACGAGCAAGATCACTTTCCGATGATCCTTCGACAGCGGGTCGCGTGAGATGAGGTCGCGCCCGGCCTCCAACGCGCGCGCAATGGCCGTGCCGCCCACGGGCATGTCGTTCGGCGTGAGCTGCCGGAAAAACTGCGAGATGGCTGCCCCATCGCTCGTGAGAGGAAACGCCATCGCCTCGCCCGCGAAGGCCACGGCGCCGAAGCGCGCGCCCGGGAGATCGGCGATCAAACGCGCCACTTCCGCCTTGGCCCGCTCGATGCGCGACGGCCCGATGTCGCGCGCGTACATGCTCTTCGAGTAGTCGAGCACCACGACCACGTCGAGATTGGTGGCTGGGATCAAGCGCGTACCGCGCCCGTACTGCGGTTGGGCCAGCGACACGAAGAAGAGCCCGAGCGCGAGCACGAGCAGCACGCCCTTGAGAGCGCGTCGGCCGCCCGCGCGCGCCGTGGCGAGCTCGAGCACGACGGGCTCGTCGCCGAAGCGCTTGAGCGCCCGTCGCCCGAGCACGCCGCCGACGGCGAGCAGCGCGCCGAGCGCGAGCGCGAAGAGCGCGCCGAAGAGCCACATCGACTCCGCGAACCTCACGGAAACCTCCTGAGCACGAGGGCTCGCAAGAGGCCGTCGAGCGCCATCAGGAGCACGCCCGGCAGGAGCAGGAAGCGGTACAGCTCCTCGAAATGGGCGGAGCTCGCCGACAGCTTGGTCTTCTCGAGGCGATTGAGCACGTCATGGAAGCTCGCCTGGAGCGACTTCGCGTCGCTGGCGACGTACATGTGCCCGTTCGTCTTTTCTGCGAGCGCCTTGAGCAGCTTCGGGTTGACGGGGTAGGGCACGCGCACGTAGCGGGGCTGCCCGAACAGATCGAGCCCGTCCTGCACCTCGGCGCTTTCACCCGTGCCGATCTGAATGGTGTAGATGTGCGCGCCCACGACGTTCGCGAGCTTGGCCGCGTACTCGGGCGCGACGCGCCCGCCCTTGTTGTCGCCGTCGGTGAGCAGGATGATCGCCTTGCTCTTGGCCGTGGAGCGCCTGAGGCGAGCGCTCGCGACGCCGAGCGCGTCGCCAATCGCCGTCGCATTGGGATCGATCAGGTTGATCTCCATGCGCGAGACGAGCACGTCGAGCAGGTGGTAATCGAGGGTGGGCGGCGACACGACGTAGGCGCTCGAGCCGAACACGACGACCCCGATGCGGTCCGTCTTGCGCCGTCCGATGAAATCGCGCACCACGGCTTTCGCCACGTCGAGGCGCGTCGGCCGCACGCCGGGCCGTCCGCGCGGTAGATAGCTCGCGAGATCCTCGGGAACGTTGTCGAGCACGGCCCGCATCGACCCGGACATGTCGAGCGCGACGACGATGTCGATGCCTTCCTCGTCGGTGGTCACGGGCCTGAGCGTGTTG
Source organism: uncultured delta proteobacterium (assembly GCA_963841435.1). GTDB lineage: Bacteria > Myxococcota_A > Polyangia > Polyangiales > Polyangiaceae > PMG-095. The sequence continues at coordinate 599,200 of CAWJCS010000002.1, forward strand.
AGCGGCCGCGCGAGCGCGCCGATGCAAAGCACGAGACCGATCGCGCGCGCAATGCCGGGCAAGTCGCGCAGGTGGACGCGCGCTCCGGCAGGTCCGACAGCGAGCGCCGCGATCGTCCCCAGGCGCAGGCGCGGCGTGCGCCGATCGTCGCCGAGCACCGTGCGGTAGAGCACGATGGGCACCACGAAAAGCAGCGCGAAAGCCCACGGTTCCGCCCAGCGCGCCGCGGCGAGCTCGCTGCCCCGCGCGAGCGCAGGGTACGAAAGGCCGAGCGCGGCGAGCACGAGGAACGCGAGCACGCCGACGGCTGCGCGCACGAGCCTGCGCGCCCCGCGCGCCGACGGGCGCTTCTGCTCGAGCTCGGGGACCACGCTCGGACGGATCGAAGGGGCCGCGCTCACGAGGTGCCTCCCTCGGGCGGCTTGGGCCCCCACTCCGCGGCTTCCTGCTGCGCTTGCTCGTCGGCGGGGCCGTCGGTGGCGCTCGGCGCCTGCTCTGCGGCAGCGTTCTGGTCGGGCCCCGGGGTGCCCGTGGGCCCAGCCTCGGGGGCTCGCGCTTCGCCGGGCAAGAGCGGCAGCGTCTGACGCACGATGTGCTCGGCGCGCACCAGGGCGAGCTCGCCGTCCTCGGCGCTCGGCACGGTCTTCGCGAATTTCACGAGATCCGCCTGACGCAGGAACGCTTCGATGGCGTCGAGCGGGTCGATGCGAGGCGTCGCCCTTCGGAGCAGGGAGAGCGCCTCGCGGGTCGTGCTCTCGAGCCCGTCGAACCCGAAGCGGGCTCCCAAGTACTTTCTCACGATGTCCGAGACGCGGTCGAAGTGCTCCGCGAGGCGCCCCTCGGCGACGAGGCCGGCGTGACGCACGTCGAACAGCTCCTCGAGCGCCACCTCCCAGGGTGGTCGTGGCGGCGGCGCGGGCGGCGCCGGACGCGGACGGCGCAGCCAGCGACCGAGCAACCAGGCCGCCAGCAGGCCCACGGGGAGCGCGATCGCTGCGCCGAGCACCGCCTGCTTGAGCAGCGTCCACTCCTCGCGCTGCGGGCGCGCGGGCGGATTCGGCTTCGGCATCGGGTTCGAGACGTTCGCGATCGGGTCTTCGATCGTGACCTCGTGCGGCGAGGTGCAGAGCACGAGCACGTCGCCGCTCGCGCGTGCCACGCTGAGCGGAAGGGCGGGGATCGTGATGCGGTTTCGCCCCGGCTTCTGCGGCAGCGCCACGAGCGAAAGCTCGATCGTCGTCGTCGCGCGATCGCCGTGCTCGGTGCGCTCGACCACGGGACCGGCGCCGCCATCGGGATCGGGCACGTAGAGCCCAAGGTGCTCGAGGGCGCGCCATTCGGTGCTGTCGCTCTGCGGCTGGAAGCCGCCGGGCAGCACCGTCTCGCCCTTGCCGTGCTCGAGCACGAAGCTGAGCGTGAGGGCGTGCCCGCTCTCGGCGCGCGACGGCACCTTCTCCGTGAGCTTCGGGCGATCCTTTCCAGCGGGCACTCGCTCGCGGCACGTGTCGGAAGCAACGCTTGGCGCCTGCGGCGCCGCGCTTTGCGTCGCGGGCGCCGCGCTCGGAGTGGGTGGTGCCGGTGCGGAGCTTGCCGGCGGCGTTGCGCTTGCGGACGGAGCGAGTGAAGCGGCGCCGCTCGTGACGGGAGCCGGGGGCGCTCCGCTCGGCACCGGGGTCCAGCCCGGCGGCACCGCGACGGCCCCGCCGCCGGCCGTGCCGCTCGCCGCCGCCGCCGCCGCGCCGATGGCGCTCGAAAGCACGAGGCCGAGCCCGGCGAGCGCCCGTGGCTTCACCGGTGCGCCCTCCGCGCTCGCCGCGCGAAGAGCTCGCGCAGCGGGCCGACGTACGGCCGATCCGTCCGCACCACGCAATGATCGAGCCCGAGCTTCGTGAAGAGCCGGATCGGTGTTTCACGTAGCGCGCGCATGCGCTTCTTGTAGTGGGCGCGCACGAGCTTGCTCGAGGTGTCGATGACGACGCTTTCGCCCGTCTCGAAATCCTCGAAGCTCGAGAGCCCGACGTCGGGCAGCTCCTCGTCGCGCGGGTCGACGAGCAGGATGGGGATCACGTCGTGGCGGGCCGCGGCGAGCGAGAGCGCGCGCTCGTAGCCGCTCGTGTAGAAGTCGCTCATCACGAACGCCACGCTGCGCCGCCGTGCCACGCGGTAGAGCGTCTCGAGCGTGACCTTGAGATCGGTGCCGGGGCGCTCGGGCTTGGCGCCGAGGATCTCGCGCACGACGCGCATCACGTGCTTCTGGCCCTTCATGGGCGGCACGATCTTCTCGATCTGGTCGGTGGCGAGGATCAGCCCCACGCGGTCGTTGTGGCTGATGGCGCTGAACGCGCAGAGCGCGGCGACCTCGGCCGCGAGGCGCGCCTTGCTGCCGCCCTGGGTGCCGAAGTTCTGACTCGCCGACAAGTCCACGACGAGCATCACCGTCATCTCCCGCTCTTCGACGAACACCTTCACGTACGTGGCGTTCATGCGCGCGCTCACGTTCCAGTCGATCGTGCGCACGTCGTCGCCCGGCTGGTATTCGCGCACCTCGCGAAACGCGAGACCCCGACCCTTGAACACGGACGTGTAGTTACCGGCAAGCTGCTCCGTCGCGAGCCGGTTGGTCGTGATCTCGATCTTGCGCAGGGCCTTGAGAAGCTCCTTGGGGATCACGAGCTACGGCACCTCGACGACCTCGAACACACGCCGCACGATGTCCTCGGCCGTCACCTCCTCCGCCTCGGCCTCGTACGAAAGCACCACGCGGTGCCGGAGCACGTCCGGTCCGATCGCCTTCACGTCCTCGGGCGTGACATAGCCACGGTGCCGCAAAAACGCGTGCGCCCGGGCCGCGAGATTGAGGGCGATGCTGGCGCGTGGGCTCGCCCCGTACTCGATGAGCGGCGCGAGGTCCTTGAGGCCGCGCTTCTCCGGCTCGCGCGTGGCGAACACGACGTCGACGATGTAGTCCTTGACGCGATCGTCCATGTAAACGTCGCGCACCACCTTGCGCGCCTCGAGCAGCTCGGCAGGTGACGTTTTCGAGACGGCCTTGGTGGAGAGCGGAGCGGTCATGCGGTCCATCACGGCACGCTCTTCCTCGCGCGTGGGGTAGCCGACGCGCACCATCAGCATGAAGCGATCGACCTGCGCCTCGGGCAGCGGGTAGGTGCCCTCCTGCTCGATGGGGTTCTGCGTCGCCATCACGACGAACGGGTCGGGTAGGGGGTAGGTCTTGTCGCCGATCGTGACCTGGCGCTCCTGCATCGCCTCGAGCAGGGCGCTCTGCACCTTGGCGGGCGCGCGGTTGATCTCGTCGGCGAGCACGAGGTTCGCGAAGATCGGGCCGAGCTTGCTCGTGAACTCGCCGGTCTTCTGGTCGTAGATGACCGTGCCCACGAGATCCGCGGGCAAGAGATCGGGGGTGAACTGGATGCGCGCGAACTTCGCGGAAATCGCATCACACACCGTGCGCACCGTCAGCGTCTTCGCCAGACCCGGCACGCCCTCGAGCAGCACGTGCCCGCCCGACAGCAGGCCGACCAGGATGCGCTCGATCATCTGCTGCTGGCCGACGATCACCTTTCCCACCTCGGCCAGCAGGTCGTCCACGAAGGCGCTCTCCTTCTGGACCATGTCGTTCAGCATGCGAACGTCTTGCATCGTCTTCTTTCCTCGCCCGGCGCGTATAACGCGGTGGCCGGCCGCAAGACAATCCTCCAAAGCCGCCTATTCCCGGGGGTTTGCGGGATTTTTGCCCCTCGGCACCGGCGCGGGCGATATAATCGAAAGAGCCGGGGCGCGCAGCGGGACGCAGGGTCAGCACGCGGGAGGCTTTGGTGGTGGGTCGGCAAGCGTCAGTGCCCGGCGGCTTCCGCCGTGGGTGGAGGCTCGCCCGTCGGGCGCGGGGCAGGCTTGGGCACAAACCGCGCTTCCAACTGCCCTGCCCGCGGTGTGCCCGGCGGATTGGCGGAAATAGGCTAGAACGCGGGGTGCCCGTGACCGTCGGGTGTCCGAACGAGCACCGATGAGCGCCCGCCGCCCACGCCGCTTTCTGGTGCGGCTCTCCGTGATCGCCGGCGGGCTCCTGCTCCTGCTCGTCGCCGTGCCCGCGTACTACTACGTGAAGCTCGTGGTCCTCGCGAAGAAGTACGACGTGGTTTCGATCAAAACCGCGCCTGTGTACCAGTCGACCGCGCTCGTCGAGCGCGCCTGGCAGCTTCCGGTGGCGCGCACCTACCGCGCCGGGCTCGTCTATCAGAAGAACGACTCGTTCTGCGGTCCTACGACGCTCGCGAACGCCGTGCTCTCCTTCGGCGGCACGGCGACGCAGCAGCAGATGGTCGAGGGGACGGGCAAATGCTGGAGCGGCCTGTGCCTCGGCGGGCTGTCGCTCGACAACGTCGCCGCGCTCGCACGCGAGAAGACCGGGCGCAAGGTTAGCGTGATCCGCGGCCTCGACTACGCTGCGTTTCGCGAGCTGTTGCCGCGTTTCAATGACCCGTCGCGGCGCTACCTCGCGAATTTCCACCGCGGTCCGCTGTTCGGGAAGGGCGGCGGACACCACTCGCCGATCGGCGGCTACCTCGAGCCCGAAGGGCTCGTCTTCGTGCTCGACGTGAACGAAGCCTACGAGCCGTGGCTCGTCAACCCGAAGCGCCTGTTCGAGGCCATCGACACCGAGGCTGCCCCCGGCAAGAAGCGCGGCCTTTTGCTGCTCCAGTGACGCTTTTTCACATGAAGCCGAGGTCGTCGATCGCGATGTCGAAGGCGCCCGCTTCGGGGATGTAGGTCCCGCCATCGTCGGCGGGATTCGGCACGTAGCTCATCTGCGCGCCGAAGCTGAGCCCCGTGATCTTGTCGCCCGTCGCCGGTACGGCGACGCCCGAGGCGCCCACGCCCGCCGTGAACATGCCCCAGGGCAGCGTGATCTGCGTCCAGTCGGCCGTGACGGCCACGCTCGCCGAAGGGCCGGCGCACGAGCCGGAGGTGGGCGCAGGATCACAGGTGCCACCTTTGCGCGGATCGGTCGCGTCGGGGGGCGTGGTGTCTTCGGTCGCGAGCGCCACGCTGATCATGGCGGTCGGCGTCGTCCCGCGCACCCAGAACGTGAGCCCAGCGTACGAGGAGGCGTTGATGCAGCCCATCCAGAACCCGATGCCGCCGCCCCAATCCGCCGTGGCCGTGTTCACGGCGTGCACCGCCCAGTTGCTGGCGTTGGCACCGGCGGCAAAGTTCAACGTGTAGGTCGGCGCGCGCGTATCGGAGCCGGGAGGGGTGCTTTCCGAGAGTGGGTAGAGCCCCGCGTAGGCCGTGTCGATCGTGAAGGTCCACGAGCCGTCGTCGAAGGCGGGCAGCACGCCGTCGTAGCTTTCGAAGTCGGTGAGCAGGGGCGTCGCCACGGTCACCTTGTTGAAGCAATCCTTGACGGGGTCCCCGGCGCCCGCGGTCCCCGCCGAGCCCGCGTCCGAGCCGCCGATGCCGGCCCCGGCGCCGCCCGCGCTCGCTCCCGCAGCGGGCGTTCCGGCCGTGCCCGCGGCGCCGCCGATTCCCGTGGCGCCGCCGACGCCCGTGGCGCCGCCGACTCCCGTGGCGCCTCCGACTCCCGCGGCGCCGCCGACTCCCGTGGCGCCGCCGACGCCCGTGGCGCCGCCGACTCCCGTGGCGCCGCCGACTCCCGTGGCGCCGCCGGTCATGGGCGGCGGCACCGTGTCGTCGTCGCCCGTGACCGCGGGGGTACAGGCAAGCGCCGTCCAGACGGGCGAGCCGAAGGCAAGAAGGGCGATAAAAAGGCGTGAAGAAGATAGGGTCATCGAATCGGCTCCGGTCACTGAACGCGACAATAAAATCCGTTCGTCGTAAGGCTTCCGCTCCCCGAGTAGACCTCGGTGCCCGCCTGCACGGACGCGAGGTACTTGCTGTTCTGCATCCACCCCCTCGAAACGAGATCGCTCATGAAGCTCATCATGTCGTGCACGGCGGTCGTCGCGTTCTGGGTGCGCACGTAGGAAAACACGTTGGTGCCGCCGTTGTTGCCTCGGTAAAGGTCGAACGACGAGCCCCCGATCGTCACGGTCGTTTGCAGCGTGCCGATCGGCCCCGCACCGCCCGCACGGTAGAGCCAGACCATCACCTCGTCGCTCGGGGTCGAGCTCGAGTCCGGGTTCAACGTCGTATGGACCCACATGTCGTACGACACGTTGATCGTCCCGCTCGCGGTGACCGAGTAGCTCCAACCGCAGTTGACGTGCTTGCCCGACGAAAGCTGCACGGGCAGGCCCGTGTTGGTGACGCGCCAGCCCCACTGCCAGCCGAAGACCAGGCTCACGTAGGTTTTGACCCCGCCCGAGCCGCCGGTCCACTGCCAGTCCGTGCCCCAGCCCACGAGATCACCGGTCTGGCAGGTGCCGAAGATGCACTGCTGGCCGCTCGCTCCGCTGATGCCCCACTGGTTGTTGTTCACCCAGTATTTCCCGAGCATCACGTAGGCGTCCTTCGTGCAGCTCCGGTTCATCTCCGAGCCGCCGCCGCAGCTCACGCTGTTCGGATCGATGCAACCGCCGAACAGGCAGCTCGTGCCGCCGCCGCACGGCGTGCCGCATTTGCCGCAGTTGCTCGCGTCGGAGGTGAGGTCCTTGCAGGTGCCGGAGCAGTCGGTGCCGCTGTTCGGGCAGACGCACGCACCGTCGGTGCACATGGCGCCCGTCGCGCACTTCTTGCCGCAAGCGCCGCAGTTCGACGTGTCGCTCAGCACGTCCTGGCAAGCACCGCCGTTGCACGATGCCTGCCCCGTGCGGCAGCGACAGGCGCTCATCGAGCACATCTGGTCGGACGGACAGGCGTTGCCGCAGGCGCCGCAATTGTTCTGATGTCCCGTGGTATCGACGCACGCGCCGTCGCAGCGCGTGAGCCCGGCGGCACAGCCGGCCCCGCATTTCCCCTGCGAGCAGACCTGGCTCGACGGGCATGCCGTGCCGCAGGCGCCGCAGTTCATGGGGTCCGACGAGGTGTCGAAGCACACTCCGTTGCATTCCATCTGTCCGGCGGAGCACGCACACTGGCTGTCGGTGCAGCTCTGATCGGCGCGGCATGCCGTGCCGCAGACGCCGCAGTTGGTGACGTCGATCGCGAGGTTCTTGCAGCCGCCCGGGCATTCGCTCGTGCCCGCGGGGCACGTCCCGCTGCCCGCGCTGCCGCCGCTGCCCGACACGGCACCCGCGCCGCCCGAGCCCGCGACCGGTGGTGTGCCTCCCGTCGTGCCGCCGACGCCACCCGTCGTGCCACTGACGCCGCCCGTACCGACGCCGCCCGTCGTGCCGCTGACGCCGCCCGTGCCCGAGCCCGATGCCACGCCGCCGGTGGAAACACTTCCAGCACCGCCGCCCACGCCGAGGGCGCCGCCCGTCGATGGGGTGCTGACGTCCCCCGCGCGCTCGGGAGGCTGTGCGGAGCACGCGGCACCGACGACCGCCACGCAAAGTGCCGCCAGCATCATGCGGAGGAGCTCTCGAGGGGCGAGGCGCGGGCTGAGCATTTTTGCGAAGTCTAGCCGAACTCGCCCTACGAGGCCGCCACAAGAAGTTCTTTTATTTACGAATGCTTAGGTTCATTTCCCGCGACGGTAGCATTTCATTGCTGCTGTTTCTAGCCCGGCTCCAGGAGTGACAGGAAGAACGTCGGCCCGAGGATCCACGCTTCGGCCCAGGCGACGGCGAGGATGGCCGCGAGCAGCGTGCGACGCGTTCGCACGAGGTGCAGGCTCACGGCGAGCGGGCCGATCAGCGCGACCGCGACCCACACCGACGTGTCGGGCCAGGCTCGCTCGCGGGCGCGCGGCGGCAGGTGCCGGATGTCGCGCCGGAGCACGAGCGCCGGGACGACGAGCGCCACGACGAGCTGCAGAGAGAAGAGGAGCACGTCCACGGCATGCTCCGGGGCCCGCTACTCGAGGCGCTTGACGAGCTCGAGGAACGCAGTGTCCTCACCGCCCGCGGGGCGCTCCGAGCGCCTTAGCCACTTCGCTCCGCCGCGATTGAGCTCGCAGTGGATGCTCTCGGTGTACTCCTTGAGCGGCTCGACGAGAATCACGCGTCGCGGTGACCGCCTCGCCGACGCTGCGCAACGCCGTGGCCATGTCGCACTTCGAGTCGGGCAACGACAGCGGCGGCGCCTCGGGGCAGCATCCCGCTCGAACGACGGCGAAGGCTGCCATGTCGTACCAGCCGATGCGCGAGAAGATCTTCATCGCTTCCGTGGGTGGGCCCTTCGGCGCGCCCGTGACCACCGCGACACGCAGCTTGTCGGCGCCGGCGCGAGGATCCGTTTCGGAGCACAGCCACTCGAGCTCCGGTGCCTTGCCGAAGGCGCCGTCCGGCAGGTAGCCGGCCATGCACGCGGCAACCTTGCTACCGAAGTTGGTTGAACGCGGCGGCCATCGCGACATCGCCGACCTTCACCGCGGAAGCGCGCGGGGGTGCCTTGGGCCCTGCCTTCGGAACGGAGACGAGCTCGACGCGCTTGGGGCGCAGGAACGAGGCGACGCTACCAGCGAGCAGGCCGAGCCCGATGGCAGCGGCAGCGAACAAGACGAGCCGCCGACCGCGCGGGGCAGCGGGCGCCATGGTGCTCATCGCGCCCGGCCGCAGACTGCTCGGCGGTCGCACGCTGTGCGGCAACGGCGGGGGTGCCTTGGAATGCGCGCCCTCCGGGATCGGCTCTTCGCCGGCGTGCTCGACGAACCAGCGCGCGAGCTCTCGGCGCAGCGGTCGGAGGTTCGTTTGCCGCTCGGTCGGGTCCGCCGCGAGCGTCGGCCAGAGCGCGCTTCTCAGCTGGGCGTCGGCCATCCCGCCTTCGCCGAGCGCTTCGGGCTTCGCGTAGCCACCGGCCTTCGGCGGGGAGCCGGTGAGCATCCAGTAGAGCAGGCCCGCGGCGGCCCAGGCGTCGTCGGCGACGCTAGGCGCCGAGCCTTGGGTGCGCTCGGGCGCGTGCAGCGGCTCGCCCTCTTCGCTCGGGTAGAAGGCGAGCACGGGCGGTTCACCCTCCGGATCGACGACGACCGAGCCGGCATGCACGAAGCCGTGCACGGCGCCGACCGCATGCAACGCGTTCAGCGCGTCGGCGATGCGCAGCGCCATGCGGACCGCGTCGACGGGCGCCTTCTTCCCGATGACGCGCAGCCGCTCCTCGAGCGTTTGCCCCGAGACGCGCGCCGCGACGGCGAGCTTTTCGCCCCCGGGGTTTGTGACGACGTCGAGCAGGCGACCGAGGTGCGGGTGCTCGACGGATGTGGCGGGCGAGAGCTTCTCGGCGTGTTCCGCGCTCACCGGGATCAACACGACCGCGTCGCCGCCCTCGGTGTCGCGCCCGAAGAAGCTACCGGACGGACCGTGCACCGGGGCTTCGACGATGTAGTGCGACCCCACGGTCTGCCCGCTGTCGAGCGCCGGGCTCTTGGGCGCCTCCGGGCCCTCGGTATCGGAGTCGCTTTCGCGAGTCACGGCTTCGAGCGTCGCATTTGCGACCCGAAAGGTCCAGAAGGCGACCTCGCGACGACGGCGCCCCGGTAGGTTATCGTTTCCCGGCGGTGCGGCTCAGAACCGGAACGAGCGGCTTCAGCTACGACGAGTGGCACGGAGGCTTCTACCCTGCAGATCTTCCCGCAGCGGAACGACTGTCGTTCTACGGGAGCCGGCTCCCCACGGTCGAGATCAACAACACGTTTTATCAGATGCCCAAGCCGGAGCTCCTCGCGCGCTGGCGGGACATGGTGCCGGCGGATTTTCGTTTCGCCTTGAAGGCGCCGCGTCGGATCACGCACGTGCTCCGGCTCAAGGACGCGCGCGAGCCCGTCGAGCGCTTTCTCACGGTCGCGGCGACGCTCGGCGAGCGGCTCGGCCCCTTGCTGTTTCAGCTACCACCGTTTGCGCGCATGGACGCCGCGTTGCTCGGGGACTTCCTCGCGCTTTTGCCGGCGGGACAGCGCGTCGCGTTCGAGTTTCGCCACCCGTCGTGGTTCGACGAGGCGATCTACGAGCTTCTGCGCGCGCACGACGCGGCGCTGTGCGTGGGCGATTCCGACGACGGCGCTCGCTCGCCGCCGCTCGTCGCGACGGCGCGTTGGGGCTACCTGCGGCTGCGCGCACCGTCCTACGACGCGCGCGGCCTCGGTGCCTGGAGCGAGCGCATTGTCTCCCAGCCGTGGGACGAGGCGTACGCGTACCTGAAGCACGAGGTGAATGGGCCCGCCTACGCCGCGTACCTCGATGCCGTCGCGGTCGGGCGCGGGGCGCCGCCGCTGCCCGAAAGCGAGCCCGGGCTCGTGCCCGCGCGGCGTGAAAGAAAGAAGCGTTCGCGCTCCGCCGCGGCGACCGCGCCCACGCCCGAGCGCCCCGCCGAGACGGCGAAGAACGCGAAGCGAACGGCCCCGAAGCCCGCGGTCGGGACGGCGACCGAGAAGCCCGCGCGCTCTAAAGGGCCTCGCGCGACGCAAAAAGCCGCAGCGCGGCCCGCGCGAGGCTCGCGCTGAGGTTCGCGGCTACTCGGCGGGAGCCGTGCGCCCCGCCGGTACCTCGGGGGTGCTCGTGATGCGCATGCCGTAAAACGAGCGGTGCACGAAGTACAGCATCACGGCGCCGAACAGGGCGGAGAGCAGCATGCTCGTCGAGCGCTCGAGCTGGATGCCGAGCTCGACTGCAAGAAGTCCGAAGAGCGTCGTGAACTTGATGATCGGGTTCATGGCGACGGACGAGGTATCCTTGAATGGGTCGCCCACCGTGTCGCCCACGATGCAGGCCGCGTGTAGGTCCGAGCCCTTCTCCTTGAGCTCGACCTCGACGATCTTCTTCGCGTTGTCCCAGGCGCCGCCCGCGTTCGCGAGGAACAGGGCCTGGAACAGGCCGAAGAGGGCGAGTGAGATCAGGTACCCGATGAAGAAGTACGGATCCAGGCAGGCGAAGGACAGCGTCGCACAGAACACCGTCAGGAAGATGTTGAACATGCCCTTCTGGGCGTAGCGCGTGCAGATCTCGACGACCTTCTTGCTATCCTCGATGGACGCCTTGGTCGCACCCTCGAGCTTCATGTTGCGCTTGATGAACTCGACCGCGCGGTAGGCACCGGCGACGACCGCCTGCGTGCTCGCGCCCGTGAACCAGAAGATGATGGCTCCGCCCGCCACCATGCCGAGCAAGAACGGCGGGTGAAGGATGGAGAGCTTCTCCAGGTCCTTCGTCAGGTGGTCGGTGAGCAGCACGACAATCGAGAAGATCATCGTCGTCGCGCCGACGACGGCGGTGCCGATGAGCACGGGCTTCGCCGTCGCCTTGAAGGTGTTGCCGGCGCCGTCGTTTTCCTCGAGCAGCTCCTTGGCGCGCTCGAAGTCGACTTTGTAGCCGTAGGTTCTCTCGATCTCTTCCTTGGCGCCCTCGATCTCGGTGATGGTCGAGAGCTCGAACACGCTCTGCGCGTTGTCCGTGACCGGGCCGTAGGAGTCGACGGCGATCGTGACGGGGCCCATGCCGAGGAAGCCGAACGCCACGAGGCCGAACGCGAACACGGCCGGGGCCATCATCAGGCCCCCGAGGCCCATGCCGCTGAAGTAGTAGGAGGCTCCCATCAGCGCCACGAGCACGACGCCCATCCAGAAGGCGCTGAAGTTTCCCGCCGTGAGCCCCGAGAGGATGTTGAGCGACGCCCCGCCCTCGCGTGACGACGTGACGACCTCCTGCACGTGCCCCGAGCTCGTGGACGTGAAGACCTTGATGAGCTCCGGGATGATCGCGCCGGCGAGCGTGCCGCAGGAGATGATCGTCGAGAGCTGCCACCACAGGCTCCCGTCGCCGAGATCCTTGATGAGCAGGCTCGAGACCACGAAGGTGAGGCAGAGCGACACGATCGAGGTGAGCCAGACCAGCCAGGTGAGGGGCGTCTCGAAGTTCACCTTCGTGGCGCGCGCGATGGCGCCCTTCTGGATCGCTTCGTTGACCCAGTACGAAAGCACGCTCGCGATCACCATCACGATGCGCATCGCGAAGATCCACACCAGGAGCAGCACCTGGGTCTTCGCGTCGTGGACGGCGAGCAGGATGAAGGAGATCAGGGCGACGCCCGTCACGCCGTACGTCTCGAAGCCGTCGGCGCTCGGGCCGACCGAGTCACCTGCGTTGTCGCCCGTGCAGTCGGCGATGACACCGGGGTTGCGCGCATCGTCTTCCTTGACCTTGAAGACGATCTTCATGAGGTCCGAGCCGATGTCGGCGATCTTGGTGAAGATACCGCCCGCGATGCGCAGCACCGAAGCGCCCAGGGATTCGCCGATCGCGAAGCCGATGAAGCAGGGCCCTGCGTAATCGCCCGGGACGAAGAGCAAGATCGCGAGCATCAACATCAGCTCGACGCTGATGAGCAGCATGCCGATGCTCATGCCGGCCTTCAGCGGAATCGCGTAGACCGGGTAGGGCTTGCCCTCGAGACTCGCGAAGGCCGTGCGCGAGTTCGCGTAGGTGTTGATGCGGATGCCGAACCAGGCGACACCGTAGCTGCCGAGCACGCCGACCACGCTGAACGCGAGGATGATCGCGACGCGCAGCGCGCCCATCTCCTGGAGCGCTCCGAAGTAGATCAGGATCACCGCGCCCACGAGGATGCCGAGCTGCGCGAGGAACTTCCCCTGCTGGAAGAGGTACGTCTTGCACGTCTCCCAGATGATGTCGGAGACCTCGGCCATCGAGCGGTGCGTCGGGAGGTTCTTCACCTGATTGAGCGTGAAGACGCCGAACCCGATGCCCGCGGCGGCGATGAGCAGGCCGTACATGAGGAGGCCCTTGCCCGTCATGCCGAGCACGGTCACCGAATCGAGATCCGGCAGGACCAGGCTCGCTTCACCGCCGTGCGGTGCAGCTGCGGCGACCGCCGGCAGGAGGAAGGTGACGAGCGCGATGATGAGAGACCAGGCGTACGGACCGAGACGGCGCAAGAGGCTGCTCCTTGTGGCGCGAAACCCCGGTGTCCAGGCCGAGCCGGGTCCCCAGGCTGTTCCGCTGTCGAGGCGGCGCCCTCTTAGCGCACCCATGCCGACGCTGCTAGGAAAGCGGACGGGGCCCGCCGGCCGGCCAGCCAAATGGCGGGATACGCTCTGAAAATCGGCTCAGCGCCCGAGGCCCGCTGGGGGGCCCGCGCCGCCTTGGTCGTCGTCCTCGAGGACGGTGGCAACGACGACGGCTCCGACGAGTGGGAGCAGCCAAATGAGCTTGCTCTGGGCGATTTTCTGTCCCTTGTCGAAAGCTTCGGAGCGCCACACGCGGCGGGTGATGCGCACCTGGAAGGCGATCACCGCGAGCAGCAGAACGAGGGCGACCCAATGAGCGCGGTCCACGGCTTCGCAAGCTAAGGCGGGGCCTCCGGGCGCGCAAGAGCTCGCCCTTTTGGGTTTCAGCCGAGATTTCGGCATTTGCATCGAGCGCACGGCGGCGTGAGCGTTCGTCGGACATGCCCGAAGTCCCGACCCCCTCGCATGGCTCCCTCCGTCTCGTCGGCCGGTCGAGCTCTCATTTTACGCGCCTGGTGCGCATCGTCGCCCACGAGCTCGGCTTGGAGCTGGAGCTCGCGCCCGTCCTCGACCTCTGGTCGCGCGACGCCCGCACCTTCGGTGACAACCCGACGCTCCGTGTGCCGTCGCTCCACACCACCGAGGGCACGTGGTTCGGCTCGCTCAACGCGTGCCGCGAGCTCGCCCGTCGCGCGCCGCGCCCCTATCGCATGATCTTTCCCGAAGCGCTCACGGAACCGCTCGCGGCGAACGCCTTCGAGCTCGCCACGGACGCCATGGGCGCCACGGTGACGGTCGTCATGGCGCGGCTCGCCGGGATCGCCAACGACAACGCGGTCCTTCAGAAGTCGCTCGCGCGGATCGAGGGCACCGTGACGTGGCTCGACGAGCGGCTCGCCAACGTCCTCTGCTCGCTCCCGCCGCGTGACCTCAGTCTGCTCGAGGTCGCGCTGTTCTGCTTCGGCGAGCATCTCGAGTTTCGTGAGATCCTCTCGCTCGAGAAAAGGCCGCGGCTTTCCGCGTTTTGCCGCGATTTTTCGCGCCGGCCGTCGGCGCTCGCCACGCCGTACGCGTTCGATCGCCGGCCGTCCTGACGCAACGCCGCGTTGCAGTCGGCCGTGCTCGGGCGCGGTGAGGCTCGGGCGCTCTTCGCGGAGTTCGTTCGACGGCCACGACACCACGGGCTTCGGGGAGCGCCGCCCGCCGTTCGGCGCTATCGTTCGGGCATGACTTTGCTCGTTCGAGAGCGCTTGGTAATACGCGGCGCGACCGCCGACGACGTGGGCTTCGTCGAACGGACGGGTCGCGAGGCGTTTGCCGAATTCGACCCCCACGCCGGTGCCCACTCGCGCGCGATCGTCCGACAACCGGGCACCGTGACGTTGATCGCGAGCGTTGACGGCAGGCCGTCGGGTTTCATCGCGATCGAACGCGTGGGCCGGGGGGCCCTCGTGCAAGCCATCGCCGTGCGGCGTGTCGATCGCGGCCGAGGACTCGGGGCGCGACTCCTGTCGGCCGCGGAGCGCATCGCCCGAGACGGCGGCGCGCGAACGCTGTCGCTCGCCACGGCCCAGGCCAACGTCGAGGCGCTGTCGCTGTTTCTGAAGGCAGACTTCGAGATCGAGCGGCGCATGCAGCGTTTCTACGCCCGCGGGCAGGACGCCTGCTGGCTCGTGAAACGGCTCGACGCCTGAGCTCGGAGCGTCACGCCCGGAGCCGGCCTTCGTCGCCGGGCGGGATCCGAGCTAGAACGCTCGCCGTCGTGGACGCGATCCTCTCCATTCGGAACCTGAGCAAGCGGTATGCGTCTGGCTTCCAGGCGCTCACGCACGTCGACCTCGACATCGAGCGCGGCGAGATCTTCGCGCTGCTCGGCCCGAACGGTGCCGGCAAGACCACGCTCATCAGCATCGTCTGCGGGATCGTGAACCCGACCGAGGGCACCGTGCTTGCCGACGGCCACGATGTCGTCCGCGACTACAAGCGGGCCCGCGAGAAGATCGGCCTCGTTCCGCAAGAGATCAGCACGGACATGTTCGAGCGCGTGTGGGACACGGTCACCTTCAGCCGCGGGCTCTTCGGCAAGCCCAAGAACCCCGAGTACGTCTCGA
This sequence comes from uncultured delta proteobacterium, assembly GCA_963841435.1. Lineage (GTDB taxonomy): Bacteria > Myxococcota_A > Polyangia > Polyangiales > Polyangiaceae > PMG-095. The sequence continues at coordinate 614,353 of CAWJCS010000002.1, forward strand.
AAGTGCTCGCGGATCTGTCGCTCTCGGACAAGAAGCACGCCAAAATCATCACGCTTTCGGGGGGCATGAAGCGCCGCGTGATGATCGCCAAGGCGCTTTCGCACCAGCCGGAGATCCTGTTTCTGGACGAGCCGACCGCCGGGGTCGACGTGACGCTGCGGCGCGCCATGTGGGAAATGGTGCGGAAGCTCCGCGAGCTCGGCGTCACCATCATCCTGACGACGCACTACCTCGAGGAAGCGGAGGAAATGGCCGATCGCGTCGGTGTGATCGACAAGGGCTCGCTCGTTCTCGTGGAGGACAAGCGAAAGCTCATGCAGAAGCTCGGGAAAAAGCAGCTCACGCTCGAGCTCGTGCAACCACTCGCCGCCTTGCCGGCGGCGTTCGCGGGCGAGCCACTCGAGCTCTCCGACGAGGGGCGCCGCCTCACCTACACGTTCGACGCGCGAGGCAGCGAGCCCCGCGTGGGGGAGCTCCTGCGGCAGCTCGCGGCGAGCGGCATCGACTTCCGGGATCTCGAGACGCGTCAGAGCTCGCTCGAGGAGATCTTCGTGAAGCTCCTCGACGGAGGCGCATGAATCGGCACGCCGTGGCCGCCATCTTCGGTTTCGAGATGGCACGCACCTTCCGTACGCTGATGCAGAGCATCGCGTCACCCGTGCTCTCGACGGCGCTCTACTTCATCGTGTTCGGTTCCGCGATCGGCTCGCGCATGATGGCGATCGACGGCGTCAGCTACGGCGCGTTCATCGTCCCCGGCCTCACCATGCTCTCAATTCTCACCGAGAGCGTGTCGAACGCCTCGTTCGGCATCTACCTGCCGCGTTTCTCGGGCACGATCTACGAGGTGCTGTCGGCGCCTGTCTCGGCTTTCGAGATCCTGTGCGGCTACGTCGGCGCGGCCGCGACGAAGTCGGTGCTGCTCGGTGCGATCATCCTTTTGACGGCTCGTCTGTTCGTGCCGTACGAGATCCAGCATCCCGTGTGGATGGCGACGTTCCTCGTGCTCACGTCGCTCACGTTCAGCCTGTTCGGCTTCGTGATCGGCATCTGGGCGGACAGCTTCGAGCGGCTTCAGCTCGTGCCGCTGATGGTGGTGACGCCGCTCGCGTTCCTCGGTGGCAGCTTCTATTCGATCGACATGCTGCCGCCGGTCTGGCGGAAAGTCGCGCTGCTCAACCCCGTCGTTTACCTCGTGAGCGGGTTTCGCTGGAGCTTTTACGAGAGCTCCAACGTCGGGGTGGGGGTCAGCCTCCTCATGACGCTCGCGTTCTTCGGCGTCTGCGCCCTCTTGGTCACCTGGATCTTTCGGACCGGCTATCGGCTGAAGGCTTGACGGTCGGCCCCCCGGGCCGCTCGCCGCGCGGTCGAGCGAGCCGTACGATTTCCCAGGCGATCACGGCGAGCGGGAGCTCGATCACGAACAGCACGAGAATCAGGCGGAGCGCCGAATCGAGGAGCCCAGGGGAATGACCCTCGAGCGGGGGGACTTGCCGCGAAAGGGTGCGCACGACGAGCAACCCCGAGGAAAAGCACAAAAGGGCGGCTGCCATGGCAAGGCGCGCGCGCCGGGACCGGCGGCCACGCTCGAAAAGAAAGTCCCAGAGGCGTGCGATGACGTCCAAGCTCGTTGTCCGACAGCGCGGAAGGGACAACGTTCCGAGGCGCGCCCGCTCGGGCGAAGGTCCGGGCGTCTCGCCTTCCGCTGGTCGCATGATTCGGCTTAGTCTCTCGTATCGTCCCATGACGCCCCGCCTGCCCAGTGATCGCGCCCGGGGGCTCCGCCGAGCCCGCGAAGGGGCGCCGTGACCTGCGCCGTCGCGGATCTGGTCGCGGGCACGATTCACGCGGCCGTCGAGATCGCTGCCGCGCCGGACGCCGTCTTCGACGCGCTCGTCGATCCGGAGGAGCTCGCCCTCTGGTGGGGCTCGCCGGATACCTACCGGACGCGCGACTGGCGCGTCGACCTCAGGCCCGGAGGCGGCTTCAGCACGCGCGCCAAGCGCGTGCAGGATGGGCGCGTCACGGAGGTCAAGGGTCGCTACCTCGAGGTCGAGCGGCCGCGGCTCCTCGTGCACACCTGGGAGCAGGGGCCGGGGGTGCCCGACGAGACCGTGATCCGCGTCGAGCTCACGCCGACGAACGCGGGCACGCGCGTGCGGGTGACGCACAGCGGGTTCGCCGAGCACGGCGCGTCCGCAGCCGCCCACACCGAGAGCTGGCGTCGCGTGCTCGGCTGGCTCGACGCCCACGTCGGCCGGCGCGCGCGCGCTCGCGCCTGAGCGTCGTTCCCCGCGCCCGGTGCTGCTGACACCACGCTGTCGGTAGTCCGCACGGCCGTCACGACACCTGACACTAGGCTGTCAGTAGCGGGTCGCTATGACGGTTCGTGTTCGCGGGGCACTTTCGCTCCGCGCGACGAGGAGCATATCGACATGGCAAACAAGGTGATGTGGTACGAGGTTCTCGGTAAGGACGGCACGAAGCTCAAGCACTTCTTCTCGGAGCTTTTCGGCTGGTCCTTCAAGGACGCGCCGGGCATGAACTATGGCATGACCGATCCGGAGGCGACGGGCATCGGCGGCGGCATCGGGGCTGCCCCCGCGCCCGGCGCGAGCTGGTCGACGTTTTACGTCGGCGTCGAGAGCGTGGAAAAGGCGCTCGCGCGCGCCAAGGCGCTCGGCGGCAAGGAGCTCATGCCCGTCACGAAGCTGCCGGACGTGACCATCGCGGTCTTCGCCGACCCCGAGGGTCATCCCGTCGGTCTCGTCGAGCACCCGGCCTGAGGGCGCCCGGCCGGGGGCAGGAGGGTTCCGGGCCCTCCTGCCTTGCCGCGCCCCGCTTTCTGCCGCATTGGGCACGGTCTGGGTCATGCGACGCGCCGATCGTCTGTTTCAGATCGTGGGCCTCTTGCGATCTCGGCGGCTCACGACGGCCGCCGAGATCGCCGCCGAGCTCGAGGTCTCGACGCGCACCGTGTACCGCGACGTGCAGGATCTGATCGAGAGCGGCGTGCCCATCGAGGGTGAGGCCGGCGTGGGCTATCGCATGCAGAAGGGCTTCGAGCTCCGCCCGATGACGTTCACGGTCGACGAGCTCGAGGCGCTCGTGCTCGGCGCGCGCCTCGTCGAGGCGTGGGCAGATCCGGATCTCGGCGTGGCAGTGCGCGGCGCCATGCAAAAAATCGAAAGCGTGCTCCCCGAGCCGCTCCAGGCGTCGATGCTGAAGACGGCGCTGTTCGGACCCCCGCACCGCACGCGCGGTGAAACCTCCGAGACACTGCGGCGCTTGCGCCGCGCGCTCGGCAACGAGCGCTGGGTGAAGCTCGTTTACGTCGATGCCGCCGGCGCGGAGACGGAGCGGACCGTCGTGCCGCTGGGGCTCTATTTCTGGGGGCCGGAGTGGTTGCTCGCAGCGTATTGCTGGCTGCGCGACGACTACCGCTCGTTTCGCGTCGACCGCGTCCAGGCGCTCGAGGATGCCGAGCCGGAGCCCGCCCGCCTCGCCGAGCGAGCCGAGGCGCCGACCCTCGCGGGCTACGTGCGAGCCATGGAGGAGCGCCGTGCCGCCGAGATCGCGTCCGGGCGCTGTGGCCCTAGCGCGCGATCGGCGCGGTGAACGTCGACCCAAGGAACGCGGCGGCGCGCGTGTTTCAGGGCTCGTGCGTGCGCTCGTGTGCTTGCTCTTTTCGATCGCCTGCGCGCCGGACACACCGGCCGCGAGCGTGCCCCACGAGGAGCAGAGCTACGCGCAAGCCGTGCGCATGATCTGCGAGGTCGATCGCTACGTCGAGGTCGACCCGGACGACGTGCTCGGTGTCTCCGCCGCGCGAGAACAGTATTTGATCGATCACGTGAAAAATGGTGATGGCATTTATTTTCTCACGCTGTTTCGCATCGAGGGGCCGAGGGAGCAGGCGCGCATGCTCGCGCAGGAAGCAGCGGAAACGAAGCTCCCGAGCTGCCCGCTCGTCGCCGCGCTCCGCGCTTTCGACGAGCCCGCGCCCACGCGGGCCGAGGCTTCGTCACCCTGACGAGTCGCGTGGCCGGTTGAAAGCCTGGACGCTTCGTTGTACTGGGCGGCGTGCCGCGCGTTGCCTGGTTGATGGTCGCCTGGTCGCTCCTCGCGTGCGGTTCCTCGCCGGAGCCGGAGGCGGCCACGGCGCACAGCGCGGCGAAGCACCCGGCGGGCAGGCAGAAGTCGAAGGCCGCTCCGCGCGCGTTCACGGCGGCCGGGCTGCCGGCGCGCTGCGAAAAGCAGCGCTGGCCCTGCATGCCCCCGAAGCGCTGGGTGAGCAAACTCTGCGAGGACGTTTACCCTGACGTCGCGCTGCACATGTTCGCTCCCGGCACGCCGTGGCAGCGCTTCTACATGCTGAAGAACGCCGACCCCTTCAACGCCTCGGGTGGCGCCTCGCTCATGGGCGACAAGATGCGGCGCGGTGAGGAGGTGATCGCGCTCAAGCGCAACAACGCGCACAACGGCATCCAGACCTCCGACATCGGCGGCTACGACGTCCTCCGCTGGAACGGCGCTTGCGCCACGGTGCACGACGGCGAGTTCGCGACGAAGCCCCTCTCCTACGTGGAGCACGCCCACCTCGAATGGCGCCAGCTCGGCTTGCCCATGCGCTTGACGCTCGAGGCCGACCCCGACGTGGGCGCGACGTACGAGGAGAAGCGACGCCAATGCAAGGGCATCAGCCTGGGTCGCGTGAGCGCCGATTGCGAGGACTACGACAAGAAGCTCGTTGACGAGGTGGTGCGGTACGTCCGCGAGGGTGGCAAGCTGCCCAAGCCCAAGAAGGTGCCCTGAGCCCGGCTCGGGGGCGGTCGATCGGCCCGGGATGCGCCTTTTTCTATTGCTCTCCACGGCCAACGGCTTTTTGGCCGTGCTGCTCGGCGCGTTCGGCGCCCACGCCCTGCGTGGTCGCTTTGCGGCGCTCCCCGACGGGGCGCGCCGGCTCGAGTGGTGGCACACCGCGACGAGCTATCACCTCGCGCACGCGCTCGCCTTGGGGCTCGCCGCCTTCGTCGCGAGTCGCGCGGAGGGCACGGCGAGCATGCTGGGCGGCTACGCGTTCCAGCTCGGCATCGTGCTCTTCTCGGGCAGCCTCTACGTGATGGCGCTGTCCGGAGTCCGCGCGCTCGGCGCCGTCACACCGCTCGGCGGCCTGTCGCTGCTCGCGGGCTGGGCCCTGCTCTTCTTCGCCGCGTGGCGGCGCTGACCCGGCGCTCAGGTAAGCTCGAGCAGCTCGACCTCGAACAAGAGCGTGGCGTTCGGCGGGATCACGGCACCGGCTCCCCGCGCGCCATAGCCGAGGCCCGGCGGGATGATCAGGGTTCGCGCTCCTCCGACCTGCATGCTGGCGACGCCTTCGTCCCACCCAGCGATCACGCGCCCCATGCCGATCGGGAACGAGAACGGACGGCCGCGGTCGTGGGAGCTGTCGAATTTGCTCCCTTTCTTGTCGTCCTCCCAGAGCCACCCCGTGTAGTGCATCACGCAGGTCTGCCCCGTTTTCGGCGACGCGCCGGTGCCGGCGCGGGTGTCCTCGTACGAAAGGCCGCTCTTGGTCGTGGTCATCGCCATGTCCGAGCCTTTGCAGACGCGTCCGGGCCCGTCAACCCGCAAACATCCACCCTCGTTTGGGCGTGTCGGAGCGAGAGTGTCATGTGGCACGCTCCGCCGCCGTGCGGTGCACCGGCGCCCTCGTTCTTTTCGCCCTGCTCTCGCGGGGCGTCTTGGCACGCGCTGCTGAAGCTGGTCCGAGCGCGCCCGAGGCCCAGGCGCCTTCGAGCTCGACGGGCGCGACCCGCTCCACGCCCGACCGCCGCCGCCTCGCCACCGCGACGGCCGTCGTCCCGGGCCTCGTGGCGCACGGCGCGGGCCACTACGTCGCCGGACGGACCGATACCGGCACCCGGTTGCTCGTCGCCGAGGGCGTGGGACTCGGCATGCTGCTCGTCGGCGGCGGCACGATCGCACTGAGCGGGGCGTCGCGCTACCTCGTGGGGCCTGGCACGGTGGTGACGCTCGCGGGAGCGGGACTGTTCGCGACGACGTACTTTGCCGACGTGTACGGCGTCGCGTCACCAGATCCCGGCGCCGCGCAGCAACGCTCCCGCGTTCCGCCGTCCGTCGAGACCGAGCTCGGCATCGACGGGCTCTTCGCGCCCAAATCGGAGGCGCCTGGGTTCGTGTGGGAGCGCGTGGAGGTTCGCGCGGGTCGACTGCGGGTGACGCCCGTCGCATGGTTCGCAACCCGTGGCACGATTGCGCGCTATCGCATCGAGGGGGCCTACCGCTTGCACGGCCTATCGCCGGGCTCCCCGAGCCCGGGGCGCGACGACTACGTCGACGTGGTCGTCGGCGCCCTGCAGCATCGCGCTCCGGATGCCGGATACAGCCGGGCCAGCGTCGAGCTCGAGCTCGCGTCGCGCTATGATCTTTCGCACGTCGGGCCGACGCTCGCGGGCGGGTTCGTCGAGCTGTCGGCGGGCTACGCCGCCGGGCGCGTTGCCTACGAGCTCCCGGGCATCCGTGTCCCGGCAGACTTCGACCCGGTCCTGCTCAGCCGCTTTGGCTTCGGTGCCGTCCTTCGCGGACCGTTTCGTGCTGGTAGCGAAGCTCTCGTCTACTACGACCACCGTCACGACGCGCTCGTGGGAGGGCTCTTGCTGAGGGGTCTCGGCAGCGGTGCCGCGGGTCACTTCGGTGCCAAAGCGACGGGCTTTTTTTGCGACGAGCTCGGGCTCGCGTTGAGCGGCGAGGTCGGCTCGGCCTGGCTCGCGGGCGTTTCGATGGTCTTCCGCCAAGGCGGGGCCACCCGGGGAGCGCGACGATGAGGCTCCGCTTCGTGCTCGCGTCGTGCCTCTGTTCGATGCTGGTCGCCTGCGTGCGACCCGCCGAAGAGCGCGCCGAGCGCGACCTCGAGGTGGGTGAGGCGAGCGGGTCCGGCCTCGGCGTGCACGTGAAGGACGGCCTCGCGGCGGTGCGCGCTCTCGCGGCCAATCGGCTGGTCTTGTGGTCGAGTGCTCCGGGGTTCGAGCTTTCGCTCGACGCGCAAGAGCCGCGCACCATCAGCGTGGAAATCCGCAACGTGACGCGCACAGCTGAGCTCGTCCCCGTCGAGGGTGGGCCGGAGCCGTTGTCGTCGCCGGGCGGCACGCTGCCGACCGAGCGGCGCTACGTGATCGAGCTGCCGGCGGGAACCTCGCGCTTCGCCCTCACCGCACCGGGCGCGAAGCAGCCGGGGGCGTTCCGCTTCGCGCTGCTCAGCGACGTGCAGGAGGCCATCGTCAACGTGCAGGACATCTTCCAGCGCATGAACCAAGAGGCCGACATCGAGTTCCTGCTGGGCGCTGGCGACCTCACCCAGGGCGGAAGCGTGGAGGAGCTCGAGCGTTACCAGCGCGAGCTCCGCTCGCTCTTCGTCCCTTATTATACCACGCTCGGCAACCATGAGCTTGGCGTCACGCCGCCGCCCTATCAGGATCTGTTCGGGCGCGCGTCGTTTCACTTCGTGCATCGCGGCGTGGCGTTCACCCTGCTCGACTCCGGGAGTGCGACGCTCGATCCTCTCGTCGACGATTGGCTCGACGGGTGGCTCGCGAGCGCCCGCTCCCAGGTCCACGTCGTGGCGATGCACATCCCGCCGCTCGACCCGATCGGCGTGCGAAACGGCGCCTTCGCGAGCCGCGCCGAGGCGGCCGCGCTGCTCGGGCGGCTTGCGGCAGGCGGCGTGGACCTGACGCTCTACGGCCACATTCACTCGTACTATTCCTTCGACAACGCGGGCATCCCGGCGTTCATTTCGGGCGGCGGGGGCGCCCTGCCCGAGCGCTTCGATCACATCGGGCGTCACTTCATGCTGATCGACGTCGATGCCGCGCTCGGCATCACCGCGACCCAGGTCGTGCGCGTCGACTGACCCTCCGGTGGGACCATTCACCTCGAAGAGGCGGGATGGCGCGGCCCCGTCAGAGCTCGATCTGCGCGCCCACTTCCATCACCCGATCGGGCGGAATGCCGAAGAACTTGTTGGCGGGCTGGGCGTTCTTGGTCATCCAGGCGAAGAGCTTGACCCGCCACGCGGCCATGCCCGCGTGCTCGCTCGCGATGAGGTTCTCGCGCCCGAGAAAGAACGTCGTGTGCTCGACGCTGCTGATGACGCCCGCTGCTTCTAGCAACCTGGGCGCGTCGGGCTGTTCCATGAAGCCGTAGCGCGCGGTAATCCGGCTGAAGCTGCGCTCGAGGCGTTCGACGCGGTAACGATCCTCCTCGGGGACGCGCGCGCGATCGTCGGTGACGATGGTGAGTAGCACGATGCGCTGGTGCAAGACGCGGTTGTGCATGAAGTTGTGGAGCAGGGCGGGGGGCGTGCCGTCGCGCGTGCTGGTCATGAACACCGCCGTACCCGGGACCGCCGCGGACGGCTCTATCTGAACGAGGTCGAAGAAATCCGACAGCGGCAAGAGCTGCTCGCGGAAGCGCTCGGACAGGATCCGACGGCCGCGCCGCCAGGTGGTCATCACCGCGAAGAGCGCGATGCCGATCACGAGCGGGAACCAGCCGCCGTGCGCCACCTTGGTCATATTGGCGAAGAAAAACGCGAGCTCCGGTACGACGAAGAGGAGCACGACCCCGCCCACGTGGGCCCGGCCCCAGCCCCAGCCGCGACGCGCATAGAGCGCCACGAGCAGCGTCGTGATGATCATCGTGAGCGTGACCGCGACGCCGTAGGCGGCCGCCAGGCTGCTCGAGGACCGGAAGCCGAGCACGAGGCCGATCGTCGCGACCATGAGGATCCAGTTCATGGTCGGCACGTAGATCTGCCCGCGCTCTTCGGCGCTCGTGTGGCGGACGTTCATGCGGGGCAGGAACCCGAGCATCGTCGCCTGCCGCGTGAGCGAAAAGACGCCCGTGATGAGTGCCTGCGACGCGATCACCGTTGCCAGCGTCGAGAGCGCGACGAGCGGCGGGAGCGCCCAGCCGGGTGCCATGCGAAAGAAGGGATTCTCGACGGCGTCGGGGCGTGACAAGAGCAGCGCGCCCTGGCCGAGGTAGTTGAGGAGCAACGCAGGCAGCACGACGGCAAACCAGGCGTATTGGATGGGCCGGCGCCCGAAGTGTCCGAGGTCCGCGTAAAGCGCCTCGCCGCCCGTCACGACGAGGAAGACGGCGCCGAGCACCGTGAATCCGATGCGGCCCTCGTGGACGAGGAACGTTGCACCGTAGCCTGGCCAAAGAGCGAGGAGCACGTGCGGATTTCCCCGGATCTGGTGCGCGCCGAGCACGCCGAGGACCAAGAACCAGGTGAGCGTGATGGGCCCGAAGACGCTGCCGAGGCCGGCCGTGCCGCGCCGCTGCAGATAAAACAGGCCGATCAGGATGCCGATCGTCAGCGGCAGCACGAGCCAGTCGAGGGCCGGTGCCGCAACCTCGAGGCCTTCGACGGCGCTCAGCACCGAAATCGAGGGCGTGATCGCGCCGTCGCCGTAGAGCAGGGCCGCCCCGAACACGCCGCCCGTGATGACCAACGGACGCAGTCGCGACCGTGCGAGCGTTGACGAGGCGAGCGCCATGAGCGCGAGGATGCCGCCCTCGCCGTTGTTGTCGGCGCGCAGCACGTAGAACACGTATTTCAACGTGACGATGAGCGTGAGCGACCAGAAGATGAGCGAGAGCACGCCGAGCACGCTCGCCTCGTCGATGGCGAGGGCGTGGGAGCCGTGGAAGCACTCGCGGATGGCGTAGAGGGGGCTCGTGCCGATGTCGCCGTAAACGACGCCGAGCGCCGCGAGCGAGAGCTTCACGAGGTATGCGCGGTTGCGGGGCGCTTCGGGCGGCGCGTGACCGAAGGCGCTCGAGCTCGCGGTGGGCTCCGAAGGCAGCGGCGCGTTGCCCCGGGGAGCGCGGTCCTCGTTCACGGACGCCCGGTCGGGAGGGGGCTCCGCGCGGGGCCTTCTCTTACTTGGTGGAGGGTCGTCGTCGGCGCTCGGCGGCGCCGGTGTGGCGCCGCGGGCCGCATCGTCGGACATGCGGACCATTTGCTACTCCGTTCTCATTGCCTGATCCAGAACACCGTGAACGCGTCGCCGCCCTCGTCCGGCTCGGCGGCACGACTGTGCTCGACGTAGCCGGACCCTCCGAGGTGCTCTCGGACCGCGCTCTTGACTGCGCCCGTACCGTGGCCGTGCAAAACGAAACCGAGCGGTAGCCCTTCGCCCATCATGATGTCCAAAAATGCATCGAGCCGAGCGAGGGCGTCGTCGACGCGGGTACCGCGTAGATCGAGCATGTTTTCGCTGGTGCGCACGACGGGCGCGCGGACGCTCGACGAGCGAGGCTTCTCGGCGCGTGGCTTTCGCGGGCCCGCCCGGTCGGGCGCGGGCTCGACGTTGGAGAGCGGCACGGTGAGGCGAACGGCGCCGGCACGGAGGCGCACCTGACCGCGTTCGGGCTCGTCTTCGACCGTGGCGAATGTCCCCAGGCGCTTCAGCCGCACGGTGGCGCCCACCCGGAGCAACGGTGGTGCGCCCGGTGAGGGTGCTTCGCCGCGGCTCGCGACGTGACGCTCGAGCGTGCCGCCGAGCGCGATGTGCTCCGCGGCACGACTCACGCTGCGCTCGGCGTCGCGCAGCGCGTCGGCGTCGAGGTCGCCCTGCTTGAGGCGCTGCCGGGCCGCGCGGACCTCGTCGCGTGCGGCGCGCACGAGCGCCGTGAGCTCGCGTGCCTCGCGCCCGAGCTCGAGGTCCGCCTCGCGTAGCGCTCGCTCCTTGTCGCGCTCGAGATCGGCGCGGATCGCCTCGGCAATGGCGAGCTCACCGCGCAGTCGAGCGCGCTCGGTTTCGAGCTCGGCCCGCTCGCGCTCGAGCTGTCTGACCGCTTCCTCGCGGTCACGTGCGGCGTGCGGCAAAAGCGCCCTGGCTCGCTCGATGATCTCGGCCCCGAGGCCGAAGCGCTCTGCCACGAACAGCGCGCTCGAAGGTCCGGGCACGCCGAGCACGAGCCGGAAGGTCGGCGAAAGCGCCACGAAGTCGAAGCCCACGCTGGCGTTCTCGAGCCGCCCGCCGCCCGCCGCGAGCTCCTTCAAGCGCTCGTAGTGCGTGGTGACTGCCGCGGCGGCGCCGCGCTCGGTGAGGGCCTCGAGCACCGCGGCGGCGAGCGCGGCGCCCTCCTCGGGGTCCGTCCCCGAGGCGACCTCGTCGAGCAGAACGAGCGTCTTCGGGCCCGCGCGCTCGACGATCTCCGCGAGCCGCCGGACGTGTCCGCTGAACGAAGACAAGGAGCGTTCGAGGGACTGGTCGTCTCCGACGTCGGCGAGCACCTCGGCGAACCAGCCGATGCGCGACTCGGGCGCCGCGGGGAGAGGGATCCCGGCGCGCGCCATCCAGGCGGCGAGGCCGAGGCACTTCAGCGCGACGGTCTTGCCACCGGCGTTCGGCCCGGAGATCACGAGCGCGCGCCCACCCTGCACCCGGACGTCGTTCGGCACGACGGCGACGCCGCGCGCGGCGAGCAGCGGGTGCCGCACGTCGCAGAGATCGATGGCGTTGCTTTCGTCGGGTGTGATCACCTCGGCACGCGTCGCGCGTGCGAAGCGCGCGAGCGCCGATAGCCGGTCGGCTTCGACGGCCGCCGCGAGCGCCACCTGGCATAGAGCGCGCACCGCGCCCACGGCGCGCGTCAGCTCCGCGAGCACGCGCTTTTCTTCGCGCTCGACGGCGGCGAGCTTCAGCTTGAGACGGTTGCCCTGCTCGGTCGCTTCGCGGGGCTCGACGAACAGCGTGCCGCCCGATGCGGAGGTGCCGAGCACGATGCCCTCGACGCGCAGGTGGGCGTCGGCTCGAACGGGCAGGGCGTAGCGCCCGTCGCGCTCCGTGTAGTAGCGCCCCTGCAGGAGCGCCGCGTGCTCCTCGAGGCTCGCGTCGAGGCGCTCCTTGAGCGCCGTGCGCGCCTCCCGGGCCCGCTCGCGGGCGTCGCGCAGCGTGGGGGACGCGGCGTCCGACAGCGTTCCGTCGGCGTCGAGCGAGCGCTCGAGTCGTTCGGCGAGGCGGTCGAGGGCGGGGTCGCTATCGACCGCCTCGGCGAGCGCCGCGAAGGCCGGGCGGCGAGCTTGGGCGAAGAGACGCACGTCGCGCGCAACGCCGAGCACGCGGAGGATGCTTCCGAGCTCGCCCGCGCCGAGCGTGCCGCCGCGCTCCGCGAGCTCGAGCTCCTCGCTCATGTCGTCGAAATCCCGCAATGGGAGGCTCTCGCCGAGGGCGTCGAGCGCGAGCGCGTCACGAGCGCGCGCCGCGAGCACCTGCGCTTCGCCCGGCGTTGCGGCCGGCGCGCTCCCGAGAACGCGCGCCTTGCCGGCGCGGCTCACCGCGAGCGAGGCCAGGTGCTCGAGCAGCGCCCCCCATTCGAGGGCCCTCTCGGTTGCCGCGTCCATGGGTGGCGCTGTCTAGCACTTCGTTGTGCGCGCTCGCCGCCCGCGCGCGGTGCGGGAAGCGGGGGGCGAATTTGACCGCAGATTTGACAAGTTAAGGGTGGGATGCCATCGAAGGCTGCTTCCATGCGGCGCTTCGCTTCCGTCGTTTCCGCCAGCTGGCTGCTCGCGGCAGGCTGCACCGACACGCGCAGCGGCCCCGGCGGGGCCGATCAGCTACCACCACGCGTCGATAGCGTGCCGGTCGAGGTCGTCGTGGACTTTTCGACGACACTCGCCGAGCGGCCACCGCTCGGCTTCGGCGTCCACGCGTCGGTCTACGACAACGCCCTGCACGAGGCGTCCACGCCGGATGCGCTACGCGAGAGCGGCATCGCGCTGCTTCGTTACCCCGGTGGCGGCTACGCCGACAACTACCACTTTTCTGTACACCGGCTGTCGTTCTTCCACTCGGGGTCGCGGCTCACGCGCGGCTACCTCGCAAGCAGCAGCGAGTTTCCGAGCTTCATGCAGGTGGTGGAGGCGTTCGGCGGCGCCGCCATGGTCACCGTCAACTACGGCTCGAACCTCGCGAGCGTGCCGGACGATCCGCCCGCGACGTCGTCCGGCGCGAGCCCACCACCGCTCGCCGATCCCGAGGGCAGCGGCCCGGCCACGCCCGAGGAGGCGGCGGCGTGGGTGGCCTACGCGAACGGCGAGCCCGACGACGACCGCAGCCTCGGCGTCGACGCTTTCGGCGTCGACTGGAAATCGGTCGGCTACTGGGCTTCGCTGCGCGCCGCCGAGAAGCTCGGCGACGACGATCCCCTGGATTTCCTGCGCGCGGCGCATCCGGAGCCGTACGGCGTCGTCTACTTCGAGATCGGCAACGAGGTGTTCGGCAACGGTTATTACGGCCGCAACTTCGAGAACGACCTCCACGTCCCGTACGCGAACGAGCCGCCCGAGCAGCGCTCGCGACATCCGAAGCTCTCGGGCATCACGTACGGTGGGGGCGTCGCCGACTACGCGAAGGCGATGAAGGCCGTCGACCCGTCCGCCAAGGTGGGGGCCGTCCTCACCGCGTCTCCGCTCGACGACGGCTGGGCGCCCGACTGGAACGCCGACGTGCTCTCGCAGTGCGGCAGCGTGATCGACTTCGGCATCGTGCACTACTACCCGGGCCAGGACCCGCGCAGCATGCTCGCCGGGCCACGCAACGACATTCCCTCCATCGCCGACAGCCTGTGGGCCGCCTTCGCGGCGCAAGGCGGCGAGGATCCCGCTCGCATCGAGCTTGCCGTGACCGAGGTCGGCTCGCCGCCGGGCCTCGATTGGTCCAATTACCCCGCAAAAGATCGCCAATCCTTGGGCCTTTTCGCCATGGATGCAGCGCTCTCGTTCTTCGAGCACGGCGCGTCGAACGTCGACTGGCTCGAGCTCCACAACGGCACGTTCCTCTCGGAGGGCTCGTCGGCGGCGCGTGGTCCGGCGTATCAGGGTCTGTCGCTGGCCGCCAAGCTCGCAGAGCCCGGTGACGCCCTCGTGTCCGTCGAGTCGAGCTACGCCCCCTTGGTCGTGCACGCCGCGCGGCGCGCCGACGGCAGGCTCGGCCTGCTCCTCGCCAACACGCTCGCTCCCGACACGTACCGCGCCGTCGTCACCATCGACGTGACGGGCGCCGATTTGCCGAGCGACGCCGAGCGTTTCGACTACGTTCCTGGCGAGAGCACGCCGGGCATCGTGACGGGGCCGGAGCCATTCGACGCTGCGGAGGGCCCGCTCACCGTCGAGCTCGAGCCCTACCAGGCGACGCTGTTGTTGTTCGGCACGCCCCTTTGAGGCCGTCGGGGCCCGCGGCGCTCCGTGTGCGTGTCAGCCGGAGCCGGTTGCGGCGAGCGGGTGGGTGAAGGTCGGATGGCTGAATACAGGCGGATTTTCGCCGATCCGCACGGCGAGGACGATGTCGGAGGCGCGGCCCACGGGCTCGAGGGAGGCCGCGAGCGCCGTGAGCTCGTGCGCGGCGCGACGGCCGAGCGCTTCGCTGACGCTCAGCGTCAACAGGCAGCCGCTCGCGGCTCTCAGGTGCGCCATCAGGCCCCGCGCGAGCACCGAACGCGCCGCGTGGGAGTCCAAGTCGCTCTTGCCGTTCGACTCGAGGACGACCTCGTCGAGCTGCCAGCCCGCCGCCGACAGTCGTGTCAGTCGGTTGGCGACCTGCGCCACGAGGTCGCTCGGCATGCCCTCGTAATGTTGCGCGACGATGGCAAGGTCACCGGAATGAGCCGGATTTACCCAGCGGGGAAACGCGGCACCGAACTCGATCACGATCAGCGTGGCGGGGCGATTTCTCATGGCGGCCTCTCGCGTCACGACGAGTAGCGGCTCGCGAGCCGTCTGGCCAACAAAGTCGAGCGCCGTGCTTGCCCGACCGCGGAGTGTCGATGGCCCCGGAGGCGCGGGTCGGGTATCCTTGCAGTTGGTACTCGTGCCGTCGAAAAGGATCCGCGTGCGCTCTCTGGGGCTTTTCATCGTCCCGCTCGCGGCGGTCCTCGTTTCTGCCCGCGCCCTGGCCGAGGAGGCTCCCAAGGCGCCCCGCGGCTCCACGCCGGCTGCGGGCGAGACCCCAGCGCCTCCGACGGCGCCCGCAACCCCGGCTGCGTCACCCGCCGCCGAGTCGCCCGAGGGTGGAGAGGGGTCGCCCGAGCCGAGCGCCGCGCTCGCGGAAGCGAGCCGGCGCTACGAGCGTGGTCTCGCGCTGTATGCCGACGGGGAATACGTGCTCGCGCTCGTCGAGTTCGAGCGCGCCTACCAACTCGCGCCCGACTATCGCGTCCTTTACAACATCGGTCAGGTGAGGATTCAGCTCGGCCGCTACGCCCGCGCGCTGGATGCCCTGAGCGCCTACCTCGAGCAGGGCGGGCAAGCGGTCCCGGCCGAGCGCGTGGCGGCGGTGCAGAAGGACCTCGACATGCTGGCCGAGCGCACGGCCAAGCTCACCGTCGTCACCAACGAGCCGAGCGCGAACATTTCGCTCGACGGTGTCGTGATCGGCGTTTCGCCGCTTTCGGGGCCGCTCGTCGTCGATGCCGGCGAGCACAACGTGGGCGCTCGCAAGGTGGGCTATTACGACAAGTTCTCGGCGGTCACGCTCGCCGGGCGCGACGACGTGAGGGTCGAGCTCGACCTCGTGCACGTCAAGGACACGGACACTCGCCCCAAGGTCGTGGTCGAGCACCGAACGGAGGAGCGCATGGTTCCGACCAGCTCGAATCGCTCGCTCATGTGGATCGGTTGGGCCGCGACGGGGACGCTCGGCATCAGCGCCGGCGTGGTCGGCTATCTTGGCGTTACCAAGGCGAACGACCTCGAGTCCATGCGGACGGACTACGGCGTCACGCCCGAGCAATTGCAGCAGACCAAGAGCTCGGCGCGCACCTTGTTCATGGTCGCGGACATCGCCGGCGCGAGCGCTGTCGTGCTCGGCGGCGTGTCGCTCTATCTCACGCTATCGTCGAGCGATCGGGTCGTCGATCGCGTCACGCGTCACGCGCCGAGCCAGTGGCGGCTCGGAATCAGCCCGAAGGGCGTGCGACTGAGCGGACGCTTCTGAGCGTCGCGCGTCGTCGTCGCTCGCCAACCAACTTCCCGGCGACGTACCCCGCGTCGGCCGCCGCCCCAACTCGGACGCACTGCGCGCCGCGCGCCCCCCGAAGCGCGCGGCGCGAAGCGTCACGCTGGGCTCAGCAGCCGCAGCGCCCGTAGGTGTTCTCTTCGACGAACGTGGCGTCGTAGCAGGTCCAGGCGCACACCTCCGTCTCGCAGGCACCGTTCCCGAGCGGCGCGATCATGTCCATGTCGTTGATCGTCTGATTGACGCACTCGTAGTCGCTGGCGCCTAGGTTCTGCGCTTGGCAGTTGATCATGTCGAGGTACTCGGTGGGTGCGAGCGTGTCGGTTGCGAGACCCACGCAGCTCGTCTCGCAGGCGCTGCCGAGCGTGCACGAAAGCGCGACCTGATCGGCGCAGATCGTGGCGCAGGCCTCGGCCAGCGGGTCGCCGCCCGAGCCGCCTTCGCCGCCCATGCCGCCCATCGGCTCGCCGCCTTCGCCGCCCATGCCGCCCGGCATGGTGCCCGCGGTGCCTCCCGTGGTGCCGCCGGCTCCGCCGCCGGAAATGCCGCCCGTGCCGGCCTTGCCGCCGGTGCTTCCCGCGGTGCCGCCACCGCCCTTGCCGCTGCTGCCGCCGCTGCCGCCCGTTGCGCCGCCCGAGCCGCCGCCGCCCTTGCCGGACGTGCCCGCGGTGCCCGAGGAGCCGCCCTTGCCGGCGGAGCCACCCTTGCCACCGGCACCGCCGGTCGCAGTGTCGTCGTCGCCGCAGCCCCAGACGCTAGCGGTGACACCCATCAAAACCAGAACAGGAAAAAGCTTCGGCTTGAGCATACCGAAGCTTACATCGACGCAGGTCGTAGGCACAAGACTTGAGACGGGGTTGATGCACAACTCGAACGAGCGAGTTGTGCATCGACGAGGGGCGGCTTGCACAACTCGCTCGAAGGGGAGGAGCTTTTCTCACAGCCTCGCACCGTGTGCGCAAGTGGCTGATTCGCAGCGTTTTTGAGCATTCTCGCGCGAGCTCCCTCTGCGAGTGAGCTCTCGAGGGCGTCGGCACGATGCCTGCATTGCTTCCTCCCGAACCCGAACCCGGAACACCAGGAGGAATCATCGATGAAGAAGCTCGTAGCATTGATTGGAGGAGTGGGCGCGCTGGCGCTGTCAGCTTGTACGAGCGAGGTCATGGATGGCTCCGAGACGGTTTCCAGCGAGAACGCGCCCCTCGTGACCACCGTGACCGTCACGAATGACTGGGGCGGCGTCTACTGCGCGCACATCTACGTGCGCAACGACCTCAGCGTGCCCGCGAACACGTGGAACGCGATGATCGACCTCAAGGGCAGCACCATTCAGTGGATCAACGGCGCGCCCAACATGTGGGGTGGCTCACCCAGCGGCCTTTCGGGCACCATCAACGTGACGCCGATGTCGTACAACGCCTACCTTTCTCCTGGGCAGGTGATGGATATCGGGTTCTGCGCTGACGCTCCGAATTCGAGCGCGCGCCCGGCGGTCGTTGCCTACAACACCGGCTCGACACAGTACGCTGCCTGCTCGAGCAACAGCGGCCTCAACCCCACGCGCGCTGCGCTCGCCGTCGCCATGGCGACCGAGCTCGGCCGCTGGAGCCCGGATACCGACCTCAAGATCACGACGTACGGCTGGGACAGCAAGGTCGAGCTCAGCTCGACTGGCCTCTCGCGCTGCACCAACGGCTGCCCGAACACGAAGGCGCTGCTCGGCCAGCAGGACAGCGCCGTCACCGGCTACTCCGGCTACAACTCCTCGAACCAACCGGTGTTCGACGCCACGAACTACAAGGAAGACCTCAAGGCCTCGTTCAACCGCCAGTACAACAAGATCGACGACCTCAAGCGCAACAACCCCTGGTTGCTCCCGCCCGCTCACAAGCTGACGCTCGTCGGCGGCCCCATGAGCCTCGGCGGCGGGGCCTGCGGCCCGCACTACGTGTACAAGGCCACCGATCTGAATGGTAACCCGCTCTCGAGCTCGGCGGCTTCGAATCTCGCCAACGCGCTCTGCTTCTACGGCCAGGGCAGCTGCGGCCAGAACCCGTACATCGGCTTCGTCACGACCTCGCAGGGTTGCCCGAGCGGCCAGACTTGCGTGGCCATCGACCCGACCGACGGTGATACGGGCTCGACCTCGACGACCAGCGCCGGTAGCGCGCCGACCTACCCACTCAACCGCGCGTGGGACCCGTACAACACCCTGCTCGGCTCGACCTGCATCAGGACCAACGGCGTGATGGGTCACATGACCTCGAGGTGCTCGACCACGCCCTCGACCTGCGGCTACCTGTACTGCCTCTGACCCACACGGGCGCGCTCGCGCCTCGGACGAGGTCGGTCCCTTCGGACCGGCCTCGTTCGTTTTTGTGCGTGCATGTGTGCGTCGGGGTGGGCTGGCGTTCTGGCTCCACGGCGTCGGACGGCTTGGCCACGCGTGATATGCTTTCGAGGGTCCCTGCCCGATGACTTTTCTTTTACGGAGGATGAAGCGAAGAAACTCGCTCACGCTGGCTGCGCTGCTCCTGCTTGCAGCCTCCCAGAGCTGCTCGATTTTCTACGACCTCAACACGACCCAGTGCGAGGTGAACGAGGATTGTCCCGCGCTCGGGCCGCAGTTCGAGAACACCAAGTGCGTCAACCGCGTCTGCGTTCCCATCGAGGAGGGCAGCGGGGGCAACGCCGGCGGGGGCTCGAGCGGTGGCAAGGGCGGGCAGGGCGGTGGTAGCGCAGCAAGTGGCGGGTCGTCGGCTGGCGGCACGGGCGGCGGCAAGGGTGGCACGGGCGGCAAGGGTGGCACCACGGGCGGGGCCTCGGGCAGCGGCGAAGGGGGAAGTGGCGCCGAGCCCGAGTGCACGACCAACGGCGAGTGCATCGACGCGCATCTCGATCGACCCTATGTGTGCCAGAACGGAGCGTGCGTTCCGGTCACGACGAGCGCGTGCCCCGTGCTCCTGCCCACGAACGGCGGCCTCGATTCCCTGAGGGCGAAGGCGCCGATCGTCGTCGGTGGCTTCGCGACGATGACGAACCCGATGGATTCGCACGACACGCTCGCCATTATCAACTGGGATCTTGCCTTCGACGAGTTCAATCGCCAGACGCTCGGCGGGCTTCCGAGCAAGGACGGGAGCGGCCAGCTCCGGCCGCTCGTCGCGGTGGTCTGCCAGGGCGCCGACACCGACATCATGCCGGCCACGAAGCACCTCGTCGACGAGCTCGGGGTGCCCGCGGTGCTCACCACGCTGTCCGCCGACAAGCTGCTCGCGGCGTTCAACTACACCGCTTCCGACGACTACCTCACGGGAGGCGGCCAGCCCGTGTTCTTCATGAGCACTGGCAGCGCCGACCTTCGGCTCGCGAACCTCACCGATGACGGCCTGGTCTGGCACATGCTCGGCAACCCACGCGTGCTCGCTGCCACGACCGCGGATCTACTCGCCCGCATCGAGCCCTACGTCTACGAGCGAAGGAGGGAGCACTTCATGGACACGGGGCAAGACGACCCCGATCAGAATCCCCCTGCGCGTCACACTCGTGACCTCCGACGACCCCACGATGACCGACATCGGCGTCGTGCTCACGACCCCCGACTCCAAGCACCCGGAAGCCGTCCTCACGTTCAACGGGAAGCCCGCCACCGACGCCGCCAACGCCGACGACTTCCGTCAGGTTGCTGAAGAGTCCTCCAAGGTGCATATCGATCCCGACACGTCGGGGGCCATCACCGACCTCGAGGCCCATCCACCGCACGTGGTCGTCGCGATGGCCACGGCGGAGTTCGGATCGCGCGTCATGCCTTCCGTCGAGGACACCTGGGGCGAGTCGATGAGCCCCTCGGAGGGGCTCGAGCGGCCCTACTACGTGCTTTCGCATCTCATCTACAACACGGTGGAGCTACCCGATACCGTCAAGAGCCATGCGGCGATCGCGCCTCCCTTGAGCGAGCGCGTCCTCGGCGTGAACTATGCGCTCGCGCAGGACGACCATTCGAAGGCGCTCTACCAGGCGTACCTGGGGCGCCTCCAAAACTCGTATCAGGGCCAGCTCAGCCTGGGCGGGACCGAGAACTACTACGACGGCGCCTATTCGCTGCTCTACGCCATCGCGGCCGCGGCCGCGAACCGCGTGAGCCCGACGGGCAACGACATCCGCGACGGCCTCCAGGATCGGGTGTTGTCCACGAGCAACAGCGCCGATTCGATCGACGTGGGGCCGGCGTTCATCGGGGACGCCGTGGGCCAGCTGAACGGGAGCGCCACTTACAAGATGTCGCTCTGGGGCACGATGGGTGAGCCCAACTTCGACCGCTCGAGCGGCACGCGCGTGACGGCGACTTCTGCCTGGTGCATCCAGCTTTCCACGGCCGGGACGAGCTACGCCTATCAGCCCGACGGGCTCATCTACGATCCTGCCACACGAAGCTTCCAGGATTCTGCAGCGGGCGTGCCCGCGTGCCTTTCGGCTTATTAGGTGTCGGACTCCTCCCGTCACTCGAAGCTTCGCGGTGCCCGCCTCGGGGCGCTCTCGCTCGGCGCCATGCTCGTGGCATGCGGTGGTGAGCCTCCCGCAGAAGCGCTCGGGCACGACAGCGCGGCCGTGCTGTATGGCGAGCCGTCGGGGCCCACGGAGGACGGGGTCGTCCAGGTCCTCAGCAAGACGGCGACAGCGGAGCAAAACTGCACGGGAACGCTCGTCGCCGAGAACGTCGTCGTCACGGCGCGCCACTGCATCTCGAACTTCGTCGCCACGAGCTTCACCTGCACCACGGACGGTGAGCTCGCGCCGGGCAGCCGCGGCGGGCAGAACGGAGCTCTCGTGGCGCCCGGGGACGTGAAGATCTGGCAGGGTGCCCACCCCGACCTCGGTACCCCGCCGGAGGCAGTTGGCGCCGAGATCTTCGCGCCGCAGGCGACGACGATCTGTCGCAACGACATCGCGTTCGTGGTGCTCGATCGGCCGATCTCGGGGCTCCCCGTCTCCCCGATGCGGCTCGGGCGTGGCAACGACCCTGGAGAGCTCTTGCGCGTCGTCGGTTACGGGGCGGACGAGCTCAATCAGACCGGCACGCGCCGCACGCGCTCGGGACTCAAGATCACCCTCGTCGGTGAGAGTGTCTACCGGACCGATCCCGACCCGGTCCCGCCGCGCACGTTTCGCACGGACGGGCCCGCGCTCTGCTACGGAGACAGCGGGGGTCCGGCCTTCACGGAGAGCGGCGCCGTGACGGGCGTCTGGTCTCAGGTGATCGGGGGCTGCAGCGCGGCGACCGCGAAGAACGTCTTCACGCAGGTTGCGCCGTTCCTCGCGGAGCTCGTCGTGCCTGCCTTCGAGGCGGCCGGCGCCGAGCCGATCGTCGAGCCCGAGGACCCGGCGACCGGCGGGGCTGGCAGCGGGTCCACGCCGGGATCGGCCGGCGAGGCGGGCGAGACGGCCGGCGGCGGTGAGGGGGCGACTGGTGGCGACGCCGCGGCCGGCGGCGAGGGGGGCGCGGGTGACGCCGCCGGCTCGCCGCCCGCGTACCACGGCGTCCGCAAGCCCGGCGGATGCCGCTGCGACGTCGTGGGGGCCCCGGCGGGTGGCACGGGACTGCTATCGCCGCTCGTCGTGGCCTGGGCGCTCGCCCGGCGGCGCGCTACTTCGCGCGGCGCTTCTTCGGCTGCTCGGGCTCGGCGCTCTCGCCGTCGCCCGCCTTCTTCGGCGGCTTGAGCACGCTCGGCGGGGGACTCGGTGCCGTCGCGAGCGTCCGCTTGAGCGCGTCGAAAAGATCGATGATCTGCGCCTTCGGTGCTTCGGGGGCGAGAGTTATCTCCTGGCCCTGAGCCTTCTGGTCCACGGCGGCGCGCACGCGGTCGCTGTAGGTGTCGTGGTACTTGTCCGCTTCGAAGGCGTCGCTCGTCAGTTGGTCGATGAGCTTTTCGGCGAGGTCGCGCTCCTTGTCGCTGATGGTGAGCTTCGCGGGAGGCTCCACGTCGGCGAACGCGCGCACCTCGTTCGAGTAGTAGAGCTGGTGCAGGATGAGGCCGCCCTCGTAGGGTCGAACGACCACGAGCTGTTCCTTGCCGCGCGCCGCCCAGCGGCCGATGGCCACCCGCTGCCTTTCGGTCATCGCCTCCGAGAGCAGCTTGTAGGCCTTGTCGCCGCCCTTGTCGCAGCCCAGGTAGTAACTCTTCTCGATCTGCACGAAGTCGACGCTCGCGAGCGGAACGAATTCGGTGATCTCGATCGCGTTCGAGCGCTCCGACTCGAACGCCTTGAGCTCCTCTTCCGTGAACAGCACGTACTGCCCGCGAGCGTGCTCGTAGCCCTTGATCGTGTCGGTGCGCTCCACCACCTCGGTGTCGGTGGGACAGAAGTACTGCATCTTGACCCGGCCACCGCACTTCTTGTGCAGCATGTTGAAGCTCACCTGCTCGCTCGAAGCGGCCGTGTAGAGCTTTACCGGAATCGAAACGAGTCCGAAGCTGATGGTACCGGAGGCGAGAGCACGCGCTGCCATGGACAATTTCTCGGGCGGAGAACGAATGCTAACAAGGGGGAATCGCCACTAGGAAAAACTCGGACAACGTTTCGGGCTCGGGCGGCGACCCGCTGCTCGAATACCGTCAAAAACGCGATCCGCTCCGGACGAACGAGCCCTTCGCCCCTGAACGCAAGGACAGCGTCCGGGCCACGCGTCACGGCCGCTACGTGGTCCACCTGCACGACGCCACCCGGACGCACTACGACCTGAGGCTCCAGATCGGGGGCACGCTGAAGAGCTTCGCCGTGCCCAAGGGGCCGACGCTCGACCCGACGAAAAAGCACCTCGCCGTGCTCACCGAGGACCATCCCCTCGAGTACCTGGATTTCGAGCAAGTCATCCCGGCGGGCAACTACGGAGCGGGTCCCATGATCGCGTGGGACCGCGGCCGCGTGCGCTACCTCGACGGGACCGCCGAGGAGGGTCTCGCGCGCGGCAAGCTCGATTTCGAGCTTTCGGGGTTCAAGCTGCACGGCCGCTTCGCGCTCATCGAAACCGGACACCGCAAGGGCAAGGGGAGCAAGGCCGACGGCAAGGAGTGGCTGCTCGTCAAGAAGCCCGACGCCCACGCGTCCACGCGCGACATCGTCACCGAGGAGCCGCGCAGCGTGCTCGGCGGGCTGTCCGTCGAGGAGCTCGCCGCGCGCGAGGCGCTCGATGCCGAGCTCGTCGCGCGCGCGGCCGGTCTCGGGGCGCCCGTCGGTGAGGTCTCCGTGGAGCGGCTCACGCCCATGCTTTGCGCCACGGAGGGCGGCCGGCTCGACGACGCGACGCGCCTCTACGAGCTCAAGCTCGACGGCGTGCGCATCGTCGCCGACCGGCGCGGGCGCGCCGTCGCGCTCAGGTACCGCAACGGGCGCTCCGCCACGGCGGCTTACCCCGAAATCGCGCGGGCCGTGGCCGCCCTGGCGCCCGAGCGCGTGGTGCTCGACGGCGAGATCGTCGCGTTCGACGCCGAGGGGCGGCCGACGTTCGAACGGCTCGGCCCGCGCATCCACGCCGAGCGTCCCCTCGACGTGCTGCGGGCTCAGGCCGAAGTGCCGGTGACGTTTCTCGTGTTCGATCTCATCGCGCTCGGCGATCGTGATCTCACGAGCCTGCCGCTCGTCCGTCGCAAGGAGCTGCTCTCGGAGGTGGTGCGCGGGCGCGGCCTCCTGCGCGCGCTCGATCACATCGAAAACGACGGCGAGGCGCTGTTCCGCTTCTGCCGCGACCAAAGGCTCGAGGGCGTGGTCGCCAAGAAGAAGCAGTCGCCCTATCGGCCGGGGCCGCAGCGCACCGACGACTGGATCAAGATCAAATGCGATCGCGACGACGAGTTCGTCGTCGTCGGCTGGGTGCCGGGCAAGGGGACGCGGGCACGGCTGGGTGCGCTCTGCCTCGGCAGCTTCGGCCCGTCGGGGCTCGTCTACCGAGGGCGCGTCGGCAGTGGGCTCGACGACGCGTCGATCGACGACCTGCTGGCCCGCCTCGGTCCGGGCGAAATCCCCGGTTTCCCCGGCGTTGGCGGGCCCCCCGCCGAGGCCAAGGGTGCGCGCTGGGTGCGGCCCGAGGTCGTCGTGAGCGTGCGCTTCCTCGGCTTCACGCCCGAGGGTCATCTTCGCCATCCCGTGTTTCGCGGCGTGCGCGAAGACCTCGAGCCGGCCGCCTGTCGCGCGATGCCGCCCGAGGAAGCGGCAGCGGCGGGCGCACTTTCTCTCGAGGCCGGCGGTGAGTCGTCGGCGTCGGGCGATGGCGGAGACGTGCCCACGGGCGCGGTTCCCGACGAAGACGCGGCGCCCGCACCCGCCCGTCGTGCAACGACCCGCGCGGCGCCCGCTCGCTCGCGCGTGGCGATCACCAATCGCGACAAGGTGTTCTGGCCCGACGAGGGCTACACGAAGGGCGACCTCATCGGGTACTACAGGGCCGTCGCCCCGGCCATGCTGCCCTTTCTCGACGATCGACCCGTCGTGATGGTGCGCTATCCGGACGGTATTCGCGGCAAGAGCTTCTTCCAGTGGAACGTACCGCAGGGGACGCCCGACTGGCTGCGTCGCGCCGTGCTCGTGCGCGACGACGACGACAAGCGCGAGAAGGTGGTCTTCTTGATCGACGACGTCGACTCGCTCGTCTACCTCGCGAATCTCGGCACGATCCCGCTCCACGTGCTCGCCTGTCGCGAAGAAACCCGAAATTATTGTGATTTTCTCACGATCGATTTCGACATCGGCGAGCATCCGTTCGAGCGCGCCGTCGTGCTCGCTCTCACGCTGCGCGAGATCCTCGACGAGGTGGGCCTCGTCGGGTTTCCCAAGACCTCGGGGCAGAAGGGCCTGCACGTGCTCGTGCCGCTCGGCCCCGGCGTGCCCTTCGACGCCGCCAAGATCCTGTGCGAGCTGTTCGGGCGGCTCATCGTCGCGCGGCACCCGAAGCTCGCGACGCTCGAGCGACGCGTCGACAAGCGGGGCGGGCGCGCACTCATCGACATCGGCCAGACGGGGCCGTCACGCACGATCGTGGCGCCGTATTCCGTGAGGGCGTGGCCCGGCGCCACGATCTCGACGCCGCTCTACTGGGAAGAGGTGCACGTTGCGCTCGACCCGCGGCGCTTCACCATGGTCAGCGTGCCCTCGCGGCTCGCCGAAAGCGGCGATCCGTTCGAGCACATCCTCGATGCGCACCCCGACATCCCGAGCGCGGTGCAGAAGCTCGAGGCGATGAGCACACCGAAGACCTAGCGCGCGTCCGACGGCGCCTCGCGAGCGCCCGCCGATTCGTTGCACACGAGGGTGCCCGTGGAACGGTGCGCGACCCCTCCGGCTCGGACCGCGCCGCGCGGCGGTCGCCACCCACAAAACCCTTAATTATAGCACGAATCAGGGCGGTCTTTCGCCGGGCGGGGGCTTATCCGAAGCCCGGCCGCGCTCGTCGCTCGCCGTTGCTCGCCGTTGCTCGCCGTTGCTCGCCGGGGGCTGTTGCCCAATGGGGCAAGGGCCAGGCAACTCGCGCCAGCGCATTTCGTGCGCTGTTCTCATTCGTTGATCCGCGACTGAGCGGCGTGACTCGCCCGATGTCGCGTCGAACGTGGCGCCGTCAACGACATCTGGACGAGCTCACCGTCGAACGACCCCTTCAGCCAGCTCATGAAGACGCGCGGCTGGAACATTTCCCAGCTGAACGATTTTTTCGGCGACTGGGCGATGCACAACGTCACGTGGGACTACAAGGATCGGCCACCGACCGCGGGCGGCAGCCAGAGCAGCACGACGGACGTCACCGTGGCACCGCCGTACGCCTGGCGAAACCGAGGCCCCCGCCGGTCGCAGGGGCGGGCGCCGCGGACGGGCGCCGGGCTATTCGCGCAGCGCTTCGGCGCCGCCGATGATTTCCATGAGCTCGGTCGTGATCGCGGCCTGGCGGGCGCGGTTGTAGACGAGCGTCAGCTTGGCGATCATCTCGGAAGCGTTCTTCGTCGCCGAATCCATCGCGGTCATGCGCGCGCCGAGCTCTGCCGCCATCGACTCGAGCAGGGCGCGCAGGATCGTGACCTCGACGTACATCGGCAACAGGCGCTCGAGCAGCATCGTCTGGTCGGGCTCGAACAAGAACTCGCGGTGGTGCTCCCATTCCTGCGCGGGCGCGCTGCCCGTGGCGTCGCCCACCGCGGAGGGCGTTGCGGGGCGGAGTGGAAACAGCGGCTCCGCGACGACGCGCTGACTCATCGCGCTCTTGAACTCGTTGTAAACGAGGTAAACGGCGTCGACTCTCTCCTCGACGAAGGGCACGAGCACGGTGCGCGCAACGGTGCGCGCCTGCTCGAGATCCACCTTCTCCCACACGCCCGAAAAGGCGTGGAACAGGGGAGCCTTGCGGCGCGTGAAAAAGTCGCGGCCCTTGCGGCCGATCGTCGCCAGCGTGACATCCATGCCCTCTGCCTGCTTCTCCTTCATGAGGCGATCGGCGGCACGCAGGATGTTCGAGTTGAAGGCGCCGCATTGCCCGCGGTCGCTCGTGACGACGAGCACGAGCACCCGCCTCTCGGGGCGGCGCGCGAGCAGCGGATGGTTGTCGCCGAACTCGCCCGCTTCCTCGAGCGCGGCGGTGATCTCGCCGAGCACCTCGCCGGTTTTCACGGCGTAAGGCCGGAGCGCGAGAATGCGCTGCTGGGCGCGCGCCAGGCGGGCGCCGGCGACCATCTTCATGGCGCGGGTGATCTTCTGCGTGCCTTTGACGCTCGAGATCCGCTTGCGAATGGCCTTGAGATTGGGCATCGATGGGGGGAGTCAGGTGGTGCGGCGCGACCCGGGGGCGCGCCGGGTGCGTCACGGGTGCTCTTCGGTCGGCTCGACGCTCGTCTTCTTGGACTTCTTCGACTTCTTGGGCTCGGCTTCCTTCGGCTTCTCGCCGTCGTCGGGCTCGCCCGCGCCGTCCTTGCTCGCCACGAACCGCTTGCCGAAGGCTTTGAGGGCCTTCTCGATCTTCGCCCTGAGCTCGTCGCTGATGTCCCGGGTCTTTTTCAGCTCTTCCCAGATGTCCGGGTGCTTGTCGTCGACGTAGCGGCAGAGCTCGTGCTCGTACGACTTCAGGGACTCGACGGGCAGCTTGTCGCAATAGCCGTTCGTGCCGGCGAACACGACGATCACCTGCCGCTCGACCGGCACCGGCTCGTACTGGTTCTGCTTCAAGAGCTCGACGAGGCGGCGTCCGCGCTCGAGCTGAGCACGCGACGTGGCGTCGAGGTCGCTCGCGAACTGCGCGAACGCCTCCATAGCGCGGTACTGCGCGAGATCGAGGCGCAGGGTGCCGGCCACCTTCTTCATGGCCTTGATCTGCGCATTGCCACCAACGCGGCTCACCGAGATGCCGACGTTGATGGCGGGGCGGACGCCCGAATAGAAAAGGTCCGTCTCGAGGAAGATCTGGCCGTCGGTGATCGAGATGACGTTCGTGGGGATGTACGCCGAAACGTCACCGGCCTGCGTTTCGATGATGGGCAGCGCCGTGAGCGAACCGCCGGAGTGCGGGTCGCGCACCAGCTCGAGGTCGGCCTTGTCGCTGCGCGCTTCGAGCGACTCCTTTGCGTCCTTCTTGGCATGCTCGCCGATGTAGATCTTGCCATCGACGCCGCGGTAGGCGAGGTCGCCGGGTGGGGGCACGGTGCCCTTCTTCATGACGAAATAGCGGTCGCCCATCTTGGCTGCGCGCTCGAGCAGGCGCGAGTGGATGTAAAAGACGTCGCCCGGGTAGGCTTCGCGGCCCGGCGGGCGGCGGAGCAAGAGGGAGAGCTGGCGGTACGCAACCGCCTGCTTCGAAAGGTCGTCGTAGATGCAGAGCGCGTGACGCCCCGTGTCGCGGAAGTACTCGCCGATGGTCACCCCCGTGTAGGGGGCGAGAAAGTTGAGCGGCGCCGATTCTGCGGCCGTGGCGACGACGACGATGGTGTATTCCATCGCGCCCATCTGCGTGAGCTTGTCGACCACCTGCGCCACGGTCGAAGCCTTCTGGCCGATCGCCACGTAGATGCAGACGACGCCCTGGCCCTTCTGATTGACGATCGTGTCGGTTGCGATGGCCGTCTTGCCGGTCTGGCGGTCGCCGATGATGAGCTCGCGCTGTCCGCGGCCGATGGGAATCATCGCGTCGATGGCCTTGACGCCCGTTTGCAGCGGCTCGCGCACGGGCTGGCGGCCGATGATGCCCGGCGCCTTCACCTCGATGCGGCGGCGGTGCTTGCTGTCGATGGGGCCCTTGCCGTCGATGGGCTGCCCGAGAGCGTTCACGACGCGGCCGATGACGGCCTCGCCGACCGGCACGTCGGCGATGCGCCCCGTGCGGCGCACGACATCGCCCTCCTTCACGCCGATGGCGTCGCCGAGCACGGCCACGCCGACGTTGTCCTGCTCGAGGTTGAGCACGAGGCCGAACAGGTTGCCGGGGAACTCCACGAGCTCGCCGGCCATCACGCCCTCGAGGCCGTAGACGCGCGCGATGCCGTCGCCGGTCGAGAGGACGGTGCCCGTCTCGGTCACCATGGCGGCGCGATCGAAGTTCTGGATCTGCTGCTTGATGATGGCGGAGATCTCGTCGGCTCTGAGCTGCATGTGATTCCTCGGGCTTTCTACACGGATCAGGCGAGGAGCTGTCGCTCGAGCGACTCGAGGCGTCCCCGGAGGCTTCCGTCGATGGTGTTGTCGCCGATGCGCGTCACGACGCCGGCGATGAGCGTTGGGTCCTCGTGTCGCTCGAGGACGACTTGCTTGCCGAGCAAGGCGCCGAGCTGCTCGGCGAGGCCCGTGTAGAACGACTCGGGCAGCGGCCCGGCGCTCGTCACCTCGGCGCGCGCAATGCCTGCCTTCTCGTCGGAGAGCACGGCGAGCCGGCGCGCGATGTCGGGCAGCGCGCGCAGGCGCCGGCGCGAAGCGACATAGCCGATGACGTTGCGTGAAAGCGGGCCTAGGCCGAGCTTTTGAGCGACGTCGCGCATGACCGCCAGGCGCTGCTCGGCGGGGATGATCGGATTTTCGAGCACCGCACGCAGATCAGCGAAGTCGTGATACGCCGTGGCAAAGCTCTCGAGCTGCTCGGAAACGGCACTCAGTTGGTCGCCTTCCACACCGAGCTCGAAAATGGCCCGCGCGTAGCGGTCGGCAATCGTGGCCGCGTTCTTCATGGCTAGTTCCGGGCTCCGAGGCCAGCGCCGGAGCGCGAAAGGCCCGCCAGGTACTCGTCCGCGAGGCGCCGGCGATCGTCGTCGGTGAGCCGCTTCGTCAGCACGTCCGCGGCCGAGGCTAGCGCCTGCGACACGAGCTCGCGCTTCATGTCGTCGCGTGTCGCGGCAAGCTCCTGGTCGATGAGCAAGCGAGCGTCTCGCTCCAGGCGCTCGCGCCGGGCCCGCGCGTCGGCGAGCACGCCCTCGCGCTCCCGCTGTGCGGCCTCCCTCATCTGCGCACGGACGCGTTCGATCTCGCTGTCGATGCGGTCGAGCTTCTTCTCGTACTCCTCGAGGCGAGCCTCGGCGTCCTTCTTCATGCGGGCCGCCTCGTCCATGCCGCGCAGGATGTTCGCCTTGCGGGCGCGGAGGGCTTCCTTGAGCGGCTTCTTCGTGTAGCGGTAGATGACGCCGTACAGCAGCGCGGCGTTGAGCAGGTACGCGCCGAACGGGGCCTGCATGCCCTTGGGCCGAAAGAGCAGGCTGGGCTCGCCGTCGTCGCTCTCACCCACAAAGCCGTAAAACCAGTTGATGTCGTCCCACGTGGGCACGTGGTGCGCGCCGTGGCCGTGCTCGCCGTGCGTCCCTGCCTCGGTCGCCTCGTGCGCGCCCGCCTTTTCGGCGTGCCCGTGCTCCTCGGTCTCCGCCGCGCTTACGACGGCCCCGCCCAGCAGGCTCGACAGGGAGACGAGCGCGACGACCAGGGCTTTTCTCATCAGCTCGGCTCCCGGCCGAGCACGCGCTCGGCGACGTCTTGTGCGAGGCGCTCGGACTCGCGGCCGAGGTCGAAGCGCATGCGCCCGACCTCCTCCTTGATGTGGCCGCGCCCGTCCTCGACGATACGGGTGACCGACTTACGGGCCTCGTCGAGGATTTCGGCTTCGAGCCGGGCGGTTTCGGCCCGCGCGTGATCGCGCTCTTCGCCGGCCACCTGGTTCACACGCGCGTATTCGCGCTCGTATTTCTCGAGCAGCTCGCCGGCCAGCTCGTCGAGCTCTCGTGCCTGGGCACGCTCCCCGTCGGTCCGCGCCTCACGCAGCGCAAAGACGCGCAGCACGGGCGTGAACAGCAGCGGCTCCAAGACCAGGATCAAAACCAGGAAGATGAACGCCTGGAAGACGACCGTGTTGTCGAGGTCGAGGGTGACGCCGCCGGCGAGGCCGAGCAACGTCGGGTGGAGTATCGAGAGCTCCGGGCTCATGGTGGCGTTGGCTCGGGGGCGGCTCGTAGCATCTCGCCGCGGTCATGTCCATTGGTCCTCGATTTCTACCAGGTGGCTCCACTGCCGCTGATTTCGCGCACGCCGCTCGCGTCCAGCGTCCGTAGAATGTCCCGGTAGGAAACGTCGTCGGTCGGATCGCAAGCGTCGGGTGCGACGTTCGAGCAAGGGGAAGAGCGCAAACGCTCGCTTTCTCAGCTCCGGATGCGGCACGCTGAGCGCCGGCGTCGCAACGGCCGTGCCCTTCGCCCACAGGATGTCGAGATCGATGAGGCGCGGCCCCCAGCGCTCGTTTCGCACCCGGCCGAGCCGCCGTTCGATGCCGAGCAGTGCCTCGAGCAGCGCGTCGGGCGCAAGGCCGATATCGAGCCTGAGCGCGGCGTTCAGGAACCTGGGCTGCGGGGGCCCGACCGGCTCGGTTTCGTAGAGGGACGACCGGCCCCGCGGGCGGCCGAGGCGTTCGATTTCGAGGGCCGCGGTCGCGAGCAGGCGCCGACTATCCCCGAGATTCGAGCCGAGGCCGATCACGGCGTCCAGCATGCGCCGAGCGTAGCGGCTTCTGTCGGGTTTCCAAACCGGCCGCGAGCCGCCACGCGGGAGCCCTGCGCGGACTGGCGCCTTCCCCTTTGGCGCCCTCGGAGGCAGGATGGGGGAGCGTGCTGGGTCTCAGCTTCGGCGAGCTGTTCCTGCTGACGTTCATCGTCGGCACGATTCTCTCTGCTCGCTACTGGCCGCGCCTCGGCGAGTGGGTTGTGCGCCGCATCGCTCGTTCGACCGGCGACAGCGACCCTGAGTGACCCTCTCCGCACGCGCGCAAAGCAGCGGCGCGGCATTCCGGGTGGAGAAACGCGCGGCCCCACGGTACGCTGCCGTCACCCGAGGTGGCAAGCTCCGATCCGAAGTCTGCCCCCGATAGCTCGCCAAGCTCGCAGGGTGCGCTCATCTTCATGAGCGACGCCTCGGCGGAGGCAGAGCGCCTGAGTTCCGCGCTCCGCACGCGCGGGCACTGGGTGGTCGACGTGCCGCTCGGGCTGCTCGCGGGACGCGTGGCGGTGCAGCGCCCGGCCGTCGTGATCTGTGACGCCGACGCCCCGGGCACCCTGGAGACCTTGACGCGCGTCCAGATCGCGGCAGGCGAGCGTACGATCAACGTGCTGCTCATCGCTGAGCGGCTCGAATCGGTGCCCCAGGGCCGCCGCGAGCTCGAGACGCTCGCGAGCGCGCTGTTCACGCGGCCCGTCGAGCCAGAGCTTTTGATCGAGAAGGTCGAACAGATCATGGGGCCGAGCGGGTCGCGGCCCTCCGCGAGCGGTGCGTCGAGCGCCGGAGGGCGACCACCCGTGCTGGTCGCCGCAACCCGCCGCCCGTATCGCTACGAGGGCTCGAGGCCCGGCAGCCGCGGTCCATTGAGTGGCGCGCCGCCTTCCGCCGGAGCGCCGTCTTCTCCGCGGGCGTCGGGGGGAGGCTCGGCACCTCCCGGCGCGTCGCCCTCGTCGGCGCCGTCGTCGCCGCCGGCGGGAGCCCCAGCGTCCGGGCGACCCTCGAGCTCCCCGCCCGGAGTCGGGCCGCGAGGGGGATCGGTCGTGCCGCAAGCGATCGGGGCCGTCCCGCACGCGCGCCTGAGCCCCGAGCTCGAAGCGTTGCTCGGCCGCGCCGAGCAACGGGTGCGCAGCACGGCCGGCATGCCGGTCGTCGCCGAGCGGCTCTCGCCCGAGGCTGAGGTCGAGGCCGTGCTGCCGGCGGAGCTGCTCGCCGTCCTCGACGAGCCGCTCCAGGACGACGAGGACGACGAGGATGACAGCGTCCCAGGCACGGCGGGAGGCTCGGAAGGCGGCTCGCGCGGCACGCGCGGCACCCCTGACGCGGGCACGGCCGCGGGCTCGCGTGGTGTTGCCCGGACCGAGACGACCTCGAGCCGGTCTCGCCACGTGCCCGTCGAGCCCCCACCCCCTGAGCCGCCGGAGGACAGCGCCGCCTTCGGTCAGGAAGCGCCCACGGCACCGCCTCGCGGCGGGCCGGCGCCGCCCAGCATGCTTTCGACGACGGCGCTCGAAGGGCTCGAGCATCCGCTCGAATCGCGACCGAGCCGTCCGGCGCCGACGGCACCCGGCGGAGTGATCGAGAGCCTTCCGCCCGTCGAGGTGCCTTCCACCCGCCCGCCGCGCTCCGCGCATACCGAACGCCGGCCCGAGCCGGACGGGAGGCCCGAGCCTTCGCCGCCGCGCTCGTCCGAGGTGCCGCTGCTCGCTCGCCCGCCATCGGACCCGCCCTCGATGGTGAACCGCTTGCCGGACGTGCCCGCCGTCCTCGGAGCCGGCGATGGCGTGAGAGCGCTGGCACGCTCGATCGCGTCCCGCTTCACGGGCGCCGTCGCGTTCGAGGATCCCGCGGGGATCCGCCGCGTCGTGTTCCGCGACGGCGACTTCGTCACGGCGGCGTCCAGCGCCGAGGGGGAGACACTCGTCGCGTTCCTCGCGCAGCGCGGCGATTTGTCGCCGGACGTCGTGCAGAAGGTGGCGCGGCGGCTGCCGCCGTTCGGCCGTCACGCGGGCGCGGCGCTCGTGGCTCAGGGGCACCTGCGCCAGGACGAGCTCTGGAGCGTGCTCCGCGCTCACGCGGAATGGTTGCTCGGCCGCGTTGCCGCGCTCGAGCGCGGCGGGGCGAGCCTCGAGCAGGACGTGCCGCAGCGCTTGCAAGCCGAGCCGGGCGTGTTCGGAGGCGCGACGGGCGCGGAGGTGCTCGTGGAGATGGCCCGGCGCGTGCTCGCCCCGGCCGACGCCGTCGTGCGGCTCGGTGGGCGCGAGGCTCGGCTCACGGCGGGCGGCGTGCGCGCGCTGCTCGCCGAGTGCGCGCTGCCCGACGCCGAGGTCTCGTTCGTGCACCAGGCGGACGGCGCAACCGTCGGGGAGCTCCTAGCCCGCGCCGGCAGCGACGATTTCGCGCCGGTCGTGCTTTGCCTCGTCGAGCTCGGCGTGCTGAAGACCGAGGGCGCGCTCCGGCGTGTTCCCGCGGACGCCGCGCGCGGTCCGGGCGAGTGGGATTCGCTCGATACCGACGCCGTGCGCGCGCGCATCGCGTCGCGGCTCTCGCTCGTCGAGGAGGGCGACTACTTCGCCGTGCTCGGCGTGAGCCGCGACGCCACGAGCTATGATCTGCGTCGCGCGTATCACTCCATGCGGAAAGCGTTCGACCCGGGCGCCGTGCTCACCGCGGCGACGGTCGACCTGCGCAGCGACGTCGAGTCGATCCTCGAAGTGCTCGACGAGGCGTACGATATCCTGCGCGATCCGGTGCGGCGCGAGCGCTACCGGCGCGCGCTCGAAGCCGTGCCCCGGTAGTGGGCGCGACGGCTCGTCGTTCGCGGCGATCTCACTCCGCGGCGCCGGCGGCGTGCTCGTGCGCGGGCTCGACGACGTCGAAGTCGAGCGCGCCGTCGGCGACCTCGAGTAGCGCCGCCGAACCGCGCGGCAGCTCGCCGCGCAGGAGCCGTTCGGCGAGCGGCGCCTCGACGAGGCGCGCGATGGTGCGTTTCATCGGCCGCGCGCCCAGGGACGGATCGTAGCCGCCCCGGTCTAGTAGGTGCTCGACGACGTCGGGGCCGTACTCGAGGCGCACGTGGCGCTGGTCGAAGAGCGCCTGGGCGATGCCGCCGAGCAGGCGGCGCGCAATCTCGCGAACCTCGCTCTTTCCGAGCGGCGAGAACACGAGCACCTCGTCGATGCGGTTGTAAAGCTCGGGGGCGAGTGCCTGGCGCACCGCGGCCGTGACGCGTGCCTCGATGTCGCTCACGTCCACCTCGTCGCCGCCGGTGAAACCGACGCGACGGCGGGGGGAAGCGCCGCTCTCCTCGGCGCCGAGGTTCGAGGTCATCAGGATCACGGTGTTCGTGAAGTCCACGGTGCGACCGCGACCGTCGGTGAGCCGACCCTCGTCGAAGACGCCGAGGAACGCCGTGAGCACGTCCGGGTGCGCCTTCTCGATCTCGTCGAGCAAGATCACCTGGTAGGGCCTGCGGCGCACTGCCTCGGTGAGCTGACCGCCCGCTTCGTGCCCCACGTATCCGGGCGGCGCGCCGATGAGCCGCGCCACGGCGTGGGCTTCGCTGAACTCGGAGAGGTCGAGGCGGGTCATGGCGCTCTCGCAGTGAAAGAGCGCTTCGGCGATGGCCTTCGCGGTTTCGGTCTTGCCGACGCCCGTCGGGCCGAGCAAGAGGAACGTGCCGATGGGGCGGCGCGAGCCGAGCCCCGCGGCATTGCGGCGCAAGATGCGCGCGATGCGACGGATGCCGGCGGCGTGGCCGACGACGCGCTCGGCGAGGATCTCCTCGAGCTTGAGCATGCGATCGCCGTCCGCCTCCAGCAGGCGCTCGACGGGCATGTCGGCGAGCTCGGCGACGACCTCGGCGACCGTCTCCGGGCCGACCGAGAGCCGCCCGCGCCGCCGCGCGCGTGCGCCCGCGAGATCGAGGATCGAGACGGCCTTGTCGGGCAACGCGCGACCCGGCAGGTAGCGCACCGACCAAGCGACCGCCATGGCGAGCGCCTCGGTCTGGTAGCCGACGGTGTGGTGTGCCTCGAGCATCGGCTTGAGCGCTTCGAGCACGAGGTAGGCATCCTCCCGACTCGGCTCGTCGACCTCCACGAGCGTGAAGCGCCGCGCGAGCGCCGCGTCGTTGCCGATCGTCTTCTGGTACTCCTCGACGGTCGTCGCGCCGATGCACGGGATCTCGCCGCGTGCGAGCGACGGCTTGAGTTCGGAGGCGATTTCCTCGGCGGCATCGCCCGAGAAGAGCTGATGGATCTCGTCGAAGAAGATCACGATGCGCCCGCGCGCCGCGATCGTCTCCTTGCGGATGCCGCCGAGGCGCGCTGCCAGGGCGCCGCGCACGCCCGTTCCCGCGACGAGCTCTCCGATCGGGATCTGGATCACGATGCGCTCGTCGAGCGTGCCCTGGTCGCGGTTGTCGACGATGCGCTGGGCGAGTCCTCGTACGACGCTCGTTTTGCCGACGCCGGCGGCGCCCACGAGGCAGGGGTTGTTGCCCTCGCGCTTGGCGAGCACGTCGAGCGCCTGCTCGACGACGGCTTCGCGGCCGACGACGGGATCGAGCTCGCCGCGCACCGCCGCGAGCGTGAGGTTCTTCCCGAGCGCTGTCAGCACGGGGAAGCGCTGAGGGTCGAGCTGGAAGCGCTCCTCGGCGGAGGTATCGGGCCCGCTCGATGGCGGCCTCGCCGGGACGGGGGTCGCCGTGACCGCCGACGGCTCGGGCAGAACGACCGGCGGGTCCTCGGTCTCCACGGCGTCGGGCGGTGGGGGTCGCCTGGCGGACAGCTCGAACAGTGAGACGGCCGTCGCGGGTCGGCGCGGGGCGCTTGCCCGGTCGCGCGCCTTCGGTGGAACGGCGGCCGAGGGGACGACCGCGGCGCGATCGGGCAGGCGGCGACCTCCGATCAGGCCCTGCCCGAGATGCAGCGCCGCCGTCCGCAGGCGGGGCACGTCCGCGCCGGCCTGCTCGACGACCCGGCGCGCTGCCGAGCGCGGCTCCCCGAGCAGCGCGACGAGCAGGTGGTCGGCGGACGCCCGCGTCTTGCCCATGCGCGAGGCGATGGCGTGCGCCTTGGCGAGCAGCGCCCGGACGGCGTCGGCAAAGTCGTCGGGGACGTTGCGCCCGAGCCTGAGGATCTCGTCGAGCACGAGCTTGCGTTCGGCGAGCAGGAGCGCGACGGGGCTCGGCCGCGCGGCGATGGCGGCGAGCAGATGGGCGCTCGTGAGCCGGTCTTTTTGGCGGCCGGCGAGGTCCTCGGCAAGCTGTCTTAGGGCGTGCAGCTCGGGCTCGATACGGGCAGACGTCATCAGGACAGAGCTTCTGCCCGGCGGCGCTCGAACGGCCAAGTTCTGGCCCCGTCCGGCGCGGGGGCCGGCGCGGGGCCACGAGGGCCGCTACCGCTCGAGCAGAACCTCGCCCGCCGGCAGCCCGAGCACCTCGAGCGCCCCGCTGCCCCCGACCGCCACGAACGGCACGTCGTCGCCGAGCACGACGTGCCGGTCCCGGACGGCGCGCGCGGCCCAGCCCTCCCCTTCGGGTGGCGGACCCGGCGCGAGCTCGCGCTCGAGGACGAGCTCGGCGGCGTTCGAGAGCACCTCCAGCCGGAAGCGCCGCGGGCGGCCCGGTCCCTCGTCGACCACCACCACGGCGAGGTAGTCGCTGCTCGCCGCCGCGTCGAACGGCGGGGCCCCGAGCGAGCGGTGCTCGAGGGTGCGTAGGCGCTCGCCGATCTGAAAGAGCTCGACCGTTCCGTCCGCGCCGACGGCCCACGCCTGATCGACGCGGCGCCCGGGCAAGAGCCGCCAGGGTCGGAGCGTGGTCGAGAGCGAATGCGTGTGGCCGCCGGGCAGGGCTCTTCTGAGGCCGTGCTCGGCGCGGTAGAGCAGGGTGCCGTCGCGGAGCACCGTGATGGGACCGCCGTCGTAGTCGGCGAGCGCGAGCGTGTCAGGGTGCTCGGTGCCGGGCTTCGTCGTGACGGGCTCCACGAGCAGCGAGGCCTGGCGGCGCTGCACCCCGAAGACGACGCTCGAGTCGCGGCGTTCCGGCAGGAGCAACATGCCCGGCAACCAGAGCAGGGGTGGCAGGTTGACCGGTGCGGTGGCGCCGGGGTCGATGCGGACGCTCGCCGTCGCCCCGACGACGACCACCGAGCCTCCCGCGATCGTCACCGCGGCGCGTGGTCCCGAAAGCTCGCTCTCGAACGCGAGCTTCGGCCCCGGCCAGCCATACGCCTCGACACGCTCCTCGCCGAGCCTCACGAGCAGGCGCCGTCCTGCGGCGAGTGGCTGGAGCTCCCATTGTGGCGCCGCCACGGAAAGCCCCTGTCGTACCGACGCCAGCGCCGAGGCGACGGCTCGCGCCGCGGCCGCCTCGGGGGCCTCGGAGCTCGGCTGTGGGGTCACGCGCCGGGGCGCACTTTCGCGCTCCTCGCAGCCGCCCGAAAGGCACGCGGCGGCGAGGGCCGCCAAAAGCCAGGCCCGGGCGATCTCCGGCGTGCGGGGGCCACGCGTCACGGTCGAGCCATGCAGGGTCGGAGCGCGCGTTGTCAAGCAGCCCGCGTGGTGCCGCCACGTGGGGCTCCTGCTATAGCGTCGGCTCTCGTGAAAGCTCGATGGCTCGCGGGCGCTGCGGCCGCCCTGGTTCTGCTCCTCGCCTGCGAGCGGCTCTCGACCGTCAAGCGCTGCCGGGCGCTTGCGAAGGAAGTGAACCACGCGCTCGACGATATCGAGGCACAGAGCGAGCCGCGAACGCCCGCGGCGTACGCCGGCGCATCGCGCGGCTACGCGGCGCTTGCCCGCTCGCTGCCGAACGACGAGCGCGACGCCGGCACCGACGCCGGCGCCGACGCCGCTGTCGTGGCCCCGCCGCCCGACGCCGGCGAGCTCGAGCGAGCGGTATCGGACTACCGCGCGACGCTCGAGGCCGCGTCGCGGGCGACGGCAGAGCTCGCCGAAGCGCTCGACGCGGGCAATCAGGCGAGCGCCGCCGTGATGCGGCGGGACCTCGAGGCGCTGTCGCAGAAGGCGAAGCTCAACGTGAAGCGCATCGACGCCACCTGCCGTCCGGACTGACCGCCGGGCGGCGGGCGGGCGCGCGCGCGCACGGGCCCGTCGCCTTTGCGGGCGTTCAGCGCTGTTTCGCGGGCGGCTTCTTCGCTCCCGCGTCGGCGTTCTTCTTTTCGTTCGCGGCGCGCTCCTCGATGCGAATCTGCGCGAGGCGCTCCGTGGCCGCCACGACGCGGCGCTCGCGCGCGCCGACCGTGACGCGTCCCCACACGTAGCTGATGCGACGGCGGAACGCGCCGGGATCGTCGCCGCCCAGCAGCCAGATGTCGCGCGGATCGTTTTCGGCGTGGAGCAGCGGCGTCCAGGTGCCGCCGTTCGCCCACGCGAGGGTGCTCGGCTTGCCGAGCAGAACGCGGGCCACGAGCACGCCGCACGACGCGCGGCGTCCGCTCCCGGCGCACACGCTGAGCAGCGTGAGCTCGTCGTTGCCCGCGGGCCACCAGGTCCACGATCGCTCGGGCTCGAGTCTGCCGTGACGCAGAAGCTCGCTCCTGGCGTCGTCGGGGAGCGCGCCGAGAAGGAGCGGGACGAGCTTCGTGTCGAGCCGGTCTCTCGCTTCGAGCTTTCTCGGGTGACGGATTGCGAGCTCGACCTCGGGCACGTTGTCGGGGCCCTCGCAGCAACGAAAGCCGATCGACGCCGAGCGCAGGTCCGGCGGCCGTCCGATGGTGTTGGCGCAACGCCCGACGAGCTCGCCCGCGGGCGCGTTGCCGCCGCGCACGCTCGTGAGGCCTCGCGCCGTGCCGCGACCGAACGGGCTCTGCGTCCATTCCCACACGCCGCCGTGCAGGTCGCGCACGCCGAAGTCGCTGCGGCAGCCGACGTGAATGCCGCTCGGGCGCATCAAGGGCTGCGTCCCCGTGCTGCAGGGCTCGGGCCGGTAGTGGTCGCCGTACTCGTAGAGGTGATTGTCGGGCCCCTTGCAGGCGCGCTCCCATTCGAGCTCACTGCACAGGCGCTTGCTGCGCTCGGCGCAGAGCTTCGTGGCCTCGTCCTTCGAGACGCTCGTGAGCGGAATGGCGCCTTCCTCGTTCGGGTAGGGGAAGACGTCGATGTAGAACGATCGCACGATGAGTTGCTCGCCTGGGACCTCCTCGTCGGCGAGTCGCGGGTAAGCGTCTTTCGGCGTGCCGACGACGAGCGCACCCGTCGGGATGAACACCATGCCCTGACGCGGCGTCGGCAAAGCCTGGGGTGGCGCGATGCTGCTCGGCCTTTTCGACCCGCTCGGGGCCGCCGCCGCAGGCTCATTTTTCGGCTTGCTGCACGCCGCGAGCGCAAGCCCGATGGCGAGGGCGAAGGACGGCGCGCTCACGGCTCCGTACGTTCGTCACGCTCGCGCAGCCCGAGCTCCTTCATCTTGAGCTGCAGGCCCTTGCGCGAAATCTTGAGGAGCCGCGCGGCGTGCGTCACGTTGCCGCCGGTCTGCTCGAGCGCCTTGACGATGAGCTCGCGCTCGAGGCGGCTCATGGCGGCCTTGACCTGCTCCTTGAGCCCGTCGCTCGGGGGCGGAGCGGGCGCGGGGCTCCTCGTGCTCGGGGCCGTCTGGGGCGGCAGCGGTGTGCTCGCGAGCTCGCCGGGTAGGTCGCGCACGCGCAGCGTGGAACCGTCGCAGAACAGCACGGCGCGCTCGATCACGTTTTCGAGCTCGCGGATGTTGCCGGGCCACGGGTACGCCGAAAGTACTTCGAGCGCCTCGGGCTCGACCTCGCTCACTTGCTTGTTCAGGCGTGCGTCGAACTTCCTCACGAAGTGCTCGACGAGCGGCGGGATGTCCTCGTTCCGCTCGCGTAGCGCCGGCAAACGGATCGGCACGACGTTCAAGCGGTAATAGAGATCCTCCCGGAAGCTCCCCTGCGCGATTTCCTTCTTGAGGTCGCTGTTCGTCGCGGCGATGAGCCGCACGTCGACTCGGATGGTCTTCACGCCGCCGACTCTTTCGAACTCGCTCTCCTGCAGCGCGCGCAGCAGCTTCACCTGCATCTCGACGGGGATCGAGCCGATCTCGTCGAGGAATAGCGTGCCGCCGCTCGCGAGCTCGAAGCGCCCCGGCTTGGAGCCGACGGCGCCCGTGAAGGCGCCACGTTCGTAGCCGAAAAGCTCGCTCTCCATGAGGTCGCGCGGGATGGCCGCACAGTTGACCTTGATGAACGGCTTGTCGCGGCGCGACGAGTTCTCGTGCAGCGCACGGGCGACGAGCTCCTTGCCGGTGCCGCTCTCACCCGTGACGAGCACGGTGGTCGGCGTGTCGGCGACGCGATCCAGGACGGCGTAGAGCTCGCGCAGCCCGGGGCTCTGTCCGATGATGCCGTAGCTGCCTCCGTCCGACCCCGCCGCCATGGGGCGCGAGGCCTCGGATTGCGAGAGGTCCTGCGTGCGCAGGGCCTTGCGCACGATGGTGCGCACGTCGTCCTGGTCGAATGGCTTCGTGATGTAGTCGAAGGCGCCCGTCTTGAGAGCCTCGACCGCCGTGTCGACGGTGCCGTGCGCCGTGATCATCACGACGGGCATCGGCTCTTCGAGCGCCGACACGCGGCGCAAGAGCTGCATCCCGTCGAGCTTCGGCATGCGAAGATCGGTGATCACGAGATCGATGTGGTGGTCGCGCAAGACGCCGAGCGCGAGCTCGCCGTCCTCGGCCGTGTGCACGTCGTAGCCGTCGCGCTCGAGCTGGGCCGTCAACACGCGCCGCAGGTTCGGCTCGTCGTCCACGACCAGGATCTGCTTTTTCTCGGGTAACATCGCGCTACTTTCTACGTGCGCCGCGCGCCGGCACGGACGCCGACGACGAGCAGAAAAAGTGGCCGGCGGCTCCGCTCGGGGGCAGGCCTGCCACGACCGCGGCGCGGTCGCCAATCCGAGCGGCGCTTGCGGCGAAAAGGTGCCGGCTTCGCCCACTCGAGGGCCCGCGCGGCGCGCTTCCCCAGGGCCTTGGAACCCGAGGCGAAAGGAGGCCAGGCGGACGCGTGGGTCGAATCGGTACTTCGCTAAGCGCGCGCCGGTTGGGGTGGCAAGAGGTGCCGGCAGACCAGCCGGCGCACGAGAAAGCACGCCACCTGGGACACGGCCGCGGCGGGCGTTGCGACCGTTTCGCGTGGAGTTCTCGGCGCCATCCGTGCTATTCGGTGAAAAGCGCGGGTCGTCTTTCCGCGCGCTCAGGTAAGTTCTGCGATGCGCTTGGTCCTTGGTTGCATGGCGGCTCTGTCGCTCGTCGCGCGCTCGGGGTTGGCTTGGGCGGAGCAGCCCACCCACGCCTACGAGCCGTGCACGCACGAGGCGAGCGACGCCGACCTCACGGCAGCAAAAGCTGCGTTCCAGGCTGGCAACGTTTCCTTCAACGAGGCCGACTATCCCCGCGCCATCCTGTACTGGGAGGACGCGTTCCGGCGCGATTGCAGCGCGCACCCGCTGCTCTTGAACCTGGCGCGCGCCTACGAGCTCGACGGGCAGAAGGCCCAGGCCGTCATCGCGCTGCAGACGTTCGTGGATCGCGAGCCCAACAGCACCGAGCATGCGCAGATCGCTCGCCGCATCGAGGTTCTGAACAAGCAGCTCCAGGAGGAAGAGGCCGCCACCAAGGCGCTGCCGCCGCCCCCTCCTGCGGCCGCGCCCGCGCCCACGCCCGCGCCCGCGCCGCCACCTGCAGAGCCCAGCAAATCGCCCCCCATCCTGCCGCTCGTCGTCGCCGGCGTCGGTGGTGCGATCTTCATCGCCGGCGGCGTCGTCTGGCTCGGCGCCTCCTCCGACGTTCGAAAGTACGAGAAGATTTGCCCGAAGGATCCGACTGACGGCGAGTTCAAGTGCCCGGCGGGCAGCGAGGACGCCATCGGTCCTGCGAACGACGCCGCCAAGCGTCAGACCACCTCGGGCGTCGTGACGCTCATCGGCTTGCCGCTGCTCGCGGGCGGGCTCATCTGGTATTTCGCGTCCAACCCCTCGAAGCACCCGGCCGCGCTCGTGACGCCCGCGCTGGGCCCGAATTTCGCGGGGGTCGCGGTCGACGGGCGTTTCTGACCCTCAGCGTCCGCCGTCCGAGCTCGGGGTGCTCGAGCCCGGGGGTGTCTTGCCGTCGTCGGGATGGGCGTCGCCGTCTGCGGGTGCCACGCCGCCGAGCTCGCCGGGCAGCGTGGTCGCGCTGCGGTCGTAGTGGACGTTGTCGGGGGTGGGCTCCAGCGGCGGCGGCGTTTCGCTGGACAATCCACCGCAGCTCGCGAGGGGTGCGAAGAGCACGGCGCCGACAATGGCTCCCGCTAGGACTCGCGCGTGCATGCTCGGCTCCCGATAGCACGGCTCCCGCAAGCTGGTAACCTCGCCGCGCATGATCGGCTGGCTGCGCGGGCGCGTCCTCTCCGACGAGGTCGGGGGACAGGTCGTGATCAACGTCGGCGGCGTCGGGTACGAGCTCAGCGTGCCGCTCGGCTCGCTCGGGCGTGCGCGCGGCACCGATGGCGACGTGGAGCTCTTCGTCCACACGCACGTGCGCGAAGACGCGCTCGAGCTCTTCGGCTTCGCGAGCGAGGCCGACCGGCGCGTCTTCCGCCAGCTGCTCGACGTTCCGAACATCGGCCCGCGGACCGCCCTCGGCGTGCTCAGCGTGCTGCCCACGAGCGACCTCGCGCGTGCCGTGAGCGAGGGCGACCATGTGGGCCTGGCACGCGTGCCGGGGATCGGCAAGAAGACGGCCGAGCGGATGGTGCTCGAGCTCAAGGGAAAGCTTTTGGTCAACGGTGAGCCCGCGAAAGCGGTGGGCCCGTCGGCCAGGTCCAGCGACGCGCGCGCCCGGCTCATGAGCGCGCTGACGAAGATGGGTTACCGAGCGTCCGAAGCCGAACGGGCGGTCGCAAGCCTGTCGGCCGACATCGAGCAAACGCCGCTGAGCGAGCTCCTGAAACAGGCGTTGGCTCGGCTGGGCTGATGCCGCGCCCGCGGAAGGACCCTTGACCCCCCAAAGCTGGCATGGGTAGATTCGACTGATCCGCGGTGGGCCCGGTAGCGGGCCATGTTGAAGGCGGGGTCCCGTTCCGGAGGCCGATTTTGATTACCTGTCCGAAGTGCGGCAAGGAGAACCAGGACCACTACAAGTTCTGTCTCGGTTGCGGTGCGGAGCTGCCGAGAGCTGGCGCTGCGAAGCCGTTCAGCGCGCAGACGCCACCGCAAGGTGTGCCCCAAGTTTCGGCACCGCGCGCCGGTGCGCCCGCTCAGGCGGCGGCACCAGCGGCAACGCCTTCGGGCGCTCCGCGCGCCGTTCCGTCCGGGGCACCTGCCGCGTCCGCGGGGCAAGCCGCGAGCGTCGCGTGCCCGCAGTGCGGACATGGCAACGTGCCCGGCAATCGCTTCTGCGCCTCGTGCGGCTACAATCTCTCGGCACTCTCCGGAACGCAGGCGATGCCGCCGGGTGCGGCCGCCGCGGCTCCCACGGCGAGCGGCGGAAAATCCGTGATGCTGACGGCGCTGCGCGCCGACGGCACCGAGGCCGGACAGTTTCGTCTTCCTGACGGACCGCAGGTCTCGGTCGGTCGCGACACGGGGTCGATCTTCGCGGGCGATAGCTACCTCTCACCCCGTCACGCGACGTTTTCCCGGCGCGGCCCGCAGCTCTTCATCAA
This sequence comes from uncultured delta proteobacterium, assembly GCA_963841435.1. Lineage (GTDB taxonomy): Bacteria > Myxococcota_A > Polyangia > Polyangiales > Polyangiaceae > PMG-095. Next base: position 658,064 of record CAWJCS010000002.1, read on the forward strand.
GGACGAAGGCTCGCTCAACGGCGTTTACCTGAAGCTCAAGCCGAACGATCCGTGCCTGCTAGAATTCGGTGACGTCTTCCGCATCGGGCAGGAAATCATCCGTTTCGAGGAGCTCAAGGGCCCGGGCCCCTCGCCCGACGGCGTCGAGCGGCTCGGCAGCCCGGCCAAGGGCTACATCGGTCGGCTCGCGCTCGTGATCGGCCGCGACACGACCGGCAACGCGTTTCCCATTCCGGAGCGCGGCGTGCACTGTGGTCGCGAGCGCGGCGACATCCTCTTCTCGGAGGACGGCTACGTCTCGGGGCTTCACTGCCGCGTGGCGCGCGGCACCGACGGCAAGGTGTACGTCACCGACGTCGGTAGCTCGAACGGCAGCTTCGTGCGGATAGGCGGCGAGCGACCGCTCGAGGGCGGCGACATCTTGTTGATGGGGCAGCAGCTCTTTCGCGTCGATCTCTGACGGTTCGCTCACGGGGCGAGCTCGACCGCACGTCCATGGGCATTCCGACCACCATTCGCGTCGTCGCTGCCGTCATCGCGCGCGAGGGCGCGTACCTCATCACCCAGCGCCGGGCGAGCGCCGTTTTGCCGCTGCTCTGGGAGTTTCCCGGTGGCCGCGTGGAGCCCGGCGAGACCGACGCTCAGGCCCTGCGCCGCGAGCTCAAACACCGGCTCAACGTCGAGATCGACCCGGGAAAGCTCATCAGTTTCGTGACCCATCCGTACGAAAAATACGCCGTCGATCTCTACCTCTACGAGTGCGCGCTCTCGCGCGGCGAGCCGCGCCCCGCGAACGTCGCCGATTTTCGCTGGGTCCTAAGCAGCGACTTCGACCGCTATCCGTTCACGCCCGCCGACGAGCGCTCGATGACCAAGCTGCTCGGGCTCTGAGGCTCGTTGCGTCACGCCGCCCCGGGCTCGCGCAACCGCGGCCAGGCATGGACGATGGGAGGGCATGCTCGCTCGCCTGGCGCGCGCGCTCGAAGCGTTGCCCGCGGCGCTCGAAGCGACCCTCTTGCCGCGCGACTGCTCCGCCTGCGGCGCGGCGCTCGGCCGTCGGCACACGTTCTGCGCGACGTGTGATCGGGTGCTCGACGACGCGAGCGGTTGGATTCACGGGGTGCCGCTCGTCTGCGCCGGCCCGTACGCGCCGCCGCTCTCGACGGCCATCGGCCGCCTGAAGTTCCAGCGCCGAGCGGACCTCGCGGCCGAGCTGGCGCGCTTGCTCGTCGTACGTTCACGCACGCTCGAGCTCGTGCGCGACGACGCGTGGGTGCCGGTGCCGCTCCATCGCGGCAGGCTCGTGGAACGCGGCTTCAACCAGGCGGCGCTCGTCGCCCGCAGTCTCGCACGAGCGACGGGGTCGAGCTTTGCGCCGCGGGTGCTCGAGCGTCGTCGCGCGACCGAGCAACAGGCGCTGCTCGGTCGCGCTGCGCGGGCGGACAACGTTCGTGGCGCGTTCGTCGTGCGGCGTCCTTGGACCGCCGGTCGCGTCGTCCTGGTCGACAACGTCGTCACGACGGGCGCGACGCTCGGCGCCTGCATCGAGGCCCTGCGCGGCGCTGAATGCGAGGTGCACGCCGTGGTCGCTTTGGCGCGGGCGGCGGGGTAGACTCGCATTCACGCCGCGCGGCCGCTTCGGCCCGCCCCCTGGAGCGATGACCGACGCCCACGACGACGCGAGACAATGGGCATGGATCGCACCCGACGGCGGCGAAGCCTCGGGTCGCGCGACGGATCTCGCGGCGCGGCTGCGCTCGGGGGCGCTGCCGCCTTCCACCTGGGTATGGCGCGCGAACTGGCTCGAATGGATGCCGGCGACACGCGTCGCCGCCTTGCGGGTCGCATTGCCGGGAGACAAGGTCGAGCCGCCGCGGGAGCCTCGCGTCGGGCCGCACGGGCTCAAGCCGCCCCCGCGTCCGCCGTTGCTACCGCCGCCTGCCCCCGTCCGCCTCCCGCGCCCGCCCGGCGCCGGACCGGAGCCGCCTGCCGCGGGCGGCGGTGCCGCCCATGCAGCGGACCGGCCGAGCAGCTTCGGCGTGCTCGGCCGGCCGCGTGGCGCGAGCGTGCTCGGTCCGCGCGGGTCGCCGACCGGCACGAGCACGCTGCCGCGCGCGCCACAGCCCACGCTGACGGACGACCCCGTCGGCGCCCGGACGACATTGCGCCCACCGGGTGCCGTGCCTCCGCCGCCGCGCGGTGGGCCGCTCGTCGGCGCGCCGCGTGTGCGGCCCGAGGAGGAAGCCGTCACGGTGCGCCGGCCGCCACCCGCGCTCGGCAGCGCTTCGGCGTCGCGCGACACGCTTGCCGACGTGACCGAACGTGCACCGGGCCCTCCGCCGACCGTGCTGCCGTCCGAGCTGCGCCCAGCCGTCGTCCTGCCGGGCGCGCCCACGGCAGTGACCATTCAGCCTGCTTCGACCGAGCACGGTTCCCGAACGTCGCCCGCGGCCGTCAACTTCGATTCCACGCTAGGCTCCACGCCGTTCGAAGCCGTTCCCGAGCGGGAGCCGGGCCCCCCGAGCACGACGCTCGAGAGCGCGGGGCCGCCCGTTTCCGTGCCGGGGCCGCCCCCGCCCTCGGACGCCCTTTCACCCGCGCCCGTTCAGGCGGGCGAGCTCGTGCCCGTCCCGAGTGTGCCGCGTGCAGCCTGGATTGGGATCTTTCTGCTCGGGGCCGTGGTCCTCCTGCTCTCGGTGGGGCTCACGGCGCTCGTCGTCGGCCGCTTGCGTGAAGGCTCGGAGACACGCGCGAGCGTGCCGAGCGCAGCGGTGCCACCCGTCGCGAGCTCGGCGCCCGCGGCACAGGGGTGCGTGCCCCTTGCGCCTGCCGCGCGCCTGTCGTCGGGCGTGCACCGCGCCGTGCAGCCCGCGTTCGCCGAGCTCGGCGCCGGAGAGCGTGTCGCCGTGGGTCTCGCCGAAACGCCGAAGGTGGCGCTCGGGCTGGTCGTGAACCCTGCGACCCTCGACGTCGAGCGTGCCTTCGAGCAACCCGGCGACGACACCGTGCACGGCGTCGTGCCGCTCGCCGCGCCAGGCGGTCCGACGTTCGCCGTGGATCGCGCGGGGCCCGATCTCACGGACGTGCGGACGCTTTCGCCGGGGGTCGTGCTCGGCGCGAGCGGCGACGATTGGGTGCGCGTCGTGGGCGGTAGGTCGGAAGTGCTCTGGGCGGGCGCCGCCGCCGACCGAGTGACCGAGCCGCGCGTTGCCCGAAACGACACCGGTCACCTCGTGACGTTTCGTCGTGGGGGGCTCGGCGGTCGCGTCTACTACGCGTGGCTCGCACCGGACGGCAAGCCGCTCGCCCCCCCCGTCGCTCTCGAGGTGCCGGGCGTGACGCAGTCGGGAACCCCCGACGCCGCGGCGGGGCCGCACGGCGGCCTCCTCGCCTTCGCCGGGCGCATGTCGCCAAAGGAGCCGTGGCGCGTGCTGCTCGCCACGGCGCCCGTCGGCAAGAAGCCGCTCGTCAAGGCGTTCGAGACGCCGCCGGGCGGTGCCGGAGGGGGCAGCATCGCCCCGAGCGTGAGCCGACTGGGGTCGGTCGGCTGGATCTTGCAGTGGACCGAGGGCACCTCGGGGAAGTACCAAGTGCGAGTGCAACGGCTGTCCCCCGCGCTCGAGCCGCTCGGCGATGCGCAGCAGGTCTCGCCCAAGGGGGCGAACGCCGGTCAGGGCGCGGCCTTTGCCGCCGGTCAGCGCGTGCTTTCCGTTTTCGTGCAAACCACGGCCGGGCACGACGAGCTCTGGGGAGCGAGCCTGACGTGCGATTGACGGCAGCGACCCTCGTCGCCTTCAGCCTTGCGGCGTTTCCCGGCTGCCGCTCCTACTTCTACCCGGAGCCGACCCACGTCGCGCAGGGGCGCTACTACGCGGCTGGAGCGCCGGACTACGACGAGTTCTTCCTCGAGCTCTACCGGACGCAGGTGGCGCTCAAAGAAGCTCCGGACGAGCTTCTGGCGGGTCGCCGCGCGCTCGAAGAGGGGCTCGGGTTGACGGCGGGCGCGAGCAAGGACGCGCTCGAGAGTGGGCTGCGTGCCCGCGCGAGCTCCCTCGCAGCCAAGGGCATCGTGCTCAGCATCCAGCGAGATTCGACCGGCAAGAGCTCCCTCTCGCGCCGTGGCAAGCCCAGCGCCGACGACGACGTGAAGCTCGTGGCAACGCTCACCGATCTCGTGGCGACGATCGGAGCGCTGCGCGAGCGCGTGCCCGGCTTCGCGAAGGATCTCGACACGCTGCCGGTGCGCGGCGTCGCGCTCGAGCGCAACGTCAACGACGTGTTCCGTACCAAGGGGGTCGGAAAGCGCGGCGAGGTGCGCGACAATCTCGCCGACGCGCAGAAGGTCATGGGCCTCATGCGCCCGCTACTCAAAGACGTGGATGCTCGCTCGGCCGAGCTCTTTTCGATCCTCACCGATGTGCTGCGTCCGGCTCCGCCGCCTCCGCCGGCTCCCGAGCCCGAAGCGGCCGAGCCACCGCAGCTCCGGCCCCACGCTCCGCGCGCCCGGCCAAGGTCACCCAAACCTGCCGCCGCGCGGCCCGCTTCGCCGCCGCCCGCCGCCCCGAGTCCCAAGCCCGCCGGCCCCGCCAAGCCCGATTTCGAGCCCTGACACCGCCCGGGGCCTCTGCGGCGCTCGCGTCGAACCTCGGCGTGCGTTCGCGCCGGGGCGCGTTCAATCGATGCGGCGGATGCCTTCGAGGAAGCGTTCCGGCGGCACGAAGTCGGTGTAGCGCGCGGCCTCGCGTCCACGCGAATCGAACACGAGCACCGTGGGCAACCCGACGATGCCGAAGCGCTCGAGCGTCGCGCTCACGGTCGGATCGTCGTCGTTCGTGGCGTCGACCTTCACGGCGAGGAACCTACCGAGCTCGGCGCCGACGGCCGGCTCGGAGAACGTCACTTTGTCGAGCTCCTTGCAGGCGCCGCACCACGCGGCCGTGAAATCGACGACGAGCGGCCGGCTCTCGCGTTGTGCCTGCGCCTGCAGCGCCGCTATGTCGCCGCGCTGCCACGCGAGCGCCTCGCTCGGCTTGGTCAAGCCGAGCACCGCCGAGAATGCCCCCGCCGAAACCAACAACAGTCCGACGCCTTTGGCGACCTTCACGCCTGCACCGGGCTCGGAAAACTCGCGATGAATGGCGCCGAGCAGCGTGCCCACGACCACCGCGATGCCCGCAGCGACGAACAGCGCCACGCCCGGCTTCACGAATGCGCCGAGCAGCGGGAATGCTGTGTTCAGGAAGTACAGCGCTACGACGACGAGCACGACGCCGAGGATCGATTTCACGTGGACCATCCAGTGCCCGCTCTTCGGCAGCTGCACGGCGAAGGTGCCCACGGCGAAAAAAGGCGCTCCGAGCCCGAGCGCGAACGCACCCATCGCGAGCGCGCCGAGCGGAGCGCTCTTGGTCTTCGCAATCCACGTCAGGATGCCGGTCAGCACGGGTCCCGTGCACGGCGAGGCGATGAGCCCGCACGCGAGGCCCAAGAGGAAGGCGCCGCGGTACCCGATGCCGCCGATACTCGCGAGGCGATTCGTGACCGACGACGGCAGCGCGAGCTCGAAGGCACCGAATAGCGAGGCTGCGAGCAGCAGGAACAGGGCGGCCATCGCCGCAACGACCCAGCGGTTCTGCAGCACCGCGCCGAAGATCGAGCCGGTGAGGCCGGCGATGACGCCGAGCGGCACGAACATCGCGACGATGCCGAGCACGAACGCCGCCGAGAGTGCCGCGCCCTCCCAGCGCGTCGTCGACTTGCGCGCGCCGAACACGCTGACCGTCACGGCGATCATCGGGTACACGCACGGGGTGAGGCTCACGATGAACCCACCGGCGAGGGCCGCGAGCGCGGCATAGACGGGGCCCTTGCTCAGGGCCTCGGTGAACGCATCCGAGGGAGGCACCTTTTCATTTTACCCCGCCCGGGGCCGGGCGGTTTCATCGAAGGGCTCAGCGCGGCCGCCGGGCCCGGATCCTGCGCAAAAGGCGCTTGGCGTGGGCGACCTCTCCGGCGAGGGCGACTTCCAGGGCCACGCGCCCCGTCGTCGCGCGGCGCACGAACATGGCGAGATAGCGCTCGGCGGCGCTGTCGTCGCCCTGCTCGTAGGCGAGGCCCCCGAGCACGAACTGGCCGTAACCCTGGCCGCAGGGGGCCTCCTCCAGGCGCTCGCGGATGCTGCGGAGGGCGCCGACCGACTCCCCGGCCGCGCGGCGCGCCAGCGCCAGCTGGGCGCGGTAGAGGGGCTTGTCGGTCGTCCCCCAGCGCGCGGCGCGGGCGAGGGCACCGGCCGCCTCGCGATGCCGCCCCGCGAGGAAAAGCACGCTCCCGAGCGTCCAGAGATGGAAAGCGCGCCGCGCCGGAGGGCTCACCCGGCTCGCGATCCTGAGATGCTCGAGGGCGCCATCCCGGTCGCCCACCCCGAGGCAGGCCCGAGCGGCATCCTGGCGCGCCACGTCCGGCATGATGGCGGAGGTGAGCATCTGCTCGGCCACGATGAGCGCCTCGGCGAAACGCCGCCCCTCCATGTGCGAGAGATAGAGCTGCCGGAGCAGCATGGTGCGGGTCGTCCGGTCGAGGGCTCCGCGATGCGACAGGCCGCGCCGAGCGTATTTTGCTCTCGTCACGGGGGTGCGCGCCAAGCTCGCCTTTCGGAGCATCCCCTCGGGGGTGACCCGCTCTTCGAGGGCGGCGCGCGGTCGCGTCATGTCGTGTTTCAGACTAGCAGGACCTGTACAGGCGTCCAGATTTCGGCGGCCTCCGGCCGGCCCCCCCCGGCGCCCCATTTGCTACTCCGGGCGGCACGTTTCACGCTCGCACCCGCCATGCGCCACGACCCAGAGCTCTCCGCGCGCGCGCCGTTTCCTCCGAGCCCCCGGGGGGCCGCGCTCGCCAGTGTGCTCGGCGTGCTGATCGCTGCGGGTGTCGTCGCGGGCTGCGGGCACCGCGCGACCGAGAAGGACTGTGAGGAGATCGTCGAGCGCGTGGCCACGCTGGAGCTCAGGCGTGCGAAGGTCGGCCCCGACACGTTCGCGAGCGAGCTCAAGATCGCCAAGGACTCGTTCAAAAAGGACGTCGGCCAGCGCTGCGTCGGTCGGCGCATCACCGACGCGGCCATGCGCTGCGTGCGCTCGGCGAAGACCGCTCAGGAGATCGAGGACGTGTGCTTCCGCTGAGGCCGCTCGGACGCGTGCTCGACGGTCGCTTCACGATTGCCCCCGCGGGGCTCGGCTGCGAGCTCGTCGCGGTCGCGCTCGCGTTCTCGCTCGCCTCGTGCCAAAAGGGGGTATCAGCCGAGGCGTGCGACGCGCTCTTGGATCGCTACGTCGAGAAGCTCGTCGGGTCGGATTGGCCGGACGTGGGCGTGGGCGAGCTGGTCCGAATGCAAGCTCGCGCACGCGCGACAGCTCAAACGGACCCGGCGTTTCGTGACTGTTCGCAGCGCGTCTCGCGCGCCCAGCTCGATTGCGCGATGGAGGCGGAGAACGTCGACCGCATGGAGATCTGCCTGGAGTAGAGGCGCTCGCACGCCCAGGGGTCGGCCCTTTCGCCTTCCCGTCACGCGGTAGGCCAAAGTGGCAAGAGGTGGGCGACCCGCGTTGAATCGCAGGCGACCCCCTTCATTTCCTCGCGGCCCTCGGGCACGATGCCGAGGCAATGGCCAAGCGCCCTCACGTTCTCGGCATGGTGCTCGCTGGCGGCGAAGGCCGGCGCCTGCACCCGCTCACGCGCGATCGCTGCAAGCCGGCCGTGCCCTTCGGTGCGAACTACCGCATCATCGATTTCGCGCTCTCGAATCTCGTGAACGGTCGCTTCCTGCGTATCGCGGTGCTCACGCAGTACAAGAGCCACAGTCTCGACCGCCACATCGCCCAGACCTGGCGCATGTCGCATCTGTTCAACAACTACGTGATGACCGTGCCCGCCCAGATGCGCCTCGGCAGGCGCTGGTTCGAGGGCTCCGCCGACGCCATCTACCAGAACCTGAATCTGATCGGCGACGAGCGGCCCGATTACATCTGCGTTTTCGGTGCCGACCACATCTACCGCATGGATCCCGAGCAGATGGTGCAGGCGCACATCGAATCGGGAGCCGGCGTCACGGTCGCGGCGATGCGAGCCCCGCGCTCCGAGTCGTCGCGCTTCGGCGTGCTCGTGCCCGGATCGAACGGCCGCATCGCGCAGTTTCAGGAGAAGCCGGAGGTCGCCGAGGGGCTGCCGGACGATCCCGACAAGGTGTTCGTGTCGATGGGCAACTACGTGTTCAGCACGCGCGTGCTCGTCGACGCAGTCCGGACCGACGCCGAGAACAAGGACAGCGTCCACGACATGGGCGGCAACATCATCACCATGCTGGTCGAGGCGGGCATGGCCTCCGTGTACGACTTCGCGCTGAACAAGCTGCCCGGCGCCACCGAGCGTGACCGCGGGTACTGGCGCGACGTCGGCACGCTCGACAGCTACTTCGAGGCCAACATGGACCTCATCAGCGTGCACCCGATCTTCAACCTGTACAACCGCGATTGGCCGATTCACACCGGCTTCAGTTCGCTTCCGCCTGCCAAGTTCGTGCTCGAGGAGGGCGACCGCCGCGGCGCGGCCTTCGACTCGATCATCAGCGCCGGCGTGATCGTCTCGGGTGGCACCGTGCGTCGCTCGGTGCTCTCGCCGGGAGTCTCCGTCCATTCGCGAGCGCTCGTCGAGGACTCGGTGCTTCTCGACGGGGTCGACGTGGGGCGCGACGCCATCGTGCGCCGTGCCATCGTCAACAAGAACGTGGTCATTCCGCGCGGTGCGCGCGTGGGCGTCAACGTGGACGAAGACCGGGCGCGAGGATACACGTTCAGCGAAAACGGCATCGTCGTGCTCGGCAAGGGTGACGTGGTCAAGGCGTAGTCACGCCTCCGAGCCGACATGCAAAGAGAGCGCCGCCTCCAGGCCGCCATCGTCACGCGCGAGTACCCGCCCGAAATCTACGGGGGTGCGGGCGTTCACGTCGAACACCTCGTTCGCGCGCTCGCTTCCCATGTCGAGGTGCGCGTGCACTGCTTCGGCAAGCCTCGCGAGGCGCCGGAAGTGGCGGGCTGTTACGAGCCCTGGAGCGCTCTTTTGGGCTCGGAGCCCGAGCTCGCGGCGCTGCGCACGTTGTCGCTCGACCTTCTCGCAGCGCACCACCTGCGCGGCAGCGACATCGTGCACACGCACACCTGGTACGCAAACCTCGCCGGCCACCTCGCCAAGCTCCTCTACGGCGTCCCGCACGTGATGACTTCGCATAGCCTCGAGCCGCTCCGGCCCTGGAAGGTCGAGCAGCTCGGGGGCGGCTACGCGGTCTCGAGCTTCGCCGAGCGCACGGCGATCGAGAGTGCCGACGCCGTGATCGCCGTCTCGCAGGCCATGAAGCGCGACATCCTCGTGGCGTACCCCCTCGTTCCGAACGAGCGCGTGCACGTGATCTACAACGGCATCGATCCGGACGAATACAAGCCCGACGGTGGTAGCGAGGTGCTCGCGCGCCGCGGTGTGGACGAAAAACGGCCTTACGTCGCCTTCGTAGGGCGCGTGACACGGCAGAAGGGCATCGTGCATCTCTTGCGCGCGGCGCGCTACACGGCCCCCGGCACGGCCTTCGTGCTCTGCGTGGGAGAGGCCGACACGCCCGAGATTGGCGCCGAGTTCGAGACGCTTGCTGCCGAAATCCACCGCGAGCGCGGCGGCATCGTGCGCATCGACGGCATGGTGGCACGCTCGGAGGTTGCCCAGATCTTGAGCCACGCGCGCGCCTTCGTGTGCCCGTCGGTGTACGAGCCATTCGGCATCGTCAACCTCGAGGCCATGGCGTGCGGCGTGCCCGTCATCGCTTCGAGCGTCGGCGGCATTCCCGAAATCGTGGTCGAGGGCGAGACGGGATTTCTCGTCGCGTTCGAGGGTGACGGCACCGCCAAGAACGAGCCGCGCGATCCCGAGGCGTTCGCTCGTGCGCTCGCGTCGCGCATCGACGAGCTCGTGAGCGATCCCGAACGAGCGCGCCGCATGGGCGAGGCCGGGCGCACCCGCGTCGTCGAGCACTTCTCGTGGGCCGCGATCGCCAAGCGCACGGCCGAGCTCTACCGGAGCCTGGTCGGGCGCTGACCCGAGGGGCCGGACGCCGCCCCTCACGCTCGAGCGCTCACGGTCGGAGTCGCAACACGAAGCGTTGCGGCGCGAGGCTTCGCGGCTCGGTCGCGAGATCGACGCTCGGGTCGATGAGGCGCTGGCTCGGTCGCCCGTTGAGGGCCGCCCAGGCGTCGGCATAGACGCTCACGTGGGTGTGCCCGCGAGCGCGGTAGCGCTCGGCGACGTACAGAGCGTACTCGTGAATCATGTCCGGTTGGATCGACATCATCGCGTATTGCATCGGCGTGAGCTCGTCGTCGGGGAGGGCGCGGAGGCGCCGTGGGGGCGTGTCGGCGACCACGGTGAGCTCGACGTGCCCCGTCTTCTCGTTCAGCATCACGCGCCACGCAAAGCGAAAGCCCTCCTCGGTCCAGCTCGCCGCTCCGGGATAGAAAAGGGAGCGAGCGGGCAACACGAGCTGCGCGGCGAGCAGGATCGCGAGCGTGACTCGTTCGACACCGCGAACGACCCGTGGCTCGAGCCGCGCGGCGGGCTCTGGCCCCGCTCGCCAGGAGAAACGCAGCCAGCCGGGCTCGAAGAAGACCGTACAGGTCAGGACCATCAACCAGGAAAACACGCCGATCGGGAACAGCAGCCCGACGAGCCCGTGAAACGCGACGGCGACGCCGAACGCCGCCGCCCGCGAGCGCCGAAAGAGGAGGAGCGGCACGATCGCGAGATCGAAGGCCACGCCGGCAAAGCTCGCCGCGTACGCCGTGGCGGGCGACGCGACGAGCGGGCCGACGAGCGGGAGCTCCGCGAAGCGACCGAGCCAGAGCCCGAGCGGCTGGGCGGAAAACAGCCAGTCTGGGTTGAGCTTGGCGACCCCCGCGTAAAAATACACGATGAAAAGCTGCGCGCGAAGCGCGTGGTACGCGAACGCCGGCACCTTACGCTCGTGGCCCCGGCGCCGTGCGTCGAGGGAAAAGGCCGCCCCAGCGTCGAGGATCACGAAGTAGAGCGCGACGAGACTCGCGAGATAGTAGTGGTTGAGGTACGTCGCCTTGTCGAAGAGCTCGGCGAGCGTGAACGTGACGAAGAACGTGAACGCCGCGAGCCGCGTCCACGCGCCGAGCATCAGCGCGACCGCAGCGAGCGCCATCAGCGAAAAGTGCACGGCGAGGCCAAAGGCTGGCCAGGGCCGCACCCATTCGAAGCCGAGATAGGTAAAGTGAAAGGAAGGCGCGAGGTAGAGCTCGGAAATCCAGCCCTTCGCCACGAATCGCAGGGTCGAGAGCAGCATCAGCGCGCCGAAGCCGATGCGGAACGCGGCGAGTCCCGCGGCATCGACGGGTCGCGCGAGAGCGGCGAGGGCGCGGCGAGCCAGGCGACGGCCGTGTTCAGTCGCCGTCATTTTGGCTGAAGCCCACGCTCAGTGCGAGCGCGTTCACCATCTCGATCTGCACGAGCCGACCGAGCGCCGCGAGCGCGTCGACGGCGCGGCTGACGTCGCGCGGGCTCTCGCTCACGGCGCGAGTGAGCGGCTCCGGCACGGCCTCGACCGCCGCGCGTGCCGCGGTGAGTCGCTCGGTCATCACCCCGTCGAAATCGTGCCCGCGCGAGCGCAAGTACCGGCCTAGCCCGCTGCCCGCAGGGTCGCCGAAGTAAACGAGCGAGACGCCGTCGAGCGCGTCGCCGAGATCCGCGAGCGAGCGGCCGCTGAAGCGGGACTCGGCGGCGTCCGGGGCGGCGCTGCCCTCGGGTGCCTGTCCCAGTGGCTTTTCCAGTCGATCGATGCGCATCGCTTCGAGCGAGACGCCGAGCTCCTGCAAGACCGCCGAGACGGCCAGCGTGAGCGACGCGTAGCGCGAGCTCGTGCGACCGGCGCCGACGAGCTCACCGAGATAGTCGTCGCCCGCCGGGTCCCAGGCCGCACGCAGCTCCGTGGCGCGGACCCGGAGGTCCTCCGTGAGCGCGAGCAGGTATTCGCAGCGTCGCGGAGTGTCCGAGAGCTCGGCGACGAGGTCCGCGTTCGGCTCGTAGAGCAGATACTCGATGGCGGGCATGCCCTTCTCGGCGGCGCCGAGCGTCGTCGGCCCCTCGTCGTCGAGCGTCAACGTGGAGGCGAGCACGCCTTCGATGGCGGCCGGGCGTGCCGGCCAGAAGTCGATCTTCGGGCCCAGCCTGAGCGGCTCGTCCGAGTAGGGGCCGAAGGCGAAAGCGTCCCCGCGCTTGAGCGGCGCGCGTGCCTCCCACCATGCACCGCGCGCGGACTCGAGCGAGCCGTCATCGGGCATCTCGCAGAGCGCCTCGGTCTCGTCGCGGAGCACCTCGGTGCGCGCTTCGAAATCCCGATAAACCGGCAGCACGACGCCGCCACCGAACGATTCGAGCCACGCGCGGCGCGCGTCCGGCACCTCGTACGGACTGCACGCACCGGCCACGAAAAAGAGGGCGAGCGGTAGCGAGCGCCTCACAGTGACTCCACGAAGACGACGAGCGCCGAGCGCTCCTCCAACGTCATGCTGCGGAACGCCTCGCGCGAGCTAGCGCCCTCACCGTCGTGCCACAGAACGGCTTCGGCGACGCCGCGAGCGCGCCCGTCGTGCAATAGGCGGTCGTGGCCGTTGACGGCAGGGACGCGGCCGACGCCCCAGAGCGGCGGTGTGCGCCACTCGCTCCCACCGGCGCCGAAGCTCGGGCGACCGTCGGAAAGCCCTTCGCCGAGGTCGTGCAGCAGAAGATCGGTGTACGGGAAGATCACCTGATGGGAGAGCTCGGGTAGATCCTCGACGTTGCCGGTCTCGTGTCGCGGGACGTGGCAGCGATCGCAGCCCGCGCTCGAAAAGAGCGCCTGCCCGCGCCGCACGGGCGCCTGGGCCGCGTCCTGTCGCGCCGGTACGGCGAGCAGCCGTGCGTAGATCTCCACGCGGTCGAGGATGTCGGGACCGACCTCGGGGTCGCCGCCCGTCACGCGTGCGGCGCATTCGCGCTCGGCGGCCGTGCAGTCCTGCTCGACGAAGAGCGGTGTCGTGAGCCCGAGGTCGCCGAGGAAGGCGCCCGCGGCTTGCTGGCGGACGGAAGGCTGCTCCGCTTTCCAGCCGAAGCGCCCCGGCTCCTCACGGCCGAGCGCCATGTCCCACACGCGATTGAGGCGCCCCGAGATGCCGTCCTCGTCGGCATCGTCGGGATCCTCGAGCGCGTCGAGCCGCTCGACCGGTATCGCCTCGAGCAGGCCGAGGCCGATCATCGCGGGCGCCACGCGCGGTGACACGACGAGCTCTGGGTCGAGCTCGCCGTAGCCGGGCTCGTCGATGCCGTACGTCGGGGCGAGCAGCGTGTACGGCTCGCCGTCGGCGAACGTTCCGGCCACCTCCTCGACCTCGAGTCGCGGTGTCCCCTCGACGGGCACGTCGTCGATCGCGAACGGCTGGAGCTGTCCGCCGTACGTCGGCTCCGGCAGGGGCTCGCCGTGGGGGCCGCGCCCGGGGACGCCGAGTCGCAGGAGCAAGCCGAGGAACGCCTCGTGCGGATTCGAGCGGCGGCCGGCCGCGGCCATCCTTGAAGTGGCACGCCGCGCACGAGCGTGCGTTGAAGAGTGGTCCGAGGCCGTCGCGCCCTGCCGTGCTCGAAGGCGCCTGCACCCAGGGCTGGTTGAAGTACGCATTGCCCGCGAAAAAGAGCGGCTCGTGCTCGTCGCTCAGATTCGCCGCGGGCAGCGTGAAAGCGTTCGAGCCGCCGAGCAGCGTGTTGGTCGTGGCGCCGCCCGGCATGCGTTCCTCGAGCGCGGGTGACGTGTCCGATGGAGCTTGCGTCGAGCCGGAGCAGGCGAGCGTCGCGAGACCCAGCGCGAGCGATAGCCGCAGAGCTGAGCTCATGGCTCGGGGGGGGCGTCGAGCCCGAGCGACCGAAAAACGTCCTGGAGAGCGTCGGCCTGCTCGCGGAGCGCGTCGGCGAGGGCCTGGACTCGCTCGCGCCCCTCGGGGTTGTCGAAGCGGATCTCGCGATCGAAGGGCGGCACGATGGCGTTCGCCCGCGCGAGGCTCTCGTCGATGAGCGCGCCGAGGCGGTCGGCGAGCGCGGGGTCACGCGCGGCGACGAGGTCGCGGATGCCGGTTCCGCTCGCGACCTGACCGCCCGGGCTCGTGTACCTGCCGTGGTACACGTTCCAGACGCCCTGCACGTCCTGGATCATGTCGCGGTGCGTGTTGTCGCTGAAGCAGGAGTGCTCGTCTTCCTGGTTTCCCGAGTCGAGTGCCGTCTGCACGCGCTCGCCCCCGGTTTCGAAGCCGGAAAGCACGATCATGCCCGTCAGGACGCGGCGCAGCGCTTCCTTCGGCGCCACGCTCTCGAGCTCGACGCGATAGTCGGCGGCGGGGGCCCAGGCAGCGACGAGACCCGCGAGGTTTTCGACGAGCAGCTCGGAAACCGTCGCCAGGTAGAGCGCCCGTCGATCCTGGTGTTCGGCGGTGCGCGAGCCCTCGAGCGCGTAGTCGGTGGCGGGGCGGTCGCCTGGGCCGTCCTCGTCGTGATCCTGGCCCCACAGCAAAAACTCGACGGCATGGTAGCCCGTCGCGATGTTCTCTTCGCCGCCCTTTTCGTTGAGCGCCGACAGCGACTCGGCGCTGATCGTCACCCGTGGATCGTTGACGATGCCGGCGTCGTCGTCGCCCTCGACGTAGTCGATGTACGACTCGTCGAGCGGCCAGGCGTTCATGAGCCCCTCCGGGTCGTCGATCGGGCCGTCGTAGAAGCGGTAGACCTCGGTCTGCAGGTACGGCTCGCGCGCGTCCTTCCAAGCTTTTCTCGCCGCGTTCAGGCGCGCTTCGTTCGGCGACCGAAGAAACTCCGCGATGGTCTCTTTTAGCAGCGTCGCCCCGTCGAGCGAGTCCGCGTAGCTCGCTTCGACGATGCGGGCATAGTTGGAAATCGCGGCCGCGGTGGCCTTCGCTTCCGTCGCTGCCGCGTCGTTTCCGTCGCCGCATCCGGCGGCCGCCGGCAGCGCCATGGCGAGAAAGAGTGCGCCGAGTGGACGTTTCAAGGGTGCCTCCGGTGCGCTAGAGCGCTTGGTTTTGCCCCTCGGAGGCCGCCATCAGGTAGCGCACGACGAGCTCCTCCTCGCGCTCGTCGAGGCCTGCGGGCTTTGCCATCTCGCGCACGAGCCCCGGCCATCTTTCGGCGCGGAACGCCGACGGCTCGAAGGGCCGATGGCAGCGCCCGCAGTGCGAGAGCAGGATGTGCCGCCCCGCTTCGAGTGACTCGCGCGAGGAGCCGGGGAAGCGCGCTGCCGCGATCCTGACGTCGTTCGCGGTGACGGGGTGGAACGGCCCCGCGCACGCGCCCACGACGAGCGCTCCGACGAAGAGCCAGCCGAGCGCGCGCGTCACAGCCCGATTCCCACGATGGCGCGAAACCAGAATTTCCCCCATGGATCGCCCGCCACCGCCGCCTTGCCGAAGTCGTCGAGCCGCGCGTACGCGCCGAGCGACAGGAAGTACTCGCCCGTCTGCAAGAGCAGCGTGGGTCCGAGATAGTGGTGCGCGCCCTCCTCCTCGCCAGCTTCTTCGCTTTCGAAGTTGCCGTGCACCCAGTACTCGATGCCGGGTGACACGCGCGGCGAGGCCTCGAAGCTCGCACCGAGCGTGGGGTTATACAGGTATTCCCAGCGTTTCTCGGCGAGCTTGTACTCCTGCTCGACCCAGAGGTTCGTGACGACCGTCACGGGGCCGAGCTGCTTGCTCAGAAGCACTTTCTCCTCGAGCTCGATCTCGTCGTAGAGCTCGGCGACCTCGACGTAGGCTCCCACGTTGACGGGCCACTCGCCGGCATCGGCGAAGCGGTAGCGCAAGCGCTGCTTGATGCCGTCGAGCGTCAGCCCGGGCTCGTCGGCGCTCGCCGCCTGCTGGTACGCGAAGTACCACCCGAGCTCCAGCGAATCGGTGATGCCGAGCTCGATCTCCGATTGCATCTCGAAGCGCAGGGTCGGAACGCTCTCGGTGCCGCCCGCAAGCTCGCGCTCGGCGCGCGACGGAACAACGTCGACGTACTGCTCGAGCTCGAGGTGCCCCGCGGGGAGCGTGACGTGCGGGTACGAAAACGGCAGCGGGTGAGGCGTCGCTCGGGCGACGCCGCTCGAGGCGAGCCCAAAAGCGCCCCCGAAGGCGGCCGCGAGCGCGTGGCGGCGCGTGGCAAAGAAAAGACGGGCGAAGCGGTCGAGCACGATGGCTAAACGATAATGAAAGTGATTTGCAATTTCAACAAGAGTTTGGTGAAAGGCACCGTGACCAATGAAAACGGGCACTTGTGAGCGAGCCAGGCGTCTCCTGCGACGCTCGGCGGACACCGGCGTGATCGTCCCGGTCGGGCTCTGCATGGAGCGGTCATGGCAAACGCCCGCTTCGCACCCGCCCTCTGCACCCGCGCCGCGGCGGCGCTCGCGCTTGTCGGCCTTTCGTGCAGCGCGGGAGCGCCCGCCACCGGGTCCGACTCGCAGTCGGGCGGCAACGGCGGCTCGTCGCTCGTGACGACGGGAGGGAGCGGCGGCACGGGCAACGTTGCCGGCCTACCAGGCTCGGGCGGCAGCGCCGGAACCGGGCTAGGCAGCGGCGGCTCGATCGTCACCGCTGGCACCGGCGGCGTCTCGGGCAGCGCCGGCGACGCCACCGAGGCATGCGAGACGGCTCAGGCCGACGCCACGCTCGTGCGCGAGCCGGTTAACATCATCGTCGTACTCGACAACTCGGGGAGTATGGCCGAGGAAATGGGGGCCGCCGAGGCGAACATCAACGTCAACTTCGCTTCGATTCTCGACCAGGAAAAGGCCGACTATCGCGTGATCCTGCTCTCCCGCCACCGCAAGGGCGAGCGCAGCGGCACGGGCGAAAGCGAGGCCAACACCTCGATCTGCGTCACCGAGCCGCTGAGCGGGCTCGCCTCCTGCCCTGCCGATGATCCGGTGTTTTCGGAGCGCTTCTTTCAGTGGGGAGGCAAAATCGAAAGCTACGACGCGCTCAATTGGATGATCGACGCGTACGATCAGCCTCCCGACAATTCACGCGCCAAGGCCCTCGCGCCGAACGGCTATCACGAGTGGCTGCGTCCCGGAGCGAAGAAGGTCATCCTCGTGATGACCGACGACGACGAGTCGAACGACGACAGCGACACTCCGCTCACGGTCGCCGACTTCCTGTCTGGGTTGACCGCCAAGGACCCCGCCGCCTTCGGCACTCCCGACGCGCCGAGCTTCGTGTTCCACAGCATCGTGGGCGTCGAGGAAAAGGCAGACCCAACGGCCGCGTACGAGCCCACGGAGCCGCTCGTCACCGAGAAATGCACGGGCAACGGCGCCGCCATCGAGGCGACGGGTGAGACGTACCAAGAGCTCGGCATCCTCACGGGCGGGCTGCGCTTCCCGCTGTGCCAGTTCCCCGGCTACGACGCGGTGTTCCGCGCCATTGCGGAAAACGTCATCGTCCAGAGCAACGTCGCTTGCGAGTTCGACATTCCGCCGCCTCCCGCGGGCACGATGCTCGACCTCGATAAGGTTGCCGTGCGGCAGACGTCGCAGACCGGAGCCGAGTCGCAGTTCTTGCAGGCGCCGACCCCGGCGGACTGCCAGGCGGACGCTTTCTACATCGATCGCACGGCGAACCAGGTCCACCTCTGCCCCGAGGCCTGCGAGTCCGTGCGCGCCGAACCGCTCGCGAAGGTCGAGGTGCTGTTCACCTGCATGAGCACGCTGATCGTGAAGTAGCGGCGGGTGGCCGCACCGCAGCTCGACGCTTTTCGCAGGATTTTACGATGATTATCGGCGAGTTGGCCACGCGCCCGCGCGCGCCCGCCGGGGAAAAGGCTAGCCGGACGGGGGGCCACGTGAAAAACAGATGAACCGGGCATGTGCGGCATCGTCGGGTACGTCGGTCCTCGGGTGGCAGCGCCCGTCCTGCTCGAGGGGCTGAAGCGGCTCGAGTACCGGGGCTACGACTCGGCCGGCCTCGCCATTCACACGGCCAGGGGTGTCGAGGTCGCGCGCAGCGTCGGCAAGCTCGACAACCTCTCGCGCGCTCTCGGCGGCAGGAAGCTCGACGGCACGGTGGGCGTTGCTCACACGCGCTGGGCGACGCACGGCCAGCCGAGCGAATCGAACACGCATCCACACGTCAGCGGTGACGTCGCCGTGGTGCACAACGGCATCATCGAGAATCACGTCGCCTTGCGGCGCGAGCTCGAGGCCGAAGGCGTCCACATCGCGAGCGACACCGATACCGAGATCGTCGCGCACCTCGTGCGGCGCGAGCTCGATGCCGGACGACTGCTCTTCGATGCGGTGCGGGCCGCGCTTTCGCAGGTGCACGGCGCGTACGCGCTCGCCGTGCTGTCGGCGCGGCAACCGGATCGCATCATCGTGGCCAAGAGCGGCTCGCCGCTCGTCGTGGGCCTCGGGGACGGCGAGACGCTGTGCGCGAGCGACATGCCGGCGCTGCTCGCCCACACGCGCGACGTGCTGTTCCTCGAGGACGGCGAGCTCGCCGAGCTCACGACGGCGGGCGCGCGCGTCGAGACGCTCACCGGTACGCCCGTCACGCGCCCGACGCGCCGCGTCGACTGGAGCCCCGCGGAGGTCGAGAGGGCTGGATACCGCCACTTCATGCTCAAGGAGATCTTCGAGCAGCCGCGGGCCGTCGAGGACACCCTGCGCGGTCGGGTTCGCGTCGCTGCCGGCGACATCGAGGACGCCGAGATGGGTCTCGATCCACGTGCGCTGCGCGGCATCGAGCGCGTGTGCTTCGTCGGGTGCGGCACGAGCTACCATGCGTCGATCGCGGGGCGCTACTGGGTCGAGGAAATCGCGCGCCTGCCCGCGCAGGTGGAGCTCGCGAGCGAGGTCAGGAGCCGCTCGCCCGTGTTTTCGGAGCGCGATCTCGTGGTCGCCGTGAGCCAATCGGGCGAAACGGCGGACACGCTGGCCGCCGTACAGCTGGCGCGCGACGCGGGGGCGTGCGTGCTCGCGATCGCGAACGTCGCCGGCGGTGCGATCCCGCTCGCGGCAGACGGCACGCTCTACACGCGAGCCGGACCGGAGGTGAGCCTCCCCTCGACCAAGTCATTTACCGCGGAGCTTGCAGCGCTGCTCTTGCTCTCACTCTACCTTGCCAACCGGCGCGGCGTGCTCGACGAACGGGGCAGGGGCGAGGCGCTTCGGGCCCTGCTCGGCGTGCCCGCGGCGATGCGTCGCACGCTCGAGCGCTCCGACGAGGTCTTCGAGGTCGCGCGCCGCTTCCAGCACGCACGAAACGTGCTGTTCCTCGGGCGCGGCTACGGCTATCCCATCGCGCTCGAAGGCGCGCTCAAGCTCAAGGAGGTGAGCTACGTGCACGCCGAGGGCTACGCGGCCGCCGAGCTGCGGCATGGCCCGATGGCGCTCATCGACGACCAGACGCCCGTCGTGATGGTGATACCGCGTGATCGGCACTACGAAAGGACGCTGGCCAACCTGCAGGACGTGCGCGCGCGCGGTGCTCACGTGATTGCCGTCGCGAGCGACGGCGACGAGATCGTGGCGTCCCTCGCGGAGCACGTCGTCAAGATCCCCGAGGTGCCGGAGCTCGTGCAGCCCCTGCTCGCCGCGATCCCGCTTCAGCTCCTTGCCTACTACGTCGCCGACATCAGGGGCACGGACATCGACCGCCCAAGGAACCTCTCCAAGGTGGTCGGTGCCTTGTGATGGCGTCGCGGTGAAGCGCTTCGTCGCGTGCCTGCTCGCGATCGCCTGCGAAAGAGCGGCGATGCCAGCGCCTGCTTCGCCCGCCGAGCCGCCGCCGGTCGCTCCGAACGAGCCCTTGGCGCCCGTCGTGCCCCCCGCCGCCCCGAGCGGGCCGGTGCTCGTTCGGGCCCGGCCGGCCTGCGAGCTCGAGCTCTCGACGGCGGCCGTGCGTCGAGCCAACGGGTACGAGGTCGTCGCGCGCGTGCACAACCCGAGCGCCCGCGCCGTCGGCTTCGAGGCGGAGGATCGCTGTCCGAGCGGTCCGGTCGTCTTCCGCGGGCTTCCCGACGGTTACGATTACTACGGTACCTGCGCGATGGGCGCCTGCGCCGGGCCGCGACCGAGGCTCAAGCTCGTGGTCGCGCCCGGCGCGACGCTCACGCTCGCTTCGATCAACGTCGATCCCGAGGGCAGCGCGTGCAACCGCGAGCTGCCGCTCGGGCGTTATCCGGTGAGCTTCGCGCTCGAGATCGACGGCACGGCGTGCGAGGGCGGTGGCGCGATCGTGGAGCGGCTCGGACGGAGCGAGCCCCCACCCGTGCCGCTACCGGTCCCGAGCGCGCCGCCCGCAGGGCCGAACCACGAGCGACCGGCACCAAAGCGTGGCAAGTGCCCGCCCATGCCCGCCTGCGGCATCGCGTGCCCTCCGGGCTCGAGCATGGCGCACGACGCACAAGGTTGTTCCCTCTGTGCGTGCGAAGACCCGCCAGGTGTCCTTCGCTGAGCTCCGCCGCAGGCGCAGCGCGCACGCAGCGCGGGGCGGGTCAGTCCCAAGGCACGTTCGAGCGTCTCAGCGGCCCTGAAAACGCGGCTTTCGTTTTTCCGCGAACGCTCGCAGCGCCTCGCGGCGGTCCTCGCTCGAAAGGCACGCCTCGTAGGCGGCCGTCTCGGCGGCGAGCCCCGCCTCGAGCGGCAGCGTCTGCGCGGCCCGGAGCGCGACGAGGGCTGCGCGCGTTGCGAGGGGCGCCCCGTCGAGCACGGGAGTGAGCCAGGCGAGCGCGTCGTCAACGACGTTCGCGCCGGCCGGGGTCACGCGATTGACGATGCCGAGCGCGAGCGCCTCGGCAGCGCCGAGCCGGGTGCCGAGGAGCACCAGCTCGAGCGCCTTGGCGTGGCCGACGAGGCGAGGGAGCCGCTGCGTGCCGCCCGCCGCGGGAATGATGCCGAGCGAGGTTTCGGGCAGACCCATGATGGCATGCTCGGCGGCCACGCGGAGGTCGCAGGCGAGCGCGAGCTCGAGCCCGCCCGCGAGCGCGGCGCCGTTGAGCGCGGCGACCACGGGGAACGGCGAAGCCGAGAGCCAGCCGAGCTCGGTCCGGTAGAGGGCGAGCATGGCGCGCACCTCGTCCTCGCTCATGCCCTCGCGCTCCTTGAGATCCGCGCCGGCGCAGAAGGCCTTGTCTCCCGCGCCCGTGAGCACCGCCGCGCGCACGGAGGGGTCGCTCGAGAGCTCGCGGCCCACGCGTCCGAGCTCGCGGATCGCCGCGCGATCGAAGGCATTGCGGCGCTCGGGCCGATTCAGCGTGACGATGGCGGCGCTATCGCGGCGGGCGAGCGTCACGGAGGCCATGTCCCTCCATCATAGCGCTCGAGCGGCCGCGCGCGTGGCCCCGTCAGCGAACCCGCTTGCGGGGGCGCCGCTTTTCCCTTGGGACCTTTTCGGGCTCGGGTCGGGCGGGCCGCGCTTCGGCGATCGCCACGCGGCCCTTGAGCTCGGCGAGCTCGCCGCGCAGCACCTCGAGCTCGTCGCTCAGGCGCTTGTGGTCCGCGCGGCTCCCTTCGCCGAGATCGCGCAGGACCTCGCGAATGCGCCGTGCCACGCGCCCGTCGAGCTCGTGTTCGAGCGCCGTGCGCAGCGCTCCGCGCGCGCGAGGGTCGCCAACCGAGCGCAACGCGTTGACGACCGCCACGCGAAAGTGTGGGTCCGCATCCTCGAGCAGGGCCTCGAGGTGCCGCCGGGTCGCGCGTGTGTCGGACAGCGCTGCGAGCGCCGCGACCGCGGCTCGCCGCCCGCGCGTCGGCACCCCGTAGCGCGTGCGCTCGAGCACGACCGGCACGGCGTCCTCGTCCCGCAGACCCGAAAGGCCGTCGAGCGCCCCGGCGCGCTGGCAGTCCGCCCACGACCGCTTGTCGACGAGCGTGCGGAGCGTGCGGAGCGCTCCCGGCTGCCGCGCGCGGCCGAGCGCGCGCGCCGCCTCGGCGGCGACGAGGTAGCTCGGATCCCGTCGCGCGAGCGCCGCGAGCGCCCGGGCGGCCTTCGGGCGCTGGAAGCGGCCGAGCGCCGCCGCCACGGCACGGCGCACCTTCGGGTGCTTTTCGCGCGTCGACTCGCCGAGGGCCGTGAAGGCGGCATCCGTGCGCATCTTCCCGAGCGCACGCGCCGCCTCGGCTCGCACCATCCAGGCCTCTTTCGCCGAGCCCAGAGCGCGCGCGAGCGCCGCCACGGTTGCGGGATCGTCACGCCGGCCGAGCGCTTCGGCCGAAAGCCAGCGGGCGCGCGCCGTGGGCCCGTCGGCGAGCTGGCGGCGCAAGAGATCGGCGGGCATGTCGAGCGTCACGTCGCCCACGAGGCGAAAATCCGGATCGACGATGACGAGCTCCGGCCGTGCCGACAAGGCCACCGTCAGCGTCGCGTGCGCTTCGCTCACGGTCCTCGCGTGGCGTTCGAGCTGGCCGTCGCGCGTCTTCACGAGCACCTCGAGCGGGAGCTCGAAGATCGGAACGTCCGTGCCCTTCTGCTTCTGCTTCAGCTCGACGCTGAGCAGTCCGTTTTCCCACGAAACCTTGAGCTTGAGCTCGGGGTGGCCGGGCCGAAACACCCACTGATCGAAGAACCGCTCGAGCGACTCGCCGCTCACCTCCTCGAGCGCGCGCATCAGATCGTTGGTCTCGACGATGCCGTGCGCGTGACGCTCGAGGTAGAGCTTGAGCCCGCGAAAGAACGTGTCGTCGCCGAGCGAGCGCCTGAGCAGGTGCAGCACGAGGCCGCCCTTTTGATAGAGATGGCGGTCGAAGAGGTCGATGGGCGCCTGGTAGTCCCGGCACACGATGGCGCGCTGATAGTGCCCTCCTGCTTCGGCGAGATACGCGTCGAGGTCGCTCGCGACGTTGTAGTCGTACTCGTCGCGACCGAGCCTTGCCTCGATCTCGACGTGCTCGAAGTACGTCGCAAAGCCCTCGTTGAGCCAGCCGTGCGACCAGTCACGGCACGTGACGTAGTCGCCGAACCACTGGTGCGCGAGCTCGTGCGCGACGAGGTCGTGCGAGGAAACGTCGAGCGCCGCCCGCCGGTCGAGCAGCACGTGCTCGTAGAGCGTGGTCGCGGTCGTGTTCTCCATGCCGCCGAAGATGAAGTCGCTCACCACGACCTGCGAGTAGCGGCTGAACGGGTAGGGGACGCCGAGCCGCTCGGAGAACAGCTCGATCATGCGCGGCGTGTCCCCGAGGCTGCGCGCCGCGTCAGCGCGCCGCCCGGGCGGTACGTAGTAGCAGACGGGCACCTTGCGCCCGCCGGGCAGCGCCGCGGGCCGGTCCTCGATCACGGCGAACTCACCGGCGACGAGCGTGACGAGGTACGAGGGATGCGGCCGGTCGAGCACGAAGTGGTACGTCGCGGAGCGCTTCGATTTTTCGATCGGCTTCGGCTCGCCGTTCGAGAGTGCCGTCCACCCCGCGGGGACGACCACCCGGAGCTCGCTCGTCATCTTGACGTGCGGCTTGTCGAGGCAAGGAAACCAGTAGCGCGCGTCCTCGTCCTGGCATTGCGACCAGACCTGATGGGGCCGGTCCTTCACCTTGGCGTCGGGGGCCAAAAAATAGAGGCCGCGGCGCGGCGTCACGCGGTAGCGCACGCGGACCTTCCCGCGCAAAAGCTTGCCAAGACCGTGGATCGTCAGCCGATCACCGTCGTAATCGTGCTCGGCGGGCCGGAACGTGTCGCGCCGCGCGACCTCCACCGCGAGGAGCTCGAAGCCGACGGCGTCCAGCACCAGGCTGTCGGCGCTCGGCGAAAGGCGCTCGATGTCGAGCGTTGCGGTGCCGTCGGCGCTCTTTTTTGGCACGTCGAGCACGAGATCCAGGAACAGATGACGCACCGTGAACGGCCGCGAGCGCTCGTACTGCCTTCTGGTGCCCGCGAGGACGAAGGGCGCGCCGAGGCTCGAGCACGCACACGCGGCGTGGAGGCGAGAGGGCATCGTCGCCATCAGTACCACCGACGGCCGCGCCTTCCGCCGGGATTTTCGGTTGCCGTCTCCCCGGCCCCGCGACAGGCTCGGGACGCGGTGTCGATCACCCTCTCCGGCGAGGTCGAGCGGGTCACCTACGAAAACGAGGAGACCGGCTTCCGCGTGATCCGGGTCGGCTCGCTCGAGGGTCAGGGCGCGCGCCCGGGCGGCGTACCCGTCGTCGGGACCTTCCAGGCCGTGGGTCCGGGCACGCGCGTGCGCATCACGGGCGAGTTCACGCTCGATCCACGCCACGGCGAGCAGTTCCGCGTCGAGGCGCTGGTTCCGCTCTCGCCGAGCACGCTCGAAGGGCTCGCGCGGTATCTCGGCTCGGGGCTCATCGGCGGCGTGGGCCCGGCGTTCGCGAAACGCATCGTCGACGCCTTCGGCATGGATAGCCTCGACGTGCTCGACCGAAAGCCCGAGCGGCTGCGCGAGGTGTCGGGCATCGGTGCGAGCCGCGCGGATCGGATTGCCAAGACGTGGGCCGCTCAGCGGGCCATGAGCGGCGTGATGGTGCTCCTGCAGACGCACGGCGCGTCGGCGCAGCTCGCGAGCCGCATCGTGAGGCACTACGGCGACCGCGCCGCCGACGTCGTCGAGCGCTCGCCCTATCGGCTGGCCCTCGAAGTGCGAGGTATCGGTTTCAAGACGGCCGACCGCCTGGCCCGCTCGCTCGGGATCGCGGGCGATCACCCCGAGCGTGTGCAGGCAGGCCTTTTACACGTGCTCGACGCCGTGACGCTCGAGGGCCACACCTACGCCGAGCGCACGGGGCTCGTGGCAAGAACCGCCGACATGCTCGAGGTGGACGAAGCGCACGTCGAGGCCGCGCTCGACGTGGTGTGGGCGTCGGGTCGAGTGGTGAGGGAGGGGGAGCGCGTGCTGCCCGCCCACCTCTTCCGTGCCGAGGTCGAGCTCGGCCGTGCCCTTCGGCGCCTCGGGTCGGCCTCCGCAGCGCGGCTGCCGGGGGTCGATGCCGCCATCGCCGAGTTCGAGCGTGCTGCGAAGATCGAGCTCGCGGCGGAGCAGCGCCACGCCGTCGACGCGGCGGCGAGCGGCCTCGTCAGCGTCGTCACGGGCGGCCCCGGCGTCGGCAAGACTACGATCGTCAGGGCGATCGTCGATCTGTTCGCGCGCGCGAAGCTCGACGTGCGGCTCGCCGCGCCGACGGGGCGTGCCGCCAAGCGGCTCGCGCAGGCGACGGGCAGGGAAGCGACGACGCTGCACCGCCTGCTCGAGTTCGAGCCCCGTGCCATGCGCTTCCAGCGCGACGCCGACCGCCCGCTCGCCGTCGACGCCGTGATCGTCGACGAGGCGTCGATGCTCGACGTGCCGCTCGCGGCCGCGCTGCTCCAGGCGTTGCCGCCGCGCGCGCGGCTCGTCGTCGTGGGCGACGTCGATCAGCTGCCGTCGGTGGGTCCAGGCGCGTTCTTGCGCGATCTCATCGCGAGCCGCGTCGCGCGGACCACGCGCCTCGGCGAGATCTTCCGCCAGGCGAGCGAGAGCCGCATCGTCGTGAACGCGCACCGCATCCTTTCCGGCGAGCTGCCCGAGAGCGCGCCACGCGACGATCCGCGCGCCGACTTCTTCGTCGTGACGCGCTCGGACCCCGACGAGGCCGCCGCCACGGTGCTCGAGCTCGTGCTCGAGCGCATCCCACGGCGCTTCGGCTTGCGTGGCGCCGACGTCCAGGTGCTCACGCCCATGCACCGCGGTCCGGCTGGCACGATCGCGCTGAACCAGGCGCTGCAGGAGAAGCTCAACCCGCTCGGCCAGCCGATCGCCGCCGGGGGTATGCGCCTGCGCGTGGGCGACCGCGTGATGCAGACGCGAAACGACCACCAGCGGGAGGTGTATAATGGGGATCTGGGGGTCGTGAGCGGCCTCGACCCCGAAACGGGCAACGTGCGCGTGCTGTTCGACCAGCGCGAGGTCGAGCTCGAGCCCGCCGATCTCGATGCGCTCACGCTTTCCTACGCGACGAGCATCCACAAGAGCCAGGGCAGCGAGTACCCCGCCGTGGTCGTGCCACTTCTCACGACGCACTTCGTGATGCTGTCGAAGAATCTCGTTTACACGGCGGTGACACGCGCCCGAAAGCTGTGCGTGCTCGTCGCGCATCCGCGCGCGCTCAAGATCGCGCTCTCCGAAGTGCGTCGCGAGGAGCGCATGACGCTGCTCGTCGAGCGGATCCAGAACGCGCTCGACGCGTAAGACGCGACCGATAGGCTCCGGGTAAGACCTCCGGCCTACCGCCGCCGCGGCGCCTTCGCGATCGAGGTCTCCTCGCCGCCTTCCTGGACCTTCAGCGTCGCCTTGGGGTCGATGCCCGAGAGCAGCTCGACGTCGAGACCGTCGGACAACCCGAGCTTCACCTCGCGGCGCTCGAACTGTTGGGGCGTCGTTTCGACCTCCACGTACGCCTTGCCTTGCTCGAACTTCACCAGGCTTTCCGAGATCGACACGACGTGATCGCGCCGCTCGAGGATGATGTCGGCGTTGGCGCTGTAGTTCGCGCGGACGAACACGCCGGGTTCGAGCTTGAGCTTGGCGCGCACCTCGAACTGGATGGTGCCGTCCTTGGGAACGCCCTTGGGGGCGATGTATTCGAGCGTGCCCTCGAACTTGCGGTCACCGAGCGCACCCACGGTGATCGAGGCGGGCATGCCTTCTTTCACCTTGCCGACCTCCGACTCGTCGACCGTTCCCGAGAAGATGAGGTCGCTCATGTCGGCGACCGAGGCGATGGTGGTCCCCTCGTTGAAGTTGTTGGCCTCGATGACGCTCCCACCCTCCTTGACGGGCACCTCGAGCACCATGCCCTCGACGGTGGAGTAAACGACGTTCGAGACCGCCCCCGAGCGCTTCGAGGCACCGACCTTGACGAGCTGGAGATTGTTCTCCGCGGTGTCGAGCTCCTGACGCTTGAGCTCGGCATTGAGCCGCTGCTGGTTGTACTCCGTCTCGGACACCAGGCCCTGGGCGTGGAGCTTCTCGTAGCGAGTGAGCTCCTGACGCGCATTCTCTTCGCTGATCTGCGCGGCCTTGAGGCGCGACTCGGCGTTGTTGAGGCTCACGACGTCGGGAATGATGCGGATCTTGGCGATCAGCGCGCCCTGCTTGACGTAGTCGCCTGGCAGCACCTGGATCTTCTCGAGCACCCCGGAGACGCGCGGTTTGATCGTGACCTCGCGGCGAGGAATGATGGACCCGGGCGCGACGGCCTTCTTCACGATGTCCATCACGCGCGGCTTCTGCGTCTTGAACGTGAGCGGGCGCGCCTGCGACTTTTCGTACAGGAAAAGCAGGGTCCAGGCGAAGGCTGCCAGGATCCCGATGGTGATGACGAAGGGGATGAACCGCTTCACGAAATACCAGCCGGAATGTTGCCCAGGGGGCCCGCTAGGGCAAGGAAAAGACCATCTTTGCGCGCTTCGCTAAGCGGCGTCGGGCTCGCATGCCGGTGGAATTCCGGGCGAGACGCGCGCGAGTGTGCACGAGGCTCGTTCTGCCGGGTGCGCGGCGTCATTCGGCGCGCAGCGCCTCCACGGGTGCGACGCGCGACGCGAAGCGTGCAGGCACGATGCTCGCGATGGCACCCGCGACGGCGAGCACGACGATCGCGAGCAGGGCGGCCTTGAAATCGACCTCGGGCTTGCTGACGGGCGCCTGGTCAATCGTGTCGAGGAAGCGCGAGATCCCCTCGAGCGCCGCGACGCCGGCCACGAGCCCGAGGTAGCCCGCGAGGGAGGTGAGCGCCATGGCTTCCTGCACGATCAAGCGGACGATCGAGGCGGGCGTCGCGCCGAGCGCCTTGCGCACGCCGATCTCACGCGTGCGCTCCTTGACGCTGATGAGCAGGATGTTGCTGACGCCGAGCGCTCCGGCGAGGAGCGTGAGCGTGCCCACGAACCACACGAAGCCGCGGATGCCGCGAAACAGCGCCTGGATCTTGTCGAACTGCTCGGCGGCGTCGAACGAGCCGATGGCCTGGTCGTCGAAGGGGCTCACGCGATGCCGCTCGCCGAGCACGGCGCGCACCGCTTTCTCGACCTCGCCCGACGACGCCCCTGGGCCGACGCCGAGCGTGAACCAGCCGACGCGATTGGGCTGGTTGAACGCCTGCTGAAAGGTCGAAAATGGCAAGAACACGCTGTTGTCGATGCGGTCGCCGTCCTCGCCCCCTTTTTGCGAGCGCAGCTCACCGACGACCCTGAGGTGCACGCCGTTCACCTCGATCCACTTGCCGAGCGGATTTTCGTCCTCGAACAGCACGACGCGCGCCTGGCGCCCGATCACGCACACCTTGCGGGCTTCCTTCACGTCGGGATCGTTCAGGAAGCGGCCTCGCTCGAGCAGCAGCGGCTCGATGCGGATGTAGGCCGGCATGTCACCGAGCACGTTCACGGCGCCTGTGCGCCCCTGGTAGACGACGCGAGCGCTGTCGCGCCACCCGCCGAGCCGCAGCCGTGCCGACACGTACTCGACGCCCGGCACCGCGGCGACGCGTGCGATGTCGTCGTTCTCGAACCGCACGTAGCGGCCCGGCTGAAGCCCGCGGTACGGGATCCCCGTCCGCTGCCCCCAGACGTAGACCGCGTGCGGCGCGAGATCGGCGAGGTTCTTGCGCGCGCCGTTCTCGAGGCCCTGTCCGAGGCCCAGCATGAGGATCAGCATGAATACCCCCCAGAACACGCCGGACGCCGTGAGCAGCGCGCGCAGGCGATTCTTGCGCAACGTCGCCCAGATCTCCTGCCAGGTGTCGAGGTCGAACAGGCCGCCCATGGTCGTAAGGTCGCGGGCTTTGCCCGCTACTCCTCCCTCAGCGCGGTGATGGGGTTCACGTGGGCAGCGCGGAGCGCGGGGAAGAGCCCCGCGAGCACGCCCGCGACGACGACGAGCCCCGTGAGCTCGAGCGCCGTCCCGATGTCGACGGAGGGGTTCCGGACGAACGGTACGTTCGTGAGCCGCTCGGACGCCAGCTCCACGAGCCCGACGCCGCCGACCAGCCCCGCGTAGCCCGCGGTGGCCGTGATGAGCAGCGATTCGAACAGCACCATCCACACGAGCGCAAGCGGCGTGGCCCCGAGCGCCTTGCGGATGCCGATCTCCCGGGTTCGCTCGGCCACGCTGATGAGCATGATGTTGGAGACGCTGACCATGCCGGCGAGCAGCGTCCCCAGGCTCACGAACCAGACGAATCCGTTCACCCAGGTGAAGACCTGGGAGACCTTCTGGAAGCGCTCGAGATTGTTCTGCGTGCGCAGGGCGCGCTTGTCGTCCATCGAAACCTGGTGCCGCGCGGCCAGCAGCCGGTGCACCTCGAGCTCGATGGCCTTGCTCTGGTCGACGCTGGCGTCCCCGACCGTGAACATCAGCGTGTGGATGCGGCCCGGATCGTTGTAGACGAGTTGGGCCGTCGTGATCGGGACGTAGATCTTGCGAAGCTCGTTCTCGCCGCCCTGGTCCTGAAAGACGCCCACGACGAGGTACGCGAGCCCGCGGATCTCGATGGTGTGGCCGATCGGGTCCTCGTTGCGGAACAGCGCCGTGCGCACCAGCTCCCCGATCACGGCCACCTTGCGCCGCTCCGAGACGTCGCGTTCGTTGATGTAGCGCCCCTCGGTCATCTCGGTCTTCTCGAGGTAACGCTGGTCGGGGTGCGAGCCGAGCACCTCGAAGGCCGAGTGCCGCTCCTTGTAGCGGACGCTGAATTCCCCCCACAGGTAGAAGCGCCCCGTGAGGTTTTCGATGCTGGGCATGCGCCGGATGGCGTCGTAGTCGGCGTTCATGAAGCGGATATCGCGCCCCGGGCCGCGCCCGGCGTACGGCTGCGACGTGAGGCCGCTCCAGATCCAGATCGAGTTCAGCGCGTCGTCGCGAAATTCCCAGGTGACGCCGTTCTCGAGGCCGCGGCCGGCTCCGAGCAGCACGACGAGCATGAAGGTGCCCCACGCCACCGAGAGGCTCGTGAGCAGCGTGCGCAGCTTGTTGCGTCTCAGCGTCGCGAAGAGCTCGTCGAAGGAGTCGAAGCCGATGCGACTCGCGAAGCGCGAAAACAGGCTCGGCGCGCCTGGCTCTTCCGGGCTAGCCCGCATGGCTCGCCGCTTCTTCGGGTGGCGCGACCCTGCCGTCCTTGATGCGGATCACGCGCTGCGTCCGCGCGGCGATGTCCGGCTCGTGCGTCACGATCACCATCGTGATGCCCTCGCGGTTGAGCTGCTGGAGCAGATCCATGAGCTCGTAGGACGTCTGGGTGTCGAGGGCCCCGGTCGGTTCGTCGGCTAGCACGAGCTTGGGCTTGGTCACGAGAGCGCGCGCGATGGCGACGCGCTGGCGTTCGCCGCCCGAGAGCTGGCTGGGCAGGTGCTCCGCGCGCTTTTCGAGCCCGACGCGCTCGAGGTACTCGTAAGCGATCTTGTTCCGCGCCCGGCGCGAGACGCCCTGGTAGTAGAGCGGTAACGCGACGTTCTCGAGCGCGGTTTTGAAGCCGAGCAGGTTGAACGCCTGGAACACGAAGCCGATGAAGCGGTTCCGGTATTCCGCGGCGAGCCGTTCCGGAAGCGCGCGGACCAGCCGGTCGCCTAGCCAGTATTCGCCCGAGTCGTAGTCGTCGAGGATGCCGAGCACGTTCAGCAACGTGCTCTTGCCCGAGCCCGAGGAGCCCATGATGCTCGCGAGCTCGCCCTGTTCGATCGTGAGCTCCACGTCCTTGAGAACGTGCAGCGTCCGATCGCCTTCGCCGTAGCTCTTGTTCAGGCGGTGGAGCCGAATCATGGGAGAGCGGGTTGGGAGCCTTGCACCCAAATCGCCCCCGGTCACGTTTCGGCGCGGGCAGGCCCGCTTACT
The DNA here is from genome assembly GCA_963841435.1 of uncultured delta proteobacterium. Lineage (GTDB taxonomy): Bacteria > Myxococcota_A > Polyangia > Polyangiales > Polyangiaceae > PMG-095. The sequence continues at coordinate 689,000 of CAWJCS010000002.1, forward strand.
GAACCAGCATCACGTCGTCGAGCGTGAGATCGACGGCATACGGGTCGGTCCCGTCCGCCCAGTCGAATTCCCACTGCAACCCGACGACGGCGCTCTGGTCCACGGAATCCGACGGCGACCCGCCCGTGAGGTCACTGAATGAAACGGTCATGACGGCCGGCGAGGCGGGCACGTCGATCATCGTGGCGCCCGGCGCGCAGGTGCCGGAGGTCGCGTCGCAAGCGCCGCGGCCCGGTAGGCACATGTCCGGCTCGGAGTTCTCCGAGGTCGCGACGGAGAACTTCAACGTGCCCGTGCTGCCGACGCTGCCGCCGATCTTGAAGGAAATGCCCGAGTACCCTGACATGTCGACGAGGCACTGCCCGAACCAGATGCCGAACCCCGAGTACGTGCCGACCGTGCCGGTCACGTGCATCGAGCCGCCGGTGTCGTCGCGCGTCACCACCGTCGCGGGCGCCGGATCGGTGGAGCAAGCGTCGGGCTCGGCGGGGTAGGCGAAGCCGCCGGAGAAGTAGCCCGTCCACCATTCGGTCGTGAGGGTATCCATGTCGTCGAGGACGCCGAAGATGCCGCCCATCGGCGAGTCGTCGGGGAAGTAGAGATGGTCGAAGTCGTCGAGCACGTCGGTCGGGGGCGTGTTCGTCGTGCAGGCGGTCACCGTGCACGCGGCACAGTCGCCGCCGGTGCCGGCGTCGCCCCCGGTGCCCGCCGCGCTGCCGCCGGTGCCGGCGCTACCGCCAGTGCCGGCCCCGGAGCCGCCGCTGCCGCCGAGCGCTCCCGCGCCCGCGGAGCCCCCCGTCGTGCCGCCGGTGCCGGCGCCACCCGTCTCGTCTGGCGTTCCAGAGCCACCGCCGCAAGCCGAGAGCAGCGTGCCGCTGACCAAGAGACCAAGACCAATCGAGTGTGACCAGACAGAGGGGAGACGACCGAGCATGGAAGAACCTCCGACAGAAACGAGTAAGTGGAGCAGAAAAGCAATCGATCGGGCCGGGACGAGGGTTTTTCAGGCCCCGGGCGCTCGCCCAAGGAACCTACGAGATAGGCCACGGGGTGTCCAGGCGACCTCTCCAAGACGCCAAATCGGAGCCCCACCAAGCTCTAGTTGATGCGAAAGCTCTTCGAAACGGTGACGGGGTTGCCCGAGAACGCGGGGATGCGCGCGCGGCGGAAGACTCCCGCCACGCAGCCACCGACGGACGTGCCCGCGAAGGGCGGCGTCGACACGTTGGCCGTCGTGACCCTGCCGCTCGAGGCGAACGTCACCGTCGCTTTGCCCGTGCCCGTGGGGCCGCCCGACTTCGCGCAGCTTGACGCGTTGGCTGCCGCCTGAGTGAGCGCGACCTGGGCTGCCGACACGCTGAACGGGCCGCTTCCCGAGACCGGCATCGTCTTCGTGTCCTCTTCCTTGGTCAACTTCTTGGAGCTGGAGCTGGAGCTCGAGCTCGAGCCGCTGCTCGAGCTGGAGCTGCCCGAACCCGAGCTGGCGCTGGAGCCACTGCCGGTGTTGGCGGCCACCTTCGCCGGCTCGGGCGCGGCCGAGGCCGAAGCTCGAGCTGCGGCAGCCGCCGCCTCCGCCTTCTTCCTGGCTTCCTCGGCCTTCTTCCGTTCCTCTTCGGCCTTCTTCTTCGCGTCCGCCGCCTCCTGCTCCGCCGCGGCGAGGGCCGAGGCCGCTGCCCTCGCGCTCGCCTCTGCCTCGGGCGAATCGCCGCCGCTCTTGCCGATCAGGAGACCGAGGAGCAACAGGATCAGCGCGCCGGCCGCGCCCGCGCCATAGAGGACCATCTTGTTGATCGGCTTTCCCGCGACGGCCACCGCCTCCACGCGCGGTGGTGGCGGGTCGGGGGGCGCGGGCGCCGTGAGCAGCGCCTGGTTGGCGTTGAGCGAAAAGAGGGGGTTGGCACCGCCGAGCTCCGCCGGACCCATCGCAAACGGATCGCCGCTGGGCGCGGGCGGGCGCTGCTGCGGCTCGGGCCTCTTTCCCGGCGCCTGTCCCGTGAGCCCACCCTTCAGCGAGTCGAGCGAGAAGAGCACGGAGTTCTCGTTGCGCGCTCCGGTCATCTTGCCGTCGTCGTAGGCACTGGTTCCAGCGGCCGGCAGGTGCGGAGCGCTCGTCGCGACCTCGTCCTCGTCGTTGCTCTGGGCATCGAAGAGGTCCACGGCTCCGCCCCCCGTGCGTCCCCCGGCCAGCTTGGCCGGCATCGGCGCCGTCACGACGGTGGGGCCGAATGGGGTCCCCGCGGGCACGCCGGCGGCCGGCAGCACCACCTTGAGCTCCTCGCATTCGCCGATGGCGACCCAGTCGGCCATGCCGTCCTTCCAGACGTAGGCGTCGTGCGTCACGACCCCGCTCTGCCAGCCCGCGACAATCTCTTGCGTCGTCATGGTGCGCTGGTCGGTCTCGCTCAGGTTGACGGACCACGCGATCTCGGGCGCGCCACCGGCGGTGGGCGGCGCAGCGGCAGGGTCCGCGGCGGGAGCGGCCGCCTGTGCGGCCGCGGCTTCGGCGGCCGCCGCCTCTTGTGCTTGGCCGTCCACCACGATGGGCGTCCCGCAGCTCTTGCAGCGGATCTTGACCTTCCGCCCCCGGACCTTCTCGTCCGAGATGGTGTACTTGGCGCCGCAGGCTTGGCAGCTGACTTTCATCGGGAGTTACCTAGGGTTCCGGTGATCTCTTGCACCGGCCGGGATGCTAAACTTACAAAAATTCGCGCCTCCCGGGAAGCATTGGGCATTTTTACGCAAAAGCGGCGGCTTCGTCTCGAGCCCAGGGGGCGGCTAGTTCACCGGTACCAGAGCGGCGCCGCATTGGCCGCAAAATTGGCTCTCGCCCACGTACTGGGCGCCACAGACGGGACAAATCTTACGGGTCTCCTTGGGGACGGCCATGGTGCGGCTCGCAAAGACGGAAGGCGGCACGAGGGGCTCGTCGTGCTTCGGGCAAATGTTGACGCCCGGGTCAAAGCCCTGGCCGCACACCGGGCATACCGCGCCCGTGGGGATGGGGCCGCGCGTCGGCTCGAGCGGCACGAGCCGGTTGCCGTCAACGGCGCAAAACTGTGCGTCGGGTGGGTACTCGTCGCGGCACGTGGGGCAGACCATGGGCGCGCGGGGTGCCGCCGGCGACGCCTGCCGGCGGCTCGACGGTGCCCCTGTCTTCTCGGCGCGCCGATTGCGCCGCGCGAGCACGAAGCCAAGCAAGCCGAGCAAGAGCGCGGCGCCTCCCACGACGCCGACGAACAAAGTGCGACGGTGCCCTGACTCGTCTTCGATGACGGTCGAGCGCGCGCCGACCAATCCGCTTTCGAGACGCAGAACGGCAGCGTCCGCCGAAGCACCCGTCTCGTCGAAGCCACCGCCGGCCAGCAACGCGGAGAACCGCTCCTTCGAGACGATGTCGAGCGCCGCGCTCACGGAGCGGCCGCCCACGGTCGCGACGAGCCTCGCATCGCCCTCGGGTGCGTCGTCCGCGACGTGCACGGCACCGCCCGAAAGCGTCACGCCCTCGACGTCCCCCTCCAGGCGGAAGCTCGGGCTCACCGAGAGCGAGCATCCCTTCGCATCGAGGACGGCGGCCTGGAAGGCGAACGATTGCCCCGGCTGAATCAGCTTTCGGGAAGGACGAAGCTCGATTCTCGCCGCGGGGCCGACGCTCGCGCAGGAGGACTCGCGCGAAGGCTTCGCGGTCGCAGCGCCGCGCCCGGGGCTGCTCGCGGCCGGCGTCGCGCTCGTGCCGCCGGCCGGCGCCGCCCTCACGGGTTGGAAGTAGCGTGTGCGGCGGACGCTCGCCGTGCAGTTCTGACCTTGGATCACGAACTGGTACTGCCCCGTCTCGTCGAACGTCACGAGCGTGTCGGTCGCCGTCACGGTCGTGACGAGCCGCGCCTGTCGCGCGTCGCCGGTGGGGCTCCTGCAGCTCGTCTGCCAGCGACGGGTGCTCGCGCTGTGACCGGTGCGGCTGAGACCGGGAAACTGCTCCCAGCATTCGGTGGTGCGGTACGTTCGCCCGACGCCACTAATGACGAGCTCCTTGCCGTTCTCCGCGATCGTCGCGATGCCGCCGGGCTCGCCGCCGCCGTTCGGCCTCGGGCCGCACGCCGGACCCCAATCGCCGATGTTCCAGCTCGCCGTCATGGCCGTCGCCGTCCAGCGGCCGGCGAGCGAAGCTGTGTCGGCGTGAGCCAACGGCGCACCGAGGAGCACGAGCGTGAACCACGAGAGTCCCACCCGCGGAACGATTCTTGATTGCCGAAGCTCCATCCTGAGGCCCGAGAACCATCTCCCGTCTGGCGCCGAGGATCTTAGCCAAAAGCGGCGTCGGCCCGCGAGATTCCCGCGTTGACACTCGAAATTCACGGGTGCTAGCTTGCGAACGCCTTCGCCCGAAGGCCTGAAAATCGACCGGTCGCGATGCTGCCCCGCCCCTGCTTGCCGCGTACCCACGCCCTCACACGTGCTGCTGTGGCCCTTTTCGGGCTCCTGGCGGTCTGCCGGCCGGCGGCCGCCCAAATCACCGACTCGGGCCGCCGCGTCCCGGCGAGCAACGGCGATGGCATGGACACGCACCTGTTCCGTCCCGCCGTCGATTCCAAGGGCTTCTTCTCGGTCAACGGCTCGGACATCCTCGGTCACCAGAACATCAGCTTCGGGTTGGTCCTCGACTACGGGCACAACATCATGCGCACGCGCTCCGATCGCGTGCCCATCGATCCGAGCTCCGTGCCCGCGGGCGGCGAGTGCCAGGACCAGACCTGTGAGTTCGTGCCCGGCGAGGATGGCTCGGGCGTCCCGGCGCTGATTCAAAACTCGTTCCAAGGCACGTTCGGTTTCAACTACGGCCTGTTCAACCGTGCGGTCGTTGGCCTCACGGTGCCGGTGGTGCTCATCTCGGGCGACCCGGCCTATCAGATCGGGCCGAACGGCGGCCTCTACAATTCGGCAGTCCTCGACGCTCAGGCCCTCAGCACCATCGCACTCCACGGAAAATTGCGCCTCACGCGCGTCGATCGCGGGCCGGGCCTCGCGCTCATCGTGCAGGCCGGCATCCCGATCGGCGCGACGCCGCGCGGCCTGGGTGCCGATCCGGGGCTCTGGTACTGGCCGCGGGCCGTGTTGGAGCAACGGCTCGGTGACACGAACTGGTTCAAGGTGGGCGTGAACGTCGGCTACCGCGGCCACACCGGCAAGAATCCACGCTTCGAGCAGGACTTCGGCAACCGCGACCAGCTCAAGGAAGGCAACTTCGAGTACGGCAACCTCGCGACGCTCGGGCTCGGCCTGTCGATCCGAGCGCTCGACGCGCTCGACATCGTTGCCGAAACGTACGGCACCTACCAGATGGACGGCGCCTCGGACGCGGGGCAGAAGATGAGCCAGGAGATCATCGGCGGTATCAAGCTGTTCATCGAGAAGAACAGCTACCTGATGATGGGCGGCGGCAGCCGCGCGTTCAGCACGGGCTTCGAGGCCGCCGACGTGCGCCTCGTGCTCGGCTTCGTCTTCGAGCCGTCGATCGGCGATCGCGATGGCGACGGTTACAAGGACGACGTCGACCAGTGCCCCGACGAGCCCGAAGATTTCGACGGCTTCAAGGACGAGGACGGCTGCCCCGATCCCGACAACGACGACGACGGAATCCTCGACATCAACGACCGCTGCCCGAACATCCCCGAGGATCGCGACGGCGATCAGGACGAGGACGGCTGCCCCGAGGGCAAGAAGGACGGCGACCGCGACGGTGACGGCATCCTCGACTCGAGGGACAAGTGCCCCGACGACCCCGAGGACAAGGACGGCTTCGAGGACGCCGACGGCTGCCCCGATCTCGACAACGACAAGGATGGCATCCCCGACGCCTCCGACCAGTGCCCTAACGACCCCGAGGACTTCGATAAGTTCGAGGACAAGGACGGCTGCCCCGAGCCGGACAACGACCACGACCAGATCCCCGACGCCAAGGACAAGTGCCCGCTCGAGCCCGAGACCTACAACGGGTTCCAGGACCAGGACGGTTGCCCCGACAAGGGCAAGGTCATCATCGAGGGCAACGAAATCGTGATCCTCGAGAAGGTGCAGTTCGAGACGAACAGCGCGAAGATCCTGCCCCAGTCAACCGAAATCCTCGACGCCGTCGCGGCGACGCTCAAGGGCCACCCGGAGTTCCTCGTGGTGGAGGTAGCTGGACACGCCGACGAGCGCGCGAGCGACGACTACAACCTCCGACTCACCAAGGCGCGCGCGGCCTCCGTCGTGGAGGCGCTGCGCTTGCGTGGCATCACCTCCTCGCGGCTCGTGTCGCAAGGGTACGGCGAGTATTGCCCGGCCGACAACGCTTCCAACCCAGAAGCGTGGGAGCGGAACCGCCGCGTCGAGTTCAAAGTCGTGAAGACCGAGGACGGCGTGACGGACGCCAAGCGGGGCTGCCCCATCGCGACCGATCACGGCGTCGTGCCGCCCCCCGTGAAGTAGCGCGTCAGGGTCGCCGTTTTAGGCGGTCGATGCCGAGCAGCGAGCCGAAAAACTCCGCGAGGTCCTCGAACAGCATGCCGTCGAGGCTCGTCACGGAGAGCAGGGCGACGCCACGCGGCTCGGCGCCGAGCACCACCGGCAGCATGACGAGCGCGCGCCCGCTGCGCTCGAAGAGCGGATGGCAGGGCAGGCTGCGCGGCTCGACGTTCTCGCTTCCGGCGCGGCGACCACCCGGCCCGTAGCCGAACAGCACGCGCGCCGTCGTGTCACCTGGTTCGAGCTCGGCGAGCAGTCCGGCCTCGATGCCGGCGGGCGAAAGCTCCTCGGCGGCAACGTCGCCGAGCGCTTCGGGGTTCACGAAGAGCGCTGTCGTCGCGCGCCGCTCGAAGCGCAGGAAGCGCCGCGCGGCGACCTGCGCACGCAGCGCTTCCGACTGCGACGTGAAGCTCGTCGCGGCGACGCGCGCGGCGTGCAGCGCCTCCTCCAGCCGCGCGCGAGCCGTCAGGTCCGCGACGACGCAGGGCAGGGCCTGCAGGCGTAGCGCCGAGATCACCTCCTGGGCCACGCTGGCGTCGGCGTGTGCGCGCTCCACCTTGCGCAAGATCTGTCCGAGCTGCTTTTGCAGCCCGCCGGGCTCCCCGCGACGAAGCTCGGCGATGAGCGCATCGAGCAGCCGACCTTCCCAGCCGGTGCCCGCGGCTCCGAACGTGCCCTTGGCGGCGCGCACCATCTCGGCGAGGATGATCTGGCGCCGCTGCACGAACGATGTTTCGACGCCGCCGGTGGCGGTCGCGCTCGCCTGGGACGCGAGGCCCACGCGCTTCTCGACGCACCCGCAGGAGGAGCGGACGACGAGCTCGGTGGGAAGCCTCCCGGTCCCAGGCTGCTCGCCGCGCGCGACCGCGAGCAGTCGCTGCACGCCTTCGCGTCCGAGCTCGTGTCCGGGCTGGTGCGCCGTCGTGAGGGGTGGATGGGAGCTCTTGGCGGAATCCACGTCGTCGAAGCCGGCGACCGCGATCTCGTCGGGCACGGAGATGCCTCGCCGGTCGAGCTCGTCGATCACGCCGAGCGCCATGTAGTCGTTGGCGGCCACGACGGCCTGCACGGCACCGACGGGCACGCGGCGCTCGTCGAGGAGCGTGCGCAGAGCCGCGCTGCCGCTTGCGCGCGTGTAGTCGCCGTCGAGCTCGAGCCGCGCGTCTGGAACGACGGACGCTCCGGCGAGCGCCGCGCGGTAGGCGTCGAGCCGCTCCTCGGCCTCCTGGCTGGCGCGCGGCCCACACACGAACGCGATGCGCTCGAGGTGATGCGCGCTCACGAGATGCTCCACGACCTCGCGCATGCCGCCCGCATTCTCGACGGTGACGCTCGGGCGCCCCGGTACGTCCATCCCGAGGCAGGTCACGGGCAGCGGGTCGAAGCGCCCGAGCCACGCTGCCATACGCTCCGTTCCGAGCGCGGTTGCGACCGCGCCGCACAGCGCCACGACGCCGGAGACGTTCTCGGGCCCCACCAGGTCGAACACGAAGTTTCGCGCGCGCCGCCGCGGGTCGGTGTCGTTCAACGCGCCGCCCGCGACGCAGAGCACCGTTGCATCGACCGTTCGCGCGCCCGCGATGGTGCCGCTCAAGACGTCAACTTCGTGCTCGTCGTCGAGCGACTCGGTCAATAAGCCAATGAGCGTACCCTTCACGAGAACCTGAGCACGTGCCAGAGCTTCTTCCCGCGACGGACCAACAGCAGGCGGCCGAACATGAGGTCGTCGCTTTTGACCACGATCTCGAGCGTTGCACGATCTCCATTCACGAGCACGGCGCCCTGCTCGAGCAGCTCTCGCGCTTCGCGCTTGCTCTTGGCGACGCCGCCTTCCACGAGGAGCTCGAGCAGCGGAGCGCCCTCGCCTTCGACGCGCGCCCGCGGCATGCCGGCGCTCGGCGCGCTCTCGAACACCTCGGCGAGCACTTGTTCGCCCAGGGCGCGCACGTTGCCCGAGAACAGAGCCTCCGTTGCGGCCTCCGCGCGCGCGAGGCCCTCGGCCCCGTGCACGAGCTCGGTGACGTGACGGGCGAGCTCGCGCTGAGCCAGCCGCTTCGCGGGATCCCCCGTGTGCGCGGCGAGGACCTGCCTGAGCTCGTCGAGCGGTTTCAAGTCGTAGACGAAGAGGAAGCGCCCGACATCGGCGTCGGCCGTGTTGAGCCAGAACTGGTAAAAGGCGTAGGGCGACGTCCGTTCCGGGCTGAGCCAGATCGCTCCCGACTCCGTCTTGCCGAACTTGCCGCCGTCCGCTTTCGTGACGAGCGGCGCCGTGAGACCGTGTGCCTGGGCGCGCTCCGTGCGGCGGACGAGATCGATACCCGCCACGATGTTGCCCCACTGATCCGAGCCCGCGACCTCGAGCGTGACGCCGTGTGCGCGGTAAAGGTGCAGGAAATCGTAGGCCTGGAGCAGCATGTAGCTAAATTCGGTGTAGCTGATGCCTTGCTCGCGATTTTCGAGTCGCTCTCGCACGCTGTCCTTCTGGATCATCATGTTGACCGAGAAGTGCTTGCCGATGTCGCGTAGCACCTCGATGAACGACAGCTCGCACAGCCAGTCGGCGTTGTTCACGTAACGGACGGGGTTCTCTCCGCCCCCATCGAGCAGGCGGTCGAAAATACGCCGCTGGCTCGCGACGTTCGCCTCGACGGCAGCGCGGTCGCGCAGGGTACGTTCGGCATCCTTGCCCGATGGATCGCCGATGAGCCCGGTGCCGCCGCCGAGCAGCACGACGGGCCGGTGCCCCGCGAGCTGAAAGCGCCTGAGGAGCAGGATCGGGACGAGATTACCGACGGTGAGGGAGTCGGCTGTCGGATCGAAACCCGCGTACAGCGAGCGACTGCCGCTTTCGAGGTGGCTCCTGAGCTCGGCGGCATCGGTCGTCTGATGGAGCAGGCCGCGCTCGTCGAGGTCGTTCAAGATGTCCATGCGGGCGCCCAGATTAGATCATTATCCCGGCTCATCCGCCGTTCGGCATCGATCGCACGCCGTTCGTGGGCGTTGGCGCGCCGTTCGGGGGTGCGACGGCCGGTGCCGAACGCGCGTCCTCCGGCGCCTGCGGCGCGCCGCTTGCGCCCTTTTGGGCGCCATTCGGTGCGGGCGGTCCGGCGGTCGGCGACAGCCAGCGAAGCGGACCTGCGAGCACGTGCTCGGCGCTCGGGCCGCCGCCGTCGGCGACGAGCACGTCACCCGAGGGAGTGAGCGCGAGCGGCCGTTGCTTGAGCTCGTTCAGCACCGCGGGGCGCTCGAGGTCGACCACGAACGAGCCCACCACGGCGCTCGAATCCGGCGACGATCGGCGCGTCGCCGCCCCCCGCGTCGTCGAGCAGCACGCGCTCCGCACCTCGCTCGGCGTCGAAGACCACGAGCGCCCGACCGCGCAGCAGGTAGGCCCTCGTGCCGAGCGTCGCGAGCACCCGATCGCCCGGCTTCGTGGCCAGCGTGCGGCGCCGTTCGAGATCGACGAGCACGGTGTCAGGGCCCGGGTAAAGTGGAACGAGACGAGCGGGTGGCTCGGGCCAGCGATCCAGCGCGAGCGGCTGCAGCTCGAGCCCGAGCGGCAGGCGATAGGCGGGCCCGACCAGCTCGACCTTGGCGCGAAAGGACACCTTGCCGCTGCAGGCCATGAGGAGCAGCTGCCGGTCCGGATCGGCGGCGAGCACGCGCCCGGAGCAATCCGCGCTCGAGAGCGGTATGCGACGCTCCCCGCGATGCAGCACGAGCGCGCCGTCCCGGGAGCGCAGGATCCGATCGGTTCCGAACGGGAGCGCGAGGTCTTGCGACGGTGGCCCGTGCTGGCCGTCGCGCCCGACGACCACGCTGCTCGGTCGGTCGCCCGTTTCACTCGCGACCCGGAAATGAGGGATGGGCCCCTGGCAGCGCAGGCGCGGCTCTTTGGCGAGCGCCACGGGAAAATCGATACGTCCGTTGCCGCTCGTGTCCTCGCTCATGACGAACGCCACGAGCGCGTCGCCGCGGCCGTCCCAGGCGAGCCGCCAGACCTCGCCGCCTAGGCTCGGGACCGGCGTTTCCCGTCCCGTCGCGAGCTCTCTCAGCACGAGGCCTGGCGACGCACCTCGTCGCACGTAGGCGAGCAGCTCTCCGCGCGGGTCGAACGCGAGGGCGCGGTGCTGGCGGTAGTCGAGCACGTCGTCCCGGGTGTCGAGCCCGAGCTCGCCGAGGTCAACCGGCGCACCGCCCGACGTGTCGAGCAGCCGCACGTGCCCTGCCTGCCGGACGACGAGGTAGCGCCCCTTGGGGTCGAAGCCGAACAGATCGTCGATGGGCTCGGCGGGCGCCGCGCCGACGAACAGCTCCGGAACGAGCGCGTCGCCGCCGAGTCGCCCGTCGCCGGCGACGGTCACCTCGAGCTTGCCGTCGTGATTGGTGTCGGCGCGCGCGACGCACGCCGCGATCCACCGCCCGGTGCGGCCGACCTCGAGCAGCGTGAGGGGGACGGGGTCGCCGAGCACCGCGAGCGCTCCGGGCGGCTCGGCCGCCGTGGGCGGCTCAGGTGTCGCTTTCGGCCGGGGCGCGGGGGGCTGCGCCGCGTGACTCGCGGCGGGGGGCGCGGGCCGGGGGGGGGCCACCGCCGCGCGGGGCCGGGGTGCGCTCGCGCAGCCGGCCGCGAGCACGAGCATCAGCGAGCTTGCACGAAAGAGGGCCACGATCGAAAGGACAGTAGGCTCGGATGGAGCATTCCAAAAAGTTCTGCTACGAGGTCTCGCCGATGAGGTTCGGGCACGCTCGAAAGCTGGCGCTCCTCGGTGCGCTTTTCGGCTCGGTCGCCTGCGGCAGCAAGGGCAACGTGGCACTGATCGGCCGCATCGACAAGCCGAGCCTCGCGGTCAACCGGTCGGCGGTCGGCGCCGACGTGACGGGCGGCTTCGATCTCGTGCTCGAGCTCGGTGAGCTCGCGAGCGACGCCACGAGCGTATCGCTCGGCGCCTTCTCGATCGAGCGCTCCGGCTCTGAGCTCCTCTCGCCCCTCTCGCTCGCGGGCACGACCTTTCCCGTGCTCGTCGGCGTCGGCGAGACGAAGACGATTCACCTCACGCTGTCGCAGACGCCGGACCTCGACGTTGCCGACAAGCTGTGCGAGGCCGACGTTTCGTTTCGCGGCTCGGTGACGGACACGCTCGTCGAGAACCGACCGACGACGCTTCTGAGCAGCGCGTTCACGCCGAGCTGCCCGGCGCCCTAGCCTCGCGGCTCGTCAGAGACCAAGCGCTGCGATCGGGCCGCTGCACTTCGTGAGCAGCGCCTCGACTTCGCTCGCAGGGTCGAGCGTGTACTGGTAAAAGTCACTCGGATCGAAGAACGAGTACGTCGTGCCCGACGATTCGCGCTGGCCGGTCGTGCTCCGGTAGACGTTACCCGTCGCGACGAGCGTTCCCGTGTCGTAGTAGTGCGGGTCCTTGACCTGATCGAAGACACTGTTCTCGAGCACCATGTTGGTGCCTCCGCGCGCGTAGTTGCCGTAGGAAGCGATGCGAAGCAGCCAGTTATTGTAGAGGTGCGCGCGGAGCACGTTGTCGGTGCTCGGGTTTCGCTGGTTCAGGTCCCGAAAGACATTGTGGTGGATCGTCATCTGGGCCGTCACGTTGTCGGTCCAGCCGATGCCGAATGCCTTGTTGTGGTCGCTGAGGACGTTCCACGAAACGGTGAGGTAGGTCGTGTCCTTGCGGCTGTCGATGATGCCGTCGCCGATGTGATGGAAGTGGCAGTGGTCGATCCAGACGTGGTGCGCCGTGTCCATCTGCACGCCATCGAAGTCCTGGGTCTTGCCCTCCCAGTCACCGTCCACGTAGGTGCCGCCGATCGTGAGGTTCCGGATGATGACGTTGTGGACTCCGTCGGCGAGGAAGAAGCCGCCCTGGACGATCTCACCCGCCGTGCCGACACCGAGGATGGTCTTGTTCGACGCGACGCGGATCTCCGTGCCTTTCGGCGAGATCATCACGGGCCCCTGCACGCGGATCGTGTAGGGCTCCGTCGCCGTCGCGTAGCGATCGAGATCGGCTTGGTTGCTCACGGTCACGGTCTGGCCGTCGCGCCCGCCGTACGTGCCGTTCTGGCCGTCGGCGTTCAGCGTCGCGAAGCCTTCGAGCGTCAGCGGGCAGCCGCTCGCGCCACTCATGCCCGCCGTTCCCGCCGTTCCGCTCGCCCCAGCTCCGCTGCCGGCGGCCCCGCCCGCTCCCGACGCCCCGCTCGCGCCGCCGGCGCCCGCACTGCCGGCCGCCCCGCTCGCTGCGACGGCCCCGCTTGCTCCCGCTTCGGCGCCGCCGGCTCCACTGGCCCCGCCCGCGCCGCCGACCCCGCCGGCTCCACTGGCCCCGCCCGCGCCGCCGACCCCGCCTTCGCCGCTCGTTGCGCCGGCTCCGGCGCTGCCCGCGCTTCCCCCGGTCGCGGGCATGGCACCGCTCGCGCCAGCGCTCCCGGAGCTTCCCGCCGCGCCGGCGCCGCCTCCCGTCGCCGGTGCGCCGCCGGGGCTCGCGCCGCCGAGACCGCCCCGTCCCGCCGTTGCGTTGCCCGCCGACCCGCCGAGCGCGGTCCCGCCCGAGCTCGGCGTGCCACCGGTTCCGGCGCCGTCCGAGCGCGAGGATTCGGTGTCCGCGGAGCAGGCGACGGCCACGCCGAGGCCGCAGAGCGAGATTGCGAGCGCGCAGAATCTTGTTGAATCGTTCATGGGTTCCTCAACAGCCGCTCACGAAGAAGACGGCCTCCTTGCTCATCCTGGTTCCGGCACCGTCGCGAACGCCGAGCGAGACCGAGCCGAAGCCACAGCCCGAGGGCGTGAACGTCGCCGTCTGCCCCGATACGTTCACGGTGCCTCCGACGGCCCCGGTTGCGGAGTAAGTCGGGCTGCTGACGAAGCCTGCAAACAGCTTTTTCAGATCGATGGTGACCGGGGTGCCCATCGTCGCGAGAAAATGGGGCTTGGACAGCCAGTCGAGGTATTCGTCCAGGTTCGTGAAGCCGTCCCCGTCCGGATCGGCGTTCGCGTCTGAAAAATCGGACGCGGGCGAGGCCGGATTCGTGCCCTTCGCCGTCTCCCAGAAGTCGGGCAGCCCGTCGCCGTCGGTGTCGAAGCCCGCCTCGCGATTGGTCGTCGGGTAGCTCTCGTAGCCTCCCACGTCCTTTTCGTTGTCGGGTAGCCCCGGTTTTCCGGACACGCTGCCCTTGTAGGTCGTCGTGCCGTTCAGCGTTTCGTTCACGATGCGCACGTCGTGATCGTCGAAGACGGGCTCGGTACAGCCCACGTCGGAAAGCACCGACTTGAAGGCGTTTCCCGCGGTTTCGAGCGCGGCGTACGAGGGGAAGAAGGAGCTCGAGACCCACGGGCTGTAGCCTTGCGGCGTTCCCGCGTACGTCCGGCCCGTCAACTGACTATTTTCGTCGAAGTAGCCCGGCATGACGTTGCCGGAGAAGAAGTATTGTTGGGTGCCGGGGAAGTTGTCGTACTGGGCGTTGAGCGCCACGAAGATCGAAGTGGCGGCGCCAGGGCGGTAGTAGTTGTTGACGAAGTTGACTTCGTGCGCCCCGCCGTCCGTCGAACGGCCGCCCCAGTTGTAAACGACGTTGTCGAAGATATCGAGGCGCCCCGAGTAGTCCCCGTTGCCGTCGAGCCCGCCCGCGAGGCTCCAATTGCGCCCTTCGCAATGCGCGAGCAGATTGTGGTGGAACGAGCCGGTATCGCCGCTGATGCTCGCGGCGTAGCCGTGCGCGGTTCCTGCTGGGTAGTTCTGGTGGCCAGCGATGTTCAGTGCCTCGGAGATGAGCGTCCGCTGGAGCGTGATGTTGTGGGCGTTTCTCGAGCTGAACGCTTCGTCGATCGTCCAACTGATCGAGCAGTGATCGATGATGGCGTGATCGCTGCCCGCCATGCCCATCCCATCGAACGTGGGGCCGCCGCCGAGGCGCACGCGAAGGTGGCGGATGACCGAATCCACCGAGCCGCTCGTCCCGAACGGAGCGCTGCGAATGACGATCCCCTTGCCGGGCGCCGTTTGGCCCGCGACGGTCACGTACTTGCTCGACAGCGTCAGGCGCGAGCCGAGCGCGATGATCCCGCCCACGTCGAAGACGACGGTGCGCGGACCGATGTCGTGCTCGATCGCTTCGCGTAGGCTGCCCGGCCCCGAGTCGTCGAGGTTCGTCACGTGGACGACCGCGCCCCCGCGCCCTCCACGAGCAAAGCGCCCGTAGCCCTCGGCACCCGGGAACGCGAGCTGTCGCGGACGGAAGTACCAGACGTTCCCCTTGGTCACGACGCCGCCGCCGCCGACCTCGTCGATTCGCCAGAAGTACGTCTTCATGCTGTAGAGCCCGGAAGCCGGAAAGCTCGTCGTGCTCTGGTTCCCCCGGAAAGCGGAGGACCCGTGGTCGGCGAAGAACACGGTCGGAAGGTCCTCGCCGAAGAAGACGTCGTGCGAAACGGCGTCCTTCGCGGCGGTAAAGCTCAAAACGAGGTTCCCGTCGTCGGCGTCAACGTGCTCGTTGCCGTCCTGGGGCATGGGCTTTTTGGCTTGAAAGGCCGCGTTCGGCGTGTCGACCTCGAACCCGTTGATCATCAGGTTCTCGTTCGAGGCTCCCGACATGAGCTGGGCGGCAAAGAGCACCTCGACGGGCTGACCCTCCATGGCGTCGAAGGTGAGATAGGAGCTCGTGGCGTCCGCCGTCGCGAGCGCGCGCACGCTCGGGACGAGCCCGGTCGTCACGGAAACACCGTTCACCGAGATGTTGACGGGTGCGAAGGTGTTGCTGTCGGGGCTCTGCGTGACGTTGTGATACGTGAGCAGCGTGTGGGAACCGGCGGACAGTCCGCTGATCGTGAGCTTTATCGCCGCACCCGGGTCGCCACCATCGACCGTGAGCCCGTCCCCCACGAGGCGGGCGTAGCTCGGTGCTTGGATCCCGGCCTTGTACCAGTCCCCTTTGAGCGCGCTCCCGCTGCCCACCGTCTCGAAGGTGAACGCGATGCCTTCGAACGAGGCGCTGATCGACGGCGCTTGTTCTGGAACCCAGCTCGCGTAGGCCGGGTCCGTGACCTCCTGGGTGGGCCGCCCCGCAACGTCGAGATCGATTTTGATGGAGGGAGGCACCGGAGGTAGGGGCGGCGCCCCAGCCACGCCCGCGCTCCCGGACGCGCCTGCCGCCGGCGCGGCTCCGCTGCCTCCTTCTGCCGCGAGGCCGCCTGTGCCTGCGCCGACGCCGCCGGCCGCGGGTCCCGCACCGCCTGCCGCTCCGGCCCCCGCGCCGCCGCCCCCCGTCGTCCCACCCTGATTCGCCCCGAAAGCTCCGGCCCCACGGGCGGGGGACGTCCCGCTCGTGCCTCCCGTCGCCGTTCCGCCGTCGGCGGGCGCGCCGGTCGAGCCGCCCAGCCCCCCGCTGGACGAGACGCCGGGGGACGTTTGCGAGCCGCAACCGAGGAGCATCGCGCCGGCCGCCAGCAGAGCGGCCCCCTTGGGAGGGAGCGATCGGCCCGAGGGCGACATCACCCCAAGGGTTGCCGACCCCCGCCTCGCGCCGTTCATTTCTTTTTGGCGCTTCGGGCTGCGGCAGGCTTCAAACGCCTCGTCAGCGAGGAACGCGTGGCCTGCGCACTGGCGGCGTCGCGGGCGAGGGCGAGCGCGACGGTGGCGGCGTGTCCGATCGAGGCGGAGGCGAGCTCTCGGCCTCGAGCCTCGCGTCCGGAACGCGCGTGCTCACGGGCGTGGAGGTGCGGCGGCCGGCGGCGTCGCTGGGGGCGCGGGGTTGCTGGGCGAGCCGGCCCGGGGCGAGAATTCGCGCGACCTCGTCGCTCAACGTGGCGGTCACGCGAGCGCCACTCGAGCGGCGCGAGACGGGCGGCGGGTCGGGCGCTGGCGGGACCGACGAGGCACGGCGAAAATGCGCGTCGATGCGCGCGCGGTCCGCGAACGTCTGGTTTTCGACCCGGAGCGGCTCGGCGTGCGACTCGCGCGCGAAGCGCTCGGCAGCGTGGATCGCCGCCGCGGCGAACAGGCCGAGCAGCCGCGTGGCGCGTGGACGCCCCGGCACACCGACCGTCAGCGTGAGCCCGCTCGGCGTCCGAGCGAGCTCGAACGTGATCTCGACGTCGACGAACGGGTGCTCGAGCGGGCCGCGCAGCCGCGCCACGGTGCCGTAGAGGTCGCCCACGCGCACGACGGCGGCCGCTTGCACGAGCTGGCGCGCGAGCATCTCGCAGGCGACGCGCTCGAGCACCTTGCCGCTACCGTCTCCGAGCGCCTGGTCGAACGCGACCAAGGCCTCCTCGCCCTCGTCGAGCGGAATTGAATCGAGGGCCGCCGTGGCGCGCAGCCGGTCGAGCGACAGGTGCGGCCTCACCCGGCTCGGGACGCGCTCTGGCAGCGCGCTCACCTCGGCGGCACCGAGCTCCCGCTCGGCCGCCTCGAGCAGGTTCCGAAGGAACCACGCTCTGAGCTTCGCTGTGCCTGGGCTCCCCGTCACGGGGATGAAGCTAGAGCCCTTGTCGCCCGTTTTCAATGAAAGGCCGGGACGACGGGGTTCCCGGCCTTCCGGGCGCGGGCATCGGTCTAGCTTGCGTCGAGTGCCGCCAGCAGGTCGCCGAGGACATCCGAGGTTTCCTCCACGCCCACCGATAGTCGGATGAGACCGGGGTCGATGCCGAGCCGAACGAGCTCTTCCTGTCCGAGCTCGAAGTAGCTCATGATCGCGGGCTGCTCGATCAGGGTTTCCACGCCGCCGAGTGACGGAGCGATCCGCGCCAGCCGACTCCTGTCGACGACCCGCGACGCTGCGGCGCGGCCACCCTTCACGACGAAGCTCACCACGCCGCCGCCGCCCGCCATCTGGGCGCGTGCCACGGCGAACGACGGATGGCTCTCGAGCAGGGGGTAGTAGACGCGCTCGACGGCGGGATGACCCTCGAGCGCGCGCGCCACGGCCAGCGCCGTTGCGTTCTGGCGCTCGACGCGCAGCGCCAGCGTCTTGATGCCACGGATGCAGAGGAAGGCGGCATGCGGATCGAGCACGCTGCCGAGCACGCCGCGCGTCTCGCGCAGGAGCGACACGAGGTGGCTCGGCCCCACGGCGACGCCACCGAGTACGTCGTTGTGGCCCGACAGATATTTGGTCGCGCTGTGCACGACCAGGTCCACGCCGTGGTCGAGGGGGCGGCAGTTGACGGGCGTCGCGAAGGTGGAGTCGACGAGCGTCTTGATGCGGCCGCGCTGCTTCACGATCCCGACGAGCCGCGCGAAATCGACACAGTAGAGCAGCGGGTTCGTCGGCGACTCGCTCAGAACGAGGCGCGTGTTGTCCTTGAGTGCCGCCTCGAATGCGCCGAGGTCGCCCGGCGGCACCACGCTGTGCTCCACGCCGAAACGCGTCAAGACGACGGTCACGAGCTGGCGCGTGCGCCGGTAGCAGTCGTTGAACAAGACCACGTGCTCGCCCGACTTCACGAGCGAGAGTAGGGCCGTCGTGACGGCGCCCATGCCGCTCGAGAACGCCACGCCGTCCTCGGCGCCTTCGAGCGCCGCCACGCGTCGCTCGAGCTCGCGAACCGTCGGGTTGCCGTAACGGCCGTATTCCTCGCGCTCGGGATCGGGATCTTCGCCGCGCATGTAGCGCTCGAGCACCCCGGTGTTCTCGAAGGTGTAGGTCGCCGTCTGCGCGACACTCGGCGCGAGGGTGTGATGGGGGCGCTCGCCGGAGAGCCCGCCGTGGACGGCGTCGGTCGACGTTGCTCGCTTGCGCTCGTCGCTCATGGTGCTCCCTTTGCGAGGGCCGCCTCGACGCGCGCAGCAAGCACTCCCACGGCATCGCCGAGCGGCACGAGCTCGGCCTTCTTGGGGTCGGGCTCGCTGCGCGGCTTGAGCTCGAGCGCGCCGTTCTTCAGCCCCTTTTCGCCAATCGTCACGCGCAGTGGGATGCCGATCAGGTCGGCGTCCTTGAACTTCACGCCGGGGCGCTCGTCACGGTCGTCGACCAGCACTTCGATTCCCGCGCGCTCGAGGCCGGCCTCGAGCGCGAGCGTCGCGTCGCTGACGCCCTGGCTCTCACCGAGCGGGACGACGTGGACTTGGTAGGGGGCGAGCGTCATCGGCCAGCGGATGCCGTTGTCGTCGTGGTGCTGCTCGACCACGGTGGCCACGAGCCGGGACACGCCGATGCCGTAGCAGCCCATCACGATGGTCTGCTCCTTGCCCGCGAGGTCGAGGTAGCTCGCGCCCATCGCCTGGGTGTAGCGCGTGCCGAGCAGAAAGATGTGGCCGGCCTCGATGCCGCGATAGAGCTGGAGCGCCGCGCCGCAGCTCGGGCATGCGTCGCCTGCGACGACGCTGCGGATCTCGGCCGTGGACCCCTCGAAGTCTCGTCCGTAAACGACGTGCTTGAGGTGAAGGTCGGTCTCGTTGGCCCCGGTGACGGCGTCGGCGACGGCTGCTGCATCACGGTCGATCAGCACTTTGCCGCGGAAGCCCAGCGGCCCGGCGAACCCCACGGCCGCGCCGGTCGCCTTCCTGACGTCGTCGGCCGACGCGAGGAACACCTCGCCGACGCCGAGCGCGCGCGCGAGCTTGATCTCGTTCACCTCGTGGTCGCCGCGCACGACGGCGAGCACGAGGTCGCCTCCCGCGACGTAGACGAGGCTCTTCAAGAAGCGCGCTGGGCTCGTGCCGAGCAGCTTCGACACGTCCTCGATGGTGCCGGCGCCGGGCGTCGGCACGCGCTCGACGGCCGGCACGTCGCCCCGAGCGGCGTCGGCGGGCGGCGCCTTGGCCGTCGCCACCTCGAGGTTCGCGGCGTAGTCGCACGACCCGCACGCGGCGAGCTGATCCTCGCCGCTCTGCACGAGCACCTGGAACTCGGCGCTCGCGGAGCCGCCCATGCTGCCCGAATCGGCGCCCACCATGCGGTAAGCGAGCCGCATGCGGTCGAAGATACGCGAGTACGCAACGCGCATGCTCTCGTAGCCGAGTCGCGCGTCCGCCTCGTCGACGTGGAACGAGTAGGCGTCCTTCATGATGAACTCGCGCCCGCGCAAAAGGCCGCTTCGCGGGCGTGGCTCGTCCCGGAACTTCGTCTGGATCTGGTAGAGGTTCTTCGGAAGGTCGCGGTAGCTCTTGATCTCGCGTCGCGCCAGATCGGTGATGATCTCCTCGTGGGTCGGTCCGAGGTGATAGTCACCGCGCTTCCGGTCTTTGAGACGAAAGAGCGTGTCGCCGAACACGTCCCAGCGGCCGCTCTCCTGGAAGTACTCGGCCGGCAAGAGCGCGGGCAGGAGCACTTCCTCCGCGCCGGCTCGGTTCATCTCCTCACGAACGACGCCTTCGATTTTTCTGAGCACGCGCACGCCGAGCGGCAGAAAACTGTAGATGCCGGCACCCACGCGCCGGATGCAGCCGGCGCGCGAGAGCAGCACGTGGCTCTTGCTCGTCGCATCGGCGGGAGCTTCTTTGAGAGTGGGGAGGAGCGAGCGGCGGTAGCGCATGGGGGCTTTCGGGCCGGCAAACCTAGCAAAACGCCCGGACTCCGGACGGGCCGGCTCGCATTCCCCTGTTATGCCGCCTCGGAGTCCTCCTGGGCTGGTCGCGAGCTGCCTCACTAATATTCCATAATAATTACGAAAACTTGTTCGTCAAATCGCCTATTTCCTACTGGCCACACCGGAAATGTCGGGTACATCTTGCCCACCGGCTCGGCTAGCGTGCCGGGCCACTAAGAGCAGACGCCATGCAAGAAG
Organism: uncultured delta proteobacterium; assembly: GCA_963841435.1. GTDB lineage: Bacteria > Myxococcota_A > Polyangia > Polyangiales > Polyangiaceae > PMG-095. The sequence goes on from CAWJCS010000002.1 coordinate 709,233, forward strand.
CCCCGACCACCTGGAAAGACCGCCTGAAAAACCTGACGCGCGACGACTGGGCGCGAGAGATCGACATCTACGAGACCCAGATCGAGCTCCGCAAGAAGGGAAAGATCGAGGAGAAGCTGTTTGCTGAGACGCGGCTCCGGCGCGGGGTGTACGGCCAGCGCTACGACAACGCACAGCGGCACGACGGTGAGAAGACGCAAACGCTGGTCTTCCCGGCGGGTGACCTCACCAAGGGCCCCGGTACGGCGTGGGACGCGCCGGGCATGGTGCGGATCAAGATCCCGTTCGGGCGTCTCACCCCCGACCAACTCGACGTGCTGAGCGACCTCGCCGAGGAATGCTCCGACCAGATCCTGCACATCACGACGCGGCAAGACGTGCAGCTTCACTTCGTCCACATCGAGGACACGCCCGACCTGATGCGACGCCTCGCCGCCGTCGGCATCACGACACGTGAGGCGTGCGGCAACTCCGTGCGCAACGTGACGGCCTGCCCCATCGCCGGCGTTTGCCACGAGGAGACCTTCGACGTTTCTCCCTACGCGAAGGCCATGACCTACTTCCTGCTCGGTCACGACGACGTCCAGGATTTCGGCCGGAAATTCAAGATTGCGTTCTCGGGCTGCGGGCACAACCCCTGCGGCCTCACGGGCTTTCACGATCTCGGCGCCATCGCGAAGCAGCGCGTCGTGGGCGGCGTCGAGAAGCGCGGCTTCGCCTTCTACGTGGGCGGCGGGCTCGGTTCGGTGCCGTACCCGGCCGCGCTGTTCGACGAGTTCTTGCCCGAGGAAGAGCTGTTGCCGATGTCGCAGGCCGTGTGCCGCGTGTTCGCGCGCCTCGGCGAGAAGGAGAACCGCAGCCGCGCTCGCATCAAGTTCCTCGTGAAGAAGCTCGGCATCGACGAGTTTCGCCGCCTCGTGCTCGAGGAACGCGGAAAGCTGCGCCCCGATCCGCGCTGGACGGCCTTCCTCGACGAGCTGCACGCGACCGACGGCAAGCCGCTCCTGCCGGGCGCAGCGCTTACCGCAAGCGACCAGGGCGCGGGCTTCGAGGCATGGCGCCGCACGAACGTGCAGTCGCAGCGTCAGGCCGGGTACTCCATCGCCACCGTGACGCTGCCGCTCGGCGACCTCACGCCCACGCAGGGTCGGGCGCTCGCCGACCTCGCGCGGCGTTTCTCCGAAGATTCGCTGTGCACGACGGTGGCTCAAAACCTGATTTTTCGCTGGGTTCCCGACGCCGAGCTGCCGTCGCTCTACGGGGCGCTCGCCGCGATGGGGCTCGCCGAGGCGGGCGCCGAGACCATCACCGACATCACGTCGTGCCCCGGCACCGACACCTGCAAGCTCGGCATCTCGAGCTCGCGAGGGCTCGCGGGTGAGCTGCGGCGCCGGCTCGCGGTGGTGAAGGACGAGCTCGACCCGGCCGCGCGTTCGCTGCACGTGAAGTGCAGCGGCTGCTTCAACTCCTGCGGCCAGCACCACGTGGCGGACCTCGGGTTTCTCGGCGTGAGCCGCAACGTCAACGGGCGGCGAGTGCCGCACTTCCAACTCGTCGTCGGCGGTGAGCTCGCCAACAACGCGCGCACCTTCGGGCTCGCCATCGGCGCGGTGCCGTCCAAGCGCGTGCCCGAGGTCGTGGACCGGCTGTCGAGCGCGTACGTCGCGGGCCGCACGGGAGACGAAACCTTCCTCGCCTGGGTGACGCGCATCGGGAAAAAGGAGATCCGGCGCATGGTCGAGCCGTTCGTGCCCGTGCCGACCTACGAGGAAGATCCGAGCTTTTACTCGGATTGGGGCGACCCGCGCGAATACACGATCGGCGACATGGGCGAGGGCGAGTGCGCCGGCGAGGTCGTCTCGTCGTTGCAGTTCGGGCTCGCCGCGAGCGAGCGCGAGGTGTTCGAGGCCCAGGTGCTGCTCGACGAGGGGCAGGCTTCCGCTGCGGGTCTGCGCGCCTACAGCGCGATGCTGAAGGCGGCCCGGGCGCTCGCGCGCGAGAAGAACCCGAACCTCGGTGATGACCCCAGCGAGATCGTCAGCGAGTTTCGCGTGCACTACTACGACACGAAGCTCTTCTTCGACCCCTACGCCGGCGGCAAGTTTGCCCAGTACTTCTTCAAGGCCCACGAAGACGCCGGAAGGGTCGCGGACACGCAGGCCGCGCACGAGCTCATCGAGGAGGCGCAGCTGTTCGTCGAGGCGGCGCACCAGGTGAACACGCGCATCGGCACCGCGATGCCGTAACGAACGATTGAGCCATGCAATCCAAACGCATCAACGTCAAAGTGTATCTCGACGGCGAGCTGCCGAGCGACCGCCTCATCCCAGTGTTTCACCGCTGGATCCGCGAGAAGGTGCTCGACGAGCTCGCCATCAACGTCGCCGACTACGGCCACGTCCACCAGGGTCCGGGCGTCGTCTTGATCGGCCATGCCTTCGACTACTTCTTCGAGGAAAGCGAAGGGCGACCGGGCCTCACGTATGCGCGTAAGCGCGACGCGCCGCCGCCCGACGAGCGTTTGCTCGACGCCGTCCGGCGAGCGCTCTCGGGCGCGCGACGGCTCGAGCAGGATCCGGCGCTTCCGGGCGTCCGCTTCCGCGCCGACGAGCTGCTCGTGAGGCTTCCCGATCGGCTGAACGCGCCGCGCGATGCCGCCGGGCTCGAGGCCCTGAAAGCCGAGCTTTCGCCGATCGTCGCCCGGATCTCGAACCCCGGTGGCGCGAGCATCGAGCAGGCCGGTACGCCGCGCGACCCGCTGTCGGCCCGCGTGACGATCCGCTCCGGGCCGAGCTCGGTCGCCGATCTGCTCGCGCGGCTCGGCTGAGCGGCCGCGCCGTCAGGCTTCCGGCGCCGGCGCGGCGAGCGCGCGCGCCACGAGCTTTTGGGCACGGGGCTCGAGCGGCAGGCTGAGCGCGGCGCTCCGCCCTCGCTCGCTCATCTTGCGCCAGGTCTTCTGCAGGATGGCGGTTGCCTTGTCCTGGTCGGGGTATTTCTCGAGGAAGGCGCCGATCTCGAACTCGAGGAACACGAGACAGAGCGCATCCTCCATGGTCTGCGCGTCCGGGTTCAGCGTGAGGTGCTGCTTTCTCACGATGCGCTCGACCGCCTCGAGGGTGTCGTCGTCGTAGCCGGCATCACGCAGCACGGCGCGCGCACGCTCCGCGTGGAATTTGCCGAGCGAGGTGCGCCAGCTCAAATAGCCGATGCGACCCTCGGGAAAGTCGCTGCGCGGTATCTTCCAGCGCTCGAGGTGCTGGCAATGGGCGGCGAGCCGGAGGGGCTCGCTGGCCTCCGGGTCCAGGCGTTCGACCCAGCGCGCGAGCCGCTCGGCCTGCAGCAGCAAGCGCGGCCGCTCGACCCCACGGTCGAACTCTCGCACGGGGTCCTCGGCATTGAGGGCGTCGAAGGCACGGATGGCGCGCTCGAAACGCTGATCGCTCATTTTGGGCCTCGGACCGGGACGACTTAGAATGCTTCGAACGCTAGCACCCCTGCGCGCGCCGTCGGCGGGGGGTCGCCGACCCGCGGGGCTCGCGAAGGATCCAGGCCAATGGTGCTAGCCTCTTTTCCCGGATGAAGCAGCGCGAGCTCGGCACGACGGGTTTTCGAGTTTCCGAGATCGGCTTCGGAGCGTGGGCCATCGGCGGAACCTGGGGCAATGTGCGCGACGAGGACTCGCTCGCGGCGCTCCACCGTGCGCTCGACGCCGGCGTGACGTTCTTCGACACGGCCGACGTGTACGGCGACGGGCGGAGCGAGCGCCTGCTCGGCAAGCTTCGCCGTGAGCGGAAAGAGCCGTTCGTGATCGCCACGAAGGCCGGTCGTCGCATCGCGAAGCACGACGCCGATGCCTACACGAAACAGAACCTCACGGCGTGGGTGGACGCGAGCCTCGAGAACATCGGGGTGGACGCGATCGATCTCCTGCAGCTGCACGCCCCACCGAACGAGGTCTACTACCGGCCCGAGGTCTTCGGTGTGCTCGACGACCTCGTCAAGGACGGGAAGATTCGCTTCTACGGCGTGAGCGTGGAACGTGTGGAGGAGGGTCTCAAGGCGCTCGAATACCCCGGCGTGCAGTCGGTGCAGATCGTCTTCAACCTGTTCCGCCAGCGACCGGCCAAGCTCTTCTTCCCCGAAGCGCTGCACAAGAAAGTGGGCATCATCGTGCGGATTCCGCTGTCGTCCGGCATGCTGACCGGCAAAATGACTCGCGGCACGACCTTCGAAAAGGACGACCATCGCGCGTTCAACCGTCACGGCGCGGCGTTCGACCGGGGCGAAACGTTCTCGGGTGTCGACTACGAGCTCGGCCTCTCGGTCGTGGAGGACCTCCGGAGCCTTCTTCCCCCTGGTTTTTCGCTCGTCAACCTCGCGCTTCGCTACGTTCTCGACTTCGACGCCGTGAGCACCGTGATCCCCGGGGCGAAGAGCCCGGAGCAGGTGACCGCGAACGTGCGCGCTGCCTCGCTCCCGCCGCTCGGCGCGGATCTGCACGGGCGGTTGCGGCGGCTTTACGACGCACGGCTCGCGCCGCACGTGCACCAGCGCTGGTAGGGATGGCGCTTCGAGCTCGTGGCGGCGCGTCACTTGCCGGCTGCGCGAGCGCGGCCCTGCTCGTGTGCCTTGCGTCCGTCGCCCGGGCCGAAACCGAGGCGATCCGCGTCGAGTATCACGGTGTCACGGGGTGTCCGAGCGAGGCCGCGTTTCTCGAGCAGGTCTTTCGGCGCACGTCGAGCGCGCGGCTCGTGCCCGAGTCGCAGTCGGCGCGAACCTTCGTGGTGTCGATCGACCGAGACGCCACCGGCCTCGTCGGCAGTCTCGTCATTCGCGAGACGAACGGGACGACGCTCGCGCGAACCGTGCGGGGAGCCGCGTGCGAGGACGTCGCGGGTGTGCTCGCCCTCGCCACGGCCCTCGCCATCGATCCGAATGCTGCGCTAGCGCCGGCCGAAACCCTCGCTGCGGCCGAGCCGTCGGGCTCCGCGCCCGAGCCCACCCCCGAGCCCGGGCCCACCGACGAGGCTCCCCCCGAGCGCTTCGGCAAGACGCCCGTGCCTTCGGAGTCGTCGAACGGGCCGACGTGGAGCGGGGCGCTCGGTCCTTCCCTTGCGGCGCTCGTGGCGCCTCATTGGTCGGTCGGTGGAACGCTTTCGTTTCGGGCCATGCGGGGCCAGCACTCGCCGCTCGCCTCCTATGGCGTCAACCTCACGGTCGTGAAGGCGCTCGAGTCCGGCGACGGCTCGCCGAGCGCCTCGTATGCCTTCTTCTGGGCACGTCCCGACGCCTGCCTCCCGGGGCTCACGCTCGAGCAAAGGCTGGCACTCATGCCCTGCGTGGGTCTCGAGGTCGGCGCCGTGAATGCGCGCGGCTCGAACATCGCCATCGGCGAGTCACGCACGCGCTTCTGGGCGACGGCCGATTGGATCGCTCGTTTGCGCGTGGCTCCGGGCGACGCATGGTTCGTCGAGATCGACGCGGCGCTCGTGCTGCCAATCACCCGCTATTCGTTCGTATTTCGCGATCCCGACACGCCGATCCACACCGTGCCCGCGCTCGCCAGCGTGCTCGGCGCGCGCCTCGGGCTCGTGCTCTGAGCCGTCAGAGTCCGACTTCGTGCCTCACGCCACCTGGCAGGTTGGTAAAGCGCGAGGTGGGGCAATGGGGCGGCGAATCGAAGCGGTTGTTGTGGTCCGTGGGCAGCACGACGCCGCCGTTCGCGGTCGGCGTCGCGAGGAAGCCGGAGGCCGGCTCGGCGTCGGCGCACGTCGTGAGCTCGCGGTAGCCGACGCGGGTGGTCCATTCCGTGCTGAGTGACGAGAGTTGCCCCCAATCCTTCGGCACCAGCATGCGACCGTACATGAGCTCGATTCCCGTCGTGGTGTCGAGGATCCAGGCACCAATCCAGATGTCGCCGGTCACGTCAACCGACTCGCGTCCAGCGCGAAGTCGGTAGGTGTGACACGGAGCGAGCGTATAGCGGGCGTGGATCGTGAGCCAGTCGAGGCCGCGCGCCGTGTTCGGAGCGATGCGGGCGTCGGGGTAAGCGATCTCGCCGAGCTCGGCGCGGATGGGTGGCCCCGCGATCCAGAAGACGATCATGTTCGTGATCTCGTAGGGCCCGTCGGGCGGATCGGCGCTGTAGCCGCCGTTCACCTGGATCCCCGTGAAGCCACCGCCGCTCGCGACGAAGCCGAACTGATGGGCCCACATGTACCCGTCGGTGAGGTTGTCGCGCTCGACCTCCACCTGCCACTCGAGCATGTCCATGGGGCCGGGCCAGAACCAGTCGGTGTACGTGTTGGTCATGGCGATGTCGGTGCCCGCCGGATTGGTGGGGCCCGGGGGGTCGGTCGGCAGGCAGCTCAGCGGCTCGGCGCCGGCCTCGCCTCCGGTGCCGCCGGAAGGTTGCCCCCCGGTGCCGCTCGAGCCGCTCGAGCCGCTCGAGCCGCTCGTCCCCGCGGTACCGCTGCTGCCTCCCGAGCCGCTCGAGCCTCCTGGGCCGCTCGCCGCGCCGCTCGAGCCCGCGGTCCCTGCGTTTTCGGGGCGTCCGAACGAGCCGAGCGGGACTTCATCGGTGCAGCTCCACCCCCCGAGCGCCCCACCAAGGAGCAGCGCGAGCGCGGCTTTCCTGCTCGTGTCGGCGCGGGTCGGCGACACGACCTCAGGGCCCCGTTGTGGGCTCGGCTTCTCCCATCAACGAGCGCACGCGCTTCGCGTACGGGCCGTTCGGATGGCGGGCCACGAACTTTTGCCCCAGTCGCAGCGCTGCGGGGCAATCGCCGCTCTTCAGGAGCGCGTCAACCCTGAGCACGGTCGCTTCCATCGTGAGGCGACCGCGCGGGAAGCGTCGCGAGTACTCGTCGAGCTTCGCGAGCGCCTGGGTCTCGTTTCCTCGGGCGAGCGCGCCGCGGGCCGCGTCGAGCGTCGCGAGCTCGAGCGATAGGGTGTCGGTCGCGCGCTCGGCGGGTGCGCGCGCGGGCTCGGCGGGGTTTTGGAGCCGATCGGTTTGCTCCGCCGCGGGCTCCGGGGCCGGTGGGGTCTCAACCGCGCGATCCTGCGGCGCTGGCCGCGGCGCCGGCGAAGCCTGGGCGGGACCGGGCGGCGACGGGGCCGGCGGTGGTGAGGGCGTATGGAGCGTCGTGCCCGCGTAGATGGCGAGCGCGCCACCGATGGCCGCGACCGTGACGCGCAGGGCCACGCCCGTGCCGAGCCAGCCGAGCTTCGTGGCGGCCGCCGCTGCTGTCGCCTTGGCGCCCGAGGCCGCGGCGGTGCCGGAGGCGACTGTCGTGCTCGCTGCGTGAGCGCCGGCGCCCGAGGCCACGGTGCCTGCGGTGAGGAGCCCGGCGACTCCGAGCCCTGCCGCGATTTCGCGTCGGCTGCTCGCGCTCGGCGCGTCGTTTCGCCCGGCGCGCAGCAAGCGCGACTCGAGCTCGTCGGCGCCGCCGTCGAGCAAGCGCTGCGGATCATTCATGGTTTGCCTCTTGCGGAGCCGTCCAGGCCCAAGGCCTGAACCCCCTGGTGGAAAACCTCCCGCGAGCGCCGGAGCCTCGTCGCGACCGTGCCGCGCGGGAGCAAAAGCGCGCGAGCGATCTCGTCGACGCTGAGCTCCTCGAGCTCGAACAATGCGAACACGGTGCGAAGCTCGAGCGGCATCGAGTCGAGCACTCGGTCGAGGAGCTCGCGCGCCTCCAGCCGCTGCGTGAGCTCCTCGGGGTCGGGGCTCGGGCCGCGGGGCGTCAACGACAGATTCTTCTCCGCCACTTCCTTGCGCTGGAGAGCGCGGCGCGCGTGGGATGCGACCCGCGCCGCCACGCCGATCAGAAACGCTCGCTCGCTCCCGGTCCGGATCCGATCGAGCTTCTGATTCGCGATCAAGAAGACCTGCTGGGTGGCGTCGTCGACGTCCGCGGTCGGAACCCCGAAGCGACGCAGCGAGCGCCACACGAAGTCGAGGTGATCGGTGACCAGGCTCCCGAGTGTCGCCGTGCTGACCCCCGCGTCACTCTCGGACGGCGCCGGAGCGAGCTCGGGCCCTGACGGCTGCGAGGAGGGCGCGCGCTCCGGGTCCTCGGACGTGGGGACGTCCTGTCTTTGGGTAGCCGAGAGGGCCATTTTTTGCCGAGCGGGCGAGCGCGCCTGCGTTACCGGTATGCCCAGAAAACTATCACTATTTTTGTGGGCGGCGAGCGCGCGCCCGAGGCCCCCGGCGTTGCTCGGGGACCTCGGCTCCAGTCTGGCGGTCAGATTGTGCTCGAGCTTCAGCGCGCAATCGGGGGGCTCGCGAAGCGCCCGGGGAAGGGATCGGCCGCTTCGCGGCGGCTGATCTCGCGATCCGTCCAGGGTCGAGTCGCGCCCCGCTCGGCAAAGAAGGCCACGCCGATGACGCCCACGTTGCGCGCGCCACCTTTTCCAGCAGCGTACGAGCCGCGCACGCTTCCAAAGCGGAAGGCCGCCACCTGGTCCATGCTCTGCCTGAAGCCGTCGATCTCCACCGTCGCGAAAGGCTGCACGAGATAGCCGCGTTTCGACAGCGTGCCGGCCTTGCCGTCGATGACGTCGAGGCCGTCCACCGTGACGACCGCCTCGAAACGGCTCGACGAGTGGTTCTCGATTTCGATCATGTAGCGTTGGCCCATCTCACCCTGCACGAGGGTGCGACCGTTGCCCACGAAGGTCGGTAGCGAGGAGCCGCTGCCGTCCGTCACGCGCACGGTCAGCATGCCGTTGTCGATGGGCGGACGATCCGCGCGAAAGCTCGCGAAGCTGGCGTTGCTCAGCATCGCGCCGATGCCCGTCGCATCGTTGTAGTGGATGCTCGCGACGGAGAACGGGCCACCGCTCGCGCGCTCGAAGGGCGCGTTCGACACGTGGCTCGTCATCGACTCGCCCCAGGTCGTACCGAGCCCGGGGCGCTCGGGCTCGATGTCGAGCGGGCGGCTCGACTTCTTCGGCTCGAGGCTCGCTCGCGACCTCGGGCTCGGAGCGTCGGCTGACGTGCCCGACCCCGCGGAAGCTTCCGCCGAGGCCGGCGGAGCCGCGGGGGCCTGCTCCGGCAGCGCCTCGTCGTCGTTCCCCGGCTCGCTCTCGCCGCGGGCAATCCCGCCCTCGCTCGCGGGCTCCGCCGGAAACGGTGAAGGCTCGGCAGTCGTTGCTCCGTGCACCGGGGTCGCGCCTCCCGGAAGCCCCGTGTTGGGCGCCGGCTTTTCAGCCGCAGCGCAACCAAAGGCGAGGATGCCCGCCGTCAAAATCGAAAAGCTCGTGTTCGTTCTCATGACCGTTTCCTCCAGCGTCAGCCAGGAAAACGGGGTCCCCCCCGGAACGCTTACAGGCGTCGCCGCTTTTCAGGGGGGCGATGTAGGGTGCCCGTCGCCCTCGAAGTCCACCTGCCCGCTGAGCCGGGGGCTCCCCACGTAGACGCGAAAGCGCACCTCGGGCGAGAGCGGGAGCTGCCGGCGCAAGAGCACGCGCTCGACGCGGCCGTCGGACGGATCGATCTCGCTGAGGGCTTCGCTCACGAGATCGGGGATCCGCTCGAGCGCGACGGCGCGGAGCGGAAACAGGTTTTCCTCGAGGCGACCCGCGCCCCGGAGCTCGGCGGACGTGGGCTCGGAAATGCCCTGGGCGTCGATGGCGTACTCGAGCACGTGCCCGACGGCGCTCGGGTCCTCGATCTGGAGCGTCGCTCGGTGCGGCCGCATGTCGAGCGACAGCGCGCGCGCATTCGGCCCCAGCGTGGCGCGCACGGCCCCCACCCAGTGATCCACGGCACTCCGCTCGAACAGCGTCGGTCCGCTCGGTGCGGCGTCCGCAATGGCGTCGCTGCGGCGGGCTCGGGCGCCGGCACCCTGCTCGCAGCCCGCGAGCGTCCCCAGAGTGACGAGCAGGCCGAGCGCGAGCCCCGCGCCCGCGATGCGCTCGAAGAAGCGGGCCAAGATGGCGCGGCCCTCCGCGAGCTTCGGGATCTCCGTCCACTCGTTCTTCTGGTGGGCCTGGGCATTGGTGCCGGGACCGAAGTTGACGGCGGGGACCCCGAGCGCCGAAAAGCGGGCCACGTCGGTCCACGCTTGCTTCGGCTCGACGGCCACGACACCGCTCTCGGCGAGCGCCTGGACGAGGGGGTTATCCCGATGGGGTGGGGCCGACGGGGATTCGTCGACGTAGCGGATCGGCGCGTCGCCCTCGACGAGTGCTTCGATCCGGGCACGCGCGGCTCCGAGCGACGTTTGCGGTCCGAAGCGGTGGTTCAGGTTGAGCTCGAAGCGATCCGGGATCACGTTCTTGGCGCGACCGCCCGAGGCCAGGGTAGCGCTCACGACGCTTTTCCACTCGAGCCCGTCGACGATTTCGCTGACGGGCTGGAGCGCACCGAGTCGCGCGAGGAGCCCCGCCGCGCGGTGGATGGCGTTGTCGCCCTGCCACGGGCGGGCGCTGTGCGCCGTACGACCCTGGAAGCTCACGGTGGCGTGCAACGAGCCCCCGCAGCCGAGCTGTAGCCGGTTGTCGCTCGGCTCGAGCATCACGGCGAGCGACGCCTTCCGGAGCTCGGGCTCCGCCTCGAGCACGGGGCCGAGCTCGTTCTCGATGAACGGCCCCTCTTCGCGCGCGTAAAAGACGAGCGTCACGTCGACCTTCGGTCGTTCCACCGATTCGGCAAGATCGAGCATGAGGCAAAGCCCGCTCTTCATGTCCGCCGAGCCGGCGCCGTACAGGCGGTCGCCCTCGACGCGGGGCGGGGCGTCGTGCTCGGTGCGGACCACGTCGAGGTGGCCCGAAAGGACGACGTGGGGCCCACCCGTTCCGCGCACGAGCGGAACGACGAGCGAATCACCGTGACGGCGGATGGCGGACGAAAGCGGCACGCTCCCGAGCCGCGCGACCACGGCGTCGGCGAGCGCCCGCTCCTCGCCGATGGGTGAGGGGATCCGGCAGAGCCAGAGCAGCGTCTCGACCAGGTCGCTCATGAGCACTTCCGGCGTCCGCTCAGACGGCCACGCCGAAATCTCGCAGCGCTGCGTTGAGGCTCGTCTTCTTGTCGGTGCTTTCGCTGCGTCGCCCGATGATCAGGGCGCAGGGAACCTGGTACTCGCCCGCCGGAAAGCGCTTGGGGCGGGTTCCCGGGATGACGACGCTCCGCGACGGCACGCGACCGCGAAGCTCCACGGGCGCGCTACCGGTCACGTCGAGGATGACGGTCGACGCCGTGAGCGCCACGCCTGCCCCGATCACCGCCTCGCGCTCGACGAGCACGCCTTCGACGATGATGGCGCGCGAGCCGATGAAACAGCCGTCCTCCACGACGACCGGCTGCGCGCCGGGGGGCTCGAGCACGCCGCCGATTCCCACCCCGCCCGAAAGGTGGCAATCGCGGCCGATCTGCGCGCAGGAGCCCACCGTGGCCCAGGTGTCTACCATCGTGCCCGCGCCGACGTACGCGCCGATGTTGACGTAGCCCGGCATGATGATCGCGCCTCGTTCGACGAAGGCGCCGTAGCGTACCGTCCCAGGCGGCACGACGCGCACTCCCGCCTCCTCGAGCCCCTGTTTGAGCGGGATCTTGTCGTAGAACTCGAACGGAGCGAGGACGTGTCGCTGCATGGGCCGCAGGCCAAAGTAGAGCAGAATCGCCTGCTTGACCCACGCGTGCGTCACCCAGCGCCCGGGCGCTTCCTGCGTCGCCACGCGTAGCGAGCCGCGATCGAGCCGCGCGATGACCTCTTCGACGGCGTCCTTCACCTTGGGGTCGGACAGGCGCGCGCGATCGGCGAAAGCCTGCTTCACCAGCGCTTCGAGCTCGGGGTCGGTCATGGGGCGTCGAGTTTTCTTCAGCGACGGACCCCCTGCAACCACGCCGGGACCGAAGCGGGGGTTCCGGCCGGAAACGCCGTCAGCGGGGCAGCGGGATGGTGACGAGCGCCGTGCTCGGCCGCATGTCGAGGCCAAACCCGCCGAGGCGCGCCGCCGCCTCCACGGCCGCGCGGCAGGGCGCGATCACGCCGTAGGCCCAGAAGGCAACCTCGATGGCGTTCTTCGACGCTTGCGCGCCGATCTCCACCTCGATCCACTCGGGTGCGGGTCGCACCACGATGGTCGGCATGGAATCCGAGCCGGACAGCTCGGCCAGCACCCCCACGAGCTGGGCCAGCGAGCGCGGCTTGAGCGGCACTTCGGGCACGGGTTGGACGACGGCGAGCCAGGCGCGCAGCTGCTGCCGCGGGCGTTTCCCGCTGGGCGCGGCAGGCAAGCGCTGCCTCAGCACCTCGGACGCGCGCAACGGCACGAGCGGCTCGCCCTTCGCGGTCTCGACGAGCTCGAGCAGCGACTGCGCGGCGTCGAGCTCGCTCGACAGGCGCCCGAGCAGACGGTCGAGGTCGAGGCGACCGGGCGTCCGCAGTGGGCCCGCCGCGATCTCGCCGAGCTCGCGCTCGAGCTCTGCGATACGCGAGAGAAAATGCTCCTCGAGCTCGTCGGCAACGGGACTGTCGCCCACGCTCGGGCGCAGCGCCCCGATGAGCTCGCGTACGGCCGTGCGCATGGGGCCGACCGAGGCAAGCACGTCGGGCAGCACGGGCTCGATGGATTTCGAGCCTACCTTCGCGGATCCGGCGAGCTGCGCGAGGTTACCGAGCGCGCCAAGGGCGTCGCGCAGCGTGCCACGTGCAGTGTCGAAGCCGTCGGCGACCGCAGGTCTCGAGGACGGCGGGGAGCGATCCATGGTCGTTTCAGCGCCCCTGTGGGGCCACGAAAGCTCAACGCTCCGTCAGACCAGATCCATCCCGGGAAAGAAGTATAAGCACTCCGCCCGACCATTTTCCTGCGAGTCGGAGCCGTGCACCGCGTTTTCGCCCACGTTCGAGCCGTAGAGCTTGCGCACGGTGCCTGCCGCCGCCTTCGCGGGGTCGGTCGCGCCGATCACGGTGCGCAGCGTCTGCACGGCATCGTCACGGTCGAGCGCGAGCAGCACGACGGGGCCGCGGCTCATGAAGGTGCAGAGCTCGTCGAAGAAAGGCCTCTCCCGATGCACGGCGTAGAAGCCCTCGGCCTGCGCCCTGGTGAGGCGCGCCTGGCGCATCGCGCGCACTTGGAAGCCCTCCTCGAGAAGGCGCTGAAGAATGTGGCCCTGCGTGCGCTTTTCGACCGCGTCGGGCTTGATGATGCAGAGGGTTCGCTCGGTGGCCATCGGATCCAAGAAAAAGGGGTGCAGGGCAGTCCTGGGACCACAACGGGGCCCCTGGGAGGGCCCCTCATAGCAAGCCCACAGGGTGACGCAAAGCCTTTTGCAGCGTGCGTCAGCGCCAGCGCGCTCGCCCCGAGCCGCGCCCGACCAGAACTGCTCGATGGCGGCGTCAGAGCATGGACTTCAGCGTGACGGCCATTTCCGCCGGGGAAGGGGCCATGCGAACGCCCGCCGCTTCGAGCGCCGCGATCTTGTCCTTGGCCGTCCCCTTGCCGCCGCTGATGATGGCCCCGGCGTGGCCCATGCGCTTGCCGGGCGGTGCGGTGGCCCCGGCGATGAAGCCCGCGACGGGCTTTTTCATGTCACTCTTGATGAACGACGCGGCGCGTTCCTCGGCGTTGCCCCCGATCTCTCCGATCATCATCACGCCTTCCGTCTGCGGGTCGTCGTTGAATAGTTTCAGGACGTTGACGAAGTCCATGCCGCCCACCGGGTCTCCACCGATCCCCACGCAGGTGGACTGGCCGAGGCCGAGCGCCGTGATCTGTCCCACCGCCTCGTAGGTGAGCGTCCCGGAGCGCGAGACCACGCCGAGTCGCCCGGTACGGTGAATGTGGCCGGGCATGATGCCGAGCTTGCAAGCTCCCGGCGTGATGACACCCGGGCAGTTCGGCCCCACGAGGCGCACGGGGCGCCCCTCGAGCGCCCGACGCACACGGATCATGTCGGTGACGGGGATGCCCTCCGTGATGCAAATGACGAGCTCGCAGCCGGCATCCGCGGCCTCGAGGATCGCCTCGGCGGCACCGAGAGCCGGCACGAAGATGCAGGAGGTGTTGGCTCCGAACTTCTCCACCGCCTCGGCCACCGTGTCGAGCACGGGGACGCCCACCTTCTTGCCGTCCGGCCCTTCCGCCTCGAACGTCTCGCCCCCGCGAAAGGGGGTGCAGCCGGCGACGACCGTCGTCCCGTACGCAATGCATTGACGCGCGTGGAACGACCCCGCCGAGCCCGTGATGCCCTGAAAGACGGCGCGCGTGTCCTTGTTCACCAAAATCGCCATGTCGTGTCTCTTTCCCTGCTGCCGCGAACTAGCGCTTCTCGAGGCCGCTTTGCTTCTCGCTCGTTCCTTCGTCTGCGAAGGTCACGGGGCGCTAGGCCGCGGCCACGGCGGCGACGATCTTCTTCGCCCCGTCTCCCATGCCGTCGGCCGACTCGATGCGGAGGCCGCTGCTCGCGAGGATCTTCTTGCCCTGCTCGACGTTCGTGCCCTCGAGCCGAACGACGAGCGGCACCTTGAGCCCGAGCTCGCGCGTTGCCGCGACGACGCCTTCGGCGATCACGTCGCAGCGCATGATGCCGCCGAAGATGTTGACGAAGATCCCCTTCACCTTGGGGCTCGAGAGGATCATGCTGAAGGCCTTGGTGACCTGCTCCTTGGTGGCGCCGCCGCCCACGTCGAGGAAGTTCGCCGGGGTGCCGCCGTGGTGCTTGATGATGTCCATCGTGGCCATCGCGAGGCCCGCGCCGTTGACGAGGCAGCCGATGTCGCCGTCGAGCGACACGTAGGAGAGCCCCGCCTCCTTGGCCTCGAGCTCCACCGGATCCTCTTCGTCGGGATCCATCAGCTCCGCCCATTCCTTGTGGCGGCCGCTCGCGTTGTCGTCGAAGTTGAGCTTCGCGTCGAGCGCGAGAACGTGGCCGTCCTTGGTCACGACGAGCGGATTGATCTCGCAGAGCGAGCAGTCTTCTTTGTCGAACAGTGTCGCGAGCTTCGTGACGATCTTCACGAACTCGCCGACCGTCGCCTTCGCGTCGGGCACTCCCGCGTGGACGCCGAGCCCGAACGCGAGCTTGCGCGCTTGATACGCGCCGAGCCCCACGGTCGGGTCGACATGCTCGTTGAGGATCTTCTCGGGTGTCTCCGCGGCGACCTTCTCGATCTCGACGCCGCCCTCCGTGGACGCCATGATGGCGATGCGGCGCTTCTCGCGGTCCACCACCATGCCGAGGTAGAGCTCGCGCGCGATGTCGAGGCCCTGCTCGACGTAGAGCCTTCTCACCTTCTGGCCCTCGGGGCCCGTCTGGTGTGTCACGAGCTGCATGCCGAGCAGCTTCTTCGCGACCTCGCCGGCTTCTTTGGCGCCACCCTTCACGACCTTCACGCCGCCGCCCTTGCCGCGACCGCCGGCGTGGATCTGCGCCTTGACGACGACGACGCTCGAGCCCGTCTCCGAGATGAGCTTCTCGGCCACCTTCGTGGCCTCGTCGGCCGTCAGCGCCGGGTAACCCTTGGGGATGGGAATCCCGTAGCGAGCGAAGATTTGCTTGCCTTGATACTCGTGGATCTTCATGCCGAGGCCTCGCGGAGGGACCTCTCATAATCCACCTTTCGGACGCTGGCGAGGGGGCGGGGGTGGTTCTTGCCGCGACCTAGCTCTGGAGGGGGTGGCGGCGGCCCCGCCGGGGGCTAGTCCCCAAGCGGCGCAAAAAGGTCTTCCACGTCGTCTGCGGACAGCGTGCGCGGCGCGCCGCACCCTCCGAGCAGGGCGCGCGCGAGCTCCGACTTTTGCTGCTGCAGCCTCAGCATGCGCTCCTCCACGCTGCCCGCCACGATCAAATTGTGCACGAACACCGGCCGCGTCTGGCCGATACGGTGCGCTCGGTCCGTCGCCTGCGCCTGCGAGGCCGCGTTCCACCAGGGGTCGTAGTGGATCACGGTGTCGGCGCTCGTCAGGTTGAGACCCGTGCCGCCGGCCTTCAGGCTGATCAAGAAAACGTCGACCTCGCGTCCCTCGAAGCGATCCACGACGCGCTGCCGATCGCCCGTCGAGCCGGTCAGCTCCACGAAGCGAAGATCCCGCTCTTCGAGGCCCGCGGCGATGAGTGACAGCATGCGAGTGAACTGCGAGAAAACCAGCACGCGTCTTCCCTGGGCGAGCTCGCCGCCCAGAAGCTCGAAGAACAGCTCGAGCTTCGCCGACCGGCGCACGTTGCGCGCCGACGGCACGTTCACGAGCCGCGGATCGCAGCACACCTGGCGGAGCTTCATCAGTGCGTCGAGGATCGCGATGGTCGAGCCCGTGACGCCCTTCTTGCGGATCGCACGGCGCACGTCGCCGTGCGCCGCGACGCGGATGCTTTCGTACAGGTCGCGCTGGGCGTCGTCGAGCTCGACGGGCCGCACGATCTCGGTCTTCGGAGGCAGCTCCGTGACCACGGTTTCCTTCATACGCCTGAGAATGAAGGGGGACACCGCCTGGCGCAGCGCGGCGAGACGCTCGGGGTTTTGGGCCCGTTCGATGGGGTGGCGAAAGTGCCGCCTGAAGCGCTCGGCGTCGCCGAGGAAGCCTGGCATCAAGAAATCGAACAGCGACCAGAGCTCCTCGAGGTTGTTTTCGATGGGCGTGCCGCTCAGGCACAGCCGGTGCCGCGCCGAAAGCTCGCGCACGGCGCGGCTCGCCTGGCTGCGCGGGTTCTTCACGGCCTGGGCTTCATCGAGGACCAGGTGGTGGAACGCGAGCCCGTCGAAGGTCGGAAGGTCGCGAACGAGGAGCGGGTACGTGGTGAGCACGACATCGGCCGAGGCGATGCCGCTGCGCAGCGCGCTTCGCCTGGGACCGTGCAGGCTCAAGACGCGGAGGCCGGGCGCAAAGCGCGAGAGCTCGCGCTGCCAGTTCGTGATGAGGCTCGTCGGCGTCACGACGAGGCTCGGCCCCGTCGCACGGCCGCTCTCCTTCTCCTGGACGAGCGCTGCGATCACCTGGATCGTCTTGCCGAGGCCCATGTCGTCGGCGAGGATGCCGCCCGTATCGTGCCGCGCGAGGCGCCCAATCCACTCGACGCCGGCCGCCTGATACGGTCGGAGGGTCGCCGCAAGACCGCGCGGCGGCTCCGCGGGCGCAGGCGGTGCGTGCAGCGCGTGCGCGCGCTCGATGGCCGCCGTCATTCCGACCCAGAGCAGGCGTGAGCCGTCGCCGAGGGCCCCGCCGAGCCGGGCGACGCTCGCGGCGCGGCTGCGTGGGAATTCGAGCGCGCCGTCGGGCAGCGTGTCACCCCGGTAAAGCTCGAGCAAAATCGCGAAGAGTGCGCGCAGCCGGTCGGGCGGCACGGGCAGGTAGCGGTTCTCGCCCACCGGCACCACGCGAAAGCGCGCCGGCGTCGCGAAGAGCGCCTCGAGGCTCTCGGCCTCGCCGCGCTCCTCCAGCATCGCGACGAGGGCCGGCAAGAGATTCACGCGCCGGCCTTCGATCTGGATGCCGAGCTCGAGCGAAAACCAGTCGGTCCGCTCCTGGTCGGGCTCGACGCTCGCGTACCAGGGCGCGTCGCTCTCGACGACCTGGTACGGATAGCTCGGATCCACCTCCACCTGGAAACCGAGCGAGCGGAGCTGCGGCAGCGCGTAAGCCGTGAACGAGCAATACGAGTGCACGCTCCCGCCGAGCTCGACGATGTAGTCGGCCTCGGAATCGAGCTCGGCGCTCACGTCGTCGAAGCAGCCGAGCTCGAGCGCACCGAAGCTCTCGAGCAATCGCTGCGCCTCGGCCTCGGCCGCCCGGTTTCGGGCCACCATGCCGACTCCGCCCAGCTGGGCTACGAAAAAGCGCTCTCGCCGGTCCGCCGCGCGCACGCGCACGCCACCGTAGTCGAAGCAGAGGCTGATGACGGGCACCAGCTCCTCGCGACCCTGGTCGAAGGGCCCTTCGCCGAGGCTCACCCACAGCCGCTCGGCGAACAGCCGGAGGCACGGGGTGCACGCCGCAGGTTCCGCTTTTCTTGCCGACGATCCGTCCAAGCTCCCCGAGTAGGAACCAGATATCGCCTTTTTTGTCGAGGAACGTGTGAAGGATACCGAGGGGTACGATTTCGCGATGCGGCGGACCACAAGGTATTGGGGTCCGTCCCCGGGCGGGACGCTCAGCTACTCTTGCTCGTCGAACCAGGCGTCAGTCGCCAAGATCCGAGTGCTCGTGTGCTGCGGCACGAACGCGACGCCGAACGACAATGGCCCCGACGCGACTTTGACGGCTCCGGTCGGCTCCTCGCCGGCCGGCTTCTCCACTTTGAGGCGAACTTCCACCACGCCGCTCTTGGCCCGAAAGTGGTCGACGGTGACCCCTCCCGCCAGGGTCGCGAGCTTGCCGCGAAAGCTGGTTCCTGGCAGCGGCAGGAACGCCTGAACCCAGGCGGGAACACCGATGTCCTTGCCGAAGGCCACGAACAGCGGCTCGATGTCCCGAAGGAGCCCGCCGAGCTCGAGGTCCCAGTGTGGCGAATCGCCCTTCACGTAGCCGCCGCTCACGACCTCGAGGTGCGACCACCAGCCGTAGGTCACGTCCTGGCCTTGGGCGACCATGAGGTCCGAGACATCGAGGCGCGTCTTGTCGAACGCGATGCCTTCGCGTGTTTCCGCCAGCACGCCGCGGGCGTCCAGCTTCCCTGCGAAGCGCCGCTTGCCCACGTGGGCCTCGAGCTCGGCCCTCATCTGGAGCTCCGCGCGCAGATCGGGCTCCGTGAGAGTGCCGCTCACGTGCCCGCCGAGCGTGAGCGTCCCCTCGTCGAGCGCCACGGGGCTGCCTTTCGGCAGGTAGGCACGAACGACCGCCGCGTCGCCCGAGACGGGAGACAACGTCGCATCGTAAGCGAGACGGGGAGCAGGCTTCGACAGGTCAATGACGGCGCCCGACCGGATATCGGCCACGAGCTTTCCGCCGGACAAGCGCGCGCCCTCGCCGCTCGGTGAGAGCGAAAGTTCGCTCGTCGTCAGGTGCACGACACCGTGACTCGCGGAGTCAACCGCGCCCGTCATCACGAGCGATGTGCGAAGCAACGTGTGCGCCGCCTGCGCTTCGAGCTTGAGACTCGAGATCTCGAGCGCCGTACCCGGCCGTAGAATTCCGCGCTCGAAGCCGAAAGCGAGCTTGAAACGGCCCGCGCCTCCCTCGAGCTTTACGCCCGACGATGCCAGAAAGTAGTTGGCGAACTCGGCGTTCACGACGTTGGCTCGAACTTCGAGGGAGCCACTGAAAAACGACAAGATGGCCATGCCCTCGGGCTCGACGGGATTGAAATGAGGCGTCGAGCACTCGGCTCGCCCCGACATAGCGGTGAGCGCGGACTTGCCGGCAACGGCAAGCTCGCCATTTTGGAATTGGACCGCCGCGCCTGGGCCGACGCGCAACTCGAGCCGGGGTCGAAACAGAAAGGCACCCACGACGTGCGCTTGCCCGCTGTAGCGAGTCTCGTCGATCCAGAGCTCCTTGACCGTGGCGTCGATGTCGCTCACCTCGAGCGAAGTGTCCGTGTAGTTCTCGCGCGTGGGTGGCGGACTGGGGACGTAGGCGTCCGTGAGAGGTGGTTTGGGGTGGCCCGGGATGTCGGGCAGCGCTCGCACCTTGGCGGCGTCAACTGCCCAGGGCTGCAACCGGCGGACTCCACGGACCGATGCCCCGGAGCCCCGAAGCCTGGTGATCTCAATCGTGCGCTTGCTGACTGCGGACCATAGATCGAGGGTCAGCCCCACTTCGTCGATGCTGACCACGAACTGGATGTTCGGATCCTCGCCGACGATCACGAGATGGTGGAAGTTCAGGCGCGTCGGCCAGGGTGCCCAAGCAAAGCCGTAGCTCATGGCTGCGCTGTCCGTGTTGAGGAAACGCGGCACGACGCGTAGCCAGAGCGCGAGGTTCGTGATGAGCGGAATCGCAAAGAAGGCGCCGCTCGCGACCACGACCGCGCGCCTCGCCCAGCGCGGCGCGTCGAACCAGCGTTTCCACCCGCGCATCGCGAGAAGACGCAGCCATGAGGGAGTCCGTCGGTTGGGCGAATGCAAGCTTTTGGCTCGAGCTTTCGTCCGGTCTAGTGATACGTCGCGGAGAGCGCCAACTCCGGAACGATGAAGAGCGTGTGCTCGGTGCCGTCACGGGCGGCGCGCGCGGCAGCGCCGAATGCGACCCGGCCGATGAATCCCAGGCTCAACTCGTTCGCGATGAACCATTCGTAGCCGCTGCCAGTCGCCAGGGCCGCCCCGAACGTTTCGGGCTTGATCGGATTGCCCTTCACGTCGCTTTCGAGCTGCACGACGAGCTCGACGGCGACCAAACTGTGAAAGCCGAGCTTCGGGTACGGGTACCAGTCGAGGAATGGGCCGACGCGAAGCTGCGTCACTTTGACGCTGTCATCGTCCGGCGTGACGGTCTTGCCGTTCTCGATGAAGACGGGGTCGATGCGTACCGTCCAGACGGTGCCCCCGAGCACCAGACCGCGCGCCGGCGTTCCGCCGAGCGAGAGCGCCGCACTCTGCCCCAGGCCGCGGATGCCGGTGCGACGGAGCGCATTCGAGCCGGAAACGTGCGCCCAATAGAAGGCGAGGCCCGGCTCCGAGCGGGCGAAGAACCCGTCATGAGTCTTTGCCCCCGGGTCGGCTTCGCACGGGGATTCATGCGTCGCTTTGCGGGCCACGGGCGAGCTCGGGTCGGCGGCCGCGAGTCCCGCGTGAAAGAGAACCGCGGCGACGATCGCGAGGGCGCGGGACGCCATCACACGATCAGGATGATGATGATGATGCCGAGGAGAATGATCACGGCCACGGTCGCGCTGATGACGATGACATCGCCACCTCTGAAGTTCTTTGCGTTCCGCGACAACGCCTCGCGCATCGCATAGCGCTGGTCCTCCGACGACGCCCCGGCAGCCCCCGTGCGCGGGATGCGGATGACGCGCACCTGCGGGCTCCCGGTTCCGGCCGCGACGGGCGAGGTGCTCGTCACCCGAACGCTTTCGGCTCCCGCGGGCGCCGAGAGCGCCAGCACTAGAGCAACCATCAGTGCGAGGCTCGTCCTTTTCATACTGCAACACGAAGCAAGCAACGTGCCGGAGCGCGTGGGGTGCTCACCGTTCGGCGACTCGAGCATCGACCGGCGGCGCGAAGGTCACGATCGTGACGCCTTTACTGCGTTCCCACTCCTCGGAAAACCCCTTCAGATCGTCCACCTGCCAGCCGCTGCCGGGATCGAGCAAGAGCACGCGCCCTCGTTTCGGCTGGTAACCCACGACGACCTCGTAGTGGGCCAGCGCCTTCTCGGCCTCGAACGCCTTGCCGAGCCCCACGATGACGGGACGCCCGCGCTCGAGCTCGTGAACGATGTCCGCGATGTTGCCGAAGAAGACGTACGAGTGCAGTCCCCGTTTGCGGGCATAGCCGACCATGTCGCCGGCGAGCAACCGAGCGTCGGCGCCACCAATCGCCGCCTCGACCGACCCCGGCGTTGCCGGGTGGCCCCAGAAACGCAGCACCGCGGCGAGCGCGGCGGCGCCGCAATCAGCGCTTTTTTCCTGCCGGACCAGCGGGAACGCGGGGACCATCAGCCAGCCACCTTCGCGTGCGACGACGGCAGGCTGCGCGCTCACGGCGGTGCCGGCGTACGAGGCGCACCCAGTGCTGCCGAAAAGAAGAACAACGGCGAACGCGCCCCGCCTGACGGCGACCAGCCACGAGGCGCGCTCGGCGCCATCAGATTGATGGGTCTGTCTCGTCACTTTGATGGTCTTTTCACACGACGCGACGGCCCATGATGACGCGGACCAAAACCGCAACAACCGCCAGGACGAGCAGCAGGTGAATGAGGCCTCCCGACGCGACGTGCAGCCCGAAGCCGAGCATCCACATCGCGACGAGAACGACCGCGATAATCCAGAGTAGGTTCAAACGAGCGTCCTTGGTTCGGGCCCGATGGTGTCGGGCCGCGAAGGGCGGGTACGCACGATGTGTGCCGGGCGGCGGCCCTCGCGCCCGAGGACGCACGCCGTGCTTGGTCCGCATGTTGCTTGGGCGTCGGCAGTGGCCCGCAGCGCGGGGCGGGAATGAAGAGCGAGGAGTCCTTCCATGCTGATCGATGAGGCAAGTGCCAACGGTTCTGTCGCGGCTCAGGGGGCGGCGGCCTGGATCGATGCGGCAGGTCTGACGAACGTCGGACGGGAGCGACCCCGAAACGAGGACGCCTACCTGATCGCGACCTTGCAGCGGTCCATGGTCGTGCACGATGCGAGCCCAGCCGCCGCACGTGGCTGGTTCGCGGGAAGCTTGGCCGGCACCTTGCTCGTCGTGGCCGATGGCATGGGTGGACAGGGCGGGGGCGACGTGGCGAGCCGCGTGGCCGTCAATACCGTTGCGGGCTACCTGCTCAACGTCATGTCGTGGCCGACGGTGGTGCCCGCGGCTTCCGAGGTCCATGACCGCGCGTCGCTCCCTGGTTTGCGCGATCAACTTTCCGCGGCGCTCGTCATGAGCAGCTCGACCGTCAAGGCGGCCGGGGCTCAGACCGGAATCCCGCAGATGGGCACCACGTTGACGATGGCGTTGGTGTTGTGGCCCGCGCTCTACGTCGCGCACGTGGGAGACACTCGCTGCTACCTCTTCCGCTCGGGGAAGCTGACACGCCTGACCACCGACCACACGGTGGCGGAAAGGATGACCGCAGCTGCAGCCGAGCCGATCGAGCCGGAGTCCCAGCTGCACCACATCCTGTGGAACTCGCTGGGTGGCAGCTCCGAGCTTCCCAAGCCCGAAATGGTGAAGCTCGATCTCGAGCTCGGCGACACCTTGCTATTGTGCTCGGACGGGCTCACCAAACATGTTGGTGAGGAGCAGATCAGCGCCTACCTCCGCTCGGACGAACCGAACCCGGCGCGCTGCGCGAAGCTCGTGGAGCAGGCCAATGCCGGTGGCGGTTCGGACAACGTGACCGTGCTGATTGCGAGCGCGCGGCCAATGCGCACGCCCCCCGGTCGCGCTCGCCGGCAACGTCGCGCCCCCGGGCCCGCTCTGAGCGGGAGGGCTCATTCCCGATCGCGTAGGCGACTCCGGCAGCGCGCGGGCTCTCGTCACAGCCGAACTTGAGCAACATCAAGAGCGGGAAAGCGAGGATCGCACCCGGCAGGGACCACAGCCAAACCCAAACCGCGAGCCAGACGAAACACCACGAGCGGGCTCACACGGAGCGTGCGGCCGAGCAAGAGCGGAGTCACGATGTTCCCCACGATCACCGACAGCGCAAGGTAGACGAGCGGCGGTGCGAGGACCGTGCCCGTCGTTTGGAACGTCACGAACGCCGCCAGTGCGACGAGGCCGATGCCAATGGCGGGACCCAGGTACGGAACGTAGGTCAAGAGCGCCGCGATGCCGCCCCAGAGCCACGGATTCGGCATGCCCAGCAGAAACAGCGCTCCTGTGAGCGCCATGCCGAGGCCCAGGTTGATCAACGTGACGGTGCGAAGGTACCGGCTCATGCGCGCGGTCACCTTGTCGAGGACGAGTGCCGCCTGCTGGGATGGGGTCGAAGCGGAAGCGGTTCGGGACAATCGTCCGATCAGGTTGTCGGCCTCCGTCAGCAGGAAGTACGAAAGAACCATGGTCAGTACGAGCTGGGTCGTGAACGTCGCTGCTCCCCCGACCAGTCCCCTCAGTTGTCCTCGGCCCACCGTCGCGACGTGCAAGACCTTGTCCGCGCCGATTTTTTCGGCCGCTTCCGCTGCTGTCTGGAGCAGAGGCGACGCGAGGTTGAGCGGGTAGCTGAGGCTGCGGCTTCGTGCTTCGAGCCCGTGGAGGGCGTTCGGCAAGCGCCCGGCCCAGGCGGAGGCGGGTGCCGCGAGCTCGAGCGCGCCGAAAGCAAGCGCTCCCAGTGCGGCTCCGAGAACCAGTGTGCTCCCGACCAGGCGCGGCACGTGGCACCACGCGAGCGCCCTGACCACGGGTCGCAGCAAGAAGTAAAGCATCACTGCGAACGTGAGCGGAAGAGGATGCTACGCATCGCGTACGAGGTTGCCAGCACGCTGATGCAGAGCAACCCGGGTAGCACCAACGACCGAAACGGTGCCTGCTCGAACGTGAGCTCCAATCGCCGCGCCAACGACGGTCGCTGGGAGCGCGCGGTGGGAGTTTGGCCAGCGGGTACCTCGGAGCTCATGGTGCGTCGCTCATTCCCTGGCCGAGCTGACCACCCCCGGTCAGGCGAGTCCCGGAGCCGGGGTCCAGCGCGTTCGCGCCCCACGCATCGCGGTCTGTGCGATTCGACGGAGCAACGGGGCATCGCAGCCGATCCGCGAGACGACGCGCAACGACCCACCGTCGCGGAAGCTGCCCATCGGCACGTCATCGAGCACGCGGACGGCGTCGTAGCTTCCGTTCGCCAGCGCGACGATCCGATAGGTCATTCCAGAGACCTGCACCATGCTCACGAAGTCTCCCGTTGCTCGTCGAGCAGGTGGTTGACCGGTTGCCGTTCTATCTGAGTCCAATTCATAGCGTGCTTCATTCGTGGTCGGCCGGCGTGGGCAGCGTGAAGAGCTGCACCGGCTCGCTTAGGCTCTCAGCACGTTCCATGCCGCCGAGGGTTTCGCCGAATATCCCACCCTTCGGCACACGTCATGCCAAGGAGGCCATCATCATGAGCGAGTTGGCTACTCCGATTCGACGGGGTGTTCGCGCGGGGGCGGACGCAGAGCGAGCGCGACCCCGGATTCGCGACCGCGCGGCGGTGGGCCCTACTGGGCTCGGTCTTCGGCAGAGCTCGCACAGAGCGACAATGAGGCTTTGAGCTCGTCGTCGAGCGGGGCGTTGAAGAGCTCGAAGTGTCGGTTGTAGCCCTGATAGCCGATGAGCACACCGAAGACGATGCTGACCACGCCCAGCGTGGCGAAAAGCGCGCTCGTGAAGCGGGGTGTGTACCGACCGAGCCGGTGAGATCGTAGCGCGAAGCCTCCGAGCAACGCGAGGAGCACGATGCCGAAAGAGACGTCGTTCAGGTAACGCATCGTCGCCAGGTAGAGCCCGAGCGCGACGACGCCGCTCAGGCTGGCGAGTGCGGCGAAGCAAACGAGGCACCACAGGTAGGCGCGGGTGCGACGCGCGTCGAGACCGAGCGGTCGCGGCACGAGCAGGAACGCGAACGGCAGGAGCCAGCTCGACGGCACCGCGCGGAGCCAGCCGATCACGGGCTCTTCCGCCATGTAGTCGGAGGGAAGCCTGAAGCCGTTCGGGAAGGCGCCAGCGCCCTGGTGCCAGGCCTGGAACACGTAAGGAAACTCACAGGACGTTTCGAAGCTTCGCAGCGCATACGAGTAGAGGTTCGGCAAGAGGTACCGCGGCGACAGGCGAAAGAGCGGGTAACCCGAGAGCTGCACGCCCGTGCCGAACTCGAAATAGCTGTCGAAGCGCGCCTTGTTGTAAAGGAGCAGCGACAACCCGACGACGGCGAGCGGCCCGCCGAGCACGAGCACGTTCACGAGCGAGCGGCGTGCTCGCCCGCCGTTCCAGCCCTCGCAAACGGCCGTCGCTACGACGAAAAGCGCGATGGCCGGGGCGACACTGACGCGCGAGCCCAGCGCGAGCGACCACGCCACTCCGGCCAAAAACAGCCGAACGCGCCGGGCCCGCGGCGTTCCGGCGTCCCAGACGGCGTCGAATGCCGCGAGCAGCCCGACCAAGAGCCACGCCTGCGCCGCCATGATGGCCGCGTGGTACGTGCTGCCGGTCGTGACGGCGTGAAGCGCGGGGTTCGCGAAGGCGAGGACGAGCACCGCGAGGACGACCAGCCAGCGGGGCACCGGGCTGAACAGGCGCGTCGCCATTCGTTCCACGATCAGCGCGCCGGCCCAGAACGCGACACACGACGAGACGACGCAAACGTACTGATCGCCGAGTAGGTATTCGATGCCCAGGAGCTCTTTGACCAGGGACAGCAGGAGGGCGGGCACGGGCCCCCAGTAAATGTAGTAGCGCCCCGCGTAGTAGCTCGAGTCGAGGGCCCAGCTGCCGTCGTCGCCGGAAAGCGGATCGGGCAGTGGCCCGGTGGCAATGTAGAGCTTGCCGTGCCGAAAGGCTTCCGCGAGTAGGTCGTGGTACGCGCCGTAGCTCGGCAGGTCGATATGGCCGGCTCCCGCGAAAACTCGGTAGATCCACCAAACGCACGGAATGAGCACGAAGAGCCAGAGTCGCGAGCGTTCCCGCGCCAGGCGCGCGGCGAGCACACTTCCGGAGGGCGGCTCGAGTCGAGTGACGACGCCGAGGGCGCGATTGAGCGCGCGGCGCAAGGCGGATGGCGCGCGCGGGGCGCTTGCGGCGCTCGGCATGGACTCCACGCTCGTCGTACCACGGTCTCGCCTGTTCGCGCGTGGTTGCCATTCGCGAAATGTGCACGACCAACGAGAAGAAAACGCTCGCGCCGTGCCTGCCCCACGTTCGCTCGCGCTACTACAATGGCTGACTAGACGGTGGAGACCCTCGGGAAACAACGGGCGCTTGCGTCACCGGCGTCGCACGCGATGAGGGCGCGCTTGGTCGGGCTTTTTCGCAGGGACAGGACGCGTACTGGGGTGGCGCCGCACGCGGCGTCGTTGCGTTTCGTCGAGCTCGTTGGGCGCGCGCGACGTGCCAGCGAGCTCGGGGATCTCACGTTGCATCCCTCCGAGCTCTTGGCACACGGCGGCGGTGCTGCCCTGGCGTGCGATCTTTATCGCCAGTCCATCCATTGGGCACTGCTCGCCCACGGCGAGCTCGCGTCCGAAAACGCCCCCGACCAAGTCGGCGGTTCGGGGCCACCCGCGGTGCTCCACTGGGAACGTGCCGAGCCCGAGCTGCTCGCGCGGGCCGCGCGCGGCGCTGCGGCGCTCGACAGGATTCAGAACGAGCTCTCGAACGCAACGTTCGTCGACTTTGCGGAACGCGCGCCGCCCGAACAGCGCGAGCTGGCCGAAAGGCTCGCCCGGTTCGTGGACGGCCTTCTCGCACCGCTCGACCCCCCGCGCCGCGCCCGCGAGCGGGTCTGGGCTCGGCGCGCTGCGCGAGCGCTCGCCTTCGTGGCAGCGCTCTTCGCGATTGCCCTGTTGTTCGACGGCTACGGAAACTGGCGAGCGAGCAAGCTCGATTACGCGAAGCGCGCGCGCTGGACGACGAGCTCGGTCGCACCGTTCGGGGGCTGCGAATCTCCGGAACAAGATTGCGCCGAGAATCACGGCTTCTTTTTCCACACCTTGGCGGAAGAGAACCCGTTCATCGTGTTCGACCTCGGAGCGAACAAGCGCCTCTCGCGGATCTGGGTCGAGAACCGGCGCGACTGCTGCGCCGAGCGCGCGCTCCCGCTCGTCGTGCTCTTGGGCACGAGCAAGGACGACCTTCACGAGGTGGCGCGCAGGACGGCCGAGTTTTCCGTCTGGCGCGAGCGCTTCCCGAGCGTTCGCGCGCGCTACGTCAAGCTGATGGTCGAAGGCAACGTCTCGTTGCACCTCGCGGGTGTGCGCATCCTGCCGTGAGGCCCGCCCGACGACGCGCATCCAGCCCGCGGGCCGGGCCGCTGGTGATCGACAGCCCCCCCGGGAGCATTTAGCTCCTCGGAGGTCGAACCCATGCTGCCTGCACACCGTGGCAAAAAGCTCTGCGCCGGACTGGCCGTCGCCCTGCTCGCCTGTTCGGAGCCCGCATCCAACGGCAAGAACGGGGCTGCCGGCAGCGGAGGAACGGGGACGGGCGGTGGGAGCGGTGCGACCGCGGCTGGCGGCACCACCGCGGGTGGGACATCTGGGGCTGCTCCCACCGGAGGATCCGGGGCGTTGGGCGGTGCTTCCGGAGCGAGCGCCGGGATCGGTGGCGGCGCGGCGGCAAGTGGCGCCGGGACGGGAGGTGCCGGGGACGGCGGCGCCATGTCGGGCGCCGGCGGCGCCGCGACGGGAGGAGCCGGAGACGGTGGAGCGACTTCGGGGGGTGCAACGGGAGGAGCCGGGGACGCCGGCACGGGCGGACTAGGTGGAGGCGCTGGCACTGCTGGAGACGGCGGCGGCGGCGCAGGAGCCAGCGGTACGAGCGGGTCCGGCGGCGCAGGGACCGGCGGGAGCAACGCTGGCGGGGCGGCCGGGCTCGGTGGCCTCGGCGGCTTCACGGGCACCGCATCGCGACCCGTCCTCACGGCCGCCCAGGCCGCAAACTTCACGATCCTCGCGTACCTTTCACGAGGCGGCACCGTGACGGCGCCGACCGTCGACAACTGGGACCCCACGACGGGCGTCGGCGACGTGGCGACGTTCACGCCGACCTACACGGTGGCGACGAGCGGCGGCACGCACTCGACCGTGCAGGCTGCGGTCACGGCGGCGGTGAGCGCCGGCGGCTCGAATCGCGTCTTCATCCGCGTCATGCCCGGCACTTACCGCGAAGTCGTGTGCGTCCCATCGAGCGCTCCACCCATCACGCTCTACAGCACGAGCAGCGACGCGAGCCAGACGACCATCGTCTACAACCATCTTTCGGGAACGACGGTCAACTCGGTCGTCAACACCTGTTCGACGCCCTCGGGCAACACCTACGGCACGAGCGGGAGCGCCACTTTCGCCGCGTTCGGCCCGGGTTTCATGATGAAGAACATCACGGTCTCGAACGACGGCGACGAGGCGTCGGTTTCGAGCAGTACCCAGGGCGTCGCGCTGAACACGCGCAACGACAAGATGGTGTTCGAGAACGTGCATGTGCTGGGCAATCAAGACACGCTGTCGGTCGGCACCAACAACGTCGCCAACATCATGCGCGCCTACTTCAAGAACGCGACGATCGAGGGCGACGTCGACTTCATCTTCGGGCGCGGCACGGCCGTCTTCGACGGTGGGACCATCCGGCTTGCCACGAACCGCCGCACGAACGGCAACGCGCTCGCCCCGAGCACCGACGCCCGAAACTCTTACGGCTTCCTCGTCATCGGGGTGACGTTCAGCGCCGCGAGCGGCGCGCAAAGTGCCGGCATGACACTCGGTCGCGCCTGGGACGAAAGCCAGGTCAACGTCGCCACCTACACGACGAACGTCATGTCCGGCGTCTACCCGAACGGCCAGGCCCTCGTGCGCGATTCCACGCTCGGCGCCCACGTGAACGGCACGTCGCCCTGGGCCTCGGCCGCCACCACGTCGCGCCCCTTCAGCTCGACGCCGACGGCCACGCTGCCCGCGAATCGTCTCTACGAGTACGGCGACACCGGGCCCTGAGCCCCTGCCCAGGGCACAGCGCGGCGACCTCTCGGCGGTCGGGTGAGCATCGGCCTCTTTTGGCAGCCTCGGGGAGAATCGAGCGCGGCGTCCGGCAACACTCCCGAAAAATCGCGCTCCACACGGGCATTCCCTTTTCCGCCGAGTCGCAGCACCATGCGCGCCATGTCCCGCCCCGAACGCCCGTTTTCTCTCGCGCTCCTGCTCGTCGCCCTTGGGGGGTGCGGTGGAGAAGCGCAACCCGTGCCCGCCGCGCCGGCAGCACCCGCGCCGATCGCCGAGACGACTCCTCCTCTGGCGCCCGTCGTACCGCCCGCGCCTGCGCCCGCGCCTGCGCCTCCCGAGCCGGTCTCGAAGCTTTCGCTGCAGGTTTTCACGGGCACGCCCGAGGGCTTCCTCGTCACCTCGACGCTCATCGCGGGCGAGAAGAACGCGTTGCTCATCGACGCCGCCTTCACGCTCGCCGACGCCAAGAAGATCGCCGACAGCGTGAAGGCCTCTGGAAAGGACCTCACGCTCGTCTACGTGACGCACTTTCATCCCGATCACTACTTCGGCTTCCCGGCGATCCTGGAAGTCTTTCCGAACGCCAAGCTCGTCGCGCTGCCTTCGACCGTGGCTGAGGTGAAGAAGACCTGGGCGGCCAAGGTGAAGCAGTGGAAGCCCATGTACAAGGGCGCGATCACCTCGAAGCCCGTCATTCCGGAGCCGCTCCCTGCGTCCGTGCTCGGGCTCGAGGGCGAGAAGCTCGAGATCGTGGGTGACGTGCAAGGCGACGCCGAGACGAGCTCCTACGTTTGGATCCCCACGCTTCGAACGGTCGTCTGCGGCGACATCGTCTACGACGGCGTCTTCCCCTGGACGGCGGAGACCACGCCCGAGCAGCGCAGCGCCTGGCTCGGAACGCTGGAGAAAGTTGCCGCGCTGGGAGCAAAGACCGTGGTGCCGGGGCACGAGCAGCCCAACGCCAAGCACGATGCCTCGAGCATCGCGTTCACGAAGGGGTACCTCGTCGCGTTCGACGAAGCGCTCGCTGCATCGAAGAACGCCGACGAGCTCCAGACGGCGCTGAAGGCGAAGTACCCCGACGCCGCGCTCGACGTGATTCTGAAAATCGGCGCCGAGGCCGCCTTCAAGAAGCCGAAGAAGTAGCGGCTACGCCTTCGACTTCACGAGGTCGCGGACCTTCTTCACGCTGTCGGCGCTCTTCTCGAGCATCGCCTTTTCCTCGGCGGTGAGCTCGACTTGGACGATGCGCTCGATGCCGCCCGCGCCGATCACGACGGGAACGCCCATGTAGAGGTCCTTATAGCCGTACTCGCCCTCGAGGTAGGCGGCGCAGGGGAGCAAGCGCTTCTGGTCGTAGAGGTACGCCTCGGCCATTTCGATGGCGCTCGCGGCCGGCGCGAAATACGCGCTCGTGCCCATGAGCGAGACGAGCTCGCCGCCGCCCTTGCGCGTCCGCTCGATGATCTTGTCGAGCGCGTCCTTGCCGACGAGCTCTCGGACGGGAACGCCGTTGATCGTGCAGGCCGAGAGCACCGGCACCATGTCGTCGCCGTGGCCGCCGAGCACCATCGTGCGCACGTCCTTGACGCTCGCCTTGGCCTCGCGAGCCAAAAATAGTGACAGGCGCGCGCTGTCGAGCACGCCCGCCATGCCGACGACCTTGGCGCGCGGCGCGCCCGTGCGCCGCTTGTACTCGTAGACCATCGCGTCGAGCGGGTTCGAAATCACGATCACGAAAGCGTCGGGGCAGTGCTGCTTCGCGTTGTCGGCCACGTTGCGGATGATCGGGAGGTTCGTCTCCACGAGGTCGTCGCGCGATTGGCCCGGCTTTCGCGGTATGCCGGCCGTGATGATGAGCACGTCGGCGCCCGCGAGGTCGGCCCAGTTGGACGTGCCCGAGACGCTGCCGTCGGAGCCCGAGAGCGTGCTCGCCTGCTCGAGATCGAGCGCCTTGCCCTTGGCGAAATTCTCCTTGGCGGGAATGTCGAAAAGCACAATGTCGCCGAGCTGCTTCGTGAGGGCGAGGTTCGCGAGCTCGCCGCCGATGTTGCCTGCGCCAATCAGCCCAATCTTCTTTCTTGCCATGGCGCGTTCTCCCTACCCCCGCCCAAGGCCGAAGGGAAGGGCCGCCCCCACGAGGCACGTCGCCGCACCTACCGCGTGCTCGGCCGGGGCCTGCGCACGTGGACGCCCGAAAAGCGCCGGCTCCGCCGTCGCGGGGGCGCGCGCGCTGGGTTTCGCCACCGCGTCACTCTTCGTCGACGATGCACCCCGAGCGCGCCGCCTTCGCCGCGCCCGGTCCTCGTGCAGACGACATCAGCGGGGCGATGTGGCTCGCCGCCGTGCACGCCTCGTAGAAGGCCATGCCCTGCGACGGGTTCTGCACGTTGTTCGTCTGTGGCACGACGCCCGGCACGAAGAACGGAAAGCGCTCGAAGTAGGCGCTCCGGTAGTCGCTCATCCAGGTGTCGAAGCCGGCGTTGGTCGCGTCGAGGACGCCCGTCCGCGCGTAGACCCAGTACGCCGTCACCTCGCGGCAGAAGTTGCACATGCGGTCGCTCGGGCGGAGCGTGCCGTTGCCGCCGTAGTACGTTGCGTTGTCGTGCGTGCCGTTCATGAGGCACAAGAGCTCCGAGTGGAAGCCGTGCGTCGAGCGGCCGAAGGCGCCCACGAGCTCGTCGGTAGCTGGATTGATCGCGCCGCCCGAGAGCAGATGCTGCCAGGGGAGGTCGGAGCAGACGTTCGAAGCGACGACGTTCGACTGCGGCGACGAGCCCTGAGGCGGCGCATTGTCGTCCTCCAGGTACTCGTCGCGCACGGCCGAGAAGGCGTGCGTGAACTCGTGGGCATGGCCCATCGCGAAAGCCGTCGCGATGCGCTGCTGGCTGTCGTCGGGGTTCCTGAGCGACGTCGTGAGGCCGCTCAGCCCCGCACGCCCGCTCTGCGGGTCGAAGATCAAGAACGCCGCCACGTGGGTGCGAAGGGTGCCGAAGCCGCCGCCCGAAAAGTCCATGGGCGGCACGGGATTGAGCGCGATGGCCGCCCACGTGCGTGCGGCCGTCTCGCTCGTCGGCGTCGCGAGCGCGCCGTTCGAGACGGGCACGGCGAACGCCGTGTCGCCCTCGTTCGAGTGGGCCGCGGAAGCGCGCGGCAGGTACCAGACGACGAACGCCTCGCGATAGTCAGCGTACGGCGGGATCCGGAACACCTCGTCAACCCAGCGATCTATGTCGTTCGCGCGGTTGCCGTCGTGACTCGATACCGTGTGCAAAACATCGAGATCCGCTGCGGTGTAGCCCTCGGCGAAGAGCAGCACCTGCACGCGCTTTTCGAGCGGCACGGTGGGCACCGGCATGCCGGTCGAGACGTCCTCGAAGCGGCCGCTGCCGAGCTCTTCGAGCACCCACTCGCCCTCGGGCGTCGCGCTCGCGTCGTTCGACGGCCCGGCCTCGGCGCCACCGACGACGGCCGTGACGAGGTAGTGATACTCCGTGCCGTTCGTGAGGCCGCGGTGCACCGCCGTCGTGTGCTCTTTCGCTATGTCGAGCGCCGGGTCGCCGAGCGCGGCGGGGGCGCCGCTCGCATAGTGCACGCGGTACTCTTCCGCGCCAGCCACGGGGTTCCACTCGAGGCCCACGGTCTGGTTGGCGGCGAGCGCCGTGAGCGTGAGGTCGGCGCTCGAGGCGCCGGCGCTCCCAGCACTGCCCCCGCCGCTGCCGGAAGAACCGCCCGTTGGCGCGCTGCCCGCCGCGCTGCCACCGGCGCCAGCGGCGTCGCTCCCCGCCGCGCCCGAGCTCGCCGCGCTGCCTGCGGCACCGCTCGTCGTGCCGCCGCTCCCGGTGCCCGCCGCCCCGCCGCTTCCCGCGCCCCCGCCAGCCGTTCCCGCCGTGCCGCCGATCCCGGCAGTCGCCGCCGACCCGCCGGCGCCCCCGGCCTGACCCGGCGTGGTGCTCGAGCCGTCGTCGCTCGAGCACGCGGCGAGGGCGACGCCCGCGACGAGCGCCAGGAGGGCGGCTGTGGTCTCGCGCACCGAGCCTTAATGATAACCCGATAGCGCCCGTCGCTGCGGGCGATCGGTCGCGAAAAAAGCTCAGTGTTTTCAGAGCGGTGCGACGAGCTTCAGCCCACGGCACCCCGAGCGCGCGAAAGCCGGCCGCTCACATGTGCTCGATCACGGCACGCCCGAACTCCGAGCACTTCACTTCCTTGGCGCCCTCCATGAGCCGAGCAAAGTCGTACGTCACCGTGCGTGCGCCGATGGCACCGTCCATCCCCTTGATGACGAGATCGGCGGCCTCGTTCCAGCCGAGGTGACGCAGCATCATCTCACCGCTCAGCGTGACGGAGCCGGGATTCACGCGGTCGAGGTTCGCGTACTTCGGCGCGGTGCCGTGCGTCGCTTCGAAGACGGCGTGGCCCGTGTCGTAGTTGATGTTGCCGCCCGGCGCGATACCGATGCCACCCACCTGCGCCGCGAGCGCGTCCGACAGGTAGTCGCCGTTGAGGTTGAGCGTCGCGATCACTTCGAAATCCTTGGCGCGCGTCAGCACTTGCTGGAGCGTGATGTCGGCGATCGAGTCGCGGATCTTGAGCAGCTTCTTCCACTTGCCGCCACCGTGCGTCGGCGCGAGCGCGAGCGCGGCCGTCACCTCGGCGTGGAGGTCGGCGCGCACGTCGGGCGGAGCCATCTCGTAGCCGGGCTCGACGAGGCGCGCGTTCGCCTCCACGCTGAGGCTCGGATCCTTCTCCTGGTTGTCGAGGATCCAGCTCTCGCGCTCGGTGACGACCTGGGCGCGGAATTCCCGAGTCGCGAGGGCGTAGCCCCAGTCGCGGAACGCGCCCTCGGTGAACTTCATGATGTTGCCCTTGTGCACCAGCGTCACGCTCTTGCGACCCGGCCTTGAGCGCGAAGTTGATCGCCGCGCGCACCAGCCGCTCCGTCCCCTCACGCGATACCGGCTTGATGCCGATGCCCGACGTCTCCGGGAAGCGGATCTTCGTCACGCCCATCTCGTTCTGCAAGAAGGCGATCACCTTCTTGGCTTCGGGCGTCTCGGCGGTCCACTCGATGCCGGCGTAGATGTCCTCGGTGTTCTCACGGAAAATCACCATGTCAACGTCGCCGGGCCGCTTCACGGGGCTCGGCACGTTCGTGAACCAGCGCACGGGTCTGAGGCACACGTAAAGGTCGAGCATCTGCCGGAGCGCGACGTTGAGGGAACGGATGCCCTTACCGACGGGTGTCGTCAGCGGACCCTTGATGCCCACGAGGTACTTTCGGTAGGCGTCCACGGTTTCGTCGGGAAGCCAGCTGTCGAAGAGCTTCTTCGATTTTTCCCCAGCGTACACCTCGTACCACTCGAGCTTGCGCTTGCCGCCGTACGCCTTCGCCACCGCAGCATCCAGGATCGCGCTCGAGGCGCGCCAGATGTCGGGCCCCGTCCCGTCGCCCTCGATGAACGGCAGGATCGGGTGGTCGGGCACCTCGAGCTTCTCGCCCTGCATGCGGATGGGTTCGCCGGACTGGGGTGGTTTCAAGGACGACATCGTCCCCCGCTCTTAGCATCGCTTGCGGCCGGCGGGGAGTGCGCGCGACGACCGAAGCGCGCTGCCTCGCGTGAGAGCGGCTGCTGCGCACGGGCCCACGCGCATCGCTGATGTGGGCCGGCGCAAGCCTCGACGCGGCCGTCCGGTTTCTGGCCGATTGCGCCCGGATTGGTCCCGAAATTCCGCCGGTCAACGGATGGTCGCGAGCGCGGCGGGGTGATGGCGCAGGACGCTGGTGTATCGTCCGTCCCGTGCGCCTTTTCGTGACGCTCCTTGCCGTGCTGCTGTCGGCGCTCACGGCGTGCGGCACGCCGCCCGAGCCGCGCAGCGCTCCGCCCGAGCGCCCGCGCGCGGCCGCGGTAACGCCAGAGCGTGACCCGTGCGCTTCCGGCGACCCGTCAGCGGACGACGCGACCAAGCTTGCCTCCTTTCGCGGTCTGCTGCTCGGCGTGCGCTGCCGCGCGGAGCTGTTCGCCGTCATGAAGAAGACCGCGACGGCGCTCGGTGTCGCGTGCACACACTGCCACGTCGCGGGCAACTACGCGGCCTCGACGCCCCAAAAGAGCATTGCGAACTGGATGGCAGGGTTCGAGCGCGGGCTCCGGCAGCGCGGCGGTGGCGCCGTTGCGTGCGCCGATTGCCACGCCTACGACGGCAAGCCACACACCAAAATGCTCGGCGAGCCGCGAAGTCGCACGGCATCCGTCGAATGGATGACAACCGTGCTCGCCGAGCGTTTCGAGTCGGCGTCGGGCGAGCCGCTCTACTGCCGCTCGTGCCACGTCGGGGGGCTCGGCGAGCCGAGCTTCGCGCGCACCGTCATCGGGAGCGAGCACGTGCCGCTCCCCCCGGGCCCAGCTCCCGCCTCGATCGATCGCGCCCCCGGAGCGCCGGATGGCTGACGAAGTCGACTCCGTGCGCGCCGCGTGAACGCCGCTACTGGACCGGCTTTTCGGCCTGTACTTTTTCGAACAACGCGCGCTCTTCCGGCGTCGCTTCCTCGAGCTCGGGCGGCTCGGAGAAGCGGTCGAGCTTGCGCTCGAGCGATTTGCGATTCACGCCGAGCAGGCGCGCCGCCGCGCTCTTGTTGCCGCTGCACATCTCGATGGCGTGGTGCAGGATGGCGCGTTCGATGAGATCGAGCTTCGAGCCGATGCGCGACGGCAGCGCGAGGATGGCGCGCGCCATGCGGTCCACCTCGCGCGCGCCTTCGGTGAGCTGGCCGCCCACGAGCTCCTCGAGCACGGGCACGTCGACGACTTCCTTTTCGGCGAGCAGCGCGAGGCGCTCGACGCCGTTTTTGAGCTCGCGCACGTTGCCCGGCCAGCGCCGCCGGCGGATCCATTCGACGGCTTCGTCCGTGAAACGGAGCCTGGGCTGAAACTGCGCCGCGAACGAGTGCAAAAGCTCGATGACGTCGTCCCCGCGGTCCGCGAGCGAAGGCACGGTCACGGCGACCACGTTGAGGCGGTAGAAGAGATCCTCGCGGAACCGCCCCTCCGCGATGCGCTTCTCCAGGTCGACGTGGGTCGCGGCGATGACGCGCGCCTTGAGCGGCAGCTCGTCCTCGCCTCCGAGCGGGCGAAAGCGCCGGTCCTCGAGCACGCGCAAGAGCTTTGCCTGCAGCTCGACGGGCATCTCGGCGATCTCGTCGAGCAGCAGCGTGCCGCTGCCGGCGAGCTCGAGCTGCCCGCGCATGCGCTGCACGGCTCCGGTGAAGGCGCCGCGCTGGTGGCCGAAGATCAACGATTCGATGAGGTTGCCCGGCAACGCAGAGCAGTTCACGGCCAGAAATGGCTGGCTGCTGCGGTGGCTCGAGTGGTGGATGGCACGGGCCACCATTTCCTTGCCGCTGCCCGTCTCGCCGAGGATGAGCACGGGTGCTTCCGCGTCCGCGACGCGCGCGACGAGCTTCATGACGCGCTCCATCGGCGGCGAAGTGCCGATGAGCGCCGCCGGGCCGAAGCTGGTGTCGATGTGTTGCTTGAGCCGCACCACCTCGCTCCGCAGCTGCAGGCGCTCGCGGATGCCTTCGACGATGGGCAGGAGCATCTCGGGGCCGAGCTCGTCCTTGAGCACGTAGTCCTGAGCGCCCTGGCGCATGGCCTCGCGGATCTCGGCCAGCTCCGTCGAGGCGGTCACCATGACGGCGGGCGTGGAGCGTCCGCTCTCGCGTAGCCAGCGCAAGAAGGAGAGCCCGCCGCGATCGGTCGGATTGGGCGACAGCCGGATGTCGACGAGGGCGGCATCCGGATTCTGGCTCTCAACGCGCTCCTTCGCTTCCTCGAGGCTGCCGGCCTCCAGAATCTCGACGTCCTTGAGCTCGCTAAGCAGGTGGCGGAGCACGCGCCGCGCGCTGCGCTGATCGTCGACGAGGAGGATCTTCATGCAACCCTTGCTTCCGAGTCGGCGGCCGCCTCGTTCGGCGCCTGGCGCGCGCCGTCGCGCACGATGTCCTCACCGCGCACGGTCACGGCGAAGACGGTGCGGCTATCGCGGCGCTGCGCCGCGATGCTCCAGCCGTGCGCGCGCACGAGCCGGTGCGTGATGGCGAGGCCGAGGCCCGTACCGCGTGGCTTGGTGGTGTACCAGGGCGCGAACAGTCGCGACGGGTCGCCCACGTAGCCCGGGCCCTCGTCCCACACCGAAAGCTCCCCGCCGCCGCCCGCCGCGCGCCACGCGATGCCGACGCGCCCATTCGGGCCGCACGCCTCGAGCGCGTTGGACATCAAGTTCACGAGCACCTGAGTCATCTTGTCCGGATCGCAGCGCAGGGTCGCGTCCGCTCCGAGTCCGAGCTCGATGTGCCGGTTGCCGAGTGCATCCCCGAGCAGCGTTTCCACGCGCCCGCAGAGCTCCGACACCGGCGTTGGCGCCCGCTCCAGACGGTGAGCGGCCATGCGCTTCAACCCCGAGACCAGCCGCTCCAGACGATCCACTTCTTCTCTGCCCACGTCGATGTCGTCGGCCGTCAACGCCACGCTGCGGGAGCCACGCTCGAAGACGCTCCTGAAGTAGTTGATGGGGTAGCGCACCTCGTGCGCGATCTCGGCCGCGACCGTCTCGACGAGGGCTTCGCGCTCGCCGCGCCATGCCTCTGCCTGCCGGCGCCGCCGCTCCTCGAGCTCCTGGTAGGCGTGGGCATGGGCGAGCGCGAGCCCACCGTTGTTGGCGATCGTACGCAAGAGATCGATGTCGTCGCTCGTGAAGAGCGCGCCGCCCCGCTTCGCTCCCGCGTCGAGCCAACCGAACGGTTTGCCGCCGAAAGTGACCTCGAGCCTGAGCTCGGCGTCGCTCGGGCGCGGCGGCTCGTCGGTCTCGACGCCGGCGCCGGTCGGGCCCTCGCCCGACGCTGGGCCCTCTGCGTCGGCGACGGTGGACCTCCGCGGTGCCGGCGCGAGCGTGAGGTGAATGTAGTCGCAGGGCAACCAGCGACGCACGGTGCGCTCGATGGCCTGGGTGACCTCTCTCGGCGAGGTGAGCGTCGTCAGCTCCTCGCTCAGACGGTCGATCGTGGGTTTGTACTGTGAGCGCGACCGAAACAGCGTGAAGTCGCTGACGCGCAGCGCCGAGACGACGAGCACAGCGGCCGCCACGCCGCCGCCCGCGGCACCGGCCAGCGCATCACGGAAGCTCGCGCCCATCCACGTCGCGAGCGCACCGCCCACGGCGATGGCGAGTGCGCAGGCGAGCGCGCCGACGAACAGGCTCGTGCCGACGCGAGACAGCAACGCACGACTGCCCCAAAGGTCATAACGCACGAACGCGTACAGGCTCGCGACCGGCGCGAGTAAAAGCGCGGGGAAGACGATGGCGTCGGGAAAGGACTTAAGGAGGCCGAGCGAAGTGAGCACGCCCCAAACAGCGACCCCGGTGTAAGCGGGCACCATCGACAGGAGGAGGGCACGTAGCGTGTCGCGCTGTTCGCCGCGCGACTGGCCGTAGCGAAAGAGAAACCCCGCCACGAACGCTACGAACGAGAGCCCCAGCAAGAGCGTGACGAGGCTCTGAATCGGCCCGGTATCGCGCCCGAGCAGGTAGGATCCGGTCAGCGTGAGAGCGAAGCAGAGGGCGATCGCCTGGATCAGCGTACGGGTCCAGGGGTGCTTCCTCACGACGGCGACCGTCGTCGGCAGCTCCAGAACGAGAAGCACGACCACGAAGGGGAGGATGGCGAAGGCCGAAAAGAAAATCGGCGTCAGCGTTCTGGTCGTGTGAACGTTGAAGAGTGTGAGCAGGAAAAGTCCGCTCGTGACGCCGAACTTGGCGAACGCCCGTGACAACGCGCCACGCGGTCGCGCCCAGAGTGCGAGCAGACCCGCGCTAGCGTAGACCACGCCGCTAAAAAGAAAGCTGCCCGCGTAGAGCCACCAGCCGATGGGGGAAAGCGGCTGGAGGGCCAGGCGGACGACTTCTTGGTCGAGCTACGCTCGACGACGGCATCGAGGTAGCCGACCTTCGCCGCCTCCACGACGGCGGCATCCCACGCGGTGGCCCGGGCCAGGCTTCCCGTGACCCCTTCCGCCCCCACGGGCAAGACCCGATCAGGAAATTTCAGGCCCAGTCGTCGTCCCGCCCAGTCGTCGAGGCCTAGGCTGGACACCGAACCGCCCGGATCGACCAGGACGCCCGGGATCGGACGACCATACCAGGTCAGCGCATCGCGGACGGCAACACAGGTCAGCGCGACCAGGAGGCTCGTGAGCACGACGATGGCAAGGGTGACCCGCGGTCCGGCGGCATGGTCGTGATCGGCTTGGGGCACGTTGCCCAGCATACGCGCGCTCCTGCACGCCTTCTAGCCGAGCACGAATGGGCGTCAATTCAGCCCGATCCGGCTCTCAAAGAGCCCGGGTCGGCCGGTCGCTCTGCCTCGCTGGCCGGGACGACTCCGGAGCGGTGCGCTTGGGTGTTTGGCGCTCGCCCCCACTCGGCCGCGTCGACGAGCTGCCGGAGGATGGCCTCTTCGAGGGCACCCTCAGCCTCCGCCGACGAGCGGGCGCGCAGCGCCACCTCGAGGCCCAAGAGAGCCTCCTTTCGCGTGCCGCTCGGGTCCGCGTCGGAAAGGACGCGCAGCAATAGCCCGAGCTGCCGGAGCAGGTGGCCCCGAGGCTGAACGCCGAGCCGTTCCGGATGCCGCGCCCAGACTCGCGCCGCGCGCAGCATGCTCGCGAGCGCGTGGGCCGCGGTCGAATCGCGCATGATGACGCAAACCGCAAATTGCCACACCGCCCGCGACGTACCCGGGGCAAGCGGGGCGCCACGCGACGCTTCGACGAAAGCCCGGGCAGCGTGGTGTTCTCCCATGCGCACGAGTGAGAGGGCCACGGGGTCGGTCGCGGCAAGGCAAGCGGTGGTCGCGCTCAAGCGGCCGTACCCGTGCTTGGCATTGTGGCCGTCGTCATCGCTGCCCAGGGGCTCGAAGTCGCGGCGATCGGCGAGCCCGTGCTCAAAAGCTCGCCCCGACGGATCGAGAGCAACGCTCGTTTCACGGAGCAAGCAATCCACGTCGGGCAAAGTGAGCAGCGGATTCGTCGCAAGCAGGAGCAGGAAGACACCACTCGCGACGCCGGACGCGCCGCTGGACTCCGCGTGCCATGCCCGCTCCTCTTCAGCGAACGGGTAGGCCATGTCGTCGCCCGGAGCGAGGAAGCGCACCGACGGACCGCGATTCGCGAATGGCCTCAGGCGCCCGCGTCGGTCGAGCCAGAGGAACCAGCCACCGTCGCGGGCGCTCGGCCCGATGCAGAATACGCGAGGATCGGCCGCGGGCTCACCCAGGCCGAGGCTGAGGCTCGAATGGACCGAATCGTGTGGGCTCGACATCTCGCGGCCCGTGGGCATCACGACGACGGTGCCGCGTCCGCCGCGCCCAACGCGCACCGCGAGCTCGAGCGCGTCGTCGAGCATGGGGCTGGTTTGCCCCTCGACGTACGTCGCGCACACGATGACGTCGGCGCCGTCCTCGACGGCGCGCGCGATGGCGAGCGGTAGCGTCCACACGTCGTTGCCCGGCTTGGGAATGCAGTAGAAGCGGGGGGACGCGTCGGGAGCGATGCCCGAGAAGCGCTTCCCGTTCGCAGCCGTCGCTCCTACCGCCCAGCCGAGCATCAGTGCGGCGTGCGAGTGCGACCGCGGTATCGCAGCGACGGCGACGGGCACCTCCGCCTCGAGCGGGATGCGCTCGAGTTCGAGCCCGTCGTTGTCGATCACCGCGAGTCGCGTGCCAGCACCGGTCCCGCAAAAGCGGCGGTTAACGTCCGCACCCTTCGCCCGAAGGAACCAGCGCCAGGGCGTGTCGGCTTCGACGAGCTCCGTTGGCCCGCGCGCGGGCCAGTCGCGCGCTTGTCGTCGGGCGCGCGTCACGCAGAAATCGAGGCGCGGGGGAAGGGTCTGCGTGCCGCGCCTCGCCGAGGTGACGTAGCGCACGCGAGCGGAGCCTAGACGGCGAGATACCTCCCGGCGATCGAGCTTCTTCGAAGACTCGACCCGCGTCCAAAAGATCGGGTGATTGCTGAACAGGGGCGTCACTGCAACGTCGGGGGCGAGGTCCGAAAGCGCGCGAGTGACCTCCACGGGATCGATGTCCTCGCAGGTCGCAACGACGAGGTCCTGCTCCGGTTGGCCCTCGTCGCCACCCCCATCGGGATCGGCGCGTAGTCGAAGTCCCAACTCGGGTCCGGGTCCGCCCGCGCCGCTCACGTCAGCACCTCGGCCGCCCACGAGCCGAGCTTGATGGCGCGCACGACGTACCCGGCGTGGCGATCTTCCAGCGGCAAAAGGGCGTCGAGGCGGACTTGGCGTTGCTCTGCCCAGCGAGCGAGCGTGTCGGCGCCGAGCGCTCGTGCGTGGCGCCAGGCGGTTCGGTACTGATGCCGTGCGTCCCGCAACATCAGGTACAAGACACGCATCCCTAGCACCCGGCGGCGAACGATGTCGGGCTCCGTGGGGCGCTCGTTTTTGGGGTCCTGTTTCACTGCCTCGAGCCGCCGCCTCGCGAGCGATACCGCCCACGCGCCGCCGCCGCGCCGCCAATCGTCCTCCC
Organism: uncultured delta proteobacterium; assembly: GCA_963841435.1. Taxonomy (GTDB): domain Bacteria; phylum Myxococcota_A; class Polyangia; order Polyangiales; family Polyangiaceae; genus PMG-095. The sequence goes on from CAWJCS010000002.1 coordinate 751,037, forward strand.
AGTCCCCGGCATCGTCCTCGAACTGGAGGCCGAGCCAGACACCCGCGAGCAGGCGGTGGACCTGCTCGACCTGAATGGGAGAGGCACCCGACGCGCGAGCCAGCGCGAGCGTGGCCGGAAAGCCAACTGCCTGTTTCGCGAGTGAGATGCGCCGATAGTCGCCGAACGTGACGGCAGCGATGCGACTCAGTAGGGCGTGCTCTTCGAGGATTGCCTCGCTGGTTTCTCGGTCTGCCGCTTCCGCGAGCGCCACGGTGTCCGGGCACAGCTCCGCCAACAATCGATCGCGACCGCTCCGGAGCTCGGCAAGGAGCAAGAGCAGCTCCGGGGTGGGACTGATTTGCCGGTCGGCGACGCGGTCCGTGCCGAATGCTTCGATGACCGACAAGGCGTGTGCAAGCACGGCAAGACGGACGTGCTCGGGGCGCGCCATGGGGAACGCCTCGGCGACCAAGCTCGGCGCCTCGAGCGTTACCGCGTGGTTGAAGACATCGCTCCAGGCCTTACCGCTGACCGGGGCGAGCCCCAACAAATGCGGAAGGTCGCGGGCAATCCCGCGCAGTGCAGGAGGTAGCGCATTCGCGTAGCCCGCGTAGAGCGCGTCTATCATGGATGTCATCGAGGGAGACGATTCGGTCCGAGGAAAGTTGTCCCCCCCTCGGTGAGCGCGCTCAATCAGTCAGTAGCCGTTCGACTCCTTCCAGGGAGAGATCGCGACGTTGATCCGCTCGTTGACGACGATGCTCCGCCAGAGAACCACCTGGGCGGCGCTGAGCTCCTCGAAGTCACCGCAGACCCAGTCCGTGATGCGGGCGTTCAATTGCGCGCGCACGCGACGTGCGTCGTCGTTCTCTTCGGTGGCGTCTTCGGTCGTAGGATAAAGAGCGAGCAGCTGCTTGAATTCGTCGAAGCGGTTCTGATCTTCCAAAAGTGAAATGTAGAGGCGGCGAAGCTGAGCGTGGGGGTCGGTGGCGTGCATTTGGGTAGCGACGGCGGTCATTGGGTGGTTTTTCTCCTTGATGCATGCGGGTGAGAGCCCGCACTGCTGGCCCCCCCAGACGTGCAAGGATCGTGCACACGTCGTGACCTCCAGGAAGCACCCGCATTTGCGCGGATCGCGTCGCGCGCGCCGGTTGACGCTGGTCGGATCCGGCCAAGCGCGGGGTCGGATCCGGCCACTCGTCGCCGCATCGCAACGTCGCTACGCTCGCGTGCGAGTCAGCGCGTGCCGATGCCCGTCCTGTTGTTCGTCTACGGATCCCTCATGCGTGGGGGGAAACATCACGCCGAGCTCGCCGATGCGCGTTTCGTCGGGCCAGCTGCGACCGAGCGCCGTTGCGGCGTCGTGCGGGTCGCGGAGTATCCGGCGCTCGTGCCCGGAAACGACGTAGTCCCCGGAGAGCTCTACGAAATCGACGAGACGAGCTTGCTCGCGCTCGATGCTTTCGAGGGCGAAATGTACCGTCGCGACACCGTAGCGCTCGACGACGGCCGCGTGGTGCTGGCCTATGTTCTCGCCGCCGCCGCGGGGCCGTATTAGGCCCTCACCCATGAGGCTGATTCGCTTCGGCGCTCCCGGTAACGAGCGTCCCGGCGTGCTCGTTGGGGGCGATCGGCGCGACGTTTCCGAGGTATTTCGCGACTGGGATCGCGACTTCTTCGAGAGCGACGGGCTTGCGCAACTTGCGCAGCTTCTCGCACGCAGCGTCGCGACGTTGCCCGTCGTCGATGCGTCCGAGCGCTGGGCGTCGTGCGTGGCGCGACCCGGCAAGGTGCTCTGCATCGGGCTCAACTATCGCGACCACGCGCGCGAGTCGGGTGCGGAGCTTCCCAAGGAGCCGGTGCTGTTCCTCAAGGCCGCCAACACCGTCGTCGGTCCGTACGACGACGTTCAGGATTCCGCGCAGCAGCGCGAAGACGGATTGGGAGGTCGAGCTCGGCGTCGTCGTCGGCAAGCGTGCTCGCTACGTGCCTTCGGCGAGCGCGGCCCTCGAGCACGTCGCAGGCTACACGATCTCGCACGATGTCTCCGAGCGCGAGTTCCAGCTCGAGCGCGGTGGGCAGTGGACGAAGGGGAAGTCGTGCGACACCTTCAATCCGCTCGGGCCGTACCTGGCCACGCCTGACGAGGTGGGCGATCCTCAGGCTCTCGCGCTCGGTCTCGACGTGAACGGCGTGCGCCGCCAGTCCGGAAATACGCGGGATATGGCGTTCGGGGTGGCCGAAATCGTTCGCTACGTGTCCGAGTTCATGACGCTCGAGGGCGGCGACGTCATCAGCACGGGGACGCCGGCGGGCGTCGGGCTCGGCATGAAGCCGCCCGTCTACCTGAAGAACGGCGACGTGTGCGAGCTGTTCGTGGAAAAGCTCGGCACCCAGCGCCAAACGTTTCGGAGCGAGTGACCGAGCGCTGGCTGGGACTTCAGTCCTCGCCCAGCCAGGGAGCGAGGTACTTCGAGGTGAAACGCGCGAAGGCGCGCGCCATGACCTCTTGGTACACTTCCTCGGGAGGGACCTCGCCGGCCTCGATGCGACGCCGTTCGGGAGCGAGCCACGCCGTGTGCTTGAACGTGTCGGGCGGCTCCTTGTCGGGCACGCTGAGCGTCGCCTCGGCGACGAGGCCGACGCCCGCGAAGATCGCGCGAGGCTTCTTGGTCACGAACGCGCCCGAGATCTCGAGGCGGTAACTCACGAACAGTGTCGGCACCTCGAAGCTGGGCGTGGATGTGCCTTCGACGGGTGGGCCGAGCTCGAAGTGCAAGAGGTCGGCCGGGAACACTTCGGCAAAGCCCGCAGTGAGCTCGTCGGCCGCGGCCTTTTCGGCCTTCCTGACCGGGGCGCCCACGAGGTAGCGGGTGGGCAGCGTCTTCTGCCCGCCGTAGTAGGCGCTCGCCGTGATCAAGTGCTCGTTCTTCTCGAGCGTGCGCGACTCGCGCTGGGCGAAGCGGATCTGAGCCTCGGGGCCGTGTTGATCCGCGTAGACGATCAAGCGGCGCGCGAGCAGCCATTCCTCGCGAGTGGGCTTGTGCTCCTTTTGGAAACGATCGAGGACGCCCGACAGGTAGGCGAAGCGGGCCTGCGGTAGCTCGGGCACGAGCGGGAGGTGTCGGGCGTGTCGCTTCTCGAAAGCGCGGAACGCCGTGATGGTGTTCTTCTTCTTCGTTTCCTCGAGCGCCGCGAGCAGCGCCGTGCGCAACGCTGCTTGAACCTCGGTCTGGATCTTCGAGCCTGGATGGCCCTCCATGTACCGCTCGATCGCTTCGACCGAGTGCGCCGCGATCGCCTCGCGGAGCTCGGCACGCGGTAGGAGCAATTCGGTCACGTCGCTCCGCTTGCCGCCGCGCGAGAGATAGGCGCGGTAGCCCTCGACGCTGTCCTTCTGCCGTGCCACGGCGTAGATGGCTCGCTCACCGAGCGTGTTTCGCACCGCGAACGAGGCCACGCCGAGCAGCCCTAGCGCCACGAGCACCAAGACCGGCCACAGCACGAGCTTCTTGGGCGCGAGGGGCCGCATGGACTCCGACGGAGAGAACGGGTTTCTGAAACCGTTGTCGCGTAGCGGATTGAGCAGCACCAGGTCGCGCTCCTCGAGCGTCCCGGTCCCCACGCGTTCTTTGAGCTCGGTCACCCGTTGCTCGAGCTCAGCGAGGTTCATGCTCGGCCCGACGGGGAAGGTGAAGCTGCCGCCGACGAATTCGAAGCTTGCACGACCCGGCACGATGGAGTGCTGCTTCAGATCCTCCCAGCCGTGCTGCACCAGGTGGGCGGAGCGTGCGTTGACGACACCGATCGGGAAGAGGTACGTGGTCTGTACGAACGGCAGCCGGGCGCGGCGGGCGACGCTGCGGCGTGCCATGAGCGCCGCAATGCCGGCCAGCACCGGCAGGGCGACGTGCAGGATCCCCATCCAGCGAGGCTGCACGGCGAGCGAGCTCTCGAGCTTTCCGTAGCCGAGCCCCGCGAGGTAGAGCCAGGCCGCGGCGAGCAGCACGGCGAGCAGCACCCAGCGCCATGCGCCGAGGGGCACGGCCTGCTTGCCGACGAGCAGCGGCGGCACGCCCAGGCCGCGGCTTGCGTTGACGAAGCGCTCCTGGACGGGACGCTCGAGCTTGTAGAATTCGAGGCGCTTCATCGTACGACGGGCCGGAAGGGCCCGCGAGAATCGAGACTTACGACACTAGTCTCCATTGGGGCCCCCCTGCGAGGCAAGATCGTCGTCGGCGGCGGGGCGCGTGAAAAAGGGCTGCGGGGGGGCGCCCCTGCGGCCCCTGATCGCCGCGCCACGCTATGCTCGTTGCCGCGGCGTGCAAGATTTCGACTTCATCGTGATAGGCGGGGGGAGCGGTGGGCTGGCGGCCGCGCGCCGCGCTGCGCAGCACGGCGCCCGGGTGCTCTTGATCGAGGCGGGCCTCTTGGGCGGCACGTGCGTGAACGTTGGCTGCGTGCCCAAGAAGATATCGTACTACGCCGCGGGGATCGCCGACGCCCTGCGCGACGCTGCCGACTACGGGTTCGACGTCGAGGTCCGCGGCTTCGATCTCGGCCGGCTCAAACGTGCTCGCGACGCGTACGTCGAGCGCCTGCGAGGCATCTACGCAAAGAACCTGCTGGCGGACGGCGTCGAAAAGCTCTCCGGATGGGCACGCTTCGTTGACGCACACACCGTCGAGGTAGCCGGAGAGCGATACCGCGCTCGAAACGTCCTGATTGCCACGGGAGGCGCGCCCCGCATTCCGAACGTGCCCGGGCGCGAGCTCGGTATCACTTCGGACGGCTTCTTCGAGCTCGAGCGAGCGCCGGCGCGCATCGTCATTGCGGGTGCCGGCTACGTCGCGCTCGAGCTCGCGGGCATTTTCCAAGCGCTCGGCACGAGCGTCGTCCTCTGTGCGCGCGGGCCCGCACTGCTGTCCGACTTCGATCCCATGCTCGGCGAAGCGGCGCGCCAGGAGCTCGAGCGTGCGGGGGGACGCGTGATGACCGACTTCGTGTTGGCGGAGGCCCGACCGACGGCGCCCGGGCGCGTGCTCCGTTCGCGCGACGGCCGGGAGGTCGAGGGCAACATGCTGCTTTGGGCCATTGGGCGCGTGCCCCAAACCGCGAACATCGGCCTCGAGGTGGTCGGAGTCGAGCTCGACACCGAGGGGCACGTCGTCGTCGACGAATACCAGCGCGCGAGCGTCGCGGGGATCCACGCGCTCGGCGACGTGACCCATCGACACGGTCTCACGCCCGTCGCTATTGCGGCGGGCCGTAAGCTCGCGGACCGCCTGTTCGGCGGCATGCCGGACGCGAAGCTCGACGAGAGCGACGTGCCCACCGTGATCTTCAGTCACCCGCCGATCGGCAGCGTCGGGCTGTCCGAGCCGGCGGCGCGCGCCCGCTTCGGTGATTCCGTTCGCACCTACACGAGCCGGTTCACGCCGCTTTACGACGGGGTGACCACGAAGAAGACGACGACGGCGCTCAAGCTCGTCGTGGTCGGCACCGAGGAGCGCGTGGTCGGCATCCACGCGGCCGGCCTCGGATTGGACGAGCTCTTGCAGGGGTTCGCGGTCGCCCTCAAGATGGGGGCGACGAAGGTCGATCTCGACCGAACCGTCGCCATCCACCCGACCGCGGCCGAAGAGCTGGTGACGATGCGGTGAAGGCGGTGAAGGCGGTGAAGGCGGTGAAGAGCGATGCGGTTAAGACGCCCCGCAACATATGAGAGGTTGCTAGGCGCTCCAGATGCGATCATGATGATTGGTTGCGGGAATTGAGCTTTTTGAACCCCCCGCCCGAGCTTGCATAAACCCGTGCAACAAGACCCCCGACAGGCAAGGCGGCTGCGGGTGCGGGTGGCACTCGTCGCTGTCGTCGCGTTCGTTGGCTGCAACGTCTACGACTCCTCCCTGCTGACCGGGCAGGAATGGGGCGTCGCGGCCGGCGTGGGCGGTAGCGCGGGAGTTTCGGGCCTGGGGCAAGGGGGCGGGACCAGCGGCAGCGGGGGCAGCGGCGGCTCGGGCCTGACGGGCGGCTCGTCGGGCCGTGGTGGTGGTGGTGGTGGTGGAAATGGGGGCTCGAACGGGGGCACCGGCGCGCTCGAGGGCGGCGCCATGGGCGAGGGGGGCCAGGGCGACACGGGCAGCGGCGGAACCACCGCCGGGGCGACGGGTGACGGCGGCACGACCGGGGGCGCAAGCGGCGATGCCGGAACCGCCGGTGCGGGCGGAAGTAGCGGCAAGGGCGGCTCTTCGGGGGCGGGCGGCACCAGCGGCACCAGCGGCACCAGCGGCACCAGCGGCACCAGCGGCACCAGCGGCACCAGCGGCACCAGCGGCACCAGCGGCACCAGCGGCACCGCGGGTGCGGGCGGCACGAGCGGCGCGGGCAGCGGCGGTGGTGGCACGGGCGGCGGCGCCGAAACGTGCACGGGCTGCGCTCGGCTCTCGGTCCCGCTCGCCGCGACCGGCGACCATGCTCACTACGTCTTGGCGCTGCCCTCGACGACGAATCTTGCCGCCGCCACGATCACCGTGCGCTTCGTGAGGTTCAAGGGTACCGGCGGTCGCGTCAGGTTCTACGTCCAGCACGGGGGCAGCCCCGACTACAGCTGGGATTTGGGTCCCGAGACGCCCATCGCCAACATCGCGACGAGCGGGACCAACGTCGCGTGGGACATCGCGAGCACGTCGAGCACGTTCGACCGCACGGTCATCGCGCGGATCGGGATCGAGGTGAACGGTGCGAGCGCGACCGCGTGGACCAATCCGACGGTGCTCTACGTCGATCGCATCGACGTGTCCGGGGCTAGCCCCGCCCTGGCCGCTTCGACCTTCGACGCCGCCTCGTCGGTGGACACGACGCCGACGAGCAGCGGCCCGACGGGCCCGCTCTGGCTCAACAGCTACAGCGGCGACACCAACGTCACGGGCGCCGCGCTCGGCTGGCTCGGGCCCTGACCGAGCTTCGCGCGAACCAGGCTAGAGCAGCCCGGCCTCGGTCATGAAGGTGCGCTCGACGCGCCCGTAGTCCACGCGCACGTCGAGGCGTGAAAGCACCGAATAGAAACCGAATTGCAGGCGATTCAAGAACAGCATCGCGGGCGGGAGCATGACGAAGCTGTTGTCCTTCGCCCAGAACAGCTTCTTCATCGCCTTGAGCTCCTCCACGAGGCTCGTCGTGTAAGTGCGGGTGATGTGGAACGGCGAGTGGAACATCGGATCGAAACAGCGCCGCGAGTACTCGACGGCGCGCGTTCCGTAGGCGCCGCCGTGCGTGCCGAGCAGGATCTCGGCCTGGCGCGCGAACTCGGCTTCGTTGCGTGAAAGCGCCGCGAGATGCATGGCGCGCGCCGTCGGCAGCCGATCGGCCGCGATCGGTTGCACGCAACCGAAGTCGAGGAACGTGACCAAGCCGTCAGGGCCGAACAGGTAATTGCCAGGGTGAGGGTCGGCGTTGAACATCCCGCCGACGAGGTTTCCCTTGAACACGAAGCGCCACAACGTCTCCGCCCAGGCGCGGCGCTCGGCTTCGCTCGCCTCGGTGGCGCGCTCGTACGAGATGCCCCCGGCGAGCGCCGTCGTGAGCACGCGTCGGCTCGAGCGCTCGGGCATGACCTCGGGTATCTTGATCTTCTCGTCGCCTGCGTGAAGCTTCGCGAACGCACGCTGCCGCTCCGCTTCGAGCTCGTAGTCGAGCTCCTCGCGGAAGCGCGTGGCGACCTCGTCGTAGGCCGCCTGCGCGTTCAGGCCGCGCGGGCCGAGCGCCGAAACGAGGCCCTGCATCAGGCCGGCGTTCTTGAGGTCGCTTTCCACGGCACTCGCGATGCCTGGATGCTGCACCTTCACCGCGACCTGGCGGCCGTCGGGCAGGGTGGCGCGGTGAACCTGGCCGATCGACGCGCTCGCGAAGGGTCGCTCGTCGAAGGTCTCGAAGAGCTTGCCGATGGGCGCGCCGAGCTCGTCCTCGATGAGGCCGCGGATCGCGTCCGGCGAGGAACGGGGTGCCCTGTCACGCAGCCTCGCGAGCGCTCGCTCGTAGGTCTCGCGCTGTGCTTCCGGAACGAGCCCATCGACGTAGCTCAGCGTCTGGCCGACCTTCGCCGCGAGTCCGCGCAGGGTGCCGAGGACCTCGGCGGCGTACTCGGCCGCGTCGGGCCCGCTCTTCGAGACGATGAAGCCCGCTCCGGCTCGCGCGCCCACCCCGGCGAGTCGGACCACGCGCCCGAGACGCCCGGTTGGCAGGCTCGGGGTTTTGGACATGCTCCGATGCTAGCGGATTTTCGAGAACGGGCCGCTCGGCGTCTGGCCGAGCCCGGAGACCGCCGTGCCGGTGCCGGTCAGCCGAGGGTCGGATCCGGCGACCCGGAGACGATCCCTGGCGCGGCTTTCTTGGTGGCGTGCGGCAGCTGCAGGGCCGGATCGTACACCCGCGCCGGAGGCTCTTTGATGTCCCAGACGAGGCCGACGAGCCCGAGTAGACGTAGCAAGTAGTAGGTGAGGTCGATTTCCCACCAGTAGAAGCCCTGGCGCGTCGAGCCCATGAAGTGGTGGTGGTTGTTGTGCCAACCCTCGCCCATCGTGACGATGGCGAGCACCCAGTTGTTCGTGCTCGCGTCGCCCGCGTCGTAGCGCTGCGTGCCGAGCATGTGCGAGAGCGAGTTGATGGTGAACGTACCGTGCCAGAGGAGCGCCGTGCTGAGGAAGAAGCCGATCAGCAGGCCGGACCAGCCGAACAGGAGCCAGACACTCACGCCGAGCAGCGCCGGGGGCAAGAACCAGAACTTGTTCAGGAACACGAGCTCGGGGTAGCGCGCAAGGTCGCGCACCTTGCTGTAGTCGGTCTTCTCGGTGTGGTCGTAGAGCCAGCCGAAGTGCGAGTACCAGAAACCGCGCCGCGAATCGTGGGGGTCGCCGTCCTGATCGGAGAGCTTGTGGTGCACCCTGTGCTTCGAGGCCCACCAGATCACGCCCTTCTGCGAGCTCGACATGGCGAGGACGGCCAGCAAGAACTGGAAGAAGCGGCTCGTCTTGTAGGTGCGGTGCGAAAAGTAGCGGTGGTAAACGCCCGTGACCCCGAACATCCGGATCCAGTAAAGAGCCACGCAGACCGCCCAGTCCTGCCACTTGGTCCCGGTATAAAACGCGAGCAGCGGCAGTGCGTGGACGATGATGAAGGGGGTGGCCCCCAACCACTGGTACTCGGAGAGCTTCGTGGCGCGCTGCGTGGGGGCCGGCGGATCGTAGGAAACGGAAAGAAGGCTCACCTCCCGAAGATGGCATCGGGTGGCGATGGCCACGGTCACGGTTCTGTCAGAAACCCGTCAGAGGGGGGGGGCCGCGAGCGGGCGAGCGGCCGGTCGGCCCGTCGCCGGCAGGCGGGTGGTCTCGCCGGCGCTCAGCCTGGAACGAGGCCGCTCATTTCCGCAAGACGAGGTTCAAGAGCAGTGTGAGCAAAAGGCTCACCAGGATCGATGTCGCAAGCGGTGCGTAGAGCCGGAAGCCCTTCCGTTCGACGACGATGTCGCCCGGCAGTCGGCCGAGCCCGAGCTTGTCCGCGAGGAGAAGCGCGCCACCGACCACGATCAGGAGCACGCCGAACGCGAGGAGGCCGCGGCCGAGCTGGCTCATGCGCCGGTTTTTCCACCTTCCGCGGGCGCCAGCAAGTGCTTCGACATGGCGCGGTGAGGCACCGTCACCTCGATGAAGGGCTCGCCTTGCGGCTCGTACCCGAGCCGCTCGTAAAACGGCACCGCGGGCTCGCGCGCGTTCAGCACCATCTCCGAGAAGCCCCGCGCGCGGGCGACGGACTCCGAGTAGGCGACCAGACGCGACCCGATGCCAGCCTTCTGTCGATCGAACTCGACGGCGACCTGACGCATCTTGACGCGGCCTTCACCGCGATCTTCGAGCATCAAACAGGCGGCGAGCCGCTCGCCCTCGAAGGCACCGAGGTGCACCAGGCTCCTTTCGGTGGCGCGTTCCTCCGGACCGGGGCGCAACCCGAGCGGCTCCCTGAGCACGCGCGTTCGGAGCACGACGCTCGCGTCGTATTCGCTGGTGCCGAAGCTGATCTCGCGAAGGTCGAGCACGCCGCCCGCCGCGATGCCCCACAGGACCGTCGCGATGGCTCCGAACAAGCACAGGGCGCCGGGCGGCACGAGCAGCACGCCGAGCCCAGGGTCGCCTCCGTGCACGAACAGCCCGCCGAGTAAGAAGCCGCCGGGCAAGAGCACGGTCGCCGCGCCGAGCAGCGCCCCCGCGCGCTTCGCCCGTTCCAGGCTCGGGGCATGGCGTGACTCGAGCGTGAGCCCGAACACCACGTGCAGGAGCGAGAGCAGCGTGCCGTGCGCATGCGCTAGCCTGAACGACAGCCGGCGCGCCTCGTTCCCCACGTCGAGATAAGAGCCCACCTTGAAGCCGTGCAGCGCCTCGAGCACGACGCCGAGCGAGAGGAAGACGAGCAGCCCGGCATAGCCGACGCGCAGGTGACGGACGGCAAGGGCACTCAGCGAGGGGCGCCGGGGCGTCTTCGGCTCGTTCATCCCGCTCGGGGAATAGATCATGATCGGCGGCGAAACACCACGCCCACGAAGCTCATTCGGAGATGGTCGTGGGCCTGTCGTCGCGGGTAGCGGCGAGGCGCGAGAGACGTGCTTCGTCGCGCCCGCGCGCCCCGTCGAGCAACACGGTCGGAGCGACGCGCGGGGCCCACGTGCTCTTCCACAGCGAAAGCGCCCGCGCCCGTGCCTCCCGCCGCGCCGCGGGGCCGGCGACGAAGTCCGCGTCGAATTCGGCGAAATGGGGCAGCGTTCGGAGCGCGTCGAGCGCCATCTTGCGCACCGCGGCGTAGGGGTCGTCGAGCAGCTCGGCGAGCAAGGCCGCTTCCCAGTCGGAGCCGGAGGCGCGCTGCGCTTCCGGGCGACCGAACGCCCACGCGAGGATGGCGCGCTCGGCGGCATCGCCCGCGACGAGGCCGGCCACGGCCATGGCCGTGTCGTCGGACCCGACCGCGCTCGAACCGATGCCGTAAAAGCGTTGCAATCGCTCGGCGGTCCACGCGAGCGTGCGGTCGAGGTGGCAGAGGTTGCAGGCGTTCGGTCGTCCGAACTCGGCCGTGTCGGTCGCGCTCGGCGAGTCGATGCGGTGGGAGCGAATGCCCTTGAACAGGGCGTAGGAGGTAAATGGCATGTGGCAGCCCACGCACGAGTCGCCCGGGGAGCCGGCGGCGTGGTGTGTGTGCTCGGCGCGGTGCCCCGCTTCTTTCGCGTGGCAGTGCTCACAGGCGGCATCGACGCTGGCGCCACGGCGGAGCTGATCGTCCGGCTCGCTCTCGTGCATCGAATGGCAACTGAGGCAGGAAATCCGCCGCTTGCCGCTCCCCCGCGCGAAGCACGCGGATGCGACGAGCCCATTGTGCTCGCGCCCGCCGACGCGAATCGTGCCGTCCGCCCAGAAGAGGCTCTCCGCGCTCGCCTCCACGAGCCCTGCGAGCGTGCCGCCCGTGGCGGGCGAGGCGACGAGCGTTCGGCTTTCGTCGAGCGCGTCGCCAGGACGATAGTCGTCGGCGTACCCCGCTTTCCAGAAGCGCTCCTCGCTCTTTGGCACGAAGTACGCGTGGCACTGACCGCACACCTCCGAGGCGCGCTCCGGCGTCAGGCGCGCCGGATTGACGATGGTCGGGTCCGGTTCGTCGCGGAGGTGACGCGCCAGGCGCTCGAGCGGGTTTCGGTGCCGCTCGGCGTGCTCGCCGCCGGGTCCGTGGCAGGCCTCGCAGGCGATGCCGAGCTCGGCCGCGCTCGTCCTGAACGTGTCGGTGCGAAGGTCGTGCTCCGGGCGCCCGAGCGTGGCGTGGCACTGAACGCAGTTCGAATTCCAGCGCACCGCGTGCTCGGACGCAGCGGGGGGCTGCAAGAAAGCGTCGCGGCGAGCGATGAAGCGCCCGTCACCGATGAGGTACGTCACGGGCACGAGCCGGAGCTCGTTGCCGCGCTCGCCACGCACCCAATAGACTTCGTGGTGGTGCGACCCCGTGGCGAGCACGACGCGCCTCGTGACGAGGGGCGCGGCGGCGTTCGGCCGCGGGTCGCCCGCGACGATCGCCCGGGCCACGAGGTCCGGATCGGGCAGTCGGGCCCGTAGCTCTTCGCCGCGCGTGAAAAGCTCGATGCTGCGGCCTTCGACCTCGAGCCTCCGGCCATCGAAGGGCGCGCGCACGGTGCTCGGCGTCGCGAGGCGCGTCATGGTGCGGTGAAAGCTCCGGTGCCAGCTTGCGTGTTCGGCCGGATGGCAGCTCCGGCAAGCGTTCGACCCCACGGCGCTCGATGGCGTCGTGCGCTCGGGCGCGCCCGGCGCTGCGGCCGTGTCAGGGCGGCTTGCCACGAGGACCGCCGTGGCCGTCAGCCCGAACAGCCCGGCCGCGCCCGCCGCGCGCGCACGGGACCCCGCGCCGCGCACGGCGACCCAGGCACCGCTCGCAGCGACGCCGAGCACGCAGAAAAGCTCCACGGCGGCCACGAGCGTGCCGAACCATACCAGCCGCTGACCTCGGTTGCAGCGCGGCCGTGGATGGGCGATGCGAAACCGGTGCGCGCCGACGAGCTCCATGCCCGCGTCGAGCGTCTCAGGGAGCGGGTGGAGGCGCGTGACCCGGGGGAGTGGACCCGGCTGACCTCGGAGCTCGAGGCGCTGCGTGCTCTTTATCGGAGCAACTCGCTCGCGTTCACGCCCGACCTGCTCGGCATGCTCAAAGGCATCGCGGAGAACCTGCGTGTCGGGCCGAGCGATCTCGAGCTCGAGCGCGCGCTCAAGACGACGTTCGGTTTCGATACTTTCCGTCCCGGTCAGCTCGCCATCGTGCGCAGCGTGCTCGCGGGGCGCGACTGCATCGGCGTGATGCCCACGGGGGCCGGAAAGTCGCTCACCTACCAGCTACCGGCGCGCGTCCTCGGCGGCCTCGCGCTGGTCGTTTCGCCACTCATCGCCCTCATGAAAGATCAGGTCAACGCGCTGTCGGAGGCGGGCCTTCGCGCGACGTACTTGAACTCGAGCCTGACTCTCGACGAGCGACGCGAGCGCATCGCGCGGCTTCGCGCGGGAGAATACGAGCTGCTCTACGCGGCGCCCGAGGGCCTCGAGGCGGCGACGGGAAGGCTCGTGGGCGAGCTCGACTTGAAGTTGATCGCCGTGGACGAGGCGCACTGCATCAGCCAGTGGGGCCACGATTTTCGCCCCGCCTACCGCAACCTTTCGGGCCTCAAGCGCCGCTTCCCCAGGACCCCCGTGCTCGCGCTGACCGCCACCGCCACCCAAGACGTGGTGCGGGATATCGAGGCGCAGCTCGGCATGCAGGGGCCCGCGCTCTTTCGTGGCTCGTTCTACAGGAAGAACCTGCGCCTGTTCGCCTGCCGCAAGGACGCTCTCGGCCGCATGACGACGCGCGAGGCCATCCGCGCGCTCCTGCTCGATCGCCGCGGTGAGAGCGGCATCATTTACGCCCTCTCGCGAAAGTCCGTCGAGCAGCTCTCGGAATTCCTCAAGGCCTCGGGGATCGCGGCGGGCCACTACCACGCGGGGATGGACCCCGCCGACCGCTCGCGCGTCCAGGACGCCTTCCGCTCCGGCGAAATCAACGTCGTGGTGGCCACGATTGCCTTCGGCATGGGCATCGACAAATCGAACGTCCGCTTCGTGATCCACCGCGACATGCCGCGCTCGGTCGAGGGCTACTATCAGGAGATCGGTCGTGCGGGGCGCGACGGCCTCGAGAGCGACTGCTATCTATTTTACTCGTGGGCAGACGTGAAAGCCTACGACCGCTTCGCCGACTCTGCGACCGACGATCTTGCCGGCGAGCGACTCCGCGCGCAGGCGCGGGAGATGCACCGGCTCGCGGAAGCCGACGGATGCCGCCACCAGCACCTCGTGGGCTACTTCGGCGAATTGCTCGGGCCAACCTGCGCGAGCTGCGATCACTGCCTCGCTGAGGATGCGTCCGCGACGCTGCGCGGGCTCAGGCGCACGGCCAAGGCGGGGAAGCCTCGCCCGGAAGCCGGCGAGGGTGCGCGGCGCGCGCCCCCGGAGCTCGGGACCGGCGACGAGACGTTGTTCCAGACGTTGCGCGAGCTTCGCGGGCGGCTCGCGGTCGAGCGCCGCGTGCCCGCGTACGTCGTGTTCAGCGACGCGACGCTCGTGGAGATGGCGCGCCGGCGCCCGGCGAGCCAGGGCGAGCTGCTCGGCGTGCCCGGCGTGGGCATGGCGAAGCTCGAGCGCTACGGCGAGGTCTTCCTCGCCGCCATCGCTCGCCACGGCTGACGTTCAGGACGGCGTGGTGCCGACGAGCGACTTGAGGATCCCCGCCGGGCTGCGGCGGCCTGGGCGGTAGCGCGGCGGCGCGGGCGGCAGGTAGCGGAGCGCGCGCTCGAGCAGGTAGCGATCGAGCCCCGACACGTGCTCGAACTCGAGGGCGAGGCCGCGCGTGTGCTCGCCGGGGCGCCGTCCGTGGACCACGCGAGCGACCACCGCTTCCGCATCGATGTAGTTCGAGAGCTGCGGGATGCGGAAGGACAGGATGACGCGCTCGCCCGTCAGCACGGGATCGGCCGGCATCACGAGCGCGCCGCCCGCGGAAAGGTCGGCGATTTGGTCGGCGACGAGGCGAAAGTCGCGTTCCCGGACGACCTGGCAGTCGAGCGAGACCAGTCGTCGGGGAGCGCGGTGGTGTGAGGTGGGCGGGATTCGGCGCATCGGGATCTCCTCGACCGCGATCGTACGGGGCTTCCCACACTCGGGGCCAAATTCGCTGAAGCTCCCACAAGCGCCCACTTCGACCCAGCAAAGTCGGGAGCTCCTTCGGGATTGTCTTAACTCGAGGCGGCCCCACCCGTTCAAGTCGCTAGTGATGCGTCGTAACACGTTGGGCAAAATTGTCGGATTTTCCTTGAGTCTCGCGATGTCGGGCGTCGCGGCACCCCGCGCTGGTTCCGACGTGCGGCGTCCAACGCTGGTCCTCGGCCAAGCGCCCGACCACTTCGGTCTGCGAACGGTGGGTGAAAGCGGCGCCGAATGGGCGCTTCCCGACGGGGCGCGCGTGATCGCCGAGCCGGGTACGACGCTTTCGATCTCCAAGGGCGCCCAGCGCCTGAAGCTCGCCACGGGCACCGTGCGTGCCTACACCGTCGCGCTCCGGGCAGGCTCGCTGCGGGTCAGCGTGCCAGACCCCGAGCACTCGGCCGTGATCGTGGCCACGCCGCGCCGCACGATCGCCATCGTCGCCAGTGGAGACGTGACGATCCTCGCGGGGGACGAGGTCGTGGTCGCCAACACCGTCGGACAAACGTCGCTGTCCCTCGCCGGAGGCCGCTATCACCCCATCGACGCCGGCACGCTCGCCGTGGTCAACAGGAACGGCGAAAGCCGCCGCCCGCTCCTCCCTTCGCCGGGCAATCTCCGCGGCTCCACCGTGATGCTCTCGTACGGCGGCCGCGTCCGGCTCGGCGCCTTCTCGTGGCAGGGGGTACCCGGCGCGGCCGGCTACCGCGTCGAGCTACGCGAAGCCGATTCGAACCGACTCCTCGAGCGTGCCGTGCGTTCCGAGCCGCGCCTGGAGGCCGGTCTCGTCGAGCTCGAGCCCGGCGCGTACTCGATGCGGCTCGTGGCGTTGGATTCCAGTGGCCTCGAGAGCGAAAACCCCGTCGAGCGCTCGCTGCACGTGATGCACTTGACGCTTCCCGAGGGGGGGTACCTCGACGAGCGCGGTGCGGCGCGGCTGCCGCCCGGCGCCAAGCTCAGGCTGGCGAACGTGACCGGCGTGACGATGACCTACGGCGGCGGGCGAAACTTCGTTCCGGCTCCCAGCGCGCTCGAGCTGTTCCAGCCCGAGGCGCGCGTGGTCCACTTTCGCGACGGCGGGGGAGGTGGCGACGCCACGCTCGTGCTGTTGCCGCGCACCGCCCGCGCCGCCGTGTCGTTCGGCCCCTTGGCCCCGAGCTGGCCCGGCACGTCGCTGCGGATCCGCGTGCGGCTGACCGAGGCGGGAGGACAAACCGTGCCGAGCTGGATCGAAGCGCGCACGCGCGTCTTCGTGGGCGTCGACCCCGTCGATGTCTCGTTCTCGACCGAAGACGGCTGGCTCGTCGGCGCTCTCGATCCGCAGCCTGGTCCCGGACCGTGGGTGGTGCGTGTCGAGGTCGCCGATCAGCACGGCATCGAGCTCGGACGCGACTTCGTGGAAATCGCGCCGGCGCGCCCGCGCCCCGCGCCCGATCGATCAGCCAAGCCGGCTCATCCGGCCGAAGTAGGAAAGGGCTCCTGATGGCCAATGCGCTAGCAAAGCAAATCGACGCTCCGCCCGACGAGGGCACGTCCGAAAGCGCCGAGGGCGCCGCGAACCGCCGGGTGCACCGTCGTCACCAGATCGAGATCGAGATCGACGTGACGAGCGATCACAACTTTTATGCCGGCATCAGCTTCGACTTGTCGGAAGGAGGCGTGTTCGTCGCGACCCACCTCAACAGGCCCATCGGCACGGTCATCGATCTTGCGCTGCGCCTGCCGGGTTGTGACACGCCGCTGCATTGCGTCGGTGAGGTGCGCTGGGTGCGAGCCTACCGCGAGGACAGCGAGTCTCCCCCCGGCCTCGGCGTGCGCTTCGTGCTGCTCGAGCCGGGCGCGCGCGAGGCAATCCAGGCGTTTTTGGCCGAGCGCGATCCGATGTTCTACGAGTGAGCCTGCTTTCTCACGACGCAGGGAAGCCGTAGCGCTTGTAGACGCGCCCGACTGCCTTGTCGTCGATGAGGCCGAGCAGGCGCCCGCTTTCGTCCGTGACGGGGAGCTCGCGCAGGCCGTTGGCGAGCATGATCTCGATGGCGGCGGCGACCTCGTCGTCGGCCCGGATCGAGACCGGCGGTCGCATCATGTCGGACGCAGTGGCGACGTGCATCAGCTCGGGTGACGAAGCGAGGATCATGACCTCGTCCGGCGTGACGATGCCGAGCAGGTGGCGGTCGCCGTCCACCACGGGGTAGACGTGTCGGGCTTCGGGCTCACGACACAGGTCGAGGACCTTGTTGGCGCTCATGCCCGGGGCGAGCGTCACGTACTGCACGTCCCCTAGCAGCCCGTCGACGCGCCGCTGCATCGGCGTGTGGGTGACGGGCGGCTCGATCTTGATGCCGTCCTGCTCGAGCAGTGACTCGTAGATCGAGTGAGCGCGAAAGCGGCGTGCGAGCACGTAGGCCGTCATGTTGGCGATCATCAGCGGCAAGATCAGCGAGTAGCCACGCGTCATTTCGATGATGATCAGCACCGAGGTGATCGGCGCGCGGACCACGCCCGCGAACACGGCGCCCATACCAACGAGCGCGAAGGCGCCGACCGGCTCGTCCGTGTGCCCGAGCCAGGTCCCGTTCAGCGTGCCGATCGCGCCCCCCAGCGTGCCGCCCACGAAGAGAGCCGGAGCGAAGATCCCGCCGGCGCCGCCGCTCGAATACGAAGTGACGGTCGCGCCGAGCTTCAGCACGCTGAGCCCGAGCATGACCCGCCAGGCAAGCTCGCCGTTCAGCGCCCGCGACAGCGTGTCGTAGCCGCCGCCCGTGACGCCCCTCGAGCCGAACGCCGCGAGCGCGACGATCGCGCACGCCCCCGTGACGAGCCCTCCCACACCGGGCCGTGTCCAGGCCGGCAGGAACGTCATCTTTCGAAAGCGCAGGCGCAGCCAGAGTAGTGACTCCGTGAAGGCGATGGACGCCCCCGCCGCGGCGAGCCCAATACCCGCGTAGAGGAGCATCGACGTCGCGTGCCTGAGCCCGTAGCTACCCGGGACGTCGAAGATCGCGCTCTCGCCGAGGATGCCGCGCTCGATCACGGCGGCGAGCGCGGCCGCCACGATCACGCCGGACAGCACGGCCTGATCGAGGCTTCCCACGATCTCTTCGATCGTGAAGGTCACCGCGGCAATCGGCGCGTTGAACGCTGCGGCGATGCCGGCCGCCACGCCGACCGGCAGGAGCCGGCGCTGGCTCTTCGGACCCACGCCGATCACCCGGCCGAGGAAGCTCGCGATTCCCGCGCAGATCTGCACGGTGGGTCCCTCGCGACCGAGCGCCGCGCCAGAGCCGATCTGCAGGGAGCCGACCACGAACTTGCCGACCGCGTCTCGCATCGGGACGACGGGGGGCGTGCTGGCGAAGGCCGCCTTGATCTGCGGGATGCCGCTGCCGCGTGCGTTCGGCACCACGTACTCGAGCAACGCGCCGCACAGAAGCCCGCCAAACGTCGGCGTGATCAGGGTCCACGCCATCCAGGTCCGGCCGGGGGCCCTGAGCGCCGGCTCGATGAGGCGACTCTCGCAGAAGCTGATGCTGAGGTGAAACGCGACCGCGGCCAGGCCGCACAGCGCCCCGATCGCGATCGTGAGAAGGAAGAGCCGCTGCGCCTCGGTCGGCGCCAGCCGGATCTCGACGCGCAGGAGGTACAGGCGCCAGAGACGCGAGAGGCGCCGCAGTCGACGCGAAAGCGGGCTTTGCGCTGGCTGCCCTGCGCCGGGCAAGGTCTTGCTACTCGATGGAGGTTGCTCCGTTCCCGGAGCGCGGCCCGACCCGGTCACGTTCGGTGCACTCTCCCCGAGCGTCGGCGATGGGCGCGCCGTTCGGCGACGACCAAAGATGGCGGCTCGTCACGGGATGGCGTCGAAACTTTCGTCATTCGGCTGGGCTACCGCTACCACCCCATACTTTGAAGTTCAACATCGGCCCGGTGCACGCGCGAGTTCGTGTCGTTCGGGCGACTGGGCTGGGGACAAGCCCCCGGAAACGGAGCGCGCTCGTGGCGCACGTGTCCACGTGCGTTCTAGGGTTGATACTCCGGGGAGTGTCCAGTATGGTTGCTGCTCAAACTATTTTTAGTGTATCATGTGTGGTATCGCAGCAGCATTCGGGGCCGGTCCGGAGGCGAGCGTCGCTCTCCTGGCCGACATGATCTCCAGGCACTTGTCACATCGTGGGCCCGACGGGGTGGGCGTCGCTCAGCACGGGCGCTCGGTCGTGGCGCACTCGCGCCTCGCCATCGTCAACGTGGGCGGCGGCCAGCAGCCCATGCACTCGGAGGACGGTGGAGCGCTACTCGTTTGCAACGGGGAAATCTACAACCATCGCGCGCTTCGCGATCAGCTCGCGCCACACCATCAGCTCAAGACGAACAGCGATTCGGAGGTGGTCGTGCACCTGTTCGAGGACGGCGGCGCCGAGGTCGTCCGAAAGCTAGACGGTATGTTCGCCTTCTTCGTGACGGACGGTGAACGTTTCGTCGCCGCGCGCGACCCGTTCGGCATCAAGCCGCTCTACGTTGGGGAGGATCGCCGCGGTGGCTTGTGGTTCGCCTCGGAGCTCAAGGCCCTCGTGGGGCGGTGCGCCACGATGATCGCGGTTCCGCCCGGTGCGTACCTCACCGAGTCGCAGCGCGTGACGCGCTGGTTCCGACCCGCGTGGATGACGCGAACGGGCACGGCGACGGCCACGGCACAGGAGCTCGTCGCGGCGCTCGAGCCCGCCGTCGTCAAGCGCCTCATGAGCGACGTGCCCGTCGGCGTCTTGCTCTCGGGAGGGCTCGATTCGAGCCTCGTCGCAGCGCTCGCCGCCAAGCATTTGCCGCGAATCGCCACGTTCGCCGTGGGCGTGGAGGGCGCGCCGGATCTCGCGGCGGCGCGCGTCGTCGCCGAGCACATCGGCGCCACCCACCACGAGTGCACGTTCGGCGTGCCCGACGTCTCGCGGCACCTCGACGAGATCATCTACCACCTGGAGTCGTACGACGCGGCGCTCATCCGCAGCGCCATGCCCTGCTACTTCGTGTCGGGCTTGGCCGCCCAACGGGTGAAGGTGGTGCTCACAGGGGAGGGAGCGGACGAGCTCTTCGCCGGCTACGGCTACATGCAGCGCATGCGCGACCCGACGGCGCTGCACCACGAATGCACGCGCCTGCTGCTCGGTCTTCACGCCATGAACCTGCAACGTGTCGATCGCATGACGATGGCGCACGGGCTCGAGGGACGGGTCCCCTTTCTGGACGTCGACTTCGTCGACTTCGCTATGGGTCTCGATCCGGCGCTCAAGGTGCGTGCGCCGCGCGGCCTCGAAAAGGCACTCCTGCGAGCCGCCGCCTGCCACCTCTTGCCGGAACGAATCGCAGCGCGCCCGAAGCTCGAGTTCTCGGAGGGCAGCGCCACGGACGTCTCTGCTCGGGCAGTACGCCGAGGCGCGCGTCAGCGACTGGGATTTTTCGCACGCTCGGGTGCGCTTTCCGACGGACACGCCGAAGAGCAAGGAAGAGCTCTTGTATCGCTTGGTCTTCGACGAGCTCTTTCCGGGCGAAGCGGCGCGCGAGACGGTCTCGCGTTGGCGGGTGCCGCAAGCCGAGCCCTGGATTTCCTAAAACGAGAGGAGCACATGGCACATTCGGAGCCCCAAGGACACGTGTCCGACGTGAGCGGAACCTGGACCTATTCCGAGACGGTGGCTCGCGGTCTTTACGAGAAGGATCACGGCGGGCTGTTCGGCAAGCACGACAACGTCAGAACCTACTGGGAGGACGAGCTGACGCGCATTGCCTTGCGCCCGTACGTGCGCGAACGCGCCGTTTCGTGCGCAGCGAGTGGCCGGCGCCTGCGCGTCGTGGACCTCGGCTGCGGCTCGGGGCAGGGCTACGAGCTCTTGACGCGGATCCGCCAGCGCGACCTGAGCCTCGAGGATGCCCAGCGCTACGTGCTCACCCCCGAGCAGTTCGAGCTCTACCTGGGCCTCGATCTCAGCGACGTCATGGTCGAGCAGGGGCGTCACAACTATCGCAAGGTCCCGCACGTGGCGTTCCGGAGGGCAGACCTGCGTGAGGGGCTCGGCCCCGTGGCGCGCGAGCGTCCGTTCGACATCTATTTCTCGTCATACGGCTCGCTGTCGCACCTCGGCACGAACGAGCTCAGGACGTGTCTGCGCGGCATCGCGCGGCACGCGGCCCCCGGCGCGCTCATCGTGATGGACCTGATCGGTCGCTTCTCGCCCGAATGGCCCGGCTACTGGCACCTCGCCGACGAGGCCGAGAAGGTCCAGCCCTACTCGATGAGCTACCTCTTTGCCGACGAAGAGCGCCGCACTGGAAACGTCCAGAAGTTTCCGCTCCGCTTCTGGAGCGGCGACGAAGTGCGCGTCGTGTGCGACGAGGTGTCCGCGGATACGGGTGTCGATCTCGACGTCGTGGAGATCCTCGATCGGTCTATTTTCGTGGGTCGCCACGTTGACACGCGCGAGTACGGGACGTCCCTGCCGCCGCTCCGCCGCCTCGTGAACCACCTCTACGAGCACAACGTGCGCACGCATCTCGAGCAGCTGCTCGTCGATTACCAGGCGACGAGCGGCCCCGAACGGCTCAATGCGCATTTCTCCCGGCTTTCGCTATGCTGGAACACCGTGATCCAGTTCGCCCAAGCGCGCCTTTCGGGGACCCGCATCGACCTTGCGGAGATGCCCGGCTGGCGGGACTTTCCGGCGGCGCTCCAGATGGCGCTCGTCACCATGGATCGCATCGTCAACAGTGTGGCTTGGATCGACGTCGGCGACGTACGCGCCAACATCATCGAGCCGCAGCTCGCCTACGTGCTCCGGCGGATGCAGTCTCGGCTGCAAGACGGCCGAGGTTGCGGTCACGGGTTGCTCGCGCTCGTGCGCGTGTCCGGTTCCCCGAACGACTCACCGCCGAACGCGCCGTCATGATCGAGGTCCGTGACCTCGGCGTTCGCTTCGGATCCGTCCGGGCCGTCGAGGCCGTCACTTTCGACGTGGCCCAGGGTGAGCTCGTGGCGATCGTCGGGGGCTCCGGCTCGGGCAAGACGACTCTTCTCAAGTTGATCAATCGGCTGATCGAGCCCACGGAGGGCAGCGTGCGCATCGGCGGCGAGCACGTGAGCCTCCGGCCCGAGCACGAGCTCCGGCGCAGCATCGGCTACGTCTTTCAGAAGGTCGGGCTCTTTCCCCACATGACGGTCGCCGAGAACATCGGGATCACGCCTTCGCTTCTCCACTGGGAGCGTGGCGCGATCGAGCGCCGCACGCGCGAGCTCATGGACCTTCTCGAGCTCGACCCGACGCTCGCAAAGCGGCTCCCCTCGGAGCTTTCGGGTGGTCAGCAGCAGCGCGTCGGCGTCGCTCGTGCGCTCGCGGCGCGCCCCAAGCTCATGCTGCTCGACGAGCCGTTCGGCGCGCTCGACCCGCTGACGCGCGATCGGTTGCAGCAATCGTTCGACCGCATCCGGCGGGAGCTCAAGATGACCGCCGTGCTCGTGACGCACGACATGGCCGAAGCCCTCTTCCTCGCCGATCGCATCGGTGTGCTGCAGGTGGGGCGGCTCGTGCAGATCGCCACGCCACGGGAGATCCTGACGCGCCCTGCCACCGAGTACGTCGAACGCTTGATGGAAACGCCGCGCCGCCAGGCGCGCCTTTTCGACGAGCTCGCGAGCGGAGCGGGCGATGGGTGACGAGCTCGCGCGTCTTCCCGAGCTTTTCACGGCGCATCTAGGCCTGACACTGTTCCCGCTTCTGTTCGGTGTGTGCGTGAGCGTACCGCTCGGCGTGCTGGCGACGCGCTCACGGCTGCTCGGCCGGGTCGCGCTCAACGCGGCCGCCCTGATCCAGACCGTCCCGAGCCTCGCCCTGCTCGCCCTGATGGTTCCCATCCTGGGGGCGCTCGGCGCTTCCAGCATCGGGTACCTGCCGGCGTTCGTCGCGCTCGTGCTCTACAGCATCCTGCCGATCCTCAGAAACACGGTGACGGCGCTCGGCGGCATCGACCCCGCCGTCGTCGAAGCCGCACGCGGTGTCGGCATGAGCAGCCGCGAGCGCCTGCTGCGCGTCGAGCTGCCCCTTTCGCTTCCCGTCATCGTGGCGGGCGTGCGCACGGCCGCCGTGTGGACCGTCGGGGCGGCCACGCTCGCGACCCCCGTGGGCGCGGATAGCCTCGGAAACTACATCTTCGCCGGGCTGCAGACACGCAACGTCGGGTCCGTGGTGATCGGTTGCGTGGCGGCGGCCGTGCTCGCGCTCTCGCTGGACGGCCTGGGAAAGCTGCTGTTCGTGGGGGTCGAGCGTCGCAGCCGCCCCCTCACGCTCGTCGCCCTTTCGAGCTTCCTTTTGCTCTACCTCTATACGGGTGTGGCGCTCGCGGCCCGTTTCGCGCCGAGCCGCGCCGAGCGTGCCACCATCGGGGCCAAGACCTTCACGGAACAGTACATCCTCGCCGACATTCTCGCGCAGCGGCTGTCGGGCGCCACCGGCCTCGACACGAAGGTGAAGCAATCGCTCGGTTCCTCGGTAGCGTTCGACGCCCTGCGGCAGGGCTCGATCAACGTCTACGTGGACTACACCGGTACGATCTGGAGCAATATCATGAAGCGCCGCGACGTGCCGCGCGACCGCCGCGTCCTGTTCGACGAGATGAGCAAGTTTCTACGCGAGCGGGATGGAATCCGTACCGTCGCTCGGCTCGGCTTCGAGAACAGCTACGCGCTCGTCATGCGCCGCGCCGACGCCGAACGGCTCGGGGTCCGTCGTATCGGCGACCTGCAAAGCTTTGCTCGGCAGCTCACGATCGGCGGTGACTACGAGTTCTTCAGCCGCCCCGAGTGGCGCGCGCTCAAGCGCACCTACGGGCTCGAATTCCGCAGTCAGACGTCGATGGACTCCTCGCTGATGTACCAGGCGGTGCGCGACCGCGCGGTCAACGTCCTCAGTGCATTCTCGACGGACGGCCGCATTGCGGCCTTCGATCTGGTCGTGCTCGAGGACGAGCGGGGCGCCATCCCCCCCTACGACGCCGTGATCCTCGCGAGCCGTGCGTTCGCCGCGCGCGCACCGCAGGCCATCGAAGCACTGCGGGGCCTCGAGGGGCGCCTCGACGCGCGGCAGATGCGAAAGATGAACCTTGCCGTCGACGCGGGCGGGCGCTCGCCGGCCGACGTCGCGCGAGAGTTCGTCTCGACGCTCGGGCCCACGCCCGCGCGGAAGGAGGAGCCATGAACGCCTTCGTTAGCTCCGCGGTGCTGTTGCTCGTGATCCTCAACCCGTTCGCACTCGCCGTTTACTTGATCGATCTTTTTCGCACGACCCGCCTCGTGGAGCTCTTCTACATTCTCGTGCGCGCCATGCTGATCGGTGCGTGCGTGTTCTGCCTGTTTGCCTGGTCCGGTCAGGCGGTCTTCACCAACGTGCTGCAGATACGCTTCGCGGCCTTCCAGGTTTTCGGTGGAGTCGTCTTCTTGGTGATGGCGCTACGTTTCATGCTGAACGGCAGCGAGACGCTCGTCGCGTTGCGCGGACCGCCTGGGCGCGTGGCCGGCGCGATCGCGATGCCGTTCCTGATTGGCCCGGGAAGCGTCAGCGCCGCGACGCTTGCGGGTCTCAAGCTGCCGACCGCCTGGGCGCTCTTAGCGATCGGCTCGGCGCTCGGTGTCGTCGTGCTCGTGCTCTGCGTGCTCAAGGTGCTGTTCGACTGGGTGAGCGTCAGGAACGCGCCGCTCGTCGAGCGCTACGTCGAGATCGCGAGCCGCGTGAGCGCCATGGTCGTCGGGAGCATCGCCGTCGAGATGACTTTCGACGGCGTCGAGGCGTGGCTCACGAGCTTTCATCACTGAACGCCGCGCGGCGAGCGGGCTCGTTCGTCTCTCTCACTCCCACTTGAGGGAGCTGCCGCGGGCGTCGCGGATCGAGCCGGTCGCCGCCAGAACGATGTCAACCGTGTGCCAGATGCCGCAACCTCCGGCCGTCAGGAGCTTGGCGATGCCGAGCCCCACCTGGTCGAGCATGAAGCGATCGAGCCCCAAGCTGCCGCCCAGAATCCCCGCGACGAGCAGGTGATTCGCAGGGACGCGTGGCTCGCCGAACATCGCCGGGGGTCGGAGCGGCCGGCCCTCGCGATCCTTGAGCACGTCGAGCGCGAACAACACGAGATCGATCAACCACCAGAGGGTACAGCCTCCGAGCGTGAGCAGCTTGAGCACGCCGAGCCCGTAGTGGCCGACGTAGAATCGATCGGCGCCGAAGATGCCGAGGAAATAGGACAGCAAGATGGCCGTCGAGCGCTGCCTGTCGGAGTACTCGCGCACCACCGGCGGCGGGGGCGCGTAGGGAGGCGGATAGTGACCGGGCGGAGGAGCGAAGCCCATCGTGGTCGTTCGGACGTTCGACGGGAACGCCGCTGACCGCTACTCGCCCTTGTCGGCGCTCGTGATGCCGATCTTGGCGTCGTAAACCAGGCGGCCGACTTCCGGGTCCTTGATCACGATCGAGAACTCGTTCGGCACCTCGATGACGACTTCCTTCGGTACGTTGCGCATCGGCGTGCGGCCCGTGTCCCGGCCCGTCGTCTTCAACGTGATGCTCGTGCCTTTTTCCTCGCCGAACTCGAAGGGGATCTTGTGCAGGGTCGTGAGCGAGCTGCCCTTCCGGCGCAGCGTGAGCCACACCCAGCCGCCCTTGTCCTGCTTGAACTGCATGCCGTCTTCGCCGAACTTCGAGCGCGCCCTCTTCATGCAGTCGGCCATCTTCTTGCCGACGCCCTTCGTCTGCGCCTGGCACTTCTCCTCGGCCTTCTCGTGCGGCTCCGAGCCGTTGAAGTTGAACATGAACGTGACCTCGGGTGCGGTCAGCATGTCCTTCGGGCCGCGCGTGACTGGTCCCGGGCCCGAGTCCGGCCCGCCCTCGTCCTTTTTGGCTTCGTCCTTCTCCTTCTCGTCGGGCTTTCCTTCGTCGCTCTTGGCCTCGTCGCTGGAGTCCGCGGAGGCGGCCTTTTCTTCACCGCCAGACGCGGGCTCTTCCGCCGGCGGCTGCGAGCCGCCGCACGCTGCGAGCGCGAGGATCGAGAACAGGAACAGGGCGGAACGCATCGGCATGGCCATGGGCGGATTGTACCTCCTGAGACGGGGTTCGCGGGTACCACGGGTCGCGCGCGGCGAGAACCTGACAACGGCCGGAGCCGCCCCGGGCTTCGGCCGGGCTCTGGCCTCAGCGCTGCACGCGGCCCGAGCCGTCGCCCGCGACGAGCGCCTCGACCTCGGCGATGCTCACGAGGTTCAGGTCTCCCGGAATGGTGTGCTTCAGCGCCGAGGCGGCCGTCGCGAACTCGATGGCGCCCTGCCTGTCCCGCCCCTCGATGAGCGCGTGGATGAGCCCCGCCGCGAAGGAGTCACCGGCGCCGACACGGTTGACGAGCGTGATGTCGTAGTGACGGCTGAAGGCGTGCCCCTCGCGGTCGGCGAGCAGTCCGCTCCAGCCGTTCTCGCTCGCGCTCTTGCTCTCGCGCAACGTGATGGCCGCGTGCTTCACGGACGGAAAGCGTTCGAGCACCTGACGGGTGACGTCGAGGTAGCGGTCGTGCTGGAGCGTTCCGCTTGCCACGTCCGTCGAGCCGGCGCGAATGCCGAAGACCGACTCGCAGTCCTCCTCGTTCGCGATCAAGACGTTGGTGTGCTCGACGAGCTTTGCCATGACTTCGCCCGCCTTTGCTTTCGACCACAGCTTCTTTCTGTAGTTGAGATCCACGGAGGTGGTGATGCCGGCTTTTCGTGCGGCGCTGAGGGCCTCGAGCGTGGCCTCGGCACAGCCTTCCGACAGCGCTGGCGTGATGCCCGTCGTATGGAACCAGCGAGCCCCGGCAAGCGCGCGGCTCCAGTCCACCTGCCCCGGGCCGACGCTGCTGATGGCGGAGCCCGCGCGGTCGTAGAGCACCTGCGAGGCGCGCTGGCTCGCGCCGGCCTCGAGGAAGTAGATGCCGAGGCGGTCCCCCTTTCGCAGCACCGAGCGAACGTCCACACCGAGGCCGCGTAGCGTCGTGAGCGCCCACTCGCCGATGGGATTGTCGGGAACGGCGGACACCCAGCGCGATTCGTGACCGAAGCGCGCCAGACTCGCTGCGACGTTCGCTTCGCCGCCACCGAAGGTTGCTTCGAGCCGCGGCGTCTGGACGAAGCGCGCGAAGCCGGGCGTCTTGAGCCGCAACATCAGCTCGCCGAAGGTGGTGACGATGGCCATGGGTAGGATTTGGGTTTCGACGGATCAGGCGGCGCGCGCCCGCGACAGCGCGGCGCTGACGCTGCGCGCCGCTTTTTCGATCGCTTCGAGGCTCCCGCTGGCCAGGGCGCCACCCATCCCGACGGCGACGGCCCCGGCCGCGAGCCAGTCGCCGAGGTTCGTCGCGTCGACGCCGCCCGTGGGCATGAGCGGGATGTGGGGGAGGGGGCCGCGTAGCGCCTTGACGTAAGACGGTCCGACGGCCGAGCCCGGAAAGAGCTTCACGCAGGCCGCACCCGCCCGGTGGGCGCGCACGATCTCGGTGGGCGTCAGCGCACCCGGCAAGTACGGAATGCGCCGCTCACGCGCGGCGAGCGCGAGTGTCTCGTCGAAGTGCGGGCTCACGAGGAAGCTCGCGCCGGCGTTGGTGGCGGCTTCGAGCTCGGCGAGGTCGAGCACGGTCCCCGCCCCGACGAGGGCACCCGGCAGCTCCCGTTTCGTACGGGCGATGGCATCGGGAGCACCCGGAGTCGAAAACGTGATTTCGATCCCGAGCACACCGCCGCGCACGAGCGCCTCGCTCATCGCGACGGCGGCGTCCGCCGATGCGGCGCGGATCACGGCGACGACGCCGACGCTTCGGAGGCGCTCGACGAACGGGCTGGAGAGCTTCGTGTCCGGGGGCATGCTCGGGCGGCTCGGCCTCGCGATATAATGCCGAAAACGCCCCCGGCCGATCGCCCGGGGCTCCAATTTCTGCGCTGCCGCCGCTTTTGTGCTCAGCCGGCGCTGCCGGAGTCGAACAGAAGTCGGTAAAGCACCCGGACCTCGCGCCCCGGTGCTTGGGGGAAGGACAGGGCGTAGAAGCCCTCGGCGACACAGTTGACGAGCGGTCCGTCGTCGAGCTCGGAGCCCGCGTCGCGCACGCTCGCGACGCTGCCGTCGGCGCCGATCACGAAGCGCAAGCGGACGACGCCGGAAAGCCCGGGGTGGCGTTCGAGCGCCGAGCGGTAGCAATGCGCGAACAAACCGAAGTTTGCCTCGACGATGTCGTCGACCGCGCGCGGCTCCATGAACCCTGGCGACGACGACTCGATGCTCACGCCCTTCTCGTGCTCTTGCGACTCGCGCTCGGCGCTCTTCTTTGCGCTCCCTCGGTGCTTGGCTTTCTCCTCGTCGGGAGGTGGCGGCACGAACAGCCGCGATACGAACGTCCAGCGTGCCTCGGCGGGCGACTCGCGCTCACCGAAGTGAAGGCTCTCGATCTGCTCGCCCAGGCACTGCCCGACGATGGGCAGCGCCCCTATCTGCTTCTCGACCTCGGCGCTCCGCGCGACGCCTGACGGGTCCACGCGCCAGCGCAGACGCAGCACGCTCTTTGCGTCGGTCGCGCCGAGATCGAAGCAAGCGTGCAAGGAAGCTTCGTTCCCCCTGAGGGCGGTCAGAACGGCGCGCGGCTCCAGGGTACCGGCGGGCGAAGGGCTCCGGGTCCTCGAGGCGGCGGTGCTCGGCGGGGGGGCCTCGCCCCCGCACGCCGCTGCCACGAGGGCGCTCGCGCCGGCGACGACCGCAGGCCAGGCGACGGGAGCGCAGCGCATCTCGGCGGTCGCTCTCCACCATGGCGCCCGGGGCGAAGCAAGCCCCCTGGCCACGAGGCCTGGGGGCCTTCACGATGCAGAGCTTCGTGCTAAAAAATTCCGATGAGGACCATTCTTAATGGCTTTTGGCTGACGAGCTTCGGGGCGCTTTCGCTCCTGGCATGCAGCGCGGGCGAAAAGCCTCCCGGGGGCGACGGCATTGGCAATGGTGGCACCTCCGGGTCGAGCGGTGGGACGCTCGCCGTCGGTGGGAGCAGCGCGTCCGGGGGGACGGGCGGGAGCGCGGGCGGCTCCGGCGGCAGCATCAGCGTGGGCGGCGCGGGCACGGGCGCCATGGGTGGCATGGGGGGTATCTGCCAGGAGCTCAGCGTCATTCCCACGCCCCAGGTCCCGGCCGTCATGCTCGTCGTCGACACGTCGTCGAGCATGTGGCGCGACACGACTCCTCAGGCCTGGCCCATCCTCCACACGGCGCTCATGGATCCGGCCAATGGCGTCGTCTACGCCCTGAAGGACAAGATCCGCTTCGGCTTCGAGAGCTACAAGGGCACGGCCAGCTCGAGCGCGGAGTGCGCCGAGTTCTCGAAGGTGCCGCCCGCGCTCGACAACGCCGACGCCATCGAGGCGGCCTATGGCGCCATCGACTACCCGATCGATCAGCCCAAGTGGGACACGCCGACGCACTACGCCATCGACACCGCCGTCGCCGATCTCGCGGCGTACATGCCCGACCCACCCGGTCCCAAGTTCATCCTGCTCGTCACCGACGGCAATCCGGACACCTGTGACAACTTCGATCCGAACTGCGGTCACGACCTCGCCATCAAGGCCGCGCAGGACGCCTACGCCGCGGGTGTCGGCCTCTACGTGCTCGGTGTGGGCGACATCGTCGTCAACGGCAACAGCGGCTGTGCCACCTCCGCGCGCTGCGGGCTGCTCCATTTGCAGGACATGGCGAACGCCGGCGTCGGTGCCGACGTCCAGGCGCCGCCCGGTTGCGTCGATCCGAGCGATCCGGGCTGCGGCTTCAAATACGAGGCGTGCAACAACAACACGCTGCTCTCGAGCTACGTCGAAACCGCGCCCGCCGTCGGCACCGCCTACACGGTTGACACGACGGCCGGCAATGCACCGGATACGCTCGTGACCACGCTCACTGGCCTGTTGAACAACGTGATCTCGTGCACCGTCGAGCTCGACGCCGTGGTGACCGGCAACCCGGCGCTCGGCATGGTCACCGTCGGCGGCAGTCCCGTCGCTTACAACGACCCCGACGGCTGGATGCTCGACATGACCACGCTCTACGACGTTACCCTGACGGGTGCAGCGTGCGCCACGTTCAAGAGCGGCGCTCCCCTCGACATCAAGTTTCCCTGCGACCCGCTGACGGGCAAGCCGGTTGCGGAGCCGCGGTGAGACGACACCTGGCTTTCGGCGCGGCACTTTCGACGCTCGCGATCGGAGCCTACGTCTCGTTTCGCGATGCACCGCCCGTGCACGCCGAAAAGCTCGCGCCTCCGCCCCCCGCGGGGACCGCCCGGAGCGCGAAGGCCTCCGCTCCCGAAAAGGGCCCGCCCGCCTGCCCCGCCGAGATGGCGCCCACCGGCGACGCATGCATCGATCGCTGGGAAGCGAGCCTCGAAAGGCCGGTGCCCGGCGGCGCCCCGGCCCCGTTTCCACCTTACAAGCGGCCGAAGAGCGACAGGCTCGTCGCGCGCTCGCGCCCCGGCGGGCGACCCCAGGCTTACGTGAGCCGCATCGAGGCGGCGAGCGCCTGCGAGAACGCCGGCAAGAGGCTCTGCTCGGTGTCCGAGTGGTATCGCGCGTGCCGGGGCAGCGCGGACACGCTGTACCCCTACGGTCCAGCGTTCCTTCGCGGTCGCTGCAACGTCGGTCGCCCGCACCTGCTCTCCATCCTCCACGGCAACGATCCCAAGCGCTGGCGCTACGAGGAAGATTTCAACGACCCGGCCCTCGACCAGCGCCCGGGCTTCCTCGCCGCGACGGGCGCCTTCTCGGGCTGCGTCAACGACGCGGGCGTGTTCGACCTCGTCGGCAACTTGCACGAATGGGTTTCGGATTCGGTCAACCGATCGCTCCCCGGCAAGCTCCCCCTCACCCCCGGCATTCGCGCTCGTCTACACGCCAATCAAGGCAAGGGGATCTTCATGGGCGGCTTCTTCAGCACGACCGACCAGCACGGCGAGGGCTGCAACTTCGTCACCATGGCGCACGAGCCCGGGTACCACGACTATTCGACTGGTTTCAGGTGCTGCCGGGACTTGTGACCGGGCCGAGTCGGGGCGCGACCCAGGCGAGGACGCGCGTCGCTGCTGCGGGTCACTGTTTGCAGTGCTGGAGCAGCTCGTCTATGTCTTTGTCGAGCTGAATCAGCGCCGGACACTCCTCGGCCGACGGCTCGCCGTGACACGGATGGTCGGACGGGTTCAGGCAGCACTCGACCCTCGCCTTTTTCATCGCGGCACCCGTCATCTTCTCGATCTCACTTTCGCAGGGCGAGTGGTTCTCGCACGTGGCGACCGAGAACAGCACCAGAGCGAGGGCGACACCCCGCGCGAGGAAAAGGACCGTCGGTAAAACGTCCCACGAAGGAACATCG
This sequence comes from uncultured delta proteobacterium, assembly GCA_963841435.1. Lineage (GTDB taxonomy): Bacteria > Myxococcota_A > Polyangia > Polyangiales > Polyangiaceae > PMG-095. The sequence continues at coordinate 782,283 of CAWJCS010000002.1, forward strand.
CAACTCTGTGCGACGATGTGAAGCGGTCTCTCCATCTGTCACTTGCGCTTCGGACGCTCCCTTGCTCTACACCCCGCCCATCTCGCGATCCGTGAGAACGTCGCGGCGCGCGCGCCGTCGATTTTTGTGCGCGTGTCTTGGCGGGCCCTGGCGCCGCCCGGTAGCGGCCGGCCGCACGCGCGAGCTCGCGGGCGACGGCCTGGCGCAGCTCCGGCGGGTGCACGGCTTCGGCTCCTGCTCCCCAGCCGAGCACCCAGCGCATCGCTTCGACCAGGCCGCTCACCTCGGCCTCCACGAGGACGGAGCCGTCGCGAGCCGTGGTGACGCGCTGCCCGGGAAGCGGATACTCGGCGGCGAGCCAGCCCACCTGCGGGTCGAGTCGCACCCCCACCCGCACGAGGTCGCCCGACCAGGCCTTCAGCGAGTGCGCGAAGGCGTCCGTGACCGTCTGGCCACGGTACGTCGCCCGCTGGTCCGAGAGCCGGATGCTCGTGATGCGGGCAAGCTTGTAAGTGCGCTCCGCCCGGCGCTCGACGCAGTACGCGCGCACGTACGGCTCGCCACGGACCAGCCGGACCTCGATGGGCTCGATGTGAACCGTGGTCGGCCTGCCCGCACGCGACGCCGCACGATATTCGACCAGCGCGCGGCGCCGCGAGCGGCGCGCCGCGTCCATCACCTTGAGCACGTCGGGGCGCGTGGGCGGCACGGGCGCAAGGCGGAGCGACTGCTGCGGCTCGGGGGGGCGGAGCTTTTCGAGTAGCGCGTCGAGCTCGGTGACGACCTCCGTCCCTGTGAGCGGCTCGAGGCTCTGACGGGCGAGAAAGAGAGCCGCAATCTGCAGCGGCGTGAGGCCGAGCGCCGGCAGCTCGCTCGTCCCGAGCAGCCGGTGCCGCGCCCCCTCGCCACGACCCTCGGCCGTGAGGGGGACCCCCGCTTCGTTCAACAGCGAGAGGTAGCGGTACACCGTTGCGCGCGCGGCGCCGGTCACCGCTTGGAGCTCGGCCAACGTGAGCCCGCGCTTGCTCCCGGCGAGCGCCGACACCAGCTGCCACTGGCGGATGAGCATGTCGCGGTAGCGCTTGCTGGCCATCGAGCCCCTCGGCGAAACGTCCCGCCCGGTAGACGTGTGCCTACGCTAGCCGCCGAGGGCGAAGCCGGGCAACGGCTCTGCTCAGATCTGCTCCCAGGCGTCCGTCGCCACTGCTCATGCGTTCAATGCCGCACGGAGTCCCGCGCCCGCCGCCCTCGACGACGAAACGCTCCGCGGCCCGTGCCTCGGGCCTTACCAGCGGTTGAAGTTGCCCGAGAGCGTCAGCGCCGTGAGCAGGCCGACGGTCGCGTTGTAGTAGGTGTACGCGGCATCCGATCCGCTGAGGAATGTCGGGTCCGCCGTGTAGAAGGCCGACATCAGGAACTGCCAGGACTTGTCGACGAAGGCCTGGTTGCCCGCCGCCATCGCGCCGGCCGCCGCCGTGCCGATGATCGACATCGAGTTGTACGCGGCGTTGCCGCCGGTACCGCCGCCCGGCGCGTAGTAGATGTCGGCGATGCGGCCCATGCCGTTCGCGGCCTTGCCGGCGAAGAACGTCGTGGTCTTGCCGACGTAGGTCTTGGCGCCCGACGTGCCGTTCCAGCACGCGTCCAGGCCTATGCGCCAGGGCGTACGGTGCGAGTCGTACTGGTACATGGTCTCGTCGGTGTAGTTGAGGCCACCGGAGCCGGCCGTGCCGCAGTTGTTCGTGCACCACGCCGGGACGAGGCCCGTCGAGGCCCACGCGGAGTTGTTGACGAGGCTGATGGAGGTGTCGGCGACGGACCCCCAGCCGTGGCCCGAGTTGACCTTGGCGAACTCGCGGTAGAACGCGGGTGCGAGGTACGACGGGTTCACGGGGTTGTTGCTCGAGAAGTTGCTGCCGCCCGTCGGCGTGTTGCTCTTGATGTCGCCGTTCCAGACGTCCGTGATGATGCCGGAAGCGCTGTATCCGCCCGACGTCCACTGCTTGCTCGCCATGAGCACCGCGAACGCAGCGTCCTCGTCGGCGTCCGTCGCCGAGCCCGCGCCCTGCGTGCCGCCGCCGCTGTTGATCTGCCAGTTCATCAGCCCGCCGGCGACCGCGTGCGCCTTCCAGTACGTATAAAGACCGTCGAACAGCGTTTTGTCGTTCATGTAAACGGCGATCAGCATGCCGTAGGCGATGCCTTCGGACACCGAGTCGTTGCCGTTCTCGGGGCGCTGCACGCGCACGCCGCTGCCGGCGCCGTTCGCGGTGACGAACGTCGCCTTCCACTTCAGGTACGCCTCGATGAGGTGCTTGCCCTGCGCGCCCGTCGGCTTCACGCAGCCGTTGCTCGGCGCTTCGTCGCGCGGGAACGGATGGGCGGCGCCCGCCGTTTGCGTGTAGGTGGGCAGGCCCGCGTCGCCCGTGGTGAGCGCCACGTCGTCCACGTAGAGATCGTAGGCGCCCGAGGTCGAGAACTGATCGTAGAGCGCGAACTGGAGGCCGAGAGCGCTCGCGGGCTTGAACGAGGGCGCCTCGCAGTTCGTCGAGGCGCTCGAGCACCCCGTGGCGTTGTCGGCGGGCAAGTAGCGGGGCCCGAGCGTTGCGAAGGGCAGCGTCACGGTCTGCCAGGTGGTGCCGATGTTCGGGATCACCTTGCCACGCGTGTTGTACGCGTTGACGCCGCCGTTCAGCGCGGTGCCACCGGCATCGCCGCAAGCCGAGCCGTTGTTCGTGCACGACGGGCCCGGCTGGTTCTCTTTGGTGAGCATTTCGAACCAGATCGGCGGCTGGGTGCCGCTTCCCGACCGGATCTTGAAACTGACGCCGGTGTACATCGACAGGTCCACGGCGGCCTTGGCGTTGTCGGCCGTGCCCGTCGGGTGGAACGTCGCGCCGAAGCCCACGTAGTTCGGGTGGCCCGTGCACGTGGAGTGGAACGTCGAGGTCTGGCAGTTCCCCGCGGTGTCACCCGGCGGCAGGCCCGCCTTCATCACGGCCGCACCCGCCACCTTGGCCGGCGTTTGCGAGCCGCCGCCCGTATCGGCGAACACGTACCACCAGCCGTCCCGCCCCTCGGCCTTGTTGACCAACGCATCCGTGCCGGTCTCCTCGAAGTCCGCGATCAGCGACGACGCGGCCGGGCAACCCGGCGGGCGCCCCTCCGTCGAGCTGCACATGCCGCCGCTGCAGGTCGAGGGCGCCGTGCATGCCGCGCCGCAGGTGCCGCAGTTCGCGGCGTCGGTCATCGTGTCGACACAGCTGCCGCTGCACGCGGTCTCCCCCCCTGCGCAGCCGCACATGCCGTTGCTGCACCCCTGACCCATCGGGCAGGCCATGCCGCAGCCTCCGCAGTTGTTGGGGTCGTTGCCCATCGTGTTGACGCACGCGCCATTGCAGTCGGTCTTGTCGCAGGTAGCCGAGCAGGCACCGCCGGAGCAAAACGGCGTCGTGACGTTGCACGCCGTGCCACACATGCCCGTGCTGCTGCAGAACATGGCGCTCGAGCTCGGATCGACGCAGGTCGGCGGAGTCCCGCAAGCGACGAGGGGCGGCGCACAAGCACAGGCGCCGTTCGTACACTGCTGCCCTGCGCCACACGCCATGGTGCAGTCGCCGCAATTGGCCTCGTCCGTCGCCGTATCGACGCAGGCGCCGCCGCAGGCCTTGTAGGTTGCCCCGAGGCCCGAGCACGAGCACATGCCGCTGACGCACTGTTGCCCCGCGCCGCACGCCATGCCGCACGAGCCGCAGTTCATGGTGTCGGCTTGGAGATCCGCGCAACCACTCGGGCACTGCATCTGCCCGGCCGCGCATTGCACGACTCCACCGCTTCCACCCGCGCCGCTCTGAGCAGCGCCCCCCGCCGTGCCACCGGCGCCGCTCAGCGCGCCACCGGTGCCCGTGCCGGACGTGCCGCCAGCGCTGACGGTCCCGCCGCCGCCGCCGCTGCCTTTGTTGTTGCCGTCGTCGAGCGCCTTCGGCGCGCAGGCGAGGACGGCAAGTCCCACCGTGATCGAAAGACAAACGAAGAGATCGCGAACTCCCATGACCCGAGAACTCTTGCACGAGTTCGCGCGCTCGCCCACGGGACCGGTCCCGCACGCGGCAGGCTCGCCCCTGGCCCGGCCGCCCATCTTGCGAGAGCGAAAACTTGGCGTCTCGCCGGAGTGGCCGACGGGCCACCGCTCTCGGTGCCGCGTGGCGGGCTCCTTGCCAAAAATCCCTGGAATTTCGGTAAGAAACCGGTTCCAGTGCCGCGCCTGCTGCGCAGCGTCATGCGGTAGGCTCGCCGAGCGCCACATTGCGCGCCGGGCAACCGCCGGGCGCTTCGCTTGACCCTACCCAGCCCTTCGCCTACGAGTCCGAGCGCCCCCATCCGACTCGTGGGTTTGCGCGGCGATTCGTCGGGTTTGTCGCCGCCCTCGGTCGGCCACCTCCACACCACGGAAAGAATGAGCATGGTCGTCAACCGTCTGCGCTACGCCCTCGCCGCCCTCGCCGTCCTTTCGCTCGCGCTGGGCGGCTGTCGGAAGCACAAGCCCGCGGGCCAAAAGGGCTCGAGCTCGGCGCCCACGAGCTTCGCGCGCAACGAAACGCTCTACGTCGGTGGACGCCAATGGGGTGAGCCAAGCTCGTTCAATCCGCTCGCGGGCTGGCAGGACTGGCCCGTGAACTCGATGAACCTCATTTACGAAACGCTGCTCATGTACGAGCCGCTCGCGGGCAAGCTGACACCACTCTTGGCCGAGTCCTGGGACATTAAGGACGACTCGGTCGAGATCGTGGTCAACCCCGCGGCGCGCTGGAGCGACGGCAAGCCGGTGACGGGCGAGGACGTGAAGTACACGTTCGATCTGGGCAAGAAATACAAGAGCCTGCTGCAATCGCCGCTCTGGTCGTACCTGTCGGACGTGAAGCTCGCGGAAAAGGACGGGAAAAGTCACGTCACTTTCGTGCTCGACCCCGAGAAGAAGAACGCGCTGCCCGTGCTCGACGCCTTCGTCGAGATCCGCATCGTGCCAAAGCACGTGATCGAGCCGCTTTTGGCCAAAGCCAAAGACAACATCGACGATTTCTTGAAACTGAAGTTCGACAAGGATCCGGTCGGCTCGGGTCCCTACAAGCTGCTTTCGTACAACAGCGAGAAAATCGTTACCGTGCGTGACGACAACTACTGGGGCAACAAGGTGTTCTTCGGCGGCAAGCTCGCCGCACCGAAGTACGTGGTGCACCCGATCTTCAAGAGCAACGACCACTTCAGCGTGGGGCTCCAGCAGGGCACGGTCGACGTGTCGGCCTCGTTCATTCCGCGCATCCAGGAGAAGAAGGGCGTCAAGGCCTGGTACGACAAGGAACCGTTCTTCGTGTCGGCCACCATCCCGATGCTGTGGCTCAACGTGCTGCACCATCCGCTCGATGACGTCCACCTCCGCCGCGCGATGGCATTCTCCATCAACTACAAAGACATCCGGGAGCTCGCGGTATCCGGGTACAGCGACCCGATCGAGCCCGGCCTGATCATGAACGTGGGCCTCGAAAAGAAGTTCTTCTCCGCAGAGGATGCGAAGCAGTTCGGCGCATCGCGCTACGACGTCGAGGCGGCCAAGGCGGAGCTCAAGGCGGGCGGCTTCCGGTCCATCTTCAAGGACGGCGAGCTCGTCGAGATGCGCGACAAGTCGGGGAAGAAGCTCGAGACGGTGTACATCAAGTCGCCGACCGGCTGGACCGACTGGGAGTCGATTGTCCGCATCGCGGTGAAAGGCATGCGCGAGGCGGGCATCGACGCGCGCGAAAGGTTCGTGGACGCGAGCTTGTTCTGGGGAGCCCTCTACTCGGGTGATTTCGACCTCATCATGTTCACCCCGCCGGCGCCACCGTCGCCTTCGACCCCGTGGCGTCGCTTCGACATCGTGTTGAACTCGAGCGAATGGGCGCCCGTGGGCGAGAAGCGCTACAAGGACATGGGTCGCTTCAACAACCCCAAGGCACCCGGCTACATCGCCCGCATCGACGAGCTCTTGAACGAGATCCCCCGCATCAAGGACGACGCCGAGCTCGTCAAGGCGTACCGCGAGCTCAACGTCCTTTACATGAAAAACCAGCCTACGATCCCGCTCGTCTATCGCGCGGATCAGTTCTACGAATTCACGGAGCGGGCCTGGAAAGGCTTCCCGACCTCCGCGAACCCGTTCCTCCCTCCGCAGATGCCCGGGGACCGGTTCGGCACGCGCATCCTCTGGCATATCCAGCCCGTCGCCCACTAAGCCCGCAGATGCTCAGACGCTACCCGACCCTTCGTCACATCCTGGGGCGCGCGGGCTGGTATTTCCTTACCTTCCTCGTCGCCATCACCGTCAACTTCTTCCTGCCGCGCCTCGGCGACGCGAACCCCGTCGACGCCATCATGGCGCGCGCCGGCTCGAACCTCGATGCCGCGTCGGCACGCGAGAAGGAAGACGCGTACCTGCGCGAGTTCGGCCTCGTGGAGACCGACGACGAAGGCAACGTGATTCGCGAGAACGGCAAGCCCGTGAAGACGGCGCTCGTCGAGCAGTTCGCGAACTACCTCTCCATGAGCCTGCAGGGGGACCTCGGCACTTCGATCCTGCAGTATCCGAAGCCCGTCGGCGAGATCATCGAAAATGCATTGCCGTGGACGCTCGCGCTGCAGCTACCGACCATCATTTTGGGCTGGTTGGTCGGCAATCTTTTGGGCGCACTCGCCGCGTACAAGCGCGGCGTCTTCGACCGGGTATTTTATCCACTCGCGCTGCTCGCGAGCGCGGTGCCCGCCTTCTGCGTCGCCATCCTCATGGTGTACGTGTTCGGCATCAAGCTCGAGTGGTTCCCCGCCGTCGGCGGCTACGACCCGGGCCAGGTGCCGGCAGCGTCGTTCGAGTTCTTGGTGAGCGCTAGCTACTACTACGTGATGCCGTTCCTCTCGATCTTCCTGATCGTGGTCGGCGGCCAGGCCATCGGCATGCGCTCGATGTGCATCTACGAGCTCGGGACGGACTACGTGAAATACGCGAAGCTCCTGGGGCTCACGGAGAACAAGATCCTGATCTACATCTTTCGCAATGCGATGCTGCCGCAGCTCACCGGCCTCGCGCTCGCGCTCGGTGCCATGGTCGGCGGCGCGCTCATCACGGAGATCATCTTCAGCTACCCCGGTCTCGGCATGGCAATCCTGACGGCCATCCAGGGCAACGACTACCCGGTCATCACCGGTTGCACGCTGCTCATCGCGGCTTGTGTACTGCTCGCGAACTTCAGCGTCGACGTGCTGGTCGGCATCCTCGACCCGCGCATCCGCGCCGCCCAGGCAGGAAGCAAGTAGCCCATGCAGCTCGTCAAGGGGCTCTTCAAGCAGCCGGCCTTTCTGGTCGGGCTCGTGCTGTTCCTGGGCACGCTCGGCATCGCGCTGCTCGCGCCGCTCGTCATGCACCTCGACGTGAAGGATCGCGTCGGCGGGCCGTACATGCCGCCGTCGGCGGAGCACTGGCTCGGGACCGATCACTTGGGCCTCGACATGGTGTCGATGCTCGTGGCGGGCCTGCGTGCCTCGCTCTACGTGGGCTTCTTGGCCGGCACGATCGCGACCGTCGTCGGCACGCTGATCGGCGTCTACGGCGGCTACAAGGGCGGCCTAATCGACGACATCCTGACCTCCCTCACGAATCTGTTCCTGGTGATTCCCACCCTCATCGTGTTGATTTTGCTCTCGAGCAGCATGGAAAAGGGGCGGAGCCTCACGCTGATTGCCGTCATCATCGGCTGCACGACCTGGACGTGGAGCGCCCGCGCCGTGCGCGCTCAGGCCTCCAGCCTACGAGCTCGTGATCACGTGGCGCTCGCGCGCATCAACGGCTTTAGTACGCTCGAAATCGTCATCGAGCAAATCCTGCCGTACCTCTTGTCGTACATCTTCATGGTGTTCATCTTGCAGACGGCGACGGCGATCCTCTCGGAGGCGACGATCAGCATGCTCGGCCTCGGCCCCTACGACTCCATCTCGCTCGGTAAGATTCTCAACGAGGCGAAAACCAACGAGGCGCTGACCGGCGGAGCCTGGTGGGCCTTCATGCCTGCCATGGTGCTCATCACGCTGATTGCCTTTTCGCTCTATGTCATCAATACGGCGATGGAAGGTGTTTTCAATCCGAGGTTGAGGAGAGGTTGAGAAAGTGATGCGTGCGGGTGAAGGCGTGAGGCTCGGGAAGTGAGCGCCACCGTTCTCGAGGTCGAAGACCTGCGTGTCCACTACGTCACTCGCTTCGGCGCGAAGATCCAGGCGGTGGACGGCGTCTCCTTCAAGCTCAAGCAAGGCGAAATCCTCGGGATCGCCGGTGAGTCCGGTTGCGGCAAGACGACGCTCGTCTCCGGCTGCATGGGCCTGTACATCCCGCCGCTCTATCACTCGTCGGGCGACGTGCGCATCGACGGAAAATCGATCATCGGCCTCGGCCAGGAGCGGAATCGGAAAGAGGTGCTCGGCCGTCAGATCGCGATGATCCCGCAGGGGGCGCTCAACTCGCTCAACCCCACGCGCAAGATCAAGGACATGGCCGCCGACATGATCCTGAGCCACGACGAAGGCGCGGACAAGAAGACCATCAACGATCGCCTGCGGGAGCGCTTCAGCCGCATCGGCCTCGACGCCGACACGGTGCTGAACTCTTACCCCGTGCAGCTCCCCGCGGGCACGAAGCAGCGCTGCGTGATCGGCATCTCCACGTTGCTCAATCCCAAGGTCGTGGTGGCCGACGAGCCCACCTCGGCGCTCGACGTTTCGACGCAAAAGTCCGTGATCCGGCTGCTGTTCGAGCTGATGGACCAGGAAATCATCTCGAGCATGCTCTTCATCACGCACGAGCTCCCGCTGCTGCGCCACGTTTCGAGCTCCATCGCCGTCATGTATGCGGGCGAGTTCGTCGAATACGGCACGACGGAGCGCGTGATCCTCGACGGGCGTCAGCCCTACACGAAGGCGCTCATGGGCTCGATGCTCTCGGCCGAGCCCGGCCAGAAGAGCCGGCCGCCCGTCGCCATCGAGGGCGCTCCGCCCAAGCTCGACCACGAGATCCCCGGTTGCCGCTTCGCGGACCGCTGCCCGGAGGCGCGCCCGGACTGCAGCACGGAGAAGCAAAGCCTGCGCGTTCTTGCGGAGCGAGAGGTTCGCTGCAAGTACGCTGTCTGAAGACGTTCATGTTGACCAGCATCAGCCACGAGCGCCCCGCGACCCGCGCGCGCGTTGAACCACCCGGTGCCGGCCTAGGAGTAGCCCCGTGAGCGACGCACTCAAGTTCGAAGGCAAGCACCTTACCCGGGTCTTCGGGCACGGGCGCAAGCGCATCGTTGCCGTCGACGACGTTTCGTTCAAGATCAAAGACCGCGAGATTATCTCGCTCGTGGGCCAGTCCGGCTGCGGCAAGACCGTGCTCGCGAAGATGCTCCTGCGCCTCGAAACTCCGACGAGCGGCGAGCTCTCGTTCAATGGTAAGCCCATCGAATCCGTGCGCGATCCGCGCGAGCACTGGCGCCAGGTGCAGGCGGTGTTCCAGGATCCGTTCTCCTGCTTCAACCAGTTTTTCACGATCCGCGCCCAGCTCAAGAGCTCGTTCCGCCTGTTCCAGAACAAGCCGAGTCCGAAGGAGATGGAGGATCGCGTCGATGAGGCGCTGCTCGCCGTCAACATCAAGCCCAAGGAGATCGAGGGGAAATACCCGTTCGAGCTCTCGGGCGGTCAGATGCAGCGCATGCTGCTCGCACGCATCTTCATTCTCAAGCCGCAGGTGCTCATCGCAGACGAGCCGACCAGTATGGTCGATGCCTGCAGCCGCGCGAGCATCCTCGACTACCTGATGAAGCTCAAAGAGGAGCTGTCGATGACGATCGTCTTCGTGACGCACGACATCGGGCTCGCCTATTACGTTTCGGACGCCATCTACATCATGCACAAGGGCAAGATCGTGGAGCAGGGGCCGCCCGACAAGGTGACGCAGTCGCCCGAGAGCGATGTCACCAAGCAGCTGCTCGACGACATCCCGAGCGTCCACAAGCAGTGGATCGAGCGTGGGCCGCCCGGTCGCACCGCGACCGGATAGCCGTGGGGCGCCGCGGCGTCAGCGCACGCACTTCACGAACGCCGACGTGAAGTAGTTCCAGTCGCCGCTTGCGCCGGCGTTGAAGCCCGTGAAGCCGTCGTCGAAGTTGATGGCCCAGGCGGCGGTCTGGCTGCCGCGCGAGTGGTGGGAGCCCCAGTACCAGTTGTTGCTCCGCGAGCCGTACTTCGTGTTCGGGAACATCGTCACGTTGATGGCCGGGGCGACGCGCGCCTCGTCGACGAGGGTTGCGAGCTCGCGGATGCTCGGCACGCGCCAGGTGTGGCCACCGAGCGAGAGGCCCGCGCAGTAGGGTGCCGCCTCGTCGAACGTCAGGCCGGCGTCCGAGTAGCCCTGCTGCCAGACGAGCCCCGTGTAGGTGTCCTTTATCTCGCCCGCGGCGAGCTCGGTGTACTGGCTCGGGGGCGCGACGGCGGGGTCGCTCGGCGCCTCACCCGCGCCGCCGCCGCGCACGCAGCGGTTGCGGGCGGCGGTTGCCTTCGAGTATGCGTTGCTCACGATGCCGTCGCCGAGGTTGTACGCCCACGCGAAGTCCTTGCCGGCCCCGGCGCCCTTCTGCTGGATGGTGAGGATCCAGTCGGACGCCGTCTTGTGAAAGCCGCTGGCGCCGCCCGGAAAGCCCGTCTTGTCGAGGGCGGGGCCCTGCGTAAAATCGACGATCGACGCCATCTCGACGCGCGTCGGCAGCCGCCAGTCGTCGTGCCCCGCGAGCGTGAGGCCGTCACAGTAGTCGAGCGCGTCCTGCCAGGTGAGGTTCGTGCTCGGCGGCGTCTTCTGCCATTCGAGGCAGGTCACGTCGTCGACGGTCGTGTCGGTACCGACCGTGTAGCTTGCTTCGTTGGGCAAGCTGCTGCCGACCGGGTTCGGCATCGGCCAGCACGCCCATTTGTGGGACCCGCAATTGGGCTGGCAAGTGCCGGTCATGCCTGTCGAGCCAGCCGAGCCCGCTGTACCGCCGCTGCCGGAACCGCCACCCGCGGCTCCGGAGCTCCCACCGCTGTCGCCTCCTGCGCCCGCCGTGCCACCGGCATCGCCGGCCGAGCCGCCTGCTCCGCCGACGCCCGCCGTGCCGCCGTCAGCCGCTGCGCTGCCCCCTGAGGCCGCTGCACCGCTGGCACCGCCGGCACCGCCGGCACCGCCCAAGCCGGCACTGCCGCCGACCTGACTCGAACCCCCCGTAGCTCCGCCGGAGCTGGCACCGCTCGCGCCCGCTGTTGCAGCACCGCTCCCGCCGACTCCGCCCGTGCCCAGGCCTGACGCGCCACCTTGGCCGGAGCCCGCGCTGCCGCCGACCCCCCCGCTGGCCTTGCCACCGGTGCCCCCCGTCTCCGGCGCCGTGGTCTCGACGCTGCACGCGCACGCCGCCAGCGCGATCAGCCAAAAAGGGACGAAGGAGAGTCGCACGGTGGGGCTCCCGAGTACGGTCGCCTCCAAACGCGCTGGTCAGTCACGCGAGCCGATCCCGCGCTCCCCACCGAGGGTCGAAGCCACCCAAGACGACAAACCGGCGGGACGGGCGCCGGCTGTTTTCAGCGTCGCGAAGGGCGCAGGGCGCCTCCCTACGAGGCGCCCTGCGAAGAATCAGGGTACGAAATCAAGCGGCGCCAGGCCGCTCGCGTCCGCACCTCAGTTGATGCTGCCGCACTTGCTTGGGACGCCGCCACCGCCGCAGGTGAGCGGGGGCGTGCAGGTACCGCAGTCGAGCAGCCCGCCGCAGCCGTCGGCGGCCGGGCCGCACTCCGCGTTCTGCTGACTGCAGGTGCGCGGGACACAGCCGCCCGCGCCGCACTGGTTCGGCACGCCGGCGCCGCCACAGCTCTGTCCGGCCGGGCAGGTGCCGCAGCTCAGCACGTTGCCGCAACCGTCACCGACGGCGCCGCAGTTGGCGTTCGCCTGCGAGCAGGACTTTGGCGCGCAGTTCCCGTTGCCGCAGAGGTTCGGGCCGCCGGCGCCGCACGTCTGGCCCGGGGGGCAGACGCCGCACGAGAGGACACCGCCGCAGCCGTTGCTCGTGGCGCCGCACTCGGCACCCGCTTGCTGGCAGGTGCGCGGGGAGCAGGAGCCGCCGCACTGGCTCGGCGTGCCGCCGCCGCCGCAGATTTCCGGAGCCTGGCAGGTGCCGCAGTTGAGCGTGCCGCCACAGCCGTCGCCGATGAAGCCGCAGGTAGCGCTTGCCGCCTGGCACGTGCGCGGGACGCAGCCACCGCCGCAACGGTTCGGGCCGCCGGCGCCGCACGTCTGGCCGGTCGGGCAGGTGCCGCAGCTCACGGTGCCGCCGCAGCCGTCACCGATGAAGCCGCACTGAGCGTTTTCGCCCTGGCACGTCTTCGGGTTGCAGCTGCCGGTGCCGCACTGGTTGGGCGTGCCGCCGCCGCCACAGGTCTGGCCGCCCGTGCAGGTACCGCAGTTGACGGTGCCGCCGCAGCCGTCGGCGATGGGGCCGCAGGTCGCGTTGACGCTCGCGCAGCTGCGCGGCGTGCAGCTCGGGGTGCCACACACGTTCGGCGTGCCGCCGCCGCCGCAAACGGCCGGCGAGGTGCAGGCGCCGCAGGTGAGCACCCCACCGCAGCCGTCGGCGATGACGCCGCAGTTGGCGCCTTGCGCGCCGCAGGTGGTCTGCGTGCACGTGTGGCCGCACTGGTTCGGCGTGCCGCCGCCGCCGCAGGTGTCGGGGGCGCCGCAGGTGCCGCAGTCGAGCAGCCCGCCGCAGCCGTCGGCACGGTAGCCGCAGGTGGCGCCGAGGTCATTGCAGGTCTTCGGGGTGCACGTCGGGATGCCGGGCGGATTGCCGACCGAGACGCACGACGAGAGGTCGAAGAGCATGAACTCGAGGACCTTCTCCTGCGCTGTGAGGGCGCCGGTCGAGCAGTGGTTCGGGAAGACGGCGCTGCCCGTGGTGCTGCCGACGGCGACGTGGAACGCGCTGTAGAGCACGCGCCCGCAGATGTTGTTCGCGTTGGCGCCCACCGGCGTGTTGAACGCGTATTCTTGCGTCGAGTTGTGCGTCGAGAGCTGGTGGCCCGACACGCGCACGCTGCTGTCGGTGTAGACGAAGCGCTCGCTCAACGTCGCGCTGTTCGCCTGCACGTAGTAGCGCGGGTCCAGGATGTCGATGTACCCGTTGCCGTAGGTGGTGCTGTACGAGTTCGTGACGCCGAGCCACGTGTTGAAGGTCTGACCCTTGTTCGTGGTCTTGTCGATGATACCGACGGTGTTGCTCTCCGAGCCCGTGCCGCCCCAGGTGGCCGTCGTCGCGAAGTCACCGTTGTCGTGTAGGTAGGTGTAGCTGTAGTGCGACGCGAACACGCGGCCGCCGGCGTCGGCGAAGGCGTGGAGCTTGGCGTCGTAGTTGTTGCCGTGCTCGTTGGCGCTGCCCTCGCAGTCGAAGATCGCGAGATCGTAGTTGCTGACGGTGTTGCCCTGGAAGAGGTCCGAGAGCGGAGCCGAGACCCGGTTTCCGCTGCTGCAGTTGCCGTTCTGCCAGTGCGAGCAGGACTGGTAGGCGCCGTTCGCCCGGTAGAGGTGCACGCGGCCCTGGCCGGTCGGCAGCGTGAACTCGGAGTCGCTCACGCCGATCTTGCGCACGACGCACTCCATGGCGTCGTAGTTACCGGTCGCGATGGCCATCTGCGGCAGGCTCACGAACTGCTGGTTGCCGGCCGAGGCGTCCGTCTTGTTGCGCGGTAGGCGCGTCTGGTCGGCGGTGAGGTTCTTGTTCGTGCACTGCGGCGTCGACGTGATCGTCACGACGCGGCGCCACTTGCCGATTTTCACGACCAGCGGAAAGTCGATGCCCGCCGGCACGTTGCGCAGCACGAACGTGCCGTCCGCGCCCGTGACGGCGCCGGCGATGGGGCTGCCGAGGTCCTCGTCCTGGCAGCGATCGCAGCTCGGGCCATGCGTGATGGCGGGCAGCGGCGCGTTCGGTACGTAGACGAGCGCGTTCGGCAGCGGCTCGGTGCCGTTCGGCGCGTACACGGTGCCGGTCAGGCGCGTCTCCTGGTTCGTGGGACACGAGGCCTGGTACTGACAGAGGCCCGTGCAGGTGGTGCCGCTGTCGTTGCCGCACACGCTCGCCTGGCCGCCGCCGCCGCAGATCTCGGGCGACGAGCAGGTGCCGCACGATTGGATGATGCCGCCGCAGCCGTCGCCGATCGGGCCACAGTTGGCGCCGACGTCCTGACAGGTAAGCGGCGTACAAGGCGGCGTGCCGCAGACGCTAGGCGTCCCGCCGCCGCCGCAGGTGTTCGGGGCCGAGCAGCCGCCGCAATTGACAGTGCCGCCGCAGCCGTCGCTCTGGATGCCGCAAAGGCCGGTGCAGACCTGCTGCGCCGTCTTGGGCACGCACACGACCGGCGTGCAGACGTTGGCGTTGCAGACGTTACCGCTCGAGCAGGTGCCACAATTCAAGGTGGCGCCGCAGCCGTTGGGGATCGAGCCGCAATTCGCGTTGAAATTGCCGCAGGTCTTCGGCACGCACGCCGGAGCGCCGCACTGACCGGGCGTGCCGCCGCCGCCACAGGTTTCGGCGCCCGAGCAGGAGCCGCAGTCGATGAGGCCGCCGCAACCATCGCTGATGGAGCCGCAGTTGGTGGAGCCGCAGTCCGCCGTCGTGCGCGGCACGCAGGATTGCCCCTGACCGCAGACGTCAGGGGTGCCGCCGCCGCCGCAGGTCTCGCCGCCCGTGCACGCGTCCGCGCAGTTCTCGATCTCGCCGCCGCAGCCATCGGAAACGAACCCGCAGTAGTTGTCGGGAAGGCTCGCGAGCGCCTCCTCGCAGGTGATCGGCTCGCACATCGCCGTGCCGCATTTCCCGGGCTCCTGGGCGCCGCAAATCTCGTCGCTCGCGCAGTCGAAACCGCAGTCGATGGTTTCGCCGCAGCCGTCGGGGACCTCACCGCAGATGCCGGCGTTGGCGTCGTAGTCGTCGCAGGTGAGCGGCGTGCACGAGCCGCCGGGGACGGAGCACTCGCCATCGACGCATTGTTCGCCGGTTCCGGCGCATTTCTCTTTCGAGTCCGGCCAGCAATTCAGGACGCCGCCGCACCCGTCGGCCTGCATGCCGCAGTCGGCCTTGAGGTCCTTGCAGGTCTTCGGCACGCACGCCGCGCTGCCGCCGCAGCGGCTAGGCTCGCCGCCGCCGCCGCAAGTCTCGGGCGCCGTGCAGCCGCCGCAGTTGATGAGGTCGCCGCAGCCGTCGCTGATGGGGCCGCACTCGTCGGAGTCGCAGGTGGTCTTGCAGCCGTTGCCGCTCTCGCCGGCGTCGCCGGGGCCGATGATCGGTCCGCCGAGGTTGTTGCCTTCGCCGCCTTCACCGAGCGAGCCACTGCTCCCACCGGACCCCTTGCCGGCGCTGCCAGCACTGCCGGCCGTAACACCTGTCCCGTTGGTCGAAACGTCGGGGCGCCCCGAGCAACCGAAGGCCAGTGCCGAGAGCAGGATACAGCCAGAAATACGCGCGATGAGCTTCGGGACCAAAGGAGCCTCCGGCAAAAAGGGTGCGATGACCCCGGACACACCGATCCCCTGCCGTGCGGGGGTGTCGCGCGGAGGGGCCGGTCGGCACTCTGCGAGTACCCTCCCGGGGTTGGTTGCTCGTGACTCACTCCTCGCGAATCACGAAGACCAACAACGGACGAACGTACCTCGCCACATAAGGTCAATCAAGAGCTACGGCGCATTCCGCATGCAAATACATGCGAGCTTTGCCCACCTTCATGCACGGGCATCACACATGTCGGGCCAAAAACTTGGGCTTCGACGACGCCCCGGTTTCCTTTGATAGTGAAAACCGGGGCGCGAGTGTGTCGGATCGATGCGCCTTGGGTGTTAAACCTTCCGAGCGATCCCAGCGACCGCGCTTCTTTGGCCCTAGGGCCGCGGGTGTCGCGGGGCGCGGTGCGGCGCACTCTCGTGCGTCTCGGCCGCCGCGAGCGGCGGGTCGCCGTCGTCGTCCGCTGTGCCCCGTCCCGGAGCTGTGGCTTCCGGTAGCGCTTCATCGGCGACATCGGGGACGTCGTCGTTCGCGCCGGGATCGTGCGACGCCTTGCCTTTGGGGAGCTTGCGGACGCCGTTCGACGCGCTCGGCGCGGCCGGAATCGCGGCCTCCATCTCGGCGACGACGTTTTCGGCGATGTCGTCGAGGTCCGCCGGTCGAAGCTTCTTCGCGAACCTCTGCGCCGGCGACGTGCGCGGCGCTTCACCGGGGCCGGCGTAGTCCACCCACTGCATGACGCAGGGGCGCACGTCGAGGTGAACGAAGGACGAGTTTGGGTAATAGCCGACGCCGACGTTGTCGAGCAGCAAGAGGTACTGTCGGAGAACGGTGTTCGGCACGCCCGGAATGCTGAAATCCACCGCCTCGCTGCGCTTGTGGCGCGAGTCGGAGAAGAACGAGCTGTTTCGATAACCGCTCACGACGCGGAGCGACTTCCCACCGAAGGTGTCGCTCACGCGCACGAGCAGCCGAATGAGGCGATCCGGTACGGGGGGGCGCGAGCCGGTGGCACCGAGCACGGCCGAGATCTCGCGCCTTGCCGACTCGGAGATACGGCCCGAGCCAATGGTCCCGCGAAAGCGTCGCTTGTAGCCGACGAGGTCGAGCCGGCCGGGATTTTTTGCTTTGCGCGCGTACTTCAGCCAGTCGTCGCCGCCGCCGGGCCGGTGGTGCTCGGGGATCACGAGAACGTCACCCGCTCGAATCACGTCGTCGTTGCGCAAGCCGTTCGCGGCCGCCAGCGCCTTGACCGACGTGCCATGGTGGTAGGCGATGACGCTCAGCGAGTCGCCGCGCGCGATGCGGTAGCTGCGCATCGAAACGCTCTCGTGGCCGACTTGCTTGGCCGGGCAGACGCGGGCGAGCGATGCCGTTCTCCGCGCCTTTTTGGCATGGGCACGGGGGCTCGTGCGGTGAGGGTGCGATTCGGCGCCGTGGTGCGCAGAGCGTGCCGTTCTCGCGTGGGGGGGCGCCCCGTGGGCGAGCCCCGTGGCAAGAAGCAGCCCGAGCGGCAGGGCGGCATGGATCCAGCGCGACATGAGCCCCGAGGGCTGCCACAGGTCACCCGAAAGGGGCCAGATTTCGGGGTCGATTGCGGGCGGTCTCGAAACCGCGCGGTCACATCCTCGTCGTCCCCCCGAGGCGCGTCGCAACCCGGCGTGATTGTTTTTTTTTGCTTTCCCGATAGCCGTTGCCGCGAGATCGGAGCCATGGGTAAGAGCCGATCCGGGACCGAGTAGGCCCCGCTCACCCTCTTTCGTGCCTCCGAACGCTATGGCCAAAGCCTCTTTGTCGCGCATCTTCGTGCCCTTGGTTTCGACGTTGACGCTGGGGCTCGCCGCCTGTGGCTCCCAGGAGTCGAAGCAGACGTTCCCCCCTCAAACGGCAGGCTCCGCGGGAGCGGCGAGCGGCAGTGCTGGCGCCGGCGGCGCTTCTGGTGCGGGGGGCAGCGGAGGCACGGCAGGTGGAGCCGGCAGCGCCGGCGTAGCGGGCGGCTCGGGTGCGGCTGGCAGCGGAGGCGCCGCGGGCGGCGGGGCCGCGGGAGGCACGAGCGGGGCGGGAGGTGGTGGCGGTGTCGTGGCCGTGCTGCCCGCGGTTCTCGTGGGCCATTTCGCCCCGCTACCGGACTACGCGTCGATGGATCTTTCCGGACAGGCCGTCGTCTACCGGAAGAGCACGGGCGACACCGTCATTTCCATTCAGGTGCTGGGCCTCGAGGCTTCCACCGAGTACCAGAGCCACGTTCACAATCAGCCGTGCGCCGTGAGCGCAGGCGGGCACTACCTGCGCGATCCCGCAGCCGCGGCCGGCGAGTCGAACGAGATCTGGCTCCCCTTCCAGTCGGGCGCCGACGGCGTCGGCTCTACCGAGGTGACGGTGCCGCATGCGCTCCGCGGCGACGCCCTGTCGATCGTGGTGCACGAGCCCACGAGCGGCAACAAGATGGTGTGCGCGGACCTGAGCCTGAGCTCGGACGCAACGCCCGCGGCGCACGGAACCTTCAAGGCCTTCGCCGCAGCCGAGACGCTGGACCAGACGATCGGAGGCACGGCCACGCTCGAGCGTTCCACCGCCGGCACCACGGTGACGCTCGGCGTCACGGGCCTCGACCCGGCGTCCATGTACATGAGTCACGTGCACCAGTATCCGTGCGATGTGAGCGATGCCGGCGGCCACTACAAGATCGACCCGACCGTCATGACCGCCGACGAGGCCAACGAGCTCTGGCCGGACCTCGGCGACACCACCGCTGGAACGGCCACGGGTATGACCACTTTCACGCACCGCGCCCGCCTGGACGGCGCCTCCGTCGTGATCCACCGCACCTCCGCCGACATGGCGCCGAAGGTGGCCTGCGCGACCTTGCTGCCCGACGCCTTCCCCGACGTCGAAGCGAAGGGCATCGGCGAGCAGCTGCCGGCGGCCAGCCCCAACTACACGGCGCTCGAAGCGACCGCCGAGCTCGTCCGCGGCGTCGACGGGACGACGAAGGTGCACGTTGCTGCAGCGGGCCTCATGGCCGCCGTCACGTATCCGGCGCACGTCCACGATCGTCCCTGCAGCGTGGATAGTGGCGGAGCGCACTACGTGCGCGACAAGGCCGGAGCCGCCGGCGAGATGAACGAGCTCTGGATGATGCTCGACGGCAGCTCGGCTCCCATGGCCGAGGCTTCGCTTACCGTGGCACACCTCGCCGCCGCCGACGCGCGCTCGATCGTCATCCACGACCCGGGCTCGGACCCGGCCAACGCGCGCCTGATCTGCATCGATCTCGAGTGAGGCGCGCAGACGCCGGCGGGGTTCGGCGCTTCACGGCGGGCTCGCGCGCCGCATCGGCGGGCTTCAGCGCCTCAAAGCACCGCGTAGCCGCGCAGGCACGTTTCGAGCGTCGTCTCTTCGTCGAAGCAGGAAACGCTGATCGGAAAAGGAACGTCGGGGATGCACCCCCACCCTTCCGGCGCCGCCTGGTTGTTGCAGATCGTATTCGAGATCGGCGAGTCGATCGGATCCAGCTCGGCAAAGATTGCCGTAGCGCTTCATGCACTCGGGCCGTACGGGATCCACGTAGGTGCACTCCGCGCAGCAGTCCTCGTAGCTCTGGCAGCCGGGGAGAGTGGCGCCGGCCGCGCACATCGTCGCGCAGTCCTTCGCGAGCGGTGTGCCGCAGGCGTGCCTACGCTCGGCGGGTGCGCGGCTTGCGACCCACCCACCCCGGCATTCGTCGGTCGCGTCAGGCCGATACGGCGATGCGCCCGAGTGATTCGAGTCGGAACGTTCCACTCCGCGAGCGTGCGTAGTGCAGCCGGGACTCTTCCTCGATGACCCGCGCGCGCAGCGCCGCACGCCCCGAGGTGCAAAACTTGCGGAAGATTGCGCCCATCTGATTCGCGACCGTTCGCGGTGACGTGCTGCGCTCGGCAGCCATTTCCTGATGCGTCTTACCCTCCATCACGAGGCGCAGCACGTCGCTCTCGCCCGGGCTCAGGCGCGCCGCGAGCTCGGCGCCTGGAAGCTCTGCGCTGGCAATCCGCACGCCGTCCGCACGTTTTTCGAGCAGCGCCGGCGGAGGCGCAAGACCCCGCGCCGCGAGCGCCGCCATGACCAACAGGATGGGGGTGCGCGAGATTGGCGCGGACGCTCCCAGCGCTCGCAGCGCGCTGGCGCTCCGTACGGAAAGGGCGGCCAGGGACAAGCCGATGTCCGCGGCAACGACCTTCTGCGGCGCGCCCGACAGGAGTCGTTCGAGCGCGTCGCGCGTGTTGGGTCGGAGCATGGGTCGCGCCGGATCGCATGTCGCAAGGACCCCGAAGCAACGGCCGTCGCGATGGGCGGTCGCAGTCAGCGTCACTTTGCCATCGACCAGTGAGCGCCAAAGCTCGCCGAGGTCGAGCTCTTCCACTATCGTTCGAGTGAGCAGCGGTTCCACGCTGCACGGGGGAGCAAGGCCCGTGCCGGGCGGATTCCGCCCCCATCCGTGCAGGGCCCTTCACACTTCGGCACGCTCATGCCCTCGAGGTGTGAGGCGTTCGACACACTTCGCCGTGCAGCGGCCTGCACACCAACGCTGTTATGCCCCCGGGTCCTCCGGGCAGGCTCTGCGCCGTTGCGGGGAACGCTCTCGAGGGAGGGCGCTACTCGATTCCGTGCTCTTCGAGCTTGGTGTACAGCGTGCGCCGGCTGACGCCGAGCAGCCTGGCGGCCAGGGCGCGGTTCCCCTTGGCGCTCTTCAGCGCTTTCGTCAGCGCTCGATGCTCGGCGCGTTTCAGGTCTTCGCGCAGCGGGCGCACGCTGGACGACAGCAGCTCCGGCTTCTGACCGGGGGCTTCGACCACGCCGGGCTTCTCGGCCCGGCGGTCCGCGCCTTCGAGCGGACGGGCGCTCCGCGGGTCCAGGGAGCGCGAGTCGAGTGGGGCCGCCTGCGTGACGAAGGCCATGTGCTCGTCGAGCTGGAAACGGACGTTGTCGGTCGTGACGGTTCGACCGGTCGAGAGCACGACGAGCCGTTCGACGAAATTGACGAGCTGGCGTACGTTGCCCGGCCAGCGCTGAGCTTGCAAGAGCCGCACGGCGGCCGGCTCGATCTCGAGCCATCGCTTGTCGTTGTCGCGCCGGAAGAGCTCGAAGTAGTGTCGAACGAGGAGCGGGACGTCCTCGCGCCGCGCTCACGCAGCGGCGGGAGCTCGATACCGCACGCACGTTGAGGCGATAGAAGAGATCTTCG
This sequence comes from uncultured delta proteobacterium, assembly GCA_963841435.1. GTDB lineage: Bacteria > Myxococcota_A > Polyangia > Polyangiales > Polyangiaceae > PMG-095. The sequence continues at coordinate 803,130 of CAWJCS010000002.1, forward strand.
CGGAAGCGTCCCGCGGCGACCATGTCCTCGAGGTCGCGGTGCGTCGCGGCGACGATACGCGCACGTCCGCGCTGCATCGGTGCGCGCCCCGCCGAGCGGCTCGTACTCGCGCTCCTGGAGCAGGCGCAGCAGCTTCACCTGCAGAGCCGGCGACATGTCGCCGATCTCGTCGAGGAACAGCGTGCCCCCTTCGCGCGAGCTCGACGCGCCCGGGCTTGTCGCGTATGCGCGCCGGTGAACGCCCCCTTCTCGTAGCCGAAGAGCTCGCTCTCGAGCAGCGTCTCGGGCAGCGCGGCGCAGTTGACCGTCACGAACGGCGCCTCGCCGCGCGGGCCCGCGTGGTGCAGCGCGCGCGCGACGAGCTCCTTGCCGGTGCCCGTCTCGCCGCGCAGAAGAACGGTGGCCTTGCCGACCGCGACGCGCGCGATCCTGTCACGAACCTGGCCGATGAGCGGTGAGTCGCCGATGAGCCGCGGGGCGGTCGTCGCCGGCGGCGGGATCAGCGTTCGCGCGCGAAACATGGCGGCCTCCAGGGCGAGAGCCACCGTGGCGGACGACGCCGGGAGGGCCAGGAATTCGGTGGCCCCCGCCGCGAGCGCCCGCCGAACGCGAGAAGGCTCGGCGAGCCCGCACGCGATGACGGGTACGTCGCGCCACGCTTGAGCAAGCTTCCCCAGGCGCTCGATGGATGCGGTATCGGGGTCCTCGAGCTCGACGAGCAACGCGTCGAAGGCGTTGGTTTCCAGCGCGCTCGCCGCCTCGGCGGCGTTGGCGACGACCGTCACGCGCGCGCTTTGCTCGAGAAGCGTCACGGAGTCGCCCCCTTTGGCGGCGCCCCGGACCAGCAACAAGGAGGGTAGCGTCGGATTGCCGGATGGGGCCATGCTAGAAGGCGAGAATACTACAGCTCATCGTGTCTTTGACCGACTCCGATGCCCGAACCCGGCGCCCAACTGCATCACTACGAAGTCGAAGCGCTCGTCGGAGTGGGGGGAACGAGCGGCGTCTGGTCGGCGCGGGACACGCGTACGGGTGAGCCAGTCGCGCTGAAGCTCTTGCGCACGAGCGCAACGCTGGAGGACGCGGCGGGCGAGCGACTCCTGCGAGAGGCCCGCGCCTCACGAGCTGTCTCGCATCCGGCGGTCGTGCCCGTACGGGACGTGTTTCTCCACCAGGGCGCTCCGGTGCTCGTGATGGAGCTGCTCCAGGGGGAAACGTTGAGGCAGCGCTTCAATCGCGAGGGTCGGCTGACCCTCGGACAGGCCGCGGCGCTGCTCCTGCCGATCGGAGAGGCGCTGGTCGAGGCGCATCGCTCGGGGATCGCACACCGTGATCTCAAACCGGAGAACATCTTTTTGCAGCTCCCGAGCCCCGATGCAGAGCGTCCCGCGGTGCGTTTGCTCGATTTTGGTGTGGCGCGGTTCTACGAACCCCCGCCCGGTAGCGATCTCGTCCCCATCACGGGGCTCGAGGTATTGCTCGGCACGCTTTCCTACATGGCTCCGGAGCAAGCGCTACGACCCGCCGAGTGTGATCAGCGGGTTGACGTGTGGTCGTTCGGAGTGACCTTGTACGAAGCATTGGCCGGGTGCCGCCCCATCGAAGGGGAGAGCCCCCAGGACACCCTGCGCCAGCTGCTCCTTGGCGGAGTGGTTCCGCTGGGGGTGCTGGTCCCCGATTTGCCGGATGATGTTGCGGGCTTTCGTCCCAGCTCCTCGTCAGGAACCCGGCGGCGCGGGCCCCCGATCTGCAGCAAGCGGTCGAGGTGCTCGGCCGCTACCTCGAGCATTCGTGAAAAAATGACGTGATCGCCGCCCGGCGCGACCCCTTTCGGTCCGGCCGGCGGCTCCCCTATAATTGTGCCACCTTGAGCGCAGGGCCGGATCTCGCAGGGTCGGTGATCGCCGAGCGGTACGAGCTCGTGCGCCTGATTGGTCGCGGCGGGATGGGGTCCGTCTACGAGGCCCGCCACACCGGCACCCACAAGCGCTGCGCCGTCAAGGTCCTGAGCTCGTTCGAGCTTTCGGCCGACGCCGAGCTCACGAAGCGTTTCTTTGGGAGGCCCGCGCGAGCGGGCTCATCGAGAGCCCCCATGTCGTTGCTGCCTACGACTCGGGCATCGATTCTGCCGGTCTGGTCTATTACGTCATGGACTGCCTGCGCGGGGAGGATCTCGCGCAGACCCTGAAGAAGGTCGGCGCCCTCGCTCCGGTTGCCGCGATCAAGGTCGTCGTTCAGGCGGCGGCAGGGCTCGCTTGCGCCCACGAGCTCGGCGTGATCCACCGCGACGTGAAGCCGGCCAATCTCTTCTTGGCGCGCGGACCGGACGACGACGTGACCGTCAAGGTCCTCGACTTCGGCGTCGCCAAGGTGAGGATGCAGATCTTCGGTGAGAGCGGCAACACGCTCACCCACGGCGGGGCCCTGCTCGGCACCCCGCAGTACATGTCGCCGGAGCAGCTCAAGCGCGCGTCCTCGATCGAGGAGACCACCGACGTTTGGTCGCTGGCCGTCGTGCTCTTTCATTGCTTGACCGGAACGCTGCCCTGGGGTGAGGCCGAATCCATGGGCGAGTTGATTGCTGCCGTGCTGACGGCCCCGATCCCCTCCGTTCAGGATCTCGCTCCCTGGGTCCCCGCGTCGCTCGCGCGCGTCGTCCGCGAGGGGCTCGTGCGCGACCCAAAAGGACGAACGGCGAGCGCCCTGGAGCTAAGGGACGCCCTTCAGCAGCTCTTGCCGGGACCGGCCACGCTCCGCTGGGAGGAACTCACGGGGCCCTCGGGCACCGAGCGCAGCGTGCCTGCCGCGCGCCTCGCGCTCGCCGACACGCTGAGCCAGACGACCCATAGCGACGCGCCGGTCGTGCGCGAGCGAAGGCGAGGCGTTTCACCCGCATTGCGGTGGCCTCTGTACGCGCTCTCGCTGGCAGGTGCGGGCGGGCTCGCCGGTTGGGCGCTCGTTTCGACTCCAGGCTCGAAAACACCGACCGCCCCGGCGGCCGGTGTGACGACGAGACCAGCCTCGGTTTCGGTCCCTCCGACGACCCCGTCCAGTGACCCGGCCGTGCGCCGATACCCGCTCGACATCGAACCGCCCGAAGCCGTCGTCGAGGTTGACGGCGAGCCCGTCGCGGTGCGTGACGGGCAAGTGATCATCGTGGGGCAGGTGGGGTCGGTCCACGCCGTCTCGGCCGCGTTTGCCGGCCGCAGCGCCGAGCAGCGCGTCGCGATCACGATGGAAGCGCTCGTGCCCTCGCGCGTTGCGGTTGCTCGGGACAAGCCGCGACGCAAGGAGTCGCGACCACCCGAATCGGTCCCGGTGAGTTCGTTGACTGCACCAGCCCCGTCGATGGCCGCCGAACTCTCTCAGAAATTCGAGTAGCTCTGCTAGGGTGCTCGAGCGATGTCGGTATCGCTGCCCACCCGGGGGGGGTGGCTTCGAGGGCTCGCTCTCGTGGTCGGGCTGCATTTGCCGGCGAAACACGCTGCGGCTCAGGCGGCGCCCACTGACGGCAACACCACGGGCAACCAGACTCCCGAGGATGACCGAGCGCGGCGTGCAGAAGCCGAGGCGCACTTTTCGCGGGGCCTTGCCCTCGGCAACACCGGTGACGGCTGGGAGGCGGCGCTCGCGGAGTTCCAGGAATCGCGCCGGCTCTTCCCGACTCGCAGCGCGACGCGCAACGCGGCTATCGCGTCTCAGGCTCTCGGTCACTACGCCGACGCGCTGGAGCTCTACGACGTGCTCGTGAGCGACTTCGGGGCCGAAATGTCCGACGCCGAGCGGGAGGGGCTCGAAGCCGAGCGCCGCGCGTTGCTCGCCCACTTCGGGCAAGTCGTCGTGCGCGTCGGGGAGGCGGGCGTGCGCGTCGTCGTCGATGGCCGCAGCCGGGGCGTGAGCCCCTATCCGGGCCGCTCTGGCTCCAGGCCGGTTCGCACGTCGTGCACTTCGAAAAGCTCGGTTTCGAAGCTCAGGATCACCGCATCGTCGTTACGGCGGAAAGCAGCCGCGCGCTCGCGGTCGAGATGGCGCCGCTCGCAGGAGCGCGGACGCTCGTCGTCACCGAGGCTGCGAATCGACGGCTCGACGTTGTGCTTGACGCCGCCGTCGTCGGGGTGACGCCCTGGCGCGGCGTCGTTTCCCCGGGGCTGCACTCGTGGCACTCCGTGGTCACCGGCTCGGGACGGCACCGACCGCGGTTGACTTCGGAGCGCGGCGGTCCGAGACGCTCACGTTGCGGGCGGTGACGCTCGACGCCGAGGCCACGGTGGTCCTCGAGCCTGAAAAGTCGGCGGTCTACGTCGATGGGCAGTTCGCCGGGATGGGCAAGTGGTCGGGAGGCCTGCCGAGCGGCACTCACCACTTCGACGTTCTCGCGCCCGGCTATCTGCCATTTCGCCGTGACCTCCGGCTGAACCCGGGCACGAAGACGTCGTGATGGCGCGCCTGCCCCCGAACCCGCCGCGCGATGCGTCGCCGCGCTTCTACGTCGAGCCGAACGCGGCGCTGATCCTCGCGCGGAGCTTGCGCGGCAGCACCGACGCTGCCTGCGACTGCCCGACGCGGTCACGGCCGTTCGGCTGGTCGGCTTCGGCACGGGTCGGCTACTCGCTGCTGCGCCGTCTGGCTGCCGAGCTCGGGGGCGGCTACCTCACGCTGAAGGAGCGTTCGACGCGCACCGTGGCCGCGGGCAGCGAGCCCGGCACGTTCGGCTTCCATTCGACCGACGAGCGCGACTCGGTGGCATTTCGGCCTGTTCCTGCAAGCCGGTGTGGCCGCGCGTTTCTTTCGCACGTATCCGCTCACCGCGCGCCTCTCGGCCGGCACTGCCCTCGTCAACGCAGAGCTCGGCAACGGCGGAACCCTCACGGGGCTCGTCTACGACGACGGTGCCGGGGTGTGGGCAACCGCGACGGGCCGTTTGGCCGTCCCGGAGTCGAGCGCGTGGGTGTTGCTCCCTTTCACCTCCACCGAGCTCAGACTGGGCGTGCCTTGACGTTGCGGTTGAGCGCCGACCTGGGTATTGCCATGACCCTGTACCTGCCTCCGAAGGTGGTGCGATCGGGCCGTACCGGCTTGCTGAGCGGCGTGAGCGCGCCCGAGCGCTACGGCGCCGGAGTGCTCACTCTCCCGGACGAGCGGGCCCTGCGTGCGTTCATCGCCCTCGTCCCGTCCGTCGGCCTACGGCTGGAGCTTTGAGCAGCCTTGCCTCAGAAGGGCTCGGGTCCATCTGCTTGGGCAACAGTGAGCGAAGCGCCCTGGTCACACTCTCTTCGGGGTAAGGCTTGCCGGCGGAGAGCACGGACCCGTCTCCCTTTCCATCGACCGACAGCACCGGCACGAACTGTCGAGGCTGGCCCTCCGGCTCCAGGATGATGAAGTAGCGATTCAACTGAGGAACTTTCAGTACCTTCGGCGGCTTGCCCTTCTCGCTCACCGTCATCTGCCCGTGAGCGAGAGCGCCGAGCGCGCTCTGGATTGCCGCGGCGGCCCCCTTGTTCCCGTAAGCTATTGGGTACCACGACGCTTGCCGGCGCAGCACCTCCATCATCCCGCGTGCTTTGCCGTCGAGCAGGAATAGGTACGTGGCGAGCGCGGGATTCGACGCGACGGCAGGGTACCGAGGTGCTCGTGGCAAGCTGGGGGAGCACCACTCGACGATGTCGAGTTGCTCGGCGACGAGATTGCCGCGGCAGCGGTCCTTCGCCTCCGCGGCGGTCAATCCGAGGCTCTCCGGGTGGGTGACGCGAGCATGCAAGCCCGCCGAGCCGAGGTCAACGGCCAGCTCGAGTGTCGCGAAGCCTTGAGCGGCAGCGGTGGAGGGCTCGCAGGCGGCACGTTGAGCCACGTGGTGCAGGCCGGTGCCGTCGCCGTGCCGTCTCCCCCTGGCTTCTTTCGCCGGAGTCGGTGGCGCACTGGCCGCCACACGCCGCAAGCTTGTATATGTCTTTGCCATTCGCCGGCCGGGGACGCCAAGCTCGTAGTCCGCGTACTCGTGCCACCAGTAGGCGCCGGGCTCGGCCGGGTCGTAGGTCTCGAGGAGGCGGTCGCCGTTGACGGTCTTGCAACCGGTCGCGATGAACATGTGGGCGGAGGGTTGCGGACCGTAGGAATGCTCTTCGACGAGGCCGAGCGGCCGCCCCCCATAGAGCTCGTCCGTGACGTTGCTCCAGCTCGGCCAGCGGTCCTCGTGGACCGTCACCGAGAACCGTGTGGCGTAAACTTGGGAAACTCGGGACGATCACACTGCTCTGGTCGGGGCACGCTGCAGCAATCGAGGGGTGTGCCGCCGGGGGCAAGGCGTCGTTCGCAAAGTCGCACTGACGAAGCTCGTTCTTTCTGTCGGCTGCGAGGAACGATGTGAGCATCGAGGCGCTCGCGGCCCAGCACCACAACGGTTCCTCTTGCGTGTGCGTCTCGACCGGCAGCACTAGGCCCTCTTCGCAGGCCGCGGACCCAGATCCGAGTGAAGCTGTCTGGGGCGCGCGCGGTGGCGGGCACCCGCAGCTGCAGCTCACCGCCAAGACGGCCGTTGAGAACAGGAGCCCCCCGAGCGCCAAGGTTCCGTTTCCGTTTGCGTACATGGCTCCTCGCCTGTGCCAGTGAGCGTCGTGGCCGCACCTGGCCACGCCGGCGCCGTTTGGCAAGCGTTGATTGACAAATGACCATGCTGGTGATCTCGTGTCACGAAACCCGCGGGCAGAGGCGAAAAATCATTGCCATGGGCTGGACGGATGCGCGGGGTTATCCCTTGCTGAGTGATCGACTCGGGCCATGTTTCCGATTAGCCGCCAAACGCCCGTCCTGGTGCTTGCACTGTGCGTGGGCGGTTGTCAGCTCGATCGGGCAGAAAGCGTTTCGCGGGACGTTGCTTCTGCGGGCGCCAAGTCTCCGGTCCCGGGAACCGCGGATCTCGAGCCGCTCGTGGTACCGACCCTGGTCGGCGAGAGCGAGTACGGCTGGGCGTTGGCGCTGTCCGGTAATCTCGTGTTGGTCGGCGCCCCGGCGGCTGTCGTGAACGAGGTCGATTCGGGTGCGGTGTACGCGTTCAGTCGAAGCGCGGGAAGCTGGACGGGCGTGGGGACGCTCCTGCCCGTGTCGCCGACTTCGGGGCAGCGCTTCGGCGTGACCGTGGCCGTTGCGGGCGAGCTCGCTGCCGTCACTTCGATGCCGTTGACGAGCGGCACGCCGTCGTCAACGGGGCAGGGAGTTTGGCTGTTTACGCCGGAAGGGGGCGACTGGTCGAGCAGGCTGCTCGCGCGGCCCGTGGAGTCGGCTGGCGACTCGGAGTATGGAATCAGCCTCCAGCTCGATTCCTCGACGCTGGTCGTTGGCGCTCCGAGCACGAAAGAGGCAGGGCGTGTGTACGTTTTCGACGGGGATTTCTCGAGCTTCGGCGCCGCCCAGACACTCGAACCGGCCGAGCCAACGGTCGGCGGGCAATTCGGATACGCGCTCGCCCTCGACGGTAATCGGCTGGTGATCGGCGCACCGGGCGAGGATGGCGTCGGCGCCGCGTACGTCTTCGAGCGCGCCGGCACGACGGACGCGCAGGGCAGGCAGTGGCACTCGGTGCAGCGGCTCGATGCCCCCGCGGGAACCGCTATGTCGTTCGGCAAGGTCGTTGCCGCCAGGGGCAATCAATTGTTCGTTGCGGCCCCGAAGGATTGAGACGGCGAAGGTGTCCTCTACGTTCTCTCGCAGTCGCGGGGGGTTTGGTCCGTCACGAAGACAGTCGCCGCGGAAGGAGCCGAGCCCAATGACTACTTCGGTGCCGCGCTGGCGGTATCCGATACCGAGCTCTACGTGGGCGCCCCGAAAGCGGCCTTCCACGAAATCGTCTCGGGGAGCGTGCACGTGTTCTTGCGGGACGGCGAGCTCACCGAGCAGGGCGTGTTGACCCCTCCCTACGCGACCGATTACGAGTACTTCGGCTCGGCGCTGGCGGCGTCCGACCTCCACGCTGATCGTTGCAGAGAGCGGCGCGGTATTCGCTCGCCTTCCGGGGCTCGGCAGCGAATGCTCCGAGGAGTACGAATGTCGGAGTGGTCACTGCTCCGAGGGCGTCTGCTGCGACCGTCCTTGCGACGGCGTTTGCGTCTCGTGTCTGGGCGAGAACAAGCAGGGTGGGGATGGCACCACCGGTATCTGCGAGGCCGTCGATGCCGCGACGGATCCTCGGGACGACTGCTCCGCTTCGACCGATGCCTGCGGCCAGACGGGTGCGTGCGACGGGCACGGCGCTTGTGCGCTCGCGCTCGCCGGTACGGCCTGCGGCGATCCCGAGTGCGCGTCGTCGTTCGAATCGGTCGCGGCGGGTTCTTGCGACGGCGCCGGCCGCTGCGCGCTGCCCAAGAAAACGGCGTGCGACGTGGGCTACGCGTGCCGGCGCGGCGCGTGCCGGAGCTCTTGCAGCAACGGCCTGGACTGTGACGGTGAAGCAGGCTTTTACTGCTTCGAGAGCAGGTGCGTGACGGGCGCCCGCTGCTCGCTGGATCGCACGCTGGCTTACGACGACCGCGGGGCGACCACGCGCTGCACGACGCTGCTCTGCGAAAATGGCGCCTGCCTCGACTCTTGTCGTCGCACGGCGGACTGTGCGGTCGGCCTCGTCTGTGATCCGTACCGAAATGCCTGCGTCAGCGAGGCCGCCCTCGGCGCGGGTCGTACTGCCACGATCGTGAGCTGTCGTGTCGGAAGAGTCGCGCCGACGCTGGCGGAGCTTTGGTGGCTGCTCTTGGCCGCACCCCTCGCTCGCCGTCGCTTTCGTCGTCGTCTCGTCCGTGGGGGGCCTAGAACGGCGCCTTCGCTCCACCCCACCGGCCCCAAACCCCCATGAGAAGAAGGATCTTACCATGAAATTCACGGCCTTGCTCACCTCGCTCACGATGCTCGGCGCGGTCGCCTGCTGCTGCTGCCCCGGTTATTCGCCTGCCCAGCCTTCCGGGTATTTGCAGGCGCTTCCGGCGGCGGATCCTTGGGCATCCCGTATCGCTCGTGCTCGAAGGACAGTGAGTGCACGTCGAAGGCGCTCGTTGACAGCCAAATCGATCCAAAAGGCGATCTCGAGTACGAGCTGGGCTGCCAGAGCTCCTATTGCCGCGCCCACTATCGAGCCGGCAAGGTGTGCTTGACCGGCGACACGATCACTTGCGGCAAAGGCTCCGGAGGCACCACTCCCGCATTCGGTATCTCCACCTGCCAGAAGGCCGGCTGGGGACCGTGCACGTGAGCTTCACGACGAAGGCTCGGGCGCCCCACTGCCGCTCGTCGTAGGCGCCGCCTCGGTCACCATGCCGTTGACGACGAAACCGTCGGCGGCAACGGCGGTCACGCGGTTGCTGCTCGCGCACAGGCCGACGAGCCGCGCCGTCGGCGCGCGCCGCGGCCACGCCTCGGTCCAGGCGCCGTCGTTCACCACAGGCTTCCCTCGGCCGCCAGCCAGATGCGGCCAGTCGGGTCCAGCGTCACTGCGCTCGCCGAAAGGGTGCCGGGTGAGCGGTACTCCGCGCGATCTTCGGCCGTGAACCGCACGAGCCGCCCGTCCTCGAAGGCGCAGATTGCGGCTCCGAGCTCGGGGCGCGAACCGCAGGCCGTGACGGCGCTGCCCGGAAGGCGGAGCAACGTCGAGGTTTCCTTGCGCGAAAGCTCGACCAAAAGCACGGTGCCGGCACCGGTCGCGTCGTTGCCCGCGACCAGATAGCGGCCGCCCCGACCGCCACGCACTCGATCACTTGGGTGATGTCGGCCAAAGCGCTCGCGCGCTCGAAGCGTTTGGCGCGGAGCATCCAGAGCTCGTGAGCGCCGGACTCACGGCGACCGACGGCCACGATGCCCGAATCGAACGACCCGGAGAGCGCGACGAACGCAACGCGCGGGTCGGCGGTGACGGTGCGCGCCACCGCACCGTTCGCAAAGTCCTGGATGGCGCCCTGACCTCCGATGAGCCAACGCCTGAGGCCCGTGCGGTGCACGACCCTCGGCGCCCGCTGCGTCTCGAGCGGCACGGCGCGAAAGCTCCAATCGTCCCAGTAGGCAAGGCCCGACTCCGTCGCCGCAAGGAAGTGGCCGTCGGCGTCCCAGGCGACCTGCCGGATGCCGGCCATGCGTCCCGGTGCGGCGCGAACACCGAAGTGGAAGCTGCTGGCGGGCGGCCGCTTCGCCGCGACCGACACGACGGTGGCGCCGGTGCGTTCGCGCGGGGTATCGACGTCCGGAGCGAGCAGCGGCAAGAGTCCTGCGCCGAGCTCCGCGGCGCCGCGCGTGCGTTGCCGGGGGTCGGCGCGCGTCGCAAGCGACAGGATCCGATCGATCTTGCTGCAAACGTTCGGTCGTGCTCTGAGCTCGGGCGCGAGAGCGCGAGCGTCGAGCAAGCGTGGGCGCTCTGCCCCATACGCCGCGACCATCGTTTCGGCGATCGTCTCGGCGGCGAGGTAGCGCTCTCCGGTCATCGAGAAGTAGAGGCAGCAAGCCAGGCCGAACACGTCCGTATAGGGTCCGACGCCGAGCGGGTCGGGGAAGCTTTGCTCCGGAGCGCAATAGCCCGGTGTCCCGAGCAGCACGTTGCCGAAAGTCGCCACGTCGCCGACGCGCGCCAGTCCGAAGTCAGTGATCTTGAAGAGCTCGTCCTCCCCGCTGCCGGAGCAGAGCACGTTGCCCGGCGCGATGTCGCGATGCACGACGCCGACCTCGGCAATCGCACACGCCCCAGCGATCATCGCCCTTGCGAGACACTCGATTCTCGCGCGCGAGAACGCGTACCCCGTGCGTTCGACGGTCTCCTTGACTCGCGCCCGCAGCGTCGTGCCCCCGTCATGACCATTGACGAGCTCGACCGCGATCCAGGGGAGGGCCAGCACACCGTCGCGCACGCTCACGGTCCCTGCATCCAGGAACTTCACCACGTACGGTGTCGGCGGAAAGCGTTCCGCGAGACCCTCGAGCGCGCGGACCTCCTTGTCCACCTGAGCCGCGGCACGACCGCCGAGCTGACGGATCGCGCGCGGTCGGAGCACCTTGACGACCACGAGCACCGAGGTGTCTCCGAGTTCCCGCGTGGCAACGAAGGCGATGCTCGTCGCGCCGCTGCCCAGCACGCGGTCGATCCGGTAGCGCACGCCGTCGTAGCGCGTGGAGGCGATGGTCGCTCCCGCGAGACGCAAGAGGTCGTCGTCCGAGCTTCCAGACATTGCCGTCCGCGGCAAGCCAAGCCCCGACTCATCGTGAAAAGCAAGGGCTCTTCTTCGCGAGCGACGCGCGCGGCGCGGTTTCAGGGCGCCGCGTGCCCGGACGAGTCCGAGGACTCCTCGAGATCGTCGTGCCGAAGGTGGGAGTTGAACCCACACTCCCTTTCGGGAAACGGATTTTGAGTCCGCCGCGTCTGCCGGTTCCGCCACTTCGGCTGGTGGAGCGGGCTCTTTAGCAGAGGTCGGTCGGCGTGGGTAGCTACGGCGAGAGGGCCGCGAGCTTCGGGATGGCGCGGCGCGCGAGCGCGAAATAGCGCGCGTCGCGCTCGATGCCGATGCTCCGGTAGCCCACGGCGAGCGCGGCGGCGAGCGTCGAGCCCGAGCCCGCGAATGGGTCGAGCACCGTGCCCGCGCCGAGCGGCAATGCGGCACGCACGAGCATTCGAAGGAACGCCTGTGGCTTGAGCGACGGGTGGGGCGCGAGGCGACGTTCCGCCTCGTTCGTGGGGGCCGAACGGATGACGTCGAGGAACGGCGCGCTCTCGGATGGGCGGCGCAAACCGCCCGTCTTCCACTTTCTCAGGTTGTCCTGCACGCGCCCTTCGCACGGTTTGCGGAACACGCCCCACGGCTCCCAGCCGGAGCGCGGCATCACCGTCACGCCGGAAAACTCCGCTTCGGCATTCTTCGGGCGATCACCGCCGCGCAGCGTCTGGACGAGGCGCACCACTTCGCCTCGCTTCTCGAAGCCCGCCTCCAGGAGCGGCTCGTACACGAAGTGCGAAAGCAGCGGGTTCGTCGCGATGAAGACGTGCCCGCCCGGGACGAGCACCGAGAACGCCGCGCGCGCGACCTCGCCGAAGAACGCGCGCAGCCGCGCGTGGTCGGCGGCATCGAGCACGGTGAAGCGTGGCAGGGGCCGGCGCCGGTGGCCGTCGAGCGTGGGGGGAATTCGCCACACGCCGCCGCGGCCGCGACGTAGCTTTCGCTGTTCGTCGCGCTGGTACTCGCGCAAGCCGTAGGGCGGATCGGTCACGATGGCCTCGACGCTGGATGGCGGCTGCGCCGCCATCCAGGCGATGCCGTCGCCTTTGAGGAGCTCGAATGCGGGCTCGACCCGGGCTGCCCGCTTCGGCGCGCTTTGTCTCGAGACCTCGTGGGGCATCCGGTTGCTCGGCATCGTGGCACTGCTTCGGCCGGGTCGCGACCTAGACGCCGATCTACTAGGCTTCCCGTTCCTTGAGCGACACCGAGATCCACGACGGCGGGGCGTTCGCTCGACGGGCGGGGCGGAGCAGCGTGGCAAGCGCGTTCTTCGCCCAGGCGCGGCAGAAGCCCGCGGCGCTGGCCCTCGAAGAGGGAGATCGTCGGCTGAGCTACGGTGCGCTCGGTGCTCGCGTCCTCGCGCTCGCCGGCGCGCTTCACGCTCGGGGAGTCGGCCGCGGCGATCGCGTCGCCGTCCTCAGTGAGAATCGCGCAGAGTATCTGGAGGTTTTCCTTGCGGCAGCGAGCGTCGGCGCGCTCGTCGCCTGCCAGAGCTGGCGGCTCGCCGCGCCCGAGCTCGCGCATTGCGTCGGCCTCGTGTCGCCGAAGCTCGCGTTCGTTTCGCCGCGGCACCGGGCGGCGATGGATGGCGTCGCGGGCGCGCCACCGCGCGTCGTTTTCGGCGACGACTACGAGGCGCTGCTCTCGAGCGCAACGCCGCTCGCCGCGCCCGAGGAGCTCGACCCGGAGGACGCCTTCCTCGTTCTTTACACGAGCGGAACCACGGGCCTACCGAAGGGCGCCGTCATCAGCCATCGCGCGGAGCTCGCACGAAACCTCGTGGTGCTCGCCGAGTTCGGCGTGCGCCCGGACGACACGTTCGTCGCGTGGTCGCCTCTCTACCACATGGGTGGTGCGGACTACTCGCTCGGCACGCTCATGTCCGGCGGCAAGGTCATGCTCGTCGACGGCTTCGATCGCGCGCGCCTCGCGGAGATCGTCGCGAGCGAGACGTTAGGCTGGCTCATCCTCATGCCCGGCATGGTCTCGACGTTTGCGGTCGAGCTCGAGGCGCGTCGTGTCGAGCCACGCGGCGTGCGCCTATGCGGCGTGATGGCCGACCTCGTCCCGCCCGCTGAGATCGCGCGCATCACGCGTCTGCTTCGCGCGCCCTACGCGAACACCTTCGGCGCCACCGAGACCGGCTGCCCGCCGTGCTCGTCGAATCTCATCCCCGTCGGGATCGTGCCCGAAAGGCTCTCGAAGGAGCCGAGTCGCTTCTGCGAGATCCGCCTGGTCGACGCCGACGACAGGGACGTTCCGGACGGCGCGCCCGGCGAGCTCTGCCTCCGGGGGCCCACGCTGTTCAGCGGCTACTTTCGGGCGCCCGAAGTCAACGCGCACGAGTTTCGCGGCGGCTACTTCCACATGGGCGACGTGTTCGTACGAAACTCGGACCGCACGCTCGACTTCGTCGACCGCGTGAAATACCTCATCAAGTCGGGCGGCGAGAATATCTACCCCGCCGAGATCGAGCGCGTGCTGTTGCGCGACCCGCGCGTCGCGGAGGCAGCCGTGGTGCGCGCCCGCGACCCGAAGTGGGGCGAGGTGCCGGTCGCCTACCTCGCCGTCAACGACGAAAGCCTCGGCGAGGACGAGCTCAAGCAGCTGTGCCGGGCCGCGCTCGCGGGGTACAAACAGCCGAAGGCCTTCCGTTTCATCGCGCTCGAGGATTTCCCTCGCAGCGCATCCGGGAAAATCCAGCGCCACGAGCTGGAGAAGCGAGAGCGACGATGAGCGACCTTCCCGAGCACCAGACGACGAGCATTGCCACCTCCACCGTCGACGACGTGTGGATCCGCGACAAGAGCCTGTGCCGCGAGCTCATCGGCAAGCTGAGCTTCACCGAGGTCCTGTATTTCCAGATCCTGGGGAAAATGCCCAGTCCCGGCGAGCGAGACGTCGTGGACGCCTGCCTCGTCACGCTCATGGAGCACGGTCTCACGCCGAGCGCGCTCACGACGCGGCTCGTGTACTCGAGCGCCGAGGAGGCGCTGCAGGCCGCCGTCGCGGCAGGATTGCTCTGTGTCGGCAGCCGCTTCGTGGGGACGACGGAGGGGGCAGGGGAGCTCATCGAGCGCATCGTCTCAGCGGGCGACGCGGGCGCGGCGGAGGCCGAGCGTATCGCTCTGGAGTTTCGCGCCGCCAAGCGCCCGCTGCCGGGCTTCGGTCACCCGTTCCACAAGCCCGACGATCCGCGGACGCCACGCCTGCTCGAGCTCGCTCGCGAGCGAGGCGTCGCAGGCGCGCACGTGCGCGCCATCGAGCTCTTGGCGGACGCCGTGGATCGCACGTGCGGCCGGCACATCACGCTCAACGCGACCGGTGCCGTCGCCGCCGTGCTGGGCGACTGTGGCGTTCCGCGTCGCGTGCTGCGCGGCTTCGCGGTCATCGCACGGGCGGCGGGGCTCGTCGGCCACGTCCACGAAGAGCAGGAACGACCCGCCATGCGCGCCATCTGGGAGGCGGCCGAACGCAAGGTCGCCTACGACGGAAAAGCAGGCCGTTGACCGCGGTCGCGCCGTGACGCGACATGCTAGAGTCCTGCCCCTTTCCAAGAGGAGAACGGTCCATGAAGCTCTACATGCATCCAGTGTCCATGACGAGCCGGCCCGTCCGGCTGTTCATCGCCGAGAACGAAATCCCCTGCGAGGAGCAGATCGTCGATCTGATGAAGGGCGAGCACTTGCAGGAGCCCTACGCCGCGATCAATCCGAACAAGCTCGTTCCCGTGCTCGAGGACGGCGATCTCCGCCTTACGGAGAGCTCCGCCATCCTCAAGTACCTCGCCGACAAGATCGAGTCGCCCACCTACCCGAAGGACCTGAAGAAGCGGGCGAAGGTGAACGAGATGATGGATTGGTTCAACACCAACTTCTATCGCGACTACGGCTACGGAATGGCGTACCCGCAGATCTTTCCCCATCACAAGCGGCCGACCGATGACGTGCAGAGCGCGACGATCGCCTGGGGCACCGAGCGCGCCCGCAGCTGGCTCAAGATCCTCGACGAGCACTGGATTGGGCCCAAGCGTGCCTACGTGACGGGCGACTCCATCACGATCGCCGACTACTTCGGCTCGTGCCTCGTGACGCTCGGCGAGGTGTTGCGCGTCGATTTCGAGCCATTTCCCAACGTGCAGCGTTGGCTCGGCAACATGAAGAAGCTCAGGAGCTGGCCGAAGGTGAACGAGGCGCTCTATGGTCTCCAGGGCGCGCTGAAGGACCTGCCGTTCGTCACCGTTTGATCCCCGCGATGCTCAAGGGCCTGCACCACAACGCCTACCGCTGCCGCGATTCGGAGGAGACCCGCAAGTTCTACGAGGACTTCTTGGGTCTCCCCCTCGCGGCGACGTTGGAGCTCAAGGAAACGAAGACCGGCCGGCCCACGGAGACGCTGCACACCTTCTACCGCCTGGACAACGGGTCGTTCCTCGCGTTCTTCGAGGCGCCGGACATGCCCTTCGAGTTCAAGGTGCAGCACGACTACGATCTGCACATCGCGGTCGAGGTCGAGTACGGAGATCTCGCGCCGATGCTGGCCAAGGGGAACGCCGCCGGGATCGCGACGCGCGGCATCTCGGACCACGGCTTCATCCACTCGATCTATTTTCAGGATCCCAACGGGTACATCATCGAGCTCACGGCCAAGCTCCCGCACCACGACGAGTCGGTCGATCCAACGAAAAATGGGGCGCGGAGCAAGCTTGACGCCTGGCAGCAGCGCAAGCCGCAGCCGCACTGAGCTCGGTGGTTCGTCGAGGTCCGTGAAGGGGCTCGTCGCGTGGTTCGTCGTGCTCGGCGCACTCCTCGTGCCGCTTCCCGCGAGCGCCGAGGACGCCGTGCCGTTGCCGAGCATGCCGGGCGAGCAGCCCGAGCCAGCGCTTCCGACGACGCCGGATGATGCGGCACCCCCGGCGCCGCCCGCTGCCGAGCCGGAGCCGCCCCCGACCGAGCCGCCCGCTGCCGAGCCGCCCGCTGCCGAACCGGAGCCGCCCCCGGTGCCGCCCGCCGCGTCCTTTCCCGAGACATCAGCGGTCGAGCCACCGCCTGCCGCGCCGCCGCCCGCGAGCGCCGCGCCGCCCGCACAGCACCTGCTCGGTCCCGCACCGGAGTCGCCGGCGCCCGAGCGTCGCTGGACCTCCGCACCGCCCGAGAAGAACAAGGACGACGAGGGCGGGATTTTCGGCCCGTTTCGCATCGGGCCCTTCGTGAGCTTCGGGACGCCGAGCCTGGTCGGCGTGGGCGCGATGATCAAGCTCACGCGCTACGTCGCCGCGGGCGCGCACGTCGGTCTGATTCCGACCCTTCGCTTCAAGTACTACGGCGAAGCGACCGTCTCGTACCAGGACTACACGCTTTTCGGCCGGTTGCATCTGCTCGGCGGCGGCTTCTTCCTCGGCGCAGAGGTGGGCTACGCGCACATGCGGGGGACCTACGACGAAACGATCAACGTCTCCGAAGTACACGGGCTCCGTGCCGGGCCTGCCGACGAGCGTCGATTACTCGAGCACCGGTACGGTGAAGACCTTGGTTTTGACGCCCGAGATCGGCTACTTCAAGACCTTCGGCTCGGGCTTCAGCATCGGCGTGGACTTCGGCGTTCAGGTTCCCATTGCGCCGAGCGAGGTGAGCTTCCAGCGCAAGGTGAGCTCGGGCTTGCCGGACACGCTCGTCGATCAGCTCCTTGCGCCCGAAGACGAGAAAGTGAAGAGCACCCTCGAAAAGCTCGGGCGCACCGTGCTCCCCGCGCTCCACGTGCGCATGGGCTTTTTGCTCTAGGAGCGGCGGCATTCGCCGGAAAAGACGTTCAGGTCGGCGCGAAACGCGGGCGGTGCACGCCCCAGACGCCGCCGAAATCCGCCACGCGCTCGGGTGCGCTCTTCGCCCAGCGGCTGAGCGAAAGTGGCAACGTCGTTTCGAACTGGAACCACAGCGCCTGGTCCGAGTAGCGGTGCGGGCGATCCGCGACCTTGGGTGACTGCGCGAGGATCCGGCGCGTGAGCGCGGCGCCGGGTCCGTGCGGCGTCATGCCGGGCGTGATGAACAGCGCGCCCGGTGCGAAGAACGTTTCGCGCGTCGTGATGTCGCGCACGATGCCGTTGATCTCGGTCGTGCCGTTGCGATGAAAATACGGCGGGCGGAACGTGCCCTCGGTCGCGTCCCAGCGCGGGGCGAAGACCACGAGGTCGAGGCTCGCCGTGCCCGGCTCGTCGAGCGGCGCGCTCAGCACGGTGTGGACGGACGGATCCACGTGATCGACTCGCGCGTTGCCGACGGGCGAGAAGAGCGAAAGATCGTAGACGACGGGCGTGTAGTTGCCGTGCCAGGCGACGACGTCGAAGGGTGAATGGTCCTGGCGCGCTTCGTAGAGCTTGCCGCCGAGCTTGTGCGTGAGCCGGAAGCCCGGGCTCAGGCGGTTCTCGAACCAGGCGGCAGGCCCGCGAAAATGGCGCGGATCGGCCAGGCCGTTGGCGCCTATCAGGCCGCGCTCCGGCAGCCCGAAGTGGCGGCCGTAGACCTCGGCGAGGTAGCCGCGCGCCGTCGCGTCGCGAAGTAGCACGCTGAACCGGATGCCGCGCGGCACGAGGGCGAGCTCACCGGGCCGAACCTCGAGTGCTCCAAGCTCCGTCAGCAACGTGAGCCGGCCCTGCTGCGGCAAGAGCAAGAGGTCACCGTCGGCGTTGCAGACGGCGCGCTCCTCCATGCTGCGGTTGGCGGCGTAGACGTGCACGGCAAAGCCACGCCGCGCGGCGGCGGAGCCGGAGCCCCCGATGGTGCGCACGCCGGCGACGAAATCCGTGGGTGTGACGGGCGGGGCGAGCGGCGCGAAGCCCGTGAGGTTCGCTTCGAGCGGCTCGGCGCAAAAGTCGTCGGAGAACAGCGCGCCGTCGAGTGGCACGAACGGTGAGGCGTTGGTGCTCGGCCGTACCCGGTACATCCAGACGCGCGCGTTCTCGGCACGCCGAGCCGTGAAGCCGGTGCCGTTCAGCTGCTCGGGGTAAAGGCCGTAGGGCGCGTGACGTGGCGTGTTCTGGGCCGCGGGCAGGGCGCCGGGGAGCGCCTCGCTCGCATGGTGGTTGCCGAAACCGAGCGGCGCCGGCGGCGGCGCTCGCCCGGCGAGCGCGGCGTGCGCGAGCAGGCGGTGCTCGGCGTGGAGGGTGTGCGCTTCGCCCGCCGCCATGGCGAGCGTCACGTCGAGCCCGGCTGTCGCGAGGTGCTTGGCGGTGCGCTCAACGTCACCCTCGCCGAGCCAGGGATCGCCGCGGCTCGCTCCGACGAGCACCGGCATGCCGCGGAGCGCGCTCGGGGGCGCGAGCTCTTCGCCCGGTGCGCCGATGTTTGCGCCCGAGAGCGCGACGACGCCTGCGAGCCGCTCGCTCCGCCTCGACGAGAGCTCGAGCGCGAGACACGCGCCCTGTGAGAACCCGTACAAGGCGACGTGCTCCGCGCCCGCCTCGGAAACGGCGTGATCGAGCACCTTGCCGGTTGCGGCGAGAGCGCCCTCGAGCTCGGCGAGCTCCCGTTTCGGCGCGCTGTAGCGCCCGGTGTACCAGGCGTTGTCCGTCGCCTGGGGTGCGAGGATCGCGAGCTCGGGATCGTCACCCGTGAGCTCGAGCACGCGAGCGACGGCGCCGTCCGCCGTCGCGCCACGCCCGTGCAGCGCCACGATCACGCGTCGCGCCGTCGCCGGCGCGGGGCCGTGCACGGCGACCGGTTCGGAGAGGCCGAAATCCTCGTGGCGCGTCGCACGTGAGGGGCGGCGGCCGTGGTACGCGCTCCGGAGCAGCGCACGCGGTAGCTCCGCGTGGGACAGAAGGATCGCGTCGAGCTTCGCGAGCGTCACGCCGAGCGCCTTGAGCGAGGTGGGTGCGCCCGCGCGTACCAGGGCATCGAACAGCCCTGCTTCCAGGTCACCCACGGCGAGGCGCGCTTCGACCTCTCGTACGACGGGTGCGTGGGTCGCACGGGCGGCGTGCACGGTGTGCGGGAGCAACGCGGCGTGCAGCGCGCCATGCTCGAGATCGAGCATGCCTCCGAGCCGGTGAACGAGCTCGTGGTGCGCCCCCACTTTCGCGCCCTCGAGCAGCCGGGCCGCCTGAGCCGCGCCGCGCAGCGCCGCGGCGCGCGCGCCAGGGTCCACGGGTGAGCGCAGGATGCCGTCGATCGCGCCGTAGACGCGCTCGATCGCCGCGAGCGCCTGCTCGGAGCGCTGTTCGCCGTCGGCCGTCGTGAGGAGCGTGCCGAGCGGATGGGCCAGCGCGTTGAGCAGGCTCGTGACGCTGAGTGCCTTGGGCATGTCGAGCGTGAGCTCCACGTCGTGGATGACGAGGCGCGGGCGCACGCGGTCGTCCCGGCCCGTGACCTTCTTGCCGTTTTCGAGGCGGCCGTGGATGTTGGTGTGCTCGGAGCCCGAATACGTGGTGGGAATCGCCACGAGGGTGATCGCGTGCTCGAGCCCGAGCACCTTGGCGAGGCCGATGGCGGAGCCGCCACCGAGCGCGATCACCGTGTCGGCGCCGCTTGCCGCGAGCGCCTGCGTTGCTTCGGCGACAACGTCCTCGGGTACGTGGCGGCGAGCGCCCGAGTAGACGCCCACGGCTCGCTCGCCGAGCAGCGGCTTTACCCGGTCGAGGTAGCGCTCACTCGGCCCCGTCACGACGAGCACACGGCGACTGCCGAGCGCGTCGAGCGCTGCCGGCAGCGCGGCGAGCTCGTCCGCCTCGAGTGGTGGGCCCGGAACCGCGCTCACGGGCTCTCCAAGTGGAGGAGCGCGCGCGCCTCGCTCGGGGTTGCGATGCTGCGGCCGTGCTCGCGGGCGAGCGTGGCGACGCGGGCGACGAGCTCCGCGTTGCTCGCGGCGAGTCGATGCTCGTCGAATCGCACGTTGTCCTCGAGCCCGGTGCGAACGTGCCCACCGAGCTCGAGCGACCAGCGGTTCACCGTGAGCTGGTGCTTGCCCATCCCGGCGGCCGTCCAGCTGGCGCCCGGCATCACGCTGGCGAGCTCGCGCACGAGAAACTCGAAAAGCTCACGTCGGGCCGGCAGCGCGTTCTTCAGGCCGAGCACGAACTGCACGTGCGCCGGCGCGCGGACGAGCTGCCGCTCGACGAGCGCGGCCGCGTTGTAGAGCATGGCGACGTCGAACACCTCGATCTCGGGCTTGATCCCGCGCGCCAGCATCTCGCTTGCGAGCCCCTCGATGAATTCGGGGGGATTCTCGTACACGGAGGTGGGAAAGTTCACGGAGCCCGTCGCGAGCGAGGCCATGTCGGGTCCGAGATGAAGCATCGAGCCACGCTCCGCGAGCGAGCGCCCACGGCCACCCGTCGAAAATTGGACGATCATGCCCGGGCAGTGCTCCTTCACGCCCTCCATCACGCGCGCGAAGCGCGAGGGGTCCGAGGACGGGTGACCCTCGTCGTCGCGGACGTGCACGTGCACGAGTGCGGCGCCGGCCTCGTAGGCGGCCTGGGTCGACTCGATCTGTTCGCTCGGACTGATCGGGACGTTCGGATTGTTCGCCTTCTGCGGAAGGGAGCCGGTGATGGCGACGCTGATGATGCAGGGCTCGGCCACGCCCCCGCATCATCCCCCAAACCGCCTCAGGGCGCTGCCCCGAGCTCGCTCAGGGACCTCAAAAAATAAGCACTGTCCTTGGGTCGCCGCACCTGGGTCGCGAAGTCCACGTGAAAAAGCCCGTAGCGCAGCGTGTACCCCTCCGACCATTCGAAGTTGTCGAGCAGCGACCAGGCAAAGTAGCTCTCGACGGGCACGCCCTCGCGCCGAGCGATGGCGATCTCCGCCAGGTGCGCTGCGAGGAACTCGGTGCGCCCGCGATCGTGGATTTTGCCGTCGGCCTCGAGCGCGTCGTCGAAGGCGGCGCCGTTCTCCGTGACCACGAGGCGCGAGAATCCGTAGTCACGATGGAGGCGAGTCAGCGTCTCGCGAATTCCCGGCGCGTAGATCTCACGGTCCGCCGTGCGCGGCAGGCCGGTGTCGCGGACCCGGCGCTCGGAGAGCACGCCGCCCGCCGGGTCGTGGGCGACGACGGCGCGCTCGTAGTAGTTGACGCCGAGCACGTCGATGGGCTCGGCCATCCGCTCGAGGTCACCGGGCGCCATGGCCGGCATGCGCGAGCCGTAGAGCTCGCACATGTCCGCCGGGTAGCCGCGGCCGACCAGCGGCTCGACGAACCAGCGATTGAAGTTGCCGTCGACGCGCCGGGCCGCCGCGCGGTCCTCGGGTGAATCGCTCGCGGGGTGGGCCGGCAGATAGTTCACGGCGATTCCGACGGGCGCGCGCGTGCGCGTCCGGAGCGCTCGCACGGCCTCGCCGTGCGAGATGAGCAGATGGTGGGCGCAGAGCAGCGCCTCGCCGAGATCGTGGTGACCGGGCGCGAACAGGCCAGTGTGGTAGCCGAGGAATGCCTGGCACCACGGTTCGTTGTGCGTGAGGTAAAGCGCGACACGGTCACCGAGCCGCGCGCCGACCGCGTCCGCGAACTCCGCGAAGGCCCCCACCGTGTCGCGCGAAAGCCAGCCGCCGGGGAGGGCGTCCGGCAGGTCCCAGTGGTAGAGCGTGGCGTTCGGGCGGATGCCGCGCTCCAGCAAACGATCGACGAGGCGATCGTAGAAATCGAGCCCCCGCTGGTTGACTTGGCCACGTCCGAGCGGGACCACGCGGGGCCAGGCGATGCTGAACCGGTAGGCGTTCACGCCGAGCCACCCGAGCAGGGCGAGGTCCGCTTCGAATCGATGGTAGTGGTCGCAGGCGATGTCCGCGTGGTGGCCGAGCTTGGTCTTCCCGAGCGTGTGCGAGAACCTGTCCCAGATGCTCGGGCCCCGGCCGTCCTCGTTCACGGCGCCCTCGATCTGGTAGGAGGACGTGGCGACGCCGAGCTGGAAGTCTTGGCCGAGATCCGCGCGCGCGAGCATTCGCCCCCTTTTGAGTCGATTCCTTCACGCAAATCAAGTTGTCCCGCCCTGAGACGCGCCTTGCCGCGCGGGCCCGCGCTCCGGCGTCATCCCGCCCGAGCGGCTACCGACTCCCGACTCGCTGTCGCGTTCGACGCGATCGCGGCGCTCGACGCGAGAAGGCGTGCCGAGCACACGATAAAGATCCATAGTAGTTTATGGCGGCTTATCGGCCGAACAACCTGATCGCGATTTCCGACCTGCACCTTGGGGCGGACCTCGTGCATCACGTGCGGCCCGACGCCCCGGCGCGCTCCCTCTCGAGCGAGCGCAGCGACCGAGAGCTCGTCGAGCTGCTCGCCTGGTACCGCGACCACCGCGTGGACGACAAGCCGTGGCGATTGGTGATCGGCGGCGACTTCATCGACTTCGCGGGCATGGCCATGACGGCTCGTGGTGCAGAGCTATCGACGCCGCCCACGGAGGAGGAGCTCTATCACGGCCTCGGCAGCTCCATGGATCACGCGCTCGTCAAGCTCCAACTCGTGCTCGTGCATCACGCAGGAGTGATGGAGGCGCTCGCTCGTTTCGTCGCAGCGGGCAACACCCTCGTCATCGTGCGGGGCAACCACGACGTGGACTGGCACTGGCGCCCGGTGCAGCGCGCTTTCAGGCGCGCACTCGAAGCGTACGCGCCCCTGCCACGCGGTGCCGTCGCCTTCGAGCCGTGGTTTTACTACGAGGAGGGTCTCGTCTACGTCGAGCACGGGCATCAGTACGATCCGTGCTGCAGCTACGACAACGTGCTCTACCCCATTTCCCCCACGGACCCGCTGCGTACGGCAAGGTCGCTCGCGGACGTGCTCTTGCGCTACGTCGTGCGTCCCACGCGCGGCATGCGAGAAAGTGGTCACGAAGCCGCGAGCCTCCTCGACTATCTGAGATTCGCCGTTCGGCTCGGGGCGCGCGGTGCCGTCGCGCTCGTGGGGCGCTTCGCGGCCGCGAACCGCGCGCTGCTAGCCCTCTGGCGCGGGCACCTGCGAGGCGCCTCGGATCGGGTCAAGGCCGTCCATCGCCGGCGCATGCGCGCGCTGAGCACCTTCTATCGCATTCGGCTCGAACGCCTCGAGAGCCTCGCGAAGCTGCAGTACGCCCCGGTGACGCGCAGCCTCGCCGGCATCCTCACGAGCGTCATGCTCGATCGCGTGCTGCTGGTCGCCGTCGCCCTGCTCGGAACGGCGGTGTTGCTCCTGTTCACGCCACGCTGGGTGGCGGTGCCCGGGGTGGCGCTGCTCGTCGCGGTGCTGCTCGCCGGATTCCGTCACGTCTTTCCCGTCCGCAGCGTGGAGCCGAGCGCACTCTTGCGCGAGCGCTCGATGCTCGTGGCAAAGCTCTTTCCCGCAGCCTTTGTCGTCATGGGGCACACCCACCTGCCCGAGGTTCGCTCGCGAGAGCGCGTGACGTACGTGAACCTCGGTGCCTGGGCCGAGCCCGACTCCGCCGAGGGCGGCGCCGCGCCGCCACCCGCGGCGCGGACTCATCTCGTCTTGTTGCGTGCAGAAGGTGGCATGACGGCAGAGCTCCGGGCCTGGCGAGCGACGGGCCCCGAAGCGTTCGTCGGCGGCGAGCCGCGCGCCTGCTGAGTCTGCCGCGCGCGCGCGTCGGGGCGGCGCGGGGCCCCACACGCCAAAGAACGAGCCAAAACACGCCGTTGGCCCCTTCGGGTCCGCGTGGCACACTCGGCTCCCTCGCGCTTCCCGATGTTCGAGAGGTCAATCGTCGTACGCGTGGGGCGCTCGGCGGTGCTCGCCGTGCTCTTCGGCGCGCCCGCAGCCCCCGCCGCTCCGGGCGCACGCGCGCACACGCCCGCCCGGCGCGCCGCGGCGGCGCCCGAAAAGGCGAAGCCCGAGCCGCGCTCGCGGCGAGCAAAGCTCACTGCGGGCCGTGACCTGATGCGGACGGCGCCCGCAGCAGCGTTGATGGACTCCGCATGGTCCGGCGCCTTGCAGCTCGGTACGCTCGTTTCGAGCCGGCGCTACGACGGTCCGCAGCCCAAGGGCTTGCTCGCCCACGAGGCCACGCGCTTCCTCTACGGCACGAGCTGGACCGCCATGCTGGCCCTCGAAGCGTTCGCCGTCGCGAGCGCCGGAAGCGGTGATTTTCGGCTCCTTTCCAGCGCGAGCTACCGCGCGAGCTGGCTTTTGGCAGGCTCGCTCCCAGAGTGCCCCGCGCGCGTCTCGCTCGCGGGCTGCGGCGTCGGCATGGGAGGGTTCGGCAGCGTCGGGGTTCGCTTCAAGGGCTCCGTCCTGACGTACGAGGCGGGTGGGGGCTGGCTCGAGCAGCGCGTTTCGAACGACACGACGCGCACGCTGTCGGAATCCATGTGGGTGCTCACGCCCGTGTCGGTGCTCGTCCCCGTCGAAACGGCTAAAGCGCCGCTCCAGCTCTACATGATCGGCGGCCCCGCGCTGTCGTTCGGCATGCACGCTGCGCACGTCCACCCGACCGAACTCGGTTCGCACACGCTCGACGTGCCCTGGCACGAGCTCTACCCGCTCGAGCTCGGCGTCGGGCCGGGTGGGGCGCTGCGTGCGGGACTGCGCATCGCGGGTCGCGTCGCGCTCGAGGGTGAGCTCGCCTTTGCGATCTTCACCCTCGGCACGCGGCACGTGTCGCCGCCTCCCCAAGTGAGTCCTTTCGGCCCAACCGAGGGCGTGCCGACCTTTCGCATGCTTTCCGCGGGCGTAAAATATGCTGACCCAGGAACACCGATGGACTTCGGCGTCGGCGTGTTCGGCGCCGAACTCTCCTCTCGGCCCATCGGGCGACTGGGTCATACGGGAGCGATGATTCACCTAAGATTCCCGCTTTCCGTCGACCGCGCGCGCCCGGAGTCTTCGCGTTAGTCACCCGTGCCCATCGATCTCGACACGCGTCGTGGTTGCGAAGCACTCGACCTCAATCGTTGCCTCGTCGCGCTTCGATGTAGGCACTTCTCCGTGCGTGTCGTCTCGGGTGCGCCGAGCGCGACCCACACAGTGTGGTAGTTTTTAGGCGCCCGGCTCTCGCCGGCTCGGAGGTCGCACCGTTCATGATTCACACCAGTAGTACGCGTCGCAGCTTTCACGTCGCGCTCGGGACCCTGTTGCTCGCCGCCGTCGCCGGCACCGGGTGCAGCTCCGACGATTCGGGCACGGGCGGTGGGCTCGGCGCGAAATCGGGCGGCGGCACTGGCGGCACCATCAGCCTGACAGGCGGATCCAACGGCTCGGGCGCGACCATCGGTGTCGGCGGCTCGAGCTCGGGTGGCTCGGCCGCGTCGCAGAGCTCGGGCGGGTCGGGCGGCGGCTGCGTCGGGACGAGCGCCGTCGGCATGAAAGGAGAGGCCGCCGTCGTGATGTTGCTCGTCGATACGAGCCTGTCGATGAATCAAAACGCACGCGGCGACAATCAGACCAAGCTTGCCGCCACGAAGCAGGCGCTCGTGCAGGCCGTCGGGAACCTTCCCGCGGAGCTCAACATCGGCCTGATCTTCTATCCAGGTCCCGGGGCCCAGACCGGGGCGAACAATCAGATGTGCATGGACAAGTTGACCGCGGTACCGATCGCGCCGCTCAACCAGGCGCAAGCGCAGCGGCTCACGCAGGCGATCAATGGCGCGAACGCCGGCGGCGCGACGCCCACGCACGATGCGTACGTTTACGCGCTCGACCAGCTCAAAGCTTCGACCGCGGAAGGGCAGAAGTTCCTCGTGCTCATCACGGACGGGTCGCCGACCTATGCACTCGGTTGCATGGGCACGGGCATGCCCGACTCGCCCGCCCCGACCCAACCGCTCGTCGACGAAGCGACCAAAGCGTTCAGCCAGGACGACATCAAGACCTTCGTGGTTGGCTCACCAGGTAGCGACAACCCCGACGCTCGTCCGGCCCTTTCGGCGATGGCGCGGGGTGGTGGCACGGGACCGGCCGGCTGCCGCGACACCGGCGGACCGTACTGTCACTTCGACATGACCGCGGCGACGAACGTGAGCGCCGCGCTGCTCCAGGCGCTCGGCCAGATCTCTCAGCAGATCCCCGCCAATTGCAACTTCACCATCCCGCCGAACCCCATGGGCGGCACCATCGACGTGAACCAAGTGAACGTCGCGTACACCGTGAACGGGAGCGAGCATCAGGTGGGCAAGGATCCGAGCGGCGACTGCAGCACCGACGGCTGGTATTTCGACGACCCGAATGCCCCGAGCGAGGTCATCTTGTGCCCGTCGCTGTGCGACGACGTGCAGGCCGACGCGTCCGCGAGCGTCAGCATCGAGTTCGGCTGCGAGACTCGCGTCGCCGGCCCCGTCACCTGACGCGGCCGCGCGCCGCTCCTCCGAGCAGGCACCGTCAGGCCGGCGGGCGGATCGTGCGCACGGCGTCGAGCACGCTCTTCCAGGAGGAACCGCTGTCAACCTGCAGCAGCGCGGCAATCTCGCCGAGCGCCGCTTCCTCTTCGGAGGTGACCAACGTCGGGTCGTGCAGGGACTCCGCGGTCGCCGCGGCGAGTGCTTCGGCGTGCACGACGAGGTCGGGCAGCTCCGACACGTCGACCTCGAGCATGTCGTCGTCGAGCGCGATACCGAGCAATCCGACGAGCCCGCTCTCGATGTAGCTCTTGCTCGGTGCGGTCTCCATCCAGCCTTCGATGACCCGCATCGTCTCCGCCGTCAGGTGCAAGCGCGAGCGCGCGAATTTGAGGATCAGCTCGCGCTCGACGTTCTGCACGTGGCCGTCCGCCCACGCGACGTAAACGAGCGGCAAGAGCATGAGGGCGCGATAAGTCGAGGGCGAGAGACCGAGGCCCGCGAGCGTCCGCTCGAGCTCGGTGCGGTTAGGCGGGGACGTGGCCATCGAGGCGAAGCTTACTTCTTTCCCTTCTTGCCCGCTGGAATCTCGCCGTCCATGTTGCCGTGAGGCTTCTTGTCGGCGTCTTTTCCGGCCTTCTCGCCGTCCTTGCCCTCTTCACCCTCGGCCTTGTCTTCCGAGGCAGCTGGCGCCGCCGGCACCGGCTCCTTCAGCTTGTCGGAGCAGAGCCACTCGCACTCGCACTCCATGAGCTTCCCGCCGGACTCGCTGCAGCCGTCTTGGAATGCCGCGCTGGTTTCCGGGAGCTCGCACTTTTCACTGGGGGCCTCGCAGGCCTTCTCTTTGTTCTGCGCGTCGAAGCCCTGCCGCTTGCCGACGATGTTGCCCATGCAGAGCTGCTCGCAACCGCAAAGCTGCATACTGAAGCCCGCCTCGCTACACCGATCTTTGAAGTCGAGCGTGGCGTCGATGGTCTCTTCGCAGTTGGAGCGTGGCTCGGGGCAGGGCTTCGAGTTGCCCTCCGAGTCGTAGCCGATGGCGTCTCCCGACGAGGAGCTCGCACCACCCCCACGGTGGCAGGCGATGGGGCAAGCGGCGACGAGTGATATGGAGATAGCGGCGATCCAGCGCATGACGCGCCCATAACGCGGCCATGTTCGCGAATCTACGTCTGGATTCGCGGCTCGCGGCGGCACTCACGCTCCGGGTTCAATTTCACAGGCGCCCGGCACACGATTGGGGCATTTTGTTCGTCCTTTCGCGACACCGGAACCGATTCCAGATCCGGGCTGGACAGACCCTTGGCCCACAAGTAGCCTTACGGTCCCTTTTTGCTTTTCGTCGATCCGTTCAGGGGCACCCAGTTCCCATGAACGGATTCCCGTTGGCCCCCGGGCCGGAGGTAGTGATCATGGTTCGCACTTGGAAGATCGGAGCTGCTGGTTCGGTTTTGCTTTCGGTGGCGCTCACCACGTCGTGCCTCTCGAGCAGTGGTGACGACGACAGTGGTAGCGGGGCCAAGGGTGGTACGGGAACCGGCGTGGGTGGTGTCGCCGGAGTCGGCGGCGTCGGAGCCGCGGGCGGTGTCGGTGGCACGGCGGGTCAAGCCGTAGGCGGCACGGCGGGCGCGGGAGCTGGCGGCACTTCGGGTGCGGGAGCTGGTGGCGTCGGTGGCGCGGGCGCGGCGGGTGCCTCGGGCTCGGGCGGCTCGACGGGGCCCTTCACCTGCAAGGCTACCCCCGCCGAGTGCAACATGATCACTGATTTCCCCGTGGCCCCCGGTCAGTGGGGTCTGGGCGATTTCCACGGCGGCGTCTCCGTCTTTGGCACCGGTCTGACGCGCATGGAAGAGACCGACACGACCAAGCTGCACGTGGCGGGCACCGTCGCCGGCTACGGTCGCGGTTTCAATCTCTGGATCAGCTACTGCTCGAGCCTTACGGCGTTCACGGGCATCACATTTACGGCCAGTGGCACGTCGGCTTCGGCCACCGCGATGAACATGATCGACTTCCAGCTGCAGACCAATTCCACGTATCCGTGGGAGGTGGCGCCGGCGGATATGAAGGGTGGCTGCACGGCCCCGACGGGTATGGATCCGTGGAGCGTGTGTCTCGCGCCGACCCTCAGCGTGCCGCTCGGCGACGCGCCGCAGACCGTCACTTGGGCTCAGATGATGGGCGGTGCCCCGGCGGCGTGGGACGCCACCGTGAGCCCGGGCGAGATCATCGGCATTCAGTGGCAGTTCCCCTGGGCCGAGGGTGCCGTGGAGTACGCGGTTGACGTGACGATCGACGACGTAAAGTTCGAAGGCGCAGCGATGCCGATTGACTGCGGCACGTACATGGCGAGCGGTGGCTCGGGTGGCATGGCCGGTTCGGCGGGTACGGGCGGCGCCGGTGACGGCGGCGGCGGTGCTGGCGGTGCGGGTGCCGGCGGCGCTGGCGCTGGCGGCGCGGGTGCCGGTGGTGCTGGTGCTGGCGGCGCGGGTGCCGGTGGTGCTGGTGCTGGCGGCGCGGGTGCCGGCGGTGCGGGTTCTGGCGGCGCGGGTGCCGGTGGCGCTGGCGCTGGCGGCGCGGGCAGTGCGGGCATCTGATCGCGGAGCGCGAGTCGGATCCGGATCCGCGCGTCGCTGACGTGCGGATCCGGGCCGAAAGACGCTAGATTCTCGCGTGCTCGTCGGCGTGCTTGCGCCGTGCGCAGGAGGGAAATGTTCCGTCTCCCATTCAAGACGGAAAGTGCTCTTGCGTTCGATGCGGGGCAGCGCCTATTAGGGCCAATCCGTCCGGGCACCACGGGCTGCTTCGGCCAGAAAGGACCACCACGATGAACAAGAGGACTTTGGGCGCGGTCGCGTTCGTAACGCTGTACGGATGCGCGCCGCAGGAACCACCCGCCGCACCGCTCTCGCCGCCACCCGAGCCAGTGGCCGCTCCCGTCGCCGTCGCGACGGCGCCAGCGCCCGCCCCGGCGCCGCTACCGCCGCTCACCGCGGACGAGCGCGCGAAGGGATTCGAAGCGTGTTGGGGCGCCTTCAATGCGAAGGACTTCACGAAGCTCGGGGCTTGCTACGCGGAAACGGGCACGTCCGAAAACGTCGATAGCGGCTTTCCCGTCTTCAACGGCCGCGCGGAGATCATCAAAAACA
Source organism: uncultured delta proteobacterium (assembly GCA_963841435.1). GTDB lineage: Bacteria > Myxococcota_A > Polyangia > Polyangiales > Polyangiaceae > PMG-095. The sequence goes on from CAWJCS010000002.1 coordinate 832,770, forward strand.
CCCAGGGCTTCGCTACCGAGTATCCGGACGCGAACGGCGAGCTCGAGCTCACGCTCGTCAACGGCAACAACATTGCCTCGATCGTGCTGCTGCGCGGGACGAATTCCGGGCAGCTTCGCATGCCGGGTGGTGCCACCGCCCCCGCCACCAACAAGAAGATCGGCATCCTCATGGCGCACGTCATCGAAACGAGCGACGACGGCCGTGGCTTGCTCCACGAGCGAATCTTTCTCGACGCAAGCTCCCTGCTCGGTCAGCTTGGGTTGAACCCGGCGCCGCACCGCAAGCTCATCGAGAAGAGCTGGACCGAAAAGCCCCTCGTTCTCGCGGCGGGCAGTGACGTCGAGAAGGCGAACCTCGCGATGTTCGCCAAGGGCATCGAGGCCTTCAACAAGCACGACCTGAAGGCCGTGCTCGCCGACGTTGCCGACGACGCGGTCTGGAGCGAAGCCAGCGCACCCGCCGACAAGGTGGGCAAGGCCGCAATCAAGAAGTCGTTCCAGGAGCTTTTCAAGGGCTTCTCCGACATCAAGATTGACGTGACCAAGAGTTGGGCTGCCGGTGACTACGTCGTTTCGGAAGGGATCTTCGCCGGTACGAACGACGGGCCCATGCCGAGCATGAAGCTCAAGAAGACCGGCAAGCCGGTGAGCACGCACTTCGTCGAGGTCGACAAGTACGAGGGCGGCAAGCTCAAGAACAGCTGGATTTTCGACAACGGCATGGCCTTCGCGATGCAGCTCGGGCTCGTCCCGCCGCCCGGCGGCGCTCCGGCCGGTAAGGACGCGAAGACCGCGCCCGCCAAGCCAGCGGCGCCCGCCCCCGCCGCCAAGTCTGCACCCGCGGCCGCGGCGCCCGCCATGACGGCGGCTCCGGCGATGAAGCCGGCTGCACCCGCAGCTCCGGCCTCTACGAAGTAGCGAGCACGGGTGAGCTCGGCGTTCGGCCCCCTGGTCTGCACCAAGCAGACCGGTGGGGCCGCGTCGTCAGCGGCGCTTGCCGAGCGCCGTGAGCTCGTGGCTCATTTCCTCGGCTGTCTGCAGCACGCGGACGTTTGCCGCAAAGACGTGCTTGGCGACACGCTGGTCGATGAGCGCCTCTTCGAGATCCCCGGGCTCGCCCCCGCCGGTCCGAGCGGGCGCGTTCGAACGCATCGATTCTCATGGCAATCACCTGAGCGGGTGACGGCCGAGAACCTTGAGCGACACGAACCCCTGCACGGTGCGCCCTGCCTGTCTTCCAGCTTGGCTGCAACGCACGGCGCCCCCGTTACGTTCCCGAAACCTGGAGAACCTCGGATCGAAAGCAACGCGGGGCTGTGGTATTCGCCGCCACCGGCACCAGCCTGCCGCCCCACGGCGCTACCCAAAGAAGGACACGACCCCATGGCTTTGAACTCACAGCGCACGACAGCGATCGCCAACCTAGCCGCCAAGCGGGCGGTGGCAGCGCCGCCCGGCCTGCAGGACGCAGAGGATGTTTTCGGTTCGGACGTGTTCGGCTACGAACAGATGGAGCAGCGCCTGCCCAAGGACGTTTTCAAGTCCCTCAAGAAGACGATCGAGAGCGCCGCGGTGCTCGATCCGAAGGTGGCCGATGTCGTGGCGGCAGCCATGAAGGACTGGGCGATGTCGAAGGGCGCGACCCACTTCGCGCACGTGTTCCACCCGCTCACGGGCTTCACCGCCGAGAAGCACGATGCATTCCTCTCCCCCGACGGCAAGGGCGGCGCGCTGAGCGAGTTCTCCGGCAAGCTCTTGGTTCAGGGCGAGCCTGACGCTTCGAGCTTCCCGAGCGGTGGCATCCGGGAAACGGCGCAGGCTCGCGGCTACACGGCCTGGGACGCCACGAGCTTCGCCTACGTGCTCGGCTCCACGCTCTGCATCCCGACGGCTTTCGTGTCGTGGACCGGTGAAGCTCTGGACGTGAAGACGCCGCTCATGCGCTCGAGCCAGTCGCTGAACCGGCATGCCCAGCGCATCCTGAAGCTGTTCGGACACGAGAAGCCTGCCACGGTGGTCTCTTACGCTGGCGCCGAGCAGGAGTACTTCCTCATCGATCGCAACTTCTACCTGACGCGCACCGATCTGCTCCTGAGCGGGCGTACCCTCTTCGGCGCGAAGCCCGCCAAGGGTCAGGAGTTCGAGGACCAGTACTTCGGTGCCATTCCGGAGCGCGTTCTCGCTTGCATGCAGGAGACGGAAACGGAGCTTTTCAAGCTCGGCATCCCGGCGAGGACCCGCCACAACGAGGTGGCGCCGAGCCAGTACGAGATCGCGCCGGTGTTCGAGACCGCCAACATCGCGACCGATCACCAGCAGCTGGTGATGATCACGATGAAGAAGGTCGCGGAGCGCCACGGCTTCGTATGCCTGCTGCACGAGAAGCCCTTTGCGGGCGTCAACGGCTCGGGCAAGCACGTGAACTTCTCGTTCGGCAACTCGACGCAGGGCAACCTCCTCGACCCGGGCGACACGCCGCACGAAAATGCGCAGTTCCTCGTGTTCTGCAGCGCCATCATCCGGGGCGTCAGCAAGTTCGGCGGCCTTTTGCGCGCGGCGATTGCCTCCGCCCAGAACGATCACCGCCTGGGCGCCAACGAGGCCCCGCCCGCGATCATCTCGATCTTCCTCGGCGAGCAGCTGACGGACGTGTTCGAGCAGATCAAGGCGGGTGGTGCCAAGTCATCAAAGAGCAAGGGCACCCTCGAGATCGGGGTTGACACGCTCCCGAAGCTCCCCAAGGACCCGGGCGACCGCAACCGCACGAGCCCGTTCGCCTTCTGCGGCAATCGCTTCGAGTTCCGCGCCGTGGGCAGCGGGCAGTCGATCGGCACGCCGATGACCGTCGTCAACGCGGCCGTCACGGAGTCGCTCGACTACATCGCCACCAAGCTCGAGGCGGCGGTCGCCGCTGGCAAGCCGCTCAACCAGGCGATCCAGACGCTGCTTCAGGAAATCGCTTCGGAGCACATGCGCGTCGTGTTCAACGGCAACGGCTACACCGACGAGTGGCACGCCGAGGCCGAGAAGCGCGGCTTGCCGAACCTCAGGACCTCCGTGCACGCGCTGCCGGTGCTCGAGAGTCCCGAGGTCGTGGAGCTCTTCGACAAGTACGAGATCCTGAACCCGCGCGAGCTCCACAGCCGCTACGAAGTCGCCCTCGAGCAGTACGTGAAGACGGTGCTCGTCGAGGCAAAGCTCTGCATTTCGATGACCAAGACGCAGCTCCTGCCGGCGGCCCTGCGCTACCAGACCGAGCTGTCGGAAGGCATCGCGGCGGCCAAGGCTGCGGGCCTGAGCCCGAGCGTGGAGAGCCTCAAGCAGGTGGCGTCGCTCGCGGTCGAGCTCGAAACGCAGGTGAAGGCCATCGAAAGCGGGCTCGCGCACGAGAGCAGCGGGGCGTTCGACGAGTGCAAGCACCTGCGCGACAAGGTGCTGCCGGCGATGGGCACCCTGCGCGCCGCGGCTGACAGGCTGGAAGGTCTGGTGGCCGACGATCTCTGGCCGCTGCCGACCTACCAGGAAATGCTCTTCATGCGCTGAGCACCCGGCAGACGCTCGGGTCCCGGAGGCAGTGCGCTTCCGGGGCCCGGGTCAGTCGCCGAGCTCCGACTGACGCTCGATCTCGCGCTGAAATTTGCGCGGATCGCGAAATAGCGCGTCGATGCGCGCTCGAGCGGCGTCGCCGAGCTGGCCGGGCTGCGTCCCCAGGCTGCACTGCAAGAGCACGGCGAGGCGGAGCAGGGGGTCCAGATCGTCCTGGCATTGCTTGCGAAAGTCCTCGTCGCTCATCGATGCTCGGAGCACGGCCGCCTCGAAGTCGACCGTGACGATTTCGAGAGGTGAGGGGGACACGACGAAATTGTGCAGCTCCGCGTCACCGTGAGCGAGCCCCCCTTCGTGCAGCGCGGTCAGGGCCGCGTGGGCGAGCTCCGCCAGCTTCCAGAGTCCGGCGGCCGCGACGAAGTCGAGCTCGCGCGCCGCGCGCACGTTGCGGTCCTCCGGGTCCGTCTTGAAGGGGTGGAGCTTGCTGAAGGGTTGGCCCGGGACCATGCAGGCGCGGAACGTCTCGTTCGTGCACCCGATGGGCGGGAAAACGTCGATCAGCCGACTCGCGTCGAGCTGCCGGTCGTACTCGACCTGAGGGTCCCCATGGAGGCGCGCGGGGAAGTACGTTTTCTTGAAATGCAGGGGGTAGGTCGCGGCGAGCGGATGTTCGTTTCGCGTGCTCTCCCCGGCGATGACGATCTCGGCCGCCATTAGCGGTAGCCCGTTGGCCTCGCGGCGCGTCAGCGTTCTCACGGAGAAGTCTCGCCGAGGCGGGTGATCGACGAGCGTTTTGTACTCGGCCGCAAGACGCAGCGAATGGCGTGGTGACACCGCGATTAGGAAGTCCTGGTCCACGACGAAGGTACGCTCGCAGACTGGCGCGCAGGCGTGAAGCCCTCGGGCCGTCGCCCCGGCGTTTTCAGGGCTCAGCGCCCGGAGACGCCGGCGCGCCGGGGACGGTGCTCGCGGTCGTCTCTTGCTGCCACGCCGCGCCGCGGCCGCCACTTGCTCGCGGGCCCGAGTGGCGGTAACCGAAGGGGGGAAGGGACGGCATGGGCGCTCGATCGAAACGAGAATCCGGGACCGAGGGGCGCGTGTCTCGAGAACCGCCTTCGGGCGACGAGACACCGAGCCGCCCGTCGGCACCCGAAAGTCTGCCCGCGCCGCCGCGCGTGCGGACGAAGAGGCGCAAGAAGCGCCTCTCGGCGCACGCGAAGCTCGTCGAGGCGCGAGCGGCGTCCATCCCGCCGCGCGTGGTGCACGAGCTGTTCGACACGTCGGCGCTTCCGCCGCCGCCGCGGCCACCCGAGCTCGCGCCGCCCACGCGGCCACCTCCCGTCCATCCGCCCCGCCGCATGTCATCGAGGCCGCCACCGCCGCCACCGCGGCCGAGTCGATCCCCCGGTGCACCGGAGGCGCCGAGCGGGGGGCCGTCGGCGTCGCTTGGCGACGAGCTGGCGTCACAGACCATTCCGTTGCTCGTTCTGCCGCCGCGCGAAGCGAGTGCCACGCGCACGGCGACCGCGCGCGCCGTCGTGTTCCCCGTGGCGCTCGGCGCGGGCGTCGTCGCGCTCTCGGCGGCGCTGCTGCTTCCCGCTCTGCGTGACCCAACGCTCGCCACGCGTGCTCCGACGACGCCAGCATCCGTTTTACACGAGCCAACGTCGACGTCCACTCCCGGCCCCACCGTGTCGCCGTCGCCGTCGGCGTCGGCGAGCAGCGTTGCTTCGCCGTGGAGTGCCGAGGCGTCCGCGGAGGCCGTCGCGCCCGTCGCGTCGGGGTCCGCGGAGACGGCCGATTCGCCGCCCGAAATCGAGGAGCAGCGGCCCCCGGCCGTGCCCGCTGACGCGCACCCGAGGGCGCGAACGCCCGCCACGACGTCCTCGCTGCCTCCGTTCGACGCCGCCGCTGCAACGCAGGCCATCGGGGAGGCCTTCGAGCGCGCGCGCGCTTGCCGCTCGGCATCCGACTCGCCGGAGCTCGTGACGGTCACGCTCACGTACGCCCCGTCGGGGCGCGTCACGACCGCGCTCGTCTCGGGCGCGTACGCGGGAACGTCCACGGGCGGCTGCGTCGCCGCCACGTTGCGGAGCGCCCAGGTGCCGGCGTTCGCGGGCGACTATCTCACCGTGCGGCAGAGCGCGCGGCTCGAATGAGCGACGGAAGCTCCGTGCGCCTGGCCGCCGCTTGACCCGAAGAGCTAGGGAGACGATGCTCCGACCGCGATGTTGCTCGAGGCGATCAAGGCGCGCATGTTCGAGGCGATGAAGGCCGGGCGCGTCGTCGAGAAGGAGATCCTGCGCGTCGCCGTCGGCGAGATCACCACCGAACGTGCGCGCGAGGGCCGGCAGGGCGACGATGCCGAGGCGCAGGCGATCGTCGCCAAGCTCGTCAAATCGAACCAGGAATCGCTCGCGGCGAGCGAGGACCCCGCGCAGCGCGCCGTGCTCGAGCAGGAGATCGCGATCTTGTCCGCCTTTTTGCCGAAGACGCTCGGGATCGACGAGATCCTCGGCTTGCTCGAGCCCGTTCGTGACGCCATTCGTGCGGCAGGCGGCGATGGTCAGGCGACCGGCGTCGCCATGAAGCACCTCAAGGCCGCGGGCGCGGCCGTGAACGGCAAAGAAGTCGCCGAAGCCGTCAAGCGCCTGCGGGCCTGACGTCGCCGGCTAGCCCGTCGGTGTGCCTGCCGAGCGAGCCCGACACGCTCGGCTCAGACCGGAGCCGCCATCGGCGGGCGGTCGCTCTCGCGACCGTCGTCGCTCCCGCCACCACGCACCGGCTCGTCGCCGCCGAAGCGCTCGACGTAGTCTTCGTACCCGCCCTGCCAATCGATGAGGCCGTCGGAGGTGAACGCGAAGATCCGGGTTGCGAACTCGGCAACGAGGTCGCGGTCGTGGGTCACGACGAACGCCGTGCCCTCGAACTTCCCGAGCGCGTCACCGAGCGCCACGATCGACTCCAGGTCCAAGTGGTTGGTCGGCTCGTCGAGGATGAGCACGTTGTCCTTGGTGAGCATCAGCTTCGAAAAGATCAGGCGCACGGCCTCGCCGCCGGAAAGCGCCTCCGTGGGCTTGAGCCCTTCCTCGCCCTTGAAGAGCATGCGGCCGAGCAACCCGCGCACGTCCTGGAGCGACGCCTTCGGGTCGAACGAGTGCAAAAATTCCGACACGGTGAGCCCATCGGGGATGTCCGCGCGGTGATCTTGCGCAAGATAGCCGATGCTCGTCTGGCTGCCCCACTCGACGCGCCCCTCGTCCGGCTCGAGGTCACCCACGAGCATCTTGCAAAGCGTGGTCTTGCCGACGCCCGTCTTGCCGATGATGGCGACCTTCTCGCCGCGCGTGATCACCGCCCGGAACGACTCGCAAACCGTGACCTCCGGCCAGGCCTTGGACAAGCCTTCGATCGTGAGAGTCTGCTTGCTGGAAGGCTTTTTGACCTGGAACTGGATGAACGGCCGCTCGATGTTCGAGCGCTTGAGGTCCGTCAACGTGAGCCGGTCGAGCTGCTTCTTGCGGCTCTGCACCTGGGAAGCGCGCGTGCCCGCGGAGAAGCGCGCGACGAAATCCTGGAGCTGGGCAATCTTCTTTTGCCGCTCGGTGTTCTCCTGCTCCACCTTGCCGCGCACCTGGCCTTTGGCGCGCACCATGTCGTCGTAGCCGCCCGTGTAGACGATGATGGTCTCGTAGTCGATGTCGGCGATGTGCGTGCAGATGCGATTCAGAAAGCGCCGATCGTGCGAGATCACGAGCAGCACGCCCTTGTAGCCGCCGAGGAAGCGCTCGAGCCAGCGGATGCTGTCGATGTCGAGGTTGTTGGTGGGCTCGTCGAGCAACAGGGCGTCGGGGCTGCCGAACAGGGCCTGGGCGAGCAACACCCGGAGCTTTCGGCCGCCCGGTAGCTCGCTCATGCACTTTTCGTGGTCGCTTTCTGGGATGCCGAGGCCCGAAAGCAGCTCGCCCGCGTCGGCCTCGGCGCTGTAGCCGTCCTCCTCGGCGATCGTCCCCTCGAGCTCGCCGAGGCGAACTCCCTCGGCGTCGGTGACGTTGGGCTTAGCGAGGAGCAGCTCCTTCTCCTCGAGTGCGGCCCACAGCCTGGCGTTGCCCATGATCACGACATCGAGCGCTCGCCACGACTCGAACGCGAACTGGTCCTGCTTGAGCACGCTCGTGCGCTCGGGCCGCCGGACGTTGCCGCTGTCGGGCTCGAGGTCGCCGGCGATGATCTTGAGAAACGTGGACTTTCCGGCCCCGTTCGGGCCCGTGAGCCCATAACGCCGGCCGGGGCTGAACGAGACCGCGACCTCCTGGAAAAGGCGCTTCTCCCCGTAGGCTTTGCTGACGTCAAAAACCTCGATCGCTGCCATGGCGGGCGAGCTATTAGCAGGTTTTTGGCCTCATGCCGCTCGGTCGCCCGATCCCGCGCGGAAACACGGCGGCCCGGCTGCGGGCCTGCGCGTCGTGCCCGCAGGGCCGCGCCGAAAGACGCAGAGCTAACGCGGCGGCGGGAAGTCGGCCTCGCAGTGGCTGCTCGACAGATTGCAGAGCGAGGCGAGCCCGACAACGAGCGCCGTTCCGCCGACGACTGCGAGGACGACGAGCCCCGGCTCCGGTTCCTTGCCGGCCGGCACCTTGTGCACCGTGAGGCACGCCGTCTCGGGCGGTATCTCGTAGGCGTCGCATGCGACGCCGACCGTCTTCTCGAAGCCCGGGCAGCTCGACAGGCACTCGACGTACGCCTTCGGGTCGGCGACGCTCTGGCACTTCCCGTAGCAGCGGAACGCGGCGCCGGGGTCTACCGCATTGTGGCGGAGCTTGAGGCGATAGCGAATGGCGTTGGGATCCTGGTTCGTCCCGCCTTTCGTCGCGCTCGACGCGCCCTTGCCCGAGCAGGCGAGGCAAGCAGAAAGGACGAGCGCGGTGACGGTCCTCACGTCAAGCGAGCTGGTCGAGAATCGTCTTCGCATCGCTCACTTCGAACTTTCCGGGCGCTTCGACGTTGAGCGCTTTGACGACGCCGTCCTCGACGAGCATCGAGAAGCGCTGCATGCGGATGCCCATGCCGGTCTTCGAAAGATCGCGCGAGAGCCCCAGCTGGTTTGCGAGCTCCGCGTTGCCGTCTCCCAGAAAGCGGATCTTGCCGAGCGCCTTCTGCTCACGCGCCCAGGCCGCCATCACGTAGCCGTCGTTGACGGAGAGGCACCAAATCTCGTCGATACCTTTCTGCCTGAGGGCGTCGTAGCTTTGCAGATAGCTTGGCACGTGTTGGGCCGAGCAGGTCGCCGTGAAAGCGCCTGGCAACCCGAACACCACGAGGCGCTTGCCGCGCGCCGCTTCGGCGACGCTGACTTCGCTGGGTTTGATCGGACATGCATCGCCGAACTCGAGAGACTCGTAGAGCGTCGCGTCGGGGAGCCTTTCACCCACCTGGATCGTCATGGCGCGAGCCTAACATCTCCTTGGTGAACCCGATGGCGCCGAGGGCGGACGAGGAGGCTCGACAAGCCGACGCCTTGACCTCCGAGGCGCCAAAAGTGCGGGAGTAGGGTGCATGCGCCACGGGATCTGGCGAGGGTGAGCGCCTTTTCGTGAACTGCAGCCCGAGCTGGGTACACTTGGCCCATGTTTGCTTCGTCCTCGCGCGCGCGCGCGCTTCTGGTCACCGGGGCGTGGGGTCTCTTGGGATGCGGCGAAAACGCGGGCGACCCGGCGCCGTCGGCGGGAACCGGTGGTGGCTCGGGCGGTGCGCTTTCGGGCGCAGGGGGAGCGGGCCAGGCGGGGACGGGCGGTACGGCGGGTGGCGGCACCGCGGGCGTCTCGGGTCAAGCAGGCGTCGGTGGCGCGTCGGGCGCGGGCGCTGGAGGCGTCGGTGCTCAGGCGGGCACGAGTGGCGCGGCGGCGCAAGCGGGCGCGGCCGGCGGCGGCGGAACCGCGGGCGTCGCCACCGTGAGCTACCGAACCGCGATCGCGCCCTTGTTCGGAGATGCTTGCGTGCCCTGTCACCACACGGGGAGCCTCGTGATGGATATCGAGCACCCGTTCACGCCCGTTTCGGGGCTCGTCGATTCCGACAACACGTGGGCCATCGCACACCCGGAAGGCAACACGCCTGCGCGGAACGTCGCTCCCGGCGATCCCGACAACAGCTTCTTGATGATGAAGATCGGGCCTGCCAGCCTCGACGCAGCGACGGCTGGTCAGCCAATGCCGTGGCAGGTTCCCACGCTGACGGACCCGGAGGTTCAGGCCATCAGTGATTGGATCACGGCCGGCGCGCCGAACGATGCGTCATTCACCGCCACGATCCGCCCGATTCTCGGTACGCTCGGTACGCTGACCGGAAAGTGCATCCACTGTCACTGGCCGGGCGGTCAGATGCCCAATTTCGACAATCCCTTCGATCCGATCAGCGGGGCGGTCGGGGTCATGAGCGAGACCGTCGAGCAGATGATCATCGCGCCGGGCGACCCGAGTGCGAGCTTTCTGATGACGAAGGTGACGAGCGCGAGCCTACCGCCCGCCCAGGGCCTGCCGATGCCGGCGCACTTTCGCCGTCTCACCGACGCGGAGGTCGGCCTCGTCCGCACCTGGATCAGCGAAGGCGCTCAGGACAACTGAGCGGGCGCGGCGTCTTGCCCCAGCTCCGTGGCCGACACGGGTCGGTCATGCGCGTGGCCGCGCCGCGTTCCGGGCCGGCGCGTGTCCTGTTACGATGACGCTCGAGACGCGAGGATCGCCAATGAGCCACGAGTTGAAGTCGAGGACTTTGGAAGCACACGGTCGCCTTTGGGGTGCGCGCGCGAGGGACTGGGCCGACTTTCAGGAAGGGACGGTTCGCCCGGTTTTTCAGGCCGTGCTCGAGCGCACGGGCGTTGGGACGGGAACGGTGTATCTCGATGCCGGCTGTGGCTCGGGCATGGCCGCAGAGATGGCTGCTGCGCGTGGGGCCGAAGTGTCCGGCGTGGACGCGGCGGAGGCGATGTTGTCGATCGCGCGATCGCGTGTACCGACGGGCGACTTCCGAAAAGGCGATCTGGAGGAACTGCCGTTCGCTGACGAAACCTTCGATGTGGTGACCGGCTTCAATTCATTGCAGTACGCGGGGAACCCGGTTGCGGCGCTGCGCGAGGTCGGACGTGTCACCAAGCGTGGCGGCTCGGTCGTGGTGATGACCTTCGGAGACCCGGAGGGCATGGAAGTGGTCGCTTTGCTGACCGCGCTCAAGTCGCTACTGCCACCCCCGCCCCCGGGAGCTCCGGGCCCGTTCGCGCTATCCGACGAAGCAGTCCTGCGCCAGTTCGCAACCGACGCAGGGCTGGAACCCATCGAGGTCTTCGACGTCGACAGCCCCTGGATCTATGCGGACGAGGTCGCGGCCATGCGTGGTCTGACGTCGACCGGGAACGCGGTCAGGGCGATGGAGCAGATCCCCGAGAAGGTCGTGACCCAAGCCTACGCGAAGGCAATCGCTCCGTTCCGCCAGTCCGACGGCAGCTATCGCGCGACGGCCTGGTTCCGTTGCCTTTTGGCGCGGCCGTGAGTCCCCATCACGCGGCGCGGCTCGGTCCCTCCGGGCGCCCAGGTCGAAGGTGCTTGCTCGGTTGCGGGCTTTCCCGTGACCTGGATTGAATTTGGTAGACGGGGCGTCCGTGGGACCTGTTGCCGTTGGCGGCTCCGTCGTGCAGATGTCGGCAGGCGACGCTCACACCTGTGTGCTCCTGACGACGGGCGCCGTCCGCTGCTGGGGTCTCGGAGAGCACGGACCGCTCGGCTACGGCAACGTGAACGACGTCGGCGACGACGAAACGCCCGCGTCGGCGGGGGACGTGCCCGCCTTTTGGTCGCCATTCATTGCCAAATGCTCGGCAAGTGACCCGCCCTGGCCGTGCTCGATGAGGACCGGCCGATTCGCTAGCCTGGTCCCGGCTGGATCTTCGGGGAGCCCTTGATGAGCTCGGGGTGACACTGCCAGCTTCCGCCGCCCAGCCGTCTGAGACACCAAGTAGGCCGTCCGAGCGGTACAGCCGGGTGCCTAGGTGACACTTTCTGGGTTGTTTGGGAGCACGGACCGGGCGTGGGTCAGGTGTCGCGCGAGCTCCGCGCCGAGCTCGCGTTCGGACCCCTCCTCTCCCGCGAGAGCCGTAACGCGGGCGGCAGGATACGGTCCGTCCAGGGCTTCTAAGAATCGCGTCGTAGTCGGTGAGGAGATTCGAGCTCTGGCGGTTCGGATCGAGGGCTTTCTCCTGCTGGCGCAACGCCGGAAGCGACTTTGGACCGCTGCCATCGCGAGCGTGAGCGCGGCCTGCGTCTTCGCTGCGTCGAGGCGCGCCACGGACTTCTCGAGCGCCGCGAGCACGACCTCGTGCTGCTGCCTGTGCTGACGTTGTAAAAGAGCCGTCGGAGTCTAAGGAGACCAACGGGGGGGCGGGAAATCGCGGGGAGGCGAAGGCGCCATTCGCGGTTTCTAGAAACCTCGCTGAACCGCAATCCACAAGAGCAGGCACAGGACGCACGCAATACCGAGCATTGCTAGGGCGTCATCGGGCAGATCGTTGCCGCGCGTGACGCCGCCTTCGACCTCGACGTGGACCATCCTCTGCTTCTTCTTCACGCGCTCGATATCGTGCTTGCGCCAGCGGCCCGGCCCGCAGGCTGGATCGCGCAAGATCGCCCGCGGCAACGACGTCTTCACGCTCCGGCTCCGCCCGCCAAGTGAGGAGAGCCTCCCCATCTCTCCGCTCGGTACGCGCGTCGCGTGACCAGCGCGATCGAGAGAGTCCGATGGCTTCTCGGAGCGCCGCGCCGAAACGAGGACGAGGCACCTGGCGAATGCGCCATGCGCGGCTCGGCGGCCCTACGCGCTCAAGGCTTCGAGCGCCGTGCCGAGGCCGAGCGAGAGCCCATTCGCGAGGCCCGAGAGTGCGACGGCACGAGTCCAACCGATATTGCGGAGCGTGAGCGCGTACAACAGCGCTTCGGCAGCGAACGCAAACAGCTCCGAGAGCCAGAGGCCCAGCTCTGGAGACGCGCGAAACAGCGGGGGGAAGGCGAACCACACGAGCGGGTGGGTGAGCACCTGGGCGAGGAGCGCCACCGCGAGGCGCCTCGGGAGTGGAAGGCCAAGGTCGCGCGTGCCGAGCGTCATGACGGGGAGCTCGACGAGCACGGTGAGCGCGAAGGCGACGGCCCAGGTCAGCGTTTGGTCAGGCTGCGGCGGATCCACGAAGCGCGCTCCCGCGCATCAGCAGGTAGCCGCCCGCAGCAAGCTCCAGGTAGCCATGAAAGGTCGCGACGGAGAGGTAGAGCTGGCGGGTGCGGTGAGCGTCGATGAACGACGCGCCGACGATTGCCAGCGCACCGAGAACGACCAGCCAGAGCAGGGGGCGGCCGAGGTCCTCGGCGACTGCCACGAGCATCCCACGGGCACCGGTTCCCGCCTTGTTCGTGTCGGCGAGCGGCACCCACGCGAGCCAGACCCGTAGTGGATGAGCTGCAGAAAGACATAGCTGAGGGCGAGCCCCACCGTGGCGCTCTTCGGCCACGCGGGCAGCGCCAGCGAAGTCTCCGCGAGCACGCGTTCGTTCCAGGCCGTGGCGACGAAAGCACCGGCGCTGGGTGCGTCAGGAACAACAGCACCGCTGCCGCAACGAGCAGCGCGAGAGGCGCCGCCGTGACGCGGCCCCGTGGACGAAAGAGCCACCACCAGAGCGCCACGCCTGCCAGGTTGTGGAAATGCGCAAAAACCAGGCGGGCGCTGAAAGGGAACGCGACGGCCCCGATGCCAGCGAGCGCGACGAGGGCCGGCAACGCGCGGAGCCGCTGGCCCGTCGCGTCGGCCGCTCCGGCGAAGAACGCGACGGTCACGAGCGAGAACCCCAGGCCAACCTCCAGGTGTGCCCAGAGGGCGCCAGCCGGCAGTGCTGCCTCGAGACCACGTATCGCCACGAGGGCAGCCGACACGGCGAGGATCGCGACCGAGAGCTCACGGGGCAAACGCCGCCGGGCGACGAGGTACCGGTAGTCGGACGCCACGTGCACGACGCCAAAGAGTGCCGGTGCCAGCACGAACGGCACCCCTGGGCACGCAACCACGAGCAGAAGGGCACCGAGCGCCCAGAGCCAAACCGCGAGCATGACGCGCCGTTCAGCGCTTTCGCCGTACGCCGCGACCTCGAGGGCGCCCGCGGTCATCCCCGCGTGCGAGCCCTGGAGCGGCGACTACGCTCGACGAAGAGCAGCGTGAGGCCGCTGAAGGCGAGCACCGCGGCGAGGGCGCTGCGCCCGAAATGCGTGTGCCCGGGGACCTCGCAACCGCAAGGAGACACGTCCGCGCGCGCAACGTTGGTCACGAAGAAGAGCGCAACGCCCACCATGGTGCTCTTTGCCCCAGAATGGAAAGCTCCCATGCGCCAGCATACACTCGGAATCGGCCCCATTGCAAGTCCCCCGGCCGCCTCCGAGCAGCCGTGGCTACGACCGCGCGCGCATCCAGGCCATCGCCGATCGGGCCCAGATCAACAAGGCGATGCTGCACTACCTAAGGGTGCCAAGTCTTGCTAACCGCCGTTCTGAGGATCCAAGGGCCTTCTATGGAAGCCGACCAGTTGCCGTGGCTTCCACGCGGCCGCCTGTCCGGCAGCGGCGGGTCGGCGAACCCCGAAGCCTCGGCCATCGCTTCAGCGGCCGGGCGCGCGGTGACTGCCGCGAAGCCGCCGTGCCCTGCAAAAAGCCCCGTCAAAAGTCGGGCGTCTGCGTGGGCATTATCGGGCTCGGGAGCCCATGCCCGCCCACCACTCAAAAGCTCACCGTCACGGTGGGGGCCGGCTCCAATACTTGCGATGCCGACTTCACGTTCATGCCGATCTCTACCGGTGGCGGGTGGGTGATCCCCACCGACGACCGTGGACGGCGTTCACTACGATTTCCAGAGCGCCGGCGAGTTCACGGCCCTCCGCGAAGATGGGTTCGTGGTCCAGACGCGGCAGAGCCCGGTGCCGACGGCCACGGTGCCGATCACCAACGCGTACACCGGCATCGCGCACTGCGTGGCCATCTACACCGCCGTGGCGGCCAAGCTCGGCACGTCGCGCGTGACGGTGCAGCCCAGTCCCGGCGCGGAGCCCGACCCAGCTCGTCGTGACCTCGAGCTTTTGGAACGCCCAAAAGCTCTGGTACCTCAACGTCAACGTCTACGGAACCTCGGCGCACGAGGGCACGATGGGCAAGCTCGCGCCGGCGGCCAAGGAAAGCAACTGGGATAAGGGAGGGACGGGAGCGGGAGAGTGTGCACCGTTTCGCTGACACGGGCGGGGCAGCGCGGGCGGACGCACGAGCGGGACCACGGTGCTCGCCGTCTTGCTCGTCCTCAACGGCGCCCCAGGCTGGCGCCGTGTACCGCGCCCGGCCTCACCTCCGGGCGCGGTCCTTCCGGAACGCGCGACGCCGATCTACGCTCGCTTTGAGCCGCCTGCCAAGGCTCAGCCTTTGATGAAGGCGAGCAGTTCCGGGTTGATGACGTCGGCATGCGTGGTGAGCATCCCGTGGGGAAAGCCCTTGTAGACTTTGAGCCTGCCGTTCTTCGGCAGCTTAATCGACTTCGAGCGCAGCGTCTGCGATCGGCACGATCTGATCGTCGTCACCATGCAAAACCAATGTCGGCACGGTGATCGCCTTTAGATCTCCTGTCTGGTCGGTCTCCGAGAACGCCTTGATTTCATCGTAGTGCGCCTTGGCGCTGCCCATCATCCCCTGACGCCACCAGTTCTGGATCACACCGGGGTAGACCTTCACGCCCTCGCGATTGAAACCGTAGAACGCGCCGGCCGCCACATCGAGAAAGAGCTGTGCTCGGTTGTCCGCGACTCCCTTGCGAAAGCCGTCGAACACCTCCATCGGTAATCCTCGGGGTTGCTGCTGGTCTTCAACATCAGCGGAGGCACTGCGCTCACGAGCACGGCTTTGGCGACGCGCCCGGCGGGTTGACCGTACTTTGCGACATATCGGGCGACCTCGCCGCCGCCCGTCGAGTGACCGATATGGATGACCTTCTTCAGGTCGAGTTTCTCCACTACCGCGAAGGCATCGGCGGCGTAGTGCTCGATGTCGTGGCCGTCACTGACCTGAGCCGAGCGACCGTGCCCGCGACGGTCATGGGCGACGACTCGGTAGCCATGCTGTACGAAAAACAGCATCTGAGCATCCCAATCGTCGGAAGAAAGCGGCCAGCCATGATGAAACATGATTGGCTGATCCTCCTTCGAACCCCAGTCCTTGTAGAAGAGCTCGATGCCGTCTTTGCTGGTAACTGTGCTCATCGTAATTGGTTCTTTCAGGGTGCTGAGGGAAGCGCGCGGTTGAGCGGGGATCGAAGCCGCGTTGGGCATGCATGTGAGCATCGTGAGGCCGGCACCGCCGAGCAGAATATCCCGCCGAGTCGCGCTGGTTTCCAGGAATGATGGGGGATTGGTCATGAGCCCTTTATGTCTTCGAGTGCGTGACGCGCTCCCCCCAGTGCACGCTTCATGCCTGCGCCTTGCCGCGATATTTCAGCGCAGATCCACCGAGCTGACCACGCCGCGCGCGGCAATCAGCTGACGAATCCTTGGCACGAAGGCGGCGGACCGGCACGCGCGGCAGGGCACGCTCGTGCGGCGCCAAGGGAGATCGACTGGAAGAATCGGGGCGATGTTTGGCCTCAGAGGGCGCCCAGGTGCGCAAGACGATGACGATGGCGCCCTCGCTGGCTGGCACGCTGCATGCTCTTTCTCGGGGCTCGGAGGAACGACATGCCGAGCCAGCGATGCCCTCGAAAACGTGACGACTCATGGACGCCCTTCACTGTCCAACGCTTCGCTCCCGGAGCAACGACGCTGGATGAGGCGTCATGTGGCGCTTCGCGGTCCTCTTCGGCGCCCGTCGAGGCTAGGGCGTCCAAAGCGACTACGCCGTCGAGCGGCGACGATCCCGGGTTGACGTAAGGCGCGCATGTGCGATCCGGGCCGCTGGCTTCTGAGCAGTCTCTTCGCGGCGCCGAGCGTGTTTTTCTTCACTCGGCTCTTCCGAGCCGCGGTCACGATCCGCCGGCGGGATCGATCTTCTCGGACTTGGGACCGACTCCTCGCGCGCGTGGTCGGACGGGCGCGGTCACGAGGGGACTCGTGGCGAGCGGGCGTGTGCGGGTGGGCGTCTCCCGACGACCACGCCCGCGCTCGCGGTGGGCGTGAGGCCCACGATGTACTGGTGCACGGTGCCTACTGCGCGGCGTGAGGATGATGCAGCGTACGTGGCAGACTGAGACCGGCGGGACGGTGTGCTGGTCGGGCACTCCTACGGCGGCAGCGTCATCAGGGCAGCGGCGATGGGCAAGAAGAACGTCATCGCGTTCGCCCCGGAGGCTGGCGAAACGGCGATCGGCCTCTCCGGGAAATTCCCCGGAGCCACGCTCGGTGAGGCGCTCGCCCCTCCCGTACCGCTCGGGAACGGCAAGATGGACTTGTACATCGAGCAGAGCAAGTTTCGCCTCCAGTTGCAGTGCTCGGGTGCAACGTCGCGAGTCATCTCAGAAAAAGGCGGCGTCCCCAACGGGATTCGAGCGCTAGTGAACACCGCGGAGATGGCAGAATTTGTGCCGATTCGAGTGCGGGTGGTGGCGTGCCCCGGGGGTCGCACGGTCGCTCCGAGATCAGGTAGAATAGCGAGACCATGAGCGCGCCTGGTCCGGACGACGCAGCGACACGCGCGCAGGCTAGGCGGCAGCGCATGACCCTCCGAAAGACGCGCCTCGGCGAGCCAGAAGTCAACCTGAGCCCCGTGTTCGGCGCCGAAGCCGTCTCCTTGGTCTACCGGTTGACGCGCACGAGCTACAGCCTCGCCCGGGACGCCCAACCCGCCTACACGCGCGCCAACATGCCCTACAGGTTCGTGCCCAGGCGCGCGACTTGATCGAGCTTCCGGAAGATTTTCGCGATCTGCTGCTCGCGCTGCACGACGCCGGCGCGGCGTTCGTGGTGCTCGGCGGACACGCGGTCGCCTTCCACGGGCACCCTCGCGCGACGAAGGACTTGGACGTGCTGGTGCGAGCTGACCGTGCGAATGCGAACTTGGTCTATCGCGCGCTCGCCGCGTTCGGCGCGCCGCTGTCCGCATTCGAGGTCGGGGAAGCGGACTTCGCGACCTATGACGGCGTACTGCAGATGGGCGTGCCACCGCTTCGTATCGACATCCTGAACCGGGCCGACGGCATTACGTTCGATGAAGCCGTCGCCGACGGAGAAAGCTTCGACCTCGAGGGGCGTCAGATCCCGGTCATCGGGCGGCCGGCGTTGCTCAAGAACAAGAGAGCAGCGGGCCGCGAGCAAGACCTCGCAGACGTGAAAGCCCTCGAACGCATCAAGTGATCCGCGACAGCGAAACCGCCCTCCCTGATAATCTTTGTGATTTAGGGAGGGCATTTTGCCGATGGCTCGGGCTGCTGCGCGCTGGGCGCGCTTTTCGTAGAATCCCACGCCATGTTTGGCGCGACGGTGATTGTATTTGGTAGAAAGCGCGCCCGAAAGGATTCGCCACCGTCGGCCCAGTTTGTAACCTTGCGGTACGTCAAGCTGCAGACAGCGCTGCGGAGTCGGACGAAGGTCGAATCCGGTTGTGCAGGCGCAGGGCTTTGACGCGACCTGGATTGAATTTGGTAGAAAGCGCGCCCGAAAGGATTCGCCACCGTCGGCCCAGTTTGTAACCTTGCGGTACGTCAAGCTGCAGACAGCGCTGCGGAGTCGGACGAAGGTCGAATCCGGTTGTGCAGGCGCAGGGCTTTGACGCGACCTGGATTGAATTTGGTAGAAAGCGCGCCCGAAAGGATTCGCCACCGTCGGCCCAGTTTGTAACCTTGCGGTACATCAAGCTGCAGACAGCGCTGCGGAGTCGGACGAAGGTCGAATCCGGTTGTGCAGTCGCAGGGCATTTGCGCGACTGGATTGTATTTGGTAGAAAGCGCGCCCGAAAGGATTCGAACCTTTGACCTACGGCTCTGGAGAAAAAAAAAAAAAAAAAAAAAAAAAAAAAAAAAAAAAAAAAAAAAAAAAAAAAAAAAAAAAAAAAAAAAAAAAAAAAAAAAAAAAAAAAAAAAAAAAAAAAAAAAAAAAAAAAAAAAAAAAAAAAAAAAAAAAAAAAAAAAAAAAAAAAAAAAAAAAAAAAAAAAAAAAAAAAAAAAAAAAAAAAAAAAAAAAAAAAAAAAAAAAAAAAAAAAAAAAAAAAAAAAAAAAAAAAAAAAAAAAAAAAAAAAAAAAAAAAAAAAAAAAAAAAAAAAAAAAAAAAAAAAAAAAAAAAAAAAAAAAAAAAAAAAAAAAAAAAAAAAAAAAAAAAAAAAAAAAAAAAAAAAAAAAAAAAAAAAAAAAAAAAAAAAAAAAAAAAAAAAAAAAAAAAAAAAAAAAAAAAAAAAAAAAAAAAAAAAAAAAAAAAAAAAAAAAAAAAAAAAAAAAAAAAAAAAAAAAAAAAAAAAAAAAAAAAAAAAAAAAAAAAAAAAAAAAAAAAAAAAAAAAAAAAAAAAAAAAAAAAAAAAAAAAAAAAAAAAAAAAAAAAAAAAAAAAAAAAAAAAAAAAAAAAAAAAAAAAAAAAAAAAAAAAAAAAAAAAAAAAAAAAAAAAAAAAAAAAAAAAAAAAAAAAAAAAAAAAAAAAAAAAAAAAAAAAAAAAAAAAAAAAAAAAAAAAAAAAAAAAAAAAAAAAAAAAAAAAAAAAAAAAAAAAAAAAAAAAAAAAAAAAAAAAAAAAAAAAAAAAAAAAAAAAAAAAAAAAAAAAAAAAAAAAAAAAAAAAAAAAAAAAAAAAAAAAAAAAAAAAAAAAAAAAAAAAAAAAAAAAAAAAAAAAAAAAAAAAAAAAAAAAAAAAAAAAAAAAAAAAAAAAAAAAAAAAAAAAAAAAAAAAAAAAAAAAAAAAAAAAAAAAAAAAAAAAAAAAAAAAAAAAAAAAAAAAAAAAAAAAAAAAAAAAAAAAAAAAAAAAAAAAAAAAAAAAAAAAAAAAAAAAAAAAAAAAAAAAAAAAAAAAAAAAAAAAAAAAAAAAAAAAAAAAAAAAAAAAAAAAAAAAAAAAAAAAAAAAAAAAAAAAAAAAAAAAAAAAAAAAAAAAAAAAAAAAAAAAAAAAAAAAAAAAAAAAAAAAAAAAAAAAAAAAAAAAAAAAAAAAAAAAAAAAAAAAAAAAAAAAAAAAAAAAAAAAAAAAAAAAAAAAAAAAAAAAAAAAAAAAAAAAAAAAAAAAAAAAAAAAAAAAAAAAAAAAAAAAAAAAAAAAAAAAAAAAAAAAAAAAAAAAAAAAAAAAAAAAAAAAAAAAAAAAAAAAAAAAAAAAAAAAAAAAAAAAAAAAAAAAAAAAAAAAAAAAAAAAAAAAAAAAAAAAAAAAAAAAAAAAAAAAAAAAAAAAAAAAAAAAAAAAAAAAAAAAAAAAAAAAAAAAAAAAAAAAAAAAAAAAAAAAAAAAAAAAAAAAAAAAAAAAAAAAAAAAAAAAAAAAAAAAAAAAAAAAAAAAAAAAAAAAAAAAAAAAAAAAAAAAAAAAAAAAAAAAAAAAAAAAAAAAAAAAAAAAAAAAAAAAAAAAAAAAAAAAAAAAAAAAAAAAAAAAAAAATTTTTTTTTTTTTTTTTTTTTTTTTTTTTTTTTTTTTTTTTTTTTTTTTTTTTTTTTTTTTTTTTTTTTTTTTTTTTTTTTTTTTTTTTTTTTTTTTTTTTTTTTTTTTTTTTTTTTTTTTTTTTTTTTTTTTTTTTTTTTTTTTTTTTTTTTTTTTTTTTTTTTTTTTTTTTTTTTTTTTTTTTTTTTTTTTTTTTTTTTTTTTTTTTTTTTTTTTTTTTTTTTTTTTTTTTTTTTTTTTTTTTTTTTTTTTTTTTTTTTTTTTTTTTTTTTTTTTTTTTTTTTTTTTTTTTTTTTTTTTTTTTTTTTTTTTTTTTTTTTTTTTTTTTTTTTTTTTTTTTTTTTTTTTTTTTTTTTTTTTTTTTTTTTTTTTTTTTTTTTTTTTTTTTTTTTTTTTTTTTTTTTTTTTTTTTTTTTTTTTTTTTTTTTTTTTTTTTTTTTTTTTATATAGTACCAGCCTATCGTTATCGCTGGCGCGCCCGTGCGCCTGCACTCGAGCATCCTCGACCCGGGTGAGCTCGAAGCCGCCGGAGCCGAGGCCGTGCGAATGGTCGCGATGATCGGCGACCTCGACGACCCGGGTACGCACGGCACGAGTAAGCCCGCGCGTGACGAGTGGCGCGCCGAGCGGCTCCCGCGACTCGAGGCAACGGGCCTCGCGTACTACGAGACGCGCGGCGGTTACCGCCGGCTGAGCGCCTGCTCGCGGAGCCGTTCGCGCTCCGCACGCGCGAGCACGCCGCAACGTGGAGTGACCTCTACCTAGGGTGGTGCGAGCACGCGTCGCAGGTTTGGGGCCTCGACCTCGATCGTTCGTGCGCGGATTGGACGCGCCTGTATCGCCTCCCCAACGTACGGCGCGATGGCAAGCCGGCCCGCGCGGCCTTGGACGGCACGCTCGCGCCCTACGATCGGATTGGCGCGGGGCACTGGCGCGAACCGCCCGCGCAGACAAAAACGCGACCAGCGAGCGCGGACGAGCCCTCAGTCGGGGCCGCGGACGCGGAGCCCACCGACCGCGCCATGTCCCTCGCCTTCGCGATTGGTGAGGCGTACTACAGCGGCGGGCGCGAGAGGGTAACGCGCTCCAATGCACGCTCGGGTGGTTCCGCGGCAAGGGTGTGCGCCCCGGCGAAATCGTCGCCATCGTGGACGCCTTATCCGAGGGCGCGACCGATTGCGCGAAGTATCTCGCGCTCGCGAGGCGCGTGCACGAGCTCAACGGATCCTACGCGGCCGTCGAGGCGTGGCTAGGGGACGCATACGGCACGGTGGACGAACTCGTCACGCGCTTCGCGAACGCGAGCGTTAGCAGCGCGCTCGACCGGCACTACGCTGAGGCGCGCGAACGCGCACGCGAGCGCACCGCAAACGACGGCGCGAACGCGGACCCGGACGCGAGCAAGTACCGCGTGCCCGAGGACCCGCCGGATGCGCTGCTTCGGCACGGGCGAATGGTGGACCGCTCCAAGCCGCCGCCGCCTCTCGTGCACGTAATCGAGGGGCTAGACCTGGCACCGGGCAAGGTGAGCGCGATCCAGGCGCTCGCGAACGTGGCCAAGACGCCGCTCGCCTTGCTGATGACGATTTGCGTAGCAGCTGGCAAGCCTTTCCTCGGATTTGAGGTGCAACAACGCAACGCGCTCTTTCTCGCGTTCGAGGGCGGCACCCTAACGGAGGAGCGCGAGGCCCGCCTATGCGCGGGGCTCGGCGTCGATCGCGCGAGCGTGCCGCTGCACTTCATGCACGTGGACGCGTCTATCGCGGACAAGGATTTTAGAGACGACCTCGAGGCGTATATGCGCAAGCACGAGAATCGGCTTCGTAGCGCTCGACACCTACGGGAGCTCTCTACCTGGCGACATTGAGCACAACTCTGACAAGTTCAGTTACTGGCTCAAGCAACTGGGCAAGGTATCCGACGCGACCGGCGCGCTGATCGTTGTGCTGCTACACGAGAACAAGAGCGCGAACGCGAGCGGGCTGCGCAAAAGGAGCGGTCACAACTCGGCGCCGGGAGCGATCCAAGCGGCCATCGGATTGGAGCGCGAAAGCGACGACGACCGCACCTTGATTCGTGTGTACTGTTCGCGCGAGGTGCGAAAGGCGTTCGTGCCGTTTCACGTCCGCTTCACCGACGAGCCGTGCGAGGGCGCACCGACCGGAACTGCGTTGGCGGCGGCAAAGGTGGCGGCGCCATCGGGTACCAGCGGTGCGGCAAGCCAGCCCTTGAACGCGAATCGGAAGATTGAGGCGGAAGAAAAGACGGCGGCCGCGGGTCGGCGGCTCTGGGAGCTCTGCGCGACGGCCACAACCACTCCAAGAAGGAGCTCGTTTCGCTAGGCGGGGAAGGCGTGCGGCCGGCGGAAAGGTCGCTCGCGCGGCTCCGGGAGGCGGGGCTCGTGGACTATGCGAACGGCTACTACACGGTCACGGACGGGGGGCGGACGGCGACCGAGGCCAAGGTGCGGGACGTGATTGCCGGCACGGTGACGACCGGCCCGTTCAAGAGGCGCGTCTATGCCGCTTAGAGCGTGTGTCCGAGCGGTGGGCCGAAAGCACACGGAAACGCCGTTGTTTGCACACGCTCCCCTCGCGTGTGCGGTCCGCGTCTGTAGGTGTGCATTTGCGGGGTTTTCGTGTGCTTTTCGTATGCTGAGCCCTAGGCCCTCGGCAGACACACCGCACACACCTAGGGGTGTGCGTGTGCCGGGCCCGTCTGCTGCGAGGGACAAGCGCGGTTACTAGGTCCCGCCGCCACGCGCCCGCCGCGCTCGAGCACCCGCCCCCCGCCGTCCGCGCCCGGCCCCGGGCCGCGTGGTCGTGGCCATGGCCGCCGCTCGTGCCCGTGGCGGCGTGCCGCCCGGCGCCGCCGCCGTGGTCGCGCTTGAACACCCGTCGCCGCGCCGCGGCCCGCGTCGGTCCGGGCCACGCCTTGCCGCCCGCTCACGAATCACGCGCCCGTAGGACACGTCGCGGGCCGCGGTCGACGCGTCGCCCGTCCACGCCTCCGCGCGCACGCGAGCGCGACGCGTGGTGCTCGCGTTGACCGGGATACGTACGGGGTACCCCCCTCCCAAACGGGACCCCTCTACGCGCGTTTTTGGGACAACGCGCACATTTTCGCTTCAAAACGTGACGCCCGCGCACTGATTGCCGCGAATCCTCGCGTTCTCGCGTCGCTCCCGTGTTTTGGAGCACGTGCTATTATATTGACATGGGCCGTCCTCGCCTCGACACCGACGAGCTCCGCGCCGCGCTCGCGGTCGCGGGTGGGCGGCCAGCCGTTGCCGCAACTGCGGGCTCGGCTCGAACGCGCCGGGCATTCCGTCTCTCGCTCGACGCTGGCTAGGCTCCGGGCTCGGGAGCGCGCCAGCACCGGCAAGGCTCCTCGTTCCGCCCGCACGCCGGCACCCGCGGCGGCGCACCGTGGCGGCGTCCGCGGCCGTAGCGGAGCTCGAGCACGCCGCGGCCGAGGCCGTCGAGCTCGGCGGGCTTGATGCCTTGAAGCGCACGCAAGCGAGTGTGCAACGCGCAATCGACGAGCAGGTCCGGTTCGCCGGCTCGGAGGCGCGCGCCGCCCAATCAGCGGCCAGGCTTATCGACTGCAACTCCAAGCTGCTGCGCGCGATTGACGACTTAACCCGCGCACCAGACAGTGGCAACCGCTGGCCAACGCCGCGCATGCCGAGCTACTCGAGCGCGTTCGAAGCAAGCTCGCGTTGACGAGGACCTCCGCGGGCGCTTGGCGGCGCTCACCGAAAAGCACAAGCGCGCTACGGAGATGAATGAGCGATTTTCGACGAGCGTTACGAGAGGCTAAACCCAAAGTGAAAACAGACACCCGCGCCGAGCTCGCCGCGTCCGCGTCCGCGGAGGCGTCCACGTGACCGACCTCGAGCGGAGCATGCTCGCGGCGATTGCGTCGGGCGCGACCGTCGCGGAGGTCGCGACAGAATTTGGTGCCGACGTGGACGCCGTGCGCGCACTCGCGGGCGAGCCGGAACCGCCGGGCGCACCCGCAAAGGCGGCACGCACGCGCCGCGCCGCAAAACCGCTATCGCCAATCGAGCGGCGCGCGATTGCGATTGCAAAAGCTCTGCCGTCGTTGGATTGTGTCGCGTGGCACGCGCGCCAGCATGGCGGCCCGCACACTCGAAATCATGGCTACGGCTGCGCCACAATTGTTGGCGGCGTGTTGACGCGCCGGATCTAGTCGCTCCAATAAACGAGAGCGCTTGCCAATGCGCGGGAGCGTGTCAGAATGCCTGGTATACCAGCCATGTCCCGCACCACCTTCGTACTTTCCACCCGCGTTGACCGCGCGACCGCACTCCGGGTCGCCGCTTACTGCGCTTCGCGCTCGCTAAGCACGTTCAACAATGATTCGGCTCGGCGCCGAAACTGTACTCGCGTCCTCCGCTGACGTGCCTAACGTCGATTGGGCGAAGCAGCTCGAAGCGGTTCGCGTTGCCCTCGGGCTACCCGCGAGCGTGACTAGTGAGGAGGTCGTCGCGGTACTCGAAGACGTTTTGAGCCGCTTCGCCGAGGCGCAGCAAGTTGACCAGTCGCAATCGCCAACAGGCGGTATCGCCGATCCCGCGCCCGTATCAGCGGCCCGCGCTAAATCGCTTCTCGAGCCGTGGAACGCGCCGGAGCCGCGCAAACTCTCGCGCAAAGAAGTTGACGCGTGTCGCGCTCGCGGCATGACCGAGAGCGAGTACCGCGAACGCCTCGCCGCATCCGTGCGACGCAATGGCGAGCTCGCCGCGCCCGCGCCGCGTGGGCGCACGGACGCGGAAATTGCTGCTTGCGTCACGCGCGGCATGAGCGCCGAAGATTATGCGGCCGCAAAATGTGCGGCCGTGCGCCGTCGATAAGGAACCCAATGAACCCCCACATCAACCCCTCCCTCACCGACCGCCTGCATACGCCCGCCGCCGACCTGCTTGCGTGGCGCGACGGTTCGCGCGAGCTTCACGAGAATTACCTCGTCCAGATCGACGCGGCACTCGCGGACCTGCACGGACGCAAAGACCACGCCGGCAAGTGGGCGCGTGCGGAGCTCGTGACCGAACGAAAGACCGTCGCCGATGCGATCGCGGCCGCACCGTCGATAGACGCGGAACGTGCGGCGCTGGCCAGCGCGCTCGACGAATGTACCAAGCGCTCGGCCGCGGTAACCGTCGCCTCCGAGGTTGACGAGCTCATGCGAGCACGCGCGGCGCTTACGCTCGCGAATCGCGCCGCCGGCGTCGCGCGCGACGCGTTCGTCAAGGCCGCCGCCACATCTAGATTGCCGGCAATCGGCAAATATCCGTTGCACGCTGGTGTCGCGAAAGCGGCCGATTCGCGCAGCGATCGCGCACTGGCCGACGCTGAGAACACATTGTTCACCCGCTATAATGGGCCCGGTTACGCCTGTGCTGGTGTTGACCTCGCCACGCAGGACGGCGCGCGCGTCGAGCCCAATGTAATGCCTTGGGTTGTCGCCGATGAGGCGCACTACGAGCTCGCTCACGGCGACTTCCCGATTCCATTTAGGCTCCGCTGGGAGCGCTTTGCCGGTATCAACGGGTTGCCGTTCGACGAGATCGATTTAGATGAACTCATCGCCCTGGTTAGCGAGGAAGCTCGCGGGACTGCCGCGGAATGATGACCGGCGCCGACGTGGCCGCGCTTGCGGCGCAAGGGCGACTCGCCGCGACGCTCGCGGCCGAGCCGTTCGACGCGTTCGAGGATGCGATTGAGCGCGCCCGGGCCGACCTTTTGGAGCTGGCCGTTCTACGTGCCGAGCTTGCCCGCGTTCGCGCCCGCGAGCGGCGATGACTTCGGGGCGGTCGGCTTCGTTCATGGGCCAGCCGCCTCGTCTAACTCCCATGG
Organism: uncultured delta proteobacterium; assembly: GCA_963841435.1. Lineage (GTDB taxonomy): Bacteria > Myxococcota_A > Polyangia > Polyangiales > Polyangiaceae > PMG-095. Next base: position 858,807 of record CAWJCS010000002.1, read on the forward strand.
GTGACACGATGCAACTAGACGACCCCCGTACCCCCGCCGAACGGATTCGCGGCGAGAGCGTCGAACAAGTGCGTGCGCGACTTGAGGCGCGTCGCGAGCGCAAGGCCGTCGCCAAGGCAAAGCGAGCCGCGCGCAAAGCGTACCGAGCGGGGGCGCGCTAGATGGCGGCGCTTACACTCAGCCAATTACGGGCGCGCCACGACGCACTGAGTCCGAGCGCCTGCCATGGGGAGCGCGCATCGCTCAGATGCCGCGGGCGCTTGCTCGCAAAGAAGCTCGGCATTGACCCGCCCGCGTGGACGGCAAAACTGCAAAAGCCCGCGCGCCTAGCCGCGCAACGTGGGGAGCGGCCCTCGACTTCGCGAGGGCGCGAGCGAGGCCGTCGAGCCAGAAACGCGCAACCAGTTGTGTGGGCGCCCGAGCTGAGCGACTTACGCGGCGTCCTTCCGACAGGCTCGTGTGTGGCCGTTAGCGCGCGCGGCGTGATCGTCAACATTGTGGGCGCCAAACGCCGGCGATTCCTGAGCGTGGACGACGCGCTCGCGGCGGTGCGGTCGTGAGCGAGGTCGTGGTCAAGGTGGTTCGCGTGCAGGGCCTTAGCGCCGCCCGCTACGCGGCCGTTGACGGCACTATGCCGTCGCGCGACTTACTGGCCGCGTTGATGGCATGGTGCGACGCAGGGCACGCCACGCGGGCGCGAATGCTACGCGAGCGCTTCACGAAGCTGCTCCGTGAAGCACCGGCCGGGCACTTTCACTTGGTTGCGGGGCCGCATAAGGCGGGAAGCTAGACGCGGGCGCGCGTGGCCTTGGCGGCGGTTCGCGAGCGTGGACGCGACCGTGGCCGCGGTCGCGTGAGCGGGGCCCCGGCAGCTAGGGGTAAGGGGTCTTACCCGCGTCGTATTCGTGATATACCGTATCGATATCGCGTATTTGCGCGGCATATGCCGCGGAGGGGGCTTGCGCGGCCGTCCGCGCGCCTGCAAAGTATCCGCAGGTGCATAACATGCGAGACGAGGTCCTAGCACCGCAGGATCTGGCGGAACGCGCCCGTGAGAAGCAGGCGTCGAGGGATGCCGACTATGCGCGTATTGCCGCCGATGCAAGCGCTGTGGAAGCGGTGCGGGCTGAGAACGCGTTCATTCCCGCCGAGTATTGTCGGGGGCGCATTGATTGGTCACGCAGCAGACCGCGCATCTGATTCAATTTCCGGGGGTTGTCCGCCTACTTGAACGACTTGGGGACGTTCCGCATCGGGTTGTTCTCATCGGCGGGCAGGCGCTGAACGTTTGGTGCAATCGCTACGCGGGCACAGTTCAGGTAGGACCGTGGCTTCCAGCGAGCAAAGATGTGGACTTCCAGGGAACCTCAACCGACGCAAGGTACGTCGCAGAAAAACTACGAGGGGGACGTTACCGTCGCGACGATGGATGAAGCACGCGGTCACGTCGCGATCGTGCGCGTTTCTGATAGCGACGGGGCGGAGATTATTCTCGATCTTCTCGACGCGCCGTTCGGACTCAAGCCAGAAAGGCTATAAGCGAGCGCTCCCGCTATCGCTCCCAGTCTGCAAACGGCTCGATCGTCCTACACGTAATGCACCCTATTCACTGTCTTGCGAGTCGCCTGCACAATGAAGAATTTGGCCTTCCGCAGCAGTACGACAACGAGCACGGCCGGGCACAGCTGCGAGCAGCCATTGAGTGCGCGCGAGCGTCGATCCTGGAGCAACTTGGCGAGGGTCACACGCGACCGGCTCTACAGGACGCAAAGGAAGTTTGGGCGCTCGCCACGCACTCTCGTGGAATCAAAGCGTTTCATTCGAAGGGCATCGATGTATTCGAGGCCGTTCCGCGAGATCCAAGGTGGCCGAAGTTGTTCCAGGAACGGGAATTTCCCAAGTTGCAAACGCAGCTCGGTGCGAAGCGGGAAACGCGCAAAAGACGCGACGCGCGATAGCGCCCGGTCGCTAGGCGCAACTCGGCTCACGGGCTGGCCTTTCCGCTACCCTCGACCGATCCCCCAAGCGCATAACGCTGGTCGAGGGTAGCAGGAAAGGCCAGCCACACTGAACGACATTTCTGAAATGATATCGGAGTCGTATCGATGGGGTGAGCTGCCCAGGCGTAGTGTACCTCTATTCTTCAATAGAGGAATGATTGCCAGCATTGCGGGATTCGTGTACCTGATCTGAATATTGTTCCCAGTATGGGTCGAAACGAGATCGTCCAAGTGGCCTTCAAGGCCGAGGAGGTGGCCCGTGTACGAAGGGAGGGCGCTGAAATGCTGGGGTTGTCGCTCGCGGCGTACGTCCGGAGGTTGGTGATGTCCACGATCTCCGCGAGGGCTTGGTGGTCGCCCCCGATGATGGGTGCGATGACGGTGGGTGCGGTTCGAAGCAATGGCGCGAGCCTCATGCGCCGGAACGATCCGGATTTCATTCTCGAGCGCGTGAGTGAAGCCGCGTACCGCTTTCGCGTGTACGTCGGAAGCGACGGCTCACCCTTGATGCTCTCCGAGCTTCAAACGTTGAACATCTTTTCGCAGCTCAAGTGGGGCCGAGATCGTGATCGCAGGTAGTGAGCGATCTCTGGCAGATTGGAGAACGTTCTTTGAGGATGCGGAGACGGGCCAAATCGAGTGGACCCTAATTCTGATCGACGTGACAACTGGGACTTGTTCACGCCCGAACGTCCCGCCCCACAGCCTCATCGATAACCGCCGCGCGCAATGACCGACGACGCTCCGGCCCTCGAGAAGCTCGCCGATGGCTCCGGCTATCGCGTCCGCGTGCGTTGCGGCAAGGCTCGCACCCGATATCGCATCCCGTACGAACTGACGAGCACTTCGCGGGCTAAGCGCGCGGCCGTGCTCGTGGAGCTAGGCGCGGCGCTCGGCGAATGAGCCGCCCGAGCTCGCGCGAGCTTGGCTGACGGACGCGGCCGCTGCCGACGGGCCCGGGCTCGCGCGCATTCGCGCGGCCGTAGCGAAGCTCGCGAGCGGCGCGGTCAAGGTCAAGCGCAAGGCCGAGAACCCGCGCGCCACGTGGACCGTCCGCGAGCTCGGCGAGGCGTGGACGGATGGCACGCTGGCGAAGGACTACCCCGACCAAGTGAAGGTGCGCGCGTCCGCGAGCGACGACGTGAGCCGGCTCGAGGCGCACGTTTACCCCGTGATTGGTTCGGCGCTCGTTCGCGCCGTTACGCTCGAGGATTGCGAGCGCGTCATGCGGTCGATCAAGGGTGAGCGCCGCGCGAAGCTCTCACCGGGTACGCGGCGGCATGTCGCGCTCGCGCTCAACCGTCTTCTAAACCTCGCCGTGTACCCGCTCAAATCCGTGACGGGAACCCGATCCGCGGCAAGGGTTCCTGCCTCGCAAGCCCGACCTGCGAGCGCTCGCGCTCGCCCACTTGTACCCGGCAGCGAGGACGCCGCGCTCATGGCGTGCGAGGACGTGCCGATTGAGCGCCGTCTGCTTTGGGGTTTCTTGGCGCGTGAAGGCATGCGCGTTTCGGAGGTGCTCTCGCTCCGGTGGACGGACCTCGACCTTGAACGCGGTGCGGTCGCGCTCGACGAGAACAAAACGGACGAGCCGCGGGCGTGGGCGCTGGCGCCCGGCGTAGCCGGCGCGCTCGCGCACTTCCACCAGCGGCGCGACCCGGAACGCGTGCTCGTGTTCGAGCAGCCCCCCGAGCCCGAACGCCTGGCGACGTGGCTTCGCGCCGACCTAAAGGCCGCGGGCGTCCACCGGCCGGCGCTGCATACGCGCGGCAAGGCCCGCCTGGCGATACGGGCGCACGACCTTCGGGCCTCGTTCGTGACCGTGGGCTTGGCGTGCGGGCGCTCGGAGGCGTGGATCACCGACCGCACTGGGCATCGCTCCCATGAGATGGTGACCGCTACCGGCGCGCGGCGCGCCAGGCGTCCGAGCTAGGGCTAGGTGACTGGGCGCCCTTGGATGTCGCGCTAGGGCTCGCCAAGCCATCGCCTCCGCCGGGTGGCCGCAAGCGCGCCAGCGCCCCACGTGGCCGCCGTGGGACAGCTAGTGGGACAGCTGGGCGCGCCCGAAAGGATTCGAACCTTTGACCTACGGCTCCGGAGGCCGTCGCTCTATCCAGCTGAGCTACGGGCGCTTGATGGTCGCTACGTCCCCCGCGGGGGAGGGGTCTTTTAGCGCAACCTCGGGGTCCGCGAAACCCTTCGTTCGGGGGCGGCGTGGAACGGCGCGCGGTGGCGCCCGGCAGCCGACGCGCACTGGTCGCCCCTCAATCCAAGCGGGCAGCGAGCTCAGCGCCGTGCGCCGCGGCGCTTGGTGCGCGCTTTCGTCTTCGTAGCGCGTTTCTTGGGCGGCCGTCTTTTTCGGAGGGCGCGCCGTCGTCGCTTTGGGTGCCAGGCGCTGCTTCGCACGCGGTTTTCGCACGGGCTGCTTCCCCGCTTTCGTCTTCGTAGCGCGTTTCTTGGGCGGCCCCTTTTTCGGACGGCGCGCCGTCGTCGCCTTGGGTGCCAGGCGCTGCTTCGCGGGCGGTTTTCGCGCGGACCGCTGCTGTGATTGGGGCTCGGAGCGCTTCTGCACTTTGGCTTTTCGGCGCGGCGCGAAGCGAAGCTCGGGGCGCCGTGATGGGGGAGCGGGAGGCTCGGGCTTGATGTTCGGCTTACCTTTGGGCTTGAGGCTCGCGAGGTAGCGCATGCCGCGGACGATCCATTGCTTGAGCTCGTGATCCTCGAACGTGCCGGGCTGCACGGCGACGTACTCCTTCATTTCGCGACCCATGGGCTTGAAGGGCTCGGCGCCCGCAGCGATGCAGGCCGCGCGATCGGCGGCGTCGAGGTGCAACATGAGCACGTTCTGGAAGACGCCCACGAGCATGTGGCCATTGAGGAAGCGACAGGGCATGCCGAACATGCGGCGCGTTTCCAGCGGTGCCCCGGGTGCCAGGCGCTCGAAGTAAGCGAGGGTGGCCCGAGAGGGCTTGACCCATTTCATGCTCGCCATGACCCCGGACCCTTGCTCCGCGCCGCTCCGGGCGCAAGCCAGAGCTCGGCCAGGAACGCAGGGGCCGGCACCGGGAACGGCGCTATGCTCTGGCACGTGGAAACGACCATCGTCCCCTGCCTCAGGGACAACTACGCCTATCTGGTCCGAGCGCCCGGCAGTCGCGAGGCGCTGATCGTCGACCCCGGCGAGGCGGCGCCGATCCGCGAGTCGCTCGAGCGTCTCGGCCTCGCCCTCGGGGCGATCCTTTGCACGCACCACCACGCCGATCACGTGGGTGGTAACGCGGACCTCGTGGGGCGATATCCTGGCATCCGCGTCGTCGCTTCGGCTCGCGATCACGGGAGAATCCCCGCGCAAACCGAGGTCGTGAACGACGGCGACACGCTCGACGTGCTCGGCCTCCGGTTCCGTTGCCTGATGGTTCCGGGCCACACGCTGGGGGCCGTCGCCTACGTCGGGCACGGCGCCGTGTTCACGGGAGACACGCTCTTCGCCGCTGGCTGCGGTCGCCTGTTCGAGGGGACACCGGAGATGATGACGCGGTCGCTCGACGACGTGCTCGGTGGGCTGCCGCCCGAGACGCTCGTCTACGCAGGGCACGAGTACACGCAGAAGAACCTCGCCTTCGCGGCCCATGTCGAGCCTGGTAACCGGGCGGTCACGGACAAGGCGGGCAAAGTTGCGGCGCTCCGCGCGCGCTCCGAGCCCACGCTGCCCTCGACGCTCGCGGACGAGCGTGCGACGAACCCCTTCATGCGGCTCGACGCCGCCGAGATCGTCGAACGCTACCTTACGACGCTCGGCCCGTCGCCTTCCCGTGTCGCGGTCCTCGCGGCACTGCGCACGGAGAAGGATGCCTTCTGACGTGGCGCTGCTGGCGCGCCGGTCGCTGCTTTTCGGGCTCGGGGCGCTCGGCGTCGCCGCGTGCCGACGTGAGGAGCTCGCGAGCGCGTCGTCGGCGCGGCCGCCACCCGCGCCGAGCGCGAAGCCGCCCGCGCGCCTCCCTGCGGAGGAGCGCACCTGGTCGTTCGACGACACGCCCGTCGGTCGCATGAGCGTCGTCGTCGTTGTCCCCGAGCGACGGGCTGGCGAGCGCTTTCCCGTGTTGATCGCCATGCACGGCCGTGGCGAAACCCTGAAGGGTCCGAAGCGCGGCGCGCGGGGCTGGGTGGACGACTACGAGCTCGGCAAGGCGATAGAGCGGCTGGGGCGTCCGCCGCTCACGGCCAAGGATTTCCACGGCTTCGTGCTTTCCGAGCGCCTGGCCACCATCAATCGCGCGCTTCGCGAGACGCCCTTCGGCGGCCTCGTCGTCGTCTGTCCGTACACTCCCGACGTGCTCGGTGGTGACGATCCCTTCACGCCCGCGCCGCCGCTGGCGCGATTTCTCGTCGATACCCTGATCCCCAGGGTGAAGCGCGAGACGCCCGCCATCGGCACGCCCCGCTCGATCGGCATCGACGGTGTCAGTCTCGGCGGGCGCGCCTCGCTCGCGGTCGGCATGCTGCGCCCGGAAGCGTTCGGCGCCGTGGGGAGCCTGCAAGCGGCGATCGATGCCGAGAACGCCGCCGAGCTCGCCGTCCGCGCGGGACGCGCCCGACGCGCGAACCCGGCGCTCGCGCTGCGCCTCCTGACGAGCACACAAGACTACTACTTACCCGCGCTTCGAGCCGCCGACGCGGCGCTGCGCCGTGCAGGCGTTGGCCACGAGTTTTTCGTGGCGGAGGGGCCGCACGACTACGTCTTCAATCGCGGGCCCGGCGCTTTCGAGATGCTGCTCTATCACGATCGGGTCCTCCGCGGCCGACCGCCGATCTGACGCGGCGCCGCGTCAGCGCCACTCCGGCGCGAGCGCTTCGGAGAGCAGCCGAAGCGCTCGGCCGCTAGCGCCGAGGAAGCGAACACCCGCGATGCACTTGCCGCTGTCATCGACGGCTCTCGACCAAGCAACCTCTGCCGCGAGCTCGAGGGGGTTCCACAACCCGGGCAGATCGATCGCGACCGTGACGCTGGCGGGCTCGTCGAGCGGTCCGTCGAGCTCGAGGCACGCGCCGCCCAGGCCGAGGTTCAGCACGGCTGCCGGACGCGGACCCTCCGTGTCGCCACGCGAAATCCGCGCTTCGAGGCGCTGCTCTTTGCGTCCGAAGGCTCGAAAATGGCGCTGGTCCGACTGAGACATTTCGATGATTTCGATGCTAGCGGAACCCAATGCCTCGAAACCACTGGAAAATCCGCGCCGGACCCAAGTACCGCCGTGCGCTTTCCCCGCGTGAGTCGGGTCCGGTAGGATGAGCATCCCGACCATGGCCCAAGAAACCCGAAAAGATCCGCGCGCGAAGGTGCTCACCGTCACCGTGCGCTACAAGAGTGCGACGCTCGACGAGTTCATCGAGCATCACTCCCACGACGTGAGCCGTGGCGGGATGTTCATCAAGACGAACTCACCCTTTCCGAGCGGCACACTCCTCAAGATCGAAGTGAGGATTGCGGGGGATCAGCGTGTGATGCAGGGTGTGGGCCGCGTCGTCTGGAAGCGCGAGTCGGCGGAAGCGCAGGATGGGGCGCCCGCAGGAATGGGTGTCAAGTTCATCAAGATCGACGACGCATCGAGAGCGGTCATCGACCAGCTCGTCGAGAAGAGCGGCGGGGCCGTCAGTGCGTTCGACAAGGGAGTGGGTGACGGGGGACAGCCTGCTACGCCCGCGGCCGCGGCCGCCGAGCCCGCTCCACCCGCTGCCGCGCCGGCGCCGCGCCCCTCGATGCGCAAAGCGACCATGATCGGCCTCGGGGCGCTCGGCGCGGACGCGACGTCCGGCGAGGATGCCAAGGGCGCTGCCGAGGCCAAGCAGGAACCCTTCTTTCCCGATTCCGGCGATGCCGAGCAGCCGGCCCCCGAAGATCGCACGGTCATGAAGCAAGCGGCCGAGCTTCTGCAGGATGCCCTGCGCGAGGCCGGTGGCTCGCTCGACGAGATCGGTACGCCCACTGCTGCGGCCGCGGGGACGCCGGGTGCATCGTCGCACCCGCCCGAGCCCGTGCGCGAAGCGCCGCGCCCCACGAAGAGCGAGGCGCCCGCCGCCGAAGCGAAGGCCGGCGCCAAGTCGGCGAGCGGGAAATCCGAGACGACCGCGAGCTCCAAGTCCGCCGAGAAGGCGGCCTCGAGCTCCCGACCCCCGGGTGGTGGCGCGCGCCCCGATTCGTCACGCCCTTCGGCGCGACCCAGCACGGGCACCGCACGTCAATCACCTCTTGCTGCCGAGGCGATCCCCGGTGAGGGCAGCAACAGCAAGCTCGTGCTCATCGTGCTCGGGCTCGCCGTGGTCGGCGGCGGCATCTTCATGGTCACGCGCACGCCGGAGCAGCCCGCGCCGGCGGCCACCGAAGCCCCCGTCGAGCCCGAGCCGGTTCCGGAGATGTCGGCCGCGCCGGCCGCCACCGAGCCTGCCGCCGTGGAAGCGCCGTCCGAGGAGCCGAGCGCCAGCGCCGCTGCGTCCGCCGAGCCAGCCCCGGAGGCGATGTCGGCGCTGCCGCCGGAGCCCGCGGCACCTGCCACGACTCCGCCACCCGTGAGCAAGCCGAAGCCCGTCGCAGCGCCGAAGCCCGTCGCGGCGCCGAAGCCCCCCGCGGCGCCGAAGCCCCCCGCGGCGCCGAAGGAACCGGCCATGAGCGCCGCCCCTGCGGAGCCGAAGGCCCCCGCCGCACCCAAGCCGACCGCGACGGCCGCACCCAAGCCGACGGCGACGGCCGCACCCAAGCCAGCGCCGACCGTTAGCGACAACCCATTTTGAGCTCCGTGACCACCGACCCGCGCGTCGGGACGGTGCTCGCGGACCGCTACCGCATCGACGCCGTCGTCGGTGAGGGAGCGATGGGAACGGTGTACGCGGCCGAGCACGTTCTGATGAAGAAACGGCTCGCGGTGAAGGTGCTCCACCGTGAGCTTTCCAGCGTTCCGGAGCTCGTCGCACGGTTCGAGCGTGAGGCGAGGGCGGCCGCGAACATCGACCATCCGAACATCGCGGGCGCAACCGACTTCGGCAAGCTCGGTGACGGCGCCATCTTTCTCGCGCTCGAGCTCGTGGAGGGGCGCTGTCTGCGCGACGAGGTCGCTCTGGGTCCGCTCTCGATGGTCCGTGCGCTCCACATCACGCGCCAGGTCGCGGCCGCGCTCGGGGCCGCTCATGCCCAGGGCATCGTTCACCGCGACCTCAAGCCCGAGAACGTGATGCTGGTCAACAAGGGCGGGGACCCCGATTTCGTGAAGGTCCTCGATTTCGGCGTGGCGCGCGTCCCGATCGGTGAGGGCGGCGGCGAAGGTGTGGGGCCCATCACGCGTGCAGGCATGGTGTTCGGCACGCCGGAATACATTCCGCCGGAGCAGGCTCTCGGGCAGCCGTCCGACGGTCGCGCGGATCTGTACTCGCTCGGCGTCATGCTATTCGAGCTGCTGACGGGCTCGCGGCCGTTCGTCGCCGACTCGAAGGTGAGCCTCGTCGGCCAGCATCTCGGCAAGCCGCCGCCGCGCCTCGTCGAGCGGTTACCGGGGCTCGCCGTGCCGGACGCCGTGGAGGCGCTCGTCGCCGCGCTGCTCGAGAAGGAGGTGGCGCGACGCACTCAGACCGCCGACAACGTCGTGAAGGCCGTCGAACGCGATCATCGGCAAGCCGACGCGCGGTCCGCTCCGGACCGGTCGTCGAGACCCGGAGCCGCAATCGCTGGGGCGCGCGATCCGGGCGCGCCTTCGCGCCGTGCGCTCGCTGTCGCGACGCGTGGTCCAGCGCATCGAGCCGAGCCTCGGCGCGCTCGTCGGCCGGCTGCCGCGGCCCCTCCGGCGACCACTGCGAAGGATGCCGCCCGCGGCGCTCGTGGGCCTCGCCGCGGCGTTGGGCCTCGCCGTCGTCGTCGCGGTGCTCGTCGCCCTCGCGGGTGCCCTGCGGGGCCCTCGCACCATGCCGGCGAGCGCACGGGCGCCGGCCCCCGGACCCTCCGCGAACTCCGCCGTCGCTGCGCTCGCGAAAAGTGCCCCGAACGGCGTGCCCGCTCCCGCCGCGACGCCCGTCGAGCAACGTGACCCGGATGCGGGGTCGCTCGCCGCCGCCGTCAGGGAGGGCCTCATCGCGCTCCAGGGGCTCGCGGGCGCGTACCCTCGCAGCCCTGAACGTCCTCGTGGAGATCGGTCGGGCGCAGGTCGCCAAGAAGGACTACGTCGCGGCGACTGCCGCGCTGGAGCGAGCGCTCGATCTCGAGCCCGAGATGCGGCGCGATCCGCGTGTCGCCGGCGTCGTGTTCCAGACGGCGCAGGCCAAGCCCAGCTCGGCGGCGGCTTTCCGTCTGCTCGAAGGGCCGATGCGCGAGCGCGGCGCGGCCATCGAGCACGATCTCGCCGTTTACGCCCCGAAGGGCAGCCCCGCGCAGCGTCATGCCGAGACGTTTCTCGGCTCGCCCCGCTTCCTCGCCGTCGCAGACCCCGCGCTCAGGTTGGCCGTGGCGCTCAGGCAGGCGAAGAGCTGCGCCGAGGTGCGGGCGCTCTTGCCCGAGGTCAAGGACGCCGGCGATAAGAACAGCCTCGTTTACCTGAAGTTTTTCAGCGAGCACCTCGCGTCGTACCGCTGTCTCAAGGGCGACTCACTGCTCGCCGACACCGTGCGCGTCATCGAGCTTCGGGCCAAACAGCTGCCCGAGGCGGGTCCCGCGCGTCACTAGCTTCGCCGAACGGCCGTCGTGTCCGTCAGCGGCGCGAGACCGAGCGCGCGCTCTGGGCGTCGGCGAGGGCTCGCTCGACGAGTGCTTGCATGGCCTCGTACGGTAGCGCGCCCACGACGAACCAATCGTTGACGAAAAACGCAGGGGTTCCTTCGACGCCGCTCGCGAGCCCCGTGTCGATCTCCCGATCGAGGCGCGCCTCGTGGACGCCCGCCGCCATCGCCTGCGCGTAGCGCGCGGGGTCAACGCCCTCGCGTCGAGCGAGCGTGTCGATGAGTGCGTCGTCTAGGCCCTGCGCCTGGGCGTCGAAGAGTCCGTCGTGCATGCGCCAGAACGCGCTGCTGCCACGTTCGACGTAGACCTCGTGCGCCGCCGCCGCAGCGCGTCGGGCGTGCGGGTGCATGGGCAGCGGAAAATCGCGCCAAACGATGCGAACGGCGCCGCCGAATTGCGCCTCGATCGCGCGCAGCACCGGCACGGTGCGCGCGCAGAACGGGCATTCGAAGTCGCTGAAGACCTGGATTGTCACGCGGGCACCCGCGGGTCCGCGCGCGGGCGCGTCGGCGTGCGACGCCGGCACGCGCTCGGGGGCCACGCGGGCGGCGAACTCCGTGGGGTCGAGCGGCACGGCAGCGCCTTCGGGCGCTTCGCGGCCGCGCTCGTCCGGAGCTCCTTCGAGCAAGAACGGCGCGTCGGGATCCACGACGGACGACGCGCTCGGGTGGCGCGCCGGGGGAGTCTCGCTCCCCCGGCAACCGCCGACGAGGAGCGCGTGGGCCGCCGCGAGGGCGACGGCTCCACGCGCCACGGCTCGTCTCATCCGCCGGCTTCCTTGAGAGCCTTGTTGATGAGCTTCTTGAAAGCAGCCGCGGGTTGCGCGCCGCTCAAGAAGTAGCCGTTGATGACGAAGCCCGGCGTACCACCGATGCCCGCCTTGTTGCCGACCGCGCTGTCCGAGTCGAGCTTGGCTTTGTGCTTGTGGGAGTCGAGCGCCGCCTTGAACTTGTCCATGTCGAGACCGATCGATTGCGCGATCTTCTCGAGCTGCGGTCGCTCGATGCCCTCGCCGCCTTGCGAATCGAAGAGCTTGTCGTGCATGAGCCAGAAGCCCACGTTGCCCTTCTGGGCGAAGGCTTCCTGGGCGGCTTCACTGGCGAGCGGCGCGTCCTTGTGGAACGGCAGCGGCATGTGACGCCAAACCCAGCGCACCTTGGTGCCGTACTCCTTCTCGAGCTCCGCGAGCGTAGGCTCCACGCGCTTGCAGAAGGGGCACTGGAAGTCCGAGAAGATCTGGATCGTGACCTTCGCGCTCGCCGGGCCCTTCACGGGGCTGTTGGCGTCGGGCGGTGGCACTTCCTTCTTCTCGGGCGGCGGCGGCTCCTTACCTTCCTTGACGATCTCCTCGTAGATTTTCGCGCGCGGCACGCCGCGAGCGAGCACGGCCTTGGCCTTGGCGAGCTGATCGTCGATGGTCGCCTTGAACTTCTCGAACGGCTGCGCGCCGCTCAGGCGCACACCGTTGATGAAGAAGTGGGGCGTGCCGCGGGCCTGGAAGTCGGCCGCCTGATCGACACTGGCGTCGATCTTGTCGGCGAATTTGTTGCTGTCGATGGCTGCCTTCACGTTCTCCCAGCCGAGGCCGAGCTTGTCGGCGATCGCCTGGAGGTCCGTGTCCTCGAGCTTGGGCTGGCTTTCGAACAGCGCTTCGTGCGCATCCCAGAAGCCCTTGTCGCCCTTGGTCTTGTAGGCCTGGCGCGCGAGGATCGCCGCGGGCTTCGCACGCGGGTGGAACGGCAGCGGATTGTCCTTCCAGACGATGCGCACGTCGTTCGGGTAGGCCTTCATCACCTGCTTCATCGTGTCTTCTACGCGCTTGCAGAAGGGGCACTGGAAATCCGAATACTCGATGATGGTGACGAGCGCGTCACGGGCTCCCGTTACCGGATCGTCGGCGGCAACCGGCACCTTCCACACGCTCGTGTCCTCCTCCTCTTCGGCCTTCTGAGGCTTCGGCGTGTCGGGCTGTGCGGTCTGGTTCTTGTTGGTGAGCTGAGGGTACACGTCGAGGGGTTTCACGCCGCTCGCGACGAGCTTCTGCGCTTCGGCGAGCTGCGCGTCGATGACCTCCTTGAACTTGTCGAACGGCTGCGCGCCGCTCACGGTCACGCCGTTGATGCGGAACGCCGGGGTCCCGTTGGCGCCAATCTTCTTGGACAACGCGAGGTCTTCGTCGACCTTCGCGGTGTACTTCTTGGAAGCGAGGGCTTCCTTGAATTTGGCGGAGATCGACGCCCGAGGCGACCGCCCACTTCTCGAAGTTGGCAGCGTTCAGGTCCTTCTGGTTCGAGAAGGCGAGGTCGTGGAACTTCCAGAACGCGTCGCTGCCGCCCAGCCCGAAGACGGTGGCGGCGGCGTCGTGCGTGGGACGCGCGTCTTTGTGGAAGGGCAGGGGGTTGTGCTTCCACACGATGCGCACCTTGTCGGGCCCGTAGGTCTCGCGGACCTGCTTCATGGTGGGCTCGACGCGGCTGCAGAACGGACACTCGAAGTCGCTGATCTCGACGATCGTGACCGGCGCGTCGTTCTTGCCCCAGATGGGGTCGTTGGTGGTGACGGGGACGCTCGCGGCGCTGTGATCGAAGGCGGCGGAGCCGCTGCCCTCGGCGCTGATCTCGACGCCCGTCCGGCGATCGACGCCCCACATGAGGAACATGCCGGCGATGAAGCTCAGCAAGAACCCGACGATGGCGGTTCCTTTATTCATGACGTTTCTCCAAAGTTCGATTTGGGTTTCTGGTGGATGAAGCTCTGAGCCTCGGTGCGGTCGGGAGCCGGCGCTCGCGAACGGGCCGAGGCAGGGGGCGCCGGCCCGAAGGGCCAGCGCGGCGGCGAATGGGCTAAAAACGAGCCGACGCCACGTGTCAGCGACGGCTCGAGCACCCGGGGGATCGCGCGCATGCGCCGGCACGCCTCACGATCGGCTTCCCCGGGCGTGTTTCAGCCGCGCGGCGGCCGGTAGGGCGTGTCGCGGACCGCGATCGGAGGCGGCCCGTCGTTGTCGGTGGGCTCGAGAGTAGACCCCGGGGGGTCGGCAAGCCCGCTGAAGGTCACGGGCACCGCGCGAAGTGGAGCGCTCGTGACGGTCGTCGTCGGTGAGCTGCGGTGACCGGGGAGCGAAGTGGTCGCGAGAGGGGAGCCCTTCGGACACGCATCCGCCGCATCGAGGACCAGCCCTCGATCAGGAGTACCAATCGGCGGGGCGATGATGGAGCGTCCATCGTCACTGCACATGGGCACCGCCGCGCGCGCTGCGCTGCTGGCGAGCAAGCAACCGAAGAGCGCCAAGAGCGCAGGCAAAAGCCGGTGCAGCCCCTGTGGGGTCCGAGGGAGCGACGGGAGCGGAGAGCGTGACGCCAAAGCCTTTAGGACCGGGATTCTACCTTCGGGGCTCCGTTTCACAACCGAGCCCGGGAGATGGAACCCTTCTCGCCCTCCTCCCATTCCGCCCGGGGAGCACCTTCGCCCGGCCAGCAGCTTTCTTTGCCTACATTGTACGACATTGGCACCATGGCCCCATGCAGCCCCTGCTCGAAGAGTCCAACCAACTGGAATCAAAAGAGAATACTGCTGTTCCCCGCAGCGGTCTCCCTCGCTCTTTCGAGCGCTTCAAGCTCCTCCGCCGCATCGCCCGCGGCGGAATGGGCGAGGTCTACCTTGCCACGTCGGGCGGCATCGAAGGCGCCGAGCGGCCCGTGGTTATCAAGATCATCCGCCCCGATCACGACACCGACAGCTCCTTCCTCGCGCGCTTCCTCGACGAGGCGCGCATCCAGGCGCAGCTGCATCACCCCGGCGTCGCCCAGATCCTCGAGGCGTCCACCGACCAGGGCGGCAAGCCGTACGTCGTCGTCGAGTACGTCGAGGGCAAGAACCTGAGCGACGTGCGGAGCCGCGCCGCGACGCTCGGCGTCCGCATCGATTGGCCCGAGGCGCTGGCACTCGCGATCGGCATCGGTGACGCGCTCGCCCACGTGCACGAGCGCACCGACGCCGAGGGCCGACCGCTCGACATCGTACACCGCGACCTGAGCCCGCAGAACGTGATGCTCGGCTACGGCGGGGACGTGAAGCTCATCGACTTCGGGACGGCGCGCGGCGAGAACCGCCGCTGCCACACCATCGCCGGCGTCGTGTTCGCGAAGCCCGGCTACGTGGCGCCCGAGGTCGCGAACAACACGCCCGGCGGCGTGCCCGCCGATCTGTACGCCTTCGGCGTGATCCTCTGGGAGCTCTGCGCGGGTCGGCGTTTCCTGGTGGGCGAGCCTTCCGCCCACCTCGCTGCCGTGGGTGCAGGCAAGAAGTCTCCGACGCCCGTGGCGCAGGCCGTCGGCGCGCCGGCCGACCTCGACCGCGTCATCGAGCGCTTGACGGCCGTTCGGGTCGAGGACCGCTACCAGTCGGCGCGCCACGTGGTAGCCGATCTCGTACGGCTCCTGCAGCGCGCCGCGAGCCTGGCGGATGGCGACCGCAGCGTTCGGGGTCGCCTCGCTCACCTCATGCATCGGCTCTACCCGGCGGAGCCGGCGCGCTCCCGGGGGGAGTTCCAGTCGCTCGTCACGGCGGCGCGCTCGGCGCTGGCCCCGTCGGCGGCGCTCCCGCCGTCGCCGCCGACCCCCGAGGTCTCGTCGGTTCTCCCGGGGACGCGCTATCACATCGAGCGCGAGCTCGGGCGCGGCGCCATGGGCGTGGTCTACGAAGCGACGCATCTCGATCTCGGTCGCAAGGTCGCACTCAAGGTGCTCGACCACGAATGCTCGGGCGGCGAGTCCCGCGGGCGTTTCACGGCAGAGGCGCGCGCGGTCGCGAAGGTTTCCCACGAGGGCCTCGTGTCGCTCTACGAGCTCGGGTTCACGAGCGAAGGGCGGCCGTTCTACGCCATGGAGCTCGTCGAGGGCGAGACGCTCGAGCGACGGCTCGTCCGCGAAGGTCGCCTCCCGTGGCGCGAGAGCGTCGCGCTCGTCATCAAGGCGTGTCGCGCCGTCGAGGCGGCGCACGAAGCCGAGCTCGTTCATCGCGACATCAAGCCCGGTAACCTCATGCTGTCGGACGACGGCGGGCTCAAGCTGCTCGACTTCGGCATCGTGAAATCCGAGAGCGAGCTCGAGCCGTCCCGCGAGGGTGACGGTACGGCGCTCGTCGTCGTCGGCACGCCCGAGTACATGGCGCCCGAGCAGGCGCGCGGCGCCGCCGATGCGCGCAGCAACGTCTACGCGCTCGGGGGCGTCCTCTACGAGCTTTGCACTGGCAGTCTGCCGCACCACGCGGCGAGCGCCGTCGCCCTCATCGAGCTCAAGCTGTCGGCTCCCCTCACGCCGGCATCGGCCGCGGCACCGGACGCGGACCTGCCTCGCGCTCTCGATCGCGTCCTCACGCGAGCGCTCGCGGCGAGCCCGGAGGCGCGCTTTTCGAACGCCGCCGACTTCCGTCACGCGCTCGAGACGCTCATCGACGACCGCGCTCGCGCGCGCCTGCGGCGCCGTCGAGCTGGTGGCGCCCTCGTCGGGCTTCTGACCGTGGCCGCCGCGCTCGTCGCGGGTGCGCACCTCACGCAGCCAGCGTCCGCGGGGGTTGCCCGCGCGTGGAAGGTCGGCCGCGGTCTCGTCGAGCAGGCGCTCGCGCTCGGCGACAAGGCCAAGGCCCCGCAGCCGGTAGCGGCGGTGAAGCACCCTCTCGTGGCCCCGACCATCGAGCCTGCTCCGAAGCCCGCCTCGGTGCCGAGCTTTGCCGAGGACACCGAGGTCGAGCACGCCGAAGCCGCGGCGACTGACGAAGTGAGCGAGCCCGCGGCCGTTGCCGAGGCACCCGCGGAGTCAGCCGTGGTCGCGGACGCGACGCCCGCGGCGGGCACGTCGGCGGCAGCCCCGAGCCCCGATGCCCAGGCGGCGCTCGCCGAGTTTCGTGACCTCACGGCGCGGGGGCGAACGCTCAAGGCCCTCCACGTGATCCGAACCGCCGCCAAGGCCCTTCCGCGCGAGCCCGTGATCCTCGAGGCGTACGCAGGCGCTGCCCGGGAGTCGAAGGCGTGGGGCGAGGCCCGGCGCGCCGCGGCCGCCTGGGTCAAGGTCAACCCGAGCAACGAGGCGCGCGTGACGCTCGCACGGCTCGAGCGCGCCAACGGCAATCCCGAAAAAGCGCTGGCCCTACTCAAGGCCGTCGTCGAGGGCGACGAGAAGTCGCCTGAGGCGGAGCGGCTGCTCGCAAGCTGGTCGCACGATCAGCGCCTGGCGAGCCGCTGATCCTTCGCTCGCCTCGCGCCCTTGGCCGGACGATTTTCACCGGCCGGCCGGTGCGTCGTGCACACGTCACGGGACGGTAGTAGTAGGGAGGCCCGCTCCTTGCCCATGGATCCGTCGCTCAGCGTGCCCAGCGCGAACGTCGTCACGAGCGGCTCCCCGGAGCGGATCGTACTCAAGCTCGCGGCGCCCACCGTGCTCGCGATGCTCGCGCAGAGCGCCGTCAACGAGATCGACATCATTTTCCTCTCGTGGCTGCCGCAGCCCGAGTCGTCGAACGCGCAGGCGGCGCTCCTGCCGTCCCTGATCTTGCTCTGGATGTTCGGCGGCTCGCTGTCCGCCATTTCCGTAGGAACCCAGACCATCGCGGCCAGGCGCTTTGCGCAGGGGCGGCCGCTGGACGCCGGCGCCGTGCTCGCGAACTCCCTGGCCTTCGCGCTCGTGGCGAGCATCGTCTTCACGACCATCGCGTACCTCTGTTTGCCGACGGCGCTGGAGCTCCTCATCAAAGTGCCCGAGGTCCGCGTCGCCGCGAAGAGCTACCTGACGTTTCGCCTGCTCGGGGTGGCGTCGATGGTGATGACCTTCTCGCTCAAGGCGTTCTTCGACGGCATCGGCAAGACCTTCGTTCACATGGTCGCGTCGATCGTCATGAACCTGACGAACGTCGTGCTTTGCCTGGCGCTGATTTTCGGACGCTGGGGGGCGCCCCGCATGGGTATCGCGGGCGCTGGGCTCGCCGGCTGTCTCTCGAGCTGGCTCGGGCTCGTGATCATGCTCGTCTGGATCGTCCTGCCGTATTATCAACGGCACCACCGGCCGTTCGACTGGAGTCGTCTCTCGCGTCCGCTGGTCTCGGACATCCTCAAGCTCAGCATCCCGAGCGCCGTGGCGACCCTCGCCGTGATGAGCGGCTTCGCGCTGTTCTCGATGATCGTGAGCGTGCTCGATCACTCCACGGAGATCGCCACGACGCCCCTCGGCCCGGGTGCCTCGGAAGCCGTGAACAGTGCCGCGACCACGGTGATCGTCGGTGTCCTCAAGCTGACCTTCACGGCGTGCCTCGCCTTCGGCACGTCGACGGCGACTCTCGTGAGCCAGTCGCTCGGCGAAGGAAAGCCCGACAAGGCCGAGCGGTTCGGCTGGGTCTCGGTGCGCCTCGGTTTGCTCATCTTCGGCATCGTGGGATTGGCCGAGGGCGGGGTTTTCACTCACGCGATCCTGCGTTTGGTCACGCGGAGCGACGCCGTGCTCGAGGCTGCCCTCGTGCCGCTTCGCATGATGGGGTTCGCGACGCCGCTCATTGCCACCGGCATGATCCTCACCCAGGCACTCTTCGGCGCCGGCAATACGCGCTTCGTCATGGTCGTGGAGCTCGTGCTCCACTTCCTCGTGCTCGTGCCGTTCGCCTGGCTGCTCGGCCTCGTCTTTCACATCGGCCTGGTCGGCATCTGGAGCTCGGCGCTGCTCTACGTGGTCCTCTTGACCACGGCCATGACGCTCAAGTTCAGATCCGGCGACTGGAAGGGGATCCGAATCTGAGCCAGGCGTTCAGCGCTCGGCGACAGCGAGCATCGAGCAGGCGGTACGGACCCGCACGTCCGCGTCCGAGTCGGCGAGCAGCGTCGCCGCTCGTGAAAAACTGCCGAGCGCGATGAGCCCGGCGCCGGCCGCCTGCCGCCGCTGCCGGTCGGGTGAGCCCAGCGACCGTGCGAGCAACGGCTCCACGCTCGTCTCGCCCGCGCGCGCGAGCTCCGCGCGCGCGGCATCAGCCGACGGGCCCTGCCTTTTCGCGAGCGTTCCGAGCTCTGCGAGGGCCCGGGGCCGCTTTTCGCGCTCGTCGAGCAAACGCCCGAGCGCCGCGACCCGGACGCCGGGGTCCGGATCGAGCGCGGCAGTCGCGAGCACGGGCAGGCTGCGCGGCTCGAGTGGAACGAGCGCGAGTGCGAGCATCTGCTCGTCGCTCAATCCCTCGGCTATGGCGCGCAAAAGGAGCGTCGTCATGGCTCCCGATAGCGCGCGAGCGGTGCGCATCAGCGTGCCCGCGGCCGCGACCGCCGGCACGCCCTCGGGTGCCTCGGCGGCACGCAGAAGCGCTTCGCGCCCACCCGCGCCGAACGAGCGCGGTTTCGACCACGCTTCGACAATCGTGAGCCGCACGTCCTCGTCGGCGCGCTCCCACAGATCGGTGAGCGCACGCACGGCCTCGCTGCCACCGAGCTTGCCGACCGCGCGTACCGCCAGGCTGCGGGCGAACGGGTCGGGATCGACGCGCGCGGCCTCCAACAGCGGCTCGAGGTCGAGCGGCGCCGGCACTTGAAGCGCGGCCTCGAGGGCCGCGCGGCGGACGCGCTCGTCGGGGTCGGCGAAGAACGCGCGCCGCTGCGAGAAAGATTCGGGCGCGACCGAGGCTCGCGCCGCGACCGCTCGCCACGCACCGCTCTCGGCGTCGAGGTACCGCCGCGCGTACGGCTCCGGCTTGCGGGCCCCCGCTGCGAGCAGGATGAGCGCCGCTTCAGCGCCGCCCTCGTCCTCTCGCTCGGCGCGTGCCTCGAGCGGGCCGATGAGTGGGCGGCTACACGCGCGTAGCAGGCGGATGCGCTGCGCCGCCTCATGCCCCCGCTCGGAGTGGATCTCGCGTTCGGCAACGGCTTCGGCGATCGCCAACGCGCGGCTGCGATCGAGATCGCCGCGCCCCTGCTCCTCGACGATGGCCCGCTTGAGGCCGGTGAGATCGGAGCTCAGCGCCGCCCGCACGGCGCCCTGCGTAGCGCAGCCGACGCTCACGATCGAGAACAGGAGCCACGCCGGACGCATCTTCCCGCCCACGATGGTGGGCCGGCCGAGCCCGGTCAAGGGACGAGCGGCCCCGGAGCTCGCGAGGCCAGCCGTGGCAGCGCTCCGCCGCTCAATTCACGCTGCTGCTGCGCGTTTCCGTGGGCGGCGGCTCGTCCCGGGCGCTCCGGGCAATCTCGTCGCGCCGCTCCGCGGCGGCCCGCACGAAACCGGTAAACAGTGGGTGAGCGGCGAGCGGCCTGCTCTTGAACTCCGGATGAAACTGGCACCCGACGAAGAACGGATGTGCCTCGAGCTCGACGATCTCGACGAGGCGGTCGTCGGGGCTCGTGCCGCTCAGCTTGAGGCCGGCTCGGGTCAGCGCCTCACGGTAGTCGTTGTTGAACTCGAAGCGGTGACGGTGACGCTCCGAGATTTGCTCCTGCCCGTAGAGCGTCGCCGCCCGGCTGCCGGGAGCGAGCACGCAGGGGTAGGCGCCGAGGCGCATGGTGCCACCCTTGTCCTTCACCCCGCGCTGGTCGGGCATGAGATCGATGAGCGGATGGGGGCAGTCCTTCTGGAACTCGGTGGAGCTCGCACCCTTGAGGCCGCACAGGCTTCGCCCGTACTCGATCACGGCGAGCTGCATGCCCAGGCAAATGCCGAAGAACGGCACGGCGTTCTCGCGCGCGTAGCGGATCGCTTGGATCTTGCCCTCGACGCCGCGATCGCCGAAGCCGCCCGGCACGAGCACGGCATCGAGCCCGCTCAGCAAGGCCGCGGCGCTGCCGCGCTCGATCTGCTCGGAGTCGATGTACTCGAGCTGCACCGCAACGTCGTTGGCGAGCCCGCCGTGGACGAGCGCTTCGTGCAGAGACTTGTAGCTGTCCTTGAGGTGAACGTATTTGCCGACGACGCCGATGCGCACGCTGCCGCTCGACGGCTTCTTGAAGCGCTCCACCGTCTCCTGCCACGCGGTGAGGTCGGGCTGGCGAGACCAGATGTTCAGGCGCTCGGCTATCTGCGCATCGAGCCCTTCGGCGTGCAACACGAGGGGCAACTCGTAGATGCACGAAACGTCCACGGCGGTGACCACGCTCTCGACGGGAACATTGGAGAAGAGCGCGATCTTTTCCTTGAGGCCGCGCGCAATGGGTCGATCGGAGCGACAGATCAGGATGTCGGGCTGGATGCCGATCTCGCGCATCTCCCGAACCGAATGTTGCGTCGGCTTGGTCTTGAGCTCCCCTGCCGACGCGATGTGCGGCACGAGCGTCACGTGCACGCTCAGGGCGTTGGTGGCGCCCGCCTCGAGCTTGAGCTGGCGAATCGCCTCGAGGAACGGGAGCGACTCGATGTCGCCCACGGTGCCGCCCACCTCGATGATGGCAACGTCTGCGTCGTCGGTGGCCTGGCGGATACGCGCCTTGATCTCGTCGGTGATGTGCGGGATGACCTGCACGGTCGCGCCGAGATACTCCCCGCGCCGCTCCTTCGTGATGACGGCCTCGTAGATGCGCCCAGTCGTCACGTTGGCCTGACGGGTCAGCCGCGCCGAGGTGAAGCGTTCGTAGTGCCCTAGATCCAGATCGGTTTCGGCCCCGTCGTCGGTGACGTAGACCTCGCCGTGCTGGTAGGGCGACATCGTGCCTGGATCGACGTTGATGTACGGATCCAGCTTCATGTGCGTCACGGCCAGGCCGCGCGCTTCCATCAATGCACCGATCGACGCCGACGTGAGTCCCTTACCGATGGACGAGACGACACCGCCGGTGACGAGGACGAACTTGGTTCGTCGATTCACCGTGGACATCACGGAAGATTTGGGTATCACGCCTTGTCACGTCCTGCACGCCAAAACTCTTTTTCGTTGGGTTTGTACGGCGAAACCCCACACGATTTTTTTTCGTGCGCGCGCAGGACGAGTCGTGTCGGCGTGTTTCGCGCGCGTTCCGAAATAACGCGTGGCGCGCGCGCGTCCTCGAGAGCGCTCGTGGCGGGTCTCGCGTCAGAACTCGCCCACGACGCCGAGCCCGATCGTGCCGCGCCCCGCGACGATGGGGAGCGCCCGGACCCGAGCGTGGTCCTTTTGCAGCCGCTCGCTGCCAGCGTCGTCGTGGAGCAGAAACGATTCCAGTATCACGCCAAGTCCGCCGACCTGTCCTATCCCGTCGACGATGGCCAGGAGCGAGCGCACGGCAACGAGGGCGTTTCCGCAGTTCGGGTTGCCGTTGCAGCCCATGTCGCGAAGGGAGAGAAAGGGACCCGCGACGGGGATGCGCAGCGCGGGCGCCCACTGCTCGTCACGGAACGCGTAGGAGGCGCCCAGCGATAGCCCATACCAGCCCACGGTGACCGCCGCGCCCGTGAGCAGTAGGCGAGTCCTCGTACCAGGGTCCACGCGCTCAGGCTCGGTGGCCGGACGGTCGCGGGTGGGAGCAGCCACGGTGGGCTCAGCGGCGTGCGTGGGGAGGCTCAGGAGACACCCCACGGCGACCACGCCCAAAGCCACCAATTTAGAGTGGTTTCGTGCGCTCACGCCCGCCATACGCGCGCACTTTGCCCCCGGAACCGGGGGCCTAGCAAGGCAGAAAGGTGGCCACCCGGTCGATCGCGTCTAAGACTCGACCCATGCGCCCCGCCGCGCCGACCGTCGTCACCCGCCGGGCTTTCCTTGCGTCGGCGGCGCTCCTCGCCTTTGCGGGGCGGGGTCGGGCTGCGCCTGCCGGGCTCGGGACTTTGCTCGGGCCCGCGCTCGAGGCCGCGGGGCGCTTTGCGACCTCGCACGGCGGTCAGTTCGGCGCCTGCTTCCTCGATGCGAGGACGGGCGAGGAGCTTGCCAGCCTGCACGGCGACGTGCCCGATAACCCTGCGTCCAACGAGAAGCTCGTCACTGCGGCGGCCGCGCTGCGCCTCCTCGGGCCGGACCAGCGCTTCGAGACCGCGCTCTACGGCCGCCCCGTCAACGGTCGCATCGAGCGGCTCGTCCTCCGCGGCGAGGGTGACCCCTCCCTGTCGAGCGCCGATCTCACCGCCTTCGCAGGGGACCTTCGCACGCGAGGTGTCAAGGAGGTCGGCGACATCCTCGTCGACCAGAGTGCCTTCGAGGAGCGCTTCGTGCCGCCTGGCTTCGAGCAGCAGCCGGACGAGTGGGCAGCGTTTCGGGCCCCCGTGAGCGCCGTGGCCGTCGACCGGAATAGCGTGCTCATCACCATCGCGCCGACGACCAAGGGACTGTCGGCCCGCGTCGGCTTCGAGCCGAGCGGCTTCGTCAACGTCGAGGGCGACATCGAGACGGTTGCCAAGGGCACGCGCGCGCTGCCGCGCGTGGGTCTCTCCGCGAAGGGTCAGCACCTTGCCGCGCGCCTCAGCGGCTCCATCGCCGAGGGTGCCGACTCGTACCGCTACCGCCAGCGCGTCGATGACCCCAGGTTGCTCGCGGGCTACGTCCTCAGGGAAGGTCTGGCTTCGGTGGGCATCGCCGTTGGCGGCACGATTCGCCTCGGTGGAGCCGACGAGTCACGTGAGATCGTGAGCCACGAGTCCGCAACGCTCGCCGAGCTCTTGCCGGAGCTCGGTAAGGCAAGCGACAACTTCTACGCGGAGATGGTGCTCCGCGCGCTCGGGCGGAGGTCGCGCGGACGCCCTGCGACGAGCGCCGCGGGCGCCGCCGCCGCCATCCAGTTCCTCAAGGACATCGGCGCTTGGGAGGATGGCCAGCGCGTCACCAACGGCTCGGGCCTGTTCGATTCGAATCGCGTCACGCCGCGCTGTCTGTCGCGCGTGCTCGTGGCCATGACCAACGACGCCACGCTCGGCCCGCACTTTCGCGCGCAGCTCTCGGTCGGGGGAGTCGACGGCACGCTCAAGAGCCGCTTCAGGTCCCCGGGGACCCGCGGCGCCGTGCTCGGAAAGACTGGCACCTTGCGAGACGTCGTGGCGCTGAGCGGCTACGTCCTCGGCGCCGACAACCGGCCTTCCGTCGCCTTCTCGTGCCTAATGTCCGGGATCGCCGGGCGCACCGGTGCCGCGCGGCAGGCGATGGACCGCATCGTCGGAATCGCCGTCGGCGAGGCGCGGCGCTCATCGCCCGACGGCGCCCGCGCCGCGGCGCCGTGACCGGGGTCCGCCCCGGCCCCCTTCGGCCGCCGCTGATTTTCTGATCGAAAGGGTCCGGAGGCGCATCGCAGGAGGCACACCGGCGGCCCGGCGGCGAGCCGAGCGGCCGCGAGCCCGACGGGGCACCTGCCATGCGAAAGCTGCTGATTCGTTTACTCCCCTTTGGGGCATGCCTTTTCGGCATGGGCTGTTCGGCGGGGCCGGCGCACGCCCCCGCGCCGGCGCCCCTGACCGTGACCTGGCCGGTGGACCGCCTCGACACCGTCGGCGGCTACCACGTGAAGGTCGTCGGCACCCCCGCCGTCAAGGACGACGGCACCGGACCCGCTGTCTGCTTCGGCGGCGAGGACGACGGTCTGGACGTCGCCATCAACCCGCTCGACCTGCAGACCGAGTTCACCATCGAGGTGCTGTTCAAGCCCGAGCCCGGCGGCTCGCCCCGACAGCAGTTCTTCCACCTTGCCGACGACGACGGAGGCAACGTGCTCTTGGAGCTCGCCGTCGGTTCGCGTGGCAAGTTTCGGCTGAGCTCGTTCTCCAAGGTCGGAGACGAGAAGCGCGACCTCAGCGGCCCTCCCGGGTCCCAGAAGGTAGACACTTGGTACTGGGCCGCGCTCACGTACTCCGAGGAGACGGCGCGGCTCTACCTGAACGGACAGGAACAGGCGGGCGACCACGTCGCGCTCAGACCCATGTCGCACGGCCAGATGGGGATCGGCTACCGCATGTCGGAGGAGAACTGGTTCCGAGGCTGTGTGCGCGAGCTCAGGTTTGCCAACGCCGCGCTCTCCGCCGATCGCTTGCAGAGCACGGAGTAGCGATCACCTCGCCCAGACCGCGCGCTCCCCGGGCTCAGGGCGTCTGCGCCTGGGCCTGCGCTGCGCGGAACGCTTCCAGATCGTGATCGTACTCGCTGCGATCCGTGAGTGTCATCGACAAGAACAGGATCAAGAAGAGCACGCTCGTCAGAAAGAGGATCAGGTGAAAGACCCGATCCCAGCGGAGGTGCATGAAGTAGGTCACGACAAGCCCCGCCTTGATCGTCGCGATCACCATGGCGACCGTGAGGTTGCCCTGGGCGCCC
This sequence comes from uncultured delta proteobacterium, assembly GCA_963841435.1. GTDB lineage: Bacteria > Myxococcota_A > Polyangia > Polyangiales > Polyangiaceae > PMG-095. Next base: position 883,776 of record CAWJCS010000002.1, read on the forward strand.
AGATCGAAGCTCGTGACGCTTACCGTGAGGATCGTGAGCACCAGGAGGGCGCCCAGCACGGTGAAGAGCAGGGGCAGCGGTGTCGGGTGCGCGAACCCGTGCTCCGCGTGCTCGCCCGCGTGGTCTCCACCTTTGGATGCGTGTGCGTCGTCAGACATCGTCGCCTCAGTGAATCAGGTAGAGCAGCGGGAACAGGTAGATCCAGATCATGTCTACCAAGTGCCAATAGAGCGCCGCGTAGTCGATGGGGCCGAAGTAGTCGGGTCCGAAGACCTTCCTTCTTGCCTTCGTCAAAAGCCAGATCCAGATGCCGATGCCGATCAGGACGTGCAGGCCGTGCAGGCCCGTCATGAAGAAGTAGATGCTGAAAAACACGTGCGCGTTGCGTGGCCGCGAGATCCCGTGGGGTGTTTCGGACTTTTCGCCGATCAGGCCCGCGGCGAGCAACGGCTCGACCTGCTCGAGCGTGGGTGGCTCGGCGCTCTCGGGTGTGCCTTCTTCCTTGTTCGGATCGGCCGCGGCGGCGGGCTTGGCGGCGCCGGCCGGCTCGGCCGCCTTGGCCTCGGTCGCCTCCTGGGCGCGCGCGAGCTTTTCGGCGTACTCGGCCGCTTCGGGGTGCTTCTTCTTGAACGAAGGTAGCTCCCAGATCTGCTCCTTGGGCGCGAAGTTCGGACCCCAGAGCAGTCCGTCGTGGAACTTGTGGGAGTACTCGACGTACTTGATCCCCATGAACGTGCAGGCGCACGCGATGGTGATGACGATGTTGGTCATCAGCATCGTGTGCTGACGAAGCTGCGCGTTTCGCACGGCCCACGCTGCCGTCAAGCTGCTGATGAGCAGCACGCAGGTGTTGAGGGCGCCGAGTCGAGTATCGAGGAAGTAGTGCGCATACACGAAGACCTCGGGGCGGATGCCTCGATAGATGGTGTACGCGCAGAAGAGCCCCGCGAAGAACAGCACCTCCGTCAGCAAGAACAGCCAGATGCCGAGCTTGCCGGCTTCGAACTGCTGCTGCGGCGTGTCGAAGTGGTGCGCGAGGTGAGGATGCGTGGCGTGCTCGTGATCCTCGTGATCGTGCCCATGGCTACCCGCGTGATCGTGGCCGTGCGCTGCCACCGCCGCCGGGGGCGCCGAGGGCTCTGCCGACGGCTCTGCTTGGGGAGTCGGTTCGCTCATGGTCGAGTCCTCAGGCCGCGGGCGCCTTCTCCACGTAGCCGCGTATCTTCTCGTCGTAGACGAGGCTGTCGTAGTCGTCGTACGGGCCGCGCGTCACGACGGGCGTGGTGTGGAAGTTGTAATAGGGGGGCGGCGACGGCAGCGTCCACTCGAGCGTGCGGCTGCCCCAGGGGTTCGCCGGGGCGTCTGGCTTCTTGCGCAGGCTCTTGATGAGGTAGGTCGCCGTCATCAAGAAGCCGATGCCGAGCATGTAGGCGCCCACCGTCGAGAGCTGGTGCAGGTCCTGAAACTCCGGCAGGTAGTTGTAGTAGCGGCGCGGCATGCCGCGGCTGCCCATGATGAACTGCGGGAAGAACGTGACGTTCAGCCCGACGAACACGATCAGCGCGCCGATTCGGCCCTGCTTCTCGTCGTACATGCGACCGAAGGCCTTGGGCCACCAGTAGTGGATGCCGCCGAGCAGCGCCGTGATCGCGCCGCCCATCATCACGTAGTGGAAGTGCGCCACCACGAAGTAGGTGTCGTGTAGGTGCACGTCGACGCTCATCACGGCCAGGAAGATGCCGGTGAGCCCGCCGATCGTGAACACCCACAGGAACGCCAGCGCGTACAGCATGGGCGTGTCGAGGTGAATGCGCCCCTTGTACATCGTGGCGATCCAGTTGAAGACCTTGATGGCCGTGGGGATGGCGATCAGGAACGTGATGGCGCTGAAGATCGAGCCCGCGAGCACCGACTGGCCGCTCACGAACATGTGGTGGCCCCACACCAAGAAGCCGAGGAACGCGATCGCCAGGCTCGAAACCGCGATGAACTTGTAGCCGAAGATGTGCTTGCGGGAGAAGACCGGGATGATGTCGCCGATCACGCCGAAGCCCGGCACGATCATGATGTACACGGCGGGGTGCGAGTAGAACCAGAAGAAGTGCTGGAACAGCACCGGATCACCGCCCAGAGCGGGGTCGAAGATGCCGATGTGCAGGAGCCGCTCGATCGTCAGCATGAGGAGCGTGATGCCGATCACCGGCGTCGCCAGCACCTGGATGAGCGCCGTGGAGTAGAGCGCCCAGACGAAGAGCGGCATCCGGAACCAGCCCATGCCCGGCGGACGCAGCTTGTGGATCGTGACGATGAAGTTCAATCCGGTGAAGATGGAGCTGAAGCCGAGGATGAAGGCGCCCATGGCCGCTGGGGCGACGGCCGTTTGCGTCGTGGTGCTGTAGGGCGCGTAGAAGGTCCAGCCGGTGTCCGCCGCGTTGATGGCGAGCGACGTCAGCATGAAGCAGGCGCCGAGCACCCAGAGGTAGTAGCTCGCGAGATTGAGGCGCGGGAACGCGACGTCTTTGGCGCCGAGCTGTAGCGGCAGTGCGATGTTGCCGAGCGCGGCGGGAATGCCCGGGATGATCACGAGGAAGACCATGATGGCCCCGTGCAGGGTGAACATCTGGTTGTAGGTGTCGTGATCGATGATGGTGCGGCCCGGGGTCAAAAGCTCGGTGCGGAGGATCAGCGCGAAGGACCCGCCGAGGGCGAAGGCGGTGAGCACCGACGCGAGGTACATGATGCCGATACGCTTGTGATCGAGCGTGAGGGCCCAGGACAAGAACCCCTTGTCGTGGACCAGATAGTTGTCGCTGCCCGCGGACTCGGGAGGCGCGACGACATCGGCGGTGGTGCTGGGAGAGGTCATGGACCGGGTTCCTTCGCTCTTACTTCAGGGTCTTGATGTACTCGATGACGCCGCTGAGCTGGCGATCACTGAGCTTGCCCTGGTAGGTGGGCATCGAGGGCGGGAAACCCTCCACGATTTTCGCCTGCGGGTCCTGGATCGACTCGCGGATGTAGTCCTCGTCGACCGTGGCCGCCGTGCCCCCCGTGAAGTGCTCCGTCTTGCCGAACACGCCCTTCCAGGAAGGACCGATGCGAGGCGTGCCGTCGGTGCTGTGGCACGTGGCACAGCCCTGCTTGTCGTAAATCAGCTTGCCGAGATCGACGAGCGGGATGTCTTCCATCTTCTTCTTCGCCTCGGCGAGCCACTTCTCGAAGCCACCGGGCTCGTGAACGATCACGCGGCTCAGCATGTCCGAGTGGGAGGTGCCGCAGTACTCGGCGCAGAAGATGGGGAACTCTCCGACCTTCGTGGCGTGAAACCAGAGGTCGGTGTAGCGACCGGGCACGGCGTCCATCTTCACGCGGAAGTTCGGCAAGAACAGGCTGTGCAAAACGTCAACCGAATGGATGACGATGCGCACGTCGCGATCGACGGGCACGTGCAACGCGTCTTCCGTGCCATGGGGGTAGTCGAAGAGCCACTTCCACTTCTGACCCGTGGCCTGGATCTCGAGCGCGCCCTTGGGCGGCGTGCGGAGATTGACGAACCCGCGGAAGCCCCAGACGAAAAGGGCGATCACCACGAAGAGCGGCAGAATCGACCAGGTGATTTCGAGCGTGGTGTTGTGCTCGGAGCTGCGCTCGGAGAGCTCGTTCTGCGCGCGAGCTCCGGCTCGGTACTTCGTCACGAAGTACGCCATCGCCGCGAAGATGGCGATCGAGCAAATGACCGACATCCAGATCATGAACATGTAGAGCCAGTCGATCTGGTGCGCCGTGGTGGACGCATCGAGCGGCATCCAGAACGTGTCCGAGTCTGGAAGCTTGGGAAGGGTCTGGGCTGGCTGGAGCAAGAACGTGGGGGTCATGGTCATGAAACGCTTTCAGCGGGCTTCGACGACGAGCGCTTGTGACGCTTCTTCCGCTCTGCTCGGAGGAGCACGATCACGAAGCCGGCGAGCAGCACCACGCTCACGGCGCCGCCCACGCGCATGATCCTGGATGCCACGGGGGCGTAGCGCCCGACGCTGGCGTCGTAGTGGAAGCAATAGAGGACGAGCTTGTCGAACGGCGTGCCGATCTTGCCTTCCGAGGCTTCGAGGAGCGCGAGCCTGAGCGACTGCGGCGGGTACTCGATGCCGTAGAGGTAGCGGACGATCTTGCCGTCGGGGCTCGCGACCGCCATGGCCGAGGGGTGCGCGTACTCGTTGCGCTCGGGGTTGTAGCCGAAGCCGAAGCCGAGCGCCTTGGCGTACCCCTTCACGGCCTGCTCGTTGCCCGTCAAGAAGTGCCAGCCGTCCTTCGCCTCGGGGCGCCCGTACGCGGCGAGGTAGCGGTGCTGCGTCTTTAGCGCCTGCTCCGGCGTCTCGCGGTGGTCGATACTCACCGTCACCATGCGAAAATCGCGGCCCGGCACGTAAGCGATCTGCTTTAGCCCCTCGACGAAGCCGTTGAGCATCAGGCCGCACAGCATCGGGCAGTTCGAGTAGTTGAACGTCAGCACGACGGGCAGCTTGCCGTCGAAGTAATCCCCGAGGGTGACGGGGCGGCCGAGCTCGTCGTGAAACGCGAGTGACGCCGGAACGTGCGAACCGAGATGCTCGTCGACCTCGACGTTTTCGAGCGCCTTGGGGGTCGCGTCCGTGCGATCGGCCCGCTCGCCCGGGGATACGGGATGCGCCGTCGCGGTGGGCGGAGAGAGCAGGCACGCCACGAGCGCGGCCCCGACGAGCAGCCCACGCCTACTAGCCATCGCTCGTGGGTGGCGCGGCCGGCGGCTTCGGTGCGGGGGCCGCGGGCGTTGCCGTGGGCTTGGGGTTCGGCATCATGGGTGCCGCCGTGGGCGTGGGGCTCGGCACCATGGGTGCCGCCGTGGGCGTGGGGCTCGGCACCATGGGTGCCGCCGTGGGCTTGGCGCTCGGCATCACGGGCGCCGTGCCTGTTGCGGGAGCGGGCGCGACGGTCGCCGAAGGGGCAGCCGGAGGAGGCGTGCTGGGCGCGGGGGCGAGCGGCGCCCCGTCGGCTCCCACCGCGCCCTCGGTCCCCGCGTCGGCTTCCGCGGCACCGGCGTCGCCTTCCACGCCAGCGTCGGCGTCGGCCGCGGTGTCGGCGCCCGCGTCCTTTTCGGGAGCGGGCGGCGTGGCGCTCCAGGGGTCGCGCTGCAAATCGATGACGACCGAGCTCATGGCCCGCTCGATTGGCAGGCGCCCAGCTTCGAGCTTCTCGCGCTGCTCCTTGACGAGCGAGTGGTAGGGAATCGCCGCGAGGCCCGCGCGCTCCGCGGCGACCGTGCCGACCTCGTAGCGGACGAGGGCGTCGACGGCCAGGGCGATGGCCAGGGTGGCAAAGGTTCCCACGGCGACGATGGTCCCGAGGGCGCCGCTGTTGACCTTATCGTTCTCGGTGGCCATCAGAGGTTCTCGAAGGCGAGCGAGCGAGCGAGTCGCGGGTCCTTGGTGGGGAGCAGGTTGAGCCCCTTGGCGCGCTGGGCCGCGGCGGCCACGAGCGCGCTCAAGAGACCGATCAGGCAGAGGATATCCATCGCCTGCAGGTTCGGTTCCTCGTCGAAGCTCGGCATGACGAGCCAGTACATGTCGACGTAGACCATGCCGAGCATCCACACCGCGAAGAAGGCGAGCGTCTTCTTGTTGCGCTTGATGTGGCGCGAGAGCAGCCCGAAGAATGGGAACACGAAGTGCCCGAACACGAGCGCCCAGGAGACGGTGCCCCAGCCTCCTGCGAAGCGCTCCTTGAACCAGGCCGTCTCCTCGGGGATGTTCGCGTACCAGATCAGCATGAACTGCGAGAAGCCGATGTAGGCCCAGAACACGGTGAAGGCGAATAGCATCTTACCCACGTCGTGGTAGTGCTCGACCGTTACGCTTTTCGTCAGGCGGCCCTTGGCTTGCAGCCACATCGCCGCGAGGCTCAGCGTGGCGTGCACGGCAAGTACGCAGCTCGCGAAGAAGTACACGCCGAAGATCGTGCTGAACCAGTGGGCGTCCACCGACATGAGGAGGTCGACAGCGCAGAAGGTCAGCGTCAGCGCGAACAGGATCATGGCCGGCCCCGAGACGCGCCGCATGGACGGGATGATCTCCGCGCCGCCCGTTTCGTCGAGGCGTACGGAGCCGTTCAGGTAGAAACGCGAGAGCAGCGTCCAGAACCCGAAATAGAACACCATCCTCAGCGCGAAAAAGCCGGGATTCAGGTAGGCCGCCTTGTGAGCCAGCATGTGGTCGGCCTCCATCTGCGCGTGGTCCGCCCACGCGTAGATGAGGCCGCTGCCGTTGAGCACCGGCAACACGATGGGCAGCGAGAGCACCGCCATGAGCGGAGCGTTCGCGGCGAACACCTCGCCGATGCGGCGTAGCACCACGCTCCAGTGAGCGTTCACGAGGTGTTGCAAAGTGACCCAGAACAAGTGGCCCGCGCTGATCGCCAGGGCGACGGCGTAGGCGACGAGGTAGGCGCGCGAGAGCCGCTTGAACCCGTCGCCGGCGGAAGCGCCGAGGACGACGGCCAGGCCGAGTGAAACGACCGCGAGGCCGGCGGCCTTCGCGAACAACGTGCTGCCCTCGCTGCCGAGCCGGATGCTGTCCGACACGCCTCCGACGAGCGTTTGCACCGAGGCGTCGTCGGCGCGCGGCTTCGTGCCCGTGGCTTTCGACTCCGCCGATCCTTTCGAGGAGTCGGGCTTGCGCTCGGAGCCGCCCTTGCCTTTGCTGCCTTTCTTCGCGGTTGCCATCGTGTCGTCTTCGCTTCGTTCGGAGGCCTACTGCGCTCTGCCGCGCTCGCTTGGCGAAAGCGAAGCGGTCTTGCCGGTATGCGCACGCTGCAGCGCGCGCACGTACATCACGATTGCCCAGCGATCCTCGGTTGGGATCTGCGGGCCGTAGCCCGGCATGGTGCGGATGCCGTGGGTGATCGTGTTGAAGATCTCTCCGACGGCCATCTGCTTGAGATTGTCCTGCGTCAGGTTCGACGGCGGAACCCAGGTGCCCTGCTGCAGCTCTTCGGCGCGCCTGGCGACCATGCCATTGCCTTCGCCGCCCTGCCCGTGGCACGGGGTGCAGTAAATGCCGAAGCGCTGGCGCCCACGCTCGACGGTGGCCTCTTCCGCGCGCACCTGGGAGGGGAACGTCCGCGCCCAGGCGCCGTTCTGCTTGCCCCGGTAGAAGTGATCGTCCTCGTGGAGCTCGCCCACGGCGACCGTCTCGGGCTCCTGGGGTCGGGCGGCGCGCCCGTCGGCAAACACGGGATTTTCCCGCTGCGCCTTGTACTTGGGCTGCCAGTCCATGTCCCCGATCAGGTGTATGCGGGGGCTTCTCGAAGTGGCAAAGCGCGCCTTGGCCGCGAGCGCGAAGGGAACCGCCGCCGCCACGGTGAGGATCACGACCGCGTAGATGAGCCCTTTCGGTATCGCGCTCGGCGTGACGTTGTCTTCCGGCACGGCCTCGATGGCGCTCGGGTGCGTCTCCTCGAGGAGCTTCTTCGTCGCTTCGTCGTCGAACTTCGGATCGGCCGCCTCGATGAGCAAGAAGAAGCGGTCGTCGGTCGAGCGCGCGAAGCGCCGCACCGCGTCGAGCGGGTGGGAGGGGTAGGGCAGGTTGTTCAGCACCAGCATCGCGACCAGCGCCGTGATGCCGGCAAAAAGAACCGTGAGCTCGAACATGATCGGCACGTTGGCCGGGATGCTCCAGATGGGCTTGCCGCTGATGAGCCACGCGTAATCGTAGGCGTTCGTCCACCATTGCAAGAGGATGGCCGTGGCGAGGCCCGTGAGACCGGCGCCGAGGACGATCCACGGCAGGATCGTCATCTTGATGCCCATCGCCTTGTCGATGCCGTGCACCGGGAAGGGCGTGTAGGTGTCCCAGCGGGAGAAGCCCGCGTCGCGGATCTTCTTGGAGGCGGCCAGGATGCCCGACGGCGAGTTATACTCGGCGAGCAAGCCGTGGAGCGCCGCGGGCCCGGGGGCTTCTGGGGTCGCTTCGTCGTGGCTCATGACCTAGTGGTGCTCCGCGTGCGCGTGGGCGGCCGGGTGGAACCCCTTGACCTCGGACATCGCCACCATCGGCAGGTAGCGACAGAAAAGGAGGAAGAGCGTGAAGAAGAGCCCGAAGCTGCCCGCGAGCGTCATGTAGTCGAAGGGTGTCGGGATGAAGTAGCCCCAGCTCGACGGCAAGAAATCCCGCGCGAGCGAGGTGCAGATGATGGTGAAGCGCTCGAACCACATGCCCACGTTGATGACCATGCCGATGAGCAGCGTGGCGAGCGGGCTGGTGCGGACCTTCTTGAACCAATGGAGCTGGGGCGAGACCACGTTGCACGTGATCATCGTCCAGTAGGCCCAGGCGTACGGACCAAAGGCGCGGTTGACGAAGGTGAAGCCCTCGTATTCGTTGCCCGAGTACCAGGCGACGAAAAACTCCATACCGTACGAGTAGCCGACCATCAGGCCAGTCGCGATCAGCACCTTGTTCATCAGCTCGAGGTGCTCGATCTTGATGATGCGCTTGAGGCCGAAGAGCTGGCGCGCCGGCACGGCGAGCGTCACCACCATGGCGAAGCCGCCGAAGATGGCGCCCGCGACGAAGTAGGGCGGGAAGATCGTGGTGTGCCAGCCCGGGATCTGGGCCGTGGCGAAGTCGAACGACACGACCGAGTGCACGCTGAGCACGAGGGGTGTCGCGAGCGCGGCGAGCAACAGGTACGCGCGCTCGTAGCGGTGCCACTGGCGCGACGAGCCGCGCCAGCCCATCGCGACGATGCCGTACGCGAGTCGACGGCCGAACGTCGTCGCCCGATCGCGGAAGCTCGCGAAATCCGGGATCATGCCCATGTACCAGAACACGATCGAGATCGTGGCGTAGGTGCTGACCGCGAAGATGTCCCACTCGAGTGGGCTTCGGAACTGCGGCCACATCACCATCTGGTTGGGGATGGGCATCATGTAATAGGGCAGCCAGGGACGACCGATGTGGATGCCTGGGAAGATGCCGGCGCAGATGACCGCGAAGATCGTCATCGCTTCGGCGAAGCGGTTGATCGCGGTGCGCCAGCCTTGCCGCAAAAGGAACAGGATGGCGCTGATGAGCGTCCCGGCGTGGCCGATACCGATCCAAAACACGAAGTTTACGATCGGAAAGCCCCACGCGACGGGCATCATGTTTCCGTACACGCCGATCCCGGTCCAGAACAGCCACGCGACACTGATCAGGAACAGCGAGAGCAGGCCAAGCGCACCGGCGAAGGCGATGTACCAAGCGCGCGGCGGGCGCTCCGCTTCCGCGATGCGCGCAACGTTGTCGGTGATGCGCGCGAAGACGTTGTCGCCTGCGGGCGGGGTCACGAACGGGTTGAGGTCGGTCGCGGCGGCCATCTCAGCCTAGTTCCGGGTTGGGGTTGCGGACGCGCCCGAGGTAGCGGACACGCGGGCGATTGTTGAGCTCGCCGAGCAACGCATACGCACGGGGCAGGTTGTGGAGCGAAGTGACCTGGGCGGCGCCGTCGTTGAGGTCGCCGAAGACGATGGCGCCGGCGGGGCACGTCTCCTGGCAAGCGGTGCGGATCTCGCCGTCCGGGATGCCGCGGCCGGCGTTCTTCGCCTTGATCTTCGCGTTCTGGATGCGCTGCACGCAGAACGTGCACTTCTCCATCACGCCGCGCGACCTGACCGTCACGTCCGGATTGAAGACCATCGACTTGACCTTCATTTTCGGGTCTTCGGTGGGCGTGTAGGGCGTCACGCCGATCACGTCGACGTTGTAGTTGAAGTAGTTGAAGCGCCGGACCTTGTACGGGCAGTTGTTCGAGCAATACCGCGTGCCGATGCAGCGGTTGTAGACCATGTCGTTCAGCCCCTCGTGGCTGTGCATGGTCGCGCCCACGGGGCAGACCTGCTCGCACGGCGCGTTCTCGCACTGCTGGCAGGGAACGGGCTGGAACGCCATCTGCGCGTCCGCCGCCTCGCCCTTGTAGTAGCGATCGACGCGCAGCCAGAGCATCTCGCGGCCCTTGGCGAGGTTCGTCTTGCCGACGACGGGGATGTTGTTTTCCGCCTGGCAGGCCGTGACGCACGCGCTGCAGCCCGTGCATTTGTTGAGGTCGATCGACATGCCCCACTTGTGGCCGTCGTACGACACCGGGTCCATGAAGAGGTTGAGCAGCGGCTTGTGCTCCACGCGCTCTTCGACGAAGTGCGGGTCCTTCTTGAACTCCTCGAGCGTTGCCTCGCGCAGGAGCTCTCCCATGCGCGTTTCCACACCCTCGCGCCCGATGGCGTCGATCGCGTGGATGTCCGTCGAGACCGAGAGCCGCGGTAGCTCCTGGGTCGAGTGGGCGATGCTGCCGCCGCCGGTCGAGTAGAGTGCCGCGGCGGTGCGGAACGCGTAGGCGTTCACGCCGACCGACCCCACGTCGGCGCGCGTGGAGCCGCCGACCTGGCCCGCCGCCGTCCGGCCGTAGCCGAGCGTCAGAGCGATCGAGCCCTCGGCGTGGCCCGGCACCCAGAGCGCGGGCAGGGTGACGCTCCTTTCGCCGAGCGTCACGGTGCAGGGCTCGCCGTCCGCGATGCCGAGCTCTTCGCCCGTGACGGGGCTCATGAGCGCGGCGTTGTCCCATGCGAGCTTGGTGACCGGCTCCGGCAGCTCCTGGAGCCACCCGCTGTTGGCGAACGAGCCGTCGTGCACCTTGAGACAGGGACGGAAGGTGACCTCGAGCTTGCCATTTTGCAGCTTGGTCTGAGCCAGCTCGCGCTCGGAGAAATTGAGCGGGGGGATGGCGACGAGCTTCGGTGTCACGCGCTCGAACGCCGAGCGCTGCAAGAGGCCGTCGTGCACGGCGCGGCGGAACGGAGCCTCGCCGGGCAGTAGGCGCGCGTGCGTGTGCTTCACGAGATCAACCGCGCTCTCGCTCTTGGCGAGCAAGAGGGCCAAGAGCTCGATGGCCGAGCGGCCGCCGTAGATCGGCGCGATGAGAGGCTGCGCGATCGAGATCGTGCCGTCCCACGAGCGCGCGTCACCCCAGCTCTCGAGGTAGTGAGCCGCGTTTAGGTGCCAGGTCGAGCGCTGCGACGTTTCGTCGTCGTACAAGCTCAAGTGAATGCTGGTCTTGGCGTGGCCGATGGCGTCTGCGAACGCGATGTCGCCGGGCGCCGTGTAGGCGGGGTTGCCGCCGAGCACGAGCAGCGTATCGACGCGATCGTTTGCGAGCTCGTCGGCGAGCTGCTTGAGCGAGAGCACGTCGGCGATGCTCGGCGCGAACGGGTCTTCGACGTACTCGACCGTGCGACCCACGTTGCCGAGCACCTCGTTGAGGCGGTGACCCAGGGCATGCACCTCGGGAGGTTGCGTCGGGCCGACGACGACGAGGCTGCGTCCGACGTGCGCGGCCAGATCCTTGGCGACCGCGTCGAGGAACTTCGCCACGGCGGCGTCCGCGAGGAAGGCCGCCTTGGGAGGCGCCTGCGCGGCGCCGAGCTCGGGCAGGGGCTTGGCGAGCTCGCTCACCTTGGCGTCGAGCGCTGCGGCGAACGCCTTGATGAGCTCGGTACGCACGCCGAGTCGGTGGTCGGCCAGGCCGCCCACGAGCGAATGTTCGCACTCGACGCTGTAGACGCGGCTCATCTCGCCGTCCGGGGCGCGTCCGGCGGCGACGCCGCGCGCGTGCGCGAGGTTTCCGGGGAACGACGGCGCGAACAGATCGGCGTCGAGCGTGAGGATGACGGCCGCCGCCTCGGGCTTGAGCAGAGTGCGATGCGCCTTGCCGAACGCCATCACCGAGCCGGCGCGCGGCGCGTCACTCTTCGCGGGAGCGAAGGTCGTCCACTTGGCGAGCGGGAACGCCTCGAGAAACTCGGCCTTGAGCGCGAGCAGCGTGGGTGAGGAGCTGGGCTCGGAGAGGACGCGGACGCCGTACCCGCGGCCGCCCCGGAGGCGGGCGAATTGCTCCTTCGCGAACTCGGAGAACGCTTCCCAGGTCGCCGGTGCCGCGGCCGCCTTGCCTCGGCGCATCGGCCGGTCGCTGCGGTCCGGGTCGTAGACACCGAGGACGCTTGCCTGATGCTGCGCGCTCGCGGCGCCCAGGCTTTCGGGGTGCATCGGGTTTCCGTCCACCTTGATGGGCCGGCCGTCGTAGCTCGTGACGTGTAGCCCGACGGCGACCCCGTCGGTTTCCATCACGGTCGCAAAGCGACGCGTCGTGCCGGGGATCGTGCCCTCGGGCCGGCGCGACAGCGGCACGATCTTGTCCTCGTGCCAGCGGCAGCCGACGCCGGCGAGGCCGAGCGAGGCGCCCATCAGTTTCAGGAAGCTTCGCCGCTCGGGCGACGATTCGGGCAGCGCCTCGGGGGGAGCGGCGAATTCGCGTTCGAGCAGCGCGCGAAACTCGGGAAGGTTGTTGAGCTCGGCGAAGCTGCGCCAGAAGCGCGGACGCGCGGTCGAGGCGGTGGCCCCGGTCGCTTCGCGCTTCGGGTCCGAGGACCTCTCGTCGTCTTTCAGCGATGACATGTCGAACAATCCGTCGGGGGATTGAGGTGGTTCTTTTCGCGCAGCATCTTGCCGTACTCGAACGGATCGACGCCCTCGGGCGGGGCCCAGTCCATGTTCGTCACCTCTTCGGGCGGCCTGAGATTCTTCTCGGGCTCGCGGTGGCAATCGAGGCACCAGCTCATGCTCAACGGCTCGTGCTGGAAGACCTCTTCCATCTGGTCCACGCGGCCGTGGCAGGTGACGCAGCCGACGCCTCGGGTCACGTGCGCGCTGTGGTTGAAGTAAGCGTAGTCAGGCAGGTCGTGGACCTTGATCCACTCGACCGGGTTGCCGGTTTGGTAGCTCTCACGAATGGGTCGGAGCTTCTCGCTCTTGGTCCAGATGTGCTCGTGGCAGTTCATGCACGTCCCCGACGGCGGGATCGCGGCATGGGCAGCCTGCTCCACCGTGTTGTGGCAGTAGCGGCAGTCGAGCCCCAGCGTGCCGGCGTGCAGCGCGTGGCTGTACGGCACTGGCTGTTTTGGCTCGTAACCTACGTCCGTGGTTTTCGGCGAGGCGCCATACCAAATGAGCCCCGTCAGGTAGATGGGGGCGCCTCCTAGGAGGGCACCCGCGAGCGCTCGTGTCTTGTTCGCCCAGCGCGGGAATACGAAGGGGGTCATCGAGGATTTAGGCGATGAGGCCGTCCAGCCCCCAATTTTGCGGGGCACACCGCCTCAGGGAGCCATGGGCAGGGGTAATTCCAAGGGTCGCGAGGCCCGGGCCCCGGGGGGCCCGGCTTTTCTCGACGCGCGACCTTATGCGCCGACGGCTCTGAAATGTAAATGCCCCCTGCCGCGACAGTCCAAAGCCACCGAATTTACAGGTACTTTTTACCTGTTTCGGGATGGGACGCGCTGGCCGATTTTGACGGGACCGAGGCGGGAGCTCGGGCCGGCGGGGGCCGCCGGCCCTGAGTCCCCTCAGAACTCGCGCATTTGCTTACGGATTTTGCCGATCGCCTGCTCTTGGAGCTGCCGGATGCGTTCCCGGGACAAGTTGTACTTGTCACCGATCTCCTTCAGCGTGAGCTCGTCCTCGTTGTCGAGGCCGAAGCGCCAGCGAATGATCCGCGACTCGATCGGGGTGAGGGTACCGAGCAGCCGCTGGACCTCCTGCGCCCACTTCTGGTTCGCGAGGTTGTCGTAGGGCGACAGCATGTTCTCCTCGACCAGAAAATCGATGAAGCGGCGCCCGTCCTCGTCACCGACGGGGCGGTCTAGCGAGAACGGCGTGTCGGCGTAGAGATCCTTCACCTTGTCGAGCTTGTCGCGCGGGACGCCAGTCTCCTTCTCGAGCTCCTCGACGGTCGGCTCGCGACCCGTGCGCGCGATGATGGTCTGCGTGGCGCGGGAGACACGATTGTACGTGTCGAGCATGTGCACGGGGATGCGCACGGCTCGCCCCTTGTCGGCGAGGGCGCGGCTGATTGCGTGGCGAATCCACCAGGACGCGTAGGTGGAGAATCGGTAGCCGCGCGTGTGGTCGAAGCGCTCCACCGCCTTCATGAGGCCGATGTTGCCCTCCTGGATGAGATCGATGAGCGGTAGCCGGCCGCGGTTGTAGCGGCGCGCGATGCTCACGACGAGGCGGAGGTTCGCCTTGACGAAGCGGTTCTTCGCCGTGCGCTGCGCGTTGTCGGTCGCTCGCGTGCGGCTGATGTAACGCTTGTAGGCGGGCGTCTCCGGCACGGGCTCGTGATCGAAGTCGTCGTCGCCGGGTTCGAGACCGAAGCGACGAGCGAGACGCTGGGCGTTCGCCATCCAGATGCGATCCGAGTCCGGCAGGCGCACTTCTCGCGCCAGCCCGGCGGCAAACGCGTTCCACTGACGCGTCTGGTCGGCGTTCAGCTTGGAGCGCTGCTTGCGGTACACCTTCGCAAGCCTGCGGAGCTCGGCGATCTGGGGCAGGTCGGGGCGCTCCTCGGGGGCCAGCGTCGAGACGTCGCGCTCGAGCCCGTCGAGCATCGCCTCGGCAGCGGGGACGTATGCGAGGAGTGCGACCCAGTGATCGATCTCCGCCTGCTCCACGTTCTGGGCGGCCGAGAGCTCCTCGTCCGGGCCCATGACCTGGTGGGTTGCCATGTCGCGGAAGTAGCGAGACAGCATCGAATCGGTCGAGCTATCGACCTCCGCGGGCATCGACTCACCGGTCTCCATGAAGCCCTCCGTCGTGTCGGGGGCCTCCGAGGAGCGGACTGACGACGCGCTGCGGACGCGCGTGTCCTCCGCTTCGTCCGTGTAGTTGGCGGGGCTGCTCGAAGGAGCTCGGCTGCTGAGCGCAGCCTTCCCCGAGGCCGGGCTGGACTCCGGGGCGATCGAGGGGCTCGGACCCTTGGTGGCCTGCCGGTGGGTGGCTGATTGGGAACGGGCGCTCATGATTGACTCCAGACAGAAACGTGCATGCAAAAATCGATCCGCGCGGGCGGGGGCGTGGGGACAGGCTCAGGGCGAAGCGGGTGGGGTAGACGAACGCGCGTGCGGCCGGCAACGCCGTGACCACCCGCTGAGACGAACGAGGAGCGAACAAAGTTCCCTAGGGTTAGTTGCGAACGACGATGGCTCATGTCAAATGAAACGACTTTCGTTAAGTACGCGCCGCGGAGGGGGTTGGATTCAGAAGATCGAGCGGCAGAATTCTCGCAAGGGTGAGCACAATGGGGCGAGTTCTCTAGGACGCGCTTCCCGTGGGGCTAGAACAGTCACACCCCCCGGGGGATTCCCGGAACACAGGGGTCGCTCAGAGTCAAGTACCCGAGAACGGCCGCACCGTGTCAGCCGCGGCATCACGTGTTGCAATCGTTGCGGGGTGATCGCGGCACAGCCTGTGCCGCCGCCGCGACCCCGACGTCCGCCCGAGGCGCGGCTTTAGAACTGCGCCAGGAAACGCGGGTCGTTCTCGAAGAGCAGGCGAATGTCGGGAATGCCGTAACGGAGCATCGCCACGCGGTCGACGCCCATGCCGAAGGCAAATCCTTGAAATTCATCAGGATCGATGCCGACATGGCCGAAGACCTCGGGATCGATCATGCCGGCTCCCAGGATCTCGAGCCAGCCCGACGCCTTGCAGACCCGGCAGTTCGCGCGCGAGCCGTCGCTTTCGCTGCAAAAGACGCAGCCCACGTCCATTTCGGCGCCGGGCTCGACGAAGGGAAAGTAGCTCGGGCGAAAGCGCGTCTTCGTGTCGGGGCCGTAGAGGCGTCGCGCAAACTCGCTGAGGACGCCCTTGAGCTCCGCGAAGCTCGTCGTGCGATCGACGACGAAACCCTCGATCTGGTGGAACATCGGCGAGTGCGTGACGTCATCGTCGCGCCGATAGACGGGACCGCCGCTCACGACGGCGAGCGGCGGCGCGTGGGAGCTCATCTCGCGGACCTGGACGGTGCTCGTGTGGGTGCGCAAAAGCGCACGGACGTTGGGCATGGCGCCCGCGACGTCCACCCAGAAGCTGTCCTGCATGTCGGTCGCTGGGTGATCGGGCGGGAAGGCGAGCTTGTCGAAGTTGTTTTCGACGCGATCGACCTCTGGACCCCACGCGACGAGGAAGCCGAGCGATCGGAAGATGTCGAGGATCTCGAGCTTGACCTGCGTCACCGGGTGGAGATGGCCGCGGGGCGTCGTCACTCGCGCGGGTAGCGTGAGGTCGAGCGGCGGCCCTTCGAGGTCGGCGCGGCGCGCCCGCTCGACGAGCTCTCCCAGCCGCTCCTCGAAAGCCGCCTCGACGGCGGACTTGGCGCGATTCACCTGTTCGCCGAGCGCGCGGCGGGTCTCGGGCGGGGCCTTGCCGAGCGCACGCAACGGCTCGCTGAGCTCGCCCTTCTTGCCCAGGATTTCGGCGCGGACGGCACGCAGCTCGTGCTCGTTCTCCGCTGCTTTCAGGCGCGCGGTGGCGCGCGCCGTGACCGCCGCGAGGTTGACCGCGGGAGGCTCCGACACGGCGCGAGGCTCCGACTTCAGTTGGCGGAAGCCGCGAGCCCCACGAGCTTCTTGAAGGCTTCCGAGTCGTTCACGGCCATCTCGGCGAGCATCTTGCGGTCGAGCTCGATGCCAGCCTCGCCGAGGGCCGCGATGAGGCGGGAGTAGGTCGTGCCGTTCTCTCGGCAGGCCGCGTTGATGCGTGTGATCCAGAGCCGGCGGAAATCGCGCTTGCGGAGCTTGCGCCCGGCGTAGGCGTACTGCCACGACTTCCAGAGAACGTGCATCGCCTGGCGGTAGCGGTTCTTCCGCCCACCGAAGAACCCCTCCACCTGATCGAGGACGCGCTTGTGGCGACGGCGGGGGGAGGGACCACGTTTGACGCGGGACATGGGATGAGCCTCTCTTCGTCAGCCGTAGGGGAGCATGATCTTGACGCGCTCGGCGAGCGGCCCGGCGACCATGTCGTTGTTGCGCAGACGCCGACGGCGCTTGCGGTTCTTACCGTTCATATTGTGCTGGGCTCCACCCTTGGGACGGCGGACCCTCCCCGAGCCAGAGACCTTGAAGCGCTTGTGGGCCGCGCGGTTGGTCTTCATCTTCGGCATGGCTGTTCCAGACCCCAGGCAGGCCGCCCGGGAGCGCGGACTTATGACGGATGCAGCGGGCTTCGTCAAGCAATGGCCGGCACCCCTGACTCTTGGGACCCCCTCACACCGGCTCGGCGGTCGGGAGGCTCAGGGTGGCAGGCAGATCCGGTAGCGCTGGACCCGGAGGTCGTCGCCACTCTGCCCGGGCTCGATGAAGCCGAGAGCCAGGTGGTCGGGAGGGACGAAGGCAAGGGCCGGCCAGTCGGGCCCTCGGAAGTCCGGCGCGGCGGTTGACGCCACGCTCACGAGCAGGGGGTCCCCGAGGGGCGTGCTAGTCGGCTCCGACGCAAAGGGCACGCGCCCGAAGTCCACGCGGCTCGGGATCAGGAGCAGGGCGGCCGTCGGCTCCGCGGTCACTTCGTCGAGGCCCAGGATCGGGACGGCCTGGAGCAGTGAGACAACGCCGTTCGGGTCGCCCGGTCGGACGGCCGCGAGCGTCACCGAGTTGCGAATCAGGTTCGCCTGGCTCATCGCCGAGCAGCTCGCGTCGTCCTCCATGCACCCACTCGCGCCGCAGCCGATGGCGCGGCCGTCCGTCGTGAGCCAGCCCTCGTCGTTGGCGGTGGCCGGCGCGAACTTCGTCCAAGATGCCAGCCAAAACCCAGGGATCGTGGTGTCGGCCACCGAGGAGCTCAGGTACTCGCCAGCGGCCGTCTGGCACTCGGTGACCGGGAAGGGCGAGAAGGCAGGCGCCTCGGCGAAGACGCCGCCCCCACTCGCCGTGTAAAGGACGACGGGTTGGTTCGTGACCGTGCCGAACAGCGAAAGCGTGGTCGCCGCCGTGCCGGCCGAGAGCGTGGCCGGTGTCGCGAGGGACCCACCCGTGAGCGCCACCGTCTGCTCCTCGGTGATCCATGCCGTGTAGACGCTGCCGGCGAGCAGCGCGGCCTGGGGATAGTTGTACGGCAAGGCCGACCAGTAGTCCGAGCCCACGGGAGCCCGGAGCCGCGGGGCGAAGCTCATGTCGAGCACGAGGTGCCAGACGCGCGAGCCCGTGCCCACGCGATCCTCGAGCGCGACGAAACCGTGCAGGAGGCCGAGCGATTGCTCGACGACGAGGCCGGCGGCGCTGAGTGGGGCGCCGGCCGTGCTGTCGAGGTTCAGCCCACCGAGCGTTGCAATCTCGGCGAGGTCGTCCCCGGTCGCGCCCAGCCGGTAGAACGTGACCTCCCGCGTCCCGGAGGTCTCGGAGAAGCTCGACAGGAAGAAGGCGTCGGCAGCGCTGGCGAGCGTGACGCGATAGTGCGCGTCGGCGGGGATACGCTCGTCGATGCCGTCGAGCACGACTCCCGTGACGGGCGAGTGCATGCAGGCGCCCGTCGGTGGTGCAGCCGTCGTCGGTACACGGGTTCTCGTCGTCGCACTCCGGCGGGCACTCCGCAGCGCCGCCGCCGCCCGCCTCGCCCGTCGTCGCGCCCGCCCCGCCGCTGCCCGCGCCCGCCTCCATGGTCGCATCGCCGCCGCGGCCGCTGCTCGTGCCGCCGGCACCCGCTCCCGCGCGGCCGGCGGCACCGCCCGCCACGGGGGCGCCGGCCCCTCCGGTGAGCCCGTCGAAGTCGAGCACGAAGCTGCAGGCGACGAGGCCGGGCAGCGTGAGGGCGGCGAGGCGGGCGGGCTTTTTCGTCTGCATTTCAGAACCGGATTCGAGCCGTGGCCCGCGCGCCGTCGGCGGCGACGCCGAGCCGCACTTCGCTCTGTGATGCCCTCTCGGAGGAATCGTTCGAGAAGAGGAGTACGATGCCGACGCCCGCGCTCACGATGGCCGCACCCGTCGCGAGGGTGCTCGCGAGCGCGAGCGTCTTGCCCGGAGCGACGTTGTGGTCGGTACACTGTGGGCTGCACGACGACTTCAGGTCCTCGTACTTGCCGTTCGCGAGCACGCCCGTGAGGGCAGCCGCGGCCGTTGCGACCCCCGCCACGCCGAACAGGGCGAGCGACGCTACCGGGCTCGGCGATTCCTTCGGCGCGGGGGGCGGCGCCGGTGGCGGTGGTGGTGGCGGGGAGCTCGCCTGAGCGGCGGGCCGTGGCTGAGGCTCGGGCGCCGTGGCCCGAGCAGGAACAGGCGCGACCGCGGGCGAAAGGGCGCGCCGTTTTTCGAGGTTTTGCAGGCGAAGTCGCGTGGTTTCCGCGTGTTCGCCCCGGGGCTCGGCGGCAAGATAGCCTTGGAGCGCCGTGATCGCTGCGTCGAGATCGCCGCGCCGCTCCTGGACCGTGGCGATGTTGAGCAGGATCGCCGGGCGCTTCGAGAGCTCGTAGGCTTTCTCGAACGCTTTCAGCGCGTTCTCGAGATCGCTCTCCTCGAGGTAGGCCACGCCTGAGTCGAAATGGCGGCGCGCGAGGTCGTCCGAGCTGGCCGAAGGCGTGGGGTCCTCGGCGAGCGCGGGCAGTGCCACGACTTGCACGACGAGGCACGACGCGACCGACAACGTCCAACGTGCGGCGGCCGATTTCCGCGCCAGCATCCCGCTGATCCATAGCACGATCGGTGCCGGCCCCGGAATTGCGCGTAGAAAAGCCGCGCCGCTCCCGGCTCCGAAAAACGCGCCGGAGGCGAGGGCCGGGCCGTGGTAAGCGCCGGCGTCAACATGCCGCGCCGCGACGACATCTCCAAGATCCTGCTGATCGGCTCGGGTCCCATCGTGATCGGGCAGGCCTGCGAGTTCGACTACTCGGGAACCCAGGGGGCCAAGGCGCTCACGGCGCTCGGCTACGACGTCGTGCTCGTCAACTCGAACCCCGCGACGATCATGACGGACCCCGAGCTCGTGCGGCGCACGTATGTCGAGCCGCTGACGCGCGCCACGCTCGCAGCGATCATCGAGCGCGAGCGGCCCGACGCGCTCCTCCCCACGCTCGGCGGCCAGACGGCGCTCAACCTGGCGCTCGACCTGCACGAGTCCGGCGTGCTTTCGCGCTACGGAGTGAAGCTCATCGGTGCTCAGGTGGACGCGATCCGCAAGGCCGAGGACCGGCTGCTGTTCAAGGAAGCGATGAAGAACGCGGGCCTCGAATGCCCGCGCTCCAGCTACGCGACGAACCTTGCGGAAGCAGAGGAGGTCGCCAAGCTCACGGGCTATCCTTTGATCCTGCGGCCGAGCTTCACGCTGGGGGGCAGCGGCGGCGCCGTGGTCGAGCGACCCGAGGAGCTCGCGCAGAAGCTCGACTGGGCCCTTTTGCAGTCACCGACGCGCCAGGTGCTCGTCGAGGAGAGCGTGATCGGCTGGAAAGAGTTCGAGCTCGAGGTGATCCGCGACACGCGCGACAATTTCATCGTGGTCTGCTCGATCGAAAACATCGATCCGATGGGCGTGCACACGGGCGACTCCGTGACGGTCGCTCCCGCCATGACGCTCACCGATCGCGAGTACCAGCGGCTGCGCGACGCGTCGCGCGCGGTCATGCACGAGATTGGCGTCGAGACCGGCGGTTCCAACGTCCAATTCGCGATCGATCCCAAGACGGGGCGCGTGCTCGTGATCGAGATGAACCCTCGCGTATCGCGCTCGAGCGCGCTCGCCTCGAAGGCCACGGGCTATCCGATCGCCAAGATTGCCGCCAAGCTCGCCGTGGGCTTCACGCTCGACGAGCTCGAAAACGACATCACGGGCACGAGCGCCGCCTTCGAGCCGACCATCGATTACGTCGTCGTCAAGTGGCCGCGCTTCGCGTTCGAGAAGTTCCCGGGCGCCGACATGCGGCTCGGCACGCAGATGAAGAGCGTTGGCGAGGCGATGTCCATCGGGCGCACCTTCTGCGAGGCGTTGCAGAAGGCGGCGCGCTCGCTCGAAACGGGCAAGAGCGGCTTCGTGAGCCTCGTCGATCGCGTCGACTACCGGGTGCTCGCGCGCGAGCCCGAGAAGCAGCGCGACCTGGCGCGCGATGCGCCACCCCAGGCGAGGCCGCGCGAGACGCTGCCGCCGCCGACGGGCAGCGAGCTCGCCGCGGCGCTCGATCGCGTGATCGGCGTGCCCACGGCCGAGCGGCTGTTCTACGTCGGCGACGCGCTGCGCGAGGGCCTGTCGGTCGAGCGCATCTACGCGCGAACCGGCATCGACCCCTGGTTTTTGGCGCAGCTCGCGCGCATCGTGAGCCACGAAGAGACCATCCGCTCGGCCCCTCTGCTCACGCGCGAGCTTCTGTTCGAGACCAAGCGCCTCGGCTTCAGTGACGCGCAGATTGCCGCGTTGCGCGGCATGGCGCAGGACGACGTGCGGGCTCAGCGTAGCGCCGCCGGCGTTCGGGCCGTCTACGGTCGCGTCGATACCTGCGCGGCCGAGTTCCCCGCGAAGACCCCTTACCTCTATTCGACGTACGAGACGGAGTCCGAGGCCGAGGTCTCCGCCAAAAAGAAGGTCATCATCCTCGGTGGTGGCCCGAACCGCATCGGCCAGGGCATCGAGTTCGACTACTGCTGCTGTCATGCGGTCTTCGCGCTGCGCGAGCTCGGCATCGAGACCATCATGGTCAACTGCAACCCCGAGACGGTATCGACGGACTACGACACTTCCGACCGGTTGTACTTCGAGCCGCTCACGCTCGAGGACGTGCTGGCGATCTGCGACGAAGAGCGGGCTTCGGGCGAGCTTTTGGGGGTGATCGTGCAGTTCGGCGGGCAGACGCCGCTCAAGCTCAGTGTGCCGCTCGAGCGCGCGGGCGTGAAGCTGCTCGGAACGCCGGCCGACGCCATCGACCGCGCCGAGGATCGCGAGCGCTTCGACGCGATGCTCACGAAGCTCGGGTTGTCGCGGCCGCGAGCAGGCATCGCGAAATCGGTCGACGAGGCGCGCGCGATTGCAGGGTCGATCGGCTACCCCGTGCTCGTGCGGCCGAGTTACGTGCTCGGCGGGCGCGCCATGGTGATCTGTTGGACGGACTCGGAGCTCGAGGGCTACGTGGGCGTCGCGATCGAAGCCGCGCGCGACGAGGGCGGCTCGCAGACGCTGCTCATCGACGAGTTCTTGAAGAGCGCCATCGAGGTCGACGTCGATGTCGTGTGCGACGGGCGTCGCGCGGTGATCGGTGGCGTGATGCAGCACATCGAGGAGGCGGGCGTGCACTCGGGCGATTCGACGAGCGTCTTGCCCCCGCATTCGCTCGAGCCGCGCATCGTGGCGGAAATCGAGGCAAACGCCCGCGCGCTCGCGCTCGAGCTCGGCGTCGTCGGCCTCATGAACGTGCAGCTCGCCGTCAAGGACCACAGGGTGTTCGTGCTCGAAGTGAACCCGCGCGCGTCGCGCACGGTGCCGTTCGTCGCCAAGGCCACGGGCAGGCCGCTCGCGAAGATCGCTGCCAAGCTGATGGTTGGCGTCACGCTCGACGAGCTCGGCATCACGGACGGATTTTTGCCCATGCACGTCGCCGTCAAGGAGAGCGTGTTCCCCTTCACGAAGTTCCCTGGCGTCGACACCATCCTCGGGCCCGAGATGCGCTCCACGGGCGAGGTGATGGGCATCGCGCAGAGCTTCGCGCTCGCGTTCGACAAATCGCTGTCGGCCTCCGGCTTCGCGCTGCCGAGCTACGGGCGCGCGTTCATCAGCGTGAAGGACGACGACAAGGAGCAGGCCTGCCACGTGGCGCGGCGGCTGAGAAACCTCGGATTTTCGATCGTGGCCACGGGTGGCACGGCGGACGCATTGAGTCGCGCGCGCATCCCCGCCGAGCGCATCAACAAGGTGCTCGAGGGATCGCCGCACGTCGTCGATGCGATCTGCGCCGGCGACATCCAGCTCGTCATCAACACGACCCAGGGCACCAAGGCGATCGCCGACAGCTACTCGATCCGTCGCAACGCGCTGCTCTCGAACATCCCCTACTTCACGACGATGTCGGCGGGGCTCGCCGCGGTCGATGCGCTCGAAGTGAGCCACCTGCTCTCGTCCGCGCACGTGCGGAGCCTTCAGGAATGGCACGCCCGCGCGACCCCCGCGTGACCCGGGCGCTCGACTGGGCTAGATCTGGGGCGTGGCGCGTCGCTACCCCCTCGAGCCGCTGGTCACGCTGAGGCGCAGGCGGGTCGATCGGCGCGCCGAGGAGCTCGCGGCGGCCGCCGAAAAGAGCTTGCTGAAGGAGCGGGTCGCGCGCGCCGCGAGCGACCAGCGCGTCGCCGCGGAGGAGCAGGCCGCCCGTGCTCGCAGCGCCGAGCAGGACGTGCTCGAACGCGGCGAGCTCTCGGCCCGCGATCTCGCGCAGGGGGCGCTGCACCGTCTCACGGTCGATGCCCAGCTCAACGCGCTGTCGCGCCGGGAGGCCGATGCGGGCGCGCGCGCTCTCGAGGCGTCGGGCCGCGAGGCGCAGGCGCGCGCCGAGCTCGGCCGGGCGCGGGCGGAGCACGAGGCCGTCGAGCGGCACCAGCGCCGCTTTCGCGCCGCGGAGCAGCGGGCGAGCGAGCGTTCGGAGGAGGACGCTGCCGCCGACCGCTTCCTCGCGGCGCGACGGGGAGCCCGGCGGGGTTGACGTCACGCGGCTGGCTCCTCCTAGCCGCCCTGGCAGGCGGCGCACTGCTCATGGTCTGTCAGGTACCGCGGGGCGTGGTGGCTCCCGATTCGGACCCGAAGCTTGCACGGACGGCCGCGCTCTCGTCGCTGCCGAGCGGCACGCACCCAGCGCCGGCGCCGCCGTCGGGGATTGGCGAAGAGCGCTTCACGCCGATCGTCACCGAGCCCGCCTTCGCTGCCGTCGCTGCCGCGCTCGAGCAGGGCGACGCCAAGCTCGCGCTCGTCGAGCTCGACCGCGCCGTCGCCGCGCATCCGCCCGCCGAGGCCGACGCCCCCCGCGTCGCGCTGTTCACGGGGCTCAGCGCCGAGCGTGCCTCCGACGCCGGACGCGCGCTCGCCGCTTACGAGCGCGCGGACGTTGCGGGCTATGTGCTCTCCGGTCACGCCAAGGTCGGCAAGTCCCGCGCCCTTTTGGCGCTGGGGCGCTCGGCGGAGGCGCTCGCCGTTGCCCGGAGCG
The DNA here is from genome assembly GCA_963841435.1 of uncultured delta proteobacterium. GTDB lineage: Bacteria > Myxococcota_A > Polyangia > Polyangiales > Polyangiaceae > PMG-095. The sequence goes on from CAWJCS010000002.1 coordinate 907,830, forward strand.
TTCCCGAGGAGCCGTCGCTTACGAGCGCGCGGCGTCTCGCGCTCGCGGACGCCGCGCTCGGTGTCGGGGACCGACCCGCGGCGCTCGCGGCGTTGCGGGCCGAGCTCGCAGCGTCGAGCGGGAAAAGCGGCTGGGGCGTCGCGCTCAGGCTCGCCGAGCTTTCGCTCGCGCCCGCCAGCGATGGCAAGCCGCCCGAAGCGTCGGCGGTGCTGACGGCGCTGTCGCTGGCGCGTCGCGTGGCTGCAGAAGCTGCCGCGCAGGACGAAACGGCCCGCCGTGCGACGGACCTCGAGGCGCGGGCTCTCGCGGCGCTGCCGCCCGCGGAGCGGGCCGAGCACTCGACGCCCGGCGTACAAGACGAGATCACTCGCGTGGAAGTGCTGCTCGACGCGCGGCGGTTCGCCGACGCGCTGTCGGTCGCGGACTCGCTCGCGCAGCGACCGGGCGCCAAGCTCGACGACCGAAGCTTCTGCCAGCTCGAATCGGCCCGCGCGAAGGCGCTCGCCGGGCGGCGCGACAGGGCAGGGGCGCTCTCGGTGGCCAGCGGCGCGCTCGACCGCTGCAAGGGCGACCCGGCGGCGCACGCACGCCTGCTTTTCAACCTCGGGCGCTACGCTGCGGCAGAGGCCCGCTTCACCGATGCCGCTCGCTACTACGGCCGCGTGGAGACCGAGCACCCCGAGAGTAGCCTGGCCGACGATGCGCGGCTCGCCGCGGCGCTCGCGTACCTCGAGCTCGGCGTCGAGGCGCGCTTTACCGATCTCGTCCAGCGCTTGCCCGACGACTTCCCCGAGGGAGATATGGTGGCCGAGGGGCTATTTCGCCTCGCGGTGCGGCGCATGGACCGCGGCGACTGGTCCGGCGCAGCTTCGGTGCTCGAGCGCGCCGTGGGCGTCGTGGGGGACGGGGACGCCGCGCGAGGCGGCGAGCTCGGCGGTCGCGAAAAGTACTTTCTCGCGCGCTGCGAGCTTCACTTGGGGCAGCGTGACCGGGCGCTCGAGCGCCTCGAAGAGGTCGTCGAAGACCAGCCGCTCTCCTATTACATGCTCCACGCCTACTCCCGGCTGTTGGCGCTCGATGCCGCGCGCGCCGGGCGCGCGAGAAAGCTCGCGCTGGAGCGTGCGCAGTCGGACGGCCGCCCGCGCGTTCCTCCTCTGCTGCTCGAGGAGCCGGGCATGCGTCGCGCGCTCGAGCTCTTTCGCGTGGGCGAGACCGCGAGCGCCGTCACCGAGCTCGACGCGCTCGGCCTCACGGGACCGGGGGCGCGGCCCGAGCTGCTCTGGGCGGTGGCTCGCACCTACACGCGTGCCGGTGCCGACAAGCTCGCCCACGATGTCGTGCGCGCGCGGCTCACCGACTGGCTGGCGCGTTGGCCCGCCGGAGACTGGGCGGACGCGTGGCGCGTGGCCTTTCCGACGCCCTATCGCGCGATCGTCGAAGGGGCTGCCGCGCGCCAGGGCCTCGATCCGGCGCTGGTGTTCGCGGTGATCCGCGAGGAATCCGCCTTCGATCCTGGCGCGGAGAGCCCGGCCGACGCTCATGGCCTCATGCAGCTCATCGTCCCGACGGCGCGCGTCGCGGCGAAAGGCACGGGGCTGCCGCACGATCGGCGTGCCCTAAAGCGGCCCAAGGTGAACGTGGAGCTCGGGTGCCGTACGCTCGCGCGCTACCTGAAGGCGTTCTCGGCGAACCCGCTTCTGGCCATTCCCGGCTACAATGCGGGTCCCGGGCGCGTGCGTCGCTGGGTCGCGGATCGGCCAAGCGCGGATTTCGATCTCTGGGTGGAGCTCATCCCGTACCTCGAGACGCGGCGCTACACGAAGCGCGTGCTCGCGAGCCGTGCCGCCTACGCGTTCCTCTATGCAAAGCCCGGGACCGAGCCGGACCTCACCCTGCCGGAGAAGGTCACGCCGTGAGATCGCGCGCGATGCGGCGAGACCTTGCCGCGCGTCGGTGCGCCACAGCCCAATAAAGCGTCAGGCTCGAGGGGAGGCCCAAGTCGAGGCCCGGGGGGCTCGCGTGGCTGAGCTTTGCGCTAAGGTACGGCCTCACCCGGAAGGAGGCGCCTCGTGGCCGTTTCATCCAGCATGCTTGCGCTGGGCACTCCGCTGCCCGCTTTCGCGCTGCCCGATACCGTCAGCGGGCGCACCGTCTCTTCGAACGACCTCAAGGGCGTGCCCGCCGTCGTGATGTTCATCTGCAATCATTGTCCGTACGTGAAGCGCATCCAGGCCGGGCTCGTGGAGTTCGGGCGCTACTGCGACGAGCACGGCGTGCGGATCCTCGCGATCAGCCCCAACGATCCCGAGCAAATACCCCGAGGATGCGCCCGACCAGATGGCGGCCGAGGCAAAGCGCGTCGGCTACTCGTTTCCGTACCTGTTCGACGAGTCACAGGCCGTCGCCAAGGCCTTCGAGGCCGCGTGCACGCCCGAGCTCTATCTCTTCGATCGCCACGGCAGCCTCGCGTACCGGGGGCGTTTCGACGACGCCTCGCCCAAGAATCAAGTGCCGGTCACGGGTCGCGACGCGCGCCTTGCCGTCGAGGCCGTGCTCGCCGGCAAGGCGCCGAGCGCCGAGCAGATCCCGAGCATCGGCTGCAGTATCAAGTGGAGGCCCGGTAACGAGCCTTGAGGTGCGCGCCGGGCCGCTTCGCCTCCGCTGCGCTGGCCGCGCTCGCGGCTCTCGCGCTCTTCCCCCACGCGGCACGCACCGGCCCCCGGCCATTTGCCGTGGTCGATCTCCACGTTGACCTCTCCTACCAGACCAACTACGAGGGGCGTTCATTCGCCCGGGCGACCCGGCAGTTTCCCGCAGCGGAGCTCGCACGGGCCGGCGTCGTCGGCGTCGTGCTGCCGCTCTTCGTGCCGCGTGGCGTGTCGCCCACGGGGCCGCGCAAGGCCGACCTCGAGAGCTCCTACGCGCGCATTTTCGGCGAAATCGCTGCGAGTGATGCCTACGCGCTGCCCGGTTGTCTGCCGCGCGGCGGTCGCGTGGCGACGTTTCTCGCGCTCGAGGGCGCAGGGCAGCTCGCGGGCGACCCGGATGCATTGACCGCGTGGGCCGCGCGCGGGCTGAGGTCGCTCGGCCTCGTGCACACCTGGGCGAACGCGCTCGCCTCGTCGTCCGGCGACGGCGTGAAGAAGCCCTTCGGGCTCACCGAGGCCGGGCGTGCGCTCGTCCGCCGCGCCGAAGCGCTCGGCGTTCCCGTTGACGTTTCTCATGCGTCCGATCGCGCGGCGCGCGACGTGCTCGATCTCGCGGAAGCGAGCGGCGCCGTGGTCATTGCCACGCACTCCAACGCGCGAGCGCTCGCCGACCATCCGCGCAACCTCGCCGACGCCGAGCTCCGCCGCATCGCGCACACGGGCGGTGTGGTCGGCGTGAATTTCCATTCGGCGTTCCTCGCGCGTGGTCGCCCCGCGACGCTCGGCGACGTTGTGGCGCAAGTGCGGCATCTGGTGCGCGTCATGGGTCCGGAGCACGTTGCCGTCGGCTCGGACTTCGAGGGCGATATTCGCCCACCGCCCGAGCTCTCGGATGTCCGGGGGTACCAGACGCTTGCGGCAGCGCTCGTCGAGAGCGGGATGACCGAGGGCGAGGTCGAGGGGATCATGGCGAAGAACGCGCTTCGCGTGCTGTGTCGCGCGGGCGGCGAGCTCTGATAGGCTCGCTCGCGTGGAACCGGTGCGTGAGACCGCAGCGCGCCCCGCATGGTCGGCGTTCGTGATCGCCGGGTTGCTCGCGAGCGCCTGCTCGCCGCGTTGTCGCCAGGCTGCCCCGCGCGCGCCGGGCGAGCCCGGCCCCGCACCGTCGGATTGAGAGGGCGCGGTGGCGCGCGAAGGCGGCGCAGCGCCCCCGCGCCCGGTGACCGATCCGGCGCCGTGGTTGCTCGAGTACCACTCGCCCGCGCGGAGCTGGGAACGCGAGGGGCTGCCCATCGGTAACGGCACGCTCGGCGCCATGGTGCTCGGGGGGCCAGGCGACGCCGAGCTCGTCTTCAACGTCGGCTCGCTCTGGACCGGCGACGCGAACCCGAGTGGCCAGTTCGACGACGACGGCTTCGGCAATTATCAGGCTTTCGGCACGCTCTCGCTCGAGCTCTACGATCTCGCCGCCGCGGGCGACTACACGCGGCGCCTCGACCTTTCTCGTGCCGTCCACACGGCGACCTTCATCGGACCCGACGGGACCCGTTACGCCATGGAGGCCCTCGCGAGCGCCCCGGCTCGTGTCATCGCGCTGCGCCTGCGGGCCGATGGTCCCGCCGAGCTGCGCGGGCGTTTGCGGCTCGTGGGCGCGCACGGCGAGCGGACCCGCAGCCTGCCGCGCGGTCTCGAGCTCGCCGGCAAGCTCACGAACGGCCTCGTCTACGCCGCGAGGCTCGGCGCGGTCTCGGACGGGCAGCTGCACGAGGTCGGCGACGACCTCACCTTCACGGGTGGCCGCACGCTCACGCTGTACCTCGCCGCTGACACCGACTACGCACTCGACGCAGCGACGCACTTTCGTGGTGCGCCTCCGGGCCCGCGCATCGGCGACGCGGTGGCGCGCGCCGAGGGCGCCGGCTTCGATGCCACGTTGCGCGAGCACGTCGTTGACCACGCACGGCTTTTCTCACGCGTTGACGCCGATTTCGGGCGCAGCTCCGGGGAGGTGCGAAGCCTCACGACGGACCTGCGCGTGGAGCGCTACACGCCGAATGGTGACCCCGAGCTCCTCGCGACGCTCTTTCACTACGGTCGCTACCTGCTGATCGCTTCGTCGCGCCCGGGCGGCCTGCCCGCGAACCTGCAGGGCATCTGGAACGAGTCGAATCATCCCCCGTGGCATTGTGACTACCATTCGAACATCAACCTGCAGATGAACTACTGGCTCGCCGAGCCGACGAATCTCGCCGAGTGCCACCTGCCGCTGTTCGATCTGCTCGACGCCACGCTGCCGGCGGCGCGCGACGCCACGCGTTCGGCTTTCGGACCCGATACGAAGGGCTTCACGTACCGGACCTCCCAGAACGTCTTCGGCGGCCAGGGCTGGGAGTGGAACACCCCGGCGGGCGCCTGGTACGCGATGCACTACTGGGAGCACTACGCGTTCAGCCTGGATTGCGAGTTCCTCGAGCGCCGTGCCTACCCGTACCTGCGTGAGGCCACGGAGTTCTGGCTCGGCCGGCTCGTGCGCCGCGACGACGGGAAGCTCGTCGCTCCCGACGGCTGGTCACCCGAGCACGGACCGCGCGAGGACGGCGTCACCTACGACCAGGAGCTCGTGTGGGAGCTCATGGCCGACACGCTTTCGGCGGCCCGCGCGCTCGGGATCGACGATGCTTTCGTCAGGCGCGTGCGGGCCGCACAGCGCGAGCTCCTCGGCCCGCGCGTGGGGCGCTTTGGGCAGCTGATGGAATGGACGACCGATCGCGACGATCCCGAAGACCGGCATCGGCACGTCTCGCAGCTCGTGGGCGTGTTCCCGGGACACCACATCAGTGCTCTGGGCACGAAGGAGCTCGCCAAGGCCGCCGAAGTGTCGTTGCGCGCCCGAGGCGACACGGGTGACTCCCAGCGCTCGTGGACCTGGCCCTGGCGCTGCGCGCTCTGGGCGCGGCTCCGCACGCCCGAGTGCCACCGCATGCTCGATGGGTACGTCGCCCACAATCTCCTGCCGAATCTCCTCGCGACGCATCCGCCCCTGCAGCTCGACGGCAGCTACGGCATCAGCGCGGGCATCGCGGAAATGCTGCTCCAATCGCACGCGGGCGCGCTGGAGCTCCTGCCCGGCGTCGACCTCTCGCGCTGGCCCTCGGGATCGTTTCGGGGACTTCGTGCTCGCGGTGGATTCGAGGTGGCGGCGCGCTGGTACGCGGGGGCGCTCGCCGATGCCCAGATCCTGTCCCTCAGGGGCGGCCCCCTCGAGGTGAAGAGCAGCCCGACTCCGACCGGCGTCTCCACGGAGCCAGGCGATGCGGTCGCCGCGAAGCACACCAAGACCGGGGCCCTGCGCTTCGAAACGAAAGCCGGCGAGCGCTATCGGCTGATTTGGTAGCCGGCTCAGAACGAGAGCACGACGTTGGCGAGCCCCGTGCCGTCGGCCATCGCCTGGTAGACGGGGTCGTCGACGGTCGCGCCGTTGCAGCTGAGGGTCTTCGAGTCGTCGCTCGCGGCGTTGAGCTCGCAGGTGCTCGGCATGTTTTCGACCGAGACCGTCCCGCCGGCGAGCGCCTGGGCCTGGACGCTGAAGACGCCGTCCGTGGGCAGAAACAGGGTGATCGAGCCGTTGCCCGTCGAGAACCCGGCGCCCGTCTGGGGCACCGCGGCGTCGATGGTCGCCGTCATGTCACCGTTGTCGCAATGGGCGGAGATCTCGCTCGCCGAGCCCGTCGCGAGATCGCAGCCGCCGTTCTCGCTCGTCACGAGCACGCCCATGGCGGCCCCCACGAAGTTGACGTTGGTCGAGCCGTTGGTCTGATCGATACGCAAGCGCCCGTCGAAGCTCGGGGGCAGCTCGGCGGTGATGTCGGCGCCGAGCGAGGAGGGTGAGCCGCTCGGCCGCGTCACGTCGATGAGCACGTCACCGCCGCTCGCGCCGATCGAGCGCTCGAGTGAGGCGAGGTTTTCCGCAGCGATCTCGTCGGGCGTGTCGTAGGCGCGCAGCACGAACGGCTCGAATGTCACGACGAACTCGTCGTCCGCCGATCCGGCGATCACGTGGACGTCGCCCTTCGGACTGTCGATGAGCAGATCGCCCGTGCCGTCATAGGGCGCGGAATCCGACTCGGCCGGGGAGACGAAGCGCTTGAGCGATTTCAGGCACACCCCCTGGGCTCCCGTGTCCGGGTTGTCGCAATTTTGGGCCTCGCAGCCCGCGAGGGTGCTGCCGAACAGCATGCAAGCGACGATCGCGCCCGCTCTTCCCGATGTTCCGTGCATGGCTCCTACCTTCCTCCGATTTACGAAAGCGAACCCCCCGATCTTCCTCCAATCGCGCGCCGCGGGAAAGTGCGCGTAGCCGCCGAAAGCCTGCGATGGTAGCCCCTTTGCCTACATGTCACCCCTCGACGCTCGCTGTCTCGAGGCGTTTCCCGCCTGGCTCAAGGGGCTCGGCGACGACGCCAGGAAACTCGCCGCGCTGCTCGACGACGCCGCCCTGCCCGAGGGCGCGCGCCGTGGCGCGGCGGCCGCGCTCAACTACCTCTTCAAATCGCTCGATCTCATTCCCGACGGACTCGAAGACCTCGGATTCGTTGACGATGCGTTCGTGTTTCGCGTGGCAGCCGCGTCCGTGGGCGCGGCCGACGGTCGTGCGGACTCGACGGGCACGCTGTCGCGGCTCGCGGGCGACGCCTCGCTCGTCGAAGAGTTCCTCGGGGACGTGTACCCGAAGCTGGTCGCCTACGTGGGCGAGCTCCAGGGCGCCAAGGTGCGCGGCCGGTCTCCGACGGAGCTCGTCACCGACGAAAGCATGCGGGGAGAGCTGCTACGCGAGGTGCGAGCCTTTGCGGATGGGTACCAGTCGCCCGCCTTCTTGCGCGACGAGAAGAACCTCGTGAAGCTGCGCTCGTTCCTCGCCACCAAGCTGAAGTGAGTCGGGCTCGGGGCGCGGCGTGGCTCACGCCGCGACGCCGAGGGAGCGCGCCGCCGCTCGCGCCCGCTCGCTCTGCGGGTGATAGCGGTCGAGCTTCGGCGGCGCGTCGCGCGGTGGCAGGGGAAGCCCGAGGCTGATGGCGTCGAGGTCGACGAGGAGCTCGGCCATGTCCTGGTAGCGCAGGGCCGGATCCTTTTTCGTCGCGCGCACCACGACGGCGTCGAGGCGCGGATCGAGCCGGTTGACGAGCCAGGAGGGCGGCGGGACGGGCGAGTTGAGCTGGTGGCGCAACAGCGTCGTCCCGAGATCGAGATCGAACGGGAGCTGCCCCGTGAGCAGCCGGAACAAGACGACACCGAGCGCGTACACGTCCGTGCGCGAATCGACGGGGTCGCCCACGATCTGCTCGGGGGCCATGTATTTTGCCGTTCCCCGCAAGAGAAGCGGACCGTCGGTCGTCTCGGCGGGCTCGGCGTGAGCGACCCACGCGAGGTCGAAATCGAGGATCTTGAGGGTTCGGACGCGATGCGCCTCGACGGCGAACAGATTCTCGGGTTTAACGTCGGCGTGCACGATGCCCGAGCCGTGAGCGGCATGGAGCCCGCGTGCCGCGCCGCGCGCCAGCGTCACGACGAGGTCTCCCGGTAGGCGCTCGCGTAGCGCGAGCATGGCGTTGAGCGGCTCGCCGCGCAAAAGCTCCATCACGGCGAACGGTCTTTCGCCCTCCGGCTCGTGCACGGCGAACACGCGCACGACGTTCTGGTGCGCGACGGTCATGGCGGCGCGCGCGCCGACCAGGAAGCAGCGCCTCAGCACTGGGTCCCCCGCGGCCTGCTCGCTCAGGAGCTTCACGGCGCGTTGCTCGCCCGTTGCGAGATCGAAGGCGCGGTAGATGGTGGCGGTGCCGCCACGGTCGATGGGGCGCTCCAGCGCGTAGCGGCCCACGAGGGCCCGCTGCCCGGGTTTCGGCCCGCGGGTCGTTACCCGCTGGGCCACGGGCTGCGTGGCGACGGCCGCGCGCGGGGTCGGAGGCGTCGTTTCGTAGATTCGGCGCAGGGCCGCGCGCTTGAGGGCCGCGGGTGGCAGGGGGTGCGTTGACAGGCGAGCCATCCACCCGCCACATGCCGGATCGGCGCCGATTAACCCGAAATTTTGTCGCGCCGATGGGCTCGCCGGGCCGGGTCGCGTCAAGAGGGATGCCGGGCGCGCCCATCACCCAAAAGTCGCCACGGACAGCAGATTCTCGACGGTGACCACGGCATCGTCCCCCTCGAGCGCGACCGGCAGCGACTCGAGAAACAGGCCCGCGCAGGGCCCCGCCGTGCACTCGCCCGTCGTCGGCAGAAAGAGCGCGCCGTGGTTGCGGCAGAAGATGCGGTCGATATCTGCCGCATAAAAGTCGCCGAAACCGAGGTCGAGGTTGACGAACCAGTGCGGGCAGACGTTCACGTAGGCAAAGAAGCCGAGCGAATGCCGCAGGATGAAGCCCTCGAGCTTTTGCCCGCTGCGTTCGAAGGGGAATGCGCGCGAGTCGCCGACGGCCAGGGCGGCCACGCCGGGGAGCCGGATGGTTCGCGGCGGGGCCCCCGGCGGCACCTCGCCCGAGGTCACGCTACGGACCGTTGCCGGGGCGCGGCGCCGGGGCGGCCTTGCCGTCGTCGGTGGCTTCGTCAACGTCGCCGCTCTCGCCGGGGCCCGCCTTGAGCTCGCTCATGAGGTCCCGGCACTCCGGACGACCCTTGAGATGGCTCATGAGCAGCGCGAAGGCCTCACCGAAGGCCTTCTCGTACTTCAGGCCCTCGCGCGTGCGGAGCGCGACTTTTTCGCGACCCGAGCTCAGGTCTTCCTCGAGCGCCTCGGCGTAGCGAGCGAGCTGCCCGCGCAGCTCTTCGATCTGACGCCGGAGGTCGCCCGCGGTGCTCTCGCGGTTCGTCCGCTTCGCTTCGCGCGTTCGGAGCCACTGCTTCTGGGCCTCGACCATGGCGGCCGCCGCACCGGCGGCCTCGAACACCTGGCGCGTCCCCTGGCCGGAGCGCTCCGCCTGGTCGGCGATGCTGCCGCGCTCCTTGGAGGTCTGCTCGGCGCGACCGAGCTCCTGGCTCGCTACGGTTTCCTCCTCGGCGTAGGCAGCGGCCTCGCGCAGCACGCGCGACTCCTCGTGAGCGAGCTCCTCCACCTTGCGGCCGATCTCCGCGCGGAGGGCACGGCCGCGGCGCTCGAGGGCCTCGAGCTTGCGGGTGTGGCTCGCGATCTCGCCTTCGAGGGCGCTCGCCTTGGCCGCGACGTCCCACACGGTGGAAAGCGCCTCCGTGACCTCGGCCGGAGCGTTGCCGGCAGGATAGGCGCGCGTCAGCATGCGCGAAAAGAGCCCGGCGCGGGCGGCCCACTCGGCGACGCCCGGTGAGCGCGGAGGCGGAGGGGGCGGCGGGGCGGCGGGGGGCGCCTCGGTGCTCTCCTTGTCCCACGATGTGCTCGGCAGCGAACGCTGCAGGGCCTTGAGCTCCTCGAGCAGGTGATGACCGTCGCGGTAGCGCTTGCGGGAATCCTTCTCGAGGAGCCGGAGCACGATGCGCTCGGCGACGGGGTGGCAGTTCTTCTGCACCGTGCTCGGTCGGGGTGCCGGAGCGGTGCGCTGCATCTCGAGCAGCGTCTCGCGGTCGGCGGCCTTGAACGGCAGCTGGCCCGTGAGCATCTCGAAGAACAGCACGCCGAGCGCGTAGAGGTCCGATTGTGGCCCCGCCTGCTCGCCGCGAGCCTGCTCGGGCGACATGTATTCGGGCGTGCCGAAGACGGCGCCCTTCGGCGCGAGGCGCGGATCGTGCGCCAGCGCCGCGAGACCGAAGTCGAGGATCTTGACGAAGTCCTTACGGCCGCCGCGCGCCGTCAGCAGGATGTTGTCGCTCTTGAGGTCGCGGTGCACGACGCCGAGGTCGTGAGCGCGCGAAAGCGCGGCGCCCATTTGCTCGAGCACATCGACGCCGCGTGCGAGCTGCAGCGGCCCCTTCGCGAGCTCGTTCGAGAGCGGCGTGCCGACGAGGTACTCCATCACGAGATAGAGCTCGCCGTCGTCGGTCTCGCCGATGTCGTGGATGTCGATGATGTGGGCGTGGTCGACACGGTTGGCCGCGCGCGCTTCGCGCAACATCCACGCGCGCAAGTGAGTCTCGCCGCGCAGATCGGGCCGGATGAGCTTGACCGCCACGACTCGATCGATGAGCACGTGCCGCGCCCGGTAGACGATGCCCATGCCGCCTTCGCCGATGCGCGACTCGAGCCGGTAGCGCCCTGCGATGACGCGACCCAGGGAAGGATCTTCCCCTTTTCGTGTTCGAGGTAGCCCCGGCCTCTGGGGTGCTGCCTGTGCCATGATTGATTTCGGCCTTCGAGCGCTCGCGCACGAGCACCCGAGTCTCCAATGCTAGCGGGTAGGGTCCGCTAAAGCCAAGGGATAAGCGCTACCGGGAGCCCGACCCCGCCCAGCCGGGCTCGCGCCCCGTTCGAACTTCTCGAATTCTCAGAAAACGACGCTCAGGAACGGGACGCGGACTTCCGTCGTCTGCTCCAGTCCGTACATCGCGATCTCGCGCACGGTGTAGGTGCCTTGCACCTCGACGGCGGGAATGCTGAGCGCGAGGCGGCCCGGCGAGAAATCGAGCAGTGCCGGCGGAGTGAGCCTGAGCGGCTGCAGCCGCTCTCGGTGCGCAAGGTGCTTCCTCGGAGGCACGGCGGAGGTGGGCGGTGCCGAGGTAGGTGCGGGTGAGGAAGCAGGCGCAGGCGTTGCGGGAGCGGCCGGGGTCGGCTGCGGAGGATCGGCGACGGGCTCGTCCGCGGGCGGCGTGTCGACGAGGTAGTCGGCGGGCGGCTGGTAGGCGGTGGCGCTCAAGACGGCCACTGTTGTGGGGATCGCCAGCGTGAGCCCGCCGGCGAGCAGCAGCATCGAGACGCGTGCGCTCGCGTTCTGCTCCACGAAGTATCCGCCGACGCCACCTGCTGCGGCGCCGAGCACGCCACCGCCGAGGTACGCCCACGGCGACTGAACGTCGGCGGCCGCCTCGACCAAGAGCACGACCTCGCCGCCTAGGAGCGCACCGCCGACGGTCCCTTTCGCGACCGGCGAGGCAGAGTCACGGCCGACGGCCTTGGCGCTCGCGGGCGAGAGCGTCACGAGGCATGCGAGAGGGAACGCGGCGAGCAGGGTGGGGACAAGGCGCATTGGATGGCTCCGGGAAGCTCCGGGAGGATAACACCCTCGTCTCCTACCGAAAGGCGATTCAGGGCCCAAGGCGATCACGCCCGGCGGAGGCACCCGGCCAAAAGGCCGGAAGGCGTGGGCCGGATTGTCCGGGCGGGAGCCCGGTGGTAGACGCCGGGTCGCGTCCCTTCGGCCCACACGGTCCTTTTTACCGGAGAATATCGTGCCCCATACGCTTGCCACGCGTCTCGACGCGGTTCAGCCGAGCGCCACCCTCGCCATGACGGCTCGCGCGAACGAGCTGCGCGCGGCCGGCCGGAAGATCTACGGATTCGGCGTCGGCGAGCCGGACTTTGCGACCCCCGAGTACATTCGCGAAGCGGCCCAGAAGGCGCTCGCGACGTCGTCGCACTACACGGCCGTGTCGGGCACGCCCGCGCTCAAGAAGGCGATCTGCGAGGCCACGGCGCGTGATCGCGGCTGGTCGCCCACGCCCGATCGCATCACGGTGAGCGTCGGCGCCAAGCACGCCCTCTTCAACCTCGCCATGGCGCTCGTCGATCCGGGCGACGAGGTCGTGATCCCCACGCCCTACTGGGTGAGCTACCCCGAGCAGGTGCGCCTGTTCGGCGGCAAGCCGGTGTTCGTGACGACGCGCGCGGAAAATGGCTTTCGCATGTCGCCCGACGAGCTCGCGGCGGCGCTCGGCCCGCGCACCAAGGCGGTGATCCTCTGCACGCCGTCGAACCCGTCCGGTGCCGGCTACGACGCCGCCGAGCTCAAAGCGCTCGCGCGTCTGTTGCTCGAGAAGACGGACGCCTACGTGATCGTCGACGAAATCTACGGCGAGCTCGTCTACGACGGCTTCGAGCACTCGTCGCTCGGCAAGTTGGCTCCCGAGCTCGGCGACCGGCTCATCGTCGTCAACGGCGTCAGCAAGACGTACGCGATGACCGGCTGGCGCATCGGTTGGTCGATCACCCCGCCCGCGCTCGCCAAGGCGCTCGACAAGGTGCAGGGCCAGTCGACCACGAACCCCACCGCCGTGGCGCAAGCGGCCGCCGCGGCGGCGCTGCTCGGCCCGCGCGACGAGGTCAGGAAGATGGTCGGCGTGTTCGCGGCGCGCCGCAAGCGCATGGTCGACGGCCTGCGCGCCGTCCCGGGCGTTCGTTGCGACATGCCGCGCGGGGCGTTTTACGCCTTCCCCGACGTGACGGGCCTCTACGGCATCCGTCATCAGGGCAAGGCGCTCGCGAGCGCGAACGACGTGACGCTCTGGCAGCTCGACGTTTGCGGCATCGCCGCGGTCGCCGGGGAGCCGTTCGGCGCGCCGGGGCACGTCCGCTACACCTACGCGTCAGCCGAGTCGGTCATCGACGAGGCGCTGGCAGCGCTGAAGGACGCCGTCGAGCGCGCCGAGCGCTGAGCACCGCATGAGCGATTCCCCCAGCTCCGTCGCCGTGGCCGGCTCCGCCCAGCAGGGCGGGATGACAGGCGCGCTCGTCGAGCTCACGAAGCCCAGCGTGCTCGGCCTCGTGATGGTGACGGCGTTCGCGGGAGCGCTCGTAGCCGAGGGCGCGCTGCCGTTCGGGCGCGTGCTCGTTGCGTTGCTCGGCACCTCACTCGTCGTCGGCGCGGCCAACGCGCTCAACATGTACGCCGAGCGCGACGCCGACGTGCACATGAGCCGCACGCGACGGCGGCCGCTGCCGTCGGGGCGGCTCGCGCCGGAAGTGGCGCTCGGGTTCGGGCTGCTGTCCGCGAGCCTCGGGCTCAACGTGCTCGGGCTCGCGGCGGGCGGGCTCGCCTGCGGCCTCACGCTGCTTGCCTTCGTGAGCTACGTGTTCGTGTACACGCCGCTCAAGCGCGTGTCGCCCATCGCGCTCTGGGTGGGTGCGCTCCCGGGCGCGCTGCCGCCGCTCATCGGCTATGCCGCCGCCCGCGGCACGCTGGGCGCGCCCGCACTCTGGCTGTTCGCCATACTCTTCTTCTGGCAGATCCCGCATTTCATCGCGATCGCGCTGTTTCGCGAGCAGGAATATCGGCGCGCGGGCATGCAGGTGCTCCCCGTGGCACGTGGGGCGGACGCCGCCGTGCGCGCCATGCGCGTCTGGACGCTCGTGCTCGCTGTCCTCGCGCTCTTGCCCCTGCCGCTCGGCGCCGTCAGGCTCGGTTACGCGCTCGTCGCCGTGCCGTCGAGCATCGCGTTCGTCGCGCTCGTCTTCTGCGGCCCGCGCGGCGTGACGCGCGACCGCTGGGCCCGCCGCGTGTTCTTCGCGTCGATGCCGTACCTCGTCGTGCTTTTCGCGGCGTTCGTCGCTTCGTCGATCTAGAAACGGCCGCTCTGGCAGGCGACGGGCTCGAGCGACAGCCGCTCGGGGCGCGCGGCTCAGCGGTTGCTTTTTGGCATGGCGTACGCGGGAACGGCAATGCCCGCGACGACTAGCAAGAGGGCCGGGATCGGCACGTCGGGCGACCCGCGCGCCGTGAGGCAAAGGGCCATGAGCGGTGCGAAGGGCGAACGGCGCGCCGCGAAGACGCCCCCGGCGGCGGCGACCAGGCTCCCCACCTCGAGCACGAGCCGCGCCGCGGGCGGCACGAAGGGTGGCGGGCCGTGCAAGAGCGCGCTGGCGGCGCGGGCGATCACGACCTCGGCCGTTGACGCGCCGAGGCGCAGCGAGGTGCGGAGCGTGACGACGAGCGCGAGGCTCAGCACCATGCTCGCGACCGCGAGGATGATGCTGCGATGCTTGCTGCCGCCCGCGACGAACGCAGCGGCGATGGCGATCAGCACGAGCTCCAGCACGAAGCCGAGCGTCATTAGCCCACCTGCCACGCGATAGCTCGTGGCCGAGCCGTCCGCGACGGCGGCGGAGGCCAGGCTCAGGCCCGCGAAGTCTATAGCGCCGGACACCGCGGTGAGCGCGAGCACGAGCCCGAGGGCACGGCTCGCCGGAAAATAGAGGGCGATCGGCGCGCCGCCCGCGGCGCTGACGAGCGAGGTCACGGCGAGCGCGCTGCCGAGCTGCGGTTCCAGCACGCGACCGGTCGCAATCATCGTGAGGGCGCTCGTCGCGACGACCGCCGGGATGACCACCATGCGGTAGCCGATACCGAGGCCACCGCGCGAGAGCGCCACGCCCACGGCGCGCAGGGCGAAAGCTACGCCGCCCGCTGCGACCGCCTGGCTCGATACGTTGCCGAGCGCCTGCGCCGCCATGATCCAGCGGCCGAGGCCGGTGCCCGAGCCGAACAGGGCTGGCGACAGCAGGCGTCCGAACGTCGTGGCGACGAGCGCGAGGCCTGCGAACAGCGCGAGGGGCACACCTTCGGGTAGACCTGGCGCGACCGTCGGCGCGCGGGCCGCTGAGCCTTCAGTTCGAGACATCGGCGAGCGTCAAGCGACCGGGTCGAGCGGGCGGCGGGCTGACGCTGCCGTGGCGCGACGGTGCTTCCGACTCCGGGGGCGTCGCCGGTAGCGGCAAGCTCGGCGGGATGGCGCGCGGCGCGCCCTTCAAGATGAACGGGCGGGCGAAGTAGGTGGAGCAGGCTTCGTCCCGGTTGCGGTGGAACTCCCAGTGAAAGTAGACGTTGCCGTCGGGGGACACGATCTCGCGCGGCGGTGGGCCGAACGGCTGCGCGCGCTGCACGGACTCGAGCGCGGCGACGTCGAAGGCGGTGACGCCGCTGGTCTTGGTCACGCCCATGCGCTGGATGCGGCCTTCTTCCTTGTCGAGAACGATCTCGAGGTTGGTCGTGATCTCCTGGCGGTTCAGCGGGTGGCTGTCCGGCAGGCTGTCGAGCGAGTCCAAAAACCCTTCGGCGAAGATCGGGTGGATGCGGTTGTGGATGCGGTTCAGGTAATTCGCGAAGGGTACTCTGGCCGTGTTGAGAGCGGTCTGGTTGCCGGGCTTCACGCTGGCGACGTAGTTTTCGATTGCGGAGCGCCAGCGCTCGATGCCCACCGGCCGCCAGTGCCCGGCGTGCTGACTGCGCCGCCGCTCGCCGTCGGCACGCCGCTCGCGCGCGAGCTGATCGGTGCCGATCGCGCTCACGGCGACCTGTGGCGAAAGGTTCAGGTTCACACCGCCCGGTGTGAGGCCGCTCGCTCCGAGCCCCAAAAGGTCGGTCCTCCCCGAGCTTCTCAGCGGAGGCAGCGAGCGCTTCTTGCGCCCGACCTGCCCGCGCTGGTCGATCGAGGCGGTCTGCTCGCGCGGCATTTCGAACGTGCCATGGCCCGACTCGAGGACCTCCGGCACCTCGTCCGCCGCGTGCAGCTCGGCCTTAGCCTCGGCGCCATCCTGCGCCGGCCGGGGCTGCTTCGCATCCGCCGTTGCGCCGTGCTGCTCGCCGGCGCGCCGGAGCTCCGTGCCGCTCGCCGACGGCGGCCGCGCGGGTGCCGGTACCATCGCGAAGCGCAGCTCGCTCGGTTTCTTGTTCGGCTCCTCGGCGGGCGCACGCTCTTTCTCGCCACGGCGGTCCTCGCTGTCGGCGATACGCGTCGTGTCGGAGTCGCCAGGATCGTTGGGGTCGCTACCGGGTTGTGCGGCGCCACCGGGCGTCGGGTGGGCGTCGTCCTGATCGTGGGAGGTGATGTGCGCCTGCGTCTGCTCCCTGACGCGGTTCGCCTCGTTGCCGATGAACTCCGCGTCCGGATTGTCTTCCTGGTCGGGCTTCACGTGTTGTTTTACGGCGACGCGTCGATCCGCCTTGACCGGCAGCTCGGGAACCGCGACCGCCTCCTCCGGCTTCTTCTGCTCCTCGGGCTTTTGCTTCTTCTGCTCCTCGGGCACCTTCGGGGGCTCGCGCTCGGGCTCCTTGTCGGGCATGGCGCTCGCCTCGGGTACGGGAGCTTCGTCGCGTTCTGCGCTCTTCTCGTCGGGGGGCTCCGTCGGGTCCGGCTTGTCTTCCTCGGGTGCGGCCGGATCTTTCCGTGCGGGCGGCTCGCTCTCTTCGAGAAGCGAGACCTCGATGGGCCGGGTCTCGCCGCGCACGAAGCGCCGCACCGACGCGGCGAACTCGCGGATCTCCACCTTCTCCTCGATGACCTCGGCGACCTTGTCCGCACCGCCGCCCCAGAGGAGGTGCGCGACCACGGCGGTCGCGATCCAGAGGAAAAGGGGGATCTGGGCGTCGCGGGTCATCGGAACGCTTTCGCCTCGCTCAACCTATCATTCGGCCCAGGGGCCAGCAATCACGGGCCCCTCGGCCGGGGTCAGAGCTTCGCGATGGCCTCGAAGTGCTCGGCGATTTCGGCAGCGGTCCAAATTCCCCCGTCGCCATCCTTGTACTTGCCGCTGCTCTCCACGACCTTGAACACGCTCATGCGCGCGCCCGCGACGGCGAGCACCAGGCCCGTCCTGTCACCCGAAAGCTCGCTCGCAAGGAACAGATGGGCGGGCGCGACGTGCTCCGGCGACAGCGTGTCCTCGATCTTTTCGAACATGGGAAGATCCTCGGTCATGCGCGTCTTCGCGACGGGAGCGACGGCGTTCACCATGATGCCGTAGCGCTGCAGCTCGATGGAAGCGGTGCGCGTGAGGCCGTAGATGCCCGCCTTGGCCGCCGCGTAATTCGACTGCCCGAAGTTGCCGAGCAGCCCCGAGATGCTCGTGGTGTTGACGATGCGTCCCGAGCCTTGCTCCTTCATGCGGAGCGCCGCCGCCTGCGTGCACAGGAAGGTACCCGTGAGGTGCACGCCGAGCACGGCGTTCCATTGCTCGAGGTCCATCTTGAGCAGCGTCTTGTCACGCAGGATCCCGGCGTTGTTGACGAGCACGTCGATGCGCCCGAACTCTCGGACGGCCGTCTCCACCACCCGCTTCGCCCCCTCGGGGCTCGCCACGCTGTCGTAGCTCGGTACCGCCGTGCCGCCCGCCGCACGGATCGCCGAGACGACCTCGTCGGCGGCTGCCGACTCGGAGCCATCCCCGGCACGGCTGCCGCCGAGGTCGTTGACGACGACCTTCCCGCCTTCGCTACCGAAGAGCAGCGCGGTCGCGCGGCCGATGCCGTTGCCGGCCCCCGTGATGACGACGGATTTTCCAGCGAGGAGTCCCATGCGACTAGCCTACGCCGGCCGCAGGCGCTTGGGAAACGCCTCGTTCGGCTGCGACCTGCCTGCTACGCTCGCGGCGCCATGTCGCGTCGCTTGCTGGTCACGTCCGCGCTGCCCTACGCGAACGGTCCCATTCATCTCGGGCACATGCTCGAGCACGTGCAGACCAACATCTGGGTGCGCTTCCAGCGCCTGCGCGGGCGGCGCGTCGCCTACCTGTGCGCCGACGACACGCACGGGACCGCCATCATGGTCCGAGCGCGCAAGGAGGGTCGCAAGGAGGAAGAGATCATCCGCGACAGCAGCCTCGACCACCAGCGCGACTTCAACGGCTTCGACGTGCGCTTCGATCACTACGGCAGCACCCATTCGCCGCAAAATCGCGCGCTCTGCGCCGAAATTTGGGCGGCGCTCCGGGGCAAGGGGCTCGTCGTCGAAAAGGAGGTCGTCCAGCTCTTCGACCCCGAGGCCGGTGTGTTCCTCGCCGACCGCTTCGTCAAGGGAACCTGCCCACGCTGTGGCACGAAGGACCAGTACGGCGACTCCTGCGAAAGCTGCGGCAGCACCTACACCCCTGCGGATCTCAAAGATCCGGTGAGCACACTGAGCGGCGCGCGTCCCGAGCTCAGGAGCGCCCAGCACCACTTCGTGCAGATCGAGAGCCTGCACACGTTCCTCGCGGAGTTCATCGCGAAGCCGGGCCGGCTCCAGCCCGAGATCGCGAACTACCTCACGGGCTTCTTCCTCGCCGAGCCGCTGCGCGACTGGGACGTGTCGCGTCCGGCGCCGTACTTCGGCTTCGAGATCCCCGATGCGCCGGGGCACTACTGGTACGTGTGGTTCGACGCGCCGATCGGCTACATGGCTGCGACGGCCGAGTGGTGCGAAAAGGGAGGCGAGGCCTTCACCGACTGGTGGTGCTCGCCCGACACCGAGATCGTTCACTTCATCGGCAAGGACATCACCTACTTTCACACGCTGTTCTGGCCGGCGATGCTGAAGAGCGCCGATTTCCAGCTGCCCGCGCGCGTCCAGGTGCACGGATTTTTGACGATCAACGGCGAGAAGATGAGCAAATCGCGGGGCACGTTTCTGCTCGCCTCGACCTACCTCGAGCACCTCGACGCGGAGTACCTGCGCTACTACTTCGCGAGCAAGCTCACGAGCGGCGTCGATGATCTCGACCTCGACCTTTCGGAGTTCGTCTCGCGCGTCAACTCGGACCTCGTGGGCAAGGTGGTGAACCTCGCGAGCCGCACGGCGCGCTTCGTCGAAACGCTGGGTCTCTCGCCCGCGTACCCGGACGACGGCGGCCTGTTTGCCCAGGCCGAAAGCGCCGGCGCGGAAATCGCGCTGGCGTACGAAGCGTGCGACTACGCCCGCGCCATGCGCATCGTGATGAGCCTCGCCGATCGTGCCAACGAGTACGTCGACCGCTCCGAGCCATGGAAGCTCGCCAAGCAGCCCGACCAGGCCGAGCGCCTGCGTGACGTGTGCACGGTGACCTTGAACCTTTACCGGCAGATCGCGCTCTATCTTTCGCCCGTGCTCCCCAAGCTCGCCGCCAAGAGCGCGGAGCTCTTGCGCGCGCCGTTTTCCGACTGGAGCGAAGCCGGGACCCCGATCGTCGGCGCCGCCATCGGCCGCTTTTCGCACCTGATGCAGCGTGTGGATCCGAAGAAGGTCGAACGCCGTGCTCGCGGCGCACGCGCCGGCAGATGCCGCGGCGCCCCTCGCGGCCACCGCGCCGAAGAGCCCCGCCGGCGCAGCGCTCGAAGCCGGCACACCCGGCGACGGCGCGGCACCGCCCGACGACGACGGCGCCGCGCTCACCGCGGAGCCGCTCGTCGCCGAGTGCAGCATCGACGATTTTTCGAAGATCGACCTGCGCGTGGCGCGCGTCCTCGCTGCCGAGGACGTGGCCGGCGCGAAGAAGCTCTTGAAGCTGACGCTGGGCCTCGGCGGCGGGGTGACGCGGCAGGTCTTCGCGGGCATCAAGAGCGCCTACTCGCCTGCCGAGCTCGTGGGGCGCCTCGTCGTTTGCGTCGCGAACCTCGCGCCGCGACAGATGAAGTTCGGCACGAGCGAGGGCATGGTGATCGCCGCCGGTCCCGGCGAAAAGGACATCTTTTTGCTCTCGCCCGACTCGGGTGCGAAGCCGGGCCAGCGCGTTCGCTAGAGCTTCTCCCCCCTCACGCGTTTCGCGCGTGGCCGGATCCGCGCGCCGTGATCCTCGCGATCACGAGCTTGCGTCGGGGAGCGCGTGCGCCGATCACGAATGCGCCCTCGGCGCGCGGAACCGCGGCATCGACGAGCCGGCGCTTCGAAGCGTGGAGCATCGCGACGGGTTCTCCGCGCTCCACGGGCTCCCCGACGACGCGCAAAAGCTCGATGCCCGCGGCGTGGTCCACGGCGTCGTCGGCCCTGGTGCGGCCAGCGCCTAGCGAAAGCGCCACCCAGGCGAGCTCGAGGGGATCGGCCGCGACGAGCACGCCCGCGCGCGGCGCGAGAATCGGCCGACGGTACCGCGCTCGCGGCAGGCGCTCCGGGTGCTCGACGGCGCTCGTCCGTCCGCCGTGAGCCTTCACCATGCCGAGGAAGCGCTCGAAAGCCGAGCCGTCGGCAAGCGCGCGTTCGAGCACGCGCCGCGCCTCCCCGGCCGTCGTCGCGGGCCCTGCGAGCAGCAGCATTTCGACGCCGAGCCTCAGCGTGAGCTCGCGCGCGTCCGCGGGGCCGCCGCCGTGCAAGAGCTCGATGGCCTCGCGCGTCTCCAGCGCGTTGCCAATCGTGCGCCCGAGGGGCACGTTCATGTCGGTGAGCAGCGCGACGCAGGGTCGTCCGGCACGCGTCGCCCCGCCGACGAGAGCGCGCGCGAGCGCACGCGCCTGCTTCTCGTCCTTCATGAACGCCCCGCGCCCCACCTTGACGTCGAGCACGAGCCCGTCGCTGCCGACGGCGAGCTTCTTCGACAGAATGCTGGCGACGATGAGGGGAATCGATTCGACCGTTCCCGTGACGTCGCGCAGCGCGTAGAGCCGGCGGTCGGCAGGTGCGATTTGCGGCGTCTGGCCGATGATCGAGGCGCCCACTTGGCGCACGACCCGCTCGAAGGCGGCCGCCCCGAGGTCCACGCGGTAGCCGGGAATGGCCTCGAGCTTGTCGAGCGTCCCGCCCGTGTGCCCGAGGCCGCGCCCGGCGATCATGGGGGAGGCGACGCCGCACGCGGCGACGAGCGGCGCGAGACAGAGGCTCAGCTTGTCGCCCACGCCACCCGTCGAATGCTTGTCGATCTTGGGGACCTTCACGGAGCGGAGCGGCAGCCCGCGCCCGGACTTCAGCATCGCCTGCGTGAGCGCGTGGGTCTCGTCCTCGTCGAGGCCGCGGAGCAGCGCCGCCATGAGCCAGGCGCTCATCTGGTAGTCCGCGACCGCCCCGTCGAGGTACCCCCGGACGAGCTCGCCAATCTCGCGTGCCTCGAGCCGCCCGCCGTCCCTCTTTCGGATGATCCACTCGACGGGGCTCGGCACGGCCGTCGAGCCTATCAGGCCGGTCGAGGCCGAACGAGGGTGGCCTCACGTGGCGGTCGGCCGCCATCTCACGTAGCCTGCGCCGTCGTGGAACGAAAGCCACGCGGCCGGCCTGCCGGCAGGTTCACCCAGCACCGCCGCCTCGATCGGCTGCGCGAGATCCTCGGGCGTCACCCCAAGGGCCTCTCGCTCTACGAGCTCGCCGATGCGCTCGGCGTCACCGTGCGCACGATGCGCCGCTACATGGTGGAGATGGAGCGCGAGTTCGATCTCGAAAGCGCTCCGGTCAAGCCCGGCGGGCAGCTGCTCTGGCGGCTTCGCTCGAACGAGATCCCGCGCAAGCTCGAGCTCCGGCGCACGCAGGCCTACGCGCTGCTCGCCGCGCAGCGCGTGTTCGAGCCCATGCGCGGCTCCGCGCTCTTCGAGGAGATCGACATGGCGATCAGCAAGCTGCTCGCGGTCGCTCAGCGCCCCGGCCGAGGCCCGAACGCGGGGCTCGCCGACGCCCGGCTCGAGCAGCGCTTCATGTACCTGCCGCACGCGCCCAAGAACTACGCGCAGAAGACCGAGGAGCTCGACGACCTCTTCCAGGCCGTCTCCGATCTTCGCCCCCTCTCCCTGCTCTACAAGAGCGCGGCTCGATCCGAGGAAGAGCGCATCATGGTGCACCCCTATGCGCTCGTCCTCCACCGCGATTCCATCTACTTCGTCGGGTACCACGTGGGGCGCGGGGAAATTCGCACGTTCGTGCTCGATCGCATGCGGGACACGCAATGCGCCGTCACGGAGCGCTTCGAGCTTCCCCAAGACTTCGACGTCACCGAGTACTTCCAGGGCGAGTTCGGGATCTGGCGCGACACGACGCCCCACAAGGTCGTCGTCGAGTTCGACGCGCAGGCGGCCGACTACGTCCGCATGCGCACCGTGCACGCCTCGCAAAAGCTCCAGAGCATCGCGGGGGGCGGCCTCCGGCTCACGATGACCGTCGGCAATCTCACGCCCGTCGTGAGCTGGGTGCTCGAGTGGGGCCGGCGTGCCCGTGCCGTCGAGCCGCCGGAGCTCGTCGAGCGGGTCCAGGCCGAGCTCGAGGGGGCCCTCGCGACGTACCGGGAGCGCGGCGCCGCGAAGAAGGCCGCACGCTAGTCTCGAATTGGGCGCTCTCGGAAGAACGGATCGCGACGGCGCGGCGTCAGCGGGCGGCGCGGTTGGTGCGGTATTCCGAAAGGACGCGCTTTACGTATTCGGTCGTCTCCGGGAACGGCGGGATGCCGCCGTGACGAATCACCGCGTTTTCGCCCGCGTTGTAGGCCGCGATCGTGAGCTGGAGGTCGCCGTTGAAGAGGTTCGCGAGCACCCGCAGGTAGCGCACGCCGCCGAAGATGTTTTGCCGCGGGTCGAAGATGTCCGTCACCATCATGCGCTCGGCCGTTTCGGGGATGAGCTGCATGAGACCGCGCGCATTGGCCGGGGACACGGCGCGTGGATCGAAGTCGCTCTCCACGCGGATGACGGCGCGAATGAGCTCCTCCGGGATCTGATAGAGGATCGCGGCCTGGCGGATGTGGTCATCGTAGCGGGAGAAGCGAGCGGCGGACCCGTCGGCGGGCATGCGCGCCTTGGACGCGGTGTCGGTGCGCACCACGAGGCTTGCGCCCTTCTTCGGAGTGTTGGTGAAGCTGATGACGCCGTCGGGCCCCACCGTCTTGAAGATATCGGCCTGGCTCTGCCCCGAAAGGGTGAGCGCGCCGAGCGCCAGCGTGAGGGCGGCACCGGCACCCCCGCGTCGGCGGGCGGAGCGCGAGGCGGCGTTGCGGCAGAGCATGGGAATCTCGATCTTAGCCGGGGGCGCCTCGCGGCGACCAACAAATCCGGCCGATTCCAGTAACGCCGGAAGGTCCCGACGCATTCCGGCGGCGCTTTCGGGGCGGCTCGAGGGCGTGGTCTCGGGTGGTCGCAAGCCCCCGGGGTACCGCTCGCTCCCGCCGCTTCGGCCTGGGTCAGTCTTCCGTGAGGTAGGTGTAGCTCCGGAGCGAGTCTTCGTAGTGCTGCATGAGCGTGCGCATCTGCTCGTTGGTGATGCGCCCTTCGCTCACCGCGCGCTCGGCCTGACGACGCACGCCGTCGACCATCTGTTCGGGCTGGTACTCGACGTAGCGGAGCACGTCCGACACGCTGTCGCCCTTGATGACGTGGCTGATCTGATAGCCCGTGTCGGTGAGCTCTACGTGTACGGCGTTCGTGTCGCCGAAGAGGTTGTGTAGATCACCGAGGATTTCCTGGTAGGCGCCGTTCAGGAACATACCGAGGAAGTAATGCTCGCCCTCGCGCAGGGCGTGCACGTCGAGCGTGCTCTTCACGTCTTCAACGTCGATGAAGTGATCGATCATGCCGTCGCTGTCACAGGTGAGGTCGGCGAGCGTTGCCGCGACGGTCGGCTCCTCGTCGAGCCGGTGAATCGGCATGATCGGGAAGAGGTGGTCGATGGCCCAGATGTCGGGCGCCGACTGGAAGAGCGAGAAGTTGCAGTAGTAGATCGCGCTCAGGTTCTTCTCGAGGTGCTGAAGCTCCTCGGGAATGAACTTCAGGCGCCGGAGGGTGTGCTGGATCTTCTCGCAGCAGTTCCAGAAGAGCCGCTCCACCTGCGCGCGCTCGCGGAGCGTGAGGTAGCCGTACTTGAAGAGGCTCTGTGCCTCCTCCTTGGCCTGGCTCGCGTCGTGGTAGCTCTCCTGAACGTTCTTCGGCTGGATGCCGCGGTACGTGTCGTAGAGCTCGCGGAGCAGGCGGTGCGCGTCGGGGCGCGGCTCATGCGGCTCGCCGAAGCGCATCTGGCTGCGACCGACCACCTCGAGCACGAGCACGGAGTGATGCGCGGCGATGGCACGCCCGCTCTCGCTGACGATCGTCGGGACGGGCAGGCTCGACTTCTGGCACGCCGCCTGAATGTGCGAGACCACGTCGGCCGCGTACTCGTCGAGCTGGTAGTTCTTGGAGGCGTGAAAATCGGTCTTCGAGCCGTCGTAATCGACGGCGAGGCCGCCGCCGACGTCGAGGTACCCCATCTTGCAGCCCATCTTGCCGAGCTCGACGTAGATGTTCGACGCCTCCTGCATGGCGTTCTTGATCGGGATGATGCTCGAGATCTGGCTGCCAATGTGAAAATGCAGGAGCTGGAGCGAGTCGAGCATGCCGCGGTCGGCGAGCCTGTCGACGACCTCCACGATCTCGGAGGTGGTGAGGCCGAACTTCGCGCGATCGCCCGCCGAATCCGCCCAGCGGCCCACGCCGCGCGTCGTGAGCTTCGCGCGCACGCCGAGGATCGGCCGGATGCCGACCTTCTCCGAGGCACGGAGCACGATTTCGAGCTCCTCGAGGCGCTCGAGCACGACGATCACGGTCTTGTCGAACTTCTGCGCGACGAGCGCCGTCTCGATGTACTTCTGATCCTTGTAGCCGTTGCAGATGATGAGACCGCCGACGTCCTGCATCGCGGAGAGGGCAATCAAGAGCTCGGGCTTGCTACCCGCCTCGAGACCGAAGCTCCAGCTTCTGCCGTAGCGCACGATTTCTTCCACGAGGTGGCGCTGCTGGTTCACCTTCACGGGGTACACGCCGCGGTAGATGCCCGGGTACTCGTATTCGGCGATGGCTTTCGCGAAGGCCTCGTTGAGGCGACGGATGCGATCGCCAACGATGTCCGAGAAGCGAATCAGGAGCGGCAGCTCGAGCCCGCGTGCGCGAAGCTCCAGCGTGAGGTCGTGCAGGTTGATGGCCTGCGCGCGATCGGGGTTCGGCGTGACCTCGACCTGTCCACGCGCGTTGACCTGGAAGTACGGTGCGCCCCAACCCGTGATCTGGTAGCGCTGCGCGCTCCGCTCGGGTGACCAGGGCGCGGTTTCGTCGGGCGCGCCCGTCGGGGAACGACGAACGACATCGAGTGCAGCATCCATGGCGGAGGCCATTAGTTTGCCACCGTGAATCGTCAAGGAATGTCTCGCGTCATGGACCGTGAGCGCGGTGCAAGCAAGCACCGGGCCCGCACAGGCTTGGCCGGACTATACCGGATCTTTTCCGAACTGCGACATCAACGTCATCGGCGCGCCCTGCCGGTGCCTCGCGACTCGGCGCGCCACGCCCCATGCCCGTGCCCGGCACCCATGCAGAGCGCCCTGCCCGGCGCCGCCGCCACTCTTCAGCCGCCCGTGAAGAAGACGGTGGGCAGGGCGTCGCGGCGAAACAGGGCGAGGAAGTCCATCGAGAACGCGACGGTGATGTGCACGAGAAAGCCCGCATAAATGCTGCGGGTTCTGAGCGCGAGCGACCCGAGCACGATGCCCGCGACGATCGCTCCGTTGGTCTCGAGGTACGGCTTGCCGTAGTGGATCATGCAGTAGGGCACCGCCATCGCGAAGACGGCGGCCGACCCCATGGTCCGGCGCAACGCTCCGAGCATCCACCCACGGAAGAACAGCTCGAGCGCCAGGAACTGGCAGCCGTACATCGCCTCCCAGGCAAGGTAGTCGGCCCAGCTCCGCGAGGCGCCCTTGTAGAAAGGGTAATAAGTGCCGAAGTCGGGCTGGCTGGCGACGAGCAGCATCGTGGGGAGCACGATGGCGAGGCAGAGGCCGTAGATCCAGAGATGGCTGAAAAAGCCTCTGCCCCTGAGGCCCATGTCGAGCAGGCTGTCCTTCGGAAAGAGGAGCTTCCAGAGCGGCAGCGGGATGAAGACGTAGCCGACCACGCGCGTCAGGGCCCACCAGGCGTAGCCGTAGAGCTCGTCGAAGCGGGCCGTCTGCAGCGTGGTGTTGCCCGCCGCCTCGAGCTCGCGAAACCAGGGCCGGATCAGGGCGTCATAGAGCTGCCGGCCGCCGTAATACTCCTGCAGGGTGAGCACGATGGCCGTGATGACGAGACACGCCGCGGGCCGCAGGTCCTGCTCACCTGCGTGCGCGGCGCGCTCGGCCGCCGCCTCGGCGTCGACGTCGCGCCAAGTATCGCGAAAGAACCACCAGACCGCGGGGGCGAGCGCAGCGAGCACCGGGATCGGCAGGAGCGCCTTGACGGGCGGGTACGCGAGGATCCACTCGAAGTAGGACGGCTCGGCCAAGCGCGTCAGCGGCAGGCGGGGCACCGCGGGGAGGCCGAGCATGTCCGGGGGAGCCTACACGAGGGTCAGGCGGGCACGAGGCTCGGTGATCGCCGGAGTCGCGAAAGAGAGCGCTGCTTGCCGAGCACCGCCATGACCTCGAAGAGGGGAGGGCTGGCAGCGCGGCCCGTCAGCGCCACGCGTGCCGGCTGCGCCACGTCCTTCATGGCGCGGCCGCGAGCGTCGCAAAACTCGCGCACCCGGCTCTCCAGGCTCGTGGTGTCCCACGCGGGGGTGCCCTCGAGCGCCCCGGCGAGCTCCACGAGCAGGGCGGCGGCCGCAGCGTCGAGCAGCTTTTCGCGGGCCTTGTCGTCGAGCTCGGGGGGCTCGCGGAAGTAAAAGTCGAGGTCGAGGGCGGCATCTTTGAAGTTGCGGGCCCGCTCCCGGATGCCGGGGATGGCGGCGAGCAGGAGGTCGGGGTCGGGCTCGCCGATGCCGCGCTCGGCGAGAAACGGGCGGACGGCGGCGGCGTACTCGGCGAGTGGCGTGAGGTCGTCGCGCTTCAGGTGCTCGAACGCCACGTCGGCGAATTTCTTGTCGTCGAACTTGCCGTCGCTCTTGTTGACCCGATCCCAGCCGAATAGCCGGATGAGCTCGTCGCGCCCGAAGATCTCCTGGTCGCCCGACGACCAGCCGAAACGGACGATGTAGTTGAGCACGCCCATCGGCGGGTAGCCGCGCGCCCGGTAGTCCTGGACGGAGACGTCGGCGTGGCGCTTGCTGAGCTTCTCGCCCTTGGGCGAAAGCATCATCGGCAGGTGCGCGAACTCGGGCGGCTGCCAGCCGAACGCCTGGTAGATGAGGAGCTGCTGCGGCGTATTGCCGATGTGGTCACGCGCGCGCGCCACGAGCGTGATGTCCATCAGATGGTCGTCGACGGTGGCGGCGAGGTTGTAGAGCGGGTAGCCGTCGGTGCGCACGAGCACGAAGTCCTGCTGTGCCCGATTGGGCGTGCTCACGGCGCCGAACACCTTGTCGACGAAGTCGGTGCTGCCTTCGCGTGGCGTCTTGAAGCGCACCACGTGCGGCAGGTCGGGCTGGTCGGTGCGGTCGCGGCAGGTGCCGGGGTACACGAACGCCGCCTTCGGGTTTCTCGCCTTGAGCGCCTCGCGCTGCCGGTCGAGCTCCTCTTTGGTGCAAAAACAGCGGTAGGCCTTGCCCTCGCCGATGAGCCGCTCGGTGTGCTCGCGGTAGAGGGCCTTGCGCTCACTCTGGAAGTAGGGGCCGTAGGAGCCTCCCACCTCGGGCCCCTCGTCCCAGTCGATGCCGAGCCAGCGGAAGGCGTCGAGGATGGCGCGCACGCTCTCGATGGAGCTTCGCTCCTGGTCGGTGTCCTCCACCCGCATCACGAACGTTCCGCCCTGGTTTTTGGCCCAGAGCCAGTTGAAAAGGGCGGTCCGGGCCCCGCCGATGTGGAGGTACCCGCTCGGGGAGGGGGCGAACCTGAGACGGGGTTTCATCGGGCCGCCCGCGTAGCACCGGCCGGGGGGACTGTCACTCCCCGGTTGCAAGGCCGGGGTGCGGCTGATAATAGCCCGCTCCCACCTGGGAAGGCGAAATCACCATGGCCAAGGCGCCGCTCGTTTCCGTGAAAGAAAAGTTCGAGACCAAGGCGAAGCTCGTCGCCGCCGTCGAGAAGCTCGCAACTGGGGACCTCTGGGTCAACCGTGTCAGCGACGTAAAAGGCCTCGGCCGGGTTTCGAACGCCAAGCTCCTCAAGCTGCACTCGCTGCTCACCGACGCGAAGCAGCGTTTCGGCAGCCGCGACAAGCTCGTCGGCGCGATCCTCGAGCTCGACAAGCGACAGAAGGACAAGGACCTCGCGACCAAGCTCGGCCACTACCCGCTGCCGCAGCTGCTCGACCTCCACCGCGCGCTCAGCAAGCGCCAGAAGGGCGCTCAGGCCACCGCCAAGCTGGCGGCCCCCAAGGCCGCGGCCGAGCCGGCTGCCGCGAAGAAGGCAACCGCCAAGAAGGCGCCCGAAAAGAAGGCCTGACGAAGCGATCTCGGATCGTGCTCGGCGGGCCGCCGCTCAGCGCAGGCCCTTTTCGGCGACGAAGCGGTTCGTGAATTCCGCGCCCTTGTCGTACGAACGCTTGAGATCCTGCACCATGCGCTGCTCGAGCAGGCCCCCCACGGCGAAGATGCGCGCGGTGACCGAGCCTTCCACGACCAGCCGGCATTTTCCGTCAGCAGCGGGCGCGGTGCTCATCGTGATCTCGACGCGCACCTTGTCGCCCATGCGGTTCGGCGACGCCTGGGCCTCGTAGCGGCGCCCGCCGTTGGTGAGCAAGCCGCGCTCCTCGTAGGCGATGCCCTCGCCAATCACGGCCTTCAGAGCGCCAGGCACGTCGCCGATGCGCGGGGTGGCCTTCACCACGCGGCGCAGCTTGTCTCCCTCCTGCTTGCGTTCCGTCTCCCGCCACTCGGTGAAGTGGAGCTCGTCGAAGAAAAGGCGGCGGTTGTACTCGTCGTCGAGGAAGACCTTTTCCCAGTAGGTCTCCTCCGAGCACTCGAGCAAATTGTCAGTGCGAAAGCCGGGCATGAGGGTCGAGGGCCGGACTTTAGCATCACTTTTGCCGCTCCTTCGGGTCAGTTTCTTCGATTCCAGGGGGCCTGGGCTAGCATCGCCGCCATGACCAGCGCAGGAGCGCACGGCGAGCACCGGCCGGATCCCCCCGTCCGGCGCCCCCTTGGGTGGGGCGCTCAGGCGGCCCTCGTGCTCAAGAAGGACCTCGCCGTCGAGGCGCGCACGGGTCAGGTCGTCGTGACGAGCGGCTACTTCGCCCTGCTCCTCGTCGTGCTCGCCTCGCTCTCGCTGTTCGGGGGCCCGAGCTCGGCGCGGCTCGTCGCGTCGGGCGTCATCTGGCTCTCGATCACGTTTGCGGCCGTGCTCGCGCTCGGCAGGGCCTTCCAGCGTGAGCGCGAGGAGTCGGCGCTCGACGGCCTACTCGTGGCGCCGCTTTCGCGCAGCGCCCTGTTCGCCGGTAAGGCGCTCGGCGTGCTCGGCTTCCTGTTCGCGATCGCGCTCGTGGTCATCCCCCTCGCGGCGCTCCTGTTCTCGCTCGACCTCGAGCGCTACGGCGTCGGGCTCGCGTGCATCGCCCTGTTCGCGCTACCCGGCGTCGCGGCGTCGGGCACACTGTTCGGCGCCATGACGGTGCGCACGGGCGCGCGCGATCTCCTGCTCGCCGTCGTGCTGTTCCCGTTGATTTCGCCGACGCTGCTCGCCGCCGTCGCCGGTACTCGCGAGCTGTTCGGCGGCGCGACACTCGCCGAGCTCGGCGACTACTTCCGCCTCATGGCGGTGTTCGACGCCGTGTTCATTGCGGGCGGCCTGGCGTTGTTCGGGACGCTCGTCGAAGGGTAGGCGGCGGTGCAGGTTGCCTTCTACGGTGGCAGCTTCGACCCGCCGCACCTCGCCCACCTGTTCTCGGCGGTGCTCGCGGCGTCGCTCGGCGGCTTCGACAAGGTGCTCGTCATGCCCGTGTTCGAGCACCCGCTCGGCAAGGTCCTTTCGCCGTTCGACCTGCGCGTCGATCTTTGCCGGCGCTGTTTCGACGGATTCGGGCGCGTCGAAGTGAGCACGCTCGAGGCCGAGCTCGAGCGCCCGAGCTACACGGTGCGCACACTCGAGCGCCTCGGGCGCGACCACCCCGACTGGCAGCTTCGCATCGTCATCGGCAGCGACGTTCTCTCCGACACGAGCGCGTGGCACGACTTCGACCGCGTGCGAAAGCTCGCTCCACCGTTCGTGCTCGCTCGCAAGGGATACGAGAGTCCCGAGCTCGGCCCCGCCGTGCTGCCTTTCGTCTCTTCGACCCGGGTGCGCGAGCTGTTGCGGCGGCGCGACGAGCCGGACGCGCTCCGCGAGCTTTCTTTTCTCGTGCCCGAGCGCGTGCTCGCCCGCGTGATCGAGCTCGGGATTTATCGGTAGGAGCTCGACGCGGGGCGGATTTCCCGATGCCCGATGCCGATCGCCCGGCTGGCGCCTCGTCAAGCCCGCCAGCCGTACTACACTCCCCCGATGGACCTGCGCACGCGGACGTCCCTCTTTTGCGGGGTCCTGGCGCTGACCATCGGTGCGTCCATCCTGCTGCGCGGCAGGCTCCGGCGGCCCCAGGTGCTGTTCGCGGCGTTCGCCGGCGATATCGGGCTTTTCTATCTCGCGCAGTGGCTTTACCAGACCGTCGGCAGCGACGTGTGGGCGCGCTTCACGGCCGTGCTCGCCGTCCTCTTGCCGCAGTTCGCCGTGCACCTGTTCGGCGCCATCGTGCCGGACACCGAGCGCCGCTCGGTACTGCCGCGCGTGGCTGGCGCGCTCGGCTTGCCGATGCTCGTGCTCGCGCTCACCCAGCACCGCTACTGGCTCGTGCGCGGCGCGGTGTTTCTCTATGTGTTTGGCTTGCTCGCGGCGACGCTCGGGTCGCTCTTCCGGCGCGGTGAGCGCAGTGGCTCGCGCGCCGTGCAGCGTCGCGTGCGGTTCCTCGTGCTGATCGGCGCGCTCGCGGCGTTGTTCAGCCTGGCGGATTTCTTGTGGTTCATCGGCGCGCCGTTGCCGCCGGTCAGCGCCGTGCTCGCCATCGTGTTCTTGTTCGTACTGTCCGAGTCGCTCGTCCGGGAGCGTCTGGTCGACCTCTACGACGTGCTCGTGAAGCTTTTGGTGTCCACGGCGCTCGCCTTCTCGCTCGCCGGGATCTTCTACGTTCTCGTGGGGTTGTTCGGGGGGTTCGAGGTCATGTATCTCGGCGCGATTTTGGCCGCGATCGTGATCCTGGTGCTGTTCGAGCCGCTGCGTGAGCGAGCCGAGGGCTACGTTGGCCGCATCGTCGTCCGCGAGCGCGTCAACCTCGAGCGCGCCGTCGCCCGGGCGCGCGCGCGCCTCGTGCACGTGCTCCAGCTCGGCGAGATGCAGGAGGTCGTGATCGCCGCGCTCGAGGGGTCGCGCCGTGCCACGGGGGCGGCGCTCTACCTGCGCGATCCGGGCGGCTCGGATTTCGCGCTCGCCGGGTCGTTCGGACCCCAGGCGCCCGAGCGCGTGGAAGCCGCGGCTGCGGGTCCCCTGCTGGAGCGTCTCGAGCAGGCGCCGAGCCTCGCGCTCGAGGAGGTGCGCTCGCGCTTGCCGGAGCGTCGGCGGTCGGGGCAGGCGCGCGAGGCCGAGGCGGACGAGCGCGTGCTCGCTGCGTCGGAGCTGCTCGGTCCGTTCCGGCAGAGCCTCTGCCTGGCGATTCGTGGCGAGGATCGGGAGCTGCGCGGTTTTCTCACGGTGATCGACGACCGCGTGCGCGACGCGTTCTCGCCCGACGACATCGCGCTGCTCGAGCCACTCGCGCTGCAGATCGGCGTCGTGCTCGAGAACACCAAGCAATACCGGCGGTTGCAGGAGCGCGACCGCCTGACGGTCCTCGGGCAAATGGCGGCGGGCCTCGCGCACGAGATCAAAAACCCCCTCGGGGCCATCAAGGGCGCGGCGCAGCTGCTCGGTGACGGGCGCAGCACGGCGCCGCTCGGCCCGTCGGAGCGCGAGTTTCTCGGCATCATCCTCGAGGAGGTGGAGCGGCTCGATCGCGTCGTCGGCTCGGTGCTCGACTACGCCCGACCCTCGAAGGGCGACGTGGGCCTCGTCGAGGTGAACGCCGTCGTGCGCGGCACACTGAAGCTCTTGGCGTCCGATCGCGCGGAAGTGTCGGACGTTCGCATGGAACTCGAGGAGACGCTCCCCGGCGTGCGCGTCGACGCTGAGCAGCTGCGTCAGGTGCTCATCAACCTCGTGCGCAACGCGTCGCAGGCCATGGGCGCGACCGGCACCGTCTACGTCACGACGCGCTCGCGCGAGCAGCGCCGCCTCGGCGGTTCGGAGGTCGTGCGGTTCGTGGAAATCGCGGTGCGCGACGAGGGGCCGGGCATCGCTCCCCAGGTCATGAAGAACCTTTTCGTGCCCTTCGTGACCACGAAGGACAAAGGGACGGGTCTCGGGCTCGCCATCAGTCAGCGTGTCGTCGCCGAAATGGGCGGCCGCATCGACGTGGCCTCGTCCGAAGGGCTCGGCTCCACCTTTACCGTGGTCCTCCCCGCCGCCTCCGAGGTGGATGCCGAGCCGCTCGTCGAGTCGGCGCGGGGGCTGCTCTCCGCGCTCGGCCCGTCGGCGGGTCCGGCGTCCCCCGCTACGGGCGCCGTGCGCGAGGGGTCCGCCTCGCGCGACTAGCCGCGTTTTCGAGGCGGGTGCGGGCCTCGAAAAAAGGCCGTCGAGTGAGCCCATCGCCTCGCGCGCCACGTCGCGATAGGCTGTCCGGGAAACCGACGATGGGCATCTCTCGTAAGGATAGCGGCCCCAGCGACCCGCCACGGCGATACGCCCTCAGGTTCGTGTCCGGCAAGTACCAGGGCGGCGAGTTCCCACTCAGCGACGGAGAGCAAGTCGAGGTGGGCCGCTCGAGCGATCTCGACATGGTGCTCGTCGAGGAGATGGTGTCGCGAAAGCACGCCGTCTTTCGTCTCGTCAACGGCGTGCTGACCGTCGAGGACGTGGGCTCCACCAACGGCACGTTCGTCAACGGTGAGCGTATCGACAAGGCGACCCTGCGCGAGGGTGATCGCGTGCTGATCGGGACGAGCATCTTGCGCGTCGTCGGATCGGACGCCACCACGCCCGCGGGCGCTCAGAAAAAATCGTTGCTCGACCATCAGACCCAAAAAGCGGTGCGATCGCGCACCAACGAGCCGCCCGCGTCGATCGAGCCACCGCGCATGTCGGGCAGCCTCGAGGAGATCCCCTTGCCGGATCTGATGCAGCTCCTGTCAACGTCCAAGAAGAGCGGCGTGCTCGTGCTGCGCGACGCGACGAGCGTCGGGCGGCTCTACCTCGACGTGGGGCGTATCCGCCACGCCGAGATCGACACGAGCCCCGGGCTGCCGGGCCTCAAGGCCGTCTATCGCTTGCTCGGCTTCACGCGCGGCTCGTTCGCGCTCGATCCGCCCGAGGACCGCACCATCGCCGAGCCGCTCGATCTCGGCGCGACCGAGGTGCTCATGGAGGGCGTGCGCCAGCTCGACGAGCTCGCGACGCTGGGGGCGCGCCTGCCGCCGCGCGCGGCGCCGGTGCGCCTGCCGAAAGACCCCAAGCTTCGCCTGCGGGATCTCGCGGCCGAGGACCTCGACTGGATGGAGGTAGCGCTCGGCGCCGGGACGTTCGGTGGCGCCCTCGACGCCTCGCCCACCCCGGACATCGACGCCGCGCGCGCTCTCATCGGCCTCGTCGAGCGGGGCGCGCTCTCTTTCGGCTGAGCGCGCGGGCCCCGCGCCTGGTCGCGGGCGCTCAGGGCTCGTCGGCGCTCGCCGCCGGTCGGGCGCGCGCGGGGAGGCGATCGAGCGTCTTCAGGCGAGCGGCGATGGCAGGATCGCGTTCGAGCAGGCGTGCCTCGCGCACGACCTGGTCGAGGGCGTGCCAGGGGCTGTGGTCCGCCGCGAGACGCTCGAGCTCGCCGACGGCCCGCGCCTTCTCGTCGGGTGCGCCGAGCTCCACGAAGTTCCCAAGGTAGCGGAGCGCGCCCGCGCCGAGCGACGCGTAGGCCCGGAGTAGCGGCAGGTAGGGGTTGTCGCGCCGCATGGCCTCGAGCTCGACGCCGGCGTCGGGCGTCGTGGCGAGCTCCTTCAGCCGTTCGAGCGCTCGCGTGCGCTCGGCGGAGCCGGCGGGCTGTGCGGCGGCGCTCGCGGAGG
Organism: uncultured delta proteobacterium; assembly: GCA_963841435.1. Taxonomy (GTDB): domain Bacteria; phylum Myxococcota_A; class Polyangia; order Polyangiales; family Polyangiaceae; genus PMG-095. The sequence goes on from CAWJCS010000002.1 coordinate 942,047, forward strand.
GCGGCGCGCTCGCCTGCGAGGCGCCCGAGCTGCCGAGGTACTCCATGGCAAGCAAGCGAAGCCGCCGCTCGGCGCGGCTCGCTCGGAGGGCGAGGTCCGCGGCGGCACGCTCGGTTGCGGCGTCGCGGCCGAGCGAGCGAGCGCGGTCCTTCACCGTTCGGAGCGCGCGCTCGGCCGCTCTACAGAGCGCGAGGTCGTCCTTGGCCTTGACGACGCCCTCGCAGGTCGGCGGCGTCGGCTCGCCGTCCCACGCCGCTTGCCAGCCGCGCAGCGCCCTCTCGAGCCGCGCTGCCGTGCGCGCGCGCGCCGAAGCGTCGAGCGCGGGTGACGGTGCGGGCTCGGCCTTCTTCGCGCAGGCGCTCGAGCCGAGCGCGATCAAAAGGCCGAGAGCGCGCGCGAGCTCACTGGTAGATGCCACGCCAGTTCGGGGTGTCGAAGGCGAAGGCGGCGGTCACGCTGCGCAGGTAGTCGATCACCGTCTTGTACCCCTTGACGCGCATGACGTACTCGGACGCGTCGCGGGTGCTCGCAAGGATGGGCTGGCCCTTGCAGCTCGAAACGCCGTCCGGGCAGTTGTCGTTGTCGGGGTACTTCGCGATGGTCAGCTCTCCCGTGTCCGCATCGGTGTCGTCAACCTGGTACGCGTGGCTCGTCAGAAGATTCATCCACTCGATCACGCGTGCGGCGATGCCGCGATCGATGTCCCGCCCGTCGATGGTTTCCTGGCCGTAGCTGTGGGCGACGTAGAGCTGCCCGCTCGTCGGATCGCGCCAGGCGCGCCGCTCGTCGGCGGGGAACGCCGGGTCGCTGTCGAGGCCAATCGCCCAGATGCGCATCATGTCGACCCAGTCGAGCTTCCAGCTCTCGGGCAGGTAGAGCATCGACCAGAACACGACGAACTTCTGGATTTCGAAGCCGACCTCGGGGTCAACCGCGATCGAGCCTTCGGGGGGGGCAGTGCCGTGGTCGCCGGCATCGCCCGCGAAGTCGAAGCAGCCCACGCGGCCCTTCGCCGGCCAGCAGATGCCTGGATCGGCGGCCCACCAGGCACGCTGCCCGAACGGAGCGGAAACGACGTTGTCCCGATCGAGGAGGGGGTCGACGCCGCCGGCACCGTTGAGTGTGCCCGCCACCCGCCAGCCGAGCATCGTCTTGTCCTCGGTGAGCGAGGTGCCGATCAAGCGGCGGACGCCGTCGGGGAACAGCGTGGCCATGCCGATGTTCCTGTAGCGCCCGTCGAAGAAGGTCTCGCGATCGTTCGGGATGAAGCGATCGAACGAGTCGGTGAGCAGCGCCGTGGCCCACGACTTGTCGTAGTACGAGCCGACCCACTCGGTGTAGTCACTCGCGTAGTAGCCCTTGGTCTCGTCGAGCGAGTTGTGGAGCGGTCGTCCGCCGATCGTCTGATCGTCGTCGAGCAGCGTCGTCCCCTCGGGGATCACGACCGGTTTGATGGCGTTCTCCGTGAAGATCTGGTCCACGTTGCGCAGCACGCTGTCGCCCGTGGCGTCCGTCTCGGAGCGGTGAACCCCCGCCGACGGGCGCGTGAGCATGCGCGCGAAATGGTCGAACGAAAGCGTCGCGGCGAGCGCGTTCGGCTCGAGGCTCGGGAAAGGCTGGCTCGCGTCGGTGCGCGGCTCGGATAGATCGAGCAGCTGAGAGCGCACGCCGGCACCCGCGAAGATCTCGTTCAAGAACGCGAAGGCCTTTCCCATCTCCATCAGCTTGAAGTGGTAGCGCGAGAGCTGACGCTCGGTCGTCGGGCGGATGCCGAAGGAGGTGCGGTTGCGCCGGTGATTCTCGAAGAGGTGATTGTCCTCGTAGGCGGCGCTGAGAAAATGCGTGACCTCGTAGGGGTCCGCGCCGTTATCGTGGCGGTACACGGCGACATTTCCGAGATCCGCCCACTCGTCGCCCGCGTAGAGGTACGGGCGGCGCACGCGACCCATCGGATCGAACTTTCGCACCTCACCGCCGCTGAGCGTCTGGGTCGGGGCGACGCCCACCTGATCGAACTCGAGGTCCGCGTAGGAGACGTAATCGACGGGCGGCCCGTCGCAGATCGTCCCGTTGACGATCTTGGCGTCGAACTCGGGCACGTACACGCCGTCCTTTTGCTCGTCCCAGTTGGGCGGCGGCGATAGCTCTTCTTCGCTCGCGTCGCGGCAATTTCTCACGAGGCCGAACATATTGTTGAGCTCGGAATAGTGGATGGCCTGGCTGGTGCCAAAGCCGTAGGCGGGTCCCAGGATGCCGCCGAAGGAATCGAGCCTGTCCTGGAGCAGCGCGCCGCCGGTCGTGCAGCGGCGTGAGCTGCCGAGCCCGACGCAGCTCACCGAAGGGTCGTCCCACACGTCGGTGACGTTGCCGTATGCGAAGCGAATCGCCGCGCGATCGTAGGCGCTGATGTCCATCGAATCTTGTGTGAGCTCGCCGGGGTAGTCCATCACGCTCGTGTGCGACCAGCGGTTGATGAGCCCCTCGTCCTCCTCGGGCGTGACCGGGTCGAGCCAGCGGGGGCCGATGCAGGTGGAGCCGTCGTCGGTCGCGTCGACGCAAACGTCGGTCTCCTTGCCGTCGCGCGTCCGGAGCTGCCAATACTGCGTCCGGTAGTTGAGGGCGTCGGCCGACGACGTGAAGTTGTGCTCGAGCCCCAGCGAGTGACCGATCTCGTGCGAGATCACGCTGAAGCGGTACTGACGCGTCAAGAAATCGCGCCAGCGGTCGTTGCGCGCGAGCACGGCCCCCGCCGAGGCCTGCACGCCCGGCGTCTGAGTGTCCTCGTCCTCGAGCGGAAACTTCAGATTCATGATGCGCGCCCACGCGCCCGTGTCGGTCGGCTCGGGCGCTTCGAGCTCGCAGCGTCCGGTTTGCGCGAGAGCGAGCTGGTGCTGCTCGTCGAGCTCGGCGCGGAACGTGTAAAAGCTCCCGCGCAGCGGGGAGATCTGGTCGAGCAGCGTGCTCGAGATGCCTGCGCCGAGCTGCACGTTGCCCATCTGCAGGAAGGGCTCGGTGAGCAGGTCGAGCTCGACGCCCGATTGCTTGGCGAGCCCGAGGCGCTTCACGAGCGGGGCGTTGCCGCGACCCAAGATCTGGTCGCCGAAGCGGCTCGCCGTGAGGTTTGCCGCCCACTTCACCGTGTCGATCTCATTGAGGCCGGGCAGCGGGGTCTTCTGGCCGTCGAGGCTGCCGTCCATCGCGCGGAACCGCTCCTCGATCTCGCGGCGATTCATGAGCGGCGGATTTCGGTGCAGCATGAGGCGACCGTCGGAGAGACTCACGCTCTGGGCGTAGTTGCCCCCGGCCGCCTGAGCGTTGGTGAGCTCGCCGAGCTGCCAGCGCATCTTGTCGATGGTGTCCTGCACGACGCGATCCGTGGACGCGTCGAAGATGCTGACGCTCGCGTCAACGACCATGCCGGTCAGCGGATCCTGACCGTCGACCATGACGCCCCACGGCATGCCCGACATCGGGTCATGGAAGGCGGTGATGAGGTGGTAGCGGATGTCGCCGAGACGAGCGGTGAGCCCGGGCGCACCGCAGGCGGGATTGTCGGCGCTCGTGACCGGGTTGTGGCAGAGCATGGCCACGCGCGGCACCGCCTGCATCGCGTCGTCGAGCGTCGTCGGGTATTTTTCGCGGCACGAATCGAGCAGCGGACCCGCGGCCGAGCGCGCGCAGTTCGCGTATCCGGCGGGGTCACTGGAAAAATCCTGCGCGCATTGATCGATGTCGCCGCGCTGGAAGCCGGCAACGTGCAGGCACTCCGTGAAGCGTGCCGTCTGCACGGCGTGGCGCAGCGCACCGTCCCAGTTGTCGACCGCCCCTGCCGCCTGCTCGAAAAAGCTCGGCTCGCTGCCGAGCCCGAAATAGAACCGAATCGGGCGGATCCTTCGATCGGCGTAGGGCAGGGTGCAGGCGTGCGTGTAGGGGTCGCAGCGCGAGCCGTTGCCGACCACGGCGCATTCGTCCTGCGTGCCGTCCCGATCGTCGTCACGCTGCGGATCAGCCCCTGCGGGCGTGGTGTCGCTCGTGTAGCAGCGCACGAGAGCTCCGCCTTCGGTGTGGGCGTGGCTCTGCTCCCAGATGTTGTGCCGGCTCGCGAAGCGGTACCATTTGTCGTTGACGATGCCGTAGTTGCGGTCGTACGCGTTGCGGATCGTGCCGTCGATGATGCCGAACATGTCCTTACGCTGGCCGTCCCAGTCGATGGGCTCGTAGTCGGTGTCTTCGACGCGACGGAAGGACAGGCGGACCTTGACCTCCGACGGGTTGCAGTTGCCCTCGGGATAGGTGCCCTGGAGCACGTCGGGCTGGAAGAAGCAGAGCGGGAACGCACCCCACGGCGTCTGCATGGTCTCGGGCCGCGCGTAGATCTTGTTCGTGACGTCGAAATAGTGGTCCTCGCGCGAGAACACCGGGGCATCTGGGCTCTTCGGGTCCTCCACGAAGTACGAGACGGGCTCGTAGGTCATGGGGTCGCCCGTGATGAGCGGGACGATGCTCAGGATGTCGAAATCGTAGGCGGTCGTGACCAGGTTCTGCGACCAGTCGACGCGCATGTAGTCCCGCGTGTACCAGGGTCGGTCGCTGGTGTTTTCGACGACGATGTTGAGCTCTTCACCCGTTTGCGGGTTGTACTCGCGCTGGATGTCGAAATGCGACTCGATGGGGAAGGCGGCCACCACGACGCCGAGCGCGCCGATATCGCTGCCCGTCGTCGTGTTCGAGACGCGATCGTACGAGAGCCGAGCGAGCAACAGATCCTCGGTGATCTCCCAGTGGATGCGGGAGACGGAGGCGGCGATGGGGGCGTAGAGCAGCGCCTGCGTCGTGCCGAAGTCGACGTCGACGATGGTGCTCCGGAAGTAAAACTCGGGGTCGTCGCTCTCGTCGGTCAGCGAGCCGACGAAGAAGGCTTTGGCGAGCGCGTTGGGCTGCACGCGGTTGATGGGCGCGCGCTCCTCGGCGCAGCCCCCGAAGGCGAGTGCGCCGAGGAGCGCGATGACGAGCGACCGGATCGAGGGAAGCTTCATGGCTCCTCCAGGGGGGAAAGCGAACGATACCCCGGCGGCAGTCCGCATGGCCACCCGCTTCCGGGGGCTCAGGGTGCCTGGCGATTCTTGTCGATGCGCGCCTCCACGGCGCGCGCGTGGGCTTCCAGGCCCTCGGAGCGGGCGAAGCGGGTGATGGCTCCCGACTGCTCGGAGAGAGCGCGCCGCGTGTACTCGATCAGCGAGCTTCTCGCCACGAAGTCGTAGACGCCGAGCGGTGAGGCATAACGCGCCGCGCCGCCGGTCGGCAGCACGTGCGACGGGCCCGCCAGGTAGTCGCCCGCTGCTTCCGGTGTGTCTTCGCCGACGAACAGCGCGCCCGCGAAGCGTACGGCGTTCGCGAGAGCACGCGCGTCGCGCGTCGCGACGGCGACGTGCTCGGCGGCGAGTTCGTTCGCGACCTCCACGATGCGCTCCCGTGACTTCACGACGAGTGCGACGCCGTGATCGCGCAGGGACGCTTCGGCAATCGCGCGCCGTGGCAGCGTGGCGAGCTGGCGCTCGAGCTCCACCGTCACTCGCGCGGCGAGCGCCTCGCTCGTCGTGAGGAGCAGCGGGTAAGCCGCCTCGTCGTGCTCGGCCTGCGAGAGCAGATCCGCCGCGACGATGACGGGGCTCGCCGTGTCGTCGGCGAGCACGAGGATCTCGCTCGGCCCGGCGATGCTGTCGATGGCGACGTCGCCGAAGACCAGCTTCTTGGCTGCCGCAACGTACACGTTGCCCGGCCCCACGATCTTGTCGACGCGCGGCACGCTCTCGGTGCCGTAGGCGAGCGCGGCGATCGCGTGCGCACCGCCCGCATCGAGCACGGCGCTCACGCCCGAGAGGTGGCAAGCGGCGAGCACTTCGGGGCTCGTGTCGGGGCACGACACGATGATTTCTTCGACGCCCGCGACCCGCGCCGGCAGCGCGCACATGAGGACGCTCGACGGGTAGCGCGCCTTGCCGCCCGGCGCGTACACGCCAACGCGCACGAGCGGCTGGACGCGGCTGCCGAGCCGCACCTCGCTCTCCTCGTACTCGAAGCCGAACAGCCCCTCGCGCTGGCGCACGTGGTAGCGCTCGATGCGGTTCGCGGCGCTCGTCAGCGCGTCGCGCAGCTCGGGCTCGAGCGACGCGAGCGCTTCGGCGCCGCCGTAGTCCCGCCGAAAGAAGCGAGCCGGCTCGCGCCGCTCGAACTCGCGCACGCACTCTGCGAGCGCGCGATCGCCGCCCTTTCGCACGCGGTCGACGATGCTGCGCACCGCGGTCTCGACGCGCCCGAGGTCCGCTTCACCGCGGCGCCGGAGCTCCGCGAGCCGAGCGTCGAACTCGGGCGTGCCCTCGAGCGTCACCCGGAAGAGCGATGCCGAACCGCTCACGTCCAGTGCCCCGCCTTGGCGGCGGCGGGGTCGTGCTCGCGGATGCGCGGGCCGAGCGCCTCGCGGAAAACCTGCTCGTCGTCCACGTCGGCGTCACCATCGGGGAAGCCCTTGGCCACCACCATGCCGATCGACAGGATGCGCAGGAACGTCGCAAAGCTCGAGGCGCAGAGTCGCGGCTTGACGGTCGCGGTGCCGTTCATCGACGTGTACACGGGGCAGTCGCCCTCGGCGTCGGGGCTCGACGTGTCGAGGAAGTAGGGATCGCCGAGCAGCGCGCTGTGCGCGATGACCACCCAGCCTGGACGCCAGCCGTTCGGCGGTGCACCCGGGGTTGGCTCGCCCGCCTCGGCGAGACCGTAGCCCGGCTGCTCCTCGATGATGCGCTCGGAGGGGATGAGGCGCACTCGCTCGGCGGGCGTCTTCGTCTCGACGTCGAGCGGATCGGCGGCGAGCAAAAACTCGCGGAAGCGCCGCGGGATGCGAAGCTTGGCTTTCAGGGCGTCAACGCGTGCCGGGTCGGCCTTACCGAACTGGGCGCTCAGGCGCCGAGCGGCAAACGCATCCTTGAGAGCTGTCAACGATTCGGCGAGATCGCTGTCCAACGGTGCGACCTCCACACGCGCCGCGGGTCCGGACAGAGGGCCCGCCAGGCGGAAACAAGAAGAACGAATCGAATTTCTACTGCGATGCCGGCGAGGTGCAAGGCCTCACGGAATCCGGCGTCAAATTTCGCTCGCGCCGGTGTTTTTTTCGCGCTCGGGTCGCCGCGAGTCGGCGCGCGGGCCGGACGGGGCTCCCCCCCAGCACTCAAAACGCATAGGACAGCTCGACGTTGCCGAGCACGGCGAGCGGCGGCTCGCCCCCGCGATCGCGCTGAAGCCCGGCGCCGTAGGAGCGGACCCCGCCGTGGAAGGCGAGCGCGAGGTGTGGGTTGACCTGGTACCAGACGAGCCCGATCTCACCGCCAAAGTAGAGGTTTGGCTCGTCGGCGTTGGAAAAGCCGTAGATCGAGAGCACGTTCTGCTCGGAGACCTTCGCCACACCGAGGCTGCCTTGCGCGAGGATGGCAAGCACGCTGCCGAGCGGCACGGTGAAGCGGAGGCCCGCACCTCCGCCGTAATGGAAGTAGGAGCGCGGCGGCGGCGGCTCAGTGGCGTACGCCGTCGAGGCGAGCACGAGGTCGGCCTCGATGAACGGCATGAGCCAGGTGAGCACCTCGTAGCCGACGCGAACCTGGAACCACGGGGCGCTCGGCGTGATGTGCTTGAGCGATCCGACCTGGGTCACGACGCCGAGCCCGCTCTCGACCACGAAACCGTGGCGGCGTGGCGCGGGCAGGGGTGTCTCCTCGGCGGGCTCGGCACCCGTATCGGCGGGCGCGCCGCCGGGCTCGGCATCGAGCCACTTCTCGATCTCGCCCGGAGTGATCGGTCGCTCCTGCGGCTCGTTCTGGGCAGCGAGCGCCGCGCGCGGCGCCAGCCCCAAAACGAGCGCCCCGAGCGCGCCGAGGGCAAAGAGCCGCATCCCCTCAGCGTAGCAAAGCCGACCGGGCGACCACAACACGCGCGCTCTTCGAGCCTTTCGGTCGCGGGCGCGCCCGTGGCGCAGGTTATCCCACACGGTCGGGCGTCACTCGCCCTTCTTCTTCTTCTTCGCCTTGGCGCCCTTCGCGAGGGCGGGCACGACGGGAGGCGGCGGCGCTTCGCGTGCCGACTTCTCGCGCGGCTTCGCGTCGGGCTGCTCCTCGGACTCGGGGGCCAAGGCCGCCTCGGGCTTGGCAGGCGCGGCGGCGCGCGGGGGCGCGAACGCGGCGGGCGCTCGTGCAGGGCTGCCACCGAGGCGCCGTCCGGCGGCCAGCGGCGGCTCTCCGTCGGTGCGCACGAGCCCACGAACGAGCGCGCCGGTCGAGACGCCGATGCGCGGCGCCGTGAGGTCGCCGACGACGCGCGCCCCGCGCTCGAGCATCACGCTCTCGCTCGCGCGCACGTCTCCCTGGACGGCACCGGCGATGGTGATCGCGGCACCGGAAACGTTGCCTTTGACGCCGCTTTCCTCGCCGAGCGAAATGTCGCCCCCGACGTTCACGTCGCCGTCAACGCGGCCGAGGATCTCGAGGTTGCCGCTGCCGCGCACGTTGCCGCGCACGACCGTGCTGCGTCCGATGACCGATGCGCCGTTCACTCGTGATCTCCCGTCACACGTCCATGTCAACGTTGCCCTTGAACGAGGCACCGTCTGCAATGGTCAGCCGCGCGGCCTTCACGTCCCCGATCAGACGCCCCCCGGCCTGCAAGTCGACGCGCTCGGCCGCCGTGACGTCGCCCGTCACCTGACCGGCGATCGTGAGGCTCTGAGCGGTCACGTCCGCTTCGACCACGGCGGAGCTGCCCACCGAGACGGCGTCGGTCGTGGTGAGCTTGCCGCGCAAGTTGCCTTGCACGACGACCTCTTCCTCGCTCGTCAGATCGCCCTCGATGTTGAGCCCTTCTCCAATCACGGTGCCTGCCATGGTCGTCTCCGCTCTCTTTTCGTGGTCAGCGCCGGCGCGCGGCGCCGAGGTCGAGCTCGATCTGCGTGTCGAGGCGCACCGACACGCGCGAGCCGGGCTCGATGGAAATTTCGCTGGCCCGGAGCTCTCCGCGCACGACGGCGCCTGCCCGAACCGCGATCGGCCCGCGAGTGACGGCGTCCCCGAGGAGCTGCCCCGAGACCTCGAGGCTCTCGGCGTGGAGGTTGCCCTCGACGCTCGCGCCCTCGGCGACCTCGGCCGGGCCGCTGACGCTCACGTCGCCTTTGACGTTGCCCTCGATGCGCAGGGCACCTTCGCCGCTCAACCGTCCGGTGACACGTGTGGACGGGCCGAGGACGCTGCCTTCCGTAATGACTCTGGCCATCGGGGACGGCCGGGCACGCTAGTACCAAGCGCCCCAAATTGGAACCTGCCGCGCGACTGGCCCGATTTGAAGGGGCAGGGCTCACGCCGGCCGGAGCGCTCCGAGCACTTCCTCGGCCCGGGGCACCGATCGCAAGAGCCCCGCGGCGTAGAGTCGCCGCCGCTCTTCTTCGGAGAGGTCGCCCTCGCGCCCGGCCGTCGCCGCCCGCACGAGGAGCGCCGCCGCGACGCTGAGGTTCAGGCTCTCGACGAACCCCCGCATCGGCACGCGCACGGCCCGGCTCGCCGCGGCGGCGAGGGTCGCGCCGATACCCTCCGTCTCGTTGCCGAAAACCAGACACACGCGGTCGATGCCGGCCAGGTCCTCGGGCACGAGCTCGCCCTTCGGATGCGTCGCGACGAGCGCGAATCCGCGCGCGGTGAGCGCGGCGACGGCCGCGTCGCTCGTTTCGTGGAGCACGGTCTCCACCCAGCGCTCGGTGCCTTGCGAGACCTTGCGGCCGAAGGAAAACGGCTGCTCGCTCGGGATTACGTTGAGCTCCGGCACGCCGAATGCGTCGCACGAGCGCAGGGCAGCGGCGACGTTGTGCGGGTCATTCGGCGAGTCCATGAGCAACGTCACGCTGCCGATGCGCGCTGCCGTGACGCCCGCGAGCCGGCCCAAGCGGCGCGCCTCCGAGAGCGGCTCGAGGGCCCGAATCACCCCTTCGCCGCTCCAACCCGGCGGTAAAGCGGGTCGGCCGGGGGTAAGCAGAGGTGCGCGGCGCGTTTCGGTCATCGTCGAAAGGTGCGGCCGACCCTAGCAAAAGCCTGCGGGCGCCCCGCATGGTGGGTCGGGGGATTGCCCTCGGTCGTTCCGGCACTATGTTGTCCGGACCCCTGGAGAAGCTCATGGCGTCCGAAAAGATCCACGTGTTCAATGATCTCAACTTCGACTCGGAGGTGCTGTCGGCCGGCGTCCCCGTGCTGGTGGACTTCACCGCCACCTGGTGCGGCCCCTGCAAGGCGCTCGCGCCGATCGTCGATCAGATTGCGACGGAGCTTGACGGTAAGATCAAGGTCGGCAAGCTCGACGTGGACGATTCCCCGCTCACGGCGGGCAAATACGGCGTGCGCGGCGTCCCCACCGTCATGGTGTTCAAGAACGGTCAGCGGTCGGCGCAGCACGTCGGGTTGACGACGAAGCAGAAGCTGCTCGCTCTGGTCGATATGTGAGGCGGGGTCCGCTCGGTCTAGCGCTGGCGCTTTTGGCGGCGGGCTGCGCGCCGGCGGCCGTCGAGCGGCGGCGTCCCGAGCCACCCTCGCGCCCCGCGCTCACGCCGCTCCCGCCCACGGCGACGTGGCGTTACCACCCGCGCACGCCGGCACGCATGCTGGCGCGGGCCAATCTCGGCAACGGCCGCGTGCTCTTCGCGGGGTTGCGCGGGGAGCGTTGGCTCTACGACGGCTCGCACAAGGCGCTCGAAGCGGCCGTGCCCGCGCCCGAGGATCTCGTCGCCATTCTCAATGATCCCTCGGCCGGGCGCTGGTTCGTCGGCGCCAGCGGCACGACCTACCGTGCCCTCACCGCGCTCGGGCCGTTCGTCGAGGCGCTCGCCCCCTTCGACCCCGTGGCGCGTGTCTCCGGCGCCGGGTCGATCCTGCTCGCCGTCGGGCGCGACGGGCGCCTGTCACGCAGCGCGGATCAAGGCCGCACGTGGTCGTCCGTCGGGCCCGGGGGCACGCGGTTCGTCAACGTTGCCGTCGACGGCTCGGGCGCGGCGCTCGCGCTTTCCTCGCCGGAGGCGCTTTCGTTCAGCCTCGATGGCGGTAAGACCTTCGAGCCGCTCGGTGTCGACCCCGGGGGCGCGCTGGGCCTCAAGCGGGACGAGAGCGGCGCCGGCATCGACGTGCTCGGCGTGCTGGGAACGCGGCGCTGGTCGCGGTCGGAGCCGCGCGCGCTGTCGCCCGAGCCAAAGGTCAGGAGCGCCCTTTTGCCTCCCGGGGGCGAGGCGCCCCTCGGCGCCGACGCGGGGGCCCTCGCCGAGGGGCGCGCCGCGCTCGGCGACGACGGGTACCTGGAGGCGCGGCTTTCCGACGAAGAATCCCGAACGTGGGTGCTCGTCTCGGGTCCGCTCGGCGGACCGCTCGAGGCGACGCCGCTCGAGCTCGCGAAGGGTTGCCGCAACGTGCGGCTCGCCGCCTTCGGCGATGCCGCATACGTCGCCTGCTTTCGCGCGGGCCCGTCGAGCAGCCAGCCCGTCGAGCTGTTCGCGCGGCGCGGCAACGGCGCGTTCGCGGCGGCATCGCCGTCGTTCTTCGCGAAGCTCGCCGATTTTCGCATGGCGGCCGGGGCCGGGGGAGCGCTCTTGCTCTCGGGCGTCTGCCAGCCGAGCGCCGATGGCCCCGGGTGCGGGCCACTTGGCGTCCTCGAGCGCCGTGCCGTGCACGCGGCGCGCACGAAAGCGGCGTCCAGCGAGGAGCGCTTCGAGCTCGCCGTATCCGCCACGCCTTCGCTCGCCGACAGCGCGTTCGACCTGACGTTCGATGCCGACGGACGCGTCGCCTTCGCCGTCGGCGGCACGACCAAGGGCGCCGGGCTCGCGCTGTTCGTGTCCGTCGACGGCGGGCACACCTTCGAGCCGAGGGAGCTCGGCGAGCTCGGCGTCGACGCGAACGAGGTCGAGGCACGTGTCGGCATGCTGAGCCCCGCCTCGGACGGCACGACGGCGCTCGTCCTGCGCGGGGCGCGCGGCACTGCGACGCTGCTCGTGTTCGACAACCGCGGGCAGCTGCTGCGCGCCGGCTCGCCGCCGGAGCGCGCGCTCGTCGGCGGGGCCGGGCTCCACGCGCTCGCCCTCGGCGCCGAGAGCGGCACTGTGTGGGAGTCGCTCGACGGCGGTGCCAGCTTCCAGGATCGCGGCCGCGTGCCGCTCGCGCTGTGCCCGGGTGACACCGCCTGCGACGTGCCCGTCCGCTGCTCGAGCCACGGCTGCGTCGTCGGCGACGAGCTCACGCGGATCGGCTGGGGCATGCCGGACGCAAACGAGCTCGAAATGGCCTCGCCCGTGGAGGACTCACCGGCCGGCGTCGAGCGGCGCCTGAGCACGCCCATTGCGTGCGTGCTCGATGCGGCCCCCTTTCGCGCCCTTCCGGGCGCGACCGACCTGCCCGACGCCGAGAACACCGCGCTCGGCGACGTGGCCTGGTTCTCGACGAGCATCAACCTCGAGACGGCCTCGGCCGTCAGCTACCACGCGCACGGAGGGCCGCGGCCGCGCGTCGAGGCCGTGACGGTGTTGCCGCCGGCGCGGGACGTAACGGGGCTGGCGTTCACGGCGCTGGCGCAGGTCGAGGGGCTCGCCGTGCTCCGCTACCGTGTGCCCGACCCTCGCGCCAAGGAAGCGCGGCTGCGGGACGTCGAGGTGGGTTGGGACAACATGCTCGAGGGCCGCGTCGTGCGGCAGCGGTTCGCCGACGGTGGCGATTACGTGCCGGGCGACTTCGAGCGGGGCTCGGGCGCCGTCCAGCTCGCGCGCCCGGACCTGCTCAGCATCGGCGAGCACGGGATCTATCTTCGGGTCCATGCCAAGGTGCGCGAGCGCCAGCCGACGCTCTTTCTCGACGGCAAGAGTGTCGTCACGCTGCCGCCCATCGTGTGGCCGGCCGGCGTTCCGCGCGATCACCTCGAGATGGCGCACCTCGGTGCCGACCACGTGGGGCTCGCGTTCATCCGCAAGACGAGCGCCGTGGTGCGGGCGCGCCGCGAGGGCGATGCCTGGACGTTTCAGGCCGCGACCGTGGGCCTGCCGGACCCCGAGGCGCTCGGGAAGCTCGGCCTGGTTTCCATCACCTACTCCGACGGCCGGGCCGCGTTGCACGTCGAGGAGCTCGACCAGGACGGGCGCGAAGCCCTGGCGCGCGTCGTGGCGCTGCGGCCCGACGGGCCGGTGACCGAGGCGCCGCGCTCGGCGCCGACGCAGGCGTCGTTGCCGGCCGTGCCGCGGCCGTGCGGCGATGCCACCAAGCGCTCGAGCGCGCGCGTCGTCGCGCACGTGTTTCCCGGCGCCCGTCACCCCGTCGTCGTTACCGACGCGCTCGAGCCGCCGCGCTCGCTCGTGACGGGCGACGCCGTGCTGTTCGGTAGCGCCGAGGAGCCTTGCGCCGCGTCGTACGAGCTCGTGCCGGTGACGGGCACGGCGGCTGAGCCGGCCGCGCCCGAACGCGGTGTGCTTCTGCTCGACAATCTTTCCCACGCCTGGCTCGTGCGCCAGGTGCGCGAGCCGAGTGCCGAGCGCGCGAGCATCGAGTACCGCACCATGGCGTGCCGTTTCGAGCCGAATCTGGAGGTGCCGGAGGAGATCCTGAAGTCTCCCGAGGCGTTGGCGCCGAGGAGGTAACGGGCTGGCTGGGGCCGGTGGGGCCGTGAGGTCGAGCTCCGCTCGATGCGCTTTTCCGCGCGGCTCCGGGCGGGCCTCCGTGGTATCGCCCCGCCTGTCCCATGATCCCCCGCTACACGCCCAAGGATTTCGCCGAGCTCTGGTCCGATCGTAACCGCTATGCGACCTGGCTCGAGGTGGAGCTTTGCGCCTGCGAAGCTCTCGAGACGGCGGGGCAGGTGCCGCGCGGGACGGCCGAGCGCCTGCGCGCGCTCAAGCTCGCTCTCGACCCGGCGGAGATCGAGCGCATCGAGCAGACGACTCGCCACGACGTGATCGCGTTCCTTTCGCACGTGGAAAGCCTCGCGGGGGACCCCGCGCGCTGGCTGCACCGCGGGATGACCTCGAGCGACGTGCTCGACACGAGCTTCGCGTGCCTGCTGGTCAAGGCGACGGACCTGCTGATCACGCGCACCGACCGGCTGATCGAGAAGCTCGTCGTGCGCGCCCGCGAGCACGCGAAGACGCCGCTCATCGGGCGCTCCCACGGCATCCACGCCGAGCCGACGACGTTCGGCGTGGCGCTCGCCGGACATCTCGCCGAGTTTCGTCGGGGCCGCACGCGGCTCGTGCGGGCGCGCGCCGAGATCGCGGTGGGCAAGCTCGCGGGCGCCGTCGGCACCTACGCGCACCTGAGCCCGGAGATCGAAGAGCAGGCGCTGTCGCGGCTCGGTCTCGAGGCCGAGACCGTGTCGACGCAGGTGGTGGCGCGCGATCGTCACGCCGCGCTGTTTGCCGCGCTCGCGCTCGTCGCCGCCGGCATCGAGCGCTTGGCCACGAACGTGCGCCATTGGCAGCGCACCGAGGTCGGTGAGGCCGAGGAGCGCTTTGCCGCGGGGCAGAAGGGCTCGAGCGCGATGCCACACAAGCGAAACCCCGTGCTGAGCGAGAATCTGTGTGGGCTCGCGCGCGTCGTGCGTGCCGCGGTCACTCCGGCGCTCGAAAACGTGGCGCTCTGGCACGAGCGCGACATCTCGCATTCTTCCGTGGAGCGCATGCTGGCGCCCGACGCGACGGCGACCCTGGCGTTCATGCTCGACCGGGCGGCGGGCCTCGTCGAAGGGCTCGTCGTCTACCCCGAGCGGCTCGCCGCGAACCTCGAGCGCACGGGGGGCCTTTTCTTCAGCGAAGGGGTCATGCTCGCGCTCGTCGACAAGGGACTTTTGCGCCAGAAGGCGTACGAAATCGTCCAGCGCAGCGCGATGCGCGCGTTCTCCGGCGAGGGGGCGTTTCGGGCGCTGCTCGGCGAGGATCCCGACGTCACGTCGCGCGTCTCGCCGAGCGAGCTCGACGCGTGTTTCGACCTCGAGCACGCTCTTCGTTACGCCGAGTCGATCGTCGAGCGCGCCGTGCGCGGCTGAGCGGCTCGCTCTACCGAGTCGATCGTCGAACGCACCGTGCGCGGCCGGGCGGCGTGCTCGGACAGCGCGCGACGCGCCACGACCCAGAGCACGCCGAGCGCGTGCCAGGGCCGCACGCCGCTTTGCTCGTCGGCGTACACGGGTCGTACTGGCACCTCGACGACGGCGAGCCCGCGAGCCGCGAGCATGCCGAGCAGGTCGTTCGGGTAGCCGTAGCGCGGCCACAGCTCGTCGAGTGGCAGCCGCCGCGCCGCGCTCGCGCCGAGGGCCGTGAAGCCGCACTGGCAATCGCTCACCTGGAGGCCCGTCGCGAGCCGGGTCGCGGCCGAGAGCAACGAGCCCGCGAGGCGCCGAGCGAACGGCATGCGCCTGGCCTCGGAGTGCACGAAGCGATTGCCCTTCGCATAGTCGGCGCCGGACGCCACGGCGGCGACGAGCGGCGGCATGTCGTCGGGGTGCATCTGGTCGTCGCCCGCCATCACGACGAGCACGTCGTGCCCGTCGCGCAGGGCGGCGTGATAGCCGGTGGCGATCGCCGCTCCGACGCCACGGTTCGTGGCGTGAACGAGGCATCGCACGCGGGGGTCGGCGACGCTCGCGACGGCGGCCCGCGTCCCGTCCGGGCTCGCGTCGTCCACCACGTAGACCCCGTCGACGCCCGCCGGCAGGCGCCCGAGCATGCGCGCGACGAGCCGCCCCTCGCGGAAGGCGGGAACGATCACGGCGACGCTGAGCCCGAACAACACGGCGCGCGAGCCTTTCTCGCGGACGGCACGGCTGTCAACCGCGGCTCGCACGATGGCGCTCGCGCTCGCGCCTCGAATCGGGCGCGGCGCGCGGGCTTGCCGAACGACGCGCGGCCGCGTAAAGCGCCCTCGTGAGCCCGAAACGACACAAGCTCGTGCTCGGCGGCGCCGCGCTCGCCGGGCTCGCGCTCGCGCTCTACCTGGTGCTGCCGCACGTCTTCTTCCCGAGCGATCGCACGCCCGAGGGCGCCTACTACCGCGTGATGATCGCCGTGAACCGAGCGTCGGCCGTGGCGCTCTTTCCCTACCTCGAGACGCCGGCGCAGCATGCCTGCTACACGATTCGCGACTACCGCAAGAAATCGCGTGCGCGCGTGCTCGCCGCGTACCCCGAGCCCGAGCGGTCGCGCCTCGCCGCGCAACACTCCGAGGAAGCCGCGGCGCCGGACGGCGCCGACGTGTTCGCGCTCTACGCCGCCCGGCTCGGGTACCTCGACCGGCTGCGCCGCGATCTCTCCGGCATCGCGCGCATCGAAACGCACGGTGACCGCGCGAGCGTCGAGACGGTGCGCGGCACGCGCTATCCGTTCCGGCGTCGGCCCGAAAACGGCATCTGGGGTCTCACGCTCTTCACGGGGACGCTCACGGCCGAGGCCGAGCGCGCCGCGCGCGACTTTGCGCTCATCGAGCGCGCCGCCGCCGACTACGAACGAGCGCGCCGCGCCGGCGGGTAGGGGTTTTGCGCTCGAGCGTCAGCCCGCGCGCTTGAGGTCGGGGTAGGCGCGGCCGGGCGGGGCGCCGAGCTCGCTTGGCAGCCCGAGGCGACTCCAGCCCGGAAGAAGCTGTCCGAACGGATCGCGCGCCGCGTCCCAGCCCGCGGGCATCTCGACGACGCCCGTGAAGCCGGCCTGCTTGAGCTGCTCGGCCGCGCGGCGGGAGCGCACTCCCGTCTTGCAGCCAACGACGATTTTTGCTTGCTTGCCGAGCACGCGCTCGACCACGGCGACGAAGTCGGGGTTCGGGACGACGCCGCCCGGTGCCGGCTGGTTGATCGGCACGTTGTACGCCCCCGGCGGGTGCCCGGCTTCGAACTCCTTCTCGCTGCGCACGTCCAGGTAGCTGTAGCCGTCGGCGAGCAGCGCCTGGGCCTGTTCGGGGCTCACCTCGTTGGGCTCGGCCATCGCCGTCCGGTTATCACCCGGCTGGCACCCGCGCAAAGCGGCACACGAAGGCGCCCCGCACGAGCTCGGGTCTTCGGCCGAGATCCGTGCCATCGTCGACCGCTCCATGAGTGACCTCGGGCCGGGCGAGATCCGGCTGGTTCCCCTCGGCGGCCTCGGCGAAATCGGCATGAACTGCCTCGCCGTCGAACAGCGAGACGGCATCATCGTCGTGGACTGCGGGGTCACTTTTCCCGAGCACGAGCTCGGCGTCGACGTCGTGCACCCCGACTTTCGCTGGCTTCTCGAGCGTGCCGCTCGCGTCCACGGCGTGTTCTTGACGCACGGTCACGAGGATCACGTGGGCGCGCTGCCCTTCCTCCTGCGCGAGCTCCGCGTTCCCGTGTTCGGCCCGCCGCACGCGCTCGGCGTGGCCCGGCGCCGGCTCGAGGAGCATGACCTGCCGCCGAAGGAGCTCGACCTTCGCCCCGTGCACGCGGGCGAGACCCACGCCGTGGGCCCCTTCTCGGTCGAGCCCGTGCGTGTCGCGCATTCGATCGTCGAGGCGAGCGCCCTTTCGCTCGGAACCGCGGCCGGTAGGGTCGTTCACACGGGCGACTTCAATTTCGACCCGGACCCCACCGACGGCGAGCCGACCGACAGCGAGCGGCTCGAACGCCTGGGCGACGAGGGGGTTGCGCTCCTGCTCAGCGACAGCACCAACGTCGATGTTCCCGAGAAGCGGGGCAGCGAGCTCGGTGTCGCCCTGGCCGTCGAGGAGCTCGCGAGCCGGGCAACGGGTCGCGTCGTCGTGGCGATGTTCGCGAGCAACGTGCAGCGGCTGATGTCGTTCGGGCCGCTCGCGGAGCGCCTCGGTCGCAAGCTCTGCGTGCTCGGCCGGAGCCTCGACATGCAGGTCGCCGTGGCGACCGAGATCGGGCGGCTGCGCTGGCCGAGCCACCTCCGCATCAGTCCCGAGCAGGCTCGCGATCTCGATCCGGCCCAGCTTTTCGTGCTCGCCGGGGGCACTCAGGCCGAACGCGGCTCCGCGCTGCGTCGCCTCGCGTCCGGCGAGCACCCCGCCTTCTGCCTCGTGCCCGGCGACACCGTGATCCTCTCGAGTCGCATCATCCCCGGCAACGAGCGCGAGGTGTTTGCGATGCAAAACGACCTCTTGCGCCTCGGTGTGAGCCTGCACACGCGTGTGACGGACCCGGACGTGCATGCGAGCGGCCATGCGTCGAGGAGCGAGCAACGCCGCATGCTCGAGCTCGTCCGCCCGCGCGCGTTCGTTCCCGTGCACGGCACGCTCCATCATCTGCTCGCCCACGCGGCGCTTGCTCGGGAGGCGGGTGTGGGCTCGGTCGCCGTGGTCGAGAACGGCACCCCGCTCGTCTTCGACGGCCATGGCCTCCGAAGGGAGCCCGAGGTGCCGCACGGCGCCATTTCGGTTGCTCTCGGTGGCGCCCCCGCGGGCCCGGCCACGCTCAAGGAGCGCGCCGAGCTCGCACGCTCGGGTGTCGTCGTGGTCGCGCTCTGGCCGGAAGGCGACCTGGCCCCCGAGGTGCGCGCCCGCGGCGTGCCCGGCCTCGACGAAGCCGGACTTTTCGCGCTCGCCCGCGAAGCCGCCCGCGCCAGCGCCGCTCATCGCGCGGGTCGCGGCCTCACGCGCGAGGAGCTCGTGCGTCGGGCCGTCCGCCGCAAGCTCGAGGACCTGACAGGCACTCGTCCGCCCGTCGAGGTGCTCGTCGCGCGCGGCGACTGAGCACGTGACACGCACGCAGCCCGAGGCTCGGGCTCAGGCGGGGAGGGCTTTTTCGCCCAGCTCCGCCTTGCACGTCAGGCACTTCTTGGGCACGCGGTCCTTCAGGTACACCTGGCAGCACTGCGGGCAGAGGCGCGCGTCGCGCTCGAACGCGATGGGCTTGCCGCTCGCCGCGCAGTTTCGCCCCGCAATCTGCAGGGATTCGACCACGAGCACCTCACCGTCGCCCTCGGCCGGCGCGGGCAGCCCCTGAACCGCGTCGCGTTTCACGTCCATGGCCTCGGGGATGCGGCGTGTTCCTTCGGCGAGGATCCGCGCGACGCCCTTCGGATGCGCCTGAATCACGATCTTGAGCGTCTGCGACTTGCCCTCGAGCACGAGCTTGCCGTCGGCGGCGTAGACCCGCTCGATGTCGCACCACGCGAAGCGCTCGAGCTCCTTGCCGCGCTCGACGGCGACGCCCGCGTCGCCCACGCGGATCGGCAGGGTGCCGATATCGCCGTAGTAGAGCGAGCCCGCGAGCAAGAGCGCGCCGCTCACGAGCAGATAGGGCGCGAACGTGCTCGGATGTTGCGACAGCCACTGCGAGTACACGCCCGCCCCGAGGCCGAGCCCTCCGAGCATGCCGATCGCCACGGTGACCTTCGACGCGTAGGTTTGCTCGCCGACGTAGCGGCGCTCCTTGCGCGTGCGCTTGGTCTTCTTGCCCTTTTTTTGCTTGGTCGCTTCGGCCATGAGGTCTGCTTCTAGTCTCGACTTGGGCAGTCTTGGAAGGCAAGATCTCGAGTGGCGAGTCGCCACACGAAAGACTGCGACGGCCGGCGTCGCGGCGCGGGAGCCTAGCGTGTCTTTGGCGGGTGGTCTCGCACAATACAAAGTGGTCTGTTGCGGGGGCGGCGTGCGTGAGATACCCCGATTGGGGTGGACCCCCTGCCCGCGCAACCCCGCGGCAAGCCACGCGGACCACGAGGGCGTTACACGCTCTACGTTTTTCCGGTCGTTGCCGTTGCCTGCGTCGCGTTCGCGCTCCTGACCGCCGGACCGGTGCATCCCTATCGGGTCGCGCGCGTGTGGGGCGGTCCGACCGACGCTTCACGTGTTGCATTTCGCATCGAGGTTTTCGACGTGGTGCCCGATCAGGGGGGAGGCTCGGAGGAGCTGCCCGTCCGTTCGGGTAGTGCGGCCGTGCACGTCGCTCGAGCGGGCTCCGAGGCCGCGCGCGTCGTTTCTCTCAACGTCGAAGGTGGCGCGGAAGTGGCGGTCGAGGTGACGCCTTCCGCCGATCCGCTCGCGATCACGGTGTCCCAGGCCGCCACCGAGCTCGCCGGCGGCGCGGTGGCGCTCGACGCCGCGCGCTGGGCGTCCGTGGCGCGACGGCGTGGCGGTTTCGTTTCGGGCGCCGCCGGTCCGTTCGAGGTGCGCGTCGCTGCGGCGCGCGGCGCGTTCGCCGTGCCCTTCGTCGAGCCCCTCGTCGTGGAGGTACGCCGCGCGGGTGCTCCGGTTGCGGGTGGCGCGGTGTCCGCCAAGGTCGCGGGCGGCGCCGTCACCTCGGCGCTTCGCGCGTCCACCGACGCACGCGGCCGCGCCCGCTTCGAGCTGCGCCCCGACGAGCACAGCCTGAGCGTCACGCTGCACGTCGAGGATGCATCGGGGTCGGGCGACGTGAGCTTCGGGCTCTCCGTCGTGCCCGGCGCGCTCCGCGCGACCCTCGACGGGCGTACGCTCGTCGTCGAGTCACCCGTGCCGCGCGAGGTCGCGTACTTCGCGCTCGTGACGGAGCACGAACGGCTGCTCGCGGGCCGCCTGGCACTCGTCCCCGATGCGCGCGGCAGGAGCAGCGCTCGCTTCGACATCCCCCCGGGGCTCGCGCCGACGTACGCCGTCGTCTCGAGCGAGCGCGACCTCAGGAGCCCGTCTGCCATCGGCTGGCCGCTCGCCGCGAGCGACGAGCCGTCGCGCACGTTCGACGCCGTCGAGGCGCTCTTGGTCGACGGCCGCCCGCGCGCGGCGCTCCACGAGGCGCGGCGTGTGCGACGCGTGCGCTGGGTGACGGCCGCCTTCTGCGCCGCAGCGCTCGTCATCGAGCTCGCGCTGCTCGTGTGGCTCACCCGCGCGAGCGATCGGGCGCTGGATGCTCACCTCGAGGGGGCGGGTGTCGGCGCCGAGGACGCGAGCCGGCTCGCGCCCAAGCGCTCGAAGGCGCTTCTGCTCGCCCTGCTGCTCGTCGCCCTCGGATTCGTCATCGTGGCGCTGGTCGGCATCCTCAAGCTCGGCTAACCTGGCGCCCGTCCTCCTTTTTTCACGGTGCCCTCATGAAGACGTCACGCCTGATTCGCCTCAATCCCGCAACAATCGTCCTCTTTGGCACCGTCGGGCTCGTCGCCGTGCCCGCCTGCTCCGGGAGCGATCCCGTGCAGACCTATCCGGGCGGGGGCGGCAGCTCCGGCAAGGGCGGCTCGAGTGGCAGCTCCGGCAAGGGCGGCTCGAGTGGCGGCGCGGGCTCGAGCGGCACGAGCGGCAGTGGGGGCAAGGGCGGGACGAGCGGTGGCGGCGGCTCGAGCGGCAGTGGCGGCGCGGGCGAGTCGGGCCAGGCAGGCGAGGGTGGGGCGTAGGTCGAGGGGCTTCGTCGAGCCCTCAGGGCGGCTCGCGCAAGAGCCGCGCTAGCACGCGCGTCATGACGCCGACGTCGTCGGTGCCCGCCGTCTCGCGGCAGGAGTGCATGCCGAGCATCGGATTGCCGACGTCGAGCGTGCTCACGCCGAGGCGCGCCGCCGTGATCGGCCCGATCGTGCTGCCGCAGGGCTGGTCGTTGCGAGAGGCGAAGTACTGGGGGGTCACGCCCTCCGCGCGGCAAGCCTCAACGAACGCCCCCTGCGCGATACCGTCGGTCGCGTAGCTCTGGTTGGCGTTGACCTTGATGACGGGCCCCGCGCCGATCACGGGGCGGTGCTGCTTGTCGTGCTTGTCCGCGTAGTTCGGGTGCACGGCATGCGCCATGTCGGCGGAGACGAACAGCGAGCGGGCGAGCGCGCGGGCCGGGCCGTCGCCGCCCGCGCCGGGAAACGCGAGCGTCAACCGCTCGAGCACCGATTCGAGCCACAACGAGCGCGCACCCGACGCCGTCTGGCTGCCCACCTCCTCGTGATCGTAGAGCACGAGGACGCGCGTCGCGGCGCCCGCCGCGCCCGCGGCGAGCAGCGCGCGGTAAGCGGGGTAGCAGGACCCGAGGTTGTCGAGGCGCGCCGACGCGACGAGCTCCTGGCTCGCGCCAGCAATCGCCGCGCCCTGCACGTCGAACAGGCTGAGGTCGAACCCGACGACGTCCTCGACCCGCGCGCCCGCCGAGCCGGTCGCGGCGAGCGCTTCGACGACGAGCTCGAGCACGCTCCTCGGGCCGTGATCCCCCTCGAGCCCCCAAATCGGCGCGAGGTGGAGCTGCGGGTTTAGCACCAGCCCCTCCTTGTTGACCTCGCGGTTCAGATGAATGGCAAGGTTCGGAATGCGGCAGACCGCTCCCGGCAGCCGCACGAGCTCGGTTCGGCCACCCGAGAGCACGATCCGCCCCGCCACCGACAGATCGCGATCGAGCCAGGTCGAAAAAAGGACACCGCCGTACACCTCGGGCGAAAGCTGTCGGTAGCCGCCGCCCTCGAAGCCTGGGCTCGGCTTGAGGTGCAGGTTCGGTGAATCGGTGTGCGCGCCCAGCATCACGAAGCCCGCTTCCCAGGGCGGCAGCGTGCCGAGCACGAAAGCAATCAGTGACCCGCCCCGCACGAGGAAGCCCCGTGCCCCCGGTGCGAGCGACCAGGCGCTTGCCTCGTCGAGCTTATCGAAGCCGGCCGCGGCGAGCCGCACGCCGACCTCGCGTGCCGCGTGGTACGGCGTGGGGGACGCGTCGAGGAAGGCGACGAAGTCCCGGGTGTGCTCGGAAGCGGTCACGGCCATGGGCAATCCAGTATAGATCAGTGTTATGGGTCCCCCGCCGTGCTCACGCGAGACGTAGCGTTCGAGGGCTTCACCTACCGCGAGTGGGTGCTCTTGCGGGAGGCGTTCCGCCCGACGCCGGGCCTGCCGCGGGAGCGTAGCGAACGGCAGCAGGCCGACGCCGTCGAGGCCGTGCGCGCGCACCCCGCGGGCGGCGTCGTTGCGGTCACGAGCGGTAGCCAGCTGCGCAAGCTCGTGAGCACGCGCATCGGTCGCCTCGACGTGCGCGAGCAGCCCTGGCCCGAGGCGCTCGAGTCGCTGGCGGCGCGCCACGCCGCGCGCTGGGCGGCGGAGCTCACGGCCGGAGCGCTCGACGACCTCATGGATCGCTTCGGCGATCGACTGAACCCCGGCCAGGACTACCTCTCGCAGGCGCTCGACGCGCTCGGCATCCTGCGCGAGCTCGAGGCCGAGGGCGCCCTGTCCGTCTGGCCGGGCCGCATCGCCGAGTGGCCCGTCCCGAGCGAGCGCGCGCTCCTGCGCGGGCTCGACATGCTGTGTCCCGACGGTCGTGCGCTCGTGCTCGGCGTGTTCGACGCCGGCGATCTTGCGACGTGCCTCGTTTTGCGTCGCCGCGGCAGTGGCTTCGACAAGCTCGTGGGGCCGGCCGAGCTGCGCCCGCACATGGGCCTATTGTCCGGCGACTTCCATCGCGATCAGCGCTTCCTCAGCGCGGCCGTCGAGCGGCAGGTCGCTCCCGTGGCCGCGGGCTGTTTCGGCGAGCTCGCGACGTTCCGCGCCCTTTCGGGGAGCCGGGCGCCGGGCGCCTGGGCCCGTGCCGTCGCCGCCCACCAGATCGTGATTGCTCCGTGGTCGCCCGGCGTCGCGCTGCCGCTCGGCCTCGACGTCGGGCGCGCCTTGTTCCGCGAAATTGGCGCTTTCGCGAGCTGGCTCGGCGCCGGCCACCTGCTCTCCCGCGACGGCCCGCTCGCCCACGCCGTGCTCGGCCTCGAGCGGCCGTCGTGGCTCGACCACGACCTCACGGAGTTTCTCGGCTTCGATCCCTGGAAGCTCGTCAGCCGGTTGCTCTCCCGCGGCCCGGAGGCCTGAGCGTGAAGCGCTTCGGCATTCGTCGCCGCCTCACGCTCGCGATCCTGCTCACGGCGTTGATCCCCGTGCTCGTCGCGATCTGGCTCGCCGAGACCACGGTGCGCCAAACCTCGGCGCGCTTCTTCGTGCCCGAGGTCGGCGCGCGGCTCGATCGCTCGCTCGGTCTCTACCAGGAGCTCGCGCGCGCCGTGAAGGCCGGGATGAAGAGCGAGGCTGGCGCCGTTGCGGTCGACGCGGAGCTCCGCCGCGCTGCCTCGGCGGGCGACCCGGCGGCCGTGCAGCTCGCGCTCCGCCGGCTGTTCGTCGGCCACGACGGCCTGGTCTCGCTCACGGTTCGCGACGGCGAGCGCGTGCTCGGCCACGTCGATCGCGGCCGGGCCATCGACACGCGTCTCGAAAACACCTTCGAGGTGTCACGCCCGCTCGAGGTGTCGCCCGCACCCCCTGCGAGCGCGGCGGCCCCACGGCCCAAAGAGAACGACGAGCGCCCCTCGCCCGCGGATCTCGACGATGACGAGCCTGCGGGCAGTGAGCTCGTCGCCGTGTTCGCGGCCGACAAGGCGCGCTTCGAAGAGCTCTCGGAGGCGAGCGAGTTCGTCGACACCTACCGGCAAATCGAGCGCCGCCGCAGCGCCGACGAGCGAAGCTACGTGCTCGCCTTCGCCGCGCTGCTCGGCGTCACCATCCTCGCCGCCGTGGGCGTCGGCGGACTCATCGCGGGCGACGTCGCGCGCCGGGTCGTAGAGCTCGAAGCCGCCACGCGTCGCGTCGCGCTCGGCGACCTCAGCGTCCGTGTCCCCGAAGACCGCGACGACGAGCTCGGTGTGCTGTCGCGCGCCTTCAACCGCATGCTCGCCGAGGTCGAGGCAAGCCGCGCGCGCATCGAATACCTGCAGCGCATCAGCGCGTGGCAAGAGATGGCGCGGCGGCTCGCCCACGAAATCAAGAATCCGCTCACTCCCATTCAGCTCGCCGTGCAGGACATCCACAGCCGCTACGACGGGCAGAGCCCCGAGTATCGCGCGCTGCTCGACACCACGCTCGAGGTCGTCGAGGACGAGGTCGGCACGCTCAGGCGCCTCGTCTCGGAGTTTTCCGATTTTGCCCGGCTGCCGCGCGCGGATCTCGAAGAGGGCGACCTCGTCGGCTTCCTCAGCGAGCTGTCCGAGCAGCCGCTGCTCCACGACGACGAGCGCCACGCAGGCGCGACGAACGGTGGGGGTCCCGCGGTCGACTTCGAGCTTCCCGAAGGCCAGGCGCTCGTGCAAATGGATCGCCAGATGCTCCGGCGCGTGCTGATCAACCTCGTGCAGAACGCCGCCCAGGCCCTCGGCAAGCAGGGCCGCGTCCACGTTCGCCTCACGCGTGACGGCGACGCCTGGAACCTAGATGTCGAGGACGACGGCCCGGGCATCCCGAGCGAGCTACGCGAAGCGATCTTCGACCCGTACGTCACCACGAAAACCGACGGGACGGGCCTCGGCCTCGCCATCGTCAAGAAGATCGTCGTCGAGCACCACGGCTCGATCAGCGCCGAGACGGGGTCGCTCGGCGGGGCCCGGCTGCGCGTGCGCCTGCCGGCGCTAAGCTGAGCCATGGCACGCCGGTCGTCGACGCCGCCCCACGCGAGCTTCATCACGCCGGCGCTCGTGCTGCTTTCGGCGGCGCTGTTCGGGCTCGTGGCGCTGCCGAAGCTCGCCCCGGATCGCTTCGTGGGCAAGCCGGCGCACGACTTCATGTTGCCGCGGCTCGACCCCAAGGGGAGTGCCTCGCCCGGCGCGATCCGTCTCTCGGACCTCGAGGGCAAGGCCGTGATCTTGGACTTCTGGGCGAGCTGGTGCCTGCCTTGCCGGGCGCAGGCGCCGATCGTCGACCGCGTCGCCGCCGCGCAGAAGAGCCGCGGCCTGCTCGCCGTTGGCATCGTCACCGGCGACTCGCCCGACGACGCTCGCGCCTTCCTCGCCGAGCACCCGACGGGCTACGACTCCGTCATCGACGAGCAGGGCGAGGCATCACGCGCCTTCGGCGTCGAGGGCCTGCCGACGCTCGTCGCCATCGACAGGAAAGGCGAGGTCGTCGCCGTGCGCAAGGGCATGGTCTCCGAGAAGGAGCTGACGGCGATCGCCGAAGCGGCCATCGTCGGCCTCTGAGCGTCGCGACGACGGCCTGGCTAGGGGCGGCACGCCGCTCGCTGGGGCGGCTTTTTGGGGATTTTGCGGCGACCGCCGGTCGTCAGCGTGAAGCGCGCCCGAGCACGCCGTTCCACCACCCGCCCGCTACGGCTCGAGATCGCTCGCCTCGCGCACGAAGATCTTTTCGTGGCCGAAGCTGCGGCCCAAAATCCCCGTGATCGCCAGGAACGTCGTTCCAGCCGGAAACACATTGTCGAAATCCTGGTACAATAAATCGTCGACGCGCAGTCCCCCTTCGAGCAAAAGCTCGTCGTAGTCGGAGGGCGCGTCGGGGTTCTCGCTCTCCACGCGCACGCCGAGCACGCGGACGAGCATCGCGTCCAGGGGCGCCGCGAGCTCGCCGCCGTCGCCGATCGCCGACGGCACCACGTCGACGGGCAAGATCGACGGCGCGCCGCTCTCGAGCGCGACGACGACGGGAGCCACGAGCTCGTCCGTGTCGTAGTAAACGTCGTAGCGCCCGCGCACGCTGACGCGGTCACCCCGCACGAGCCCCGGCGACGTGCTGCCGGTGTACACGAAAAGGCCGGAATATGCCGCATCTGGCCCCTGGACGTAGAAGCCTCGCGACGAGCCCGTGTCGGGCCTGAGCGCCGTGACCTCGCCCGTGACGCGAACGAGCGCGTGGCGCCGGGGGTGCTCGGCGTCGGCGGCGTCGCGAACGGCGGCGATGGGGAGCGGGCAGGGGACGACGCCGGGGTTCGGTGAGGCGCAGCGCTCGCAAGCGTCGCCCACGCCGTCGCCGTCGCTATCGAGGTTCGTGGGATCAGCATCGCGCGGGCAGCGGTCGCGAGCATTCGGGAGGCCGTCGCCATCGCGGTCTTCGCTGCGATCGTCGTCGCACGTCGCCTCGTTTTCCAGAGGACATGGGTCGCAGGCGTCGCCGATGCCGTCGCCGTCGGCGTCGGCCTGCGCGCCGCCGTCGAGCGGCCGCGGCGGGTCGAACACACGGGGACACACGTCACGGTCGTTCGGGACGCCGTCGCCGTCGGTGTCGTCCGGCGTGAGGGTGCCGTCGTACTCGCCCGGCCGTGACGGCGTGCAGGTCGGCTCGTTCGGCGGATTTTCGCAGGAAAACAGCGGGTAGGTCGCGCTCGCCGACTCCAGGAGCTCGGCGAGCGTGAGGTGGGCGTCGCCCGCGCACACGCGCTTCGGCTCGCCGCACACGTCGAGCGGCTCGCACGCTTCGCCGGCGAGGGTCTCGACGAGGTCGGCCTGCCCGTAGAGCGGCACCCCACCGCGCAGCACGAGCGCTACGTCCCCGGGCAACGCCGTGACGGCTGCCGTGAACGGAGCTTGCCCCCGGGCAGCGAGCACGACGATGTCGGCGAGGTACCCCGGCGCGAGGCGTCCGAGCGCGTGCTCCGCGCCGACGGCGCGCGCGCCCGCGGTCGTGACCATGGCGAAAAGCGCGCGGTCGTCGAAATACCCGTCGAGGTAGCGCGCCGAGAAATCGCGAGCGCAAAAAAGCTCACGCGCGATGTTCATCGAGCCGGACAGCAGCCAGTCCGTACCGAGCGAAAGCTCGACCCCCCGCTGCGCCAGCAACGTGACCGGCGCCGTATTCCCGTAGAGCGATAGATTCGAGCGCGGCGACCAGACCACGAGCGCGCGCTCGGCGGCGAGCCGCTCGGCGAGGTCGGCGCCGATGCCCACGGCGTGCACGACGCCGGTCCTTTCCCCCATCAGGCCGAACGCCGGCTCGAACGCACATAAAAGCTCATTTTCGGCGGCTTCGTCGATGCCCTCGCCGAGGTGCGCAAGGTAGCTTCCCGCGCGCTCGGCGTCGCTCCGCGTCGCGTGGCCCGAGCCGTAGCCGCAGCCGCTCGAGAGCAGCGTGCCGCGCGCGTCGTCGAGCGGGAACGTGTCGGAGTCGGCAGGCGCCGTGGGGAGCCCCTCGTCGAGCCCGGCCACGTCCGGGTTGCGCACCAAGCCCACGTGGCCCGCGCCGCCCGCGAGCGTCGTCACGCCGCTCATCAGCATCCTGAGCTCTTGAGCCGCTCGCGCCACGCTGCTCGCGCCGCCTGAATAGGGGATCGCCTCGTGGCCGCGCAGGCCCAGGCGCCAGTCGTGTCGGTGCTCGTAGCGCTCCGGGCTCGGCGGGCGCGGTGGATCGGCGGCGTAGGCGACGTGATCGTGCGCGTTGACGAAGCCGGGCGCGATCACGGACCCCGGGCATCTGACGATCCGCGCCGGTGCGCCGTCGCTGCAATCGCAGCCGACGCACGCGATGGTGCCGTCGCTCGCCACACGCACCTCGCCGCCCTCGTACACCACGCCTGCGCCGAGCACCTCGCCGCGCAAGACGAGCTCGCCGCCGTCGCCGTCCACGCGGCAGCCCCCGGGCTCCTCGGCACGACACGACACGGTCTCGAACGGCTCTTCGACGCCACGCGGCGGTGGCAGAGGCTCCCGGTCCGCTCCGCCCGCCCGCGCCGGCCTCGGCCGTCGCCGGCGCGCCGCCGTCGCTCGTCGCCCGGCCAGGGTCACGCGTGGGCGCCTGGCCCCCGGGGCCGCCCTCGGGGGCTCCCGGGGGCGTCTCGGGCTCGCGTGGGGCCGGAGCCGCCGTGCCACCCCGCTCGGGCGGCGGAAGTAGCAGGAAGGGCCGCGGGCGCTCCCTGCAGCTGGACGCCACGATGAGCCCCAACAGGCACCGCTTGCCGAGCGACGCTAGTTGCGCGCCGCGAGCTTGGTGTCTACTACGCGCGCCCATGTTCGGACCTTATGGCGATGCCGTGCTCCTGGGAGTCGTCCAGGGCGCGACCGAGTTTCTTCCCATCTCGAGCAGCGGCCACCTGGCCCTCGCCGAGATCCTTTTTCACCTGGACGCGGGCGGCCTCACCTTCAACGTGCTGCTCCACGCGGGGACTCTGTGCGCGACGCTGGTCGTGCTGCGTCACGAGGTTTGGCGCGCGGTCCGCGCCGGCTTCCCGGCGTTCGTGAGGCCGCGCCTGTTTCGCGAGTCGCCCGGGGGGCGCGATGCCCTCGTCGTGATCCTCGCGAGTGTACCGACGGCGATCATCGGATTGCTCCTCCGCGATCCCGTCGAGCGCTGGACCGAAAATCCGCTCATCATCGGGCTCGGCTTTCTCGGCACCACGGGCGCGCTGATGGTCGCGCACGCCTCGACGCCCGGCGACCGCGAGCAGCCGACGTGGCGCGGCGCGCTCGCCATCGGGCTTGCGCAGGGGCTCGCCGTGCTGCCCGGCCTTTCGCGCAGCGGCTCGACGATCGCCGTGGCGCTTTGGCTCGGCGTGAGCCGCAATCGCGCCTTCGTGCTCTCGATGCTGATGTCGCTGCCCGCCATCGTCGGCGCCGTCGTGCTCGAAGGGCGCCACGCCATCTCGGGTCCCGGGCCGGGGCTCACGGCGATCATCGGGGCACTCGTCGCGTTCGGCACCGGAGCGATGGCGCTCGAATTCTTGAGGCGCGTCGTCGTGAGCGGCCGCTTCGGCTGGTTTGCCTTCTGGGTGGGGCCGCTCGCGCTCGCCACGATCGGCCTCGGGCTTGCGTGGCCGCGCTGAGACGAGCCGCGCCGCTCCTTCTGTTCGCACTCGTCGGGTGCGGCAAGGTCGCGCGCGAGTGCCGAGCCGTCACCGCCCGCGCCAACGCCTTCATCGCCGAAAGCGCCCGCGTCGCGCCCGCTCCAGGGGCTTCACGCGCACGAACCCAAGAGCAGGCGCTCGCGACGGCCGCCCGCTACGAAAAGCTCGCCGCCGATCTCGAAGCGCTTCACGTCACCTCGGGCAAGCTCGAGCCCGAGGTCCAAAGCTACCGCACGCTCGCGCTCCGTTCGGCGGTGGCCCTGCGCGCCGTCGCCAAGGCGCTCGGCGAGCACGATTTCGAAACCGCCCGCGCCCGCCGCGTCGAGCTCGACCGCGCTGCCCAGAGCGAAGCGCCGCTCGTCGCCCGCATCAACGCGATCTGCGCGCGCTGAGGCGATGCGCGCTAGCGTCGCCGCCCGGGACGTCCCCGCGCGGCGGCGGGGTGCTCGGAGCGGCGTGCCGGCGGGCGCTCCGAGCGGCGCGCGGGCGGTGGCTCGGAGCGGCCCGCCGAGCCGTTGCCGCTCCCCTGTAGACGCTTGAGGTCGTCGCGCAGGCGCGCTGCGGTCTCGAACTCGAGCCGCTCGGCGGCGGCGAACATTTCCTGACGCACCGCCTGGATGCGTTCGGCGAGGTCCGCGTCGCTGGGACCCTCCGCGGCGGGCGCCGCGTCGTCGCCGCGGCGCTTTCGGGGCACGGCGTAGTAGTCGCTCGTGCCGCTCGCGGGGTTCATGTCGAAGATCGCGCGCTTGATCGTGGCGGGCGTGATGTTGTGCTCGACGTTGAACGCCGTCTGCAGCGTGCGGCGGCGGTTGGTCTCGTCGATCGCGTGGCGCATCGCGTCCGTTATCCGGTCGGCGTACATCAGCACCTGACCGTTGACGTTGCGCGCCGCGCGCCCGATTGTTTGAATGAGCGAGCGCGCGCTGCGCAAGAACCCTTCCTTGTCGGCATCGAGGATCGCGACGAGGCTCACCTCGGGCAGGTCGAGGCCCTCACGGAGCAGGTTGATGCCGACGAGCACGTCGAACTCGCCGGCGCGCAGATCCCGCAGGATCTCCACGCGCTCGAGGGTATCGATGTCGGAGTGCAGGTAGCGAACACGCACGCCTAGCTCTGCGTAGTACTCCGTCAAATCCTCGGCCATGCGCTTGGTGAGGGTCGTCACGAGCACGCGCTCGTTGACCTCGACGCGTTTTCTGATCTCGCCGAGCAGGTCGTCGACCTGGCCCGCTGCGGTGCGCACGAAGATTTCGGGGTCGATGAGGCCGGTCGGACGGATGAGCTGCTCGGCGACCTCGCCGCCGGTCTTGTCGAGCTCGTAGTCGCCTGGCGTGGCGGACACGAAGATCACGCGCCGCATGTACCCTTCCATCTCGTCGAACTTGAGCGGGCGGTTGTCGAGCGCGCTCGGCAGCCTGAAGCCGTACTCGACGAGGGTTTCCTTGCGCGAGCGATCGCCGCGGTACATCGAGCCGAGCTGCGGCACCGTTTGGTGCGACTCGTCGATCACCAGCAGGAAGTCGTCTGGGAAATAGTCGATGAGCGTGGGCGGCGGCTCGCCGGGCGAACGCCCCGAGAGGTGGCGCGAGTAATTCTCGATGCCCTGCACGAAACCCATCTGTTCGAGCATCTCGAGATCGTAAGAGGTCCGCTGTCCGATGCGCTGCTTCTCGAGGAAGCGTCCGGCCTTGTCGTAGAACTCGAGCCTGTCGCGAAGCTCGGTGCGAATGCCCTCGATGGAGCGGTTCAGCTGTTGCCTCGGCGTCACGTAGTGCGAGCCGGGGTACACGGCGTACTTTTCGATGTCGCCGAGCACGCGGCCACGCAGCGGATCGACCTCGCGAATCGAATCGACCTCGTCGCCGAAGAACTCCACGCGGATCGCGAGGGCCTCCTCGTAGGCCGGAAAGATCTCCACGACGTCGCCGCGCACGCGGAACGTTCCGCGGTGAAAGTCGGTGTCGTTGCGCTCGTATTGGATGTCGACCAGACGCCGGAGCAGCTCGTCGCGCCGGAGCTCCTCGCCCTTGACGATCTCGATGAGCAGGCCCGAGTACGTTTCGGCGGAGCCGATGCCGTAGATGCAGCTCACGCTCGCGACGATGATGCACGTCCTCGCGCGAGAGGAGCGCGTGGGTCGCCGCATGGCGCATGCGGTCGATCTGGTCGTTGATGATGGCGTCCTTCTCGATGAAGGTATCGGTCGTCGGGATGTACGCTTCCGGCTGGTAGTAGTCGTAGTAGCTCACGAAGAACGCGACGGCCGCCTCGGGGAAGAGGTCGCGCATCTCCGCGTAGAGCTGCGCGGCGAGCGTCTTGTTGGGCGCGATGATCAGGGTCGGACGCGCGTACTTCTGGATGACGTTCGCGATCGTGAACGTCTTGCCGCTGCCCGTGATGCCGAGCAGCGTCTGGTGGCGGCGCCCCTCCTCGAGACCGCGGATGAGGCTTTCGATGGCCCGAGGCTGATCGCCTTTGGGCTCGAAGTCGGTGCGTAACTTGAACGGGGCGCGGGCGCCTGCCATCGGTGGATCACCAACGTCGCCACGGTTTTCGGCCGGCGACAATCCGACCGGCCCTTTTCGGCCGGTTCTCGCCCCGTTCGCGCGCTTTTTCTCAGGGAAACTGGGCGACCTCGGGCAGTCCCAAGGCGTCCTCCCAGCCGAGCGAAACGTTGAACGCCTGCACGGCCTGGGCCGAGGCCCCCCGGGCCAGGTTGTCGATGGCGCCCATGGCAATCACCGTCCCCACGCGCCGGTCGACGGCGTAGCCGACGTGCGCGCGCGCCGAGCCTCGCACCCAGAGCGTGTCGGGCAGCACGCCGGCGTCGAGCACGCTCACGAGGCCCTGCTGGTAGAAGTCGCGCGCGGCCGCCCGGCAGGCGTCCTCGGTCGCACCGGGCGCGAGCCGGGCGTACGTGGTGGCGAGGATGCCCCGGGTCATCGGCGCAAGATGGGGCGTGAAGACCACGCTGAGCGGGCCGCCCGCAACGCGCGACAGCTCCTGCTCGATCTCGGGCAAGTGGCGGTGCGTGCCAGCCACCTTGTACGGCCGGATCCCCTCGGCCGCTTCCGGTAGGTGGTAGGCGGAGCCCGCCGCGCGCCCGGCGCCGCTCACGCCGCTCTTCGCGTCGACCACGATGCCGTCCTGCTCGACGAGCCCCGCGCGCAAAAGCGGGGCGAGCGGCAGGATGCACGAGGTCGGGTAGCAGCCCGGCGCCGCGATGAGCCGCGCGCCCGCGAGCTCGTCGCGGTGGAGCTCCGGCAAGCCGTAGACGGCACGCTCGAGCAGCTCCGGGGCGGGGTGCGTCCCGCCGTAGGTCGCCTCGTACGTGGCGCGGCTCTTGAGACGGAAGTCGGCGGAAAGGTCGACGACGCGGACACCCGCGGCGTGGAGCGCCGCGCCTGCCCGGGCGCTCGCAGCGTGCGGCAGACAGAGAAACACCACGTTGACCCGCGCGGCGAGCGCGCTCGCCTGCTCGGGCTCGAAGCTTTCGAGCACGAGGTCGCCGACGCCTGCGACGCCGAACGTCGACCGCACGACGTCCCCCAGTCGCTTGCCCGCGTTGTCACGCGCCGCGACGACGCGCAGCTCGAGCTTCGGGTGCCGGTGAATGAGACGAACGAGCTCGGCGCCCGTGTAGCCGGCAGCGCCGATGATCGCCGTCCTCAGCATCGGGCTACCGCTTCGAGTACTGGAAACGCTTGCGCGCTCCCGCCTGACCGTACTTCTTTCGCTCCTTCTTACGGTCGTCGCGGGTGAGGTGTCCGGCGCGCTTGAGGACGCGGCGGCGCTCGGGGTCCTCGCGCGTGAGCGCGCGGGCGATACCGTGGCGCACGGCTTCGGCCTGGGCGCTGTGTCCGCCGCCGGCCACGGTGGCGCGCACGTCGTACTTGTCGACGAGCTCGAGCAGCTCGAGCGACTGCCGGGCGATCATGCGCGCGGTCTCACGCTCGAAATACTCTTCGGCGCTCACGCCGTTCACGGTGAGGCCGCCTTGTCCGGCGCCAATCCAAACACGGGCGACGGCCGTCTTGCGCTTGCCGGTGGAGTAGGTGAGGTCTGTCATCGGGTTCCTAGAGCTTGAAGGGCTCGGGCTTCTGCGCCTGGTGCGGGTGAGCGCCGTCGCCGTACACCTTCAGCTTCGTGATCATCTGACGGCCGAGCACGTTCTTGGGCAGCATGCCCTTGACCGCGAGTTCGATGGGACGCTCCGGATGGCGCTCCGAGAGATGCTGGAAGTTCTCGCCGCGGAGGGCGCCCGGGTAACCGCTGTGGGTGTAGTACTTCTTGTCCAGCGCCTTGTTGCCGGTCACCTTGACCTGGCCCGCGTTGACGACCACGACGAAGTCGCCCGTGTCGACGTGCGGCGTGTAGGTCACCTTGTGCTTACCGCGGAGCAGCGTGGCAACGCGCGACGCGAGCCGACCGAGCGGCTGGTCCTTGGCGTCCACGAGCCACCACTTGCGGGTGGCCGCCGCCTCGGCGGGTTTGGCGACGTAGGTTGGCATCCTGATTTTCCTGGGGCAGATGGAACGAAGGGGGAGCGCGCCGCCTGGAAGCGGGGGCGAATGCTTAGCGTTCGGCAAAGTTCGAGTCAAGAACCGCCGAACTTCCCGGGGAAAGCCGTGCCAGGATTGGCTTTCGGCCCCGGGGCCTCCGGGGCAGAGCCCCTTTGGGCAGTCGACACGCTCGATCTACACTACCGAGCCCACCCATGGCCCAGGCCCCGCAGAGCCGGCTTCTCGAGCGCCTCGTCGCCGAGAAGCTCATCACCCCCGAGCACCAGGAGGCGGCGCTCAACGTGGTCGCGCGGACGGGCGACCGCATCGAGGAGGCGCTGCTCGAGCTCAAGGCCATCGACGAGCTCACGCTCCTCAAGCATCTCGCGACGGTCAACAAGACGCGCTTCGTCTCGACCGAGAAGCTCGCCAAGGCCGAGATCGATCCCACGACGCTCGCCAAGGTGCCGCGCAAGCTCGCCGAGCGCGCCATGGTGTTCCCCGTGCTCTACGATCCCCAGACCGCCACGCTGAGCGTCGTCGTTCCCGACCCGGGCGACATCCAGGCGCTGCAAGACGTGCAGGTGGCCTCGGGGGCCAAGGAGGTGCGGGCGTTCGTGGCACGGCCGCGCGCCATCAAGGCCGCCGTCGGCAAGGCCTACCTCGGGGACATCCACGCGTTCGCCGCGCTCGACCGCGACGCCCACGCGCAGTTCACGACGATGCTCAACGTGTTCGAGCGGAACCTCGTGAGCGAGGAAAGCCTCACGATGTCGCTCGCGCGCGAGGCCACGACGGGTGAGCGCGTCGTCACGGGCGCCGACCTCGAGCAGGCCGGCAAGGCGGGCGCCTCGCGCTCGGGGCGCGGCCCGCTCGACGATGCCTACCTCCAGACGCTCAACGTGCTCGTGTCGCTGCTCGAAAACGGCCGCTCCGAGCTGCGCGGCCATTCGGCGCAGGTGGCGCGCCTGATGCGGCGCATCTCCGAGCGCATCGGCGTTTCCGACTTCTTGCTCGGCGCCCACGCCGTCGCCGCGCACGTGCACGACCTCGGCAAGATGGGCGCGTATCACCTCACGTCCCTCAACGTCGCCGAGTACGAAGGGCACCGCACGTCGGCAGAGAAGCAGTACCCCGCGCCCCTACAGCTGCTCGAAGCCGTGCGCCTACCCGCGGAGGTGACCCAGACCGTCGAGCACATGTACGAGCGCTACGACGGCAAGGGCTTCCCCGACAAGCTGAACGGCAAGGAGATCCCGCTCGGCGCGCGCTTGCTCGCGATCACCGACACCTACGCGGATCTCACGCAGAACTCGAAGAACCCGTTCCGAAAGACGCTCCGGCCCGCGCAGGCCTGCGAGGTCCTCGCGCGCTTCAAGGGCACGGTGTTCGACCCGAACCTCGTCGACATCTTCATGCACACGGTGACGGGCGAGGAGCTCAAGGAGCGGCTGCTCGCCAACCGCCGCCTCGCGCTGATCGTCGACCCCGACCCCGAGGAGACGACGGTGCTCGAGCTCAGGCTCATCGAGCAGGGCTTCCTCGTCGAGCAAGCGCGCTCGGCGGAGGTCGCGATCAAGCTGCTCGAAAAGGGCGACATCGAGATCGTGATTTCGGAGATCGAGCTCGGCGAGGGCACCGATGGCTTCAAGCTGCTCGAGCTCGCGCGCAAGGCCGAGTGGGGGCAGGGACTGCCCTGGGTGTTCGTCACGGGTAGCAGCGCCGGCATCGACGCCAAGCGCGGCTTCGACCTCGGGGCCGCGGACTACCTGTCGAAGCCGGTGAGCGCCGATCTCCTCGTGGCCAAGCTGCGCCAGATCCTCGACCGCGAGGCGGCCCGTGGCGGCACCAAGCGCGGCGTCTCCGGGTCGCTGTCGGAGATGAGCCTGCCGGACATGGTGCAGGTGCTCTGGCACGGGCGAAAGACCGGTGCGCTCAAGATCCGCTCGCGCTCGGGCACGGGCGAAATTCATTTCGTGAGCGGGTCCGTCTACAACGCGCTCTTCGGTAGCCTGCGTGGCGAGGAGGCGTTCTACGCGATGCTGGCGCTCAAAGAGGGAGACTTCGCCCTCGATCCGAACTTCGTGGCCCCGCAGGAGCTCTTCCAGAAAAGCCCCGAAGCCTTGCTGCTGGAAGGCATGCGCCGGCTGGACGAAGCAGAGAGATAGGGCTATCCTCGTCGTTCCTCCCTCGCGAGAGGTTTTGGCCCTTGTCCAAGGTACCTCCGCCAGTTCTCGGGTTCAACAACAACGTCCGCCATCGCGGGAGGATCTTCCACATCCAAACGGAGGATTCCGGCGTGCGTTTCGGTCGCGTCGTCACGCATCTATTCGCGGACGGCGGGCGCATCATCAAGACCCAAAAGACGGAGTACGCCGAGCACGTCGAGAAGCACGACGTGTCGAGTATCGTGCGCGGCATCATGAAGGAGCAGCATCGCGCGATGTTCATGGCGCTGCGTGCCGGCTCGCTCGACGCTGCGCTCGAGCGAGCGATCGGTCCGCTCTCGGAAGTTCCGCCGAAGAACGTGCCGCGCCCGCCGCCGACGCCGAACGGCGTCCGCCGCGCCGAGAGCGTTCGCCCACCCCACCCGACGCGCGAAACCGAGCGTCCGCGCGCCCGTTCCCTGTCGAATCCGGCGCTGCAGGGCGTCGCTCCTTCGGTGTCGCCTCCGTCGGCCGAAGGGTTCGATCTCGACGTGGGCGCGCTCGGCGCTCCGCCGGCCGCCCCGCACTCTCAGCCGCCGCCGCGCCCGCGCAAGACGGTCCCGCCCCGGCGCAGTCGCCCCCCCGCGCCGCACCGCCCGGCCGCCCAATTTGCGGGTGCCCCCGAGGCCCGCGCCCGCTCCATCTTCGGTGACGAGGCGATCAGCGAGCAGACGCTCGACGAGGTGATCCTGAGCTACCTCGCCGAAGATCTCGACGGCTCGGGCGATTGAGCCGCGACCACCGCCGCTCGCCCGGCCCTGCTGACTACTCGTCCCACTCGCACACGGACGGGATCAGGTGCTCGCAGAGCCGATCGTTCCAGCCGGGCACCGTGGTCGGATCCACGCCTTCGGTTGCCCAGAGAAACGCGCAGTGCTCGTAGCAGATGCCCTCGTTGCACGAGCATTGGGTGTTCTCGGCGCACGAGGTCGGCGAGTTGTTGGGTTGTCCGGCTGACCAAGCGTCGAAGGTCAGCGGCTCTCCCGTGATCCAGGTGTAGAACGTGCCGTCACCGGGCTCGAGCGGACCCTTGCCATCGGTCGCGCCGATCCAGACCGGCGCCTCGCCGGCGAGCTCCCAAACGAAAGCGTCCTCGGCGTCGAACTCCGCCCGCGTGCGGTCGCGCGAGCTGATGGTCACGAGGTGGGCACCGCGGTTCTCGCAGTCGTTCACGGCCTCGTGCCAGGTGCGATCTTGCGAGCGATAGAGGTAGCAATGGCCGCCGAAGGGCTCGGCGTCGCCGCCGTGTGACGAGCAGTTCGACCGGTGCGGGCTCGCCCGCGATGCCGCCCTCGCCGATCGAGCCGGACACGCCGCCGCTTCCTCCGAGCGCCGCCCCCGCGCTCCCCCCGCTGCCGATGCCGGCCGTGCCGCCGCTTTCCTGGCCGGCTGCGCCCCCGCCGCCCGAGCCGGCCGCGCCCGTGCCGCTCGTGCCCACGTTGCCGCTCGCGGCGCCGAGCCCGGCTGCGCTGCCGGCCGTGCCGCCGTCTGCGAGACCGCTCCCAGCCGCGCCGCTCATCGCTCCCGGCCCGGCACCGGCGCTCTGTTCCACTGCTGCCATCGGTCGATCGAAGAAGCCGCGGTCGTCCACACCACCGCAAGCGACGCCGAGGAGTGCGACGCTCGCCAACGCACGTCGAGGACGCAGGCGGGACAGGGCGCAAATTCCCATTCTTCCGATTATCGCAGAAAACCCCGCCCCAAGCGACGACGTTGCCGCAGTCGGCGGCGGCACCGGTCGCCTACATTGTCCTCCTTCGAACTTTGCGCTCTTGCGCCCACCGAGCGTTTCTTGGCGCTTCTATCGGCGTCACCCGGTTTCGTCGGCCTCGCGCGTCGGGCTCGTCGACCGACGGTGTGGAAATTCGACGTTGTTGTTAGAACGTGCCGACGAGGCCCGCCGTGCCGACGCCGACGTAGGGGCGCGCAACGAATCCCTTCGGCGTGTCGAGGCCGGTGTCGCGCTTCGACCCCGAGGTGACCAGCAACACGAGCCCGACTGCCGCGGCCGGGATGCCGACGGCGAAGCTTATCGTAGAGATGGTCGCGATGCTCTTCGCGCTATCGAGCTCGTTGCCCTCGCCGCCGACGCAGCGGTTCTGCGGACAATCGAGCCCACCCTTCTTGCCGATGGCCATCACGCCCGTCACCGACCCCGCGACGATGCCCACGCCGCCCACGCCGAGCAGCACGTAGGACAGGGTCCGCACACCGCTGCTTTCACGTTCGACGGGCGGGGGAGGCGGTGGCGGTGCAGGGGGCGGCGCGGGGGGCGGTGCCGCCTCCGTCACGGCGTTCGGATCCGGCGTCAGCGTCAAGGTCACGGTCTGGTGCCCCGATTCGGCGAGCGTCACGGGCGCCTTCGCGGGGAGGTAGCCCGGTGCCTTCGCCTCGACGTCCCAGGTGCCGGGATCGGTCGGGCGCTCGACGCCGATGAGCGCTTGCGGCACGGCGACGCCGCCGACCGTGACCTCGGGGTTCAACCCGCGAGGCTCCACGACGACGGTTAGACGGGCGATGCGCGGCAGTGCTGCGTCGAGGGCCTTCTTCGCGCGTTCCTGGGCGTCGCGGAAAGCCTTGGGCGCATTCGCCGCGAGCGGCTCGCGCACGACGCGATTCAAATTCTCGGTGCCGAGCACGATCTGCCCGACGTTGACCTGGCATTCGCCGAGCCGGCCGAGGATCGTCGGCGCGTGGTAGAGCGACTCGGCGCGCGAGAGCTTCTCGATCGCTTGATCGCACTTGCCGGCGTCGGCAAGCTGCACACCCTGGATCCCGAGCGAGCGCGCGGCGGCGACGTTCTCCGCGTCCTGCGCGCGAGCGACCCCGGGCGAGAGCAAGCAAAAAGCAGCCACGAGCACAGCGGACGGGCCGCACGAACGCAAAGCAGAAGCCATGAGCATGAGCGCGACTTTACTCTTGCTCGCCGAGACGCGAAAGCGCCCGGAGACGCGAAAGCGCCCGGGCTCGCGCTCTCAGAAACCCATGTCGGGGGCGGCCCGCGCGGGGGTGGGCGGCGGCGCTTGTTTTTCCGTCGCACCCGTGGGTCGTGGCTCGCGGGGGCGGTGACGGACGGCCTTCGCGGCGGCGCGCACGGGCTCCGGGCGCGCTTCTGCGGTGGGCTCGTCGGGTGCGGCCACGCGCGGCGCGGCCGTTTGGGGGGGCGGTTGCGGGGGTGCGTTCGGCACGGGTGGAATTGCGGGGGAGTCCGCCGTGGCCGCGGGCGCTCCGGGGGGCGTCTCGATGGGCACGCCGGGGGCGGCGGTCGGCTCCGACGCCGTGTCGCTGGCTCGGCCAATCAGTGCCGCGATGAGCAGCGTCAGAATGCCGAGCGTCATGCCGGCGGCCGCCCACCAGACGAGCGGCGCATGTCGCCGGCGCGTGCGCGGCGTCGGCACGTGTTCGATGACGACGTCCGGCGCGGCGGCTCGGAGGTCTCGCCCGGGCCGGCTCCGGCTGCGTAGCGTCCCCCCGTCGGCGCCGGCGGGCAGCGCTGGGTCGGCGGAACGTCCGGAAACGGGTGGTGCCTCGTCTCCCATCTGAATCGTGGCCGCGGCGTCGGGCGACATGTGACCGAGCATCGTGCTGCCCGGACCTTCGTCCTCGTCCGTGATCGACGGCCGCGTGAGACGCCCGGCGGCGCCGGCCGCGTCCTGCAGGGCATCGATCATCTCGTCGGCGCTGTCGAAGCGATCCTCACGGTCGCGGGCGCATGCCTTCTCGAACCAGGTGGAAAGCGCGGGTGGAAGCCAGGGCGCCGCCTTGCGGATCGGCGGCAGCTCCTCGGTGCAGATCGCCACGAGCACGTCGCTGTAGGAGGGGCCGTCGAAGGCATGGGAGCCCGTCACCATGTTGTAAAAGACCATGCCGAGCGAATAGAGGTCCGCTCTGAGGTCCACGCGGCTTGCGCCACGGATTTGCTCGGGGCTCATGAAGAGCGGCGTGCCGACGATCGTGCCGGTCTTCGTGGTGGACGGCGCGTGGGCGTCGGTGAGCTTGGCGACGCCGAAGTCGAGCACTTTTGCCACCCAGCCGAGCTCGTCGTCGTCGCTCTTCGCGATGAAGATGTTCCCGGACTTGAGGTCGCGATGGATGATGCCCTGGGCGTGCGCGCGCGCGAGCGCTCGGCCGACGTGCGACGTGATGCGCACCGCGTCGCCGAGCCCGACGTCGTGTTGCCTCGTGAGCCGCTCCTCGAGCGTCTCGCCTTCGAGGTACTCCATCACGATGTACGGAGTGCCGTCGTGGGTGTGCCCGCTGTCGTAGACCTGCACGACGTGTCGCGACTTGAGCCGAGCGGCCGCCTTCGCCTCGAGGCTGAAGCGGAGCCGGGCATCGTTGGAGCCGGCCTGCTCGGCGCTGATGAGCTTGATGGCAACCTTCTGGCCGAGCGTCACGTGAACCGCGGCGAAGACGGTTCCCATCGCGCCGCGTCCGAGCTCGTGCTCCAGGCGGTACTTGTCCGCGATCACGTCGCCCGGCGAGAAACTGCCGCCGGTGGAGCTGGGAAGGACGACGGTGTCGCTCATGTCGCGCGCGCCCCCCGTTGCTTCGGGCGTGCTCTTCCAGTCTACGCCGCCCCGGCGGATCGGCGCCAATCTGCGGCAAAACGGCCAACATTTGCTCGCAGCCCGCGGTTGACCGGCCCCCGCATCGGGGTAGTATCCGCGCCCCGGCGACGAGCCGCTTTCCCCGACGGGACCTTTCTCGAAACACGGCGCGGTAGCCAAGTGGTTAGGCAACGGTTTGCAAAACCGTCACACGTCGGTTCGAATCCGATCCGCGCCTCCGGCTCGCAGGCTCGCCTCGGGCGCGGTTCGGTTCAAGCCTGTCGCCTCCGCCAGGTGGCGGAGGCTTCGCGGGCGAATCCGATCCGCGCCTCCGGCTCGCAGGCTCGCCTCGGGCGCGGTTCGGTTCAAGCCTGTCGCCTCCGCCAGGTGGCGGAGGCTTCGCGGGCGAATCCGATCCGCGCACCATTCGACGACCGAGGGGGAGAAGCGGGATGAAGCTTCGTTCCGTGCTCCTCACGGCGGTCGCGCTCTTGTGCTTCGCGGGCAATTCCATCTTGTGCCGGCTCGCGCTCGCCGAGCGGCGCATCGATGCGGCATCGTTCACTGCGGTGCGCCTCGCGAGCGGCGCCGCACTGCTCGTCCTTCTGGCGCGCCGGCGGCCACGCGCGGCCGTCGGCGCGGCCGCGGCGCGGGGACGCTACCTGTCGGCACTTTCGCTGTTCGCGTACGCGGCGCCTTTCTCGTATGCGTATCTCGTGCTCGGCGCCGCCATGGGCGCGCTCATCCTGTTCGCCGTCGTGCAGGTCACGATGCTCGGCTGGGGTGTCGCGCGGGGCGAGCGTCCGACGCCGCTCGCCTGGGTCGGCATCGCCCTGGCTCTCGGCGGGCTCGTCTGGCTCACGTTGCCCGGACGTTCCGCGCCCGACGCGCTCGGTGCCGCGCTGATGGCGACGGCCGGTGTCGCGTGGGGCGCGTACTCGCTCTACGGTCGTGGAAAAACCGGAGACCCGGTCGTCGCCACCTCGGCGGCGTTCCTGCGCGCGCTGCCGTTCGGTGCCGTTCTGCTCGGCATCGCCGCGGCCGTGTCGGGGCTGCACGCGGGCTCGGCTGGCGTCGCGCTCGCCGCAGCATCCGGCGCGATCGCGTCCGGTCTCGGCTACAGCGTGTGGTACGCGGCGCTCCGGCACCTCTCCGCGACGCGCGCAGCCGTCGTGCAGCTTCTCACTCCCGTGCTTGCCGCCGCGGGCGCCGTGCTCGTGCTCGGGGAATCGTTGTTGACGCGCCTCGTCTTTTCGAGCCTCGCGATTCTCGGCGGTGTCGCCGTGACGATTCGCGAGCGCGAGGCGCCGCGTCGCATCGCGTGAGGGCCTGAGCGGTCGCGTCCGCGCGAGGCGCTGCGCGGTGGGTTCGCTACGGGCCAGGGATGCGGGCCGGACCGCGATTCGCGAGCGGCGTGAAACGCCACGGTCCGGCTACCCGGTCGAAACGCGGTTGGCAGCACGGATTTTGCCTTGCAGGTTCACCACATCCGCCTACACTCGGCGCCGCCATCCCCGGCTCAGACTAAAATCTTTAGTTCTTTCGATTACTTGGTCATGAATTCACGCTTGAGCAACCGACCCGGCCTAATGGCCGATACCTCGCAAATTACCGCTCGGGGTGTATTCGTTTTGCTACAGCCTGGACCGGCCCGCGAGCAGCTCGGCGTAGACCTCGAACAGGGCGGCGTAGTGGCCGCGCGTCGTGGGGATGGTGCTCGCGCGGTCGCGGGCGAGCTGCGAGAGCTCGTCGCGGGGCCGGCCAAGCACGGCTTCGATGGCGCGCGCCGCGGCTCGGGGACCGCCGAAAGCAGGGTACGTCTCGGCGAAGCCCGCGCCCGCGAGGTCTGCGGCGCCACCGCGATCGGGCGCAGCGAGCGGCGTGCCGGAGGCGAGGCACTCGGCGAGCAAGAAGCCGAAGGTCTCGCACAGCGAGCCGTGAGCGAGCGCATCGACCGTCGAAAGCAAGCGAGCGTACTCGGCGCGATCGCGCGTGAAGCGCAGGACCGTAAAGTGCGGCAGCCGCCGACCCTGGGTCTCGAGTCGCTCGCGCTCGGGACCGTCGCCGAGCAAGACCAGTGCAATGGGACGCGTCCGGGCCACGAGCTCGAGCGCATCGAGCACGAGCCGCTGGCGCTTGTCGGCGGCGAGCCGGCCGGCGACGAGCACGAGCCGGGCCTCGGGGTCGGACGCGAGCGGGCCGAGCAGCTCGCGCCTGAGCGCTTCGTCGCGCCGCTCGGGACCGAAGCCGTCCTGATCGATGCCGAAGCGCACCGTGCGAACGCGCGGACAGCCGTGCTTTCGGAGCTCGGTTTCCAGCCATTCGCCGGCGACGATCGTCGCGTCTGCGCGCCGCGAAACGGCGCGCAGGTAAGCCCAGCCCATGCTTTCGAGCGGCCTGCCGAGCGCGCTCTTCGCGGCGAGCGGAGCGAGGTAACAACCGATCGGATCCGCGTGATGCACGTAGGTGCGGAGCGGCACCTCGAGGCGGCTCGCGACCCACATCGGAACGAAGGGGCTCGAAACCTGGAGCACGTCCGGTGCGTAGCGCCGCACGAGCTCGCGCATACGGCGGAGCGCGAGCGGCGCATGGTAACTCGGGTCATACGGCATCTTCGGTGCGCGGTAGCGCACGATGCGCCCGCCGTTGCCGACCGTGCTCTCTTCGTCGCGGGGTCCAGGGGCGACGACCACCACTTCGTGACCGAGCTCCCCAGCGTGGTGGAGCATCTTGTCCAGGTACGAGCGCACACCACCTCCACGCTCCGAATAGAACTCGGCTAGGTCGAGGACCCGCATGTCGCAATCGCGAATATCAGAAACAGCTCTTTCCAGTAAGCCGCACGTGCCGGCCGAGGACGTCCCGTTCCCGCGCCGCATCGGCATCCTCAACGACTACGTGCGCATCCCTTACGCGAACGGCTCCTCCTTCGCGTCGCAGCTGCTTTACCGGGAATTCTCCGCCCGCGGGCACGCCGTCACGGTCGTGGGCCCTTCCGATCCGCTCGCGACGGACGCCGACTTGCCGCGGCACCACGTGATCCTGCCGAGCCTGCCGCTGCGCATCCACCCGGGGGTGCACTTGCCGTTGCCGTCGCGCGTTTCGCTGAACGAGGTGGCGAGCAAGAACTTCGACGTGATGCTCGCGCAGACCGGCTCCGGCCTCCAGGAGCTCGGCGTGTGGCTCCGGCG
Source organism: uncultured delta proteobacterium (assembly GCA_963841435.1). Classification (GTDB taxonomy): domain Bacteria; phylum Myxococcota_A; class Polyangia; order Polyangiales; family Polyangiaceae; genus PMG-095. The sequence continues at coordinate 986,029 of CAWJCS010000002.1, forward strand.
CACGCACGGCGTGCCGTTCCTGTGCGTCAACACCATTCACCTGCCGAGCGTGTACGACGTGCTGTTGCCGGACAGTCTGCACGCGAGCCCGCGCTTCACGGCGTTCTGCCGGGACAACGTGATGCCGTTCGTGGAAGCCCACGCCGTGCGCATCTACAACGGGAGCGACGGGCTCGTCGTGCTCTCGGAAGGGCTGGCTCGCTACTGGCGCGAGCGCGGCGTCACCGTGCCGATCCACGTGATTCCCCGCTCCATCGATCACAAAATCTTCGACCGCCGCGAGCTCTTCGATCCGTATCCGGCGAGCGCGCCGCGCGGTCGGCGCCTGCTCTGCGTGTGCCGCCACACGCGCGAGAAGTCGGTGAGCCGGCTGCTCAAGATTTTCGCCGAGCTCGTGGCCCCCGCCGTGCCCGACGCCACGCTGACGCTCGTCGGCGACGGGCCCGACCACGACGTGTTCCGTGCCGAGGCGCTCGAGCTCGGCATCGCCGATCGCGTGCATTTCCCGGGAGAGCAGTCGCTCACGGAGGTCGTCGCCTGGTACCAGCACGCCGACCTGTTCGTGTACGCGTCGCTCTCGGAGACCTACGGTCAAGTCGTGAGCGAGGCGCTGTTCTCGGGCGTCGCGACCGTGGCGTTCGAGGACGGCATGGGTGTGTCGCAGCAGATCGAGTCGGGCAAGACCGGTGTGCTCGTACCGCCGGGTCCCGACGAGCGGGCCGCGAACTGGCGTTTCGCCGGTGAGGTGGCGACGCTCCTGCGCGAGCCTGCGCGGCGCGCTGCGCTCGGGCACGCCGCTCGCTTGGCGGCGCGCGAGCGGTCGCGCGCGGAGCACGCCGTCGCCCGCTACTACGAAGCCTTCGAGTCGGCGCGCGAGCACTGCCTGCGCACGAGCCATGGCTCTCGCCAGCGCGCCTTCTTGCCGCTCGCGCGCTGGGCCGCGCTGCACGTGGCCACGGCGGCGCTCGGGACGCTGCGCCCGCCCGCGGTCCTCAACCGCAACCAGCGCCGGCAGCCTGCCTGGGACGGCATCGAGCTCGTCGACGCCTGACGCCGCGCGCTCGAGCGGCCCTCAGGTTTTCTTGCCGACGTCGAGGGTGAGCCCCTCGTGGGCGACCGAGAGCTCGACGTCCTTCTCGTGCTCGGCGAGCCACGCCTTGGAGCTCTTGCCGATGGCGTCGAGCGCGTCGTCCGAGCGGTCCGGATCATGATGGAACAGGACGAGCCGGCCGGGATGCGCGAACTGTCCGAGCGAGAGCACGTCGCCAATCAGCGAATGCCCGAAGCCGCGCTTGTGCGGCATATCGGACGGGACGTACTGCGAGTCGTGGATGAGCACGCTCACCGCGTCGGCGAAACGCGCTAAATCGTCCACCGTCACGACGGTGCGCGTGGCGTTGATTTCGTTGTCCGTGAGGTAAGCGACGGAGGAGCCGTCGTCGTCGTCGACGCGGAAGCCCTGCGCGCCCCCCGGGTGGTTGAGCTGGATGCGTCGCACGCGTGCCGAGCCGACGCGCCAGATGTCGCCCTCGGGCCGCGCGAACTCGACCTTCGAGGGGATGTCGTTGACGCTCACGGGGAAGTGGATGTCGTCGAAGATGTTGCGCTGGAATCTCTCCTGCGCCTCGTTCGCGAGCGGGTAGACGAGCAGGTGGCTGCTCTTGTCGTAGAGCGGGGCGAAGAAGGGCAGCCCCATGACGTGGTCCCAATGCGTGTGCGAAAGGAACAGATGCACCGGCGACGAGCGCCCTTCACGCACCAGGATCTTGCCGAGCTCCCGCAGACCCGTGCCCGCGTCGAGTACGAGCGTCGACCCGTCGGAAAGGCGAACCTCGACGCACGACGTATTGCCGCCGTAGCGGGAGGTCTGTGGCCCGGGCGCGGGGACCGACCCCCTCACTCCGTGGAATGTCACGCGCATCGGTCGCCCCACTCTACCCGCTAGACTAGCCATTTTCGATAGCCTCGAAGCGGACCGGCCCATTTTGCCCACGAGGCCGACGGCGCGGCGTCCGAGCCCCGGGCCGATGCTCGGGGCGAGCCGGCCTTTACGGGGCTATGCTTCGTGATCGATGTCGCTCGCTCCCGGGTTTCTGGTCGCGGCACCACCGCTCGGCGATCCCAACTTCGATCGCTCGGTCGTGCTGCTCGCCGCTCACGGACCGGAGGGTGCCTTCGGCTGGGTGATCAACGGCCGGAGCTTGATGACCATGGGCGAGCTCCTGCTGCGCGCCGAGATCACCGAGTCGGCGCAAGAGCTCGCGGGTAGCGTCCGCGTGGGGGGACCGGTCGGTGCGGACCAGGTCTGGATCATCTATCGATCGGACCCGCGCTTTTCGGACATCGAAGGCGAGCTCGAGATCGGAGGGGGTGTAGCCGCGTCCGCCTCCCGGCGCGTGCTCGAGGTGCTCGCCGACGGCGCCGTGCCGAGCGGCATGCTCGCCGTCGTGGGGTACGCGGGCTGGGCGCCTTCGCAGCTCGAGTCCGAGATCCGGCGCGGGTCCTGGTTGCCGACCGACTTCGCGGCGTCCCTGCTCTTCGACGTGCCGAGCGATCGCATCTGGTACGCCGCCTACGAGCGCATCGGGGCGACGCCGATGTCCTTCACGAGCCGCACCGTCGGCTCCGCCTGAGGCGCCCCGGGGCGCTCACACCGAGGCTTCGCTCACGAGCGGAACGAACACGCAGCGGACGCGGCGCTCCCACGAAATGTCGGCGGCCGGTCCCCGCCGGCCGACCAGCAGCGTCTGCAGACGTTGCTCGCCGACGGGCACCGCGATGCGACCGCCGACCGCGAGCTGCCCGACCAGGGCGCGTGGCGTGGCGCGCGCTCCGGCCGAGACCAGGATCACGTCGAACGGCGCCCCATCGGGCAAGCCGAGCTCGCCGTTGCCGTGGTGGACCTGCACGTTTTCGTAGCCGAGCTCGGCAAGCGTGTGCGCGGCGCGCTCGGCGAGCGCCGGGCGGATCTCGACGGCATCCACCGAGGCGACCAGCTTCGATAGCACGGCCGCCGCGTAGCCCGAGCCCGCTCCGACCTCGAGCGCGCGCTCGTGCGGGGCGGGCGCGAGCGCGTCGAGCATGAGCGCCACCATGCTCGGCTGACTGATGGTCTGGTCCTCGCCGATCGGGAGCGCGCGGTCCTCGTAGGCCTGGTCGCGCAGCGGCTCGGGCACGAAGCGCTCGCGCGGCACGCTGGCGAATGCGGACAGAATGCGGGTGTCGGTCACGCCGCTCTCCGCGATCGAGCCGAGCAGTCGCTTTCGCGCGGTCCCGTGGTCGAAAGGCCCCATGCGCACATCCTTGCCATCGAATGCCGGGTTTGCAACGGCCCCCGACGATGACAAGCTCTCTCGTCGAGAGCATTTGCGAAACCGTGCGTTCTTCTGGTTGGGTTTGCCGCTCGTCGGCGTGCTCCTCCTCTTGCCTTGCGGCGTGCGACGGCAAGCGCACGCGGCGGGCTCGTCGGAAGCATCGGCGCGCCGCTGCCCTCCCGAGATGGTGGAGGTACGCGGGTTTTGCATCGACCGCTGGGAGCTATCGACGGTCAACAAGCTGACGGCGCAGCCACTTTCGCCGTACTACCCGCCCAATCCCGTGCAAGTGAAGGAAGTGCGCGAGTATTGGTCGTTCGCGGCGCCGACCTTCGGGGACGAAGCGGCGGCGCGCATGCCGTTGCCCGCGCTTCCCGGGTGGCAAGCCACGCATCGCTTCGAGCCCAAGGCCGTGTCTCGGCCCGGCGCCGTACCGCAGGGCTATCTCACCTACTACGCTGCGAAACGCGCCTGCGAGAACGCGGGAAAGCGGCTCTGCACCGAGCGCGAGTGGGTGACGGCTTGCGGCGGCGAGCAGGGGCGAAAATTTCCGTACGGCGACCGCTATCAATCCTCGGTCTGCAACGTGTTTCGGAGCTTTCACCCGGCCTTCGTGTTGCACCGAAATAGCTCGCTCGGACACCTCGACCCTCGCCTGAACCTGCTCGTCGAGAACGGCGACCCGCTCCTGCGCCTCACGGGAGCGACGCCGCGCTGCGTGAGCCGCTGGGGCAAAGACGGCGTCGCCGACATGGTGGGCAACATCGACGAATGGGTCGAAGGCGAGGATCGGCCCGTGTTCGTCGGAGGCTTTTACGCTCGCTCGACGAACAAGGGGTGCGAGGCGAAAGTCAACGTTCACGCGCCCGCCTACTACGACTATTCGACTGGCGGCCGCTGCTGCAAAGACCCGGGCTGAGTGGCGTGCTAATCTCGACTTCGGATGCGGAGGCTCAATCTGCTCTTCGTGCTCGCGTGCGGCGCCGGTGTCTGGGGTTGCGGTGGCGGCGCGGGCGTGCCGCTCGGCCAATCGGGCGAGCCCATCGCCGGCGGCGAACCGGACACGGAGCATAGTGCGGTATTCCAGGAGTTCACGCACTGGCCCGACACGCACGTGAGCTCGTGCACCGCGACGCTGCTCGCGCCGAACCTGCTGCTCACGGCGCGCCACTGCGTTTCTCCCGGCGATCACACGGACATCGTGTGTGGCCAGTCGGCGCTCGGCGACACCGTCGCCGCGCGCTCCGCCGTCGTCACGAACGACGCCTCACCCGGCTCGGGTAGCCTCTTTCATCGCGGCGCCGAGGTGCGCGTACCCAGCGAGGGCAACGACACCTGCGGATTCGACATGGCGCTCATCATCCTCGAGGTGCCCATCGCCGCCGACGAGGCGACCCCGGCCATCCCGCGCATCGACGAGGAGGTGCACGTCGGTGAGGCGTACGTCGCCGTCGGCTACGGGCAGGACGAGAACGGCGAGCAGACGGCCGGGCGCATGGAGCTCGGCGGCCTGACGGTGCGCTGCGGTGGGGGTCGCTGCGGGAGCGCCGCCGTCACGAGCACGGAGTTCCTCGGTGATACGGGTGTTTGCTCGGGGGATTCCGGCGGCCCGGCGCTCGACGCCGACGGCAAGGTCGTGGGCGTGGTCTCGCGTGGCTCGGATCCCTGCGAAACACCCGTCTACGGCTCGGTGGCCTCGTGGGGCGACTGGATCCGCGACACCGCGCTCGGCGCGGCCGCCGTGGGCGGCTACCGCGCGCCGTTCTGGGCGTTCACCGGTTCTAGCGATCTGCCCGCCGGGCTGCTCGGCGAGGGCGAGGGGTGCTCGTCGGGCGGTGAGTGCGAGCCGGGCCTCGCCTGCTACTACGACAGCGAGCCGACCACGGCGCGCTGCACGGCGATTTGCGAGAACCGGTCGCAGTGCGCGAGCGGCACCGGATGCGAAAAGGGGTTCGACGTGCCGGGGGGCGGGCTGTGTCTCGGTGCCCCGGTGCCCTCCGGTGGCGGCGATGCCACCGCCCCGGGCCAGGGCGCCGACGAGGGTTGCACCGTCGCGGGAGCGGGAGCGCCGCGTTCCCGCGCGGGCTGGCTCGTCGTGCTGCTCGCGCTCGCGGGGCTCGGCCGCCGCCGAGCAAGCCTGGGTCCCGTCTGAGCCCGCTCTGCGGTCTGCCCGCACCGCGAAAGCGGTGCGGGAGTGGAGCCGAGGGGGATCGAACCCCTGACCTCTTCATTGCGCGTGGACGGCGCTGATGCTGATTCAGCCGGAATGCTGCTGGATTTGAGTTCTGCTGGACCCTTGTGGTGCCGCCGTCGAAGAGCCCGAAGCACCGGTGGCCAACGGCGCGGCGGACGCGCCCGAAGACGAGCCGAACTCCGATGCAGGGGTGGCGGCGGTGGAGCCGCCGCCCTTTTGAGGAGTCTCCGCGGGTCGGCGCGGATCACGCGGGTGGAGGCTGTCGGGCGAGGTGCCAGCCGGGCGGTCGCTCCGCGATGACGCGGGCCGGTACGCCGACGACCGTGACGTTGTCCGGCACGTCATGGATCACCGTGGCGCCCGCACCCACGACGCTCCAGGCGCCAATCGTGCGCTTCTGGATCACCGTCGCGCCGGTTCCGACGTACGCGCCTTGGCCGACCGTGACGTTGCCGGACAGGCAGACGCCCGGCGAAATCGTCGCGTGATCGCCCACCGCGACGTCGTGGGCGAGGTGACAACCGTTGTTCACGTGGGCATTGCGACCGAGGCGCACCAGGCTCGTGAGCGTCACGCCCGCGCCGACGACAGCGCCCGCCCCGAGCTCGAGGCGACGCGTCCGCACGACGCTCGGGTGCACGACCGCCTCCGCCAGTCGAGCGCCCGCGGCGAGCGCGCGCCCGAGAAGAGCAAGGCGTAGATCGGTGTCCCCGACCGCGGCGACCACCTCGAACTTTCTGGACTGGGCGGCAAGCCAGGTGAAGTCACCCAGGATGGGTAGGCCGTTGACGAAGGTGCCTGGCGCGCCAGCGTTCTCGTCGACGACGAAACCCGCCGGCTCGTAGCGGCCGTCGTCGGCGTGACAGGCCTCCAGCACGTCGAGCACGTCGCGCGCATGCCCACCCGCCCCGAGGATGATGATCGGCCGAGCCATGAACGGAAAAGCGACGCTGGTTGGGGTTCCTTGACCTTGGAGGGCCGGGAGTATATCTCGTACTTTGAGAGGAGGCAGAGGCGTCGTGAAGGGCACCCAGTTCTTGTCGAGCGCGGACCGATTGGTCAAAAGGCACGCGTTCTCCGAGCCGGTCATGGTCACTCGCCCGACCATGCCGCCCCTCGCGGACTACGTCCGTCAGCTCGAAGGCATCTGGAAGCGACGCTGGCTCACCAACAACGGGCAGATCTGCCAGGAGCTCGAAGCCTCGCTAGCTCGCTATCTCGGTGTCGAGCACCTGAGCCTTTTCAACACGGGCGCGACCGCGTTGCTCGTGATGCTGCAAGCACTGCGAATCAATGCTGGAGAGGTGATCACGACGCCTTTTACCTTCCCCGCGACCGTGCACGTGCTGCATTGGAACCGCATTCGCCCCGTCTTCTGTGACATCGACCCCGTCACGTTCAACATCGATCCGCGCCGCATCGAGCGCCTGATCGGGGCGGACACGCGCGCCATCCTCGGTGTCCACGTGTACGGCACCCCGTGCAACGTCGAGGCCATTCAGACGATCGCCGAACGGCACGGCTTGCTCGTGGTCTACGACGCCGCGCACGCATTCGGCGTCAAGCTCCGAGGCCGTTCCATCCTCGACTACGGGGACATGTCGATGTTGAGCTTCCACGCGACCAAGGTCTTCTCGACCATCGAAGGGGGAGCGCTCATCTGTCGTTCGGCCGCCCAGCGCGCGCGCGTCGACTCCTTGAAGAATTTCGGGATCGCCGACGAGGAAACGATCATCGGTCCCGGCATCAACGGAAAGATGAACGAGTTTCAGGCCGCGTTCGGGCTCCTGTCGCTCGAGACCGCCGACGCCGAGTACGCCAAGCGCGCGCTACTCGCGGCGTCGTACCGAAAGCAGCTGGCGGGCCTTTCGGGGCTCGTTCCGCTCGCCGACTGCCCTGGCGTCGAGCACAACTACGGCTACTTTCCCGTGCTCGTCAACCGCGAGCGCTTCGGCCTCGATCGAGACGAGCTCTACACGCTCCTCAAACGCTTCAACGTCTTCAGTCGCAAGTACTTTTACCCCCTCGTGTCACAGGCGCCCTGCTACGCCGCGCTGCCTTCGGCCGACCCGAGCAATCTGCCGGTCGCCGGGCGCGTCGCGAGCCAGGTCCTTTGCTTGCCGATGTACGGTGGTCTGGATCCCGAGGCGCCCGCAAGAATCGCCTGCATTCTGCGCGAGATTCAGGCATCGATCTGAAGGAGCCGCGGTGGGAGACAGTCGCTCCGGAGAGCGGACATCGAAGCTGTCTGCGATCATCACTTGCTACTTCGAGGAGCGCAGCATCGACGAGTTTCACGCGAAGCTCTCGGCGGCACTCGCCGGGCTAGGCCGCCCGTACGAGATCGTGTTCGTCAACGACGGAAGCACGGACGGCACCTGGGCACGGCTGAAGGCCATCTTCGAGCGGGACCCGACCGTTCACGCTGTACTCGATTTATTCAGAAACTCGGGGCAGCGAGCCGCCATGGCGGCGGGGCTCTGCGAGACGACCGGTGACGGTCTCTTGTTCATGGACAGCGACTTGCAGCTCGATCCGGCGGAAATTCCGAGGCTCGTAGCCGAGTGGGACGCGGGCGCCAACGTCGTGAGTGGACGCCGCGCCCAGCGTCGCGACTCTTTCCTGCGTGTCGTGCCGTCGAAGGTGGCGAACGCGATCATGCGGCGTGCATCGCGTAGCGATTTCCGTGATTTCGGCTGCACGTTCAAGATCTTCGACGCGCGCTTGGTCGGGGTCTTCGACTTCGGCCCGCACCGCATCTTCTCGCCGGTGGACGTGATTGCTGCGGCCGGGCGCACGGTGGAAGTCAACGTCAGCCACTTTCCCCGGAAGTACGGCAAGTCTGGTTGGACCCTCCGGAAGCTCGTGGGTTACAACACCGACAACATCGTCCAGCTGTCGGATCGCCCGTTCCAGTTCGCGGTTCTCGTCTGCCTGGTCCTCGCCGGACTGTTCGCGATCAGGACGGTGCTGGCGTTCGCGTTCCCCTTCCGGCTACTCGGTGGCGTCTCCAACGGGCTCATCCTCAACGTGCTCGTCGTGGTGGGCCTCGCCGTGGCCGGCCTCGTCGCGATGGTCGGCGAATTTACCATCCGCGTGTTCTCGGCCACGCGGCGTGTCCCTCGGTACGCCGTGCGTGAGGCGCTCAGGCGCTGACCGCGCCGGCGCTTTGGCTCTCCGAAAGGACGGCGAGCCAAAGCCCGAACGGGAGCCGCAAGCGCTGCGCGAGCAGTGCTTCGAGGCGGAGCACCCCCGTGAGCGCCGCGTTGATGGGCTTCGGGACCAAACCGAGCGATACTCGTTTGGGGCGGAAGCCGAGCCGTGCCTTGAGCTTGTCCGCGAAGCGAGCTGCCACGGCCGCAGGAAACAGCAGAAAAACGAAGTGATTCTCCGCCACAGGCTGGTAGCCCGCAGCGCGGAGCACGTCCTTCAAGTGGGCCATCGAGTACCGACGGTAGTGGTGCAGGAGCTCGTCGTGCGGGCCATAGAGGAACTGACACGCGGGGACGGTCAACAGCAAGCGATGTCCCGGCGCTCCGTGTGCGATGAGACGCTTCAAAAAACCGCGGTCGTCCTCGATGTGCTCGAGAACGTCGAACATGCAATAAAGGTCCACGTCCGGGAGCTGTCGGTCGAAGAGGTCGTCCGTGTAGACCTCGTCGGCGACGCCGCGCAAGCGTGCTCGCCTCGCGAGCGCCGGGGACCGCTCGAAAGCCACGACGCGACCGTAGCGCCGCAAGAGCCCGAGATCGCCGCCCGAGCCGCAGCCCACCTCCGCGATGGTGCGGAGACCGACGCGTGCCGCTCGGCGCAGGAACTGTTCGAGAATAGCTCGGCGCCCGACCGCCCACCAGATGCCGTCCTCGATGGCCATCGCCTGCTCGTCGGGCAAATGCTCGAGGGCGTTGTCGCCTATCTCTGCGGCTTCCGTCATCGATTCCGAGTCGAGCACTAGCACGAAGAGCCCCCGCGGCGTTGACACTTCGGGGGGGTCCTAGCAGAGTGGCGCCGTGGTCGCAGAGTCGAGGGAGGCGCGGCGTTTGCCTGCGGCGGCTGCTTGGTTCCGAGGCGCGCGGCTCGTGCGAGTGGCGGTCGCCGCGGCAGTGTTCGTCTGCGCGCTCGTCACGATCGGAGAGTGTCTCGGTCAACCAGTCGGAGTCTTCGACGAGCCGCTCCACTACGTCGGCTCCATGTTGGTTGCGCGCGGAGAGCGGGTGCACGTGGACTTTCACTCCTCGTATCCCCCGCCGAACTACGCGCTCTTGAGTCTCACCTTTCGCCTGCTCGGAGAGACTGCCTTCGCTGCGCGTCTGCTCCACGTCGTCTTGTACCTAATCTTGCTCGGCGGGCTTGCGTCGTTCTATCGTCGCGTCGGGAGCGATCCTCGTCGGGTTTGGGGGAGCCTGCTCGGCGCCGTGGTGCTTACCGCCAGTCTCCCCTGGTTCCCCTCGTTTTCCGCGGTGGCCTTCGCGCTGCTCGCCGTGCTCGCTTATTTGCATGCGCTCATCGCTGCCTCGCCGGGTGCCCGGCGGGGGGCGCTGCTCGTCGCGGGGGCTCTGGGGGCCTTCGCGGTGCTGACGCGCCTCAACTGGGGCGCGTACGTCCTGCTCGTCTTCGCGTTCGACGCAGTCGTCGAGCTCGCGAGGCTTCGTCACGACCACTACAGGGGTTGGCGTCGCTTGTTCGGCGACTGTGCCGCGCTCGCGTCGGGCGCCGGCCTTTCGATCGCGGTCTTCGCGTTGACGCTCGGACGCGAGCTTCGCACCGTCTGGCACGAGGTCGTCACCGTGCCCTCGCAGGCACTCGGTTCGTATTCGATTCCAGCGTATGCGCACGGTACGAGCCGCGTCGGGGTACTCGGTCTCCTGGTGCCGCTCTTTCCGACGCTCTGGCTCTCGCTCCGCTCGCCTTTGCCCCGCGCTCGCCGAGTCTGTGCCGCGACGACGGCACTACTCGTGCCGTTGGTCCTGTGGCTCGGCTACACGGGCGATCACGGCTTCGCCCTGCTCGCGTTTCCGATTCTCCTCGCGCCCCTGCTGCATCAGGTGTTTGCGCGGCGGATCGAGCGCCCTGAATTCGTCGGCCTTTCGACGGTCGCCGTTTTCGCCCACTACTATCTGAACCGCCCGGATTTCGAGCACCAGGTTCCGAGCGTGGCGCCCGTGGCCCTCGTGCTGCCCTTTGCCCTCGCGTCGGCGTTCGCGACTCCTGCCGCGCGTCGCTCGTGGGCGGCGTTGCTGGTTGCATTCGTCCTTGCCGTGCCGGCACTGCTCAAAGAAGTCGGGCAGATGCGGACGCTGAAGACTGCCGCAGCCATGCTCCTCAGAACGACGCCGAACGGAAGCGACGCGGCCGCCCTGGCTGAAGCACCCTCGCCGATGCCGCCGTATGCCGCGCTTTATCCGGACGCCGACGAGGTTGCAGCCGCCAGATTCGTGCGCGCTCGGACGCTCCCCGGTCAGGCCGTCTACGTTGGCATGGCCGACCACACGCGCCCCTTCGTGAACGACGTTCGCCTGTATTGGGAAATCGGGCGCCGACCAGGCGCGCGCCACTACATGCTCGCTGCCGGCGTCACGAACACGCCCGAGGCCGAGCAGGAGATCGTCCACGATCTCATCGAACGGCGGGTTCGCTGGGTCGTCTTGTGGAAGGGGATGTCTCCTCCTCCCGGCTTCGTCCAGCGCAACCGCAGCGGCTCGTCGTTGCTCGACGACTACCTGGCCCGAGCGTTCCGTCCTGCAGCGACCTTCGGGGCCTTCGAGGTCAGGACCGCGAGCTGAGCTTGACCGAAGCTATTTCAGACCGTGCGCTTTGCCCCCGTTGCCGAGCTCGGCTGGGCACCGACTTCGATTGCACGTCTTGCGGAATATCGTACCCGCTCGTCGGCAGTGCGCGGGTCCTGCTGCCCGACCCCGCCGCGCCCGGCCCGCAAGCGTGAATATCTCGCCGCTCTCCAATCTCTCACTCGAGTTTCCCCCGAGTACGCAGGGAAACCTCTCGCTGGAGCCGAGCGCGGTCGTCAATGCGGACCCGGGCAACTCACCCATCGTGCCTGTCAGGCGGCGGGGTTCTTCCTCGTGCCGCCCGTTGCCGGACGGGTGCGAAGGCGTGTGCCAAGCCGCCGATCCGGGCGCCTTGCTCCCGACGCTCACATGGACGGCGCGCGAGGCGCTTTGCGGTGGCTGCTCGGTGCTCGAGACGCCGTGGGCCTCCGATCCGGCGGACGCGGTTGACGGAGTCTTGCGCGCTGCGGGAGCGGAGCCGACGTGGTTCCGTGTCGGCTTCACGCGCGAGAACGGCGGCCTCATCGGCGTGTACGGGCGAGAAGGCACCGCCCACGCAGGCTACAGGCATTTACCTGATCGCTCCACCCGTGTATCGCGCGGGTGCGTTGATCGTGCGCGACGACGGCACCGCCGCGCATCGATCGGAAGACCGCTTACACGGCCATTGCCTGCGGGGCGGTGCCAGGCGTCCGCCGCATCGGCGCTCAGCGCGAAGGCTGGATGATCGACGTTCAGGTGGTCGGAAAGGACGGACGGCTGCGGCGCATGCGCAAGATTGCGCCGATGCAGACGCGGCGAGCCGCCGAGAAGCTCGAGCACGATACGCGCGCTGAGCTCATGCTGGCAGACGACCGTGCAGGTACGACCTTGCCGGAAGCCCCTCGGTTCTCTGCCTTCGCCGAGCAGTTCGTTTCAAGGTACGCGGTCACGAACAACAAGCGCGCCGAAGTCATCTCGAAGCGAAAGATCCTGCGGGTGCACCTCGTGCCGGCGTTCGGCGAGCTCCGGCTCCATCAAGTCGGACTGGCCGAGATCGAGAAGTACAAGGCCGAGAAGGGTGCCGAGCAAAAGCGTCCAGGAGCTCTTGGGCCACAGCTCGATCGAAATGACCATGCGGTACGCGCACCTGAGCCCGGATGTTCGCCGCGATGCTGTCAAGCTCCTGGACGCGAGGGACTCCATCCGCCTCACCTGGACGACGTCCCGGGGCGTGGTCCTCAGGATTGTGCTGACACAACCCGGAGGCCGGCACGACCGGGTCCACGTCACCCGACTTGGCCAAGGGGATCCTTCGAAATCCCCTGCTGCAAGTCGCGTGCGGTGGGCCCGAGGGCGGGAGCCGACAGCCGGCAGGGCCCGGCCGCTAGCCGCAAGCTTGCGGCACATCGGCGGCACATGGGGACGTGCCGATCAGAAATCCCGGGTGTTTTCTGGTTGCTGCTAAGTGGAGCCGAGGGGGATCGAACCCCTGACCTCCGCATTGCGAACGCGGCGCTCTCCCAGCTGAGCTACGGCCCCTGGGTTCAGGGCCCGCGGAGGGTAGCGGGAACGCCCCGCCTGTCAACCCTCGAAATGGCCATTGACCAGGGGATCCCCGTGGTTATGTTGCGCGAGCGTTCAGGTTTTCGCCGTCGCAACTGGGCGGCTCGAAACCGGCAAGAACTGGAGCGTTTAGGAGACAAGCCATGGGCAAGATCATCGGCATCGACTTGGGTACGACGAACAGCGTCGTCGCGGTGATGGAAGGCAAGGAGCCGAAGGTCATCGTCAACGAGGAGGGCTCCCGCCTGACCCCGTCGGTGGTCGCTTGGGACGAGAAGGGTGAAATCCTGGTGGGCACTATCGCCAAGCGCCAGGCGGTCACCAATCCCGAGCATACGGTCTATTCGTCGAAGCGGTTCGTCGGACGGCGCTTCGAAGAGGTCGAGCAGGAGACGAGCCGCATTCCCTACAAGGTGCTGCGCGGCAAGAACGGTGACGCTTGGATCGAGGTGCGCGGTAAGCAGATGGCGCCGCCCGAGGTGAGCGCGAAGGTTCTGCAGAAGCTCAAGAGCGCCGCCGAGGCGTACCTCGGCGAGAAGGTGACCGAGGCGGTCATCACCGTGCCGGCGTACTTCAACGACGCCCAGCGCCAGGCCACCAAGGACGCGGGGCGCATCGCCGGGCTCGACGTGAAGCGCATCATCAACGAGCCCACGGCCGCGGCGCTCGCGTATGGCCTCGACAAGAAGAAGAACGAGGTGATTGCCGTCTACGACTTCGGTGGTGGCACCTTCGACATCTCGATTCTCGAGGTGGGCGACAACGTCGTGCAGGTGATTTCGACCAACGGCGACACCCACCTCGGTGGTGACGACGTCGACGGGCTCATCATGGACTATCTCGCGGGCGAGTTCCGCAAGGACACCGGCATCGACGTGTCCAAGGACAAGATGGTCATCCAGCGTCTGAAGGACGCGAGCGAGCAGGCCAAGATCGAGCTTTCCAGCAAGATGGAGACGACCATCAATCTGCCGTTCCTCACGGCGGACGCCAGCGGTCCGAAGCATCTGTCCAAGCAGCTCACGCGCGCGAAGCTCGAGCAGATGATCCGTCCGCTCGTCGACCGCAGCATGGAGCCCGTGCGCCGCGCTCTCGAGGATGCGAAGAAGAAGCCGAGCGAGATCGACGAGGTCGTGCTCGTGGGCGGCTCGACGCGCATCCCGCTCGTGCAGGAGACCGTGTCGAAGTTCTTCGGCAAGGAGCCGCACAAGGGCGTGAACCCCGACGAGGTCGTGGCGATCGGCGCCGCCGTCCAGGGTGGCGTCTTGTCCGGCGACGTGCAGGACGTGGTGCTGCTCGACGTGACGCCGCTCTCGCTCGGCGTCGAGACGCTCGGCGGCGTGATGACGGTGATGATTCCCCGGAACACCACCATCCCCACGCAGAAGAAGGAGATCTACTCCACGGCGAGCGACAACCAGACCTCCGTCGAGATCCACGTGCTGCAGGGCGAGCGTGCCCAGTCGCGCGACAACCGGACGCTCGGCAAGTTCCACCTCGAGGGGCTCCCGCCTGCGCCGCGTGGCTTGCCCAAGATCGAGGTGACCTTCGACATCGACGCCAACGGCATCCTGGCCGTCCAGGCCAAGGATCTCGCGACCGGCAAGGACCAGCGCATCACGATCACCTCCTCGAGCGGCCTCAGCAAGGACGACGTGGAGCGCATGGTCAAGGAAGCCGCCTCGCACGAGGAGGAGGACAAGCGCCGCCGCGACGAGGTCGAGCGTCGCAACAAGCTCGACAGCCTGACCTACCAGCTCGAAAAGCAGATCGCGGAGAACAAGGAAAAGCTCGCCGGTGTCGATCTCGGCGCCGTCGAGGCGCTCATCAAGGAAGCGCGCACCGCGGTCGAGCAGCAGGACGACGCCAAGGTGCAAGAGGTGACGGAGAAGCTCGAGAAGGAAGCGCACCAGCTCGCCGCCAAGCTCTACGAAGGCGGCTCGCCGGGTGCGCCCCCGCCGCCCGCGAGTGGCGATTCGGACGGGGCGCCCGGTGACGGACCGAAGAAGGACGTCATCGACGCCGAGTTCGAGGAGACGAACTGAGCCTCAGCGTGTAAAGTCCCGGCCCATGCTGGGACGAACGAGGGTCACGTGGCTCGGGCTCGTGTGGGTGGTGGCCTGCGGGTCTCCCCCGGGCCGGCCGCGCCCGCGGCGAGCGCGAGCGCGCCCTCCGCGGGGGTGCTCGCCACGGCGCCGGAAACACCGGATTCTTTCGCCCGTGGCGGCGCCGCCCGGGCTGTTCGCCACGGGACGACTCGGGCACCCCCTCACGACGCTCAGCCGGCTCGGCGCGTGGGCCGGCTTGCCGATCCCCCCGAGCGCGCTCCTGCCGCCGGTCGCCGCCGATTTCGAGAAAGTGATCGAGGCACAGTCGCCGCTCGAGGCGGCGCTCGTCGTCGGTGGCGAGCATTCACCCCGTGAGATCGGTGCCGTGGTCTCGCTCGGGCTAACCTCGTTCGCTGGTGCCGTCGAAGAGGCGCGTGCTCACGGGCTCGTGCTTCACAAGCTCGCGCCCGGCGTCATGAAGCTCGAGGGGACGGAAGACGAGCCGTGCGCCGTCGCGGTGGCGCTCGGCAAGGCTCCGGCGCGGCTCGTGTGCGCGCCGACCGACGGGGATCTCGAACGCCTGCTGCCTTTTGCGACACGCGGGCTGCCGATGCTCGACCTCGGCGCGCGCGACCTCGAGATCGCGGTGAAAGCCGCGCCCCTGCGCGACGCTTACCGCTCGCGTCTCGCAGGTCTGCGCATGCTCTCCGGGTTCCTCGTGCGGCGCTGGGCGCTCGATGCGCCCCGCTTCGATCGGGCTCTCGCCGACGCGCTCGACAGCCTCGCCGACGAGCTCGTTCTGCTCGTGGACGACCTCGATTCGGTCACGCTCGGCGGCGTGGTCGACGAGGGCAAGGGCCAGCTCCGGCTCGAGCTCGCGGTCGCACTCGCGGATCAGCGCTCCTTTTCGGCCCGGCTCGTCGGCGACTTCGCCAAGCACCGAGGCACGGCCCCCGACGTTTTCTTCGGGCTGCCCGGCGACGCGCAGGGAGCCCGCTACTCGCGGGGGCTCGACGTTCAGGCGTGGGCTGCCGTGCGCACGTCGCTCGCCGACGTCGTCGACGCCTACCTCGAGCAGAAGGGCATCGACCGCGCAGCGCGAACGCGCGTGGGGCGGCTCATCGGGCTTTACTTCGACTTAGGCGGTGGCGTGCAGGCGAGCGCCCACGGGCCGGTCCCGGGCAATGACGAGGGCTATTCGCTGGGGGTCG
This sequence comes from uncultured delta proteobacterium, assembly GCA_963841435.1. GTDB lineage: Bacteria > Myxococcota_A > Polyangia > Polyangiales > Polyangiaceae > PMG-095. The sequence continues at coordinate 1,002,127 of CAWJCS010000002.1, forward strand.
TCGATCTTCCCGCAAAACGGCTCAGTGATGCTCTGTCCGATCTTTCGGCCCTGCTCTCCGACCGCAAGGTTCGCGCGTTTGCCGCCACGCTACTCGGCGTCGACGAGAAGGCGCTGCCGACCGCGAAGCTCGTCCCCCTCGCAGGAGCCGGCATTCCTCGAGGCACACGCGGGCTCACCTTCAACGTTCCGAAGGAGCTCGCGAAGCAGCTCGGGTCCGGCCTGACGTTCGCGCAGTCGAGCGCGGGCCTAGCCAGCGGCGGGAGCCACACCGTCGCGGTCGCCCCCCGCGGCGACGGCGCGGTTTTTTGTTCCGCCGCCACGCCGGACGCCGTCGCCGAACGCCTGTCGGCCTTTTTGGCTGGTCGTGGTCCCACGCTCGCCGACCGGCCCGAGCTCGCGTCCTTTCGCGACCTCATGGCGCAGTCCGCCATGTTCGAGACTCCCGAGGGGTTGATCGCTTCGGTTGCCCAGAGCCTGGGCAAGCACAAGCGGGGGCCCGCGGTGGGCCCGGCCGGGACCCTTCCGATCGTGCTGCGCTTTGATGCCACTCCCTCGCCCCTGGCTGGGACGTTCATCCTCACGGTGCCGCGTGACGCGTTCCACGCCATCCCTGCTCTGGTCGCCGTCCTGCTGCAGGGGCACCCGGGTCTGCTCGGGATGCCCTGAGCCCCCCTGGGCCGGGAGGGGCCACGCCGGGATTTTGCCTCGAGCGCGCGGGGCAGTGTAAGCGTCACACCTACATTGTATCCCCATGTGAGATACCTCCTGGCGGGCGCGGTGCTCTTGGGCGCGGGCGCTTTTTCGCTCCCGGCGGCGGCCTGGGTCGAGATGAACCCGAAGGCCCTCGTGTCCACCGTCGAGGTCGAGCCGGACGGGCACGCGACCGTCACCGAGGCTCTGACCCTCGACTTGCGCGGAGGCCCCCTTCGCAGGATCGAGCTATTCGTCGCCGACACCGATGCGGAGCCGGTCGGCGACGCGACCGTGCGCAAGCTCCCCTCGGGAGCCCCGCTCGAGCTCCTCGTCGAACGGCGCGCCGACGGCGCTCTCGTGCTCGAGGTGAACGGGGACAAGGGGTTGCGCACCGGCAGCTACTTCTTCTCGCTCCGCTACCGTACCGATCTCGCCGCGGCACGCGTGCTCCGGCCCGAGGGTGAGGGGTTCGACCTCGCGTGGGTCGGGCCCCGCCTCGAAGGCGGCATGGACGGCGTGCGAACCATCTTCCGTGTGCCGTCGGCGGACCTGCCGCCGCGCCTTCCCGACGCCACGCCCGACAATCCGGCGAGCGCCTTCGGCGTCCTCGTCGCCGCCGTTCGCAACACGCCGGGCGGCGACGAGATCGAGCTCGTGCGCTCGCACGTCGCGAGCGGCGAGCCGCCGCTCTGGCGCGTGCGGCTGAGTGGACGAGCGTTCCCGGCGCTCGTCGCCAAGGCCGCGCCCGTGGCGGCGCCGGAGCTTGCGCCGCGCAGGGTGTCGCCCGTGGTGCGCTCGCCGCGCTGGCTCCTTGCCTCGCTCGCCGTCGGGCTCGTCTACGCCCTCTTCGTGCTCTTCAAAGCGCGTGAGCAGCGTCGGGCGTCGGAGCGCTCGGGCGCCACGTTGCCGCCGCTCGTGCGCTGGCCGCTCTGGTTGCGCTCGCCGCTCGCGGGTCTCGCCGGCGGCCTTGCGTTGTTCGCGGGCGCAGAGCTCGAGCTTCCCGCCGCCGTCGGCGTCGCGCTCGCGGTGGCGCTCGCGCTCGGGGCGAGCGGTGCTCCGGTGCGGCCCGTCCGCCCGCGCGGTCCCGGTCGTTGGCTTCTTTTCCAAGACGACGACGCCTTCGCGCGTCCCGAGAACATGGTGCCTCCGCCGTGGCTCGACTCCGGCTCCGCGCGTGGCTTCCTGCTGTTCGCGACGCTCATGGTCGTTGTGCTCGTCTTTTCCCAGCGCGAGCTCGCGAGCGCGCCGTATCGAGCGCTCCTGTTCGCGCTGCTCGGCGCCTTGCCGTTCCCCATCTTCTTCACGGGACGCGCGAGCGAGCTCTCGATCGACCGCGTCGCGTTCGCCCGTCGCTTCCTTCGGAAGCTCGCCTTCGGCCTCCGCCGACGGGGGCTCAAAGCCGTCCCGTGGGCGCGCGTGCCGGAAGGTCGCGCAGCCCCCGACGAGCTTCGCGTCCTCGTGAAGCCGCGTGACGCCATCGAAGGGCTCGTCGCTCTCGAAGTGGCGCTCGAGGGGCAGCCGGGCATGGGTGGGCTCGGCCGGGCCCCGTACGTCATCGTGCGCGTGCGAGAGGGCTCCCGCGCCGAGCGGGCGCTGCCGCCCGGTATGACCTTCGGTCGCGGGAGAAAGCCCGAGGAGCGCATCGCGATCCTGAGCCCGCCGCTGCCGACGCTCGGTCTCACGCTCGAGCTCGTCGAGGGCCTGGTGGACCGTCTCGCCGCTCAGCCGCCCAAGAGCTCGCTGAGGTCGTCGGGCAGGTCCGCCGCGACCGCGAAGCTTCGCACGGTGGCGTCGCCCGCCCACGCGACGTAGCTCGCGTGCAGCGCGTGGCGCGGCCCGCCTCCGGGAAACGGCGTGCCCCCGTAGAGCGTGTCGCCGACGAGCGGTGCCCCGAGCGCGGCGAGATGCGCGCGGACCTGGTGGCGGAAGGCTCGTCCGACCTCGAGCTCGACGAGGCTCTTTTCCCCGTGGCGCTCGAGAACGCGGTAGCGCGTGAGCGCCTCGTGAAAGTAGCCGCGGGGCGGCGTGGGGTAGGCCGCGACGCGGCCGCGCTTCTTGGGATCGGGCGCGAGCGGCCAGTCGATCGTCCCTTCGTCGGGCAGCGCGCCGGCGACCACGGCGAGATAACGCTTCACGAGGCGCTCCGCGTCGAGCGCCCGGGAGAGTGCCGCGAAGGCCGGTGCCGTGCGGGCCGCGACGAGGAGCCCCGAGGTGTGGGTGTCGAGGCGGTGCAACAGGCCCGGCTCGCGCTCGCGGTGACCGATGCCGAGCATGCTCGGGTAGCGGGCGACGAGCGCATTCGCGAGCGTGCCGCGCTCGCCGGGTCCGAGCGGCGCGCTCGCCTGGCCGGGCGGCTTGTGCACCACGACCACTTGATCGAGCTCGAGGCGCACGTCGAGTGGCAAGTCGGGCTCGGGCACGACGGCCTCGGCCTCGCGTTCGACCGACACCTCGGTTCCGGCCACCGCGGGCGCGCCCGGCCGGACGGGCCGCCCGGCGACGGTGACCTGGCCTTCGGCGAACAGCTCGCGGGCGCGCTTGCGGCCGAGCCCGGGCACGCGTTTGACGACGAGACGGTCGAGGCGCTCTCCGGCCTCGCCCGCGGCGACGACGAAAGCGAGCCGTGCGGCCGTCAAAAGCGCCCGACCACCCCGAGGTCCACCGACGTGTGCGAGCCGCCGGGCGCGACCGTGACGTACGGCAAGATGTCGAGGCTGCCCGTAGGATTCGGTGGATCGTCGCTCGTCGCAAGCCATCCGATCACCCCGCCCGCGACCGCACCCGCCCCGGCGCTCGCGAGCCAGAGCCGCGTGCGCGTCGCGTTCGATTCGTCGACGAGCAAGAGCGGGCTCGCGAGCGCTGCACCCGACAGGCCGCCCAGGCTCGTTGCCAGGTCGAGCAGCATCACGCGCGACGCCGAAAGGTTCGACGGCCGTGGCGGTCGCGCCGAGCGTGAGCACGCCCGCGAGCGACCCCCAGCCGAGCCCGCGCACGACAGAGCCGCCCGTGTCGCCGTGGTAGGCCATCTCCGTCATGGCCCCGAACAGCGCACCGAACGCGCCGCCCGAGTGCGTGAGCACGGCGTCGCCCTCGGTGATGGGCTGGGTGGCAACGGAGACCGTCGCGAGCCCGACGCCGCCCAGCGCCGCGAGGAAGCTGTACGCGTAGCGGTTTTGCGACGAGACGCCGTAACCGTCGGTGAGCGCGAGGCCCGCGACGCCTGGCCAGAGCGCGCCTGCCGCGAGGTACCAGGCGTCGCCGTAGCCGACGTTCCACTCGTCGGCGACGAGCAGCGACGCGCCGAGGCCGAGCCCGGCCCCGAGCGCCACGAGCGGGTACACGATCCGCGTGTCCTTCGAGCCGCTCGTGCGCTGGATCGAGAAGCCGAAGTAGCCACCGAGCACGACCGAGGTGAGCGCCAGCACGGGCCGGCCCGAGGAGGGTGGGGCGGTCGGCGCCGGGGGCACCCCCGCCGCTTGCTCGCGCACTGGCTCGCGCCGCGCGGCGCGTCCCGCGTCGACCACGTCACGCAACATCACGGCGGCGCGCACTTCGAGCGCCGAGTCGTCGGAGAGCGGCACGCGCTCGTCCCGCACGAGCTTGACGCGCGATCCTGGGGCGACCGCGGTCACCCAAACGTGCAGCGCCGTCGCCTCGACGGACAACCGCGCCGAGAGGCGCCATTCGCCCCCGAGCAGCTCGCGGGCTCCGCCCAGCTCGGGCGTCTCGCGGTAGAGCGAGAGACCGAGGTCGGTGATGGTCTCGCGGAGCGTCGAGTCGACGATCGCCGCGGCGTGCCGCGCACGCTCGTCGGTCGCCGTCGCCGCGGCCACTACGCGGCCCGGTGACGTCTCGACTTCGGTGGGGGAAAGGCTGGCGTCGTCGCCGGCGGCGAGCGCAGGACCGGAGACGAGCGTCATGCCGGCGAGGAGCCCGGCGAAAATCAGCGCGCGGGCGAGCCGACGCGCGGTGTCGCTCCGACACCCGCCGACCCGGGGAGCGTGACGTTTTCGTCCGGCGCGTCGGGGGGAAAGCCCGCTCAGAACATCACGGTCGCGCTGATCCAAGCGTCGAACCCGTTCGAGTCGTCGACCTTGAAGCGGCGTCCAGGGTCATTGATGGTCTTCCGGAAGTTCGGGTTCGGAATGCCCGTGGCGACGAAGGTGTTCTCTGCCGGATTGGTGCGGCAGGGGCCCGAGGCCGCGAGGTTGTTGTTGAAGTCCGGGTTGCAGGCCTGATCGAAGCTGAGAAAGTGCCCCTGGACCAGCATGTACGAGCCACCGACGTTGAACTTCACGAACTCTCCGGCCTGATACGTGGCCTGAACGCCGAACGTGTAGATGCCGTGCTGCTGGGTATCGGTGAGGCCCGTGTAGTAGACCTTCTGCGACGCCGGATCGACGACGGACGGATGGTTCCCAACGTCGCTCGTCACGGGATTCGCGTGGTAGTCGGAAAACTGCGGGAACCTGATGCTCGGTGCGTCACTCGAGCCGAGCGCGTCGAAGAGCTCGTTGTAGTCGCGCCCCTCGGAGACGTATTCGCCCGTGAAGCGCCCGTCGATCGTGAGCCGCTGGAACGCGTCGCGAATTTCCCAAGGGATGACGGCGATCCCGACCGTCATCTTGCCGCGTAGCGGCGGGTGGTTCACGAGCGAGCCCTGAAGATCGGTCGCCTGAAAATCGCTCGAGCTCGTCGGGAACTCGAACAGCACGTCGAACCCGCCGTACGGCTCGATGTACTTCACGCGCCGGGAAAGGAAGGTGTGAAAGGCGAGGCCCGTCGTGCCGCGGCTCACGCCCGGCTTGCGCTGGCCGCTCGGCCCCTCGTCGAGCTGCAGGCCCGTGTCGTTGTCGCGGTAGTCGGCCTCGCTGCCGTTGCCGTCGCGATCGATGTCGTGCGGGTAGGCGCACTGGACCTGGCTCGACTGGACGTTGAGCGCCGCCGGGCTCTTGTTACAGGCGTGCATCGGCTCGGAAACGTCGATTCGCACCTCCCCTCCGAGCATCCAGGTCGGCTTCGTGGGGTTGCGGGCTTGGTTCATGGGACCGAAGTCCATGCCGAGCGCGAGATATTCGATGCCGCTACGGGTCGGTGATTTGAAGGGCAGCGCGAACAGCTGCTCCCCCGGGTTTCCGACGAGTGTCGTTGACGGCAGGGTGCCGCCGTTCTGCTCGAGCTGGCGGTCGTCGGAGAGAATCACGGGAAGCCTGACGACGATGGCGATGTCCTTGTACACGCCGATGTCCGCGCGCGTGAGCAGACGCGAGGTCTTCTGCGAGTAGTTGGCGACGTTGAGGTTCGAGCTCGTGAAGCCACCGCGCGTGAGGCCCGGCTGCAAGATCGAGCTCTCGCGGTAGATCTTCGAGTTGCGCCACGAGTGTTCGTACCCGAGCGACAGGTGCAGGTCGAACACGTCGTCGTCGTCGAACGCGTCGGCAACCTGAACGATCTCGGTTGGCTCGCGAAGGACGTTCGGCTCGCTCGCCTTTTTGGGCTCGTCGGCCGAGGCCTTGGAGCTCACCAGACCCTGCGCCAAGCAGAAAAGAACGAGCACAGGGGCGGCGAGGCCCAGCCTTCGGGGTGTCGATGAAGTGGTACCCATGCAGCGGCCCGTCGTGCGGACGCTACTTTCGCCCGGCTGAAACTGTCAACGGAACATCACTTTTCCGCATGCGGCGGCGCGCTCCCTCGCGGGTCCGCGCCGTCGATCCGGGCTTCGAGCTCGGCCCAGAGGCGGGATTGTGGAGGCCCCTCGAGGCGCCCGGTCGCGGCTTCCGCACGGGCGCACGCGAGCCGTGCCGCCTTTCGCGCCCGCAGGCGCTCGACGGCCCACGCGCCGAGTGGCGCCCGGCCGGCGTCGGCCGGGCCTGCGGCCCGCCCGCCGTCCGGGGCGGCTGCCGCGAGCGCCGCGAAGCAGCGCTCGGCCAGGGCCCGGGGGTCGACCTCGCCCTCGACCTTCAGGCGGCCGGACGGACCGCCGAGCTCTTCCTTCGTCTTGGGCTCGCCGTCCGCGCGACCGCCGAAGGCGACCGTGCCGTGCGAGACGGCGAGCGTGAGCCCCCTGTCGGTCACGTCGAGCTTGAGTGCGGCGTCGCCGTAGTGCGCGACGCCGAACGGCGTTGCGAGCGTCACCTCGGCTCCTGCTCGCGCGCCGGGGCCCGCAACGGTGACGACGGTGCCGCTCGTGACGAGCACCGCTTCCTCGCCGTTCGGACAGGGACGAAAACGCCCGGGGCCCGACAGCGTGAGCTCGCGCAGCGTGGCGCTGTGCTTGACCTTGAGTGAGGTGCCGGCGGAAAGGTCGACGAAGCGCGAGCCGTCGAGCAGGTCTCCCTTGCGAGGTGACGCCGCGTCGCCTCCCGTGGCTTCGAGCACCCGGCAACCAACCGGTTGCGGGCGCGGACGGCCCGACGCCGACGCGAGCCGCGGCAGCGCGGAAGTGGCGCTCGGCGCGGCGCTCTTCGCGTCGGTCGGCTGCGGCGCGCGGGAGCGGCATCCGAGGGCGGACACGAGCACGAGCGACACGGCGCCGAGCGGCGATCGAGCCCGTTTCCGGGCTCGTTTTGGAACGGAGCGCTGCATTGCCGGCCGACGGGTCGGATGCCGGTCGCCTCGATCAACCAAAACCCTTCATTCTCCGTCAACCGGCATGATGAGGGTCTTCCGATCGCTCTCGTCCTCGTCCTCGAAAATCTCGGCGGTGATGTCCTCGGCGGCGAGCTCTTCCTTGGCGTTGCCGAGCTCGCGGCTCGTGTCGGCGAGCCGGTCGGCGAGAACACCCAAGAACTGCCAGAGCAGCTTCACGGCAAGCTGGTGCTCCTTGCGCAGGATCTCGAAAAATTCGGTCCGCCGGATCACCATGAGCTCGCTCGCGCCGTCGCTCACGACCGTCGCCGAGCGTGGCTGGCTGCGGACCAGGGCCATCTCACCGACGTGATCGCCCGGCTTGAGCGTCGCGAGATCGGCGCCGCCGCGGGTCACCTTCACCACGCCGCTTAGCACGATGAAAAGCTCCTCGCCGGTTTCGCCTTCGTTGATGACGCGCTCGCCATTCTTGAAGGACACGACGTCGGTCACTTGCAACACGCGCAGGATCTCGCGGTCGTTGAGCGGACGGAAGAGCGGCATGCGCGCGAGCGTCTCGCGTTTGAGGGCGAGCTGCTTGGCGCGCGTGGCGTCACGGGCGGTGACGTCGCCGACCGTGACGAGGACGGCGGTGATGTTGTCCTTGCCGCCCTGTTCGTTGGCGGCGTTGATCAGGCTTTTTGCCGCCTGATCGGCGTCCGGCGTCTGCAGGTGGCGGCCGAGCGATTCGAGGTCTTCCTCGAAATAGCCGCAGAGACCGTCGGAGCAGAGCAGGAAGCGGTCGCCGGCGACGAGATCGAGGACGAGCGTATCCGGCTCGACGTGCTCGTAGACGCCCACGGCACGCGTGATGGCGTTCTTCTGAGCGATCTGCTCGACCTGCTCTTTGGACATCTTGCGCTTCTTGATGAGCTCGTTCCTCACCGTGTGGTCTTCGGTGAGTTGCTCGAGCACGCCGTCGCGCAGGAGGTAGATGCGGCTGTCGCCGACGTAGATCATGAACGCCTGGGTGCCGACCACGAGCAGAGCGACCAGCGTGGTTCCCATGCCGCGCTTGTCGGTGTCCTTCGCGGCTTCGGCGTGGACGCGGCTCGACGCGCGGTTCACCGCGAACTCGAGCATGTTCAGGACGTCGCGCTTGCTGACGCGCGCGCCGCCCGTGCCGCCGGTCAGGTAGTCGCGGACGAGCTCGGCCTCGCGCTTGATCTCTTCGTGCAGGGTGCGCACCGCGAGCGCGCTCGCCACCTCACCCGCGGCGTGGCCCCCCATGCCGTCGCACACGACGAACAGCCCGAGCTTCTTGTCGACGAGGAAGTTGTCCTCGTTGTGCTCGCGCTGGCGGCCCACGTCGGTCAGCGCGGCAAACTGGATTTCGGGGGTGTTCATCCAGCGACCCAGGATAGCCAGGATGCGGCGCGCCTCCAAGCCGGGCGACGGGGCACAAATCATGCGGGTCACGGCCCGGCATCGGTCGCTCCGCCCTCCCAGTTTCGCCGTTCCCGCCGTGTGCCGCGGCCCGTAGGGACGCCCGGCGTGGTGGGCCCCTCGGGGGCGGGTCACCCGAGGGCGCCCTCCTGGTAGAGCGAGCTTGCGCCCCCGCGGGCGACGATCACGTGGTCGAGCAGGGTGAGGCCCACGACCTGACACGCCGCGGCGAGCGCGCGCGTCATGCTCACGTCCTCGGCGCTCGGGCGCGGGTCACCGCTCGGGTGGTTGTGCAGCATGAGGATGGCGCTCGCCGCATCGCGCAGGGCAGGGCCGAGCACGTCGCGCGTCGCCAGAGCGCAACCATGCTGCCCGCCCTGCGCGATGCGCCGCGCCGCCTTCAGGCCGTTCTGCCCGTCGAGCGAGAAGAGCCACACTTCCTCGTGGTCGAGGCCGGCGAGCCGCGGGCGCGCCCAGTTCGACGACGTCCTCGAAGGACGTGAGCGCGAGCCTTCGCACGAGCCCGCCGAGCGTCGCGCGGCGACCGAGCTCGAGCGCCGCTCCGAGGCGGGTTGCCTTGGCGGGACCGAGCCCGCGTCGCGCCGCGAGGCCGTGCATGCCCGTGCGCGCCAGGCCTTCCAGACCGCCCACCGCCTCGAGCAGCGCGCTCGCCACGCGCGAGGCTGGCTCGCCCGCGGTGCCCGTGCCGAGCACGAGCTCGACGAGCTCCGCGTCGCTCAGCGAGGCGAGATCGAAGCGCAGCGCGCGTTCTCGGAGGTCGAGCATGCGCCGGGCGTCTTGCAGCGCGTGTGCCAGGCGCTCGGGCGCCGCGACCCCGTGGGTGGCGGCCCCGGTGGCCACCGTTCGGCGCCCCGGCGGCCGGGCGCGTCACTCGCGGCGCACGAGCGTGCCCGGGGGCAGGGCTTGGGCGAAGGTGTCGGCCGCGAGCGCCACGCGAGCCGCGTCGCGGCCGTCGAAGGTGACCTTCGTGCGGTAGCTCGGCTCGAACCAACGCGGATACGAGCCCACGTCGACGTCCGCGAACTCGGCGACGACGCGATCGATGAGTGGCTTGAGCTCCGCCTCGTCGACCCTCGTGTAGACGGCGTGAGCCTCGAAGGCGCTCGGCCCCGCGACCCAGTGGCGCACGGTCGCGAGCTTTTCCCGGAACACTTCCGGCACGCCCGGCAACATCCAGACGTTGCCCATCACGGGCGTCGGCCAGGCCCCGTCGGGTGACGGCGCGAGCGTCGCGCCCTTCGGGACGAGCGCCATCCTGAGGTGCGCGTCGGTCGTGCGCGGCCCGTAGGCGCGGTGGATGAGCCCGGCGATCGTCGGGTCCTCGACGGGCTGGCTGTCGAAGGCGCGTGCCACGGCCTCGATGGTGAGGTCGTCGTGCGTGGGGCCGACCCCGCCGCTCGTGAAGACGACGTCGTGGCAGGCTTTGAGCGCTCTGATCTCGGCTTCCAGCACGTCCAGCGAGTCCGGGAGCATGACGGCGCGTACGAGTCGCACGCCGAGCGCCCGCAGCGTGCGCGCGAGCTCGCAGAGGTTCTCCTCCTTGACCTTGCCGCTCAGGAGCTCGGCCCCGACGAGCACGACCGCGGCGGTCTCGCAGACGACACGCTCCATCTCAGTCGGACTCGAGCTCGCGAGTGACCGGCTCGCCGTTTTCGTCGATACGGATCAGCTCTTCGACGCGCTTCTCGGCGGCGTCGAGACGCTCCTGGGCCCGCCGCGCGAGGCGGATGCCCTCCTCGAACAACGACAGCGACTCCTCGAGCCCGAGGTTGCCGTTTTCGAGGCGCTCGACCACCTCGGAGAGGCGCACGAGCTCGGTCTCGAACGAGGCCTCCGAGCCCTCCGGCAGAGCTTTGGTCCCCGCTTCGGGGCTCGTGCGTCGGGGTTTCGCGGGCACGGCGCGAGCGTCCCCGTGCTTTCATCGCGACGCAAGCCCGACGCTCGCCCGGGCGGCGACTCGGCGGGCTGCGCGCCTTCAAAAGGCCGGCTCAGGGGGCGGTTGCCGCGGCCGGCGCGGGCAGGCCGGGCGCGGCCGCGCTCGGCCATACCTCGACCGCGCCTTTCGGCAGGTCTACCGCGAGAACGGCGCCGTCGGGGTCGGCGGCGAAAGGCAGCCCGAGGCCGTCAGCCGTGATGACGAGCAAGACCCGCGTGCCCTCGGCTTTCGTCTCTTCGGGGAGCATGAGCCACGCGGTATCGCGGTTCAGGGCGCTTGCCGCGCTCGGTTCACGGCGGCCCGCGAGGGCGCGGCGCGCCGTGTTGCGTGCGTCGCGGTCCGGGTCGAGCGCGGCCGCGAGGCCGAGCGTCGCCCGGCGAGCGCGCTCGCAGCGCCGGGCGAGCGCGCTCACGATGGCTCGCCGCACCCGCGGGTCAACCTCGAAACGATAGGCATCGGCGAGCAATCCCGCGGCGCTCGCAAGGTCGCTTTGCGCGAGCCCGAGGGCGACGTGCGCGCGAAGCAGCGGGTCGCCGCTCGCGAGAAGCTCGCGCAGGCGCGGCCTGAGCCTGTCCGAATCCCGCGCCGCGAGGGCTGCGGCAGCAAGATACGCCGCCGCACCCCGGCTCTCGACGAGCGCCGTCAACACGCCTGTGGGAACGCGATCGGCCGCGGCGGGAAGCGCGAGGCACGGCGAGAGCGCCGCGGCGACGACGGGGTCCGCTTCCACGGCGAGGCGCTCGCAGCTCGCGGGCGCAAGCTCGGGCGAAAGGCTCGCGCGTGCGACGGCGATACGCGCGACGCGGTCGCCGTGGGCGAGGAGCTCAGCCCCCCGCTCCGGCGCCGTCACGGCCACGGCGAACGCAAAGGCCGCACGATCGGCGGCGGAGCGCGACGCGCGGAGCGACGCGAGGGCGCGGTCGAGGTGCGGCGTCGTACGGCCGCTCGCAGCGAGGCGCAGCGCTGCCGCGCGCACGGCATTTCGGCGTTGCGCCGGGATCTCGAGCGCCCGCGCGAGGGTGGCGCCCGCGTCGTCGTCGGCCGAGAGCGCGAGGGCGTAGGCCGCAGCCCAGCCGGACCGCTCGCCTCCCAGCGCCGTCTCGAGCCGGCGCAGCGCGGGCTCCCCGCCCGAGCGTCCGAGCGCGCCGAGGTAGCGTTCTTCGGCGCCCGGCGGAGGTGCGCCCGCGGCGAGCACGGCGCCGAGGTCGGAGCGGTGTGCGTCGAGCGCAATCTCGACGGCGCTCTCGGCCGTGGCCGGATCGGCAAAAAGGGTGCGCACGAGCGCCGGCGCCTCCGGTGCGCCCGCGAGCGCGACGACCCGCGCGCAAGCGACGCGCACGGCCGTGTCGCGGTCGCGCGCGAGCGCGCGAGCGACTCCGAGCGCGCGTTCCGGCTCGACGTTGGCGAGCGCGGCGAGCGCCTTTGGGCGCAGCGCCGGAGAGCCCCCCCGCGCGACGCTCTCGAGCAGCTCCGCGGCGCCGCGATCGCCGAGCTCACCGAAGAGCTCTACGAGCGCTTCGCTCGGCGCGCCGCGCGCATCGAGCAGCGGCGCGATGCTCGACGGCGGGTGCGCGGCGAGCGACAGCCGCGCGGTTTGCGCGGTGCGGCCCGCCTGGCGCAGCGCCTGGGCGAGAAGCTCGAGGCCGCGCGCGTCGTGCGCGCGGGCGAGCGCGAGCCCCGCCGTGTCGCGCACCAGGGCGTCTTTCGGCTCATCGCGCGACTGCGCCCCGGCCATCGCGCGGATGAGGGCGCTCTTCGCCAGCTCTTCGCCGGCGCGTGGTGCAAGCGCGCGCACGGCGGCGAGCCGTTCGCGCGCGTTGCGTGCCTCGCCATCGGGGCCGAGCGCGTGGGCGAGCAAACCGACCGCCGCGCTGCGGTTCGTGGTGCCGAGCCGCTCGAAGGCGCGGACCCTGAGCTCGCTCGCCTCGGCCCGCAAGAGCGGCCGCGCCGCGTCAACACCGACGCGCGCTCGGAGGGAGCGACCCCCCGTGCCGCCGTCGCCCCACGCCCGTAAGGCGACGAGCACGGGCGCGAGCATGACGAGCGATGTTGTCGCACGCCGCGCGAGGCGGTTCCGTCGCGCCGATTTCTCCGTCACGGCGCCTTTTTCCCCGCGCGCTTCGGTTTGCCCGTCGTGGCGTTCGTCGGCGTGGCGCTCGTCGGCGTGGCGCTCGTCGGCGTGGCGTTCGTCGGCGTGGCGTTCGTCGGCGTGGCGCTCGTCGGCGTGGCGCTCGTCGGCGTGGCGCTCGTCGGCGTGGCGCTCGTCGGCGTGGCGCTCGTCGGCGTGGCGTTCGGCACGGCTCGCGCTTCGGGCGGGACGAGGACGAGAAAGCCGATGCCGCCCGCGTCGTGGGCGAGGTGCGCGCGCACGATCGCCGACCAGCCAATCGTCTCGGCGGCGTCGTCGCGATGCGTGAGGCTTCGCAGCGCATCCACGATCGCGAACGAGCGCGTCAGCGCTTCCTGCTGCCGAGCCGCGCTGGTCCCCAGCGGGCGCACGCCGACCATCAGCACCATGCCGGGGTTTTGATTCGAAAGCTCGGCGAGCGCACGCAGCAGCGCCTGGGAGCCAGCCGCCACGCTCACGCCGCCCTGATCGGGCTCGAAACCGAGGCGACCGTGGAGCGTGAGCTCGAAATGGCTCGCCTCGCCGCTGCCCACCCGCTCGAGCCTCACGAGCGGGGTCCCCGCCGGCGCGCCCATCCCCGCGTCCGGGTCGGGGCACCCGTCGTCGTCGTCGACGCCGTCGTAGTCCTCGGCGTCCTCGGGGCAGCGGTCTTGGTCGCCCTCGAGCGCGTCGCCGTCGAGGTCGGGGCTCGGGCAGCCGTCGAGCGCCGGGTCGGAGCGCCGGGGGCCGGCCGCGCGAGGGCAGGGGTCCACCGTGTCGCGCAGGCCGTCGTGGTCGTCGTCGAGATCGGGGCAACCGTCGTCATCCTGAAAGCCGTCGCGATCCTCCGCGCGGGTGGGACAGCGGTCGCGCGGGTCGGGGATCCCGTCCATGTCGCGGTCGCGGGCCGGGCACCCGTTGCGTTTCGGATCGGGATCGCTCGGGCCGGGCTCGCGCGGGCATGCGTCGCGCACGTCGGGTGTGCCGTCGCCGTCGTCGTCGGGATCGGCGCAACCGTCGTCGTCTTCGAAGCCATCGAGGTCCTCGACGCTGTCGGGGCAGCGGTCCGTCGCGTCCGGGATGCCGTCAGCGTCGTTGTCGATTTCGGGGCACCCGTCCTGGTCCTCGAAGCCATCGCGATCCTCGGGCCGGTCGATGCAGGCATCGTGGTCGTCGTCCAATCCGTCGCCGTCGGTGTCGCGCGTCCGCGGCGCGTAGCCGAACAGAACGAACGTGCGCAGGCTAGGAAGCCCCTGAGCGCCGTCGAGCGGCAGCTCCGCGCCCAGGACGCCGTACGCGTTGCCGAACGTGCGCCGGGCGGCGAGTGCGAGCGCGGCGGGCGACCCTGAAAGCGCGGCGAACTTCGGCGTGAGAGCGACGGCGCCGTGCGCTTCGAGCGCGACGAGGTAGCGCCCCGACCGATCCAGCCCGAACGTTTGCGGCTTGAGCAAGAGACCGAGCCCCCACGGCAGGTCGTGTCCGAACGTGTCGCGCGACAGCGTGTGCTCCTCGCCGCGCAGGCGCGCGCCCGCCGTGCCGCGCACGATCGAGCCGAGCACGCCGAGCTCGCCGAGCAGCCGCACCTCGCTCCGGAGCGCGTTTTCGGCTGCGTAGGAGCGCGGGTTGCCCGTCGGCAGCGTCAGGCGACCGAGCACCGCGAGCCCGAAGCTCGTGCCGGGCTCGCGTGCGACCAGCGTTGCGCGGGCATCGACGGCGACGTCGCCGAGCGCGGCCGGGGGCGCGTCGTCGAGCGCGAGCGCTTCTGGGGGTGAGTCACCGTGCTGGTAGACCACGGTCGGCACGTCGAGGCCGAGGGCGAGGCGATCACCGAGGCCGATCGAGCCCGTGAGGTCGAGCGAGAGCTGGTGGCGGACGGGGACCGTCTCGCGGCCGGTCAACGGGTCGGCGATCACCACGGGGCGATACCCGTAGGAGACCTCCAAGCCGAGGTTCCATTCGCCGTCGCTCGGCGACGTTGTGGGCTCCAGGTACACGAGCGCCTCGGGGTGTGTCGGCGGCTGGAATCCCCGCAGATCGAGCGCGGGCACCGGCTCGGCCCCCAGGTCCGGGCAGAGCGCCGTCAGCACGGCGAACGCGCCCAGCGAAACGCCACGGGTCAGCCTGCGCACTCTTCGGAGCCTAACACCCTCTTGCCGGCTCGCCCGGGTCGTGCGCTTCATTCGGGGTCCATGGATGCCATTCGCGTGCGCGGCGCCCGCCGACTCGAGGGGACGATCCGCGTCGGCGGCGCCAAGAACGCCGCGCTGCCGATCCTGTGCGCCACGTTGCTCTCCGACGGCGAGAGCCTGCTGCGCAACGTGCCGGGTCTGCGCGACATCGACACGACCGCGGCACTGCTCGCGGTGCTCGGCCGCGATGTCACGACTGCCATTCCCGAGGTGCGCGTGCACGCGGCATCGCGGCCCGTCGTGCCCGAGGCCCCGTACGAGCTCGTCCGTCAGATGCGCGCGAGCGTGCTCGTGCTAGGCCCGCTCGTCGCGCGCTACGGACGCGCCAAAGTGTCGCTGCCCGGCGGTTGCGCCATCGGCGCGCGGCCCGTGGATCAGCATCTGCTCGGGCTCGAAGCGCTCGGCGCGCGCATCGAGGTGGCGCACGGTTTCGTCGTCGCGCAGGCGCCGTCGCGGCTCAAGGGCGCCGAGATCGTGTTCGACATTCCCACCGTGACGGGCACGGAAAACCTGATGATGGCGGCCGCGCTCGCCAAGGGCCGGTCCACGCTCGTGAACTGCGCCCGTGAGCCGGAGGTGGAGGAGCTCGGCCGCGTACTCAACAAGATGGGCGCCAAGGTGGAGGGTGCGGGCACCTCGATCATCCACATCCAGGGCGCCGACGAGCTCGAGCCGTTCGACCACGCCATCATCGCCGATCGCATCGAGGCCGGCACGTTCATGGCCGCGGTCGGCGCCGCCGGGGGCAACGTGCTGCTCGAGCACGCGCCGCTCGACGATCTCGAGCCCGTGATCGTCAAGCTGCGCCGCGTCGGCCTCACCATCGAGCGCGAGGGCGACCACGCGCGCGTCGCTCGCCTCGGCCCGCTCCACGCGAGCGACGTCACGACGGCGCCGCACCCCGGTTTCCCGACGGACATGCAGGCACAATTCATGGCGCTCATGTGCGTTGCGTCGGGGCGCAGCGTGATCACGGAGACCGTGTTCGAGAATCGCTTCATGCACGTCCCGGAGCTCGGTCGGATGGGCGCTCACATCGAGACCCGCAACAACACCGCCATCATCGAAGGCGTGCCGCGCCTTTCGGGCGCGTCGGTCATGGCCACGGACCTCAGGGCGAGCGCCTCGCTCGTCGTCGCCGGGCTCGTCGCCGAGGGCGAAACCATCGTGCGCCGCGTGTATCACCTCGATCGCGGCTACGAAGCCATCGAGAAAAAGCTCGCCGGCGTCGGCGCCGACGTGACGCGCGTGCAGCTCGAGGGCGAGCCTCCCTGAGGATCGACTCGCGCTATCTCGGGCCGGCGTCGATGCAGCGGCCGCCGTTGCTGCCCATCGGGTTGCACGCGCCCATGCCGGGGTTGACGCAGAGGATCGCGGGGCAGACGAACGAGCACATCGCCGCTTGCCCCTCCTTTTCGAGGCGAGCGAGCGTCGCGAGGGCTTCTTCGTTCAGGACGTTCGCGAACGTCGGGCAGCCGCAGAAGAGCGAGCTCGAGACCAGCTCGGTACACTGGGCCGCGTCGAGCTTGGGATCGCAGAGGCTCGCCGCGTCGAGCGCCTTCGCATAGTCCTGGCTCAAGGTGGAGCAGTCCGCACCGCTCGAACCCCCGCGCCCGCCGTTCGACGTGCCTGCGGTGCCGCCCTGAGCGCCGCCCGCGCCGCCGCCGCCCGTGGCGCCCGCGCTGCCGCCCATGCCCCCGGCGCTGCCACCCGAACCGCCCGCGCTGCCACCCGTGCCCCCGGCGCTGCCACCCGAACCGCCCGCGCCGCCGCCGCCGGTCGCGCCGTCGCCGCCGGTCGCGCCATCGCCGCCGGTCGCGCCATCGCCGCCGGTTGCACCATCGCCACCCGTTGCACCGTCGCCGCCGGTTGTGCCGCCCGCGGCCGAGTTGCCACCCGTGCCGCTGCCAGCCGAACCGCCCGCTGCCGATCCGCCGCCCGTGCTCGAGCCGCCGGTCGCTGCGCCAGAGCTGCCGCCTTTCGACCCGCCGGATCCGCCGGACGAGCCGCCCATCGCGCCCGAGCCGCCCGTGCCGGGCGCTTCGAACAGGTCGGCGCCGCCGCCGCTCCCGCACCCGACGACGATCAGCGCGACGGTGAAGGCAAGCGAGTGGCTTTGTCCCGCCATGACCCCTAATTCTACCCCGGGGCTCGCCAAGCGGCTAGGCTCCGCGCCCCAAGCCCCGGAATCATTGGTGGTAACTCGACCCCTCACCATCGCCATCCCCAAGGGTCGCGTCACGCGCGCCCTCTCGCCGCTCTTCGTTCGCGCCGGAATCGATCCCGCGCCGCTGCTGCTCGACGACCGGCGCCTCGTGCGACAGAGCGAGGACGGGAGCCTCCGCTTTCTCCTGCTAAAGCCCGACGACGTCCCGACGTACGTCGAGTACGGCGCCGCGGAGCTCGGCATCAGCGGTCGCGACGTGCTCGGCGAACGCGGCTACGATCTCTTCCAACCCGTTGACCTCGGCATCGGGCGCTGCCGCATGGTCGTTGCCGGTCAGCCCGATCACGTCGTGCCGGCGTTGCCACGCGTCGCCACGAAGTACCCGCGCACCGCGGCGGCGCACTTCGCCGCGCGTGGCGTGCAGGCCGAGGTCATCTACGTGCAGGGCTCCGTCGAGCTCGCGCCG
Source organism: uncultured delta proteobacterium (assembly GCA_963841435.1). Taxonomy (GTDB): domain Bacteria; phylum Myxococcota_A; class Polyangia; order Polyangiales; family Polyangiaceae; genus PMG-095. The sequence continues at coordinate 1,019,721 of CAWJCS010000002.1, forward strand.
CTCGTGGGGCTCGCCGACCTGATCGTCGATCTGGTGGAATCCGGCGCCACGCTACGCGACAACGGGCTCGTCGAGCACGAGACGATCTCGGAGATCTCGAGCGTGCTCGTGGTAAATCCGTCGCTTTACAAGCTCTATCACGAGACAATCGCGCCGCTCGTCACGCGCCTTCGCGACGCCGCGCGCGGCTGACCCTCGGAGGATCGCGCGCGGCGTCTTCGCCCCGCACGCCGGGGCACGGGCACGCGCGTGCGGGACGGCTCAGGGCGCGTCGAGCACGGCGCGCGCCTGGATCTTGCGGAGCCCCTTCGGCCCGATGCCTTTGAGTCGCAAGAGGTCGCTCGTGCGCTTGAAGCGCCCGCCGAGCCGCGTGCGGAGCTCGACGATGGCGAGCGCGCGCTTCTTGCCGATGCCGGGCAGGGTTCGAAGCTCGTCGGCGTTGGCCCGATTGAGGATGACCTTGCCGTCGGCCGTGATGCCCGACGGCGCGTCGGGGGCGCCCGCGTCCGGGGTGGCTTGTTCCGGCGTGCCGCCCGTCTGCGCGCCTTTTGCACGCGAGGGCGGCTCGTTTCCTGCGCCCAGCGCGGCGCCCGCTGCGAGCCCAGCCGTCGAAATCGGTGCCGCGGGCGCGGAGGCCTTCGGCGCGGCGACCCCCGAGCCCCGCGCGATCGAAGAGGCGCCGATCGCCGCGAGCGCGAGCATCCCGGCGCCGATGCCGAGCGCCTTGAGCAGCACGGGCGCCCACACGCCGTCGCCAACGGCGCCGCGCCGCTTCGGCGCGCCGGGCGCGACGGGAGTCGTGGTTCGACCCCCGCCGCGCGACGCGCGCGAGAACGCTCGTTTCGATCCGTCTAGAGGGCGCTCGAGAGCGCCGTAGGTTCGTTCGATCGAGGACATCCTCGCTCCCGCTTCCGCTCACGCGGTCTCCGCGAAATCTTCTTCCACTTGCGGGTTGCCGTTCTTCTTGCCGAGCAGCGTCGGGCCCTGGCCCTCCTCGCGCGGCACGTAGTCGCGCACGTGAATCTCGCCGCTCACGGGCACCGCCTCGAGCTTGACGTTGATCGAGCCGTCGCGGTTGACGAACGCGACGCCGATTCGCGTCCAGTACTTGTGGGTGCCACGCTGCGTGACCACGTAGGCAATCTTCATCTTCGCTTGATCCATGTCGGTTCTCCTTGTCGTTTGCCCGCGAGCTGCGGGCGCGAAGAGCCGGCAATGCGAGACGCGTGCCAGGGCCTGCTCGGGCGTCGCAGCGGGGAGAAAGCGGTCGCGCCGAGCGGGAATGGTGCCGCGCCGCGCCTGGCGGGCGCCACGGCGGCCGCCGCTTTCAACCGTTCTGGAAGTGCGCCGCGCGGGGGGTCAAACTGTGACGTCGCCCGTACCATCTGTGGAGCCCCGGTGCGCCGCCTGACTGCCTTCTCGTCCACGAGCCTCCGATGGCTCGCCAGCTTGTCGCTCGCGGCGTGCGCTAGCGGGCCGCCCCCCGCGCCGTCGGCGCCGCCACCTCCCGAGACGCCGCCGTCTCCCGAGAGCGTCACGCAGAAGGAGCCGGGCGGAGACGCGAAGAACCCGCACCGCGCCGCGCTCGAGCGGTTGCTCGCTTCGCCCTGGGGCGCGAGAAGCGACAAGGGCGAGCAGATCCTCGCGCCGTTGCCGGACTGGGAGAACTGGAAGCGCGTGCGCTTCTGGGGCTTCGAGCACGTGGCCGGCTTCCGCTACGGTCAGGACTATCACGCGGTCGGCGTGGCGCGCGTGCAGGAGCTGCCCGCGGGAGTGCCGGCGCGCAGCAGCACCTGCCTGAACGCGGCCGAAGCGTGGGTGCGCCCGCAGCTCCAGGGCTTCGACGTGAAGCTCGGCGCGATTGAGCCGAAGCTCATGCGCTGGCACGACCAGGTGCTCGAGGTGCACACGATGGACGGCTGGGTCGGCTGGGGCGTCGGCAGCGCGGACTTCTCGGCTGCCTGGACCGCGTACCCTGCGTACCCCGGCGCGTGCCTCGTCTATGGCATCGCGGTTCCCTGGCGCGGTCAGAAGGACGTCGCGATGCACGTCCGGGATCGCTTCGTGAGCGAGGGCTTCTTGCTGCTCCAAGCGCTCACCGAGGACAAGCCCAAGCCTTGGCAACCGCCCGGCGAGGCGCCCTCGGCGGCAGCGCCACCACCTCGCTGAACGAGCGAGGTGCCGCGCGTCGTTGCGCGGCTCAGCTCCGGGCCGACACGGCGAGCGCCAGGATGTAGACGAAAAGCGCGCCGAGCCAAGCAGCCGACAGGACGCGCCGCTTGCCCACGAACCCCCAGTACGGTGCGAGCGGCGGGACGAAGAGGGCGATGAGCGCGCGGTAGCGCGGGCGCTTGGCGCCGATCGCCAAGCAGAGCAGGAAGTGGGTCGTGACGAGCAGCCCGAAGGCCAAGCTCGACAGCGCGACGAGCGCGACATCCTTCGCCACGGAGGTTTCGAATAGCAGAAAGCCCGGGGCGACGCGGTTTCGTCGAACAAGGGCCGGACGGCCGGGCCCCGGTGGACGGCCTACCGGGATCGCGTAGACTCCTTGCCTTGCCATGAAATATGGCTGGTTCCTTGCTGCTGCGGCCGTGCTCGGGCTTGCCCTGAGCCTGCCTGAACGCCTCGCGCGCGCCGACGGGCGGGCCCAGCGTCGTGACGTCATGGGCATCGCCGACGTGCGGCGCGGCATGAAGGGCTACGGGCTCACCGTCTTCGAGGGCACTCGTCCGGAGCGCTTCGACGTCGAGGTCATCGACGTGCTGAAGAACTTCCGGCCCAAGCAAGAGGTCGTCCTCATCAAGACGAAGCATCCTCGTCTCGACATCGCGAAGGTCGTTGCGGGGATGAGCGGAAGCCCCATCTACATCGGCGGCAAGATGATCGGCGCCTACGCCTACGGCTGGACGTTCGGCTCCGAGCCCGTTGCGGGCGTTACGCCCATCCGCACGATGCTCGACGAGCTCGAGCTGCCGCTCCCCGACACGATCAACGGCTGGCCCCTCAAAGTCCTGCCCGGCAAAGGCAAGCGCGTGGCCTCGGCGGCGCGCGGCGGCGCAGGGCGTTTCCAGGGCGAGCTCGGGCGCTACGACGTGAAGGAGCATGCAATGGAGCTCGCGCGCGCCACGGCGTTCACGGGTCCCTCGGCCGTTCGCCCCGTCGCGACGCCGCTGCTCGTCGGGGGGCTCACGCCGGGAGCGATCAAGCTCGCGTCGGAGCTCGTTGCGCCGCTCGGCCTCGAGCCGCTTCAGGCCGGCGGTGGCAGCACCCAGCCCGAGCCGGATGCACCGAAGCGCTTCGAGGACGGTGGCGCCATCGGCGTGGAGCTCATCCGCGGCGACATGAGCGCCATGGGACTTGGCACCGTGACGCGCGTCGACGGCGATCGGCTGGTCGCGTTCGGGCATCCGATGATGGAAGCGGGCGTGACGGCCTTGCCCACGGCCATCGGGCGCGTGCTCTGGGTGCTCGCGAGCGAGCAACGCTCGTTCAAAATCGGCATGCCGGTGCGCTCCATGGGCGCCCTCGTCAACGACCGCGTGGCCTCGATCGTCGTCTCGCAGTCGACCAAGGCGCCCGTCGTGCCGGTCAAGATGCAGATCCACGGTGTGCCAGGCATGCCGCTTTCGAGCTGGAGCTTCGAGATCGCCCACGAGCGCTTCCTCACGCCGTCGTTCCTCGCGGTGGCGCTCGGCAGCGGGCTGCAGTCCGTCGCCAACGAGCAGCAGGACGTGAGCTGGGCGGTGCACAGCCGCCTCAGGCTGCGCGGCTTCGGCGAAATCCAGCTCGAGGACTTCGGTGTCGCCATCGGCGGCACGCCCGACGCCGGTGAATTCGCGCGCTCGAACCTCGTGCGCGCCGTCGGCGCGCTGCTCAACAATCCCTGGCAGTCCGTGCTGGTCGACGGCATCGACGTGAGCGTCGACCTTCACTACGCGCGCGACCTCTACCGGCTACGCGGTGCGGAGCTGCTCGCGACCGAGCTCGACGCCGGGCAGCCGGCGCGCATCCGCCTCACGCTCGTGCCGTTCGCGGGCCCCGTGATCCAGAAGACGCTGAGCGTGCCCCTGCCGGCGTATCTGGCGGGCCGGACGGTCACGCTCGAGATCGCGCCGGGCTACACCGAGGAGAAGGACAAGGCCGCGCCCGATTCGCTCGCCGAGCTGATCGAGAACCTGCAGGATCCGGTGTACCCGCCGCGCTCGGTGGTGGTGAGCTACGCCTCCCAGCAGGCCACGGTCACGCACCGGGGCCGCATCGCCCGGGATCTTCCGGTCGGCGCCGCCGACTCGCTGCGTCCGACTTCGAGCACCGTCGCCCCCGACGCCTACGCCACCAACGTGCGTGAGGCTTTCCCGCTCGGGCAATTCCTCGTCGGTCGCGATCGCGTCACGGTCTCGATCCGCGAAATCATGCGTTAGGCACTTCATGCAGGCATCGTTTCGATTTTCCCTGGTCGTTTTGAGCGCGCTCGTTTGGTCCGCCACCGCGGGCGCCGTGGGTACCCGTCGGTTCGTGCTCGAGAAGGAAGCCGACTTCAAGGGCGGCGACCTCAAGGGCGTCGCCGTCGACTCGCGCGGCGCCGTGCGCGCCGGGCTCAATCTCGGCTCGGTCCCCGTGACGGAGGCGTCGTCGATCTGGGCGGCGCTGCCGCAGAAGGACGGCTCGGTGCTCCTCGGCACCGGCAACGAGGGTAAGCTCGTCGAGGTGCGTGGCGGGGTGACGCGCGTGCTCGCGGAGACGGGCGCTCTGGCCGTCACGTCGCTCACCAGCGCTTGGGGCGGCAGCGTCGTGCTCGGCACGTTGCCCGACGGCAAGGTCATGAAGTGGGACCGTGGCAAGCTCAGCGAGCTGGTGAAGCTCAAAGGGGCCGACCACGTGTTCGGCGTCGCCTTCGACCCGAGGACGAACGCGGTGTTCGCCGCCACGGGCCCTGAGGGCAAGCTGTTTCGCATCACGGCCACGGGGCAGGCGCAGGTCTACTTCGACGCGGAGGAGCAGCACCTCGTGAGCGTCGCCGTGGGGCCCGACGGAACCGTCTACGCGGGGTCGAGCGACAAGGCGAAGCTCTACAAGCTCACCGGTCCCGGGCGCGCGAGCGTGCTCTACGATTTTTCGCGCACGGAGCTGCGCGCCATCGCGGTCGACGCGAAGGGCACCGTGTACGCCATCGCCAACGAGCTCAAGAACGGCTTCACCGTCCCCGCGCGGCCGCCCAAGGACCAGGAGTCGGCCCCCGCGGGCCCCACGCAGACCACCGCGAAAGGCAAGGGCAAGGGCACGCTCTATCGCTTCCTGCCGGACGGTCGCCCCGAGCGTCTCTACGACCTCGACGACGAGCACTTCACGAGCCTCGCGCTCGGCGACGACGGTCGGCCGTACGTCGGCACGGGCGCCGAGGGGCGCGTCTACTCCGTCGACGAGTCGCGGCGCGTCACGCTCGTGGCTGACGTCGACGAGCGCCAGGTGGGCGCGCTCGTGCTCGCGGGAGCGACACGTCTCGTCGCGGGCAGCGACCCCGCCGTGCTCCACCCGGTGCGCGGCGTGGGCGGCGCCGACGCCGTGTGGACGAGCAAGGTGCTCGACGCGGGGCTGCGCGCACGCTTCGGCCGGCTCGACATCGAGGCGTCGGGTTCGCTCGAGCTATCCACGCGCAGCGGCAACACCAAGGAGCCCGACGACACCTGGAGCGCCTGGACGCGCGATCAGGCGACGCCCTTCGTCGTGTCGAGCCCGCCCGCGCGCTTTCTGCAGGTCCGCGCGCGCTTTGCCAAGGATCCGAATGCCGAGCTTTCGGTGCTCGAGGTGGCCTTCGTCACCGACAACCTGCGCGCAACCGTCGCCGAGGTGAACGCGCGCCCGCGGCGCGACACGGGCGACGAGCTTCGCACCTCGGGTGGCCCCGTGACGAAGAAGGCCGAAACCAAGCTCAGCATCTCCTGGAAGACGGACAATCCCGACAAGGACGAGCTGCGTTACCGGCTCAAGTACCGGCTGCTCGGCACGGCCACCTGGTACGACCTCACCAAAAAGGACGAGGTGCTCACCAAGGAGACCTACGACTGGGACACCTCGAGCCTCCCGGAGGGCCGCTACCGCGTGCGCGTGGTGGCGACGGACGAGCTCGCGAACCCGCCCGATCTCGTGACGCGCGACGATGCCGAAAGCGGCATCGTGCTCGTCAACAACACGCCGCCGCGTATCGAGGGGCTGCGCGCCGCGAACCGCCGCGTGCAGGGCATCGCCGTCGACGGCGTCGGGCCGATTCAACGTATCGAGGTCGCTCAGGCGGGCACCGACGACTGGGTGCCGTTCTTTCCGAGCGACGGCATTTTCGACGAAGCGCGCGAGGAGTTCGACATCGACGTAGGCTCGATCGCGCCGCCCGGTCCGTCGCTGCTCGCGATCCGCGTGTTCGACGACGCGAACAACGTCGTCATCCAGAACGTGGCGTTGAGGTAGGCGGCAGATGCGTAGGACCTCGCGGCCGCTCGGGTGGGTCCTCCTCGGCCTCGCCCTCTGCGCCGTCTTCGAGGCCTGCTCCAACTCGACCTCCACGCGCAACGACGGACCCTCGAACGGGTTCGGCGGCACGAGCGGCAGCGGCATGATGGACGCGACGACCGTCGACACGCCCGCCGAGGGCGGCGCCGGCGGGCTCGCATCCGACTACGACCCGGCCTGCGGCGTTACGGCGCCGAGCGCCTGCGTGCCCGACGACCCGCGCGCCTGCGAGAGCTTCCACCCAGGCGCGGGCAGCGGCGGCGGTGCTGGCCGCGGCGGCGCCTCCGGCTCCGCTGGCTCCGCGGGCACCGGCACGGGCGGCGCGAGCGCGGCTGGTTTCGCGGGCGAATTCGCCGGCGGCGAAGCGGGTGAGGCCGGCGCGGGAGGCGAGGGCGGACAGTCGAACGGGGGCGAGGGGCCGACGGCCGAGGGCGGCCAGTCGTCGAGCGGAACGGGGGGCACGGCGGGTCTCAGCAGCTCGGGCGGCTCGAGTGGCTCGAGTGGCTCGAGCGGCTCCGGTGGGACATCGGGCACCGCGGCCCCACCCGACGCGGGGCCGACCGTGTATTCGTGTCAGGTCAACGTGAGCGGGAACGAGCCGCGCTCCGTGTGCGCCCTGGCCGGGATCGGCGACGCCGACGCGCCGTGCCTCGACGGGACCGACTGCAAGCCGGGTCTCGCGTGCGTCGGCAAGGTGGCGGGTCGCTGCCGGCCCGCGTGCTGCGACCACGACCGCTGTGGCAGCGTCTCGGGGACGCACTGCTCGCTCGAGCCGCTCGCGCGGTCGAACGCCCCGTCGGGCGACGAGCCTGTGCTCGTGCCGGTCTGTGTCGTCGCCATCGAATGTAGCCTCGCGGAGGACTACCCCTGTACGGGCAGCGTGTGCACCTGCCCCGAGAGCACCGCGTGCATGGTCGTCGGCACGGACGGCAACACGAGCTGCGTGCCGCCGGGCATCGGCGCCGAAGGTGAGGCGTGTCCCTGCGCCTGGGGCCACGTCTGCTCCCAGGTGACGGGCCGGTGCGTCAAGCTCTGCCAGACGGCCGCGCCCGCCGACGACTGCGGCAGCGGACGCTGCGAGGCGTCGCCGGCCCTGCCGCTCGGCTGGGGGCTCTGCGTGGGTCGCGGCGCGGCGGACGCGGGACAATAGCTCGGCATGCGCGTGCACCAGGCCACCCTCGACGTCCCCACGAGCGGGCGCAGCTTTTCGAACGTCACCCGGGCCATCGAGGGGATCGTGCGCGAGAGCGGCATCACCACGGGCCTTGCCACCGTGTTCCTGCAGCACACCTCCGCGAGCCTTTTGATCCAGGAAAACGCCGACCCCGCCGTGCTGCGCGATCTTGCGCGGTTCCTCGCCGACCTCGCGCCCGAATCGCGCGCGTGGGAGCACGACGACGAAGGCGCGGACGACATGCCCGCCCACGTGAAGACGGCGCTCACGAGGAGCTCGGAGTCGATCCCGATCGTCGGGGGCCGTCTCGCGCTCGGCACCTGGCAGGCCGTGTACGTCGTCGAGCACCGGGCTCGCGCCCACGTCCGAACGCTCGTCGTTCACCTCGCGGGACAGTGATGCTCGAGCTGCGCGTGCCCACGCCCGAGGCCTGGCTGCCCACCGTGCTCGCGGACTTCGACGCTTTTCTCGTCGATCATGCAGCCTGCGAAAAGAAGGCATTTTCCACCGGCGTTTCGCTGATCTCGTCGTACCCGCGCGAGACGCGTCTCGTCGAGGCCATGCTCGAGTTCGCGCGCGAGGAGCTCGAGCATTTCCAGCGCTTGCATCGCGTGCTCGTCGCGCGTGGTCTCACGCTCGGTCCGGACGAGCCCGACGCGTACGCTCGCGCGCTCGGCAGCCGGATCCGCCCGCATGGCCCGAGCAAGCTCTGCGATCGCCTGCTCGTCGCGGGCATCATCGAAGCACGGAGCTGCGAGCGGTTGCGCCTGCTGGCCGACGCGCTCACGCCGAAGGAGCCGGAGCTCGCCGAGACCTACGCGGATCTCGGTCGTGCCGAGGCTCGCCACCACGGGCTCTTCTTCCGGCTCTGTCGCGAGCACGTTGGGCATGCCGTCGCGATCTCACGTGCCGGCGAGCTGCTCGATTTCGAAGCCGCGCTGATGGCCGAGCTGCCCATCAGCGCGCGCGTGCACTGAGGCGGCGGCGTGCGCTTCGACGAGCTCGCCCGCGTCGTCCTTCTCGCGCCGTGCCGGCACCCGGTGCGGCTCGTCGCGATCGACGGCGCGGGCGCCGCCGGAAAAAGCACGTTTTGCTCCGCCCTCGCGCACTGCCTCGCTGACGCCTCCGTCGTTCCGATGGACGACTTCGCCGCCTGGGACGACCTCGAAGTCTCCTGGCCTCGCTTCGAACGCGAGGTGCTCGCTCCGGCTTTCCAGCGCCGTGCCATTCGCTACCAGCGGCGTGATTGGGAGCGCGATTTCCGCGGGCGTGGCCTCGGAGACGTGCGAGAGCTCCCGTTCTCCGAAGTCCTGATCCTCGAAGGTATTGGCGCCGCGCGGCGGGCCGTCGCGGATCGGCTCACCTACGCGATCTTCGTTACGCGCCGGCCCCACGGCGTCTGGACTGACGGGTCGCGCGCCCTCACCGGGGCGTCACGAAAGACCTTCGTCGACCAGCAGCCGCGCCCACGGCTCCGACCAGATCGACGCCGGCGCGCTCGCGACGAGCAGCCGCTCGAGCGATCGCCCCGGATCCTCGCGCGCATCGCGGTGCCCGCCGAGCTCGCGCACGATCGAGCCGCGAAAGGCGACGTAGGTCGCGCCCTGCCCGTCGCGCGCGAACGCGCCGCGGTAGCCGGGCCCCGGCGTCACGCCGTGCTCGGTGAGCGCCGGGGAGGTCGCGAAGCCCTGATCGAGGCGCGCGCCGAGCTCCGGCGGTGCGCGCCAGGTTGGATTGGGGCGGCCCGAAAGCACGAGCAAGCCGACCTCCCAGTCTCCCGGCGACGTCATCGGATCTCGAGGTGGCCGTGCACGACCACACTGAAAGAAGTGAGCTCCACGCTGAGCTTGATGGACATCGACGCCTCCTTCTCGAGCGAGCGCGCCCGACCCCCGGCCGGTCGCCCTCGCGGGCGCGCGCTCGTCCGTCGAGGTCAGCACGATCTGGCGCGCCCGGAAATGGCGGAGCTCGTCCGGCTTCGGGCCGGGCCTTCCGTGCCTCGGCCCCCCGTCCGAGGCTCCTTTGCCGCGCCCGCCGACGACCGGCCAAGGTCGCGATCCGGGCCGCCGTCTGATAAGAGTGCGCTCGATGAGAGTGCGCTCGGCGAGCTTTCGGCGCCGCTGGCTCGTGCCGATGGTGCTCCTCACCGCGGTCGCCTTGGCCGTGTTCTGGACGCTGTACGCGCTCGATCTCGTGCAGTCGGTCGGCAGCGCGCACGACGGTCTGAGCGTCTACCTCGCCTTCGACCCGAGCAGCATCACCGACGCCGTGAGCGCCCTGGCCGGCATGAACGCCGCGGTGTTCGGTATCGTCGTCACGGTCGTCAGCATCATCGTGCAGTTGTCCGCCGATCGATACACCGGTGTAGCGCGCATGTTCTTGCGCGACCGGGTCAATCTCGGCGTCATGGCGTACTACGTCGTCGCCTGCGTCGCGGGTGTGTGGCTCAGCGTGTCGCTCAAGCACGACTACGTTCCGAGGCTCACGCTGTTCGGCACGATCTGGATCACGACGGGCAGCCTGGTTTTGATGGGCCCGTACTTCAGCTACGTGTTCTGGTTCCTCGAGCCGATGAACATCATCGCGCGCATCCGCAGCGAGGCGGTGAACGTGGCGCGCATCGGCTCGCGTCGAGAGCGCCCGGGGGCCTGCGCCGAGGCGCAAGTGGCCACCCTTTCGGCCATGGAAGAGCTCACCGACATCACGAGCAACTCCATCTCCGGCAAGGACAAGATCATCGCGAGCGGCGCCGTCGATGCGCTCAAGGATTTCGCCGTGGAGTACGTGCGCGGGAAGAACCGGGCGAGCGACGCGTGGTTCCGCATCGGCACCGAGCTCCGTGAAAACCCGGATTTCGTCGCGATGGATCCCGAGTCACTCTCGGATCTCGAGCGCCGGCGCACCTGGGTGGAATGGCAGGTCCTGCGCCAGTACCTCGGCATCTACAACGAAGCGCTCACCAACATGCGCGACATCAACTATCTCGTCGCGATCGATACGCGCTACATCGGCGAGGCGGCGAACGAACTCGAGGACCAAGAGCTCGTCGAGCTCACGTTCCGTTTCATGAATTCGTACCTGCGCGCGACGCTCAACGCGCGCGACGTGCGCACCGCCTACAACGTCTTGAACCAGTACCGCTTGCTCGTCGAGGCCATGCTGCGGCACGGCGACTCGGATACTGCGCTCGAGGGTGTCAAGCACATGGCGTACTACGGCCACGTGAGCTTCGACATGAAGCTCACGTTCGTCACCGAGACCGTGGCCTACGACGTGTCCTCGCTCTGCCAGTATGCGAACGAGCTCGGTTCTGCGCAGGAAGATGCGATGCTATCGCAGTTCTTGCAGCTCGATCGACCGCTCCGCGTTAGCGCGCAGGAGAGCGCGCTGCTCGGCGTGCGAAAGGCCCAGGTCAAGCTTGCCGCGTACTACCTCATGCGCGGCCTCGAAGACAAAGCCAGGCTGATCTCGCGTGACATGGAGCACGAGCCGCCGGAGCGCCTCGCCTCGATCCGCCGCGCGCTCGAGAGCGTCACCAGCAAGGATTTCTGGGAAATCATCGACCGCGGGCGCAACTTCGAATACATGCCGCCGGCACAGCGCGCCTGCCTCGAGACGTTCTTCTCCTGGCTCGACGTGGCGCCGAGCTAGGCTCAGCCCCGGCCCCCGCGAGGTGTCAGCGCCCGGGGCGAAGCGAGTCGTAGCGCACCCCGAGCGCGCCGAGGACGCCGTCGAGCAGCGCTTCGTCGCGCCGCACGATCGCGAGGTGGAGCAGGCGGGTGCGGTCGTCGGTGGCGGGTAGCGTCCCGAGCAGGGCCCGGCCCGTCGCGATCTTCGCCTCGAGGCGCTCGCGCGTGGCGCCGGCCGACAGCGACGGGGTCGCCTGCGGCTTCGAGGCGGGAGGGGCCGACGCTGAACGCTCCCGAACGGCAGACTCGTCGCTGCTGCTCGGTAGAGGGGGGCGGCTCTTTGCGGGGACGCTCATGATTGCCTTCTGCGGAACGCTCTAACTGCTTCAACGCTTACGTTGCAGTTTTCGTTCCGATCTATTCAAACCCGGAGGTCGCGAAGGGCTTTGGTCGGTAAGTTGCCGAAATGACCAGGTGAATTACCGGCCTGCGGGCCGGATGCCCCTCGGGCTCGCCCTTCCATTCCGCCTCGGACGGAGTGCGCGGTGTGCACCCCGTGACGCAAAAGTCACGCTCCGGCGCCACTTGCCAACGATTGCTCCGGTTTCTATGGTCCGGGCGTGCGAGCTTGGCTTTTCATTTCTGAAAGCGCGGATTCGCCGCGGATGTTCCGCAGCGACTTCCTCGACCTATTCTCGCGCACCCATCCAGTCATCGTTCCGGTCCTCTTCGTTCCGGGCGCCGCTGTGGGCGTCTACGAGAGCATGACGGTGGGCGGTCGCGGAATCCTCACGACGCTGTTGCTCGTCATGGGCGGCTTCGTGGCGTGGACGCTCGCCGAGTATTGGCTCCACCGCCTGTTCTTCCACTGGAAGGCGCCCGGCCGCTGGGGTGAACGATTGCACTTTCTCGTGCATGGCGTTCATCACACCTGGCCGCGCGACAAATACCGTCTCGTGATGCCGCCAGCGGTGAGCATCAGCCTCTACTTCATCTTCCTCACGGTCTTCTTGCTGACGCTCGGCCCGCGCTGGGGCTGGGGCTTCCACGCGGGTTTCGTGGTCGGGTACATGTTCTACGACCTTACCCACTACTACCTACATCACTACAGTCCGCGGACGGAGTACGGCGTGCGACTCAAGAAGAATCACATGCTGCACCATTTCAAGGACCCGACGCGCCGCTTCGGCGTGTCGAACATGCTGTGGGATCGCGTGTTCGGAACGGGCCCCCGCTGAACAAGAGCTGGACGATCGAGAAGCTCGTCCCCGGCGGATCCGGGTTCTGCCGACTGCCCGACGGCCGCTCCGCCTTCGTTGACGGTGCCTTTCCCGGCGACCGTGTGCGCGTGCAGGCCGTTGCCGAGAAGCGCGGCTACGTGCGCGCCACTCGCTTCGAGCTCGAGGAGGCCGGGCCGGAACGCGTCGAGCCGGCTTGCAGCGTCGCCGACGCGTGCGGCGGCTGCGACTGGATGCGGCTCTCGCTCTCCGCGCAGCGCGCGAGCAAGGTAAGGCTCGTCGTCGAGGCCCTCGAGCGCACCGGAGGCATCCGTTTGCCGGCGCCCCCCGAGCTCGTGACCGCCGGGCCTGCGCTTGCCTATCGGTCGCGTGTCCGCTTGCACATCGACGATCAGGGGCGCGTGGGGTTCTACGGGCGGCAGTCGCACCGCGTCGTGCCCGTGCGAAAGTGCCCCGTCGCCGCCCCGGAGCTCGACCGCGTGATCCCGGTTTTGGCGGAGCTCGACGCGCCTCGCACCCGTCTGCTCGCGCGCTTCGAATCGGTCGAGCTTCGCTCGGGCGCCGACGAGGTCGAAATTGCGCTCACACCCCGCGCGGACACCGACGCTCGCGCTCCGGCGCTCGCACCGCTTTACCAAGCGCTCGCGTCTCACGGGCAGGTTCGAGACGCGCGGGGGGCTTTCTCCCAAGTGAACCGGGAGGTCAACGCGGTGCTCGTCGCCCGCGTCGTTGCCGAGGCGGCCGAGCGCGCGGCCGAGACCTTTCTCGACCTCTACGCGGGGGCCGGCAATTTCGGCTTGCCGCTCGCACGCGCGGGGCGTGCGGGCGTCGCCGTCGAGCTGTCGCGAAAGGCGGCGCGCGCCGCAGAGGCCGTGGCACGTGCCGAAGGGTTGCCCCTCGAGGTTCGGGTGTCCGACGTGCCGAGCGCGCTCCGCGCGCTCTCCACCGAGCAGCGGGGCTTCGATTTCGTCGTCCTCGATCCACCGAGGGCCGGCGCCAAGGACGCGCTCGCGCCGCTCTCCGCGCTGCGGCCGAGCGCGGTTGCCTACGTCTCGTGCGACCCCGTGACGCTGGCGCGTGACCTCGCAACCCTCGTCGGCGATGGGCTGCGTCTCGAACGCGTCACGTGCTTCGATATGTTCCCGCAGACCCACCACGTGGAGACGCTCGCGGTGCTCGGTCGCGCCCTCTAGGAAGCATTCAGCGCACCAGAGGGGCAATGGCGCGCTGCGCCATCGGCGCGCTCCCGACGGGACGGTCCTCGCTTTGTTGGCCCTTGCAGGCCCGGCCGGGAACACTGGGTAAAAGGAGCAAAAGCCCATGCAACTGGTCGTCAACGGCAGAGCGAGCGCGGTGCCCCTGTGGGTCGTGTCCAACGGGGAGGTCACCATCGGGCCGGTGCGCACGGAGCTACTCCTGCGCGGCATCCGGCATGGCCGTGTCCCGGCGGACTGTCAGGTGCGAGCCGCCGGATCGGACCAGTGGCGCCCGCTGAGCCAGCTGCGCGAGGTCGCCGCGCTCAACGGTTTGCCTGGCTCCATCCAGGCCTTCCAACTTGCCGCCGCCGAGATCGCAGAGGCGCCCGACGAGCAGGAGGTGCTGATGAGCCTGCTCCACGGCGCCGCGACCGCGACGTGCGCCGCGCGTGGTCTCATTCACCGTGTGCGCGCTCCCATCGGTCTGCCCGTGACCTCGTACGCGCTAGGCGGGCTCGACGAAGAGCTCGGCACCGTAATCCCCTCGCATGATCCGTCGTACTCGCTGGCGCGTGCCGGTCAGACGCTCATCGGCTCGCCCGACGGCGGCCCTGCCGAGCGCGTCGTCGGTGGGCGCCTGGGGTGCGGTGCGCTCAAGGGGATCCTCATGGTCCCGGTGAGCTACGGCACCGAGGTCGCCGCCCTGCTCGAGCTCGGCCGCGAGGGCCGCCCCTTCAGGCTCGACGACGTCGATCAACTGTCGCGCCTGTGCACGCTCGCCATCGCGCGCCTGGAAGACCTCGTCGGCTGAGTGGCCCGCTCGGGGGGCGCCGCCCCCGCCGGCGCCTCGACCACCAGTGACCCTGCGCCCTTGCCCGGGCCGGTCCGCGGACCTGTCGTCGCACCGTCACGTTTCGTCCACGTCGGATGTTTTTCAAAAGTGAAACCAAATGGCACCCAGACCACGGGTAAGTTGCTGAAATGTCGCCCTCTGAGGACTGGCACGCGGTGTGCTGTATAGCTGCCTGAAGGCGGCGCCCTTGGTGCCCCCCCCTCCGCCTCGGTCGCCGCCTCCTTAATCCACTCAACGGCTCGGAGCCACCCCGCTCCGGGCTGTTGCACTTTTGTGGATCCGAGAACGCCGGGCGCCGTTCACTCGGGCTCGTCGTCGTGCATCCAGCGCGTCAGCATGGGTGCGAGGACGAAGCAGAACGCCGCCGCAACCGCGGAAGCGATGGCGATCTTGCCGAAGACTCCACCGTAAATGCCGACGGTGGCGATTGGCAGGACGAGTCCCGCGCCGCCTTCCTCGACCCCGGTGAACTGGGAAATGATGGCGGCGAGATATTGCGAGAATGCCGTGGCCAGAAACCACGTGCCCATCACGGTGCTGACGAGCAGCCGGGGTGAGAGGCGCGTCACCATGGCAAGCCCCACGGGCGAAAGGCAAAGCTCACCCGTCGTGTGCAAGAGGTAGCCGAGCACGAGCCACCAGACGCCGACCATGCCCCGGGCGTCCGCAGTCTTCGCGCCGTACCAGAGCGCGGCGAAGCCGAGCGACAGCTGGAACAAGCCGAGGGAAAACTTCACGGGCGCGCTCGGGTCGCGCCCGCGACGGCCGAGGTTCGTCCAGAGGGCGCTCAAAACGAGACCGAAGCACAAAATGAAAACGGGATTGGTGGCCTGAAACAGGCTTGCGGGGGTCTCGTCGGCTCGGCTCGCGATCCCCATGCCGACGTTGTCCGCCGCGACGTGCCACGGAACCGTCGCTTCCGGTGCCTCGTGCGTCGCGCGGAAACGGTCGAGATCCTCGAGCGAGAAGAGCCGCTTGCCGTCGTGGTAGCCGACCTGCTCCTGGGTGGGCGTGAGCTCGATGACCTTTCCCACGTCGGCGTGGTCGAGGCGGCGTGTCTCACCGACGCGATCGACGTTGCGATCGGTAAAGTTGTTGATCGAGCTGCCGGCCTGCTCGAAAAACGACCAGAACAGGAGCGAAAAGAAAGTCAGCACGAACACCACGCCGAGCCGCTGGCGTTCGACCTTCGATAGACCGGTCATGCGTTTGAGCAAGTAGCCGACGGCGAACAGCCCCGTGAGCGTGAGCACGAGACCGGCTGGCTTGCTGACCTCGGCGGCAACCGTCGAAAGCAGCGGATTTTTCAGACTCTCGCGCACGCCGTCGGACAGGAGCACGAGCGGCTCGCCGTCGGCACGCAGCGGCGAGAAGCCGGAGACGAGCAGCGCGAGCAGCGGCACGGCCAGGAGCGTGGCGACGTAGACGACGCGCTCGGCCGAGAGAGGGCCGACGAGCGGCGTCGTGAGCCGCGTCGAGTCCGGTGGCGCCCCCGCGCTTTTCGGTACGCCGCCCCGAGCGAGCGCGATGGTGGCGATCACGGCGGCGATGACGAGCGCGACGGCGGCGAGCACGTTCACGGCGACGGCCCAGCCGTTGTTCGGACGGAGCACGAGCAGCGCACCGGAAGTGGCGAGTGCGCCGCCGAGAATCATGGTCTGGGCGACGCGCGGGGGCGCGACGAAGACGCTGAGCCCGACGAGCATGCCGATCGTCGCCAGGCCGAAACCGTAGTGCCATCCGTACGTCTCGCCGATGTAGCCGCAGAGCAGCGGCGAGAGCGTCGCGCCGAGGTTGATGCCCATGTAAAAGAGCGTGAAACCGCCGTCGCGCCGCGGGCTCCCAGCCTCGTACAAGGAGCCGACGATCGTGGAGATGTTGGGCTTGAAGAAGCCGTTGCCGGCGATGAGCAGCGCGAGCGCACCGAAGAAGGCCACGTCCTTTTCGACGGTCATCAAGAGATGTCCCGCCGCCATGAGTGCGCCGCCCAGCACCACGGCGCGCCGCGCGCCGAGCAGCCGGTCGGCGAGCATGCCGCCGAAGAACGGCGTCATGTACACGAGCGCCGTGTAGGAGCCGTACACGCCGTACGCGCGGTGGTCGTCGTAGTGTAAGAACCCCTTCAGCATGTAAAAGAGGAGCAGCGCCCGCATCCCGTAGTACGAGAAGCGCTCCCACATCTCGGCGAAGAAGAGCGTGAACAGTGCGGCGGGGTGACCGAAGAGCGTCGCCGTCTTGTCGTCTTCGGCCGCCTGCATCGAGGGGCCGAGCCTATCATCAAGCTCACGGGGCGGGACCCCGATGCGCGTGTCAGACGAGGAAGCCGGTCGTTGCCTCGAGCCGGACCGCGGCGTGCGGCAGCCGATCCAGCCGGAAGCTCGCCACGAGATCGCGCGCGGAGACGGGCTCTTTGGTCTCGATGCCCACGCTCCTGGCTGCCCAGGCGACGATGCGGCGCGCGTCGACGCCGCGGCCCCTGAGCTCTCGCAGCGCGAGGTCGTGCTCGTGCTTGGCGAGGCGGCGGCCCGTCGCGTCGAGGACGAGTGGGACGTGGACCCAGCTCGGGTGGGGGAGCGAAAGGGCATTTTGCACGTGCCACTGACGCACCGCGCTCGGCAAGAGGTCTCGCCCGCGCACCACCTCGCTCACGCCTTCCGCAGCGTCGTCGACGGCGACCGCGAGCTGATACGCCGGCGCGCCGCCGCGCCTCTGGACGAGAAAATCGCCGACCTCGCTCGCCACGTCGGTCGTGAACGGGCCGTACGAACCGTCCTCGATGGTGACGGGCCCGGGCGGAACGCGCAGGCGCACGGCGACCGGCCTGCCCGCCTGACGCTCCGCTTCCTCGATGCTCGCGAAGCGATCGCGACACGTTCCCGGGTAGCGCGGCTCGACCTCGCCTTCGTGAGGCGCTTGCGCGAGGGTCCTGAGGTCCGCTCGCGTGCAGATGCAAGGGTAGGCCATGCCGCTTTCGAGCAGCTTTTGCACGGCATCGTCGAAGCGCTCGAGGTGCGCCGACTGCACGCTGGGCTCGCCGTCCCAATCGAGCCCGAGCCACGCGAGGTCCTCGCGCAGAGCGTCGGCGAGCTCCGGGCGGCTGCGGTCGGCGTCGAGATCCTCGATGCGCAACAGGACTCGGCCCCCCCTCGAACGCGCGTGCCACCAGGCGACGAGGAAGGTGCGAGCGTGGCCGAGGTGCAGGTAGCCGGTCGGGCTCGGCGCGAGCCGGCCGAGCAGCGCCGGTGCGTCCGCCTCGGCCTTTCGCGTCATTCGCTCGGACAGCCGCACACGGTGACGCGACGGCCAGCCTGGGCGACGATGCCGCGCGCGCGCGTGCAGCGGGCGTCGTCGTCGCCGGCGATGCGGCAGATCGAGCCCGCGGCGCGGCCGAGCGAGGCGAACGCCCGGCAGGCCGTCTGGCAGCTCGACTCCCGCGACTTCTTGTCGGCCTTGCTCTCCGGCGCTTCGTCCGCCTCGCGCTCCGAAGCGCGCGGGCGGGCGCGGGCGGGCGCCGCCGCGGGTGGTGCCGCAGCGCCGGTCGCCGACGAGGCCTTCGAGGGCGGTGGTCCGAGCGCGAGCTCGAGCTCGGCTCGGGCCCGTTCGAGCTCGGCCTGGGCCTCCGACAGGTCGTCGACGCCAGCGCGCCCCTCCTCGAGCGCGTCGGTGGGGACGCTCTCTTCGCCCGCAGGCGGGGGTGCGGGTGCCGCGGCGGGCTCCTGGGCCGGTGCGACGGAACCGGGCTCGGCCGGGGCGGCCGGGGCGGGCGCCTGCTGGGCGCTGCAGCCGGAAACCAGGCCGAGGCTCAGCGTGAGGAGCAGCCGTCGCAGGGGCACCCAGGTTAGACGCACGACGGCTCGGTTCGGCTCAACGGCACTTGAGGCTCCGGGCCCAGGTGCGCCCGTCGGCGACGTACGCAATGAGCCCACCATTCGGCAGAGGCGCGAGGGAGACGCTCGCGAAGCCTGCGGCGTTGGCGACCGTCACGGTGCGGCCGCTCTGGGGCTCGGCGAGGACCAGCTCCTGGGGGGAATGGGGCGCGCTCGCCGAAGGTCGCACGAACGCGAGATGAAGCCTCTCGCACAGCGTGCTCGCGGCGGCCGGCGCGAGATCGATGCCGTTCGGGTAGTCGAAGAACGAGGCCTCGGTGTCCATGCGCGGTCTCGCGCCGAGCGCGAGCGTCGCGAGGCCGAAGTGCGTCGCGTCGCGCTCGAGCGGCACGGCCGCCCAGGCGTCGTCGCCCGCGGCGCCCGCGACCACCTCGGTGAAGGAATGGGCGGGTCCCCCGACCCAAGCCACGACGTCCTCACCGAGCTTCGGCGAGCCGCCCTCCGTCGAAAGCGTGCGCGCGTGGAGCGGCGTCATCCCGCTCCGGCCATCGATCGAAACGGCGAGGGCGGTGTGCTCGGAGGTCTTCGTCAGCGAGACGCTGCTCGCCCCCGCGCCCTCGGGCGTGATCTCGAAGCTCGCCCCGCGTGACGTCCAGAGCCTCGCGCGCGACGTGCCCTCGTCGTCCGGTCTGCCGAGATAGGCGACCACGGCGACGCCGTCGAGCTCGACGGCCGAGGTTCGACACGAAACACGCGCGTCGTCGGCGATCACCTCGAGCGTGCCGCCCGAAAGGGAGCGGCGCACGAGCCGCCCGTGCGACACCCAGTACGCCTGCCCGAGCGCGATGCTCGGTCCTCGCCCGACCGGCGCGAGCTCCTCGGGCCCGGCCTCGACGCTCGGGAAATGGAGCGCGGGTGGGCGGCCGCTCGTCGTCGGCGCCGCGACGAGCACGCGGTCGTCGCGCGTGACGAGCACCACGCCGGCGGGGGATGCGGTCGCGGGGCCCGCGGGGCCCACGTCGTCGAGCTCGCCGAGCGCGATTTTTGGCAGCCCACCGTCCCCGCTGAGCTCGACCTTGACGCTCGTCGGCGCGGGCTTCGGCGCCGTGACGCTGGGCGCGGGCTTCGGCGCGCCGCTCGATGGCGTCGCCCGGGCGCTTTCGCGCGGCGCCGCGCCGGCGGCCGAGGCAGCCGCGGGCGGCGCGTCCTTGCGGCTGCACGCGACGAGCGCGAAAAAAAGCGCCAGAACCGCCGGTCGGAGCATGCTCCTTTCGGGTTACTCGCGGCTCGACCGAAAACCAAGAGAAGGCTTCAGCCGATGGCACGAACGCGCTAGGGACGGTGCCATGCGGTCGGGTTTCGGTCCCGTGGTCCTCCTCGTCGGGCTCGCGCTCGCGGCGTGCAAGAGCGCCACGAGGGAGCCACGCAGCCCCGAGCCAATCGGCGCGAGCACGGGACCCGAGCCCGCGCTCGACGAGACTCAGGAGTCACCCGACGAGGCCCCCGGGCCGTCGTTGCCTCCGACGCCACCCGAGCCCGGCACGAGCGCTTCCGCTCGCCCGGCACCCGCCGGCAGCGCGGCCGTGCGCCCGCCCGCCCCCACCGTCCCCGAGCGCCACGGGCCGCCGCTGCCCGAGCTTCGCGTCAAGAGCTTCGGCCTCCACATCGGCGGCACCGCGCGCGACGCGGCGGAGCGTGACAAGATCTTGGCCACGCTCGAGCAAAAATCGTGGCGCTATCTCGAGTGCTACCAGCTCGTCGAGCAACCCGGCACGGAGGGAACCTTCGGCGCGGACCTCAAGGTGAGCGGTCGTGGCGGCAGGCCGAGCGTCGGCCACGTGCGCACCAGGCTCAAGGGAGATCGCTTCCGGAGCTGTCTCGAGGAAGCGTTCGGTAGCGTGACGTTCGACGAGACGCCGTCGGGGCGCGCCATCGTCGTGAGTTACTCGGTGAAGTTTTCGTTCGCCTGGTAAGGTCGTGGCGTTGCGCGGCGCGGCGATGGCGCGGCGCCGGGGGCGGTGGGCGGCTTGCCTCACTTGCTTTTCGTCGTCGCGGAGGTCTTCGGTGCCGCCGTGGTCTTCGGTGCCGCGGAGGTCTTCGGTGCCGCGGAGGTCTTCGGTGCCGCCGTGGTCTTCGGTGCCGCCGTGGTCTTCGGTGCCGCGGAGGTCTTCGGTGCCGCGGGGGTCTTCGGTGCCGCGGAGGTCTTCGGTGCCGCGGAGGTCTTCGGTGCCGCCGCGCCCTTCGTGGCGGTGGTCGGTGCTCCGTCGGGGGAGGGGACCTGCGCGCTCTTCGATGCGCTGGAGCTCGGGGCGAGCGGCGCCGACAAGGACGTGCCGCCCGGCAGGGTCGGCAGCGCCGACGGCAGCCCACGGAGCGCAGGCAGGCCGGACGGGAGAGGAGGTAGGGCCAGCGCGGGAAGACCGGAGGCTCCCGGTAGCGCCGCGTTGCCGAGCTTCTCGAGCTCGTCGGGCAGGCTAGAGAGCTCGCTCGGCAAGAGCGTTTCGCCGAGTCGCTTGAGGTCGTCGAGCGTGAGCGGTTTGAGCCCACAGCCGACGCCGATGCTGCGACCCACCTTCGCGCCCGGCAGATCGCTGGTCGTCGCGTTAACGGTGACGCGCACCGACACGGAGCCGCCCACGACCTGACGCGCCACCTTGCCGCCTTTTTGACCCACGGGGCGGCCGAGCAGGCGCCCGAGGCGCGACTCGGTGGCGGCCTGGGCGAGGGCGTCGCAAGGAAGGCTGCCCGTGAGGTCGAGCAGCACGCGCGCGTCGGCCGCGTCGCGCGTCAAGGTGCCGCCGCCGGTGAGCGAGAACTTGCCGGCGGTGACGCGCGTCTCGTGGAGCGTGATGGTGTTGCCGTCGGGGGCGAACGTGAGCGCGGTGTCGAGCGTCGTCACGTCGCCGAAGACGAAGCCGTCGATCTCCACCGGGTGCGGCGGCACATAGCCGACGAGCTCGAGATGCGCTTGCCCTCGCTCCGGCAACGCCGCCTCGCGCGAAGCAAACTCGACGACGATCGTGCCGCGGCCGCTCACGCCCTTCACGGGCAGCGGGATCGCGAAGGGCCCCGCGAGCCGTTCGAGCGGAACCGTGAGAAGCTCGAGCGTGACCTTGGGGCGCGGGACCGCGAGGTTGACCGTGACGCGCAAGGGAGCGCGCGCGAGCTCCGGATCACCGAGGCCGAGCGCGACGCTGGTCGCCGTGGCCGCCCAAGCAGCTCCGACGCGGCCGACCTCCGCCCCCGCCACGCGTGCATGCTCGGCGACGAGCGTCGTGCCCGCCGGCGAGAGCGTGACGGTCGCGTCGGCGAGCTCGAGCCAGGGAGGTTGCCCCGGGTCCGGCCGCCACGCGACGGAGACGCGCGTCGCGCTCACGGGGAGCTGATAGGCGCTCGGGAACCGCTTCGACCAGGCGCCGATCTCGAGGTAGAGCTTCGGGAGGGAGCCGTCCGCTTCCACGGCGAGGCCGTCGAAGTCGAGGCGCTCGAGCTCCCAGTCGGTGAGCTTCACGGCGAGCGATTCGATGCGCAGCGTGAGCCCGCTCACGCCGACGAGCCGCGCCTTGGAGTTGGCGAGCGACGCCTTCTGCCAGCCCCAACCGAGCGACCCGATCTCGAGCTCGACGCCCTGCTCGCGCGCGCGCCGGACGACCTCACGCGCGACGTAGCGGGGCACGAGCGCGAAGGCGACCGCCACGGCGAGCACGAGCACGACGAGCAGCGCCGCGCCGATCACGAGGAGCGCGCGCGTTGACTTCACGCGTGAAGCCTCGCGGAAGGACGCCCGCCGCCGGGCTTTCGGGCGGGCTCATGGTCGAGCGCGCGAGCGGGGAGCACGTCGGGTTTCCGGTGCATGTGGGCTCGGCTACGCTACGCTGCTCCTGTCGCGGTCGCCATGCCCAACTACCTCACGCCCGAGGGACAAAAGAAGCTCGCCGAGGAGCTCGGACGCCTCACCACCGTCGAACGGCCCCGTGTCGTGGCCGAGGTGTCGGATGCCGCCGCCCAGGGTGACCGGTCCGAGAACGCCGAATACATCTACGGCAAGCGCCGCCTGCGCGAGATTGATCGGCGCATTCGCTTCATCATCAAGCGCCTCGACGCCGCCATCGTCGTCTCGGCGGAAGGCTCGCCGCGCGACGACGTGCGCTTCGGAGCCGAGGTCGAGGTCGTCGACGAGAACGGCCGCGTGATGTGCTACCGCGTCGTCGGGCCCGACGAGGCCGATCCGAGCGCGGGACGCATCAGCTTCCAGTCGCCGCTCGGCAAGTGCTTGATGAGGCGCCGCGTCGGCGACTCGGTCGTCGTCGCGCGTCCCGCCGGCGAGATCGAGATCACCGTGCGTTCCATCCGCTACGGCTAGACGGGCACGACGCCCGCCTCCTCGTCGGCTCCTGTTCAGAAGTTTGCGCGCACTCCGAAAAGTGGCCGACTTCCCAGCGTATCGAGCGCGACTGCCGGTGTCAGCGTGACCTGGTTGTGCCAGAGCTCTGCCGTGACGCCGCCGCCGATCGCCAGGAGGCCACTGACCCCGAAGAGCGCGATGCCGATCGCCTGAGTGCTGCGCGCGTCGGCGACGCGCTCGTGATAGGCGGCGCAGTCCGCGGACGCGAGATCGCTGCAGAAGCCCGGCGGTCGCGCGAGCTTGAAGTCCTCGGCCTCCGCCCGCTGCGACTTCGCCTGGAACAGGCTGGCGACCCCGACTCCGAGGCTCGCGAGCGAGAGCGTGTAGAAGCCGCCGACGACGAAGAGCTTCGGCGTGGAGGGCTCACCCGGGGAAGTGCCGTAAAAGAATCGATCCGCGAACGACGACTCGGCGCGCGCGGTCGCCGAGAGCGACAGCGCGAGAAGCAACGTCAGGGCCGTCAGCGAGCGGTGCATCGCGATGCCTCGTAGCATGGATCAGAGGAAGAAATCTGGCGCGAGCTCGCCGCCCAGCGTCACGGAGTAGCCATCGAGGTCGGTGACGCCTGCTTCACGGAGCGCGTCCTCGTCGATGAAGAAGCGGCCCGTCGTCGTGCGGCTCGGCCGCGTCAGGATGGCGTAAGCAGCGTCGGCGACGATCTCGGGGCGGCGCGAACGGGCCACGAGCGCCGCGCCACCGAGCAGGTTCTCGATGGCCGCCGTGGCGATGGCCGTGCGCGGCCAGAGTCCGTTGACGGCGATGCCCTGCGTGCCGAGCTCCGCGGCAAGCCCCAGCACGCAGAGGCTCATGCCCACCTTCGACAGCGTGTAGGCGAGGTGCGGCGCGTACCAGCGCGGGTCGAGCGTCGGCGGCGGGCACAGCACGAGAATGTGGGGGTTCACGGCGCGCGCGAGGTGCGGGATGCAAGCGCGCGAGCAGAGGAAGGTGCCGCGCGTGTTGACGGAGTGCATCAGGTCGAAGCGCTTCATCTCCGTGGCGAGGGTGCCGGTGAGCTGGATGGCGCTCGCGTTGTTCACCAGGATGTCGATACCGCCGAAGCGCGACACCGCGGCCTCGACGGCGGCAGCGACTTGCTCCTCGGAGCGCACGTCGGCCACGCAGGCGAGCGCCTGGCCGCCGGCCGCCTCGATCTCCCGGGCCGCGTCGTGCACGGTGCCGGCGAGCTTGGGGTGGGGCGTGTCGGTCTTGCCGAGCACCACGACGTTGGCGCCGTCGCGCGCCGCACAGAGGGCGATCGCCTTGCCGATACCCCGCGTCGCGCCCGTGACGAGTAGCGTCTTGCCAGCCAGGCTCATGCCGGGGCGATAATAGGACCGTGACCCGCCCGCGTGAAGTCAGCGTCTGCTTCGTTTGTCTGGGAAACATCTGTCGGTCGCCGACCGCGGAGGGGGTGATGCGGCACCTTTTGCGGCAGGCAGGGCTCGACGAGGCGGTCCACGTCGAGAGCGCCGGCACGGCGGGCTACCACGCGGGTGAGCCGCCCGACCGGCGCGCTCGAGCCGCCGGCGCCCGTCGCGGCATCGTCATCGACGGCGCCGCGCGGCGCTTCGAGCCTGCCGACTGGGAGCGTTTCGACTACGTGCTCGCGCTGGACCGCGCGAACTACGAGGATCTCGCTGCGACGGCTCCGCGGGGCGCCACGACCGAAAAGCTCTTCCTGCTGCGGTCGTTCGACCCGCAGTCGCCCTCGGGAGCAAACGTTCCGGACCCCTACTACGGGGGCGACGAAGGCTTCGACGAGGTCATCGATCTCTGCCTCGCGGCGTGCACCGGGCTCCTCGAGCGCATTCGACGCGAGCGCGAGCCGTGACGGAGCTCGGCGCGCCCCTCGCCGCCGCGCTCGCGGCCGTGCTCGGTGCGCCCGTCCGTTCGGCCGAGCGCCTGGGCGGCGGGGACATCAACGACGCTTTCGGGGTACGGCTCGCCGATGGCCGCGCCATTTTCGTGAAGACGAACGCGCGGAGCCCCACGGGAATGTTCGCCGCCGAGGCGCGGGGCCTCGCGTTCCTCGCCGAGGCGGGGGCCCTGCGGGTGCCCGCGGTGCTCGCCGTGGGCGGTGCCGGAGGGCCGGATTTTTTGGCGCTCGAGCTCATCACTCCCGCGAGCCGGCGCCAGAGCTTCGACGAGGAGCTCGGCCGGGGCCTCGCGGCCCTGCACCGGACGCACGCTTCGTCGTTCGGCCTCGACCACGACAACTTCATCGGTAGCCTGCCGCAATCGAACCGTGCACATGCGCGCTGGGGCGACTTTTATCGTGACGAGCGACTCGAGCCACAGCTCGCTCGGGCCGTGGCGTCGGGGCGCGCCACGAGCGCGCTCAGACGTGGCTTCGAGCGGCTCTTCGCGAGGCTCGACGAGCTCGTGGGTCCCCCCGAGCCGCCGGCGCGCCTGCACGGCGATCTCTGGTCGGGTAATCTCCACGTTGACGACGAGGGCGCGCCGTGCCTGATCGATCCAGCGGTCTACGGCGGGCATCGCGAGGTGGATCTGGCGATGATGCGCCTGTTCGGCGGCTTCTCGGAGCGGGTCCACGCCGCCTACGCCGAGGCGTTTCCGCTCGCGCCCGGCTCGGACGAGCGCGTCGCGCTCTACCAGCTCTACCCGCTCATGGTGCACGTCAATCTGTTCGGCGGTGGCTATGCAGCCTCCGTCGAGGGCGTGCTGACGCGTTACGTTTGAGCTCGAGCGCCGTCAGTCGCGGCAGGCTTTGGCGGCTGCTTCGTACTTGGCGTTGGCCGTCTTCAGCGCCGCCGAGAGGATCTTGTAGTTGTCCTTGCCGAAGTAACCGTTGAACGCCTGGTCGGCCGCGTCGCGCGCGGGATCCGACGTTTTCCACGTGATCTTTTCGTAGGCGAACGAGGTGAACACCATCTCGGCTTGCTTCTCGATCTGGGAGAACGTTTTAACGTGCTCCGCCTTTTTCGCGTCGGATAGATCCTCGTACTCGAGCGACCCGTTGAGGCGGGCCGCACCGGCCTGGGACATGACGGTCTTCCAGGCGTCGGAGGCGGCGAGGCGCGCGCGCGTGCACTCTTCGCCCTTCGCGCAGCCGAGCGTACCCACGAGCGCGAGCAGCGGGACGAGCAAGTGAGCGCGCGAACGTTGCCGCGAGGGGCCCTCGGCCGATTGGACCACGGCTGTGTGTTTTTTCACGGGACCTCCTTCCCGCCCGGATTTCGGGGCGGCAGGCGGGATTGATTGTACCACCCGCGCGGCGCCTCGGCGCGCCCGACAAGTCCGTATTTTTGGCGCCTCGGGGCGGCCGGTGCTCGGGCGGCGGCCGGGTCGCGGTCCGGTGGAGACGATTGCAGGGGCGCGCCAAATCGACGACGCTACCCCAACCCGCGGTCGCCTCTCCTCCATGCCCCCTCCCCCAAGAAATCCGCCCCCGCTCGGTCCGGGCACGGTGGTCAACGATCGCTACGAGATCCGCCAGAGTCTCGGCAAGGGAGGCATGGGTGAGGTGTTCCTGGCGTACGACCGAACCACGCAGCAGCCCGTCGCGCTCAAGGTCGTGCGTGAGGAATCGCGCATGCCCGGCGACGACGAGGCGCTCCGTCAGGAGCTCTTGCTAGCCCGCTCGGTGAGCCACCCGAACGTCTGTCGCGTGCACGACCTCAGCCAGAGCCCCTGGGGACCCATCCTCGTGATGGAGCACATCGCGGGCCAGACGTTGCACACGCACATCCGGCGTCGCAAGGCGCAAGGGGGCTATACCGCCGACGAGTTCCGCAAGATTGCGAGCGAGTCGGCGGCGGGGCTCGCCGCGATCCACGCTCAGGGTCTCGTCCACGGTGACCTCAAGCCGGGCAACGTGATGGTGACGAGCGATCGAGCCATCATCCTGGACTTCGGCTTCGCTCAGGAGCGCGCGCGCTTGAGCGCTCGCAGGCCTGGCGCGCCGCCCGACGGCGGGACGCCCAATTACATGGCTCCGGAGCGGCTCCGCTCGGGCGGGGCGAGCCCCGAGGACGACATGTACGCGCTCGGGCTCACGCTCTGGGAAATGTGGACGTGCCGGGTCCCCGAGCCTGGCTACCGGCCGCGGGCGAAGCCCATGCGCTCGCAGATCATGTTCGACGTGCCGTCGTCGCTCTCGGTGGACGAGATCAAGCAGATTTTTCGCTGCCTCACGGATGATCCGATCTTGCGCCCGTCGGCACGGCACCTCAGGTTCTTCAACCCCACCTCGCTCACGACCAGCCAGGTGCAGATCCCCCGCGAGCGCATCGGCCCCGGTCCCCCGCCTGGGCGTGGCGCGAGCGAGCTGTTCGTGCCCGGAGCGCAGTCGCTGCTCGTCACCTATTCGGCCAACGCGCCCGACGCGGCCGGCACGATGTTCTCGCTCGGCAAGGCGGTGATCACGATCGGCCGCCGCGCGGGCCAGGACATCGTCATGCCCGAGCCGACCGTCTCCGGCTCGCACGCCGCGCTGCGCTGGCAAGCCGGATCCTGGTCGATCGAGGACACGGGCAGCACCAACGGCACGTTTGCCGACTACGGCTTCGACCGCAAGCAGACCATCACGCTGCTCCACGGCTCGGAGGTCCAGCTCGGCGAGTCGCGCGTGAAGCTCGTGAGCTTCGCCGAGGGGTCGCCCCAGCACGAGCGCGCGAAGGCGTACCTCTCGCGCCGCGACGGCCTCACGGGGCTGCTCTCGCGCGATCAGCTCGTCCGCTCGCTCGAGGACGATCGCGCGTTTGCCGAGTGGTCGGCGGCGCCGCTCTCGATCGCGCGCTACCAGGTGCGCGGCCCCAATCGCCACGTCAGCGATCGACCGGCAATCCTCGAGATGCTGGCGCTTCGGCGCGCGGCGCAGCGCGTCGTGGAGCTAACGGAGATGCTCCTGCTCAGCCTGGTGCCGGTCACGGGCGGGCGCACCGGGCCGCTCAAGTTCGCGATCGCGATGACGGGTCCGAGCCTCGACGAGGCGCGCAACGTCGTCGAGCAGGTCGTGTCGCAGGTCCAGGGTCTGATGCCAGAAACGCTCGATTTGGCTGCGACCATCGTGAGAGCCGAACCGGGCCAGAACGTCGCGACCCTGCTCGACGACTAGTCCTCCCCGTCGTTCTAGGCCTTGCTCGGCGACTGGTCGTCGCGCATGGTTGCCGTCATGGCGCGCCCTCCGCGCTCGTCCATCCCATCGCTTTCCGGCGAGCCGCGTCTCAGGCGGCTCGGCCAGGGTTCGAGTGCCAGCCTCGATCGGCCGCTCAGGGCGCAGCTCGTCGTGGCGGGTGTCGCCGGTGTGATTCTCATGGCGGTGCCGCTCTATCTGATGCGCCGTCCGTCGGTCGCGCCCGCCGCCGGTGCCGAGCCGAGCGTGCCACCGAGCGCCCAGAAACCGGCGGTGGCACCGGTCGCGATCGACGCGGGGCCGGCGCCGCAAAAGGCGGTCGAGCGCGTGAAGCTCGCGCCGGCGCAGCGCGTGAAGTGCGGCTCCTCGCCCGCGAACTCGCGGCTCGCCGGCGGCATGTGCGACGCGCTGCCTGCCGTGGAGAAGGCGCTCGCGACGGCAGTTCAGGCCGCGGTCAACTGCGCGCCCAAGCAGAAGGACGAGGGCACCATCAACTACGTCCTCTCCCTCGACTTCACGAAGAAGCAGTACCACGTGTTTCCCGGCGCGAGCGGCAGCTGGCGCGGGCCGCAGGCGCGGCGCAGCGCGGATTGCGTGAACCGCGTGTTTTCCGCGCCGGACTGGGCGGCGCTGCCGCACCAGTACCGCTACTATTGGCTGGCCGTGCTCGCGACCTATCCGTCGCCGTCGGCGCTCGCCTTGCCCTCGGGCACGCCGACGTTCGAGTGAGGCGCGGGGCGCTCGTCGGGCAACTCTCCGGGCAGCACGAGCTCGCCTTCGAGCGCGACGCCCGCGACGGCGGCGCCGAGCACCGCGCGCCGTTCGGCCGCGGGTGTCCGCCGGCGTAGCTCGGCGAGGCGCTCGGAGAACCCCGCGAGATCGGCGCGGGCGAAGGCGGACTCGAAGAGCTCCCGCAAGCGGCGAGCGAGCGCCGGCGCTTCTCCCTGGCTGCCGAAGGCGGCGAACACCTTGCCAGCGCGTGCGATGGCAAGATGCGAAAAGCTGCCGACGCGCGGATCGTCCACGGCGCAGAAGAAGACGCGCTCGGCCTCGCAGGCCAGAGCGAGGCGATCGGCGAGCGCCTCGTCGCGCGTCGCCTGAACGACGAGCCAGTTGCCCGCGACGTCCTCGGCACGGGCCTCGCGAGCGGAGAGCTCGATGACCCCGCGTTCCGAAAGCTCGCGCAGGCTTTCGTCGGGGCTCGGCGCGACGACGTGCACGCGGGCGCCGGCAGCGGCGAGCGCCTGGGCGCGCGCGGCCGCTTCCCCACCGCCTGCGACCAGAACGCGCCGCCCTGCGAGGCGGAGCGCGATGGGGAAGGCGGCGCTCGTCACCCGCTTTTCGTAGCACGAAGGCGCTCGCGACGGCGGCAGGGGCGCCGGCACCTCAGCGCGCGCGCGCTTCCTCCTGCCGGCTGCTGAACGGCGCCGGCACCTGCGGTCGCGTTTGGAAGCGCACGTCGCGCTCGGCGTCGCCGATGCGCTGCAAAAAGAGCCCGGCAAAAGTGCTGAACAGCGCATCCCCGGGCGCCACGGTGCCCGTGCTGCTCGGACGCATCACCCAGCGCTTGAGCTTCTGGAGCACCTCGGGGCTCACGGGGTTGATCTGGATGCTGCCCTTTACCGTGAGCGCTGCTCCGCGCGGCACCTGCGTTGCGTCGCCCGCGAGCAGCCGATGGGCCTCCGCGCAGCGCCGCAGCACGCCCTCGAGCGTCGTGGTCCAGCGCACCTGGCTCGAGCCGGGGCGCACGATCTCGACGTGGTACGCCTCCTCCCAGACGTGCCAGGTGACGCGGCAGGTCTGGGTGGTGCTCGAGAGCGGCTCGCTCGCTCCAGCGCGCTGCACCGTCGCCGCCAGCACGATCGTCGTGGGCAACCCGCGGCTCAGCTTGGTCTTGATGCTGCTGTCGAGCACGTCGCGAAAGCCCAAATCGAGATAGAGGAGGTTGTGATCGGTGTCCCACTCGAGCTTCGCGTCGCGCTGCACGATGGGCGGCGCCTCCTGCGCCGAAGCAGCGCTCGACACCAAAAAGGGTGCCGCGACGGCGAGCGCGAACCACAGCCAGGCGGCAAGCCGCCTATTCACCGGCCGGCCCCTCGCCGCGCACCGGGACGAAGCTCAGCACGTTGGCAAAGGCAAACGTGAAGCCTCCCGCGCTCGTATCCGCGCGAAAGCCGAGGTTCGCCGTGAGATCGACCGGGATGCGCGCGGCGCCGGAATAGCCCGTCGGCGGTCTGGAGACGGTGCGGTCGTCCGCGAGCCCGTAGATGCCGAAGGCGCCGAAGAAGTCGATGCCGTAGATCGAGCGGCGCCCGCGGTAGAGCGGAACGCGATATTCGCCCTCGAGCTTGAGCGCGTACGTGCCGTAGCGCTCCTCGACGATCTCGGTGCCCAGGAAGTTCGGCGGCGGCCGCCGGTCGAAGTTCATGCCGAGCAGGCGGTCGGGCAGGAAATCCGTCAGATCACCGACGTAGAACTGCTCGAAGAACGGCGCGTTGCCCGCGATGGCGCCGCCGTACGCCTCGAGCTCGACGACGTGACGTCCCCACGGCAGGGGCCACCAGTGCGACGCCCTGAGCTCGATCTTCTGGAAGTCGTAGTCGAGCGCCGTGGGCAATACGGAGAACTCGCCGTCGAGCACGATGAGCCAGCCACGCGTCGGCAGAAACGGGTGGTCGCGTGTGTCGTGCTGCAAGCTGCCGCGCACGGTGGCGAGGAAGCTCTGCCCGCGGATGATGTCGAAGTTGATCGGTTCGCGATCGAAGCCGCGCAGGTGCGACGCCTCGAGCGGGTAGCGTGCATCGATGGTCTCGAGGCGCAGGTGCAGCCAGCCCTGCGTCGAGACCGAGAGGTCGCGCCCGAGGCCGAGCGAGCCGCCGAAGCGTTTGTAGGCGACGACGGCGTAATCCGAGAGCGGCAGCGTGCTGCCCGGATCGGCGGGCCTTACCACGGAGTTGCCGAAATAATCGTGGGCGTCGTTGTAGAGCAGCGTGCCGGCGACCATCCACGACGTGCCGAAGAACGTCGGGTCGAGGAAGCGCGCCCGGAGCGCGAGCTGGTTCTGCGCTCCGGCAACCGCGCCGCCGAGCGTGATGCCCGTGCCTGCGAGGTTCGTCTCCGCGGCGCTGATGCCGGCGTAGGCCGTGAGGGGCCGGGCCTTGCCGTTCACGTCGGCGTCGGCGGTCAGTCCCATCGCCACCTCGTTGAGCACGATGGTGTTGCGCTCGACGACCTCGACGACGAGCACGACGCGCCCGCGCGAGGACCCCTTCTCGAGCGAGAGCTCGAACGTCGCGGAAGAACCCCGTGCCGAGCAGGCGGTAGCGGGCCAGCACGAAGGCCGAATCGTTGACGTCGATCAGGTCGCCGCGCCGGAACGGGACGTAGCGAAGCACGACGCGAGCGGCCGTGCGCGTGTTGCCGCGCACGACGACGTCCTCGAGTGTGTAGCGGACGGGCGCGAAGTCGTCCCTCGCGCTCTCCCCGGGCGGAGGCGTCGCCGCACGGGGCCGCGGGGGTGTCGGCACGCCTTTTGGCGTGGCGGGCCCGGGCTCGCCCGTGCCCCACGTGTCGAGCGGCGCTGTCGCCTGCGGGGTCTCGGCGAGCGCCGTGCTCGAGAGCAGGAAGAAGAGCAGATGGAGCGGCCGTGCTCGCACGCTCGACGGCCGGTGCCCCACTCCCATTCGCTACCCGTGCACCCTGAGGCCGGGTGGGACGCGCTCGAAGGCGTCCGCGAGCGTGACGAGGCGCTCCGCGAGAGGCCCGGTGAATGCGCCGCGTGGAGCTCGGAAGCGCCAGTTGCCGGTCGCCGTCCCCGGCACGTTCATACGCGCTTCGCTGCCGAGACCGAGGACGTCCTGCAGAGGGACGATCGTCGTGTTGGCCGGCGAGGCGAGCAGTGTGCGGAACAAATCCCAGTGCGGGGAGTCGCCGCTGCCGCCGGCGTAAATCAGGGCGCGGTCACGTTCGGCGCGTAGCACCTGAGCTCGCAAGGGATCGGGCTCACGCTCCGCGGACGACAGCCAGCCGACGAGTGTGTCGTTGTCGTGCGTACCGGTGTAGGCCACCACGCGTCGAGGATAGCGGTGCGGCTGGTAGTCGCGGAAGTTCTCGGCGAAGGCGAAGGCAAGAATCCGCATTCCGGGCAGATCGAACTGCTCCCTGAGGCGCACCACGCCCTCGGTGACCACGCCGAGGTCCTCCGCCACGAACGGCAGGCGACCGAGACGCTGCAAAAGCAGCTGGAACAACTCGTGGCCAGGCCCCTCGACGAAGCAGCCCTCCTTGGCCGATTGCGCATCTTCCGGCACTTCCCAGTAGCGGTGAAAGCCGATGAAATGGTCGAGCCTGACGGCATCGAAGCGCTCGAGCGTCCGGGCGAGTCGAGCGACCCACCACGCGTACCCCGACTCGCGCATCACGGGCCAGTCGTAGACCGGGTTGCCCCAGAGCTGACCGTCGGCACTGAAGTAGTCGGGGGGCACGCCGGCGAGGGCGGCGCGCTCGCCGTCCTCGCGCAGCCGGAACAGCTTCTGGTGGGTCCACACGTCGACGGAGTCGTGGGCGACGAACATCGGCACGTCGCCGAGCAGTCGCACGCCGAGCGCCGCGGCATGCCCGCGCAGGTCGGTCCACTGGCGAGCGAACTCGCGCTGGACGAAGATCTCGAACGCGATTTCGTCCGTCAGCTCCTGCTTGGCGCGCTCGAGCGCCAAGGGCTTGCGATGCACGAGCGCCGAGTCCCAGCGTGTCCACGGTACGAGGCCGTGCGCTCGGCGCAGCGCCTGGTAGAGCGCGTAATCCGGCAGCCAATCCGCCTGTTCCTGGCGGAACTCGTCGAGCGCTCTCGCGGCGTCCGGCCTCGTGCGGTAGCGCGCGAACGCCTGGCGCAATCGTCGCGCGCGAAAGCGGCCGCTTGCGTTCGGCAACATGGTGCGCGCCGCGCGGAGCCTGCCCGGTACGACGAGGTCCTCGGGGTCGAGCAGCCCATCCCGTGCGAGCGTCTCCAGGCTCACGAGCCAGGGGCTGCCGGCGAAGGCGGACGCGCTGTCGTAGGGCGAGTCGCCGCCACCCGGCGGGGAGACCGGCAGCATTTGCCACCAGCGCTGCCCGGCACGCGCCAAGAATTCCAGAAAACGGTGTGCCGCCGGGCCGAGGTCTCCGCTCCCGAAGGGGCCGGGCAGGGACGTGACGTGGAGGAGCAGCCCGGTCGAGCGCTCCGCGAAGGCGTCGAGCTCCATCAGGGCTCTCCTTGAACCTTCTTTTCTCGCAGGAGCGAGAGCGTGATCGCGGCGGCGAGGACGCCGCCGATCACCGCCAAAGAAAGCGTCAACGTGAGCGTCACCCAGGGTGAGGCCACCATCTTGGCACCGATGAAGATCAAGATCAGGGCGAGACCCGTTCCGAGGTAGTGGAATCGGCTCATCATCCCCGACAGCACGAAGTAGAGGGCTCTGAGACCCAGAATGGCCATGACGTTCGATGTGTAGATCACGAACACGTCGTTCGAAATCGCGAGCACGGCCGGAACCGAGTCTACCGCGAACAAGAGATCCGTGAATTCGACCACGATCAGGACCAGAAACAGCGGTGTCGCGTAACGGACACCGTCCTTTTTCACGAAGAAGCTGTTGCCGTGCATCTCCTTCGTGGTGCGGAGGTAGCGGCGCGAGAGTCGGAGCGCGAGGTTGCCTTCGGGGTCAACCTCCTCTTCCTTGCGGAAGAGCAGGCGTGCGCCCGTGAACAAGAGGAACGCGCCGAACACGAAACCCATCCAGTGGAAGCGGTTCAAAAGGGCCGCGCCGAGCACGATGAAGAGGCCCCGCATCACGATCGCCCCCAGGATGCCCCAAACGAGCACGCGCTGTTGCTGCACCTCCGTGACGCGGAAATAGGTGAACAGCACGAGGAACACGAACAGGTTGTCGACGGAGAGCGACTCCTCGACGACGTAGGCGAGCAGGTAGGTGACCGCCGCGTCGAGGCTCTCGCGGGCGTAGACGTAGACGCTGAAGGAAAGCCCCACGAACACGAAGAAGACGCTGCGAATCGACGCCTCGCGGAAGGACACGTGCGCCTTGGGCCGTCCGAAGACCAGCCGATCGAAGGTCAGGGAGAGCAGCACGATGGCGCCGAACACGGCCCAGTCGATGGGGCTCACCTTGCCTGTCATCGCACGCCTCGTATCATGGCGTGTTGGCGCGTGCTATACGGCGAGAACCGTGAAGCGGGTCATCGTATTCATCGTCCTAACCTGTGCGGCATGCAAGAAGACGCCGGAGCCTGCCGGGTCCGGCTCACCGCTCTTGCCTTCGCCCGCGCCCGTCTCGAGCGCTGCGACACCTGCGCCGACACCAACCGCGACCAAGGCCTTGCCCGAGGTCGAAATCACCTGGGTCGATCCTCCGACCTGGAAGCGCGCGAAGAACGCGAGCCCGATGCGCAAGGCCACCTACCTCGTGCCGCGCGTCGCCGGCGACAGCGAGGACGCCGAGCTCGGCGTGTTCTACTTCGGCCCGGGACAAGGCGGCGGCATCGACGCGAACGTCGAGCGCTGGGTCAAGCAGTTTACCGACGTGCCGCCCGATCGCGTCAAACGCGAGGATCGCAAGGCGAACGATCTGCTCGCGCACCTGGTCGAGATCGACTCGGGCACCTTCAATGCGAACGTGATGGCGCAGGGTCCCAAGAAGCTCAAGAAGGACCATGCGCTGCTCGGGGCCATCGTGGAGGCGCCGAGCGGCGCCTACTTCTTCAAGCTCACGGGCCCGAAGGCGACGGTGAAGGCGGCAAAGAAGCCTTTCCTCGCGCTGCTCGACAGCGTGAAGGCAAGCTAGCGTCCAGGTAGGGCCAGCAGGCTCGGCCCGCTAGAGCGGAACGAGCACCGAGCGGACGCCGATCGTGGCGATGGCGACGCCGACGCGCGGCCCGTCGAGCGTGAACGGCAGCCGCCGCGTCGTGCCGGCGACCGTGATCGTGAGCTCACCGCTCGCTCGTCCACCCGCGCCGCCCCGCACGACCTCGACCACGTACTGTCCTGGCTTTCCGCCCGAAAGCGCGAGGCCCTCGCTCGACATGCTCGTCACGTCCCGGGCGCTGATGAGCCCCCGCGTCGGCGCGCCCAACCACGAAACGCGCCGGCCGTCGGGATCGATGAGTGCGAGGTCGACGTCGGCGCCGCCGCTCCAACTCGCCTCGACGCGCAGATCGCCCTTGAGGGCGCGTTCGTCGGGCGCCGGTTGCTCGAGCAGCTTGCTCGCGGCGTCCGCCGTCTTCGCGTCGGCGTTGCCCATGAGCTCGCCGGCGGCGGCGCCGTCGCCCGTTTCGCGTGCGCAGCGTACGGCCTCGGCGAGCAACCGGGCGTCGCTCGGGCGCAGCTCGGCGATGGCGATGCTGTGGCGGCAGCCGAGCGCCGGGCGTCCGCGCCAGCGCTCGAGCCGCGCAAGCCGCTTCTGCGCGGCGACGTCGTCAGGTCGCACGTCGATGACGCTGCCGAGCACCCGGAGAGCGCGCGCGCGGTCGCCACCCGCGGCGAGCGCATCGGCGCGGGCCGTGATCGCTTCGGGGTCGAGCGGCTCCTTTTCCGACCAGCGCTCGGCGAGCGACAGCGCCCGCTCGGCGCCACCGCCCTGGAGCGTCAGAATGAACAGCCGCTTGAGCGCCTCGCGCCGGTTCGGGTCGCGGTCGAGCGCTTGCTCGGCTTCTGCGATGGCGCTCGGGCTGGCCGCCTTGGGTGTGCTCGCGTTCGCGTCGACGGTGCCGAAGCGACGCCAGACCTTGCGCATCGGCACGAGGCGGCGCCGTGGCGGCGGTGGATCGTCGGGCACGAGCAGCGCGTCGCGATCGACGGGCCTTGCTTCCTTCTTGTCAGCGGCCTTCTCCGCGGCCGGTGCGGGTGCGGGTCCCGCCGTGGCAGCCGCCCTCGGGGCCGACGCGGGCGCGGACCGGAGGGGCTCCGCGGCGCGGCCGCTGCTCGCCTTGCTCGCGGCACCGCTCGGACCGAAGCTGCCGACACCGCTGGCGCCGAGCGAGGCGAGCCCAGACGAAGCCTCGGAGGCGTCGTCGTCGGCGCCCACGTCCAAAAGCCCGTCGGCGCTCCCTTCCTCGGCTTCTTCCTCGCCCGTGAACCTGGCTGCGGGTCCTGCGTTATCGAGCCCGAAGGCGCGGAACATCGCCTCGCTCTCGAGCACGAGCAACGACGTGTAGCGGCTTGCCACGGCGAAGCGGCTCGATAGCGCGACCGCTTCCTTCTTCGCGGCGTCGCTGCCGTCGCGCTCGAGGTCGGCGATGCGCGCGGCGGCGTAGAGCCGCGGCACGAAGGCGTTGCCGCGCGCGTCACTCGCGGAAAGCTCGAGCGGATAGCGCTGCTCGAAAGGCTGCCCGGCCACCTTGCCGCGCAAGACGACGTCGCCTCGGAGCTCGAGATTGTTCATGCGTGCGACGACGAAGGCCTCGCCGCCCGCGGGAATCGCCCCGGGGAGCGCGGGTGCCACGCGGCCGAGCCCCTCGGGCAGCGTGATGCTCACGTCGGTGAGGGCGTTGCCGTAGAGCTGACCGAGCACGGCGTAGGCGGCTTGCGCGAGGCTCTGGCCGGGCGCGTACGGCAGCATCACGCCCCCGCCCCCGCGTGACAGCGCCTCGAGGATCGCGCGGTCGGACTCGGCGCCGATCGCCACCGCCGTCACGGTCGCGTCCCCCGAACCGACGCGGCGCCTGACGGCGCGCTCGACGCTGCCGGGGCGCACCTCGCCCACGGTCGGCGCGCCGTCCCCGAGGTACACGACGCGCCGCTCGCCGCCCGCGCGACCGCCGAGCGCGCGCAGCCCTTCGCGGATCGATTCGACCAGGTCCGAGCCGTCTTCGGGAGTGGTGGCGCCCAGGAACTTGCGCACGGCGCTCGCCGCGTCGGCACCCGGTGCGAGCGGCGCGCCCGGCAACGTGCGGCATTCGGTCCCGCACGCGAGCACCGTGATGCGGTCGTCCGGATCGAGCTCGCGCGCGACCCGCACCGCCAGATCCGTGGCGCGCCGGAAGCCCTCGCCCAGCATCGAGCGACTGCTGTCCACGACGAGCGCCACTTCTCGCGTTCCGCCGCGTTCGGCGTGCGGCAGCTTGGGCCGGAGCGCCAGGGCGACGTACGGCGAACAATCCGTCACGTCCGCGGGCGCCGTCGCCGCGCCCGAACCGCCAGTGCGTTTCGCGGGGGCCGGGCTCGAGTCGAGATAGCTCCAGGCGGTGAGCTCGCTCTGCCGGTTGGGAAGCGCGTACTCGAGCGTGAGGTCCCCGCTCGGCGCGAAGCGCTCGGCCGAAAACGCGAGCTTGCTCGTGCCGTCGGCGGCGCTCGGGTCGAGCGTGTAGCCGCTCGGGCGCACGCCGAAGGCGGCGTCGTTGCCGCGCACCTCGACGTTCACGTCGAAGCGATCGATGCGTGTCGACTCGCTCGGATCGTAGGGTAGGGGATAGGTGTAGCGGCGCGTTCCACCCACGGGTTTGACCACCTCGGTGTACGCGAGGATCACGCGTCGCTTGCCGTGTTTCGGGATCGGGAAGATGCGAAGCTCGAAGCGGCCACCACGCTGCCACTCGAGCAGTGCCGGATCGCGCCAGGGCCCGGGAACCCACACGATCTCCTCGACGGGCCGCCGCTGCTTCGGCGCTGCGTTCACGATCGCCCCTCGCCAGATCGCCGCGGCGCGGTCGCGGTCCACGAATGCGCCCTCCTCCCATTTGCCGTCAACCTCGAGCGCCAGTCGCTCGATCTGCGCGTCGGGAGGGATGGGGAAGCGGTAGATGCCCTCGAGCACCTCGTCGGTCTGGTTCGCAAATTCCTCCTCGACCTCCGTGCGCGCCATGACGCCCGCGATGCGCACACGCACGCTGTGCGAGGCGAGCGTCACCGCACCGGCGCGTTCGCCGTCCTGGCCGGGCTTCTTCGCGCGCAGCTCGCCGAGGCCCCGCTCTGGCACGTCGCGCTCCGCTTCGCCGAAGGTCTCGTCACGCCAGGCGAGGGTCTCACCGAGCGTTCCCGTGTAGGCGACGCTCGGCGGTTTGCCCTCCTCGAGCCGCCCCGTTTCGCCCTCGACGACCGTCACGCCGTCGTGCTCGGCGTTCGCGAGCGTCACGCTACCGCGCAGGACCTCGACGCTCGCGCGCGGACCCGAGGCGCGCAGCGAGAACTTCGTACCGTGCACGGTCACGCTGCCCTTGGGGAGCTCGAAGCGTGCCTCGTCGGCCTGGTGCGCGACGTCCGCCACGAGCGCGCCGCGAACCAGCGACGCATGTCGCACGCCCGTCGTCAGCAGCGCGAGCTCGGTATCGCGATCGAGCGACACGACGCTGCCGTCGTCGAGCACGAGCTCGGCCCGCGTGCGCCCGTCCGTGCGAACACGCGCCGAGGCGGGCAGCGCCGCGCCTTTCACGAGCGATCGGCAGCTCTTGCCGGCCTCGTCGCAGCTCTCGAGGCCGCGACCGCCCGCGGCGGCGACGACGTTCGCGACCTTGCCCGCCCAGCTGGAGCTCTTCGGCGCACTCGTCGGCGGCTGGGTGGCGTTGCGTGCCAGCATGGCGAGACCGGCTGCAAGCGCGACCACGGCGCCGCGAGCGAGCCAGGCTCGCCGCGGGTCGCCCTTCTTCGCCTCCTCGGGGGCCCGCGCCCCGGGCTCCCGTCGCGGCTCGGGCTCTCGCTGCCGCTCCGGGTCGGGCTGCGGCTCCGTCGCGGCTTCGGGCTCCCCCGCGGGCTCTTTTGCCAAAGCGGCGGGCGGGGCTGCCGTCGGCGTCGGCACGGCATCCGCCGCCCGCTTCGACTGCACGAAAGCTGGCTTTCCCTCCACGGCTGCGTCGGCGGCCCGCGGACTCGAGAGAGCGCGCTCGACGCGCTCGCTCAGATCGGGCGGCACGACGTAGTCGAGCGCGGCGTCGCGCGCGATGCGCCTCGACCGCTCGGCGTCGTGCCTCGCGTCGCGACAGGCGTCACAACTCGCAACGTGCTCGAGCAGCCGCTCTTCGGCCGTCCCGTCGAGGATCTCGGCCAGGCGCTCCGCGACCTCGTTGCACTCCTTCGATTTCGTCTCTTGCATGGCCGCTCACTCCTCGGAAAGCTCGCGCAAGCGTGCGAGCGCTCGCGAGACGCGCTTGCGCGCGGTGGCTTCGTCGATACCGCACGCCTCGCCCACCTCGCGGAAGCTCAACTCGCCGACGTAGCGCAGGACCAGCGCCTCACGCTCGCTCGGTCGCACCTCGGCGAGCAGGGCTCGCGCCATCTCTGCGCGGCGCCGTGCCTCGAGGAGCTCGACGGCGTCCGGCGGTGGCTCCAGGAGCTCGGCGACGGGTCTCTGAGCGCTCTGACGCTCGAGTGCCCGGGCGCAGCGGCGGCGCGCGATGCCGAAAAGCCAGGCTCTGAGCGAACCCTCGCCGCGGAAGTCCGCGAGGCCGCGGTGGGCGGCGAGCAGCGTGTCCTGCACGGCGTCGTCCGCCGCGGCCTGGGACCCGAGCAGCGCCATGCACAAACGTCCGACCGAGGCCACGTGCTGCCGCGCGCAGAGCGAAAGCGCTCCGTTGTGATCGCCGGAGCGAAGCGCCGCGAGCACGTCCTCGTCCGTGCCGCTTTCTGCCGTGGTCGCACGGGCGTCCGCGGCGGCCGCGGAAAAGGCGTGGGCGAATGCATCCACCTTGGACTCAGAGCTCATGTGCCTCCTCGCAGGATATTCGTGACCGATGCTCGCACTTTTCTCGCCTCGAGTCGGGCGATCTCGGAAGAACGGATCGCGATCGGTGCGCAGCGCAAAGACGCCGGCGAACCCGGCGCCGGTTGGCTGCGACGGGCTATGGCCGCCCGATGCTCCGGCCTCGCCGGCACTCCTCCGCGGCGAGTCGCTGCTCGCGCCGGTCGAGATCTTGCCCTCCAAGACTGCCTGAGTCGAGTCTCGCGCACACCGGTAAAACGCGCGACGCGCCGCGTGCTTACGGTCGCACCCTCTCGCACCCTAGAATACCCTGACGCCCTGGGAGACCTTCAGGGTAACCTGGCCGTAAAATGACGGTTTCGATCCCTCCGAGCGCGAGGCCGACCTCGAGCCCGTGCACGGTCACGGTCGCAGCCCTCGATTTCACGAACAAGACCGAAAAGACCTGTTCGTTCGCCGAGGTGAGCGCCGAGTTGGAGGCGGGCCGCTTCGTGTGGCTCGACATCGACGCCTCGGATCCCGTCGAGGCGCGCCGACTGCTCGCCGAGCTGAAGGTCATCGGTGAGGAAACCGTCAACGACGCCCTCGGCCACGAGCCGTCGACGCAGATCGCTCGCTACGAGGACTACGTGCACGTCGTCGTGTCGGGCTGCCGGCAGCGCGGGACCAAGTTCGATCTCGAGCGTGTCGACGTCATCATCGCGGCGCAGTTCTTGGTGACGATTCATCGCGGCCCCGTGATGTTCCTCGCGTCCGTACGACGCGACTACCGTTCCGATTTCGTGCGCTTTGCGCGCAGCCCGAGCTTTCTCGTGTACGAAGTCTGGGACCACCTGATCGACAACTACCTCTTGATTCAGAAGGTGATGGAGGAGCGCGTCGAGCAGCTCCAGAACGAGCTCAGCTCGGGGCACGTCGACGACGGCGTGTTCCAGCGCGTCTCCGAGCTCGGCGCCGATCTCCTGCATTTTCGCAAGGTGCTCTTGCCGGCCCGCGCCGTGCTCACCGACCTTTCGACGCGGCGCAGCCTGTTCATCAGTGAAGCGACTCAGCCCTTCCTGCACAACATGGTCGGGACCCTCGAGCACGTCCTTCAGGATCTGCTCGTCGATCGCGATATCCTGTCGGAGTCGCTGAATCTCTACATGTCCGTCGTCAGCCATCGCACCAACGAAGTGATGCGGCGCTTGACGGTCGTGAGCGTCGTCTTCTTGCCGCTCACGTTCTTGTGCGGCGTGTACGGCATGAATTTCGAGTTCTTGCCGGAACTCCACTGGCGCTACGGCTACGCGGCGTTCTGGAGCCTGGTCGCGGGGATCGTCGTCGTCCTGCTCTGGCTCTCACGGCGCGCCCAGCTTTTGTGAAGGGCTAGTCGAGCTTGAGCTCGAAGCCTTCGCGTGCTCCGAACAGCAGGCAGGCGCCGCCGGCGCCCTCGATCCGGCGCCGCGTCGCGGCGATCTTCTCGTTGACGAGCTCGTCGGATTGCATGGGGTCGTGGTGAAAAATGGCGCACTGCTTGACGCCCGCTTGCAGGGCGAGATCGGCGACGGTGGTCGCGCGCGCGTGGCCCCAGCCCCGCCGCTTGGGATACTCCGCGTCCGTGTATTGGCCGTCTGCAATCAACAGGTCCGCGCCCGCCACGAAGTCGACCACGGCCGCCGGCAGGCGCCGCGGCGCATCCGGGTCGGTCTCCGCCTGCTCGGGCGATTCGAGCAACAGATCGAGCTCGCTGTCCGTTGCGTACACCACCTTCTTGCCACCGAGCTCGAACGCATAGGCGAAGCTCCGGCCGGGATGGCGCTGCTCGAGGCAGCGTACCGTGACGTCGTCGATGGCGAGCACGCCTTCGGTGAAGTGCCGCCCGTGGATACGGGCGCCGAGATCGGTGAAACCGACGGGGAAGTATTCCGATCGCATCTGGCCGTGGAGCAGCCGCTGCACGCGATCGTCGCCGGGGGCCACTTCGTAGACGAAAAGGTCGTTTTCTGGGGCGTAGGCGGGAACGAAGAACGGAAAGCCCTGGATGTGGTCCCAGTGCATGTGGCTGAAGAACAGGTGGGCTTCGAGCGGTCCCTGCTTCCGCCGCTCGAGATCCAGACCGAGCTCCCTCAGGCCCGTGCCGCCGTCGCACACGAACAAGCGATCCCCGAAGCGGATTTCGACGC
Source organism: uncultured delta proteobacterium (assembly GCA_963841435.1). Lineage (GTDB taxonomy): Bacteria > Myxococcota_A > Polyangia > Polyangiales > Polyangiaceae > PMG-095. The sequence goes on from CAWJCS010000002.1 coordinate 1,061,488, forward strand.
AGGAAGTATTGCCGCCGTATCGTCGCGTTCGGTGCCCTGGTGTCGGTATCGAGCCGCGCGTACCCCAGAACCGGACGAACGGTCCCTGGCTCAACCGACGGCCTCGCGAAAGACCAGCACGACGTCGCCCATCTGGAGCGTGTCGCCGTCGTGGAGCAGCGCGGAGTGCACCTTGACGCCGTTGACGTAAACGCCGTTCTGGCTGTCGAGATCGACGAGCGTGACCTCGGGGCCGCTCCGCCGCAGCGCGACGTGCCGGCGCGACAAGAGCGAGCTCTCGATGAGGATCGCAGCCTGGTTGCTGCGTCCGATCACCGTTTCATGCGGCAAGAGGGAGAGCCTGCGCGGTGCGCCCGGTCCACGGAGCTGCTCGAGCACGGGCTCCTTGCGCAGGTGCCCGAGCGCACCAATCACGGCAACGTTGCCTATCACGGTCGAGTCGATGTCCGGGTCCGTGTCGTTCTCGCTCGACACCCCCGCATTTTATCCGAAAAACGACCGGGCTGCGGGGCTCGTCGTGCCGGCCCGGCGCCCGGCGGGCTATACACCGGGTCCTCATGCAACGACTGCTTCTGATTGCGCTCGCCGGCGCCGTGGGCACCCTCTGCCGCTACGGTGTCACGGTCGCCGCCGAGCGTCTCGCTGGTTCGCGGTTTCCATTCGGCACGCTGAGCGTGAACTTGCTCGGTTCCCTGATGTTCGGCGTCGTCTTCACGCTCTTTCGAGAACGGGCTCGGATCGAGCCGGGCACCGCGGCCATCATTTTGGTGGGCTTCATGGGCGCCTTCACCACCTTTTCGAGCTACGTGGCGGACAGCGAGCGCTTGATGGCGGCCCATCGGATCGGGGCGCTGGCGCTGAATCTGGTGGTCCAGAACGCTGGGGGGATCGCCTGCTTCCTGCTTGGCGCGGGCCTCGCCCGCTTCGCGAGCTGAGCCCCGGCAGGCGGGTGCGCGAGGCCGGGGAACGGGGGGCGATCCGAAGCGGAAAGGCCAGGGGGAAGGAGAGCGTCGCCCGGGCAAAGGGCGAAAACTCCCGAGGGGTGACGCCCCGGCTTGCTAGGGCGCCACCGCCCCGCGTATCCTCCCGCCTCCCATTGAAGCAGACCGTTCCCGCCCACTGCATCTCCCGGTACCTGGTGCGTGTCCGCTTCGGTGAGACGGACCTGATGGGCATCGTCCATCACGGGACCTACATCAGCTACTTCGAGGTCGGGCGGGTCGAGTACATGCGCCGGCGCGGGCTCGACTACCACTCGTGGACCGAGCTCGGTATCCACCTTCCCGTGGTCGAGGCCTACGTTCGTTACCGGCGCACGGCACGTTTCGACGAGCTCCTGTGCATCGAGACGCGCCTCACGGAGCTCGCGCGTGTGAAGGTTCGCTTCGACTATCGCCTGCTTCGTGAGCCGGAGGGCGAAGCGGAAGGCAAGGTCGATCCGGACGACAAGGTCGTCGCGGAGGGCCACACGTTGCTCGCGTGCGTCGATCAGAACCACGTGCCTCGTCGCATTCCTGCCGAGGCCGAAGCAGTGCTTTTGGGTCCTGATCTCGATTTGCACCCGCCCATCGGCGGCGATCGGCGACCCCGCCCGGCCGCGAACGGACAGGGTCGTTCCGAGGAAGTGAACGCGCTCAAGGCATCCTCGGAGCGCTTGGTCGGGCTCGGCAACAAGTCGTGAGCACCGGGAGCGACCTCGGGGGTGCGTGAGCACTTCCTCGTGTTAGGCTGAACCTCATGTCGGAGCGCAAGTCCGACCCCGCCAGCGTCAGCACGTCCATCGTGGACTCGGGCTGGGAACCGGAGCCGCAAGTCGAGCGCGAGCTACCGCGCTACGACGACTCCCCGCGCGACGGGCTCGTCACGCGCGTCGACGATCAGATTCAGGCGCGGATTGCCGCGATGAATGCCCCCGAGGAGCCTCGCCCCGTGACCGACGTCACCGTGCCGAACGCGATGCGCCCCTCGGCTCTGATGGCGCCCGTCGAAGAGCGTACCCAGGTCGACCGCTCCATGCCCTTCTCGTCGGCCCCACCCCCCTACACCACGCTCGCCGAGCCCGCGCCGTCGCTGGGCGCTGCGCTGGCCGCTCGCGTGCGGTTTCTCGGCGCACCAGCGCCTCTCTGGGCAGCGCTCACGCCCGTTTTGTTCGTGACGGCGGTCCTTGCCGCGCTCGCGGGGGGGGTCGTTGGCAGAGTCACGTCGAGCACGCCGGCGTCGGCAACGAGCGCCCTTTCGCCGACGGCGGCGCCCGGCGAAGACCAGGCGCCGGTTCCCTCGCACTCTGCGGCCGAATCGGCGCCGGCGGCGCCGAGCGAAGCCGAGCTCGCCGCGCTCGAGAAGAAGGACCCGCGCGAGCTTGGCGCGGCGGAGGCGTTCGCCATCGCCGACGGCAAGGTCGCCCGCGGGCTCGCCGCCGTCCGCACGCTCGCCGAGCGTCTCCAGGCGGACCCGGGGCTCGGCAAGGACCCGGCCGTGCTCGAGGAGCTGATGCGTTTCACCCAGACCCCGGAAACCGCACGCGACGCCCTCGCGGCGATGGCGGCGCTGCCGGGCCCGCTGAGCGCCGACCTGCTCTACGAAGTGTGGACCGGTACTGCCGAGCGCAGCGAAACGACGGAGCTTGCTCAGACTCTCCTGCTGGGCAAAGACGTCCGCCCCAAGGCCTCGCCCGCGCTCGCCGTGGCCCTCGACCTGCGCGAGGCCGAGAGCTGCGAGGACAACGCGAAGATCCTGCCTCGGGCCACCGAGCTCGGCGACAAACGCTCGTTCGGTCCCATCGCGCGGCTCTTCAAGCGCACTGGATGCGGCGCGGGTAAGCGTCTGGACTGCTATCCGTGTCTCCGCGAGGGCGACCAGCTCAAGAACGCGCTCATCGCGGTAAAGAAGCGACGCGAGCCCGACCTCGGGCATCACTGAAGACGCGCTCGCGCCGAGGGGCTTGAATCATCCCGCAGGGATCGCAGCGCCTTCTTCGGCGTGCACGCGCGGCGCCGAGGCCGCCAGCATCTCGGCGCGCTGCTTGAGCGCCTGATTCATGTACACGAACCCACGGGCGACCTGCGCCAGGTGCCGCGCAGAGAAGCGCAGCAAGAGCCCGCTGAAGTCCTCACCCTGGACGAAGCGCGTGCGTCCCCCCGAAGCCTCCCGGCACTGAAAGAAGTGCTCGCCGTCGAGCAGCCCCTTGAGCCACGAGCGCTCGACCCAACGCAACTCCGTCGGCGCATCGCACGCGACGAGCTCGGGCCTGAGCTCGAGGTCCGCGCCCTCGGGCGGCGACAGCGCGACGTTTAGCCTCTGACCCACGACGAGCTCCCCGCCGACCGCGGTGATGAACGGGTTCCACTCGTGATAGCGCGCAAAGTCGGTGAGCACGCGCCACACGAGCGCTGGGGACGCCTCGATCTCCACTTCCGTGCGAAGCTGCATCGCTACGTAGGCTGACACCGCGGGGCGGCGGACGTTTCAGGCTCCCGACATTTCCGCCCCCGTGCCGCAGAAGCCGCTGTTGCCGGGGCAGAAATTATGGGAAACATGACAGAAATGGTTCGGAAATGATTCGTGGCACTACGCTACAGCCTCGGCGAGGGGAGCCGAACCAAATAGACAAGTAATTTCAAGGAAATGAAGATGAAAAAGTCTGTGGTTTTGGTCCTGGCAGGGCTCGTCTTCATCTTCTCCGGCGCCGCGAGCGCGGAGGATGCCGCGCCGCCGGCGAACGTCGCGCCCGCTGCCACCGAGCCGTCTCCGGCCGCGGCCCCCCCGGCTGCGGAGCCCGCGACCGTCGCGAAGGCACCGGCCGACGCGGCGCTCGAGCAGCGCGTTGCCGATCTCGAGGCGTACGTGAACAACGCGGGGCGCGTCGATGCCGCCGCGAGCAAGGTGCCCGGTCCGGGCCCCGGTCACAACGGCTGGATGATGGTGTGTGCGGCGCTCGTCCTGTTCATGACGCTGCCGGGCCTGGCGCTCTTCTACGGCGGCATGGTCCGACAGAAGAACGTGCTCAGCGTGATGGCGCAATGCATGGGTCTCGCCGGCATCGTGACGCTGCTCTGGTGGGCGTTCGGCTACAGCATGGCGTTTTCTTCGGGTAGCCCCGTCATGGGAAGCCTCGAGCACGCGTTCCTTGCGGGTGTCGACGGGAGCCCGAACGCCGACTACTCCCCGTGGGTCTCCGAGAGCGTCTTCTCGATGTACCAGCTCATGTTCGCGATCATCACGCCGGCGCTGGTCGTCGGGGCCATCGCGGAACGCGTGAAGTACTCGTCGATCATGCTGTTTCTGACGCTCTGGATGGTCGTCGTGTACTTCCCGCTCGCGCACATGGTCTGGGGCGTCGATGGCCTCATGAACGGCGTGTGGAATGCGAATGCCGCCGTCAAGGCGGTCGACTTCGCAGGAGGCACCGTCGTGCACATGTCGTCCGGCTGGTCGGCGATCGTGCTCGCGCTGATCGTCGGCAAACGCAAGGGCTTTGGCACCGAGAACTTCGCGCCCCACAGCCTCGTTTTGACCACCATCGGCACCGGCATGCTGTGGGTGGGGTGGTACGGCTTCAATGCCGGCAGCGCCGTCGCCGCCGACGCCATCGCCGCGGCGGCCTTCACGAGCACGACGCTGGCAGCCGCCATCGGCGGCCTCAGCTGGGCGGTCGCGGAATGGGTCACGCGCGGCAAGCCGACGGTGCTCGGCTTCTGCTCGGGCATCGTGGGCGGCCTGGTCGTCATCACACCCGCCGCGGGCTTCGTGTCGCCGACTTCGGCCATCATCATCGGCGTCGTCGCGGGGTTCGTGCCGTTCTTGGCCTGCACCAAGCTGAAGACGGCGCTCGGTTACGACGACGCACTCGACACCTTCGGCGTGCACGCCGTCGGCGGGACGCTCGGAGCGTTCTTGACGGGCATCTTCGCAAGCGCCGAGGTCAACCCGAACCTCGACATCAACCTGAAGGGCATCGTGGGGAGCAGCCTCTGGCTCGAGCAGCTGAAGGCGATGGGGCTCACCCTCGTCATCAGCGTCGTCGGCACGGTTGTGCTCGGTTACCTCGTCAAGGCCGTGCTCGGCCTGCGGCCGAGCGACGAGGACGAGGAGGTCGGCCTAGACCTCACCGATCACGGCGAGCGCGCCTACCACACCTGACGCCGCTCGGCCCCGCGCCGAGCGGCTCGGCCCGTGCGCATGGGTCCGGGGGGGGGGAGCCTCGGGAAACCGGGCCGGCGGCGCCCGGTTCCATCCGCAGGGAGGGCGCGCTAAGAGTGCGCCCATGCGCTCTCGGTCGCTCGACCCACGCCTAGCTCGTTCCCTCGTGGGCATCCTCTCGGGGCTGTCGCTCACCGTCGCGGGATGCGCCCAGAAGGACGCGACCAAGTGCGCCGACGCCCAAAAGGTGATGCGCCAGGCGATGGACACGGGCGACTTCGCGCTCGCCAGGCAGTGGCGCGAGTACGGCTACAAGCAATGCGACGATGCTGCGGCGCTCGCGAGCCTCGATCAGGAGCTCGTCAATCGCGAGGCAACCGTCAAGGCCGAAGCCGAGCGCGCCGCGAAGCGGAAGGCGGAGACGGCCCAGCTCGTCAAGCTGTTCGTCGATTTCGTGGCCGCGAACCGCGCCGCGCCCGAGGCCGCCTCGGCGATGCCCACTTGTGAGGAGCCGGCCGCCACCACGGGCTCGGCACCGAAGCCCGGCAAGGAGAGCAAGGAGCGCTTCTGCACGGCGACGCGCGCCGCCGGCAACTACACGCTCTCGGTCCGCTTCTGGGACGCGGATCATGCCGCGTTTCGCTTCAGCACGACGCCCGAGGATCCCGTGGATTGCGCCGCACTCGGCGGCAGCGTGGAAAAGACCTGGGGAGTGCCCGCCGTGGGCGGCAAGACGGCGGTGCGTACGCGCTGCGCGCTTTCCGGTGCGCTCGCCGGGCTCAACGCCGTCGTCACCGGCGCCGCGAGGGCGGACGCCATGATCTTCAGCCCCACGTACGTCGAGAAGGATCCGAGCGCGCGCCCGATGCTGGAAGGGCCGTGACCCAAAGCGAGGACGCCCGCACCGCGGGCCCCGACGGCCTCGACGACGGCCCGTCATCGCGGGCCATCCAGCAACGTCTCAACGATCAGCGCCAGCTCCTGGCGCGGCTGATGCACCTCGATGCGCTCACGCGTGGGGACATCCACGCGGCCCTTGCGCAAGTGAGCGAGCTTGCCGCCGAGCTTTTGCGTGTGGATCGCGCGAGCGTCTGGCGCTTCGACAAGCAGCGACTCAGCATCGAATGCCTGAACCTCTACGAGGCCGGCTCGCGGAGCCACTCCAAGGGCACGGTGATCACCGAAGAACAGGCGCCCCAATACTTCGCGGCGCTCACCCGTGAGCGCTGTATCGCCGCCTCCGACGCCAGGAGCGATCCGCGAACCAGCGAGTTTGCCGACTGGTACCTCGCCCCGCTGGGCATCGGCGCGATGCTGGACGCCCCCGTTTTCGTGCGTGGCGAGATGGTGGGCGTCGTCTGTCACGAGCACGTGGGCCCTCCACGCGAGTGGGAGTTCTGGGAGGAGCTCCTCGCGGGGACGGTGGCCGACTTCATCGCGCTCGTGACCGAGGCGTCCGATCGGTTGCGCGCCGAGCACCAGCTCGGTCTCTACCGCACGCACCTCGAGGAGCTGCGCCGCCTTCGCGCGGGCGAGGTCGCGCGGATTCGCTCGGGCCTGGCGCCGCACGTCGAGGCGCCGCCGGGTTTCGAGCCGACCGTCGCGTCGCCCGAGCTACTCGACGCATCCCCGGTCCCGCTCATCGCCATCGAGATCGGGAGCGGCATCGTCCGTTACGCGAACCCGCGCGCCGTGCACCTCTTCGAAGGCGAGCGCAGCGAGCTCGTGGGGCGGGACTCGGCACAGTTCTATGCCGACACCGTCGAGCGGGAGGCGATCGGGCGAGAGCTCGAGCAGACGGGACGCGTCGAAAACGTCGTCGTGCGGCTGAAGACGCTTTCGAGCTGGCCTTTCTGGGCGCTGCTTTCGGCGCAACGGGTCTCGTTCGAGGGCGCGGAGGCGGCTCTCATCGCACTTTCCGACATCACGGCGCAAAAGATCGCCGAGGGCGCCGTGAGGCGCAGCGAGCAGAACGTGCGCACGCTGTTCGCTGCGGCGCCCGTGGCGATGGCGCTCGTGCGCATCGAGGATTCGACGGTGCTCTTCGGCAACCGGCGCTGCGCCGACCTGTTCGGCTTCGACATCGACGAGCTGGTCGGTCAGAAGAGCCCCAACTATTACGTCGATCTAGAGGAGCGCGAGCGCATTCTCGGGCGAGTGCTGGGCGAGGGGCACGTTGACAGCGAGGAGGTGCGGTTCCGGCGCCGCTCCGGAGAGGAGTTCTGGGCGCTGCTTTCGGCACGAGTGCTCGAATTCGAGGGCGCGCCCGCCTTGCTCGCCGGCATCATCGACATCACGGAGCAGAAGCGGCTCGAAGAACGCTTGCGCGACCTCGCGATGCACGACGAGCTCACGGGGCTCTACAATCGACGCCACTTTCTCGAGCTCGCCGAAGCCGAGATCGCGCGCGTGCGGCGCACGGGCACGCCGCTCAGCCTCTCGATGCTGGATATCGACCACTTCAAGCGCGTCAACGATTTCTTCGGTCACGCGGTCGGCGATCTGGCGCTCAAGCAGCTCGCGACCGTCATGCGCGAGACGCTCAGAGCCTCCGACGTGCCGGCGCGGATTGGCGGCGAGGAGTTCGTGATCTTGCTCACCGACACCTCGCTCGAGGGTGCGCGGCGGATGACCGAGCGCTTGCGCGAGCGCGTGGGGCGCGCCGAGGTTCCCGCGGGGCACGACCGCGCCGCGCGCTTCACGATCAGCGCGGGGGTTGCGGAGCTATCGCCCGGGGAGCCGTTCGAGGCGTTGCTCGCGAGGGCAGACCAGGCCCTCTATAGCGCCAAGAGCGCGGGCCGGAATCGGACGGTTTCGTCGCTGCCGCCCGCTCCGTCCTCGGGGTGAGCGCGCCGAGCCCGGGCCGGGCTCACGAGTAGTCGCGGACCTTGAGGAAGCGCAGGGCCGGAAAGTCCTTGGCCGTCGTCTCGAGATGCCAGGCATTGCGCGCCAGAAAGACGGGATCCCCGTGATGGTCGTCGGCCACCGCCGCCTCGTTGTCCGACAAGAAGCGAGCGAGCAGGGGCTGGTCGTCGGCCTCGACCCAGCGCGCCGTGTAGAGACCGGCGCTCTCGAACACGACGGGCAGGTCGTACTCGTTCTTGATGCGGTCGGCGAGCACGTCGAACTGCAGCGCGCCGACGACGCCGACGATGTAGCTGCCGCCTGACCGCGTCCGAAAGACGCGTGCGGCGCCCTCCTCTGCGAGCTGTTCGAGCGCGCGCCCGAGATGCTTGGAGCGTAGCGGATCCGTCGAGCGGACGCGCTGGAGCAGCTCCGGGGCAAAGCTCGGCACTCCGGTGAAGGCGAGCGTTTCGCCCTCGGTGAGTGTGTCGCCGATGCCGAGCTTGCCGTGGTTCGGAATGCCGAGCACGTCACCTGCAACCGCGGTCTCGGCGAGCTCGCGCTCTTGCGCGAGGAACTGCACGGGGTTGTGCACCGTGAGGCGCTCGCCCGATTTCGGGTGCAGAAGCTTCATGCCACGACGGAAATGGCCCGAACACAGCCTCAGGAACGCGACGCGATCGCGGTGGCGCGGATCCATGTTCGCCTGCACCTTGAACACGAAGCCCGTGACTGCGTGCTCGTCGGGCTTCACCTCGCGCTCGCGGGCGCGCCGCGGGCGAGGTGACGGCGCGAGCTCGACGATGCCGTCGATGAGCTGGCGCACGCCGAAGCTCGCGATTGCGCTGCCGAAGAACACGGGCGTCAGGTGGCCCGCGAGATAGGCCTCGTGATCGAAGGCGGGGCAGAGTCCGCGAGCCATCGCGACTTCTTCGCGCATCGTCGCGAGCTTGTCGGCGGGCAGCAGCGTCTCGAGCTTGGGGTCGTCGATGCCCTGGCACGGCTCGGATTCGGCTCCGAGGCGTTCGCGGTTGCGCTCGATGAGCGCCAGCCGGTCGTGCAGAAGGTCGTAGCAGCCCAGAAATCCGCGCCCCATGCCGATCGGCCAGCTGGCGGGCGTGACCTCGAGCGCGAGATCCCGCTCGATCTCCTGCATGAGATCGAATGGTTCGCGTCCCTCGCGATCGAGCTTGTTGACGAAGGTGATGATGGGCACGTTCCTGAGCCGGCAAACTTCGAACAGCTTGCGCGTCTGCTGCTCGATGCCCTTGGCGGCGTCGAGCACCATCACCGCCGAATCGACGGCGCTCAGCGTGCGGTACGTGTCCTCGCTGAAGTCCTGGTGGCCCGGCGTATCGAGCAGGTTCAAGACGCGCCCGGCGTACTCGAAGGTCATCGCCGACGCCGTGACGGAAATGCCGCGCTCGCGTTCCACCTTCATCCAGTCCGAGCGCGCGCGCCGCTGGTCGCCGCGAGCCTTGACGGCGCCGGCGAGCTGGATGGCGCCGCCGAAGAGCAGGAGCTTCTCCGTGAGCGTGGTCTTGCCCGCGTCGGGGTGAGAGATGATGGCAAAGGTGCGCCGCCGCGCGACCTCGTCGGCGAGAGAAGTCATCGGATCAACGAATCCGCAGCGATCAGGCCCTTTGCCCGATCATGGACGCGTGCGTGTGCATCTGGACGCTGCCGTTCACCACGCCCGTCCCCATGCCGCGGCGGCGTGGAAACTCGACCTCGACGCGGAGGTGCCGTCCGTCCTCGTGACGTTCGCGTGTGTCGTCGTCGCCCGCGCGGAGGGCGAACCAGCTGGTCGCTCGGATCGCGATCGAAGGCTCGACGAAATTCGTGCGGTCGCTGCGTTGCGAGTCGGACATGGGACGAGCTCGGGCGAGGGTGCGTCGAGGTGCGGCAACCTACCACGTCGCAAAAGAGGGCGCACAATCGGCGCATGCTCGGTCTCCGCCGAGAATTCCCGCGCCTTCTCCGAGCTTTAGTCGCCGTATCCTCTGACGACGTCTTTGCACGATCGCGCGCCGTCACCCCGCTCGCCCGAAATCCTACACCGTAGGTGCCGGTGGGCGCGCAGAGGGCACGACGAGGCGGCTCGACGAATTGTGTTGGACACCGTTCGTGGTCACGGTTTATTGAAGACGAGCCCATGCGCCTACTGCCCGCGTTCGTCCTCGGATACCTGACCGTCCTCGGCGGCGGTCCCTCCGAGCCGGCGCCGCCCAAGCTCGCGCAGGGGATGACGCAGCCGGCCATCGCGGAGATCGATCGGGCACTCGGCTTCGGCCTCGCGCCGCAGGCGCCGCCGTTCGACGCCGAGCTCGACGCTCCGCGCCGCTTCGTCACGTCGAACGGCCGCGTCGTGTCGCTGCCGAATGGTTGCCGCAGCGTCTCGCGCCCCTTCGACTTGCTCATCCACTTCCACGGCGCCCCTCCGGTGCTCGAAGCTGCCTTCGAGCGCTCCGGCATCGACGGCGCGCTCGCCATCCTCAATCTGGGTATCGGGTCGGGCCGCTACGACGCCGCGTTCCAGTGGGGGGGGTCGTTCGACGCCTTGCTCGCGCGCATCGGCGTCGTCATTCACGACATGTGTCCGACGGCCACGACGCCGCGCCGCATCGGGCTCAGCGCTTGGAGCGCGGGCTACGGCGCGGTCTTCCGCATCCTCGATCATTCGAGCGACGCCGCTCGCATCGATGCCGTGCTGCTCGCCGACGGCCTGCACGCCAGCTTCGAAATGGACGGGCAGCGAGAAAGACGTGTGAGCGTCGATCAGCTGGCGCCCTTCATGACGCTGTCGGACGAGGCCGTCGCGGGGCACAAGCTGTTCGCGATCACGCACTCTTCGATCGAGACGCCCTACGCCAGCACCACCGAGACCGCGGATTTCCTGCTCGCCCAGCTCGGCCTCGAGCGCCAGGCGGCCACGCTGCCCGGGCCGCGCCCCGGCATGGTCATGAAGTCTCGCGCCGACTCGGGCAGCTTCCACGTGCTCGGCTTCGCCGGCGACAACGAGAGGGCGCATGGCGATCATCTGCACGCCTTCGGCGACATGCTCCTGCCGTACCTGAAGGAGCGCTGGAGCCTACCGCCCGAACGCTGAGGTCGCGGGTCGGCGCCGGAGGCGCTACCTGAGCCACCACCAGGCGACGACGAGGAGGAATAGGCCTGCGCCGGCGATCGCGAGCGCGAGGCGCGGGAGGGGCGTTGACGTGAGTGGGGCGGGGGGCTCCACGACGGACACGGGTGGTGTCGAGGTCCGGGGAGCGGCCGGGTCGGACGACAGCTTCGGCATCTCGAGCGTGCTCGCGTAAGCCGGGCCGGCGAGCGGCAGCGAAACGGGCGGCATGCGCTGCTCCGGGTCCGCGGCGCGCAAGGTGGCGGACATCTCGGGAGGCACCGGCCGCGCCGGCACCTCGAGCGTCGCTCCGCCCCAGAGGGTCTCGACGAAGCTTTGCACGAGCTCGTGCGTGCTCGCGAAGCGGGCCTCGGGATCGACAGCCAGGGCTCGCGAAAACCAGGGGTCGAGCGCTGGCTCGAGCGTGCCACCGAGCACGCGCGCTCGCTCGGAAGCGACGCGCGACGGCTTCGCGCCGTCGCCGCCGGCGCCCGCGACACCGCGCAAGACCGAGTGCCAGGGAGCGCCGACGATCGCGAAGAAGGTGAGCAGCGCGAGCGAGTAGCGATCGCTCGAAGGCGTCGGAAAGCCAGCCGCTGCTTCGGGCGCGCTGAATCCGAGCACGGCCGAGGGCCCGGCATGCGCGGCGTCGCGCAGGCGCCCCAGGCAAAAATCGGTGACTCTCGCCCACTGCGGATTATCGAACGAAATGAAGAGATTGTGGGGGGTGAGGTTGCCGTGAACGATGCCCGCGGCGTGGGCGGCGTCGAGCCCGTGGGCCAGCGTTTCGAGCGCCTGGGCGAACACGTGGGGCGGCAGTGGTCCCCGTTCAGAAACGTACCGAGCGAGCGTCGGGAAGACGAGGCGCTCGCTCGCGACGTAAGGGCGCCCGAGCGCAGGGTCAATCCCCGCGTCGTACGCGCGGGCGATGCCCTCGCCTGGCAAGGCCGAGACCGCGGTCGTCAGCGCGACGTGCTCCGACCAGGCGGGCTCCTCACCGAACGACCGGTCGAAGACCTTCAGCGCCGCGAAGCGGCTCTGGCTGGCTTCCTCGGCCTCGTACACGCAGGCGCTCGGTGTCTTGCCGAGGACCCCTCCGAGGATCCAGCGCGAGGCGACGAGCGTGCCGGGGGGGATCTCCGAAGGGGGCACGTACGAGAGAATACCCGGGGCGGCGAGCGCATTCACACAACTTCGCGATCGAGCCTGTCGACGGGGCGAAGCTCGGGAAACCGACCCGCCCAGAGCGCCACGACGAGCCGATCGCGACACCCGGCATCTGGCTGCCGATGAGGCCGGAGAACCTCCCCGCCCGCTAGAATCGGAAGTCGGAGTAGCGCAGCGCCGCCGCGCGCCTCGAAAGCGAGCTCGGCGTGCCGGTCACGGGCGCGGCGGCGCGCCTTCGGAATCGCTTTTGGGCAACGCGCCGCGCGGCGCGGGCTCTTCTGCTTGCTCGCTCGCGCCGCTCGGCTCTTCCGGCTCGGCGGGCGCTGCGGCCGGGCCCTTTGCACCCGACGTCTCCGCCTCCTCCTCGGCTGCGTCGTCAACGTCGGTCGGCGTGGCCACCATCTGGCCGCGTTGTGTGCGTCGCGGCGCCTCGCCGGGGCCCGCGTAGTTGACCCAGTAGGTCGTCGCGGGCCGCACGTCGAGGTGGAGGAAGCTGGAGTTCGGGTAGTAGCCGACGCCCACGTGTTGCAGGGTGCGCAGGTAGTCGCGCACGACGGCGTTCGGTACGCCGATGACGCTGAAATCGATCGCCTGGCTCGTTTTGTGACGGGAATCGCGGAAATACGAGGTCGTGCGGTACCCGCTCACGATCATGAGCTTGCGACCCCCGAAGGTGTCGCTCACGCTGACGAGCAGCCGGAGCAATCGGTCCGGCACCCCCGGATGATCCCCCGTCGCGCTGAGCAGCTCGGCGATGCGCTGCTTCGCACTGGTTCGCAGCCGACCCCTCGAGTCGATGACCAGGCCACGCCACTTCTTGTTGTGCGAGCTGATGTCGAGATAGCCCTTGCGCCTCGGCCGGCGCGAAAAATCACGCCAGCTCGGGCTCACTGCCCGGCCCTTGCTGGTCGCCGCGCGGTACGACGTGAGCGCGGTCGTGGCGGCGCGGGTCGGTCGCGAGCGGAGCACCACGGTGCGCGCCTGGCTTCCGTCCTTGTCGGTGCGCGCGGGGACGACGAGGCGCTGTCCGGGGTGAATGGGGTCACGCCGGCTGATGTCGTTCGCGTAGCAGAGCGCCTCGATCGTGACGTTGTAGCGCTTGGCGATCGAGCCGAGACGCTGACCGTTCGCCACGACGTGCGTCCGCAGGCCGCCCTCGGCCGACGCCAACGCCGGGGTGGCCGCCGCGAACAGGATGGCGAGCAGCGCGGGTAGGAGGACGCGGCGCAGCATGAGACCGGCCCCTCCCGGTGCCATAGTTCCCGCCGTCAGGCCACTTTCCTTTGCCAGGCCGGCTGTCCGGTCGCCAAAAAGGCGGCCATTTGCAGGGCGCATGTTAGCTCGCTGGCATGCCCGCGCGCGCGACGCTGCTCGTCGTTCTGGCCCTCTCGCTCATGGCCTCGGCCCCCGCGGCAGCGGGCGACACCGCGCCACCGCCGAGCTCGCCACCCGAGCGCCTGCGCGCCTTGCTCGAGAGCAAAGTGCGACCCGGATCGCCGGAGCCCTCGGGCAGTCCCCGCTACCTGGCTCTTCGGGACGCGGGCACGCGGGGCACGCGGCTCTTCGTCGGCTGGATCTTGCCGGATTTGCCGCGCGCCGAGCGCGATGCCGTGCCAGAGCTCGTCGGCCGGGTCGAGTCCGCGCTCAGCGATCTGAGAGCGCATACCGCCTGGATCTCGGACGCCCGGGTGTTTCTTGGCGGTGACGTTGAGACGCCGCTCCTTGGTGTGGAGATTGGCGCGAAACGCGCCGGCGCAGCCCGCGAGCTCGAGACCGCGCTCCTCGGCTCGCTCGCGGCGCTCGCGGGCGCGGAGCCCGGGTTACCCGCGGACCCCGCGGCTGCGTCTCCCACCGGCGCCACCCGCTCCCTCGCTCGCAGGCTCGCGCCACTCGCCCGCGGGGTCGTCGAGCTTTGCGGGCCGGGTGCCCCGTCGCCCGTTCGCCCCAAAAAGCCCGCTCGGCACGTGATCGAGTCGGGCGACACCCTGTCGGAGATCGCGCTCGAGAACGGCCTCGACCTCGACGAGCTTCTGCGGCTCAACGGGCTCGATCCCGATCGCCCGATCCACCCAGGTGAGGAGCTCGAGCTGACTTCTCGGGCGCCCCCGCGTCCGAAGCTCTACGTGGCAAGGTCCGGTGACACGTTGGCGAAGGTCGCCAAGCACTTCGGTGTCACACAAAAGGCCCTGGTTGACGTGAATCGCCTGCGTGTCCGGACCTTGAGCCCGGGGCAGAAGCTCGTCCTGCCACGCTGAAAATCCGGGCCGGGTCACGGGGCCTCAGCCGGGCTTCACCGTGCGTTCTTTTTTCGGCAACTCGCCCCGGCGACGCGCCGACCACCTTGACGCACGATGACGAATGGGCTGATTCATAGTCGCGCCGACTGCGCATCGAGCGTGTGCCCGAGCGGGCTCACGCGGTCGGCGGCCGACGGAGCCGCGTGGCCTCATGCCGAACGAGTCGTACAAGCCGAAGCCTCCCACTTTGCGTACCGGCGTTGCACCCGGGGCCACCGCGCGGAACCCCGGCGACACCGTTCCGGACCTCGCGTACCGCCCCCGGGCCGGGGCGCGCCACGACACGGTCCCGGAGCAAGCCGGCGTCTACGTGCCGCCGCAGCCTCTCGCGCCGACCGCCGATCACCGCACCATGGAAATCTCGCCGGTGCGCCTGGCTCAGGAGATCGATCCGCGCCGCGCGATGACTCAGCTGCGCCTGTCGGCACCGCCCCCGCGTCGCTCGCGCAACGCGCTTTTCCTGCCCCTGTTGGTCGCCGGCGCCCTGCTGGTCGCCTTCGTCGCGCACCGTGTCTCGATGGCGACGTCCGAAAGCGAGGCGCCCGTGGCAATCCCGGAGGTGCCGGCGCCGAGCCCCGTCGCAACGATACCGGCCACCCCGCTTTCGAAAACCGAGCCCGCAAGCCTGGCGCGCGCTCCGGTCGAGCCTGTGGCGCCGCCCGCGCCGGCCACGACGCCCGCGCCGCCGGCGACGCCCGCAGAGCGCACCTCGCTCGCTACGCCTGCCGCGCCCACGGCCCACGCGTCCGCGGCGCGCGCGGAGGCTCCGGGCGCGAGCGCCGCCGAAAGCGGCCGGGCTCCCGGGAAAGTGCGGGAGCCGTGGCTCGAGTGACGGCGGTGCTCGCGTGCGCGGTCTGCCTCTTCGCGGGGCGGGCTGCGGCCGAGGGGCTCGAGCGCGCCGACGAGCTGTTTCGCGAAGGAAATCGCGCCTTCGCCGTCGGGGACGCCCGGGCAGCCTACGAGGCCTATCGCGGGGCCTGGTCGCTCCGCAAAAGCTTCGACATCGCCTGCAATCTCGGCCGGACCGAAGCCGAGCTCTCGCTGTCCCGCGACGCCGCCGAGCACCTCGACTACTGCCTGCGCACGTATCCGGCGAGCTCCCGGGACGATCTGCGCGACGCCAATCGCCGCTTCCGCCAGCTGTTCGCCGAAGTGCGGGCGCGGGTCGCGGCGCTCCACATCGTGGTCCGCAAGCCCGGTGCCGAGATCACCGTTGACGGCGCAAGCTACGGAACGGCGCCGCTCGCAAGCGACGTGTTCGTCGATCCGGGCGAGCATCGAGTGCGCGCGCGGCTCGTAGCGTTCGAGCCCGAGGAGCGCGTCGTCAACGTCGCCGCTGGCGAGGCCATCGGCGTGAGCTTCGACCTCGACACGCCGGCACGTCCCGAGGCCCCCGTGGCTCCCGCGGTCGAAACCGCGCCATCTCCTGCCCAAACGCCGCCCCAGCGCGACCGCGAGAGCGCCGACCTTCGCACGACCGTGGCCATTTCAGGCGGCGTGCTCACGCTCGTGGGCGTCGGGCTCGGCACGGGGTTTCTGCTCGATGCCCGGGCGTCGAGCGACCGCGTCGACCGCATCGCGCGTGCCGTGCGCGATGCGGGGGGCTCCGCGTGCGGCTCGGGCTCCGAGCCCCAGGATTGCGAGAGTCTGCGGGCCGAAGTGGACCACGAGAACGACGCGCGCGCTCGCGCGGGAGTCTTCTTCACGGCGGGTGCTGCCGTGGGGCTCGCGACCGTCGCCGCGTGGCTGCTCCTGCCGAACGACGCGGCGCCGGCCGGCGCGCGGCTCTCGGTCTCGCCGACGCTGGGGCGTTCGATCGCCGGCCTGACTCTGGCGGGGAGATACTAGGGTGAGGGTGGCGTTCGCCTCCGCCCTGGTCGCTGCGCTCACCGTAGCGGCATCCGCATCGGCGGAGCCGAGCCCCAGCGAGCTCGCGCTCGCTCGCCAGCTGTTCAGCGCGGCGAGCGCCCTCGAGACCGAAGGCAAGTGGTCCGCGGCGGCGGAGAAGCTGCGCGAGGCGCTTTCGATCAAGGAGACTCCGGGGCTCCGCTATCATCTGGCTCATTGCGAGGAGCAGGCGGGGGCGCTCGTCGCAGCGTCGCTCGAATACGCGCGGGCTTCCGAGCTGATTGCCCAGGGCGCGCAGGCGCCGGACGTCGCCCAGCTGCTCGCGCTTGCTGATCAGCGACTGGCGGCGCAGATTCCCCGGCTGAGCCTGCGCGTCCCGGCCGACGTTTCCGGGGTGAGCGTCGTCATCGACGGGCATGGCATCCCGTCGGCCGTCCTCGGCAACGCCGTCCCGGTCGATCCGGGCCGCCACCAGGTGCTCGCCCGCGCGCCGAACCGAAGCGATTTTTCGCGCACTGTCATGCTGGAAGCGGGCGAGTCGCGAACTCTGACTTTGGACTTCGGGCCTACTCCCCCCGCGGCAACGGCGTCCGTGGCGCCGGGCCACGATGGCTCGCTCGATCGGGGCGCCGAGCGTTCGGGCGTCGATCCCCGCACGGTCGCTCTGATCGGCGAGGGTGTGCTCGCGGCTGGCGGCCTCGCCACGGGCATCGGGTTCGCGGTGGCACGCGGCAATGCGGCCGACCGCGTCGAACGCGCGCAGCAAGAGGTTGACGCCGGGTCTCCCGCCGGCAACGCGGCGTGCAGCGACACGGCGCCCGCGCCGGCCTGCACCGAGCTCAAGCGGGCGCTCGACGACCATCAAAAGACCGGTGCGCTCATGGCCGCCGGCTTCGTGACGGCAGGTGTGGCCGTGGCCGCCGGTGCGCTCACCGTCACGCTCTGGCCCAGCAAGATCGCACACGTCGCGATCGACTGGCGGCCGGGCGGGGCCACGCTGAGCGCCAGCGGCCATTTCTAGCCGCTGCCTTGCCGGCGCGCCTCAACGCGGGAAGTACTGGGTCGCGCGCTTGTGGCCGCGCGTGCGCAAGCTCTTCGTCGAGATCAGCTTCTTTACGGGCAGGTTCAGCTCGCGTGTCGTCACGCCCATGCCCTTGGCAATCTGCTCGATGCGCTCGCCCTTGTGTCCCTTGACGTACTCGAGCAAACGTCCCGTCAGCTTCGAGATCTCCTGAGGTGGGCGCTTCGCGCCCTTCGGCAACGCCCGACGCGACGCGGCAACGCTAGCTCGCCCGCGTCCGGATGGTGCTTCACCGAGCGCGGCGCGCACGCTCTCGAACGCTGATTCGCGAATCAGCACCGAGAGATCGCTTGCGAACGCTTCTACCATCCCCCGAATCTTGATGTCGATGTCGGCTTTGGCCATGCGCGCCTCAATATGCGGTTCGACTCGAACCTGTCAACTCCTAATCGCTCGGATGGAGTCGCACCGGGCGAGAAGAAGGCGAAGTCAGCGCCATACCCAGCGAAGCTGGTTATGAGATGTGCCCTAGTCGCCTAACCCACCAGAGTATGATGGCAGACTCGCGCGCTTACGCCCGGAGCAGAAAGCCGGTTGCTCGTGAAGGGCGCCCGAGCAGTCGAATCGGCTGCTCAGGAGGTGCGATCGTCTGAGCTTTCTGTCTTGGCGTCGCGTGGGGTGGCGGAGCTCGCCAGTGCTGGGGTCGGATCCCACTCGGGTGACAAAAGTGCCACATCACGCGCCATGGCGAGCGCGCTCTCGATGTTATCGGCCTGCATCACGAGTCGGAATTGGCCTTCGAGCTTGGCTCGCGCGAACACACTGCGTGGCTCGGGCAGCGGGCCGGCGAGGATGACGAAAATGCGCCGCGCTTCCAGGCGCTCGAGGGCGCTTTCGAGCGCCAGGAATCCGGAAGTGTCGATGACCGGCACTCGCCCGAGGTCGAACACGACGACGCGCACGTCATTGCCGAGCTCGTCGAGCGCCGCCATGCCTCGCGAAGCCGCGCCGAAAAACAGCGGCCCGGCGATCTCGTAGAGCGCGACGTGGGGCGGCAGCGTGCGCTCGCGCGTGCTCGACGCGCTCGACGTGAGCACCCGCGCCTGCGTGAGCTCCGCCATTCGCCGCATGAAGAGAAGCGCCGCGAAGACGACGCCCGCCATCACGGCTACCACCATGTCGAACACGACGGTCAAGGTGAAACAGCTGGCCAGCACGGCGACGTCGCTCTTCGGAGCGACGCGCAAGATGCGCCTGACGAGGCGGAGCTCGGCCATGTTCCAGGCGACGACCATCAGGAGCGCGGCCAGTGCCGCCATGGGGATCCGCGAAACGAGCGGGGCTCCCACGAGCACGACCACGAGCACGACGATCGCGTGAAACACCGCGGAGAGCGGCGAGCGGGCTCCCGAGCGGATGTTCGCCGCCGTGCGGGCCAGGGCGCCAGTCGCGGCGATGCCGCCGAAACACGGTGCCACGCAGTTGCCGATGCCGAGCGCCACGAGCTCGGTGTTCGGATCGTGTCGAGTCCCCGTGAGTCCGTCGGCAATCACCGCGGAAAGGAGGGATTCGATCGCCCCGAGCAGGGCGATCGTCATGGCGGCCGGCAGCATCTCGCGGAGAAGCGCCAAGCTGAGCGGCGTGTCGCCCCAAGGGGTCCTCGGCAGCGGCGGCAGCCGGGGGATACCGCGCACCATTTCGTCGCCGACGCGCGTCACGAAACGATCGCCCACCGTCGTGACGTGGAACGAGGGAGCGAGTTGCTCGAGCCAGGCGCTCAGCAGCGACGCCAACACGATGGCGACGAGCGCGGCGGGCACGCGGCGCGTGAGCTTCGGCAAAAAGACGAGCACTGCCAGCGTTGCCGCGGCGACGCAAAGCTCCACGGGGTTCGTGGTCGCGCGGGCCCGCCAGAACGCCGCGAGCTTTTCGGGAAAGGCGTCCGGCAGCTGCGCGACTCGCAGCCCGAGTGCGTCACGCAGTTGCAGCGCGCCGATGACGGTTGCGATGCCCACCGTGAACCCGACGGTGACCGTGTAAGGGATGAACTCGATGAGTCGCCCGAGCCGCGCGAGACCCATGCCGATCAGCAGGAGCCCGGCGAGGAAACCCGCGACCAGGAGGCCGTTCAGGCCGTGGTGGTGGGCGATCGGGGCGAGCACGACGACGAACGCGGCGGTCGGCCCCGTCACCTGGAAGCGCGAGCCGCCGAGCAGCCCCACCACGGCTCCGCCAACGATGGCCGTGTAGATGCCGTGCTGTGGCGGCACTCCGGTCGCGATGGCGAGCGCCATCGACAGGGGCAGGGCGATGATGGCCACCACCACGCCCGCCATCGCGTCTGCCGCGAGCCCCGAGCGGCCGTAGCCCTCGGCGAGCACGGCGCGAAGCGCATGTCCGAGGCGGACGCGCGGCTCGATCCAAGCCAAGCCGTGGCCGCCGCGCTGCTCATCGGGACTTGGTATCGGTTGGGTCACGCTCGACCGGCGGGTAGACCTGACCGCCGCCCACCTTGTAGCATCCCCCGTCGTCCGATGTCCGGGCGCACCTGCCCTTCACGAGGGAGGGTGGGAGGATGCTACGATGACGGAAGCGATCGCGCGTTCCGTGCCTGCCGACCTCGCCTGAGCCCCGATGACAGAGCCCCGCCCCTTGCTCGGAGGTCGCTACAGCCTGGAGCGTCCCGTGACTTCGACGCCCGATGGCCAAAGCTGGATGGCCATCGAGGCCGTCTCGGGGCGCCTGGTGGTCGTGGCGGTCGCGGAGCCGGGGCGCCTGAGCACGCTCGTGCCCGCGCGCGACGTTCGGCACCGGCACCTCGCGACGGTCATCGACATCGTCAAGGAGGTCGGCCCCGAGTCGTTCCCGCCGGAGGTCAAGCTCCCGGTCGGAGCGGGCGCCGCCGTCGCCGAGCACGTTCCCGGTCGTACCCTGCGCGCGGTGCTCGAGGCGGGCCCGCTGCACCCGGCCAAGGCCGTCGCCTGGGTGCTTCGCCTCGCCGACGCCGTGCAGGCGTTGCACGCGGCTGGCGCCGTCCACGGCGGCATCTCGCCCCGAAGCATCATCGCCGAGCCCGAGGGGCGCGCGATCGCGCCGGTCCTGTCGCAGCTCATCGCTCCCCCCATCGGCGCCTTTTGTCCGCCCGAGCGTTTGCGGGGCGGCGCGGAGGGCGGTTCTGACGATGTCTGGGCGCTGACCTCGACCTTGTATGCCGCGCTCACGGGCAAGCCGCCCTATTTCGCAACCACGCGCGATGGTCTGCTCAGGGCGATGACCTCGCGCCCGGAGCCGCTCCTGGCGTCGGGTGTCGATGAACCGGTGCTGCAGGAGATCATCGCGCGCGGGCTCGTTCCGGAACGGCGGCCCCGGGCGTCCGATCTCGCCGAGCTGCAAGCGCTGCTCGACGCGTGGGAGCGTGATCCGACGAAGCTTCCGCCGCCGCGCTCACCGCCGCGTCCGGCTCCACGGGGTCTCGGGGAGATCGTCTCCGGCGCGGCCTTCGGGATGACCCGCGACGACGGCATCGTCGCTGACGATAGTGATCTCGACGACGATCAGGGCGGTACCCTGCCGCCGCCCCCCGTCGAGTCGGCCCGCTACGCCGCGTTCAGCGAGCCTCCAGCCGCCCGCGCTGTGCTGCCGTTCGGCGCCGCACCCGTCGCGCCGGTGGCGTTCGACGCGCCGGCGCCCCGCGCGCCCGCTCCACGCCGTGTCTCGTTCAATCCGTTCGAACGGAAGCGGACCGTGTGGCCGTGGCTCCTCGTCGCCGCGGGTACCGGCGGAGCGGGCGTCTACCTCACGCTTTCGCCCGACTCCAAGCCACCCGCATTGGCTTCAGCGTCCGCCGTCGACACGCCCCCGCCCGCGGCGCCGGCTCCGAAGCCGCCGCCGCAGAAGAACCCGGCACTCGTGCGCAACCAATGCGTGGCCGAGCACTTCCCGCCCGACTCCTTCGACGGGCTGCCGGATTTCGCGTTCGTCTGCGAGGACGGCGACTTTCCCGCCATCGCGCGCCGGCTGAGCGACATGGTCGTTCTGCGCGACCCTGCGACCCTGCCCGACGCAGGCGGCGCGACCGACGGCGGCATGTCGCTCGATGTCGTGCGGCTGAGCGGCATGCGCGTCGCCGATGGTGGCGTGGGCTCGGGGCTCGGCTGGTACGAGCTGCCGGCGACGGCCATCATCCGGAAGGCATGCTGCTCGGATGCGTCGCCCGTGGTCGCGCCCGAGACGCCGGGCTGGTGTGAGCAGCTCCAGTCGGTCTTGCGCCGCATGGCGGACGACAGCGCCAAGTCGATGGATCTCGCTCCGGCCGGGCGCGCCTACTACCGCGCCGTCAATTGCCTGGTCGCCAATCACGTGCGCCACCCCTACACGTACTCGGGGGCGCCCGACGCGGCGAGCCGCGCCGCCTTCCAGCAGTTCCTCGGCCGGGCCGCCATCATCAGCGCGCGGCGCTGAGGCGAGCGCGAAAAAAACGCGCGCGTCCGTTTCCCGCGGTGGGGACGGCGCTTTCCCGTCGCGCTTGGAACGGGCGATCCGGGTGGGTACGCTCGGGGCGGGCGCATGGCTCGTATCGTGGTTCTGGATGGGCACACGTTGAGCCCCGGCGACTTGCCGTGGGACGAGCTCGCGGCGCTCGGCGAGCTCGTCGTGTTCGAGCGCACCCCCGACGAGCTCGTGGCCGAGCGTGCCGCGGACGCCGACGTGCTCGTGACGAACAAGACGGCGCTCGACGGTGCGACGCTCCGCGCGCTGCCTCGCCTCCGCGGGATCGCGGTTCTCGCAACGGGCGTCAACGTCGTGGACGTGGCGGCGGCTCGCTCGCTCGGCATCCCCGTGTCGAACGTGCCGAGCTACTCCACGGCGTCGGTTGCCCAGCACACCATCGCGCTCCTGCTCGAGCTCTGCCAACACGTCGGGCTGCACGCGGAGAGCGTGCGCGCGGGCGACTGGCAGAGAAGCGAGGATTTTTCGTACTTTCGTGAGCCGCTCGTCGAGCTCGATGGAAAGGTCCTCGGTATCGTCGGGCTCGGCGCCATCGGATCGCGGGTCGCGACGCTCGGCGACGCGCTCGGCATGCGCGTGCTTTCGACGCCGTCGCGCCGTCGTTCCGCAGCGCACGCTCGGGTACGCACGGCGCCGCTCGACGAGATCTTCGCCGAAAGCGACGTCCTTACGCTGCATTGTCCCCTGACACCCGACACGGTCGGCCTCGTGTCGGAACAGCGGCTTCGCGCGATGAAGCCGTCCGCCCTGCTCGTCAACACGGCGCGCGGCAAGCTCGTCGACGAGGCCGCGCTGGCTCGCGCGCTCCGCGAAGGTAGGCTCGCCGGTGCCGCGCTCGACGTGCTCTCGACCGAGCCGCCCCCCATCGACCATCCGCTGATCGGCGCGCCGCGCTGCCTCGTCACGCCGCACCAGGCCTGGACGACGCTCGCCGCACGCGAGCGCCTGCTCCGCGCGACGGTCGAGAACGTGCGTGCTTTGCTCGCCGGGCGCCCCGTGAACGTCGTCGATGGCTGACGAGGTCGAGGCGCTCAGGCCCCCGCCGCCCGGGCGGGACTACGTGCTCACGCGCGCCATCATTTTGCGCAGCATCGGCGGTATTTACGTCATCGCCTTCATGATTCTGGTTCGCCAGGTCCTCTTGTTGGTCGGGTCGCACGGGCTCTTGCCCGTTTCCCCCTTCCTCGAGCGAGTCGAGGAGCACTATGGGTCGCTGCCGGGCGCCGTCTGGCACCTCCCCTCGCTCTTCTGGCTCGGCTCCTCCGACGGGGCGCTCTTGATTGGCGCCTGGGTCGGCTTGCTGCTCGGGCTCGTCGTCTTGTCCGGTTTCGCCAATGCGCCGATCTTCGTGGCGCTCTGGGCCCTTTACCTGTCGTTTTGCCACGTGGGGCAGGTCTTTTACGGCTACGGCTGGGACGCCCTGCTCTGCGAGGTCGGTTTTTTGGCCATCTTTCTCGCTCCGCCGTGGCGACCCGCACTGCCAGGGCGCGACGAGCCGCCGTTTCTCGTCATCGTTCTGCTGCGCTGGCTCACGTTTCGCATCATGTTCGGCGCGGGGCTCATCAAGCTCAGGGGCGATCCCTGCTGGACAGCCCTTCGCTGCCTCGATTTCCACTACGAGACGCAGCCGAACCCCGGGCCGCTGAGCCCCCTTTTTCACTTCATGCCGCGTTGGACGCACACGGCGGGCGTGCTCGCGAACCACCTGGCCGAGCTCGTCGCCCCGCTCGGCGTCTTCGGGCCGCGTCGGGTGCGGCTCGTCGCGGGCACCATCATCGTGCTCTTCCAGGGGCTCATCATCCTGAGCGGCAACCTATCGTTCCTCAATTGGCTCACGATCGTGGCGGCGCTCGCTTGCTTCGACGACGCCGCTTTCCGGTACGTCCTTCGCTTCCTGCGGCTCGGCCCCTTGCCGACGCCTGACCCGCCGAGCCTCGCGCGGCGCCGCACCGTCCTGGTGTTCACGGTCGTCATCGGCCTGCTCAGCATTCCACCTCTGGTGAACATGCTGTCCTCCCGGCAGCTGATGAACGCCTCCTTCGAGCCCTTCGGCCTCGTGAACACGTACGGCGCTTTCGGCAGCGTTTCGCGCGAGCGCAACGAGGTCGTGCTCGAGGGTACGGCCGACGACCCTGGCGATCCGGCTGCGGTCTACCGGGAGTACGAGTTTCCCTGCAAGCCGACCGATCTGCACCGGCCGCCCTGCCTCGCGACGCCGTACCACTACCGACTCGACTGGCAGATGTGGTTCGCAGGGCTCTCGAACTTTCGTCGGGAGCCCTGGATCGTTCACCTCGCTTACCTCCTCCTCCAGGGCGAACGCGCGACGAAGTCGGCGTTCGTGCGCGACCCCTTCCCCGATCGACCCCCGCGCGCCGTTCGCGCCCGGCTGTACCACTACCGGTTCGCGCCGCCGGGCAGCGACGCCGTCTGGCGCCGAGAGCTCATCGGAGAGTACCTGCCCCCCCTGTCGCTCGATAACCCCGAGTTCCTGCGGTTCGTCAACGCGTACGGCTGGCTACGCTGACCCGCCGAAAACCTTCCCCCGCATGGCTCGATTTGCTCGGATCTCGACGCGGCGGCTCCCGGAGGGCCGCCGCGCTGAAGGACGCCGCTCAGGTCGGCGCGCCCTGGGGGCGCCGCCTGCGGAGCTCGCTGGCGAGCAGCACCGGGGCGAGCAACACGCCGCCCGGCACGACCACCACCGCGGTCCAGAGGAGCAATCGGAACAATCGGAACATTTCTCCAGTTCTACGTATGCAGTGGGCATGCCAGTTTCACACCACGATTCCGCGCTGTGCTTTGTCGCGCGATCCTCGGACCCTCGTCTGGATGGGACGGACACCTGCCCTGATCGGCGTGTCACGCTGTGCACTCCGAGTGCCGAGTGACACATCTCCGACCCGGCACCCCCCTTGGGTCGCGGGCACGCGGTAGGCTACCGGCATGCCCAAGCTCGACGCACCGCGCGCCCTCGCGTTGCTCCGCATCGCGGTCGGCCTGCTCGTCTTCTGGCACGGTGTCACCAAGGTCCTCAAAGGGCCGGTCGCTGCGATTGGTCGGCAGGTCGCAGCGCACGGTTTCCCGGAGAGCTTCGCGTACGTCGTCACGGCGGGTGAGCTCGCCGGGCTCTTCCTGGCGGTGGGGCTGTACAGCCGGCTAGCCGCGGCCTTCGTGGCCGTGACCATGCTCGGCATCGCGGGCTTCGTGCAGGTCGGGCTGCTCGCCAGCGTCGGCACCGGCAAGGGGGTACCGCTCGAGTACCCCCTGCTCCTTGCGGTTTGTTGCCTCGTGCTGGCGATCGGTCCCGGCACTCGCTGGACGCTCGACGCCTTGCGCCGCCGCCGGTGACACCCCGCCGTCATGGTCCCCCGCCGGCGCGCGCCTGCTCGGCCCCTGCGTCCGGTCGGCCTATCCCATCCCGGCGACCGCGAGCGCGATGCCGAGGCCCATGGCGAGCGCGAGGGCCGCGAGGAGCAACGTCACGCCGACCTGGAGCTTGTTGAGCCCCTTCTTCTCGGGAGCCTCGTACACACCGGGCGCGTCGCCGACCGCGCCGACGCGGCCGACCTTGAAGAGCTTCAGCGCCTTCTTCGCGGCTTCGCCACTGAGAACATCGGGGGCGGGCGCTGCGAGCAGGTCTCGGCGGGCCTCCGACGGCCCCTGCATCAGCACCCAGAAGATCGACGGCTCCGGCGTGCGGCGCAGCGCCCGCGCGACACTCTGGTGCGGCACGATCACGCTGGTGCGGCAGTAGCCGCAGGTATGCACCGTGCCGGTCTCGCGGAGATCGAGGGGAGCGCCACACGATGGACAGCTCAGCGTCACCACGCCGGCCGCGGTGGCGCTCGCCCTGGCCTTCGGCCGGTCGCTGCGGTGCTCCTCCGAAACCGCGGCAACCAGCGGCGGGTAGAGCGCGACGGCGGCGTCCGAGGTCGTGTGCCGGGCCCTGTCGCCGCAGCGCGGGCAGAGCGTTTCGACGCTGCCGGGCTCAGGGACGCTCAGCCCGAGCGGCTCACTGCAGCGGCCGCACACGGGGTGACCCGGCGCCGCGTCGATCGCGAGCGCACCGAACGTCGCGTGCCCGAAGGTGCGCGTGGTGCCTACGGCAAGATGTGGATTCTCGGAGCCGATCCAGACGATGGGGTGGGGGTTTCGGCCCTCGGGCAAGGGACCGGCGAGGTCGGCGACCGCGTGCGCGAAGCCGAGCCCCAGGGTCCAGGCTTCCACGTCGAAGCGCTGGCGGAGACCGCAGTGGGCGCATTCCACCGCGCCGTCGGCGTCGAGCGCGTCGAGAGGCGCAAGGAACCGGCACGAGTTGCAGGTGAAGGCGCAGCGTATGGCGACCCAGGCCGTTTCGGGTGCGAGCGGGGGTGCGGCGACGCGCGTATCGGCGAGCGGCCGCGAGCACACCTCGCAGGTCGTCCCCCGCGATGGCGCGACCACGCCGCAAGGGCGGCAGATCGAAACCGACACGCCGGAGGCCTGCACCGAGCCAGGATAGTCCGAAGGGTGTTAGAATGGAGAATCGACGATGGATTTCCTGAGCGTCGGTCAGCACGCCAAGGGGTTCATCGCGATCGGCCAGGAGGCTCGCGGCGTGATCGCGATCGGGCAGATCGCGACGGGGGTCATTGCCATCGGGCAGGCGGCCCGGGGTTGTTTCACGCTGGGGCAGCTGGCCTTCGGGTTCGTCGGGTGGGGGCAGGTGGGGTTCGGCTTGCTGCATGCCGTGGGCATGGCGGGAGTCGGCGGGCGCGGGCTCGGGCTCGTGCTGCGGCTCGTCCCCGGCGTCGGTCGCGCGCGCCTTCCGCCGGACACCATCGCCGTCGAGCAGGCGCTCTCGGGCAGCGCGGGCTGGGTCGAAGCCGAGCTGTTCTACGATTCGCACGGTCTGGGCCTCGGGACCCAGGGTCGGCGCCTGCCCGTGAAGTTCGATCGCTGGCTCGTCGGGGCGGCCCAGACCCTGACCATTCACGGGTCGAAGTCGGTCTGGGCGTACCTCCGGACGCTCGACGGCGTCGTCGTCTGCCAGCGCATCCAGCACGCGCCACCGCGTCCGTTCGAGCGCCCGGGCTTTTATGGGCTCGCCGCCGTGCAATTCGTCGGGCTCCTCATCATGGCGACGGTCTGGTGGCGCGTCGTCGGCTTCGAGCTCGCCCAAATCCTCTCCGAGGTCGCGAGCGGCTGATTCAACGGCGACTCGCGGCCGGGCTGCCGTCACGCACGAGGATCCAGGTGACGATGCCGGTCGTCGAGTGCAGGCGTACGGGGTCGAGCCCGAGCGCGTGCGCCCACGCGGGCAGGCTCGGTCGAGCGACGAGCGCGATGTGGTAGCCAGGGAGCTCGTTCGACGTCGCGAGCCGCACGAAATGCCCCGTGTCGCGGTCGGCGCGGCGTTCCTCGACCACGCGCGAGAGCGTCTGTCCGTGCCCTGCGGGCTCGACCAGATACGCGTTGGCGAACCCCTCGGAGATCACGAGCACGTCCGGACGGCGCCCCGTAGCGTCGGCGATCGGGGCCTTTATCTCGCGCACACCGACGAGCGGATTGCGGGACCGAGGGGGGTCCGGCCCGACGCGGGTCACGTGGTACGGCGAGCGCTCGGAGACGTCGAAGTGCGGCGCGTACACCGTGAGCCCGTATGTTTCGACGCTCGAGCCTGGGGGCAGCGTCGAGAGCCAGGCGCGCACGGCCCTGCGGCCGTCGTCGAGCTGCGTCAGGTGCACGGCGAAGCTCTTCACGCCCGCCCATGCGAGCGACACGACGAGCGCCGCGCGCACGAGCGGTAGCGCCAGGCTGGGTCCGCGAGCCGAAAGCCCGAGCAGGGCGTCCGCGGCGACGCCCCCGTACGCGGAGAGGAACAGGCCGAGCGGCAGGAGAAAGCGCGCCTCCGAGCGCGCCACGGGCAGCGTGAAGAACGCGAAGCTCGAGAGCGCCGCGACGAACGGTAAGAGGCGCGCCGCGCGGCCGCCGAGCGGCGGCTCACCCGGCCGCGCGAGCGCGGCCACGACGACGCCGAGCCAGGCGATGCCCAGCGCGGGAAAGGGCCAGTAGAGGCTCGGCTCGGCGACGAGCGCGTCGCGGACGTTGGCGAGCACTCCGCCGAGATCGCGAGCGTAACCGCGCCAGGCCTGGCTGTTTCCGCCCGTGAGCATCCGAAGCCGCACGAGGTAGCCGGTCGGGTTCAGGAGCGCGCCGCTCAAAAGGCCGTAGCCGAGCGCGCCCAAGCCGGCCGCGCGCGCGAGTTCGCGGGACGGAAAGCGCTCCCCGCGCCGCCTGCCCAAAAGCGGCACCACCACGAGGTAGAGCGGCAGCACGAGCACGAAGCTCGCGTACGCCTGGTCCTTCGTGGCGACG
Organism: uncultured delta proteobacterium; assembly: GCA_963841435.1. Lineage (GTDB taxonomy): Bacteria > Myxococcota_A > Polyangia > Polyangiales > Polyangiaceae > PMG-095. Next base: position 1,089,797 of record CAWJCS010000002.1, read on the forward strand.
GCCGCCGCGGCGAAGAGCGCGACGCGGCGAAAGGCGCGTGCGTCGCCGAGCTCGAGCACGTCGAGCACGGCATCGAGCGCGAAGACGACGTACGTGAGGCACGGCACGTCGAGGTTCGACACGCGACCGTAGAACGCGAAGGTGAGATTGGTGGCGGCGAATGCCGCGGCGAACCGCGCGGCCCGCGCGCCGAACGTGCGGCGCACGATGCGCGCGAGGACGAGCAGCGCGAGCGCCGCCATGGCGATGGCCACCCCTTTCGCGATCAACGAGATACCCGTCATGCACGGGACGGACAGCACGCGCTCGCGGATCGCCTCGGCCGAAAGCGGCCCCGAAAGGAGCGCAGGTAAAAGCACGGGCAATGAGAGGACGACGAGCAGCAGGCTGTGCAGGAGCGGATACTGATGCGCGTGGCCCGGCGTGAGATTGAACGCGAGACACGCGAACAGGTCGCGTGGGGCGATGCCGTCGTTTTCCCAGCCGTGCGATCCGGGCAGGTCCCAGGTGAGCGTCGGTAGCTGGCTCACGACGAAGGCGAGCGCCACGGCGCTGGTCGGCCGGTCCTCGCCGACGAGCCGCGCGGCGCTGCGGACCAACGACGAAATGGGGTGCCGGGCGCTCCACACGCCCGCCGACGAGTACCACGAAGCAGGTCGCCATCCGAGCGGGCGGACGCGTGGTATGACCGGGCCGGTGCCGCCGCCCCTCGTCTCCGTCGACGCCCGCATGCTGCGCTCGACGGGCATCGGCACCTATCTGACGGCCCTTCTACCGCGCTTGATCGAGCGCCTCCCGGAAGCACGGTTTTGCCTTTTGGGGCGCGAGGAAGAGCTTTCGGGGCTCGTGGCCGATGGTCGCGTCACGGTGCGCTCGCTCGGTGCCGGTGTGTACGGTGCGCTCGAGCAGCCGGCCCTCTTCGCTCGGACACCGCGGGCGACGCGCGTGTTCTGGTCGCCGCACGTGAACGTGCCGCTCGTCTCGCCGGGCCGCCTGCTCGTCACGGTGCACGATGCCTTCTACGCGAGGCCTCCGGCCGGCGCGCGGCCGCGCTTCGACAAGGCGCTCTACCTCGGCGGTCTCATGCGGGTGCTCAGGTACCGCGCGTCGGCCGTCGTGTGCGTGTCGGAGTTCACGAAGAGCGAGCTTTTGCGCCTGCTCGGCCGCTTCCGCGCGCCCATCACCGTGGTGCCGAACGGGCTCGAGCCGCTCTGGTTCGAGCGGGCGAAAGCGCCGAGCCCTCACGGCAAGCCGTACCTCTTGTTCGTCGGGAACCTGAAGCCTCACAAGAATCTCGCGCGCACGCTGATGGCCTTCGAGCGCGTCGCGGACCGCGTGCCGCACGATTTCCTGATCGTGGGCGGTGGAGACGCGGCCTCGTTCCAGCGGGTCGTCGGCCCGGCGCTATGGCCCAGGCTGCGGTTCCTCGGCCCGCTGCCGACGGAGGCACTCAAGGTGACGATGACGCACGCCGCGGGGCTCGTGCTCGCCTCGCTCTACGAGGGGTTCGGCCTGCCGCCACTCGAGGCGATGGCACTCGGCATCCCCGTGCTCGTGTCGCGCTCGGCGTCGCTGCCGGAGGTGTGCGGCGACGCGGCGATCTACTGCGACGCCGAGTCGGTCGAGGACATCGCGCGGGGCATCGAGCGGCTCCTCACCGACGACGCGGTGAGGTGCGAGCTGTCGAGCGCCGGTCCCCGTCGTGCCCGCCTGTTCGACTGGGATCGCGCGGCCTCGACGATGAGCGACGTCTTGCGCGGGATGTTGAACGCGTGACGATGAAGGGCGTCGGTCCGTCAGGTGTCGAGGGCCGCGAGCGTCCGGTCGACCACGCGATCCCAGGTGAATTCGGCGAGCACGCGCTCTCGGCCGCGCCTGCCGAGCTCCGCCCGTCGCGCCGGGTCGGAAAAAAGCGCCACGAGAGCCGCCGCGAGCTCCTCGGGCGCATTCGGCGGCACGAGCACGCCCGTGACGCCGTCGGCGACCGCATCGGGGATCCCGCCGGCACGCGTGGCCACGACGGGCCTCTCGCACGCCGCGGCTTCGAGGAACACGATGCCGAAGCCCTCGACGTCGGGCGGCTCGCTGCGCGACGGCATGACGAACACGTCTCCGAGCGAATAGTAGAGGGGCAGCTCGTCGTCCGAGACGGCTCCCACGAAGCGCACGCTCTCTTCGATGCCGAGCCGCGCCGCGTGCGCCGCGAGCGCGGGGGCCTCGGGGCCGTCGCCCGCCACGACGTACACCAGGTCGGGCACCGCCTCGCGGATCCTCGCGAACGCGTCGAGCACGGTGTCGATGCCCTTGCGCGCGACGAGGCGCGCTATCGTGAAGAGGACGGGCCGCGTGCCGAGCCCGAGGCGCACGCGGAGCTCGCTCGCGTCGAGTGGCCTGAAGCGATTCGGGTCCGTGCCGTAGTGCGTGATGCGAATGCGCTCGGGCGAGACGCCGAGATCGCGGGCGAGCCCCGCCGTGAACGCACTGCCCGCGAGCACGCGGTCGGCGCGCCCGAGCGCCGTGCGGCGCACGCCCTCGTAGCCCCGCCGCGCGACGCCCACGCGGGTCCACGGCTCGAGCAAAAGCTCGCGGCCATGCGCGGCAACGGCGACGCGTTCGATCCGCCCGACGGCGCGCAGCCCGAGCGCCGCGGGCACGGTGCTCCACTGCGCGTGCAGCGTGCGGTCGTAACCGCGTTTGATGACGAGCCGCGCGAGCGCGGGGGCGCTCGCGGCGACGAGCGTGTTGGGCGTCCCGACGCGCACGACACCGAGGCCGAGCTCGAGGTCCGCCTCGCGGCCGCCCGGCACGTCGGGCGCGACGACGGCGAACGCCTCGCAAGCGACGGAAAGGCGCTTCGCGACCTCGACGGCCCAGGTCTGGATACCTCCCCGCCGCGGCGCGAAGTCCTGTGTGACCAGCACGAGCCGCACGCGGGCACCATAGCAAAGACGCGCCGTGCTCGCTTTGTGGGAGGATCTTCGTGACGGGGCCGGTCGTCGAGTACGTACACCGTGCTCTCGACACCGTCGGTGGCGCCGAGGTGCTGCTTGCCGACCAGACGCGCTTTCTCGCCGCTCGAGGCTTCTCTCCGCGCGTCCGTGCGCTGCTCTTCGATGCGCGAAGCTGGCAGTCGAAGCTCGAGGGTGTGCCCGTCGATGCCTGGCGGATGGTGGAAGGCGACGTGCCGCGGCCACGGCTCACGCGGACGCTCGGACCGCGGCGCCTCGCGTGGTTGCTCGCCGATCTCGAGCGAGCCGACGCCGCCATCGCGTACGCCTTCCCCGTGTCCACGGCGCTCGGCGAGGCGCGCTGTCGCGGAGCTCGCATCTGGTACTGCCTCGAGGCGCCTCGCTGGCTCCACCCCGAGGAGGCCAACCCGTACCTTGCGAAGAACGCCGCTCGTGCGCCCGCACGCCACGGGCCGAAGCGCTACCTCACGTCGCTCGCGAGCCCGATCGGGGGCCTGCCGCTCGTCGGCCGCCGCCGTCCGAGCCGGCGCGAGGCCGACCGGCGCGGCGTCGCGGGGCTCGACGCGCTCTGGGCCCTCAGCGAGTACACTCGCGACAGCGTGCGCCGCATCTATCCGGGAAGGGACGCGGAGGTGATCTTCCCGATGGTGACTTTCCCGGAGCGCCCCCGGCGCCGCCCCGGCCTCGTCCGCGACGGGATCGGGGTGCTCAGCGTGACGCGCCTGATGTGGGAAAAAAACCTCGATACGCTGCTCGACGGCTTCGCGCTCTTTCGTCGACGCACCGATCCGCGTGCCACCCTCGACATCGTGGGCAGTGGCCCGGCGCGTGAGTCGCTCGGCGAGCAGGTGGCATCGCTCGGCCTCGCCGGCGCCGTTCGCTTCCATGGCTTCTTGCCCGAAAAGGAGCTCGCCGAGCTCGCGGGCCGCTCGGACGTGTTCGCGTGCCTGCCGCTCGACGAGCCCTTCGGTCTGATCTTCCCCGAAGCGATCGCGCGCGGCCTCTTGGTGCTCGGTCCCGATCACGGCGGGCCCGTGGAGATCCTCGACGAGGGTCGCTACGGCGAGCTCGCGGACCCGCTCGATCCCGAGGCCGTTGCCGAGGGGCTCGCGCGGCTGTCGCGCCTCGCCGATACGGAGGCCGACGGGCGCCGCGCCGCCGCCGACGCGGCGTGTCGCGAGCGCTTCTCGACCGAGGTCGTGGGAGCGCGCCTCTTGACGCTGCTCGCCCGCCACGGGCTCGGGTCGCCCGCAGGGGGCACGCCGTGAGCGCGGACCGCCTCACCATCGTCTGCCTGTCGTCCCAGCCGTGGCACGACGGCATGTGGACCAACAAGCAGCACGTGATGAGCCGCCTCGGCCGCGAGCATCGCGTGCTGTTCGTGAATTTCGGCCCCCGGCCGTTGCCCGAGCTTTTGCGGCTCAAATCGGCGCGAGGGCAGGGCGGTGGTCCGATCGAGCGCGTGCTCGCCCCGGCGTCCGAGGATCAGGCGGGCGTCACGGTTCTCGACTTTCTGGGGCTTCGCGCCGGCGTGCGCGCGCTCGGTCCGAGCCATCCGTGGTCGGTCTACGCCACCTTCGACATCCGCTTGAACCTGCTCCGGCGCTACCTTCGCCGCGAGGGCATCCTGGACGCCGTGCTCTGGGTCTATCACCCGGGCTACGGTCCCAAGGTGAACGAGCTTCCGCACCGGCTCGTCGTCTACGATTGCGTTGACGAATTCAGCGAGTTTCCGGAGTACAAGGCGAACCCCGATTGGCTCGTCGCACGCGAGCGCGAGCTCTGCCGCACCGCGGACATCGTCTTCACGACGAGCCGCGGGCTCTACGACAAGAAGCGCGCCCTTTCGCCCGATCGAACGAAGCTCGTGCACAACGTCGGCGATTTTTCGCACTTTTCCCGGGCTCGCGACGACGAGGCGCGCGTTCCGGACGATCTTCGCACGCTGCCTCGCCCGATCGTCGGCTTCGTGGGCGCCGTGAGCGAATACAAGCTCGACATCGACTGGCTCCTTGCGCTCGCGCGGCGTCACCGCGAGCTCAGCATCGTGCTCGTGGGTCCCGCCGGCGTGGGTGACGCCGCCACCGACGTGGCTCGGCTCGCCGCGGAGCCGAACGTGCACCTGCTCGGGCACCGCCCCTACGAAACCTTGCCCGGCTACGTGAAGGGCTTCGACGTCGCCGTCATTCCCTATCGGAAAAACGAGTACACGGCGAACGTCTTTCCCATCAAGTTCTTCGAGCTCCTCGCGAGCGGCAAGCCCGTCGTCATCAGCGACCTGCCCGCGCTCACCGACTACTACGACTACGTGCTCGTCGCCCGCGACGCCGACGGCTTCGTGCGTGCCTGCGAGCAGGCCCTCGCCGAGCCGCAGGCGGGCGTCGAAGCGCGGCTCGCGCTCGCACGCGAAAATACCTGGGAGCACCGCGTCGAGCGCTTGATGACCCACGTGCGCGAGGCCCTCGCCGAAAAGCCCGCGCCGAGGGGCGAGGCGTCGTGAGCGCGAGCCCCGAGCTCGAGCCGAGCGCCCCCTCGTCGCCCTTCCCCGGGCAGCCGCCGCCGCGCATCGATCCGGCGCGGCAGGCGGGCATCCTCGTGCTCGGCACGACGTTGGCGACGCTCTCGTCGGCGCTCACGCCCCTGCTCGTCGTGCGCCTGATCGGCAAGGCCGACGTTCGGCCGGCTCCTGTCCGTGACGCTCGTCTACGAGACGGTCGCGATGCTGCTCAGTACGGGCTTTCCGTACACGCTGCTCTACCAGCTGAGCAATCGGCCGGGGCCCGAGCGCGGCGCCATTGCGCGCCGCATCGCGACGATTGCGTTCGGCATGGGTGCGGGCGGCGCCGTGCTCGTCGAGCTCGTGTCGCTCGGGCTGCGTGCCCACGTGTTCGGCTTCCAGCCGTCGGCGACGTTGGACGCGCAGCTCGGCATGTTGCTCGTGCTCGCGCCGTCCCTCGCCGCAGACCTGCCGTTTCGCCTCATGCCGAACCTGCTGGTCGCCGAGGGGCTGGCGCGCCGCTCGGCAGGCTTGCAGGTGGTGCGCACCATCGCGCTCACCTTGGCGACGCTCGTCCCGCTCGCCCTTCAGGCGAGCGTCCCGACGGTGATCGTCTGCTACGCCGTCGTGCGCTGGACGTTCGGCCTTTTCGTGCTTTCCGAGCTCAGGCGCCTCTACCACGGCCTGCCGCGCGTCCCGGTGCCGCTCAGCACGGGCGCGTTCTGGCGCTTCGCGATCCCGATGGGCGCTACCGAAGCGGTGGGGCTCATGAACCAGCAGCTCGATCGCTGGCTCGTTCTCCTCGCTCTGCCGGCGGCCCGCTTCGCCGAATATCAGGTTGGCGCCTGGCAGGTGCCGATCATCGGTACCATCGCCTACTCGGTGGGCGCTGCCTATACGCCGCAGCTCGTGAAGCACTTTCAGGCGCGGGATCCGAACGGAGCCCTCGCCATCTGGCAAAGGGGCATTCACAAGACGGCGCTCCTCGTCGTCCCGGTGACGATGGCGCTCTTCGTCTCTGCCGAGGAGCTCGTCACTGTGCTCTTCACGAAGGAGTACAGCGCGGCTGCGACGGTGTTTCGCTTCTACTCGGTGCTCACCTTTCTCCGGGTGGCGTCGTTCGGCACCGTGATCGTTGCCGCTGGGCGGCCGGGTTACGTCCTCCGCGCCGCCGTGCTCGGGCTCGTCTACAATGCCGTCTTCGGCATCCCGCTAGTGCTTGCGCTCGGCTTCATCGGGCCGGCCGTGGGCGCCGCCGTCGCTTTCGTGCTCCAGGTCGCGACCTATGTATTTTTCATCGCGCGCGCCGCCGAGCTGCCTATTTCCGGAATCTTTCCCCTTGCTCGCTACGCTCGCGTCCTCGCCCTCGCCGGGGTTGGCGGGTTCGTCGGCTACGCTGCCAAGCGCTCGCTTTCGGGTCCGCCGGCCCTGATGTTGGCCGTCGAAGTGGTCAGCGTGCTCGTCGTCTTCGCCCTGCTGGGCACGCTCACCCGCACGATCGAGCGGGAAGACTGGGCCTACCTCCGTGACTGGCTCAAGCTCAAGGTCGTGCGCTAGGCTGCCTGCCTGCACCGTCAGTCTTCGATGTCCGAAACGCCCGCACCGCTCGACACCCGGTCGCCGCACTACCTCGGCGAGCCGGGCCAAAAGTATTTCCAATATCAGCACCAGGGTGGCTTGCTGCGCGGGCGCCTGAACGCACGCACCAAGTTCGCGCGCTTCGTGCGCCCAGAGCATGCGGTGCTGGACTTCGGCTGCGGCGGCGGGACACTGCTGGCGAGCCTCGACTGTGCCAGAAAGCTCGGCGTCGAGATAAACCCGGTCGCACGCGCAGAGGCTGCCGCCCATGAGATCGAAGTGCACGACTCACTCGCCAGCGTTCCAGACGGCGTGGCGGATCTCGTCGTCTCGAACCACGCGCTCGAACACGTGTCCAATCCGCTACAGGCGCTCCGCGACATGAGACCAAAGCTCAAGGCGCAGGGCAAGCTCGTGCTAGTGGTTCCGATCGACGACTGGCGCGGCCAGCCCGACTTCGATGCCAGCGATATCGACCACCATCTCTACACCTGGACGCCTCGTTTGCTCGGTAACCTGCTCGCCGAAGCGGGCTACTCCGTCAACGGGATTTCGGTGCTGACCCACGCCTGGTTTCCCAGGTGGGAGCGCTGGATCGACCGCCTTCCTTCACCGGTCTTCGACGCCCTGTGCGGCGCGTATGCGGTCGTCGTGCGCCGGCGCCAGCTTGTCGCCGTAGCCATCCCCAAGCCGTGAGCATCATCTCACGGCACTCAGCTGCGCGTAGCAAATCCACGTGTAAAATTGGGCCTCGGCCGCGAAGAGCTTGAACGCATTCGGAAGAGCTTCCTCGGTGAACAGCGCTTCGGGAGTTGGGTAGCGTTCGTTCGACCACGGGTCTCCCCAGCGCGTCGTTGCCGAGCGGACGACGGGGGGAAATTCGAAGTAGCGTTCGAGCAGGCAGAGCTCCGGTGGTATCGCGTCCCGCCGGCTGAGCGCGGAACGGAGCTTTTCCGTCAAGCGCGAGGTGAGATCGCGCGCGGTGGGGGGCGGCTCCCCGGAACATGCCTGCTTGAGCGAGTAGCAGTCGCCCCGTCCTACGGGGTAATTGTCCTCGAAGATCAAATGTCGGAAGCCGAGCTTTGCTGCCGTGCGCACTCGGAGCAGCTCGTCCTGATGATCATCGAAGAAGAGCAGCGTGCCTTCCCTCGGGAGGTCCCACGAAACCTCGGAGAAATCATCCGTCCGATACTCTGCTCGGGCCGAGCGGTAAATTCTGGCGCTCGGATCGGGGTCCATGCAGACGAGACGGGCTTTGGGTGCCGCCTGCTCAAGGAGCCAGGTCCCGAGGCCTTTGAAGACTCCGCTCTCGACGATCGCGCGAGGGGCGAGCTTCCGAACCATGAACCAAGTGGCAAACAGGTGGGGGGCGCGCATCCCGCCTTGGTTGTCGCGAATAGGCCGTTCCGCGTAGAGCTCGAGAAAAGCCGGAATCGTGGCGACGATCTCTTCGCGAGAGACCGAGTCGAACCCGTCCAGGGCCTGACTACCGAACGCGTCAGCTGAAGCGGCGCCTTGCACCAGAGTGGGAGCTTTGCCCGCGTTCACCGTCCGGCGAACGTTACCACATGCGATGGCGAAGAGTGGGGCCCCCTCGCTCTGGCCCGGCGAATCCGCTTGCCGTCCATTTCGCGCCGTGCCATTCGCGGGAACGCGAGAGGTGAGCTAACGAATGCGCCTGGGGCGCGGGGCATGCGAGGGAAGCAATGCACGTGGGATGGGGCGCCGTCGGGTGTTTCTGGAGCGTCGCGCTCCGCGCGGATTGCGTCACGGGCGGCGAGGGAGGTTGCGGGAATTGTCCGACCGTAGACCGTCTCGAGGACGCGGGGCTTTGTGTCGCGACGGCGGGCGTTCGCGGTGACCTCGACCTGCTCGTTGGCGTCGTTCCACGGCTCGTGGCTGACATTTCGAACGCGCGTTCGGGCGTTACTACTTGGAAGCCATTGGTCGCCGTCGCTTGTTCCCCGCGGCCCCGAGCGCTCAAAGGAAACCCCGCTGTCGTCGTGCAAGTCCTCAACGCGGGCGCGGACGACTGTCTCTCTTGCCCATTCGACCCAGCCGAGCTCCGCGCGCGACTCTGCGCCGTCGCCCGCCGTGGGCACTTGGGTGAGCGCGGCCCCGACGTGGTTGAGGTGGATCGCAATGAATCGCGGGTCCGAATCGGGAATTTCGAGGCACGCCTTTCACGGCGGCAGCTGGACGTCTTCTCTTACCTCGCGGAGCGTCGCGAGCGATGGGTCCATTCCAGCGAAATCATCAAGGCAGTCTGCGGAACGCACCACGACGAAGGGACGTTGCTTGTCCGCGTTCAGATTCACGGCATCCGGAGGGCTGTCGGTCCCATGCGAATTTGCGTAGAGGCTGACGGACACCGAAGCTACCGGTTTACCTCTTGCGCCGCCAGCCTCGGCACGGGTGATTGCCACGGGGCGGAAGCTCTGGCTCGACCGGTTGTACCCGGAGTCGTTGACACGCGACCAGCCGGCCCCGCCGTACTCAACCGTCGGGCAGCTCGCGACCCTCTCGTCCGAAGAACGCGATGACCCGATGCTCACCAGGCCCAGCGTCTGGCAACGTTACCGCCATGCCCGGTCCGTGCCAATGCAGCTGTGGTAGCAAGTCCAGTTTTGCGGCGTCGATCCCGTCGGCGTCGCCACTCACGAGGACCAGCCTACACAGGTTGGCTCGACACTTCAGGTCGTCCACATGGATCCCGCGCGCCTCGAGTTTGACCGTCCCGCTCCGGAGCCTCGTTTCCGCGTCCGCTTCCCAGCTCCGATCACGCGTGTCCTCCTCGAAGAACGTCTGTAGGAACTGGCGATAGTCCTCCAGGTCGTCCGAGACTCTCGGAGGCTCAGCCACGTCGTCTACAGCGGGCGTAACCGCCGGCATTATCGGCGCTTCCGCGGTAACGTCGCGCAGCTCGGTCTGACGAGTGGTCCCAGGCGCCCTCCCCAGCAGGTCCACGGTGTCGCGATCGCGTGTGTTCTTGCTGATCGGCCTGGCTGCGTTTCGCGCGTCGTCGTGCCGCTGGGCAGAACGCGCTTGCAGGTGATACCAAGCGAGGCTCGTCGTGGCTGCCAAAACGACCGCGCTCGTCATGAGTATTTGGCGCATGGCGGTGCTCCTGGGTGATCGTGCCGCCCCGGACCAGCCAGGGCGGCACGGGCCCTCACGTCCAGTCGAAGGCGTTCACACCAGGCCTTGCGCCAATGGCAGCTTGTGGGAGGTCGCATTCGAACATCAGTGAAGTGCCTGCCACCACGTTCAGGGATCCGAGGGAAACGCTGACGTACGACGCGGACGTGGTGGAGCCGCCGGCGCTCCACACGACGGCATTGGCGCCATCGACCCGGGCACCCCAGCACCACGTTGCGTTCTGGCCGTTGCCCTTCATGCGCCCTGTCAGGGCATAGTTCTTGAACGCGCTCAAAACGACGGGGACGTAAACGGTCGCTCCCGCGATCATGATTGGATTCTCCCAGTTGGCAAGGAGGGCTCGCTGCGCGTTCCCATCCAAATTGAAGCCGAGGGCTGCCGGCGCCCGGTAGGCCAGGGCTTCGGACGGACCGAGCAGCGCCGCGGACGCGATGCCCATGGCGCACAAACCAGAGATGATGTTCTTGAACATGGCTCCCACTCCTTGTAACCTTGACGATAGCGTTTCCCGGTGCTGCCGCAGAAGGGGTCCGCGGCTCGCACTGGTCTCATACCCTCAGCCATCGGCCGGTCCCTGTTATTTTTGGGTTAGCAGTGGGAGGAACGAGGCTCGCGTCGAGCGGGCTCGATGAGCCCGAGGTCGAAGGAGATATCCTCGCCGATACCCACCGAGTAGACGACGGAGTCGCGACCGAGCAGTGCCGGAAGCACCTCGTAGCCGCCGTAGCTCGTGCCGAGGAACACCGACTCGGCGTCGAGCTCCACGCCGTGCCGCGGCCGGCCGCGAAAGCGCCGCCAGGCACCCCCGAGAAAGCCGGGAACTCTCGAGCGACGGGCCACGGGGGCCCGGACGCTACCACCTGGTCGTCTGAAGTAAAGTGGCGCCGGTGCCGCCCGCGACGCTCGACCGCCGCATCGTCCACTACGCCCTCAACGATCCGCGTGAGGTGCGCGGCGGCGTCGAGAGTTTCGGCCGCACGCTCGCCAAGGATTTTCGGTGAGGTCGTCTACATGACGCCGCAGACGCGCGACGAGGCGCTCGTTGTCGCCGAACGTCTGCCCGTCGTCTGCGACAACCAGTTCGTCCTCGATTGGCCCGAGAGCATCCCCGTGATCGGCTTCCAGCACGGCGTGGCTCGCGAAAAATTCAAGGCGATCCCCAATCGCGAAACGCTCGACCTCGCCCGGCGCCAGGCACGCGCCGCGCGGCGCAAGAACACGCTCTGGGGCGCCGGGGCACGCTGGATCTCCGACACCTTCGCGGCCCTCTACGGCAACGGCGCCACGCGCGTCATCTACTACCCGGTCAACCTGGCGCGCTTCGACGGGCGCCTCGCAAACACAGGCTCGCGGCTCGTCTTGCACGACGGCCGAACGCCGCACAAGGGCTCGCAGCTTTACCCCGCGCTCGCACGCGCGCTTCCCGAGCATCGCATCGAGCCGCTGCTCGGCCCTTCCGACGAGGTGCCCGATCGCCTGCGCGAAGCGTGCGCCTTTTTTCATCTTTCGAGCTACGAGGGCAACAGCGTGATGTGCACGGAGGCCATGGCCATGAACCTCCCGTGCTTCTTTACCCGCGTCGGCCTGTTTCGTGACGGGCTCGATCTCGACGTGTGGAGCGTGCCTCGGTCGCTCGCGTATGGACCGTTCGCGCGCTTGCGTCGTTCGGAGCTCACGAGCGAAGCACGCGCGTTCTTGAGCTCGCTCACGACGCGGCGCTACGCCCCCCGCACGTGGGTCGAAGAGCACGCCTCGCTCGACGCCGCTCGCTCCGGCTGGGTCGACCTGATGACCGCCTTCGACCGCCTTGTTTGGCCGTAACGCCCGCCGGCCGTGCCCGCACGCGAGGCATGTTCACGCGGCCCGAGGTGGGTTATGATTGTTGATCCGCCCCCTTTGGCGGAGCACGCATGGCGCCCCTTCGTCTCTCGGTGCTGGTCGTTGGTCTAACGAGCCTGGTCGCTTGCACGTCGGATGACGGGTCGAGCGGGAGCGGAGGACCGCCCTCGATGGGAGGGAGCGGAGGGACGGCGGCGGGCAGCGGCGCTCTGGGCAAGGGCGGCGGCGGCTCGGGCGCGAGCGGCGGCGCTGCGGGCAAGGGCGCCGGCGGGTCCGCGGGGGCGAGCGCAGGGAAAGGAGGCTCGTCGGGGGCGAGCGGCAGCGGGGCAGGCGCAGGCTCGGGCGGTGCGGCGGGCTCGGGCGGCGCGTCCGGGGGCTCGAGCGGAGCGGCAGGGGACGCGGGCGCTGCCGGCGCGGGCACGAGCGGAGACCTCCCCGAGGGTGATACGGGCATCGCCGCGCGCCACCCAGGCGACGAGGGCATCGACGCGGACGCCGCCGTGATCTTCTTCGACGATTTCGAAAGCTACGCGAGCGGCGCCGACCTCTGGGACAACTGGGACAACGTCTATCAACAGCAATACGTCACGCTCACGACGGTGGCGGCGGACGTGCGTTTCGGCAACCAGGCCCTCGAATTCACGCTGCCCGAGCAAACCGAAGAGCTCAGCGACGCCCTCGACAAGATCGTGAGCCCGGAAGAGGACGTGCTGTTCCTGCGCTACTACTCCAAATTCCAGCCTCCCTACGACGTCGTCGGCTCGAGTCACAACGGCTCCGGCATCAGCGCGCACTACTTCATGGGCAACAACGCGACGCCCGGCGTCCGCGCCGACGGGACGAACAAGTTCCTCGTGAATCTCGAGAACTGGCGGGGTGAGGCCACGACGGCGTCGCCGGGCTACATGAACCTCTACGTTTACCACCCGCTCCAGCGCGACGATTACGGGGATCACTTCTTCCCGAACGGCGAGGTGATGCCCAATACCAGCTTGCCGTTCGATTTCGGACCCGACTTCGTGAGCCGCGAGCAGCTCATTCCCGAGCTCGATCGCTGGTACTGCTTCGAGCTCATGGTGAAGGCCAACACGCCCGGCCAAACCGACGGGCGCCTGGCGTTCTGGATCGACGGCGAGCTCCGCGGCGATTTTCCGAACCTCAGGCTTCGCGACGTCGCCACGCTCACGATCGACCGCTTCCAGCTCTCGTTCCACATCAAGTCGAACCCGAACGGCGAAGCCAAGAAGTGGTACGACAACGTCGTGGCCGCCCGCTCCTACATCGGGCCGCTCGTCACGCCTTGAGTCTTGCTCGCGGCCCGGGCCGTGGCGAGTTGGACGCGGCGCGTCGAGGACTCAGCCTGCTCCGCGTTCGCGCGGCTTTCGCGCGGCGCGCTTCGCGCGCGCTTCCAGCGCATCCAGGCTCGATGCGAGCAGGTGCGCGGCGGCCGCGTCTCCCTCGGCGTCGACTTCCTCGGCGTCGATGTAGAGCTCCTCGGCGTCGACGGGCCCCTCGGAGGGCGCGTCCTCGAAGGTGAGCACGTGATCGAAGAGCGCGTCGGCGTTGGCGAGCTCGGCGACCAACGGCTCGAGCGCGCGGTGCCCGAGCACGCCGAGCGCCTGGCGCGTCGCGAGCGCGAGCGTTTCCTTGACGCCGCTGCCGAGCGAGGCGATCGCGGGCAGCACGGGCACCGAGTCGGCGAGCTTGAGCCGCTTTTTCATGCGCTCCGGCTCGAGCGCACCCTCGACGTCTTGCTTGTTGACCTGGACGACGACGGGGATCGGCTTTTTTCGCTGTTTGATGCTGCCGCGGAGCCGCGCGAAGGCGCGCAGGGAGTCGGGGACCTGCGCCGGGCTCGCGTCGCACACGAACACCACGACGTCGGCCATTTCGACGAGCGGGCGACGGCGGTAGTTGCGCTCGATCTGCCCGGGCACGGTGATGAGCTGCAGCTTGATCGGTGCAGGCGACTTGCGCGGCCCATCGACCTCGAGCCAGTCGAAGAACATGGTCCGCCCGCGCAGCTGCGCCGGCGTCACCATCTCGCTGCGGCGCGTCGCGGGGACGAAGTCGCAGATCTTCCGAAGGTTCGTCGTCTTTCCCGCCATCCCCGGTCCGTCGTACACCACGCGCACGACGTAACAGCCGCGGTCGGAATCCCAGGACGCCATGTTTCTCACCGACTAGCGCATTGTCGGAGCGGACGAAAGTGGGCCGCCGGCGAACGGCGTGGCATGTCCCTTGCCGGCGCGATGTGCGCGCGGTGCCTCGACTTTCGTGGCAGGCCGGGAACGCCGCCCGCTAGCCCGCTGCTTCGCGGCGCGCGGCCCGGCGCTTGCTTTCGTGAAAGCGCGCCGACGAGCGTTTGCTTCTCGCGCCGGGGCTCGTGGGGTATCTGACGCGGCCATGAATCTTCGGGCGTGGCTCGGCGCGGCCGCAACGCCAGGCTTCGTGCGTCGCTCGATCGCCGCCGTCCTCTCGTTGCACGCACTCGTCTGGACCGTCGCGGGGCTCTCCCATTCCATCTCGCTCGTCGGCATCCTCGGCCACTACGACGCAGGCTGGTACCTCGGCATCGCGACGCGCGGCTACCACGGCAACGCCTGGGCGTTCTATCCGCTCTGGGCGCTCGTCATGGCCGCCGTCGGGCGGCTCGTGCCGGGGCCGCTGCCGCTCGTCGCGAGCGGCCTCGCGCTCGCGCTCTACCTTTTCACCGTCGAGCGGATCTCTTGCGCCCCCAGCCGCTCGACTGCCTCTCGCCGCGCACGCGGCTCGGCTGGCTCGCGTTCCTGCTCGCGCCTGCCGGCTACGTGTTCCACACGGCCCACACCGAGTCCCTATTCTTTTTGCTGTCGATGGGCGCGTTCGCGCTCGCCGTGCGGCGTGCCTGGATCAGTGCCGCGCTGCTCGCGGGCCTCGCGGCGCTCACGCGCAACCAGGGCGTGCTCGTCGCGCTGGGCGTCGCCGTCGCCGCCTACCAGCTTGCGCCGCGCGGCCGGGGTGCGCTGCGCTTCGTCGTCTCCGGCGCCATCAGCGGCGCCCTGTTCGCGCTCTACCCGGCCTATCAGTACCTCCAGACGGGCAACCCCTTCATGAACGTCGCAGCGCAACAGAACTGGACGAGAGCCACGGGGGTCGGCGACATGGTGAAGGCGCTCGTGCTCGGCAACGCCAAGGCCCCGTTCGAGTACCTGACGCGCGCGCGCCACCCCTATTTCTTGGCGTTCGTTGCCGTATCCATCGCCATGGCGAGGCGGCGCGAGCTCAGGCCGCTCGCGGCTTACTTTCTCACGAGCCTTTCGCTCATGTTGTTTCAGGGCACGGTTTCGAACTTCTTCCGCTACACGGTGCCGCTCGCCCCGCTGATGTTCTTCGCGGGTGACTGGCTGTCCAAGCGCCGTCTCGGCTGGCAGCTCGTCGTGATGGTCCCGACGCTCTACTTCCACCTCGAGCTCACGTGGAACTACGCCATCGGACGCTGGGCCTACTGACGCGCGCGCGGCGCGGGCGCACCGGGGCGCCCGTTCGCCGCGCGAGCGGTGCTCGGGTCAGCTCCGGCTGAGCCCCGCCTCGCGCGCGCGGTGCTCGAGATCGCGGAAGCGTCGAGCGAGCGCTTGCACGAGCGCCCCCGTCCAGCCCTCGACACCGAGCCCCTCGGAGAGCGTGGCGCGATCGAGCACGAGGAGCGTCAAGGGCTCGACGGCCTGAACGGAGGCCGCGCGCGGCTCGTCGAGCAGCAGCGCCATTTCGCCGAACACGTCGCCGGGGCCCATGGTCGTGAGCGTTTCTTCGCCGCTCGCGACCTTACGAAACGCGCGGCAGCGCCCGCTCACGATGATGTACGCGGCCTCGCCCTTCTCGCCTTCGCGAATCACGAGCTCGCCGGTGGACAACGCTTTCCTCGGGAGATGCAACCCGCCGAGCAGGAACGCACGCACGTCGCGCTGCAGCTCGATGACCGTCTGATACCTGAGGTCGGGGTCCGGCTGCGTCGCACGATCGACGATGTTGCGAATGCGCTTCGAGACACCGAGCTCCGCGGCCGCCTTCTCCACCGGGATCACGCGCTCGGCCTTGGCGAGCTCGATGATGCGATCGGCGTCGAGCTCGAAGCCGTACGGCGTGCGACCCGTGACGATCTCGTACAGGATCGCGCCCAGACCGAAGACGTCGGAGCGCTCGTCCATCTCGCTCGGAATGCCGCGCGCCTGCTCGGGCGACATGTAGGCCGGCGTGCCGACGGGACCGGGGGCCTCCATCTGCGCGTTCTCGCCCGAGGCAGGCCGCGTGCGTGAAAGCCGCGCGAGACCCCAGTCCATCACGTAGACCTGGCCGAAACCGGCCACCATGATGTTGTCCGGCTTGATGTCGCGGTGGATGACACCACGATGGTGGGCGTAGGCGATCGCGTCGCACACTTTGAGGAAAATCTCGAGCCCTTGCTCGAGGCGAACGGTGGAGCCGGGCGGCTTTTGCTCGTCGAGCAGCCAGTGATGAAAACCCTCGCCCTGGACGAGCTTCATCGTGAAATATGGCACCCCGTTCGGATCGAGCGCGAGCTCGTGCACGGGGACGATGTTCGGGTGCTCGAGCTGGCCGGTGATCTGCGCCTCGGCGATGAAGCCGTCGCGGTAGAAGGACTCGGGCACGAGCTCCTTCGCGAGGCGCTTGAGCGCCACGTGCCGGAGCAGATTGCGGTCCGTGGCCGGGTGGATGCGCCCCATGCCACCTCGCCCGAGCTCCGGGTAGATCCGGAGATGAGCCGGCGTCGGAATCCCCTCCGCCTGGATCTCCTTGGCGGGGACCTCGTTCTTGCCCCCCACGGGGATGGTCTCGATGACATAGACCGGCGGTAGGGCTTCTGGTTCTTGTTCGGGCACGTGGGCCTCCAGCGTTCCGTGAGACTACACCTCCGCGTGCTCGCGGTGTAGCATCCGCGCCCTCGCGGAAAAAAAGCACCATGGCGTACCCCGAGCTCACGTTGGAAGGGCGCACGGCCGTCGTCATCGGCGGAACGAGCGGTATCGGCAAGCTGATCGCTCTCGGCTTTGCCAAGGCTGGCGCCGACGTCGCGCCAACGTCGCGTCGCGAAAGCGAGGTTTCCGAGACCGCGCAGGCCATCGAGGCCCTCGGCAAGCGCTCGCTTCGCGTTCCGTCCGACGTGACCGATCGCAAGTCGCTCGAGGAGCTCTTGCGGGCGGCCGTCGCGGCGTTCGGCAAAGTCGATATTCTCGTCAATTGCGCGGGCCGACTGCGGCGCGTCCCCACGCTCGAGGTGAGCGACGAGGAGTTTACCTCGGTTCTCGAAACGAACCTCACGGGCACGTTTCGCTCCTGCCAGGTGTTCGGCAAGCACATGCTCGAGCGCGGCTACGGGCGCATCGTCAACGTCGGCTCGCTCACGTCGTTCGTCGCGTTCTACGAAGTGACGCCGTACACGGCGAGCAAGGCGGGCGTCGCCGGGCTCACGCGCTCGCTCGCCATCGAGTGGGGCTCGCGTGGCGTGCTCGTCAACGCCATCGCCCCCGGCGTATTTCGCACGCCGCTCAACGCCGCCGTCATCGACGGCACGCCGCGCGGCAAGGAGCTGTTGATGCGCACGCCGCTCGGCCGCTTCGGCCGGCTCGACGAGTGCGTGGGGCCCGCGATCTTCCTCGCCTCGGAGGCAGCAAGCTTCGTGAACGGGCAGATCCTCGCCGTTGACGGCGGCTTTCTCGCGAGCGGCGTGAATCAGTAGGGCTCGGCCGGCCCGGCGGGCGCTGCTTTTTGGCGATTCGCGTGATCTTCCGGGCCTCGAGCGGCATGATCGGGGCGTGCCCGACAACGCTTCTCGGCTGAAGGTGCCCGCCCAGGGCAGCCTGGATTTCCTCTCGCTCGGGGCCCTCGTCCACCGGCTCGATCCGGGCATCGTGCCGTTCCGCAAGGCGACCGAGTGTCGCATCCACGTGAGCGGCGGCGAGTTCAACGTCGCGGCAAACCTCGCGGATTGCTTCGGGCTCTCCACGGGTATCGCGAGCGCCATGGTGGATTACCCCATCGGCGACCTCGTGGCCGAGCGCGTGAAGGCCATGGGCGTCGCCCCCTTCTACAAGCGCTTCTCGCACGACGGCGTGAGTGGGCCCAACATCGCCACGGTCTACAGCGACCGCGGGCACGGCGTCAGGCCGCCCGTGGTGTTCTACAATCGTTCGAACGAGGCGGCGGCGCGCCTGGCCCCCGGCGATATCGACTGGCCGGCGATCTTCGCCGGCGGGGTGCGCTGGTTTCACAGCGGCGGCATCTTCGCGTCGCTCTCGGAGGGCACGGCGGCTCTCGCGCTCGAGGGCATGCGCCTGGCTCGCGAGGCCGGCGCGGTCGTGAGCTTCGACCTCAACTATCGCGAGAAGCTCTGGAACGTGCGCGGCGGGCGCGAGCGGGCGATGGCCGAGCTCGGACGGCTCGTAGAGCTCACCGACGTGCTCGTCGGCAACGAAGAGGATTTGCAGAAGGGTCTCGGGGTGCAGGGGCCGGACGTCGGCAAGAAGAGCGCCCTCGATGCCTCGACCTTTCTCGGGATGATCGAGCGCGTGCGCGAGAAGTTCCCGAGCGTCACGGTCGTCGCCACGACGCTGCGCGAGGTCCACTCCACGAACCGCCACGCCTGGAGCGCGACGGCCTTCATCGATGGCCAGGGCTACACGGCTCCCACCGCCGAGCTCGACGTGCTCGACCGCGTGGGCGGCGGCGACGGCTTTGCGGCGGGCCTTTTTTACGGCTTGCTCACGGGCGCTTCGCCCGAAGAGGCGCTCCGGCTCGGCTGGGCGCACGGCGCCCTCGTCACGAGCTTCCCCGGTGACACCACGATGGCAACGCTCGCGGAGGTGCGGGCGTTCGCCGCGGGCGGCAGCGCCCGTATTCAGCGCTGAGAGCGCGCGGAGCCGAGCGATGGCCGCCCCCGACCTGTTCGACGACGACTTCCTGCTCGAGACCGAGCTCGCGAAAACGCTCTATCACGAGCACGCCGCGCCTCAGCCCATCATCGATTATCACTGTCATCTCCCGCCCGATCAGATCGCGCAAAATCACCGCTTTCGCTCACTGACGGAGATCTGGCTCGACGGCGACCACTACAAATGGCGCGCCATGCGCACGAACGGCGTGCCCGAAGAGTTTTGTACCGGTAGCCGCCCGGACTTCGAGAAGTTCGAAGCCTGGGCACGCACGGTACCCCGCACCCTCAGAAATCCATTGCACCACTGGACGCACCTCGAGCTCAAACGCACCTTCGGTATCCGGCGTTTGCTCGATGCGGGCTCGGCACGCGAGATCTACGACGAGGCGAATCGCCTGCTCGCCACCGACGAATTTTCGACGCAGGGCCTGCTACGACAGTCGAACGTGCTCGTCGTGTGCACGACCGACGACCCCTCGGACACGCTCGAGCACCACGTCGCGCACGCCGGCTCGAAGGCGGCCGGCTCCACGCGGCTCTACCCCACCTTCCGCCCCGATCGCGCGCTCGGCGTCGACGACCCCCAGCGCTTCAACGCCTGGCTCGACAAGCTCGCAGACGCCGCCGGCACGTCGATCTGGACGTACGACGATCTTCTCGGCGCGCTCGAGAAGCGGCACGCGTACTTCCACGAGCGCGGCTGCCGGCTCTCCGATCACGGCCTCGAGACGATCGTCGCGTTCGACCACGCGACGGCGGACGTGCACGCCGCATTCGAGAAAGCCCGCGCCGGGCAGGCCGTCGTGGGCCCACTGGCAGACGCCTACAAGTCGGCGCTGCTCCACGAGCTCGCGCTCATGGACCACCGGCGCGGCTGGGTGCAGCAGTTTCACCTCGGCGCGTTGCGCAACAACAACTCGCGCCTGCTCGCGAAGCTCGGCCCCGACACCGGCTTCGATTCGATCGGCGACTTCGAGATCGCACGCCCCCTCGCGCGCTTCCTCGACCGCCTCGATCGCACAGACCAGCTCGCGCGCACCATCCTCTACAACCTGAATCCCCGCGACAACGAGGTCATGGCGACCATGATCGGGAATTTTCAGGACGGGAGCGTCGCCGGCAAGCTCCAGTTCGGCAGCGCCTGGTGGTTCCTCGATCAGCTCGACGGCATGCAGAAGCAGCTCGACGCGCTCTCCAACATGGGGCTGCTCTCCTGCTTCGTCGGGATGCTCACCGATTCGCGGAGCTTCCTGTCCTACTCGCGACACGAGTACTTCCGCCGGCTGCTCTCCAACATGCTCGGCAACGACGCGGAGCGGGGGCTCGTGCCGCGCGACGTCGAGTTGCTCGGCGGGCTCGTGGCCGACGTGTCGTTCCGCAACGCGCGGGCCTACTTCGGCTTCGAGCTGCCCGCTTCTTTCAGCGGCTGACGGGCGCGGCGCCGCGACGCGCCGCGCCGAACGAGCAAACGCTCGTGTTCGGTGCCGCGAGGCGCGCCACCACGCCGCCTACTTGATGTCGTAGACCTCGACGGCGTTGTCCAGGAAGCGCGGGACGAGCAGCCGGCTGCGCTTCGGATCGATGCCGACGTCAGCCGAGCCGCGCACGTTCCACACCGCCGGCTGGAACGTGCCGCCGAGCTTGCCCTTGAACACCGAGGCAGCCTTCCAGCTCGTGCAGTAGACGGTTTCGCCGAGCACGGCGAGGCCGTCGAGCCCGCCGGCGGGCAGGTGAGTGATCTCGGATTTTGCGCCCCTGTCGTCGAGCTTGTAGATCTCGTCGGCGCCGGATGTGTTCACGTAAAGGCTCGTGCCGAGCAGCAAGAGGCCGTTCGGGCCGTTGAGCTCCTTCGTCTTCGCGACCGTCTTGACCTTGCCCGCCCGGTCGATGACGTAGACGGCGTCGCCGCCCGCCGGCTCGAGGCCGGACGCGCCGACCTTGAGCCCGGAGTCCGAGACGTAAACGTGCCCGTCGGGCGTGATGGCGATGTCGTTCAGGAACACGGCGTCCTTGATGGGGATGTCACCCTTCGGCGCCCCGGTCTTGGCGTCGAACCGCCGGACGACCGCGACGTCGGTGACCCAGAGCACGTTGCCGTAGATGCCCATGCCTTTGGGCGCGTCGAGCTTGGTCTTGCCGGCGCCGCCCTCGACGAGCTTCGGCTTCGTGATCTTCCCGTCGGGCGAAAGCTCGGCGATGTAGCCGTTGTTGTCCGCCTCGACGGGGCTTCCGTTGATGTTGGACACGAGGTAGCGGTCGAGCGTGGCGTCGTAGAGCACGCTCTCGGGCGTCGCGATGCCTTCGGTGACGCGCCAGACGGGGACGGGGGGCGGGGGCTCGGCCGGCGACTTCGCAGCGACTGCCTTCGGCCGGGCGTTCGTCGGCGAGGCCGCGGGTGTCGGCGCCGTAGGTTTCGGCGCTGTGACAGTGGGCGAGGGGAGCGCGGCATGCTCCGGCGCCGCGGCGTGCTCGGGCAGCGGTGGCGTGATGGCGACCGCCGTGGGACCCGGGGGGTGGGAACCGCCGCAAGCGACGCTGAGAACGACGGAACCGAACAGAGCGAGCCCTTTGCGGAGTGCCATGGGCAAGGCCATGCGGCCGATCCCGGCCGGCGGCAAGCCCCACCCGAAAGCCGGTCTCCGTGCTACGAAGGTCGGGACAATGAGCTCGCTTTTCTCGGTGTTGGCCCTGGGCATCGTGCTCGGTCTGCGCCACGCGCTCGACGCGGACCACGTCGTTGCGGTCTCGACGATCACGTCGCGCGAGCGGACGTTCGGCGCCGTGCTGCGCCTCTCGGCGTTCTGGGGCATCGGACATGCGCTCACGGTCTTGCTCGTCGGCGGGTCGATCATCCTCTTCGGCGCCGTCGTCCCGCCGAAGCTCGGGCTGGGCTTCGAGTTCACCGTCGCGCTCATGCTGATGGTGCTCGGCATCGCCAACCTCACGGGCAGTCTCGACCGGCTGCACGAGCGGGCGCACGAGCGCGCGCACGCGCACGCGTCCGCGCCGGGCTCGCGCGTGCTGCGACCGCTCGGTGTGGGCATCGTGCACGGCCTGGCCGGCTCCGCCGCCGTCGCCCTGCTCGTGCTCGCCTCGGTTCGCGATCCGGCGCTCGCTTGCGCCGGTCTCGTCGTGTTCGTGCTGGGCACGCTGCTCGGCATGGTGCTCTTGAGTGGAGTGTTCGCCGCCACGGTCGCCTACGCGCTCACGCGCGTGCAACGCCTGCACGTCGGCATCGCTCGCGCGACGGGGGCCGTGAGCTTCGCGCTCGGTTTCGTTTTGGCCGTGCGCATCGGCTTCGTCAACGGTCTGTTTTACTGAGACCGCGCCGTCGAGCGACCCGGCTCGCGCCCGCGGACTCAGGTATCGACCGCAAGCTTGTCGCGAAGGCTCCAGAGCCCGAGCGCCGGATTCCGGACGAAATAGATGCGCTCGCCGTCGCTGAGCTCGTTCATGCCGTCGGTGAGACGCGCGGGGTCGTAGCGAGCCAGCGACGGCGCGAGCTCCGCTGCTTCGTAGCCGACGGCACGAAGCGTGGCGGCATCGATGCCGCCCGCGGCGTAGCGGATGCGGAAGCGGCCTTCCGAGGAGCCGTGGATCAGGTGCGCCGCGGCGGAAAGCGACTGGGCGAGCTCCGGATCGGCGTCCACGGCGGCGAGCGTGCGCTCGGTGCCCCGGTAGCCATGGCGGCGGACGAGTCGATCGATGCCGGCATCCTCACCGAAGCGGTGGACGCCCGGGGCCAGCACCAAGAGCTCCCCGGCGTCGGCGACGGCGAGGCGCGTGCGGTAGATCGCCTTGTTTCCGAGCCAGGTCGACTTGAACTCCGAGGGATCCAGGTAGACGACGATCTTGTCGGGGGCCTCGTCCAGAAGCTCGACGTTGCAGGCCCGGACGAGGCTCTCTCCCGCGAAGAAACAGGCGTCGTCGTCGCCCGCGAACAGGCCGCGCGTCACGAGCGCCCCCGCGGCGTCACGGCCGCGCACGGTCAGGACGTAGGTGATGGGCAGGGCGCTCGCGAGCTCGCTCCGCATGTACGAGAGCACCTTTCGCACCGGCGTTCTGGCGCGGCCCATGGCAGCCTCCATGCCGCACACGGCGCCGAGATAGTGCGTGCGATCGATCACGTCCTTGCCACCCGTGCCGACGAAGACGTTCTTGCTCTGCCCGGCGATGCCCGCGACCTCGTGGGGCACGAGCTGCCCGAGCGAGATGATGCGATCCCAGTGCTCGCCCGCGACGAGCCGTGCGACCTCGCAGCGGATCGGGTAGGAGAGGCGTCCATCGCTCGCCTCATGCACGACGGAAGCCGGCACTTCGCCGAGCGAGGTGACCCCGTGACGCCAGTCGTGGACGTGGAAGGCCTCTTTGGGGATGCCGGGGTACAGGGTTTCGAGCTCACCCTCCGTCATGGCGGCGTGGGTGCCGAGCGCCGGCAGGACCTCGACGTGCCCCCGGCCTCCCAGGCGATGAAAGAGCCGGGTGGTGAGCGGCCCGACCCCCGAGTGGCGCCGCGTGAAATCCGGTGGAATGAGCAGCACCCGGCCGAGCGGCCCGAGCTGGGCGACGAGCCTCTCCAGGAGCTCGTCGGTGCGCCGACCGTCGAGCACGGCGTCCGGCGCTCCCTCAGCGAAGTAGAGCCGGCCCTCGGCCGCCGATTGAGCGCTCATCCTGCTAGCGTCTACCATGCCGGGGCGATGCCCTTCGATCACGCTCCGGCCCCCGAGCGCGCGCTCCGGGTCGCCGTGGTCGGCGTCGGGCAGCGGGGCCAGGCGTACGCGCGCGCTCTCACGACGGGTGAGGTGCCGGGCGCCAAGCTCGTGGCCGTCGCCGACCCGGACCCCGCCGCCCGGGGGCGCTTTGAAAACGCCCAGGCGTTCGCCGGCGTGACGGAGCTCGCCGACGCCGGCGTGGCCGACGCCTGGGTGGTCGCGTCGCCGCCGCTCAATCATGTCCCCGCGGCGCTCGCGGCTTTCGGCTGCGGGGCGCACCTCTTGCTCGAAAAGCCCCTCGCGACGAGCGTCACCGGGTGCCACGCGCTGCTCGCCGCGCACGAAGGGGCGCCGGCGCTTTCGTTTTCGACCGTGCTCCCGCTCAGGGCCGATCGCCGCTACCTCGCGTTGCGCGCGCGTCTGAGGGACGGCTCGCTCGGGCGCGTGCGCCGCGTGGTCTGGACGGTCACGGACTGCTTTCGCAGCGACGCGTACTACCTGGCTTCGCCCTGGCGCACCGAGCACGGCGGCGGCGTGCTCCTCAATCAAGCCCTCCACCAGCTCGATCTGCTTTCGTGGCTGTTCGGCATGCCCGTCCGGGTTCGGGCCGTCGCGCACGCGCGGAGCGAGGTGGCGCCCGGCGTCGAAGCGGAGGTTCGCGCCGTGCTCGAGCTCGAGGGTGGTGCGAGCGCGGAGTTTCTCGCGAGCACGGCGCGCGCAGCGGGGGTGAATCGTCTCGAGGTCGTGACGGATCGCGCGCGCGTCTCGGTCGAGGGCGACGAGCTTCGTATCGACCGCGGAGCGTGCGACACCGCTGGAATGGCGCCCGGTGCGCAGGCGAGCCGCGATGTCGAGCGACTCGGCTTGCCCGCGGGCGGCACCTGGCCCGCTGACGAGCTCAGAGCGTTCGTCGCCGCGGCTCGGAGGCTCGCGCCGGCCCTCACGCCGGCCGTGGACGGCATCGCCAGCGTGCTCATCGCCGAAGCCATGCTCGCGTCGAGCGCCGAGGGGCGTGCCATCGAGCTGCCGCCGAGCGCGCAGGTGCCCGGTGAGCGCCCGCTCACCCTCGGGTTTTTCCCGATCGAAAGCGGAGCCGAGCGGCATGTAGCTTCATGAGGCACACGCCCTTACACGCCTGCTCACTCTTGACTCGCTCTCGCTTCTGACCCGCGGGTGACACGTGCGCGGTAGACGAGACTAGCCGAGCGTCGCTCGCGCTCGCACGCAAGGTAGCTCGATCGAGCGGCGCCGATGCTTGAAGGGGGCGTGGGAGCGAGTATGATCGAAGCTCGTGGCGCGACAACTTCTCAAGGCGTTCGCCGCCGCTGCCGCGGTCTTCGCCGCCTGCCAGGTTTACGATCCGACCGATCTGGTCGGCACCGCGGGCACTGTCGGAGCAAGCAGCGGGGCGCCCTCGGCCGGAAGCGCCGGCGTGAGCGGCTTCGGCGGCTCGACGGTCGGTGGGGGAGGCAGCGCTCAGTCGGGTGGCCTCGGCGGCGGCGAGAACCTTGCGGGTGAGACGGGTTTCGAAGGCGGCGCGGCGGGCGAGGACGCGAGCGGCGGGAGCGCCGGCTCGGCCGTGGCGTCCGGGGGATCGGCGGGCAGCGGAACTGGTGCCAATGCGGGCACGGGTGGCGCGGGCAACGGCGGCACCACGGCGAGCGGCGGAGCGGGCGTCGGTGGCGCCGGCATGGGTGGCACGAGCGGCACGAGCGCGGGCACGTCGGGCACGAGCGGCAGCGCCGGCATGGGTGGCACGAGCGGCAGCGCGGGCACCTCCGGCACGTCGGGTACGAGCGGCAGCGCGGGCGCCGGCGGCGCGGCCGGAACGGCTGGCTCGGCCGGCGCGGGGGCCGGAGG
The DNA here is from genome assembly GCA_963841435.1 of uncultured delta proteobacterium. Taxonomy (GTDB): domain Bacteria; phylum Myxococcota_A; class Polyangia; order Polyangiales; family Polyangiaceae; genus PMG-095. The sequence continues at coordinate 1,115,342 of CAWJCS010000002.1, forward strand.
CACGGGCGGCGCGGGCGAGGTGGAGCTCGTCGGCACCGCCACGGCTGACAGCTCGCAAAATGCCACCGGCAACGTGCACCCGCCCGGGCACGGCAACGACGGCGACCCGGCGACGCGCTGGTGCGCGGCCAACGCCAACACGGGTCATTACTGGACGGTCGACCTCGGCGCGTCGCACGCCCTCACGCGCCTCGAAATCTCCTGGGAATATCCCAGCCAGGCGGTAGGGTTGCCCTACCTGTACGTCGTCGGCGTCTCCAACGACGGCACGACCTTCACCACCGCGATCGACAAGAGCGCCAATATGGACGTGACGAACACCCAGAGCGTGGATTTTCCGGCCTCGACGTCGGGTCGCTACGTGCGCATCACCATCACGGGCCTGCCGACGACGTCAACCTGGGCGAGCTTCTGGGAAGCAAGCGTGTTCGGGACGTGATGTTCCTTGCCCGCGTCATCGACCTCTACTCGCTCGTCGTGTTCGCGGCGGTCATCCTCTCGTGGATCCGCCTGTCGGACGACAATCCGCTCGTGCGCATCACGGCGGCGCTCACCGAGCCCTTGCTCGGCCCGATCCGCCGCCTGCTGCCGGACCTCGGCGGCATCGATTTTTCGCCGATGATCCTGCTCATCGCGCTCCGCTTTCTGCGGGGCGCCCTCTTGCGCTGAGGGGGCCCGGGAGCCACCGCGGCGGATTCAGCGCGGTACGATCACCGTCGGGCAGCCGTACGTGATCGTCACTTGTTCGGCGCCGCGGGTTTCCATCGCCTCACACGTTGCGCCCTTGAGCACGACCGTCGGCGGCGACGTTGAGCGATCGACGTCCCAGCCGTCGGCGCCCATCTGCGGAATTTCCGTGCCGTCGATGACGACGTTGAGAAGGCCCTCGTAGTTGGGGCTGTCGGGCGTCGAGGTGAGCTGGAGCCGGCAGCTCGTGATGAGGCCCTCGGTGATGCGCGTGAGCACCTCGGTGAGCCCCTCGGCGCCCGAGGAGCTCGTGACGCGGAAGTAGCTCGGCGGCGCGTCGGGGTTCGGCTCACCGCCCGCTTCGGCGAGCTTGTCGAGTGTCCCGGCGAAGAACTGCGAGCCGGGAATGCCCACGACGAAGGTCTTGATGCCGGCGTCGGCGAGCGCCGTCACCTCGTCGACGGTGCGATCCTCGTCGAGGCAGTTGATGGCGCCGTTGGGATCGATCATCGGATCGCAGCAGCTGCCGCCGCAGCCCGTTTCGGCCATGGTGTTTTCGAGGTTGATGGTGCAGCTGTCCTTGTCACACGCAAGGTCGGCGTTGCAGTTCGGGCCACCGTCGGTCGCGAGCAGCACGTAGCTCGTGCCCTCGAGCGACTTGCCGGCGCCGGTCGTGAGGTACTCGCGGGCGAGCTTCAGGGCGTCGGCCGTGGGTGTGCCGCCCGCCGGCGCGTACGTCGTGAAGGCATCGACGATCTGGGGAACCGTGCTGTCGCCCGGCCCCACGCCGACGAGCACGCCGCCATCCCTCGGGGTTTCGCAGGTGTCCGGCGTGTCCATCGGGTCATCGGCGAACGGGAAAAGCTCGAGACCGAAGGACACGCGAGACGCCGCCTCGTCGAGTGCCGAGCCGAGGGCTGCGCCGAGCGCCGCCCAGCGACCCTCCGGGAACTCCGTGTCGATGCTCATGCTGCTCGACTTGTCGATGACGAGCAGCACGTTGACCCTGGGTCGCTCGGCCGCAAGCTCGCTCGAGCCGCAATCGGCTCCGCCTTCGCCGGACTGCCCACCCATGTTGACGCTGATGCTCCCGCCCGAGCCGAGCGAGCCGGCGCCACCGCCGCGTGCTCCGCTGCCGCCCGTCCCGCTGCCGCCTCGGCCGGCGTTGGCACTCGAGCCGCCGTCCGCACCGAGGCCGCTGCCGCTCGATCCCCCCGACCCCTTGGCCACGCTCGCTTCCCCGCGGCAGGCCTGTGTGGCCAGGACCGCGACCAGCACGCCGAAGAGGCCGTGCTCGACTCCAAGAACGTCCGAGCTTCATCGTCGGTTTCCCTGGTTTTACCCTTGGCGTCTCCCGGCTCTCATCAGGGCGTGAAGTAGCGGCAGATGTTGCCGTTGCACGGCACGGCGTTGCAGCAGTCCGAGGCCTGCCCGCAGAGCTGACCGTACGACGCGCAGTTTCCGCCCGTCCCGCCGGTGCCGCCGGTTCCCGAGGTTCCGCCGGTGCCACCCGCGCCGCCGGTGCCGCTCGCGCCGCCGCCCGCGCCCGCTCCGGCGGTGCCGCCGGTGCCGCCCGTCCCGCCGGTGCCCCCCGGAGGCGTGCTGCAGATGCCCTGGACCGAGCCGGGGGGTCGGATGCACGTGCTGCCGGGACAGCAATCGCCGTTGATGCTGCAGGTGCCGCCAGCCATCACGCACTTGGGGTCGCCCGGTGGGATATCGGCGCAAACCAGCGCGCCCGTCGTGTCGGGGACGCACGGCAGCCCGTCGCAGCAGTCCGCGGCGGAGGCACACGTCTCGCCGCCAGCGCGGCACTCCGTACCGAGGCCGTTGCAGCGCGGCACGCCGAGTGCGTCGAGCTGGCACCCGTCCCTCATCGCGCCGAGCGCCCCGCAGCAGTTCGCGCGCGCGCTCGAAATGCTGCACGTGTAGTCCTGCATGTGGCAGACGTTGCCCTGTGGATTGCACGCGTTCGGATTGCGGCAGATGCCGCTCGTCTTGCCCTGCTCGATCACGCACGTGACGTGTCCGGCACCGGGCAGCCCGGAATCCGCGTCGCCGCCGCAGCAGTCCTCGTCGCGGCGGCAGAGGTCGCCCGTGACGTGGCAGCCGCTCGCGGGCTGACAGATGTCGCGGCCAGTGGGGCCCGGGGCGCACAGGCGGCTGCAGCAATCGTTGCAGCCGTTGCAAACCATGCCGTTGACGCCGCTACAGAAGCTCGGCCCGTCGGGCGGCGCGGCGCAGGTGCCGACCGTCGCACCGCTCACCTTCACGCACTCCGCGGTGCAGCAATCTTGGTCGCGCGAGCAGATGTCGCCTGGCTGGATGCACCACGACACGGCAAGCTCGCATTTGCCGCCCGCGCACGATTTCGAGCAACAGTCCGCGTCGTTGACGCAGTCGTTCCCGGACGTTTTGCACCTCGGGTTCAGCGGCTCGCAGGTCCCCCCCAGGCCGCAGGTGCCGCTGCAGCAGCTGCCGCCGCCCGTGCAGTCCTCGCCATCGGAGATGCACGCGCTCGCGTCGCACGTGGTGCCGTTGCAATTGAGGCCGCAGCAGTCCGTGGGAGAGCTGCAGCCGGCGCCCGGATCACCGCAGGAGGAAATCGCGGACTCGCACGCATCGGTCGCCGGGTTGCAGACGCCCGAGCAGCATTCGGCGCCGCCGGAACAAAGCTCGTCGAAGCCCTTGCAGGTCGGCCCGGTGCCCGCGCTCCCGCCGCTGGAGGCGCCCGCAGCCCCACCGTCCACGGCGCCCGCCTCGCCGCCGCTCGCCGTCGAGCCGCCGGTGGTTTGGGTGGTGCCGCCGTCGGCCCCGGCGCCGCCGCCCGTCGAGCTCGCCGACGATCCGCCCCGACCCGAGCCCGCCGAGGACCCGCCGGTGCTCGACCCGCTGCTGCCGCTCTCGCCGCCGCTCGCGCTCGAGCCGCCCGCGCCGCCGCTCGTTTGCCCGGCTGTCCCGGCCCCGGGGCCTTTGCGGACGTCGTCCTTGCCGCCGCACGCGACGGCGACACCCACGCAGACCGACATTAGAGCCAGGATCGTCTTCAAGCGCATGAAAGACCTCGATGGGCGCGACTTGGGGCAAACGATGGGGTTCGCCCCCTCCTAGGTGGCAGCGGACCTGGTCGATTATCAGCCTGGTCCGGCTCGACGACACCGACGGGGCGTGCTGCCGCAGCGTGGATGCCGCTGCCACTCAGGGACTCAGGGTCACGTTCGTGAGGACGAACACGTAGTCCTGGTAGTCCCCGTTCGACGCCTCTTCACCGCCGACGAGGTAGGCGTTTTGCACCAGCATTCCGTTGCCGTCGCGAAGCTTCCAGATCTTGACGCGGTGGGCGCCGTCGAAGCCCTCGGCGTCTTCACTGCTCAGCGTACCGACGCCTGCCGGCTGCATGAAGATGCCGAAGGCCGCAGAGCCGGGATCGAACGTCGTCGCGCCGCTCGCGAGCGGGGGCTCGAGCATCCTCGCCTTGTCGTTCGTTTGCGGGTCCGTCATGCGGGCGAGCGTGCCGACGACCGTGCGCGAGCTCGCGTTGCCGGGCACGTGGTAGCCGAACGGCACCTCGCCGGCCGGTGAGAAGCGCCCGATCGGAATCATGCTCACGGGCTGACCGGCGTCGGCTCGCACGAGCTTCGGCGCGGCGACCTCGTCGGTTCCAGCCTCGACGCCCGGGAGCGTGCCGGGGTTCGGGTTCGCGTCGTTGCGGATCGCGGCCGGGACGTTGGAGTCCCAATCGGGGAACGCATCGAGGATCTGCCCGAGCGTGGGCTCGAGCTCGACGTACGTGAGGACGAGCGCGTAAAAGCGCACGGCGACCGCGCCGGCGCCGCCCGTCACGTCGAGATTGGCTTTCAAGACCGTGGCGCCGTCGTCCTGGGCCGGTGCGGCGCCGAGCCGAGCGTTGTCGGTGACGAGCCGGACGGTCACGTCGAGGTCCGCGCCGGCCGCGAGGTCGACGGGGAAGGCCGCCGGGTCGGTGATCTCGAAGCGTGCTGCGTCGCCGCCGCTCGTGGCCACGCTGATCGACTCCATGCTGCCGCCGCCGTTGTGGACGTGGAAGGTGCTCGACGGTCCGAGCATGGGACCGCTGGTCCGGTTGCTCGGCGTCGTGCCCGTGTAGTAGCGAACGCCGGTCCAGAGCTTTTCGCTCGGGTTGACGGTGATGGCCGTCGAGGACCCGCCCGCCTGGCCGGCGCTGCCTGCCGCGCCAGCTCCCGCGCCCCCGTTGCCGGCACCGCCGCTCGCCGTCCCGCTGGTGCCGGCGCCGCCGACCGACAGCGTGCCGCCGTCACCCGTCACGCCACCGTCCGACGTCGTTCCGCCGTTCGCACCGCCGTTGCCGGTGCCGCCCGCATCCGAGCCGGCGCCGCCCGGCCTTGCGCCCGCGGCCGCGCTGCCCGCGCTGCCACCGCTCGTGGTGCCGCCCGCCGAGCTCCCCGCGGGGCCGCCGCCGAGCCCGGCACTTGGGCCGCCGGTGCCCGCGCCCCCGGGCGCGCCGCCGCCCTGCGCACCGGCGCCACCCGTGCCGCCCCCGTTCGACGGCGGTGCGGCGCGGTCCGACCCGCACGCGGACAGGACGAGCCCGAAAAAGAGCGGCGAAAGCAGGCTCGGGAGTCGCGTTCGGTGCATCGCGGGCCTCAGCGGACGCAGCGGACGGCGTTCGGCGTCGTGCCGAGGTCGTAGAGTGCTGCTCCGTAGTCGAACGAAACGTACCAGGCAAGCTCGGCGCTGCCGGCCCACGCGCTGCCCGTCCAGAAGGGCACCGACGGCGTGCCCGCGAAGACATCCGCGTCGATCGCCGGAGCGCGCGTCGTTTCATCGACCAGCGTTTCGAGCTCCGGCATCGTGGGCAGACGAAAGCCTTGTTCGCCTGCGAGGTCGAGCTCGGCGCAGTAGTCGCGTGCGGCGAATAGCCCGAGCGGTGCGGGCGCCGTGCCGCGTTGCCAGGTGAGCCCGGTGCGAAGGTCGCGCGCCGTGTCGGGCCGCACGTCGAAGCGCGGCCCCGTGGTCTTTTTCAACCCCGCCGACGACACGCAGCGCACGCGAAACGCATTCCCGGCGTCCTCGAGGTCGGGGTAGCCGAAGTAGAAATAGGCGTACCAGGCGCGCGTCGGATCGCCGGCGCTGCGCGACGAGCTCCAGAACCATTCCCCCGGCGTCGCCGGGAACGCCTCGGGGTCGATGGCCGGCTCGCTCCGGCCGAGGTCGAGCAGCGACACGAGCTCGATGCGCGTCGGTAGCCGAAAATCGTCGTTTTGCCCGAGTGTCAGGTCGTCGCAGTAGCGCTCTGCTTCATCGACGCTGAACGACTCGCTCGGCACGTTGCGCTGCCACGCCAGCCCCGTGACGACGTCGAGCACGACGGACTCGCTGTCGGCGCGATCGAGCGCGTAGTGTCGCTCGTTCGGCAGGCCGAGGCCGGGCTCGTTCGGCATCGGCCAGGCCGCGGTGCTCGGGTTGCCTGCCGTCGCTGTCCCCCCGCCTGGTGCATCGCGCGAGGTGGTGCAGCCGAGGGCTGCGAGGAGCGAGAGCACGACGACCCGGCGTATCAGAGATTCTCCCCCGCCGACGGCGTACGGAGCCGGAAGGCCTTGGTCTTCGCGAGCGCCACCAGGTAGTCCCGGATCGAGTAGCCGGACGCGCTGGCCGCTTTGTAGGCGTTCTCGATCGAGCCTGCGTCCGCGTCGCCCTCGAGCCGGCCCAGCATGTACCGTGACCACTGGCGGGCGGTGCACCAGCTCACCTCCGCGTCGCTCGCGAGCGCGTGCACCAGCTCGTGGGCGTTCTGGAAGGGGATCTCGACGCCGTTCGGCGTGACGCCGCCGACGCCGGCGCCGCTCGGGAGCGGTGCGCCGGTCGCGTCGATCGGCTTGTTTTCTTCCATCGTGCGGAAGCGCCCGATCGAGTCGAAGTTCTCGAACGCGAAGCCCCAGGGGTCGAACAGCGCGTGGCAGCCGGCCGCGCATGCGTTCTTTTCGTGATCGGCGAAGCGCTCACGCGTCGTCATGCCGGGCTCGGGTGGCCGCACCTCGGGCACGACCAGCGGTGGCGGCGGCACCTGCCCGCAGAGCAGCTGCCGGTACACGACGAGGCCGCGATCGACGGGCGGCGCCGTGCCGTTGGTTCTGAGGAACGGGACCTGCATCAAGATGCCCTCGCGCTGCGACGGATCGAGCTCGAGCCGCACGAAGGCGTCTCCCTGGGCGGTGGCGCCGTACTCGGGCGCCGTCGTGGCGTTGACGAACGTGTAGGGAGCCGTGAGCAGCGACGAAAGCGTCCCGTCGCCCTCGAGTACCACCGACGCAACGAACGTCGCGAGCTCGCGCCCTAGCTGCGTCCCGAGATCGGTTCCCGGCAAGAGGTCGTCCAGGTTGTCGATATGCAGCCACTGGCGGTGGAAGTTGAAAAGGGCGTTCGTCGCGCGCGTCGGGTCGGCGAGCATGCGCGTCGCCTGCGTCGCAATGCCGTCGGCATCGTCGAGCCCGCCGGATTCCGCCGCGGTGAGCAGCGCATCGTCCGGCATCGATTCCCAGAGGAAATAGGAGAGTCGTGACGCAACCTGGTACGCCGTCAGGTGCACGAGCGCTGGGTCCGTCGTGTCGCGCACGGGCGGCTGATCGCCGATCTCCCAGTGATAGAGGAAGTTCGGCGATTGGAGCATCTCGGACGTTACGTGGGTCAGCGACTGATTGAAATCGAAGCCGAGGCCGCGGGCCGTCTGGAACAGCGCGACGAGATCCGCGGATTCGTCGGCCGTCACGGGACGCCGGTACGCGTGCCGGCCGAACGACGCGATGAAGTCGGTGGCGCAGCTCACCTCTGCGGCCTGGGTTGCCGGCGCGGCGCACGGCACGGCGAGCGTGCCCCGCGACATGGCGCTCACGGCGAGCGTCGCCGCGCGCTCCATGTACATCTGCGCGTTGATGGTGGCGACGTTGTTCGGCGTCTCGAAGCCGCTGTTGCCCGGCCCGTCGACCTCGAAGCCCTCGGACGCGTTCGAGGTTTCGCCCAAGAGATCACGCATGGTGTTCGCGTACTCTCGGTGCGTGAGCCTGAGCATGGGCAGGATGCCGGCGGTTTCGGCGGCAGGCGGCGTGTTGACGGGGGGTGGCATCGTCGTGCCACTGCCGCCCGTTCCGGCGCTTCCGGACGTGCCGCCCCCGCTGCCACTCATCGCGCCCGCGCTGCCGCCCGTCGTCGCGGAAACGGCACCGGTCCCGCCCGTGGCTGCGCCAGTCCCCGAAGCGCCGCCGCTACCACCCGCCTGAGCCGCGGGGCCGCTGTCGCCTGGAGTGCCTGTCTGGATGCTGCCCGTGCAGCCGAGCGCGACGAGCGACGCGATGCCGAGAAGCGCCCGTAGCGTGGTTCGAGGAAAAGGAGCGTAGCGTGGTGCTCATCGCGATCTCCTTCAGCCCTTCAGCACGGCGAGCTCGCCGCCGTATTCGGGTTGTCCGAACGTTTCGGTGGGCACGCCGAGCGCATTGGCGATGGCGATGAGAATGCCGTTTTGCGCGGTGTTCGCCGGCAGTTTCACGCTGCGCCCGGTCTTGAAATAGCCGCCGCAGGAGCCGGCCATGATCGCGGGCACGTTGTTGTACTCGTGCTGACCCGTGCGCATGTTGTTCATGGCGATGAACACCGAGCTGTCGAGGAGGCCGCTCGTCTTCATCGAGCCAATGGCGTAGGCGACCTGTTCCTGGAACCAGGTGTCCATGGTGTCCTTCTCGGTGCCGTTGCGATGCGCGATCGAGTGGTAGCCGTTCACGTTGCCCGTGTTGCCGTCCTGCCCGCCGGGCATGAAGCCGAGGTTGTAGAGGATGAGATCGCTGTCGCCCTGATCGCCGAGCTGCAGCACGACGACGCGCGTCGCGTCGGCGGCGAGCGCGGCCACGCTGAGGTCGATCATCATCTTCGTCGTGGTGTGGAAATTCTCGGTCGAGCCCGTGTTCACGCCTTCGGGCAGCATCGGCGGCTCGCCCGTCGGCGTCGAAACCGGCGGCGTCGTGAGCCCCATCTCGATCTCGCGGATCGACTGCAGATGGGCGTCGATGCGCAGGCCGTCCTCCGTGCCGACGCGACCCTTGAAACGATTGAGATCCTTGATCACCGTGTCGAGGATGCTCGTCTTGATCTGGAGATCACGATCCGCCATCGGGTCCGCTGGGGGCGTCGTGCCGCCCGTGCCGCCCGGCTGATTGCCGAAGATCTGGGTGAAGATGCGATACGGATCGGTCGTGGGCACGATCGCGTCGCCCGCACCGCGCCACGACAGGCGTGCGGTGCTCTTCACGAGAATGCCGAGGTTCAGGCTCGTGAGCCCGCCGTAGCCCATTGACTTGAGCTGCGTTCCGATGTGCTGGTCGATCGAAGGTCCGCCGGCGACGTTGCCCGCCGTCGAGCTGCCGAACGATTGGTAGAACTTGCCCGTGAGCATGCCCTGAAAGCAGGCGTGGCCGGACACCTCACCCCCCGACGGGTTCGGCGACTCGCGGACGAAGCGGTAGTTGATGTTGTCGAGGAGCAAGAGGTCATCGCGCAGCGGCTCGAGTGACGCCTGGAACGGCGCGAACGTGTAGCTCGTCCCCTCGCCCGGCCACTTGGAGACGGAGCTCTTGCTGAGGAAGCCGTCTGCCCAGACGAGAAAAAACGCACCCCGCGCGGGAGGAACCTGGCCGCGCGCCTCCGTTTCCCAGTCGAGCAGCGGCAGCAGCGCGGGCCCAACGCCGAGCGCTCGGAGCAACGTGCGACGGGAGAAGCGATCGGTCTTGCTCATCATGGCGGTATTCCCACGGCAGAAATTGACCAGTGGCGCCCCCTCGTGCTTCGACCCGCGGCGGGTCACCCTTGGGGCTCACGAACTGGTTGCCGTCGACTCGCAATTTCGGTCACGAGCAACGCATTTGGTCGCGGGCCCACCGCCGTGCTGGATGATTGCCACCCAGGGAGAATTCTCGGAGCCTGCGACGAGTCGGTTCGATTCGTGAGCCCGGATCGGGCGGACGCCAGTCGTCAAAGCACGCAGCGCACGAGCCCCAGGGTGTCGAGGGTCGCATAGAGCGAGTACCCGTCCGAGAAGCGCACGAGCCAGGCGCTCGCCACGTCACCCGCGAGCTTCGACGACGACCAGACGACCTCGTCGGCCACGTCGGGGAAGGCGACCTCGTCGATCAAGAGTGCCCCCGCGGGACGCTCGGAAACGAGCGTCTGCAGCTCTTTCATCGTCGGCACACGAAACCCGCTCGACCCCGCGAGCGAGAGCGCCGCACACCGCCTGGCCGCTTCGTCGAACGTCACCGGTGTCGCATCGGCGGCGCGTTGCCACACGAGACCCGTGGCCGGATCCGACACCGTGTCCGCATCGATGACGAGGGGCTCGCGGGCCGAGGCGGGCGGCGCGTGGTCGGTGCGCACGCAACGCACCCACTGCGCGTACACCGTGAGGTTCGAGCTCGTGTAGCCGAAGAAGAAGTTGACGTGAAAGCGTTGCTCCGCGTCGCCCGGTACGACGGACGCGCTCCAGTACGCCTCGCTCGGCTCACCGGGGAAGACGTCGGGGTCGAGCGCGGCGTCCATTTTCGTGTAGTTGACGAGCGAGACGAGCTCGATGCGCGTGGGCAGCCGAAAGTCGTCGTGGCCCTCGAGCGCGAGCGCCTCGCAATGGGTGCCGGCGTCGGCGCTCACGAAGCCGCCGCCCTCGCCGGGGCCCTGATCGGCGACCCGCTGCCATGAAAGCCCGGTCGTCTGGTCCGTCGCGAGGGCGCCCGAGCCGGAAAGCTCGTAGCGGGCCGGGTTCGGTGCATCATCCCCCGGAGGATTCGGCATTTTCCAGAGGGCACGGGTGCGGTCGATCGCGCCGGAACCGCCGTCGCCGTCGGGACCGGTGCCCGATTTCCCTGGGCTCGAGCAACTTGCCGCTAGCACCGCGAGCACCGTCCCCCCGAAAAATCTCACGTGAGGGGCGGCGGCTCGCATCGCCCGCCGTTACGATCACTTCCCGACGAGTGCCAGCGTCCACGATACCCATGATGCCCCGACCCTCCACGACTCCTCTCTCGCTTCTGCTCCTCGGGGTGCTTCCGATCGCGACGGCGATTGCGTGCGGCGAGCCCGCAGCAACCAACGGCGACACGCTGCCGCGCGGCGGCACCGCGAACGTTGCGGGCGGCGGTGGTTCGAGTGGTGCCGCGGCGTCGGGTGGCGTTGCGGCGTCGGGTGGTGCGGCTTCGGGCACGGGCGGCATGGGCGGCACGGTCGTCGCGGGCGCCGGAGGTGCGGCCGGAACGCTGGGGGGTGGAGCCGGGGCAGCAGGCCTGGGGGGCGCGAGCGGGGCGGGCGACGGCGGCGGCGGGGGCTCGGCCGCCGGTCTTGGCGGCGCGGGCGCAGCCGGCCTCGGCGGGCAAGGCGCGAGCGGCGCAGGCGGCAGCGGGGCGGGCGGCCAGGCGGGGAGCGGCGGCGGCGCGGCCGGCACGGGCGGCGCGGCCGGCACGGGCGGCACGAAGCCGGGCTCCGTGCCCGTTGATCCGGCGCTCCGCGCACGCTGCACCGGCGAAAACCCCATCGAGTGTCATCTCGACGCGCCGAACGGCAACTACGACGTGACCGTCGTGCTCGGCGATACCGCGCTCGCTGGCTCGTCGTGGGTCGAGGCCGAAACGCACCATCTCGTCGTCGAGGAAACGAAGACGGCCGCGGGCGAGACTCAATCGTTCACGTTCACGGCGAACGTGCGCCGCGAGCAACACGACGGCGGGCAGAGCGCTCCGGACAACGTGCTCGACCTCGTGATTGGCGGCCAGCAGCCGACGCTCGCGGGGCTCGGCGTGCGCGCGGCGCCGGACTCCACGACCCTCTTCGTAGCGAGTGACTCGACGGCCTGCGATTGGGACGCGTCGAGCTCGTCGTCGCAGGCCGACGACGAGCGGGGCTGGGCGCAAGAGCTTTCGCTCTATCTCGGCCCCGGCGTCGCCGTGGCAAACTACGCGGATTCGGGCGAGACCGCGGGCAGCTTCTATTCGAAGTTCTTCGGGCCCGCGAAGAGCGCCATGAAGGCGGGCGACTTCTTGTTCATTCAGTTCGGACACAACGACCAGAAGAACACGGCCGACGTGAGCGCGTATCAGCAGAATCTCGGCCGCTACGTCACCGACGCGCGCAACGCGGGCGCCACCCCCGTCGTCTTCACGCCCGTGTCGCGCTCGAGCGGCACCACGCAGGACCCGGGCTTCGCCGGTTTGGACCAGCAGGCGCGCGACTTTGCCGCGAGCCAAAACGTCGCGCTCGTCGATCTGACGGCGCTCTCGCGCGCGTACTACACGACGGTGCCGAGCAAGTCGGCGCTGTTCGTCAACGGCACGCACTTCCACGAGGTCGGTGCCGTCGGCGTCGCGGGCGTCGTCGCCGAGGCGCTTCGCACGGGCAGCCTCTCGCTCGCGGCGTTCGTCCGCTGACGGGCTTGCGCGCGCTTTCGTGATTCGCTTGAGGGCCGATGTGCGACCTTTCTCGCATGCGCGAAGGCGATCTGGCCGCCCTCCTCGTCGCCCGGCGACGCCGGCCTCGGCGCACCCGCTCGCGCGGGATGCTCGGCGTCGTGCTTTTGGTGGGCGCCATGGGCTGCTCGTCGAAGCAGGGTGACGGAGCCGAGCGCCAGGGCGCCAGCGGAGGCGGCGCGGGCGTCATGGCGACGGCAGGCGGCGGCGCGGGCGGAGCGGGGACCTCGGGCAGCGCGGGCCTGCAGGCGGGCGCCTCGGGCGGCGGCATGGCTCAGGGTGGCGCGGGGCCCTTCGCTGGAGCAACGGCTGGCGGTTCGGGCGGGGGTGCGGGGACGGCCGGGGGTGACGGCGGCAGCGGGGGTGCGGCCGCCGGTGCCGCGGGTGAAGCGGCGGGCGGAGCGTCGGGAGCCGCGGGCGCGGGCGGCGTTTCGGCCGGTGGTGCCGGCGGCAGCAGCGGAAGGGGTGGCGGCGGAGCCGCTGGCGCTGGTGCCGGAGGCGGCGGAGCCGGTGGCGCTGGTGCCGGTGGCGCTGACCCCGTCGGTCCCCTCGTGCTGAGCGAGGACGGCGGCTGGTGTTGGTTCCAATCACCCCGGGCGCTCTTTCAGGGCGAGCGCCTCATCGTCGGCTCGGTGGCCTCCGGCTGGAACGGCGCGAGCCGCCGCGGCGACACGGAAGCCATCGTTCACGATCTCGGGACCGGGACGACAACGTCCATCGAGCTCCACAATCAGCTCGAGCTCGACGATCACGACGCGCCCGCGCTGCTCGCGCGCCCCGACGGTCGCCTGCTCGCGCTCTTCGCCAAGCACGGCAGCGAGAACCACTTCTACTTCCGTCGCTCCGCGGCGAACGCGCCGACCACGTGGGAGGCCGAGAAGACCTTCACGCCGAGTGCCTCGACCGAGCTGACCTACAGCAATCTGATCGTGCTCTCGGCGGAGCAGAACCGCGTCTACGACTTTTATCGCGGGCTCGATGCGAGCTACAAACCCTCGTACGCGTACTCCGACGACCTCGGTGAGACCTGGCACAGCGGCAACGTCGTCATCAACGTCCCTTCGACCGCGCTCCACCGCCCCTACGCGCGCTACGCATCGAACGGTGTCGATACGATCCACATCCTTTACACCGAAGCCCACCCGCGCGACTTCGACAACAGCATCTACCACGTCTATTACCGAAGCGGCTCGCTCTACCGGAGCGACGGCACGGCGATTCGCAGCCTCGCCGAGGGCCTGGCGAGCCCGGACGAAGGCACGCGCATCTTCCAGGGCAACGCCGACAACGTCGCGTGGACCATCGACGTTGCGCTCGATGAAAACGACTGGCCCCGCACGGTTTATTCGGTGCAGCTGGGCTCGGCCGGGCTCCCCGTGGGGCAGGGCGGCAACGATCTTCGCTATCGCTACGCGCGCTGGGACGGCTCGGCCTGGCGCGACTACCCGCTCGCGTACGCGGGCACGCGCCTCTATTCGGGCGAGGACGACTACAGCGGCCTCGCGTCCATCGACCCGACGGATACCTCGGTCGTCTACATTTCGACGAATGCGGACCCGGCGAGCGGCGCGCCCCTGACGAGCAGCGCCGACTCCAAGCGTCACTACGAGCTCTTCCGTGGTGTTACGGCGGACGCTGGCGCCACGTGGCAGTGGACGCCCGTTACGCACGATTCGACGCTCGACAACCTGCGCCCCATCGTCGTCGGCGACGGCGCCGGGCAGAAGGCGCTGCTCTGGCTACGGGGAACGTACCGCGCCTACACCGATTACCAGCAGCAGGTGATGGCGCTCTTCTTTCGGGACTAACACTACTGTCAGAGTCTTGGAGGAACAGCTCACGATCCGGCAGAGAGAACACGAGCCACGAAAGCAACTGGCGCGGCCAGCGGGCGGCCGTCTTCGAGCACGAAATGGACGCAAGACGTGGGCGCCGCCGTCCGAAAAGTTCGCCGCTCGCCAATCTGCGAATTTCTCGAAGGAAACGCGAATCTCTGACAGTAGTGCTGAGCCTCGGGGGCGCGCCTTTTCGGCGGGCCGTCAGCTCGACTGACCGCTCACGCAGGTCTGGTAGTCGCCGGCTTCGCTGTCGCAGATGCCGTTGCCCATCAGCTCGCCGTCGGTGCACGCGGCATCGCCGAAGAACAGGGCGCAGTCGAGCAGGCTGGTCCACGCGGGGCCGCAGGTCGTGTCGTCCTGCTTAGCGTGGCATTCGTCGAGGCACGCCGCGCTGGCGCAGCCGAGCGCATCGGCGGCGTAGCACCAGCCGACGCAGTAGTCGTCTGCGTCGTCGTGCAGGCAGTCGCCCACGTCGAGCACGAGCGTCGCGCAGGTCGACGGCGTCACGAGATGCTCTCCGGCGCAGCTCGGGCTTTGCGCGGTGGCCCGGCAGTAAGCCAGGGTTTCGCTGTAGATGCCGCAGCGGTCCGGCAGGGACTCGCCATCAGCGATGCACGCGGTCACGCATTCGTCCTGCGCCAGATCCGTGCAGCCCTCGGCGATCGACACCTGGCACTCGCGCTTGCAGCCGATGTGTTGGGCACAATCGGTGTACGCGAGCGTCTGCACCGCGCAGGTGCTGTTCGGGTACACCGTGTTCTGCACGCAAGCGTAGCCGCCGTCCCCGCGGCAGCCGATGTAATCCGCGTACTCGCGCAGACAGAAGTCGCCGAGCTGCCCCGTTGCAGCCGCGCAGTTGGCCTTGCACGTGAGCGTGTTCGAGGTCGTGGGTGAGCAGTCGAGGCCGTACTGAGCGTCGCAGTCTTTTTCGCAGGCCGCTTCGACCTCGTCGAGCAGATCCGCCGTCGTGCTCGCGCCACTACCGCCGCTGCCTCCGCTGCCCCCCTTGCCCGCGCTGCCGCCCGACGAGCCGCCGCTGCCTCCGCTGCTGCTCGAGCTACCGCCCTTGCCCCCCGACCCCGTGCCGCCCGTCGTTGCTGCCTCGCCCGCTTCGCCGTTGCCGCCCGAGCCGCCGCTGCTGCTCGAGCTGCCGCCGGTGCCGCTCGTTCCCCCCGTCGGGGGCGCTGCACCACCGCCGCCACCGTCCGATCCGCAGCCAGCGACGATGCCAACGGCCCCGCCGCCGATGATCAGTGAAAACAGGATTGTCGACGACCGAAGTCAGCCATCGAAGCGATCTCCTCCGCAAGCGTACGTGCCGATCATCGCTTCTCTTTATTGGCGGAGGGAGACAATTCGAGTGTGGTGACGAAGGCTTGTCGGTGCCTGTCGCACCTTTCGTGTGCGGGCCCTGCATGTTCCCCCGCTCTGCCAAGGTGGCGGTTCGTGCGTGAGCATCGCTGACAATCGCCGTGAATGGGGGGGGTGCCTTAACCTGCGGTGTCGACGAGCCGTCACGATTGCGTGACTCAGCCCCTCGAAATCGTCTCGGACTCCGGCGGTTCCGTCGTCGTCGGCCGGGTCGCGAGTGATGCCGTCTACTTGCGCTTCGTCGGGCACCTCTCGACTCACCTCGGCGTCGTCGCGAGCGCGCGCCTTCGCGAGCTCTTGCGGGGGGCGCGTGGCGCGTGGTGCTTTTGCGACACACAGGCTCCGCGCAGCATCGATTTTTTCGCGCGTAGCGCCGTCGTGCGCACGTTCATCTCGCACCGCGCGGAGCTGTCCAGCGTGACCATGCTCGTCGGCGGCGAGCCCGGCAGGGCGACGTCGCGGATGATCGCCTCCGTGCTTGGCCCGATTGCGAGAGCAACCGACGACGCGGACGAATTCGATCGGTTGCTCGTTCGCGTGGCGCCGCTCGCGCACGAGCAATTGCGACAAGCCGAACGGCGCATGCCACCGGCGATCCGCCTTTCGCCCCACGGTTCGTTGCGCTCCGGGCCCGCAAGCTCCGAGGCGCTCAGAACGGCCAGCGCGTCGCCCCGGCCTCGAGCACGCTGACGCACTCGCTCGCGGCCCGCTGCTGCTCGGCGAGGAGCCCCTCGCCGACCCCGGCGAGCTCCGGCCCCGCGTGGCGCCGCTTGGCGCGTGACAGCACGAGCGAAGCGAGTGTCTCCTGATCACGGAGGGCGCCCAGTCGGTCCTGCAGACCCTTCAGCACCTCGATGTCGCGCTGCGCGTGGGCGCCCAGTGAAGGCGCGAGCACCTCGGTCGCGTAGCGGTACGACTTTAGCGCCACGCGCAACCGATGGAGCGCCTTGCGATCCTCGGCACGACTCGCCGCTCGAAGCCGCTCGGCCTCGAGGTAGCGCGCGGCCAGCCTGCCGAGCACGGCGGCGCGCAGGGCAGCGTCGTCGCCCAGACGTTTCAGCTGCTCGAGCGCGTCGAGCACGGTGCTCACGTCGTTCGTGAGCTCGTCGATTGCGAAACGCTCGATGCGGCGGCTCGCCCGGCGCGCGAGCTGCTCGCGACGCTCGGCGAGCGGCTCGAGAGCCGCGCCGAGCTCGGCGTGCTGACCGGCGAGCGTGGTCGCCCCGTCGAGCAGCACGTCGAGGTCACGCAGCTTCGACAATCCCCCGAGTAGCTTCTCGAGCTTCTGCATCCGCTTCGTGGCAGGAGGCGGAGCAGCGACACCCGCGAGCTCGAGCGCGGCGAGCAGGCGTCGCGTTGCGACGCGCAGTCGATGCACGCGCCCCTTCGAGAGCTCGTCGGTTCGCGTGAGCTCGGTGTGCAGCGTCTCGAGGCGCTTGCCGAGCCCCGCTTGGAGCGTCGCCGTGGGCGAGGCCGTCTCGACGACCGCCCGGCGCTGACGCTTTGCGGGGGCTTTCGCCAAGGTCTTCTTCGCGCGCGAGGCCATGCCCACGCCGACCGATAACACGGCAGCCGTGCGCACGCCGCCCCGCTGGCCCCGCGCCCAGATGGAGACATGACTAGGGAGTTGGCCGACCCCAGGGTGCTCATCGGGTTTCTGCTCGTTCGCCTCGGCGGCGCCCCCGCCGAGGTCTCGTGCGTCGCCGTCCGACCCGAGGTCCGGTATGGAAACCTCGGCTACGACCACATCGTGCACCTCGCGAGTCAGTGCGAGGCGCCGGTAACGTGCACGGTTTCGACCGACGTGAGCCCCACGCCCATCGAAGTGGACCTCGCGCCCCGCGAGCGACAGGAGGTTCTCACGTTTCGCGGCTCGCCCGCCCGCGAGTTCACGCCGCAGGTGAGGTGCCGCAGCCGCTGAAGCCCCGTCGCGTTGCTCCGGAACCTTCCCGCCTCCCCGGTGTCGGGTGCGGGAATGGCACACGACCTCATCGAGCTCGCGAGGGACCACGCGACGGGTACGCGGTTCGAACGAGCGGCGCTCGAGCATTTGGCCCACACGATCGGCTGTGAGGTCGCCTTCTTCTCGCTGCGCGGGCACGAAGACACGCCGACGACGCTCGGCATGCCCGAGGGCCTCGTCGCGAGGGCCGTTGCGTCCTTTGAGCGCTATGGTCGCGAGCTCTTGCCGGTCAAGCGCCGCGCACTCGCGCGGCGTGGCGTTGCGGTGGACACCGACGTTCTCGGGACGCGTGGCGTCGAGCGGCTCGGCTACCACCGCGAGCTCGCGCGCCGTGTGGGCGGGCGCCATTCACTGCTCGCGTACCCGTCGTTCGGCGGGCGCGTCATGGGGGTCGTCATGCTCGGACGCACGGGGAGCGCCTTTTCGGAGCGCGACGTCGAGCGCATGGAAGAGGAGCTGTCGGCGCTCGGCGTGGCGCGTGCGGCGTTCGGCCTGCCCGTCGTGCCCGATCCACTCCCGCCGTCAGCAGCGACTCGCTTCCTCGATCGCCTGGGCTTTCCGCCGCGGCCCGTCGAAGTGGCGCGCGTGACGGCGCGCGGCAACACCATCTCCGTTCGGGACATAGCCGGCGAGCGCCGCATGATCGCGGCGAGCGGACGCTCGGAGCTCGTGTGGACCCGGGCCAAACTGTCGGACCCCAGCGAGTCGGGCTGGCCCTACGTCAACCTTTTCCACGTGGCGGCCGCGCTCGCCAAGCGCCGGCGGCGCGCGTTGTTCGTGGGTGGCGGCGGCGGCGTGGCGCTGCACCAGTTCGCGAGCCGCTACCCCGGAATCGAGCTCGACCTCGCCGAGATCGACCCCCGGGTCGTCGAGCTCGCGCGTGCCCACTACGCGCTCGATTCCGTGCCCGGGCTCACCGTGCACGTCATCGACGGCGCCGACCTCGTCGAGCAGGCGTCCGCGGCGCGCTGGGACGTGATCGTCGTCGATGCGTACGACGCTGGCAGCGTCGCCGAGCGGCTCGCCGGCCGCCGCTTCTTCCGCGCCGCACGCCGCGCGCTCTTCCGGGGAGGAACGCTCGCCTTGAACCTCATCGGCACGCTCGACGGGCAGGGGGAGCTACCCGGAGTGGTCGAGAGCCTGCGTGGCGCCATCGGGCCCGTGCGCGTCGTCCCCGTCGTCGAGCCCTCGCTACCGTTCGCCGCGAACGCGCTCCGCAACCTGGTGCTCGTGGCGGTCGCCGAGCGGTGAGGCGCGCTCGGCGCAGAAACGTCAGCGCGACGACACCGTGCTCTCGATGGCGATCCCCGTCACGCCGAGTCGCCGCTCGACGCTCCGCGCAAGCGCTCGCGTCATGCTCGGCTCGCTGAAGCCGGGTCCGTAGAGCTCACCGTCGATGAGGAACGCGGGAACGGCGGCTCGGCCGGTCAGCCGCACGAGCTCGCCGCGTGCCGTCTCGTCGCGATCGATGTCGCGCTCGGTTGGCGAGAGTCCGTTCGCTTGGAGGAATGCGCGGGCTCGCGTGCACACGCGACACCAGCTCGCCGAGAACATGACGATCGAGGTCGCCTGCAGCGCTGCTCGAAGCTCGGCTGGTGTCGGCGGCTTTTTTACCTCGCGCACGGACGGCGCCGCACCCCCGTCCGCCCGCTCGCCGCTCGCTGCCGGCGCCTCGGGCTCGACGCTCGGCGCTGCGCTTTCGGATTCGGCCGGAGGCAGTAGCGTGGACGGCTCGGGCGTTTCGCGAGCCGGAGCAGCCCCTTCGGCGACCTCTTCGGGCTCGTCGGTCGGGACGGCGCCCGCGGTCGGTTCGCCGAGCGCCGGTTGCGATTGTTTCGTCTCGCTCGGACCGGGCGCGCTCCGCTCGGTCGTTGCGACTGCCGGGCGGTGTCTGACGAGCGCCGTGGCACCCGCAGCGGCTGCGAGCGCGAACAGGCAAAGGCCCAGGAAAAGGCCCCAGCGCCGATTGCCCTCCGCGCGCAGGCTGTCGCGACACAGGACGCAATGCCCGTCCGGCCCCACCGCTAGGCCATGCACCTCGCACCGCACGTCGCGAACTATAGGCTCCATCGTGCCTCGACCGCACGGGCCCGCTGCTCCCGCGCGACAACGGCCCGCCCCCTCGCTCCGTTCGCGCGAGTGTTGCCGCGCGGCACAGCGGTTCTGGGGCGCGATCCGCCCGTCATGGTGAGCGCTTCGAAAAATACCGAACAGCCGGAAATCATGCCGCAGGCAGATGGCATGCATCTTGAGCCCCGGGGGAAACGAGCTCGATGGTCGAAATCGCACCGCATCGGCTTGCCGAAGCCGCCGTTTACTTCGAGCTCGATTTTGGCTCGCAGCGCGTGCCGCTCGTGACGCACGGGCCGTTCGAGATCCGCCCTGGGTCCGTCCAGGTTCTCACACTGCTCGACCGCACCGAGGTGAGGACGGCGACGCAGTGCGACAACGACATGCGCCGACACACGGCGTTGCTCCTCGCGGCACAGAGCCGCTCGGCGCGACGCTCGCGTGATCACCACGTGACGCGCTCTGGGTCGTCCCGTCGCGTCACGATGTGCTCTCGCCGCGTACCAACAACTACATCGCGAGCGCGCGCGACTTCGGCGATCATGTCGAGTGAAGTACCCGGTGCAAAGCCGAACTCTCGCCAGCGTGCGCGCGTCGCGCACGCAGATCATCGTCGCTTGCTGTGCGCTCGCGCTCGCCGCGCTCGAGGGCAACGAGCCGTCCTGGCCCACGCTTTCGCGGGAGCACGCGGAGAGCCACGCCGGCGCGCTGTCGCTCCGGCGATCGACCGTCGACACGAAAGCTCCGCTCGGTCCGGAAGACCAGCTCGTGCGCGACCAGCCCTTCTGCGTGGCCTCGAGCATGAAGTCCGCGGGCACGCTGGGCGAGGTCGTGCTCTACCGTTACGAGCGTCACGGAGATGCGCTCGACGTTGGCTACTTCGTGTACTGGAGCACGGAGCGTCCCTGGGGCGACAACGAGCTCACGCGCAGGGTGCTCCCGGCGCTCGCCATCGACGCGGTGTACAGTCACCTGCTCTTCGTGCTGCCCGGTATCCAGCGGGTGCTCTACGGGCCCGGTGACATCGAGGGCGCGCTCGTCCACTACCGGATCGAAGGGGACAGGCTCGTTGCCGAGCGAGCGCGCGCCGA
Organism: uncultured delta proteobacterium; assembly: GCA_963841435.1. Classification (GTDB taxonomy): domain Bacteria; phylum Myxococcota_A; class Polyangia; order Polyangiales; family Polyangiaceae; genus PMG-095. Next base: position 1,135,854 of record CAWJCS010000002.1, read on the forward strand.
CGACGAATCGCACGCGCCCGTGCGGCTTTCCGCGCGCGAGGTCAGCGCTTCCGACGGCAGCGTCGTGTTGCTCACCGAGGCCTGGAGCCACCAGCTCGGCGGCCACGATGCCGCTCGGCGTGCGCCCGGGAGCGAGCGCGCGTGCTTCGGTGGCGAGAGCCTCGTTCCCATGACGGCCTCCGTGGCGAAGGCGTTTCGTCTCGGCACGTCCGAGAAGCCGCATCGCGCGCGACCTGCCTGGCGTTCGAGCGTCGATTAGGGGTCACGCTTCGGGGGCCGGTGTTCGAGCGCTCTTGCGCTCGAGATCGGGCCGGTACCCGAGCTCGTGGTCGAGCGCGTCGCGTGACCAGAGCGGCGCGTCGTTTGGGCTGGCCCGGCGCCTAGCGCCGCACGTTTTGCCGCACGCGCGCGTACGCCGGAACGAGCGGGCGTGGGAACAGGGTTTCCACGAGGTCGGCGAAGAAGTCGCGAATTGGCGTGCCTCGCCTGGGCTTCTTCGCCGGCGCGGGCGGGATGCGCTGGTACAGCACTCGAATGGCTTCTGCCTCACCGCAGACTTCCGGCGCCGCCTCGTCGTGAATCTCGGGCGCGCTCGCCGCGATCGACGGGCCAAATGCGAACAGCGCGGGAATTGCGTAGTGCTTCACGACGGACCTACCTTTCAACCTCTACGGACGCTTCCACGGGCGGCTTCAGACACCCAAAGCAGGCATCGGTCTGCCGGAGCGACTCTGCGGAACGAGCGCGCGGAACAGGGGCAGTGCGCGCCAACGAAAAGCTCAACGACGCGCACCTTCATAAGGTGGTGCTTCGCTCGACCTTGCGCAAGAGCTGAGATGAGCATTTACGCAAGGCTCATTGACGTTTGCGAATGTGTGCTTGTGTGTCGAGGTGGGTTTCGCACTCCCTCGCCGCGCTATTCGCAGGCGTCTGTTGTTTCCAGGGCTCCTTGGGCATACTCCGCGGCCATGAAGGAGCTCCAAATCTCGGGATCGTTGAGGCACCTGGCAAGCGTGGGTATCCTCGCCGCAGGCTGTGGCGCGCCGCAGCCTGCGGAAAGTCCGCCGCCCGTGCCCCCCGAGGTGGGGCCGCCCGCTCCCGTGCTCGCGCCGACGGCGACCGCTGCGCCAGCACCTGCGGTTCCCGCGGCCGCACCCCTGGCGGGCTCCATCGCCGTCGCCGTGAGCGTGACGAACACGGCCGCGGTGCCGCACGTGCGGGAAACCGTCGCGCTTTCCGCGCTCGAGCTCGAGAAAGTGGCACCCGGGCTCGAGCTCGACAAGACGCTCGTCGCTGACGCCCAGGGCAACGAAGTGCTCTCGCAGGTCGTGCACGGTGTCGACGGCGCTCCGGGCGAGCTCGTGTTCCAGACCGACCTCGCGCCGAGCGCGCAGCAAAGCTTCACGGTGCGCATCGGGGAGCGCAAGCCCGCGAAGGCCGGCGACTACAAGGTCTACGGTCGCTTCGTGCGCGAGCGGCACGACGACTTTGCCTGGGAAAACGATTTGGTGGCGCACCGCATGTACGGGCCCGACCTGGAGACCACCAAGAAGGAGCCGCTCGTCTCGAGCGGTATCGACGTGTGGGCGAAGCGCGTTCCACGTCTGCTCGTCAACGAGTGGTACATGACCGACGACTATCATGAGGACCACGGCGACGGCGCCGACTTCTATTCCGTCGGCAAGACGCGGGGCTGCGGCGGGCTCGGCATCTGGTCACGCGACAAGCTCATGGTCTCGAGAAACTTCGTGACCTCGCGCGTGCTCGCGAACGGCCCCCTTCGCCTGGTGTTCGAGCTCGACTACGCCCCCTGGGACGCCGGCGGCACCAAGGTGAGCGAAACCAAGCGCGTGACGCTCGACGCGGGGACGTTTTTCAATCGCTTCGAGAGCACGTTCACCACCAAGCGCTCACCGCTCAACGTCGCGATCGGCATCTCGAAGCACCCCGGCGGCGCCGTTCAGATCGACGCCGCGACCGCGTCGATGCGCGTCTGGGAGCCGGTTGACGGCGGCAAGAGCGGCGCTCTCGGCTGCGCCATCGTCCTCGCACCGGGCAGCACGGGCACCGAAAAGCAGACCGACGACACCTTCCTCCTCGTTACGCAAGCCAAGCCGAAAGAGGCTCTTCGCTACTACGTGGGCTCCACGTGGGATCGCGCGGGACACGTCACGAGCGCCGACGCCTGGGCCGGGGAAGTGAAGAAGCTCGCGGCACGCATCGCCGCGCCGCCGCGCGTCGAGCTCAAGGCGGGGCCCGCGGCTGGGGCAGCGCCGGCCGCGCCGCCGGCCGCGGCCACTCACTAGCTCGGCGAGCGGAGGATCGGTGCCTCCATCGACGACCCGATCTCGGCAGCGGGGGTCACCTCCGCCGCAGGAAAAGAGCAAAGCCCCGAGCTCCCCCGAGCCCACCTTTCACGAGGTGATGGAGCGCGAGGGCACGCCGCGCAGCAAGGCAGGCCGACCGCGTGTGCCGCCCCCGAAAAGACACGACCCGGTTCCGTTCGTGCGAGCGGCGCCGAGCTTTCACGTCGAGCACAGCGAGGACTGGGTCGAGGGATACCGCAGCGACGCGCCCGCGAGCCTTCGCGCGCGGCTGCGCGCCGCACCGGCCGCATCGCTCGATCTTCACGGCCTCACGACGGCCGTGGCGCGGCGCCGCCTCGTGGAGTTCGTGAGCGAAAGCTACCGCGCTTCGCACGAGCTCGTGCTCGTCATCGTCGGCAAGGGGCGGCACTCGCCGGGTGGCGCGCCCGTGCTTCGCGACGCGCTCGCGAGCTGGCTCACGAGCGGTGCCACGGCGGGTTGCGTCCTCGGGTTCCGCACGGCACCTCCCGCGCTCGGCGGGGCGGGCGGCGTGCTCGTGCTTCTATCGCGCCCGAAGCGCTAGCTCCTCGCGTGCCCCCTCGACATCCCCACGATCAGATCCCACCAGCGGGGGAGGTCAGCGGTTCCGTAGCGCTGACTTCCTCGATCGGTCGAGCGTCAACGACGCCCCACAACAGCGAGCGATCTTCTGCTGCGCGGTTTTCTGAGAGGGCCGCGGCAGGCTCACTGAAGCTTCGCCGGACGACGATGGCACCCGGACGGGCGGCGTTTCGCACGGCCGCGAGCAAGCGACGGCCGTACGCGTCTTCGGCGCCGTCCAGGATGTTCGACAACGAAAAGCCCCCGAAGCTGCCGACGGGGCACCGCTCGAGGTACGCCGCCGCGTCCGCGACGACGAGCTCGGGCTCTTTTCCGGGCGGGACGACCGGCTCGGGGTCGCCCGGCGCTGCGTGACCCGTGAAGAGCTCCCACGCGTAGGGATTGGTCCTGTTCGGGTGCCGTTCGAAGCCGCGCAGCAGTCGCGCCCTGAGCACGCGGTCGAAGCGCCGCGGCAGGCACCTGAGCAGCGCCGACGAATACCAGCCGGAGAGGGCGAGGGGAGAGAGCAAGAGCGCGAGTCCCGTCCGAAAACGCCAGGTGTCGAGCTGCTCGCGAAAGTAGCTCGCCTGCGCCACTGGGTCGTCGAGCGACAGGAAGCTCAGCACCTTCAGCCTCGTGAAGCCGGCGAGCGGCATGAGCGCGCGCAGGTGGCCCATCAGGCGATCGGCGCGCCCCGTCTCGCGGGGCGCACCCTGGAGACGCCGGCGCACGTAGTCGATTTGCGCCGGGTTGATGTCGCACGCGACGACGTCATGATCGCGACACAGGGCGAGCGCCGTGCAGCCTGCCGACGCGACGCAAAACACGCGCGCGCTCGGAGCGAAGACCGCGCGCTCGATGGCGCTGTCCTCGTACACTCTGCCGAACAAGAGTTGCTTCGGTGGTGCGCGTTCGCTCAGCCGGCCGGCGCGCCAGGCGCTCAGCTCCCCGTGATCGCGCGTGGTGTTGCCGCTCATGGCGCCCCGCTCGAGAGCGCGGCCGACACCCAGGCGAGCAGCAGAAAGCAGCCGTTTTTTAGCACCATTCCGGCTGGATCGTGGATCTGCCGCCGCGCCCAGAGAATGCCGCCCGAGTTGAGGCTCACGAGTAGGCCGGTCTGAACGACGGCGCACAACCCGGGCCACACACCGAAAAGGACCCAGAGCCCGAGCGTCGTTTCGAGCGCACCAAGTGCGCGCAAGAAGTGCGCAGACCAGCGCTCGCCCAGGAACGGTACTGCGCTGACCACCTCACGCTGTCCCGGCTCACGCCCGAGCCATTTGCACCACACCCCCTCGTAGAGCCACACCGCAGAAACGGCGACGCGCAAGACCCAAACGGGTGGTAGTGGCAACGTGAGGTCAGTTAACATGCGCGCGCCCCACCGGGAACGCTAGGCCGCGAGGTGGAGCGGCGCAACACTCGGAGCAAGAAAGAAGATGCGGACGGATTCGCCAAGCACCGCGTGGAACGAGCGAGTGACGACGACACGGCGGTTTCTTGCTTCACCCCTCGCCGTTTGGCAATGCCTGATGTTCTACGAGGACGTTCCGCGCCGTCCCTGGCCGCTCTTGAGACTCTTGTTGCCGCAGCCACTCCGCAGCGAAGGCGACAAGCTTCGCGTGGGCGGCGACGTTCGCTGCACCTACGTGAGCGGTGAGCTTCGCAAACGTATCACCGAGGTCGAGCCCGCGCGGCTCCTCCGCTTCGAGGTCATCGAGCAGGCGCTCGGCATCGAGCGCTACGGCCGCGCCCATCACGGCTCGTACGAGTTCTTTCCCGATCCCGCGGGCGGCACCCGGCTCCTGCTGACGACCGCGTACCGTGGCCGCATGCGGCCGCGCTTCCTGTGGCGGCTCATCGAGCGCTACCTCTGCCACCGCTTGCATCATCACATCCTCATCGGCATGCAGGAACGGCTCGGCGCCGGAGCGCCCGTGGCCGGGGTGCTCAACCCCCGAGCCGAGGCAGATGCCGTCGAAGCTCCGAGTCGCTGAAGGGCGTGGGGCGCTCCTCGCCTTCTGCGTAGACAATGGCGAGGATTTCCTCGCGCAGCGAAACGCGCGGGCGGAGCCGCGCAAGCAGCGAAAATAGCCCCCACTGCAGGCGGTTCGCGAACAAGAGCTCCGCCGGCATCGCGAGCTTGTGCCGGTTCGGATTGTCGCTGACGAGCGCGCGATACGTCATCGCGACGAAAGCCGGCGTGAGACCTGCGGGCTCCGTCGTGAGCCAGGGACGGATGAGATAGAGGTACTGCGAGTAGTGCGCTTCGAAGTCGAAGCCGTCGTGCTCGCCCACGAGGCCGATGTCGCGTACGGCGACAGAGAAGGCGTCGAAATCCCGCTCGAGCGCGCTTCGCAGCATGCGGCGCCAGCTGCCGAGCAAATTGCTCGAAAAGTGCCGTACGCAGCCGAAATCGAGGAAGGCCACGCTGTCGTCGGAAAACAGGTAGTTGCCGGGATGCGGGTCGCAGTTGAGCGAGCCCATCCGGAAAATCGACGCGAACGCGAAGTAGTGAAGCGCGCGCGCGGCCGCGTCGCGCTCTTCTTGCGACCCCGCGTTCGTCACCTCCCGAAAGGGGCGGCCATGGATGAACGTCGTCGTGAGCACACGTGCGCTCGAGAACGGCGCCACGACCTCGGGCACACGAATGCCCGGGGTCCCGCGGAAGAAGCTCGCGAAGGCGGTCTGGTGCGCGGCCTCCTTGCGATAGTCGCACTCGTCGAGGAACCGCTCGCGCAGCTCCTCCACGAGCGCGCGGCCATCGAGCCCCGGCGCCATGACGGCCGTTAGGTGACGAAGCAGCGCAATGTTTTTCAGATCGCCCTCTACGGCGCGCTCGATTCCCGGGTAGCGCACCTTCACGGCGACCTCGGTGCCGTCCTTCAGTCGCGCCCGGTGCACCTGCCCGATGCTCGCTGCCGCGACGGGCTCGGCGTCCCATTCGGCAAACAACGCTTCCGGCGGCTGGCCGAGGTCCTCCTCGAGCGTGCGCACCACGACCTGTGGCGCCATGGGCCGCGAGCGCTGCTGCAGGCGACTGAGCGCTGGTTGCCAGCCCGCGGGAGTCTGCAAATCCACGTAGCTCAGCATCTGACCGAGCTTCATCGCGAGGCCCTTCAGATCCCCGAGCGCAAGCGCGAGGCCCTCGCCGGCCGCCGCGTCCGCTCGGGCGGCGCCCCTCTCGCCCCAAAAGAGCCGCCGCCCCGCCGACCGCCCCGCCGCGCCCAACAGCGCGCGCCCCAGCTTCAACCCGCGCGACAGGCTCCCCTCCGGCACCGCCTCGAGCGAATCGAGGGCGCCGCCGAGAGCGTCCTCGTCGTGCTCGTCTTCTGCCATGCCGGCTGCTTGCTCTTTGGAGCATGCGGAGAAGCGACGCAAGCTCCACCGCCCGGCGGGGGCGACGCCGGGGCTGCTACGCTCGGTCGGCATGAGCGGGGAACGAGCGCGGCACGGGCCACGAATTCGAGGCGCACTTGGCGACGCGCTTCGCTTGCTCACGTTTCGAAGCACGCGTGAAGAGTTGCTCGCGCTCGACGGTGCGCACCTGGCGGTCGGCCTTTCGGCGACGTGGCTCGTGGGCGTGGGGCGCCACTGGCACGACCCCTACGCGTCGTGGTTGGAGCGCGGGGGGCTCGCTTCGCTGCTCTATCTCGGCGCGCTCTCGGTGTTCTTGTGGCTTCTCTATCTGCCGCTGCGCCCCGCAGCGTGGGGCTTGTGGCGGACGCTCACGTTCCTCGGCTTGGTGTCGCCGGTCGCGCTCCTCCAGGCGGTCCCCGTCGAGTATTTCGTAGGCTACTCGAGCGCGCTGCGCCTCGGCGCCTGGGTCCTCATCGTCGTCATCGCCTGGCGGGTGGCCTTGCTGCTTTGGTTTCTGGTGCGGGCGGCGGGGCTTCGTCCGCTCGAAGCGCTCGCTTCGATCCTGCTGCCGGTCGACGTGATCGAGATCCTGCTCGCGCACTTCGACGTGCGCCACGAAATCGACCGTTTCGTGAACCAATCCCGCTCGCTGGATGTCCTCGCGGCGATCGCGACCCTTTCGCTGCCGCTACCGCTGCTCGCGTACGTCGTGGTCGTCTTGGTCCGGCTCATCGAGCGCCGCCGGAGCTCGGCCTGAGCAGCGCCTTCGTGGTGGCTGCTCGTCTGGGCCGGGGCGGGGAGTGCGTCGAGCCGTCCGGCAAGCCGGGAACGGGGCCGCGGCGTCAGCGCTCGATCTTGAGCACGCGATCGTTCTCGGAGTCCGAGATGTAGATGACGCCGGTCAGGTCCACGAACGTGCCGTGAGGCCGGCGAAGCTCGGCGAGCGTCGGATCGCCCCCCAGCATGCCCGTCCCGGCGACCCCGTTGCCCACCAGCGTCGTCAGCGTGTCGTTCGCCACGTCGTACTTGCGGAGCAAGAACAGCTCCGTGTCCGCGATGATCACGTTGTCCTCGAGATCGATGGCAAGGTGCTTCGGATCGCTCACCACGTTGAGCGTCGCCGGCATGTCGGTCACGCTGCCCTGCGCGTCCACCACCTGCAGGGAATCCCCGTTCGGCCGATTCTTCACGGCGTAGAGCGTGCCCTTCGAGTCGAGCGCGATCACGCGCGCCGCCGGGTACGCGATCGCAGGCTTTTCGCTCATGGCCTCGAGATCGATCACGCGAATGTCGTTCGGCGCGGTGAAGTAGAGGTCGGTCCCCGACGGCGAGAACCCCAGGCAATAGACGCGCGTTTCGCCCGGAAACGGCGCTCCGCTGCCCGCAAACGTCGCCACCTCCCCGGTGTTCGCGTCCATGCGATACACGTTGCCGTTCATCGTGTCGGCAATGAACAGGATGCGCGTCCCCGGTTGGAACAACAGGTCGTGCGGCTGGTTCAGCACGATGTTGCCGGGCGCGCCCGGCGCACCAGGTCCGACCACGGTCGTGATCACCCCATCGGCATCGATGTGTCGGATCTTCCCGGTGTCAACCTCCGCAATGTAAACGTCCCCGGTCATCGGATCGACGACCGCGCCGTACGGATTTTGCACCGCCGCTTCCGTCGCGAGCGAGCCGTCGCCACCCATGCCCGTCCCTGCCACGAGCACGATCCTCGGCTCACCCGGCGGACCGCCCGCGCTCCCCGCCGCGCCCGCGTCACCCGCCGTCCCCGTGCCCGATTGCCCGCCGCTCCCCGCGCCGCCGTCTCCCGCGCCCGCACCGCCCGCCCCGCTCGCGCCCGCACCGCCCGCCCCGCTCGCGCCCGCCGCCCCGCTCGTCCCCGCCGCTCCTTTTGCCCCCATGCCGCCCATCGAAGCACCGGAAGCCCCGCTCGCCCCCGAATCATCCGAGCCACCCCCGCCGCCTGCCCCGGCTCCCGCATTCGCCGCGCCCGAAACCGAGGGCCCGGCGACACCCGCCGCACCGCCCGCCCCCGCGCCACCCGTCGCCCCCGCCGCCGGCCGACCCTCGTCCCCTGCGCACGCGCTCAAAAGCAACATCGCGACGATCGGCGTCGCAAAGTGCGTCCATCGCGCCGTCACGAGCGGGAGACTACCACTCGCTGCGACGGCGTCGCACACGGAGATGGGCACCTCGGCCTATTGGCGAAGCCACGACCGCGGCGTAGATGACGCGTGCCGGCGTGTGAGGCACAGGCGCGTTCACTCGTGCAGTGCACGCTCGAAAGTTCGGATGTCATGAAAGCGAAGCACCCGCACCGTCGTGGCTTCGGGCCATCTTGCACTCCGCTTGCCAGCGCGCTCTCGTCGATCGGGTGCAGCCCTTCCGACGCTGGTGGTGATGCGCCCGGCGCCGGCGTGAGCATCACGTTCTGCGAGCGTCCGTGATGCAGTGGGTGTCGCGGCGCGCGCTCGGTGCTTTTCGCCCGAAATTTGCCGTCGGAACGCAAGCGCGACGCCGCGCGACACCACCCGGAGCCGCGACTTCGACTGGCGGGTCACTTCCGTGGCCCACTTTCCAGCGGGGGTGCGACTGCGGCTCGATGAGAACCGAGCAGCCGTCGCGTGGGCTCTTGCTGACTTTGGTGCTGGGCATCGCCCTCACCGCTTGCAACGGTTCGGACGGCGAGACCGGGGGCACGGGTGGTGACTCGACGCCGTCGGGCGGCGCGGGAACGGGCGGCACCGGGGGCATGCTGGGTGGCGGGAGCGGAGGAACCTCGGCGGCGGGTGGTGGTGCCACCGGTGGCTCCAATCCCGGTGGCGCTGGGAGCGGCGGAGCCAGCGGAGACAACACCGGTGGCACGGGCGCCGGGAGTGGTGGCAGCGCAGGCGCGCTGCCGATGGCGGGCAATGGGGGAGCAGGCGAAGGAAACACCGGAGGCGCGGGTGCCGGCATGGGGGGCAGCGCGGGCACGCTGCCGATGGCGGGCAATGGGGGAGCAGGCGAAGGAAACACCGGAGGCATGGGCGCCGGCACGGGCGGTAGCGCCGGTTCGATGGCGGGCAGCGCGGGAGCCTTCACGGGCACGTGCACCGACTCGAAACCGACCGGGACGAACGCTTCAGGGACCGGGCCCCATGACGTGATCGTCGAAACGAATTCCGACCCCGGCATCAAGGAAGGCACCATCTTCCGCCCCGCGGATTTGGGTGGAGCGGAGAAATATCCGATCTTCGTCTGGGGTGAGGGCGGTTGCTCGCAAAACGGACTCTCGAACGCCACGGCGATGGCCGAGATCGCCTCGCACGGATACTTCGTCGTTGCGGATGGCACACCGAACGGCAGCGGCAATCGCACCATGGACCGTTCGAAGCTCGCGGAGATGGGCGCGCCGCTGGTCGCGTACATCGACTGGGCCATCGCCGAGAACGAGAAGCCCTGCAGCGCGTACTACCAAAGCCTCGACACCGCGAAGGTCGCTTCCAACGGCTTTTCGTGCGGTGGCCTGATGTCCCAAGGCACCGTCTTGGACCCTCGCATCGTGACTTGGGGTGTCACGAGCAGCGGCATGGCCGGCGCGAACCAGGATTTTTACGACCTGATTCACACGCCGGTGCTCTTCGTCGAGGGTGGCACGGGCGACGTCGCGTACGACGGTGGCAAGGAAGGCTACCAGGCCACTAGCAAGCTGACCGTCCCGGTGCTGTGGTTCAGCAAGGACCTCGGCCACGGTGGCGATCTCTTCCAGCGCGACGGCGGCGACTTCACCAAGCTGAACCTCGCGTGGCTCAACTGGTGGCTGAAGGGCGACGAAACCGCGACCGGCAAGGGCCTGCTCGTCGGCGCCGGCTGCACTTACTGCAGCGACAGCGCGTGGGAAGTCATGTCGGCGAACGTTCCGTAGGCGTCGCTCAGTCGGTGATGTCCGGGGAGGGGCCGTACAGGGTCGGGCGCCAAGTGGCGTAGCCGAACTTGTTCTGGCTGCCGGGGCCCTTGATCTCGACGAGCAACGTGCCGTTCTGATCGACCTGGTGCACCACGTCCGCGTTGGAGAAGTCGACGAGCGTGTTGCCTCCGGGGAGCCGTTGCACGTCGCCCAGGTTCTGGCTCGTGACTCCGGCTTCGTAGCTCGAGATCTTCTTGCCGGTAAAATCGTATTCGATCATCGCCGAGCTCTTGTTGGCGCCGCCGTTGTTGGCAAAGATCAGGATGCTGTCGGCGAGGAGGTGGTGACCGTGGTTGACGCCGCCCCAGGTCGAGTTGCCGCCTTGGACCGTGTCCACCAAGCTCCAGAGCTTTTGCCCGCTGCGACTCACGCGGATCACGTCCTTGTTGACGACGGAGAAGGTGTACTCGTCCTCCGCTTCGGAATAGCGCAGCGCGTTGCCGTGGCACTGGTTGCCGAACACGCCGCTGGCAGTGAAGATCTTCTTGGTCGTCCCGCTCGGATCGATCTCCGTGATGTCGTTGCAGCTCACGCTGTAGTCGAGGTACGCCATCGTGCCCCCGCTCACCGCGGCGATGTCGTGCGAGGACTTCGTCGAGGAATACGTCTGGGGGTTCAGGCCATCCATGCCGACGCGGCGGATCGCCTGGCCACCGTTGTCTGCCGTCACGGCCCACAGGTTCTGGCCGTCGTAGCTGATCCTCGCGCGTGCGATACCACCCGTCATGCCCGTGTCGTACGCCCAGACGATGTCGCCATCCGCGTCGATGATGAACGCAACCGAGCTGCCCGTTCCGCCCCAGTAGGACAGCACGATGAAGCCGCGCTCGCGGCCGGTCTCTTGCTTCACGTCGAAGCTTCCGATGCTGACCGCCGTGGTCTTTTCGCCCGTCTGGATGGTGTAGTCGTCGCTCGCGTATTGCATGCCGCCGGCGGCAGCGACGACGCGGAAGTGATACGTCGTGCTCGGCTTCATCCCGAGCAACAGGGTGCGAAAGTCCGCCTGTGCCAGATCGACCGGGGCTTGCATGCCGTAGGTCGTGTCTTTGCCGAACTCGAGGTAGGCGCTCGTTGGGGTGATCGTCGTGACCGACCACGTGACGATCCCGACAGTCGTCGGCGCCTTGGCGTCCACGGCGCTCGCCAGCATCGAGCTCACGGTGAAGAGCGACCCGTTGACGGTGGGCGCGCCGCCCGTGCCGCCGCTTGCCGTGCCGGCGGCCCCCGCCGTACCCGCCGTGCCCGCCGCCGCGCCCATGCCGCCCGTGGCGTCCATGCCCGCGGCCCCTGCGCCGGAGCCGCCTGCCGCCATCACCCCGCCGCTTCCGGCGGCCGCTCCCGTGCCGGCCATGCCGCTACCGGCGGCCCCGCCAACGTTGTCGCCGCCTGCACCCGAAGTGCTGCCGCCCGCTCCACCGGTCGGGCTCAAGGTGCCGCCCGCGCCACTGGTGCCCGCTGACGTTCCAGCCGACGAACCGCCGGCACCCGTGCCCGCGCCGGCGAGCGCACCCGTGCCACCCGTCGCGCCGCCGGGGGTGGACGTGCCCGACTTCGGATCGGCCTCGCCGCCGCCGCACGCTGCGGCAGTGAGGAGCAGAACGGCCACGCCAACGGATCCTAGTCTTTTCGACATTCTTCTCGTTCTCCGGCAACCCAAGTCTGGTCGAGCGGGCACCGCTGCCTGCCGGCGCTCATCAGAGCGCTGGTCGTACAGTACAGCCCGCGATGGGTCAGCAGGCGCTCGCCGCGCCGGCTGCGTCGCCTTCGATCAGGAGTGGAAGTTAACAGGGTACTCACAGCGGATGAGTCCGCTGTCACTGCGCGATCCGGCGCCGGGTTCCGAGGGGTCGTGTGCCCGTGCGTGCCGTCACGGGGTGACGCACGACACCTGATAGGTGCTGGTGCAATCGCAGAGGTCGCCACTTTCGCGCGTCCAGCGCTCGGAGGGCACGTAGCCCCGGCCCTCGTCGAGACACATGAAGTCGAGCGCGTCCGGCAGCACCTTCGAAATCAACGGCGCGGAGGAGAAGCGGTACAGACCGGCGCCCGCGGGACACGCGCTATGAGGCATCCCGCTCATCGGCAACAGGATCGAGAGATAGCGGCCATCGAGCCAGTTGCCCGTCGGACCGCGCGTCGCCGAGTACATCACGATCATGCCACCGGTGGCGCCGTAGTGAGTGAAGTCGTTGCCCCGCCCCCGTATCAGACCGTCGTGGCCGATGCTGGTGGAAATGGCTTGCCCGCCCCAGAACTCTATCACCGCCGCATCGAAGCGCTCTCGGCCGACCGTCTCGAGCCGCGCTTCCATGCCGTAGAGCGAGACGCCAACCGTGGCGCCGTCGTTTGCCGCCGCGATCGTCGCCGTCCCTGCTGCGCGCACGTAGTAGCCATCCATGTTCGGCGGGAACTGCTCCCGGTGGATGGGCATGGTCAGCCCGAGTGAATCGAGCTCGGCGAGCACGTCCTTCACGCAAGCGTCGTTCACGATCGTGCCAGGCGCCGCCAAGCCTCCGGGTGAGCCGGGATCCAGCGGCGCAGCGTCATCCAAGTCGAGGTATCCGTCGTCGTCGTCATCGTCGTCGCAGGGGTCGGTCAGTCCGTCGCCATCGGTATCGGGGGCGTCCGCGCACGGGTCGGAAGCGTCGCCACCCGCGCCGCCTTCACCAGCCGGCCCTCCGGAATCGCTCTCGCCGCCCGAGTTCTGGGGGCCCGGCCCGTCGCCTCCACCGCTGCCGCCGCCCGCGGGCTTCCCTGCGTGGCCGGCGGCATCACCGGCAGCCGCGCCCGAGCCACCGTTCGAAGCAGCACCCGCCATCCCGGCTCCGCCACCCCGGGGTTCGGTCTCGCTGTCCGCGCCGCCCTTGCCGCCGCCGGTCCCGCCATGGCTGCTGCCAGCGCCGCCCTGGCTCCCCAAGGGTTCCACACCAGGTGCGCCCGACTCACCGCCACCCATCCATTCGTAGTCGCCGGCTTTCGCTGGGGTCCGCTTGCATGCGGGCCCCAGCACGCTGCTCAGAGCGATCCCACAAACGATTGAGAGCCATCGGGTCCTCGTCATCGCCGCCCTCCTCAGGGTGCATACCACAAGCTCGTGGCGAGGTGATGAGCTCTCGCCAGCGGCGAAGTCCGTGACGGCGGCGGCCGGCACGCTCGGGGGCCGGATGCGAGCCAGCGTCGGAGGTCATCGCCGGCTCGTTGGCGCGGAGACGGGCGGGCCGTCATCTCTGGTTTTCAGAGCCGGGGTGTCGATCTATATGGGCGGAGTAGAGGCGTGCAAGAGCTCGAAACGGCCCCGACGGAAAGCGAACGGCTCAGCCGCTCGGACTCTGTCCGTGGGCTCGTCTGGGTCCATCCAGAAGACGGCTTCGTCGCTCTGTCGGACGGCAAAGTGAGTCTCGGCCGTGATCGAACGTGCACGGTGCGACTGGAGGGGCCCCGCGTGTCACGAGTTCACGCGACCATTCGGCGTGAAGGCGTGCTCCATGTCCTGAAGGACGAGGGCAGTCGCAATGGCACTCGGCGCAACGGCGAGCCCATCGGCGAGGTGCCACTCGAGGACGACGACGTGGTCCGCATCGGCGACTGGATCGGAGTCGTGGCTCGAGTTCCGGCGGCGGTGGCTCAGTCCAAGCTGCTCTTCATCGAGCCACTGCCCGGGGTCTTGCTGGGTCCGCGCACGCAGGGGCTCTGGGAGCGGGTTCGCGTCCTTGCCCCGTCGCCCGCGCACGTGCTCCTGATTGCCCCGACCGGTTGCGGCAAGGAGGTTCTGGCCCGCGCGCTGCACCGAGAGAGCGGGCGAGCGGGGCCGTTCGTGGGCCAAAATTGCGCCGCAATGCCCGAGTCGCTCGCGGAGGCCCAACTCTTCGGGCACGTCCGCGGCGCGTTCACCGGCGCTGCCTCCGCGTCGACGGGGCTGTTCGGTGGGGCCGACGGCGGCACGCTGCTGCTGGACGAAATCGCCGACCTGCCCCTGACCCAACAGGCAAAGCTGCTCCGAGTGATCGAAGAGCGCGCCGTGGTGCCCCTCGGGGCAGTGACACCGCGCCCGATTGACGTGCGCCTGCTCGCAGCCAGTCAGGTGTCGCTCGCAGAGTACGTCGAGCGTGGTCGCTTCCGGGCCGATCTTCTGGCGAGGCTCGGAGGCGCAACGCTCGAGATCCCGCCGCTCTCGGAGCGTCGTGAGGAAACACCGCGCCTCTTCGCGCGCTTCTTCCGAGACGCTGGCGGGGACCCTCGGCGCTTCCAGGCGTCGCTCGTCGAGCGCCTCTGCACGCTCTATTGGCCCTTCAACGTGCGGCAGCTCAAGCTCGTCGCCGAAAGCATGGTGGCGTTCTACCCGGCGGGGCGGCTCAGCGTGTCGCACCTGGATGAATGGCTCGAGGAGAACCGAGGGGGCGCGGCCGGCTCGACGGCGCCGCGCGCTCCCGAGCCCGTGGCGTCCCGGCTGGAGAGCGAGGAGCGGCCGAGGCCCCCGGGGCGGCGGCGCTCGTCGTGGCTCCGGCGCAACGACGATCAGGCGCGCGCTCTCAAGGATGCCGTCCGGCGTCATGGAGGCAACGTGTCGAGTGCCGCACGCGAGCTTGGTGTTTCTCGCCAGCGCGCTCAACGTCTGCTCGCTGCCCTCGAAGAAGCCGAGCGCGCGGGCTAGCGTCGCTCCGCGCTTTGCCGTTCAGAAGGCGGCGGTCAAGACGCATTGCCCGCCGCGTAGCGAAAGTGCCGCTCGCGGTTGCTCGGGTTGGGTGAGGACGAGCACGACTCCCGCTCCGAGCAGCGCGGCGCCGGCGCCGAGCGTGCTCCAGCCCACCACCTCGAAGCGCTCGACGGAGCGAAATGCGGCTCGATTCTCACTCACGGCGCGCTCGTACGCGAGCACGCCGAGCAAGCCCTGCTGGTCGACGACTTCGCCCGACGGTGGCTCTGCGCCGAGCTCTTGGCGGCCCCGCTCCGCGTCGCGGGCTCGCCCCCCGTTCCAGATCAGGATGCCGGCGCCGGCAGCCACCAGCGCCACGCCCGTCGCACCGAGCACGATGCCGGTCGTCCGCCCGCGCTCGGCTGACACGAGCGAGTCAACCTCGGCGGGGTGCAAGCAGCCCGGACAGGCCGGACCGACTGCGGGCTTCGTCGGCGCCTGGCTCGCGGGAGCCGTCGTCTGGGGTGGGCGCGGCTCGGCCATCGCGTCCGTCTCGTTGCGAGCGTCCGTCGCTTCGTCGGCGTCGGCGTGACTCTGCGCTTCGCGGCGGTCGAGCTCTTCGAGCAGTCGTTGGATGTCGGTGCGCTGCTCCGAGGTCTCGGGGCCTGCATCGGCGAGAAACTGCTCCGCGTGCCGGCGTGCCTCGTCGAGCTCGCCGAGATCGAAGCACACCCGAGCGAGGTTGTAGAGGACCGACGGGTGCGGGCTCTCCGCGAAGGCGCGCTCGAACTCTTCTTTTGCGGGCCGTAGCTCGCCATGACGCACGAGCTCGATGGCTCGGACATAGTGGTCGTGCGCGGCTTGGGGGCTCGCGCGGACCACGGGTGAGCTCACAGCGACGCTGAGCGTGACGGCCCAGGCGGCGACTCCCGAGCACCGGCGGAGCTTCATGGCCCGCGATTCGCTTCGCTGTGCGCGTAGGGACTGGCGACGATGTAGCCGGACGGCATTTCCTCTGCCGGCTCCTTGGGGAAGGCTCCAACGCTCGTCGTTTTCGGTTCCGCGCTCGGTCGGCCGGAGGCAGCTTCAGCGCTCGGCGCGGCGGCCGCTCGCGATCGCGCGCTCGGTGCGCTCCTCTGCGTGCGCGGCTCGGGAGCTCGGGGTGGTGCCGCCGCGGCGGTGACGGGAGCCGGGAGCGTTTCCTCCGATTTTATCGGGGCGGCGGTGCGTGCGGGCGCTGGGCGAGCCGCGCTTTGTCCGGGAGTAGCGAGGGGCGGCGCGGCGGCGCGGACGTGTGCCGCGTCATCGACGACCGCCGGTGTGGGCGTGGGGCGGGCGGGAAGGTAAAAAGCGGTCGTCGCCAGCGTGCCGAGCGCCGCACCCCCGATCCCACTCATGACGAAGCCCCACCCGAAACGGCGACGCGCGGCGGCAAGCGATGCCGGACGCGCCACGCTTGCGGACAGCGCGGTTGCCTCGTCGGTGCCCGCCAGTTGCGCACTGTCCGGCACGAGATCGAGGGTGCCGCCGTTCGCGCCCAGCGCCTTCGCGAAATCGAGCGCCGTCGGGAAGCGCGCCTCCGAGGACTTCTCGAGCGCGCGCTCGACCGCAAGGCACAAGTCGGGTGAGAGATCGGGGCGCAGCTCGGCGAGCGGCTTGTGCGGGCCATTCAGGATCTGAAAGAGCGTTTCGTTGTAGGAGCCGCCGTCGTACGGCCGCCGTCCCGCGAGCGCTTCGTAGACCACGGCACCCAGCGCGTAAATGTCCGTTGCCGCCGTGAGCACCTTCTCGCCGCGCGCCTGCTCCGGAGCCATGTAGGCCGCCGTCCCGATCGCAGTGTCCGTCGCCGTCACGGTCTCCATCGCTCCGTCGTGCTGGCGGGCAATGCCGAAGTCGAGCAGCTTGACGAGCAAGCGGCCGTCGGCGTGGCGGGTCAGCATGATGTTTTCGGGCTTGAGGTCACGATGAACGACGCCCTCGCCGTGGGCGTAGCCGAGCCCGCGCGCGACCTGCGTGACGATCTCGAGGATGCGGTCAACCGAGCGAACGCCCGACTCCTGGAACTCCGTGCGCAGAGTGCGACCGCGTAGGTATTCGAGCACCAGATAAGCGCCGAATTCTCCGGCCACACCCGCGTCGATCAGCGCCACGATGTTCTCGTGCGCCAGGCGGCCGAGCAGCGACGCTTCGCGGTCGAAGCGTCGGCGAGCGCTCGGCCGGCTCGCCAGGTGCTCGCGCAGGACCTTGACGGCACAGCAACGTCCGAGGCGGAGGTCCTCCGCCTCGTAGACGGATCCCATCCCTCCACTGCCAATCAAGCGGCCGAGTCGGTACCGGCCCGCAATGGTCCGGTTCGGAACCTCGTCCGTGGTCGTTTGAAGTCCACCCGTCAACGTGCCGAGCCATAGCCGTGTCGCTTCCGCGACGCCAGCCCTCGCCGGGCGCGGGTCACGGCCCGCGTTTCTTTGCGACCGAGTGGTCGGTTCGTGCTCAGGCGTTCGCCTTGAGCGCGTCGAAGCCGCCGGGGCTGTGAATCGTCGGCGGGTTCGAGCCGCCGCCGACGAAATCCTCGGTCTTGTCGTACATACCGAACTTCGTAACTTCCTCGCTGCCGCCCTTCTGCGGGAAGCCGTCGCTGCCGGCCTTCACGCCGAGAGCGTTCATGAGGCTCACGTAGTACTTGTTGATGGGCGCATTCGCGAGCGACGGATCGGTGCCGGTATTCTGGGTGGTCGCATCGACCCGGGTCGAGGTCCCTGGGGCGCAGACAATCTCGCTGTTGCCTCTCGTGAGGTCCGGTGCTCCGTCCTCGACGTTGACGACCCAGCCCGTCTTGAAATACCCCCCGGCGCCGCCAACCTGGATGATCGGCAGATTGTTGAGATTGCGGGCGCAGCCGTCGGACACTTCCTGGAACCAGACCGTGGCGGTGTTGTCGAGCAGCTTCACGTCGCCCTCGTCGATGCTGTCCAAGAGGTCGACGAGACGTGCGAACTTCCGCGTGTGGTAGTCGTCGATCTTGAGGATCTGGTCGATGACGCCGTCAACGCAGGTGCCCGTGAGCGACGCGCTGCCGACGCGGCCCGCGAGGCTGTAGGTGTCGATGTCGACGCCGAGGCCTTGGAAGACGTACGATCCAGGATACTTGAGGACGATGACGGGGTTCGCGTTGCAGAGCGCCGCGAGGACGGCGAGAGACGAGTACAGATCGGCCCCGTCGAGGCCCGACGTGATCGATCGGGTGAGTGGATCACCCGTGGAGCTCTGATTCTGGAACGCGTCAACGTTGTCTTGCGTGACCAGGAGCGCGTCCGCCGTCTCTTGTGTGCACTGCGCGGGGATCATCCCCTGCGTCTGATGAAGTAGCTCTTTCCACGCTTCGAGCTTGCGCTGGTCCGACTGACTCATGTCGAAGCGCTCGAGGGTATCGAGGTCGTCCTTGACCAGGTCGAGCACGCTCCGGCCGCGAGCCGCCTGGTACGAGTCCGGAGAGACCGAGCCACCCCCGAACAGCCCCGTGAGGCTGCTGAACACTTGCGACGGCACACCGAGCCCGGGGTAGGGCGTCTCCGCGGCGGAATACGAGATATTCGAAAAAGCGGATTCGCTGAAGTTGCCCACGCGCATGAAGAGCGGTGTGCCGGACGGGCTCAGCTGCTCTGCGATCACGTGATCGAGCGATGGCCCCACCGCCTTGGCGTTGAACTTCGTCGCCGAATCGAAGCTGAAGGGGTCGTTGCTGTTGGGAGCCACCGGTTGGCAGGTGAGATAGGACGCACACGCTTGCAGGTGCGAGTCGTTGCCCTGGCCGCGCACCATGGTGGTCGTCCATTCGTTCATGGCGCGGATACCGCGTGGCACGAGCATCTTGCCGACGTAGGGGGCGAGATGCTTCAGCGTCGTGGGCTCCAGATCGGCGGCACTGAGCGGACCGTGCGAACCTTGCGGGAAGAAGCGCGTGGTGATGCAACCACAGTGCGTGAACATCGCGATCAATCGCCGCGGTGGCGCTTCCGACTGTGCCTTGACCGAGCGGCTCCCGAGGGAGCCGAGGAACGGCGCCGCCACGCAGGCGCCCCCGAGCCCTCGCAGGAAGATCCTTCGGTCCAGCCGCTTCGGCATCCACCGCATGCATCGGACAATGCCCGGTCTCGGCCATCCGTATGCTGGGCCGCGCTTGGCCGGGGCGAACGGCTCCGCCCGCAGGGGCTGCACGGGGCCGGCGGAAGGCCGTGCGGCGTCTTGCTACGTGCTTTGTCGAACTCCCGATCGACGGGTCGCGAGTCAGTAAGCGAAGGAGTGCCCCGCGATGACCCTGCGCTTACCCTTTGCTTCGAGCGCCGTCGCCCTTTCCGTCGCCGTTGCAGCTTGCGGCAACGGCGACGCGAATCCCGATCCCGGCGGGCGGGCCGGGACCGGCGGGAGCGGCCTTGCGGGCCAAGGCGGTCGCTCTGCCGCCGGGGGCGGGAACGGTGGGGCGGCCGCAGGGGCTGCGGCCGTGGGTGGCGGCGCGGGCAGCGGCGCAGGCGGCAGCACGCCGACCGGTGGCGCCAGTGGTGCCCCGAACGGGGGCGCCGGCAGCGGCGGCATGCCACAGGGAGGAACGCCGGCAGGCGGGAGCTCCGGGGCCGGCGGCGAGTCGGGCGGCGGGGTGGCGGGTATCGCGGGCGCGAGCGGTGCCACCGCAGGCGGCATGGCTGGGATGGCCGGTGCGTCCGGCGCGGGCGGCGTGGCGGGGAGGGGCGGCCGTGGCGGTGCGGGTGCTGGCGGCACGAGCGGCAGTGCCGGGACGAGTGGCGCGGGCGGCGGCGCGAGCGACATCCTCGGCGCGACACCCCCGATGGGCTGGAACTCGTGGAACACGTTCCAGTGCAGCATCAGCGAGTCGCTCATCAAAGGCGTCGCCGACACGATGGTGAGCAGCGGCATGCAGGCGGCCGGCTACGACTACGTCAATCTCGACGATTGCTGGATGGACGGGCGGGACGGCAGCGGCAACCTACGCTGGAACACCAGCAAATTCCCGGCGGGCATCCCCGCGCTTGCCGACTACGTGCACGGCAAGGGTTTGAAATTCGGCATCTACGAGTCCGCCAACACCGCGACCTGCGTCGGGCTCTACGGTGGCATCGACAAGGCAGTCGCGGTTGGCAGCCTCGGGAACGAAGCGAAGGACGCGGCGACGTTCGCCTCGTGGGGCGTCAACTTTCTCAAGTACGATCTGTGCGCGGGTCAGCGGTCCTCCCTCGTGACGATGGGCACGGCCTTGCGCGCGGGGACGCGGCCCATCCTCTACAGCATCAACCCGGGCAACGGCCAAACCGATCTCGATCCACCCAAGCCGAACTGGGACATGCAGGGGGTCGCCAACATCTGGCGCATCGGCTTCGACATCAACGCGTCCTTTGGGTCCGTGACCCAGCTGATCGACGAGAACAGCGGACTTTACAGCTACGCCGGCCCCGGCCATTTCAACGACCCGGACATGCTGGAGGTGGGCAAGCTCGCCAACGTCAACGAAGATCGCTCCCATTTCGCAATGTGGGCCATCATGGCGGCACCGCTCATCGCCGGGAACGACATCCGCAGCATGAGCACGACCACCCGCGACATCCTCACCAACACCGAGATCATCGCGGTCGATCAAGACCCACTCGGCCTCCAGGGCCGCCGCGTCTCTGCTTCCGGCGCGACGCTCGACGTATGGTCGAAGACGCTCTCGGGAACGAACGTGCGCGCCGTGGCTCTGCTCAACCGCGGCGGTAGCGCGGCTTCGATCTCCGTCAACTGGACCGATCTGGGGCTCCCCGCTGGGGCCGCCACCGTACGCGATCTTTGGGCCCACACCGATCTCGGCAGCTTCACCGGGAGCTACACCGCATCGAACGTGCCGTCGCACGGCGTGGCGATGCTGAAGGTAACGAGCGCGCCGTAGTCGCCCGCTGAGGCTCTCTTCAGGCACCAGCCGGTCGCCACTCGAGGAGGTCGTGCTCGGTGAGCTTGTTGTAGAGCGAGCGGCGGCTCAGGCCGAGCAGGCGGGCGGCGCGGGCGCGCACGTTGCCCGCGCGCGTGAGCGCAAGCACGATGGCGGCACGCTCCGCTTCGCGGCGCGTCGTCACGAGATCGGTCGTCAGTGAGGTATGGCTCCCCGAACGGGCGGCGTCCCGGGCGAGCTCGCGTTCGACGTCGGCGCGCTCGATGGTGGCCCCGTCGGTGAACACGACCAGGCGCTCGACGAAGTTTTCGAGCTGGCGGACGTTGCCCGGCCAGGCCTGCTCCTCGAGCGCGAGAAGGGCAGCCTTCGAAACCTCGACCGGGGGGCGGCCGTTCGCGGCGGCCGAGCGCGCCATGAAGTGCGAAACCAGCGGCTCGATGTCCTGGGCGCGCTCCCTGAGCGGCGGCACCCGGATCGGGATGGCGAGCCGAAAGTAGAGGTCCTGGCGAAACTGCCCGCGCTCGATCAGCGGCTCGAGCTCCTTGTTGGTCGCCGTGACGAAGCGCACGTCGACCTTGACGGTCTCGGTGCCGCCGAGACGCTCGAGCTCCCGCGTTTCGAGCAGCCTGAGGAGCTTCACCTGCGTCGAAAGCGGGTACTCCCCGATCTCGTCCAAAAACAGCGTGCCGCGATGGGCGAGCTCCACGCGCCCCGGCTTGACCTTCGTCGCGCCGGTGAACGCGCCCTTCTCGTAGCCGAAGAGCTCGCTCTCGATCAGTTGCTCGGGCAGCGCAGCGCAGTTCACCGCGACGAAAGGCTCGGCCGCACGCGGGCTCGAAGCGTGAATCGCGCGCGCGACGAGCTCCTTGCCCGTCCCGTTCTCACCGTGCACGAGCACGGTCGCGGTCCCGGCGGCGGCACGCCGGATCGCGTCCCGAAGCGGACCGAGGTCACCGACCAGCGGTAGCGTCGCGTCGGTCGCGGGTGGTTCACCGACCTCGCGAGCGAGCCCGAGCGCCGCGCTCACCACCGCGAGCACCTCGGCGCAATCGAACGGCTTGGCGAGAAAATCCGTTGCGCCGAGCTTGATCGCCTCGACGGCCACGCGAACGCTGCCGAACGCCGTCACCACGATGACGGGCACGTCGGGCCAGAGCGCGCGGGATTGCCGCAGGAGGTCCATCCCGTCCATGCCGGGCATCCTGAGGTCCGTCACCATGACGTCCATCGCGCCCGAGGCGAGCTTCTCGAGCGCTTCCTCGGCGGTCGCCGCTTCGACGACCTGGATGGAGGCCTGGTGGAGCTGCGCCGCGAGCACCGTTCGCACGGCGGCGTCATCGTCCACGACGAGCACTCGTTGGGAGACCTTGCTCATGCCACGGCCCTCGCGCTGGCGATCGGGAAGGTGAGCGTCACCGTCGTGCCCCGCCCGAGCGTGCTCGCAACGTCGAGGGCGCCGCCGTGTGCCTTCGCGACCCGCTCGGCGAAGCTCAGCCCGAGCCCGGTTCCCTGCGCCTTGGTCGTGAAGAAGAGCGCCGTTGCGCGCTCGAGCACCATCGGGCTCATCCCTTGCCCCTGATCCTCCACGCCGAGGAGAATCGCCTGGCCTTCGGCGTCGTAGCCCGTGCGCACGGTGATCACGCCGCCGGCGGGCATGGCCTCGGAGGCGTTTCGGAGGACGTTCTCGAGCGCGGTCACCACGAGGTCACGGTCGAGCGGACAGCTCGGCAACGCCTCCGTCAGCGCCGTCGCGAGCGTGACGCCCGGGCCGAGCGCCAGCCGCTGGAGCGGAACGACGCTCTCGACGACGCCGTTCAGCGACGTCGACACGAGGCGCGGCTCCACCTTCGCAATGCGCTGGTAGTGCTCGACGGTACGCGCGGCACGCTCGACCTGCTCACCCATGAGGGTTAGAAAGCGCGTCTGCCCGTCGAGCGAGCGCCCAGCTCGGTGCTCCTCCTCCAGGAACTCCACCGCGCCCCTGAGCGCCGCGAGGGGATTTTTGAGATCGTGGGCCAGCTGCTGCGAAAAGCGCCCGAGCGTCGCGAGCTCCTCGTTCTTGACGCGCCCGAGCGCTGCCGAGCGGTCGAATTCGCGGCTCGAGGCGAGCCCGACGAGCGCGAGAGCGGCCATGCCGAGCACCCACGGGCTCGAGCTCGGATCGAGAAAGCGCGCGAGCGCGAGGTGAGCCGACAGCCAGAACGCACCGAGCAGCACGGCATACAGCGCGAGCACTTTCGGCACCTCCCGGCCGAACAGGCTCAACCGCAACGCGGCGACCGCGATGAGCGACATCGCGATCAGCGTGCCGACCGCTGCCAGGCGCGGCACGGGCAGCTCGGTGTGTCCGTAGAGGAGATCCGTCGAGCTTAGCGCGGTCCCGATCGAGAGCGCGAGCAGCAGCAGATCCGCGCGAGCGCGCTCCGCCTGGTCGAGCGTTCGTCGGCGGTGGACCCACAAAAGAGCGATGGCGAGCGCCATGGCCAACGAGACCAGAAGCAAGAGCACCCACCACCAGCGGTCGACCGACACGAAGAGCCCAACGGCCGCGAACGTCACGTACGCCGCCCCGACGAGACGGCGCAGGGCCCGCCGCCTGCCGACGAACACGACGACCACGTGGAGCGCGAGCGGAGCCATCAGACTCGCAAAGGCGCGGTCGACCCTCGACCACGCGACGGAGCCCGAAAGCTCGGCGGCCAGGCTCGCGAAGTTCCACACGAAGGCGTCGAAGAACAGGAGTGCCATGAGCCCGCCGAGCGCGCTCCTCGAGCGCCGGACGAAAGCGAGCATGCCGAAGGCGAGGTGTCCCGCGCACGCCATCACGGTCATCACGCCATACCCGTCCATCGCCATTCACTATATCCGTTCCTCCGGCCCGGACGTCGCACGCGAACCACCGTTCAGAGCTCGGCCATGAGCCAAGCCCCGCTCTCGAGCCCGCGCACGCTTCGCAAAAGGACGTGCTCGTGCGGACCGTGGCCGTGGTCGGCGTGCTCGTCTTCCCGCGACTTCTCGTGCAGCGCGTGCTCGGCTCGCCCGACCTCGAAGCCTGCCAGTAGGCCGCTGGCAAGCCGCATCTCGATGCGACCGGCAAGCCACCGACTCGACTGCCAGATGGGGCCACCGCCGAGACAATTCGCGCCGTCATCGAGGTGGGCGGGATCGTCCTGCACACCGGCGATGACGGAAAGGGTCACCAAGCGGGCGACCTCGGCGCCGAGGACCGCTTCCGCCAGCGACCCGCTCCCGCAGAGCAAGAGCGGCGGAATCGTTGCGCCCGGCCCACGCTCGACGGTCGTCTGCCAGAGCGACAGCGTGAGATCAGCACGGGCGAAGAGCGCGAGGCCGGGAGCGAGCTCAACGGCTTGGCCGAGCTCGAGCTCGAGCGGATGCACGTACCGGCTCTCGATGTCGAGGGACGATGTTCGCACGCCCGACAGCTCGAGCACCCGCACTCGAACCGAGTCGTGAAGCTCGATCGCCAAAGCCGCCAACCCCCACTGCGCCGGAGCACCGAAGAAAGCGCCACTCGCAGTCGCCCCAAGCCCGCCGTCCCGCAGCGCCCAACCAACGCGCGGAGCGGCGAACGCGAGCGGCGCCCGACCCGCTGGCGCTGGCCGCGCCGAAGCCTGAAGCGCGAGACCGGGGCCACCCGCGCGAACCTCCGCGGCTGCGGCCGGTACGAACGGGATCGGCAACGCGTGCAACCCAGCGAGAGCGAGAGCAGCGAGTGTGAGCGGCATGCCGCGCCCTGGTGCAAAGGCGATGCCGTGCGAGAACCCTCACGAAACCCAGCCGATCCCCCGACCCCGCGCCGCTGACCCGTGCAGGTTTTGGCACACAGCGAGCGACGGTGGGTACACCCGGGTTGTCGCTCGGCCTCACGAGTTCGCCGGCCACGAGCGCATCACGCCGTGGCCTTCGCCGCCCGCTGGGTCGCCCGGCGCTCCCGCCGGTAGCGGCTGGTGGCTCGATTCACGAGGGTGGCGGCGGGAGCGGCGGCGGCGCCTCGGCGGTGGCGGCTCTGGCTCCGGTCTCGTCGGCGGGTCCAGTTGCGCCGGCAGCAGCCTGCTTGTCGCCGCACGGATCACGGGCATCGGCACCGCGCGGTATGGTCGCCCAGCGCCTCGACCGGAACTCCGACCAAGGGCTTCAAGCCGCTCCCTCATCCAGCGGCTGCCAGAGCTCTACCCGGTTGCCGTCGCAGTCCTTGATCCAGGCGAAACGGCCGTAGCCTTCGTCCTGCCGTTTTGGGTCGATCCACACCCCCGCTGCCGCGAGCCTCATGAGGAGGGCGTCGAGGTCATCCACGCGGTAGTTGATCATCACCGCCTGCTTTCCCTCACCGAAGTAGGTCGTGTCCATCGGAAAGGGGTTCCACGCCGTCATGCCCGTCCCCTTCGGCACTTCGTCCTTCCACGAGAAGGTCGCCCCGTAGTCGCCTACCTCGACCCCCAGATGCTGCGCGTACCAGGCTCCGAGCGCCTTCGGGTCCGCGCTTCGCAGGAACACACCGCCTATGCCCGTCACTCTTGCCATGCCGTTCACCTCCGCGTGCTCATACTTCGGCCACGCGCCTCGCGGCAAACAATGGCGGTCTCGGAGGGCCGGCTCCGGCTATCATGAGCGCGGTGCTTCGATCGAGTTCCGTGCTCGTCGCGCTCTCGCTCCTCTGGTGCGGTGCGGCCCACGCCGAGGATGGGTGCCCGAGCCCGGCGGCGGTCGAGCGCGCGGTCGCGGAGCTTACGTCGCGTGAGCGGGCTCGTCCCGAGCTCGACGAGGGGGCGCGCCGAAGCCTCGTTCTCGAGGATCTGGGCACGCGCTTTCGGGTGAGCCTCAGTGGGCGGACGCGGGAGTACGCGGACGAAGGGCGAGATTGCGAGCGGCGCACCCGGCTCGCGGCGGTGTTCATCGCGCTCGTGCTCACCGGCGACGAAGGGGCGGAAGACGCTCCGGCGGCGACCGAAACGCCAGGGGCCGCAGCGCCCGCAGCGTCGAGCGCTCCACCGCCTCCGCGTCGAGCGCCGTCGCCACGGGAGCACGAGCGGGCATCGCGGTTCTTCGCGGATGCGGCCGCCCGCGTGGCCTTCGCGCCGAAAAACTCCGGGCTGGTCGTGCTGCCGGGCGCGGAGCTCGGCGTGTCGTTCATGCCGGGGGACCTCGGCGTGCGGCTCGCCGTGGCCGCGCCGTTCGTGACGGGAACCCTTGCGGTGGGGCCCGCGAGCGCGCGCGTGGCCCGCTACCCGGTGTCGCTGCTTGCCCGCTACCAGCTGCACCTCGCGCCGTTCGTCGCGACGCTCGAAGCGGGCGCGGAAGGCGCGCTGCTCACCGTGGCTCGTGAGGACGGCTCCCACGCACACACGCGCGTGGATGTGGCGGGGAGGCTCGGCCTGGGTCTCGCTCTCGCCGGGTTTCGCGTTTCTCCGGTGCTGAACGCTTTTGTGGAGGCGGTACCGCTGCGATTTCCGCTCGCGCTGGAGCCGGACGGGGTGCTCGAAAAGACGCCCGCGCTCTGGGTAGGCGCCACGGCAGGCCTCTGCGTCGCGTTTTGATTGAAGGTCCGGGCGGGGTCAGGTCCTCTAGGAGCGTGGCCGAACCCCGCCTCGGGAAGCTCGCCCCGGTGCCCCCGGGTGTGCCGGCCGGCACGGGAGCGCTCGATCTAGCCACCGTGTACGACGAGTGGTTCGAGCGGGTGTGTGCCTGGCTCCGGGCGCTCGGTGCCCCCCGTGCCGACCACGAGGACCTCGCGCAAGAGGTGTTCGTCGTGGTCCGCAGGCGACTCTCGGACTTCGACGGTGTGAACCTCGGCGCCTGGTTGTTCCAGATCGCGCGCCGCCAGGTGCTGCGTCACCGGCGGCTCGCGTGGGTGAAGCGGGCGCTCGTCGGCTCGAGCCATGACGCGCTGCCGGCCATGGCGCATCCCGGGCCTTCGCCGCTCGCCGCGCTCGAGGCCCGGGACAAGCAGCGCCTGGTCGAAGAGCTACTCTCGGGTCTGAGCGAGAAGCGCCGCGTCGTGTTCGTGCTGTTCGAGATCGAAGGCAGCTCGGGTGAGGAGATCGCGGAGCTCCTGGGAGTGCCCGTCAACACGGTGTGGACACGGTTGCACCACGCGCGTCGGGATTTCTTCGCGCGGCTCGCCGCGTACAAGCGCGAGCGTGGAGGTGCCACGTGAAGCGCCTGGTCGAACGCGAGCTCCCGCCGCAATCGGTGGAGGGCGAGGCCCGCGCGCTGCTCGAAGCGATGAGCCCCCATGAGCCGGTGCTCGGGATGAAGCAGCGCGTGCGGGTGGGGTTGCTCGCCACGCCCGTCGGGACGCGGAGGTTCCGGCCCCGAGCGTCGCTCGTGCTGGCGGCCGCGCTGGTGGCTTCGGTGGCGGCAGCCGCGACCTACCTCCGAGAGCGGAGCGCACCGCCTGCGGCCGTTGCGTCACCGCCCCGCGTCCCGGCTCCGGTGTCGCTCGCCCCCGAGCGAGCGGAGGCGACGACACCCGAGGCCCCGCCCGAGGTGCACGTAAAAGAAGCGCCCGTCGAGGCGAAGAGCGCCCCCGCCCCGGGTCGCGGCGCCGCCAAGCCCGACGACACCGCGTCGGAGGCGAACCTGCTGTTCGAGGCCACCCGCGCGCTGCGGCGCGAGGGGAACCCCGCGCGCGCGACGCAGCTGCTCGCCGAGTATCACAAGAAATTCCCGCGCGGGGCGCTTTCGGAGGAGGCGCTCGCGCTGTCGCTCGAGGCGGCCGTGGCGCGGGGGGACGCCCGCGCGGAAAAGCTCGCGCGGCGCTACCTCGAGCTCTATCCGCAGGGTCACTTCGTTGACAAGGCGAAGCGCGCGCTCGGAACGAGCGAATGAGGCACGCGGCGGCCGTCGTGCTCCTTTCGCTCGGCTGCTCGCCCGCGCCCCTTCACCTCGGCCAGGACCCCGACTTCGTGTTCTTTACCGACCACGAATCCGGTGACCTTTCGGATTGGAACGCGCGCGGGACCACGTGGGAGGACGCGGGTGGCACGCTCGCGCTCGTGAGCTCGCCCACGCGGAGTGGCCGCTTTGCGGTGGATGCGAGCGTCGTGGCCCAGCCGATGGGGACTCAGTCCGCGGCGTTCCTGTTCGCAAACGACCTGCCAGAGAACGCGTATTTCAGCGCCTGGTTTTACCTGAGCGCGGCGGCGAGCGCGTCCTACTACTGGGCCTTTTTCAAGCTCGCGGCCCAGCAGCCGCCGCCCTCGGACAGCAGTCAGGAAATCTGGGTGCTCGACGTCGCTCCGGGCGCGAGCGGCGCGAGCGGCGCGACGCTGCGCCTCTACAGCGACGTTTACCCGGACCAGGTGCTCGACGCTTCGCCCGCGCTGCCGATCGGGCGCTGGTTCCAGGTGGAGGCGTTCGTGCGCGCGCCGACACCCGACGAGGGCGAGCTCAGGATTTGGGTTGACGGGTCCGAGGTCTTCGAGCACCATGGGGCGACGCTGCCGACGACGACCGTCACCTGGGTGATCGGCAGCGGTGCCGACGGGCTCGAAGCGCCGGGAGCGTCTCTCTTCATCGACGACGCGGCCGTGACCCGGAGGCGCCTCGGCCCCGGGTTTCCACCGTTCTGGCACTAGTGTACTAGCTACGGCTGCTCGTCGTCAGTACCGCCGCCCGTCGTCAGGGCATGAGCGTGTCCGCGCGCGTCTTGGCGGGAAGCGTGCCGACGCGGGGTGAAAGATCCGCTCCTGCCCAGGGCCAGTCGAGCTCCGCCGGCCAGAAGTCGGGCCTCGCCGCGAGGTAGAGCGACGCCGGGAGCTCGCGCACGTTGACGTTCGGATCCCAGCGCACGTCGTTCGCGACCGTGTCGTAGTTTCCGTGGAGGAACAGCGTGGTGAACGAGACGTTCGACTCGTAGTCGGCGCCGAGCTCGATGATGGACGACCCCGACGTTCCGGCGTTCAAGTAGCGCTCGCTCACGGCAGCGGTACCGAGGTCGCTCTCGGCCGAGCTGCCGAGCACGTTGCCGACCAGCGTCATCGCGATGTCACCCTGATCGAACTGGATCGCGGTCACGTTGCCGGTTTGCACTTCCGTCGAGCCGTAGACGGCAGGGGGCGCGTGCTGGCTCGAGGAGTAGTTCCGGAAGTAGGTGAGGTAGCCCGCGTTGCCGTGCGTGGTGGTCGCGCCCATGTGCGGCGCGTAGTTGCCCTCCATCAGCTCCATGTGGGGAAAGGAGCAGTGCGTGTCGATGGCGACCTCCTGCCAGGCGGGCGGCGTTGCCCAAGAATTGTCGGCGTAGTTGTAGCCGATGACGTTTCCCCCGCCTGACACGTTGAACAGGATCGGCTTGTTCATGTAGCGGACGACGTTGTTCTCGACCAAGCCGTCCGCCGCGCCGCAGCGCAGAACGATGCCGTAGCAGTCGTGGCCGAAGCCGTAGTCCGCGGAATGGTGGAAATAGCTGTCGCGCACGACGACGCGGTACGTCCCGCTCAGGACCACGTGCATGCCGCCGATCGTTTCGTCGGTCTGCACGTCCCGGATCCACGAGTTCGCGGCGTTCGAGACGTCGATGCCGCCCGCGGTCTGGCCGTTGTAGCCCGGATTGTTGCCCCCCTTCAGGTACAGCCCCTCGATGCCGGCGTAACGCGTGACGTGCTGGCTGAGCCGGGCGATGCGCGCGTCGTGCGGCGCGGCGCTCCGGAAGGTCCAGTGGAGCGGGGTCGTGAGCGTCAGCGTGCCGCTCGCCGCGTCGATGCTCGCGATCTCCACGCGCTGGCTGAGCGAACGCCGGTCCTCCCGCTTGAAGTATTGGCAGTCGCCCTCCTCAACGTCCCCGTCGTCCGCCTCGTCGAGCAGCGCCAGATCGCCCGCCCGGAACGTGTCCGCGCCGGAGACGCGCACGGTGCGCGTCTCTTTCACGGCATCTTCGCTCAGCGCGCGCGCGGATTCGAAGGCGCTCGCGTAGCAGGCCTGGTCTTGGTCCGTGCCGATCGCGAGCACCGCGCCGCCGCCCGTCCGCACGAGCGTCGTGCCGCCCGCGCCGGAGCCGCTCGACCCGCGACCCCGCAGGACGACACCCTTCGTGAGCACGAGCGTTTTCGACAGCGTGTATTCGGCGGCAGCGAGCTCTACGACCTGACCCTCGGGGCAGGCGTCGAGCGCGGCCTGAAGGTCGTCACCCGGCATCGGCTCCGCGCACACTTCGGTGCGCACGGGGATGCCGTCCTTGCCGAGCGGCGCATGGGTGAGCTCGTCCGATAGGATCCCGGGATCCCACGCCGTGATCCGCGCCGGGTCGATGAGCCCGTCGGCGGGAACGTTGCACGGCATGCCGCCGCAGTCGCTCCCCGCGCCGCCCTCCGGGCCCGCGCCGGACTCACCTGCCGAGCTCGTGCCGCCGGCGCCGCCCGACGCTCCGCCCGTTCCCGAGCCCGCGCCGGCCGTCCCGCCGCTACCGGACGCACCGCCCGTTCCGCCGTCCCCACGGCCCGACGAGCCACCGTTCGCCTTACCGGACGAGCCTGAGCCCCCGGCCCCCGAGCTGCCCCCCGAGCCGCCCGCGCCCGGGCTCCCTGCGGTTTCGCCGAGTGGGGGCGCCGGGTCCTCGTGGGAGCTCGTGCAGCCAGCCGTCGCGAGCGCGACCCCGAGCAACCCGAGGCTCTTAGCGAAACGGTTGTCCATGTCGTCCGAAGGACCGCTCGCCGCTCGAACCTTCAATCAGCTCACAGATCGAGCTCACCGAGGTGGAGCGGCGTGTTCGCGCTGATGAAGTCGGGCGCGCCGTTGTTTGCCATGAGTGCGTCTCCCGAGACGCCGGAGTCGCCAATCTTGCCGGTCTGTCCGAACGTCGCGTCGTCCCCGCCCAGCATGCGCAGCACCTGAGCGTAGAGGTCGCCGAGGGAGCGCCGCCCTTCACAGACGACGTGCCGGCCCTGCCCCTCTGGGAACGCCGAGCCGAGGCCGGCCATCACGACGGGATGGTTGAACGAGTGATGAAAGGAGCCGTAGCCGAGGTCGGAGACCCAGAGCACCAGCGTGTTGTCGAGCAAGCGGCTGCCGTCCGTATCGGCGATGGCGGCCAGCCGCTGGATCAACCGCGTGAACACCTTGCCGTAGAACTGAAAGCCCCGCGTCAGGTCGGGCACCCAGGGCCGCTCGAGCGTGTCCGTGTCGTGAATGATGGCGTGCCACCCCGCGTCGCCGGTAAACGGTGACTCCCCGTCGAACTCGCTCGGGAAAGCCGGCACGTAGTCGAGCAAAAACTGCATGCTCGCCACGCGAGTGATGTCGCAGGCGAGCGCCTGCACGAGGTTCTCGACCTCGTACTGCCACATCTTGGCTTCGTCGTAACCGGTGCTCCAGTCGTGGCTGTCGTCCTGAAACTCCGCTTCGCTCGGGATCGTGCTCGGGTCGGGCGGTGCGCACTCATCCGTGGGGACGCTCGGGCCGCCTCCCACCACCTGCGCCTCGAGCGATTGGATGAACGCGGCGTGCTGGTCGAGGCGCTCGCGATCCCTTGCGCCGACCTGGCCGCGAATCGTCACGAAGCTCTTGGCGACCGCGTCCAGCATGCTCGCGCGGCGTTCCGCGAGCCTGTCGGCCAGGGTCTTGTCGGGGGGCGGCGCGTTGCCGTCGCTCGGCCGCACGCTCGCGAACAGCTCCGCGGCCGCCTCGTCCGGCGGCAAATTGTAGACCGGCGTGCCGGTGCCGTTCGCGCCGAAGAAACGGCCCGAATCGGTGACGAAGCCGGGGACGGGGCTGCTCGTAAACACGATGTTCGGCCGCTGCGCCGTGGAGGCGCGCAGGCGCTGGGCCGCCACGTAGTCGAGCGAAGGGCCACCCGCCTTCACGAGCCCCGACGGAGGCACCGCGCAGGTGAGGCAGGTGAGCTCGGCGGAGGCATGCCCGTCGGAGTCGCCCGTCATGTGCCGCACCAGGTTGTCCACCTGGTCGAGGGTGACGATCTCGTTCCGCACCGCGCCGATGGACGCGAGTAGCGGCGAGAGATCACCGCTTGCCGGCAGCGGACCGGTCTTCGCGAGCGGCGACCAGTTGTCGTCCTTGTCCGTGCGGCCCCCGCAAACGCGACCGTGTGCGTGCTGCAGGATCACGAGTCGCTTGGGTGGCGCGGCGCTTTGGCCGAAGGCGACCCGCGGCGCGTGGGCTTCGAGCATCGGCAGCGCGAGCACCGCACCTCCAGCGCCGACGAGAAAGCGGCGCCGATCGAGTCGCTGCGTCAGGTGTCGAGAAATGCGCATGGCTCACTCTCCCCGCCGGTACAGGAACTGGTCGGTCTGCGTGGTCGCGATGATGGCGCTCGCGAGCGTCCCGTCGCGGTCCATCGCGTCTGCAATCACCGCTATCGAGCAGGCGTCCTCGCTGCCGTCCGCCTGCGCGGCCGTGTAGCGGAACAGCTGCGTGGCGAAGCATTGCTCGGTCTCCGGCAGCGCGGCCAGCTGCTCCATCAGCTCCGCGGGCCCTTCGAACTCGAGCGGCGCGGCGGAGACCTCCGTGAGCGTCCCGCTCGTGTCGATGGCCGTGCCGCTGTCGTAAGCGTCGCGGAAGTGCCCGAGCCCGTCGAAGTGCTCGTACGCGAGCCCTGCCGGGTCGATCACGCGATGGCACCCGCCGCACGCGCCCTTGGCTTCGACGGCCGCGGCTGTCTGCTTACCGGTGGGGTGCTCGGGCAAGACCAGGTTGCCGAACTCGGTTTGCGCGTTCGCGGGCGGCGCTCCGAGGTCGACGCACAGGAGCCGCTTCATGATGAAGCGCCCGCGGAACACGTACGACGGGCTCGCCGGGTGGGCGAGTGCCGCGAGGAGCGCGGGTTGCGTGGAGATGCCCGTGTAGCGGTCGCTCGGGAGCTCGACGGCCGTCCAATCGCTCGCGGGGTCGACGCCGAAGAAGTCCGCGAGCTTGCCCTTCACGAACACCGTGTTCGAGCGCAGGAGGGAGTACAGACTTCCGCCCGAATGCACCTGGTCGCCGACGTAGCGATCGAACGACTCGTTGATGAGCCCGACGAGCTCGTCGTCGAGGTACGGAAAGGCGCTCTTGTCCTTGCTCCCCACCGCGTTTTCAGGGGTCTCGCTCCACTCGCGGAAGAAGCGCCTGAGGCCGCGTGCGCTCCGCGGGTCGTCCAGCATGCGCGCCGCCTGGTCGCGCACGTCGCCGGCGCTCGTGAGCGCGCCCTGCTCGGCGGCGGCGAGCAGCTCGTCGTCCGGGAGCGAGCCCCAGAGCCCCAGGGCAAGCCGCGTCGCGAGCTCCGGCCCGGTGCGAGGCCGATCCTTGCCCGCCGGTGCATCCGCTTCGAGCACGTACAAGAACGCGGGCATTTGCAAGAGGAGAGCCGTCATCACCGCCACCGCGTCGCTGAAGGACGCGCCGTCGTCGCGTTCCGCCGCAAAGACGGCAAGGAGCGTGGTGCGCTCTTGCTCGGTCAGCGGTCGGCGGAACGCGCGGTGCCCGACCGTGTCGAGGTAGGTGTCGGCGCAGGCGTCGTCGCCGTCGGGTGTGCACGGAAGCACGCGCTCGAGCCTGGGCGCGAGCGTCTGCGCGACCTCCTCGGCGGCGCTCATGATACTGCCCACGCCCTGCTCGCTCACGAGCAAGAGGTCGGGCTCCGTCGAGTAGCCCGTGACGGGATTTCCGGACCCTGACGGGTACTTGTCGCTCGGTGTGAAGCCGAACAGGTCGCTCACCGCGTTGCGGTATTCCTCGAGCGTCAGCCGCCGGATCGGAGCGGTTTTGCCATGCGTTGTGGTGCTGCAATCCACCACCGAAGAGCCGCCGCTCCCTCCCGGCCCGCTGCTGCCCGCAGCGCCGCCCGCGCCCGCGCTCCCGTTGCCCGTCCCACCGCTTTTGCCCGCGGCCGCTCCGGCCCCGCTCTCGCCCGCCGCGGCGCCGCTCCCGCCCGATGCCCCGACGCCCTCCGCAGGGGCAGGGTCGGCCGATTCGACGCCGATCGTGCCGGTGCAACCGACGCCGCCGGCAAGCGCGATCGAGCCGAGCAGCGGGCCGACCCAGGTCCAGAGGCCGGAGCCCGCCCGTGGAAGCCGCCGCAGATCCGCCATGCTCCCCCGTGAAGGACGGCTCGCCCCCCACACCTTCGATGCGTCCGAATTTTTCTCGGGAGCCCGCGCCGCGAGCTCCTCGATCGCCTCAGCAACGCTCGAGCCGTTCGTTGGACCACAAATTGCCGAAAGCACGGCCTCGTGGCGAGGCGCGCGCTCTCACACCCCTCGGGTGACGCCGCTCGCTTCGACAGCGCGCGACGGGGAAGGTACACTGGCCGGATTCGCGCACGAAGGAGGCGCGCGCCGGTGGCAGCAAATAGGCAAACACCGTGGGGCAGGGTGGTGACCGTGTGCGCGTGTGCGTCCGCCCTCGCGTGCGGGGAGAGCCACTCCGCAGGCTCACCGACGGACGGCGTGCCTTCGGCGGGGGCGGGAGCCGGTACCGCGGGCGGCGGCGCAGGCGGAGGTGGCGCGATGGGCGGGGGCGAGACCGGCGGCGTGGCAGGTGTCGGGGGCTCGGCCGCGGCAGGTGTCGGGGGCTCGGCCGCGGCAGGCGTCGGGAGCGGGCGGCTGGCGGCGCCGGGCGGGCGGCTCGGCGGGGGCGGGCGAGGGGGGCTCGGCCGGGATCGATCCTCTGCCGCCGGCGCCCGAATCTCACGTGCGCGGGGGACAATCCGTGCGTCATCGGCGCGTGCGGCGCGGACACCCACCCGTGCGACGGCTCGTTCGACATCGCGTCAGAGGCTGACTTCGCGGGCGTGAGCGGCTGCACCTCCATCAGCGGCGAACTTTCCGTCCACGGAGCCGATATCTCGAGCCTCACGGGGCTCTCGTCGCTCCTGGCAGTCGGTGGAGATTTCTACCTGTATGACACCGACGCGCTCGTCACCCTCGAGGGGCTCGACAACCTCGCGTCCGTCGCCGGGACGCTGGGCATCGGGAGCTCGGTGGGGCACAGCGGCGGAAACGCCGCGCTCACCGACCTGGCTGGGCTCGAAAGCCTCGCCTACGTCGGAGGGCTGCTGCACGTCAGCGCCAACGACGCGCTGCAAAGCTTGGACGGTCTCACGCTTTCGGCTCTGCCCGGTGGCCTCGAGGTCACGGGGAACGACGCGCTCGAAGGTCTGGGCGATCTGAGCGCCCTCGTGTGCATCGGAGGCAAGCTCCAGGTTACCTCCAACCACGTACTCCGGGACTTGAGCGGCTTATACAACCTCACCACGATTCGAGGCTTTGCGGGTCTCGAGGACATGGCAGACGTCGCCGGTCTGGGACATCTCACCGCCGTCGGGGACACCCTCGAGGTCTGGAACACGTCGGCCGTCAACCTCAGCGGGCTCGAGAGCGTCACGTACGTCGGGCGCGACCTTTCCATCAACAAGAACAGCGCCCTGACGAGCCTGACGGGCCTCGAAAAGCTCGTGACCATCGGGGGGAACGTCTTCGTTGGCGAGGCGCCGCTCGCCAATCTACGTGGCCTCGACGGCCTCACTTACATCGGAGGCGGCATGGCGGCCCAGGCCGGTAGCGTTCCACTCACCAGCCTCGAGGGGCTCGAGGCGCTGACCTTCGTCGGCGGCGTCTTGACGATTCCGGCCATCGAGGACCTCTCCCCCCTGAACCACCTCACGTCCGTCGGAATGCTCGCCATCGAGGGCCACCCGACGCTCACCGACCTGAGCGCTTTCAGTCACATCGAGCACGTGGGAGGGCTGACGCTGTCCGACGACCCGGAGCTCACGAGCCTGCACGGCGTCGAGGACTCCGCAACGCTCGAGAACGGTCTGGTCATCTCCTCCGATCCGCTCTTGCAAAACCTCGACCCGCTCACGAACGTCACCAGCATCGCAGGCTCCGTGACGATCGGCGGCAGCCTCACCAGTCTCAGCGGGCTCGAGCACGTCAGCTCCATCGGGGGCATCCTAGCCATCGAGAACAACGAATTTCTCGAAGACCTCAGCGGGCTCGCTTCCCTGGTCAGCGTCGGCAACACGCTCTTCGTCAGACACAATCCGATGCTCAAGAGCCTCGACGGTCTCGAGAACCTGACGTCGGTCGGCGCCGAAAGCCCCGTGATCGCCGGTGACCTCATCATCTACGTGACCGAGAACGCGGAGCTGCCCCAGTGCACGGCCGACGCTCTCGAAGCGCAGCTCGTCAACTTCCCGGGCTATTTCGCCTCGTTCGGAAACTACGGCAGCGGCGCCTGCAACTGAGTCGCTCGCTCCGCTCCGAGCGAGCGGCATCTGCGTCCTCGCCAAGCGAGTGTTGCCGCTCGCTAGTTCTCGTCGAGCCGCAGCACGCCATCCTCGCGCTTCACCAACATCATCAAGACGATCTCACCACCGACGGAGAACCGGATCGTCGCACTCTCCCCGAGCCGTCCCGTGCTGAACGTTGCGTGGTCGATCTCGGCCTTTGGCGCCTGGCGGGCAAAACCCAAGCTTAGCCTCACGAGCTCGGGCGGGTTTCTCACGCGCTGCTTCCAGGAAAGCACGGCCTTATAGCGCTCCAGGTCGCCCGCTCGGGCGATCTCGGTCAGCTCGCGCACGAACGCCCGCGCCTCGGCCTCGGTAGGCGGTGATTCGACGGAGGTGTCGGGGAAACGGTGCTCGGGTGCGGCGGGCGTCATCGAGAAGGGGAGGCTGGGCGTGTTTCCCAGCGCGGTGCAGTCGGGACCGAGGTGCAGGAAGCCGTGCTTCTGCGAGACCCACACGTCCCGCTCGCCGCTGCCCCATACGGCGCCCGCTCTTACCCCATCGACCATCGACCAGCCGCGCCCGTCCCAAACGAAGAGCTCTCCAAAAGTCAGCGCCCAGAGCGCCTGCGGGCTCGGACCCCAGAACCGCTGCACTCTGAAGGCGGGAGGGAACGGCACCGTTGACCAGCGAGCACCGTCGTAATGAACGACGATGCCGAAGTCGCCGGCGGCCCAAACGTCGTTTTCGGCGAAGGCCCAGAGTGCGAACAGGTGCTCCTTCGTCGGCGAGTCCACGCGGTGCCAAGCGTTGCCGTCGAAGTGGTGAAGCTCGCCCCAGAAGCCCGCGGCCCAAACATCCCGTGCGCTCGTACCTGCGAGGGCGGTGACGCCGTGCTGGCGCTGGTCCTCGGGCGCGGGCTCGAGGAAGGCCACGAGCTCCCAGCCGGTGCCGCGAGAATGGAAGACGCCGTGCGAGGAGCCCGCCATCCAGAACGTCGTTGCGAGCGCTCCCCCAGATTTCACCGGCCGCGCTCGGCGTCTTGGATGTAGAAAACTGGGCGCCATCCCAGTGGAGGAGGGTCCCGGACTGTCCTGCGGTGATCCGAACGTCGTCCGCGCCGCTGCCCCAGACACCGGTGAGCAGGGTGTGCTCGGTTCGCTCCGTCTTCCAGGTGCGGCCGTTGAAATGGTGAATGGCTCCGCCCGCTCCCCAGAAGCCGACGGCCCACACGTCGTCGGGGCTCGCTCCCCAGATGCGACCGACGCCGTAAATGTCGGGGGCGTACGGCTTCCAGCACAGCGCGGGCGGCGGGGGCTCGGGGTGGGCGGCGGCTGGGGTTGCCGCGCTCGGAGGGGGGCCAGCGGGGCGAGGGGGCCGGTGTGGCGTGCACGTGCCGAGGCAGAGCGCGAGGGCGACGGTGCAGACCGCCAGGTCGCCCCTGATTTTGGACGTTGGCACCCTCGTGATGAGAGCACGGACCCTCAGCGCGTGGCCACCTCGAGCGTTGGGCGCCAAGCAAGATAGAACTGGACGAATTCCGCCCCGACGAGCTCCTCGCTCGGAAGGAACGCCGTTGGAGTCGCCCGCACCACCCTCACCGCTCGCGGCGTCGCCCTCGACGCCCAGGGTCATCTCTGACCCCGACAGTGCCGCTGCGGCCGCCACTGAGGTTCCCACGCAACAAAACTGACTCCTATGGTGGGGGCCGGGCGTCTTTGTCTTGTTCGAGACACGGAAGGCTCCCGCTTGTCGTTCGCCCAATTTTCGCAGGCTTTAAAGCCAGGCCCCTTTCAGGTAGCCGCCATCGTGGGTCTCGCGGCCGCGCTCGGGGTTGCGCCGGCGTCGGCCGCGCAGACGGACATCACCATTTCGATGGATCCGCCGCCCGCCGCACCGCGCATCAACGGCCCGAGAGTCGTCGGCTGGCGACCGGGGACACCCTTTCTCTACGCCATCGCGGCGACGGGAGCGTCACCACTCGCATTCGCAGCCACGGGCCTACCGAACGGGCTGTCGATTGACTCTGGCTCCGGAGTGATTTCCGGAACCGTGCCAGCAGCCGGCTCGTATCCCATCGGCATCAGCGTCACCAACGGGGCCGGCAGCGCCGACGCGACACTCACGCTCGTGGCCGGCGACACGCTGGCGCTGACGCCGCCCATGGGCTGGAACAGCTACGACTCGTTTTACGCGAACGTCAAAGAGGCGGACGTGCTCGCGGCCGCCAACGCGATGAAAGACGTGCTCCAACCGTTCGGTTGGAACACGGTGGTCATCGACTACCTCTGGTACGATCCGGAAAAGATCATCGACGCCAACGGGAGGTGGTTGCCGTCGACGAGCAAGTATCCGAACGCCAACGGCGCGGGCGGCTTCAAGCCCCTCGCCGATCAGATCCACGCCCTCGGACTGGGTTTCGGCATTCATCTCATGCGTGGCATCCCGCGCGTCGCCTTCAACCAGGACAGCCCCGTCGCCAACGCGAGCTACTCGGCGAAGGACGCCGGAAACTCCGGCAACGTCTGCCCGTGGGACGACCACATGTACGGCGTCAGGGGCGACACCGCGGCGGGCCAGGCCTGGTACGACTCCATCTACTCGCAGTACGCGGGGTGGGGCGTGGACTTCGTCAAAGTCGACGACATGATGAACCCGTACGGGGGCAACGTGCTCCACGACAACGAGGTGGTGGCGGTCCACGACTCGCTCCTCAAGACCGGGCGCTCCATCGTCCTCAGCCTTTCTCCGGGTCCCAACCAGCCAGGCGACGTTCAGGTTCTCAACGCGAATGCCAACATGTGGCGCACGGTGAACGACTTCTGGGACACGAACGGCCTGAGCACCATCGGCGACGAGTTCACGGCCGCCAACAACTGGGCCCAAACCGCGGGCATCACCCCGGGACACTGGCCGGACGCCGACATGCTGCCGCTCGGAACGGTCGGCAATCGCCCGTGCGCGTTCAGCCACAACCAGCAAGTCATGGTCATGACCCTCTGGAGCATGATGCCGTCGCCGCTCATCTTCGGGGGCCAACCGACCAAGCTCGCCGGTGACGCCTGGACCACCGCGCTCCTCACCAACGAGGAAGTGCTCGCCATCAATCAGGACGCGCTCGGCAGCCGCGGCAAGCGCATCGCGCAGCAGGGCTCGACCGAAGTCTGGGCGAGGGATCTATCCGGCGGGCGCAAGGCCGTGGCGCTCTTCAACCGCGGGACACAAGACGCCACGGTTTCGGCCAGCCTGTCGGCGCTCGGCGTGTCCGGTATGGTGACGGTGCGCGACCTGTGGCGGAAGCAGGACGTGAGCGGGGTGACGACCGACATTTCGGCGAACGTCCCGCACGAGGGAGCGCTGATGTACACGGTGGCGCCCCCCGGCACCGAAACCGGGGGCATGGGCGGCATGGGAGGCGCGAGCGGTATGGGGGGCGACGGCGCCGTGGGCGGAATGGCAGGAATGGCGACCGGAGGAAGCCCGGCCGGTGGCGAGGGGGGCAACCTAGCGGGTGGCGGCGGCGCAGCGGGGATGGGAATGGGAGGAGCGTCGGGTGCCGGGGCCAGCTCGGCGTCGGGCGGCAATGGGGCTGCCGGGCTCGCGGCGGGCAGCGGCGCGGCGGCCGGAAGCGGAAACGGGGGGCAAGCTGCGGGCACGTCGGACGGTGGCGCGTCGAACGCCGGCGGGGCGATTGCCGGCGCGGGTGCTAGCTCGCCCGCTGGGAACGCAGGCGCGTCCGGGGCGCGTGCGAACACGGTCGGAAGCGACGGCGGCTGCTCCTGCAGGGTCGGCTCGCGCACGCGCCGCACTCCGGGCTTGCTGCTCGCGTATGGCTTGCTCCTACTCTCGGTTGGTGCTCGAAGGCGCAAGCGGCGTCGGCTGCGCCACCTGCCCGGCTGCTGACCGGCCTGCTACGCGGAGCGCGCATCAAACCGTGGTTCGACGAGCTCCGGATGCCTGGGCTCTCTGGCTGTCACAAACACCCTTCCGATGAAACCGGGCTCGGGTTTCTGGGGCTTGCTCCTCGCCGCGGCAGCCGGGTCGGCGAGGCGGGCTCTCTCATCCCGCCCGGGCTCGAGAGCGTGCCGTTGGTCGAGGTCGGCGGAGGCGTCTACGAGTGTCCCTGCGTTTCCGGTCCCGAGGGTCGCACGGAGGCGCGGGCTCAGGAGGGACGGACCGAGTCGCGGGCTCCGTCCGGGGCCAGCGAACGCCGTGGCCCCCAAGGTCTTACCGAGGACCGGAACGCCGCCGGCGCGGCAGAACGACGTGGTCCCCAGGGCCTGACCGAAGAGCGCGGATTGCAAGGTGTGGCTGAGCGTCGTGGCCCTCACGGTCTTACTGGGATCGCGGGCCCAACGGCCTCACCGAGGCGCGCGGCCCGTCGGGCGCGAGCGAGCGCCGAGGCCCCCACGGCCTGACGGAGGAAACGGAGGTGAGTTGTCG
Source organism: uncultured delta proteobacterium (assembly GCA_963841435.1). GTDB lineage: Bacteria > Myxococcota_A > Polyangia > Polyangiales > Polyangiaceae > PMG-095. The sequence continues at coordinate 1,176,267 of CAWJCS010000002.1, forward strand.
CACCGACCGCTCTTGTCGCGGCTTTACCGTGCAAGCGCGGTCGGCCCCTACCTCCTACTACTTCCACGGGGAGCGATGGAACGTCAGAGGCCATTGCGTCGAGTGAGCGTCCGGGACGTGCCCTCGAACGACTGAGACAGCGGATTGCTCGTCGCCGGCGAAAGCTCGTCCTGCGAACGACGCGAGGTTTGGGGGGCGGGAACGGCGGACGGAGCGCTACCGCCCCGGGCTCAAGGGCACGTGCCGAGGTCGTCGTTGCCGGCGATCTGCGGAACCTCGGTGATGTTCTCGACACCGATCAGGTCCCGCAGCCGCTCCGCTTCGCAGGTCGGCAGGCTCACGTTGTCGGTGATGGCGAAAGACCCGTTCACACGCTGGAGCGCATCGAGCCCGTGAAGGCTCGCCAACGCGGTGTTCCCCGTGATGGCAAGATCCGCATCCAGAGCCGTGAGTTGCTCGAGCCCCTCGAGACCAAGCAGCGCTAGGTTGTCGCTGATGGTCAGCGTGCCCAGGCTGGTCAGAGCATCCATGCCGGCCAGATCCGACAGGCCCGGGCTCTCCGTGACGCTGAGCGCGCTGGCGTTCACGAGACCAGCTAGGCCCGCGAGGCTCTGCAGCTTGGGGCAGTCCGCGATGTACACCCAACCGGCAGCCGTGAGTTGCTCGAGCCCGGTGAGGCTCGTGAGCGCTGGATCGCCGGAAACCTGCAGCGAGTAGTCGGCGCTCTCGAGGGCGTCGAGGCCACGAAGGTCCGTGAGGTTCAAGTTGACCAAGAACAGATCGCGTACAGTTCGCAGGTTCTCCAGGCCGTGGAGGCTCGTGAGCATGGGACAACTGAACACGTTGACGTAGCCGGCGTCGCTCAGATTCCTGAGTCCCTCGAGCGTCTGGAGCCGCGCGTTATCGTACACCTTGAGACTCCCGGACGTGAGGCCCCGCAGGCCTTCGAGGTCGACCAAGGCGTCGTCGTGGTAGATGGCCACTTCGGCGCCCTCGACGCCGTTCAGGGCATCCACCTCGCGGAGCGCGGGGTTTTCCGCAATCACGAGCCCAGCGGCCTTCACGAGACCCTCGAGCCCCGAAAGTGTGGAGAGTTTCTCGTTGTAGAAGACGACCAGACGACCGACGACGTTGGTCAGCGAGGACAGACCCTGCAGGCTCGTCAGCTGGTCGTTGGACTGGACCACCATGTCGCCGGCAACCGTCGCCAGCGAGCCCAGGCCTTTTAGATCCGACAGCGACGGAAGGTCGTAGATGCCGACGCTTCCAGCGACTTCCGCGAGCGCGTCGAGCCCTCGAAGCGTGCGCAAAGCCGGAGCGTCGGCGATTTGGAGACGACCGCTCACGAGCTTCAAGCATTCGAGCGCGCTGAGATCGGAAACCTCGCCCGAGATTTTCAGCGTTCCCTGGACGATGTCGTAGTAGCGCAGGCGCTCTACGTCCGACTGGTTCTCGAGCAGCACGTCCGCCCGCACGACATGAGCGTCGTCGCAGTGCGGATCGACGCTCGGCAGTCCGGCAACTCCGCCAAAGCCCGCACCGCCGAAGCCCGCGCCTCCAACACCGGCTGCCCCCGAGGCGTCGCCGCCGAAGCTCGACCCACCGAACCCGGCGCCACCCACCGCCGCTCCGCCGAGGCCGCCTTCGCCTGAAGACGACCCGCCCACCCCACCCGCGTCGGTGCCGGCAACTCCACCGGACGGCACGACGTTCGTGCCACCCTCACCCGCGCCGGCCCCGATGCCCGCGGTGATCGCACCACCCGAGCCGGCGCCCGAGCCACCACCGACGACACCCGTGCCAGCGCGACCCCCGGTCACTCCCGCGGCGCCTGCCGGAGCGCCACCCCGAGCGGCGCCATCAGCGGGCGACTCCTCCACGGTGTGGCTGCGACCACCGCACGCGGCCACGACGAGCAACGCGAGGGCCGACACCCCCAGACCGCGCCGCACGGACCGCATTCCGCTGTTCACCATCTCCTACCCACGCGGCGAGCATACACTCACCCACGCTCGCGTGGGCGGGTGGTTCCGCGTGGCGATCCGCCGGCTACTGTTTGCGTCCGGGCGCTTTACCAAATTCCGTCTCGAGCCGCCTCGGGACAGAGTGCCCGTCGAAGCTCAATCGGCACACCGAAAAGGCGAGTGTCTGCGCTGCGCCCAGCCGCAGCGTCGCGTCGGCTGGGGTTCTTGCCCGAGTGGGCGAGCTCGTGGCTCGCCCACCCCGCCGGGGTGAGCTGCTCCGCAGTTCGTTCTTCCTTGGCGCCGCCACACTCCGAACGTGTATGACGGAGTAGCCTCTCCGTCGTCACGAACGACCTCTTCGACACGTGACGCTTCCCGAAGAGACGCTTGACGCGCGGCAACACCTAAGGCAGGAGTCGTCACACGGACGCGTGTCAAAGGGGCCGCGGAGGAGTTAGGGATCATGGGCGGGCACGACAAACAGGGTGGGATTGGTGGAGCGAGGGCTTCGTGGTCGTTGGCACTCGCGGCGCTCGGGCTGGCGATTTTGCCGACGGGATGTGGTCCGAGCAAGTCGGACGGTGGTGTGGCGGAGCCCACCAGCACGGTCAGCTCGGCCCTCGTCGGCGCCGCGCTCACGCCAGCGCAACCCGGCATCACCTGGCACGGTCGCATGCAGGCCATCGATATCGATCCGGCAAACCCCCAATTCGCGGTGGCTGCCAGCGATTACGGTGGAGCCTGGAAGACGACGAACGGAGGCGACACCTGGGAACGATTCGATGACCTTTTCCCCAAGGGTCTCATGGACGTGGCGATCTGCCCCACCAACCCGGAGGTGATCGTCATCACGGCCTCGGGCGGCGGGGGGACCAGCTTGGCGACCGACCCCGGCGGTATCTGGCGAACCGACGACGGCGGGGTGACGTGGACGCGGCCAACCATGAGCAACGTGGCCCAGGTTCAGTTCAGCGCGTACGGCATCGCGTTTCAGCCTGGCGCCGGATGCAACGCGGCATACATCGGGACTGACTTCGGCCTGGCGCAATGCAGCAGCGACGTGACGACCTGCACCAACATCGTCGTGCCGGTCGCCGGCGGGGCTGATCAGGTTTTTTCGCTCGCCGTGCAAGGGAGCGGAATCATCGATCTACACACCAACAATGGCCACCGTCGCTACGACGGCACCACGTTCAGCCCGGTGCTGAACCCGCTCGGTGCGCCGCCTGGAACGCCGGGCGCACCTCCCGGCTTCTTCGCCAACACGCACACGATGGCCGTCTCGCCGCTCAACCCCAGCGTGGTTTTCGCGGTGTCGAACCGGCTCGTGCCCGACACCAACCCGCCCGGCAACCTCACGCTCAGCGACAGGGCGCAAGTGTACGAGTCCGACGACGCTGGCGCGACGTGGACGGAGCTCGGCAATCCCACCTTCGACGCGAATGGCAGGCCGGCGTTCGTGTTCGCAGTGCCCTCGCGGTCCGGGAATGCCAATGAATTCGACCTCTACGTGGGCGATCGCGTGGACGTTTTCCGCCAAACCTGCACGGAGGCGGGCGGCGGCGGCCTGCGCTGCGCCGTCGGCAACCCCGCCGATGTCCCGGACTACACGGTCACACCGCCCGCACTGCCCCCGCCGTGGGAATTCGTCACGCTCCGCCAGGGCGGCACGTGCGGGCGCCTCGGCGTCACGCCGTGCGCCCACCAAGATCCTTCGGACATGGTCTTCGATCCGATGACGAGCTGCCCGATGTTCATCGCCGGCGACGGTGGCGTGCTCAAGCTCCTCGGCGGCCGCCCAACCACGACCTGTGGGCAAACGGGTGACTACAGCATCAAGGGCACGATTCCCGCCCTGCAGCTCTACGAGATCACTGGCCAGGTGCACCCCGGGGGGCCCGATCGCACGGACCTCTTTTTCTCCACGCAGGACGACGACATCTGGGCGTCGGCGAGCGGAGGCGACAACTGGGACGCGAACGTCGAGTTCGAAGGCGGCGGATTGCAGATCGCGCACAGCATGCCCGATCGGACGAACACGCTGTTGACCGCGTACACCTGCGCCGGCTGCTACAATTTCGAGGGCACCTCCGCCTTCGCGAGCACCTCCGCGTGGGGTTGGCCCGACACGTTCGCAGCGCGAGTCGTGGGCAACCGCAAGGATCGAGTCATCTTCTCGTGCCCCGACGACGACTTGGACGGCGTCTGCGACGTGTGCGTGGACACAGAGATGCCGCTCGGGCAATGCGACAAGGGCGCCGCGGGCGTCCCGTGTCAGGACGCGCAAGGGCTCGCGCTTACCTTCACGCCAGGCGACCCCATGCCCACCTGCGTCGGGCAGCCGTGCGTCAACAACTACAACAACACGAGCGGATCGGGCAGCGCCGACGGCCTTTGCGATCCGATCGGTGGCATCAGCTTCCAGGCGCTCGCCCCGGTCGCGCTGCCCGATGGGAGCTGGTTGCAATGGGACGGCGGCTCGCGGAGCTTCGCCACGGCCAACGCGAGCCCGCCCGTGTCCACCATCCTGACCCCATCTCAACTGTGGATGAGCGACGTAGGTGGCCTGAACTGGGCGCCGGTGCCGGTTATCACGCTCGGCAACCCCGGGGACACGGAGGCGCTGACCGAGTACGCGAACTGGATCGGCGCCGTCGCGTCGGGGCCGGGTGGCACGCTGGTGTTCTACCAGCCAACGTCCGTTCCCGACGCCGGCGGTAACCGCACCAACGGCCTGCGCCGTGTCAACGCCCTCACCTCGGGGACGCCTGTCTTCGCACGGGCCGACGTGGGGCTGCCTTCGCTCACCAGCGCGGCGGCGGGCTACATCGGTGTCGCTGTCGATCCCACTGATTCCACGCGGCTCCTGGCCGAAACCGTGGCAGGGATCCGCATCAGCAGCGCGAGCGGCAGTAGCTGGAACACCAGCGCGGGCACGAGCCAACTCGACACGCTCGTCGGCGCGGGCGGTCGCATCTACCCCGCCGTGTCCGCGATTGGGTTCGACAACGCCAACGGCAACCGCATGCTCGTCGGGACCCACGAGGGAGGCGCACTCGCGTCACTCGACGGTGGAGCCACGTGGGCCCGGCTGTGCGGCTCGGCGCGCGTGCCGCTGATCACCAAGTTCTTTTTCGATGAGGTCGAGAACCACACCTACCTCTCGTCTTTCGGCCGGGGGATCTGGTACGTGGATCCGACGCAGCGCCAGGTGCCCGAGTTCACGACGTTGCCTCACAACGTCACGGCGTACGACTGCGGGCCCGTCAACATCGGAACGGCCTCGGCGTCCGATGCCTGTCAGATCGACTCGACCGCCATCAGCGTGACGGCGGCCGCGGATTCGGCCTATGGCGATCCGGACTACGGTTGCCAGACGGGCGTGCGACCCTGCGGCGATTTCGAGCGCGGCCCGCGCGTGGTCGCGTGGACCGCCGCGGACGAATACGGCGACATCGCCAACGCGGCCAGCACCGTGACCGTCGACGATCAGACGCCGCCCGTGATCAGCCCGGTCAGCCCGATCACGATCGTCGCCTGCAACGCGGCCGGTGAGACCGTTCAGCTCTCGGTACCGACCGCTGCGGATGCCTGCATCGGACCGGTCGGCGTCACCGGCAAGGTGGTCGCGAGCACCACCGCGTCCGTTCCGCGCAACGTCGTGGGCGGGCAGGTGTCGTTGCCGGCCGGCGTGCACACCATCGAGTGGTCGGCGTCGGATGGCATCAAGAGCTCGTCGGTGACGCAGGTCGTGACGGTGCGGCCGGGCATTTTCGCCAATCGCGACCTCGAGGTGCGTGACCGTGCGCGCACGACGCTGTCCAATGGTAGCGCCGCTTCGATCAGCAATCGCGGCAACTTGCTGACGCAGATCGGTAGTGACGCCACTTCGGGCGGGATCCTCAGCGTAGCCAGCGTCGATCTGCGCGATCGCGCGCACGTCGTCGGGTCGCTCACGACGCATGGCGGCCTCACGCGGGGCAATCAGACCACCGTGTCAGGCCCCATTCTCTTGCACACGACGGTCAACCTGCCGCCGTTCCCCAGCCTGGCGAGCGTGGTATTCCCACCGCCTGCCAGCTCACCGTCGTTCATCAACCCGGGCCCGCCGGTCCCCCTTTCGCCCGGCTCGTACGGCGACGTTTTCGTCAATTCGGGTGGCACGCTGCTCTTGTCGAGCGGCGACTACTACTTCCTCGGTCTGACGATCAACTCGAGCTCGACGGTGCGCATCAACGACAGCACGGGTTCAGTGCGCATCTTCGTCGCCAATACGTTTGCGTACCGCAGCTCCTTCCAGCACACGAACGGCACGCTCGCTGACGTGTTCGTCGGGTACCGCGGCTCGCAGGGGACGGTGATCGAGGCACCCTTCCTGGGTACGTTCGTGGCGCCGAACGCCACGGTGGAGATGGGAACGGGGAACGTGATGGAAGTGCGCGGGCGCTTCGCGGCGCTGAACCTAATCGTTCGCCCCGCCACGAATTTGGTTTGCGTGTCGAGTTACGCGGCGACAATATAGGACGTGAGAGCGATCATGGATCGCAATGTTCGCATGCAGGATCGTTGGCGCCGCCGTCTCGGGGGCCTGTTCGTCGCGGGCGCGCTCGTCGCGTGCGGCAAGAGCAGCACCGTCGGCGGCGGCGCCGGCGGGAGCGGCGGCACGGCCGTCACGACCGGCGGCGCGGGTGGCACGAGTGGCACTGGCAGCGGTAGCGGCGGTACCAGCGCGAGTGGCGCCAGCGGCACCGGAGGCGCGCTGGAAGCCGGCATGAGCGGCGGGGGCGATGGCGAGGAGTCCGGCACTGGTGGCTCCGCTGGCAGCGCGGGGCGCGGTGCGGGTGGAACGCAAACCGGCGGTAGCGGCGGTTCCACCGCAGGTCGCGGCGGGGGAGCGGGATCGGGCGGCACCGGCGGAGCGGGTGGAGCGGCCGGCTCCGCGGGCACCGGCGCCGGAGCGGGCGGCTATGCCTGCACCGAACCCGGAACCGCGTACGTGTGCCCCTGTCCCCAGGGGAGCCCCGGGGCCAGCCGATGCACCTGCCTTCAGACGTGCACGAACAACTCCGATTGCTCCGCCGGGGTGTGCCAGCAAACCGAAGGCCCTGACATCCAGCGCTTCTGCCCGCCGCCGTCCGAATTCTGTCGGGGCGGGTGAAGCCGGCAGGGCAGGACCGTCACTCAGGCATTACCACGCCTCGCGTCGCTTCCTGTCCCGTTGCGTCCCCGTCCGGCCGCGGCCGCGCTCTGCCGGCCGGGGCGCGCGGCTGTGAGCCAGCGCGGAGCCCCTGGTTCGTGCAAGCCTCGCCCCATGGTGAAACACTCGGCTACTTCGATGGCGAAAGCGACCAAGACCAAGAAACCCGCTTCGGCGGCGGAGCTCTCCACGAAGCTCTTTCCAACCGCGCGCGCCTGGGAGAAGTGGCTCGATGCGAACCACGGCCGCTCGCGGGGCCTCTGGCTGAAGATCGCGAAGCCGAGCGCGGGCGTAGCGTCCGTCGGCTACGCCGAAGCTCTGGAGGCTGCGCTGCTCTTCGGCTGGATCGACGGCCAGAAGCAAAAGTACGACGAGCATTTTTGGCTCCAGAAGTTCACTCCGCGCGGCACAAAGAGCCGCTGGTCACAGAGGAACCGGGCGATCGCGACGCGCCTGATGAAGGACGGGCGCATGCGACCAGCCGGGCGCGCGGCCCTGGAGGGCGCGAAGCGCGACGGAAGATGGGCAAAGGCCTACCCCTCGCAAGGTCGCGCGACCGTTCCCCCCGATCTGCAACGTGCCCTTGAGACCGACCCCGAGGCGCTTCTGTTCTTCGCGACCCTCGACAGCCGCAACCGGTTCGCGATCCTTTTTCGCGTGCACGATGCGAAGAAGCCCGAAACGCGCGCGAAGCGCATCGCGGATTTCCTCCGAATGTTGGCGCGTCACGAGACTCTTCACCCCCGGTCGCGACGCGGCTCGAAGTGAGGTCGCGGAGACCGGCGAAGCTCGAGCGGCCGTGCGGAAGGTGGGAGGTGAAAGTGAAAGGTGGGAGGTGAAAGTGGGATGGGATGAAGGTAAAAGGGAGAAGGACGCGGGGGAGGCGGCGTGGTAAATTAGCGGCTTAGCTCCCAGGAGCCGCTGAGTGGCGGCTCTTGCGGGAATGAGGAGAAAAGGGCGTTCGGTCTGATCATCCACGCGCCCTCGCGACAACGGAGAGAAGGCCCAATGCGCTCACGACCGCCCGCCTCGCCTCGAACTGGTCCGGACGCTCCCGCGGCCGCGGCATCGCCCACTTCGGTGCTCCGGCGGCTGGTTCTGCCTGCGGTTCTGGTGCTTTCGTCAATCTCGGCCTGCGGTGGTGACGATGACGCGCCCCCGCCGCCGACCGGTGGGCGGGGCGGAGCGGCGGGCGCGGCTGCTCACGCGGGCAGCGCCGGTGAGTCCGGCGAGGCGGGCGAGATGGGCATGGGTGGACAGGCGGGGACCGGCGGTTCCGAGCTCGGGGGCGGGAGTGGGGTCGGCGGGGGCAGCGGCGGCTCGAACGGAGGCAGCGCCGGCAACCAGACGACGGGAGGCAGCGGAGGGGACGGAGGGACCGGCGGTGGTGTTCCGCCAGGCAGCGGCGGTGCTCCGCCCGGTAGCGGCGGTTCCGGTGGAACGAGCACCGATGGTGGAACGTCGGGCACGGGAGCCAACGCCGGCTCGACGGGAAGCTCCGGCACCGGAGGCGGCGGCGAAGGCGGCATCGGGAACGCCGGTGAAGCCGGTGCCGGCGGAGAGAGCGACACGACGGGCGGTACCGGCGGCAGCACGGGCGGCACGGGCGGCAGCACGGGCGGAACCGGCGGCACCTTGAGCGGCACCGGCGGCAGCACGGGCGGTAGCGGCGGCACTTTGGGCGGCACGGGCGGTAGCGGCGGCAGCACCGGCGGCACCGGTGGGAGCTTGGGCGGCACCGGCGGCAGCACGGGCGGTACCGGCGGCACGGGCGGCACTTTGGGCGGTACCGGCGGCACTTTGGGCGGCACCGGCGGCACTTTGGGCGGCACCGGCGGCACCGGTGGGAGCTTGGGCGGCACCGGCGGCAGCACGGGCGGTAGCGGCGGCACGGGCGGCACCTTGGGCGGTACCGGCGGCACGGGCGGCACCGGCGGCTCGGTCGATCCGTGTGCGTCCGAGAGCTGCGACGGGCACGGCGTGTGCGTGGCCGTGCAGGGTGTGCCGGCCTGTCAGTGCGACGCCGGCTACGGCCAGCCGATCGGCAATCCGCTCTCCTGTGAGGAACGTCAACGAGTGCCTGGTGAACAGCGGCGACTGTGACCCGCTCACCACCTGCACCAACACGCCGGGCGCGTTCACGTGCAGCGCTTGCCCGCCAGGCTACACGGGTGACGGCGCCACGGGCTGCGTCGCCGAGGTGTGCACCGGTGATCCCGGCACCCAATGCCCCTGCGTGAAGGTCAACCCGAGCGGCGACGATGCGCTCGGCACCACGAGCCACGGTCTTTCTCCGTTCGCGTCCGTGCAGGCCGCCATCGATTTCGCAGCGGCGTACCCCGAGGTCGCGACGAACGTTTGCGTCGCGGCGGGCGCGGCTTGCGGTGCGAGCCACTCGTATCCCGGGCCGACGGGCGCGGATCTGACGATGCGCGACGGCATCGGCGTCTACGGCGCGTACGAGTCGACGACGTGGGGGCGCTGCGCCCTGTCCACCACCACGCTTTCGCCGACGACGGCCACGGGCGTGCTGTTCGGTTCGGGCATCACGCAAGCGACCACGCTCGACGGCTTCACCATCGAGCTGCTCGATGCGGCCACGACGACCGGCGTCACCGTCAACGGCGCCTCGGGCGTCACCTTGAACGACCTCGTCGTCACGGACGTGAATCTCGTGCAGTCGGCGAGCAGGTTCGGGGTGGACGTGCTGAACGGTGGCGACGCGACCCTCACGCAGTGTGACGTGCGCTTGCTCAGCCTCGAGGGCTGGAATGCCGTCGGCGTGCGCTCCGCCCAGTCCCGCGTGACCGTGTCCCAATCTAGCGTGGCCGAGTACATCGAGATTGGTCCGGTGGTCGGCATCGAGCTTTCGGACTCACCCGGGTCGCTGATCGAGGGCTCGAGCATCACGGTCACGCGCGACACGGATACCGACGGCGAGTACTCCGCGGTGGGAGCCCAGATCGGGGGTGACGCCGACGGCGTGAGCGTCGAGGGCATGACGATTACCCTGAACGCCGGCGACTCCTCGACGGGAATCGAGCTTTATGGAACCGGCAGCGTTGCGCTCTCGAACAACGCGATCAAGGTCACGGGCTACGGCGGCTACCTCGATGGCATCGGGGCGAGCGGCGGACAGTTGGCCATCGAGAACAATCAGGTCCTGATCAACGTCGTGGGAGCGGGGACGACCGCGCAGGTCGACGAGACCGGCATCAGCTGCAGCGGCTCGTGCACGATTCTCGACAACGACGTGCAGATCGAGCACAGCAACAACACCATCGGCAATGCCGGCACCTCGATGGGGATCTATTGCCAAGGCTGCGACGAGGTCTCGGGAAACAGCGCAGGATTGCTTGGCGGCAACTACCCCTACACGATCGGCGGCCCTCGCTCCACGTACTACAACGCGATCGGGATGAGCCTCGGCGCCGCCCTCATCGATCGGAACTCGATCGACCTCGGCTGGGCCGACACCGGCGTGGGGCTCATCACGAGCGGCTCGCGCGTCCAGAACAACTTCATCTCGGGGCGATCGGCACCCACGAGCGCCCCGGGCAATCCGAACCCGATCGATCTGCCGAGCAAGAGCTACGGCCTCCAGGCTGGCCCGAACACCGACATCCACTCGAACACCATCAGCTCCGGGGTCTGCACAGGCGACAACGCGGCCATCCGGCTGAGCGGCTCGGGCAGCACGGTGCGCAACAACATCCTCACCGGCTGCGCCTACAACCTGCTCGAACAAAATGCGAGCTCCGACCCGGCCGCCCTCGAGAACAACGACTTCGTCGGGCCGAGCTATGAGGACGAAGGCACGACCCTCCTGTCGTCCGTCGCGGCAATCAATGCGCTCTCCGGAGCCGCGTCGAACTTCTCGGGCGTCTGCTCGACGCAAGCGCCGTGGCCCTGCCTGAACACCGGCACGACCACGCAGGCGCCCAGCTACGATTTCAACGGCAAGGCGCGCGATTCGATGCCGGAACGTCGGCGCGGTGGAGTGGAACGACCCTTGTGTCGGGCAGACGTGCGGCGGGCACGGGACGTGCGGACCGCCGGGTGCCTGCACCTGCGACGCAGGGTACATCCAGGACCCGAATAACGTCATGGCCTGCGTGCTCGACGCGTGCGCCATCAACAACGGCGGTTGCGACGCGCTCACGACCTGCACCAACACGACGAACGGCCCATCGTGCGGCTCGTGTCCATCCGGGTACACCGGCACCGGCGCGACGGGCTGCACGGACATCGACGAATGCCAGTCCAACAACGGCGGCTGTGACCCGCTCGTGACCTGCACCAACGTCCCCGGCGGCCGCACCTGTGGGGCATGCCCGAGTGGGTACGTCGGCAGTGGTAACACAGAATGTTACGCCGACGAGTGCGCGAGCTACAACGGCGGCTGTGACCCGCTCGTCACCTGCACCAACGATCCTGGCGGAGCGATCTGCGGGGCGTGCCCGAGCGGCTACATCGGTGACGGCTACTCCGGCTGCATCGTGGACCCCTGCACGATCGACAACGGGGGTTGCGACCCACTCACCGCCTGCAACGCCTCGTCGGGCAGCGTGGTCTGCGGTGCCTGCCCGGCTGGCTACACCGGGACCGGGGCGACCGGCTGCGTCGCGCTCCCCTGCACGTCGAATCCCTGCCAGCACGGCGCCGCCTGCACGAACCTGGCGGGCCCGCCTGCCGACTACCAGTGCGCGTGCCCGGCCGGCATCAACGGCAAGAACTGCGACATCGTGTTCACCGACATCAAGGGAAGCTTCGGCGGCACCTGCGGCCTCCGGAGCGACGGGAAGGTCGCGTGCTGGAACGCGCCCGACCTGGCCACGGACCCGCCGGCGGGAACGTTTGACTCGATCGCGACGGCGGCCGTCGCGGACCAGCTCTGCGGCCTCGACTCGGGCGGCGTCGCACACTGCTTCGGTGCCGACTACAACGGCGTAAAAAACCCTCCCAGCACGGCGTTCTCAGCCATATCCATCTCCGCGGACGGCGCGTGCGGCCTGCCCCTGACCGGCGGTATCTCATGCTGGGATCCCGGACCCGGCGCGCTGTACACGCTCCCGACGACCGGCTCGTTCACGGCGATCTCGATGGGCGCATATCACACGTGCGCCGTCCGGGCGGATCAGACGCTGGCCTGCTGGGGTGTAACCGGAATCTCCAGCATCGATTTTGGCCAGACGATACCTCCGAGCGGTACGTTTCTGGACGTGACGTCCGGCACGTACGGAAGCTGCGCGCGCCGTACGGACTCGACGGTGGCGTGCTGGGGCGCTCGCGGGAGCACTGGACTGCCGCTCACCGCACCGAGCGGCACATTCTCCACCATCGAGTACCACTCGGACTACGGCTGCGGCGTCAAGACGGACGGCTCGCTCGCCTGCTGGGCCGGAGGCCCCTTCGGGACCCCCCTCACCCTTCCCACGGGCACGTTTCGCAACGTCACGACGAACCTCTGGCACGCCTGCGCGATCCGCACCGACGACAGCGTCGTGTGCTTCGGGTACAACGCCAACAATTCGCCAATCCCGACCGGGCAGCCGTAGTTATAAATCCCCGAGGCAGCGGTCGCCCTCGGGAACTTCGGGGCGACAGACATAGCCAATGTTCAGACAGCAGCTCTCGCTCTCGCCACAACCCATGGCGGCGCCGGCCGTTGCGCCCCCGGCGCCGGTATCAAGACCCCTGTTCGGGCCGATGGAGCGGCCGCAGGCTGCTGCACCAGCACCAGGTGGCTGCACGTTCCGGGCGCGCTACAGTGGTGTGCGGAGGCTCGAAGACGATGAAGGGACGGTACGCGCCACGCTGGCTCCTCCTCGGGCTGGTCGCCGTCGGCGCTTCCTGCGGGGGCAAATCGAAAGAGCTCCCAACGGAAGCGGACAACCCCCACACCGGCGGCTCCAGCACGTCCGGCGGCGCCGGTGGAACGCTCGGTGTGGCAGGCGGCGGCGGTGGCCGCGCCGGCACGGGCAGCAGCGCGGGTAGCGGCGCGGTCGGTGCAACAGGGGCCGTCGCAGGTTCGACCGGAAGCACCGCCGGCAACGCTGGCGCCGGGAACGACGGCGCGGGTGGAGCGAGCGCGGGAAGTGGCGCGACCGGTGGCGTCACCGCGGGAGAAGGGGGCGAAGCGGGTCTCGGTGAGGGCGGTGCGGGAGGGCAGCCCCAGTGCGACGGCGCCGTCAACCCCGTCACGTTCGTCAGCTCCGCCGAGGTCACCTTCTACCAGCTCGCCTTCGACGACGACTACGTCTACTGGAACGACGGCACCGCGATCCAGCGGCAGGGCAAGCGCGGCGACACGCCCGAGCCCTTCGCCGCGACCGGGCCCAGCGCCTTCGGTGTCACCATCGATGGGGCCCGCATCTACTGGTCCGCATCCAACGGCAGCGGGTGGAGCATCTACGCCGCGCCCCTGGACGCACCGGGCGCCGTGGCCGAGGTCGTCAACGATGCGGCGCGGGTCGGCTGGGCCGTGAGCAACGACATCCTCTACTACGCGTCCGTCCCGGGTGGCGTCGGTGGAGCGGGCGGCGGGCCCGGTGTCGCCGACGCTGCCACGGTGGTCGCCGTTCCGAGCAGCGGCGGCTCGCCCCTGTTCACAGCCGATCACGCGAGCGACGTGGCCCTCGGTCCCTTCGCCGCCGACACCACGGGAGCCTACTGGGCCTACAACATCCTGAACGACTCCGTCGCGGGCGTGGGCGGCGCCGGCAACGGTGGCGCCGGCTCCAGCATCCGCAAGCTATCCGTTCCCGGCGGCACGGCGAGCGACTTTGCGCCCGTGAGCACCGTCCCGCTGACCATGCTGGTCGCCACCGGATCCAAAGTCGTCTGGGTCGACACGCCGAGCACCGGCCCCGCCAGGGTCTTTGCGAGCAATCCCGACGGAACCGCGCGCGTCGCGCTCGGCAGCGCCCCGCTCATCCGCGGTCTCGCGAGCGACGGCACCGACGCCTACTGGGCGGCGAGCGCCCCCGGCGACGCCTTCAGCGACATCTTCCGAACCCCGCTCCAGGGAGGCACCACCCAGAGCCTCGCTTGCCACGTCGACGGCGTGCTTTCGATGGCGGTCGACGAGAGCGACGTTTACTACGTCAGCTGGGGACCACCGCAGAACATCGCACGGATTCCGAAGCAGTGAGCGGGCCGAACGAGCTGCGGGGCGAGCACTTCGGACTCACCGGCGCATAGAGCGCGGGGGCCTGCAGGGGAGATACGGAAGGTGAAGGTGGAAGTGAATGTGAAGGAGGGAGGCGGCGGCGAAACCGGCGTTAGCCGGTAGCGCCCCCGATACGATTCGAACGTACGACCTTGGCTTTAGGAAGGGTCGCGCGCCGCGGGGCGTGGTTTTCCCGTACGACAGCAGAACGATTCGGATTTCGAGCGGCTCGCTACGGCTTGGCGACAGTGTCGCCCGGAGCCGTTTCCACGCTATTGCCATCGATGCGCGCGATCGCGCTGCGAAGGTCGTTCGCGTCGAGGTCCGCGTAGCGCTGCGTGGTCGCGAGGTCCGAGTGCCCCGCCAGCTGCTGGATCGCCACGGCCGGCGCTCCGTTTCGGAAGAGCTCCGTCACGAAGAAGTGCCGCAGGTCGTGGAACGACCAGCCTTGCCGCCCAGCTCGCTTCAGGGCGCGTTTGAAGGCCTGGTTCAGGCCTGACTCGCCCCAGGGCTTGCCGAGCGCCGTGAGCGTCACCGGTGCCCACGGTCCCCGTCGTTCCCGCGCCGCTGCCTCGAGCGTTGCCCGAAGCGTTGGCGCCAGCGGGACCAGCCGCTGGTGGTGCGACTTGGGCGTCGTTTCCACGCCCACGGTGATCGCTCGCCGAACCACGAGCGTTCCGACCTTCAGGTCGACGTCCGACCACCGAAGTCCGCGCACCTCGCCGGCCCGTAGCCCCGCGAACGCGGCAAGCTCGAAAGCAAGCCGCGCCGATGGGCTCGAGTTCGTCAGGATGGCGTCCAGGTCCGCGCGCCGCATGGGGCGGGGGACCTTTCGGCCAATCCTCGGAAGCGGAGGGAGCGCCGGCATCGTGGCGAGCATGCCGGCGCGAACCGCGGTCCGCAGAACCGAACGGAGTACCGTTTGGACCTTGGCGCGCGTTGACGGCACGAGCCCGTCCGCCACGAGCTCAACGTCGAGCTTCGTGAGCGCGTTGCCGTCGATGGTCTCGAGCGGCTCCCCGCCGAATCGCGGAACGAGCAGCATGTCGATCCGATTCTCGTAGCCGGCGCGCGTCGAAGGCTTCAGCGCGTTCTTCATGTGGGTCGCCCGAAAATGCCGAACTGCATCGTCGAAGGTGTACCGATGCGGCTCCGGTTCGGGCTCTGGCATATCGCCCGATTTCGGAAGCGACCCGGAACGCGTTAGCTCGACAAGTAGGCGCCGGTTTTCCGCCTCGGCGCCAGTCTTCGTTTGCACCTGCGCGTCGCGGCGGTAACGGCGTCGCTTGCCGTCTGCTGTCCTGTACGGGATGTCAATGACCCAGCGGGACTTGCCGTCCCGGTCTTCTTTGCGAGTGGTCACGGTGGGGAAACTCCCCAGCCGGGACCGCCGCTTGCTTGGCCCGGCCAACGTATCACGGCGTCGCACTGCGTCTCGCGCTGCATCATTCCGTCCACGCCTTGTCGAACGAAACGCGCCAGCGATTCGCGAACTTGCGCCCTCGTACCCCGTCGACGATCGCCTCGGTTCCACCGTCTGCTGCACGACGGACCCGCCGCTCGAGCAGTTTTCGGAGTGCCGCAGGCGTCACGCACAGCATGCGAGCGGCATCCCGCAACGGGTACCAGCGGCGAGGTGACCGGTTGATCATCCGTGTCTCACCTGGGTTCCCGCGGCTGCCCGGACGGCTCGGTTGACCCGGAAGGCATCTCGCTCTGCCCGGGCTTGTCGGTGGTGGAGAAGCGGGCGAGCGCGGCGTTCGTACGCGACGCGACCACGAGCACCGCCCCGCGTGGTCCATGGCGCGCTAGCGCGTCGTTCGCGCATTGCGTTGCCGCGTGCGAGAACATTTCGGCATGCTTCTGCTGTACCCAAGCCTCTGCTTCGTCCGGCTGAAGCGCTTCGGAGAACGCAGCCTCATCGTCGAACACCTCGCCGACCGGTGTGACAAGCGCGGGAGGAAAGAGCTTCCCCGCTGCTGCAAGCGCGGACTGAACGGCGCCCGAGACGTGGGAAGGTCTCGCCCCGCCGCGGTGCTTGCGACTTCGCATGATCGGGGCTGCTTCATGCGCGAAGACGGTTCCCGCCACGACGTGCCAACGTGAATCCAACCGGCAGCGGACGCGCCGCGGGTTGGTGCCGGGCTCGATCATGCGAAGCCATCGGACGCAGCGTTGGAACACGGCGTCGAGTTGACCGGCCAGCGCCTGAGGATCCCGTAGACCGATCTCGTCCAGGAAATTCGCCTCGACATTGAAACTCGACCCGAGTGACGGGTTCTGAGCCGTTCCATCCGTGCTCGCTCCAGATACAGTGCTCGATGGCGCGCTTCTCTTCGCGACCCGGCAGGCGCAGTTCCACGTCTTTCGCGTAAACGCGCGCCATCAGCGGGTTACCCGCGGCAACCGTGAGGCCTGTCACTTGCGACGCTGCGTCGCGGTGTTCCCTCAGGCGAACTCCGATCTCGGCGTCAACCTCATCGAGATCCTTCGACTCAGTCCGGAACGACTCCATGCGGGCACGGGTCGTGAGCACGCGCTCCACGTCGCGGGAATCCAAGCCAAAACTTGCATAGTCCGCCGCGAGGTCGAATCGCCGCAGGCGTGCGTGCGACACGGCTCCGAAGGCGGACGCAAGCCGCACGCACAAGTCAACGGACTGCTCCAGCGAGTGAGTGGCCAGGAACGTCGCGCGCACGACCACCTCGAGCACGAAGTGCCCGCTCGCCTGTGGGTCGAACACACCGCGCAGATCCCCGTTTTCGAACCCCACACGCGATCGCGTGCGCCCACGTTTGAGGGCCAACGTGAATTCTCCCAGGCGCAGGGCCGCCGCGCCGGTTACGTCCGCCAGGGCCTGCCGCTCTGCAATTTCGTCGGAAGTCGCGCCGGGGACCTCGAGCCTGAACGCCACCACGAGGGCGTCAACGCGCCTGCCGACGCAGCGAACGTCACCGCCAAAAGCCACAGCCGCCGGACCGACTGGGACCGGGAGCGAGTTGGAAATCGCGGGAGTTTGCGCCCGTGATCCGGCCGGCCGGTTTTTGGCGGGGGGTGTTACTCGACCCCCGGGAGCCTCCGGCTGGCTCACGTCGCCCCTCCCGTGCCCTTCGGGCACCGGTCCCGTCGGGCGGCCTCTGGCGCATGCGCGTGGCGTGCGGACGGGACCGCGCCCGATCGCCCTCTGCGCTCGAACCCTACGAGCGGACCAGGTGGGTCCGCATCACCGGTACTTGGTCCGTCGTCCAACGTCGCGCCGCCGGCATCGACCTGCACCCGGCGCGACGGACGAAAGCGCGATACGCGTTGCGACGGGCGGCGTGACCGACCACGTGCGCGTTCGCGTCGCGGAGCAACCTGCTGAACACGCGGGCGCTTCGCGCGCACCTGGCTCGCATTCAAGCGGCGTTCCACCGCGCGTGCTTCGCCCCCACGACGGCGCGCGAGCTCGTCGCAACGGTCCGCGAACTCCGCGATGCTCCGGGCCGCTTCCCGCTGTTCTACTTCCGTGCCGTGTTCGACCTGCTGCTCGAGCCGGGCCGCCTCAGTTTCGTGACATTTTACGTCGTTTTCGCTCTGGGTGGCGTGTTCGTACATCGCCGTGAGGCTCTGCAGGTACTCGACGAAGGCGCTCGGCGCGCCCGCGAGGTTGGCCAGTTCAAGCACCACGGACGCCATACCTGCAAGACGTTCGACACAATCCGAAGTCGGCCCACTCGACGACGCGAGCGTGAGCAGTCGCTGCCAGGCAGCGTGCAAGGCAGACAGGATGGCAACTCGTTGCGCGTCGGTCCCGTACGCTTGTGCGCAGGCTACCCACGATGCTAGGTTTCGCTTCGTTCCGGCGGCGTTCATCGTTTCGCCCCAGAGCACGTCGTCGGCCCCCTTCGTTTGGTAGCGAGGGGCCGTCGCCGTGCGCCGCGACTTCCGCGAGGGTGGATCATGGCATTCAGGGACGCAAGGTCGCGAACGGGGCTCCCTGTCATTGTTTGGCCCCGAGACAGGGGGTGGAACATGCGCGTGGTTTCGTGTTTCACCTGAAACACCGCGTGTTTCACCTCCTGAGCCACGGTCCTCCGCGCCCGGCGGAAACGTCGTGGCTGCACTTCTGAAAGGGTCATAGCCGGGCCGCCAACACATCAGCAGGCTTCCTCGACGCCCCTTCGTCGGGCCGCCGCGACGTTCACCGCGGCTCGCGATTTCCGGAGCGTCCTTGCCACTGTTGGCAGGTGGCAGCCAGATGGGCATGATCCGCCCCCAATGAGCCGCACCGACGGAGCCGTCACCAAGATCAGCGTCAAGGAGTTCACCGAACGCCTCAAGGCAGAGGTGGAAGAGCTTGCGCTCGAGAATGGCTTGGACACCAGCAAGGAGACGGATCGGGGATTCGCGTTCCAGTGCTGGGTAGCGAAACTCGTCAACGAGTACGAGGGCTACGACACTCCGCCGGAGGAGGCGGTGACGTTCGGCAGCGACGACCTGAAGGCTGATGTCGTTCTGGAAGACGAAACGCAGAAACACATTCTGATCTGCCAGTGCAAGTACGTGAGCCTGTCCAAGCGTCCCGCGGTTGACGAGTCGCAGGTCACCGATTTCTTCGGGCGCCATATCCTCTATCTTCAGCCGGCGTGGGTCCGTAAGCACGGATCCCATGCGGCGCAGGAACTACTTCTCAGTTATGCCGAACGTCTGCGAGATGACTATCGGGTGAGGTTCTGGTTTGTGACGACCGGCGACGCATCGGACCGCGTTCACGAGGCCGTCAACACGATCAACCGCGCGTACGAAGCGTCGGGCGCGCCGGTGACGTGTGAGCTGC
>CAWJCS010000003.1:0-1551364 GCA_963841435.1 uncultured delta proteobacterium
GTCCGTCCGCCCGAGCGCACCCTCTGACGGCGCCCCTGCGCGGGGCTGGGCGCGGCAGACTCGGCGGCGATGGCACGCTGGACGGCGGACGAGGCAGGAGAGATTTTGTCGCGATGGCGGGCGAGCGGGAAATCGGCTCGGTCGTACGGACGTGAGCACGGCATCGACCCGCAGCGGCTGCATTTCTGGCAGCGTCGGCTCGGAGCGGGGACGAAGCGCGGACGAAAGTCGGTCAACGGCGCGATCTCGCGTCTCGTTCCGGCCGTGGTGCGGATCGAGTCTGGCGCCAGGGCCGAGCACCCGGTCGTGGTGCGTCTGCCGGGTGGGGTGGCGGTCGAGCTGGATCCAGGGCGGGTGCCGCCGTCGTGGGTGGTGGCGCTCGTGGGCGAGCTGGTGAGGCAGTAGGCCCGTGTTGCTTCTGCCGCGCGCGGTGCGCGTATACGTGGGGACGGAGCCGGTGAACTTGAGGAAGTCATTCGACGGCTTGTCGAACGAGGTGCGCGAGGTGCTGCGGCGCGACCCGCTGAGCGGGCACGTCTTCGTGTTTCTGAACCGACGGCGCACGATGGTGAAGCTTTTGTTGTGGACTCGCGGCGGCTTCACGATTGTGCACAAGCGGCTCGAGCAGGGGCGTTTCACGTTTGCGAAGAGGATGACGAGCGAGGCGAAGAGCGTGGAGCTCGACGTGCACGAGCTCTCGATGCTGCTCGAGGGCATCGACGCCCGGGTGGTGCACGCGCAGAAGCGCTGGGAGCCGCCGCTGCACGCTCGGGCATCTGCGTCCGGGTGACGCTACGTGATCCCACGTGACACCCTGCGATTGTGCTTGGCACTGGCGATCGCGATGAAATAGAAAGCGTGGGTGGCCGGAGCGTCGAAGAGCACTAGCGAGCGACGAGGGGCGGTGCTCGACGTGCTCAAGGAGCTGCTCTCCGAGGGACGCAACGACGAGGTGCTCGCGGTGGTGGAGAAGCTCGTGGCGCGCAATAGCGAGCTCGAGCAGCGGCTTGCCGAGATCGCGTCGCGCCGCAAGAAGAACGAGAGCGTGCCGAAGGCGCAGCTGCTGTTGTTTCTCGACGCACTCGCTACGGCGGCGGAGAGCGAGAGCGGGACGGACGAGGAGCGGGACGAAGCGAACCGAAGGCTCCGCAGTGCTGCCGGCATCGACGACGGGGCAAAGGAGGACCCGGAGACGAAGGAAACGAAGGAGCCCAAGAAGCAGCCGCCGCTGCGGAAGGCGCCGCCGCCGGAGCTGCGACGTATCGAGAACCTGCTCCGCGTGCCCGACGCCGAGCGACCCTGCCCGGTCTGCGGAGCCGAGCGGGAGTGCATCGGCCACGACGTGACGGAAGTCATCGAGCTCATCCCGGCAGAGGTCGTGGTGCGGCGCGACGCTCGCGAGAAGCTTGCGTGCAAGCGGTGCGAGGGCGAGCTCGTGCGAGCACCGCCGGGCGACAAGGTCGTCTCGGGCGGCAAGCTCGGCGCGAGACTCGTCGCCCAGCTCTTGGTGGACAAGTATTGGGATGGCCTGCCGCTGCACCGTCAGAGGCAGCGTTTCGAGAGAATGGGGCTCGACATCAGCGTCTCGACGCTCGCCGACCAGGTGACGTGGGCGACGGACTTGCTCCGACCGCTCTGGCGCGCGGCCATCGCGAACGTCTTGATGTCGGTCGTGATGCACCTGGACGGCACGAGCCTGCCAGTGCTCGATCGGGACGCGCCTGGCGGCAAGAAGCTCGGAACGCTCTGGGGTTACGTGGGCGACCAAGAGACGGCGCTCTACCTCTACGCCTCGACCGGCAAAAAGACGGGGCAGAAAAAGGGTGAGCTTGGGCCGGAAGACGTGCTCAAGCTCCGAAACGGCTACACGGTGGCCGACGCGGCCGGCGTTTTCGATGCGAGCTTCAAGCGCGAGACGCTCATCGAGTGCGGCTGCAACATGCACGCTCGCCGCTACTTCTTCGAGGCGCTCGACGGCGGTGACAAGCGCGCGGCGCTGCCAATCGCCGCGTACAAGAAGCTTTACGAAATCGAGGCGGGGACGAAGGACGCGACGCCGGAGGCCCGGCTCGTCGAGCGGCAGGCACGGAGCAAGCCGGTCTTCGACGAGCTCGTCGCCTGGGCGAACGTCCACGAACCGCACGAACCACCGAGCTCGCCGATGGGCACGGCGATCCGCTACCTCCAAAACCACCACGTCGCGCTCGGTCGGTTTCTCGAAGACGGTGTGATCCCCATCGACAACGGCGTCGTCGAACGCCTGCACGTCCGCGCGGCACTCACGCGCAAGAACTTTCTCTTCGCCGGCTCCGACGCCGGCGGCGAACGAGCTGCGATCGCCTACACCATCCTCGGCTGCTCGGCGCTCGCCGAGATCGACCCCGTCGAGTACCTCGCCGACGTGCTGCCGCGCCTCGCCCGCCGTATGCGTCTCAAGGATCTGCCGGATTTGCTGCCGGCGCCGTGGCAGGTGGCGCGCGCGGCGGCGCCGCCTTCCGCCGCCGAATAGCCCGACCGGCCACACCTCGGCGTCAACCCTCGCACCGGGTGCGGTCCGGCGGACGGACACATTGGCTTCATTGGCGGTACCTAGAAAGGGTGAAGCATCATGCGGCAGCTGTGCTTAAGAAAGTTCTCTCCCATTGATCGCGAATTTCCGATCTACGAGATCCTTGACGGCGACCAGCAAATCGTTGACGTGACGCGAAGCAATGCAGGGGAGTATGAGATTTCCTTCCACGAGACAAGCGTCGGGAGAGTGCTGCCGTTGCTCCCGCTAATCGCGCTGATCACCGAGGCACAAGAGCTCCTGTCGAATGGATAGCGGTGTTGCCTACGTTCGAGGGCGATAGCGAACGGCGACATCATCACAGGACTGTTCGGGGCAGGCGTCGTCCGCAACGCAATGCCTTCCGGTCCGCCGTCTGCTCCAGCGGCGGTGTTACCCAACGGGTGACGCGCGACGCAGCGCCCACCGCTCGCCGCCAACGTTCAGCGCAACGCGGCGATGGCACCCGCGATACGCTCCACGACCGTCGCCGGCGCGCCCATCACCTCCCGCGCTTCGACGCGGATGACCCGGTACCCCAGGCGCCCGAGCCGTTCATCCCTTCGCGCATCCGCAGCGCCACGATGCTCATGCGCGCTCCCATCCACCTCCACGACCAGCTTGAGCGCGGGCGCGAGAAAGTCCACGATGTAGCGGTGACCCACGGGCACCTGCCTGCGGAAGGTAACACCGAGCTTGTTGCCCGAGAGCTCCTGCCAA
This sequence comes from uncultured delta proteobacterium, assembly GCA_963841435.1. GTDB lineage: Bacteria > Myxococcota_A > Polyangia > Polyangiales > Polyangiaceae > PMG-095. The sequence continues at coordinate 3,269 of CAWJCS010000003.1, forward strand.
CGGCGGGCTTCCGACACCGTGGGCGCGAGCCCGAGCCCGTGAGCACGCTCCGCGAGCACCGCTTGCTGGTGACGATGAGGTTTGCTGAGCCGCATGCTGCCTCCTCGCGCCCGGCGTGGGGCCGAGGCGAGCCCCCACCCGGCGCACCTTGCGTGACACGCGCGGCGCGTCTTCAATCGCGCGCCACGACGGAGCGTGGCGCGCAAGGTGCGCCCTCCCGCGAAGCTCGGCGCCGCGCCGGGCGCGAGACGACGCGACGCTGCGCTCCACGGTGCAAGCCGACGCCCTCGAGCTCGCGTACCTCCCGGCTGTCAGTCCTCGCCCGACCTGTCAGCAAGCAAGGGACCACGTGCGTCGTCGTTCAGTGCGGACGGGACACTCGGCTGCGCGCAGCGCGCGTAGCGCGCGAGCACAGCCTTGAGGGCCCCCGGCGCGCGCAGCGCAGCGAGCACGACGGGCGCTCCCTCGCCGCACCCATGACGGGGGAGCATCAAAGCAACGACCCGATCAACAATACGGATCCGAGCGGCTTTCTCATCAAGGACGATCCTTCGACCAGCTGGCTCTACGCGACACCCGGAGGAATCGCCGCCGGGATCGGCGCTGGCGCCGGCATCGCAGGCCTGGCGGGAGGGTTTGACTTGGGGGGGCTCGTGACGGGCCTGTTCAACATTGCCATTGGCGTCCCGAGTCTTCAGGGCCTCGGCAGCCAGGGAGGCCGCTTCAGTGGACCCACGGGCGCCAAGGCCGCGACGAACACCCCAGCAACGACCGCCGCGACACAGGCCACCGATCTCAACAAGGGCATCAAGGCGCCGGTGCAGGAGGGGTCCGTAGTAGCGGACCCGTCGGGAGCCGGAGCGGCGCGCGGGAAGCCAGCAGCCGGCCCTGAGCAGAATTGGAAGCAGGCGCTGGACAGCGCGCGCTGGTACAGCTCCGAACGATTGGCGGCGTACACGTTCCTGGATCAGTGGAACCCGCCGTCGATTCGGAACGATCAAGAGTTCTCGACGATCATCGTGAAACGCGGGAACAAATTCGCTGCGCTCGGTGTGGTCCCCGGTGAGCAAGACACGTCGTTCGGGCTCGAGCCCTACCTCGACAGTTTTCAGAAGTCGGGCCCCCTCGACACGCAAGTGACTGCTTGGGCACACACGCACAGCCGATGGGGCAGCAACTTGAGCGGGTACTTCGGCACGGGAGACGTAGTCTTCACGAATGAAAACAGGATAGCCGGGTACCTCGGCACACCACAGGGACGATTCAAGGTGTTGCTGCCCGGAGGCCCGGTAGGGAACGTGCCTGGGGTGGATCTCGGAAGCCTTCCGCCGAACTCGTTGTACGCGGTGCCGTAGGATGGCTCGCGAGTCGCGTACGAGTGAAGCGGTTGGCCTTGCCCTGGGCGTCGTCCTTGCCGCTCAGCTGCCGGCTTGTCGGAAGCCAGCCGGAAGCGAAGGGGAAGCTCAAGATGCAGCGGTCAAGGATTCGGGGTCTGCCAGGGCGTCCGTGGAAAGTGTGGCAGGCATCGCGAAGAGTGCAGCTCCCCGATCAAAGCGCCAATCGTTGATCCAGCTCATTGCTGCACCCGACAGATTTCGAGGAGCGGAGGTGCGAGTGTCGGGCTACTACACGCCCGACGGCGAGCCACCGGACGGCATTCTGTTTTTCGACAAGGAGAGCGCGCGGATCGGACTTCTGCAGAACGCCGTGCACGTCCGCTTCGGACGGTGCCGATACGTTTCAGACTCGAGGAACATGAACGAACTGGAGGGGCGCGACATGAGCGAGGGTTACGCTGTCATTCAAGGCCTGTTCGAGCCGAGCTTGCTGGAGGACGCCTGGCCGTATGCGGGGGAGATCTGCGGCGTGACCCTGGCGAACCACCTGCCGGATCCACCTGAGCGGCGTGATCGTCCAGCGGTCCAGGCATCGCCGGACGGAGGCCGCCGGTAGAGTTTTTGCTTTGCCGCACCCAGGCAAAGCATGCGGGTCGGTGGGGGGTTGGGAGTCGAGCACGTGGTCGAGCATGCCGCCGACTGCTCGAGCGGCGGAGTTAGCCGAAGGTGACGTGAGGAGCGGCGGTCGGTGGGGCGACGATGGATGGTCAGTAGACGCTGCGATCGCGTTTGGGGCCCGCAATGCCGGCGCGTGCTCGCCGCTCCTGGAAGGTGATTGTTTGCGGGGTCTCCATCGCAACGTCGTAGGAATCTTCGCCGGCTTTCCTGAGCAGCCGCTTGGAGGAGCCGGGAGCGAGGCCGAGGGCCTTGTCAACGTGCTCGAAGAAGAGAACGGAGAACCGCTTGGCGTCGGGCATCTGCTTGAGCACGGTTTTGAGCACCGCAACGATGTCGTCGTCGGTGATGTTGGGCGGGAGCTCGAACGCGAGCGTCGTCGCATCGGGCGCTGAGCTTCGGCTGCGGAGCGAGCGATTTTCAGCGCTCAGGGCAGCGAGCTCGGTGGCGAGCTCGGCGGTGCCTCGCGCCTGATCGCCGCGGATCCAACCGACGAGATCCTCGCGTTGGGCGAGCTCGGCAAGCTTCTGGTGGATGGCGATCTTGATGTCCTTGGCGTCAGCGAAGAATCGGCTGATTTTGGAGAGCACGGCGCTGCGGAACTGCTGCAAGAGGTGACCGTTGGTCTGCTCGATGGCTCCGCGACCGAACGATTTCACTCTGGCGTCGAGCGCTTCCTCGGCGACGACGACAGCGAAGGCGGGCTTGGCGAGCTCGAGCGCGTACTCGTACTCGAGCTGGACGTAGCTCTTCTGAGATTTGGGCTCGATGGAGCCGTAGCGACCACCGAGCAGGAGCACGAAGACGTCGGAGTTTCCGATCCAGGTTTTGATGGTATCGAGCTGCGACTCATCGCCTGCGGTGAAGAGCTCCATGCCGGCGGGGATGTGACCGGCTTCGAGAATGGCTTCGACGGCGGCCTGGCGCTCTGGCTTCAAGTCCTCGAAGGTGGAGGACACGAATACCTGGAGCTTGCGCATTTCAGCTGGCCTTGCGCTTGTACTGCTCGACGAGGGCCTGGACGGTCTCGACGATTTTGCGCTGCTGCTTTCGGGGGAGCTTGCGGACCTCGTCGAAAGTGCGCTGCACCTCGCCGACGGGGCCGGGCTGGCGGACGGCGTTGATCGGGCCGTCACCGAGGATGTCCTCGACGCGCACGCCGAGGGCCTTGGCCATTTTCGGCAGGACGTCGGAGCGCGGGGGCACGGCGCTGGTCTCCCAGTAGGCAACCGTCTGTTGAGAAACGCTGATGGCCTTGGCGAGCTCGATTTGGCTGAGGCCGGCGGCTTTGCGGAGGGCGGCGAGGCGAGAGCCCTGTTTGGGGCGCGGCTTGGACGAAGGTCGAGCCATGCCTGAATTGTAGGGGCGGATCTCGGCAAGCCCCGGCAGCGGGGAGGGACGAGCTTGCATGGTTACTGGTATACCAGTATAGAGGGAACAGATCCACAGGCTGTCCTCGGCGAACGACTTCTCGCTTGACAGCCAATTTCAAGGAGAGCGGCACCAAGCGCCAGGTGCGGCTCGCACCGTGCCGCCGGCGACGAGGATGAGCTCAGCCGCGACGCCGGCGCCGGCGACACCGTGCTCGGGTACATGACGGAAACGCGCCCGGGCCGGCGCCGAGCGAGCGTGCGGCAGGGTCCGGCGTGGCACGCCCCACCCGCCCCCACGACGTACGGCCCGGCCGCCGGTAGCCACGCCCTACCGGCGGCCTCGGTGCGTCGATGCCCCCACCGCCATGCGGAACGGCAAGCGAAGGCGAAACGCGGTATCTTCACGGGTATGTCCGCGCTGAAAGCCCGAGTCGAAAACGGTCGCTACGTGATCGACGAGCCCGCCGCGTTGCCGGAAGGCGCCGAGGTGCAGCTGCAGGTGATCACCGGCGACGAGCTCGACGACGAGGAACGTGCAGCGCTCCACGCGTCGCTCGAACGAGCTGCTGACGATTCTGAAGCGGGCCGCAAGATGGACGCCTGGGAGCACCTGAAGCAATATCGCGCGCGTCGTGAAGATCAACGTCGTTGAGGAAGCCCAGGAAGAATTCGCCTACCGTGAGGCCTGGTGGCGGGCGAACCGGGACGCTCGAGATCTTTTCGAGGAAGAGTACGAGCGAGCGCTCGAGCACCTGAGCACATCACCCAAGTCCGGAGATCAGTACAGCATCGTCCGCGGGAAGCTGATCCGTCGTTGGCTGATGAAGAAAACGGAGTGCCACATCTACTACTGGTACTCGGAAGAGCTCGAGCTCATCGAGATCCGCTCCTTCTGGGGCGCCAAGCGTGAGCACGGGCCGGAGCTTTGAGGCCACCGCGAGACGGTGTCCGTGGCTGCGAGTTTCTTCCCTTAGTTGCTCAGCCCCGACGGAGGTAGAATCGATGACGTGATCGGCCCCGCCGACAACGTCCACGAGCACCGCGCGCGCACGCGTCATCACGTGCGCGCACGTCGCGGTGGCCGCGCGCTCCTCGCGACGTACGCGCGCCCCCGCGCGCGTGCGGACAAAAACCGCGTCAGGGGTTTCGACCTCGCCGCGCACTTCTGCATCAGGGTCTCCGAGCGGCTAAGAGCGGAGCACGCCTCCGGAAAATCACTCGGTGTACGGCGAAAACGTGGTGGGGCCACCTTCCGGTGCAGGAGGGGGCGCATCCAGCAGCAATAGGTGAGCCACCGCCACTACCCGAGAATTTCATTGGGCCGCCCGTGGCAGGGCAGCCGGTGGTGCCCCCGAGGCCACCGGGTACGAGCGTTGATCAGAACATTCAGGAGGCTCTGATCGTTCGGCATCTTCTGGCGAACAACCCGCTGGCTAAACTGTCGTGGTTCCACGAGCAAGTTAAAAACAAGGGGCCTTGGGACTATAAGCAGCGAGGCCGGCAGTACGAACAGTTTGGGAACTTCAACTACGGCGCGACCGGGGCAGCTCTCGGAATTGATCGAACGACGCTGCTCAGGGAGGCAGGTCGTGCTCAAGTGGAAGCCGGAACGTCCCGACCGGGATGGGGGGACCCGGGGTGGCGCATTAACCCATGGGGAGGGACGCCGCCGTACGGCGACGACCCCGCTGACCAGATGTGGATCGACCGGGGGATCCGGTACTACTCGGAAGTTTTTGGGAGGCCGCCGTGATGCGGGACCGGCGGTACCGCGTGCTGGCGGTTGTTTCCGTGCTCGCGCTTCAGGGCTGTTCACTTGTTGACGGTCTGGTGTCGTGCACGACGGAAGTGCAACGGCAAACCGCCTCACCCGGGCACCTGTACGTGGCGACGACGTTTCACCGAGAGTGCGGCGCGACGAGTGGCTCCAACACGCAAGTCAGCATTCGGAGGAGTTCGGAGCCATTCGATCCAAAGAAGGGACAAGTATTGGCGATCGATGGTCGGCATACGCTTCCCGTCGCTTGGGTGACCGATGAGCACCTTCGGATCGAGTTGCCGGCGGATCGCGTCTACAACGAGCAGGCGCAGTGGGAAGCGGTCAAGATCGAGTACACGCAGGGACCCTAAGCAGGACCTGCACCGACGACGCGCCCGCTCGGATGGAGCCCGGAAAAGCCCCGCCGGTCACCTTGCAGCAGGGTGAGGGCCGTCGCGCTCCCGAGGCCCGCGCGGGAGCGAGGGGCCCGCGGGGGCCGAGCCGTGCGTGGTGGGGCGGGCGGGAAGCGGCCTTGAGCCGATACGTTGGGAGGTCGGGCTAACCCCCCGCTGAGCAGCGGCGGCGCAGGACGGTGAGCACGGCGTGCAGCGATGACGAAGACGACGAGCGCAGAGCCGAGCTCGCCGCCGTCTGCTCAAGCGGCGGTGTTGGCCGACGGTGGCGGACTGCGCAGCGAGCATCATCGCTCGGAATCTTCAGCGATGACGGCCCGCAGCCGCTCGACCACCCCCGCCAGCTCACGCATCACGGCCTCGGCTTCGACATGGACCACCCGGTACCCCAGCCGCCCTAGCCTCTCATCCCGCCGCGCATCCGCAGCGCCACGATGCTCATGCGCGCTTCCATCCACCTCCACGACCAGCTTGAGCGCCGACGCGAGAAAGTCCACGATGTAGCGGTGACCCACGGGCACCTGCCTGCGGAAGGCAACGCCGAGCTTGTTGCCGGAGAGCTCCTGCCAAAGGCGGGCTTCCGCGACCTGTCAGCACGCAGCACCCTGCATGAGCTCGTCGTAGCCGGCAGGGATCCCCCTAACGCTCGTCCGCCCCGATGTCCGGCTTTCCGTCTGCGCGCGGCTCGCCGTCGATGTCGTCGCTCACGTCGGGAAGCACAACACCCTGGTCGATGGCCGACGTGGCACCGCTCACGAGGTGCAGGTCGTGGCCCGCGACGTCGGCGAAGAGAGCGTCGCTCGCACCTTCGAGATTCGAGTTGCCCGTCGCGGTCGAGCCGTCTCGGGCGCGGATGGTCCGGACGAGGTTGTTCTCGAGCGTGACCACGCTGTTCGCGAAGCGGTGCGAGATGGAGGCGAAGGCCGTGTCCGGGTGGATTACGGTGTTGTTGAGGACGCGCGCGCCGAGGGCCTGCTCGAGCTCGATGCCGGTGTCGAAGAACTCGAAGCCCGGGGTGATGGCGATGACGTTGTTGCGAATGGTGCCGTCGTAGTGGCCGACGTAGCCGACCCCGGGGTAGGGGTTGGCGGCGTAGTCGCAATCGGGATCGGCGCCGCCCCCGTCGCCGAGGCCGAAGCCAATGCCGCGGGCGCAATCGATGATGGTGTTGCGCTCAACGAGCGTGTCGCGCGACGCGGTCCAGAAGTGGATGGCGTGCTCGGCGAGCGAGCCGTTCTCGCAGTGTATGCCGACGAAGGCGTTGTCCCGGACGACCCAGCCCTGCGCCTGATGCCCGTCGATGCCGCCCGTGTAACAGCCGCCGGGATCGGGCACGACATGGGGCCGGCCGGCGTCCGTCATCTCGAACAGCGAGCACGACACGGTGCCGTCGTCCGTGTAGGTGTTCGGGGTCGCCCCGCTCGTGTTGATCTTCACGAACTGCTCGCCGCCGTCCACCAGGTGCAGATCGTGGAGAACGATGCCCGTCGTGTCCCCGTCGGGGGCGCCGGTCACGTGGATGAGGTGGTCGATGGCCCGCTCCACGCTGAGGTGTGCGATCGTCACGTCGCTCGCGACGACGGTGATGACCTCTTGCGTCTCGTACTCGCCATCGATGACGACCGCATCGCGGTCCCCCGAGGCGCCGCGCAGCGTCACCCCGTCCGAGACGATCTGGATACGCCGCTCCGCCTCGCTGCCGCCCGTCATGCGATACGTGCCGTCGGCGAGCAGGATCGTCGTCCCGGCGGGCGCTTCGCGCACGATGCCGGGCAGCTCGTCGGCTTGATCGACGTTGACCTCGATGACGTTGCCGGTCGGTGCCGGTAGCTCCGCGCACGCCGCACCTTCGTGCGTACCGGCTCCGCCGAGACCCCCGCTTCCGCCGCCACCGGTGCCCGACGTGGGCCCGCCGCCCTCGGGACTGCCCGCCTCACCGCTCCTGCCTCCGTTGCCGCCGGTTCCCTGCCCTTCGCCCCCGCTGCTCGCGCCGCCGCGGCCGCCCGGCGCACCGCCGGTGGCGGTGGAGCTTCCGGCGCTGCCCCCGCTTTGACCACCACCTCCCGCTGGCGAGCCGGCGCTGCCCGCACTGTTTCCGACCCTGGCGCTGCCGCCTGAGCCGCTTTCACCGCATCCGAGTGTGAGCGCGAGAGCCAGGGAGAGCGCGGGGCGTGGGAGCCGCATGGGTCACCATACAGAATATCACGGCGCGGGCGACGCGGCCGCACGTTACAGACCAAAGAAAAACAGGCAGCACCGCGCCCGCGCTCGTCGCTCAAAAACCGATGCCGACCGAAACGATCAATCCGTGCAGCGTCTCGTCGACGACCACGATGTCGTAGCGGGTGTCAACGGCGAAGCCAAAACCCTTGCCCAGGTAGAGGAAGGTCAACCCCGGTCCGAGCGAAAGCTTCGGCCCCGAAACATCGGCGCAAACGGCCTCCGTCGCGACCTTGTAGGTGCATGTCACGTTGACGGACGCCATGCCAACGTCGCCCTTGAGCCTCAAGACGAAGGCGTCGCCGAGACCGAGATCGTAGCCACCTTCCGCGAAGAGCTCCCAAAGGTTCACGCTCACGTCGGTATCGGGAGAAGTCTCTTTGCTACCGAAGAAGTACTCGAATCGTGCACCGAGGTAGACGCCCGCCGGTAGCGTGTACCCGACACCGAGGCCCAACCCCGGTCCCCACGGGTTCAGCTGACCATCGAGGTCGAACCCGTACTGGAACCCGCCGCTCGGCTGGATCGTGTTCGCTGTCGCGGGCTGCGCGCTCGCTGGACGCGGCAGCGTCACCCACGCGGCCGCCACGAGCATGGCGCCCCACTTCAATACGCTTCGCGTAGCTCTCCTCCGTTCCATCGTGGCCCTCTCTCCGTGGAGCATTCCACCCCGGTCGGCTCCCCGTCAACGGCGCGCCATCCCTCGCCTCGAACGAGGCAGATATCGCCAGCGGTCCGGTCCGCAGGCTAATCGCCTGAAGATCGCGCGACGCCCCGATTCTGTCAAAAATCGCGCGCGCTCCCACCGAGCGAAACGCCGTGCGTGGCCTCCGCCACGTCCTTGAACCAGCCGAAGGGGGTAGCTCGAGAGCAATGGCGGAAGACCCCGAGCACCGAGCCCATCTCACCGCCGTGCTACTGACCCTGCGCCACCGCGCGCAAGCTTGCCAGCAGATCGTCGGCGAGCGATGAGCCATTGGACACGAAGAACGCGTCCGTACCGCCCGCCGTGGCAATCTGTTCGAGCACGGCCTCGGACGCACCGCTGAGACCGATGACGTACGTCGTCACACCTTGCGCGTGAGCGTCGGCGGCGATCGAGGCGATGACACTGGGGTTCGTTTCGCACCCTACCGGCTCGCCGTCGGTGAAGAGCACGATCGCGGTCTTCTCGTCGGGGTGCGCTGCATGGTAGGCGGTCGCCCACGTTGCGGCGCCGGTCAGCGCCGCGGAAGTGGGGGTTTGTGGGTCCGGGGCGGGCGCTGCGGGACCCGGTGGAGCGGACGCGCCGATCGCTGCGACCAGCGCGGCTTCCTGCGCATCCGTCGGCGCCGGGTCCGCCGTCAGTCGCCCGAGATCGACCAAGGGCTTTGCGCACGCATCGGCATCACAATTCGGCTCGCCGATGGGTGGGGACTGGGTCGAATAGCCGTTGCACCCCGGCGTCGGCTCGTCGGACGGGAAGAAGCGCAGCGCCATCCCGAGGCCGGCGGAGCCAGGCTCTTCTACGAATTGCTGCAACGCGAGCGACGCGAGATCCCAGCGGCTCGGCCCGCCGTCGTCACAGGCGAGGCCGGTCGTGGCCACGTGCGTTAGGTCCGCACACTGCGTCATCGACCACGAGCGGTCGAACATGACGAACAGCGCGACCGACTCGAGCCCGCCGCCACCCACACCACCCGAGCCTGCGCCCGCGCCCGCGCCGCCACTCGCCCCTCCCGCAGCGCTCACGCCCGCCGACCCGCTCACACCGGACTCGCCACCTTCACCCACGTTCGACGTGCCCGACTCACCCGAGGCCGCCGCTCCGGCACCGCCTCCGTCGCCCCCCGAGCTGACGAGCCCTGCGCTGCCCCGGCGCTCAAGTACCCTTTTCCTTTGGCCCTGGCCCGTTCGGCCCTGGCCCGACCGGTTCCTTCGTCACCGTCGCTCGGCGACCGGCTCGCCCGCGTCGCAGAGGAACGTTGCTGTGAGCGTCGCGTTGGGTTTCGAAAAGTCGTCGCAGGCCGTGCCTTCGAGGGTCAAATGGTGGCCGTCGCTTTCGAGCGACCAGCCGCGTGCAGTGGCACCGAACGGGAGCAGCGCGCCGTTCAGGCGAATTTCGCTGCGTGCGGGGTCGCCTGTCACGGCTAGGTCCAGCGCCACCGTGCAGAGGAGGGTTTGGTCGAGCGCTGCGATGACTTTCGCTGCAAAGTCAGCCGGGGTGTCGTCCTGGTCGAAGAGCAGCGGCGCCCCGATCGGAGCGGCAGTTTCGACGTAGGCCGCGCGCAGGGTTCCCTGGTTGCATTGCTCGTACTTGAAGGCGCAGCTGCTCGAGGTGAAGTCGGCGCAGCCCGGAGCCGCCTGGACGGGCGCACCAACGCCCGCGTTCGCGAGATCCTGCAGGTGGTCGGGGCCGCAGCGCGCCGAGCTGGGGCAGCCGGAGTTGGGGTTCAAGACGATGGAGCCGATGCCCGCAGCCAACAGGCCGATGCCCGCGGAGTAAGCATCTTGAGCCGCCTTGATCGCAACGTCTTGCCCACACATGGGATTGTAGAATTCGCAGGTGCTCGGGTTGCCGTCGGTCACGAGTAGCAGCCGCTTCGGTCCGGGCGGGTCGGGATCGAAGGCGGAAAGCACCGCTGCCGCTCGCGTGATCGCGTGTCCGGTGGGCGTTGACCAGAGGGGACGCTGGAGGGGCCATTGGATGGCGGAGTACTGAGCATCGATGGGCGATACGTTGTCGAGCGCCGCGGGGACCTCCGTCACCGTGGCGCAGGCTGGGTCGGTCTCCGTCCACGAAGACGAATCACCGTGGTAGGCGAAGAAGCCGAAGCGAATGCGGTCCGCGAGCGCGGGGACGACTCCGGCGGTCGGATCCATCATGGCGTCGTAGAGCAGCGACCACGCGGCCGGCGCCGTTTCGAACATGCTCGACGAGCTGTCGACCAGCAGCATCACCGTCGGTACCTCGGGCGGGAACGTGGCGGTGACGGGAGAGCATGCGCTTTGGTCCGCGCCCGCCTCGCCGCCGTCGTTCGCGCGACCCGCTTGCACGGCACCGGACCCCGCCTCGCCGCCCGTGCCGCTTCCGCCTTCGCCCGCCTCCGGGGCACCTCCGATTCCGGCAGCAGCGCTGCCTCCGTTTCCCGCGCTTCCCGCGCTTCCCGCGGCGCCCGATCTGCCGCCGCCGCCGCCCGCGCCCCCTCCCGCCTGAGCTCCGCCAGCTCCGCCAGTGCCACCACCGCTGTCGCCTGCCGCGCCCGCGCTCGTCGTTCCTGCCGACGCGCCCCGGCCGCCCGTCGAGCTGTCGCTTGCGGACGGCGTGCTGCAAGCTCCAGACAACGCGAGGCTCGCCGACACCAGGGCGGCGCACGCGTGACGTTGCCCACTCTGCACCCTCATCAACCCGAAAGGTACGGCCGCCGTTCTCGGCGGTCAACGCTCAGCATCGGCGCGACCAGCGCCGAGCGCCTCGAGTGCCTCGACGTCGGCCAGGTCCTGCAGACGACCGACGGCTTTCTTGTTGGCGATGAGATCTTCGATGGCGATGAGCGGCACCGAAATGCCGTCTAAGCGTCACGGACCCCCGACGACCCCATGCGTCGTCGAACTCGACTCCCGGGATCTTCGTGAGCAGATCGACGCGGAAAGGCTCCCGACCGATCATGACGATCGTATCGCCTTCGATGAACCGCAACGCTTCGAAATCCGGAAGTGGCGTTCCAAAATCGCCGAGTGCCAGGAGGATACGAGCACCGTTCTCCACCGTGGGCCTGACCCAGAGGTCCATGTCTTTGGTGAGGCGAGGGTAGCCGTGCGCGATGACCGCCTGGCCGCCGATCAGGAGGAAGTCAACGGAGCGGGCGGCGAGCGACCTGAGCAGTTCGATCCAGTCGGGTAGCATGGGGGAAGTAGTTTCTGACCCAGAACGCGTGGAGCTCTGCGCCGATCCTCAGCCGCTCTTCGGGCGACATCCGAGCTCGTTCGCCGAGCTCGATCTCGCGCGCTTCTGCGTGGGTCGAGACGACTCGTACGGAGCGCTGGCTCATCACTTTAGCGTAGCACCAAGCGTCGGCTACGGGTGAACGGCCGAAGACACGGCGCTCGTGGGGCGGGCTCGGTGCTCTATCCGGGCTACGGGTGGCCCGCGAGCTTTTGTTCGAAGACCTTGTAGAGCGAACGGTTGAGCTGGCGGTCCGTCGGGAGCGTGCCTTCGCCGAGGAAGAGGCCGAAGTTGTCTTCGTGGTAGTCGTGGTAGGTGAAGCTCAGGTGGTGAGCGAGCAAGAGGTCGAGCATGTCGGCCGTCCAGCGGTCGCCGCCGCGGTCTTCGTCGAAGGCGAAGTGGATGGCGCCGAATTCGCCGAGGAAGAGCGGCACCTTCTCACGCTTGCCCCACGCGAGGTAGGCGTTGAGCTCCTGCTCGAGGAAGGCGCGGCCGCGCGTGTGGACGGGGACTTTGGAGCGGAGAAAGTCGAGGCGGATTTTGCAGCTTGCCTCGGCGGGGATGCGCTCGCCTTTCATCCAGCCGCTCAGGCGGTACGTCTCGCCCTGCTTCGCGGGGAAGCGCAGGAAATCCGCGCCGAGGTTGGCGTCGTCCGTCGTACCGGTGATGCTGAGCGATACCTTGTCGCCGTGGCCCTGGGGCTCGAGGGCGCGGCTGCCGTGCGGGCTCTTTTCCCAGAAGTACCAGCCGCGCAGCGTGTCGAGGTTCACGCGGTACAGCGTTTCGACGGGCTTTCCCTGTGCGTCGAGGCGCTCGAGCACGATGTCGTCGAAGTAGGCTTTGCCGGCCCCCGCGTGCACGCACGCGAGTGACGGTTTGCCGATGACGAGCGTCGGGTCCGTGACTTTGAAGGGGAGCCCTTCGTAGTAGCGCCAGTCGCTGTCGCCGGGCGGGAGCTTGGGGCTGTTGAACGACGCGCTGCCGAAGTCGGTCAGGAACCATTCGACCTCGGCGACCTTGTCGTCGGGGTAGCGCTGTTTTTCGGCCGCGAAGTCGACCCAGGGCGCGCTCTGATGCGTGAAGTGGAAGGGCTTGTAGAAGTGGAATTCGTAGACGACGTTCGGGTCGGAGACGCGAATGAAATTGCGGTCGGCATTCTCGCCGTAGTCGCTGCCCACGGCGTTCACGCGCTCGACGAAGAGGGCGTGGTTCGGGTCAACCTCGCGGATGGCGCGGATGGTGCGCTCGGCGAGCGATTTCCACTGGTCCGCGCTCTTTTCGACGACCGGCTCGTTCAGGAGGTCGAGGCCGGCGATGGTCGGCTCCTTCGCGTAGCGCGCGGCGATCGCACGCCAGAGCGCGATGAAACGCGCCTGCTTCGTGGCATCGTTCCAGAGCGCCTTGCCCTCGCCGTTCGATTGAAAGCCGCCCGGTGGGACGTGCATGTTGAGGACGAGATAGACGCCGTGCGCTTTGGCCCATGCGACGTTGTCGTCGAGCCATTTCCAGCCGTCCTCGAGCCAGGTGCCGGGCGCTTGGTCGGTCTCGAACGTCTTGTAGTTCATGTAGAAGCGCACGGCGTTCATGCCGAGCTTCGCGAGGCGCTCGTAGTCGCGCTCGTCGTGGTGGGTGCGCGGCATGCGATCGTCGAGCCACACGCGATTGCCGAACGCCATGCCGCGCAGCACGAGCGGCTGCCCGCCCGCATCGACGAGGTGGTCGCCTTCCACGTGCGCCACCGCCGCCGTGGGCTTGGGCCGAGGGGCCATCGCTTCGGTGCCCGCGCCCGGCTCGGCGCCCGGACCCGGTTCGGCCCCCTTTGCGACCGGTGCCCCAGGAGCCACCGGTGCGGGTGGTTGCGGCTCGGTGCAGCCGAGGCTCGCGAAAACGACGGCCGAAAGCAAAGCGCGCGACGGAAAGCTCATGGGACGTTCATTGCCGGATCCGGGCGGTTCGATCGACAAAAATCCGCCCGAGGCGTTCGCTACCTGAGCCGGCCCTGGAGCGACACGGCCGAGCACGCCATCATCGTTGCTTCGCGGAGCAGGCGAAGCGCGGTCGTACGATCGGTCAACGCCGGAACGTGCTCGAGCAGCAGCTGGGCGAACTGCTTCGCTCCGTCGTGGATCAAGCGAAAATGCTCGAGCTGCTCGGCCGAAGCATGGTGATGTGAAAAAACGTACTCGGGGTCGAAGTCGGCTTGAGTCATCGTCGGTCAGATAGCGTTTGCCGCCGAGGCGCGGGAATCAAGCGCCATGGCGATCTGCCGCGTCAAAACCGAGGCAAGCGTCACGCTCCGGGTGGCTCGGGGGCCTTTTCGCGGGCTCGGTCGAAGTGGCGGAGCGTGAGGACGAGCGCGAGCGACGAGGCGAGCAGGGCCGCGAGCATCTTCCAGGCGTGCGGCTGGAGTGAGCCCGTGGCATCGAACATTTCGGAGCCCATGTAGCTCACGAGCAGGAGCGGCGGGACGTAGCCGAGCAGCGAGGCCCAGAAGTGAGTCCAGAAGCTCACCCCCGAGACGCCGAGGAAGGCGTGCAGCACCTGCGGCATCCAGAAGATCAGGCGCAGGGTGAACACGGTGCGGAAGGCACTTCGAGCGAGCGCCTGCTCGTATTTTTTGAAGCGCGCGGGGACGCGAGCGACCACCCAGTCGCGAGCGACGAAGCGCGCGAACGAGAAGCCGATCACGCTCGCTGCCATCGTGCCGACCATCGAGAGCGCGAACGCCACTGGCCAGGGCCAGATGAGGGGAGCTGCCACGATGAACACCGTGCCCGGCACGCCGAACGGCTGGAAAATCGCATACGCGAGCACGAAACCCGCGTAGCCCCAGGCACCGAGCCCGACGACGGCACGCGCGAAGCTCCTGGGATCGGAAACGTCGGCGAAGGCGCCCGAGCGCGACGCGAGCACGAGCGCGCCGAGCACGAAGAAGAGGACGGCGAGCTTTGCGGCGCGGAGCGTGCGAAGTGTCACGAAGGAGGGCTACACCCTAGCCCGCGCGGTCTCGGTGGATCTCGGTTCGTGTCGAGCGACGCCGACGGGCAAGGCCCAGGGCGGCGAACGCGAAGCCGAAGAGCGCGACCACGGGCGACCCCGGCGCGCGGCCGACGGAACAGCCGCCCTTGTCTCCGCCCGAGCTCGGGGTCGCGGCGCCTGCATGCTGCGTGGACCCGCCGCTGCCTTCGGCGACGGGCGGCGTGCCACCGTCCGAAACCTCGCCGCTACCTGGCGTCGTCGGGGAATCGCTGCCCTGGTCGACGCCGCCGCGCCCGGGCCCGCCGAGCGACGCGTAGGGCGGCACGCAGAGCATCGGCGGATCCGCAGGCTCGCAGCCCGAGCCGCCATCGACGCTCACCCAGCAGGTGCCGCTCGGGTTCTGCTCGCAGGTCCAGCCACTCGGGCAGTCAGCTGACTCGGTCTCCTTCGTGCAGGCCATGGTGACGACTCGGCACGCCATCTGGTCCGTCGGCGCGCAGGTGCAATCATCGGGAGGGGTAGGCTCGACGCCTGCGTCGGCGGGCTCGGGAACGTCGCTCGGAGCGGGTTTTTCGGCGCCCGCGTCCGCGGCCGGCGTTGCGCTGCCCGACGACCCGCTGCTGCCCGGGGAGGAGCAAACGCAATCTTCGACGACCTCGCACGTGAAGCCACTCTCCCCGCAGTCGCTCGCCTGCTCACATGGCAGCGCGTACATCGGCACGCAGAGCGACTCGGTGACCGTGGTGCACTCGGGAGGTGTCGGCTCGGGACAATTGGGCTCGCCGCCGTTCTCGTTGGGCGGGGCGCAGGGCACCGTCTCGCCGCCGCTGCACTCCTCGTGCTGCTGGGTGATGCAACGCATGCCCTCGGCGCAGTCGGCATCGTCCGCGCAGGGCAGTGGCGTGCACGACTGATATTCGGTGGGCTCGCAGGGCGGGCACTCCTGACCTTCGACGCAAGGACGAGCGAGGCACGGCTCGGTCGAGGTGGTGCACTCGTACCCTTTTGGGCAGATCGTATCGCCGCAGGCTTCTTGAGCCTGAGCAGCACGGGCGAGCCCGAGCATGAGGGCGAGGGCGACGAGCGAGGAAACGAGGAGGGGACGATGGGACATGACGAGCTCCGCTCGATCGGTTGCAGGGAGCGTGCCACCAGCGCAGCCCGCCTGCGTGGGCCGGCTCCGCGCGAAAACACGGGGGGCGACCAGGGCGCCCCTGTCAGAGCTGTGCCACAAGAGCCACGCGCCGCAAGACTTGCGCGCCACGGAGGGCGCTGGCGACCTCGCCTATTGCCAGTTTTTGCGCTGGGGGTTTTCCCAGGGCGCCTTGCAGAGCACGCAGTCGTTGCCGAAGAAGTAGCCGTCTGCGCCCGTGTCGCCGTAAATCCAGTAGCGCATCCAGGCGAGGATGGCGGGGCGCTCTTCGCCGCCGCCGTTGCTCTCGATGTACTGGTGCGGCGCTCCCGTGAGGGTCGCGAGGAACGTCTGCACTTGTGACATGCTGAACGTCGCCTGCTGCAGTGGCATGCCGACCGTGTCCTGAGTGCCGGTGGTCTGGAGCATCGGGCCGTGCAGCGCGGCCGTCGCCGTGTGACCGTGGATCGACACGACGGTTGCGACGGCCGGATCGCCGCCCAGCTGTACGGCGGACGTGCCGCCCACGGAAAAGCCCATCGAGATCACGTGATCGACCCAGAGCTTGCCTTGATAGATACCGGCCACGTCGTTCTGCTGGACGATCCAGTCGAGGCCGTCTTGCATGATCTTGAGATTGCCGGCGTCGCCCGGGCCACCGTTGAGCACGGGGGTTCCGACGACGACGAAGCCGTGCGACGCGAAGTTCGTGAGCATCGTCGTGTGCACCGTCACGGCTTGACCGATGCCGGGGCCGAAGACGATGGGTGCGTGCAGAAAGCCGTTCTGACCGAGCGGGTCGGGCCGAAACACGGTGTAGCCGTTGCCGGGGCCCACGTTGCGGTCAACCGTCGTCGTGAACGGGCCCTGCGCCTTGTAGTCCGTGATGGGCGGCAGCGTCGGGCCGCCCGCCGCACCGGCACTGCCCGCGCCGCTTCCCGCCGCGCCTGCTGCACCCGCGCCCGCTGCACCTGCGGCGCCGGCTCCGCCGACCCCGCCCGCCCCGGCGCCTCCATTCGATCCAGCCGCGCCCGCCACGCCCGCTGCGCCGCCCGCCGGGCTCGTGTCGCCGGCCGCACCAGCCATTGCGGCCGTGCCCGCGCCGCCGCCGCTGCCCGCGCCGCCGCTGCCCGCGCCGCCGCTGCCGCCTGTCGCACCGTTGCCCGCCGAGAGCCCTGCTCCCGCCGTGCCCGCGCCGGCACCGGTCCCCCCCAATGTTCCCGCGACTCCGCTGCCTCCACCGGGCGAAGCCCCGCCCACGGCGGCACCACCCTGCCCGGCCATGGGCATCGCGCCGCCCGCACCGGCGGAACCGCCCGTGGGATTGTCGGGCGCGGCTTCGCTACACGCGAGGAGCGCGAAGCTCGAAACAACGAATATTTTCGCGAGCAAGGGGCCCGCGCGCCGCGCGCGAGCTCCGCCGTGCTCGGTCCCAGATGACAGGCTTGGCTTCACTCTTGAACGGACGCCCGCAGCGCGGGGACGCGCTCAGCAATTCCCGAGCACCGCACGAATGTCCGGCAGCGCCTCGGGGCAATTCGTGCGGGGCAGAGCATTCGGCGCGTGATTCCCATGGCGAGCACATCCGCTCGCGGGCCGCAATATGGGTTGCCCATACTCATAAGTATGGGTAGGATTTATCAGTGAAGACGACGGTCGAGATCTCGGAGGCGCTGCTCGAGCGGACGCGGCGGCATGCGCGGCGCACGGGGCGGCCCATGCGGGCGCTCATCGAGCAGGGGCTGCGCCTCGTGCTCGATCAGGAATCGGGCACGTCGAAGTACCGTCTGCCCGATTTCGCCGCCGGCGACCCGAAGGGTGAAAACCCACTCGAGTCCTTCTCCTGGCAAGATCTGCGCGGCGAGATCTACGGGCAACGCTGATGCTCGCCGTCAACACGAACGTGCTCGTGTACGCGCACCGGCGCGAGGTTACCGAACACCTCGTGGCAGAGCGCCTCGTGCGGAACATGGCCGAGGGGTCCGTGCCCTGGGCCATCCCGTGGCCCTGTCTCTACGAGTTTTTCAGCGTGGTCACGAGCACGCGGATCTGGAAGGCGGCCGCAACGCCACCGCGGGCTGCCTGGGCGCAGATCGATGGCTGGCTCGGCTCGCCGTCGCTGCGGCTGCTCTCCGAAATCGAGGGATTCGAGAGCGTGCTCGCTCCGCTCCTCCAGAAGCCGCGCGTCCGCGGCCCCGTGGTGCACGACGCGCGCATCGCGGCGCTGTGCCTCGCGCACGGCGTGGAAGCGCTGCTGACGCGCGATCGCGATTTTTCGCTGTTCGGCGAGCTCGAGCTGAGAAACCCGTTCGGCGGCTAGCGACCGCCGATCGCACACAGCGCGCCGCAGCACGCCGTGTGCCCTCGCGGGCGCGAGCGTGGCCGCAAGCGCGGTGGAAGAACCCGGGGCGAAACACCACGAAACCGCTGCCGGCTCCGAACCGATGGGGGGTAGATGGCCCTCGCCGAGATCTGATATGGATCGCGATTGGGCGTCTTTCTGACGGAGGTTTCGGATGAAGTGCTTGGGTGCGGGTGTCGTGGCGGCGGCGTGGATGGCGGCGGGTTGCGGTGGGGGCGGCGGGCTCGGGCAGCCCGTGACGGCGTTCCCGTCGCGGTCGGACCTCGAGTCGGTGATGGGCGAGAGCGCGAAGCCGGTGAGCACGCTAAAGACGGTCAACGTGCCGAGCTGGCGCATCGAGACGCCGGTGCCGGCGCCGGGCTCGGCGTATCCGAGCGAGACGGTGTGGGACAAGCTGGTGACAGCCCCTTTGCGCGCTTCATCCTGCTCGACCCTTCGATGACGCGCGCCGCCGTGGGCGCAGCGGGGCTCGAGCCGTCCGGCGCCATGGCGCTCGTCACGACGTACTCGTTCTTCCAGTCGCAGGACCACAGCGCCGACGAAAACCGCCTGTTCGAGGAGCTCGGCAAGCGGCGGGCGGCGCGCAAGCACAGCGCCCCACGCCGGGCGCCGCGCGAGCGAGCCATGGCCTCGGCGCTCCCCCACATCGCCTCCAAGGCCCAGACCACGGGTGACGCGCTCGACGCCGCCATGCACGACGTGAGCGAAGCCCAGCGCCGCTCCGTCTGGGGCTGGGTGACGGAGACCAACGACTTGCGCCAGATCACCTGGCCGGACGCGCTGCTCGACAACGAGCCCCTCGAGGTCGAGATCGGCGTGACCCACTACAAGGCACCGGGCGGCGCCTGGGGCCAGTACGCCGTGCTCATGCTCGTCTACGGCGCCGGCGCCGGGAACACGGCGAGCAACGGCTCCGCGACCCATCTCTGAGCCTGGCTGGGCCGAAGCGGAGCCGTCAGCGACGGCCGGATCGCCGAGACCGGGTCACTGTTGGATGTCGATGGGTAGGCCGTAGAGGCTGTCTCGGAATTCGACGTAGCCGAAGGAGCCACTGCCCTTCACGTCGAGGACGACCGTATCGTTCGCGTCGACCATCTGGATGAGGGACGACGTGGAGTACGTGACGATGGTGTTGCCGTTGGATAGGCGCTGCACGTCACCGAAGTTCGTGGCGCTGCCACCGCTGTTGAATTTCTTGATGAGCCCGCCATCGAGGTCGTACTCGATGGCTTGCGACTGGTTGCTGCCGGCGCCGTTGTTGGCGAAAATGAGCAGGCTGTTGTCGAGCAGCTGGTGGCCGTGCTGGGCGCTGCCCCAGCTGCTGTTGCTTCCCACTTTCTGGGTGAGCTTCCAGAGCAGGGACCCGGTGCGGGTCACGGCTGCCACGTCCTTCTGCCAGTCGGAATAGGTGTAGGCGTCTTCCTTCTTCGAGTAGCGGACGGCGTTGCCGTGGCAGCTCGAGATCGAGCCGGCCGTGCCGGTGACGCCCGTCGATTCGAACACTTCCTTGGTGGTGCCGGCGTTGTTGATCTCGAAGATGCTGTTGCAATCGCTCTCGCCGTAGTCGAGGTAGGCCATGGTGTCCCCGCTGACGGCGCAGATGTCGTGCGAGGCCTTGGTGTTCGAGTACGTCTGCGTCGTGAGGCCGTCGATGGAGACGCGGCGGAGCGGGGCACCGCTCAGCGTTTCGTTGACGAGCCAAATGCTCTGGCTATCGGCCGACATTTTGGCGCGCGAGATGCCGTCCGACGATTCGCCGCTCGCAGCCGTGTACCACCAGACCAGGTCGCCGTCGGTGTCGAAGATGAACGGCAGCTTCGAGTTGGTTCCCTGCCAGAACGACGTGATGAAGAAGCCCTTGGGGATGGCGGAGGGAGTCCGCGCCGTGAAGCTCGTGAGGGGATTGGCGCTCGGTTTCGCGCCCGTCGTCACGGTCTGATCGCTGCTCGTGTACGTGCTCGTGGCGTCATTCGCGACGACGCGGAAGTGGTAGGTTTTCGCGGGCTTCATGCCAAGAAGCAGCGTGCGGTAGCTCATCGCTGAAAGGTCAACGGGCGCGGTCATGCCGTAGGCGGTGTCGAGACCGAAGTCGATGTGCGCGCTCGTGAGCGGGCTCTTGTCGAGGGACCAGGTGACGATGCCGACCGTCGTGGGCGCGGTCAACTTCACGCTGCTCGCGAGCTCGACCTGGATGTCGAAGCCGGCCGTCGACATTCCGCCGCTGCCACCGCCGCCCATCGTACCGGCGGAGCCGGCCATGCCGGCCAGGCCGTCCGCGCCGGAGGTGCCGCCGCTGCCCGCACCGCCCGCCGACGCACCGCTCATGCCACCCGCGCCGAGCCCACCGAGGCCCGCCATGCCGCCCACGTCGCCGCCGGCCATGCCGGCGCTGCCGCCAACGGGCGCGAGCCCCGCCGTGCCGCTCGCTCCCGCGCTGCCGCCCGTAAAGGTGCCCGAGCTCCCTCCGACCGCGCCGCCCACGGCCCCGCCGCCCGCCGCCCCGCCGCTGCCGCCGCCGAGCGGCGCAGCGCCGCTGGTTCCCGCTCCTGGGCCGTTGCCGGTACCGCCGCTCGACGCGTTGCCCGCGCCTCCGGAGCCGGGGCCGCCGCCCGATGCGGTGTCGTTCGAGGCGCACGCGCCGAGGCCGGCGCAGAGCAGCGCGGCGCCGACCAAACCGACAGAATTTCTCATCACTACGATGGAGTAACTGGGACCACCGGATGACAGGCGCACTGGACTCCGGCCGCGCACTCGGGGTCGCTAATCCCCCTCCCGCGGGCGGACATCCCGCGGCCTCCCCTCTCCACTGTCGGGAGAAGCAGGAAAAGATCACGGTGGGAGAAAAACCGGCCGGCCGAGCAGCGCCGGGGCCCTCCCCTCGCGGTATAGTCGGCGTTCGGCGGAGCGGCGTGGCGTGGACCCCAATTTGATCCGAGAGCAAGGCCACGCCGCGGCCGGCGTCGAGCCCGGGCAGATCCTGCTCGGCAAGTACCGCATCGAGCGGGTGCTCGGCATGGGCGGCATGGGCGTCGTCGTGGCGGCGACGCACGTGACGCTCGAAGAGCGCGTCGCGATCAAGTTCCTGTTGCCGCAGGCGCTGGCGAACAACGAGGCCGTGGCGCGCTTTCTGCGCGAGGCGCGCGCCGCCGTGCGCATCAAGAGCGAGCACGTGGCGCGCGTCACCGACGTCGGGACGCTCGAGAACGGCGCGCCCTACATGATCATGGAGTACCTCGATGGCGCGGACCTCGCGACCACGACCTTGCGCCGCGGTGCGCTGCCCGTCGAGGAGGCGGTCGAGTACGTGCTGCAGGCTTGCGAGGCGCTCGCGGAGGCGCATGCGATCGGCATCGTTCATCGCGACCTCAAGCCCGCGAACCTGTTCCTCGCGGCGCGCGCCGACGGCTCACCCTCGGTGAAGGTGCTCGATTTCGGCATTTCCAAGGTGAGCGGCTTGAGCTCGTCCGGCTCGGACCTCAGCATGACGAAGACGACGACCGTGATGGGGTCGCCGCTCTACATGTCGCCCGAGCAGATGGCCTCGGCGCGCGAGGTCAACGCGCGCACGGATGTCTGGGCGCTCGGCGCGATTCTCTACGAGCTTTTGACGGGGCGCGTGCCCTTCCAGGCCGACACCATCACCCAGCTTTGCGCCATGATCTTGCAGCAGCAGGCGCCCCCGCTCCGGAACCTGCGCCCCGACGCGCCCGAAGGGCTGCAAGTCATCATCTCTCGCTGCCTCGAGAAGGACCGCAACCTCCGGTACGCGAACGTCGCCGAGTTCGCGGTGGCGCTCACGCCGTTCGCACCGCGTCGTGCGCGCATCTCAATCGAGCGCGTGAGCCGCGTCATCGCGGGCGCCGGGCTCGGTACCTCCCGCCCCGGGCCCGACGACGCAATGCCGGCGAGCTCCCAGCACGGCAGCAGCACCCGCGGCGCGTGGGGCGGCACGGGCGCCGGAGCTCGCTCGCACGGTAAGCTCGTGGCCATCCTCGTGGGCGCGCTCGTCGGGCTCGTCGGCGTGGCGATTGCCGCCGTGGTCATGCTGCGTTCCCACGTCGAGCCCGAGCCGACCGACAGCGCCGCACCCGCCGTCGCGCCGCCGCCCGCGGCGACCGTCGGGCAACCGCCAGCTCCCATCGTCGTCGAGCCCGTGCCGACGCCGAGCGCGACCCCCTCTGCCTCGGCAACCGAAAAGCCGACGAAGCCGGCGCCCGTCGCCGCGAAACCCGTGCGCCCCTCGAAGCCGCGACCGACCGCCACGCCGACCCCGACGCCGACCCCGAAGCCGGCGCCGGCCGCGCCCGCCCCGAAACCGCAGAAACCCGAGGACCTGTACGGCGACCGGAAGTAGCTCGGCGCGCGCCCCCGGCTTGGCTATAAACCAAGGTCACGATGAAACACCTCGGGCGAAAGGGCGCGCTCGCGCTCTCGGTGCTCTGGCTTTCGCTCCTTGGTGCGGGCACCGCTAGGGCGCAGTCGACGAGCAACCAGGCGGCGGCCGAAGCGCTCTTCGACGAAGCGAAGCGCTTGATGGATCAGAAGCGCTACGACGAGGCCTGTCCGAAGCTCGCCGACAGCCAGAAGCTCGATCCCGGCGTCGGGACGCTGCTAAACCTGGCGCTTTGCTACAAGGACAGCGGGCGGACGGCGAGCGCGTGGATCACGTACCGTGAGGCTGCCGCGCAGGCTCGCGCCGAGCACCAGGCCGACCGCGAAGGTCTGGCAAGGAAGGAAGCTCAGGCGCTCGAACCCTCGCTGACCCGCCTCGTGATCGAGGTGCCACCGAGCGTGGCGGCGCTCGAGGGGCTCGAGATAAAGCGAGACGGTGCGCTCGTGCCGCAGGGGCTTTGGGGCGTCGCGGCACCCGTCGATCCGGGCGTGCGCGTCATCGACGTGACCGCGCGCGGCATGAAGCCCGCGCACCTCGAGGTGAAGACGGAGGGCGCGGGCGCAACGGCCAAGCTCGTCGTGCCGTCGCTCGAAGCCGAGCCTCCACCGCCGCCCGTGGCGATGGCACCGGTCGCGGCCGCGCCCGTGGCCGCCGCGCCTGCACCGGCGTCGCCGCCAGCCGCGCCCCCGCCCGAGCCGGCCCCGAACGCTCCGGCACCCGGAACGGGCGAGGCGTCGAAGGGTGCGGACGGGCAGCTCATCGCCGGGCTCGTCGTGGGCGGTGTCGGCGCGGTCGCCGTCGCGGGCGGCGTGTTCTTCGAGCTGCTCGGCATCGCACAGGGGAAAGCCGCCGACCGGGCGTCCTCCGCAAGCCGGCGGCAGAAGTTCCTCGACGACCAGAGCGGCAGCCGCACGATTGGCTACGTGTTGCTCGGCACGGGCGGCGCGGCGCTCATCGGCGGCGTCGTGCTCGTCGTTGTGTCGCCGACGCTGAGCGACAAGAAAACGGCACGGCTCGAGCTTTCACCGTTCGTCGGGGCCGACGGCACGGGGCTCGCGCTATCGGGCAGCTTCTAAAGCACGCCGTGCACGGCGACGGTGTGCCCCCGCGGCGGCGTAGCCGACGCTTGGGGGCACCCGCGCTCGCAGGCGGAGCCGAGAACGCGGGCCGCACGCGTCGTCACGAAACGGGGGCAGCCACGCTCGCTCGTTCGAGCCCTTTTGCGTGCTCAGGCCGAGGCGGCCGCGGCCTGCATCGTTTCGGCGAGCACGCCGTAGACGGCCGTCCACGCGGCTCTGTTTTCGGCGGTGAACCCCGCGCCGAGCCCCGCTTCGAGCGTGCCGAGCAGCGCGGCACCGACCGTGGCGTAGTGCTCGGGCTTCACGCCGTAGCCGACGTGACGCTTGCCGAGCGCCTGCACCGTGGGCACGAGCGCGCCGAGGTCGTTCAGCCCTTTGACCGCCGCACCGAGCATCATCAAGAGCTTCTTCTTCTGCTCGGTGAGATCGGATTTGAACATCGGTTTGACGGCAGGGTCGAGCACAAAAAGCTTGTCGTAGAAGATGGTCGCTGCCGTATCGGCAATCGGCAAGACTTTGGCCCAATCGGCCTGAACGATGGCAATGGTCTTCGCGTCGAGCATGGCAATTTCTCCTTCTTCGAAGCTAACGAGAGACAAGAACTTTCGATTGTCCCGGGCTCACGTCACCCGGTGAGTGGGATTCGGATCACGACGCCGCCCATGACGTCACCGAGCTTGAAGTCGCGGCGCGGGCTGTCTTTGTGCTCGTTGTGGCAGGTGACGCACGCGGGCGCGACCGCGGTATCGGCGTAGATGGCGGTGAAGTAGCGCACGTCACCCAGTGTCTCTTCTTGATAATAGTTCTTCCCCTTGTTCTCGGCGATGAACTTCAGGCCCGTTTTCTCGGCTTCCGTCTTCGGTGCATTCTGTTTGTTCACGGGCCACATCGAGAGTAGCGCGTAGGTGAAGCCCGATTTCGAATCGGAAACCATCTCGGCGCCCATGCGAAACATCTGGGCTGGCAACGGCAGCGCCTTCTCGTCCTTCCAGTGCTCGCTCGCCTTGATGAGCTTCTCTTCGTTCTGGAGTCGATTGACGACCTGGCGCGTGTAGACGGTGCGGTCCGACGACATCACCGCGTGCAGCGCGTCGGCCATTTTCTGGGGGCTCAGACCCGCCGGCTCTTCCTTCTTCTGGCACGCGCCGAAAACGAGGAGCAGGGCGCCCATGCCGGCGAGCGAGAAGACGAAGCCTGGACGCTGGTTTTTACGATGGTTCATGACTTTCCTCCGGAGGGGTGGGGTTCGAAGAAACGGGGCGGCGGTCAGGGTAAATCCTTGCGCGGCGACTCGTCGGCCTGGGCGCGCGCCATCTCGAAGCTCTTGACGTGCACGCTCGGCTTGCCGCGGAACGAGCGGGCGACGAGCGCCGGGTCCGCGAGCGTGTCGAGCGCGTACGAAAGGCCGTGGCAGGCGGTGCAGACGTTGCGCGCCATCTTGTCGCTGGGACGCAGGTTGTCGTTCTGGCCGTGACGCACGTGCGTTTCTCCCGCTTCGCTGATGCGCGGCAGGTGGCACGTGGCGCACGAAGCGCCGCTGCGGCCACCCGGGTCGGCGAGCCAAGGAGCGTCGTGCGGTGAGCCCCTGTAGGAGCGTGAGTGCTCGTCGTCGTGGCAGCCGAGGCAGGCCGTGACGGCGGCGCGCCGCGTGTCGAAGGCGTGCGCGCCATGACACGAGGTGCAACCGAGCTTCTTTTCGTGGGCCGCGGGTTTCATGGGCAGCCGGGCCTCGGCGACCTTCATGGGCGGCAGGTCCGCGGCGATGCGCATGCCGTGCCGCCCGCTCTCGAAGCCCTGGCTCTCGCTGGCGTGGCACCTTTTGCACGTCGCGTCGGCGACCTCTTCGCTCGCCGAGCCGCCCTTCGGGGCGTGGCAGTCGGTGCAGTCGATGCCGGCGTGGGCATGAGCGCTCGCCGCCCAGGCGTCGAGCTCGCTGCTCGCGGGCTTCAGCGTCGCGGGCGCGTTGGCGTCGCGCTTGGAAAGCGCGGGGCGCTTCGACGGTGGGTGCACGCGCGCGGGGACCTTCGGCGCCGAAAGAAGCGGGGGCTCGCCATCGTGCCGCAGCAAGAAGTCGGTGTAGAGCGCGCGGTTGTCGTGGAAGTTGTGGCAGCCCGCGTCGCCGCACGTGAAAAAGTCGAGGCCGCGGTGGGTCGGGCGCTCCTCGCCGATCTTTTCGTGGCAGCGATAGCAGTAGTCGCGCGGCAGCGAGAGGCCCATGACGCTCGTCGCCTCGGGCCGGTGCTCGCGGTGGCAGGTGATGCAGTAGCGGGCGTCGAGCACGGCCGTGCGGTCCGCATTGCGCGGATCGGTGAATTTTCGTTGGGGGTGGGAGTCTTCCGCTCGGGCGAGCTCGTCGCCGTGGCAGCGCACGCAGGCGGACTGAAGCTCCTCGCGGTCGGTGAAGCTTCCCGTGTGACAGAGCGTGCAATCCGATTCGATCTGGTAGTGCCCGTCGGTCGTGCGCCCCGGCAAGTAGATGGAGCGCGTCGAGCCCTTGAGCGAATAGAGCAAGAACCCAGTGGTGAGGATCACGACGAGCGCTCCGAAACGCTTGCTGAAAAGAAAGGCGGACGGTGACACTGTGCCTCCGGGTGGCGTCGGGCCTCGGACCCGCGCGAAGCGCGACCACGCGCGGGGGAGCGCGTGAAGTCGATGACCTGGGGATTCGTCGTTTTCGAGCTCATGTTCGCTTGGGCCATGGCATCGCGAAGGCGCACGTCGGGCGTGCGCGCTCTGCGACGGCCGATCGTTTCGCGGTCGTCTCTGGAGCGTGGCTAACGAGGATCAGTAAAAGTAGGTCTTGAGAACGTGAAAGGCGACGAGGGGAACGAACAACCAGAAGGCGACGTCGTGCGTATGCTTCACGAAGCGTGAGAACACTCCGACGACCGACGACGGCGTGCCCGCGACGGGCGGCGGCGGGGCGAGGCCGCTCGCGGCGCCGGTGAGCGCGCCGGCGAGCACGACGAGCGCGAGCACGAGGTTGAGGTTTTCGCCGAGGCGCAGGCCCGTGTGCACGAAGAGGGCGACGAGCGCGCCCATGCCGAGCAGCGTGTGGACGCTGCGAAAGCTCGCGTAGCTGCCGAGCTTGAAGCGCTCGATGCGCTTGCGCAGCGAGAGAGATAGGCCGATGACGATCGCGCCGAGCGTGGCGTAGCCGGTGATCTGCTTGACGGTGGGGTCCGTCCAGGCGGCCTGGAACGTCCAGGCGCGCAGGCTCGCGGGCAGCGGAATGCGAGGCACGAGCAGCGTCACGATCGTGAACAGGAGGGCCAGCACGGAAGCCACCGCGACCGACCGACCGCGTGGGGCGGGCACGGCTGCCGAGCCGTCGCCCGCGAGCTCGGCGAGCAGCGGCCGGCAGCTCCCGCACAGTGTTCCCGCCGAGGTCGCGCGCCCGAGCGCCTCGACGTTCACGGCGCCACCGACGACGGCGCGCGTGAGCGCCCCGCGCGACACGTTGGCGCACTGGCAGACGACGGCCGCCTCGGGCCACGCGAGCACCGAGAGCGACACGCGCACCGCGTCGCCGAGCGTGCCCTCCTTCTCGAAGGATTCGAGGGTACGCCCTGGACAGCGTCGCCCCTCGGTGACGAGACGCTGCAAGCCGGGCAGCTCGTTCCACGTGCCGATCACGATGGCGGCGACGACGCGCCGCCCCGCGACGAGCAGCCGGCGATAGACGCCGGGCGCACGGAAAACGACCTCGCGGTCGCGCGGGCAGTCGGCGGGGCTGCCGAGCACCGTCACCTCGGTGAGGTCGAGCTTGAGGCGCGTGACGGCCTCCTGGGCGTCGAGCGCAGCGCGACGGCCCGCGAGCAGCGAGGCGAGCACGTCGGCCATGGCGTAGCCGGGCGCGACGAGCCCGTGGGGCACGCCCGCGTGGCTCGCGCACTCGCCGACGGCGTGGATGCGCGCGTCCGAGGAGCGCATCCGGCCGTCGACCTCGACCCCCCCGCGCGGACGGCAGCGCAGACCCGCTTCGCGCGCGAGGTCGTCGGCGGGGCGCGCCCCCGCTGCCGCGACGACGGCTGCCGCGTCGAGCACCGAACCGTCGTCGAGCTCGAGGCGCACGCCGCCTGCGCCCCGGCCGATGCGCACGACTCGGGAGCGGAGCCGCACGGAGAGCCCCGCGCTCTCGAGCGTGCCCTGGAGCACGGCGGCAGCCTCGGGATCGAGTTGGCGCGGCAAGAGCTGGGAGGCCGTTTCGAGCACGACCACCGAAAGACCGAGGAGCTCGAGCGTGCGCGCCGCCTCGATGCCCAAGAGGCCCGCGCCGATGACGACGATGGGATGCTCGGCCCCGTGGCAGGAGCTAAGCTCCGAGAGAATGCGCTCGGCGTCCGCGAGCGTGCGGTACGC
Organism: uncultured delta proteobacterium; assembly: GCA_963841435.1. Taxonomy (GTDB): domain Bacteria; phylum Myxococcota_A; class Polyangia; order Polyangiales; family Polyangiaceae; genus PMG-095. The sequence goes on from CAWJCS010000003.1 coordinate 31,278, forward strand.
GAGCAGCTCGACGCCGTCCTCGACGGGAAGCGGCGGCACGACGGCGCGCGACCCCGTGGCGAGGACGAGCCGGTCGTACTCGAGCGCGCGGCCCGATGCCGTGTGCACCTTGCGCGCGTCGCGATCGATGCGGTGCGCCGCGTCGCCCAGCAAGAGCTCGATACCGTGCTCGAGGTACCACTCGGGCGCACGCAGCAAGAGCTCGGCGCTCGGGCGCCCCTTGAGCACGTCGGTGAGGTGCACGCGATCGTACGCCTGCGTGGGCTCCTCGCCGATCACGGCGAGCTCGAGGCGGCGCGACAGGCCGCGCTCGACGAGCCGCTCGCAAAGGCGCTGGCCCACCATGCCGTTACCGACGATCACGAGCCGCTCGCGCGGCTTCGCGGCCCGGGCCGATGCCTCGAGGGGTGACGGCCTGCGCGTGCGCCGCACGAGCCCGGGCAGGTGCTCGAGCAGGTCCAGGACGGGCGACCCGCTCGCAACGCTCACCCAATCACCCACATCCGCTCAAGCCGCCGCCTTCCGGCCGGCGCCCTCGGGCTCCTGCGCTTCGAGAAACCCGATGAGCTCCTCGCGAAGCTCGTAGTACGACGGGTGCTCGAGCACCTCCACGCGCTTGCGCGGCCGCGGCAGGTCGACGCGCACGATGCCGCCCACGCGAGCGCGCGGGCCCGTCGTCATCATCACGACGCGATCGGCGACGAGCAGCGCCTCGTCGACGTCGTGCGTCACCATCAGCGCCGTCGTCTGCTCGCGCTCGACGACGCCGAGCAGCACGTCTTGAAGCTCCATACGCGTCAGCGAGTCGAGCATGCCGAACGGCTCGTCGAGCAGCAGCATCTTCGGAACGAGCGCGAGGGCCCGCGCGATCCCCACGCGCTGCTGCATCCCGCTCGACAGCTCCCCCGGCATGCGCGACAGCGCGTCGCCGAGGCCGACGGTTTCGAGGACACGCACGGCATGCGCGCGCCGCTTCTTCTTTTCGTCGGCCGCGAAGACGCAATCGACGCCCAAAGAGACGTTCTCGAGCGTCGCAAGCCAGGGGAGCAAGCAAGGCGACTGGAAGACCACGGCGCGATCGGGCCCGGGCTCCGTCACCTCGCGCCCGGCCACGATGATGGTGCCGCCCGACGACTGGCTCAGGCCCGCGAGCATGCCGAGCACCGTCAACTTGCCGCAACCCGAGTGGCCGATGAGCGCGACGAACTCGCCCTTCTTCATGGTGAGGTTGAAGTCCTCGACAATCACGGCGGGGCCGTTCGGCGTCGGGAACTCCTTTTTTACCTCGTGCAGCTCGACGTAGGCGCTCATGCCGGTGCTCCCTTCATCGTGGGCCCGACGGCTCCCGACGCGGGCACGGCGGGCTACGACGGCTTCGGGCGCGGCCTCGCCGTCGGGGATCGACTCGGCACGCGGCGGGCCGGCTTTCGCCGAGGCCGCCTTCTCGCGCAACTCGCTCAGGTACGTGAGGATGTCGTTGCGCAACCGCTTGAAGGTAGCGTCGTGGTTGAGCGCCCGCTTGTCGCGGGGCCGCGGGATCGTCACCTCGAAGGATGGCCCGAACGTGGCGTTCGGCCCGGGCGTCAGCGGCACGATTCGGTCGGCGAGCAGCAGGCCCTCGTCGACGTCGTTGGTGACCATGACGACGGTCTTCTGCTGCTCTGCCCAGATGCGCTCGATCTCGCTCTGGAGCGACGAGCGCGTGAGCGCGTCGAGCGCCGAGAGTGGCTCGTCGAGCAGCAGCACCTCGGGATTCATCGCGAGCGCTCGCGCGACGGCAACGCGCTGGCGCATACCGCCCGAGAGCTCCTTCGGCTTCTTGTGCGGCGCGTGCCCGAGATTGACGAGGTCGAGGTGCTTGAGGACGTGCTCGCGCCGCTTTTTGGCCGTCCAGTCGGGAAAGACGCGATCGACGGCAAGCGCGATGTTTTGGTACGCGCTGAGCCAGGGCAAAAGCGAGTAGTTCTGGAACACCACGCCGCGCTCGGGGCCCGGACCCTGGATTGGCTTGCCGCGCAGCAGGACGCGTCCCGAGTCGGGCGAGAGCAGACCCGCGATGAGCGAGATGAGGGTCGTTTTGCCGCTGCCCGAGAAGCCGAGGATGCACACGAACTCGCGCTCCTCGAGGCTGAGGTTCACGTCGTGAAGGACGCGAACCGTCTTCTTGCCGGCTCGAAAGCCCTTGGAGACGCCGGATAGCTCGAGAAAGCTCATGCCTTCGCCGTCACGCCTGGGCGCCCTGGTAGCTCACCATGTGCTCTAGCATCACCATGATGCGGTCGAGCGCGTAGCCGATGACGCCGATCGTGAAGACCGCCACCATGATCGCCGAGAGCGTCTGACTGCTCCCGTTCTGGAACATGTCCCAGACGAACTTTCCGAGCCCGGGATTCTGCGCGAGCATCTCGGCGGCGATCAGCACCATCCAGCCCACGCCGAGCGAGATGCGAAGCCCCGCGAAGATGTACGGCAAGGACGACGGGATCACGATCTTCCTGACGCGCGTGCTCCACGGAAGGTTCAGCACGCGCGCGACGTTCATGTGGTCCTTGTCGATCGACGTGACGCCGATGGCGGTGTTCACGAGCGTGGGCCAGAGCGAGCAGAGCGCCACCGTGAGCGCCGAGCTGATGAACGACTTTTCGAACCAGGCCTTTTCGGGGTCGGTGGTGTAGAGCGCCCCCACGGTGATCATCACGATCGGCAGCCAGGCAAGCGGCGAAACGGGCTTGAAAAGCTGAACCATGGGATTGACGGCGGCGCTGAAGACCTTGCTCATGCCGCACAGAATGCCGATCGGGATGGCAATCAGGCTCGCAACGAGGAAGCCCGCGAACACGGTCTTCAGGCTCGTGAAGATCTGGTCGACGTAGGTGGGGCTCGCGGCGAAGCCACGGTGAGCGACCTTTTCGGCTCGCTCGTCGAAGTGCTTGGCGCGCTCGAGCAGCGCCGCGCGCGCGGAGCCCGACGCTTGCGCGGCTTTGGCACGAGCGATCGCGGCGTAGTGCTCTTCTTTCGCGGCATCCTGCGCGCGCTCTTCGAAGAAGCGCTGCTCGGCGAGCCGCGTCTTCTGGTGGTCGGCGAGCAGGACGCCGCCCTCCTTCACGACGTCGGCAGGCGTCGGCAGGGTGCCGTACTTGGTGACGATCTTGTGCGAAGCCAGCGACCAGACGCCCAGAAACATCGCGAACGCGACCGACGGAATCACGAGACCCACGAGCTTTTGGCGAAGCCCTTCGAGCGCGCGCTCGCCCACGAGCTTGAGCTTCGGGAGCAGCGCCGCTGCCCCGGAAAGGGCCTGTTCGGGTGTCGTCACTAGCGTTCTCCTTGTCGATTCATGCGTCGTCCTTGAGGCCGATCTTGAACCCCTCGATGTATTCGAGAGGTTTCCGGCCGTCGTAGCGTCATGCCGTCGATGAACTCGGACGTCGCCGGCTTGTACCCGTCCGTTTCCCACGGCACCTCTTCGCGCTCGAGGTGGCCGTCCTCGACGAGCGCCGTGGCCGCCTCGCGATACACGTCCGGCAGGTAGACCTTCTTCGCCGTCTCGTGATAGAATGAATCCGGCTCTGCGCTGGCGATTTGCCCCCAGCGGCGCATCTGCGTCAGGAACCAGATCGCGTCGCTGTAGTACGGGTAAGTGCAGAAGTAGCGGAAGAACACGTTGAAGTCGGGCATGTCGCGCTTGTCGCTCTTCTGGAAATAGAAGTAGCCCGTCATGCTGTTCTTGATGACCTCCTCGTCCGCACCCACGTAGCTCTTGTTGGAAAGGATCTTGGAGGCCTCGTGCCGGTTCTCCATGCTCTCGTCGAGCCATTTTCCGGCGCGAATCAGCGCTTTCACGAGCGCCACGTGCGTCTTCTTGTTCTTCTCGGCGAAGGCGCGGCTCACGCCGAACACCTTCTCCTGCTTGTTCTTGTAAATCTCGATGTTGGTGACGACCGGCACGCCGATGCCCTTGGCCACGGCCTGCTGGTTCCAGGGCTCGCCCACGCAATAGCCCTGGATCGTCCCCGCCTCGAGCGTCGCGGGCATCTGCGGCGGCGGCGTCACCGAAAGCTCGACGTCTGCCTTGTCGACGCCGCGCGTGTCGGTGGCAGTGTAAAAGCCCGGGTTGATACCCGCCGCAGCGAGCCAGTAGCGGATCTCGTAGTTGTGGGTGGAGACGGGGAACACCATTCCCATGCGAAGCGGCGTGCCCTTCGCCTTGAACTCCTTGACGACGGGCACGAGTGCCGCGGCGCTGATGGGATGCGGCGGCGTCGGGCTCCTGAGCCTGGGGTTGACCGCCTGCATCTTCTTCCAGATCGCGTTCGAGACGGTGATGCCGTTGCCGTTCACGTCCATCGTGAAGGCCGTCACGACGTCGGCCTTGGTGCCGATACCGATGGTCGCGCCGAGGGGCTGACCGGCGAGCATGTGCGCGCCGTCGAGCTCGCCCGCGATCACGCGATCGAGCAGGATCTTCCAGTTCGCCTGCGCTTCGACCTCGACGTTGAGGCCCTCCTCTTTGAAGAAGCCCTTCTCCTTGGCGATGATGATCGGGGCACAGTCCGTCAGCTTGATGAAGCCGAGCTTGAGGTCGGGTTTCTCGAGCTCGTTGCCTGGTAGGGCCATGGCGGCGAGGTCCGCGGAGCTCGACGGAACGGCGTCGACCTTCGGCGCCTCCTTCTTGCTGCAGGCAATGGCCGCCGCGCCGAGCGCCAGGCCGCCGAGCTGGCGGCGCGTCATGCGCGCGGTCTCGGGTGCTTCGTCGGACCTTTTCATGATGACTCCAGAGGGGGAAGCACGGAACGATCATCGAGATGCGTCGCCGCACGATCAAGGGCGAAGGGGGTGGATCGTAGAGCGCCGCTCGTTGTCGGCACGTTTCCGAAACGTTGACGAATCACCGGGCGTCGTATCGAAACAGTATCGAGCCGACGCGGCGCCGTCGTGAAACATCGCGACGCGGCGAGCCGGCTCCCGAAACGTCGCCCACCCTCTCGGGTGAGCTGTGCGTCGATCACGCGCGCCTCACGGCATGGGTCACTTGAGCTCATAGCCGAACTGCAGCTCGAAGAAGTGCAAGGGATCGCCAGCGGCGCCCTTGTCGGGTGACTTCGGAGTCCAGAAATCCTCGTTCGGCAGGAACACGCCGTAGAGCCCGCGGAGCGAGAAGCCCTTGCCGATGGCGTAGGCGACGTTGAAATCGATCTCCTCGCCGACCGCGCCGTGCTTGTGGTCCGCGCCGCGCTTGGGACGCGCGAAGTAGTGGCCGTCGAGCAGGAAGGTGACGGGCTCGATGGCGTATTTCACGTGCAGGACGCCGCTCAGCACGTTGGTGCGCGGCCCCATCACGTCCATCAAGCCGAGCCACTTGTGCGAGGTGGGGTAAAGCTCGTCGTAGCCTTCGTCCTCGTCGAGCGTGTTCACGTCGTCGCCCGAGGCGACGAGCCCCTCGAGCCCCACGCGAAAGCCGGCTGCCGGGAGCACGCCGATCTCGCCGTCTAGCTGGTACGCCGTCTTGCTCTTGGTGTCGGGTCGCGGCACCAAAAACGTCGGAGCGATCGGCTTCTTACCGAACTGGAAGCCGGCCTCGGCGCGATAGTCGACGATGGCGGCCTTGCCCTTGACGCGCGCGCCGAGCGTCGCCTCGGTCGCGGACTTCTGACGGCCGAGCGCGGTGCTCGTCGGGTCCATCGGATCGGCGACGACGACCTTGCTGTTCTTCTCGGGCGTGAGGAACAGGGCGTAGACGTCGAGGTCGTAGTCCTTCGCGACGAGCGGCCCGAGACCCGCGTAAACGCCGTAGAAATACGTATCGCCCGCGACGGGTTTCTGGGTGACCGAGCGCCCTTCGACGATGATCGAGCCGAACGCGTCGATGTAAAATGGCGTCTCGCTCGGCGTGAGGTGGAGGCGTGCGCCGTTGAAGGCGCGCGCCGCTTCGTTCCAGCCAAGATCGCCGATCACGAGCGCGTCGCCGTAGTTCATGGAAAAGCGTCCGGCATCGACGCGGTAGTGGTCGCTGCCGACGCTCGCATAACCCTCGTAGAGTTGGATCGGAGGGCTGTCGCTCACGGTCGGCGCCGCGCCGGCGTTCTCGCCCCACGTGTAGGCCGCCTGCGGCGCGACCGTCGCCGACACCGAGACGCCGTCGCCCACGTCGACGGGCGTCGTCTTCACGGTGAGACGCGCACGCGAGACGACGTAGTCGCCTTCGCGGTGCAGGCGCGGATGCGTGAGGCCGTGCTCCTGGTAGTTGTCACGCAGCTCGTAGCGGCTCCAGATCGATGCGCCGAGCTTGAACGGCCCCTCGGGGGGCGCTTCCGCGGCCGGGGCGGGCACAGCAGGCGCCGCAGCCGGAAGAGCGGGCTCCGGGGCGGCGGGTGCTTCTGGCGGCATGGCCGCGGGCGGCGGCGCTGGCTCCGCGACCAGAGCGGGCACGGCGGGGGTAGTGCCAGCAGCGGCCGGCGGCTCGGCCGCTGGCGGCGGCGCCGCGGGTGCCGCGGGCGCGGAGCCGGTGCCACCGTCGGAGGCGCCGCGGGAGCGGCCGGGACGGTCGGTGTCTGCGCGCCCGCAGCGCGCGCCGAGAGCACCAACGACAACAGCCCCTCGGCAACCACGATCGAGCGATGAATTGGAAGCAACGAAGTTCCTCCAGGCGAGAAAGCGAATGGCTTTCGAAGCTCACTGTCGCCCGTGCGAACACGCGCGAACAATCCCCTCGGGACCCGATCTCACCGTGATTTTGGGTTCTCGGCTTGTTTCCGAAACGATCGCGCAATGCGCGTCGTCGAATCGAAACTCACTCCCCGGGGTGGATACGGCGGAGACACGTTCGTCGCCCTCCGTGCTCGCGCGAAACGTACGTCGATTCGCGCCCCACCACCCGACGCGAGACGCGCTCCATGCGCCGCGGAGCGCGCATCGATCACGGGCGCGGATGGCTCAATTCGGAACGATGCGGTCCGTGGGGTTCCAAAGGTACTGGACCCGGAACGTACCGTCGGCCGAAATCACGCTGCCCCAGACCGTCTGCGACGCCTGGTGGTTGGTGGACGAGAAGCTGAGGAGCGTGCCGATGCCGATGTCGAGGTTCTGCACGCGACCATCGAGTGTCTGCCGGAGCCGCTCGGTGTCGAGGGTGGGGCCGTTGAGCAGAAGCGCGCGCGTAAAAAGGCGTGCGGCGATGTAGCCCTCGAGCGAGGTGAACGAATAGTCGCCGCCGTCGAAGCGATCGATGTCGGCGCGGTAGTCGGCCACGCCCTCGGCCTGCGTGTCGTAGTAGGGCACCACCTCGGTCACCATCACGCCCTCGGCGTAGCTTCGCTCGGTTCGTCCGTCGCGCACGTCAACGTAGCGCTCCGGGGGGCTCGTCAGGGCGTCGGCAAGCGCGTTGGAGCCGACGAACGAGACGTGCATGAACGCCAGATCGAGGCGTGTTGCGCGCTCGAGATCGGCGTTCACCCAGTCGAGCACGGCGCGGATGAATTTGTTGCCGGGCTGGTACGTGTCGACCATGACCACGCCCGCCGAGAGCAGCCCTGATTCGTCGCGCAGGAGGTCTTCGAGCACGCGCTCGGCCTCGACGATGGCAGGCCCCACGCTCTCGACGTCCTCGCGGTCGTAGTACAGACGCGCGATCGAGGGATCCGGCTTGGTCGAATCGGGCTGTGGCAGCGGCGAGAGCCGGTTGTAGGCGTTGACGAGGCCGCCGTAGCCGGCATCTCCGTAGCTGTCGCGCTGCGTGAACGCGATGACGTGGCGGTACGACTCGCCGGGCGGCGACGTGATGATGCGCGGCTGACGGTAGGTGGCCATGTAGTCGACCATGGCGTCCGTCTCCTGGTAGTAGCCGGCGCGGTAGTTGTAGACGTACGGCGAGTTCGTTCCGTCGCGCAGGTATTTTTGCGCGCCCGTGAAGGGCGCGAAAAAGAGCGTCTTGTTCTTCGTCGCCACGGGCGCCGTCTCGAGCATCGTGGGCGTGCCGATGTTACCGAGCAGCGCGAACACGGAATCCTTGCCGCGCACGTCGGGGGCGTCGGGGCCCGCGGCTTCCTCTTCGATGTCGAGCAGCGCCTTGGTGTTCTCGAGCGCGAGCGCGGGGTCGTAGTTGTCGTTCATACTGCGCAGCACGAGCTCGCGACCGAACACGCCGCCCTGGCCATTGACGCGTGAGAACAGGGCCAGGATGCCACGCCGCATCTCGATGCCGAGGTCCTGGCTCGGGCCCTGCAGCGGCCCGCTCATGCCGATGGTGAGCGGCTGATCGCCGGCGGCGATGCACGCCGAGCGCCCCGACACGCTGCCGCACACCTCGCCACCCGAGCAATCGGCGTCGCTGCGGCAGCTGAAGTGCGTGCCGCCGAGATCCGGCGACGAGCAGCCGAACGCGACGCCGAGCCACGCGAGGACGACGGAAGGACGCGAGAGCACGACTCAGAAGCTCCCGAAGAGGGCGAGCGTGCCGCCCTCGGGGCCGGCGTCGAGCGCGACCGCGACGCTGCCGCGCTCGCCCGGCGTCTCGCGCCCGGCGCCCGTGAAGAAGAGCACGGCGGACGTGCCGACGAGCGCCCCGCCCAGGCCGAGACCGAGACCACCGAGCAGCTTCTTGGTATTGCCGGACCGCACGTAGCGTTCCGCCTCCGCTTCGGTCATGGGGTGAACGCCGTGGGGGTCGCCGTAGCCGGGGGCGCTCGTCACCTTGTCGTGATCGCGTGCGCCGAACACGTAGACGACGGCGCCCGCAGCGGCGATGGCGACGCCGCCGCCGAGCGCCACCCACGGCAAGATGGCTCGCGCGCCGTGCCCGCTCGCCGGTGGCGCCGAGGGCTCGTGCGGCGCCCGGTCGGGCTCCGGCACGAACTCCGCGCGCGAGCGAAGCTCTTCGGCGCGCAGCCTTCGGAGCGCCGCGAGCGACGACTCGGCGCGCAGTCGACCTTCGGCATCGGCACCGGGTGCTGCGACGAACGCCTCGTATTTCTCGATGGCCAGGCGCGTCTCACCGAGTCTTTCGTAACAGCGGCCGAGGTTGAAGAGCAGGTTCGAATCGTGATCGATGGCGTACGCTTCGACGAACTTCTCGATCGCGAGGCGATAGTCGCCCGCGGCGTAGTACGCCGAGCCGGCCTCGTTGAGCTCGGCGATCCGCGCGACGTCCGACGTCGCGGCGACGAGCCCCGGTGGCTTGTCCGCGGCACGGGCCGGGGGCGCGCCGAGCACCGCGAAAAGCACGACACTCGTGACGAGGGGTAAAAGACGCGGGCAACGGTGCATGGTGGTCTCACGGCTGGGTGGCAGGGTCATTCGAGCAAGCGCGGGCGCTTTCGCTCCTCGAGCAGGTGCGCGCGCGGCGGGGCGGCCACGGCCGCATCGGTGGGCTTCGCCCCGGATGGCGCGACGGGCGGTGTGGGCTCCGACACCGCTGCGAGCGCGGCGCCCGTCGTGATGGTGCGACGCGGCGCGGGCGGTACCGCTCTTTGCGTCCGCTCGCGCGAGCGCGGCGGCGCTCGGTCGGCCTTGGGCTTCGAGCTCGGCTCGACGGCGGGTCGAGCCGGCGCGACGACGGGCGCCGCGCGGTCACGCTCGGGCGCCGTCGCACGCTCGGCCGCGGCGTGCCCGTTGACGCTCGTCGCCGTCGGCAGGGCGACCGGAGCGTTTGCGTCGGGCGCGGTGTGCGAGCCGCCGAGCGAGCGCATACCCAAGAATCCCGCGGCGAGCGCGAGCACCGAGGCGAGCACGACCCAGAGGGCACGCGGCTTGGAGCGCGCCCAGCCTTGCTCGGGCTCGGCACCGAAGACGGTCGCGGGGACCGAGCTCTGGCCCGTCGCCATCCCGGCGACGGGCGTCAGCGGGGCGCTCGAGGGCGGCTCGCTCAGCAGGCTCGGGCGGCCGCGCAACACCGAGCTCGAGCGCTCGGCGTGCAATCGCGCCCGCGACGGCGCGAACGGGAGGAGCGCGTTGGCGAGCTCGGCGGCATTCTGGAAGCGCTCCGCCGCCTCTTTTCTCAGGCAACGCTCGATGACGGCGGCAAGCTCGGGGGAAGCCCCTGCGCAATGCGCCGAAAGCACGGGTGGCGTCGCCTCGAGCACGAGCGCGCACACGGCGGTGACCGTCTCGCCCGCAAACGCCGGGCGCCCCGTGAGCAGCTCGAACAGCACGACACCGAGCGACCAGAGATCGGTGCGGTGGTCGACCTCCGTCGTGCCCCGGATCTGCTCGGGCGACATGTAGAGCGGCGTGCCCATCAGGCACGCGGTCTCGGCCACGTGGATCTCCTTGCCGAAGGGACGTGCAGCGAGGGCCGTTTTCGAAATGCCGAAGTCGAGCACCTTGACGATGTCGAGGTCTCCACGGCGCGTGAGAAACAGGTTCTCGGGCTTGACGTCGCGGTGCGTGATGCCCGCCGCGTGCGCGAGAGCGAGCGCCTCGCACACCTGCATGACGTACTCGCTGGCTCGCCGCACGGAGAGCGGGCCGCCCTGCTGCAGCAGGGCCGCGAGGTTTTGCCCTTCCAGGTACTCCATCACCATGTACGGACCGAGCGGCGGCGCCACGCCGACGTCGATCACCCTGACGATGTGCTCGCTACCGAGGTGCGCCGACGCCTTCGCTTCGCGAGCAAAACGCGAGAGCACGTCGGGCATGCGGTGCACCTCGGGCCGGATGCACTTGATGGCCACGAGCTCGTCGAGCTCGAGGTGGCGCGCCGCGAGCACGATGCCCATCGCACCCTCGCCGATGACCCGCTCGACCCGGTATTTGCCCGCAATCACCGCGCCCGGGAACGCATCCTCGGGAGGCGGTCCGAGGCTCCGCTCCACGCGCACACCGGTGAACGATTCGCTCGCCCCGCTACCCACCCGCTCGACCAGCGGTGGAGCCGTCACGCGCCCACCTCCGATCCGCGACCTTGCCCGGACCCTCGGCACGCTTGCATGGGGATACTTTCGCACTCGCGGTGTGACCGAAAAATGCGTGGTTCGGCAATTGACTCGTGATGCGCGCTCACGAATCAGCGCCGCGCGGTTCCCGAAGCGGTGCACGGGCGCCGAAACTTCGCAGAACCGGCGCCTCGCCCCACCCCCTTCGGACCTTTTCGACGACGCGGCGCGACGCCGTCGCTCGGCAGCGCGAGCGGCGCCTAGCGGACCGCTTCGGGAAGCCGGCGGACGGCGCTTTCGACGGCGGCCTGCAGGGCGGCGTCGCGGGCGGCGGCGAGATCGGTGCCGGACTCTTCGGCGGTGGCATGGCCGTTGAGCACGGCGTGGAGCACCTGGCCGCGAGCGCGGCAGAGCACGAGCGAGACGGCGGCGGTCGCGCGCACGGACGCGCTGTCTTTTTCGCCGTCGAGCCGCTCGAGCGTCGCGCTCAGCACGAAGCGCTCGCCTGCGCGGGCGACGGGCATTTTTTCCACCTCGCGCTCGAGCGCCCGTCGCAGCGCGGGCACGAAGGGGCCCGCGGGAGCGTTGGCACGCACCTCGCCGAGCGAGACCGCCGACTGGCCCGCCCGCGTGGCGGGCGCGAGGGCGAGAACGGAGACGATCAGGCCGGGCATGAGCCGGCGGCGGACGGACGTCGAGATCGACGCGGCTTGCGCCATGAGTCACCTCCTTGTCGCGGCGGAGCAGGGGCAGCGATCGATCCGCGCGCGAACCGTGAGTGCCATGGGCTCGACACCGACGCCGAGCCGTCCGGATGGGCTATCAGGGCCGGAGCAACCGGGCCAAATTCGCGCTCACGCCGCGCACACCTTCGATAAGCTCGCGCGGTTCACGCCTGATCGCGTGGCTCGAGCTTGCGGACGCGAACGGCGGAGTACTTGTAGGACGGCTGACGGGAGAACGGGTCGAACGCCGGGAACGTGAGCTGGTTGGTCGTCGCGTAGTGCATGGGCATGAACACCTGGCCCGGGCCCACGACATGCGTCGGGTGCGCGCGTGCGCGGAGCTTGCCGCGCTTCGACTCGACGATCACCCATTGTCCGGGGACGATGCCGAGGCGCTCGCTGTCTTCGGGGCTGAGCTCGACGTAGGGCTCGTTGGCGTAGAGGCGGCGGAGCACCGCGGATTTCGCGGTGCGTGTCTGCGTGTGCCACTGGCTCGACGAACCGCGCCCCGTGAGCAGGATGAACGGAAAGGCCTCGCTCGTGGCTTCCGGGACGGGGCGCGGCGCATCGAAGACGAAGCGCGCCTTTTTGTCGGGGAAGAAGAAGCGTCCGTCAGCGAACAGCCGGCGCTGGCTCTGCGCGACGACGTGCTGACCTTCGGCGAGCGGCCACTGCACGCCGCAGAGCTCGTCGAGCGCCGCGTAGTCGGCGATGCCCATGATGTCGCAGGGTCTATCCTTCGAAAGCTCCTTCATGAGCTGAAACGTCGCTTCGGGATCCGAAAAGCGACGAAAGAGCTCGCCGACGCCCCACGCTTCGGCGAGGAGCTTGATGATGTAGAAATCCGAGAGCGCCTCGCCCGGCGCGCGGGAGACTTTCTTGAGCAGCCCGTAGCGGCGCTCGGAGTTGATGAAGGTGCCTTCCTTCTCGCCCCAGCCCGCGGCCGGCAAGACGAGGTGCGCATGCGCGGCCGTTTCCGTCGTCGCGTACATGTCTTGCACGACGAGAAAATCGAGGCGATCGAGCAAGTCATGGGCGTCGTTCTGGTTGATCCAGGAATGCGCAGTGTTGGTGGCGACGACCCAGAGCCCGCGGATTTTCCCGCTCAGAATGCCCTCCATGATCTGGTCGTACGCGAGGCTCGGGCGATCCGGAATGCGCTCGACGGGAATGCCGAGGATGCGCGCGACCTCGGCGCGGTCGTCCGCGTCTTCGAAGGCGCGGCCGCCGAGCAGGTTCGTGGTGTTGCTGAACAGGCGCGAGCCCATGGCGTTGCACTGGCCCGTGATCGAGTTCGGGCCCGTGCCGGGGCGGCCGATGTTGCCCGTCATGAGGCACAGGTTGATGAGCGCCTGAGCGACGCGCACGCCTTCGTGGCTCTGGTTCACGCCCATCGTCCACCAGATGCTCACGCGCTTGCCCTGGCCGACGAGCTCAGCGAGCCGTCGGATGGCGTCGCCGTCGAGGCCCGTCGCCTCCACGGCGCGTTCGATGGTGTACGGCTCGACGTGCGCGGCAAACTCGTCGAAACCGGCGGTGTGCGCGTCGACGAAGGCTCGGTCGACGAGACCACGCGCGATGAGATGCCGCGCGACGGCGTAGAACAGGACGAGGTCCGATTTCGGCCTGAGCGGCAGGTGCAACGTGGCCGCCATGGCCGTTTCGGTGCGGCGCGGGTCGATCACCACGATTTCGGGGTGGTGGGGATTGCGCGTCACGCGCTCCCACAGGATGGGGTGGGCGATAGAGAGGTTCGAACCCACGAGCACGATGACGTCCGACTGCTCGAAGTCCTCGTAGGTGTACGGCGGCGCGTCGAAGCCGAATGCTTCCTTGTACGCGACGACCGCCGTCGCCATGCACTGGCGCGTGTTGCCGTCGCCGTGCACGACGCCCATGCCGAATTTCGCGAAGCTGCCTAGCAGCGCGAGCTCCTCGGTCGGCATCTGTCCGGTACCGAGGAAGGCGACGCTTTCGGGACCGTGCTCGGAGAGAATCCCCCGGAACCGCGTCACGAACGTCTCGAGCGCGGTCTCCCAGCTCACCTTTGCGAGCACGCCGCGCGCGTTTCTGAGCATCGGGTGGAGCGCACGATCGTCGGCGGCGAGCGGCGTGAGCGCTTCCCAGCCCTTCGGGCAGGCCATACCCCAATTGACCGGGTAGTCGCGCGACGGCGAGAGGCCGACGGCCTCGCCATTCTGGAGGTGGATCTCGAGACCGCAGCCCGTCGAGCAGTAGCCGCACACGGCCGTCGTCGTCGCGTCCGGCTTCTTCGCGTTCGGCACTTGACCGAGGCCAAAGCCGCCCGGCGTCCGTACGAGCTCGGCGGTGAGCGGACCCGTTCGCTGATGGATCAGCGAAAGCGCCTTCTTCGCGAGGTCCTTGGGCGCGCTCACGGACCGACCGCTCCGGGCATCTTGGGCGCCGAGAGCGCTCGAAAGAACAGCACGCGCTCGAATGTCTCACCCCCGAGCAAAAACACCCACGCGGCGAGCGACAGCACGACGAGCTCGCCACTCGACGGCTCGTCCGCGCGCCAGGTCCCGAGCACGACGAGCACGCCGAGCGCGCCCAACACGAGCCTCGCCGTCGCAGGCGCGCGCAACTCGCCGACGAGCAACAGCGCCGTGCGCCTGAGCTCACCGAGCCCACGCTCGCGAAGGTGCAGGAGGATCTCGGCGTCCGTGAGCAGCTTGACGAGGGCGAACCAAAACAGCGGCCCGAGGAGCGCCTGCGCCGCACCCACGGCCGCGTGCGGGACGGCACCGAGCAGGCCGAGCACACAAAGCGTGACGATCGTCGTGGAGAGGCCGAGCACGGCGCCGGTGGACACGAAGCGCGCGCTCGTCCGCACGGTGCTCCACCACGCACGGTGTGTCACCTGATAGAGCATCATCGAGGCGAACACACCGAGGGCGCCGCTCGCCGCGACCACCCAGCCGAGCGCGGCGCGCAGCCCGCCGAGCACGGCCGCGTCGGGCAGCTCGATACCGGCGCGGGCCGCGAGCGGCTCGAACCAGAACGACGACGCGTAGACGACGGCGCTCCCCGCGAACAGGCCGAACGCCGCCGCTTCGCGGCTCATCCACGACGTGCGGATGCCGAGCACCGCGCGAAACGCGTACGCGGGGCGCCCGAGGTGAAAGACGCTCGCGCCGAGCGCGAGCAGGCCCATGGCGAGCGCGACGAGGGAGCGGTACGGCCGCCCGGTTTCGCCGCCGCCCGCGACGAGCGCATCGACGAGAAGGTCGACGGCGAAGGTACCCACCGAGAGCTGCGTGAGCACGAGCAAGGCGACGAGCGGCGAATGCGAATGCGAGCTTCGGACGCGCTGGAAATCGGCGGGCAGCGTGTTGCGCGGCAACGGGCGGCGCGACACGTAGTTCGTCGTCGGCACGGTGATGTTCGGCGACGGTGCGCCCGGCAAGAAGGCCTCCCCTTTCGCGTCTTCGAGCACGCGCTCTACTTCGACGATGCGAATCGAGATGGCGCCGTTCGGACAGGCTTGCACGCAGGCCGGCGCCTCGCCCACGGCGAGCCGGTCGCTGCACATGTCGCACTTTCTCACGATGCCGCGCTTCTTGCTGAACTGCGGCACGTCGTACGGGCAGGTGAAGGTGCAGTATTGGCAACCGATGCACTGGTCGTCCAGGTGCTTCACGATGCCGGTCACGGCGTCCTTCTCGTACGCGCCCACCGGGCAACCCTTCATGCAGCCCGGGTCGAGGCAGTGGTGGCAGGCCGTCGTCACGGTTTGTTGCACGGGCTCGGTGGCGGTGCCGCCGTGCAAGAGGCCCACGCTGCGCCAGGTCTCGCCCTCGTCGTCGTCGAGCCCGTTCAGCTGGTGGCACGCCGTGACGCACGCCTTGCAGCCCGTGCACGCGTCGAGGTCGACCTCGAAGGCGAGCTGCTCGCCCTGCTTGGGGCGCGTGAGTGGCACGAAATCCTCGTAAAAGCGTGCGTCGGGACCGAGCGCTTCGGCGTCGTGGCGCTGCGCGAAGCGCTCGACGGCCGTGAGCCGCGCCTGCTCCTCGAGGTATTGCGCGACGAGCGGCAACCGCCGACGCGAGCGCGACTCGCGGGCGGACGGCGGAGCGAGCGACGACGCGTCGGAAACCATCGGGGAGCTCGCAGCCGTTTCGTGGACGCCGAGCGTCACGCCGGGCACGCCATCTCCGCGAGCTTGATCGGTACGAGCTGCCCGACCTCGCGAACGTTCGGGAGATCGACGAGCACGAAGCCGTTTTCCACCTTCACGGGGAAAGTGCGAATGCGATACGGGTCGCCGCTCAGGCAGTCGCCGCTCTTCAGCGAGAACGTCTTCTTGTGCTGCGGGCACGCGATCTTCGGCTCTCCCTTCTGATCGCCGAGGATGCCCCGCGAGAGCACCATGTCCTTCATGTGCGGGCAGAGGTTCTGGCTGGCGTACCACTCACCGCGAGAGCTGAAGTTGTAGACGGCAATCTGCGCCTCGCCGTAGCGTACGGCCACGCCGCCGTCCTTCGGGAAATCCTCCACGCGGCCGACCTTGACCCAGCTCGTCTGAATGAGCGGCAGGTGCAGGCGCGAGCGCACCTTGGCCGGCTCGTCGTCTTTCCAGTCGCGCGGGCGTTTCTGGCCGCGCTGGTCGATGAGCTCGACGCTGTCGTCGTGCTCGCCCGTGTTCGCATAGTGCTTGAAGCGGGCGCGCTTCTTCGGGTCACGCACGACCTCGGCCCATTCGCACTTGTAGGTGTCGACGAGAAACTGCATCTGGCGCTCGAGCTCGTCGGCAATACCGAGCCGGTCGTGAATCACGACGGCACGCAAGTATTCGATGCCACCCTCGAGCTTCTCGAACCACGTCGCCGTACGCGTCAGTCGGTCGGCGGTGGCGATGTAGTACATCAAGAAGCGGTCGATGTATTTGATGACCGTCGCTTCGTCGAGATCGGCGGCGAGCAGCACGGCGTGCTTGGGCTTCATGCCACCGTTACCGCACACGTAGAGGTTCCAGCCCTTCTCCGTGGCGATCAGGCCGAAGTCCTTGCCTTGTGCTTCGGCGCATTCCCGGATGCAGCCGCTCACGGCGGACTTGAGCTTGTGCGGGGCGCGCAGCCCTTTGTAGCGATTTTCGACGCGGATCGCGAAGCCCACCGAGTCCTGCACGCCGAAGCGGCACCAAGTCGTGCCGACGCAGCTTTTCACGGTCCGGACGGCCTTGCCGTAGGCGTGTCCGCTCTCGAAGCCCGCGTTGACGAGCTCCTCCCAGATGTCGGGCAGCTGGTCGACACGCGCACCGAAAAGGTCGATGCGCTGCCCGCCCGTGATCTTGGCGTAGAGGCCGTACTTTCTGGCGACCTCACCGAGCACGATCAGCTTCTCGGGCAAGATCTCGCCGCCGGGGATGCGTGGCACGATCGAGTAGAGGCCGCCGCGCTGGATGTTCGCGAGAAAGCGGTCGTTCGTGTCCTGGAGCGTCGCATGCGGCTCCTCGAGGATCATGTCGTTGTAGAGCACCGCGAGAATCGATGCCACGGCGGGCTTGCAGATCTCGCAGCCGTTGCCGGTACCATGCGAGCGCAAGAGCTCGTCGAACGTGCGATGGCCCTTGATCTTGAGGACCTCGTAAAGCTCTTGGCGCGTGAGCGCGAAGTGCTCGCACAGGCCCTCGCGGACGATCTGGCCCGCGGCCTTGAGCTCGGCCTTGAGGATGTCGGTGACGAGCGGCATGCAGCCGCCACAGCCCGAGCCCGCCCGCGTCTTGCTCTTGATCTCGCTGACCGTCGAGCATTCGCCACGCCGGATCGCGTGGCAGATCTGTTGTTTCGTGACGTTGTTGCACGAGCAAACCTGGGCCGATTCGCCGAGCCCCGCGCTCGCCGATTGGCCCTCGCGGGCACCGAAAATGAGCTCTTCCGGATTGTCGGGCAGCGTCTGATCGCTGCGCATCACCTGCGTGAGGCGCGTGTAGTCGGCCGCGTCGCCCACGAGGATGCCGCCGAGGAGCTTCGTGCGATCCTCGCTGACGACGAGCTTCTTGTAGACACCCTTGACGAGGTCTTCGTAGAGGATGCTCGCGCCGCCCGTCGCGTCGGCGAACGGGTCACCGAAGCTTGCCACGTCGACGCCGAGGAGCTTGAGCTTGGCGGAGAGGTCGCTGCCCTGGTACTTTGCCGACGCGTCGCCCACGAGGTTTCGCGCGAGCACCGTCGCCATCTCGTAGCCAGGAGCGACGAGACCGTAAACGACGTTGTCGTAGAGCGCGCACTCGCCCACGGCGCGCACGGTCGGGTCACTCGTGCGCAGGTGATCGTCGACGACGATGCCACCGCGGTCGCCCACCTCGAGACCGGCCTCGCGCGCCAGCTCGTCACGCGGCCGGATACCGGCCGCCACGATGAGCAGATCGGCCTCGAGCGGGTCGCCCTCGCTAAACTCCACGCCTTCGACCGAGCGGTCGCCGAGCACGCGCTGCGCCGCGAGATTCAGGTGCACTTGCACGCCGAGGGCCTGAATACTGCGGGTCAAGAGGCGCGCGCCCGCGCCGTCGAGCTGGCGCGGCATGAGACGCGGAGCGAACTCGACGACGTGCGTCTCGAGCCCTAGATCGTGCACGGCCTTGGCGGCCTCGAGGCCGAGCAAACCGCCGCCGAGCACGACGGCACGCTTCGCGCGCTTTGCATGCTCGCGAATCCCGACGAGATCTTCGATGGTGCGGTAGACGAAGACGCCCGCCTTGTCGACGCCGGGGATGGGCGGAACGAACGGCATCGACCCCGTCGCGAGCACGGCGACGTCGTACGGCACCCATTCGCCGCTCGACGAGCGCACCGCGCGGCGCTTGCGATTGAGCTCGACGGCGCGTTCGCCGAGCAGCACGCGAATCCCGCGCTCCTTGTACCAGTCGAGGCCCGCGAGCAAAAGCTCGTCGGCGCCCGACTTTTCGAAGAAGCTCGTGAGCGCCACGCGATCGTACGCCGGGCGTGGCTCCTCGCAGAAGGTGACGACCTGGTAGCGGCGTTCAGTGTCGAGCTCGCTGATGCGCTCGCACACTTTCCAGCCGACCATGCCGTTGCCGACGACGACGATCGTCTGCCGAGCGGCACCGCCTGCGCGGGGCGGCGCTGCGGGCTTTTCAGAGCCGCGCGCCTCGAGCACCGCGGCGCCGTTCGTGACCTGGGATCCGACGAATATTCGAATCATTTCGGCCGGTTGTGGGCGCACAAACAGCGAGCGCGCCGGGCTTTCGTCGACGCGGATACCGTGCTGCCGGAGCGCGAGATCCACCGCGGCGCCGAGCGCAACGACGCGCAACTTGCCGAGCGCCACGCGAAGCTCTCCCGTGGCACCGCGCACACAAGCGATCTCCCAGACCCGTTCGAACTGCGCGGGCGCGCTCCACACGACGGCGTGCACGCTCGCGTCGAGGATGCGCTCGAACAGCTCGAGGGCGGCCTGGTCGGACGCCATGGACTCGGAGAGCAGTCGAACCGTCGCCCCCTTCTTCTCGAGCAGCTCGAGCAGGCGCACGTCCGGATTGAGAGACGCGACGCCGATCACGCGGCCCCGGAGATCGTGGTCGTCGAGCGCGCCGCTCACGCTCTCGAACGATGCGAGCGGCGCGGCGATGTCCGCTTTGAGGCCGAGCTCGCGAAGCGCGAGCGCCGGCTTCGGACCCTGCGTGATCTTTCGCACGACACGCAGTGCATCGAGCACTTCCTCCTCGCGCTCGAGCTCGCGCGCGTACTCGACGATGAGCCGCACGCTCTGCGCCGTGAACATGATCATGTCGTCGAACTGGCGTTCGTAGAGGTCGACGATCCAGCTCTCGAGCGGGCGCGCGGCCGTGCCGACGGGCTCGAGAGAAAATCGAGTTAAATCGCCACCTTCGTGACGGATCAGCCGCGCGGCGGCATCGAGATCCGACGCTTCGGGAAGGACGATGTGCAAACCTGAAAATACACCAGTACTGGCCATGCGCGCGGACCTCACCGCCATGGGTCTTACCCGCTGATGCGAACCGGAAGCGCGACGGTCGTGCTCGGCTTTCGGTGTTCGCGACTCTGACTATTCAGTGTACGCGACCGGAAAAGTGCGTCAACGCGCAAACGGGGGCTCGCAGCGCCGGGAATCGACGTCCAGAATCTCGGGTGAAATGCACATGAAATGGCGAAACGCTACCGACACACGAGTTTACAATCGAGAAACGAACCGGAGGGCACGGAGCTTTCCTGAAACGGGAGCGCTCGGTGCGGTCACGACTCGGTGCAGTCACGAATGAGCTGAGGCGTTCGCGGCCACGCGCTAGCGGGCGCGCGCCAGCGCCCTCGACGCTCAGCCGCCGGACACGGGCGGGAGGAGCGCCACTTCGTCCCCAGCGGCGATGCGCGCGTCGGGGCCGGCAAGCTCCTCGCCGACCGCCACGCGAACCGCTCCCAGCACGCCACGCAGGGCCGGCCGGATCGTCGGGAGAAAGGCCAGGAGCTCGGCGACGCGAGTCACCCCCTCGGGCAGCGTGATCACCTCGCCGTCGCTCCCTAGGCGCTCCCTGAGCGCGGCAAAGTAGAGGAGCTTGATATGCCGTTCGCCAGAGACCACGCTCGCCTCGTAGCACATGACCGCGTCGCACGCCCCGAGCAGCCCGACCCACGACGCCGTGCGCGTGCTCACCGTGACGGTGAGTGATTCGCGGGCGGCGGCAGACGACGAATCCGGCGCTCGCCTTCGCGACTTGCTCACCGCGGGGGGCGTCATGCTCGTCGAGCATCGGTTGATTCCCGACGAGCCCGAGCAACTGAAGGCCATCTTGCGCGAGGTCGCCGAACGCGACCTCGCCGATGCGGTCATCAGCACGGGCGGCACGGGCATTGCCCCGCGGGACAGGACGATCGAGGCGCTCGATGCCCTCTTCGAGAAGCGTCTCGATGGTTTCGGCGAAGCGTTCCGGCGCCTGTCGTGGGACGCGATCGGACCGCGCGCCGTGCTGTCGCGCGCCGTCGCGGGGGTGGTCGAGGGTCGTTTCGTCGCCGCGCTGCCGGGAAGCCCGCGTGCCGTCGAGCTTGCCGTGAGCGCCGTGCTCTTGCCGATCCTCGAGCATGCCGTGGGCCTTTTGCGAGGACGCGCGCACCAGCACGGCCACGGATCGGGCCACCGATGAGCGATCTGCTTTCGTTCCAGGCGGCGCGCGCCGCCGTGCTGCGCGACGTCATGCGGGTCGCTGCGGAGCGAGTGCCGCTCGCCGACGCGCTCGGTCGCGTGCTCGCCGAGAGCGTCGTCGCGAACGGGCCGCTCCCACCGTTTTCCTACAGCGCCATGGATGGCTACGCCGTGGCGGCGGACGCGCTGACGGGCGCGCCGCCGTGGGAGCTCGTCGTGAGCGGCGAAAGCCGGACGGGTCACCTGCCCGAGCGCTTCGTGCCGGGCACGAGCTGTCGCATCTCGACGGGCGCGCGCATTCCAGTGGGCGCCGACGCGGTCGTGCCCGTGGAGCTCGTCGAGGAGCGCGGCGAGCGGATCCGGCTGTCCGTCGTGGTCAAGGAGGGCCAGCACGTGCGCCCGGCGGGCCAGGATCTCGCCGCGGGAGCCGTCGCGCTCGAAGCGGGCGAGCGCCTCGGGGCGTCCGCCCTGGGGCTCGCGGCGTCGCTCGACCGGACGGAGCTCTCGGTGGCGCGGCAGCCACGCGTCGCCATTCTCGCCACGGGCGACGAGCTCCGCGCGGCCGGGGCAGCACCGCGCCCCGGCTCGATCCCCGACAGCGTCTCGCTGCCGCTGGCGGCGCTCGCGCGGCAGGCAGGAGCGCGGCCGCACATCGTGGGCCCGGTACCCGACGATCGGGCGGCGACGGAGCACGCGGTTCGCGCGGCGCTCGAGGGGTCCGACCTCTTGCTCACCGTCGGTGGCGTGAGCGTGGGACGCCACGATTGGGTGCGACCCGCGCTCGAGGCAGAAGGCGTGAGCATCGAGTTTCATGCCGTCGCCATCAAGCCGGGCAAGCCCCTCACCTTTGGTCGGCGCGGCAAGGACGGGCCGATGGTGCTCGCCCTGCCCGGGAATCCGGCGAGCGCGCTCGTCACCTTCGCCCTCTTCGGCATGCCGCTGGTCCGGGCCATGCAGGGCGACAAGCGACCGCTGCCCCGCACGCTCGTTTTGCCTCTCGCGACGCGTGCCCACCACAAGCCCGGAAGACTCGAGTTTCTGCGCGCACGTCTCGAGCTTGGCGACGACGGGCTCATGGTCGCCCCGCTCGCCAATCAGGCCTCGGGAGCGCTGACGAGCCTCGCCTGGTCGGACGCTTTCGCGCTCTTGCCGGCCGACGCCGAGGAGCTCGCGGCCGGCACGCCCATCGAGGTCGTGACGTTCGCCGACCTCTGAGCGTGCCGACCGCTTTCGCGCGGCCAGATGCGCGCTAGTCGCCCGCGTCGTTAGGGTGCGCGTGGTCGGCGTGAGCGTGCTCGTCGGCGGCGCAGCGAGCGTCCTCCCAGCCGACCCAGTACGGGCCGTCGGGGCCGTGCTCGCGCTTCCAGATGGGCACGCGCTCCTTGACCCGATCGATGGCGGCGCGGCATGCCCGGAACGCCTCGCCCCGGTGCGGCGCGCTCGCCGCACACACGACGGCGATGTCCCCCACCGAAAGCGCCCCCACGCGGTGGAAGATGCACAAGAGCACACCCGGGATTTCGCGCTCGAGCTGGTCGCGGATGCGCCCCATCTCCGCGCGCGCCATGGAGGCGTAGGCCTCGTACTCGAGCAGTGTCACCGCGTGGCCGTCGTTCGTGTCGCGAACGGTACCGAGGAACGTGACGACGGCCCCGGCCCCCGGGCGGCGCACGGAGGCGACCGCGCGATCGACGGACAGCTCGCCGCCGAAGAGCGCCACGAGCTCCGGTGCCCCGGCGTCGGACGGCGATGTAACGGCGTCGGACGGCGATGTAACGGCGTCGTCCGTCATGTTCCCGGCTTCCGGTAGTCGCCCGAGCGCCCGCCGGACTTGCGGACGAGCTCGACGCGCTCGATGGTCATGGCGCGGTCGGCGGACTTGAGCATGTCGTACAGCGTGAGGGATGCGATGCTCGCAGCGACGAGCGCCTCCATCTCGACGCCCGTGCGATCGAGCGCGCGCGCCGTCGCGAGCACGCGCACCCCGGGCGGCTCCGAGCTCGGCTCGAGCTCGACCTCGACGCCCGTGAGCGCGATGGCATGACAGAGCGGGATGAGCTCGGGCGTGCGCTTGGCGGCCTGAATACCGGCGATGCGCGCCGCCGCGAGCACGTCACCCTTCGGCGCCTTTTCGGAAACGAGCAGCTGGAGAGTTTCCGGGCGCATCGCGACGAAGGCGCGCGCCTCGGCGGTGCGCACGCTGACGCGCTTGTCAGAAACGTCCACCATGTGGGCGTCTCCGCGAGCGTCGAGGTGGCTCAGCGCCGGCCCCTTGCCGCCCACGATCTCGTCGAAGGCGGCGCGAAGCCTCCCCGCTCGCGCTTCTGGGCCCGAGCGACCCGGCTCCGAGAGCTTCGCGAGCACGTACCGTTCGAGCGCGCCGAGCTCGGACCAGCGTCGCTCGAGCTCGACCACCTGCTCGCCGAGCGCCGTGCTCAAGGACGGAGGGATCGAAGTGGGATTCGGGTCGGGGAAGCACGCGCTCGACGGCGGGCACCGCCCGAGCCACGAGGTCCTCGACGAGGCTCACGGGGACGCTCGGCGCGGCGCCGCTCGCGACGAGCGTGCGACGATCCGCCGGGTCGAGCGCACGCCAGGCTTCGAGCGACACCCGCGCCCCCACCCAGTCGAGCGCCCGCCGCGCTGCGAGGGGGATGAACGAAAGCGCCTCGTCGGGTTCCTCGAACGCGAACAACCGAACGATGTTGCCATGAACGCTGTTTCGGTCCAGTTTCGCTCGTTATGGGCCCGGCAGGCGCCGTGGAAAGGCTTGACCGGGTGCCGATTTCTGCAACAGGGATGGAGCCGTGAGCCGCTCGCTGCCGATGCACGTCGCCCTGCCCCCGAGGAGCGTGCGCGTTTCGCTGACCGACCGCTGCGATCTCGCGTGCCTGTACTGCCGCGCGTCGCGCAGCGAGCCGTACGCGACCGACCGGCTCGACCTCGGCGCGATCCGCACGCTGCTCGAGGGGCTCTTCGCGGCCGGCGTGCGGCGCGTGCGCTTCACGGGCGGCGAGCCGCTGCTCTCGCCGCACGTCGTCGAGGCGGTGCGTGCGGCGGCGACCCTCGGCGCCGACGACATCGCGCTCACGACGAACGGCACGCGCCTGGCGCGCCTCGCCCCGGCACTGCGCGAAGCCGGCCTGAGGCGGCTCACGCTCTCGCTCGATTCGCTCGACCCCACCCGCTTCGCGCGCATCACACGCGGCGGCCGCCTGGGCCCAGTGCTCGAGGGCCTTGCCGTCGCGCGCGGCGTCGGCTTCGACGAGATCAAGCTCAACACCGTGGTGCTCCGGGGCGAAAACGACGACGAGCTCGAGCGCCTGCTATTTTTTGCCTGGAAGCACGGCCTCACGCCGCGTTTCATCGAGGTGATGCCGATTGCCGAGGGCGCGGCCATCGCGAAAGAGCGCCTCGTGCCGGCAGCCGAGGTGCTCGCGCGCTTCGCCCCGTTCCTCGAGGAGGGGTCGCCCGAGCGTGACCCGGATCGCGGGCCCGCGAAGTACCGCGTCAGCAAGCTCGATCCGCGCCTGCGCGTCGGCGTGATCACGGGCACGACGGACACGTTTTGCGACAGCTGCGACCGCCTGCGCGTGTCGTCGAGCGGCACGATGCGGCCCTGCCTAGCGACCGACGAGGGCCGTCGCCCGGCGGGCGAAGCCGCGCGCCAAGGCAACGTCGAGGCGGTGTCGCTCGCGGTGCGCGAGGCCTGGCGCATGAAACCGGACGGCCGCACCTGGCGCGGCTGCACCGAGGACACCGCGAAGGACGTTCTCGATGCGTGCCGTCGGCGGCTGAGGGGCGCGGCTTCAGAGCTCGGAGCGCGCGGGGCGGGGCGCCCAGCGGCGCACGACGCACGCGATGTCCCCGTTGTAGACCGAGCGCGGTGGAAGCGGGCGCCGGCGCGTGCGGCCGATGGGCTGCTCCGCTTCGAGCAGCAGCGCGACGCTCGCGTCGGGGTGACGATCGACGAGGCGGGCGAGGTCGCGCGCCAGCGCGGCGGGGCGCTCGAGGCGGCGGCCGTAGGGCGGGTTCGCGACGAGGGCGCCGAGCGTCGCGTCGTCGAGCTCGGCGAGCGAGCCGCGCGAAAGCTCGAGCTCGACGCCGGCGCGCCGGGCCATGCCGCTCGCCTGCTCGAGCGCCTCGGCCGAGACGTCGCGCCCCACGACGCGGACGGCGCTCGCTCGCTCCGCGGCGCGCGCTTCCTCGCGGAGCGCCGCCATGCTCCTTTGCTCACTCACGTCATGGCTCGCCCAGCGCTCGAAGCCGAAGCGCGCGCGACCGAGCCCCGGCGCGGCGTTCTTCGCCCACAGGGCGGCTTCGACGAGCAGGGTGCCCGAGCCGCACGCTGGGTCCGCGAGCGGCGCCAGGCGATCCCACTCGGAGTAGCGGAGCACGGCGGCGGCGAGCGTCTCGCGCAGCGGCGCCTCGGCGCCCGGGTCGCGAAAGCCGCGCTTGTGGAGCGGCTCGCCCGCCAGGTCGAGGTAGAGCGTCGCCACGTCGCGTACCAGGTGCACGAAGAGCCGCACGTCGGGGTCGCGCTTGTCGACGCTCGGTCGTGAGCCGAGTCGGTCGCGGATGCGGTCGACGACGGCGTCCTTGGTGAGCTGCGAGAGGTATTCGGTGTGAGTGAGGCGGCTCGAGCGGCAGGCGGCCGACACGACGAGCGTCTGGCGCGGCGTGAGCACTTCGTCGAGGTCGACGGCGCGCACGCCGTCGTAGAAGGCGCGCTCGTCGGGCGCGTCGAACGTGGCGAGCGGCGCGAGCACGCGGCTCGCGATGCGCGACCACAGGCAGATGCGCTGGCCTTCGCGCCACTCGCCTTCGACGTGCACGCCACCGCGATCGGCGCGCACGCCCGAGACACCGAGCTCGACGAGCTCGTCGCGCAACGCCGGCTCGGTTCCCTTCGCCGCCGTGACGAACAGCTTCACCCGCGCTCCACGTCCTCTTTCGTATCCCAGTCCCGAAGCTCGGCGAGCTCCCGGTCGTCGAGCTCGAGGGCGGCCGCGCCGACGCCGAGGCGCGCCGCCACGCGTTGCAGCGAGCGGTCGCCGGTGGCAAGCGTTTCTTCGACGGCGCCGAGCGCGCTGGTTTTCCAGCGCGCGGCGAGCACGTGGAAGACCGCTCCCTCGCGCGGGGCAAGCAGCTCCGCACCGGGTGCTTCGCGGGCGAGCCGCTCGACGAGCCCGGTGCCGAGGGACGGCAGGTCGGTCGCGAGGGCGAGCGCGTGCGTCGCGCCACGCGCACCGGCGTGAAGGAGCAGCGCACGCAGCCCGCCGAGCGGCCCCACCCCGGCGGGCGCGTCGGGGATCGAAAGCAGGCCGAGATCGGCATGCTCGGTCGCATCGCCCACGAGCACGAGTGGGACGTCGCCAAGGGCCTGCCGGCAAGTGCCGACGAGGCGCTCGAGCAGCCGCTGGCCGTTCGGCGCGCGGAGGTTCCCCTTGACGATGCCACCGAGGCGCGTGCCACGCCCCCCCACGAAGAAGCCGACGATGAGCGACAAGGGCAGAACCCTTAGCGCGGGGGCTTTGACGGGTCCATCCTGGCGGCGTAGAAGGGCGCCCGGTGACCGCTCCGCTCGGTGACCACGCGCGCCTCAGCCTGGCGTTCTTCGCGAGTCGCGTCCTTCTTCACGCGCTGGGCCTGCAGACGAGCTTCGATCTCGGCTGGATGTTCCTCGCCGATCCGGTCGATTTCGAAGGAGCACCTCGCCTCGACCCTGGTGTGGTTTCACGCCTACCCGCCCGGGTGGAATCTCCTCACGGGCGCGCTGCTCGCGCTCGGCGACGCCGCCTCGCTCGCGGGCTCCCTTTTCGGCCTTCTGGGCCTCGTGCTCGTGAACGCGCTCTTCGTGCTCGGACGAGCGCTCGAGCTTTCGCGGAGGACGGCCTTCGCGCTTGCGCTCGCGTTCTCGCTCACGCCCCCGACGCTGTACTTCGAGCACCTCTATCACGAGACGTACGTCACCGCGTTCCTGCTCGTGCTCGCCGCGTTGCTCTTGTACCGCGCCGTCTCGTCGGAGCGCGCGGGCACGTTCGCAGCGTTCTTCTCCGCTTGTGCGCTCGCGTCGGTCTTCAGGAGCACGTTTCATCCCCTCTGGCTCGTCGGGATGGTCGCGCTCGCGCTCGCCGTCGTGCGCCCGGCGGCGAGGCGGCGCGTGCTCGTCGGCGCGATAGGTCCGCTCTTCGTGGTCGGCGCACTGTGCGTCAAGAACGCCGCGCTGTTCGGCTTCTTCGGCCTCACGTCGCAGACGAGCTTCCTCGTGCACTCGACCGTCCGCCGTCTACCGCCTGAGCTCTTGAACGCGTGGGTTCGCGAGGGCAAGCTCTCGAAGCTCGCGAGCATCAGCGTGTACGCCGGGCCGAGCGCGTACGACGGCCTGCTCCCGCCGCCACCGGCCGGCCTGCCCTCCCTCGTGACGGCGCTCGAGCGCCCGACGACGCACCAGCCGAACTTCAATCACTGGTATTTTCTCGAAGCGAGCCCAATCCGCGAGGCCGATGCCCTCACCGTGATCCGCGAGCGCCCCGGCGCGTACGCGAAGACCGTGCTCGCGGGGCTCCGTCAGCTCTTCGAGCCCTCGACGCACTGGCACCCGCACGACGCGCAGCCGAGTGGACCGCATTTTTCACACCGGCAGGTGCTCGGAAAGTACGAGGCGGCGTACGACCGCGTCGTGCACGGCGTGCCGTTCTCGCCCGTCGGGCTGTATATTTTTCTGCCGTTCGCGCTGGTCGCGGGTGTCGAGCGCACGCGGCGCCTGCTTGCCGCGCACGGGCGCGGCGCGCGGGCGGAAGCGGCGCTCGTCGTCTTCTGCCTCGTGCAAATCGCGTTCGTCGTCGTCGTGAGCAGTCTCGTGACGTTCTCGGAGTCGGCGCGCTACCGCTACGCGATCGAGGCGCCGATCTGGCTGCTTTTCGCCGTCTGGCTCCGTGACCCCTGGCCGCACGCACGCGCGCTCGTGGCCCGCCTGACGGCCCGCTCGTCGCGCACTTGACAGAACGCTGGAAGGCAAGGACCTTCTAGCGTCGCATGGAGCTTCGATCCCGAGTGGCCTTGCTCGCCGTCGTGTGGCTCGTCGCGTGCGATGGCGGCAAGGCGGAGCAGGGGCCGAGCACGAGCGGGGGCGCGGCGGGAGGACCGACCGGGGGCGCGGGGGCCGGCGGCGCGAGCGGCAGCACGGGAGCGAGCGGCTCCGGGGGCGACGCTCTCGCGGGGAGCGGAGCGGTCGGCGCGAGCACGGGCGAAAGCGGTGGTTTCGCGCAGGGTGGCGGCGCCGGCGAGGCGGGCAGCGCGGCCGCGGGCGGTGCGGCAACCGGCGGGGCAGGCGCAGGCGGCACGGGGACTTCCGGCATGGGAGCGAGCGGCGCCGGGGGTGTCGCGGGAG
This sequence comes from uncultured delta proteobacterium, assembly GCA_963841435.1. GTDB lineage: Bacteria > Myxococcota_A > Polyangia > Polyangiales > Polyangiaceae > PMG-095. The sequence continues at coordinate 59,402 of CAWJCS010000003.1, forward strand.
CGGCCGCGGGTGGAGCGGGTGGAGCAGGTGACTCGGGGGCGGCTGGCGGCGGCGCCGGCGGCATCGAGATCGCGATCATCGGCGGCACCGACGGCAACATCCGCGTGTATCGCTTCGATCGCGCAGCGCGCACGCTGTCGAGCCCCACGCTGGTCGATGCGGGCAGCTACCCGTCGTTCATGACCGTGGATCCGGAGCATCGACACCTCTATGCCGTGCTCGAAGCGTCCGCCAAGGTCGCGGCGTTCTCGATCGACGCCACGACCGGGGCGCTCACGGCGCTCAACCAGGTCGATTCCGGGGGCGGCGCGCCGGCGCACGTGTCGGTCGATCACTCGGGCCACTGGGTGATGGTCGCCAACTACAACGGCGGCTCGGTGCGCATCTTTCCCATCGAAACCGACGGCTCGCTCGGCGCGCCGAGCGACACGCAAACGCCGGGCACGAACCCGCACCTCGTCCTCACGGACGCCGCGAATGCGTTCGCCTTCGTGCCCTGCAAGGGGTCGGACTACGTCGCAGAGTTCGCGTTCGACGCCCAGACCGGCAAGCTCACGGCCAACGCCACGCCGACCGTCCCGACGGCGTCGGGTGCCGGCCCGCGCCACCTCGCCTTCCACCCGAATGGCGCGTTCGCCTACCTCATCAACGAGCTCGACGACACGATGACGGCGCTCTCGTACGACGCCGCGACCGGTCGCCTCACGCCCATCCACACGCTCTCGACGCTCCCCACGGGCGCGAACGGCGCGAGCAACTCGACCGCCGAGGTCGTCGTCCACCCGACCGGCAAGTTTCTCTACGGCTCGAATCGCGGCGACGACAGCATCGTCGTTTACACACTCGATCCAACGACCGGCCGCATGACACTCGCGGGCCACGATCCCTCGGGCGGCCGCACGCCGCGGCATTTTTCGCTCGACGACACCGGCACGGTGATGCTCGTCGCAAACCGCGACACGAGCAGCGTCGTCGTCTTCAACGTCAACGCGAACACGGGGCGGCTCACCCAGGCAAGCTCGGTGACCGGCCTCGCGCAACCCGAGTATGCCGCGCTCGTGCGGCTGCCCGGGAACTGAGCGCGCGACCCCGGTCTCTCACCGAAATGGCGTCGAGGCGCGTCGTTCCACGGCCAGGCCCCAAGCGTGCGGCGCCGAGCCGCCGCTCACGTGACGTGGCGGCGTAGCTCGGCGAGCTCGCGCTCGAAGCCGCCCGAGAGAATGGGAAAGCGATACCAAGTCTTCGGATCGAGGCTTTCGTCGTCGACGTGGAAGCTTGGCGCGTAGCGCTCGCGCTTCCATTGATTGCGGGCGAAGAGGCGAAAGAACCGCTCGAGGTAGGTGACGAGCTCGGTGGGCGTGAGGGCCGGAAAATCGCGCCGCAAGAGCTCGAAAATCTCGACGGGCGGGAGCTTGTCGCGGATGGCCGAGCGCTCGATCGCGTCGAGCAGATCGTAGGGCATGAGATCGTTCTCGTCCGTCTGGCCCGACCCCGCGGGGCGAAGCTCCGCCGTGGGTGCCTGAACGTTCACCGCCGCGAGCGCGGGGAGCGGGCCGAGCCCCGCGGGGCCCTCACCTTCGAGCCAGCGTAGGTACGAGCGCACGAAGTGCTTGTCGACGCCGGCAATCGGGCAGAGGCCGCCCGCAGTGTCGCCGTCCATCGTGGCGTAGCCGACGGCCGCCTCGGAGCGATTGCTGGTGGACAGCAGCAGCGCGCCGAGCAAGTTGGCGACGAGCCAGACGCTCGGCGCGCGGGCCCGCGCCTGGATGTTCTGCAGCGCAAGATCATCCGTCTCCCAGCCGAGCTCGCGGCCGAGCGCCGCCTCGACGCGACCGACGTAACCCGAAACGAGCTCCGCGACGTCGAGCTCGAGGTGGCGCGCGCCGAGCGCCTCGGCGACGGCGCGGGCCGCGGCGCGCGTCGTCGCCGAGCTCTGGGCCGTCGCCTGGTAGACGGTCGTGAGCAGCTGGCCGACGACGCCCGTGACGCTCCCGGCCGATTCGAGCTCGGGGACGTGAGCGAGCCGGTGGCGGAGCCCGTCGCGGCCGAGCTCGGCGTCTGCGAGCCGCACCATCATCGCCACGAGGCAGGCGACGAGCGCGGAGTCGGCGCCGCCGCTCAACGAAACCACCGCGCCCCGGGAGCGGCTCTTTCTCGTGTAGTCGAAAAGCGCGAGGGCGAGCGCTCGGGTGAGCTCTTCTTCCTTGAGGTGCGCCGAGGTTTCCCAGGGGGCGAGCGCGGCACCGGCGCCGGGCGCGTCGAGCGGCGAGGCGGCGTCGATCGGCGGAAAGGCGAACGCCCGGTGAGCCACGGTCATCGCGAGCGCGGCCTGCTCGGGAGGCGCCGCGCGGCTGCGCGTCGAGCGCTCCGGATCGAGGTCGAGCACGGCGGTCGTGAGCTCGACATCGCGGTACGAAAAGCGCCGTCCCGTCGCCACCAGGTGGCCGTCGAGGGCGATCAGCGTGTCACCGTCGTAGATCGCCCGCCCGGCCTCGTTGCCGAGCAGGTTCGCGTACACGTAGCCGACACCGAACGAGCGCGACCCCTCGAGCACGAGCCGGCGCCGCACGGCGTGCTTGCCGAAGGCGAAATGGCTCGCGCTGGGGTTCAGGAGCAGGTCGGCGCCGGCGAGCGCGAGATCAGCGCCGCGCCGTTCTTCCACCCAGGCGTCCTCGCAAATCTCGAAGCCTATCTTGACGCCACCGGCGTCGAACAAGAGCTCCCCCACGGGTAGCTCTTCTCCGAACAGCGACACGCGCTCCACTTCGCCGCGCGGCCAGGAGCGAAACCAACGTGGCTCGTAGTGAATGCCGTCGTTGGCGAGCGCGCGCTTGGCGGCGAGCCCCACGACACGCCCGTCGACCGCGAGCGCCGTCGCGTTGAAGACATGCCGCCCGAGCTCGAGCGGCAGCCCGAGGCTCACGACGATGCCCCGCGTTTCCGGCAGAATTTCAGCTAGGATCGCCTGCGCCGTCTTGCGCACGAACGGCGCGAGGAACGCGTCCTCGCAGCCGTAGCCCGTGATGCAGAGCTCGGGCAGACACAACACCGAAACGCCCGCGTCGCGCGCCTGCCGGATGGCAGCGACGACGTTACGACGGTTTTCCGCCCAGGCGAGCGGCGTCTGATTGAGGGCGGCGGCGGCGACCTTGACGAGCTTCAATTGCCCGGATCATACCCCAGGTTTGGCCGAAGCCAGCGTTCGGCCTCCTTCACGCTGAGCCCCTTGCGCGCTGCGTACGGCTCGACCTGATCGCGCCCGACCCGCCCCACGCCGAAGTACTTGGCCTTCGGGTGCGCGAGGTAGAGGCCGCTGACGCTCGCCGCCGGAGTCATGGCAAAGCTCTCGGTGAGCGCGAGACCGGCCTCGCCGGCGCCGAGTAGCTCGAAGAGCTTGGGCTTGTCGCTGTGATCCGGACACGCGGGGTAGCCCAGGGCGGGGCGGATCCCCCGGTATTTTTCGGCGATGAGCTCGTCGTTGGTGAGCTTTTCCTCGCGGCCGTAGCCCCACTCGCGGCGCGCGCGCGCGTGCAGCAGCTCGGCGAAGGCTTCCGCGAGGCGATCGGCGAGCGACTTGACCATGATGGCGCGGTAGTCGTCGTGATCCGCTTCGTAGCGGCGCGCGAGCTCATCGGCGCCGATGCCGGTCGTCACGGCGAACGCCCCCACGTGGTCGCGCGCGCCGCCGCCCGCGGGAGCGACGAAGTCGGCGAGCGAGAGGCACGGCTCGCTCTCGCCGGCGCGCTGCTGCTGGCGCAGCATGGGGAACCGCACGCGCTCCTTGGTCCGCGACTCGTCCTCGTAGAGCACGATGTCGTCGCCGTCCGAGGCCGCCGGGAAGAAGCCGTAGGCGGCGTTCGCCCTGAGGAGCTTGTTCTGCATGATCTCGGCGAGCAGCTCCGTTCCGTTCTCGTAGAGCTCGCGCGCCGCGGCACCCTGCTCGGGGTGCTGGAGGATCTTCGGGAATTTGCCCTTGAGCTCCCAGGCCACGAAGAAGAACGTCCAGTCGATGTATTTCGCGATCTCCTCGAGCGGGAAATCGAGGAGCAGTCGCCGGCCCACGAAGTCGGGCGCCGGGACCTCGTCCGGCCCGAACTCGAGCTTGGGAGCGAGCGCGCGCGCCTTTTCGTACGACAAGAGGGGACGCTGCTGCTTGCTCGAGTGCATGTCGCGCAGCCGCACCTGCTCGGCGCGCGTCGTCTCGATCAGGCCCGGAAGCTGCTTCGGGTCGAGCGCGGCCGCGACCACGCCGACGGCTCGCGACGCGTCGAGCACGTGAAGTGTCGGCCCGCCGTACTCGGGCGCAATCTTCACGGCCGTGTGCTGCCGACTCGTCGTGGCGCCGCCGATGAGCAACGGCAGATCGAGCTTTCGACGCTGCATCTCCTTGGCGACGAACACCATCTCGTCGAGGCTCGGCGTGATGAGCCCGCTCAGGCCGATCACGTCCACCTTCTCCTCGGCGGCCCGCTCGAGGATCTTGTCGCACGACACCATCACGCCCAGATCGATGACCTTGTAGTTGTTGCAGCCGAGCACGACGCCCACGATGTTCTTGCCGATATCGTGCACGTCGCCCTTGACGGTCGCGAGCAACACCTTGCCCTGGGTGGACCCGGCCTGCTTCTCCTTCTCCATGAAGGGCTCGAGATACGCGACGCCCTTCTTCATCACGCGCGCGCTCTTGACCACCTGCGGCAAGAACATCTTCCCGGCGCCGAACAGATCCCCGACGGTGCTCATGCCCTTCATCATCGGGCCCTCGATCACGTCGAGCGGCTTCGGCAGCATCTGGCGCGCTTCCTCGACGTCGGCCTCGATGTACTCGACGATGCCGTGGACGAGCGCATACGAGATCCGGTCCGTCGGCGGAGCGCTGCGCCAGGCCTGGTCGACGACGCGCCGCTCGCCGCCCTTGCCCCTCACCTTTTCGGCCATCTCGACCATGCGCTCGGTGGCGTCGGGCCGGCGATCCAAGAGCACGTCCTCGACGCACTCGAGCAGATCCTTCGGAATATCGTCGTAGACGGCGAGCTGGCCCGCGTTGACGATGCCCATGTCCATGCCGGCGGCGATCGCCATGCGCAAGAACGCCGAGTGGAACGCCTCGCGCACGACGTCGTTGCCGCGGAACGCGAACGACAGGTTGCTCACGCCACCGCTCACGAGCGCGCCGGGCAGCTCCGCCTTGATGCGACGCACGGCTTCGACGTACTCGAGCGCGAAGCGGTTGTGCCCTTCGATACCCGTCGCAACGGCGAAGATGTTGGGGTCGAAGATGATGTCGTGCGGGTCGAAGCCCACCTTGTCCGTGAGCAGCTCGTAGGCGCGTTTGCAGATCGAGAACTTTCGCTCGGCCGTCTCCGCCTGGCCCTGCTCGTCGAACGCCATCACGACGGCGGCGGCGCCGTAGCCGAGCACCTTCTTCGCCTTGTCGAGAAAATCCGCCTCGCCCTCCTTGAGGCTGATCGAATTGACGATGCACTTTCCCTGCACGTATTTCAGCCCCGCCTCGATCACGCTCCACTTGGAGCTATCCACCATGATCGGCACGCGCGCGATGTCGGGCTCGGTCGCGACCATCTTCAAAAAGGTCTGCATGGCCTGCTCGGAATCGAGCATCGCCTCGTCCATGTTGACGTTGAGGATGTTGGCGCCGCTTCGCACTTGCTCGGCCGCCACGTCGAGCGCCTTCTGAAAATCGCCCGCCTTGATCAGGTTCGCGAAGCGCTTGCTCCCGGTGACGTTCGTGCGCTCCCCGATCATGATGAAGTTCGAATCGGAGCGAATGGTCAGCACCTCGAGGCCCGAGAAGTGGCTCGGCAGCTCGACGTTCGGCGGGACACGCGGCTCGAGACCGCGGAGGTGCTCGGCGATGGCGCGGATGTGCGGCGGCGTCGTGCCGCAGCAACCGCCCACGATGTTGGCGAGCCGGTCCTCGGCGAACCCACCCACGAGCCGCCCCGTGATCTCGGGTGTTTCGTCGTAGCCGCCGAAGGCGTTCGGCAGGCCTGCGTTCGGGTACACGCTGACGAGGATCGGCGCGATGCGCGACAGCTCCTCGACGTACGGCCGCATCGTTTCCGCGCCGAGCGAGCAGTTGATGCCCACCGAGATGGGCTTCGCGTGCTCGACCGAACGTCCAGAACGCGTCGAGCGTCTGCCCCGACAGTGTGCGCCCGCTCTTGTCGACGATGCTCACGCTGATCATCACCGGCAGCCGTTTGCCGCGCTCTTCGAACACCTTCTCGATCGCGGTGAGGGCCGCCTTGGAGTTCAGCGTGTCGAAGATGGTCTCGACGAGTAAAACGTCGACGCCGCCGTCCATGAGCGCTCGGACTTGCTCGGCGTACGCAGCCTCGATGCGCTCGTAACTGACGGCGCGAAAGCCAGGGTCGTTCACCTTGGGCGAGATGCTGAGCGTGGCGTTCGTCGGGCCGATGTTGCCCATGACGAAGCGCGGCTTGTTTGGCGTCTTCTCGTTGAAACGATCGACCACGCGCCGCGACAACCGCGCCCCCTCCACGTTCAGATCATAGACGACCGACTGCAGGTCGTAGTCGCCCTGCGAGATGGACTGGGCGCTGAAGGTGTTGGTCTCGATGAGGTCGGCGCCGGCCTCGAGGTACGCGGCGTGGATCTCTTCGATGATGTCCGGGCGCGTCAGGATCAACAGATCGTTGTTGCCTTTGAGCTCCTTCGGGTGCTTCTCGAAGCGCGTGCCGCGAAAGTCTTTCTCGGTGAGGCCGTAGGTCTGGATCACGGTGCCCATGGCGCCGCCCATGAGGAGCACACGCTCCTTGGCGAGACGTTCGATTTCGGAGAGAGGCGCGCGGGTCGTCATGTCGGGTTTTTGCCTTTTGTCATGGCTTCTCGCAAAAGACGCTCACGATTTCGAAATGGGGCTTTTTGCGCTCGCGCGACGTGATCGCCGCGAGCTCGACGGTGAGGCCGCGTTCTTCGCACAGCGCCTGGAGCGCGATCGAGGAAAAACCGCCATTTTCGTGACCGTAGCTGCGCGTGAGCGCCTGGTGCGGATGCTCGGCCAGCGTCACGAACGAAGAGCGACCTCCGGGGCGGAGCACGCGTGCGGCCTCCGAAACGACCACGCGCGGCTCACTCGCGTAGGTGAGCACGTTGAGCAGGAGAACCTCGTCGAAACAGGCGTCGCCGAAGGGCAACCCGTGCATATCGCCTTTGACGAAGCTCACGTTTTCGTGGCGCCCGAGCCGACGGCGCGCGGCCTCGAGCATGCGTTCGCTCGAGTCGAGCAGCGTGACGCTGCGGGCGCGGGTGACATAGAGCTCGGCGACGGCGCCGTCGCCCGAGCCCACGTCGAGCACGTCGCCGAAGCGCGTGAGGCCGAGCAGCCCGCGCGCCGTCGCGTCCCAGGTTCGACCCGGCGAGTAGTGCCGCTCGAGCTCGCCCGCGACCGAATCGACCCACGAGCCCGCGCGCTCGCGCAACAGCGCCTCGCGCCGGGCGCGGTCCCCCTCGAGCACGGCATCGCCCAGCTGAGCGGTGACGAGCTCCCAGAGCGCGCGCGCCGCAGCCGGCGTCGCCGGCCCCGCCTGCGTGTAGAACGTCGAGGCGCCGAGCTTGCGATCTCGCAGCATTCCCGACTCCCGGAGCCGGGCGAGGTGCGTCGAGACGCGCGACTGGGGCAGCCCCGTGATGTTCGTGAGCTCGGCGACGGTGAGCTCCTCGTCGGCCAGCAGCGACAGCAGACGCACCCGCGTCGGATCGGCAAAAGCCTGCAAGAGCGAGACGGAGGCCTCGAGGGAAACGGTACTATCAATCAATCCGGATGAACGGATTATAGCTCCCGCACCGTGCCGGGTGCAAGGACGGCACCGGGCCCCCTTTCGATCCGCCTCGCATGCAGTACATCTGCGATATGGCCCCGGCGCTCCACGAGCAAATCCAATCCACCGTCGAAGCAAATCCAGTGGTGCTGTACATGAAGGGGACGCGCGCGCGACCGCAGTGCGGCTTCTCGGCCTCGGTGGTCGGGATCCTCGACGGCCTGCTCGCCGACTACGTGACCGTCAACGTGCTCGACGATGCCGCGCTCCGCGAGGGCATCAAGGAGTTTTCGTCGTGGCCCACGATCCCCCAGCTCTACGTGCGCGGAAAGTTCGTGGGCGGCGCGGACATCGTGGCGGCGCTCGAGCACTCGGGCGTGCTTCGCGAAACGCTCGGAGAGCTCGCCGCAACCAAGGTTCCCCAGATCCGCATCTCGGCCACGGCGCGAGCGGAGCTCACGGGCGCGCTCGAAAGCAAAGACGAGTGCATCCGCCTCGACGTGAGCCCCGTCTTCGACCACGACCTTGCCGTCGGCGTGCCCGAGCCGCGCGACATAATCGTCGATCTCGGTGACGGTCTGCGCGTCTCGTTGCCGCCGAGCGCAGCGCGGCGTGCCGATGGCATCACGATCGATCTCGTGGCGACCCCCGAGGGGCCGGCCTTCAAGATCGACAATCCGAACGAGCCGCCGCGCGTGAAGCAACTCTCGCCACGCGAGCTCGCCGCACGCTTGGAACGCGGCGACGATGTCGTGATGCTCGACGTGCGACCGGAAGGCGAGCGGCGCCTGGCAAGCTTCGAGGGCCTCACACCGCTCGAAGAGAGCGTGCTCGACGGGCTCGAGAACGGCGCACCGGAGCGAGCGCTCGTCCTCGTGTGCCACCACGGGATGCGTAGCCAGAGCGTCGCCGAGGAGCTCGTGCAACGCGGTCTCAAGAACGTGCACAACCTCGCGGGCGGCATCGACGCCTGGTCGGCAGACGTCGACCCGCGCGTGCCGCGCTACTGAGCTCCGTCGCGCGACGTTGTCTCGAAGCTCGGCCCGGGACGCTTGGTCGCCTTTGCGCGCGCCTCGGCGAGCTTCTTCGTGCCCCTCAGGCAACCCCAACAATCGCCGAGAGCCAGAATCCCGCAGCCACGCCGCGCGGCCAGACGATCGAGCGTGGGCAAGACGCGCGCGTCACCGCGCTCGATGACGCGCGAAAGCAGGCTGTCGGCTTCGCGACAGCGCCGCCGGCGCTCGGCGCGCTCGAGATCGAGCACGAGGCCGAGCTCCGCGCTCGCGTGCTCCTGAACGGCGGTGTCGTCGATGAAAGCCCGAGCGCGGCGGTTGATCGCGGCGAGCGCCGGGTCCTTCTGCGTGGCCACCCACGCGTCGTAGAGCGCGTCGAGGCCACCCGAGCCGAGCTGGTGCGCAGCGAGACGCATGGCCTCCTCGTGGGCGACCTCGTCGACGATGCCGCGGCGCACGTCGGCGATCAGAAGCGGGTCTTGTCGCAGCTGCGAGAAGGAAAGCATCGCAGACTTGTACGCGGCCATGCAGTCTGCCATCTCACGGCGCACGCAGCGTCCGTGACCGAGGGCACGTAGATCCTCGAGGCTCGGTTCGGGCTGCTTCGCGAGCTCGGCGAGCGCAGGCTCGTCGCCGGCCTGCGCGCGGGCGACGAGCTTTCGGTGGCGCTCCGCCGCCGGCTCCACGCTCGGAGCCGGCGCCGCCGCGCCGTCGAGCGCCACGCCGGGTGTGGACCCGCCGCGGAGGCGCGCGCGCGGGACGACGACCAGCGTGATCAGCATGCCGGCCAGCACGAGCACGAGCCCGACCGCCGCGAGCTTCACGACGGGCGCCTCGAGCGGGCCGAGCCGGACGCGACGCGTGAGCCAGGGCAGCCGCGTGCCGGCGCTCGCCGCCAAGCGGAACGCGGTCCTCGCGGCGCGGCGCGCGAGGCGAGAGCCTTCGTGCGCGGCGTGCGCGAACAGGCTGAGCGCCGCGGCTCCGGTGGGGCGGTCGGCGCCACCGGGGGGCGACGAGCGGGCTCCGGGGGGATCGAGCCGGGAGGCGCGATACTGGGGTCCTCGAGCAAGCGATCGATGGCGGCGACGACGGCGGCGGCGCCGTCCGGACGATCATCGGGCTTCTTCTCGAGCAGGAAGCTCACGAGCGACTGAACGCCGGTCGGGACGCTGCTCGGCAGCGACGGCGGGGGCTGAGTAACGTGTCGCGTGATCAGGACGACGACGTCATCGGCGTCGAAAGGGATCTTGCCGCAGAGCATCTCGTAGAGCATCACGCCGAGCGCGTAGAGGTCCGCGCGGTGATCGACCGTGTGGCCCTGGGCCTGCTCGGGGGACATGTACTCCGGCGTGCCGAAGATCGTGCCAATCTGCGTGAGCGGCTGCTGCCCCGCGGTGTCACCCAGGCTGAGCTTGGCGATGCCGAAGTCGAGCAGCTTCACCCAGTCGGGAAAGCCCTCGCGGTCGACGAGCATGACGTTGTCAGGCTTGAGATCACGATGGACGATGCCGGCGGCGTGCGCGGCGGCAAGCCCCTCGGCGATCTGCCGGGCGATGAGCAGCGCGCGGAGCGGTGGCAGCGGACCCCGCGCGATCAGCGCCGCCAGGCTGTTGCCTTCGACGTACTCGAGCGCGAGGTAACACGAGCCGTCGTCGAGCTTGCCGAAGTCGGTGGCCGCCGCGACGTTCGGGTGCTCGATGCGCCCGGCGGCGACGGCCTCGCGCTCGAAGCGAGCGACGACCTCGGGCAACGTGGTCATGTGGCGGTGCAGGATCTTGACTGCCACCGCCTTTTTCATGTGCACGTGCTCCGCGCGGTACACGATGCCCATGGCGCCCGCGCCGAGCACCTTCACGATGCGGTAGCGCCCCCCGAGCACGCTGCCCACGCGCGGGTCGGAGTCGGCGGTGGCGCGGGGCTGGTTCACGGGCGGATATTTTGGGCGGCCGGGTGCCACACGTCGAGCCCTGCTGCCGCGTCCAACGTTCAGCGCTTGCCGGGCAGGAGCCGTGGCGGCCCACCGGCCGCGCTCCCTCGCACGCCGCGGTGGAGCACGAGCTTTCTGCCCGCCTCACGGCCTTTGGCGTACGCGTCGCCCGAGCGCGTGACGTGGTGCTGGGTCATGCGGATGCGCGGGTGCCGGACGCGGAAGAACGCGTGGAGGTCCCCGTCGCCGCGATATACGAGCCCCTCGGCGGCGTGCTTGTGCCGCTCCCGCTCGAGCTTTTCACGAAACCCCGCAACGAGCCCCGCCAGAAAGCGCTCGCGATCGCCGCGGACGAGGCGGCCCTGGGCGAGCCGGTACTCGCGAAACAGCCGCTCGCCCGTGTGGCTCACGAACGCGTGAACGTAGGAGGCAAGCTCGAGGTTCTCGGGCGTGCCACAGACCTCGAGCACCGTCCCGCGCTTGCCCTCGAGCACGCGCCACACGGGCACCCAGATCACCTCGACGAAGAAGTGCTCGCCGAGAAGCGCCGCGAGCTGCCGCTGGCTCTCTCCCACCCTGCCCGCGGGAACCCCGAGGTGCAAATAGTCGTAGTCGGCGCGGCGCCCGCGTGCCGACACCTCCACGTTGTACTTGAGCATCAAGCGCTGCGCCGCGCTCATCGCCGCCTGCGCCTCGTGCTCGTTCTGGCTCTCGGCGAGCGCCAAGAGCTTGGCGATGCGATCGAGCACGTGCGTCTCGCGCAGGCTCTCGCGTGGGGCGCCCGCGGCGCGCGCGTCGATGCCGCGCTCGGCGCACACGCGACGATACAGCGGGCCGTGCGGCACCTCGTCGCGCACGCCGAGCACCTCGTCGACGTACTGGTGCGCCATTTCGTGCTTCAAGACCTCGACGAGCACCCCCCAGCCGTGCTCGACGAGCAACCCGCGCGAGAGCTCGAGCGTGCGCGTGGCGCCGATCCAGCGTCCGAGCCGGCCGCCTGCATCCGAGAGCTCGAAGGCGGGGGTCCGGAGGCTCGCGCGGAAGAGCGCGTGATCGAGATCGTCGTACGTCGCACGGACGGCGCGGAGCGCGAGCCGCTGGAGCTCGAGCGACAGCGCGGCGCGGGGGGTGCTAGGCTCGGTTTTCCCGGAGTCCTTCATGAAAAACGACGATGCGCTCCGCTATCACGAGCGCGGGCGTCCCGGAAAGATCGAGGTCGTCTCGACGAAGCCCGTCGCGTCCCAGCTCGATCTTTCCCTCGCCTACACGCCCGGAGTCGCCGCCCCCTGCCGCGAGATCTTCAGAGACCCCGAGCTCGTCAGCCGCTACACGGCGCGCCAGAACCTGGTCGCCGTCGTCACGAACGGCACGGCCGTGCTCGGTCTCGGCAACCTCGGCCCGCTCGCCGCGAAGCCCGTCATGGAGGGCAAGGCGGTGCTCTTCAAGCGCTTTGCCGACATCGACGTGTTCGACATCGAGGTCGACGAGACCGACCCGGCGCGGTTCATCGAGGTCGTGCGCGCGCTCGAACCGACGTTCGGCGGCATCAACCTCGAGGACATCCGCGCACCGGACTGCTTCGTGATCGAACGGGCGTTGCGCCAGCGCATGAGCATTCCCGTGTTTCACGACGACCAGCACGGCACGGCGATCATCTCCGCGGCGGCGCTCCGTAACGCCGCCGAGCTCCAGGGCAAGGCGCTCGGTGAGCTCGCAGTCTGCTGCCTCGGCGCGGGCGCCGCTGCGACGAGCTGCATGCAGATGTGGGTGCGGCTCGGCGTGCGGCGCGAAAACGTCACCATGGTCGACGTGAACGGCGTGCTCGGCGAGGGTCGGCCCGACCTCGACGAGTTCCGGGCCGAATTCGCCCGCCCCGCGAGCGATCCGCGCCGGACGCTCGCCGACGCCATCGTGGATGCCGACGTCTTGATCGGGCTCTCGGCGGGTGGCCTCGTGACGCCCGCCATGCTGAAGACCATGGGCAAGAAGCCGATCATCTTCGCGCTCGCCAATCCCGACCCCGAGATCGGCTACGCCGACGCGATCGCGGCTCGGCCCGACGCCGTCGTCGCCACGGGGCGCAGTGACTTTCCGAACCAGGTCAACAACGTGCTCGGCTTCCCGTTCATCTTCCGCGGGGCGCTCGACGCGCGTGCCAGCACCATCACCGAAGAGATGAAGGTCGCCGCCGCCGAGGCTCTCGCCCAGCTCGCGCGCGAGGAAGTCACCGACGAGGTGCTGCGCGCCTACGGCCGGCACCGCATGCGCTTCGGTCGCGACTACGTGATTCCGAAGCCGTTCGACAATCGCGTGCTCTACTGGGTGGCGCCGGCCGTCGCCAAGGCGGCCGTAGCGTCCGGCGTCGCCCGCGAGCAGATCGACATCGACGAGTACAAGGAGCGGCTCTACCGCACGATCTCCGCCGACGCGCCGCGTGCTCTGGAACATCACCGAAACCGCCAAATCGAAGAAAAAGCGCATCGTTTTCCCGGAAGGCGACAGCGACTCCATCCTGCGCGCCGCCCACGTCGTCATCGAGGCGGGCATCGCCGAGCCCGTGCTGCTCGGCTCGCGCGAGCGCCTCACCGACCTCGCCGAACGCCTCGGCTTCGATCTCGAGGGCGCGCTGATCATCGACCCACGCGAGAGCGACCAGCTCGACCACTACGTCGACGTGTACTTTCGCAAGCGCCAGCGGCGCGGCGTGACGCGCCTGGCGGCATTGAAGGAGCTCCGGCGCTCGCGCACGGCGTTCGGCATGGTCATGGTCGCCGAGGGCGACGCCGACGGGCTCGTCGCGGGCGTACGCCAGCCGTACCCGGCCACGATCCGCCCCGCTCTCCAGATCATCGGCGTCAGGCCGGGCGTCAAGCACGCCGCCGGCATGTACATGGTGGTCACCAAGCAGGGCGTGCGCTTTCTCGCCGACACCACCATCAACATCGACCCCGACGCGGAGACGCTCGCCGAGATCGCCATGCTGGCCGCCGACGCCGTCGCCGAGCTCGGCGTGGAACCGCGCGTCGCGATGCTCTCGTTCTCGAACTTCGGCGACGCGCCGCACCCGGCGTCCAAGAAAGTGGCAGAAGCCGCGGCCATCGTGCAGCGCCTGCGCCCCGAGCTGATGATCGACGGCGAAATGCAGGCGAACGTCGCGCTCGACGAGGACGCTCGCGCCGTCTACGCGTTCTCGAAGCTCAAGGGTCCGGCGAACGTGCTCATCTTCCCGAACCTCGACGCGGGCAACGCCGCCTACAAGCTGCTCGCCGTGAGCGGCGCCGCCGACGTGATCGGCCCGATGGTGCTCGGGCTGCAGAAGCCCGTGAACGTGCTTCAACAGGGTGCGAGCGTCGACTCCATCGTGCACATGACGGCCATCACGGCGGCCGAGGGCGCGAGCCGCGTCAACGGAGCCACGCCGAGCCCGGCCGGGAAGCCCGAGCGCGCGTCGCGCCCGCCACGCGCGAACGGTTGAGACCCTTGCGACGCGCCGCGCCCTCTTTTTTTCACGGGCGCCGGATCGCTTCCCATTCTTCGATCGTCTTCGGCCAATCGTCCTTCATGAGCTTCGAGAGCGAACGATCGGCGAGCAGCTTTCCGCCCGTCTGACAGCGCGGGCAGTAGTTGATCTCGTTCTCGGCGCGCACGATGCGCTGCACCGGAGTGCCGCACACGGGGCACGGCTCGCGGTAGCGCCCGTGCACCGCCATACCCGGGCGAAAGGCCGTCACTTTCCTGGGGAAATCTGCGCCCGTCTCTGCTTGGAGACGCTCGGTCCACTCCGAAAGGACACGCTTCGTCGCCGCGCGGAGCCGATCGATCTCCTCGGGGCTCAAGCGGGTGCTCCACTTGAGCGGCGAAAGGCCGGCGGCAAACAGGATCTCGTCGGAGTACGCGTTGCCGATGCCGCTGAAGGCGTGCGGATCGGTGAGCGCACGCTTCAGCGTGTGATTTTCGCGCGTGAGAGCGCGCACGAAGCCGTCGCGATCGACACCGAGCGGGTTGACGCCGCCGGGGTCGTGCTCGGCGAGCGCCGCCCGGCCTCCGACGACGTGAAGCGACGCGCGCCGCTTGCTGCCCGCCTCCGTGAGCACGAGGCTCGCGTGGGGAAAGTCGAACGACGCGAGCGTGATCTTGTTCGAGAGCTGCGGGGCGGTCGCCACGGGCTCGAACCACTTGAACCGCCCTGCGATCATCAGGTGCACGACGAGGTAGAGCTCGCCCTCGAGACCGACGACGATGCGCTTGCCGAGCCGCGACAGCGAAACGACCTCGCGCCCGTGGGCGCTCTCGAGCGACGGCTCCACGGAACGTAGCAAAAAGGGCCTGCGCAGCCGCACGCGCTCGAGCCGCCTGCCGACGATGCGCGGCTCGAGCGCCGCGAGATAAAGCGCGATGTCGGGAAGCTCCGGCACGCCGCCGTGACGCTAGCAGGGGGCGCGCGGCCCGACATCGGAGACGCTCCCGATGCGACGGTTCTTGGTTTGGGCGACCGCCGTTTCTGCGCCGTGAAGCGGCTCCGGGCCGTGCCGTTCCACCCGGCCGGGCCAGCGAAAAGGCCAGACGCCGCGCGGCTGCGTGCGAACGGAGCAAACGGTGGCATGCTCGGCTCCCCATGGGCGACGACAGCTTTGCCGCGCTGATGAAGAAGGCTCAGGACAGCGGCGCAGTGACGGGCCGCCGTCTGCAGGCAGGCGAGGTCCTCAAGGTGCGAGTGATGCAGATCGCGGGGGACTCGATCTTCGTCGACTGCGGCACGCCCGGCGACGGCCGCATCGCCCGCGTCGAGCTCGAAAACGATCGCGGTGAGCTTGCCGTCAAGGTCGGCTCCCTGCTCGAGGCCACCGTCATCGACGCGCGTCCCGACGCGCCGAGGCTCACGGTCTCGATGGGCCGCCGCGGCGCCGTCGATACCTCCTCGCTCGAGCTCGCCCGCACGAGCGGCACCCCGGTCGTCGGCAAGGTCGAGCGGGCCGTGAAGGGCGGGCTCGAGATCTCGATCGGCGGTGTGCGGGCGTTTTGCCCCGCCTCCCAGGTCGAGCTCGGCTACACGGCGGACCTCGCGCCGTTCGTGGGGCAGGAGCTCGAGGTCCTCGTGATCGAGATCCGCGACGGCGGGCGCAGCATCGTCGTTTCGCGGCGAGCGCTGCTCGAGGAGCAACGCCGCCGCACGGCGAGCGAGCTCGTGGCGCGGCTCGTGCCCGGCAGCGACGTTGAGGGCACGATCGTGTCGCTCAACAAGCACGGCGCCGTCGTCGATTCTCGGCGGGCTCGACGGCTTCGTGCATCTTTCGGAGCTCGCGCGGCATCGCGTGGAGCGCGCCGAAGACGCCGTGACCGTCGGTGACACCGTGAAGGCCCGCGTTCTGAGCGTCGAGGAATCGGACAAGGGCCACCGCGTGCGGCTCTCGCTCAAGGCGCTGCAGGCGGCGGACCCCTCGGCGGCGCCCGCGCCGGACGAGGTGCTGCGCGCGCGCGTGGTCGCCGTGGGGCAACGCGGCATCACGGTGTTGACGCCGAAGGGCGAGGGCTTCGTGCCGCTCCCCGAGCTCGGCCTCGCGCCGGGCGCGGACCATCGCCGTGCGTTCCCGGCGGGCAAGGAGCTCGACGTCGTGCTCCTGTCGAACGCCGGCGGGCGGCCGCGCTTCAGCGCCACGCAGGTGTCACGCGTGGAGGAGCGCCGGAACTACCGGGACTACACCAAGGACGCGAGCGGCTCGTCCCCCGCGCGCGGCTTCGGCATGCTCGGCGATCTCCTGCGCGAGCGCCTCGGTCTACCGGATCCGCCTCCCGCGCCCGCCGCGCCGACTCCGACCCCGACGGTCGCCGAGCCTCGGCCCGCCGCCGTGGCACCCGCGCCCGCCGCCGTGGCACCCGCGCCCGCCGCCGCTCCGAGCCCGGCACCGCCGGCGGCTCCGTCCGGCGCGACGCTCCGCGAGTCGTCCCCGCCGGTCGTCACGCCCGCTCATCGGTCGGCACCCACGGCGACGCTCGACGCGGCAGCGGACCCAGCACCCGCGACCTCGCGGGAGCACCGCGCCGATCCGCCCGGCATCGTGCGGCGCAAGGCACGCTGAGCGCGAGCGCTCCGCGGCCTTTCAGCCGTGGACGGCGCTGAGCACCGGCAAGCGCTATGCTCGAGGCTTGGTGACACGGGAGCGACCGAGCACAGCGGGCCCGAAGGACGGGTTCCGGGAGCAGCTGCTCGCCCGGCTGCTGAGGGCCGCGGGGGCGACGTTCTGCGGGGCTCCTCTTAGCGAGCGCGTGCGGCGGGCAGTCGAAGGCTCAGTTGACGGCGGGCTCCGCGGGCACGACCGGGAGCGGCGGCGCGGGCGGAGTGACGGCGGGCGCGGGTATGGGGGGCTCGTTCGGTGGCGGCACCGCGGGCGGCACCGGGGGCGCGGGCGGGAGCGGCGCGACGGGCGGCAGCATCGTCATCCCGCCTGACGACGGTGGCCTGCCGCCGCTCACGACCGAGCCCATGACCATCTGCATCGACTTCTCGGCGGTCGATGGTGGCACGAGCACCGGAGCCGGCGGCGAGGGCGGCGAGGCCGGAGCGCCCACGCTCGCGAGCTGCCCCTCTCCCGATCAAGTACCCGAGCTTCAGGGCATGCCGTGCACTTTGGTGAGCTCTCACACCGGCACGGGCTGGGACCTCGTCGAGGTCACGGCCGGCCCGCGGCTCGAGGGGACCGCCTGCTGCTACGACCTTCTCGTCCACAAAACCGAGTGCGTGTACGTCGGGCGCGCCTTCCTCGTTGACGAAGGGCTCGTGAAGGCGGTCGTGCGGGACGGCGGCGGCTGGCATTTCGGCGCTTCGCCCGACGTGGCATCGCTGTCGGACGCGACACGGCGCGCGCTCGAGGAGGCGTGGCTCAAGGACGCGTTGTTCGAGCACGCCTCCGTCGCCACCTTCGCGCGGTTCGCCGTGCAGCTGCTCGGCGTGGGGGCGCCGTCACGCCTCCTGCATGCGACGCTTTCGGCCGGCAAGGACGAGATCCGTCACGCGGAGCTCTGCTTCTCGCTCGCGTCGGCCTACGCGGGGCGCGCGCTCGAGCCCGACGCGTTTCCCCTCGACGATCGCCTGCCCATCCAGCGCGACCTCGCCGACATCGTCAGCGAAACCATCGTCGAGGGCTGCATCGGCGAGACGCTCGCCGCGCTGCAGGCCGAGGCGCAGCTCGCCGTCACCACGGACCCGGTCGTTCGGGAGAGCCTCATCGCGACGGTGGACGACGAGACGCGCCACGCCGAGCTCGCGTGGCAGGTCGTCGCCTGGGCACTCGCCGAAGGCGGCGAGCGCATCCGGCGCGTCGCCGAGCGCGCGTTTTCGAGCTTCGACCCCCCGCGCGCCCCCAACATCGACTTGCGCGGCGTGGACCGCGCCGCGTTCCGCGCCCACGGTCGGCTCGAGCCCGACGAAGCGCGCCGCGTCGCCCTCGAAGCGCTCACGGCCGTCGTCCGACCCTGTGCCGCAGCATTGCTCGGCCGCGACGTGATGCCGCACCTCGCCGCCGCGGCCTGACCCCCGAAGGGGCGTCAGCCAGCCTGACCTTGAAGTGCGCGGATGCGGTCGGCGATGGGCGGGTGCGAGCGGAACAGCGCGGCGACGCCGCCGCCGTTGATGCCGAAGGCCGCCATCGACTTCGGCAAGCTCGATTCCTCGTGGCCGCCCAGGCGCCGGAGCGCGTTGATCATGGCCGACGCGCCGCGCAGATCGGCTCCGCCGCGGTCGGCGCGGAACTCGCGCCGTCGGCTGAACCACGCCACGATGATCGACGCGAGCAGCCCGAGCACCATCTGCGCCGCCATCACACTGACGAAGTAGCCGATGCCCCCGCCGCGGCTGCGCTCGCCGCGACCGCTCATGGCAGAGTCGATGATGCCGCCGATGATGCGCGCGAAGAAGATCACGAACGTGTTGAGCACGCCCTGGATGAGCGTGAGCGTCACCATGTCGCCGTTGGCGACGTGGGTCATCTCGTGGCCAATCACGGCCTCGACCTCGTCGCGGTTCATGGTGCGCAAAAGGCCCGTGCTCACGGCGACGAGCGCTTTGTTCTTCGACGGCCCCGTCGCGAAGGCGTTCATCTCGGGCGCGTCGTAGACGGCGATTTCCGGCATCTGCAGGCCGAGGCGGCTCGCCTGGCTCTGCACGGTCTGGAACAACCAGGCCTCGGTCGCGTTGCGCGGGGCGTCGATCACCTTCGCGCCCGTCGCCATCTTGGCCATCCACTTCGAAATCAGCAGCGAAACGAACGAGCCACCGAAGCCGATGAGGGCCGAAAGGACCATGAGCGGGCCGTAGGCCTGCAGAAACTCCCCCTTGCCGAACACGCCCGCGCGTTCGAGCACCATCACGATGATGTTGACGACGAACAGAATCGCGAAGTTGGTGGCGATCAAAAGTCCGATGCGCTTGAACACGGCGGGTGGTCTCCTCGGGGGTGGTTCTCAAGGTAGCTATAAGCATCGCTCGCACCCTTGTCCACCCCCGCCGCGCCGGAAGTCGGGCGGAATCGTTGGGGAATAAATCGCGTGCTCCGCGGTTTGGCCACCGCGGGCGGGACTTCGGTTTCGGGCTCAGCCGAAGAGCTCGGTGCCCACGCGCTTCTTCTTCGGGAACACGACCTTGCGCGCCACGAGATCGTTCACCGTGTCGCGCAAGGTTTCACCGGGGTCGCGGGGGCGGAAACCGAGCTCGCGCTCGGCCTTGCTGCCGTCGCAGTACCAAAAGTACTGGCTCATCTCGAGGCTCACCTCGTCGATGGGCGGCTCGCCGCCGATGCTGCGCACGGCGCGCGCGAACAGCCGACCGATGCCGAGCGCGAGCGGGCGCGACGACGGCAAGCGGAGCACGGGCGCCGGCACGCCGCTGATGCGCGAAAGCCGCTGAAAGAACGCCGCGAGCGTCAGATTCTGTGCGTTCAGGATGTAGCGCTCGCCGGGCCGGCCGCGCTCGGCGGCGAGCAACATGCCCTGGGCTGCGTCGCGTGCGTTGACGAACGCGATGCCGCCCGCGGGCGTCGCGGGGATGACCCCCTCGAGAAAGCGCCGCACGTCGCCCGTCGACGACCCGCGCAAGTCGCCCGGGCCGAGCAGAAGGCTCGGGTTGACGACCACGACCTCGAACGTGCCGGGCACGTTCGCTTCGATCGCCTCGCGCTCGCCGTAGAGCTTGGTGCGGTAGTACGGCCAGCTCGCGATGAGCTCGAGCGGAGCGCGGCAGCCCTCGTCGGCGACGCGCGCCGAGTCCTTGCCGACGGCGAGGGTCCCACTCGTGCTCGCCACGACCACGCGCCGCACGCCGGCCGCGCGCAGGCCCGCGAGCGTGCTCTTCATGCCGACGACGTGAAGCTGGTAGAGCTCTTCGGAGGCGTCGCGGTCGCGCGTGACGCGGCCCGTCGCGACGAACGCGACCTCGGCGCCCTCCGCGCTCGCGCGCACGGCGTCGGCGTCGAGCACGTCGACGGCG
Source organism: uncultured delta proteobacterium (assembly GCA_963841435.1). Classification (GTDB taxonomy): domain Bacteria; phylum Myxococcota_A; class Polyangia; order Polyangiales; family Polyangiaceae; genus PMG-095. The sequence continues at coordinate 79,625 of CAWJCS010000003.1, forward strand.
CGCACGGCGCCGTCCGGCGTCCCGGAGCGCGAGATCGCGATCACGTCGTCGCCGCGGGCGCGCAGCGCTTGGGCGACGTGCGCGCCCAGAAATCCCGTGCCGCCGCCGACCCACGCGCGGCGAGCACGCCCCGCGACGGCTGCCGTCGCGCCATTCCCATCGTCGTCGCTCATCGGTTCACTCGCCGTCGCCGCTCGGTGCGCTCAATCGGAAGGTCTTCTGGAACTCGAGCAACAGCCCCACGTTGTTGGTCTTCACGGCCCCCGACAAGAACTCCGCGGGCGAGGGCACGTAAGCCTCGCGCACGATGCGCGCGAAGAGATCGGGCGACGTCTTCAGCACGCAATCGGCTGCGGCGACGTGCTTGCCGGGCTTCACCTCGCAACCGTCCTTGGAAACGAGAAGCGTGAAGCGGTCGTCGCCGAGCGAAAAGTAGTAGCTCGTCGGCCGCTCGACGGTTTCGGGCGCGAAGCGCTGCTCGAGCTCCTGGAACACCTCGGACAAGGTGGGCGGCTTCTCGGGCTCGGGCAAGAGGTGCTCGGGACCGAGCGCGTGGGTGTCGAAAAGCTCTCCGCGCGAAAGGGCCCGCACGGCCCGCTCGACGAGGCGCGACGCGGCCCGCGACGCGTCCGCGGGCGAAAGATCGGCCGTGAGGCGCCGGAGCTCCGTCGCCTCGAGCACCGGACCGATGCGGGCCTCGACGTCGCGCCGCCGGATCAGCGTGGCGCCCTTCGGCAGGGCCTGGAAGGTGCCGCCGAGGTAAACGGGCAGGACGTCGATGGCGTGATGCAGGCTCATGTGCCCGACGGCAGCCTTGAACTCGTGGATCTCGCCGTCGGTGCTGCGCGTCCCCTCGGGGAAGACGAGCAGCGTCTGACCCTCTTCGATGAGCTCGGCCGCCTTGCGCAGGCCCTGGCGCAACGTGCCGTTGCGCGGCATCGGCACGAGCCGCGTGAAGTTCTCGAAGTACGCCTTCCTGAAGCGGTTGCCCTCGAAGAAGTAGTCCTGCGCCGCGAGCGAAACGATGGCTTCGCCGTAGGTGCCGAGCGCGAACTTCACGAGCCCCATGTCGAGGTGGCTCGCGTGGTTCGCGGCCACGATGACGTTGCGATTGTGAGGGATGAAGGCGCGCCCGGAAACGCGGGTCTTCAACACCTTCTCGTAAAACCCGTGCTGGGCGCGGCCGAGCCAGTGCATCGCGGCCTCGCGCAGGGGCTCCGGCACCTCGAGCGACTCCGGCTCGGCCTCGACGATCGTGCTCGTCGAGGGCGCCATGGAGCGGCTCTGCTCACCGAGCACGGCCTCGACGTCACCGACCGTCTGGCAGGCGCTGAGGCGCTCGGCGTCGAGCGAGCGCCCGGCTTGGGCCTCGAGGGCGACGAGCAGCTCGAGCAACATCAGCGAATCGAAGCCGAGGTCGCCGCGCAGGGACGTGGTGCCGTGCAGCGAGGCCGGGTCGCGCCGCGCGATGGTCGCCGCGGCCGCCCGCACGCCGCGTGACACGCTGCTGAGCGCGCCGGGCGCCTGGCTCTTCGGCTCGCTCGCCGCGAGCACGCGCTCGAGCTGACGGCGGACCTCGGCGCGCTTGACCTTGCGGGTGCTCGTGCGCGGTAGCGATGAGTAGACGAGCGTGACGACGGCGGGGCGCTGGGCGCCGGGGAGCTCCGAAAGCGCGGCATCGAGCGCCGTCTTGGCGCGAGCGTGGCGCTCGGCGTGCTGAAAGGAATCGTCCGGCTCCGGCACGGCAACGAGCGCCACGCGCTCGCCCCCGCGGCCGTCGCTGATGCCGACCACGGCGAGCTCGGAGACGTGCTCGACCTGGCCGAGCCGCGCCTCGACGTCGTCGGGGTACACGTTCTCGCCGTTCGAGGTGACGATCACGTCCTTGGCGCGACCCGAGATCACGAGGTTGCCACGCCCGTCGAGCTTGCCGAGGTCGCCGGTGCGAAGCCACCCGGCGGGGTCGATGGTCTCACCCGTCGACTCCGCGTCGTCCGAATAGCCGAGCATGACGTTGGGGCCGCGCGCGAGCACCTGTCCGACGCCCTCGGCGTTCGGCTGCTCGATGCGGATCTCGACGCCGGGAATGGCCTTGCCGACGTGCCCGGAGCGCGCGCCGGGCCGCCCCTCCGCGACCGTGAGCACGGGAGCGGCCTCGGTGAGACCGTACCCTTCGGCAAGGTGGAGGCCGAGACCGGCGAAGAGCCGGTGCGTGCGCTCGGGCAGCGCCGCCCCACCGCTCACGAGAAAGCGCAGATTGCCGCCGAGACCCTGGTGGACGGGGCCGAAGAGCAGCCGCCCCGCGTCGATGCCCGTCGCCTTGCCGAGCGCGCGGTTCTGCTCCACCAGAAAGTCGAACACGTTGGAGAGCAGCGCACCGCGCTCGGCCACGCGCGCGAGGATGCGCCGCTCGAGCATCTCCCAGAGCGCCGGCACGCCGATGAGCGCCGTGATGCGGCCCTCGTTGAGCGCGTCCTCGAGGCGCTCGGCATTCAGCTCGTCGAGGTAAACGACGCGTGCCCCCCGCGAGAGCGGCAGGAGCAGCCCACACGAAAGCTCGAACGTGTGGTGCAGCGGCAGCACGGAGAGCACGCGGTCGCCCTTGTCGAGCGGGAAGAGCGGCGCGAGCGACGCGATGAGCGCCGTGAGATTGCCGTGCGAGAGCTCGACGCCCTTGGGGCGGCCCGTCGTGCCGCTCGTGTAGATGAGGGCCGCGACGCCGTCGCGCGGGGCAGGCGCCGCAGCCGCCTCGCGACCGGGGGCTGTGGCCTCGAGGAGATCGACGACACAGAGCTGCCCGGCGAGCGCCACGCCGACGCGGGCGCGCGCCTTTTCGTCGAGCAGCGCGACGCGGGCGCGCGACGCCTCCGCGAGCGTGAGCGCGGCCTCCCGCTCGACCGCGGCCTCGAGCGGCACGACGGTGGCGCCCGCGGCGAGAATGCCGAAAAACGCGATCGGCCAGCCGGGATGGTTCTCGGCAGCGATGAGCACGCGGTCGCCCGGCCTGACGCCGAGATCCTGGAGCCGGGCCGCGCAGGCGAGCGAGCGCTCGCGCCACTCGCGGAACGTGATGCGCGTGAGCCCGCCAGGCTCGGCGCGCTGCAGCGCCACCGCGAGATCGTGGCGGTCGGCCATCTCGTCGAGCAGCGCCCACAAGGTCTCGTGCGGGCGCGGCGCCTTACGTGGTCGCTTCACCTTCGCGTCGATCTGCGGGAACACCCACTTCTCGAGGCCCGGCATGTGCACGTCGAAGAACCAGTGGCGCCAGTCGATGGCCTCGGGCGCCCAGGCAATCTTCTTGCGATCCGCCGGTGTCATGCGCGCACAGGCGGCGCGCACGTTGTCCGAGCGGAACACGTACTGGTACCGAACGGTGAACGGGACGAACACCTCGAGCACACCGCCGACCCGCTTCTGCTGCGCCGCGAAACGCTTCAGCGCGCTCGACGCGGGGCCGAGCAGCGACCGCGCGGGGCCGACGGCCGCCTTCTCGAGCGCGCCGGCGACGACGGACGCCCCCTCGGCGATGCGATACGGGCCGTAGCGGTCGAACTGGGTGTCCGAGATCAGCGCGCCCTCGAAGTGCGCCTGCAAGAACGCGAGGAGCGGGCCGCCGCGCGACGTGCGCTTGTAGTAGCGTCGCTTGTAGAGCCCCGTGAGCTCGAAGAAGCGGCGCATCGTGCAGGGGTTCGTGTCGGTCGAGCCCAGCTGGTAAACGGCCTTGGCGCTGCCGTCGACGAGCTCGGCGAGCGCGGCCGTGAGGCCGCCCGCCACGAGATCGCAGGGGATGACGTCGAGGTAGTTGTCGGAGCCCGGGATCTGCAGGCCACCCTCGCGCAGGATGTAAATGAGGGGGGCGCTCGTGTTGATGCCCTCGTTCCAGCCGGGGAACGGATAGGAAAGCGTCGACTCGACGATGGCGGGGCGCACGATCGTGAACGGAAGCCCAGAGCGCGCGGCGATCTGCTCGCCGATGGCCTTCGTGTACGTGTACGTGTTCGGAAAGCCCCAGAACTGGGCGCGCTCCATGCCCGTCTCGGCGAGGCGGGCCTCGATGAATTTTCGCCGGACCTTCTCGACCTCCTGGTCGAGCACGGAGCCGCGCGCCGGCTCGCCCTTCTCGGCGAGGTTCTTCTTCGCCTCGGCGAGGAAATGGCTCTGGCGGAAAGCGTCGCTCGCGCGGTGCCGCGCCTGCTCGATGACGTCGAGGCACTCGGCGATCTCGCGGTCGGGGTTCCAGTGCGCGCGTTCGAGCGCGTCGGCGCGCGGGAAGGGGAAATCCAGCGGGTTCGTCTCGTGAATGTGCCCCGTGCGGCTGCCGGCGACGTAGCAGGTGCTCGTGTGGAGCAGCGGCAAGTCGCCGAGGTCCCGCGCGAGCGTCACGAGGTTCTGCACGCCGAAAGCGTTCACTTCGAGCGCCTCGTCGAGCGGCGGATCGAAATCGACGACGCCGGCGACGTTGACGACGGCGTCCACCGCGCCGCGCAAATCCTCGCGCAGCGTCGCCGCGATCCCGCAATACGGCTGGACGACGTCACCCTCGATCGGCGTCACCTTCTGCCGCATGAACGCTTCGAAGTGCGGGCCGTACTGCTTCCGGAGCGGGTCGAACACCGCGGTCGGCACGATCTCGTCCCAGAAGCGTGCCTCCACCGAGCGCGCACCCTTCGGCCGCACCACGAGGTACAGGTGCTCGATGGACGGGTAGTGCGAGAGCAGGAACGACCACCACGTCTTGCCGAGAAAGCCCGTTCCGCCGACGACGACGAAGCGCCGTCCGACGAAAATCTCCTCGAGATCGAGCGGGTGCGGCCCGGCTCCGTTCGACGAATCGCCGCTCAAGTCGCGCCTCCGCGCGGCAACGTCACGTCCCCCATCACGATGGGTGGCACGTGGAGCAAGGTCACGTCGAGGCTCCGGGCCTCGCCGCCCCGCGCCCGATAGAGCGCGTCCTCCATGTTCGGCGCCGTTTCCCAGCCGAAAAGCTTCGGAATGTACTCGTTGTCCGCACCGACCACGATGACGCGGCCCACGTGCTGTCGCCCGTTCTCGCCCCAGTACCACATGAAGAAGGGGTGCGAGGGGTGGTACGCGTGCCCCGTGCGGAACATCTGCACGAGCGCCGGATCGCGCGCGTACTTTTCCTCGTAGCGCTCGCGAAGCTCGACGGCGTCACGCGTCTCCGGCAGGATCCGGTGCACGAAATCGACGTACGGTGCGTGCTGCTCGTGGTCGAATTTGTCCGATGCAGGGGTGGAGCAAGATCAGCGTGCCGCCCTTCTTCACGAGCGGCGCGCCGCGGTACATGTTGAAAAGGTACCCTTGCGCGAGCACCTGCACGAGCAGCGGGTTCAAGAACGCATGCACGTTGTACGGGCTGATGTACGGCACGCCGAACACGAGCACGTCCGCCTGCCCCTCGATGGGCACGCAGTACTGCTCGAAGCTGCGTTCGACCGTGCGAGCGTGCACTTTTTCAACGTCGCCCGCCCACACGCCCGTCATGCCGTACGGCGCGGGAAAGCGGTCGAAAATCGCCTGGCGCGCCGGCTGGGGCAGCTTCTTCGTGCTGATGACGAGCGCTTTCAGGAGCGCCTTCTCGCGCCCGCTGAGCTCGTCCTCGTTCTTCATCAAGAAATCGAGCGAAGCGATCGAACATGCGGTTGTTCACCGTCGTCTCGATCGTGAAAACATTGAGCTTTTCGTGCGCGAGGCGGCCCATCCGCTCGATGTCGCTCGCGAGCTGCGAGCGCGCGGGATCCATGTAGCTGTCCGAGCCGCGGATGGAGTGCGGGTTGTGGTGCGCGCGCAGGCTCCGGTAGTTGCAGAGCCCCACGGCGACCGATTTGTGGCCGCCGTTCATCGGCACGAAGTTCAAGTTCACGTAGATGAGCAAGTCGCTCTCGGCGGCGCGGCGATTGAGCTCGAGCACCTCGCCGCGCTCGGTCTCGCCGATCCTCGACGATGTTGGCGCTGTCCTCGGCGTCGTGGTTGTAGAGCCGGTCCGGCCAGTAGGCGTCGAAGATGCGATCGCCCACCATGTGGCGGATCTCGGCCGGTTTCATGCGGCGGTGCACGCCCGTCGCCACGATGATCTCGATGTCCTCGACGCCGTGATCGGCGAGCATCTCGAGCAGGATCGTCACGAGCCGCTCCCGCACGTCGGGGCGCCGCATGGGCGGCAGCGGCAGCGAGATGTCGTCGACGGCGATCGTCACCTTCATGCCGGGCTTGAGCTGCGCGTGCAGCGGATCCGAGCCGAGCGGATGGTTCAGGGCGTAGCGAATTGCCGCGTCCGGGTCCCGTAGCGGCTCGAGCGGGGGCTTCGGGTAGATGCAGCGCGTCCCGGGAGGAAGATCGACCTCCACCAGCTGATCGCCGGAAAACAGCGTGCGCGGCGCGCTATCGCGCTCGAGTGTGACGAGGCAGGGATGATTCATGCGTCGAAGACGCTCCAGAGGGGGTTCACGTCAGGCCGGCACCGTCAGATCGAAGCGGGGCCAGGAGTACGCCTTCGCGAGCAGCGCGAGACGGCGGTCGGGATTCACGGCCGCCGGATGGCCGACGACGCTCAGCATGGGAACGTCGGAATAGCTGTCACTGAAGGCGAAGCACTCGTCGAGGTCGTGGCCCTTCTTCCGCGCGTGATCGCGGACAATTCGAGCCTTTTCGGGACCCGCGACCACGGGCATCAGCAGCTTGCCCGTGGCGATGCCGTCCTTCATCTCGAGGCGATTGGCAATGACGTCGCCACCGCCGAGGTGGTCCGCCAGCCGCTCGACGATGAGGTCGAGCGCGCCAGAAACGAAAACGAGCTCGTGCCCCGCGGCGTGGCTCTTCTCGACGAGGCTCCGGGCCGCCGGAAACAGCGAAGGCCTGAGCACGGATTCGAAAACCTCGTCGGCGAGCACCACGAGCCGATCTTCACTCATCCCCGCGTAAGCACTGTACAAAAGCTCGTTGAACATCCGCCGATCCAAAAGCTCGGCGAAAGCCATGCGCGGGGCGCGCAGCAGGGCCTTCCCAATCTGCATGGCCGTCTGCACGGGCGTGCCCTGGTTCACGAGATAAAAGAGGGTGGGCTGGATCAGGTTGGTCCTGACCAGCGTCCCGTCCACGTCGAAGTAACAGGCGGCCAACTCCGGCCTTCGGTCGCTCAAGTCGGGGGGGGCGTCAAGGGAACGCCTGGAATTGCCGCCAAAATGCCCGAAGGACTGGCGGGCCGGCCGGCGGGCTTTCGCGGCCGGCAGCCGGGTCGGCGGCAAGGCGATCTCGAAGCCCGGCAGGGCAAAATCGGGCGATAGTCGCGGGGTGTCGACCTCCGAGGCCGTGACGCACGGTGTGCGGGTGCGGGTGGATTGCCGGTTCTCGCCCGAGCGATCGGATCCGAGCCGGCGCGAATATTTCTTCGTGTACACGGTGACCATCACCAACGAAGGCCCCGAGCCCGTGCAGCTCGTCAGCCGCCATTGGATCATCACCAACGCGCACGGGAAAGTCGACGAGGTGCGGGGCCCGGGCGTGGTGGGGCAGCAGCCGCGCCTCGCTCACGACGAAACGTTCGAATACACGTCGGGCTGCCCGCTCGACACGGCGTTCGGCTCGATGCGTGGCAGCTACGAGCTCGTGCGCGTCGACGCCCGCGAGCGTTTCGACGTGGAGATCGCCCCGTTCGCCCTACGCCAGGACGGCGTCTTCCACTAACCCGCGAAAGCGCGTGCCCCGGTTCGACCGCGACGAGACGCCACCGGGCGAAGCATCGCGCGCTCGTTTGGAAGCGATGCACGCGCGATGGGCCGTCGCCGTGTCGCCGGTTGGTTTGGAGGCGACCAGCGTGCGGCACCGGGCTAGCGCGAAGGTGCCCCCCGTTCCACGCACGCTGCACGATAAGCCGCGCGGCATGGCCGGCCTAGCGGTCGCCCTCGCGCTCGCCGCCTGCTCCAGGCTGCCCGACTTTGCGGCGCCGCGAGGCGGCAGCCTCGACCCGAGCACGCCGCCCGGCGACTGGATCCGCTACCGAGCGCTCGAGCGCTCGGACTTCAAGCGCGCGGCACCGCCCGGCAAGACCAAGGACGGCAGCTACGAGCTCGGCGCCCAGACGTGCGCGTACATCAAGACGAGCTCCGACGTGCAAATCGACATCGTGAACGTCACGGAGCCGAGCGGCGCGACGCGCGTCGAAGGGCGCCTCCGGAACCTACACTTCGTGGCCTGGATGGACCGAGAATGCTCCTGGTGGAACCCGACCAACGACGACGTCAGGTACACGCTCGAGCACGAGCAGGTGCACTTCGCCATCAGCGAGCTTGCGGCGCGCAAACTGAACCAAGAAGCCGCGTCGCTGATGCGGGAGCTTCACGTCAACGCCGACACTCAAAAAGAGGTGGTCGACGAGATCCAGACGAAGGTGAAGGCTCTTCTCGACGAGCAAAACGACGCAGCGCTCGACCGCAATCGAGCGTTCGACGAAGAAACGTCGGCCGGCAAATTCCCCGTACAACAGCACGCCTGGCACGAGCGCATCGAGCGCGAGCTCCGTGCCTCCAAAGCCTGGCAATGACGTGCAGCGCCGGCAGCGCGAAGGCGCGCGCGGCTCGGCGCACGCTAGTGCGTCACTGGTCGAGCACGTAGGCGGCGACGAGCGGGAAGACGATGGTCGCGTCCGACTCGATGATGAAGCGCGGGGTGTCAACCGCGAGCTTGCCCCAGGTGATCTTTTCACCGGGCGGCGCGCCGCTGTACGAGCCGTAGGAGGTGGACGCCTCGGAGATCTGGCAAAAATACGCCCAGGGCCGCACCTTCTGTTTGAGATCCTGCTCGATGAGCGGCACGACGCAGATTGGGAAGTCGCCCGAGATGCCGCCGCCGATCTGGAAGAAGCCGACGGGATGCTGCTTGTCGGTCTCGCGGTACCAGTCGATGAGCGTCGCCATCTGCTCGAGCCCACTTTTCACGATCCCGAAATCGTAGTCGCCGCGGCTCGCCCCTGCGACGAACATGTTGCCGAGCGTGGAGTCCTCCCAGCCGGGAACCCAGATGGGCAGCGAGCGCTCGGCAGCGGCGAGCAGCCACGAGTTCTTGGGATCGATCTGGTACTCGCCCTTCAGGCGGCCGCTGTTGAGGAGCTGGTAGAGGTACTCGTGCGGGCAGTAGCGCTCACCCTTGCGGTTGGCGACGCGCCACAGCTCGAGCACCTTGCGCTCGATGCGCCGCATGGCCTGCTCCTCGGGAATGCAGGTGTCGGTAACGCGATTCAAGCCCCGATCGAGCAGCGCTTTTTCGTCCTCGGGCCGAAGCTCGCGGTAGTTCGGTACGCGCTCGTAGTGGTCGTGCGCCACCAGGTTGAACACGTCCTCTTCGAGGTTCGCCCCCGTGACGCACATCCCGTGGACTTTGTCCTTTCGGATGAGCTCCGCCACGACGATGCCCAGCTCGGCCGTGCTCATCGCGCCGCCCATCGTGAGCACCATTTTGCCGCCCTCGGAAAGATGTCGTTCCCAGGCTTTCGCCGCATCCACCAGCGCCGCGGCGTTGAAGTGTCGGTAGTGATGCAGGATGAAGTCGCGAACGGCGCCCATAGGAACACCTCCTTTCCAGCCGAGGGCCGAGCCGGCCTCGATAGGTTGAACCAAGCCCGAACTTTCGTTTCTGTCAAGCGTCGAGCTGACAGGTTCGTTGCGAGTCGTGGTAGCGTGACAAGGATCCTCTGCTCTTTGGGGACGCACGCCAGATGTCGGACCGCTTTTCGAGCCCGCCTGCCCCGCGCTCATTGAGCGGCGCCGTGATTCAGTCGGAGCTCCAACCAAATGTGACGTACCGACTCGAACGCCAGATCGGCGAGGGCGGGATGGGCACGGCGTTCCTCGCGCTCAGGCAAGCGCCCGACGGCCTCGCGCCGGTCGTCATCAAGATGGTCCGGCGAGGTTTCGGGACGGGTCCTGCCGACGCCGCGGCGGGCATGGTGGTGCAGAAGGAAGCCGTGGCGCTCGGGCGCCTCAACGAGCGCGTGCCGCCGACTCCCTTCGTCGTGCGGCTCATCGATACCGGCGCCGCGGAGATGAACGGCCCGACCCGGCCGCCCACGCCGTGGCTCGCCGTCGAGTACGTGCACGGCGGCATCGAGGGCACGACGCTCGAGGATCGCGTGGCTTACAGCGTGGATCGGACCGGTTTTGCCTTCGACGCCAGCCGCGCGGCGCACGTCGTTCGCTGCCTGGCGGCGGGCATGCTCGCCATCCACGGCGTCGGGGTCATCCACCGTGACCTCACGCCCGGAAACATTCTCTGCTGTGGTTTCGGCGAGGCGGAAATTTTCAAGATCTCCGATTTCGGCATCGCCAAACCGCAGGGTCTGGCCGCCACGTTCGGCGGAGTTCCCGTCGGAACCGTGGGCTACGCGGCGCCCGAGCAGACGCTGCCCGATTCGGTGGGCGTCGGGACGTACACCGATGTGTTCTCTCTCGCGTGCGTCATCTACTACGTGCTCACGGGGCAGCACTTTTTCGAGGCGAACACGCCGATTGCCGCCATGCAGCAGATGCGCGACAAGTCGCGCAAGAGCGTGCTCGGCGGCAAGCACCTCGCCCCCGAGATCCGGCAACGAGCCGACGCCTGCCGCGCCATCGATCAGGTCCTCGCCCGCGCCACGGCCGTCGAAATCGAGAGGCGACCGCAGGAGGGTCAGGAGCTCGCCGCGAGCCTCGTGCCCTGGCTCACCGAGAGCGCGAGCCCCCCGCGCCCCGCCAAGCGGCTGATGAACAGCCTGTTGAACCTCGCCTCCCCCGGCGATCTCGGCAGCTGGACCTGGACGCCGCGTCACCCGCCGGGCAGCGACCGCACGGTGCTCTCCGCGGCGTGGGACGTGGACGGAAAGTGCCTCACGCTGACGCCCTCGGGGCCCGAGTTCTGGGACGGACATGCGTGGGTGCAAGCTCGCGACATCGCGAGCAGCGTGTCCGGCCAACCGAGCTTCGTGCGGCGCTACGAGGCGGGTGGCTGGCTCGTCGGCGGTCAGGGGCTGCTTGCCGTCTACGCGACCGACGGCGTGCGCGAAACGCACCGCGCGCCCCAGCCGGATCACGTGTTTTCGCACGCGAGCGGCCGCATGGATGATCTTCTCGCCGCCGTGGCGCAGCGCCCCGGAAGCCCGCCGTTGCTCTACGGCATGGCGGCGCACCGCTGGGTGCGACCGGTGCCGCTCGAAGGCGTCTCGTACGTCGCGGCCCTGCTCCGACTCGAGGATACCCGCTGGCTCGTGTGCGGTCGGCTGCAGTCGGGAGGCGGCTTCGCGGCCGTCTACACGCCCCTCGCGTTCGAGCTCGAATACCTGCCGACGCCGCCCACCCGCGCCTTCGTTGGCGGCGCGAGCGAGCCGGAGCGCGGCATCGCGCTGATCGTCGGTAGCCACGGTGTCGCGCTACGCATCGACGGCATGCACCCGTCGAGCTCCGTGGCGGAGGGCGAGCCCGATCTGACGGCGGCCGCCATGGACGTGCTCGACCGCGAATGGGTCGCTAGCCTGGGTCGGCTCTGGGTGCGCGACGCGCAGCGCGAGCAAGGCTGGCGCGCCGTGTGGAGCGACCCCTCGTGGACCGCGCCGCTCATCAGCATCATGGCCGACGCCGGCATGGTCGTCGCCCTGAGCGCCGACGGCGGCATCATCGAAGGGCGCGCCGGCTGGCAAAAAAAGCCGCGCTAGCGCAGCCGTGCGCGACGGGCGGGGACGGGCGGGGACGCACGGCGATGCACCTCGACGGGCGGCGGCGCACGGCGATGCAGTTCAACGCACGTGGAGACGCGACGACCGATGAGTTGGCGCCGTGCGCTCGGCGCGTGAGGGAGCGACCGTGGCGCGGGGAGACCGCGGAGCTTCGTCGAGGCCAATGAGGCCCGAGCGCCGCCATCCGCTGCAGAGAAGCCACGTCCGCGGCGTCGCCACCGGGAGCGCCGCCCCGCTCGCGTCGCCGCGTCTTCGCAGGCGTCGAGCATCGAGGTCGGCGAACACCGGCGGGGCGCGCCCCGCGAACGGAGGATTTCCAAAAGCGGGGCTCCACCCGCGAAAGCCCTCGAAGAAACTGCCGGACGAGCACGGATCGATGCCGGTCGGCGGCGCCCTTCGCGCGTGCTTGCGAAAGTTGGCGAGCACGTAGACCAGCGCCGCCCGCACCTCACGCGGCGAGCGCAACGCCCGACCGTGCCACCGGTCCGACCAGAGCGGCCCGCGACGCATGAGCAGATCGTTCACGTAGCGCGCCAGCCTGACCGCGAGCCCTCTCATTCCGCTCGACAGCGCCCGCGCGTCCCGCGCCTCGACGAGCAGATGAAGATGCTTGTCCTGAACCGAAAAGTGCACGACGCGAAACCCCGCCGGATCGCGCCGCGAGGCTCGCGAAACCGCGAGACGCACCGTCGGAAAGAGGTGCTGGCTCCTCAGCGAGCCGAGCCCCGCGCGCAACGTGACGTGCACCGGATGCCCCGCCACGTGGCGTGGCCGCGCGCGATGCGGCGTTCTGGAGCTCGCGGACCGCCTACGACCAGCTCCCGGGCGCCTGCCTCCCCAGCCCCCTTGGAGCAGGAGCTCAAGCTGGTGCCCCCCATGCGGAGGCCCGGCTCGGCGAGCCGGCTTGCCCCCGCCGCGCGACTGCAAGGTGCGGCGCCCTTCTCCTCCTTGTCGCTGTCGAGCCAACTTGAAAAGGGCTATACTATGCTTTCCCGGAAGAGTCCAGGCTGGGGCCCTTCGTGCCAGGGCTCGTTCCGGATTGACCCCCAACGGATCGAACCGAGGACACCCGCGCGCCATCGAGCACCCGGCCCCATTGGGTGACGGCCGTTGCGGGCAAGCCGAAGATATCCCTGACCGTGGCGGTCATGCCCTGAGAGCCGACGGATTCCTCCGCGCCGGTCCGGGTTTCACGCACCCGGCCACGCGCGCTGCACTGCGCAACCTACATGGGCGCCGCGCCTTGCTCTCGCGCCGCGACGCGGCAGGCCTACATGAAGCCGCTTCGCGGCGCGGCGTGGTGCGGTCGCGGGGCGAATGCGAACGCCGTGCCCGAGTGCGCCGGCGATCGAAGCTGCAGCGACGCGTCAGCGGGGCGGCAGGAACACGAAGCAAAAACCCGATCGGCCAAGGGTTGCGATCCGGGAAAAAGTTGTCATGTTGATAAGGTGGCCCGTAGTTTTTTCCAACTGCTCGTTCTCGTGGCGACGACCTTGTCGATCGCGTGTAGCTCGAGCGTTCAGAAGGAGCCGCAGGGCCCGCCGCGCGCGGTCGATCCGGAAACGCGAGTCGCTCCGGAGCGCCGCCGGCCGCCCCCACCTCGCCTCATCGCTCCGCCGCCCGCGTACGGAAACAAGGTCGTGATGGCCGACGCCGGCCGCTCCACAAGCACCAACTGAGCGCGGGCGCCCGGGCCCCACGCCGCCCACGCGGACGCACGCCGCCCACGCGGGACGCACGCCGCCCACGCGGACGCACGCCGCCCACGCGGACGCACGCCGCCCACGCGGACGCACGCCGCCGCCCGCGGACGCACGCCGCCCACGCGGACGCACGCCGCCGCCCGCGGACGCACGCCGCCCACGCGGACGCACGCCGCCGCCCGCGGACCGTCCACGCGGACGCACGCCCGTGCGTCTTGCGCCGCGACGCAATGGCCGTACCGCTACGACGCAGGCGCCGCTGGCGTTGCCCGAAGGGGCTTCGGGTGTCGAGCGAGGCTGCTCGGTGTGAGGGCTTCGTGCGGGTGGCGCGGGTTATTCGACGAGGAGGGTCATGCCGGACCAAGCGACGCCGCCGCGGTTGTCGTGGACCGCGGCAAGGATGCGCACGGGGCCGGGCGTGCTCGGCGCGAAGAAGTCCGTGCCGTAGTCGGGGATGAAGCCGCGCGTCGCGTCGTTCACGAGGCGGGTGCCGGAGCGCAGGGAGCCGGTCGTCACGTAGTAGCTGACCCAGATCTGCTCTTCGTAGGCGCGGCTGTACGAGGCGGCCGTCACCGAGTCGAGCTCGGCGCTCGCGGGGTCGATGACGGGCCGGAATGGATGCGCGTCGCACTTGAGCACGTCGCCGTCGTCGGGGCAGCGTGGGATGGTGAGAATCCGCGGGGATGTCGCCGGCGTCGGGGCCGGGGTTCTGACATTCGTCTCCGACGCAGGAAAATTGAGGCGACACGTCGAGACCCTCGAAGGTCATCCCCGTCACGATGGGGTTTTCGTTGGAGAAGTCCTCGAAGGAGTAGATGGCGCTGTAGCCAGCCACGAAGTCATTCGACCCGAGCGCGCGGTCCTGCTCGTCAGTGCAGCGGAGCGGGAAGGCTCCGGGCGTGAAGTCCGCGGTGAGCGTGCCCGCACAGGCAGCGAAGAAGACGAACGAGAGCCCATAGCGCGGCAAGCGGGGGTCCGTCGAAGGTGGCCGGCTGCTGATGATGTCGTCGGGGATCGCGAAGGAGAAATGGGTGAGCGCCTCACCCTCGGCGACCCTGAGCTTGCTGGGATCCGGCGCTGCGGCGATGCAGCCGGAAAAAAGGTCGCCGGGCGGATTGAAACAGCCGCTGTACCAGCCGACGCGGATCGGGCGCCCCGCCTGCTTGCTGCCGTCGAGATACAGCATGGATAGCGAGACTGTCTCGCCAGGCTTGGCGTAAGGCAGATCCTTCTGCACGGCGATCACGCGCAGCGTGTTGACCTCGCTCGGCGGATCGAGCTGGGCGCCGCAACCGGAAAGGAGGGCACCGAGCGCGAGCATCGAGCCTAGCGCCGCGCCACGAACGCCGAACGCCGCGGGCGTGCCGTGTCGAGTCGAGGTGGTTCCAAGGCGCGGTAGCATCAGATCTCGAGCCTCAGGCCCAGGCTGGGAATGATCGGAATCCCCGTCTGGTAGGTGGTCTTACTGTAGTCGAAGTTCGCCAGTACGGCTTCGACCGCGGCGTTGTTGTAGACGTTCTGAACGTCGAGGTAGGTCGAAAGGCGGGCGCCCTTGAGCTGCCAGCGCTTGTCGATGCGGATGTCGAGCTGGTGAAAGAGCGGCAGGCGGCGGCTGAACGGCTTGCCCTGGAGCGGCGTGTAGGCACCCGCGTCGGCGGCATAAAGGGCCGGCAGCGAGGGATACCTTTGCGTGGGCGTGTCGAGATTGCCCGAGACCAGGCGGAAGCGCGCGCCGAACTCCCAGCCTCGCCCAAGGCGATAGCTGCCGAGCACCGTCAGGTTGTGCGTCTGATCGTACTGGAACAGGTGCTCGGGCTCGCCCGGCAGATCGCGCCGCACGCTTCGCGAAAGGGTATAGGCAAGCCAGCCGAAGAAACGCTCGTCGGGCTTGTACTTGAGCAGCGTCTCGGCGCCGACAGCGTAACCTTCGCCGAGGTTGTTGTACGTGTAGTTGCCGCTCGCGTCGGGCGCGCGCGAGACTTGTTTGTCGAGGTTCTTGTAAAACCCTTCCACGCTGAGATCGACCTGTTTGGTGAGCTCTTGCTCGGCGCCGAGCGTGTAATGCGTCGAGCGGTTCGAGTAGAGATTCGGCGTCCCGAACACCTCGTCCGTTTCCTGAAACTGAGGTGGCTGGTAGAAGACGCCGACGCCGCCCTTGATCGTGGTGCGCCGCTGCGACGGAGCCTCGGCCGGGTGCCCCTTGAAGAGGTCGAAGCGTGCGGTGATGCGCGGCGCGAAGTCGGCGTGGCTCGTGTCGCGCGCGTAGTCGACGCGCGCGCCGGGCACGACGCGCAGCCGGTCGGTCGGCTCGAGCTCGGCCTCGCCGTACCAGCCGGGACGAAACCCAAATCCCTTGTTGTGGACCTCGAGGGGCGGACGCGTCGCGAAGGGTCCCGTGGCCGGCTCTCCGGGACGTGGCGGCGGCGGCAAGCGCACGTTGACGTCGAAATCCGCCATCTCGAAATCGAGGCCGGTGTTGAGCTTCACTCCCTTGACCGGGCGGAACGCGAGCTCGTAACGCGTCGTGATGGGGATGAGGCGAAGATCGAAGAAGAAGGTGCCGAGGCGGAAGTTTGCCGCGTCCTTCCCGACGGCCATCTCGGCCGACAGCGAGACGTGACGCGTGAGGTCAACGTCGTAGAGCACCTGGGCGCGGTAGAAAGCGGTGCCGAAACGCAGGTTGCCGCCGAACGCGGGATCTTGGGCCGCCGGATCGCTGATGAGAAGCTCGATGCGATCGTCGGAACCGTAGAAGCGCACCGAAGCGCGGCTGTGCTCGGTCTTCTTGTCGGCGATGAGCTGGTAGTCGTAGTAGACGGGCGCCGTGGTGACACCGGCGCCGGCCGCCTCGAGGACGGGCTTGAGCCAGACGTCGATCCAGGAGCGCCGGCCGCCCGCCGCGAACGTCCAGCCATCGATCGGCAGCGGGCCCTGCACCAGCACCCGCCCATCGATGAGGTCAACCTGCGCGAGGGCGTGCACGCAGTCCTTTCTCGTCGGGTCGAGCTTGCCGTCGACGGTGAGGCAACGCGTGTCGGGGGAGCGCAGCGCGACGTCGACGATGCCGGCGCCGGCACGACCGTAGCGGGCGCTGAAGTTGCCGGGGAAGAAGTCGATGCGTTCGAGCAGCTCGGTGGGGACGACGCTCGTGAGACCGCCGAAGTGGTAAATGAGCGGCACGCTCGCGCCGTCGATGAACTGCAGCGTGTCCTCGGGGGCGGAGCCGCGCACGATGAGCAGGCCGGCGAGACCCGGCGGGCGCGCGACACCGGGCAGGCTCTGGATGGAGCGCAGCGCGTCGCCACCGGTGCCGGGAATGCGCTCGATCTCGCGGCGTTCGACGGTGCGACGCGTGACCTCGCGCGGCGGTCGCTCCCCGCGCACGACGACCTCGACCTCGCTGGAGGACGGCGTGAGCCGCAGCGTGACGTCGGTTTCTTCGCCGACGACAACGTCCTCGGTCGAATCGAGACTATCGAACCCCACGAGGCTCACCTTGACCTGGTACTTACCGGGCGGAACGCCGTCGGCGCGCCAGCGTCCCGCGGCGTCCGTCGTCAGTCGCACCTCCTTCTGGTCGGGCCCCACGAGCACAACGTCGGCGCCTGCCATCGGCTGATCGGTGTCAGCGAGACGCACGAGCCCCGTCAGATTGCCCGTGGTGGGCGCGGGCGGCGCGGCCTTCTCCACTTTCTGCAACGTGAATTTGTATAGGTAGCCAATCTTCACGGGGATCGGCTTGCCGTCGCGCGTTGCGGGCGAGAAGACGAACTTGAGCGCTGCCGCCTGCGCCGCCTCGTCGAAACCATGCCCCGCGGGCGTGACAACGTCGGCCGCCGTGACGTGCCCCTCGCGATCGACGGTGAGCGCGAGCTCGACGTTGGCCTCGAGGTCGAGCTCGAGCGCCTCCTTCGGATACGGCGCGCTGACGAACTGCAAGAGCTCCGGAGGCTTGACGACGGGCTTCGGCGAGCTCGCGGGCGCTTCCTCGCGCACGGCGCCCGTCTCCCCTCTGGGTATCGCGCTCCCGCCGTCCTGCGCGAGCGAGGGGCTCGCAACGAGCAGCGCGAGGGCCGCGCCGAGTGCACGTGTCGCGCGCGGGGCCATGTGCACGCTCCCGTTTAGTGCGTACGCGCGCCATCCACAAGGGGGGGGACGGCCCGGTGCGCAGGACGGTGCCCGCCCGCGCGCCTCACGGCGCGCTCGGTGCTCTTCGGACGACGAGCCGGGGTGCTTTTCGAGCGCTCGATGTGCCGCCGCGCGGCTATCTTCCGCCCGTGAAGGTCGCCACCTGGAACGTGAACGGGATCCGCGCCCGCATCGACGCCGTCGCCGGCTGGCTCGAGGCCCACGAGCCCGACGTGCTCGCGATGCAAGAAACGAAAGTGGAGGACGACGAGTTCCCGTTCGAAGAGTTCACGCGCCTCGGGTACCAGGTCGCGCTGGCAGGGCAGCCGGCGTACAACGGGGTTGCCATCGTCGCGCGCGCGCCGCTCGGGGACGTCAAAGTGGGCCTCTTCGACGACGCACCCGACGCCGAGCGACGCCTGATCGCGGCGACCGTCTCCGGGGTCCGCGTGATGTCGGTCTACGTCCCGAACGGCAAGAGCGTCGAGCTGCCGAGCTTCCCCGAAAAGCTGCGTTTCCTCGAGCGACTGCGCATGACGCTCAACGTCTCGGCGCGCCCCGACCAGAGCCTGGTCTTGTGCGGCGACTTCAACGTCGCGCGCGACGCACGCGACGTGTTCGACCCCGCAGCAATGGCGGGGCACCTGCATTTTCATCCCGAGGAGCACCGCGCGCTCGACCGCGTGCTCGGCTTCGGCCTGTTCGACGCGTACCGGGAGCTCCATGCCGAGAGCGGCCGCTACTCGTGGTGGGACTACCGTGGGGGTGATTTCCGCAACAACCGCGGACTTCGCATCGATTACCTGTTCATCACTGCGCCCCTGCGCGCCCGGCTGCTCGGCGCCGTCATCGACGCCGAGCCCCGGCGCCAACCGAAGCCCTCCGACCATGCACCGGTCGTCATCGAGCTCTCCTGAGGGGACCCGTCCACCGCCTGCGACGAAACGGGCGACGTGAGCGGGGCGTCAACCTAGAATCTGCTGCGCCATGGGCACCGAGACTCAAGAGCTCGTCGTCTTCCAGGCGGTGGTCAAGCACGCAAGCTACGCGAAGGCCGCCGACGAGCTCGGCCTCAGCCCGTCGGGTGTGAGCCGCATCGTCACGCGCCTCGAAGAGCGACTCGGAGTCCGGCTCGTGCAAAGGACGACGCGCAAACTGTCGCTCACCGAGGCAGGCACGACGTTTCACGGTCGCATCAGCCAAATCCTGCTCGACCTCGCGGATGCCGAGGCCGAAGTGCAAAAGACGTTGCGGAGCCCGCGCGGGACCGTCCGGATCAGCGCGTCCGTCGTGTTCGGCCACCTGTACGCCGCGCCGCTACTCGGCGAGCTCTTGGCCAGGTTTCCCGAGCTCGGCGTCGAGCTGATTCTCACGAACCGCTTCGTCGATCTCATCGAGGAAGGCATGGACCTCGCGATCCGCATCGGGTCGCTGACGGACTCGCGGCTCATCGCGCGGCGGCTTTGCACCAACAAGCGCGTGCTCGTTGCCTCACCGCGCTACCTCGAGCAACGCGGCGTGCCGAAAAGCCCAGCCGACCTCAAGGATCACGAGTGCGTGCTCTTCACCGGTTTCGCAAAGTCCCGCGAATGGCGGCTGAACGGACCGGACGGCCCCGTGACGGCCGCGGTCTCGGGCCGGCTCGCGACCAACAACATCGAGGTGCTCACGTCGGCCGCGAAGCAGGGTTTCGGCATCACGGTGGGGGCGACGCTCTCGGTCGGTCCTGCCCTGATTTCCGGCGAGCTCGTGCGCGTGCTCAGCGACTACGAGTTCGAGCCCACGGCGGTGTTCGCCGTGTATCCGTCGGCGCGACAGCTCTCGAGCAAGGTGCGCGCGACCGTCGATTACCTCGTCGAGAAGCTCGAGGATCCTCCGAGCTGGGATCGCGCGCTCGCAGGGCGCGTCCCAGGCTTCTGACGGCGGCGGCACGTTCGCGCGGGCCGACCACGTCGCCGAGCACGAGCTACGGAAGGCCGACCCCTTTCGAACATGCGCGCCGCGCGCAAATCGACACGCCCGCGCTCGAGCCACGCCTCGAGCTTCGGCTGCTCCGCGAGCGCCCTTGCGACTTCGAGGTACGCCGGCAGGTAGACGATTTCGCGCGCCAACCCTCCGCCGCGATGCACGCGGATCGCGATGTCGACCGCCTGTTCGAGCGGCGCGCCGAGCTCCACGAGGCGCCGCGCCGTTTCCTCGGGCAAAGCGCCGTCGCGCGCGGCGAGGGCCGCACGGTGGCGGAGGGCGAGCTCACGCGCGCGCTCGGCGTCGAGCAAACCGAGTCGCGCCTCGACGAGCAGCGCCCGCCCTTCCTCGTGCTCGGCCGCCCCCGCGGTGCCGGCGCGGAACACCGGTGACGACGCGTGCAGCGCGCGAGCGCGGGGCAGCGCGTGGCCGTGGAGCTCGTGTGCCGCAATGCGCTCCGACGCCGCGGCCGACAAGCGCACGCGGGGCCGAACCGCAACGAGGCCCTCGCCGGTCGCCGCGACGGCGAGCTGCTCCGGCCGGACCTCGATGCGCAGCCTGAGCCCGAGCTCGAGCGAGCGCCGGCGCAAGAGCGAGCACAGACTCTTCGGGTCACCGAGATCGTCGGTGGTGTGCTCGCGCGCCGCGACGGGCGCCGGGTCGGCGAGCGCACGGTCGACCAGGGCGAGCACGTCGTGCGCGAGCCGTCCGCCCGGCGCGGGAAAGCGACGCGCCGCGAGCGCGCGAGCGTCGCTCGTGAACAGCGCTTCGGAGAGGGCCGCCTCGAGCTCGAGCTCCCTCGCGCGCTCCGCGACCAATGTCGCAACCGGGTCCCGGCCGGAAAGCTCGCCCGCGAGGCGCTCGAGCGCACGACGCAAGGCGGAAAGATCCAAGCGCGGCACCTGCCTCTGGGAAGGACGCGCGCGCTCGCGCCGCTGAACGGCCTTGGCGAGGCTCGCCCGCTCGAGAGCCGGATCCTTCGGTGTGGCTCTCGGAAACAGCGAGATCCGGTGCTCGGCTCGGCGCAGCGTGTCGCACGCCGCCGCGAGTGCGAGCTGGGAGCCTTCGAGGGGCTGGGAGGACGGATGGTGCGCCACCGGGGGAGCGAGGATAGCGGCTTGCGGCCCGATTGGAGGCCTGTATCTTGCCCGGATGAGCGCCGAAGGGCCCGTGCGTGACGAGCGCGACGCGCCCCGGAGGGAGCGCGTCGGTTCGTACGAAATCCTGGGCCTACTCGGTGAGGGTGGCGTCGGGGTCGTGTACCGCGCTCGACACCTGGACACCGGTGAGGTGGTCGCCCTCAAGACCGTCCGCGTCCGCGCCTCCGCCCACGCCTCGAGCATTCGCCGCGAGATCCTCGCTCTGCACCGACTGCGCCATCCGGGCATCGTGCGCGTCCTCGACGGCGGGGTATTCGAGGAGCGCCCCTGGTACGCCATGGAGCTGCTCGAGGGCCCGACGCTACTCGAGGCCATTGGAACGTCAACGTACGACGCCTCGACGATGCCGCTCGGCTCGCTCGGTCGCCGCTCGTCGCGCCCGCCGCCGAGCTCGTCCAACCCCTCCCGTCTGATCCGCCCTGCCGCGGGGGGCAACCTCGAAGCGGTGCTGACGCTGTTTCGCTTGCTCTGCGCTCCCCTCGCCTACCTGCACGGCGAGGGCACGGTGCATCGCGACATCAAACCTTCGAACGTCTTCGTGCGCTCCGACGGGACGCCGGTGCTCACGGATTTCGGTCTCGTCGGTCGCTGGCGCGGCGCGCTCGGCCGCGAGATCCTCGAGGAAACGCAAACGTTCGGCGGGACGCTTTCGTACATGGCGCCCGAGCAGATCCGCGGCGAGATGGGCGACGCCCGCAGCGATCTCTACTCGCTCGGCTGCACGCTATACGAGGCCCTCACGGGCATGGTGCCGTTCGAGGACCTCCTCGGCGACGAGTCGCCCGACGCGGGGGGCCGGGTCGCGCTCGTCCCGCCCTCGGACATCGTGAGCGGCGTCCCCCCTGCGCTCGACGAGCTCTTGAGGAAGCTACTCGCCAAGGAGCCGCGCGAACGACTCGGACACGCCGACGACGTGGCCCAGGCGCTCGCAGCGCTCGGCGCGCGGGATTGGCCTTCGCGGAGCCTACCGCGCGCGCGCGCGTACCTCTATCAGCCGCGCCTCGTCGGCAGAAAAGCGGCGCTCGACGCCCTGCTCGAGGGCGTTGACTCGTCCAAGAAGCTCGGCGGGCTTCTGCTTCTGGGCGGCGAAAGCGGGATCGGCAAGACGGCGCTCGCCGCCGAGGTGGCGCGCATCGCGTACCGGCGCGAGCACGAGGTCATCACCAGCGAGTGCCCGAGCCCCGCGGGCGAGGGCGGTCAGCTCGAACGCGCCCCACCGCTCAAGCCGTTCCGGCCCTTGCTTCGCCACATCCTCGAGTACTGTCGGATCCACGGCCAGCCCGCCGTCGAGCGCATCGTGGGGCGCTGGCGCGCCCTGCTCGGGAGCATCGAGCCGGGATTTCTCGAGCTCGGTGTCCCGCCATCGCAAAGGGTGGCTCCCGCCCTCCCCGTTCAGGCGGCGCTCGAGCGAATGCTTGCGGCCCTGTCCGACACGATCGTCGCGTTCGCGCGCGAGAGCACGCCGGTCTTGCTGGTGGTCGACGACCTGCAATGGGCGGATGGCCTGTCGCTCGCACTGCTCACGCGCCTCGGGACCATCGAGAGCGAGGAGATCGCGGGGCGCCTCGTGGTGCTCGCGACGTACCGCACCGAAGAAGGCGGTCCGTGGCTCGAGTCGCTGATGGAGCTGCCACGCACGCTGCACGTCGAGCTCGAGCCGCTCGACGCCGACGACGTCGGTCACATGGTCGCCGACATGTTGGGCATCGCCGAGCCCCCCCCGGTCCTCGCCGCATTCCTCGGCCACGCTTCCGAGGGCAATCCGTTCTTCGTGGGCGAGTACCTGCGCGCGGCGCTCGACGCCGGCCAGCTCTATCGTGACAACACCGGACGATGGCAGCGCGACGACCGGGCGATAGGCGACGGCGCGTTCCCCTTGCCCGGCACCATCCGCGCGCTCGTCGAGCGTCGCCTCGCGGCGCTGTCGCCCGTGGCGCGTGCGCTCGTGGGCGTCGCCGCGCTGATCGGGCGAGAAGTGGAGCCCGACCTCCTGGCGCTCATGGCCGAGCGGCATCTGCCGAACCGCGGGCTCTCGGAGCGAGACCTCGCCGAGCTCGTGAGCGAGCTCACCGCACGGCACGTGCTCGGCGAGACGGAGCGCGGCACGCTCGTTTTCCGACACGAGACCTTGCGTCAAGCCGCATACGACGGCATCCCCGCCGCGGAGTGCGTGCGCCTGCACGGCAGGGTGGCCTCCGCGCTCGAGGTGCTGGGCGACGGGACGAAGAACGCGGATCTGGCGGCGGACCTGGGCCGTCACCATCTCGCAGCGGGCAATTTTCGCCGCGCGGTCGATTATCTCGAGCTCGCGGGCACGCTCGCGCTCTCGCGTTCGGCGCACGGAGACGCCGCTCGGCTCTTCGAGGAAGCGCTCCGCGTCGACGAGAGCGAAAGGCTCGGGCTGTCGCAAACGCGGCGCGCCGCGTTGCACGCCAGAGCCGGCCAGGCACTCCAGGGCGTCGGCAATCTCGCGGCGAGCGAGCAGCACCTCAGCACCGGAGCCAAGCTCTTCGGCTGGCCGGCGTCGCCATCGCCCTGGGGTCTCGCCGCCCAGATCGCCACACAGACCCTGCGGCAGGTGTGGCACCGCCTCGTCGGCACCGGCACGCAGAAGGCCCCGCGCGCGGGCCTCTTGCTCGACGCGGCGCGCACCTACGACTGCCTCCTTCAAATCCACTATTTCGGGGGAGACCGCGCCGCGCTCGTCCACGCCATGCTCATGACCCTCAATCTCGCGGAGCGCGCAGGGCCGTCACCGGAGCTCGCGAGCGCGTACGCCAACACCTTCGCCGCGCTCTCGCTTTCACCCGCGCTGCGCTCGGCCGCTCAGAGCTACCTCTTGCGCGCCCAGGACACGCTCGCAAAAAACCCGGACCCGGCGGTGGAGTCGTATCTTCTGCTGCTGCACGGCGTGAAGCTCGCGAGCGACGGCGCTTGGACGGACAGCGAGCCGAACATTCGTCGCGCCATCGCGATTGCCGAGCGACTCGGCTACCGCCGACGCTGGGAGGAGGGCATGGCGATCCTCGCCTACAACCACGCGCTTCGCGGCGCATTCAACGATGCCATCGGCGAGGCCGAGGCCGTCGAGCGTTCGGCGAGCCGGGGGGACAATCAGACCCGCTGTTGGAGCTTGCTCGTGCACGCCCAGGCGAAGCTCGGCCTCGGGCAAGCTGCCGACGCTTGCGAGGAGCTGCTCGCCGCAGCGCGCATCGCCCAGACACTCGGGCGTGACGAGCGTGTGTGGGCAGGTGGGATACTCGCCGCTGCCGAGCTCGCGCGCGGCGACCCCGTCCGCGCCGCGCGCGCCGCGGACGAAACGCTGTTGACCATCGGGAAGGAGCTGCCCGTCGTGAGCGCTTCGGGCGAGGCTTACGCCGCCATTGCCGACGTTTGTCTCGAGCTCTGCCGCCGCGGGGCAGGGAGCGGAGAGCGCCTGCGCACGGCGCTCGAGGCCTGCCGGGCGCTCGAACGCGTGGCGCGCGCCTTCCCGCTCCTCGAGCCGAGGGCCCTGTTGTGCCGCGGAGACGCGCTCCGCCTGCTCGGACGCGAGCGCCGCGCGCGCTCGACGTTCGCGCGGTGCATCCAGGCTGCCCGCCGCTGTCACCTCGAGCGCGTGGCGGTGCTTGCCGAAGAGCGGCTCCAGCCTGGCTAGAACCGTGCGCCGCCGGATCGGTTTATGACCGACGAGCGCGCCGGTACGCTACGTTAACTGTTGTCGTGGTGCGTGAGTCTGGTTCGGCCGAGCGCTCCTGGGCGCGGGTGGCTCTGCTGCTCGGGGTCCTCGGCTGGGCGTCGTGCTCCGTGTACGACGTGAGCCTACTCAACAGTGCGAGCGCGGGGACGGCCGGCACCACCGCAACCGGCGGCTCCGGCGACGGCGGCAGCGGCGGCTCGAGGCGGGTCGAGCGGCGGCAGCGGTGGGAGCGAAGCAGGAGGCGGCGGCTCGAGCGGGTCCGGCGGCTCGACGGGCGGCTCGAGCAGCGGCAGCGGCGGCTCGACGGGCGGGTCGAGCAGCGGCAGCGGCGGCTCGAGCGGGTCCGGCGGCTCGACGGGCGGCTCGTCGTCCGGCGGATTGGCCGGTTCGTCGGGCAAGGGCGGCACCGGCGGCGCGGCCGCGGGCAGCGGCGGCGCGAGCGGCACGAGTGGGATCGCGGGCGAGGCTGGCGCGCCCGATTGCATGACGACGGGCGACTGTTGCCCGATGGACGACCAGAAGACCGACCCTGGTCAATGCGGGTGCGGCATGCCCGACACCGACACGGATTCGGACGGCACAGCGGACTGCCTCGACGAGTGCCCCGACGACGACCAGAAGATCGCGGCCGGTGCGTGCGGCTGCGGCGTCGCGGGCGACGATGCCGACTGTCAGGAGCTGGCGGACGCCCTGGTTCATCGATACCAGTTCAGCGGCACGGGCACGGCCGTCACGGATTCGAAAGGCACGGCAAACGGCACGGCGCGCGGGACCGGCGCGAGCCTGAGCGGCGGCAAGCTCAAGCTCGCGGGCGGCGTGGCCCCGGCAAACGACACGAACAAGCAATACGTCGAGCTTCCCACCAACTGCCTCGCCGGGCTCGACGACGCGACGTTCGAGACCTGGCTCAACTGGTTGACCACCTGTAGCCCCACGCCCTGCACCGATTCGCTGAACTGGCAACGCATCTTCGATTTCGGCGAGACCTCGACGACCACCACCGGCTCGTACCTCTTTCTCACGACCCGAACGAGCACGACGGGCTTCCTGCGTGGCGCGTCGAGCACGATGGGCGCGAGCAACGAGGTCGGCACGGGCTTCGTCGTCGACGGAGGCGCGTTGACGGCCGGTAGCCACCAGTTCGTCCTCGTCGTGGACCACACGGGCGGCGAGGCGCTCCTCTACATGGACGGCGCGGTCGTCAACAACGGTACCTACGCCGGCTCGCTCTCCGCGGTCGTCGCGACGAACTGCTGGCTCGGTCGCTCGCAGTACGCCTCCGATCCGTACCTCAACGGCACCTTCGACGAGTTTCGCATCTACGACGCCGCGCTCGGCGCGAGCGCCATCGCGCAAAGCTTTGCCTCGGGCCCCGACGCGACGTTCTTCTAGCGTGCCGAGTCGCGGACCGAGCGCACCAGGCCGACGACCGCGTGCCGACGCAGCTCAGCACGTAGGCCGGCTCAGCACATTCTCGAGCCGCACGCCCAACGAAAAGACCGCCTCGACATCAGCCGCTGAGCACGCGCCCAGGGCGCCAGCGATCTCGACGGCGGCGCAAGCCTCACAGCCTTCCGCCAGCGCAACGGCGTGAGCCCGACCCTTCTCCGCGAGCGTCTGCCGCGACCCGCCCCGCCCCCGAACAGTCGCTCCCGGCTCCCGCTCCCGCTCGCAGCACTGCTACGGCAGCGCAACATCCACGGAGGTGCCGTCGTAGGGGACGGTCTTGTCGGCAGTCGGCGCGAAGGAAAAGCCGACGGCCTTACCGCTCTTGACCAGAACGACCTCGAAGGTGCGGCTCTGCAGCATGCCCGTGAACGTACCCTCGCGCGCGCCGATCGTGAGGGTGCTCGTGGCATCGTTCCAGGTGAGCGGGATGCGAGTGTAGGCGCCGGTTTCGTAGCCGTAGCTCGTCCCGTCGTCCTCGTAGAGCTCGAAGCTGCCGTCCGCACCGGCGTAAACGAAGAGCGTCAGCGGATCGGCGGGCTTCTCGGACACGTACATGAGCTCGGGGCCGAAGGGGACGATGGACCCCGCGCGCACGTGCACGGGGATGGCGTCGAGCGGTGCCGAAACCATCTGCGCCCCGCCGCCCGCGACGGCGGAGCCGCTCCAGAAATCGTACCAGCCGCCCGCGGTCGGCGGCAGGTACACCGAGCGGCTCGTGGCCTGGTACGCCGTGACGGGGCTCACGAGCAGCGCCGGCCCGAACATGAACTCGTCCTTCACGTCGAGCGAACCGGGGTCGGTGCGAAAATCCATGACGAGCGGCCTGAGCATCGTGCCGTCGCGCAGCGTGACGGCGCCCGCGAGCGAGTACACGTACGGCAGCATCCGGTAGCGCAGCCGGTCGAACTTGAGCATCGCCAGGTACGCGCTGCTCGACTCGCCGCCGAACTGCCACATCTCGCGCACGGGTGCCTGACCGTGGACGCGAAGCAGCGGCAAGAAGGTGGCGTACTCGAACCAGCGAGTGTTGAGCTCACGCCACTCGGCCGCGTTCTGTCCGTTCGAGAACTGGGGCGGCACGGCGAAGCCACCGGCGTCGACCGTCCAGTACGGAATGCCCGAGAGCGAGAAGCCGAGCCCGCCGGGGATCTGCCTCTTGAACGCCGACCAGGTGGAGCTGATGTCACCGGACCAGGTGGCCGAGGCGTAGCGCTGCTGCCCTGCGAAGGCCGAGCGCGTGAGGATGAACACGCGCTGGTCGGGTGCGGCGGCGCGCTGGCCTTCGTAGATGCCCTGGCTGTTGACGAGCGAGTAGGCGTTGAGCATGCGGGAGCCCGAGCCGAGCGCCGTCGGGTGCATGTGCGTCTGGTAGAGCATGCGCCCTTCCGCGAGGCTCGTGTACGGACCTTCGACGACCTCGGGCTCGGTGGCGTCGAGCCACCACGCGTTGACGCCGAGGCTGAACAGGCGCTGGTTGATCTGCTCCCAGTACATGGCGCGCGCACCCGCGTCGAACGCGTCGTAGAACGCGAAGGGCTGGTCGAGAAAATCGAGCACGCCCTGCTCGTAGGGGTACATGAAGCCCGCCTGCTGGAGGCTCTGGTAGTTCGTGGTGTTCGTGTAGAACTTCGGCCAGACCGACAGCATGAATTTGACGTGCATGTCGTCATGCAGTGTCTTGATCATCCCGGCGGGGTCGGGGAAGCGCGAGGTGTCGAACTGGTGCGAGCCCCATTGACCGTCGGGCCAGTACTGCCAATCCTGCACGATCGTATCGAGCGGGATGTTGCGCGTGCGGTACCCGTCGACCGCCGCCGTGATGTCCGCGGCCGACGTGTAGTGCTCCCTGCTCTGGAACAGCCCGAACGTCCACTTGGGCATCAGCGTCGCCTGCCCGGAAACGTGCCGGTAGCCCGCCATCACGCGATCGAGGTCCGGCCCGTACATGAAGTAGTAGTCGATGCCGTCGCCGACCTCCGACCAGAGCGAGGTCGCCGACGGTGACGCGAGCGGAGGCTTCCAGGAGAAGCCGAGCGTGTTGACGCCGATGTCCGCCGTCCACTCGAGCCGCACGCTGACGGCCTGCCCCGCCGTCAGCGGCACGCGCGCTATGTCGTCGTCGGGCAGCCAGCCTTGGCGCCAGTGGTCGATCACGACGGTGCCGCCCACCGTGAGCTTCACGTTGCCCGACGCGAACACCTTGAACAGGTAGTCGCCCGTCACGTTCGGCGTGACCTGTTGCGTGGCGTTGACGCTGCCGGTCGTCGTGCCGTTGACGTTGTCGGAGGAGTCGTAGGAAAAGCCGGGCACGCGCTCGTAGCTTCTGAGATCGCCGAAACGCGTGTACGACGTGTTGTCCCAGAGCACGCCGTAGCCGCGGCTCGAAACGAGCGTCGGGACGACGGCGTTGGTGTTGTACTGGGAAAGCTCGAGGTCGTAGCCTTTGATGTCGAGCGCCCCGAGCTGGTAGTTGCCGAGACCGTAGAGCGCCTCGCCTTCGTTTTGCTCCCACTCCTGGCGCACGTGATAGGTGCTGTCGCCCTGCACGGTCGCGCTTTCGAGCGTGCGGCCGCTCCCCAGCTTTTCGGCGACGATGAGATTGCCCTGGCGGTCGTAAAACGAAATGCGACCCGTCGCGTCGTCGACGCGCAACTCGACGCGCGTCGTCCTCAGCGTGGTCGTCGTACCGTCGGAGACGACCTCCCAGGGCGTCATCGGGTTGCAGCTTCGCGCGCCCGCCACCAGGCTCTTTCGCGCGAAGAACGCGGGGTCCTTCGCGAACGCGACGCGAATCACGTCCTCGAGGCACACCTCGAGCTGGAGCGTCCCGTCGCCGACCGTGATGGGCGGCACGTCGCCCATCATCGCCATGCCGCCTAGACCGGCGTCGGCGCCACTCCCCGCGTCGCCCCCCATGCCGCCCGGTGCTCCTCCGAGGCCCGCGCCTGCGCCCGTTCCGGCGCTGCCGGCCGCCAGCCCGCCGGCACCGGCGCCGTCACTGCCCGCGCTGGCGCCGCCGCTCGCCGACTGACCACCCGTTGCGCCCGACGCGCCCGACCCGCCCGAACCGCCCGACGCGCCGCCCGATGACATGCCGGCGCTCGCGCCGGTCGCTCCGCCGGCGCCGGGCGTCGTGTTCCCGCCGTTCTTGTTTCCGCATGCCACCGCGAACAAAGCGGCGGCGACCATCTGAGCAGCAAAGCAAATTCTGGACACGCGAAGCACGATATTTAGGACGTTCGAACGCGGCGAGAGCGAGCACCTGAAAGCAGTAATGCATTGCCACCGATTCACGGCGGCCGCGGCGTTTCCTGCGCTCCTTGCGATTTTCGCGTGTGAGCAGAAGCCGAGCGCGCCCTATTGGCGCGGCCAAGCCCCGTCTGTCACTGGGCCGCGGTCCGGGGCGCTCGAGCGGGGTCGCCCGCCCTTGCGGCCCGCGGTTCAGTGCGGAAGGAGCGTTCGAAGCTCGAGGTACGCCGAGCCGAGGTACGCCCCGCCCACGAGCCAGAGCCGGAAACCTTTGACGAAGGGCTCGGAGCGCAGGCGATAGACGAGCGGCGCGACGAAGCAGAGCACGCCGAAGAGCGCGCGGGCAGCGAGGCTCGCGCCGTAGAGGTCACGGAGCCCGAGGAGCACCGACAAGACCTCGTAGGTGCCCCAAAACCACAACAGAATGGCGACCATCGGCACCCACGCGCTCGCCTGCTCCGGAAAGCCGAGCGCCTTGAGCAGACCCTTCGGGAAGAGGCCGAACGCCACGGCGACCGTCAGGTTTCCGATGCCGAGGCAAAGCAAGGCGGAAGAGGGCTCGTTCGGCGCGAGCAACCAGGCGCTCACGAGCGCGCTCGCGAGATCGGGAAGCGCCATGACGAGCAGCAGCGTGGAGCCGAGCCCGCGACCGAACGTGATGAAGAGCACGTACAGAAAGACGGAGACGCGGCCGACCACGCTCAACCAGAAGAACGCGCGCACGTCGAAGATCGCCGCCGTCGCGTAGAAGGTCGCCATCACGAGCGGGGTCGCGCCGAGGATCGGGATCCAGGGTCCGTGCTCGCTCGGGAAGCCGAGCCGCCCGAGCACGCGGCGCGGCATCGCATAGACCGACAAACCGAAGAGCAGCATGTAGGCGGCGTACCAGTAGGCCGCGCGAGCGGGTCCACTCGGCTCGGGTGGCGCGGCGCGAAAACACGCCGCCGGCAGCGTCGCCGCGCCGAGCCCTTCGAGGGAGCGGCAGGCCGAGTGAAACCCGAGCACCCAGAGCTCGTCGAAAAAGTGCCCGAAAACCCCCAGCGCCACGCCGAGCAAGAGGAGGATCGGGTAGAGCGGCCGCGGCAGCGCCGCGAACCAGGCGAGCACCCGGAGCGTGCTCGCCGCGCTCACGAGGAAGAGCTTCACCGCCCAGTCGACGACGAGCGGATTCTTCCACGCCAACTTGGCGCGGAAGCGCTCCGCGTCGCGGCGGCGGAGCCAGCGGAACGGCTCCTCTAGCTCGAAAATCTCCGCGTCGTCGAAGCTCGACTTCGACCGCTCGAGGATGGCGTTCGTGGCCGCGCGCGCCGCCTCGTTGGCGGCCTCCATCGTCGCGAGGTTCGTGTTCGTGCGCACGTAGTCCGACGCGAGATAAAGATTGTCGATCTCGGTCGTCGCCTCGGGCCGGAGCTTCCAGCTATCCTCGAGATTGACGAGCAGGGGCTCGGCGTTCGTCAAGAGGTCGGGCGCGCCGTCAACGCGGGCCACGGTGCGCCGGCGCGGGCCACGCCGGCGCCCGCCGGGCGGCGCTGTCTGCTGCTTCTCCATGCGCTCGG
The DNA here is from genome assembly GCA_963841435.1 of uncultured delta proteobacterium. Lineage (GTDB taxonomy): Bacteria > Myxococcota_A > Polyangia > Polyangiales > Polyangiaceae > PMG-095. The sequence continues at coordinate 110,251 of CAWJCS010000003.1, forward strand.
CGATGTCGTCGTCGAGGTGAAACGGCTGGGTCGGGTGCAGCATCGAAGCGCGAAGCACCTGCTTTTCACCCTGATTGAGCGACGCCGAAAGCTGATGAAAGCACTCGTCGGCGACCTCGCGCGGCTCACAGTCCCAAGCTTCCTTGCCGTTCTGGCCCGGCACGTCCCACGCCGAGATGTCGACGGACACGACGGTCTTCACGGTCCCGTCGCCGAAGCTCGCCACGGGGAAGCGCGGCCAGAACTGGGACTGCGCGATCGTCGTGAGCGCCCACGGCGAATCGACGTGGTTCACGTGGCCGTCGGCGAGGCTCACCTCCTCGGTGAGGTAGAACTGGATGCCGTTCATCCACTCCACTTGGTCCTCGCCGAGCGTGATGACGCCGGCGAGGCTCGGTGCCGCCTTCACGAGCTCCGGCTGTTTTCTGAGCAGGCTCGCCATCACCTCCACGGGAACGGCGAGCACGAAGTGATCGCCTTTCACGAGCAGGGGCTCGCCCGCTGGGGCGGCGGGGGCGGCGTGCCCGGCGAGCGCGGCGCGCGGCCTCACGACAACGCTCTCGACGTGCCGGCCCGTGGGGTCGAGGTTGATGCGCTCGAGCTCGAAGCCGCGTTCGTACTCGACGCCGAGCGACTCGAGCTTGGCGAGCCAGGGGTCGATCCACACCGGATTGGTGGGCCCGTCGAGGATGCGATCGGCCGTGTGGCCCGGCGTGATCAGGTCCAAGAGCAGCTGAAGACCGACCTGCCCCACCGTGCGCGCGTTCGCTGCTTCGGCACGGCTTGCCACGAGGTTTCGCGTTAGCCCGACGACGAGCAGGCGGCGAAACGCCTCGGAGCGCGCATCGGCGTCCATGAAGTGCCACCAGGTCTCGGGCTCGAGCTCGGCGAGCCGCCGGTCGCCCGACGACGTGAGGACCTGCCAGAGCTTCCACCACGTGAACACGAGGTCGTCGACGGTGATGCCCAGCTGCCCGACACCCTCGAAGAAGCCGAGCACGTAGCCGACCTCGCGCAGCGTGCGTGGAAAGCGCGCCGGCAACACGAACGGCGCGCGCCCCTGGAACGCGAAGGTCATCGTGTTGACCGCGATCAAGCGTTCGAACACGGTCTTGCCCGTGCCGTCCGGGATGCGGCGCATCGTGTCGGGCAGGTGCCGGTAGAAGCCGGGAAAAAAGCGAAAGCCGTGCTCGCCGGGCAGCGGCTCGTTCGCACCGACGGCGCTACCCGCGACCTCCGTGCTGCGTGCCTTGCCGCCCGGCACGTCGCGCTTCTCGAACACGCGAACGGCAAACCCCCGCTCCGCGAGCTCGTGGGCCGCCGTCATCCCCCCCACGCCGCCACCGAGAATGACGACGCGCGCCTGTTCGGCGTCTGGCACGAAATGTCATGTTATCTCGCCCCCTTCGTGGAGCCAAGCCCCCCTCCGCCCCGGGCGGCCTCGGGAGCGTCAAAAAGGCGCGCGCGAAACGGCGTGCCCCGAGCGCGGGTGCGACAGGGACTCACATGTGACCGTCCTGAGCGCGAACAACTACGCGACGCGCGCGGTCATCGTGCGTGAGCACAGGGAGGCGGCAATGGGAGGGGTCGCGCGACGTGATGTGCGGCGCTCGGGTGGGGCGGGATGCCCGCCTGGGGCGTGCATGTCCAGGCGGTCGTGCGCGACGGGTGAGCGCTCACGTCACGACCAGCACCGTCTAGCGCAAGATTCGAGCTCCAGGCGAACTGGCCCGCGTCTTGCTGACTGATCGGGGCAAGAAAGGAAACACCATGCGACTGACAAGTCTGCATCTGCTCGGAACCGCGCCGCTCGTGCTGGGCTTGGCCTGCGGCGGAGCTTCACTTCCGGCACCGAAGGTCACGGAAGCGGAGTCTGCCGTAAGCGCTGCCGACGCAGTCGGCGCGGAGAACAATCCGCAAGCCGCGTTACATCTGAAGATGGCGCGGGATCAGCTGGCCGAGGCCAGGAAAATGGTCGAGGACGGTAAAGAGGACGAGGCGCGGCTGGTGCTCGAGGGAGCAGAAGCCGACGCGAACCTCGCGCTCATGCTCACGCGTGAAGCGGACGCCCAGGCGCGCGCACGAGAGGCACAGAAGCAAGTGCGTGACCTTCAGGCGAGCGCCGACCAGACCCAATCCACCCAGACCCAGTAGATACCGGGACAAAAAGGACTTTCGTCATGAGACAGCTTTTTCTGGCTCCGTTCGTGATTACTGCCGTGGCCTGCGCCAGCACCGCGCCGTCCAGGGAGCTCGTGGACGCGCGCCACGCCTATGACCAGGCCCGCGCCTCCCACGCCTCCGAGTACGGTCCGAATCGCGTTCTGGAGGCCAAGCAGGCTCTCGATCGCGCCGAGGCCGCCCACGCGGATGACCCGGGCTCTTTCCAAGAGAAACGCCTCGCCTACGTGGCGCATCGCGACGCACAAATCGCCCAAGCGTACGGCGACTTCGCGTACGCGAAGGGCAACAAGGACGAGGCGCACAAGGCCTACGTCGCCGAGCAGGATAGGCAGCGGCGCGCGGCCGAGGCCGAGGCGGCAAGGCGCGGCGAACAGCTTGAAGAGGCACGCGATCAAATCGCGACCCAGAAGAGCAGTCTCGCCACGGAGCGGGCGGCGAGAACCAACGCCGAACGCCGAGCGGACGCCGCAGTCGCCAGTCTGAAGAAGCTCGCCCAGGTCAAGGAGGACGAGCGCGGAACGGTGATCACGCTCGACGGCTCCGTGCTGTTTCTAACAGGCAAATCGGAGCTGTTGCCGCTGGCCAAGCAGAAGCTCGACGACGTGGCGAAAGCGCTCGGCAACCTCGAAGACGAGCAGTCGATCACGGTCGAGGGCTATACGGATTCGCGCGGCTCGGCTGACAACAATCAGAAGCTGTCCGAAGCGCGCGCGCAGGCGGTTCGTTCGTATCTGGTGGAAAAGGGCGTCAAGGCGGACCGGATCAAGGCGGTCGGTAAGGGTGAGACCGATCCCGTGGCGTCCAACGACAACTCAGAGGGACGCGCCAACAATCGTCGCGTCGAGATCGTCATCGGTAAGCAAGGAACGAAATCGACGACGAGCTAGGGGCGGACGCGCGGACCTGCGATGGCCGAAGAAGGCAAGCCACGACCCATCGCGGTGTACGGCGCCCTCGCGGCCAACCTGGGGATAGCGGTCGCGAAGTTCGTGACCGCCACCGTTTCCGGCAGCTCCGCCATGCTCGCGGAAGGCATCCACTCGATCACCGACAGCGGCAACGAGCTCCTTCTCTTGCTCGGGCTCCGCTTGAGCCGCAAGCCGCCGGACGAACAGCATCCGTACGGTCACGGTAAGGAGCTCTATTTCTGGAGCCTGATCGTCACGCTCGTCCTGTTCTCCGTCGGCGGGGGAATGTCCATTTACGAAGGCATTCAGCACCTTTTCAAGCCCACCCCACTGGAAGATCCGACTGCGAACTACGTCGTGCTCGGCATCGCCTTCGTGTTCGAAGGAAGCTCGCTCTTCGTCGCGGTGCGCGAGCTACGCCGCACGAGCTGGCGCGGGTCGCTGTGGCGCTCGGTGCGCGCGAGCAAGGACCCGTCCGTGTTCGCGATTGCCGGAGAGGACTCCGCGGCGCTCGTAGGGATCGCACTTGCTTTTTGTGGGATTGTTCTGTCGCACGCGACCGGACTTCCCGTATTCGACGCGCTGGCGTCGCTCTTGATCGGCCTCGTGCTCTGCGCGGTGTCGGTCTTCCTGGCGGGCGAATGTCGCGCCCTCTTGGTCGGCGAGAGCGGGTCGCGCGAGCTCGTCGGCGACATCCGGCGCGTGGTGGCCGGTGACCCTGCCGTTCGGCGGGTGGGCAACCCCCTCACCATGCACCTCGGACCGCGCGAGGTGCTCCTCAACTTGAACGTCGATTTTCGACCGGATCTCAACGTGGATGACCTGCGGGACGCCATCGGCCGCATCGAGCGCGACGTCCGCCGAGCACGACCCGAAGTGACCCGGATCTTTCTCGAGTCCGCTTCACTGCAAGTTCCGACCACCGAGCACGCGCGGGGCTCAGGGTAGGGTGAACTCGTAGGCTGGATCGACTTCCAGCGCCCCAGGAGCGCTCTCGTCTGCCTCCGCGCGGCCCTCGGGAATGACCGCGTGTGTCGCGGCTGTTTGGGGGGCCTCTTCGTCGTCGCCGGCCCATTCGAAGAGGCCGACGCAGGGCTTGGTCATTTCATCGTCGGGGGCGCCGTAGCGCGGAAGGGGCGGGGCTTCGTTCGGGGTGTCTCCATTGCGGGAAGAGGGCTGGGGGCTGGCGACAAGTCGCCGGACAATACGTGGTCGAGGTGCTCCGCCAGAGTCAGGCGGTCGACTGCCGAGATCCGGACGAGTTCGAAGGCGTGGCGCTGCGCGATGCTGCGCACGGGGCGCGCGACGACGCGGACGGGCGAGGTCGCGCCGGGAACGAAGAGGTCGAGGCCGTAGCGCTGATCGGAGCGGAAGACCAGGCGCCCGCGGCGACCGACGAATTCCAGCACGACGCCGGTCGCGGAGAGCTCGACCGCGATCGCGTACGCGCTGCTGCTGCGGCCGGACAGGAGAGCCCAGCAGTGCGTCGGCAAGCGGAGGCCGAGCCGCCGTTGTCGCCGGTGCCCAAAGGCGCCGAAGTCGACCGCCGGGAGGTCGTCGATGCGGGCTAGGATCGCTTGCCAGGCGCGGTCGAGCTGCGCGAGTTCTTCGAGTTGACTCATCGCACAGGCACCGTGCAGCTTCCGGGCCACGTTGCGTCGGGCGTCCAGGGCCCTCGTTTAGCGTCTTCCGTGCGTCATTGTGCCACGCGCGTGCAAGACCGCCCGCGACGCGCCGCCACTCGGGCCGCCACCGGCTCGGTTTGCTCGAGCCAATTCGCGAGCCCCTCTAGCGCGCGATCCTGACGCTTCCCAGGCCACCCGCTGAGCTGCCGCCCGTGCCGCCGAGGCCTGCGGGGCCTCCAAAGGTCCCCCCGACTCCGTCGCTGAGCTGCGCGACGGCGGGCCTGATAACGGTCTCTTGGTGCTCGGGTTCGGCGGAGCTAGGTCGTCGCTTGTCGAGCGCGAGCGGGGCGTTTTGGCTGAGGTGGGTCAGCGGTACGCGCGAATCTCGGCATCAGCGCCGAAACGCGAGGGGCGACGCGAGGCACGAAATCTGCACGATGCCGGGCATGACAACCCGCACCCGCAAGTCGAACGGCAACAAGGTCGAAGGCGAAGGCAGCTATAGCGCAACGCGCAATTACAATCGACATCTCGCCAGCGCCCTCAGTGACGAACGCAGCATTCGGAGCGGCGCCGAGCGGGCGCGCCGAGCGGTCGAAGGCCCGGAGGCGGCGGCGCTCCGCGTGGCGGAAAGAAAGGCCAAGGCCGGCCCACGCCCGACAGGCAAACGGGCCCGGGTCCGTTGAGAAAGAGAGCGCCGGCAGCGTGGTAGCGCGCGAGCTGGTCCCCTTGCGGCTCGCGCGCGAAGCGCTGGACATCTGGCGAGAGGCCGAAGTCGGGGCGGACGGCTCACGAGGTCCAGGGTGACGTGCTTGCCGAGGAGCGTCAGCGCGCCGCGCACGGCGTGCCCGGGCCCTAGCTACTTCTTCGCGGCTTCGTAGCGCGGCAGGAGCTGCTCGGCATGGTCGGAACCGAGTGCCTCCTGCGCTCGCGGAAAGAATTCGCCTTCTTCCTCGTCAACGTGGCTCTCGACCAACTCGACGAGCTGGTCGAAGGCACGCTTCCACGCGTCCGAGCGGATGGCCTGCGCGTCAACTTCCGCAATGGCTGCCTCGAGCTCTTGAGCCTCTTCTGCGTGCTGCGCGGAAATGGCGGCCGTTTCGGGAAACTCGGCAATTGCGGGATAGACGACCGCGAGCTCGCCTTTCTCGTGGGACAAGAGCTCCTTACGGATCGTCGGGTAGAGCTCCTCGCGGACTTTCGGGTCCGAGCTTGCCTTCACGCGCTTGAGCAACGAGCCGACTTTCCCGTGCTCCTCCATCAGGTGCATGAAGACTCCGCTCAAACCCTTCATGCCGGCTTTCACGTCCTTCATTGCCCCTCTGGCCTGTGAGGCCAAATTGTCCGTCGTTTTCAACATAGCGCTCCCTGCTTTCGTGATGGCGATTGCTTCTCGTTGGCAATCGCGAGCGGAACCACAAGCAACGGTCGTGCCGCAGGCGTTCTTGGAACGACGGTAGAGCGAGACCCGGGGCGCTCCCGAATTCGGGAACACTGGCGTCGGGCTGTGGCGGCCAGTCTGCCTCGGCGCGACAGGCTGGTACGGCTGGGGTCGCCGTCGAAACCGAAGCACGACGGCAGGGCGATGGCCGGCCCTGCGACCGTCCTCACGGAAAGCGGCGCCACTCGTCGTCCAGTCACGGCGCACGACGGCATCGCGCTCGACCCGACGAGCGCTGCGGGTTGGCTGGCTGCCACGCTGGAGGAAGCCATTCGGGCCCTAGCGCCTCGCGCAGCCACGGAGGATGCATACGAGGGCGGCGCAATCAGCTCGCTGTGAGCTGATTCCTTCGTTGTTCAGGACTCGCCGCGCTGGGGGGCCGAAGCCGGCGCCGGAGGTGCGGCGGGCAGCGCGGCGATGGCCCGTCGCACGACGAGTCGCACCAAAGCGGTGGCGAGGGAGCCCGCCAAAGCACGGGCGAATTTTTGGCCGAGCGAAGCTTCCGACACCCAACGTAGCCTCATGCGTCGGGGTTGGGCGGCCGCTCGCACGAGCAGGGCCAGCCCGGCGCCCGTTAGTATCCCGGCCGCGACGAGCGCCGGCTTGGCCTCGCGCAGGGCCTTGCTCAAGGCTTTGCGTCCGTCCTCCGACACGCTCGCCAGATCGGCGGCGAGCGCGGCGCGCGCGCGCTCGGCCTCGCGCGCAGCCGAGTTGACGGTCGCCGACATTGAGTTCAGGCTATGTTCCATGCGGTTTCCTCGTTGCTGGAGGGTCGAAAGCTGAGTCTGCGTGTCGGCTCTGCAGGTCCTTGAGACCTCGAAGCGCAAAGAGGAGGAGCACCGCGGCGGCTCCCAGCGGCAGCGCCACCCAGGACAACGCCAGAAACCATCCGGCGCGCGGGGCCGAGGCGGGCGAAAGCACGACGGCAATCACGGCGGCTTGCATCAAGGAGCTCGCCAATAGCACCAGGACCAGGACCTTCAGGGCGCCTGCCAGGAACGCCTTCGCGTGCGCCAGCACCAGCTTGATCTCGGCGTGCGCCAGCTCCGTCGCGCTCTCGGCGACCCGGGCCAGGTGCGCGGCCGATTGCGCCTCGGTTCCGCTCTTGTCGGTCATTCGAGTCCACTGCTGCATCCGCGTCCGCGTCCTCAGTAGCCAGGTGGATCACTGGCAGGGAACGATTCCCAGCTTGCTTCGTCCACGCGATCGCGCGTGCCTGCTTGGAAGCCTTGGCGGGCCCGAGTGCGCAGGACACGAACGCGCGGGTGCTGGCGGGCCTGCTCGAGCAAGAGGTAGGTGCCTGCCACGCCAGCCGCGAGGCCAATCCAGCCACTCTTGAGGATTCCCAATGCCAGAAGGACCAGCCCGCCCGACGCAATGACCCCGCGTCCTAGGCCGCTGTGGGGCTCGGTGGCGCGCCCTACCGCCATGATATCGAACGTCTCGGACATCTCGACCTCTCTTTCCGCGCACTCTCTCGACGGAGCTTTCGCGGAAGGGCCGTGCAGATTTCATGCCCGGAGCGCCGAGCCGGACTTTCGCCGCGCACTCGTTGCGCAAGGGCTCACCCGACGCAGGGAGCCGCGCGCCCATGAGCTCAGGCACCGGGATTGCAGGAGCAAGGAACAACGATGGCCTCGAGCGCGAGTGGGACTGATGCACGAGTCCGCGACGCTGTCCGCTGCGAAGCGGACGTTTCACGACGTGCGGCAGTTCTTGCACCGCGGCTGCATCGCCCGTGAAGGCTCGAACCTCCGCGGCACGCCAACCCGCGCGGTCGTGAGCGTTCGTGCCCCACCGAGGCAGTTTTGGCCACCCGAAGCGGCCGAACGACGACGTGCTGTGCCCTTTGCGGCTGAACCCAGCGACTCGAGGGGCGGCTGTCTGCGGATCTCGCGACGCTGGCTCTGCCTCCGGCGCGCGCCGAGCGGGTGAAGCTCGTCGCGACGGCCCAGGGCGGAATCGCAGTCTGCCCTCGAGCTCGCGCTCGGGAATGTCCAGACCGACGCGGACCGGTAGGTGTTCGAGGGCAAGACCGCAAGGTCTGGCCGAGCCAAGTTCGGCGGCTCGAACTGGGCGCTGAACGCGGCGAGCGACCCGTGGCGGTCGAAGAGCAGGGCGTCGAACCGACTGTCCCCGGTGGTGCCGTCGACCATCGCCACCAGATCGGCGTCGAAACCGTCGATAGACCAGGGCGCCGTCCGGCGCGCGCTGGCCCTCGTCCCAGCGACCGCTACCGAGCCATGCAGATTCACGAGCTCGGCGCGCGTCGCACCTGGGCGCGGCAGCTCCACTTGAAGACCAAATACGAGCAGCGGGGCGGGCAACTTTCCTTTGCAGCGCGTTCGGGCCGTGGCCAAGTGCTCGACCGTCGCAGCACCTGGAGCGGTGATCTGCTGGCGCGCCTCCGGGCGCCGCAGTGGCCCGGCTCCGGCGACTTGAACCTGAACGCGGATCTCGAGCTCCAGGGCTTTCCGTCGGGACCAGTACCGCAGCTGTCCGGAGTTGCAGAAGCGCGCGTGCCCGGCCTCCGCGGGTCGCTGCGAGCCGCGGAGGGGGCGCGTCGGCGCTCGATCTCATCTGGCGGCACCGCCCCCGGGCGGGCGGCTCGGCGGTGGGCGACCGAGCCCTTCTGACATGCTGCGCGAGCGACAGCGAGGCGATTCTGTTGCGTGCTGCGAGGCGCCGGGACGGAGCGATCGGGATGGAACGCTCCATGCAAGCCGCGAATCGTGATGCGCTCGACCGGCCCCAGCCTGGAAACGGGCTCTCGTCGCAGCGGCGCCGGAGCGCGGTTTCGGTCGCTGCGCGAGCAGCTCGCTGAGCGGATCGTCGCGCTGCGACGCTGGCTCATGGGCCCGGCACACCAGATGGTGAACGCGACCCTCGACGAGTTTGCTCGCGATCGCGGGGACCTGGTCGCGGCAGCGCTGGCGTTCTACACACTGCTCTCGCTCGCGCCGCTCGTCATCATTGCAGTCGCGGTCGCAGGCGCGGTGCTCGGGCGCAGCACCGCGCAAGTCGAGGTGACCCGACTGCTGCGCGCCTCCATGGGCCCGCGCGCGGCGCAAACGGTGCATGACTGGGTGGTCCAGGCCGGCGAGTCCGGCGCCATCGCCTCGGTGGTGGGCGTCGTGCTGATGCTGTTCACGGCGTCGCGTCTCGGCACTCAGCTCAGGACCGCCCTCAATCAGATCTGGAACGTCAACGTGGAGTTGGCCGAGGGCTTCAAGGCCGCGGTTGCAGACTACGTTCACCGACGCATTTTCGCGTTCGTGCTCGTCTTCGCCTCCGGTCCTCTGTTGCTGGTGGTGTTCGCGTCGCGCGCCGCGCTGAGCGCGCTGTCCGCCGTGCTCTTCTCGCGGGCGCCCTTCTTGGGGATGCTCGCGCAGACGCTGCAAATCGTGCTGTCCGTGTTGCTGGTGGCCGGGATCACGGGCGTCACCTTTCGCGTCATTCCCGATACGCGCGTCGGCTGGAGCGCGATCTGGCGCGGGGCGCTGCTCACGTCCGTGGCCTTCAACCTGGGCAACGTCGTGGTCGGCCTGTATCTCGGGCGCGCAGGCGTGGTCGCCATGTACGGAGCCGCCGGCTCGGCCGTGGTGCTCTTGCTATGGCTCTACTTTTCGGCTCAGATTTTTCTGTACGGGGCCGAGTTCACTCAAGTCTACGACCAGCGCTACGGGCAGGACTCCAACAGCGCTCGAGCCCTCGAGCGAGTCGAGCGCGCCGGGGCCGGCGCTGCTTCGCCCTCGAGCACGCGGCGAGGCTCGGGCGAGATTCCTGCGAATCGGCGTGGAAGTCACTCCTGACGGCACTCGCACCCTCTTTGGTGCAAGCAACCGCTGGCTCGAACGCACCAGGGCGAGGCTCGAGTGACCGCGTTGGAGGTTGCTGCGACGGCGTTCGAGGCATGCGGTCGGCGCGGTGGGCCACCAAGGTCTTTGGCCCGGAGCTTGCAACTCTCGAAGTCGTCCCAACCATCCACCCCAACCGGAGGCTCGAAGATGAACACGAAGAAGTTGCTAATGTCACTCGGCGCAACGATCGCGACCAGCCAAATCGCGAAGTCCATTTCCAACGTCACTGCGGACGACATGCTCGGCACGGTTGGCCTTGCACGGCGCAGGAGCCACCTGCTCGAAAACATTGGGCTAGTCGCGCTGGGCGCGGCAGCGGGCGCCGGTGTGGCGTTGCTGCTGGCTCCCGAGAGTGGCACCGAGACGCGTCGCCGCATCGGACGCAAGATGGACGAGCTCGGCGAGAAGGCCAGCGAGGCGGCCCAAAACGTGAGGCACCAGCTGCCGAACCTCGAGTCAATGCCCTCGACGAGCAACCAAGGGAACACCCACATTCACGGGTGAGGGCGTGGTTGCGAGCGCGCCGTTCGCTCTCGCTTCCGCGAACACGGATCGACCGTCGAGGCCGACTGGCAGAAGCCATCGCGCGCGACAGCCGCGCTGAAAGTGCTGAAAGAACTTCGCGCGTGGTCCTTCGCCGCGCGGTTTCCCGTGCGCAGGCCTCGCTCGGTCGTGTTGGCGACAGCCACTCATCGCGTGCAACACGAACAGCGCCAGAGCGATCCAGCCTTGCGGCAGTCTCTGCCACGGCCCCAGGCCGAGGTGCACGCTCGCCCCCGGCCACAATGTGAGATCCGCCGATCAGGCTCGACTGCAGCGGCGCCAGTGAGGCATACCGAAAACGCCACGCTGCGGTGCGGGGTCAATAGCAGTGAGGCGCGCTGCAACGAAGGGGCAACCGCCCTCCACTCATTTGCGGCGATAGTTGCCGATGTAGCAAGTGCGAAATCTGATCCTTTTCGAGGTGGATCGAGAGTTGCAGCGTGCGTGGCGTTAACATGTCTTACATGCAAGCCCACTGGCCGAGTGATGATGTCATTGGAGGACGCACGCGCGGGGACCTGCTCGGCGGAAAGTACGAGCTCATCGAGGTGCTCGGCGTGGGCGCAACGAGCGTGGTTTGGACGGCGCGCGATCGGGTGCTCGACGTGCTGGTCGCGGTCAAGCTCCTGGAGCACCCTGGCGACGAACGCGAGGAACTCGTGCGGCTCGCCCTGGGCGAGGCGCGCATCGCGGCGCGGCTGTCCGATCCAGCAATCTGTCGGGTCATCGAGTTCCGCACGACCGAGCTCGGTGATCCCTTCGTGGTGAGTGAGCTCTTGCACGGCGAGACCGTGGAAGCGCTGCTCGAACGCGAACACCGACTACCGGCCGTGCGGGCAGTGCGCACGTTTCTGCCGATTCTGGGTGCACTGGAGGTGGCCCACGCGCTCGGCATCATCCACCGTGACGTCAAACCGTCGAACATCTTCCTGCACGAGCTGTGGGCGGACGGCGCGCAGCCGCGGCTCGTGCAGCCCAAGCTGCTCGACTTCGGCATCGCGCGCTCGTTGCTTGAGCCCAAGGCTCCGTCGATCGGGATCTTCGGAACGCCGCACTACATGCCGCCAGAACAAGGATGCGACGGCGAAGTGGACGAGCGCAGCGACCTGTGGGCTTTCACGGCCAGCTTGTACGAAGCCATCACCGGCGAGGCACCGTTCGACGGCGAGACCGCTGGGGCGGTCCTCAGGGCCGCGAGCGAGAAGGACGCTCCCCCCTTGCCCTTGGAACATGGAGTCGACCACGAGCTGCGTTCCATCGTGCAGAAAGGGCTCGCGCGCGAGCCCACGGCCCGCTGGGCGTCGGCGGCCGAGCTCGAACGCGCGCTCACGGAGTGGCTGCTCGCGCACCAGGTCGAAACCGACGTGTCCGGCCGGTCACTGCACACCCGCCTTCGAGCGCCGACCCCCTCGGAGTTGACGCAGGCGAGTGACCTCGTCGCCGTCGCGGACGGCCGTTCCATCGGAGCCAACCGTACGAGGCTGCCGCGGAGCCGCTGGGTCGTGGTGCTCGCCGCCGTGCTCACCGCGGCTCTCGCGGCTGCGTTCAGCGGTACCGACGAGAGTCCCTTTTTCGCGCAACGCCTGGGACCTACGCCCGCACGTTCACCCCTCTCCCCACCTGTCGTCTCGCCACCGACGGGCGCCGCACGAGCCGCGACTCTCGGCATCGAGGCCGCGGCGACGGCCGCGACCGCGCCCGCGGCGACGGCCACGATGGAGACTCCGCGGGCGACTGCCGCGCGGATGCTTCCGGCACGTTGACGGACGAAGCCAGCGAGGGAATCGATGCCTCACGTGCCCGCGGCTCCCCTTGCGTCCCCCATCACCTCCTCGAGTCACCTCGCGACGACGCCCGCCGAAGTGGGGACGAAGCCGATCTCGCCGTCGCCATCTCGCACGACGACGAAGCCGCGCGCGACGGCATCCGGGCCGAACGCGCTGGGTTACGACTTTTGGCTTCTGAGCGGTGCTCGCGGGACCGCCTCGCAGGCCCAGCAGCACCAACGGCGCACGCTGGGAACGCGTATCAAACGAGCAGGATCACGATGATGACGCCGAGCAGCACGACGATCGCTGCCGTCGCGCTGATGACGACGACGTCACCACCACGAAAGTTCGCTGCTTCTTTCGCAATCGCTTCTCGAATCGCATACCGCTCCTCGTCGGACAAGGGTCCGGTCGACGTGCGTGGGATGCGGATGACGTGAGTCGATCCCCTGGCGGGCGCCCTCTCCACGAGTGACGTGGAGAGTCTCGCTTGCGCCGGTGCGGCAGCAAGGGAGAGCATGAGCGAGCCGATCAGCATGACTCCGAGCTTTTTCATGCTCCGACTCCAGTGCAAGCGACGTGCCGCGACCCTTCAATCCGGCGCGGCACGCCGGGGGGGCAGGAAGGCCACAATCGTCACTCCGCGGGTGAGCGCCCATTCCTTGGCGAACCCGGCAAGCTCGTCCAGCTGAAAGCCCTTTCCCGGGTCGAGCAGCAGCACGCGCTGGCGTGCGGGCTCGTAGCCCAGCACCAGCTCGTAATGCGCCAGTAGGCGCCCGGAGCCATAGTCCTTGGCGAGGCCGACGATGACGGGACGACCGCGCCCGAGCTCATAGACGATGTCGCTCATGGTGCCGAAGAACACATAGGAATGCAGGCCCCTGCTGCGCGCATACAGCACCATGTCGCCCGCGCGTAGCCGCGCGGCGCTTCTGCCGAGTGCCGACTCGATCGCCTGGACGCTTTCCGGCTGGCGCCAGTACTTCAACATGGCCGCGAGTACCGCCGCGCCACAGTCGGTGCCGTTTTGCTGCCGCACCTCGGGGAACGAACGCACCGCGAGCCATTCGCCATTCTTCACGACGGCCCGCGGGTTGGCTGCGCGTGCGGTGCCCCGGTACGATGCGCAACCGCCGGTGAGAATCCCCAAGAGCACCACGACGACGATCGTCCGAAGCGCGCGACGGCGGCGCGCCTCCACGACGCCGAACCCAGTGGAAGCAGGTGCCACAGCGACCCGAGACGAAAATGGAGCCTGGATCATGGCGCCCACTCCGCAAGAAACGGGCCCGCGCGGGGACGCGGTGGGTGCAACGCCAGCCGCGACCAATCCCGCTTCGCCGTGGGGCAAGGCCGCCACGTCGCGGGTGCGAGACCTCGTCCCATGACCTGATCGAGGGGCAGCGGACGCCGCGCCTTCCGCGCTTCGGCCCGTGCCTTGCTTGGTCCAGGTCCGACATGGACACGCGTCGTGACCTGCACCTGCTCGACATCCTCGCCGACTTCGAAACCGCAATGCTCGTCACCCGTGAGGTCAACCCCTTCATTCGAGACCTCTGAGCACGAAACGTCGCCGCCGGCCCCGACACGAGATGGGAATGAGCGCGCTGACGCACGCTCTCCGCGGCACCGGCGTCAAAAGAGCTGCCCGGCGGCGAGATACAAGCCGACCGGGCGCGCATCCGGGGACCACGCTATGTCGCCGCGCAGCACGAAAGACTCGCCGCTCGCCCAGCGCACCCCCCCACCGACGCCGTACTTGAGGCCCAGGCCGGTGCCGTCGAGCGTCGGGGCGGGTCGATAGTCGAGCCAGACGCGGCCGGTATCGAAGAACCCCGTAATACCGAGGACGTTGCCCTTCGAAAATGCGTGAAAGCGCACGAGCTCACTGCGAAGCTCCAGGTTGCCCAAGAGCTTGATCTTGCCGTAGTACGCCTGGGCAGGCACGCCGCGCACGCCGTTGCCGCCGCCAATGGCGTAGGTATCGTCGAAGCGGGCAAGCTCGTAGAAGGGCACCTTTCCGAATAGCGCGTCGGCGACGACCCGTGTCGCGAGGAAGACTTTGGACGCGAGGGGCACGTAGCCGCGAAGCGTAAGGTTCGCGTTGCCATATTCGTAGGGAAACATCCCCGTTCCGCCCGGCGCCAGAGTCAGGCGGACGCCGTGAAATTGGCCGCGGTGCGTGGAGATCTGGTCGTCACGACTGTCGTAGCTCACCCCGTACGAGGCCTGGACGACGGCGTGGGGTTCGTCGGTGTGCAGCAGGCGCCGGACGTACGCCGGTCCATTTCGCATGTCCTCGGCCAGCAAGCCGTCTTGTGGCACGCGCAGCCAATTCTGGGTGTAGGAAAGCCCCCATTCGAGCCGCACGGTGGGGACGACGCGATAGCGAGCGTCAACCCGAAGCGTTGGGTGGGTCCGGCCGTACTCGTAGCGGGGCAATGTCGGGCTCGTACCGGCCGGCGCGCGCGCCGCATTGCCGAGACCGTAGTATTTGAGATTCTCCTCGCGCGTGAATGAAATTCGAGTGTCGATCCGAAACCGCTTCGGAATGACGTGGGGCAGCTCGAGCAGGAGGTAGTCGTCGGTGTAGGGAACCTCGAGGTGATCGCCCGCGGGCTTGAAGGTGACGGAGCCGGCGTTTTCCAGGCGATATAGGAACGGTTCACGGTCGTTCGCCATCTGCGCGTAAGAGGCGACGTAACCGCCGCCGAAGCCAACGTCACTGCTTCCGCCAACGACGGGCACGACGATGAGCTCGTGGTCCTTCCCCGACCTGGCCGCTGCCGGGCGCGCGGCAAGCGAACCTGCGAGCACCATGGCCTGCACGAAGCCCAGCTGCCCGGCGTTTCTACGAGATCCAGCGAATACGCCGCACACCCCTCTCACTCCACGGAGTCACTGCCCCGGTAAACGGCGAGCGCCAGAAGGTTCATGATCGGGAGGACCCGCGCATGACGAGCACCACCGTGCAAATTGGGCGCTCCGCCCGATCGCACGCCGGCGAGCGAACACGAGTAGCGGGTGCAGGGGGCGTGCCAGCTCGCACCCGCACGAAGACTCGCTTCAATGCAAGGAGCGCAAGGTGGCTTGCGCCGTCGAGCGGGGAGCCTCGCCTCACCGTCCCAAAAGCGCCATGGCGCACGCCCGCCCCGGGGAACGGGGAGCACGGGTAACGTTCCCGGAGAGCGCCGACGCGAGCCATCATCGCGCCAAGGAAAATCGCGCTGGGAAAAGCGTAGCGATGCCGCTCGGGGCGATCTGCCTCGCGCGCGCCGAGGCCCCTCTGAACCCCCTGGCACCGCCGCCTGGGTATGTGCCTTGCAGCGTTGAACGCGACGTGATGCACGCTCCGCACGAGATTGCCTGCTGCCACGACTGCGGGCTCTTCCAACGGCTTCCCACCGATCCCGGCGAGGGGGCGATCGTGTGTGCGCGCTGCGAGGGGACGCTGAGCCGCTCGCCGGCAGGCGGCGTGGTCTTGCCAGTGCTCGCCGCCTACGCCGGGCTCGCGCTGCTCGGGCTCGCGCTCCTCTTCCCCTTTGCGGAGGTCTCGCTGTCGGGAGGACGCTTTGCGTCAACCACGCTCGCCGCCGCGCCGGAGAGCCTGGCTCACGACGGGTATTGGGGACTATCTGCCGCCGTGTGGACGACCCTCATCGTGCTGCCGGCGCTGCGACTCGGGACGGTGGCGGCGTTCGGCGCGGCGCTGGCCATCGGTCGGGTGCCGGGCTGGCTCCGGCTGGCCCTTCGGGCGACGACGAAGCTCGTCACCTGGGCCATGCTGGAAGTTTTTCTGGTGGCAGCCGCGATCGCGCTGTTTCGACTCCGAGTCTGGATGCACGTGGAGCTCGGGCGGGCCGCGATCGCGCTCGCGGGCGCGGCGGCCTGTTCCCTCCTGCTGAATGCGACGTTCGAGCGTCACGCGTTCTGGCGTCGCGTGGCGCCGCGTCCGACCGGCGAAAACGAGGCGACGGCGCTGCCGGTGGCGTGTACGGAGTGCGATCAAATCGCGCACGCGCCGGACGGTGTGCCCTGCCCGCGCTGCGGAGCCCGGCTTCACCGCAGAAACGCGCTGAGCGCGCAACGAGCGTGGGGCTTCCTCATCGCGGCGACGTTGCTCGCCGTGCCCGCGAACCTCATGCCGGTGCTCACGATCACGAAGCTCGGCCGAGGGGGACCCAAAACCATTCTCGGCGGCGTCGCCGAGCTCGCTGACCGGGGGTTGATGCCGCTCGCCGTGATCGTCTTCGTGGCGAGCATCCTCGTGCCGCTCCTGAAGCTCGGAACGCTCGGGGCGCTGCTGGTCACGACGCACCTCGAGTCCGGGGCGCGCCTGGCGCTCCGCACCAAGTTCTACCGCGCAACCTGGCTCATCGGCCGCTGGTCGATGATCGACATCTTCGCAACCATGACGCTGGTCGCGCTCGCGCGCTTCGGCTGGCTCGGCAACGTGCAACCCGAAGCGGGCGCGACCGCCTTCTGCGGCGTGGTGGTCTTCACCATGCTCGCCTCCGAATCGTTCGACCCTCGCTCGATGTGGGACGCCGCCGGGCTCAACCCAGCGGTTGGGCTGCAGGACGGCGCCACGGGGGTGTCCTCGTGAACCGCCTCGACGCGCCGCGCGAAGCCCGAAAGCAGCGTGAGCCCGAGCTGCCCGAAGCGCGCCGCCGGCGCCGGCGGTTGTCCACCGTGTGGCTCGTGCCGATCGCGGCGCTCGGGCTCGTCGCGTACCTCGCCTACAGTTGGTTTTCCACGCGGGGCCCCGAGATCACCATCACGTTCGAGACGGCGGACGGCCTCGCCGCGCAGCAAACCGAGGTTCGCTACAAGGCCGTCGCGCTCGGGCTCGTCGAGTCGATCAGGCTGAGCGACGACGCGTCTCACGTCGTCGCCACGGTGCGGATGAACGAGGAGGCGGAGGACCTGCTCACCGATCATGCTCGCTTCTGGGTCGTTCGACCGCGCCTCAACGGGGGCCCACAAGCGCTGGAGGTCGGTCTCGAAACGCTGGTCTCCGGCGCCTACGTCGCGATGGACCCGGGAGCCAAGCGGGGGAAATCCAGCTCGCACTTCAAGGGGCTCGAGAAGCCACCGAGCGTGCGCTCCGACGAGCCGGGCACCGTGTACTTCGTCGATAGCGCCGACGCCGGCAGCCTGTTCAACCGGCGCTCCCGTGTACTTTCGTGACGTGAGCGTGGGGGAGATCCTAGGGCACGAGCTTTTGGGTCAGCACGTCAAGCTGCGCGTTTTCTTGCGCGCTCCGTACGATCGCTTGATTTCGGACGACACGCGCTTTTTCGACGCTTCGGGGGCACGCGTCGTGAACGACGGCGGTGGGCTGCGTCTGGAGCTCACCTCGCTGAGCGCCCTGGCAACGGGCGCGATCTCTTTCTGGACACCTCCGCAAGCATCTTCGGCGACGCCGCGCGAGCGAGCCGAGGCAGGCCGTGTGTATCACCTGTTCGAGAGTCGCGATGAGGCGGAAGCCGACGCATACGCCCGGTCGCGCGACGCTCGCCACCTGGTCAGCTACTTCGACGGCTCCGTGGGCGGCCTTCGACCAGGGGCGCCGGTCACGTTGCTCGGTGAGCGACTCGGGGTGGTGACCGACGTCTCGTTGGTTCCGGATCCCGAGGCGAATCACGATGGGCGCCTCGCCGCCCGCGTCGCCTACGTGATCGACGCGCCGGCCCCGGACGCTCCGCGGAAAAGCTCGCCGACCGATCTCAGCGACCGGCCGGTTCGGCACCAGGGGACGATTCCGGGTCTCGACGCAGGCCGGATCGGCGCCGTTCTCGAGGCGAGCGATCCGCTGACGGGCATGAAGCTGATTTCGCTCGAGTACGCCGAGGGGCCGGCGGGCGACGCACGATATGAGGGCGACGCCCTCGTCCTTCCGGGCCGAACCGCGGATTTTCAGCAAGCGCTCCGCTCGCTCGGCTCGCTCTCGGATCGCCTGTCACGGATCCCGTTCGAGCGGATCGGAAAGAACCTGGATCGCAGCATGGCGTCGCTCTCTCACGCGCTGAGCGGTCCCGAGCTCCGCCGCTCGATTGTCCTCCTGCAGTCGACGCTCGAGGAGACGCACGCCCTCGTGAGCGAGGTTCGGACCGGCGTCAAGCCGACGCTACAGCGGCTACCTGCCATCGCTGAGCACCTCGACCAGGCGGTCGAAGGCGCGCGCGACGCGATCGGCCAGTCGGGATACGGGAGCGACTCCACGGTGCAGCGGAACCTCCAGCGCATGCTCGACGAGACGGCCAACGCGGCAAGGAGCTTGCGGCTGCTCGCCGACTTCCTGAATCGCCACCCGGAAGCCCTCCTGAACGGGCGTTCGACGGAGGCGCCGTGAGGCGGGCGGGGTGTCTCGTGCTGACCGCCGCGCTGACGGTGGTCGGCTGCGCGAGCTCGCCCGAGCCCGATTTTTACGCCCTTTCACCAATGGGAGGCCAAGCGCTGTCGAGCACCGAGCTTCGGGTGGAAGTGCGGCGACCCACGGCGCCGTCGTACCTCGATCGACCCGAGCTCGTGACCCGCACGAGCTCCGAAGAGCTCGCGCTCGACGAAACGGCGCACTGGGCCGCTCCGCTCGCCGAAATGGTCGGGCGCACGCTCGCCGAAAACCTGGCGGCGCGCCTGCCACGCGCTGCCGTGTACACGGAGGGCTTCGGCGGAGGGCAGGCGCCGGACCTGGTGATCGACGTTCGAGCTCTGGCGTTTCGAAACCGTGCGGGGTTCCGGGACGAAGCTCGACGCGACCGTCGCTTTGGGCTGGGCGTCCACTCACGCACCCGCGACGATCGAGCGCTTCACGCTGAGCGCTCCCGCCGGGACGACGGCCGGCGACCAGGTGCGCGAGCTCAACGCGATGCTCGGCCGGCTCGCCGATGCGGTTGCACGGCTGGTTCTGGCAGGCCCGGCAGGTGGGCATCGCGCCGCGGCGGCTCGTTCCGGAGACTGACCCGGCATCGTCCGAGCTCGCGTCGGCACGAGTCTTGCGCGTATCGCGCGCTGGAGACGGATTCCGACCGATGCAACCCGAGATCGTCCTCGCCTTCGGCATCGTGCTGATCGTCGCCGTGCTCGTCTCGGCTCACGCGCACGAGACCGTGCTGTCGACGGCCGTCCTGTTTCTCTTGTGCGGATTTCTGGTGGGCGACGGAGCGCTTGGCTGGGTGCACGTGGGAGCGGAGGACGACACCGTGCGGGCGTTCGCCGAGCTGGCGCTGTTCGCCATCCTCTTCGTCGATGGCGCCGAGCTCAGCATGCGGGAGCTGGGCAAGGCCTGGAGGCTGCCTGGGCGGGCGCTGATCGTCGGCCTGCCGATCACGCTCGGTCTGATCGCGCTAGCGGGGAAGCTTTTTTTCGGTCTCACCTGGACGGAGGCGATCCTGGTCGGCGCGATCCTGAGCCCCACCGACCCCGTGCTCGTCGCGACCATCCTCGGACGAGAAGCGGTCCCCTTGCGCCTCAGGCGCCTGCTGAGCGTCGAGAGCGGCCTCAACGACGGCCTCGCGTTGCCCATCGTGATGGTGGCGCTCGCCTACGCTGGCCACGAGCGCCCGAGCTTCGTCGAGCTGCTTCTCGACGGTGTTCTCGGCGTCGGCGTGGGCATCGTCGTCCCACTGGTTTTCTCCTGGCTCGAGGAGCGCTCCGTGTTCGGCGCCGCGCCGGCTTACCGCTCGCTCGCGGGGGTGGCGATTGCATTGGTGCTCTTCGGCCTCACCCGGGTGCTCGGCCTCAACGAGTTTCTCGCCGCCTTTGCGGGCGGTGTGGCGCTCGCGTCGAACCGACCGGGCTTCGCGCGTGATTTGCGCCGGTTCGGCGCCCCGCTCGCGGAGATCGGCAAGCTTTCGACCATCTTCCTGTTCGGGTCGCTCCTCAGCGTGCGGATGCTCGCGGCGCCCGGGCCCGCGGGGCTCGCGTTCGCAGCGGTTGCGCTGCTCGCGGCCCGGCCGGTGGCCCTGTTGCTCGCTCTTCGCGGCGCGGGACTCCAGCGCAAGGAGTGGCTCGCCGCGGCGTGGTTCGGCCCAAAAGGCTTCGCATCGTTGCTCTACGCGCTCCTGATGCTTCACGCCGGTCTGTCGCGCGGTGAGTTCCTGTTTCAGATCGTCGCGCTCGTCATCGCGATTTCGATCGCCGCTCACTCCTCGAGCGACGCCCCGCTGGCGCGCGCGTTTCGAACGCGAGAGAGCACCCCTGACGACGGACGAGAGCACCGCTCGGTCGCGCCATGACGGGACACTCGTCGCTATTTGCCACGGCGTGGCACGTCTGCCTCGTCACGATACCCACGCCGTGTCTCTCTTGCCCCACTTCGCTTGCCGAGGCGAACACGATACGCCGCTCCGACCGGTACGCCGTTTGCAGCCCGTCGCGCGCCAACTCGCAAGCCCCATGTTGCGCAGTTGTCCACCCGATGAGCGCACCTTTTCCCCCGTGGTCGAACTCCGCAGTACGCATGGGCGCGTTTGCGCTCGTTGGAGTCGGGGTCGCGGGACCGGCCGCGCTGATGGCCTGGGTGCGAAGCCCGCTGCACACGGGAAAAGGCGAGCCCATCGTGCAGCCCGTTGCCTTCGATCATCGCCATCACGTGCGCGACGACGGCATCGATTGTCGATATTGCCACTACGACGTCGAGCGCTCGCCCATGGCGGGCGTTCCTGACACAGGGCTTTGCATGAACTGCCACGCGCAGATTTGGACCGATAGCCCACTGCTCGAGCCGGTACGAAAGAGCTACTTCGAGAAAGAGCCGATTCGCTGGGAGCGCGTCAACGTGCTCCCCGACTTCGTCTTTTTCAACCATTCGATTCACGTGTCCCGGGGCGTCGGCTGCGAGGCGTGCCATGGCCGCGTCGATTTGATGGCGGGAGTTCAGAAGGCGAGCTCGCTCGATATGGATTTCTGCCTCGGGTGCCACCGTGAGCCGTGGAAGCACCTGAGACCGGCCGACGCCGTCACGCAAATGGGCTACGTGCCGAGCGAGCCGCAAGCCGAGCTCGGCTGGCGACTCCAGCGCGAGCACCACATCAACCCTCCCACCTACTGCAGCGGCTGTCACCGCTGAGGGCGCGACGTTGGAACGACTCGTCCCCACCACCGCGCTCACTCGAAGGCGACTGTTCGCCTACGGTGCAGGGCTCGCCGCGGAGCTCTACGGCTGCAGCAAGCCACCGCCCGAAAAGATCGTGCCGTATGCCGAGCGCCCGCCGGAGGTGGTGCCGGGAGTCGCGCGCTACTACGCAACCTCGACGTTCCGCGAGGGCTACGCCGTCGGGCTCCTCGCCGAAAGCCACGAGGGCCGCCCGACCAAGCTCGAAGGGCACCCGCACCACCCGTCGAGCCTCGGCGGACTCTCGTCGCGCGAACAGGCGGCGATCATCGGCTTGTACGATCCCGATCGGGCCCGCGGCACATGGAACCGCGGCGCCCCCGCGCCGTACGCGCGGCTTCGAAGAGCACTCGGGCCGGACGGCCAGGAGCGCTGGATGCAGGGGCGGGGCGCGCAGCGTGGCGACGGGCTTCACGTCTTGATGGAGCCTACATCGTCGCCGCTCGTCGAATGGCTCGTCGGGCGGCTTCGCGATCGGTATCCCGCCGCGTGGATCCACGTCGCCTCGAGCGCGGGGGTCCCGGCGCGCTGGCTCGCTGCGCGTCAGCTCCTCGGTGAGACGCTGGAGCCGAGGTTCGACCTCGGGAAGGCGGACGTCGTCGTCGCCCTGGATGCCGACTTCCTCGCCACGATGCCGGCGTCTCTGCGCATGGCGCGCGATTTCGCGAGCGGCCGCGGCGGCGCGACCCCGTCGGCGCGACGCAATCGCCTGTACGCGATCGAGAGCACCGTGACGCCCACCGGAGCCAGCGCGGACCACCGGCTCGCGGTCCCGGCGGGGCGCGCCGGGGCGCTCACAGCCGCCCTGTTCCGCGCCGTCGCGGCCTCGGTGGCTCCGGAGCTCCGCGTTGCGGACGCCGCCGGCCGCGCCGCACTTTCGGGGTTCGAGCGCGCGTTCGTCGAGGCCTGTGCGCGCGATCTCACGAAACATCGCGGCGCGAGCGCCGTGATCGTCGGCGACCGCCAACCGGCGTTCGTCCACGCTCTCGCCCTCGGCATCCAGGCGCTACTCGACGACTTCGGAAAGACCGTGGAGCTCGTGGAGCCGCCGCTCTTCGGGGCACGCGAGGACGCCTGGTCCAACGCCGGCCTCCTCCAGGCCCTGGACGCGGGCGCCGTCGACACGTTGCTCGTGCTCGGGGCGAATCCCGCCTACACGTTGCCGCACGACGCGGATTGGTCGCGCCGGGTGCAGAAGGCACGCGAGCGGATCCATCTGTCACTCTACGAGAACGAGACGACCAAGGATGCGACCTGGTTCGTCCCGGCGACGCACTTTCTCGAGGAGTGGGGCGACGGCCGCGCGCACGACGGCACGCTGACGCTCCGCCAGCCGCTCATCCGTCCGCTGTTCGATGGGACGAGCGCGGTCGAGCTGCTCTCGGCGCTCGTCGGCGTCGCGGACGACGCTCCACGCGCGCTGCTCGAGACATGCCACCGCGTCGCGAGCCGGCACAAGCTCAGCGCCTCGGAGTTCGAGCAGGCGGTGGAGCGCGGATTCGTCCCGGACACCGCGACGCCGGCGAAGCACGCGGCGATCGACCCGATTTTGCTCTCCGCCCTCGTCGATCGAGAGGATCTCGAGCCCCACGCGGGGATCGAGATCGACCTGTCGCCCGACCCACGCGTCGGCGAAGGCGACCTCACGAACAATCCCGTGCTGCTGGAGCAGCCAGAGGCCATCAGCAAGCTCGTGTGGGACAACGCCGCCCTCGTCTCGCCCGTGCTCGCTCGCACGCTGGGAGTCGAGACGGGTGACGTGCTCGCGATCGACGCCGCTGGAGAGCGCGTCGAGCTCCCTGCGTTCGTCCAGCCGGGCCAGCCGGAGCGGAGCATCGGCTGCTGGCTCGGGTATGGGCGGAGCGGTAGCGAGCGCATCGCCGCGGGCGTCGGTGTGAACGTGTCACGCCTCAGAACGCGGGCATCACCCTTCGTCACGCGCGATGTGACCGTTGAGAAGACGGGGCGGCGCGTCGAGCTCGTCTCGACCCAGCGCGACGCCGAGCAACACGACCGCCCGCTCGCGCTGCGCTCGACGCGCGCCAGCTGGCGGGCGAACCCCGAGCTCGAGAGCGAGCCGCCGAGCATCCTTCCCGAGCGACTCCACGGCTCGCCGCAATGGGGCATGTCGATCGACCTCGACAAGTGCACGGGCTGCAGCGCCTGCGTCGTCGCCTGTCAGATCGAAAACAACGTGCCCGTCGTCGGAAAGCCTCAGGTCGGGCTGGGTCGCGAGATGCACTGGATCAGGATCGATCGGTACTATGAAGGACAACGGTCGCCGCGCATCGATCTCCAACCGATGGCGTGCCAGCACTGCGAGAAGGCGCCCTGCGAGTACGTCTGCCCCGTCAACGCGACGGTGCACAGCCCCGACGGGCTGAACGAGATGGTTTACAACCGCTGCGTCGGCACGCGTTTTTGCTCCAACAATTGCCCCTACAAAGTCCGGCGTTTCAACTTCTACAACTACAACCAATCACCGGACGAGATCGAGAAGCTCGAAAAGAACCCCGACGTGACCGTGCGCGGGCGGGGCATCATGGAAAAGTGCACGTACTGCGTGCAACGTATCCGACGCGCAGAGATCGACGCGAAGGTTGCTGGCCGGCCGCTTCGCGACGGCGATGTCGTGACGGCGTGTCAGGCAACGTGCCCCACCGGAGCCATCGTCTTCGGTTCGGTTTCCGAAAGCGAGTCGGCGGTGTCGCGCTCACTCGATACGAGCCGTGCCTATTCGGTGCTCGGCGACATCGGCACGCGTCCCCGCACGCGCTACCTCGCCCGGATAGACAACCCGAACCCGGACCTCGTCGATGGTTCCGGCTGACAACGAGCTCATCGAAGGGCGCTTCACGGACGCGAGCCTAACGGATCGCTTGCTGTCGCCGCTCGCCGTGCGCTCGAAGGCGTTTCGCCCGCTGTTCGTCGTGCTCGGCCTCGGCGCCCTGATGGAATTTGCGGCCATCGGCTACACGTTCCTCACGGGCATCGGCACCTGGGGCAACAACATCCCGGTCGCCTGGGCATTCGCGATCACCAACTTCGTCTGGTGGATTGGCATCGGCCACGCGGGCACGTTCATCAGTGCGATTCTCTTGCTGCTCGAACAGCGCTGGCGCACGTCGCTGAACCGCCTCGCCGAAGGCATGACGCTGTTTGCGCTGGTTCAGGCCGCGACGTTCCCGCTCCTTCACATGGGGCGGCCGTGGTTCTTCTACTGGCTGATCCCCTACCCGGCCACGATGGGCGTCTGGCCGCAGTTCATCAGCACGCTCACCTGGGACGTCGCGGCCGTCACCACGTACACCATCGTTTCGGTCCTGTTCTTTTACCTCGGGCTGATTCCCGATCTCGCAACGGCCCGCGATCGTGCGAGGTCACGCACTCGGCGCACCGTGTACGGCCTGTTCGCGCTCGGCTGGCGGGGCTCCGGCAAGCACTGGCGCCATTACCGCAGCGCCCAGCTTTTGCTCGCGGGGCTCGCGACGCCGCTCGTCCTGTCCGTGCACAGCATCGTCAGCATGGATTTCGCGATCGCCAAGCTGCCCGGCTGGCATTCGCCGATTTTCCCGCCGTACTTCGTCGCGGGCGCGATCTTCAGCGGCTTTGCGATGGTCATCACGCTGATCGTGCCGCTCAGGCGCTTCTTCCACATGGAGGACGTGATCACGAAGCGGCACCTCGACCTGATGGCCAAGCTGATGCTGCTGACGGGGCTCATCGTCGCCTACAGCTACGCGAGCGAGCTTTACGTCGCCTGGTACAGCGGCGACCCGTACGAGCGCTGGATGGCCTTTCACACCCGCATGCGCGGGCCGTTCGCGTTCGCGTATTGGACCGTCATCGCCTGCAACGTCGTGGCACCGGCGACGCTGTGGTTCCGCGGCGTGCGCACCAACGCCTGGTGGCTCTGGGTCGTCTCGCTCGTCGTTCAGGTCGGAATGTGGGGTGAGCGCTTCATGCTGATCGTCACGTCGTTGTCGCAGGATTACCTACCCTCGAGCTGGGACCTCTACGTCCCCACGGTGATCGACGGCGCCATTCTGTTCGGCACCATCAGCTTCTTTCTCTTCCTTTTCCTCGCGATGCTGCGCTTCGTACCGTGGCTGCCGATTGCAGAATCGAAGGAGCTCTTGCAAGAGCTCGAACGAGCACACGCGACTGCTGGAGAGGAGGCAAGCGATGCCGCGACTGCTGTTGGCTGAGTTCGCCGACGAAAAGGCCTGCACTCTCGCCGTGCGGCGCATGCGCGAGGCCGGGCACAGCGAGATCGACGTGTACATGCCATACCCGTCGAAGCCCATCGAGGAGGCACTCGCTCTGCCGAAGTCGCCCTTGCCGCGCTACGTGCTCGCCGCGGGGCTGCTCGGCGCCGCGCTCGCGTACCTGATCCTCTGGTGGACCCAGCACGTGGACTATCCCCTCGACGTCGGCAGCCACCCGACGCACTCCTGGCCGGCGTTCATCGCCATCACGTTCGAGACGGCGGTGTTGTTCGCGTCACTGACGGCGTTTTTCGGTGCGCTCGCGCTCTGTCGCCTGCCGAAGCTCTACCACCCGGCGTTCAACGTCGAGGGGTTCGAGCGTGCGTCCGTCGATCGCTTCTTTTTGACCCTCGTCCTCGAGCCGGAAGCCGAGGAGCGCGAACGGAGCGCGCTCGCCGAGCTCGGCCCGCTTCGCGTCGAGGGCGTCGACGCCCCGCCGGAGGGCACGTGAACGCCGCCTTCGGCTTCGTCCCCCTGGCGCTCTTGCTCGCGAGCTGCCGCTCGGAGCACGTCTTCCGGCGCATCGATCCGAGCTTCAACCGGATGCAGGTGCAGCCCCGCTCTGATCCGTACGACGAAAGTCGCCTGTTTTCCGACGGGAGCACGATGCGCGCGCCCCCGGAAGGGACGCGGCCCTACGCGTCCACACCCGCCGATCCTCTCGTTGTCACCGGACGCTGCGGCGCCGCGCCCGTCGATTCGTTACCCGTCCCCTTGACGCGTTCGTTGCTCGAGCGCGGGCGCGGGCGGTTCGGCGTGTTCTGCGCCCCCTGTCACGGGGTGCTCGGCGACGGCGACAGCGTCGTCGCGACGCACATGGCCCGCCGGCCGCCGTCGCTCCACGAAGCGCGCATCCGGGCGCTCGCCGACGGCAACGTCTTCGGCGTGGTGACCGACGGGTACGGGTTCATGCCGGGGTATCGAGCGGAGCTGTCGTCCGAGGACCGCTGGGCCGTGGTCGCCTACGTGCGCGCGCTCGAACGGAGTCGCCACGCGCCCATGGCGGAGCTCCCTCCCGACATCGCCCATGAGGCCGAACGGAGGGCGGAGTGAGCCGCCGCACCCTCGTCGCCGGCCTCGTGCTCGCCGGCATCTTCGGCACGCTCACCGCCTGTGGCTGGGTCGTCGCTCCGAAACAGGCGAGCCACGCCTACCTGTTCGCCTACATGTGCGCGCTCTCGATCGTCATCGGCGCACTGTTCCTGCTGATGATCGGCCACGCGGCGAACGCCACGTGGTTCGTCCCGCTGCGGCGCTCGTGCGAGGCAGTCGTCGCGACCCTGCCACTGCTCTGCGTGCTGTTCGTGCCGATTTTGCTCTCCCTCGACAGCCTGTACCCCTGGACGCACCCCGACACCCTCGACCGGGTGGCGCGGCGCCACGTGCTCGAGAAGCGCGCGCTGCTGAACGAGCCCGCCTTCGCGCTCCGAGCGGCCGTGCTGTGGGCCGTGTTCTTGGTGCTCGGGGAGCTGTTGCGTCGCTACTCGCTCCGGCAGGATCGGGAGCAGCCCGAGAAGAATCGCACCAAGCTCGTCGCGCTCGCGGTAGGGGGGCTTCCCGTCCTCGCGCTGACCGTCACGGCCGCCTCCTTCGACTGGCTGATGTCGCTCGAGCCGAGCTTTTACTCCGACATTTACGGCGTGTACGTGTTCGCAGGCGGGTTCCTCGCGGCGCTCGGCCTGTTCGGCGGCATGACGGTCGTCGCCGCCCGGAGTGGGCACCTGCGCGGCGTCACTCCCGAGCACTACTACGCCATCGGCAGGCTCGAGCTAGCGATGGTCATCTTCTGGACGTACATCGCCTGGGCCCAGCTCATGCTGATCTGGGTCGCCGATCTGCCGCTCGAGACGAGCTTTTACCTCACGCGGTCGCGTCACGGCTGGCTGTGGGTGGGAGTCGCGCTGGTCGTCGTCCACTTCGCGATTCCCTTCGCCTTGCTGCTGTTTCGCGAGCTCAAGCGGCGACCGCGCGCGCTCTTCGCGGTGAGTGCGTGGCTGGTCGTGGTCCACGTGCTCGACCTCTACTACCTGGTCGCACCCGCGCTGGAGCCGAAGCATCCGGCTCCGTCGCTCCTGGATCTCAGCGCGCTGCTTGCCGTGGCCGGCGCGTGCATGGCGTTCGCTGCGCTGCGCGCGCGCGGTGTGGCTGCCGCACCCGAGAACGACCCGCTGTTCCGCGCGGGTCTCGAATACGAGCCGCCATGACCACCGAGCGTTCGATTCCGAAGCAAGCCGCCGAGAACATTCGGACCGGAACCGTGGCCGCGGTGCTCACGGTCGCCTTCGTCGTGGCTGCATTCTCCGTTTTCGTAGCGGGGCTCTTGCTGCACGGCTTCCGGGGCGCTCTCGGCGACGCTCACGCCAAAGCGCCGGGCGAGACCGTGGGCACCATCGAGCAGGGCCTCGTGCGAGGCCCGTCACGCGCGGAGCAGAAGGCACGAGCCGCTCACGACGAGCTCGAACGCTACGGCTTCGCGGATCGTGACGCCGGCTTCGCTACGATTCCGATCGAGCGCGCGTTCGACTGGATGCTCGCGGCGCAATCAGCTTCGCCGCCGGTCCCGCAGGCCACCTGCCCCCCCGCGGTCGATGACGCGAGCGGAGTGGACGCCGGCGCCGTCGAGCACGCCGGTGCGCCGACCCAGGCGGCCGAGCCCGCGGAGGCGCCATGAGCGAGCCGCTCTACGACCTCTTCCGCCGGCTGCTCTTCTTGCCCCCGGCTGGCACCGAGGTCGCTCGCGAGAATCGACCATCTGCACTTCTTCGTCATCAGCGTGACGATGCTCGGTGCGCTCTCCGTGTTCCTCGTCGCGCTCTGGTTCGTCGTTCGCTACCGAAAGCGGCCCGGTGAGAGCAGCACCCCGCACATCGTCGCGCGCCCCGGCGTCGAAGTCGCGACGGGGGCTCTCTTGCTCACCCTCTTCATCGTGTGGTGGGTCATCGGATTCCGACAGTACGTCACCCTGGCGACCCCTCCGGAAAAGGGGATCGAGACCTACGTCACGGCCAAGCAATGGATGTGGAAGTTCGCGCACGCGAACGGCAGAAGCAGCGTGGGCATTCTGGTCGCCCCGCGGGGCAAGACCGTGCGCCTGCTCATCACGTCGCGCGACGTGATCCACAGCTTCTACGTGCCCGCTTTTCGGCTCAAACAGGACGCGGTGCCGGGTCGCTACACCTCGACGTGGTTCCGGGCGACGCGCACCGGCAGCTTCCCGATTTACTGCGCGGAATATTGCGGCGTCGGGCATTCTCGCATGTGGGCGCGCGTCGTCGTCGTCGAGCCCGAGGACTACGAGCGCTGGCTGGACGGCGAGGTGCCGAAGGCCGTGGCGGAAGCAAGCGCCGAGGTCAGCTACGCCGTGAGCGTCACCGGGGGAGAAGGCGAGAGTCTCGCAGCCCGCGGACGCGAGGCGGCTGCCAAGCACGGCTGCTTCGCGTGCCACACGATCGACGGGCAGCGCCACGTCGGCCCGAGCTTCGTCGCGCTCTTCGGCAGCAGCGTCACGCTCGAAAGCGGTGAGCGCGTGATCGCGGACGAGAGCTACCTCACCGAGAGCATGATGGACCCCGCGAGCAAGGTAGTGCGCGGCTTCGCGCCCGTCATGCCGACGTTTCGCGGCCGCCTCTCGCAACCGGACGCCGCGGGCATCGTCGAGTTCATCAAGTCGTTGAAAAACGAGCGCCCGCAGCCCGCGGTACCGCTACCGCGCGTCGAAGCCACCCCCGACACCAAGACTCCGACCGCGCCTGCCGCGGCGACGGCAGAGAGAGGGGCGCCATGAGCGACACAGCGAGCTTCTACGAGGCCGGCACGGAAGCCCGTTCGTGGCTCTTGACGCGTGACCACAAGCGCATCGGCGTGATGTTCTTCTTCGCGACCTCGCTGATGCTGCTGCTTGGCGGGGTCTTCGCGCTGCTGCTCAGGATCGAGCACTTGACGCCCGGGCCGACCATCGTGACGGCCGCGACCTACGACCGGCTCTTCACACTGCACGGCGTCGTGATGGTGTGGCTGTTCATGATCCCGAGCATCCCGACGACGTTCGGAAACTTCATGCTGCCGCTGATGATCGGCGCCCGCGACGTCGCCTTTCCTCGCCTGAACCTGTTGAGCTTCTACATCTACGTCGTCGGCGCGTTGATCACGCTGATTGGCATGTTCGTCGGCGGCACCGACACCGGCTGGACCTTCTACGTACCCTACAGCACGACCGACGCCACGGCCGTGATTCCGGTCCTGATCGGTGTGTTCGTGCTCGGCTGGTC
This sequence comes from uncultured delta proteobacterium, assembly GCA_963841435.1. Taxonomy (GTDB): domain Bacteria; phylum Myxococcota_A; class Polyangia; order Polyangiales; family Polyangiaceae; genus PMG-095. Next base: position 140,235 of record CAWJCS010000003.1, read on the forward strand.
GACGATCCTGACGGGCGTCAACTTCATCACCACCGTGCACATGATGCGCGCCAAGGGGCTCGGCTGGATGAAGATGCCGCTCTTCGTCTGGACCATCTACGCGACGAGCATCATCCAGGTCCTCGCGACCCCGGTGCTCGCCATCACGCTCACGCTGATTGGCCTCGACCACGCCTACGCCTGGGGCATCTTCGACCCGGCGGAAGGCGGCGACCCGGTGCTCTATCAGCACCTCTTTTGGTTTTACTCCCACCCGGCCGTCTACATCATGATCTTACCGGGGATGGGTGTCATCAGCGAGTGCGTCTCGACGTTCTCGCGCAAGAACCCGCTCTCCTATCAGGCCATCGTGTATTCGACGCTCGGCATCGCCTTCGTGGGGTTTCTCACCTGGGGCCACCACATGTTCACGGCGGGCATGTCAACGTTCGACGCGGGGGCGTTCGGCCTGCTCTCGATGATCGTGGCGATCTTTTCCGCCATCAAGGTCTTTACCTGGACCGGCACGCTCTACAAGGGCTCCATCACGCTGACGACGCCGCTGCTCTACGTGCTCGCCTTTCTCTTCCTTTTCGTTTTCGGCGGGATGACCGGCGTCGCCGTCGCCACGATGAGCCTCGACGTGCACTGGACGGACACGTACTTCGTCGTCGCTCACTTCCACTTCATCATGGTCGGCGGCACGCTGACCGCGTTCCTCGCCGCGATTCACTACTGGTTTCCGAAGGTGACGGGGCGAAAGTACCCCGAGCGGCTCGGGCTCACGGGTGCCGTCGGCGTTTTCGTGGGGTTCCTCGTCACGTTCGTACCGCAGTTCTTGCTCGGCAACATGGGGATGCCGCGACGCTACTTTTACGACCCGCCGGAGACCCAATGGCTCCACGTCACCTCGACGGTAGGCTCGTGGATCCTCGCGGGCGCGCTCGTGTACTCGCTCGTTTATCTCGGCTGGGCGGTGCGGCACGGCCCCATCGCGGGGAACAACCCCTGGGCGTCGGCAAGCTACGAATGGACGACGAGCTCCCCGCCGCCGCTCCACAATTTCGACGACACACCCACGTTCACGAACGACCCCTACGACTACACAGAAGGGTCGAGCGCCCCACCGCTCGCTCCGCTCGACATGGAGCCGCAAGATGGCTGAAGGCGGCCTCGAACGCGAAGAGCACTTCGAGTCGATCGAGCGCCAGGCGGGCGCCGCTCGGCTCGGTATGTGGGTGTTTCTCTCCAGCGAGATTTTGCTGTTTGGCGGGCTCATTACCACGTACGTCGGGTACCGGACGCGCTGGCACGACGCCTTCGTGGCCGGCGTCCGCGACAACACGACCTACCTCGGCTCGCTGAACACCGTCGTGCTCATCACGAGCAGCTTCCTCGTCGCGCTCGCGGTCGAGCGGCTCGAGCGCGGTCGCAACCGCGGGAGCGTGCGCCTGCTCTTGGCGACCGTCGGTCTCGGGCTATTGTTTCTCGGCATCAAGGCGGTCGAATACGGCATTCATTTCGCCGACGGCATCTTTCCCGGTGGGCGCGGCGCGCACTTTCAGAGCGCGCCCATGGGACAACAGGCGTTTTACACGCTCTACTTCGCCAGCACGGGGCTTCACGCCGTCCACGTCGCGATTGGTGTCTGTGTGCTCGGGTGGTGTGCCCAGCGCATTCACCGGCGCCGGCTGGCGCCGCACGCGCTCGAGGTCTCGGCCTTGTATTGGCATCTCGTCGACATCGTGTGGATCTTTCTCTGGCCCCTCTACTACCTGATGCGCTGACTCCCCATGACGACCAAAGACACTTCACAGCGCGGCTACGGCACTCGCGGTCTCGTCTGGGCCTTCTTGGGACTGCTCGTCCTCACCGCGTCAACGTTCGGGCTGTCGTTTCTCTCGCTCGGCGCGTTCGAGGTGCCTGTCGCGGTCGGCATCGCCGTCATCAAAAGTCTCGTCGTCGCGTTCGTCTTCATGCGTCTGCTCGATGAGCCCGCGAGCCATCGGATCGCAGGCGCGACGGCCGTGATCTTCGTCTGCATTCTGGCCGCACTCGTGAGCAGCGACATCTTGACGCGCGGCGGCGCACCGTGAGGCGAATTGCCTCGAGAAATGCCCGTTTCGCACGTCTTGAGAGCTCGCTCTCCGGTACGGAAATTGCTGCATCCTCGGCATGAGACGTCACGCGAAAGGGCTCGCCATTTATCTGGTCGCGAGTTTGTTGCTCGTCGTGGTGGCCATTTACCTAAAGGTATTGTGGCTCGCCGTCGCGGTCCTGCTGTCCGCACCCGTCATGGGCGCGATCCTCGCCACCGCGTTCATGCGCGCCCGCGGGCACTCGCCCGAGCATCATCCGCCGATTGACCGCCACCTTCACGACACGCGGCCCTGAGGGGCCAAGGAGGCAAGCCATGCTGGAGAGTTTTTTCGGGGCGCCCCCGACCGACATCGAAGTGCTCGTCGTGGGGGCCGGCCCCGTGGGTCTGTCGGCTGCTCTGTTGTTTTCGCTCGCGGGAGTGGATACGCGCGTGGTGGAAGAGCGCTTTGCGCTCCAGGCTCAGGGTGAGGAGCTCTTGCTCGAACCAGCCGCGCTCGCCGTGCTCGAGGAGGTCGGTGTGTTGCCGGAGCTGCTTTCCGCGGGAGAGCCCCTCGACGGAGTGGTCGTCTACGATCGGGGAAGTCCGAGCAAGCGCACGCCATTTGCGAAGGGTGAGCAGGGGCCGGCCGCCGCCCTCGTCGTCGCGCGCGAGCGGCTCAAACAGCTGCTCCTCGACGAGCTCGTGGCGCGCGACGTACCGATCCACTTCGCCCATCGCTTGCACACGCTGGACGCGGGCGAGGACGGCTGCCGGGTCGGTATCGACCAGCTCGATCACGTGGGGGCGGGCATCTCCCTGGAGGCGGCGGAAGCAGTGGTCGTCAAGAGCCACGACATCCGAGCCGGACTCGTGATCGGCGCCGACGGCCCGGCGTCCACCGTGCGGCGGGCGCTCGGCATCGCGTTCGCCCCCATCGGCAACGTCCGGTGCGAGCTCGTCACCGAGCTCGAAGGCCCCGCCGAGTTCGAACCGCAGGTGCGCGTCAACGTCACGGAAACTGGAGCCGATGTGCTGTGGCCGCTCGGCGGCCGGCGCTATCGGCTGGTCCGACGCCTCGATCTGGCGGAGGCGACCCGTAAGCTTCGCATCGAACCCCACGAGCGAGACGAGTTCGCGCGCCTCCCCGTTCCGGAGGCCTACCTCCGCACGTTGCTCGACCGCGCGCCGGCCCGCATCGACCTCGACTTGCAGCGGCCCATCGGTGCGCACGCGCTCGTCTACCAGCCGCGTTGCGCCGTGCGCGTGGCGGGCCAATCGGTCGTGCTCGCGGGCGCGGCCGCCCACCTTTTGCATCCCTCGCTGGGCACGGGCGATAACCTCGGCATTTTGGAAGTGCGCGAGCTCGTGCGCCATGCGCTCGCAGTCACGAACGATCAAGACGGCACGCACGTCCGGCCGCACGGGGCAGCGTATACCCGCGCGTGCGGGATACTGCTCGACCGCGCGGCGAGCGGCGTCTCGCCCCTCCCGTCACCCATCGCGTCGAGCGGCTCCGTCGCATGATGCCCGCTTGGCTCCAGAGCGTGGCAGCGGTGTCACTCGCCGCTGGCGTCGGATCGGCACTCTTCATCGCGGTCGATATCGCGCGCGGGCGACGCCAGAAAATGGCGATCATGAACGTCGTTTGGCCGATCACCGGGCTCTGGGCGGGCGCGCTCGGTCTCGCGGGATATCTCCGCTACGGTCGCGCCCCCCGCGCGGGCGAACAAGCCACGAAACCGACGCGCGCCGGGCACGGCACGCACGGCGGCGATCCGCCGGTCCCCGTCGCAGCCGCTCGGGGAACCACGCACTGCGGGGCGGGCTGCACACTGGGTGACGTCGCGGCGGAGCTTTGGGTACTCGCTTTCCCCCTCGCGCTGTTCGGACATCGACTGTTCGGAACCTGGGCCTACGACTACGTGTTCGCACTCACCTTCGGCATCGCCTTTCAGTACCTCGCCATTCGGCCGATGAACCACGACCTATCGGTCGGAAGCACGCTGAAGCGAGCCATAGCGGCCGATTTTCTTTCGCTCACCGCCTGGCAAGTCGGCATGTACGCCTGGATGGCCTTGGCAACCTTCGGCATTTTCGGCCACGAGCTTTCCAAGGGCGGCCCGACGTTCTGGTTCATGATGCAGATTGCCATGCTGCTGGGCTTCTTCACGAGCTACCCGGTCAACGTGTGGCTCGTCCGGCGCGGCATCAAAGAGGCGATGTGAGGCGTGACGGGCAGCACCGCTCTAGTCGTGCTTTGCGACCGCCAGACGGTTGTCAACGGTGAGCGCCCCGGCATCGAAGGCGCTGTCCGCAGCCGCGGTACGCTCCGCATAGCTGTCCACGACCCCCGTCAGAATCGCGGCGCCGGCGACGACGGCGACGTTCACGTCACCGCGATCGACGAGCGGATTCCAGGAGAGCTCCTGCCGGATCTCGCTCTCGAGCGCCTCGTCCGAACGCAACGTCGTGCTCGGCGTGTAGCGCCAGTGATCGACGTACGGCTCGTACGGGTCCAGGTACCAGTTGTACACGTACGGGACCTCGGGCTCCCTCACCTTGAGCTCGTTGTCAACGCGGCGAACGCCGTTCACGCCGGCCGCAACGTCGGTCGCCGCTGCGCGCTCGTAGCTCGTGTCCACGGTCCCATCGAGCGTCACCACGCCGCCGTGCGCCTTCACGACCGTTCCGAACGCTTCGGTCACGGGGTTGTAGATCAGTCCGAGCCGCACGTTCTTCGCGATTTCGGAGTCGCTCACCGCTTTGCCGGGTTCGACGACGATCCTATTTCGCACGGCGACCACGCCGAGCGTATTTCTGGCCAGCGCCTCCGCCGCGAGCTTGGCTTGCGTCGTTTCCTGCGGACCGCTGATCGTAGCGATGCCTCCGGAAACGCTCACGACGAGCTTGCCGGACTCGACACGCGGATCGAAAGCGGCCGCGTCGCGAATGGCGCTCGCGATCTGGGTATCGGGCTTGTCAACGAACTCGCTCTTCCTGAGCTCGTCGTTCTCAGCCCACCACTCGACGGCGAGACCGTCGTCGTTCACGCTCTTCACGCCCGCTACCCAGGCGTCCGATTCCGCGCGCCGCTTCTCCGCCGCGCTGCCGACGACGCCGTTCAAGCTGACCTCGCCGCTTTTGACGTTCGCTTGCATGAGCCCGTCCTGCACGAGCGCGTCCCAGCGGAGGCGACTCTGGACGTCGGCGAGGATCTGCGCGTCCCTTCGCTCTTCCGCGTACGCGATGGCAAGCTCGTTGTGGACGCCGCGAACGCCCCGCACGCCTTCGGCGACGCGCGCGGCGAGCTCCCGCTCCGGTGCGGACTGCACCGTGCCGTTCAGCGACACGATGCCGTCCGAGACCGTGACCGCGACTTCGTACGAATCCGTGGCGGCGTTCGAAAGGAGCGCCGTCTCCACTTCGCGCTGAATGGCGGCGTCGGGGCGTGTCGCCACGATGAGCTGCGTGCGATCGCTAACCGCGCGGACGCCGCGCACCGTCTCCGCGATGCGCGTCGCCCGGCGCTTGGACAACAGGTCGCGCACCGTGCCGGTGAGCTCCACGATTCCTTCCTCGGTCTTGACGCGGATCTCCTTGGGGTCGAGACCCGGATCACGCGCAAAAGCCTCACGCACCGCGCGGCTGATGTCGGCGTCGTCGAGGTCTTCGTGCTCGCTCTTCTTGGCGGCGACCGGGTCGGGCCGCTGAGCCTGAGCCGTGGTCGGAGCGGCCGGCGGGGCGATGCTCTTTTGCTCAGCGTCGTTCCGACGACAGCCGGCGGCGAACGCGAGGCAAGCGAGGGCAACGAGCGGTCTGTGATTGATCGGTGAAATTCGCATCGGACCTCCTTGTCGGAGGGGTCCGTGCAACCCGTGTACCTGCCGGTCGCGCGCCAGAGCGCCCAATTGGCGCGCCAATCTGCCCCGGTCGGACCATCTCGCCACCACACGCGCTCGCTCACGCCGCTCGGCGCACCCACGCCGCTGCGGCGGCGGCACCCAGCGCCACCGCGCCCAGCACCCAGGCACCGCGATGAACCGCGAACCACGCTTCGATGCTGTACTCGCGAGCCCGATCGTCGAAGCGGCCGTGTGCGCCGTGATCCCCGGGGAGTGGGTGGAACAGATTGTCGGCGCGGGGAGGCTCGGGCTCTCCGTCCACCTGCTGCCCCTCGTAGCCTTTTTCACCGAGGTAGTGATCGAGCATCCCGGATGCGAGCCGAGAGCCCCAGATGCCCTTGACGGCCGACCCACCAATCCACACCTCGCGCCTGTCTTTGCCGATGATTCCCGCCACCGCCCGAGCGATGACCTCCGGCTGGTAGATCGGCGGCACCGGCTGAGGTCGCTCGGGAAGGCGCGTGCGACACCAATCGAACTGAGGCGTGTTGACGGCCGGCAGCTGCACCATCGTGAGCAAGATGCTGCTCCGGTCGTGATAGAGTTCGCTGCGCAGTGAGTCGGTGAAGCCGCGAATCGCGTACTTCGACGCGCAATAGGCCGATTGCAGGGGAATGGCCCGGTACGAGAGCGCCGAGCCGATCTGAATGACGTGGCCCTGGTCCCGCGGGCGCATGCGCCGGAGCGCCGCCAGCGTGCCGTAGACCGTGCCGAGGTAGTTCACGCGCGTGACGCGGTCGTATTCGTCGGCGGACATCGCGGTGGCGGGGCTCAGCACGGTGACCATGGCGTTGTTGATCCACACGTCGATGGGGCCGAGCTCCGCTTCGACGCGATCGGCGGCGCTTTCGACCTGCTCCGACTCGGAAACGTCCGTAACGATGGGCAGCGCCGTGGAGCCGAGCGCCACGATTTCTTCGCGCGCCGCCAAGAGCCCCGCGTTTCCCCGCGCAAGGAGCGCCACCTTCGCGCCCTGGCGACCGAGCTCCGTGGCGATGGCTCTCCCGACCCCGGCGCTCGCTCCCGTTATGACGACGACTCGACCTTCGAGCGTTGATTGCATCATTCGTCTCCTTCGTCCGCCTGCGTTGCATCACGCGTGCCGCGCACCGGGGTCGCGCACGTCACGGCATCGCCCCACTCGCATTCGCCACAGCGGGGCATGCTGCGACCCTGACGCCCGCCCACTCAACGACCGCGCGAGGACCTGCTGTCGAGCACGATGACCTCGTCGCGTACCTGGATCGCGCCCGCGGCGTTGCGACAGAGGCGGAGCGCGAAATCCTTCGCCCGTGCGCTGGGGCTCTCGCCGCGCAGGATCAGCCCTTTCGGCGCGGCGACGACCTCGAGCCGAGCAGCCGCGAGCACCATCGCCTCGGCGAGCGCGCCGCACGCGTCCTGCTGTGCACGCTCGAGCATACCGGCGAAGCCCGGCGCGCGACCTGCGGCGCCTTCGGGGGCGTCCTCCACCGCGACGGCACCCCGGGTCGTCTTCCTGAGCGGCTGCTCGACGACCTTTTCTCGCTCGTCACGGGCGCGCGCGGTCCGTTCGCGCGCCCCCTCCGAGCGCGCGTGCTCGGCGTTCCCGTCGGGATCCGCGGGGCGCCGCCCGTCGAGCTCGTAGGCGCCCTGCCGATCGAGGCGTTGCGGGTCGGAAGGTGCTCCCTGCCGCGCGTGCGTCATTCCTACATCATCCGATTTCGGCGTCAACATTGGCGTCTTGCAATCCGCAGCAAACGCCATGCCGAGCCGAACGGCCACGCTGGCACGCGTGATGCTTCGCGTTCGGCCCATGACCCCGGCTCTCGGAAAGAAGCGCTGGGCGATCGCCGAGGGCTACATCCCGACCTGGAGCCACGGCTCCGGCCGCGAGCTCGAGAGCCACGAGACCGCCTGCATTTTGAACACCAACGACGAGGACGCCCTTCTGCGCATCACGGCGTACTTCGCCGACCGGGAGCCGCTCGGCCCCTTCGAATTGCGCGTGGGCGCGCGCCGCACGCTGCACCTACGTTTCAACGAGCTCGGCTCGGGCGCGATTCCCCGCGGGGTCGACTACTCGAGCGTCATCGAGTCGAACGTGCCCGTGGTGGTCCAACACACCCGACTCGATACGCGACAGGCGGAGAACGCGCTCCTCAGCACGATGGCATTCGGCGCGGACTGAAGCGGCGTCCTTCGCTGGCGACGCAAGGGCGGCGAGCACGCACGTGGGCACGACGACGCGCATCCACAGACAGGAGAAATCGACGATGAACGTGAGCGATCAACTGCTGGCCCGACTGAAAGCTTGGGGCGTCCGCTACGTCTACGGCTACCCCGGCGACGGCATCAACGGCATCATGGGGGCCTTCAACCGCGACGACCAAGGCATTCGCTTCATCCAGGCACGCCACGAGGAGATGGCTGCCTTCATGGCCTGCGGGCACGCGAAGTTCTCGGACGAGGTGGGCGTGTGTCTCGCGACGTCGGGACCCGGCGCCATCCACCTCTTGAACGGGCTCTACGACGCCAAGCTCGACCACGTGCCCGTCGTCGCCATCGTCGGTCAAGCAGCGCGCACGGCGATGGGTGGGGACTACCAGCAGGAGGTCGACCTTGCGAGCTTGTTCAAGGACGTGGCGCACGAGTACGTGCACACCTGCATGAGCCCGAGCTCACTGCGCCATCTCGTGGATCGGGCCTTGCGCATCGCGAAGGCCGAGCGCACCGTCACCTGCCTGATCATCCCGAAAGACGTTCAGGAGCTCGACGCCGAGGACCCCGAGCACGCGCACGACACGGTGCACACCTCGGTCGGCTACGTGCCCCCGCGCGTGGTCCCGCCCACCGCCGAAATCGAGCGTGCCGCGAGCCTCTTGAACAAGGGCGAAAGAGTGGCCATGTTGATTGGACGGGGTGCGAAGGGGGCAGAGAAAGAGGTCGGCGCCGTCGCCGAAAGGCTCGAGGCGGGCGTCGCGAAGGCTCTGCTCGGCCGTGCCGTCGTGGACGACGACGCGCCGTTCGTCACGGGCGCGATCGGCTTGCTCGGCACCAAGCCGAGCTGGGAGCTGATGATGCACTGTGACACCTTGCTCGTCGTCGGGTCGAGCTTTCCGTACTCGGAGTTCTTGCCGCGCGAGGGACAAGCACGAGGCGTTCAGATCGATCTCGACGGGCGCATGGTCGGCCTACGCTACCCCGTGGATGTGGGTCTCGTCGGCGATGCGCGCGAGACGCTCGGCGCGCTCTTGCCACGGCTCGAAAAGCGACCGCCGGACGGCCCCTGGCGGAAGAAGATCGCCGACTGGAAGAAGGATTGGGACGAGCTGATGGCCGAGCGCGCAGCGCTCGAAGCCAAGCCCATCAATCCGCAACGCGTTTTCACGGAGCTCTCCCCGCTGCTGCCCGACGATTGCGTCATCACCTCGGACTCGGGCTCCGCCGCGAACTGGTTTGCGCGCGACCTCAAGCTCCGGGGCCACATGAAAGCGAGCCTTTCCGGCTCGCTCGCGACGATGGGGCCGGGCGTGCCGTACGCCATCGCGGCAAAATTCGTGCATCCCGATCGCCCCGTCGTGGCGCTCGTCGGCGATGGCGCCATGCAGATGAACGGCAACGCCGAGCTTCTCACGATCGCGAAATATTATCGGGAGTGGCAGGACCCGCGCCTCATCGTGCTGGTTTTGCACAACAACGACCTCAATCAGGTCACTTGGGAGATGCGCGCCATGGCCGGCGACACCCGCTATTCGGCGTCGCAGGACCTGCCCTCTTTTCCGTACGCGCGCTACGCCGAGCTGATTGGGCTGCAAGGCATCTACGTTGACCGGCCCGACGAGCTCCGGAACGCGTGGGAATCCGCGTTCCGGGCCGACCGCCCTGTGGTCATCGAAGCCATGGTGGACCCCGACGTGCCGCCGCTCCCGCCGCACATCACGCTCGAGCAGGCGAAGGCGTTCGGCCTCAGCGTGCTCAAGGGCGACGAAGACCGCGGTGGGATGGTCAAACAAGCCATTGGACAGCTCTTTCCGAAGCTCGGCAAAAAGGCGGACTCGTGAGCACCGACGCGGCGACGGTCAGGCGGCGGGCCGCCCCGATCGAGGGCGTGAGCGTTGCCGCGTTCGCGATCCCGACCGACGGCCCCGAGGCCGACGGGACGCTGAGCTGGCAGCGCACCGTGCTCGTGGCGGTCGAGCTCGAAGCCGGCGGCCAGCGGGGCCTCGGCTACACGTACGCCGACGAGGCCACGGCAAAGCTCGTGGAGTCGATGCTGGCGGACGCGGTGATCGGCCGCGATCCCTTCGACGTAGCGCTCGTCGACGCCTCGCTGAAGAGGGCCGTCCGCAACCTCGGCTCCCGCGGTATCGCAGCGATGGCCATCTCCGCGCTCGACATCGCACTCTGGGATCTCAAAGCGCGCCTGCTCGACATCTCGCTCGCCGCACTGCTCGGCCTACGGCGCGCCGCGGCCCCTGCGTACGGCAGTGGCGGATTCACGACCTACTCGGGCGAACGGCTCCAGCGCCAGCTAGCTGACTGGGTCGCTCGCGGCATCCCGCGCGTGAAGATGAAGGTCGGCAGCGACCCTCGCGAGGACCCCGACCGCGTCCGGCTCGCGCGCGAAGCAATCGGAGCCTCGGCCGAGCTGTTCGTGGATGCCAACGGCGCGTACTCGCGCAAGCAGGCGCTCGCTCTCGCCGAGAGCTTCGCCGAGCAAGGCGCGGTTTGGCTCGAGGAGCCCGTGTCGTCCGACGATCTGGAGGGGCTCAGGCTCGTCCGCGACCGCGCGCCGGCGCCGATGGAAATCGCGGCCGGTGAGTACGGCTACGACGCGCCGTATTTCTTGCGGATGCTCCAGGCAGGCGCGGTCGACGTGTTGCAGGCCGACGCGACGCGTTGCGGCGGCGTGAGCGGTTTCCTCGAAGCGGATGCGCTCGCGGACGCTTGCCAAACGCCGCTCTCGGCCCATTGTGCGCCGGCCCTGCACGGAGTGATTGGTTGCGCCGCGCGGCGGCTCCGACACGTGGAATACTTCTACGACCATGCGCGCATCGAGGCGGAGCTCTTCGACGGAGCCCTCGAGCCGGTGCGCGGCGAGCTGCGACCGGATTCCACGCGACCCGGCCTCGGACTAACGCTGCGCCCACGGGCCGCCGCGCGCTACGCGCTCGCCACGGCGCGCAGGGAGCGAACGTGAGGTCGCTCGTGCATCCGGTGCAGACCGAGAACACCGCGCGGCGACCTCGGACGGCGCTCCCCGTCCTCGACGGCCGGCGTGCTCCGGCAGAGCGGCACGACTCCGACGTGTTTTGGTCGCACCTTGCGGCGAGCGTGCAAGGCGACGTGCGCTCGGACGCCGGGACGCGCGGGCTCTACTCGTTCGACGCGTCGAACTACCAGCACGTGCCGCTCGGCGTGGTGCTGCCGCGATCGGAAGCAGACGTGCTCACGACGCTCGGCGCTTGCCGAGAGGCAGGCGTGCCCGTCGTGTGTCGCGGCGGAGGCACTTCGCTCGCGGGTCAGGCCGTGAACGAAGCGGTGATGCTCGACTTCTCGAGGTACATGACGGAGATCCTCGGCTTCGACCCCGCTTCGCGCAGCGCAACGGTCGAGCCCGGCGTCATCTGCGACGCGTTGCAAGCGCTTGCCCGACCGCACGGCTTGCAGTGGGGACCGGCTCCGGCGACCCACGACCGGTGCTGTTTCGGAGGCATGCTGGCAAACAATTCGGGCGGCATGCACGCCCAGGAAAGCGGCATCGCCGTTCACCACGTGCAGGCGATGCGGGTCGCGCTCGCCGACGGCAGCGTGATGGACCTCGGCTGGATGGACGAGGAGAGCCTGCGGGCCGCTGCCCGACGCGACGGAAGCGAAGGGCGCGTCTATCGCGAGCTAGCGGAGTTTCGCGAGCGTCACGCGCAGCTCATCGCCGAGCGGCTGCCCAAGCTTCCGCGCCGTGTGTCGGGGTACAACCTGGACCAGCTGTTGCCGGGGCCCGACGGGCGTTTCAACGTCGCGCGCGCCCTCGTCGGCAGCGAGGGCACGTGCGCCACGATGCTGCAAGCGACCGTGGGCCTCGTTCCCTCGCCTCGAAGGCGGCTCGTCGTCGTGGCGGGTTACGACAGCGTCTTCGACGCGGGAGACGACGTGACGCTGCTCGGCGAGTTCGCGCCGCTCGCGGTCGAGGGCATGGACAAGCGCCTTTACGACCACGTGACCAAGAAGCACATGCGCGGCGAGCGCTACCTCGATCTCTTGCCGCTGGGGCACGGTTGGCTCCTCGTCGAGCTCGGCTCCGACGACGGCGCGGAGCTCGAGGACCGTGCCGAGCACCTGATGGAAAAACTCCGGCGAAGCGCGAGCGCGCCCCTGGAATTGCGGCTGGTTCGCGAACGGGACCAACAAGAGCATCTCTGGAAGGTGCGCGAATCCGGGCTCGGGGCGACGGCGTTCGTGCCCGGCGAGCCCGACGCCTGGCCTGGATTCGAGGATTCCGCGGTGCCCCCCGAGCGGCTCGGCGCCTACCTGCGTGACCTCGGAGAGCTCTTTCGTCGCTACGACTACTCGCCCTCGCTCTACGGTCACTTCGGCATGGGGTGCGTGCATTGCCGCGTCGGGTTCGATCTCACGAGCGCTGGCGGCGTCGCGAAGTACCGGCGCTTCATGCAGGACGCCGTGCAGCTCGTGCGGCGACACGAAGGGTCGCTGTCCGGCGAGCACGGCGACGGCCAGGCCCGCGGTGAGCTGCTCGGGGCGCTCTTCGGTCCCGAACTCTACCAGGCATTCCGAGAGTTCAAGGCCATCTGGGACCCGGATGGTCGCATGAATCCGGGGCGCATCGTCGATGCCCGCCCGATCGATCGAGACCTCCGCCTCGGGCCCGGCTACGACCCCGAAGAGCCGCCGACCCACTTCCACTTCCTCGAGGACAACGGCTCGTTCGCGCGCGCGACACTGCGTTGCGTCGGCGTCGGCAAGTGCCGCAGGCGAGAGGCGACCGGCCCCGAGGACGTCATGTGCCCGAGCTTCATGGCCACCGGCGAGGAACGGCACTCGACGCGTGGTCGCGCGCGCTTGCTCTGGCAAATGCTCCAGCCGAACGGCAATCCCATCCGTGGCGGCTTCCAGGACGAAAACGTGAAGGAGGCGCTCGATCTTTGTCTCGCCTGCAAGGGCTGCAAGCGCGACTGCCCCGTCGGCGTCAACATGGCGACCTACAAGGCCGAATTTCTGGCCCACTACTATCGCGGGCGGCTTCGTCCCCGCCAGGCGACGGCCTTCGGCCACATCGATCGCTGGGCGGCGCTCATGAGCGTGGCGCCGGGGCTCGCCAATCTCGTGACGCAGAGTCGCATCGGCGCGCCGTTCGCCAAGGCGGTGGCCGGCGTGGCCCGCTCGCGCGAGATCCCGCCGTTCGCCGGCGAAACGTTTCGCGCGTGGTTTGCGCGCCACGCGCCGCCCGCCGCCCCGCGAAAGCGCGTGCTCCTCTTCACCGATACCTTCACGAACCACTTCGAGCCGGGCATCGCCAAGGCGGCGGTGCGCGTGCTCGAGCACGCGGGCTACGAGGTGGAGATACCACCGCGCCAGGTCTGTTGCGGCCGCCCACTCTACGACTACGGCCTCCTGGACGACGCCAAAGAGCACCTCGAAACGGTGCTCTCGACGCTCGACCCGTGGCTGACCGCGGGCGCGCCGATCGTGGTGCTCGAGCCGAGCTGCGCCTCGGTGTTTCGCGACGAGCTCGGCGCCCTCTTGCCCGGTCGCGTTTCGGGACAACGCCTCGCCGCACAGACCCAGCTGCTCGACGAGCTCCTCACGCGCGACGCCATGGCCCGCTTGCCGAAGCTCCGGCGCAAGGCGCTCGTGCAGGGCCATTGTCATCACAAATCGGTGCTCGGCTTCGATGCGGCCAAGAAAGCACTGTCGGCCCTGGAGCTCGACGCCGAGGTGCTCGCATCGGGCTGCTGCGGCATGGCGGGCGCCTTCGGCTTCGAGCCCGACAAGCAGGAAGTCTCGCTCGCGTGCGGCGAGCGATCGCTGCTTCCGAGCGTGCGAGAGGCCGCAGAGGATACGCTGATCGTCGCCGACGGCTTCAGCTGCCGGCAGCAGATTGGCCAGAACACCGGACGGCAGGCGTTGCACTTTGCCGAAGTGGTGGAGCTGGCGCTCGAGCACGGGTCCAACGGGCCACCTCGAGCGGAACCGCCCGAGGCCGGACCCCGAGACGCACAGCGGCTCGACGTGCGGCGGTCGATGTGGCGAGCCGGCACCGCGCTGGCGGCGGGGGCTCTCGCCGTCCTCGGCGCGACGCTGCTCGCCTCGAGCAAGGACGCACGGCGTTGAGCGGCGAGGTTGTTTCACTGCGATTGGGTGTTGCGGCGGGGCAGGCGAACCACGAACGCCGTTGATTCGTTCCCGGAAGAGACATCTATCGCGCCTCCGTGGGCGCGCACGATCTCCCTCACGATGAAGAGGCCGAGGCCAAGACCTCGTGAGCGCTGGCGTCCGACGCGGGTGGTCCGAAACGGATCGAACAGATGCGGCAGGACTTCGGGCGAGATGGTCCCCACGTTGCGGACCTCCACGCGCACCTCGTTTGTAGCCTTGCCGTCCAACCGCAACAGGATTTCCTCGTCGGGACGTCCGTGTGCCCCGGCGTTCGCAACCAGATTGGAGACGATCTGCATCAAACGGTCCCCGTCCCAGCTCCCGGTCAAATCGCCGTTGGACTCGGTACGAATCTTCCATGCGGGGTAGGCGACCTGGAGCTCACCCAGGGCCTGTGCGCAGAGCTGAACGAGGTTGATTGGCCGTGGTTGCACCTCGATGCCACCCCCCGTCCGCGCGCGGGTAAAGTCGAGGAGCTGCTCGATCATGCGCTGCATGCGCTGTCCGCTCCCGATGATGCGGCTAACGGCCTTCACCTCAGGCCCGTCCATCCCGGCTTCGCCCTTGCGATGCATGAGCAGCAGCTGGGCTCCGTTCATGATCGCCGCGAGCGGATTCAAGAGGTCATGCGCCAGAACCCCAGCAAAAAGTTCGTTGGCTCTAATGGTGTCCTCGAGGCGTGACACCGCCGCGAAGCGCGCGATCACCGATCCGAGGTGATTCGCAATTGCCCGAGCGGTGCCCACCTCGTGCGACGCAAACGAGTGCGGCTCGTCATAGTAGACCATGAACTGTCCGAGAAGGCGGCGCCGGGCAACGAGCGGGATGAACGCCAAGGCGCCGATCCCTTCGCGCTCGAACAGCGGGCCATACGGGCTCATTGCGGGATCGTTCTTCACGTCCGGCACGAGGACCGGCTCAGGTGAGGTTGCATCCGCTGGCCACGGGGAGTGGCCTTCGACCGCAGCGCGATACGCCTCCGAAAGGCCGCGCCAGGCGACGAAGCGCATGACACCGGTCCGATCGAGCGTGAGCACCGATGATCGAGTCACCCCCAGCGCAGCGTGAATCCCATCGAGCGCCGCGTCCAGAACCGTTTCGACCTTGTCGGCAGCAACGACGGCTGCGGCGAACTTGTACAGGTGTTCCGCCCGGCGTCGGCCGTTCACGTTTTCCTGAAACAGCTGCGCGTTCTCAATCGCCGCGGCGGCACGTTCAGCCAATTGTTCGACGAGATCCAGATCGGCCGCGGTATACGTCTCGCCGGGTCGCGTGCGCGTGGTCGTGACCGTGCCGATCACCTGACCGCGCGAGCGGAGCGGAGCGCAAATCATGGCGTAGCTCGGATGGCGCTCGAGAAATGCGCGGTATGCCGGGGCCACGCGATCGAGCAGCTCGACCGGGTCGAGATTCGCAATCATCTGGCTTTTTCGGGTCGCTGCCACGACCCCCGTAACGCCCTCGCCCAAGCGCAGCGGCGACCTGGCCATGACTTCCTTCAGGAGCGCGCCAGCTTTCGCGTCCGGATGATAAGCCGCGCGGCCATGCAGGAGGCCGTCCTCCTCGAGAAGGTTGATACCGACGCAACTTTCGAGGCTCGTTCCGAGCTCGCTCACGATCGCTTCGATCCGAGGTCCGAGTTCCAGATCGGTTTCAACGAAGGCACGCGATGCCCGACTCAGTACGCCCATGCGATGGGCGGTGGCGTCCGCTTCGTTCCTCGCGCGACGTTCGGCATCGAAGAGCCGCAGGCGCTCGACCGCTTGGCTCGCGTAGCGCGCGGCGAGAAGCAAGAGCGCCTGAGCTTCGTCATCCTTGTCGCCCACCTCCGGAAGCGTGAGAGCAACGCCACCGAGCACCTTGCCGCGTGCTACGAGCGGTAGGCAGCACACGGCATAGTCGCGATCAGGTGAGACGAGGGGCTCGATGTGCGGATAGAGCCGAACGAGCTCCGCTTGTGACTCGATCCAGATCGCCTCTCCGCAGCGCATCGCGTCAAGCGCGGGTATCGGCAAGGAGGCATGGAGCGGAATCGTCTCGATCTGGCGCCTCGCGTGCGCCGAGTATCCGATCGCACGCATGAGCCGCGCCGTCTGCGTCTCGTCGTCGACGAGCCAGAGCGCGGCACTCGTTGCAGCCAGAGCCTCGTGGACGCGGTCGACCAGCGCGACGAACACCTCTTCGCTCGTGACCGCCTCGGCGATCGCAGCAGTGATCTTCGAGAACCTCGTGATGCGGTTGGCAGCGTGCTCGCGAGAGCGATCGAAGACTTTGCGTTCCGAGATGTCGGTGACGAGGGCAATGAAGCCGTGCACTGTGCCGTCTGCCGACTCGTGCGGCACGTAGGTCCCTTCGATGAAGCGTGCACCGCCGTGCGGGTAGGGGATCTCCGCCTCGAACGTGACCTCTTCTCCCCGCAATGCGCGCTCGGCGTACGGGAGGATGCGGTCGTAGCCATCGACCCCGACAATCTCCCGCAAATGCTTGCCGACGACGTAGCCGGGGGGGAATGCGAACCAACGCTCGTACGCAGCGCTGGCGAACCGGTACCGTTGCTCCGTGTCCACGTAGGACACCAGCGAGGGCAGGGCATCGGCAATGAGCTGCAGTTGCTGCGACTCAGCACGATGGAGCGCGGCCCCGTCGGAATGGGACGGCTCGCGGCCCGCAGGTGGGACCTCGGCAGGTGTCCCGTACGAGCGCAGCACGAACGGTTCCCGACGCCCCCCAAACTCGCTGCACAACTCCTCGAGCAAGATCGCGGCGCCGCGCTTCCCCTGCCTCCAGAGTACCGCCGCCATGTCACCACAAAGCCTGACGCCACGTCCCTTCGAACCCATGGGCGATGCGTCGAAGAGCCGCCCGATCTCGGCCTCGAAGAGGCGCGGTTCGGGGACGCCATCGCGCATGATCCTCGACAATAGGTCGTGGGCGTCGACGCGCACGAACCGCCCGTGCCTTTCCTCCGCGGCCAGGTCGCAGCCTTCGCCGTCCAGACGTCGCTGGAACGTTCCCAGATAGTCGGACGTCGCGATCACGGCGACACGGTCCCCGGTGCAGAAGCCCTGCTGCGCGAACCTCACGTCAGCGTCAACGAGCAACTTCTCGTCCTGCAAGAGTCGGACGAGATCATCGAGCGGGCTGTCCGCCGGGGCGAACGACATCGTACTTGAACTGCCGAGCATCGGGCTCTCCGCAGGCACGTGGTCAGCGACCTTAACCACTTGGCACCCTAGTGCAAGACGAAAGCGGCGCCTTCCGGAATCTACACGGATGAACGGATGTTTCTCCCTGGGCCTTCGGGGTCGCGCGCCCAGTCCTAGCCCACACACCGGATTTCGCCAGGCTATCGGCGGGAGTCGAGATTGCGGATCCCGCCGCTTGAACCAGGCGCGCTGCGATCAGAGCCGCGGGTTTGCGGGCGAGATGCTGAACTTCAATCATCTCCAACTTCCACGTCCACGGCGTTCCACGGCTCGCAGACCGACGCCGCGGAGCAACTCGGCGTCACGCAGCCCACCGGAAGCGAGCGGATCCGCATGCTCGAGCGTTCGCTCGGCTGATGAGACAGTCTGCCATCGGGGGCGTGGCAACTTTGCCACACCGACGCTCGTTTCGTTCACGCAGCAGGAGTGCAGGCGTTCGCGCGCCTGCCGGCGCGAAGGGCTCCGCACGATGCCTCCTCAACGAAGCAAGGTGCCGCCCTCGGCTCGCGCCCGGGCCCCGCGGCCGTCGTGGGGCCCGGACTCAGCGCGGGGCCTGAAATTCTCCCGTGATCTCGTTCGGCGGTGTGTATGCCGGCACGGTCGGATCAGGGTCGGGAACCGCCTTGCCGGAAGCGTCGAACCAAACGCTCTTTGCGAAGAGCAGCCTTCCGTCGTCGGTGTAGTGCGACACCCAGGGGGCGAGGCGACTTGCCACGTGTGCACTCACCCACCCGCCACGCCGCCACACGTATTGGGTGCGTGCCCAGTTCCAGAAACCGTCGACCCACAAGAAGTCACCCGCCGGCTTCGGCGGCACGGTCTCCACGAGTGCTGCCGGTGGGGGATAGGGCACCTCGACGAAATCGCTTTTCGGGTGATCGGCGTGCGCTGGGACGGGGAGCGAACTGCCACATCCGGTGAGCAGGAGAACGAAAGGGAGCAGACGACGAAACACTGTGCGGAGTGAAACCGAAGCACGGTGCATGCCAGTGCTGGCCCACGCCTTGCACTGATCGCGGCGATGCATTCCGCGCCGCCCTCGAAACTGGCTCGCGCGGCTCGGATCATGTTGCTTGCGATACTGACGCCGTGCTGTGCCACCGTTCCCGGGCGTCGCTATTCGCTCGACTCCATCAGGTTCCAAGGGAACGACGCGCTCCCCGACGACGAGATCGAGGAGAAGATCGCGAGTCGCGAATCGTCGAAATTTCTCGGGCTCTTTCCCGGTTTCATCTATGAGTATGAGGTCTTCGACCGTCACGTGCTCGAGCGCGACTTGCAGCGTATCGAGCGGCTTTATCGGGCGCGCGGCTACTACCGCGCGCGCGTTCGCGCGGGGCGCGTCACGTTCCACGGCAAGCGGGGCGCGCGCGTCGAGATCGTCATCGAGGAGGGCCCGCCCGTCTTGCTCGCGCGGGTCAACGTTCACGGGCTCGACGACGTCGCGGCGCCGATCCGTGAGCGCGCTCTCGCGGCCGCGCAGGCCGCCCTGCCAGTCGATCGACCGTTCGAGGAGCAGCACTTCATCGACGGTGGGGAGGCGGTAAGGCGCGCCCTCAGCGACGAGGGCTACGCCAAGGCGGTCGTTCGACGCAACGCGCGCGTCAACCTTCCGAAGAGCCGGGCGAGCGCCGGCTACTTCGTCGAGCGCGGCGAACGCATGCAGTTCGGCAAAGTGCGTCTCGAGGGGCTCGGCGGGGTCCCCGAAGGTCCCGTACGGCGAGCGCTCGGGATCGTCGCGGGTGAGCCCTACTCGGAGGCCGACCTCGAGGCGGCGCAGCGAGCGCTGCTCGATCTTGGCGCTTTCTCGTCCGTGACGGTCGAGCCCGAGCTCGAAAAGACCACGAATCATCGGGTTCCCATCCTCGTCAAGCTCGTGCCTACCGACTTTCGCAGCGTGCGCCTCGGCGCGGGCAGCGAGCTCGACACGCTGCACGCCGACGTTCACGGCTTGATCGCGCTCGAGGATCGCAACTTCTTCGGTGGGCTCCGGCACGCCTTGCTCGAGATCAGGCCCGGCGTGGTGCTCTACCCGACGCGTATCCCGGAGATCCAGGCGCCCCAGCGACTCCTGCCACAAGGCAAGGTGAGACTCGAGTTCCGCCAACCCGGGCTCATCGAGAAGCGGACCAATCTGCTGCTTCGCGGGGAGGCGAACATCTACCCGATCCTGCTTTCGCGCGTGGAGCCGGGTGCGCCGATTCTGGGCAACCGCGATTATCGCGCATCGGCCGGCGTCGAACGCTCGTTCGGCCGCTTCTACGGCAACCCCTCCCAAAAGGTCGAGGTCAGTCAACCGTTCGCGTATCGGGGTGAGCTCGATCCAGACCTCGCTATGGTCATCGCGTCGTACCCCGACCTGCTCGCCGCGCTCGATCTCCGGGACGACGCGCTCGAGCCCCACTCGGGGGCGTATTTTCGCGCCGACCTGCAGTTCGCCGGCGTGGGCGGCGATGCGCGCAACGTCCGAATCGAGCCCGAAGCGCGCTTTTACGTGCCCCTTTGGCGCCGACTGACCCTGGCGCTGCGCGGGACGACGGGTCTGCTCTTTCCGTCGAACTACGGCGACACGCTGGTCCCGAACGCCTTCACGAAATCGTCGGGTGGCGTCAGTCGGGCCGCGTGGGTGCGCGACATCCAGCTGATGTTCATGCGCGGATTCTTCTCGGGTGGGTCGGGCTCGAATCGTGGCTACGGGTATCGCGAGATCGGTCCGCACGGCACCGTGCCGTTTTACAACCCGGGCCAGAGCAGCGAGGCGCTCGGAGCCGATTGCCTCAACGGTACGGGGAGCCAGGCAAGCTGCGATCTGCCGCTCGGAGGTCTCACGCTGTGGGAAGCGAGCGTGGAGCTTCGCTACCCGATCCTGGGGCCGCTGCTCGGGGTGGTATTCGCCGACGCGAGCAACGTCTCGCCCTACAGGGTGAGCTACCGCTTCAACCGACCGCACCTCAGTGTCGGGCTCGGTCTGCGTTACGAGACGCCGGTCGGCCCGATCCGCCTCGACGCGGGCTATCGGGTGCCGGACCTCCAGGCCCCCGACTCGCCCGACGAGGGCACACCGTCCGACGTTTTCGGGATGCCGGGGGCGATTTCACTCGGCATCGGGGAGTCGTTCTGATGCCCGGCGAGCGCGCACGGCACGGGTTTCGCCGGCTCGGAAAGCTCGCGGCGATCGGTGCGGTCGCGCTGGTCGGAGGCGTCGTCCTTCTCGCTCTGATCGCGGTCGTCGCGCTCGACACGGCGCCCGTCCGGCGGATGGCCCGAGAGGTCGCCAATCGAGCGGTCCATGGAGCTTTCGCGGGCGACGTGCGCATCGAGCGGCTCGGTGCGCTCACGCTGGGCGGCGTCGGTGGTCTCGATGCCGTCGTTCGTGACCCCGACGGCCAGCGGGTGCTCGAAGTGCGAGGCTGCGACGTCGAGCTCGGCGTGCCGACGCTGCTCGTCGAACTGTTGACGCGCTCGCTCGCCGACGTAACGATTCATCTCGATGCCGTTCGCTGCGATCACGTCGCGGCGCGGCTGCGCGACGACGCGAGCGGTGGGCCGACCATCGCGGCGGCGTTCGCGCCGCGCACGCCCACCACGACCGCGAGTGGCAAAGCGCCAGTCGTCGATGTGCCGAGCATCCAGGTAGGCCACTTCTGGCTCCACGGCGCGACCTCCGGGTCGCCCCCTCTCGACGCAGAGGGCCACGAGCTCGCGGGGAGCCTGCGGGTCGCCAAGGACACCGCCATCACGGTAAGTTCGGTCGGCTTTACCGTGCGGGCGCTTCCTGGTGGCGCCACGGCGCATGGCGACCTCGCTGGTTTCGTCGAGGTGCCCGCGTCCGCACCGCTCGTGATTGGCGCGGACGCCTGGGGGCACGCGGCTGGCGGCAGCTTCAGCGTGACCTTCGGCCTGCGTGGCGAAAGGCTGGCCGTCGCCGTCTGGTCACCCGATCTCGCGCCCGTGCTCCTCGCGCGCCTTGCAGGCGATCGCGGGGATGGGCGCGCTCCCGAACCCGATGAGCGGCGCCTGCCCGTCTATGCGCTGGTCTCCGGAACGGGCTCGGCGCTCGATCTTTCGGCGTCGGCCGCGGGCGGCCCCGGAGCGCTGAGGGTCACGGGCACGTTCTCCGACGCCGGCGGGGGCAAGAGGCTCCGCGCCGACGCGGAAACGCGCGGCCTCGACTTCGCCCGCCTCGTCGCGGGCGCGCCGGCCACGTCGCTCGATTCGACGATCTCGCTGTCGGCGTCGCTGCGCGGCGAAGGGCTCTCGGGGGAAGCGACCGTCCGCGGTGACGGGTCGCGCGTCCTCGGCGAGCCGCTCGATCGACTCGCGATCGATCTCGACTTCGAGCAGCCCGCAAGCGGCCCGTTGGAGCTCTCCGGGCGTGTGGAGATCGGTACGCCGGGGGCCGACCTCGTCGCGCGTCCACGGCTCGTCGCCGGCCGGACCACGCGGATCACGAGCACGGTGCGCCTCAACGTCTCCCGCGCGCCGCGGCCGCTGCGAGAGCTCGGCGTTCGCGCGCGCGGGCGGCTCGAAGGTGAAGCAAGCTACGAGGTGGAGCCCGCCGCCCTCCGCGCCCACGGACGTGCCGACGCGAGCGAGGTCGGCGTGGGGAAGGCCCTCGAGGCGAAAGGCGTGGTCGTGACGTTCACCATTACGGGCAGTCCGCGGGACCCCGAACTGGACGCCGACCTGCGCGCGCGACACGCGCGCGCGGCCGGACGTACGCTCGACGGCGTCGAAGCGACCGCTCACGGCAATCTCCGAGCGCTCAACGTCGGCGTCGCCGCCCGCGATACGCGTGCTGGCTACCTGACCGCGCGCGCGCGCCTCGCCCTCGGCGATAACGCGAGGGTGGTCTCAGCGGAGCTCGTGAACGCGGGGGCACGCGCGCCGCTTGCTCTGCGGGTGGGCGGCGTCGAGTCGGAGGACGGTACGCTCGTGGTTCGCGACTTCTCGTTCAGTGGCGCAGGCGAGGCGCAGGGCTCGCTCACCTACCGCGACGGGCTCCAGAGCCTCGTGCTCGATGCGCGCGGTCTCGACCTTTCCGTCGTCGAGCGCGAGCTCGGCGTCCGGCTCCCGCTCCGTCACCTGCGAGCGACCCTGGCCGCGCGCTACTCGCGCTCGCAGGGCACCGGCTTCGTGCGCGGCAAGTTGCGAGCTGAGCGCGAGATCGACGCTCGCAAGAAGGGCGAACGAGTTCGCGTCCCGTTCACGCTCGACATCGACTTCCGCCTTCGTCGTGGTCTCGCCGCTGGCGACGCCACGACCCGCTTCGGCGCATCGGCCGCCAGGCTTCAGATCGAGTCGCTCCGGGTGGACCGCCTGCTCGGTCCGCGGCCGTTTTCGGTGCTCACGACGAAACCGAAACTGGCCCTCACGGCGCACCTCGATCTCGACGAGCTCTCGCGCACCGGCCTAACCTCGCGAGCCGGCATCGAGCACGCCGCGGGAACGGCCGACCTGTCGGTGTTCGTGCTGAGCGGGCCGGAGCAGGCGGAGCCCTCGGTGATCGTCGAGCTCGAGACCCACGAGCTCGAGCTCGTCGGGCAGCGCGAGCCAACGCCCGCGGTTGACCGTCGCGACCAGGCGAGGGAGAGCGCTCCTCTCTCCTTGCGCGGGATCGACGTTGCGGCGACGCTCGGCTGGTCCCCGGCGAGTCACGCCGTCGGTGCCCGGGCGCGCTTCCACGACGAAGCAGGTACGCTGGGTGAAGTCGAGCTGTCGTTCGAGCTTCGTGACCCGCGTTCGCTCCTGCACCCCGAAACGCTCTATGATGCGCCCACCGAGCTCCGCGTGAGGGTGCCCGAGCGCCGCGTGGAGAAGTGGCCCGCCGTGCTGCGCCCCGCCACCGTCGAAGGCGGCTTCTCGGCGCGGATCGACGCGAGTGGGACCCCGCGGCGGCCGACATTCGCCGTCCAGATGGCGATTCGTGACGCGCGCGCGGTCGCCAAGAAGCAACGCGATCCGGTCTCGCTCGAGGCGTCGCTCGACCTCGACTGGCAGCACGCAACACTCGAGCTTACCGGCCACGCGAAGGGCCGGCGAGTCTTGCACGCAAAGAGCGAGCTTCGTGGCGACGTGCGCGCCTTGCCGTCCGCGCTTGCCCGGGGGGGACCGTCGCCGCTGACGGGAGACACGACCATTGACCTCGACGAGCTCCCGCTTGCGAGCGTGCCCGCGCTCGGCCGGCGAGACATCGACGGCTCCATCTCGGGGAGCGTCGAGCTCACTGGGCTCGGCAAGGACGCGAGCATGAGCGCTCGACTAGCGTCGCCGGATCTCAGCGTCGGTCGCGCGCGGGTCGGTCGCACCACGCTGACGCTCGAATCCGGCGCGGGCAGTGTGCTCGCGGACTTGAAGACGGCGGGACGGAGCGGATCGGCGAGCCTGCACGCCGAGACCGGGCTCCAGTGGGGCGACCGTCTCGTCCCCGAGGTCGAGGGTCAAAAGCGCCTGACGGCCGAGCTCGACAATCTCGACCTTGCCGCACTCTTCCCGCTCGTCGAGGGGCCGGTGACGGAGCTCGGGGGAAAGGTCGACGGCTCGGTCGAAATGACGCTCGGCGGCTCCGGTCGCAACGTGGACGGCTACCTCCTGTGGCGCGACGGCGTGCTCGAGGTTCCCGCGGTAGGCCAGCGCCTCCACGATCTCGAAGCGCGCGTGACGATCAGAGGACCGCGCATCGTTCTCGAGAAGCTCAGCGCCGCGGGCGTCGTCGGTCGCCTCGAGGCCTCGGGGTCGGCGACGCTCGGTCCCGACGGCAGCGTGCAGGCGCGAGCGCGCGTCGAGGTGCCCGAGCGCCAGAAGATCCCCGTGACGGTGGAAGGCGTCTCGTTCGGTGACGTGTGGGGCCAGGTCGAGCTTGCGCTCGATCGTTCGAGTCAAGGCAAGCTCGACGTGTCGGTCAAGGTGCCGAAGCTTCACGTCATCCTGCCCGAGGTGGCGCCCACCGACGTGCAGGGTCTCGCGCCCGCGGAAGCGATCGTGGTGGGCGCGCATCGTGGCGACGGTGCCTTCGTCGATCTACCCCTCCAGCCCGTGAAGGACGCCGGCGGAAGCACGGAGCTCGCCCTTCGCGTCGAGCTCGGCAAGGACGTTCTGGATCCAGCAAGGTCAGGAGCTCGAGGCGCGCTTTGCGGGGGTCTTCAGCGCCAAGCTCGGTGAGGAGACGGATATCGAAGGCCGCATCGATCTGCGCGGGGGCACGCTCGATGTTTCCGGCAAGCGATTCGTCATCGAGCGAGGCGTCGTCACGTTTCAGGGCAAGCCCGACCAGACTCAGGTCACCGCCACGGCGCGTTGGGATTCGCCCGCGGGGTACAGCGTGTATGCCGAGTTCACGGGAACGGTCTCGGACGGCAAGATCCGCCTGAGCTCGACGCCGCCGCTCAGCCAGGACCAGATCTTGAGCTTGCTCCTCTTCGGCTCGCCCGAAGGGAGCGTCGGCAGCAGCACCTCTTCCGGCTCCGAAGCCGCCACGGCGGTCGCCGCCGCCGGCAGCACGGCGGCCAAGGGCATCAACCAAGCAATCTCGGACATCACGAGCCTCGACCTGAAGGCCCGCGTCGACACGAGCACGGGCAGCGCTCGACCCGAAGTGGTGCTCAGGCTCTCGCCCCGCGTCGACGCGCGGATCACCCGCGCTCTCGGTCCCCCGGCGCCGGGCGAGGCACCCGATCGCACCTTCCTGACGATCGACCTCAGGATCGGCGCACGCTGGGCCCTCTCCACCATCGTCGGCGACCACGGCGGGACGGCGTTCGAGCTCGTGTGGCGACTACGCTTTTGAGTGTGCGCCGGTGCCCTGATGCTCGGCTGCTGCCTGCAGGTCCGCCGATGCGGTGGCGTGCCGTCGCCTGCCGTAGCGTGCGTCCGTCGTCCTGGCGCAGATCCTGGCCGAGCAAGTCACCGAGCCGGCGCACCGCGTTCGCCCGGCGTTCGGCCGCGCGGCGGCGCCACTCGAGCCCGTCCGAGGTGCGGGCATTCCGCAGCCGTCTTGGCTACTTCTCGGTCCGCCGCAGAATCGCTCGCGGGGCCCCGAGCGGGCTGCCCTTGGTGTGGTCCCTCGGTTCCGCCCGAGGCGAAGCGCCACGGGTGAGGCGAACGGGCTCCGATCGCGGCCTTCGTTGCGGGTGCACGTGGCGGTGCCCGTGCGCCGCGTGCTAGCTGGCACGTCGCTTGCTCGAAGGAAGGGAGAGTTGGACCAAGCACCAAGGAGGCTCACCGATGTCATCGTTCAACGCCTCGTCACTCCACGGCCACCGCGAGCACGCATCGCCGCCGGGACCGCGCTCCGTCCGTCGGCTTCTCTCGCTGCCCGTGGTTGCGCTCGCCGTCGCGTGCGCTTCGACCAACGTGAGCGCACCGCCGACCCGGCCGCCCGTCTTGCCGGCGCCGCCACCTGCACCAACCCGCCAGATCCACCTCGAGCTCGGCGCCGATCTCCTCCACTGCCAGACCCGTGACCCGCACTTCTTCTACGACGGCACCAAGGTCCGGCCGCAGGATCACGAGGCGCTCGAGGAGCTCGCTGCCTGCCTGAACGAGCCCGATTTCAAGAAGATCGACCTATTGTTGGTCGGTCGCACGGACCCGCGCGGCAGCGCGGCCTACAACCAGCAGCTCTCCAAGGAGCGGGCCGATCGCGTCAAGGATTTGCTCGTCGAAAACGGGGTCGATGCCAAGCGCATCACCACGAAGGCGGCCGGCGAGCGGGGCGCCATAGGCCAGACGCACCAGGCGTCCTACGGCTACGATCGTCGGGTCGACGTCGTCCAGCTCTCGGCAATCGTGCCCCGGCAACGTCCCCAGCCTTGACGCCGGGCGGCGCGCGCCGTCGTTCGGGAAGGTCGAAGCAGTGTCGCCGTCGGCCCAGCACGCTTCGAGCCGAGCCCGGCAATGACATCAGGGTGCCTGAGCCCGAACCGGCGGAGGCAGTCGGACCCGGCGGTGGCATCCGCGTGGAGCTGGCTTGGGACCGGGTGGCTCCGCTGGAGCTGGCTTGGGACCGGGAGGTTCGGCGGGCGGTTGCTTGGGACCCGGGGGCCCTTCGGGGGGGCTCGGCGGTTCGGGTGGCTCCGGGGGGTGCAACGGCTCGGGCCTGCCTGGCGGATGCGGTCCTGGCTTCTTCGGATGGGGCGGTGCTTCGGGCGCGGCCGAGGCACGAGTGCGCCCTACACGATCGAGGAAGAGATCCATGATCGTTGGACCTGCAACCGATGTGCCGGTCGAGAAAGGGCCAGGGGAATAGGGCGAGCTCGTTGGTCAACGGGTCATCGTGGCGGCAAGGAAGAACGAACTGGGAAAACGGCTGGCGGGCTCCGGTGCCGGAAAGCTTTCGGGGCCGGGACGCCACCCAGAATGACGACGCGCTGTATCGCCCTTAGTCTCGGCCAGCCCGCCCCCATGCTGACCTTCGTCGCCCTGTGCCTGCTCTGTCGCGTCGCGTACACCTTCAATGACGTGCTCGTCGGGGAGCTCGCGCGGGAGCACGACGGAACGGAAGTTGGCGCACTCCGAGGGCTGTCGCTCGGTTTGACCATGTCCCCACTGCTGCTCTTCGTCGCGCCGGGCGCCTGGGGGAGCCTCGTGGCACGTGCAGGCGAGCTTGCGTTGCTGTGCCTCGCCACGGCGCTCGCGAACGTGCTTCACCTCTACGCGGCACGACATCTGCCGTTCGGCCTCCGTGCTGCGCTCCTGGTCGCTGGTGTCGCCCTGGGCGGGCTCGTGCTCGGCGCCGCGTTCCTCGGGGAGCGGCTCGGTGCCACCGAGCTCGTCTGGTGCGTGCTCATCGTGGCGAGCGCGGTGCTCGCGGCGCTCGGCGATCATTCGACCGAGGGGCTGACCACGAACCTGCGGAAGGGCGCATTCCTGACGCTCGCCGCCTCGGCCCTGCTCGGCCTTTCGGCGCTGCTCTTTGCTCGCCTGGCGCGTGCAACCGACCCCCTGCTCGTCGCCTGGGCGTGGGAGCTCGGCGCGGGGGCGGCGCTCACCGTTTCGCTGATTTGGCGGAGCCGCGGTCGTCTGCAGTCCGGTATCCTGAACCGCTTCGTGACGACCGGCGTTCGCTCGCTCCCGACCGTCGTCGGAACCGGAGCGAGTGCCCTCGCTCTCACGCGCGGACCGCTTGGTGTCTGGGCTGCGCTCGCGGGGACTCAAGCGCTCTTGAGCGCGGGACTCGGAGCGGTTTGGCACCGGGAGCGCCTCGGCGCCCGGCGGTGGTCGTACTTCGTGCTCGGCGCGCTCGGCATTGCCGGGCTCGCGCTCACCCGCACGCGCTGAGCCTTCAAGCGGTCTCGGTGTTCAACCCCGCCCGGGCTACCTGGCCCAGTCGCTCACCGTCGACGACGTATTTCCAGTTTGGCTGCGTCATGGAAGCCGTCGAGTAGGTCCAAAGTCGATGTCGAGCAGGTCAGTATCCGCACGAACGCTTCGGATTTATTCACTCACTGTTTTCCTCTTACCCGCGTGAAAGATCGCGCGTTGACCCGCCGGCTTGGATCGGCTTTCGATGCGCGCTTCCTGCGCCCGCATCGGAGGTACTCGTGATCAAGAAAGCTTCTTTCACCGCCTTGGTAGCTGTGTTCATCGGAGCAACGGTCCAGTCTGGTTGTTCGGACGACGAGACCTCGTCGGGCGGAGCCGGGGGGAAAGGCGCCGCCGGCACGGGTGGCGCCGCCGGCACGGGTGGCGCCGCCGGCAAAGGTGGTAGTGCCGGCAAGGGCGGCAGCGCTGGTAATGGTGGCACGGCCGGTGGTTCGGGCAGCGGTGCGTCTGGAGGGAAAGGCGGCAGTGCAGGCAACGGCGCCTCGGGCGGCACGAGCGGCGAAGCGGGCGGACTCGGCGAAGCGGGCAACGCCGGCCAGTCGGGCGAGGGCGGCGAGGGCGGCGCCGGGGGAGCACCGGCTTGCGTGGACCCTCCCGTGATGGAGCACAACCATTGCGCCGACATTCCGTCGCAGAAAATGGGCGACGCGAGCTTCACCATCAGCACGACGGCTTTCGCCAATTGCGGCGAAATCCCCGCCGATACCATGACCTGCGACGGCAAGGCGTTCGGAACCGGCTCGTCGCCTGAGCTCCACATCAGCGGAGTTCCCACCGGCACCGGGAGCCTCGCGCTCGTCTTCAAGGACATCGCCATCTTGGCCGACGGTGATCCGACGAAGGACCGTTTCGGCTACCACTGGGTGATGTGGGACATCCCGCCGAGCACCACCGATCTGCCCGCGGGGATGACGGGCGGCTACCAGTCGACCGAGGTTTCGGGTGCTCTGCAGTGGTCCGGGCGCAACATGTACGCCTTCTTCCCGCCCTGTCCGAACCCATTCCCCCTCGAGGACGCGCGCTTCACGTGCAGCCTCGTGATCGACAGCTACTCGTTCACGCTCTACGCGCTGCCGATGGCTCAACTCGACGACTTGCCGGAGCCGGATCTCGATCCGATGACCGACATGCCCACGGGGAACTACGTCGTGAAGATGGGCCACTACCTCGAATCACTCTCGGCCGTCGCCATTACGGAGTACCGCGGCACGTCGCGAGCGTGGGCTTCGTCGTTCGCGCCTCCGGACCCGGCGCAATATCCCTGCACCGCCGGCCTCACGACCAACTGCCTCCAGTAGGTTTCCACGAGCTCGAGGCGGGCGGACGCGGGGTCGCGACACCTCCTGCGGTGCTTCGACGAGCGACTCGCCGCCGGAGCCCGCCCGCTTGCCGCATCGGGGGCTCCCAGCCGCCGGGCCGGTGACTCGCACTGCTGCGAAGCGACGGCGCCCGCCCAAGGAAGAGGTTGCGGGCGCGAGCCGTAATGCAAGGCTGCCGGGCGTGGGTGTTCCGGTGAGGAAAGGGAGGCGTATGAACTGCACGGCCCGATTCGTTTTCGTCCTGATCCCGTTCGTCGCCATCGGCGGTTGCAAGAAAAGCGCGGACCCGGCGCCGGAAGGGACGGTGACCGCGTCCGCAGCCGAGGCTCCGGCAGAGGCAACCGCGGCGGCGACCGAGAATTTTTCATGGTGTTTTCTCCGGTCTCGGGTTCGCCTCGGAGTCTCGTCGCCCCAGCCCGGGTTTTCCATAGGGCGGATGCCCTACGGTGCGACGATTGGCGCGCCGAGCGAGGGGAGCCAGCCGACGAACGAGAGCGCCCCTCGTCGCCGCTCGTCGCGCCCCGTCTCCGCAGTGCGTGAGCACCGCTCGACGCGCCCTCACCCCGACCCCCCGACCCTTCCTCTTTGCTCTGTCTTCGCCCCTACCCCGAAAACGTGCGCTCCCCCGCCAGCTCTTGCCCTGCCCCTGACCGAACCTCACTCGCCCGGTCGGTCCGAGGGCGCGGCTCTCGTCAGAGCTTGTTCGCCGCGACGTTGGCGAGCTCGCTGCGCTCGCCTTTGCTGAGCACGATGTGGCCCACCATCGTTTCGCCGCGCAGACGGTCGGCCGAGACGCTGAGGCCGTTCGTCGACGCGTTGACGTAGGGGTTGTCGATCTGGAAGGGGTCGCCCGTGAGGACGATTTTCGTGCCCTCGCCGCAGCGTGTGATGACGGTCTTGACCTCGTGGGGGGTGAGGTTTTGCGCCTCGTCCACGATCACGTACTGCTGCGGGAGGCTTCGGCCACGGATGTAGGTCAGCGGCTCGACCTGGAGCTGCCCGCTCGAAAAGAGATCCTCGTAGCCGCGCGCGCCGCGGCGCCGGCTGCCGCCCGCGACGAACAAGAACTCGAGGTTGTCGTAGATGGGCTGCATCCAGGGGTTGAGCTTCTGGTCGAGGTCGCCCGGCAAAAAGCCGATGTCGCGGCCGAGCGGCATCACCGGGCGGCTCACGAGCAGCCGAGCGAACGCGCCATCCTCGATGGTGCGCTTCACGCCCGCGGCGAGCGCGAGCAGCGTTTTTCCGGTTCCGGCTTTGCCGATCAGCGTGACGAGCCGCACGTTGTCGTCGAGCAACAGGTCGAGCGCGAAGGCTTGCTCGCGATTGCGCGGCTTGATGCCGACCACGGGGTCACGCGGCATGCGAAGGGCGCGGATCTCGCCCTTGTCAGCGTGGTAGCGGCCGAGCGCCGTGCGGGGGCGCGCCGCGTTGTCGCGCAGCATGATCGAGAGGTTCGCGTAGAGCCGCGCGTCGGGCGGCGCGGGCAGCGCCGAGTCCTGGAAGAACTTGTCGAGCTCGGCGTCGCTCACGAAAAGCTCGACGATGCCGGTCTCGAGCCGTTCCGCGTCGACCGATTGATTCTCGTACGCCTCCGTCGCGAGCCCGAACGCGTCCGCCTGGATGCGGAGGTTCACGTCCATCGTGACGAAGATCACCGTCTTTTCGGGCGATGCGTCGCGCAGTGCGAGCGTCGTCGAGAGGATCGCGTGGTCGCCCGAGCTCGGGTTCAGCGCGACCGCGAGCTCGGGACGCCGCTCCGGCACGAAGACGCGCAGGGAGCCACCCTCGCCGATCGGCACGCCGCTGGAGAGCGACGCGCCGCGCTCACGCAACGCATCGAGCAACCGCGTCACGGTGCGCGCGTTCCGACCGCGCTCGTTCGACTCCCGCTTGAACTGATCGATCTCCTCGATCACGTAGATCGGCAGGATCAGGTCGTTGTCCTCGAACTTGTAGATGGCGTGGGGGTCGTGGAGAAGGACGTTCGTATCGAGGACGTAGGTCTTCTTCATCGTTTGTTGCTCGAGCCTCCAGCGCCACTTCCCCGGCGGCGGGGCCGGACGCGGATACCATCCCACCCCCCGCCGGCAAATGGGAATCGGCGAGCCCTCGCGAGGGCCCGGAACAACGGGCTTTTTCCCCCACGCCCCGGCACGGGCTAAAGTCCCGGCATGGTTCCGCGCGCCCGAGGCTTCTGGCTGCTTTCCGGCAGTCTCGGGTACGTCGGCGTGGCGGCGTCGCTGCTCGTGAAGGGACCTTTGCCCGGCGTCGTCGCGGCGGCGTTCGTGCTCGCGCTTCTCGCCCTCCGACGGCGGAGCGGGCGGCTCGGGCCGGATGCCTCCGGCGTGACGCAGGCGGCATGCTTCGGCGTCGCGCTTTTCACGATCTCGCGGCTGGGACCGACCGGCAACGCCGCGCTCGAGGCGGCCGCCAACGTGGGCGTCGGGACCACCGCCGTCGCGAGCCTGTTCGCGCTCGCTCGGCTCGACGGGCCGGGTGGCCTGCTGGCCGCGCCGCGCGCCGCGCGCTCGCTCGACGCCGCGCTCTTGGTGGGCTTCCTGTGGTCGGTCGCGACGGCGCTGCCCCTCACCTACGCGCTGTTGCCCGGCTATCGCGTGCTCTTCGATCCGCTCGCGATCGACTACGCGACGACCGCCGCCGCCGCCGCAACGCTCTTGCTCTCGATCGCCGCGGCGTATCGTCTGCGCGTGTTGCGCCGCTTCGAGCTCGGCGTAGGCGATCGCGCCGCGGGCACGTTGGCCGTGTCGCTCACGGCCTTTGCCGTGGCGGTCCCCGCGACGGTGCTCGATGTCGCAGCGCCCGATCGCGTTCTGTCGCTCGCCGTGATCGTCGGCGCGTCGGCGATGACCTGGGCGTCGACGATCGCGGAGCCGACCACGGTGTCGGCGACGATGCGCGGCGTTTTGGCCGTGACGCTGCTCGGCACGCCGCTCACGCTGTTCGCGTCGCTCTTTGCGCGCGCGGCGCCGGCCCACACGGGCAGCATCCTGCTGTTCGCGACGGCGGCGGCGATCGGCGTGGGGCTCGTGGCGCGCGCCGTGGCGCGCCCTCTCGGCCCCGAGCAGTCGCGCTGGCTCACGGCGTTCGACCGGGCCGCGCGCGCCGCGCTCGAGCCCGCTCCCGAGGCGGCGCTGCGCGCGACGCTCCACGCGCTCTCGTACCTCACGAAGACCCCCACGGCGCGCGCCGAGATCTTTCGCATTCATCCCGCCGAGGTGCTCAGCGTCAACATCGCCGGCTACCTGCACACCGAGCCCGGCGAGGCGCCGCCGCGCCTCTACGAGCTCGGCTTCGCCGAGCCCGAGCGAACGCTGCGCGCGGACGCGCTCCGCGAGGTCGAGGTGCGGCGACCCGAGGTGCGCGGACTGCTCGCCTGGTTCGACGCGCGCGACGCCTTCTCGGCGACGATCGTCGTCGACGAGGCCGGGCCGGCCGGCTTCATCCTGCTACCTCGCGCCGGGCGCTCGTCGCTCTTGACGCTCGAGGAGGCGCGGGCCGTGCGCCTGGTCGCCGACCGCATCAGCGAGCTCATCACGGTGACGTCGGCGCTCGCGCGGGCGCGTGAGCGCGAGCGCGCCGCGGCGGAGCGCCTCGAGGCCCTCGAGAGCGACCGCTCGCGCCTCGAAGCAGCCGTGAAAGGCGGCGGAGCTCGCCATCGCGCGCACGCCGAGCGGCTCGCGGCGCGCGTGCGTGGGTCGGCGTACGCGCCCGTGTCACGGCTCGCGCTCGAGGCGCTCGAGCGCGCCGGCAAGGCAGGCGGCGGTATCGCGCTCGTCACCCCGCCCGGCGTCGCGGCCGTCGGCTGGGCCGCCCATGCTCACCTCGCGAGCGCGCGCGCCGAAGGGCCGTTCGTGGTCTCCGACGCGACGCTCACCGTCGATCGCGCGCCGGAGCGCTACAACGACCCGCTCGTGTCGCCGACGCGGCTCGCCGACGGCGGCACTCTGCTCGTGCTCGACGCGGACGCCTTGCCGTACTCCGTGCAGGAGCTCGTCGTGAAGACGCTCGCTGAGCGCGGCGCGTCACGCGAAACGAGCCTGCCGGCGCCGGGGCTCATCGTCACGCTGCACGCGCCGCTCGAATCGCTCGCGGCGCTCGGCCGCCTTTCGCCCGTCCTCGCGCGCGCGCTTTCGCACGAGGTCCGCCTGCCCGCCGTCGCCGAGCGTGCCGAGGATTTGCGCGCGCTCGTGCTCGACGGGCTCGCGCGCGCGAGCCTCACGCTCGGTCGCGAGCCGCTCGGCGTCAACGCACGCGCGCTGCGCCTGCTCGTCAATCATGGCTGGACCGAGAACGAGGTCGAGCTCGAGGCCGTGCTACTTGCGGTTGCGCGCGTGGCGCGCGCGGCGTCGGTGACGCCCGACGACCTCGCCGCCGTCGGTTTTGGCACCCAGCGCCCGCCGCGTCCCGAGCCGACCCCCATGGCACCGACCACGCGCCGTCGAGCACCGCGCCGCTTCGTCCGCGGTCGCTGAGCGTGGCGCACGGGACAGTGCCACACAAGGTCGCTCCCCGGGCGTGGGCGTTGTACGCTCCGGGGCTCGGAGAGGCATGACGGTGGACGACCCCTTGCTTTCCTCGTCGCCGACGAGCACCCGCCGCCTCGGAGGGCGCTTCGCCATCGAGCGCGAGGTCGGGCGCGGCGGCGTGGGCATCGTCTATCGCGCCTTCGATCTCGAGACCGAGCGCGTGGTGGCGCTCAAGGTCGTCGCTGCAGAGGCCGGCGTGGCCCCCCTGGAGGAGGCGCGACTCGAGCGCGAGGGGCGCCTGCTCGCGAACCTCGACCACCCCGGCATCGTCAAGACGGTGGCGTTCGGCGTGCTCGAGGACAGCGGCTTGCCTTACGTGGCGATGGAGTGGCTCGACGGCGAAGACCTCGCGGCACGCCAGCGCCGTGCTCCGCTCAACCTCGCGGAATCGCTGGAGCTCACCGACAGCGTCGGCCAGGCGCTCGTTGCCGCGCACGACGCGGGCGTCATCCACCGCGACATCAAGCCCGGCAACATCTTCTTGTGTCGCGAGCCCGAGCCACAGGGCCTGCTCGATTGCCAGCCCAAGCTCGTCGACTTCGGCGTAGCGGCCAACGCCGACGTCCACATCGGCCGCGCGGGCGACGTCGTGGGGACGCCGGCCTACATGGCGCCCGAGCAGGCGCGCGGCGACGCCCCGATCGACGTGCGCTGCGACATCTACTCGCTCGGCGCGACGTTGTTCGAGCTGATCGCGGGGCGCCCGCCGCACGTCGGCCCGAACGCCATCGCCACCCTGGCACGCTTGGTGACGACCGCGCCGCCCCGCCTTTCCGATCTGCGATCCGACGTACCCCTCGCCGTCGACGGGCTCGTCGGCAGCATGCTCGAGACGGATCCCAGCGCGCGTCCGAGCAGCATGCGCGAGGTGCTGGAGATGCTCGCCGCTGCTTCGCGTGAAGCGGCGCGCATCTCCTGGACGGACAGTGAGCCCGCGCGCTCGTCGCGCCTCGGCACGAGCATCACGCGCCTGGTCACCTCGCTCGTCGCCATTCGCTTTCCTAGTGTCTCCGCGCGAGACCGCGCGCTCGAACAGCTCCGCACGCGTGGCGCCGACGCCGCGCCGATCGGCTCGGACGCCGTGGTCGGACACCTCGGTGCGCGCCGCGCCGTCGGCAGCGAGGCGGCGGTGGCGCTCGAGCTCGGCCGGCGGCTCGCGCGCGCCGGCGCGCAGGTCGGCATCGCGAGCGGCCGCGCAAGGCTCAGCGTCCGCATGGAAACTGGCGAGCTTCGACCCGTCGGCGAGGTCGTCGACCGCGCGGCGGCGCTGTCACGCGAGGCCCGGCCCGGCGCCGTGCTCGCCGACGTGACGACGAGCGAGCTCGGCCGCGGCCGCTACGAGTTCCTCGCCCGCGACGACGGCTCGGCGGTGGTCGGCGAGGCCATGCAGGGTGGCCGGCGCGGCGAGCGCGCCGGCGGAGCGCCGTTCGTGGGGCGCGACTCCGAGCTCGCGCAGGTGCTCGGCGCGTTCGAGCGCTCGCGCACGGACGGCACCCCCATCATGGTGAGCATCACGGGCCCTCCCGGTATCGGCAAGAGCCGGCTGCGGCGCGAGGTGATGGGGCGCATCGCCGCGCAGGCGGACGCGCCGCTCGTCGTTCTCCAGCGCTCGGAAGCGTACGGCCAGGGGCACGCGCTCGGTGCGGCCGCCGACGTTTTGCGCGCGCTCATCACGCTGCCGAAGGGCGCCACGTCGCGCGAGGCCGAGCAGGCCATCGTGTCGAGGCTCGGCGCGGCGACGCGCGACGAGCTCACCGCCGCGAACCGCGTGCTGCTCGCGCGCCTGCTCGCCAACGAAGCCCTGCCCGAAGGGCTCGACCCACGCGGCTCGCGCGACGCCCTCTGGCTTGCCATGACCGATCTCGTGCTGCAGGTGGCGTCCGATCAGGCGGTCGCCGTGCTCGTCGAAGATCTGCAGTGGGCAGACCCCGAGAGCATCGGCTGGCTCGACCACTTGCTCGGCCGCGCGAGCTACAAGCCGCTCACGCTCGTCGCCTGCGTACGCCCCGAGTTCTGGAGCGAGTACCCGGACCGCTTCACGGGCCGCGATCACCTGCGCATCGAGCTGCGCCCCGTGTCGAAGCGCGCCGCGCGCGCCATCGCGCGTGCCGTGCTCGGCGACGAGATCGGCGAGGATGTCGTGGAGCGCATCGCGATGCAGGCGGGCGGCCTGCCCCTGTTCGCCGAGGAGCTCGCGCGCCTCACGGCGGCCGGCCGCGCCACCCACGGCGCACCGACGATCCAGGCGGCCATCCAGGCGAGCCTCGACACGCTCGACGAGGAATGCCGCGACGCCCTCGGCCGGCTGAGCGTCTTCGGCCTCACCTGCTGGGACTCGGCGCTCGACGCGCTCGGCATGCCGGGCGCCGACGGCCTCATGAAGTCGCTCGTCGCCGCCGAGGTGCTCGTCGAGCAGAACGTCTCGCGCTTTCCCGGCACGCGTGAGTGGGTGTTCAAGCACGCGCTCGTCCGCGAAGTGGCGTACGCGTCGCTCGGCGACTCGGAGCGCAAGGAGCTGCACGCGCTCGCCGCCCCGTGGCTCGCGCTCATGGGCGAGGACGCCGCCACGGTAGCGGGTCACTACGACCTGGGCGGCCTGCACGAGATCGCCGCGGATCACTGGGCGCGCGCGGCACGCCGCGCCCTCTCCGCCAACGCGCTCAAGGACGCGCTCAGCATGGCCGACCGCGCGCTCGCGTTCGCCGAGAACGCGCCGAACGCCTTCCAGCGCGCCTCCTACCTCGACGAAGCCTGGAGCCGCCTCGACCCGCGCTCGAGCGAACGCGAGACGGCCGTGCAGGCCATGGAGTCGAACGTGTTCGATGCGGGGAGCGCCGTGCATGCGCGGGGCGCTCGCGCCCGCTACGACGACGCGCGCGGCTCTGGCGAGGAGATCAGCCGGCGCCTCGCGGAAACGCGTGACGAAGCGGCCGCCCTCGGCGTTCACGACGAGGAGGCACGCTGCTCGGCGGCGCTCGCGGCGCGCCTCGCGTTCGCGGGAAAGTTCAATGACGCCGAGGCCGAAGCGAAGCGCCTCCTCGAGCTGTCGCAGCGCGGCATCGCCAGCGCCGCCGTCGACGCCTACCAGACGCTCGCCATCGTACGCCAGACGCAGGGCGCGCTCAGCGCGGCGCTCGACGCGCGCCGCAACGCCACGCTCGCAGCCCGCGCCGCGGGGCTGCGCGAGCGCGAGGCCATGTTGATGACCAACCTCGGCTTCGCCCTCACGACGATCGGCGCGCGGCAGGAGGCGCGCAGCGCCATCGAAACTGGGCTCGCGCTCGCCGACGCCATCGGCAGCGAAGGCGCGCTCCGGCACGCGCGCATGCTGCTGCTCGGCTGGGCCGGCACGTTCGGCAGCGACAAGCACCTCGACGCGCACCTCGCCGAGGTGCGCGCCAATGCCGACGCGGCCGGCTCGGGCGTCTGGGCGGCGCCCGATCGCTCGAATCTCGGGCTGCTCTTTTATCGCGGTTGCGAGCACTTGCGCTCGAAGTCGGAAGGTGCCGCGCGGCGAGCGCTCGGCCTCCTTCGCATGGCGGCGCAGGCGTACCGCTCCACGGGCAACCGCGACGTGCTCCCGGTCGCCCTCGCCTATTGGTCGGAAGCGGAGCGGCTCTGCGGCAACCTCTCGGCGGCCGTCGAGCTCGCGCAGGAAGGCGTACTCTTGCTCGAGCAGGGCGCGCCGAGCCTGCTCAACGAATCGGCGGCGTTCCTCGCTCTGCACGACGCGCTCGTCGACCAGGGCGAGCTAGAAGAAGCTCTCGCCGTCGTACGGCGCGGGATTCCGCCGTTGCAGCGCCGCCTGCAGGGCCTCGTCGGCACGCCCTACGCGCGATCGTTCCTCACCGATCTGCCCGCCAACGCACGCCTCATCGCCCTCGCCGAGGACGAGGGGTTCTTACCCGAGACCATCCAGCGCATGCTGGAGCGCACCGCGTAAGTCACCCGGGCGGGGCGCCGGCCCGAAGGGCGCGGCGGGCGCCGGGTTCGCGGCCGTCCCGAGCGACGTTGGCTGCCGCCGATCAGCGCCGAAATCACGGGCGATCTGGCACAGTGTGCCACCGAGGGCGAGCTGGATTATAATGTAATTTCGACCAGTTGCGCCCTTCGCCCCGTGGCACGCGGCCTGCACTGCGAGCTCCCATGAAGCCAACGGACCTCACACGCCTCACCGTCATCGGCACGCTCCTCGTCGCGGGCTGTGGCGGGACCTCGTTCACCACCGAAGACGCACAGGGCGGCAGCAGCGGGTCGGGGGGAAGCGGCGCGAGCGGCGGGAGCCAGGCGACCGGCGGCAGCGGAGGGTCCACCGGTGGCACGAGCGGCTCGGGCACGGGCGGCTCCGGGGCGACCGGCGGTTTTGGCACGGGCGGCAGCGGCGGCGCCGCGGGCGGCGGCGGCGCTCTCGGCGGCAGCAGCGGCTCGGCGGGAGCCGCCGGCAGCTCGGGGGCCGGCGGCAGCTCCGGCGGCCAGTCGGGAGCGGGCGGCGATGCGGGAGGCGGCGCGGGCGGCGTGAGTGGCGGCGCGGGCGACGCCGGGGCAGGCGGCTGCGGTCCGTGCCCCTTCGTCGCTTGTTTGCCGCCGGTCTACGCGTTCGTCACGCCGAGCGCCGACGCGCAGGCGCGCCCCATCCGGGATCTGCACGTCGAGTCGCCGAACCTCGACGTCCATTGCACCCCGCTCGGCGGCTCCCCGTGCCAGTGGACGTGCATGGAGGCGACGTACGTCGCTCCGGGCGGAGACTACGAGATGACGTTCTCCGCCCCGGGCTTCGAATCTCAAACGGTGACGTTTTCCGTGACCGAGCCCGGCCTTTGCGGCTGCTGCGCCTGCGGGTGTCCGACGGGCTACCAGGGCACGATCGAGCTCAAGGCAAACGACGAAGAGCCTGGGGCCTGCTGCGCCGACACCGCGACGGATCCGACCAACTGCGGTAGCTGCGGCAATGACTGCAACGGCGCGGCCTGCACGAACGGCACCTGCGGCTGACCCACGCCGCCGCCCGTCGCAAAACGAGCGGGCGATGGTCCGTTTCGGCGGCCCGGGGTACGAAATGAAGTCATGCTGCGCCTGCTGAAAGGCCCCACGCGGGCCCCCAGCGCCCCAGAGCAGGGCGGCCCCGTCGACCCGCTCTGGTCGCTCGCGCGGGCGGCGGCGGCCGGCGACGCCCGGGCCCAGCGCACCCTGCTCGCGACGCTCGGGCCCGCGCTGCTCGGCGCCGTGCGCGGAGTGCTCGGCGGCGGCCACCCGGACGTCGAGGACGTGCTTCAGGAAGCGATGACCGCGCTCCACCGCGCACTGCCGGGATTCCGCGGCGAGTCGCGCACCGTGCATTTTGCCTGTCGGGTCGCCGTGCAGACGGCGCTGAACGCTCGGCGGCGCCACGGCTACCGCGCACGGCTCACGCCGAGCATGGCGCCCGAAGCGCTCGCGGAGCTCGCGAGCGACGAGCGCTCGCCCGCCGACGCGCGCCAGGCAGCCGAGCGCCGCACGGCGCTGCGTGCCCTGCTCGACGAGCTGCCGGAGGCGCAGGCGGAAGCGCTCGCGCTGCACATCGTGCTCGGCTACTCGGTCGACGAGACGGCGAGCGTCACGGGCTCACCGCGCGACACGGTACGCAGTCGCTTGCGTGCAGCGCTCGGGGCGCTCCGGCGGCGCGTCGAGGGCGACCGGCGCCTCTACGAAATTCTCGGGGGTCGCGCGTGACCGAGCGGCGCCAAGCGGCGGAGCCGGAGGATCTCTCGGCGCTCGAGCGAAGGGGCGAGCTCGCTCCCGAGCGCCAGAGCGAGCTTTTTCGCGCGCTCGACGCGAGCGCCACGCTCAGGATAGGGCATCAGCTCGGCGTCGATTTCGATGCGGTGCGTCGCGTGCAGGCCGGGGACGAAGCGATCATCGAGCGGGCCTCCGCTGGTGCGCTCGCACGCCCGCCGAGCG
Source organism: uncultured delta proteobacterium (assembly GCA_963841435.1). Classification (GTDB taxonomy): domain Bacteria; phylum Myxococcota_A; class Polyangia; order Polyangiales; family Polyangiaceae; genus PMG-095. The sequence goes on from CAWJCS010000003.1 coordinate 179,901, forward strand.
GGCGACGCTTCGGGCGGTTCGCGGCGCTCGTTGCCGCGACGTTCGTCGCGGCCAGCGCCGCCGCGGCCACGGCCGTTTGGGTCCGGAGCGCACCACCCGCCGCGGTCACTTCGTCCGGACCCGGCCCGCTGCCACCGAGCGCCGTTCACACGCGACGCGGCGCCGCGCGTGCTCCCTCCGGCGAGCGCCCGGCGCCAGCAACGCCGGACGGGACGCCGGACGTTGCGGCGGCGCCCGAGCAGGAGTCGCCGGCTCGCTCCCGGTTGCTCGCGGAGCCGGGCGCCGATCGTCGCAACGAGCCCGCGGGCGCCCGGGCCGAAGACGGTGCCCTCGAGCCTGCGGCGCCCCGGGCGCCCGTCGCGGTAGCGCCCGCTTCGTCGGCGGCCTCACTGTTCCGCGACGCCAACGAGGCGCGGCGCGCGGGTGATCTCGCCTCGGCCGCCCGACTCTACTCAGAGCTGCAGGCCGCCTTTGCCGCGAGCCGCGAGGCGCGCGTCTCCCTCGTCTCGCTCGGCAAGCTTTTGCTCGGCAGCGGTCGCGCCAGCGAGGCCGAGCGGCAGTTTTCGCGCTACCTCGCGGGAGGACGCGGTGATCTCACGGAGGAAGCGCTGGTCGGACGAGCCGAGTCGCTCGCCCGGCTCGGCCACAGCGGCGAGGAGCAACGTGTTTGGCAAGAGCTGTTGCAGGGTCATCCGTCGAGCGTGTACGCGGCGCGCGCGCGCGAGCGGCTGGGGCTTGGCTCGGCAACGGAACGCGGGGCTCTGGCTCCTCCGTAGCGTCGCGACGCTTCTAGCGCTGCTGCTCCCAACGCACCCCGCGCTCGCCGACGCCCTGACGGCCCCGAGCCGCGAGGCGACAATCACCGTGATCGGCGTGGGCGACACCATCCGCGACCTCGATGCTCTGTTCCGAGAGCTCTTGGAGCGCGACGGGGTGACGTGCCACGTCGAGCGTGCAGCGCGCTTCGAGTCCGACGCCCTCTTCTCGCGCGGTGCGGACGATCCGAGTGTGGTCGTGTTCGTCGTGCTCGATGCCAGCCGGGCGCGCCTGTACTTCCGCGGCCCGGGCGGCGAGCGCTTCCTCTTCAGGCGGCTTTCACTGGAAGCGGGCCTCGACGACGTTGGCAAGGAGCTCGTCGGACAGGTCGTCGCATCGTCCATCATGGCGCTCTTGCAGTCGTCCGAGGGGCTGAGCCGGGCCGAGGCGAGCGTCGAGCTTTCGCGCGACGAGCCCGCGCCGGACGAGCGCCCCCCGGCGCCGCCCGTCGCGGCGCCCGTCGCGCCGTCGCGCGCCGACGGGGTGAGCGATCGAGCGCGACCGCGGACCTCGCGACGCTCCACGGAGCTGGCCGTCGGCGCGCGTTACGTCGGGCTCTTTTCGGGTCCCGACTTCGGGCTCGCGCAGGGGCCGGGCATCGAGGCGAGCCTCGGCGTCCGCCTGGGCGTGCTCTTGCGAGTGCGCGTGCTTACCGAGCTACCGTTTCAGCGTTCGCTCGACCTCGGGGGCATCGCCGCCCGGCTGCGCACCGTCACGCTTCGCGGCATGGCCGACCTCGGCTGGCCGCTCACGAGCGACGGACGCATCGTCGCGGGCTTCGGTGCCGGCGTCAACTGGGTCACGGTCGCGCCGCGCGCGGCCGCCCCCGAGGTGACCCTCGCCTCACCGACGACGAAGAGCGTCCCCACCCTGCGCGGCGAGGTGCGCTACGAGCACGCGTTCTCGGCGCTCACGCTCGCTGCGGGCGGTGTCGTCGACTGGGCGCTCGTTCACGCGCACTACGACCTCGACGACGGGGCGACGCGCCGACGGCTCGCCGCTCCCTTTCAGGTCCGCCCGGGATTCTTCGTGGGCGTCGGGCTCCGCCACTGAGGTCCGCGAAAAGAGCGGCTCGGAGCCTACGCGCCGGCGGCGCGGCGGGGGACGGCGAGCAGCCGCGCGATGCGCTCACAGGCTTCCTTTATGCGCGGCGGGTCCTCGATGAGCGCAAAGCGCACGTGCCCGTCGCCGCCCGGTCCGAAGCCGATGCCCGGCGCGACGGCGACGTGCGCCTCCTCGATGAGCCGCGTCGTCAGCTCGATCGAGCCCCGTGCGCCGAGCGCGGCCGGCAAGGGCGCCCACACGAACATCGTGCCGCTCGGCTCCTCGACGCCGGGCCAGCCGCTCGCGCGAAGTCCATCGACGAGCGTCGTCGCTCGCGCGCGATAGAGCTCGCGAAGCTCGTCGGCGAAAACGTCCCCGTGCTCGAGCGCCCAGGCGGCCGCGAGCTGGAGCGGCGCGAAGGTGCCGTAGTCATAGTAGTTCTTGAGGTGCGCGAGCGCGCCGACCATGCGCGCGTTGCCCGCCATGAACGCAATGCGCCAGCCCGGCATGTTGTAGCTCTTCGACATGGAGAAGGTCTCCACGGCGAAAGCCTTCACCTCGTCTGCGGGCACGCCGCAGTCGAAGATGCTCGGCGCGTGGCGCACGCCGAAATCGAGGTCAGCGTAGGCGAGGTCGTGAAGCAGCATGGCGCCCGAGCGCTGGACGGCGCGCACGAGCGCCCCCATCTCCTCGCGCGTCACGACCTGACCCGTGGGATTTTGCGGGTAGTTCGCGATCACGAGCTTGGTCCGCCGCCCGCTCGCCGAGATCCGCGCGATCGCCTCGCCGATGGCGTCGCCGGGCGCGATGTCGAGCGCGGCACGATAGAGCTCGACGTCCGCCCCTGCGATGCGTGGTGCGCCGACGTGGATCGGGTAAGCAGGATCGGGTGACAGCGCCACGTCGCCCCGATCGAGCATCGCGAGGCAGAGATGGCTCATGCCTTCCTTGGCGCCCATCGTGATGACGAGCTCCTCTTCCGGATCGAAGCGCACGCCGTAGCGTCGATCGTACCAGGCGGCCGCGGCGAGCCGGAGCGGTAAGAGGCCGCGCCCCGGGTGGTAGCGATGGTTCTCCGTGGCGTCGGCCGTGGCGTGAAGGCGCTCGACGATCGGCTTCGGTGTCGGTCGATCGGGATTGCCGAGCCCGAGGTCGATGAGATCCGCACCCGTGGCCCTCACGCGCGCCTTGACGGCGTCGGTCATGACGAAGCCGTAGGGGGGAAGGCTATCGGCGCGTGGAAAGGGCCAGGCCGGGGTCATCGAGGGCGCTCCCTTATCATGAAACTCCGTAGAAAAGTCTGAATCAGGGGCCACCGGCCGTCGAGCCGGCCCATGGGTCGGCGGCGCCGAGGCGGTCGCAAGGCGGCGCATGATACGAAGAAGCTTCGATGGTTCGCCTGGAGATCCGGGGCGCGGGCAAGGCCGACGAGGAGGCCGTTCTCGGCCTCGCGCGCCACCTGAACAGCGTGAACCTACCGAACGATCGGGCCCATATCGTGCGGCTCCTCGACCAGAGTGAGCGGAGCTTTCGCGGCGAGGTTGCCGAGCGACGCCGAAAGTACGTGTTTTTGATTTGCGAGCGCGACGGCGGGGCGGCGCTCGGCACCTCGACCATCGTGGCTCAGCTCGGGCGGCGCGACGCTCCGTACATCTACCTCGACGTCATCGACGAGGAGAAATACTCGAGCGCGCTCGACCGGCACTTCGAGCACACGGTGCTGCGCATGGGCTTCTCCTACGACGGCCCCACCGAGCTCGGCGGGCTCGTCGTCGCGCCGGAGCATCGAAGCCGTCCCGAGCGCGTCGGACTCTTGATCTCCTACGTCCGCTTTCTGTACGTCGCGACGCACGCGGCGCTCTTCCGCCAGCAGCTCCTCGCCGAGCTCATGCCGCCACTCGAGCCCGACGGCACGAGCCATCTGTGGGAAGCGCTCGGGCGTCGCTTCACGGGCATGAGCTACGCCGAGGCGGACCTTCTCTCGAGCGAGAACAAGTCGTTCGTTCGCGATCTGTTTCCGAGCGGGAACGTGTACGCTTCACTGCTCTCGCCCGAGGCGCAGAGCGTGATCGGCAAGGTGGGCGCGCAGACGCGTGGCGTCGAGAACATGCTGCGCCGCATCGGGTTCCGCTACGCCAGGCGCATCGATCCGTTCGACGGCGGCCCGCACTTCGTCGCACCGCTCGACGAGGTGACGCTCATTCGCGCGTCGCGAAGGCTCCGGGCCACGATCGGCTCACCGCCCTCGGGCGCGGCCCGAGCGCTGATCGGCCGCGACCTCGCCGAAGCACCGTTCTTCCGCGCCGTGGCGGTTCCCGCCGAGCTCGGCGACGACGCGGTCACGCTGTCGCCCGAGGCGGCGCTTTCGCTCGGCGTCACAGCGAACGACGAGCTCTTGACCCTGCCGCTGCCGAGCTGAGCGCGCGATGCGGGCCCGGGTGGACGCCTCCGGCACGCCGGGGTATTGGCCGCGGCCCGAATGGAAAGCGGCGAGGAAGGCCTGATCGAAGCGCGCCGCGCGAAGCTTGGCCACCTGCGTGAGCGCGGCAAAAACCCGTTCGCCAACGACGTCGACGCGACCGAGCGCACGCTCGTCGGCGCACTGCGAGAGCGCTTCGCGCCCGCGCTCAGCGGTGACCCGAGCGAGGAACGCTACGAGCCCGCCGAGGTGGAGAAGCTCGGCGCGGGCCAGCGCTTCCGGCTCTTCGGACGACTCGTGGCGCGGCGCGGCTTCGGCAAGGCGAGCTTTCTCAGGCTGCGCGACGCGAGCGGCGAAATCCAGCTCTTCGCCAAGATGGACATCATGGGCGACGCCTTCCGAGCGCTCGAGGACATCGACGTGGCCGACCACGTGGAAGCGCTCGGCCGAGCGATGGTCACGAAGACCGGTGAGCTGTCGATCGAGCTCGCCGAGCTCCGCGTGCTCTCGAAGGCGCTGCGCCCGCTGCCGGACAAGTGGCACGGGCTCACGGACCCCGAGCTTCGCTACCGCCGCCGCTACGTGGACTTCGTGGCGACGCCGAGCGCGGCGGCCGTGATGCTCGCCCGCACGTTGATCGTGCAAGCCCTCAGGGATTTTCTCGACCGCGAAGGCTTCGTCGAGGTCGAAACGCCGACGCTGCACACGCTCGTCGGCGGCGCCGCCGCCCGCCCCTTCACGACGCACCACCACACGCTCGACCTGCCGCTCTTCCTGCGCATCGCGCCCGAGCTCTACCTCAAGCGACTGCTCGTCGGCGGCTTCGAACGCGTCTACGAGATCGGCCGTTGTTATCGCAACGAGGGAATCAGCACGCGTCACAACCCCGAATTCACGATGCTCGAGTTCTACGAGGCGTACGCCACGTACGAGACGCTCATGGCGAAGACCGAGCGTCTGTTTCGCCACGTGGATAGCTTTCTCGACGCGCGGCTCGTCGAACGGGGCAGAGCCGCCGACGCCGCTCGCTTTCGCGCCGACCGTGCCTTCGTGCTCGACGAGGCGTTCGCGCGCGTCCCCATGCGCGAGGCCGTGCTCGCCTCGCTCGAGCGCGCTTCGCTCGGAGCGGAGCTCGTCGAGCGGCTGCCTGCGCTCGCCTTCGAGACCAAGTCGGGTACGCCCGCCGACGCCGCCGCCGACGGCTGGGTCGAGGACTACCGCGCGCGCTCCGAACGCGCCAAAGCCATCGACTGGAGGAACCTCCGGCGCGCGCTCGGCGTCGCCGAAAGCGACGGCGAGCGCTTGTTTCTCGCCTACGAATACCTCGCCGAGCCCTTCCTCGCCGAGGATTACCCGAGCGCCGACGGGCAGAAAAGCCGCCCGGTCTTCATCATCGACTACCCGGCCGAGGTGTCGCCGCTCGCGCGCCGGAAGGATTCGGACCCCTCGCTGGTCGATCGCTTCGAGCTTTTCGTGCACGGCCGGGAGCTCTGCAATGCCTTCAGCGAGCTCAACGACCCGATCGACCAGAAAGAGCGCTTCGAGCGCCAGGCGGAGCTCAAAGCACGTGGCAACGCCGAGGCCATGGATTACGACGCCGACTACGTGATGGCACTCGAGCACGGCATGCCGCCCGCCGCAGGCTTCGGCCTCGGCGTCGACCGCCTCGCGATGGCCCTCACGGGCCAGCCGTCGATCCGCGACGTGATCGCGTTCCCCCTGCTCCGGCCGGAAACCTGACGCAAGACATGCCGTTCTTGCTCCTCGCCGCTCCAGCAGCCCCCGCGCGCCGCACCCTCATCACGGGGGAGGTGCCGAGGAGCATCGTCGAGCGCGTCTGGGAGTCGCTCGGGCTCTGGCCGCGCCTCGGCATCACGCTGCTCGGCGTCGCGATCGTCGCGGCACTCGTCGTTTGGGGCCTCAGGCTCGTCGCGCGGGGGCGCGCGCGCCGCCTGATTGGCGCGCTCACGACGCTCTTCCTCGCGCTCGGCATCGGCTTCGGATTCTGGTCGCTCCGCCTCCCCACGCCGCGCGGCTCCTACTTCGTGCTCTGGCATCAGTTCGTCCGCGTCGGCGCCGTGCTGTCGGGGATGGGCTTCATCCTGGGCATGATGGCGCTCCTCATCCCGAAGGCGTTCGATCGCTTCGAGGGGCGCAGCTTCGTCCCGTTCATCGCCGCGCGCCACGTGCGCTCGCAGAAGAGCGGCTTCCTGACGGTGATCAGTCTGCTCTCGATCCTCGGCGTCGCCGTGAGCTCGTTCGCGTTGTGCCTCGTCGTGTCGGTGATGGGCGGCTTCGGTGCGGACCTCAAACGCAAGATTTTGGGCAACAACGCGCACATCAAGATCGAGTCGACGGCGGGTGTCGGCTTCGACATGTACCGTGACCTCGTCGAAGAGGCGCGGCTCGTCAAAGGCGTCCGCGCCGCGACTCCCGTTGCGGGCGGCGAGGCGATGGCGTCGAGCTCGTCGAACACCGCAGGCGTGCTCCTGCGCGGCATCGATCCGGTGACGATCGGCACCGTCATCGATCTGATGAAGAACATCGAGGTCGGTAAGTTCGCCTATCTCGACGACCCCAATCGCCTCGCGTCGCTGCCACCCGACGAGCCCATCGGCCTCGGCCCGGGCGGCGAGGTCTACCTCAAGGGTCCGAGCCTCAAGTCGCTCGACGACGACGAGGACGACGAGGTCGACCCTGCCGTGAAAGCGGCGATGGCCCCCGACGACGCGTACCCCGGCATCGTGCTCGGCCGCGAGCTCGCCAAGACGCTGCACGTTTACGTGGGCGACGAGATCACGCTCGTCTCGCCGCTCGGTGATCTCGGCCCGATGGGCGTCTTGCCGAAGAGCCGCAAGTTCCGCGTCGCGGCGATCTTCTACAGCGGCATGTACGAGTACGACTCGAGCCAGGCGTACGTCACGCTCGAGACCGCCCAGGATTTCCTGGATCTCCCCGGAAAGATCACCGCGATCGAGATGCGCGTCGACAACACCGATCGCGTCGACGACGAGCGCGAGGGCGTCGCCGCCGTGATCAAGGATCGCTCCGATCTGCGGGTGCGCGACTGGAAGCAGCTCAACAAGAACCTGTTTTCCGCGCTGCAGCTCGAGAAGGTGGCGACGTTCGTCATCCTCTCGCTCGCGATCCTCGTCGCGAGCTTTTGCATCATCTGCACGCTGCTCTTGATGGTAACCGAAAAGAGCAAGGAAATCGCGGTATTGAAGGCGCTCGGCGCGAGTGATCCGGCGATCCTCCGCATCTTCATGACCGAGGGCATGATGATCGGCGGCATCGGCACCGTGCTCGGCGTCGCGACGGGCCTCTCGGGCGCGCTCGGCCTTTTGTGGTTCGGCGTGCGCCTCGACCCTGACGTGTACTACATCGACAGGCTTCCCATCTCGGTCGACCCCGTCGACTTCCTGCTCGTCGCCGTGTCCGCTTTCTTCATCACCACCCTCGCGACCCTTTACCCGGCGCTCGCCGCGAGCCGTCTGCGTCCGGTCGACGGCATCCGCTGGGAATAAACGAGAACGGACGAGCTCAACGTGGAAGCATTGGTATTGATCGAAGGGCTCACGAAGAGCTTCGAGCACATGGGCCGCACGCTCCAGGTGCTGCGCGGCATCGATCTCAACATCTATCCGGGGCAGGTCATCGCCGTCGTAGGGCCGAGCGGCGCGGGCAAGAGCACGCTTTTGCACTGCGTCGGGACGCTCGATCTACCGACGACCGGCCGCATTCGCCTCGGCAGCGAGGAGCTCACGACCATGTCGAGCTCACGGCTCGCGGCGGTGCGCAACCGCGACATCGGCTTCGTCTTCCAGTTCCACCATCTGCTGCCCGAGTTCACGGCGCTCGAAAACATCACGATCCCGGGACTCATCTCGGGCCGCCCCAAGAAGGAGATGGAAAAGCGCGCTGCCGCGCTGCTCGACGAGGTGGGCCTGAGCCACCGCGCGACCCACCGGCCCGGCGAGCTTTCCGGCGGCGAGCAGCAGCGCGTGGCCATCGCGCGCGCTCTCGCGCTCGACCCGAAGCTCGTGCTCGCCGACGAGCCCACGGGCAACCTCGACACCGCGACGAGCGACGCCATCCACGACCTTTTCTTCCAGATCAACCGCGAGCACAACACGACCATTATCGTCGTGACCCACAACCCGACCTTCGCCGAGCGCATGCCCCGCGTCGTCCGCATGAAGGACGGCCTCGTCGAATCCGACGAAGCGCGCGCCTGAGACCGGCGCCACCCCGCGGGTCGGCGCCTGCGCCGTGGGGGAGACGCAGCCGCGCTCAGCTCGCTTTTTCGGTCGCGCGCTGGGCGTTCGAGAGCAGGTACGCTTCGATGAACGCGTCGAGGTCACCGTCGAGGATGCCCTGCACGTCGCTCGATTCGTGCTCGCTGCGCAAATCCTTCACGAGCTGGTAGGGCTGGAGCACGTAACTCCGGATCTGGTTGCCCCACGCAATCTGGCCCTTCGCGGCCTCGTAGCGGGCCTGCTCGGCGGCGCGCTTGGCCTCCTCGAGCTCGTAGAGCTTGCCCTTGAGCATTTTGAGAGCCATCGCGCGGTTTTGGTGCTGGCTGCGCTCGGCGCGACACACGATGACGATGCCGCTCGGCAGGTGCTTCATGCGCACGGCCGTTTCGACCTTGTTCACGTTCTGACCGCCCTTGCCACCGGCGCGCATGGTCGTGATTTCGAGCTCGGTATCCTTCACGTCGATCTCGATTTCGTTCTCGACGTCGGCCGTGACCTCGACGGCGGCAAAGCTCGTTTGGCGGCGCGCGTTGCCGTCGAACGGACTGATCCTGACGAGGCGATGCACGCCCACTTCCGCACGCAGGTACCCGTAGGCGTTGGGCCCCTGCACGGTGAAGGAGGCGCCGTCGATGCCTGCCTCGTCACCCGCCTGGTAGTCGACGATGTCGGTCTTGTAACCGTGGCGCTCGCACCAGCGAAGGTACATGCGCAGCAGCATCTCCGCCCAGTCCTTGGCGTCGGTGCCGCCCGTGCCGGGGTGGATGCTCACGATGGCGTTGCCGTGGTCGAGCGGACCCGACAGCATGCGGCGCAGCTCCGCTTCGCGAACGCGCGTGCCGAGCGCGGACAACCCCGCCTCCACGTCGCGCACGACGGCCTCGTCGTTTTCGGCGGCGCCGAGCTCCAGCATCTCCTGCGCCTCGCTGACGTCGCGGCCGAGCTTCTCGATGAGCTCGAGCTTTTCGACGGCAGCCGCGCGCTTGCGCATCTGCACCTGAGCCTTCTCCTGGTTCTCCCAGAAGCCGGGCTCGCTACCGAGCTGATCCAGCTCGTCGATCAGTCGCCGAAGGCCGGGGACGTCAAAGAGACCCCCTTAGCGCGTCAACGCGCCGCATGAGGTCGGAGAGTCCGTTGCGTGCTTCGGCGAGCATGGTGACGTCGATGTAGCAGAGACGCGGACGGCGTCCAAGGGGGCCTCGGGGGCCGAAACCTGGGCAGGCGCCGCGGCGGCCCGGGGCGAGCCCGTTCGCGGCCCGAGACGGAGCGCCCGCACGCGCGCCCCGAACCAGCCACGCGTCAACAGATCGAGCTCGACGAGGGCGGCGACGCGCTCGCGCTCGACCGCCATGGGGTCGCCGCCGTCGTCGCCCTCGAGCAAGCGAGAGGTCGCCTCGTACCAGGCGAGAACGCGGGCGAGCACCCGTGCCGTCAGACGCTCGGCGGCGCGCTCCCGCTCGAGTCTGAGGCGCTCGATCGCCAGCTCCTCGTCCGTGAACACGATCTGCCCGAGGTGGAAGGTGGCCGTCGCTTCGAGCGTGAGAGCATCGCCGCCGGCGAGGCTGAAATGCGTGGGATCATCGACGCTCGGCGCCATGCGCAGCGTCTCGTCGTGCAGGCGCGCCGCGCGCAGCCGGAGGTCGGGCAGCACGGCACGGGCGCGCGCCCGCGAGCCCATGCCATCGAGGTCGCTCTCCCGCTCCGGAGTGCGCGCCGTGCGCTGAGCGACGCGCACGGCGTCACCGACGAGTCGAGCGAGCAGTCGCGGCGGAAGTAGCCGGGAGGTTCTGGTCTCGGCGTCGGACGGAGGCGCCACCTTCCCCGTGCCGGACGGCGCGACGCCAGGAGGGGACGCGATGTCGGCCCCCGGCGCGACGGGCTCGCCGTCGTCGGGCGGCGCGGCGCTCGCGATGCGCTTGGGGGCAAAGAGCCGCTCTAGCGGCACGTCGAGCGTCGCGAAGCCGAAAAGGGCGGAGTGCGTGGTCGCGCGGTCGAGGCGCGCGCCGACCGAGAGCCGCAAATCGTGAGTGCCCGGGCGCGCGACATCGAGCGCGACGGGCGGCACCGCCCGGGCAAGCCCAGCGGTCGCGAGCACCGCGATGGCGAGCCCGGTCTGCGTCGTGGCGTGGGTCACGGTGCTCGGGTCGGTCACTCGCGCCACGGGTTGCCTCACCGTGCCCGCGTTGCACGCGCGGCTCGCGGTGCACTCGAGGTTTGGCGCTCAGCCGCCCGCGGCGAGCCAGCTCACCACACGACGGCGAAGCGCGGAGGGCTCGGGACCCGGCGGAGCAAAGCGAACGCGCACGTCGCCCCTGGACCCTTCGTAGACCCATGCCACCGCTCTCGGCGCGAACGAGCCGCCGGTCGCAACGCCGAGCGCCGCGCGCACCTCGGCGCCCGCCGGCGGACCCACGACGGGAAGCTCGTGCGCACCGCCCGCGATCGGCAAATCGAGCTCGCCGCGCTCCACGTTCCCTTCGTTCGCCACGAACCAGACGACGCGCAACACGCTGCCGGCCGCGGGCGACTCGATCTCGTAGAACGCCTGAAAGCGCGCGCCTTCGCAAAAGAGGGCGCAAAATGCCTCGGGCGCGACCCGCTCCGCGGCGGGGACGACGAGAGCCTGCACCTCCGCAGCGCCGACCAGAGGCGTGGGCACGGGTTCGTCCCGCGCGGAAGCGACCTCCCCTGGGTCGAGCGCAGGCGGAGCGGCAAGCTCCGTGGACGCCTCCCGCTCGGCGAACATCGCGGCTTCCGGGAGCGGCGCGGTGCGTTCCATCTCGGGATCCGTCGCCGGCTCGTCGGCGCTCGGTGACGCCGGCTCGGTGGCCACCGGTGGCACGCCGCGTGGCGGCTCGGCGACGGTCGGTGCTTCGGCAAAGCCGACCTCGGCGCGGGCCGAAAACGTTGCCTCGCCGTTCGACGGGGGACCCCAGTCGGAGGGCCCGGCCTCGGCGGTGGGCGCTTCCTCCTCGCCGTACTGCGCGTCCTGACCTGCCGCCACCGCGCCCTCGCCGTCAGGCGCCGCGTGCTCGCCGTATGGCGCCGGACGCGCGCCGCTCGGTGGCGCGTCGACGGGCGGCTCCGTCGCGGTGCCATCGAAGGCCGGACGGAACCAGTGTTCGCCCTGCTCCTGCCCGCGCCGGCGCGAGCCGGCCTCGCCGCGCTCGATTCGCTCCTTGAGCGCGTGCGCCGCCGCGTGGTCCGGCTCGTTCGCCAGCACCTGCGAAAGCACGGAAAGCGCGCGATCGGCATGACCCTGCGCAGAGTAGATCTCGGCGAGCGTCAGCGTCGCCACGGGCGGCGGACCTTGCCACTCGCTCTCCGGTTTCGAATCGCCGCGGATCGCCGCCGCCGCGCCCGGCAAATTGAGCCCCGCGTCGACCACGCTCGCCACGAGATCGCGTGCGACTCCGAGCCAACCGCGCGAGCGGCGCCGCACCGTCGGGTCAGTCTCGCTGAGCCGCACGATCTCGTCCCTGAGCTCGATGCGCGTCATCACCTCGGGGCGTTCCGCACCGAGCGCCCGGGCGCGCACGATGAGCTCGTCACGCGAAAGCTGGTCGAGCCCGGGCTCCACGGTCATGGCAAAAACGTTCTCGCGCGCGAAATCAGCCGGGTCAAGCGGGATGAAATGGCCCGAACGTTCCGTGCTCTCCCAAAAATCCTGGCTCTTTGCCCGCGCCCCGGCGCGCGGGCAACTCTGTTATCATAGGAAGTTCGGAGAAGGGTGGTGCATCGATGCGCTCGACCAACGCTCGCACGGCAAGCTTCCTGGTCCTCGTCGGCCTTTCGGTCGTGCTCGCCGCGGCCTGCGGCCATGCGGACAAGCCCGGTAACCCGGCTGGCGGCGCGCGCGCCGGCACAGCGGGCTCGAGCGGGCTCGGTGGCGACGGAGGCAGCGGCGGCACGGGGGGCTCGAGCGGCAGCGGCGGCACGGGGGGCTCGAGCGGCAGCGGCGCGGGCGTGTCGGGAGGCGGCAGGGGGGGCGACACGAGCCTGGGAGGCGAAGCGGGCGAGCCCGCGACCGCCGGCACGGGGGGCACCGCCGGTACGACCGTGAGCGAGGGCGGCGAAGGGGGCGAGGCCGCCTCCTCGCAGGGCGGCGAGGGCGGCGCCGGCGGCACGGCGCACGCCACGAAGCTCGATCTCCTCTTCGTCGTCGACAACTCGATCTCGATGTTCGAAAAGCAGGCGGTGCTGAGCGCCGCGGTCCCGGCGCTCGTCGGCCGGCTCGTCAACCCGTGGTGCGTCGGCGCAGGCTCGACGACGCCGCCCGCCATCAACGGAACCTGCCCGCCGAACCAGCGCCACGAGATCGACCCCGTGCTCGACATGCACGTCGGCGTCGTCACCACGAGCATCGGCAGCCACGGCAGCAACGACGTGTGCAGTGCCGCTTCGAACCCCGATGCCGACTACGACGACCGCGCGGAGCTCTTGCCCTTTCACCGCAGCGGGCTCGTGTCCTGGAATGATTCGGGATTTCTCAAGTGGGATCCCATGCTCGCCGCCAACCCTCCCGGTGAGGACGACGCCGCACAGCTCACGGACGACGTTCGCACCATGATCGAGGCCGCGGGCATCACCGGTTGCGGTTACGAGGCGCCGCTCGAGGCCATGTACCGCTTCCTCGTCGATCCCGAGCCGCCCCTCACGATCGGCAACGACGGCACCTTGACCACGGTGACGGGCATCGATCAGGCCGTGCTCGACGAGCGCGCCGCCTTCCTTCGTCCCGACTCCGCGCTCCTAGTCGTCGTGCTCAGTGACGAGAACGACTGCTCGATCCTCGACGAGGCCGGCGCGCAGGGCTGGCTCGTCCCCTTCAAGGGTGGACCGCAGGTGAACAACTGGCGCATGCCGCGCGCGACAGAGGCCTGCCTCGCGGACCCGAACGACGCGGACTGCCATTTGTGTACGCCATCCGACGCGTCCGACGCCGAGTGCGCCAAGGGCTCGTTTCTGAGCGCGGCCGAGGATCCGATGAACCTGCGCTGCTTCTCTCAGAAGAAGCGCTTCGGGGTCGATCTCCTGTACCCGGTGTCGCGCTACGCCGACGGGCTCACGGCATCGCGTGTCGCGCGCCGAAGCGGCGGGGAGGCGAACAATCCGCTGTTTGCGGGCGGTCGCGACCCTAGCCTCGTCGTGCTCGCCACGATCGTGGGCCTGCCGTGGCAAGACGTCGCGAAGGATCCCGACGACACTCAGAACCTCGATCTCATGAGCGCCGCGGAGCTGCGAGCAGAAGCCCGCTGGCCGCTGCTCGTCGGCGACTTCGCAAACTATGCCCCCCCCACCGACCCGTTCATGATCGAATCGGTCGCCGAGCGAACGGGTACGAACCCCGTCACGGGCGACGCGATCGTCCCCTCCTCTTCCCTCGATCCAACCGCCACCCTCAACGGGCACGAGGTCAGCGTGCTCTTCGAGGACGATCTTCAGTACGCGTGCACGTTCGAGCTCCCCGCACCCATCGCGTGCACAGACCTGAACTCGAACGGCTGCGACTGCAACGCCGACGAGCTGCTCTACAACCGCCCGCTCTGTCAGCCTCCGGGCGGCGGCGCCGCGGACACGACGCAGTACTTCGGCAAGGCGTACCCGGGCCTGCGTGAGCTCGAGGTCGCTCGGCGGCTCGGCGACCGCGCCGTGGTCTCCTCGATTTGCCCGCGCAACGCCACGAACGGCGGCCGCACCGACTACGGCTATCTCCCGGCGATGCGCGCGATTCAAATGCGTATCAACACGCTGCTCGGCGACTGAAAACCGAAGACCCTCGAGTTTCGGGAGACCGTGGGAGCGCGAGAAGAATATGGCGATGCGCCGGGAATCTTGCCGACCGATTTCCGCTCTCCGACTGCCGATCCGATGCCCGGTGGCACTGGTCGTGGAGTGACGCCGCACCCGGGCACCGACCTCGCGAATCACGTGCCGCTGCGTCACACTAGGTTGCGCAAGCTCGCCGCCAATAGTGAAAGGACCAAGGGGTGGTTCGGGTGTCAGAACCAAGCAGATCCACTGGGCGTCGTGCCCACTCGCGCTAGCTAGCGCTCGGAGGTTCCATTGCGTTCCAACAAAGTGATGCTCTGCTCGGCCATCTGGCTTTGCCTCTCCGGTTGCAGTATCGAGGCTGATCCGGGAACCGATGCGGGCGGGGCGTCGGGCGTCGGCGGCAGCGCGGTGAGCGGCGCCGGCGGCAGCGTGCAGGGCGGCGCGGGTGTCGGCACGGGCGGCACCTCCGCAGTTTCCGGCACGAGCGGCACGAGCGTGGGCGGGAGCTCCGCGGCAGGCGGCTCTTCGGGTGCGAGCGGCGCGTCGGCCGCGGGCGGCAGCCTCGCCGCTGGCGGCACGAGCGGCACGAGCGGTGCGAGCGGCGCTGGCTTTGGTGGCGCGGGCAACGCCGGTTCGGGCGGTCTCGCTGCCGGCGGCAGCGCCGGCGTGAGCGGCGCGAGCGGTGATGCGAGCGGCGGCTCGTCGAGCGGCGGCATGCCGCCGGGTGGTGCAGGCGGCACGCTGGGTGGTGCAGGCGCCGGCGGATCCGGAGGCTCCGGTGGCGGCACCCCGCCGCCACCGTCGGGCTTGCCCGTACCGCCCGGCGCTTCGGACGTCGCGAAGCCCGCGGGAACGCCCAACAACGTGACGGTCATCAACTGGGCCGGCTTCAAGGGCGCCGTTTCGTATTCGTTCGACGACGCGAACTCGTCGCAGATCCAGCACTACTCCGAGCTTCAGGCGCTCGGCGTGCCGTTCACCTTCTACCTTTGGACGGGAAAGTCCGACGCGTCGAACTCGATCTGGGGACAAGCGCTCAAGGACGGGCATGAGCTCGGTAACCACACCCAGAGCCACCAGAGCAACGGGACCGGCCAGGACATCGACTCGGCGACGCAGTTCATCATGCAGAAGTTCGGCGTGCAGGCCTACACGATGGCCGCTCCCAACGGTGCCTCGGGCTACACGAGCCTGGCCAAGGGCCGCTTCATCATCAATCGCGGCGTTTCCGACAACTTGATCGGCCCGAACGACAACTCCGATCCTTTCACGCTGCCCACCTTCATCCCGCCGCAGGGCGCGAGCGCGAGCGCCTTCAACTCGGAGGTCGACTCGGCGCAGTCAGCCGGGAAATGGCGCACGATGTGCATTCACGGCTTCCAGGGTGGCAGCGACGGCGCCTATCAGCCCGTACCGCTCGACCAATTCATCTCGAGCGTCAATCACGCGAAGTCGCTCGGCAACATGTGGATCGGCACGATGGTGGACGTGGGGTCGTACTGGCTGGGGCAAAAGGCCTTCAGCAGCGCAACCACCATGACGCAGGGCAGCGACAAGACCTGGAGCTGGACGCTTCCGGACAAGTTTCCGCCAGGCAAGTACCTGCGCGTGACGGTCGACGGCGGAACGCTCAAGCAAGACGGCGCGGCGCTCGCCTGGGATGGCCACGGCTACTACGAAATCGCGCTCGACGCGGGCTCGGTGACACTGTCGCCGTAGGACTGGCGGAGCAGTCCTAGAGGCCGAAGACGGCGCCGATGCGCTCGAGCGACCAGTACGCCGCGACGCCGCCCATGGCGTAAACGACGCTGCGGTGGAGCCAGGCGCGCTCGAGGCGAAGCCGCGCGGCGAGCAGGCCGACGACGCCCACGGCCGCAATGACGCCGAGCTGGCCGAGCTCGACCCCGACGTTGAAGAAGAGCAGCGCCGTGGGGACGTGCTGCTCGGGCACGCCGAGGTCGAGCAACGCCGAGGCGAAGCCGAGACCGTGAAGCAGGCCGAACGCGAAGGCGACCGCCCAGGGCGCGCGTCGCGTCAAGGAGTCGCTGGCGCGCAGGCACTCCGCACAGACGAGCACGATCGACAGCGCAATCGCGGCCTCCACGGGCGGCACGGCGACGCGGACGAGCCCGAGCACGGTCGCCGCGAGCGTCAGGCTGTGCGCGAGCGTAAACGCGGTGATCGTGGTGACGAGCGGCGCCCCCCAACGCACGAGGAACGAAAGCGCGACGACGAACAACAGGTGATCGAACCCGGTCAAAATGTGCTCGATGCCGAGCCGCGTGTAATCGACGACGAGCGGCGCGAGTGCGCGATAGCCGCCCGAAGCGGGCATGCCGTAGACGGTGACGCTCGGCGAGCTCGCCGTGAGCACGCGCATGAGACGGGTGCCGTTTTGCCACTCGATGTCGAGCATGACGCGCGTCAGGGTCCCTTCGAGCCACGGAAACGCGACCGGACCGACGAGCCCGGAGGGCCCGCAATCGAGACGCGCCCCGTCGAGCGCGCAGCCTTTCGGAAACACCGCGGCCGTGGCGAGCGACTCCTCGAGCGTCGGGGAGCTCGAGGTAAAGCGCACCGAAAAGCGCCCCGCGGCCACCTCGGTCAGGGTGAGCGAGGCCGAATCGATCGCGTGGCTCCACGCGGGGCGAGCGACAGCGAGCAGCGCCAGAGCCAAAAGCGGCGCCCAGAGCCGGCAGGAGCGACCCCCAGTCACGGTCGCTCCTCGAAGCGATAGCGCTCGACGATGCGCTGCACCGCTCGGTCGATCGCCCGCTGTTCCTCGGCGAAGGTCCAGTCGGCGACGAGACGCGCGTGCAACGCCTCCCGACTCGGCAGGCCACCTTCGACGCGATTTAGCCGTACGAGCAACAGCGCCTTGTCGCTTTCGAGCCGTTCAAAGTGGCCGATGGGCAGGCCGCGGACGCGCTCCCCGAGCGCCGCGCCGAACCGTTGATCGAGCTCGGCGGCGGCGAGCACGCCTCCGATGATGGGCCGGCCGAGCGTTCGCGCGTCCTGTCCTCCCGAGAGGGCACGCTCGTAGTCCTCGCGCTCCTTTGCCGCCGCCGGGTCGGTCTTGGAAAAGACGATGGCCTCGTAGTCGTAGCGAGTCGGAAGCTCGTACTGTCTTTTGTGCGTCGCGAAAAAGCGATCGAGCTCCGCCTCCGAGGGCTCGCGTTTCTTGATCTCGAGCGCCGCGAGGGCGCGCATCTTGTCGGCGAGAGCCGTGCGGACCGCCGGATCGTCTCGATCGAGGTGCTCGCTGAGCGCCTCGCGGTAGAGCGCCTCGTCGCGTTTCCACGTCTCGACGGCGTTCGCGAGCTCGGGCGGGGTCGGCGGGCGGCCGTTCTGATCGACGAAGCGCCGCTCGAGCCCCGCCTTGACCCCGCCGCTCACGACGATGGTGCGCGAGTCGCCCGCGACCAGCCGGTGCCCGATGAGCAGCACCGCCCCGATGACGAAGAAGTGAACCATCGGCTCGCCGAGCAAGCTCCGCACGCGGCGTCTTAACACTACTGTCAGAGTCTTGGAGGAACAGATCACGATCCGGCAGAGAGAACATGAGCCACGAAAGCAACTGGCGCGGCCAGCGGGCGGCCGTCTTCGCCGCCGTCCGAAAAGTTCGCCGCTCGCCAATCTGCGAATTTCTCGAAGGAAACGCGAATCTCTGACAGTAGTCTTAAGGCGCGTGGACGGCTGGTCATGGGGTGGCGTTGGTCCGAACCCGAGGGGGCGCGCTCGTCGTCACTGACCGATCGGGTCGCCCGAAAGCAACTAAGCTACGGCGGGCGACGCCACCGGTACAGAGTTCCGAGCCGAGGAGAATGCCGAGACCCATGCGCGATACCTCGCTTTCGTACGGGAGCCAGCACTCGAGAGCCTCGGCGCTCTTCTGTTCATTTGTGGCAACTTGTGCCCTGCTGGTCGCCGCTACGGGCTGTGGCACCGCGAGCGACCCGGCGACGCTGGCTGGGCAGGGGGGCGGGAGCGGCGCCACCCCGGGTGAGGTCGGCGGAGCCGGCGTCTCGGGCACGGGAGGGTCGTCGGGGGCGTCGACCGGTGGGGCGGCAGCCGGCGGAGCCGGAGGCGGAGCGCCCGCGGGCGGCGCGGGCGGTGTGTCGGGGGGCGGCGGTGCGCCGAGCGCCGGCGCCGCGGGGCTCGCAGGCTCACCAGGGGCAGGCAACGGGGGTGACGGCGGCGGCGGCGCCACGTCGGGCGGCGGCGCCGGCATGGCAGGCACCGCGGGCGCGGCAGCCGGCACGGCAGGCGCGGCGGGCACGGCAGGCACGGCAGGCACGGCGGGCTCCGCAGGCGGCGGCGGGGTCACCGGAAGCGGCGGGGCAGCGGGCACCGCAGGCGGCGGCGGTACGGCGGCCCTTCCGCCTCCCGTCTCGGACACCAGCTCCACGCTGCCCGTCGCGAGCCCGGGCGGACAGTACCAAGTCGACGCCAACATTCCCTACGGCGATCTGCCGAGACAGCGCCTCGACGTGATCTACCCGAAGGGCGGCGGTCCAAACGCGAAGACCAAGCTCCCGGGCGTCATCATGTTCCACGGCGGTGGGTGGATCCAGGGCGACAAGGCCACCATGTCGAGCTTTTACAGCCGCTTCCTCGCGCACGGCTTCATCGTGTGCACCGCCGAGTATCGCGTCGCCGACGGCACGCCGACGGGCGGCACGGCGCCAGCCGCCGTCGAGGACGCGCTGCTCGCGGCCAAGTGGTTCTGGGACTACCTCGACTACTACAACGTCGATCGCGACCGGTACATCGTCACGGGCGCTTCGGCGGGCGGGCACCTCGCGCTCATGGTGGGCATGGCGACACCGGAGGCGATGCTCGGACCCACGAGCCCCGCCGATTACAGGATAGCCGCGATCGTCAACGGCTACGGTCCCCCGGACGTGCCCGATCTCTTGGCGCGGAACACGAGCTTCGCCGTTCAGTGGCTGCCCGCGAGCACGCCGAACCGCGACGAGCTCGCCGTACGCGTGAGCCCCATCACCTACGCGCGCGCCGACATCCCACCGCTCATCACCGTTCAGGGCTCGAACGACACGACCGTCCCGGTGGCCGAAAATCAGCACCTCGATCAGCTCCTCAAGGCGGCCGGCGCCGACGCCGACATCCACCTCGTCGCGGGAGCCGGACACGGCTTCTCCGATCCGGCGACGGCCTGGCCCGACGCCGAGAAGACGATGTTCGACTTTCTGACCGCGCACGGGATTATCCCTTAGACGCGCCTCCCCACGCGCCCAGCGACGAGCCGTTCGCTCGGAAGGCATCGACGCTCGGCATTTAGGGGGTAGCTTGAGCCCATGCTCGGGGTCCCCGTCCGACGCTCGCTCGCGCTCTTGCTGTTCGTGGCGGCGGCGCTCGTCGGGGGGGTGGCACACGCCGGTGGCACGTACGTTCACGGGCGCATCGAGGGCGTCATCAATCCCGTGAAGCAGCGCTACGTCGAACGAGTGCTCGCGCGGGCCGGCGAAGAGCATGCCGCGTTCGTGGTGTTCTCGATCGACACGCCGGGCGGGCTCGTGACGTCGCTCGAGGGGATCACGACGGCGATCACGAACGCCCCCCTGCCCGTCGTCGGCTTCGTCGAGCCCAAGACGGCGCAAGCGACCTCGGCGGGCGCGTTCATCCTGCTCGCGACCGACGTCGCCGCGATGGCCCCGAGCACGCGCGTCGGCGCGGCGCATCCCGTTGCGGCCGGCAAACCGCTCGAGGGGGCGCTCGACGACAAGGCGACGAACAGCCTTTCGTCGCTTGCGCGCTCGCTCGCGGAGCGGCGCGGCCGTCCAATGGCGGCCGCCGAGGCGATGGTCCGCGAGTCCAAGAGCTTCACCGAGCAAGAAGCACAGAAGGCCGGCCTCATCGAGATCCTCGCCGTCAACGACGTGCACCTGCTTCGCGAGCTCGAGGGTCGCAAGGTCGAGGTGCACGGCCAGGCGCGCGCGCTGACGACGCGCGGCATTTCGGAAATCGTGGTGCCCATGTCGCGCGTCGAGCGCCTGCTCGACGTCCTCGCCGATCCCACGCTGGCCTCGCTGTTGCTCACGCTCGGCGTGCTCGGCGTCCTCTACGAGCTTTCGTCGCCGGGCATCGGCGCCGCAGGGATCGTGGGCACCGTGAGCCTGTTGCTCGGCTTGCTCGCCATGTCGGTATTGCCGTTCGGGGTCGGCGGGCTCGCGCTGCTCGGCGTGGGGGTTGCCGCCATCGCGGTCGAAATCAAGGTGCCGTCGCACGGCATCGTCGCGACGGGCGGGGTCGTCGCGCTGACGCTCGGCGCGCTGTTCCTCGTCGACCCTGGCCGGTATTTCGGCGGCGAAGCGCGCGTGAGCCTCGGCTGGGTGGTGCCGCTCGTCGGCGGAACGGTGCTCGGCCTCGTGCTTCTCGCGCGGAGCGCACGGAAAGCGCTCGACGCGCCGTTCGTCACGGGCGAGACGGCGCTCGTGGGCCGGACGGGCATTGCCAAGGCGGGCTTCGTCGGGGCGGGCAACGAATTCTCGGGAACCGTGCTGGTCGACGGCGCGCGCTGGCAGGCGTTTTCGCCCGCGACCGTCGGCGCGGGCGACGGTATCGTCGTCACGGCCGTGCATCATGCGCCGCTCAGGCTAGAAGTGCGGCTGGCGAGCCGCTCCGGCGAGATGGGCTAGCAGAACTGCGCGCGCTCCGGCGCGCACAAGGAGAAAAGCATGGATTCGATGATCATCTCGATGAGCTTGCTGACGTTCTTCGGCTTGCTCGTGCTCCTGAAGTCGATCCGCATCGTCAACGAGTACGAGCGCGGCGTCGTGTTCCGCTTGGGCCGGGTGGCACAGGGCAACCTGAAGGGACCGGGCCTCCGGCTGCTCTGGCCGTTCATCGATCGCATGATCAAGGTGGATCTTCGCACGGTGACGCACGATGTCCCACCGCAGGAGGTCATCACCAAGGACAACGTCACCATCAAGGTGAACGCCGTCATCTACTTCAACGTGATGGCCCCCATCGACGCCGTCATCAAGATCGCGAACTACTACATGGCGACGTCGCTCTACGCGCAGACGACGCTCAGAAACATCCTGGGCCAGCACGAGCTCGACGAGATCCTCGCCGAGCGCGAAAAAATCGGTGCTTCCCTGCAGACCATCATCGACGAGGCGACGGACGCCTGGGGCATCAAGGTGTCGGCCGTCGAGATCAAGGACATCGAGCTGCCGGAGGTGATGCGCCGCGCCATGGCCCGCCAGG
The DNA here is from genome assembly GCA_963841435.1 of uncultured delta proteobacterium. Classification (GTDB taxonomy): domain Bacteria; phylum Myxococcota_A; class Polyangia; order Polyangiales; family Polyangiaceae; genus PMG-095. Next base: position 201,450 of record CAWJCS010000003.1, read on the forward strand.
CCGAAGCCGAGCGCGAGCGCCGCGCCAAGGTCATCGCGGCCGACGGCGAATTCCAGTCCTCGCAGAAGCTCCACGAAGCCGCACAGGTGCTCGCCCAGACCCCGAGCGCCATGCAGCTCCGCTACCTGCAAACGCTCGTCGAGATCGGCGTCGAGAACTCCACGACCGTGGTGTTCCCCCTGCCCATCGAGCTCACGAGCGCCTTCCAGGCCGTGCTCCAGAAGCAGTCGCGCTGAACGCTATTTTTTCCACCAGTCTTTGGCAGGAGCAGATATCGAGCGGCGCGAGTCGCAACGAGCCTGGTCGGAAACCGGCGAAGCGGGGAGTAGCAAAAGGGGGGGCGGTGTCCGGACACGCCCAGAACATGATCGGGGCCTGCGATCACGGGCGTGGACACGGCACGGCACGGTAAAAACCCGAAAGCACGGCCCCTTCGTGTCGGATGGCGCGGGCAGCGAGAGTGGCCCGCAACGTGCACTTCGCCTCCGCTCGAGGAGCCAGTCAATCACCATGTTCAAACTCATCTCGACGGTACCGTTCATTTTGGCAGCCGGTCTCGCGACCGCTTGTGGCGGGAGCGACCCCACGGGGCGCGGCGGCGACTTCATCGACCATCCCGAGGGGTTTCCCTTCGTGGTCGTCGCCGTCGCCGTTTCCGATCTTTGCCCCGGCAACGCCGCCGAGTCGTGTGCGCTCGCCCGCAACCCGCCGCGAGGGGCGACACAGGTGTTCCTCACCCAGCCGGAGTCGGGCAAGATCTGCATGCAGGGAAGCATCGGCAAAGGAGGTTGGGCTTTCACCGTTCTCTCGTTCACCGAGTACTCGGACACCGGCGTGGTGAGCACCTTCAACGCCGAGAAGCTCGGCATCACGCAGGTGTCGTTCACGCTCGAAACACCCCCGGCGAGAGGCCTCTCGCTCATGGCGTCTGTGATCAAACAGTATAGTTGCGAGCCTCCCGGCGCCGCCTGCCGGCTTGGCGGATTCTACTTCACGGATTCCTACTCCAAGGACGTCGTGCCCTTCACTCACACGCAGAAGGTCGTCGCTCCCTTCGCTAATTTCGTGCAGCAATATCCCGAGACAGGGAGCAAGACGTTCGACACGACTGTTCTCGACGGCGTCTACTTCGAAAGCGGGGACGCTGGCCCCATCGATTTCTGCGTGTCGGATTTCGAGTTCCTCGACAAGGACGGGAAAGTCGTCGAGCCACCAGCGACCCCGGCGTCGTGAGCGTCCCCCACCGAGGACCTCGGGCGTCGTGGCAGCGTCACTCGTCGTCGGACTGACGAATCGACTGAAGATCCACCGACCCGATCTTCTCCATCAAACGATACAAGCGGCCGCGGCTGATGCCGAGGCTCACCGCGGCTCGCTTGACGTTGCCGCGCTCGCTACGAAGCGCCAAAACGACGGCGGCGGGATCAGGATTGGGGCTCTCGCCGCCCGGAGGCAGGCTGCCCCGGCCACCTCCGGCGCCACCCGCCCCTCCGTCGAGCGCGCCTGCGCGCTGCCGCTCGCCGGGACTCTCGCCGCCTGCCTGCTGCGCCGCAGGCGGGCGCTCCGTGCCCTCCCCGCTGCCGAGCTGCTCGGAAAGCATGCTCACGTCGAGCACCGGCTCACTCGGGTGGAGCGCGAGCAGCCGACGCGTGAAAAGCGAAAGCTCGCGAACGTTGAACGGCCAGTCGTGTGCGCACAGCCGCTCGACGAGGCGCGGATCGAAGCGGGGCACGGCCGCACCGCTCCGCCCTCGCTCGACGAGCTTCGCGAACAGGAACGGAACCTCTTCGACGCGCTCGCGCAGCGCGGGAATCGCGACCGTGAGCCCATCGAGCCGCGCGAGCAAATCGCCGCGAAAGCGCTTTTCTTCGACCGCCTGACGCAGGGGGCCCTGCGCCGCCGCCAAGAATCGCACGTCGATCGACACGGGCTTCGACTCGCCGAGCGGCACGACCTCGCGCTGCTCGACGGCGCGCAAGAGCTTCGCCTGGAGGGGCAGGGTGAGATCCGCGATCTCGTCGAGCAGCAGCGTGCCCCCGTTGACCGAGCGCAAGAAACCAGCGTGCGCCCGCTCCGCGCCCGAGAACGCACCCTTCCTGTAACCGAACAGTTCGCCTTCGGCGAGCGCCTCTGGAAGCGCCGCGCAGTTGACGGCCAAGAAGGGCCCGCTGCGCCCACTCCATGCGGCGATCGCCCGCGCGGCGCCCTCCTTGCCGGCACCGGTCTCCCCTTGGATGATCATCGGCAGGTCCGTCTTTGCAGCGCGTTCGGCCGGAGCGAGCGCGGCCAGCAGCGCGGGCCCTGCAAAGTAGCCCGGCACGACCTCCCGGAACGCCCACGCCGTCGAGCCGTCGGCGGGCAACGCCGTGAGCACGCCGATGAAGTCGCCGATGCGCAGGACGTCACGCACCCGGAGCGGCGCCTGCTTCACGCGCCGCGCGTTGACGAACACGCCGTTCGTGCTCTCGAGGTCCCTGAGCATCGGGACGCTCCCCGGCGACCAGCGGATTTCGGCGTGCTTGCGCGAGACGGACGCGCTCGGCAGACAGCCTGCGCAGGTGGTGTCGCGACCGAACAGTGTCGCCCCGGTTTCGAGCCGGGTGATGCTGCCGTCACTCGACGGGAACACCCAGCGGATCGCCAGGTGAGCGGCTTCGTTCGGGCTCCCCACGACGGCGTCGGGGACGGTCGTTTCCAGGGCCAATCGAAAGGGAGCATGCGCGAACCGCGGCGCATTGCCAACCTCGGCGACGTTTGTTTCGAAAGAGAACCAGTCTTGACGCTTTCGGGCGGCCAACGCTTCATGCTTCGGTGGCGACCGAAAACCCGGCCTCGCGCGGCACGCTCCTCGAGCTCGAGGGCAGCGTGTTCGACGACCGGTTTCGGATCGAGGACCGCATCGCCGAGGGTGGCTTTGCGATCGTCTACCGTGCCTGGCAGATCGCGCTCGAGCGGCGTGTGGCGCTCAAGGTGCTGAAACCACCCAAGAATCAGGACCGTGCCGCGCGCGCAGAGTTCCGCGAGAAGTTCGCGATCGAAGCCAAGACGATCGCCCGCCTCCGCCATCCTCACATCGTCAACGTGTACGACTTCTCCGTCGCAACGCTGCCGACGGGTGAAATCGCGCCGTGGATGGCGCTCGAGTGGCTCGAGGGTGAGACGCTCGCCACCCATCTCGAACGGCGGCGCCAGAACGGTGAGCGCGGCCGGCAGCCGGCCGAGGCTCTCGACTTTTTGCACCCCGTGCTCGAGGCGCTCGCCCACGCGCACGAGCACGGCATTGCCCACCGCGACATCAAGCCGTCGAACATCATGGTGACCCAGACGCCGAACGGAACCTCGCTGCGCGTCCTCGACTTCGGCATCGCCAAGATCATGCTCGACGAGCAGACCCCGAACACCGGCAACACCCGCACGGAGGGTACGCCCGCGTTCTCGCCGGCCTACGCGGCGCCAGAGCAGGTCGCGTTCTCGCGCACGGGGCCGTGGACGGACGTGCACGCCCTCGGGTTGATGTTGACCGAGCTAATGACGGACGAGCCGCCGTTTTCCGATGCGGACCCCGATGCCCACCTGTTCGAGCAGGTGATGGCGCGGTCCCGCCCGACCCCAGCGAGCAAGGGGCGCAGCGTCGGAGCGTTCGAACCCGTGCTTTCGAAGGCCCTTTCGCTTTCGCCACGCGACCGTTATCGCAGCGCGGGAGAGCTCTTGCTCGCGCTCGACGCTGCGAAGGCAAACGCGGACACGTTCGTCGCCGGCATCGCGGACACCGCACCCGCGACCTTCGTCCCGGACGCCGTGCATTCGCCCGGCAAACGCGCGGCGCGTCGTCGGACGCTCGCGCTCATGGCGGCCGGAATTCTCGCCACGGCAATTGCGATCCTGGGCGCACGCGGCGCATTCTCCACCAAGGAGGAAGCTCCACCGATCGCCCGCGAGCCCTCCGCAACCGCGGCATCGACTCCCCAGGCGCCACCAACGAGCGGGCCGCCTCGCGAGGCAGCGCCGTCGTCCGTGCCCGCCGCCGCTCCCTCGCCGAGCGAGGCACCGTCGGTCGCTCGCGCAAGCCTCCCGCCGCCGCCGAAGGCGCCGAAGCCCCGGCGCAACGGCAAGCCGACTGCCCCTTCTGCCGCGCCTCCCGCGGCGCTGAGCGACGGAAGAGATCTCTTCAATGACACGAAGTGATTCGAGAGCGGCGATTTTCCTCGCGCTCGGCGTGCTCCTCACGGTCACGCGGACGCACGCGGCGGGGCGCGACGAGGCCGGTGCCCGCACGCTGTTCGCCGAGGGAAGAAAGCTGGTGGACGACGGCAACTACCCGGACGCCTGTCCCAAGTTCGAGGAGAGCCTGCGGCTCGATCCCGGCACGGGAACGAGCTTCAACCTGGCCGACTGTCTCGAGCACATCGGCCGCACTGCGAGCGCCTGGGCGCGCTTCCTCGACGTGGCGGCGGCGAGCAAGGCTGCCGGACAGCCCGAGCGCGAGCAAATCGCCCGCGTGCGCGCCGAAAAGCTCGAGCCCACGCTCTCGCGGCTCGTCATCCAGGTGGCAACGCGAACGCGGGGCCTCGTCGTCGAGCGCGACGGCGTGGTGGTCGGAGCTGCATCGTGGGGCGTTGCCGTGCCCGTCGATCCCGGCGAGCACCGCCTTCGCGCGACCGCCGACGGCAGGCGACCCTGGGAGGACACGACGAGCGTGCCGCCCGGGCCCGGCACCGTGGTCCTCTCGATTCCAGTGCTGGAGAATCTGCCGCCCGAGCCGCACCCGGCGCCCGCGGCGAAGCCCGCGCCGACGCCGGCGGCGAGGGATGCCGAGCCCACGAGCAGGATCTCGGTTCCCGTGGTGGCGCTCGCGGCCGTGAGCGCCGCGGGACTGGCGACGACGGTGATATTCGGGCTGCAGGCCCGGTCGGAAAATGCGAAAGCCTTGGCGCTCTGCCCAGGGAGCAGCTGCGCCACCGCGGGCGAGAAGACAGAGCACGACGGGCTCGCCGGCGACGCGCGCCGCGATCGGACGGTGTCGTACGTCGGAGCGGGCATCGCGGGCGCGGCGCTCGTCGCGGCCGTCTACCTGTGGTGGGCACCGTTCGACGGGCCCAAGGCGAAGCAGCCGACCCTGCAGGCGGCGCTCCGGCCACTCCTCCGCCCGCCCGTCGCGGGGCTCGAGGTCGCGTGGTGACGCGACGCGCGACGACGGGTTGCGTGGCACCACGACGCGAGCCGGCCGTGGCGCACCACTTGGTAGCCGTGACGCTGATCGCGACGGCAGCCTGCTCCATCGACGATCGGTCCGTCATCGTGGCCGGCGCAAGCGGCGACACCGCAGACGGCGGTGCCGGCGCAGGCGGCGAGTCGGGCGGTGCGGGCATCGGCAGCGGCGGCGAGGGCGCGCCCGTGATGCTCTGCACGGGCGTCCCGCTCGTCACCTATGTCATCACGGACTTCTCGGACGCCGTAGAGAACATCGACGACGAGCAGAAACCGGGCGTCGGCTTCGATTTCCAGGACCTTCCCCAGGGCGGCGAGTCCTTCACGTACTACCTATTCGGTCTCGACCCTCCGCTGCTGTCGCTTTCGAATCGGGGAGGAAACAAGGAGCTCCATGTCGTCGCGAATCCGCTCCGCCCCATCAGCAGCAACATCTCGATCGTGGGCCTGGGGCTCGGTTGGCTTCGCTGTTACGACGCCACGGGCTACCGCGGCATCTCGTTCCGCCTCGAAGGCTCCCTCGGCACCTGCACGCTCAGCGTTGGCGCGCAAATCGCAGAAAATACGATCGTCCGACTCAATTCGGCGTCCGCCTGTGAGCGCGAGGCCGACTGCTACGCTCCACAGTCGCCTTCCCTGCCCTCGACCGAAGGCACGCACGAGGTCGCGTTTGCCGACATGGCGAACGGCAGCCCGATGCCCGATGTCGATGCAACGCGCATCGTCGGCGTCAATTTCCAGCTTCACGTTCCGGTCGAAGGCCCACCGTGCGAGGCCGACTTCACGCTCGATGACGTGGCGTTCTATCGATGAAGACGTCCGCTGTCGTTCTGCTCTTCGTTGTCTCGGCCTGCGGGATCGACGACCGCCACGTCGAGCTCAACGCCTACTGCGTCGCGCCGCCCCCCGACGGCACCATTGCCGACTTTTCCGAGGCCACAACGGGCGGCTGCCCTGCCGGGTACTGCGCGGCAGAGCTCGTCGGGCAGCAAGCAGTCTCGCTCGGCGAGGGAACGTACGCAGGGCTCGTCTATCCCTACGCCCCCATCGATCTACGCTTCATCGACCTTGGAACCCCCGCGCCGCCGGAGACCGCGCCCGTCCCTGCCCTCTGGGCGGCCCTGGATTCGGGACCGGCCCCCTCCGGGTCATCGGAGCCGGACGGCATGGCGCTGCGCTTCGTCGACTGTGTTGAACGTCTTCGCCTCCAGCTCGCTCAGCTTCACTACGCAGGTGCTCGACGGTAGCCTCGAGAGCTGCCCGTTCCGGGTCGCTCTCCAGTTCATGCGCCCCCACGAAAAGACCTTCGACGACACGTTGCCGCTCGACGAATACGACGGGGCGGTCATCGTGCCCGTCGCCGAAGGCACGACGACGCTGCGCCTGGCCGAGCACGTGCCAGCCGACGGGTCAACTGCTCTCGCCGGAATGCAGTGGGAGTTCACGGTCTCTCCCGCGGCGTCAACGCGCTGCAGCGCCTTCCTGACGATCGACGACATCCGACTGACGACCACGCCCTGAGGAGGCGCCCTTCGAGCTTTAGTTTGCGGCGCCCCACGCGCGCCCGCTCCGTTCCGATCAGTACCAGGCTGCTCCCGCGGTCGGGAGGGCACCGGCCAGCAGCCGACGCGCTTCGGTGAAGTCGAGCTCGAATCTGAGCCTTGAGCGCATCGAGGCTCTCGAACTTTCGCTCGTCGCGCAGGCGCGCGACGAGGTGCAAGCGGAGCGCCTTGCCGTAGAGCTCCGCGCTGAAATCGAGGAGGTGGGCCTCGACGCTGAAGCCACCCGAAACCGTGGGACGATTGCCGACGTTGACGGCGGCCGGAGCCAGGGCGCGAGCGCCGCTTTCCGAGAGCTCGTCGACCAGGCAGGCGTACACACCATTCGGCGGGAGGGCTTCGACGATGCCGTCGAGATTCGCCGTGGGGGCGCCGATGGTGCGGCCGCGACCCGCACCCTGGACGACGTTGCCCGTGAGGGCGTGGGGACGGCCGAGCCCTCGCGTCACCTCCACGAGGTCGCCCTGCTTGAGCGCTTCGCGGATGCGCGAGCTCGAGAACGCGCCGTTCGCATCGCCGAACAGCCGCTCGGCGCGCGCGTCGAAGCCGAGCCGCGCGCCGACCTCGCGCAGGAGAGCTAGGTCGCCGCGACGCCCGCGGCCGAAGCGGAAATCTTCGCCGACCATCACGACGCGGGCACCGAGCGCGCCGGCGAGCAGTCGCTCGGCGAAGACCTCGGCGTCGAGCGCCGCGAGCTCGAGCGTGAACGGCTCCACCACGACGGTGAGCTCGGGGCACAGCCTGAGCATGAGCTCGATCTTTCGCTCGGGCGGCGTGAGAACGGGGAGCTTGCCGCGACCGAGCACCTCCGACGGGTGCGGATCGAAGGTGAGCGCGACCGGCTCGATGCCGAGACCTTTCGCGTCGCGGGCAGCGGCCTCGAGCACGGCGCGATGGCCACGATGGACGCCGTCGAAATTGCCGATCACGACGAGCGTCGAGCGCGGGGCTCTACCCGGGCCAAGCGCTCCATCGACGCGGCGTACGGTCACGGCGCCCGTTTACTACGGCGCGCCGAGGCCGGCCAAGCCGCGCCTCCCGGGGCCATGGCGAGCGTCTGTTCGGGCCCGCTGCCGGGACGCTTGCCGCTCGGCCCCCGCGACGCTACCCGTCTCGAAACATGACCCCCGACCAAGCGCTGGCCGAGGCCCAGAAGGGCGAGCTCAGGCCGGTGTACCTGCTCGTGGGAGACGAGCCGTACCTCGAGGCGCAGGTCCTCGGAGCGCTCAAGCGTGCCGCGACCGAGGGCGGCATCCCGGGCCTCAACGACGAAATCCTGAACGCCTCGGACACCCCGGTCGACCGGGTGCTCGCGGCCGCGCGCACGCTGCCCATGATGGCCAAGCGTAGGCTCGTGATCGTACGAGGCCTCGAGCGCTGGGAGCCACGCGAGGGGGTCGATCGAAAGGGGCCCGACCCGTTCGAGCGCTTGCTCGACTACGCGAAGGACCCGACGCCGAGCACGCTGCTCGTGCTCTCGGGCGGCGGGCTCGACAAACGGCGACGCTTCGTTACGCAGAGCAAGCAGCTCGGCTTCCTGGTGAGCTGCGAGACCCTCGAGCGTTCGGCGTTGCCCGCCTGGATCCAGCGTACGGTGAAGGAACGGGGCGCGCGCATCGCGCACGACGTTTCGGATCTGGTAGCGGAGCTCGCGGGGCCGGAGCTCGCGCCCGTCGCGGACGCCGTCGAGCGCCTGTGCCTTTACGTGGGAACGGGCGAAATCACCGAGGACGCCGTCGCGGAGTGCGTCGTGAGGCTCCGGCCTTCGACGGTCTGGGAGCTCGTGGGCGCCGTCGGGCGCAGGGACGTAGGCGCGGCGCTCGCGGCGCTTCATCGCGTCTACGACCCGGCCGATCGAGGGCTCCGACTCGTGGGCGTGCTCGCCTGGTCAACGCGGCAGCTTATCCGGTTCGAGGCGGCGCTACGCTCGGGGTCGAAGCCCGGCGACGCGGCCATCAAGGCGGGAGCGCCTCCGTTCAAGGCGCGCGAGCTCGCCGAGCAGGTCAAGGGCCTCGACCGCGCCGACCTCGAGCGCTTCCTGCTCTGCCTCACGGAGCTCGACCTGAGCCTCAAGGGCGGCTCGAAGCGCGCGCCCGTGGCGTCGCTCACCTACAGCGTGCTCGAGCTATGCCGCGCGGGCCGTAGCGCCTCGGCTTAGCGCCCGGCGGCCGGAGAACCCGGGTGGCGCTAGCGTCCCCTGTCGGTCGGGCGAGGACCCCGCGACGAAACAGCGCGGGATTCGGCCGCCCGGGGGGCTCTCCCCTTGACCCCGAAAACGGTCGGTCCCATGTTAGAAGGAGGCTCGCGTGCGGCGCGCTAACGAAAGCGAAAACCCCAGGTCCGGGGTTTTTGGCACAGGCACCGCCCGCGAGACAGCGAACATGTCCGAGAAAGCCTCCCGGTCCACTGCCCTGGAAGAGCTTGCCCGTGCGCCCATCCCCACGCGCTTCGGGCGGTTCGAGCTCCAAGTCTACCGCTGGGACGATCCCGAAGCGCACCCCGCGTTGAGCCGGGAGCACTGCGCGCTCGTCATGGGCGACCTCGCGGGTCGCTCTCACGTGCCGGTGCGCGTCCATTCGGAGTGCCTCACGAGCGAGGTGTTCGGGTCGCTGAAGTGCGACTGCCGCGAGCAGCTCGAGCACGCCCAGGCGGAGATCGCGCGGCGTGGCTTCGGCGCGGTGCTCTATCTCCGACAGGAAGGGCGAGGCATCGGGCTCGCCAACAAGGTCCGGGCCTACGCGCTGCAGGCGGACGGTGCCGACACCGTCGAAGCAAACCAGCAGCTCCACCTGCCGGTCGATGCGCGGACGTACGACGTCGCGGCCGCCATGCTGAAGAAGCTCGGCGTGATCTCCGTCGAGCTCATGACCAACAATCCCGCAAAGGTCTCGGCGCTCAAGGCGCTCGGCGTGCACATCGAGCGCCGCCTGCCCGTGCTCGTTCCGGCTACCCCCTTCTCTGCCGGCTATCTCGAGACGAAGCGGCGCCTCATGCAGCACGAGCTGCCGTCGAGCCCCGCACAGCTCGTGCCCGGCGCCCGCAAGTCGCTCGCCAGTTGAGCACCCCGAGAGCGTCCGTGGCTCGGACGAACGCGGAAGCGATCGATGCCTGGAATGGCGTCCTGTTCGAGAAAGACGCTCGGACCGGCCGGCGAGACCTTCGCGTCGCGGGGGAACGAGCCGAGTCGTTGATGCCCGCCGTGGATGCGGCACTTCGCGAGGCGCTTAAGGCGCGACGCTCGTAGGAGCTTCACGCACCTTTGCGCCCTTGCGTCGCCAAGGGCCCGGCTGATATTTCTTTGGATTGGATGGCTAGCGTGGCGCAACACCTCTCGCTGCCAGGGATAGGGCTGGCGCTCGTGCTCCACTCGCCCCCGGCGCGTGCGACGCCGGAAGACGACGCTTCACCGAAGGAGTCCGAGAAGCCGGCAGCGAGCGGGTTTCAGGCAGCATTTCGCACGGGCCTCGTCTTCCCCTACGGCGACGCGACGGGAGCACCCGGCGACGCACTCGGCGACCGCTACGCCTGGCAGCTCCCTTTCGCCGTCGATCTCGGCGCGCGATTCGCGAGGTCGTTCTTCGCAGGCGCGTATCTCGGGCTCGGATTCGGCTCGACTGGCAGCGATCCCCGCCTGGAAGCCGCCTGCATCGACGACGACGACGACGGACAGAACGACATCGTGTGCACGGCCGTCACCCTGCGCGCGGGCATCGAGGGCACCTATTCGTTCTCGCCCGACCGCCACTTGAACCCGTGGGTGGGTTACGGCTTCGGCTGGGAGTCAACGCACGCCTCGTACACGGATCACGAGCGCGGCTACGGAGAATCGGTGATGATCGGCGGTCTCACGCTCGCGCAGCTCTCGGCGGGCTTCGACATCCGTCGCGCCGTGGGTGTGGGGCCGTTCCTCGAAATCGCGATCGGCCGCTACACCAAGACCACGACGAGCATCGGGGAGGAGACGTTCCGGACGCCCATCGAGAACCACGCGCTCCACGCCTGGATCTTCGTCGGAGGACGTCTGGTGACGAACCCATGATGCGGAGAAAAGGTCCCCCGTGTAGAGCAAACCGTCGCGCGAGCGCGACGTTCTACTTTCGCGAGCTCACGACGCTCTCGGTGCTCGGCCTCGCGTGGTCGCTCGTGGGGTGCTCGAGCTCGGCGGGCGGACCGGAATACTACGAGATTGGCCTCTTTGCGACGGACGGGCAGGGCATGGAAACGGACCAGGCTTGTACGCCGGTTCCCGTGATGCCCGGGGCCTCGGTCGGGCGCGACGTTTCGCTGTTCGGCGCATTCGGCGCTCACGTCGGTGCGAGCCGCGACCTCGTGACGGTGCGCTTCGTCGGCGTCACGGACCCGCAGGCCGTCGATCAGGACGTCACGCGTCAAGCGCTCGGCGGAGGCTACGCGAACAGCTTCGACGTTCAGGCGACAAGCGGCGAGCACTTCACCGTGGCGTTGATCTCGCCGTGCAAGGTCGAGAACTGACGTCGTCGATGCGAGGCGGCGCGGCGAGCCCCCGCGCCGCCCTCAGCCGCGCTTCTTCGCTTTTTCGTCACGAGCCGCCGCTTCGAGCCGTGCCTTGAGGGGTGCGGCGCGACCGGCTTTCGTGACCTGTCGGGCGCGCGCGATGGCGAGCGCGCCGTCGGGCACGTCCTCGGTGATGCTACTGCCGCTCGCGACGTAGGCGCCCTTGCCCACGCTGACCGGCGCGACGAGCTGCGAGTCGCTGCCCACGAAGGCTCCCTCGCCGATGACGGTGCGATGCTTCTGATAGCCGTCGTAGTTGCAGAAGATCGTCCCCGCGCCGACGTTCGCGCGCTCGCCCACGTCGCCGTCGCCGAGGTAGGCGAGGTGGTTCGCCTTTGCGCCGCGTCGCACGCGCGTCTTCTTGGTCTCGACGAAATTGCCGATGTGCGCCTCCGCCTCGATCTCGCTCTCGGGGCGAAGGTGCGAAAACGGCCCGATCTGCGCCGTTTCGCCCACGCGGCTCCCGGTCACGATCGAGTACGGCTTGAGCACGACGCGTGGGCCGATCTCGGAGTCCGTGACGACCGAGCCCACGTCGATGAACGCTCCCGCGCCGACGCGCGTCGTGCCGCGCAGCCGCACACCGGCCTCGATTTCGGCCTCGGGCTCGACCACGACGCCGTCGTCGATGCGGGCGTCGCCGCGAACGGTCACGCCGCTTTTTTCGTGTCGCGTGCGGATGGCCGCGAACAGCGCCTCCTCGGCCTGCCGGAGCTGGGCGCGGTCGTTGACGCCCATCAGGAGCTCGGCCGAGCCGCGCACGCCGGCGACGCTCCCTTGCCCCGCGAAATGCGCGACGATGTCCGTGAGGTAGAGCTCGCCCTGCGCGTTGTTTGCCGTCAGGCCGGCGAGCGCCGCGTTGAGAGGCGCGGTGCGGCCGGCGTAGATGCCGGCGTTGACCTCGCCGACGGCGCGCTCTCGGTCGCTGGCGAGGTCGCGCTCTTCGCGCACGGCCTGCACGCGACCCTCGGCGTCGCGCAGCACGCGACCGTATCCGAAGGGATTTTCGGGCTCGGCGTAGCTCAACGCGAGGTCGGCGCTGCGGCTCGCCTCGACGATGCGCTCGAGCTCGCCGGCGGTGACGAGCGGCGTGTCGCCGCAGAGGATCAAGACGTGCTCGGTTTCGACGGCCGCCATGCCGACGCGCGCGGCGTCGCCCGTCCCGCGCGGCGGGTCCTGCACGACGACGCGCACACGCTCGCCGAAGGCGCTCTCGAGCGCCGTCTTCAGTGTGGGACTCGGGCTCGCCACGACGACGACGCGCGCCGCGCCGAGCTCGAGCGCGGCCCGCACGGGGAACTCGATGAGCGGACGGCCAGCGACACGATGGAGCAGCTTCGGCACTGCGCTCTTCATGCGCGTGCCGAGACCGGCGGCGAGAACCACCGCCGTGAGATCGCTCATTCGACCACCGCGGAGCGCCCCGCGGGCAGGCGATCCGCGGCGATGGCGCCGCCGCCGCCCGTGCTCGCTTCATCGCGCGAGGCCGTGCGCGTGGGAGGCGGCGCCTTGGGCGCGGGATAGCGCCGGCGGTCGGCGTACACGACGACCGTGTCACCCGTGGCGAGCGCGTCGCTGCGCGAGCGGCGGTTGATACGCTCCATCGAACCGACGCTGGTTTCGAAGCGGCGGCCGATCGAGGCTAGCGTGTCCCCCTTTTTCACCTTGACCAGCATGCGGCGCTTGCCGTTCAGGCCCTCGAAGTAGTCGAAAAACTCGGGCGAGCCGGCGAGCAGAGTCTTTTGGTCCTTCTCGTCGAGGACGTGCAGGCGCCGAAGATCGCGGCTCCTCTGCGGGAACACCTGCAAGACCATGCCGTCTTGAAGGAAGGCGGCGGAGTCGAGCGCGTTCCACGCGATGAGATCGGAGCGAGCGACACCGAAAGCAGTCGCCACGGAAGCGAGCGTGTCGCCGTTCACGACGGGGTAGAAGACGCGCACGGTGTCCGGCGGCGGCGTCACCTCGCGCACGACGACGACGGGGTCGTCGCCGCGCGGCTCGTCGTCGTCGTCGAAAGCGGCGCCGGTCGGACGGCGCGGGACGAGCAGCACCGTGCCGGCCGTGAGCGACTCCTGAGACCCGAGGCGATTGAGGCTGCGGACGGTCGCCTCGCTCGCGCCGGTCTGGCGAGCGACGCTCGCGGGGGTATCACCCTGGCGTGCGACGTAGCTCGAGAGGTCGTCGCGCGCGCCGCCCTCGAAGAGCTTGCCCGCGACGCTCGCGGTCCCCACGGGCACGTGCACGGCGCACGACGGCGAGGCCCTTCCGGGAGCGACGGGAGGGACGCGCCCCGCGAGGTACATCGCGTTCTGGCGCTCGATCACCTCGGCGGCGACACCGGTCGCGCGCGCGACGTCAGAAAGGGCCGTGCCCGGCGCCACTTCGATCACCTCGAACGCCTCGGCGGGGTCCGGCTCGATGTCGTCGAGGCCGAACGCCTTCTTGTTCGTCATCATGATCGCGGTCGCGAGGATCTTCGGGACGTAGAGCGTCGTTTCCCAAGGGATTCCGGCCTCGTGGCGCGCGAGCTCCCAGAAGTCGTTGGTGTTGTACTTGCGGATGGCGCGCGAAAGTCCGCCGTGGCCCATGTTGTACGCGGCCATCGCGAGCTCCCACGCGCCGAAGCGCCGATAGAGGTCGGACAGCAGCCGCACGGCGGCCTGCGTCGACTCCATGGGGTCGAGACGCTGGTCAACCCAGCGGTCGACAGTCAGGCCGTAGGTGCGTGCCGTCTCCGGCATGAATTGCCAGAGGCCCGCGGCGCCGGCTGGCGACGAGATCGTCGGGTTGTGGCCGCTCTCGATGAGCGACAGCCACACGAGATCGGTCGGCAGACCCGCCTGGGAGAGCTCCGCCTTGAGCGCGCCGACGAAGCGACCACTCTTTTTCGCCCAGGCGCGCGCCACGGCGCGGCCGCTCTGGCTGTCACGGAAGAACTTCAGGTACTTGATGACGCGCTCGTCGTAGCGGACGGGGAGGTTGGGCAGCGCGAGACCGCGCAGCCACTCGGCATCCTTCGTCGACGGACCGCGGTCGAGGGGCGCCACGGCGGTGGGCGGCAATCCGCTCGAAAGCACCTCGGGACCCTCGTCGGGCTGCTCGGGCAGACCCCACGACCAGCCCGGCGTGGCGCCCGTGAGCGCGTGGGGAAAAAGCACGCGCTCGGCCTCGCGAATCGTCGAAAGCTCGGGGTCGGACTTCTTCGCCCTGAGGTCGTCGGCGGTCGGGCCCCCGGCGATGATGCGGCGGGTCACCATGTCGCTCGGCTTTTGGGGCGTCCCGGGCGGCAGGGTGGGCGACGGGCGCTTCGGGGCCTTGCCGCGGGGGGCCGCGGCTTGCGCCTTGGGCGCCGGGGTGGGTGCGGCTTTCGCCTTTGGAAGCTCGAGCTTCCGGGTGCCCTGGCCACGCTGCGGCTCGCTCGGGATGACGGCAGGCAGCGCGCCGTTCGCCGTCACGGCTTTGGCCTTGGGCGCGGGCGCGGCCTTCGAAGGGGTGGGGCTCGCCTTCGCGGCGGCCGCAGGAGCGCTCTGCTTCTTGGGAGCGGGAGCGGCAGCCTTCTTTTTCGCGGTCGCCGGAGCCGAGGTCTTGCCCTCGGCGGCATGCGCCGGCAGAGCAATGCCGGGCACGATCAGGACGAGCGAAAACAGCGGCCCTGTGAGCCAGTGGGCCTCGCGCATGGTGTTTTCCTACCGGGGAGTATGCCACCTGGTCAAATCCGCGGCAGGTGCGGAGCGACGCGGACAGGCAACGGCTGGGTGGTAACGTCACCCGGCCATGGCAGCCACCCGCACCGAAAAGGACACATTCGGCCCCATCGAGGTCCCGAGCGACAAGCTCTGGGGCGCCCAAACCCAGCGCAGCCTGCAAAATTTCGCGATTTCAGGCGAGCGCATGCCCGTCGCGCTCCTCCGGGCGCTCGCGCTCGTCAAGAAGGCCGCCGCACTGGTCAACCAGGACCTCGGCGCGCTCGACCCGAAGCTCGCCGGCGCCATCGTGCGCGCCTGCGACGAGGTGATCCAAGGTGAGCACGACGACCACTTCCCGCTCGTCGTCTGGCAGACGGGGTCCGGCACCCAGAGCAACATGAACATGAACGAGGTCGTCGCGAACCGCGCGAGCGAGCTGCTCGGCGGTGAGCGCGGCGAAAAGCGCCTCGTGCACCCGAACGACCACGTGAACCGCGGACAGTCGTCGAACGACGTGTTTCCGGCCGCGATGTCGCTCGCCTGCACCGACGCCGTGCGGAGCCGCGTTCTGCCCTCGGTGCGGAGCCTGCGCGAGGTCCTCGCCGACAAATCGCGGGCTTTCATGGACGTCGTCAAGATCGGCCGCACTCATCTGATGGACGCGACCCCGCTCACGCTCGGGCAGGAAATCAGCGGCTGGGTGGCGCAGCTCGAGCACGGCGCCGCGCACCTCGAAAGCGCGGTGCCGCACCTCGCCGAGCTCGCGCTCGGCGGCACCGCCGTGGGCACGGGCCTGAACGCCCACCCGGAGTACGCCGTGCGGGTCGCCCGGAAGGTGGCGGAGCTCAGCGGGCACCCCATCGTGACGGCGCCGAACAAGTTCGAGTCGCTCGCCGCTCACGACGCCATCGTCTTCGCTCACGGGGCGCTCAAGACGCTCGCTGCGTCGCTCATGAAGATCGCCAACGACGTGCGCTGGCTCGCCTCGGGGCCACGCTCCGGCATCGGGGAAATCACGATCCCGGAGAACGAGCCGGGCAGCTCGATCATGCCGGGCAAGGTGAATCCGACCCAGTCGGAGGCCATGACGATGCTCTGCGCGCAGGTGTTCGGCAACGACGTGGCCGTCAATTTCGGCGGTGCGAGCGGCAATTTCGAGCTCAACGTCTACAAGCCTCTGCTCGCCTACAACTTCCTCATGAGCGCGCGGCTCCTCGCCGACGGTTGCGACAGCTTCCGTAAGAACTGCGCCGCGGGCCTGGAGCCGAACCGCGCCGTCATCAAGCGGCACCTCGAAGATTCGCTCATGCTCGTCACGGCGCTAAACCCCCACATCGGCTACGACAACGCGGCGAAAATCGCGAAGAAGGCCCACAAGGAGGGCCTCACGCTCAAGCAGGCGGCCCACGCGCTCGGGCTCGTCAGCGACGAGGACTTCGACCGCTGGGTGCGCCCGGAGGACATGACCGGTCCCAAGGCGTCGGGCTAGCCGGACGCTCGCGACGCTTTGTTGGCCCGCACCCCCGAGGCGGCGACAATCGGCGCACCCACATGGCCCTACATGAGCTTTCCCCGAGTGTTTTCAAGCCCGTCCCACCTCCGCTCTGGTACGTGACGAACGGCGAGCTCACGGTCGGACCGGTCATTACCGACCTGCTGCGGCGCGGCGTCGAGTACGGCCGCATCCCCGACTACTGCAGCGTGCGGGCGTCGCGCGGTGAGTGGCGCGACCTCTTCTCCGTGCGGGAGATCGCAGCGATGAACAGCAAGGTCGGCCCCAGGCCGCCGAGCGAGGAGCAGTTCGTCGAGTGGGCGAGACCCGTCGAGCGCGTCAAGGACGAGGAAGAGCTCGCCCATACCGTGACGTGGCTGTCGCTGGTCGCGACGGGCGCCGAGAGCGCCATGTTTCACTACCGCGGCCGCTTCTCGCGCTCGCTCGTCACTCGCTCGGTGCTCGGGCCGATGTCGAACGAGCGCCTCGGGCACACCCTTTCGGAGCGCGACCTCGTGCTCCAATCCGCCCGCCGGGGGCGGCCAGTCGTTGGCCCGCCTTACGGCCCCACCGAGGACGCGCTCGCCATGCGCATGGCGACCAGCAGCGGCGGCGTGGGTGCCGCGGCCATGATCCCAATCTTCGTCGCCGGGACGCTGCGCGGCATGCTCGAGGTCTCCCGCCCCGGCCACGCCTTCCGCCGCGCGGACCTGCAACGCGCCGAGCGCATCGTGAAGCGCGCCCTCGGCCGCCGCGCGAACTAGCGCCCATCGGAGACGCGCAGAGGACCGTAACGACGGTGCCCCGGGGCCGCCCTAAAACGGCTGTCGCCCGGGATCGGTGAACGGCCCCGGTAGGCGGGGGTCGAAGCAGGTGTGGCTCTTCGGGTCGCAGACGGCGCCCACCGCACAGTCACTCGAATCGCGGCAGAGCACACACTTGAACTCGACCTGATCGCATTTGAGGCTGGGGTCGCAATCCTCGTCCTTGCGGCACTCCCCGCAGCCCACGCCGTTCGGTAGGCAAACGGGACCGTCGCTCGAGCCCTCGCAGTCAACGTTGTCACGGCACGCGATGCAGCGACTTCGCTCCTCGTCGCAAGTGCGCGCGGCATCGATGCAGTACAGGGTCGGACGCGACGGCGTAGCGCAGGTCTGGAGGCACCGATAGCTGGCACAATCCTGGTCCTTCGCGCAGTCGTTGTTGTCCCTGCAGACGACACAGCGGTGCAGCAAAGTCTCGCAGCGCCGGCCGCTGGCGTAGCAGTCCCTGTCCTCGGTGCATTCGACGCAGGCATCCCGGTGGCACCTCAGGCCGGCCCCGGCGCAGAGCGCATCGCAGTCGAGCATGGGCTCGACCGGCGGTTCGCCGGCACCGCTCGTGCCGCTCATGCCGCCGTGATTCCAGGAGGGCGGCTGCGCGCCGCCGAAGCCGCCCGTTCCCCCGAGAATCGAGGCCCGCGCTGCCGCCGCTCGGATCCGCCGGGGCACCCGCTTCGCCCACCGACGACGGGGGCTCGCCGAAGTTCAGCGTGGCGTCGCAGGCGAGGAGCGCGAGCGGGCCGAGCAAGCAGGCTAGCCGCAGCGCGGCGGAAGTCATGGCTCGGCGAGCAGGGCTTCGAGCTCTGCTCGAGCGAAGCCGTTACGGTACCGACCGAGGTAGCCGCGCGCCAGAGTGCGGGCGCGGGCGGGATTCACGCGTTCGAGCAGCCGGATGCGCTCGACGCCCGCGCTCTCGGACAGCGGGCCGCCGGGGTAGCGCTCCAGGAGCTTTTCGTAGAGCTCGAGAGCCCGCGACGACTCCCCCGCCTGGCGTGCGCTCGTGGCCTCCTGGTAGAGGTCATTTTGCGCCAGGAGCTCGGATTTCCGCGCGTCGCTCGCCGACGCCGGCGCCGTCTCCGCGGCAGGCGCGGCTGCTACGGGCACCGGTTCGGGCAAGAGGGCGGCCGCGGGCGCTTCGGGCCCGGCCGGATGCGCGGCCTTGTGCGCGCGCGGCCCCACATGAGCGGGGGGAGCATCGGGCAGCGTCGGCGGCGCCGTGCAGGCGCTTTCCCAGGTCTCGCCGGGGTGCAGCACGAGACGCCCACCGTGCGAGCGGACCTCGACGGCCCCCTCGGTCACGGACACGGCGGTGCGCGCGAGGCACCCCTCGGTCGGCGGGCGCACGGCAACGTCGAACACGGTGCCGCGCACCTCGACCTCGGCGTCGTCCGTGTCGACGATGAAGCGCTGCCCGGCGGTGAGCTTTGCGACCGTCAGGTGGGCCGTACCGTGGACGAGACCGAAGCGCTGCAGCGCCGTGTCTTCGCGATAGACGAGCTCACCGTGCTCGGTGAGCGTGATGCGCGTGCCGGTCGCGAACTCGACGACCGTCGGGTGTCCCTGCCCGGCGGTGACGCTCTGACCGTGAGCGAGCGTTCGCTCCGACACGCTGCCCCCGACCCCCTCGACGCGCACGTGGCCCGCGCGACACGCGGCACCGACGCACGCCGTGCGCCCGGGCGCTCCGAGCGGCGCAAGGTAGAACATCGCTGCGGCCGCCGCGGCGCTCAGCACGGACATGCCGGCGACGACGCGGCGCACGGCGCGGCGGCGGCGCCGCTCGGCCATGGCCTGCGCGATGACACCGATACCAACGTCCCGCGAAATCTCACGCGGGCGCGCTTCCTCAGGACGCTCACGCAGAACGTCGGCTGCAAGCGTGGCAAAGTCGGTCGAGTCGCTCAAGAGTCCTCCCCTTCACCGTTCCCTGAGGACCGTCGCAACAGGCTGGAAAGCTCCGGGTCGGCTGCAATGCGGGCGTGCAGCTCGCGCCGCCCACGCACGAGACGCGTCTGCGCGGCAGCGGGAGTAGCTCCCGTGATCGCGCTCACCTCATGTAGGGAAAATCCCTGCACGTCATGGAGCACGAAGGTCCACGCCTTGCGAACGTCGAGCTTGCGAAGATGGGCTTCGATGCGACGGATGGTGCTGCGGTGCGTGACGGTGCCGGTGGCAGCGCGATCGACGAGGTCGTGTCCCTCGATGGGCTCGAGCACGAACAGACGGCGTTCGATCTTGCGCCGGCGGATGTGCTTGTAGGCGGCGCGCGCCGCGATGATCGCAGCCCACGCGTCGAGGGGACACTCGCCGCGGAAGCGGTCCATGCTGAAGACCAGGTCAACGAGCGCCTGCTGTGCAACGTCCTCGTGGTCCGGATCGCGGCCGCCGAGGAGCCGCACGAGCGTGCGTTCCACGACCGGGCGCAGGCAATCGTGGAACGTCGCTGCCGCGCGGTTGTCACCCGAGCGGACGGCCTCCACGAGCCCCGCGTCGTCCCCCACCCCGGCTCCGTCGGGTCCCAGGCGCCCAACGACCTTCAGCGAGCGTTCCAAGGCCGCGGCCATTGGAGGAGAGTGCCTCGAGTTCCCAGACACCAGGCTAGTAGGGGTAGCACCCCGAGCCTCCCCGGTCCCTTGCCAACCACCAATCTCTCACCCGACCGGCCTTAGAACTCCGTCCGGAGCCCCAGCCGGGCCGCAGGCGCCACGAGCCCGAAGCGGGCCCTGGGCTCGCCCTGAACGACGACCATCGTCCGACCCCCGAGAATTTCGGCTCCGACCTCGGCGAAGGCGGCCGAGGCCCCTCCAATCCACAGCCCACCGCTCAGGGCCGGCTCGAAGGCCGGCACCCAGTGCGACTGACTCGGGGTTGCGTCGGCTCCTGCTTCGGCGAGGCGGGTGACGCGGATCTCGGCGGCGTAGACGGCGAGGCTCGGGCCCAGCCAACTGTAGGCGCCGGGCCGCCACGCCGCCCAGGTCACCTGGCCCCCAACGGCAAGGAAGCGCGAGCTGGCCTGGGCCGCGGGGAGGGTCCCGAATCTCCCCTCCCCGGCAATGCCGATCCGCAGCGCCTCGAGCAAGCCGATGTCGAGCACGAGCCGCGCCCCGAAGCCGGTGGCGTCACCCGGTCCCACGGCGACGAACGCGGCTGCCGCGCCGGCACGACCGGAACGCTCGTCCCGCGATGCAGGCGAGGGTCGCTCGCGGTCGACGGGAACGGGAACGGGAACGGGAACGAGAACGGGAACGGGCGCAAGCGCCGGTTCGGGCGCTGGCCGGGGCGCGGAGGCGCTGTCAGTAAAGATCGATGCCACGACGAAGCCGAGCGTGCGTCCCCGCTCTGCCGGCGGGTCGTTGGGGTCGAAGGTGACCGAGCGATCGATCCAGCGATGGCTGGTCGGCAGGTAGACGTGCAGGTGCGCTCCACCCGGCGTTCCAGGATCCCAGTGCAGCTCCACGACGCCCGAGCCCGCCGGCGTCGCGGGCCGCTCGGCGTCACCCTCGCGGATCGTCTCGACGCGCAGCTCGACCCGATCGCCGAGCGCTTCTCGGGCGGTATTGACGAACGACTGGGTGCCGGGCGACGTGAGCTCCGACGCGGCGACCCAGATCGTGAGCAGAGCTCTCAAGGCCAAGCCGACCGCGCGATCCTAGCCCGGCGCCGACGATCTGGGAAAGCATCGCGACGAGGCCCGGGAGGGCCTCAGCGCTTCAGCACGACGAAAACGGTCGCCCCGCGGCGGTAGAGCAGGAGGAGCACGTCGCCTTGGGTCTTCTGGTAGAGGGCGCCGAACTCGCGAACGCTCCCGACCGGCGTGCGGTTCACCTCGAGCAGCACGTCGCCCGGGCGCAGTCCGGCGCGACCGGCCGGGGTGCCCGGGGCGACGGCCGTGACGACCACACCCTTCGTCACGCCATCCCCGATGCCGAACGCCTGGCGCGTTTCGGGCCCGAGCTCGCCGAGCGCGAGGCCGTTGAACACCCGGCTGGTGAGGCGCGCCAGCCGGCGCCGCGCGCGCGGCCGGCGCGTCGTTCGGCGACTCGCCGAGGGACACCGCCAGCGTCTGGAGCTTACCGTCGCGATAGAGCTCGAGCGTCACCTTGCGATTGGCGCCGGACGACGCAATCGCATTGCGGAGCTGTCCCGTGGTCGTGACGGGCTTCGCGTCGACCTTCGTGACGACGTCGCCGCGCTTGAGCCCGGAGCGTCCCGCGGGCGAGCCCGGTTGTACGTCCGCGATCAACACGCCCTCCGTCGTCGGCAGCTTCATCGCGTGCGAAAGCTCCTTGTCAACGTCCTGAATCGACACGCCGAGCCAACCGCGCGTGACCTTGCCGTACTTCTTCAGGCTCTCCATGATCGGGATCGCCATGTTGGTGGGGATGGCGAAACCGATGCCCTGGTAGCCGCCGCTGCGCGAGAGGATGGCCGTGTTGATGCCGACGAGTCGCCCCTCGGTGTCGATGAGCGCGCCCCCGGAATTGCCGGGATTGATCGCGGCGTCCGTCTGGATGAAGTCCTCGTAATCGACGATGCCGACGTCGGCGCGGCCCTTGGCCGATACGATGCCCATCGTGACCGTCTGCCCGACGCCGAAGGGGTTCCCGATGGCGAGCACGACGTCGCCGAGGCGGAGCGCCGAAGAATCGCCGATCTGGATGGGGCGCAGGCCGCCGGGTGCGTCCTTGAGGCGAATCAGCGCTACGTCGCTCTTCGGATCCGTCCCGACGACCTCGGCGTCGAACTCACGGCGGTCGTTGAGCGTCACCTTGATGTCTTGTGCGTCCTCGACGACGTGATTGTTGGTGATGACGTAGCCGTCGCTCGAGACGATGACGCCGGAGCCCATGCCCTGCTCGCGGCGCTCGCCCTGCTGGCCCTGCTGGCCCTGCCCGGGCCCCGGCCCGAAGAAGAACGGGAACATCGCGGGGGCCTGAAGGCGGCTGAGCTTGGTGAGCGAGATGTTGACGACCGAAGGCAGCGCCCGCTCGGCGACGTCGGCGATGCTGGCCGAAGCGCCCGCGCCCACCTTGGCGAACGCCGGCGTCGGCAGCACGCTCACGGGAACCGCGCTCCGCGGGGTCGGCTCCGGCGTCGCCTCGGTGTTCGAGGGGCCGGCGTGCGGGGTGCGGGTACAGCCTAGCGGTAGCCCCAAAAGCACGCTCATCGTGAGCATGCGGAGTCGCGGAAGGATCGAATGGTAGGTCATGGTCCCGCCCCTGTAACCCGTCGTCCCTTTCGTCCATTCCCGACGCGAGGCAGGCCGGACGCCGCTCGATCGCCCTCTGAAAAAGCTTTGGCTCAAAGCATGGCGAGCCATGCGGCGAGCTGGGGCAAAGGCAGGCTGCGCTGTGCGATCTTCAAACGAACGACGGCGCCCGGCATGCCATACACGACGGCCGTCGCCTCGCTTTCGACCACGACCGTACCCCCCGCCTCCGCGATCTCCTTCGCCCCGCGCGCGCCGTCGTCTCCCATTCCCGTGAGCACGACGCCGACCGCCCGGCTCCCGGCGACGCGCGCCACGCTCTTCAGGAGCGCGTCCGCGCTCGGCACGTAGCGATCGTCGGGCGCTGCCGGCCGCACCCTGAGCCGGAAGCCCTGGCCGCCTTGCTCGACCTCGAGGCACTGCCGGCCCGGGCACACGAAGGCGGTCCCCGCCTCGAGCAGGTCGAACTCCTTGGCCTCCGAAACGCGCAGCTGACTGCGCTTGTCGAGCCGCTCGGCGAACGTGCGGGTGAAGGTTTCCGGCATATGTTGGGCGACGACGATGCCGTGGGCGTAGCCGCGCGGCAGCCGCGCGAAGAGCTCGAGCAGCGCGCTCGGGCCGCCCGTCGAGGCCGCGATGGCGATGACCTTGGCGGGGGGGCCCGTCGACCCCGGCGCGGCGCCGGGCGCCACGGGCGTCGGGGCGTCGGCGAGCTTGCGGGGCAGCGCCGGGGCCCGCACGTTGCGCGCGAGCGATACCTTGCGCAAAAGCTCGTCGCGTACGCTGACGAGGCTCGGGTCGATATAGCGGTCGGGCTTGGCGACGAAGTCGAGTGCCCCGAGCTCGAGCGCCTTGAACACGTTCTCCTTCTGGCTGTAGCTCGAGATGACGATCACGGGCGTCGGCGTCCGGCTCATGAGGATGCGCAGGAACGTGAAGCCGTCCATCTTCGGCATCTCGAGGTCGAGCGTGATGACGTGCGGCTCGAGCATGCTGACGAGCTTGAGCGCTTCCTCGCCGTCGGCGGCGCGCCCGACGATTTCGACGTCCGGCGCCGTGGAGAGGATCTCGACGATGCTGCGACGATTGAAGGCGGAATCGTCCACCACCAAGACCTTCAGCTTCTCGCTCGTCATCGTCTGCCCTCGCCGAAGATAGCCGTCGTGCGGGGCTTTCGATACACGAGATCCTCCCTCAGGTGAACGAGCTCGAAGGCCGTCGATAGATTCAGTAGCGATTCGGAGTGTCCGAGCAGCAAATAGCCCCCAGGGGCCAAGCGGTCGTAGAAGGCATCGATGACGCGCCGGCGGGATTTCACGTCGAAGTAGATGAGGACGTTCCGGCAAAAGATCACGTTGACTTGCCCCGCCATGAGGCCGTGGCCGCCCTCCATCAGGTTGAGCTGGCCGAAGTGGCAGATCTTCTTGATCTCGGGGACGACCTCCCATCCGTCGCCGTGCGCCTCGAAATAGCGCTGCCGAAGCTCGTCGGGCGTCGTGCGAAAGGCGGCCCCGCGGTAGACGCCGCGCCGCGCCGCGGCCACGGAGCCGCGACAGATGTCGCTGCCGACGACCTTCAAATCCCAGCTCGAGAACAACCGTGACTCGAGCAAGAGCACCGCAATCGTGTAGGCCTCTTCGCCCGTGGCGCAGCCCGCGCTCCAGATGCCGAGCCGTTGCCGGGCACGACGGGTCTCTTCGAGCTCCGGCAGGAGCTGGTCGCGAAACGCGCGCAGCTGATACTCCTGGCGGAAGAAATAGGTTTCCTTGGTCGTGAGTCGCTCGATCGCTTCCTCGAGCTCGGTGAAGCCTTGCGGGTGGAAACGCATGTACTTGTAGTACGCGTAGAAGTCGTCGAGGCCGAGCGCCTCGACACGATCGACGAGGCGCCGCTCGAACAGGAACATCGCGTCGTCGTCGAAGTGGAGCCCCGCGTGCTCGTAGACGCGGTCACGGAGCAAGCGAAACTCCTCGGCGCCGAGCTGAGCATGCGGCAAGAGGCGCGAGCCGCTCATCGCGGGAAGTAGCTCCCCCGCGTCGGCGCGAGGCTGCGCCGGACGCCCGCCATCCACTCGAGCGCCCTCGCGATCGCCTCGCGCACGAGCGGATCCTCCTCGACGCTGAGCCGCGCGCGCAGCGGCGCCGTCCCCACGCCGCCACAGCTCGCGAGCAGGTCGGCCGCGAGGCGCCGCACGTCCCAGGCCTCGTGGTCGAGCGCCACACCGAAATGCAGGACGGCGCGCGGGTCCGCGCACTCGCCGAGCGCCCTGAGCGCCGCCTTGACGACCTCGACGGCCGGGTGCGAGAGGCCGTCGATGAGCGCGTCGAAGCGTCGTGACTCGGCGAACGCGCCGAGCGCTTCGATCGCGGCCACGGCCGCCTTCGGGTCGCCGGAGCGCACGAGCGGCCGGAGCACTGGCAGCGCGCGATTGTCCGCCGTCTCGCCGAGCGCGCGGAGCGAGCCCACACCGACCTCCTCGTCGACGGAGCTCTCTGCGAGGGCGACGAGACGCGGCAGGCCGAGTACCTCGCCCTCGGCCGAGCGCAGCCGGCCGAGGGCGCGCACGGCCGCGAGACGCACGGTGCGCTCCTCGTCGTAAATGGCAAGCTCGATGGGCTCGAGGGCAAACGCGCCGCCGACGGCCCCGAGCGCTTCGAGCGCAGCGCGACGCACGTCGGGGACGGAGTTGGTCATGGCCGCCGCGAGGAAGTTGACGTCCGCGGCGAGGCTCCCGCGCACCGGCGGACCGAGCACGCGGATCACGACGGCGCCGATCTCGGCGTCGGGTGCGCCGGGTGCCGCGCGCTGGGCGAGCAGTCGCGCCGGCGCCGCGAAGCGCGCCGCGAGCATGGCGAGCGCGCTCTCGGCGGCGCGCCGCACCGAGCTCGCCGTGGCTTGGGCGAGCGCCCCCGCAACGGCTTCGAGGCTCGTTTCGTCGCCGACGACGGCGAGCGCTGCCAGCGCCGAACGCACGACCTCCGGTGCGGGATCGGCGAGGCGGGCGAGCGCCTCGGCGCGCACGAGCGGCGACGTCTCGTCGTCGGCGACCCGGGCGGCGATTTCGAGCGCTGCCGCCCTCCGCTGCGGCTCGGCCCCCGTCGCCTGCTTCAGCAGGGGTCGGACCGAAACGGGACCGACCCACTCCAGCGCCTCTTCGGCCGGGCCCTCGAGGGCTTCCTCTTCGAGCGCGGACGCGGCGCGCGCGGCCGCCGACGTGAGGCCGAGCGCTCCGATCGCAAGAAGGGCGACACCCTGGGCGTCGCCGTCCGAGGGCGCGTTCGCAAGCTCCATCAGGTGCAGCTGAACCGGGCGCTCGAGCCCAGCACCGGCGACCTTGAGCGCGGCGAGCCGTGCCGGACCGGAGCGCGCGAGCTCGACCACGGCACGCAGCGCCTCGGAGAGCGTGCCCCCACGCGCTCGCGAAAGTGCCGCGACCAGGTGCTGCGCAGCGCGTTCGTCACCGCTCCGGCCGAGCGCCGCAAGCATGGCCGGTGCGACCGCCTCGTCCCCCCGCAGCCGCTCGAGGCGCACCCACGGCAGCGCCACGCCGAGCCGGCCGAGACCGTCGAGCGCGGCGAGTCGCACGAAGGCGCCCGGTGCGTCGAGGCACGCGATGAGGATCGGCTCGACCTCCTCGGCGCAGGCGGCGCCGAGCGCCGAGAGCGCTTCGACCGCGGCCACGGCGACGTTCGGGTCCGGATCGCGCAGGAGCCCGCGCAGAACGGGCACGGCCGTGGGCTGCTCGGTGCGAGCCAGAGCCTCGGCGGCGAGCTTGCGCCCGTCACCATCGAGCCCCGAAAGCGCGCCGGCCAGCGCATCGACGGCGTCGGGGCCGTAGGCGGCGAGCGCCTCGACGGCCGCATTGCGCAGGCCCACGTTGTCCGAAGGCTCGAGTGAAAGGACCAGGGCCTTGAGCACGGCGGCGCCCGGCGCGAACGCTGCCGCCACGCTGACCGCTTCCTTTCGCACGCGCCAATCGTCGTCGCCGAGCGCGCGGACCACGAGCGGCGCTGCCTGATCGGGATCCGTGTCGCGCAGCGCATGGACCGCTTTGCGCCGCGCTTCGGAATCGGGCGAATCGAGCGTCGCCCCGCTCACCCGGCCCCCGCGCCCAGCCGCACGGCGACGGGCAGCTCGGATATCAGCACCTGGAAGCGGGACACGTCCAGCACGAAGACCAGATGACCCTCGTGGTTGGTCACGCCGAGAATGCCGCGCGCATCCTCGCCGCCACCGAGCGAGGGCGCGGGGCGAACCTCGACGCCACCCGTACCGAACACGTCGGTGACGCGGTCGACGGCCAGGCCGAAGGTCTGGTCGTCGAGCCGCACGAGAATCCACTTGGAACGATGCTGATCGACAGGGCGCGGCAGCCCGAAGCGAACCCTGAGGTCGACGATGGGAATCACCTGATGACGGTGATCGGCGACGCCGGCGACGCCGCTCGGCGAATGCGGAAGCTCGGTGAGCAGCGTGGGCGTCACGATCTCCTGCACGTCGCCGATTGGCACGGCGTAGTGAACGTCGCCGACCATGAAGCCGACCAGGCTTTTCCGCGGGTCCGGTCGCTGCTTGCCGGTCACGCCGATGCCTTTTTCATCCCGCCACCACCGCGGAAAGATCCAAGAGAACGATGAATTCGCCCTGCGGGCGTCCCACTCCGAGCACGTATTCGCTCACCTCGGCTCCCAGGCCGCCCGACGTGAGCTCCATGTCGTCCTCGCCGAGCCTCACGACCTGCCGCACCTCGTCGACCCAGAGTCCCACGGGTTCCCCCGACGGCGCAATGGCGAGAAGGATACGCGGGCGACGCGTTGGGACGCGCTCGGCGAGCTTCAGCCGGCGGCGCAAATCGACGACGGTCACGAGCAGCCCGCGCACGCTGCACACGCCGAGGACGTCGGCGGGCGCGCGGGGCACGAGCGTGATGGGCGGCGGGCTCAGGATCTCCTTGATGCGCGCGAGCTCGACGCCGAAGACGTCCTCACCGAGCGCGAACGTCAAGAACTCGCGAACGGGTCCGCGGCCCGTCGTGCGGCGCGCCAGCCGGTCTCCGCGGGCTCTGACCAGATCAGCCATGTAGCATCCTGTGCTCGCCGAGCTCGCCACTCATCAGCACCTCGTCGACGATCGCGGCCGCGTCCACGACGAGCCCCACGCGCTGGTCGCCGAGCTCCGTCGCGCCCGCAAAGCCCTTGACCGCAGCGAGCGACGCGCCGAGCGGCTTGATGACGATGTCCTGCTGCCCGACGAGGTGATCGAGCACGAGTCCGAGCCGGCGGTTGCCGAGCGAGACGACCACGACGTACCCGCGTTGCGGAGCGGGCTGTCCCGGCGGCCGCGAAAGGCCGAGCACGCGCTCGAGACGGCAGATTGGCAGGGTCGCACCCCTGAGCGTGATCACCTCGCGACCGTCGAGCAGCTTGGTGTTGCGCGCTTCGAAGCTCAGGGCCTCGGAAACGGTCGACAGCGGAATCGCGAAGCGGTGCCCGGCCACGTCGACCATCAGCGCGCTCACGATCGCGAGCGTGATCGGCAGCGTGATCGTCATCTTGGTGCCGATGCCCGGCTCGCTCTGTACGTCGATGATGCCGCCGAGACGCCCGATGTTGGTCTTGACGATATCCATACCGACGCCGCGCCCGCTCACGTCGTCGACCGTCGTGCGCGTCGAGAGTCCGGGCAGGAACACGAGCCCGAGGATTTCCTCGCGCGTCAGCGCGTCCGCGTCCTGTCGGGTGATCTTGCCGAGGGTCACGGCCCTCTGCACGACGGCCTCGTCGTCGATGCCGCGGCCGTCGTCTTCGACCTCGATCATGACGTGATTGCCCTTCTGGTAGGCGTTGAGCGCGATGGTGCCGGCGACGGGCTTGCCGACCTCGACGCGACGCGGTGCCACCTCGATGCCGTGATCGATGGCGTTGCGGATCATGTGCATGAGAGGGTCGCTGAGCTCCTCCACGATCAGCTTGTCGATCTCGGTCTCCGCGCCGGTGATGACGAGGCGGATCTCCTTGCCGATCTCGCGCCCGATCTGCCGCACGACGCGCGCGAGCCGGTCGAAAACCTGCCCGAGCGGCACCATGCGCACCTCGAGGATGCCGGCCTGCATTTCGGCGAGGCGCCGCTCGAAGCTGCGGTGCAGCCGCATCAATTCCGTCGTGAGCTTGCGCTCGCCGTCGGCACGCAGCCGGTCGGCGATGCGAGCGAGCGCACCGCGGACGATGGCGAGCTCCCCGACGACGTTCATCAGATTGTCGAGCTTGCGAATGTCGACGCGAACCGTCTGCGTCAGCGAGCGCAGGCTCGGCCCCTGGTCGAGCGCTACGTCGGCGCCCCCCGGCGGCGAGCCCGACGGAGCGCCCGTGAGACTCGACGCGAGCACGGGCGTCCTCGGCACGGCGCTGCCCGAAACGCTCACGCGCCGACGCGGCAACTCTTCGACCACGACGTTGTCGGCACCGAGCGAGCCGATCAGCGTCGCGAGGTCGTCGCGCGATGCCATGAGCAGGTCGAGCTCGATGGCGTCCGGCCGGGTCGCCTCGCCCGCGGGCAAGTAGGTGATGATCTCACCGTGGCGCTTGGCGCGGTCCTTCAGCTCCTCGAGCGCCTTGTCGATCGTCGCGAGGTCGAACTCGACGCGCAGCCGGTAGAGCCCGAGCTTCTGCTCGAGGTTGGTGCGTAACCGGTGCTCCTCGTACTCGGTGAGGACGGCGAGCAGCCCGGGGTCGAGCTCGTAGTCGCTGTGGGACGGCTGGCGGCCACTGCCCTGCCCCACGAGCCCGTCGAGCCGGGCGAGCAGCTCGTCGACGGCGGGGATCGAATCGTCGCTGCCTTCGCGCTCGGCGGCGAGCAGCCTGCCGTAGGCTTCCACGGCGCCGAACAGCACGTCGAGCACCTCGGGGTTGAGATTCATTCTCCCGAGGCGGAGGTCGTCGAGCAGATCTTCGAGGCGATGGGAAACGTGGCCGAGCCGCGCCGCGCCGAACAGCCCGGCGAGGCCCTTGAGGGTGTGCACGGCACGGAACGCTTCGTTCACGAGCGCGGGGTCGGTCGTGCCCGCGCGCACCGAAGCGTCGAGCTCGAGCAGGTTGCGCGACAGCGTCTCGACGATCTCCTGCGCCTCGGAGAGGAACTCCTCGCGCGCCCGCTCGGTGGGGTCAGCCATCGCGCTGGCCGTCCGCTCGAGTCAAGTGGCGGAGCACCTCGCCGAGCAGATCCTTGGCGCCGAAGGGCTTGCCGAGGTACCCGTTCGCCCCGAGGCGCAGTCCCCGCTGTCGATCGCGCTCTGACGATTGCGTGGAGATGAGCAAAATGGGCGTCTGCTTGTGCTGCTCGCTCTTTCGCATGAACTGCACGAGCTCGAGCCCGTTGATGTCCGGCATGTTGATGTCGGTGATCACGAGATCGTAGGGGCCCCGGGGCAGAAGCCGAAGCGCGTCGAAGCCACTCGCCGCTTCCGAGACCTCGACGCCGACGACGCCCGCCTCCGACTCGAGCGTCGCGCGCACGAACGCGCGTGTGCTCGCGGAGTCCTCGACGACCAGGATGCGAGGCATGTGCTCTTCAGAATAGCCGAGTCGGGGCCGTGCTCAAAAGGGTGCCGCCCTCGGCAATTGCCCTCGGAAAGGCCGAGGTCGGCGCATGTCGGGAAACGTCGGCCACGCTTTCTGCTATGAGCCCTGACCGTGCGGGGCCTTTCGGCAGCGGCGTTCGGTCTCTTTCTGTCGTCAACCGGGTGCTCCACGGCGGAGGGGTGCCTCGGCGGCGACGACGGCCGTTGCCTGCCGTCGAGCGCCTGCGACAGGCTCGCCTTTTCTTGCGAAGACCCGAGCCTCGACGTTGCCTGGGTGAGCCCGGCCACGCCGCCCATCGACGGCCAGAAGGCGGCGCTCGCGTCGGGCAATCTCGTGCTTTCGAGCTCGCGCGTGCGCGCCGTCTTCGACGCGCTCGACACCCCCCACGCGCTCGCGCCGAGCGGCGGCTCGCTCGTCAACCTCGCACCGGCGGTGGGCGGTGACGACGGTCTGAACGAGGCGTTCCAAGCGGTCGGCATCCTGCCGGACGACGCCGTGCGCTATGTCGCCGTCAACGTTCTCGACGAGCGGCCGAAGAGCCTCTCGCTCGTGTACCGCGGGCATCTCAATCTGAGACCCGAGTTTTCGGTCGTGACGCGTTACGAGCTGCGGCCCTGCGAGCCCGGCTTGCGCGTCCGCACCGAGATCCACCACGGTGGGCGCGACCCGTTGACGCTGTTTCCCGCCGACGCGTTCTTCTGGGGAGACCGCGGGCACCTGCCCTTCACGCCGGGCCAGAATCTCGGCTTCTCCCACCCCGAGGTCGAGCTCGAGACGCTCGGTGATTCCTTCGTCGAAGCGCGCTTCCTCACCGCCGCCGCGCCCGGTACGAACGACGCCGCGTACGCGCTCGTGCGCTGCGATGCCAGCCTGCTCACCGGCTTCCACAGCTCGACAATCTCGGCCGTGGGCGCCGAACGCCGCATCGTGATGCCCGGCGACAGCGCGGCGTTCGAGCGCTTCATCGGCGTCGCGGCCGGCCCGGGGCACGCCCGGGCGATCGACGTGGCGTCCGAGCTCAGGACCGAGCTCTACGGCGAGCGGTACGAGGCCATCTCGGGCTCGATCGTCGACGAGCTCGGCCAGCCCGTGAGCGGCGACGGTGAGCGCGTCGCCGTGCTCGTGATCGACGCAGGACCGCGCGGCTCGGCCGCGCTCGACGGCGCGGTCGTCGCCGAGGCCGCGCCGGAGCCGGACGGCACGTTCCACGTGCGCGTGCCGAGCGGCCGCCGCTACGAGCTTTCCGTGCTCCTGTTCGGTCGGGTGCTAAAAGAGCGCTTCGGCGTCGATCCCGACACGCGCTCGGCGGGGACCATGGTCGTTCCGGCGTGGGCCAGCGTAACGGCGTCGGTCGTCAACGCCACGGGGGCGCCGCTCGTCGCCGAGATCGTGCTGGTGCCGGCCAATCCCGAGGCCGCTGGGCAAACGGCCGGTTCCTTCTTCGGCGAGCAACGCGAGGACCATTGCGCGCCGTTCCTCGGGCCGCCGCACGGCTCGTCGCCCGCCTGCAACCGCGTGCTCTTCGATGCTTCGGGCACAGCGTCCTTCGCGGTGCCGCCCGGTGACTACTTCGCTTACGCGACGCACGGCCCGTATTTCACGCTCGGCCGACAGCGCGTGACGCTCGAGCCGGGCGACACCCGGGCCCTGGATTTTCGGCTGGAACCGCTCTCGCTCTTGCCGACGGGCGCCCTCTCCGCCGATCTCCACGTGCACGGCGCAGCGAGCTTCGACAGCAGCCTGCCGGATCGCGACCGCGCGTTGTCGTTCGTGGCCGAGGACGTGGACGTCATTGCCGCGACCGACCACAACGTCGTGAGCGACTATCGCGCGGCCATTCGGAGCCTGGGCATCGGCGACCGCGTGCGCGTGCTGCCGGGCGTCGAGACCACGGGGCAGATCCTATTTTACGACCCGCCGGGCGCCGATGTACCGAAAGTCATCGGGCACTTCAACTTCTGGCCCCTTACGTACGACGCGCTCGCGCCTCGTCACGGCGCGCCGAACGACGAGCGGCTCGAGCCGGGGGCCCTCTTCGAGCGCATGCGCCCGCTGTACGACGGCACGGGCGTCGCGCAGCTCAACCACCCTTACGCCGACGACAGCTTCGGCCGCGACCAGGGCTACCTCGCGGCCGTCGGCTACGATCCGCGCAAGAACGTGCCCGCGGCGCCGGACGGGACGCCCGAGGGGGAGCTTTCGCGCCGCGCGCGCGGCGGCACCTCGAACCTCGGCTTCGACATAGAGGAGGTCATGAACGGCGCCTCCGTGCGGCGTTTCTTCCACTATCGCGCGGCGTGGTTCTCGTTCCTGAGTCAGGGCATCCTGCGCGCGGGCACCGCCAACAGCGACTCGCACACGCTTTCGATCGAGCTCTTGGGCTACCCGCGTACGGTCGTCTTCGACCAGGGGGCGCTCGCCGATTTCGACATCGAGCGTTTCGACGCTGCCGTGCGGCAGGGTCGGAGCTTCGGCAGCAACGGGCCCGTGCTCCTCGCCTGTGTCGAAGACGGCGGCGATTGCCGGAGGCCGTCACTCGACGCGTTCTCGCCTTCCCGCGGCGCCGCCTTGCGCATCATGGTCTCCGCAGCCCCGTGGATCCCGGTCGAGGAAGCGCGCGTGTACGTCAACGGCAAGCTCGCGCGCTCGTTGCCCGTGGATGCAGCGCCGGACGACGCGTTCGGCACGTCCGGGCTCGAGCGGCTCGATGCAAGCGTGCCGCTGTCCAATCTCGCGGCGGCGGCCGGTGAGGGGCACGACTATTTCATCGTCGTCGAAGCGGGCATGAAGCTTCCGCTCGCCTTCGACCTCGTCAACGACGACGGCCTCGTGGACACGACCGACAACGACGGCAACGGCCGTGTGGACGCGGCCGACGGCGCCGGCACCTTTCGCGAGCCCGGCCGCGTCCCGACCGACAATCCGCGCTTCCACTTCCAGAGCGTGGCGCCGGGCGTGTTGCCGCTCGCCTTCTCCAACCCGTTCCTCGTCAACGTCGACGGGGGTGGGTTCCGCGCACCGAGGCAGCGGTGAGGCGGCTCTCGGGCTGCTTGTTCGCCTGCGGCGCCGTGCTCCGCGCGCCCGCGGCGTCGGCGGCCTGCGACCCGAGCGCACCCGACGCCGGAACGCCCGCGCGGATCGGAGCGGGCCCGGCCGGCTTCGGCGCGCTGCCGGAGGCCTGCGCCGGCACCGATGTCTCGCTTTCGGCCGACGGCGCGCTACTCGTCAACACCGGCAACTTCTACGGCTCGCTCGAGGCGGCGGCCGCGGTGCGAGCTCGCTACGCGTTCGGCGAGCGCCTCTGGATCTCGGCGTTCCTGCCGGGGCCCGATTTCCGCTACGTCGCCAACGCCACGGTCGACGCCTCGTCGCTCGACCTCGGGCCGATGGCGTTCGGGTTGCACGTGAGCGTTCCGTTCGCGCGCCGCGGCCGGCTCGCCCCGTTCGCGCGCGTGCTCGTCCCGACCGAAACCGTGTTCGAGAACGCCGTCCGCTACGGCGTCGAGCAGGGTTTTTCCGTGGCGTGGCCGCTCCGGCCAGACCTCGAGCTGCTCGGCGGCGTGACCTTCCCGCTGCTCCTCACGGACGGCTCGGGCACCGTGCACGCGAGCTTCGGCCCGGGCGCGGGCGCCGAAGCCGTCTTCACACCGCTCCGCTTTTTCAGCGTGCTGGGCGGCTTCATGCTGCGCCTGCGCGGCGGGGACGACGCCGGCTTCGAGAGCTTCGATCCGCTGCTCGGCGTGCGCTTCTTCCCGTTCCCCGGATTCCACGTCGAGCTCGCCGCACGAGCGCCGCTCTTTGGCCACGACCGCACGGACCTAGCCCTTGCGCTGAACGTGGGTTACGCGTTCGGCGCACGCTGAGCGGACCGCGGCGAAGGCACGCCTTCCTGCGAAAAACGGTGCTAGGGAGCGCGCTAAGTGCCTTCTCCAGAAAGTCACCCCGAGGTGTGCGTGATCGGCGCCGGCTCGTCGGGCCTCGTCGCGATCAAAGCGCTCAAGGACGCCGGCGTGACGTTCGACTGCTTCGAGGAAAGCGATCGCCCGGGGGGACTCTGGGTATTCAAGAACCCGAACGAAAAGAGCGCCGCGTACCGCTCGCTCCGTATCAACACCTCGCGCGACCGCATGCAGTACGCCGACTTTCCGATGCCCAAGAGCTACCCCGACTACCCGGGGCACGCCGAGATCGCCGCCTACTTCGCGGCGTACGTGGAACGCTTCGGTCTGCTCGCGGATATCCAGCTCGGCACGCGGGTCGAGCGCGCGACGCGCTCGGACGACGGTCGCTTCGCCGTCGAGACGAGCGACGGCAAGCGTCGCTCCTACCGCGCGCTCATCGTCGCGAACGGCCACCACTGGGATCCCAAGCTGCCCGACCCGCCCTTTGCGGGGCATTTCAGCGGGGTCTCGTTCCACTCGTCGGCCTACGTGGACCCGCACGAGCCCCATGATCTGGTCGGCAAGCGCGTGCTGGTCGTCGGGTTCGGCAACAGCGCCGTCAACGTCGCGAGCGAGCTCGCGAAACCGGGCGGTGCCGCGCGCGTCGTGCTTTCCACCCGACGCGGCGCGTGGGTGCTCCCCAAGATGGTGTTCGGGCGCCCGCTCGACCAGCTCGGCGTGACGCCGAGCTTCCTGCCGCTGCGGGTGCGGCAGGCGATCGGCCAGGCGCTCTACCGCATCGTCATCGGGCGGCTCGAGGACTACGGGTTGCCGAGGCCCGACCACTTGCTCGGCGGCGCGCACCCCACGCTCTCGAGCGAGCTCTTGCCGTTGCTTGCCGCAGGGCGCGTGACGCGGCGGCCGAACGTGCGAAACCTCGCGGGGAGCACGGTCGAGTTCGAGGACGGCACGCACGAGGAGCTGGATGCCATCGTGTACGCGACGGGGTACAAGGTGAGCTTTCCCTTCTTCGACCCCGCGTTCGTCTCCGCCCCCGACAACGACTTATCCCTCTATTTTCGTACTTTTCACCCCGACATTCAATACCTTTACTTCGTGGGCCTCGCGCAGCCGCTCGGTGCGATCATGCCGATCGCCGAGGCGCAGGCAAAGCTCGTCGCGGCGCATCTCACGGGAAAGTACGCGACGCCCCCGGGCGAGGCGATGCGCGAGGCGGCGAGCGCCGAGCGCCGTGCCGTTGCCAACCGCTACGTGCGCTCGAGCCGGCACACCATGCAGGTCGATTTCGACGAGTTCATGCTCGCGCTCGCCCGTGAGCGTGTCGAAGGCGAGCGGCGCGCGCGTTCGAGGCGCTGAGCGGTCAGCCGCGCAGCGCGGCGCTGGCGACGCGTGCGAGCCCCAGGGGACCCGGGGAGAGCGTGAAGTCGGCGAGCCGCTCGGCGAGCCGCCGCCGCGTGCGATGCCCGACGTACCAGACCGGCTTGGGAACGGCGACGAGAGGCCCCCGCAGCACCGTTTTCTCGACGTGCCGGAGCAGGAGCGCATTGTGGCCCCAGCCGAGTCCGCTCTGCACGTTCTCGAGCGTGCTCGAAGGGTGCCCTCCCCACGGCAGCGTGCCGAGCCCGTAGCTGACCGCGGGCCACACGTTGACGCACACGGAGCCGTAGCGAAGCGCCGCGACCGCGCGCTCGAGCGCGGCGGCCGTCGCGGCATCGGCCTCGATGGCGCTCGGCACGACGAGCATCGCGTTCAGCGTGCCCCAGACGCGCTCGTTCACGAAGCGTGTCGCCTCGTCCAAGAACTCGAGCGGGTCGCCGCTGCCCACGGGCACCTCCGAGAGCACGGCACAGAACGGCTCGTCGGAGAAGCACGCGGCGGGCTCCGCGGGATCGAGATCGGTGACGAACGACCAGGGCACGACGGCGGGCGCGTCGCTCTTGCCGGCGAGCACGCGCTCAGAGCCCCCACCGAACGAGCGCAGCCTGCCCTCATGGCTGAAACGCCGGTATTTGGCGAGAGCGCCCGGATAATAGGCGAGCCGGGGCTCCGTCCGCTCGAGCACACGCGCCATCGCCGCGAGCAGCCGCTCGCGAAGCTCCGTGCCATGCGGCGTGATGATGAGCTTGGTCGCGTTGCAGTTGAACCCGGCGTTGAACGCGAACGAGCCGACCAGGCTCTCGGCGGCGTGCATGAGCTCTCAATCCGTGTAGTGCCCGGGAACGACGAGCGCGGGGCTCACGTTGCCGAGCTCGCTCGTCACCGGTTTTTTCAGCAGCGGATCGCGCGCGGCCTTGCGCGCGGCTCGGCCTTTCGTCGGTCCCCAGACGATGGCCTCGTGGGTTTCGTAAGCGCCCGTCACGTGGACGACGTCGACGGCCGGGTGCGCAACGAGGAGCTCGCCGAGCTCGCGTCCGCCGTAGACGAACGCGAGAAAGCCGCGCTTCACGAGCGGAGCGAACGCGAGCTCGAGCAATGGGCCGAGGTAGTCGTTGGCGGGGCTCGCTTTGTAAACGCACGCACGACCGTGAACGAAGATCTGCTGGAGCGCGTCGACGACGCCGATGGACGTGACGTTGCCGGCCCCGAGCACGAGCGCGACCGCGCTCGTCGAGGACGGCACGTCGCGGGGCGCGAGGGTCACCTCTTTCGGATCGACCTCGCGGTCGAGCAGGGCCGTGGCGCTCCAGCGCGGTGCGACGACGGCCTCGTAAGCGTCGCGCGGCAGCACGTCGACGACGGTACGGCCGCCCTCGAGACGCGCGTCCCCGGCACCGATGTCGCCGCGCCCCTCGAGGGTTCGCGCGAGCTCCACGGCGTAGCGGACGACGATGACGGGGCCGTCGAGGGCGGGCTCGCCGGAGAGCGGACCGTCGTTCGGGATGCCCTTCGCCTTCGCGTCGAGGGCGATGATGCGGGAGCCAACCTCGTGAAAACGACGCGCAGCGTCCCGCAACAGCGCGGCCCGTTCGGGCGCGCCCAGCCGAGCGAGCCGCGGCGCGGCAGCGGAGAGCCGGGCAAGCGCCGCATCGACCGCGGCAGGCTCCGTGGGCGGGGGCCGCGCGGGCCCGGGCTCCCGGGCTCCCGGAGCCACCCCGGGGGGCGGGTTCTCGGGGTCCGGGCCCCGGTGTTTCGAGCCAGATCCCGAATCCATGGTCGAGCTCCCATTGCCCGCCGCTCGCGGAGGTGCAACGCAGGGGAAACAGCGTAGCATTAGCGAGCGGGGGACGTTCCTTTTTGAGTCACGAAGAGCGCACACCGATGGAGAGTCCCGTTTCTTCGAAAGAGCCCGACAAGGGGAGCGCGGAGCCCGTCGGCGCCGCCGTCGAACGCTCTCGTAGCAGCCGGCCCCCGGCCACCGCCCGGCGAACCAGCAGCAGCGCTCACATGCAGGCCGCGCTGAACGCCAGCGGTCGCGCGGAAGCGAGCCTCACCACGCTGATGCGCGCCATCCGCGACCTCAGCTCGGGCGTGAGCGGCGCGCGCGAGGCAAACCTTCAGCTCCTGCGGGAGCTCGAGGCCATGGCCGACATGCTCGGCTCCGCGAACGAACAGCAGCTCGCGATGAAGAATCGCGTCGCGCTGCTCGAGCAGACCCTCGAGCGGGTGCACCAGGAGGCCGCGGCCGAACGAGGCTACATCCTCGACCAGCAGGACGCCTTCATCGCCGCAATGATGGAGGACCACGAGCAGGTGCTCGTGGAGCTGCATCGTGAGCTCGAGGTCGCTCGCGCAAGGCCGAGCCAGCGCCCGACGACGCTGCCGGATTTCCCCGGCGTCTCCGCACCCGGCGAGCAGAGCGATCTGCGCTCCGCGCTCGACGCGGCGGAGCGCACGATCGAAAAGCTCTTCGCCGAGCGCGATCGTGCACGCGAGACGCTACTCAAGCTGCAGGCCCAGCGCGACGAAGCGCAGGCCACCGTCGCGCGCCTCACGCGCGAGCGCGATCAAGCCCGCGCCGACCACTCGCACTCGCGCATCAACGACGCCATGCGCCAGGCCATCCCGCCGAGCACGACGCCGCTGCCCGGCTTGCGCGCCGCCTCGACGCTGCCACCCACGGAGGAGACGCCCCGGCCGCCGGAGCTCGGGCCCGAGAGCCCAGTGGCCGCGCCCTCGTCGGCACCCGTGCGGGTCGGCAGCATGTCGCGCCCGCGCGCCCCGGCGCTCGAGCTTTCCCCGCGCGAGGTCCCGAACCGGCCCTCGCCGCCGCCCGAGGAGCTTCGCGCCGCGCTCCACCCACCGAGCTCGAAGCCTTCGGGCGTCGCGCTCGGCGTGCCCGCCGCGGAGGAACAGCGCGACACACCGCCCGGCCCGCCCGTGCTGAGCGACGCGCCCCCGCCACCCGCGGTCTCGCCATCCAAGGAGCCGGGGCCGCGCAGCGGCGGCGGGTACTCGCTGACGAACAGCGTCGCGCCCGAGCACATTCCGACATCGCACGTCTCGCGAGCGCCACGGCGCTGAGCCAGGACTCCGTCCCTCTCGTGTCGGGCCGGGCGCTTCCCAAAGCCGCGACGCTGTGGACCGCCGCAGCGTGCCTGCTCGCGCTCCTCGCGCTCTGCTTCCCGCTGCTGGCGCTGCCGGTGTCGCTCTTCGTGTTTTTGAGCTTTCTCGCGTCGCCGCGCGAGCCCATTGCGACACTGCGCGCGCGGCGCGTCGCACACGCCGCCGCCGGCGTCGTCGCGATGGTCGCCTTCGGCCTCTTCATGGTGCGCGAGGCCGTGCCCGGCATCGTCGAGGGCGGCACGCGGGCGGCGGGCGGGCGCGCGATCTCGCGGCTGCGCGAGATCCTCTTCGCCGAGGACGCCGCGCGCAAGCACCCGGGCTGGGATCCCGACCGCGACGGCGTCGGCTCCGCGCTGCTCGTCGGCGAGCTCAGCGGCGAGCTCGGTATGCGTGGTCAGGCGCGGGTCGATCCACCGCTGCTCGAAGGCTACCCGAAGAGCGAGCCGGTCTCGGCGGGGCGGGCCCTCGAGGTCGGCGAGTTCTGGTTCATGGTGTGCTTGCCGACGCGCGGCGGGCTGTCGAGCGAGCCGGGCGCGCCGTTCGACGACGAGCTCGCCGAACGGCGCTTCGTCGCCTACGCGTGGCCCTCGGGCAGAGCGCCGGGGCTCTCGCGCGCTTACTTCATCGACGAGCACGACCGCATTCTTTCCGCGCACTCGGACGCAGGCGTGCGCTTCGGC
Organism: uncultured delta proteobacterium; assembly: GCA_963841435.1. Lineage (GTDB taxonomy): Bacteria > Myxococcota_A > Polyangia > Polyangiales > Polyangiaceae > PMG-095. Next base: position 240,620 of record CAWJCS010000003.1, read on the forward strand.
ATGAATCACGCCCCGAACTGCGACGACGCGCTCGCCCCCGCGACGCGGGGCGACTGGTCGGTGTGGCGCGACAAGAAACCCCGCGACAAGCTGCCGGGCGGGTGAGAATGCTCGCCCACTTCGTGCCATGAGCCCCGAGTACAAGAGCGAGGAGAACCGCGACGTGCCACCGGCGCGCCCGGGCGAGTTCGCGCCACTCCGGCTAGGCCCGCGGCTCGTCGTGTCGCCTCCGGTCGTGCTCGCGCCCATGGCTGGGGTCACGAACTACCCGTTCCGACGGCTCTGCCGGCGGTTCGGCGCCGGGCTTTACGTGAGCGAGATGATCACGGCGCGGCCGCTCGTCGAGGGCAACCAGAAGACGCTCAGAATCGCCGACTTCGGGCCCGAGGAGACGCCGCGGAGCCTGCAGCTCTACGGCGTGGATCCCTACTACGTGGGCGAGGCCGTGCGGCGCCTCGTCGGCGAAGGGCGCGTCGATCACATCGACATGAATTTCGGCTGCCCCGTGCGCAAGGTGACGTCGAAAGGTGGCGGCGCGGCGATTCCCGCCAAGCCGCGCCTGCTCGCGAACATCGTGCGCGCGGCCGTGCGCGCCGCGGGCGACGTGCCCGTCACCATCAAGTTCAGGCTCGGCATCGACGAGCGCGTGATCACCTACCTCGACGCGGGACGCGTCGGCGAGGCCGAAGGCGTCCGTGCCGTCGCGCTCCACGCCCGCACGGCCGCCGACCTCTACGACGGCGCGGCGCGCTGGGACGCGATCGCGGAGCTGAAGCGCGCGGTACGGGTGCCCGTGCTCGGCAACGGCGACATCTGGGAGGCCGAGGACGCGCTTCGCATGCTGCGCACCACGGGGTGCGACGGCGTGGTCATCGGGCGCGGCTGCCTCGGACGGCCCTGGTTGTTTCGCGACCTCGACGACCTGCTCTCGGGCCGCGAGGCCCGGGACCCGCCGCGCCTCGGCGAGATCGCCGCGATCATGCACGAGCACGCGGCGTCGCTCGCCGAGTGGGTCGGCGAAAGCGCGGCCATGCGTGCCTTCCGCCGCCACGCGACCTGGTACACGAAGGGCTTCCGCGGCAGCGCCGCCCTGCGCGGACGTTTCATGCAAGTGACGACTCTGGGGGAGCTCGATGACCTGCTGGGGCAGCTTGACCCGAGCGAGCGATTCCCCCCGAGCGCCATGCGGGTCCCCCGGGGCAAGGCCTCGGGCAGGCAGACGGTGAGTTTGCCACCAGGCTATCTGGATGACCGGCAAGACCCCACACCACCGAGCGCAGCGGCCGAGGACGGCCTTTCCGGCGGATGACCGATGCCCGAGCTTGGAGTAGGCTTCGGCCGTACGGGTGGCGCAATGAAGGCACTTGCCAAGCTGCTCGCGGAGCTCGTGACGTGGCGCTGGGCGCCCACGGTGGGGCTCGTCTCGGCAGCGCTGCTGTTCGTGATGATCGTGGTGGGCATGGTGCCGGCGGAGATCGAGGTGCCGATGGCGAATCCGCGCTTCACGCCGAAGCCCGCCGCGACGCTGACCAACGCGTCGATGGACTCGATGCCGGAGCCCGTCCAGGCGGCGGCGATGCCCCCGCCCGCACGAGCGAGGCCGTTCGAGTTCGGCCGGCGTGGTTTCTCGCCGCCGCTCGAACGCCCCGACGCGCCACCGCCACCGCCGCCACCGGCACCGGCACCCGAGCCGGCGCCCGCCGCGCCGCCTCCGCCCGCCGAGGAGCCGGAGGCCGCGCCTCCCCCCATGCGCATGCTCGCCAACCGCGTCGGCGGGTTGCTCCAGAGCGTCACGCGAGTGATTCCCGGCGCAGCGCCCCCCGCTCCCAATGTGCCGCCGCCACCCGATGCACCGCCGCCGCCCGCAGCAGCCGAGCCGCCCGCGGGCGACGCTCCCGCGGAAGCTCCCGACGGGACCAATCCTGCGCCGCCCAATCCCGCGGGCGAAGCAGCAACCGAGACGCCGGCCGAAGCGGAGTGACGGCGCGCGCCGATTCGCGCGCCGCGGACGGGGTTCGGCAACCTTCTACGAAGACGGGCCGAGGCAGTGGCGTCGCACGTAGCGCCTGAGCGTCGAGGACGTTCTGCGTGTCGTAGTAAAGCTCTGCGCCCGCGCGTGACTCGGCGCCGGGGTGCTCGAAGCAATCGAGGATCACCTGATACCCCTGCTGGAGCGAGTGCTCGTTCTCGGGGTACTCGCTTCTGTATTGTTCGAGCAGGCGACGTAGACCCGCCGCGTCCTCCACGTCGATCGCGCCGTCGAGCTGCCCCAAGAGGTTGTTCTCGTGGTAGATGCGAAGGTGCTTGGGCGTGACCGGGTGGGGGTGCATGGGACCCTCGGGCTCAGGGTCACGCGGGTCGTGGGGCTTGATGGGAACGCCGTCGTCGGCGATGTCGAGCGGCGCCGGAACGTGCACGGGTTCGGCGGGTCTCACTTGGAGGCTCGCGAGCGTGGCATCGGCGCGGGGAGCGGGCGGCGTCGCCGCGAGGGGCTCGGGGGGAGCCGGCGCCGACTCGAGGACGACGAGCGCGCCGAGCCCGAACAGCACGCCGAGCACGCCGAGGCCAAAAAGCGCCGTGGTCGAGCGTTCTTCGTGCGGGCGGGCCACGTTCAGTTCTTCGTGACCGTCCAGGTGACGGTCTGCTCGGAGCGCGGCCAGGACGTTGCGTGACAGTAGTTGCCCTTCACGGACGAGGGGCACGTGCCGCTGCGGTTCCGAACGAGATCCGTCGTGGCGTTGTCGTAGGCGCGTGCGGAAATCATGTGGGAGCCCGCGGCGAGCCCCGCTGTCGAGAAGGTCGTTCCGGCGTTTTCCGTGGTCGTTCCGTCGACCGTCCAGTTGACGTTGATGACGGCCGGGTCGATGACGTTGACGCGCAGCGTGTCGGGGTTCGTCACGGCGCCGGCGGGCGGCTCCGTCGAGTCGATGGGAACGACCGCGCGCCAGATCGAGAAGATCATCTGCTCGCGCGACACGCAGTTGAAGCTCGTGTTCACGTTGGTGCCAAATAGGCTGTTCATCATCGAGTTCGACGACGGGCGGTACTGGCCGGAGTTGACGTACCGGCTGCCGACGAAGGTCCCCTGCACACCCGTCGCACCCATGTCCGGGACGTTGAGCCCCTTCTGAACGAAGCCCATCCAGGCGTCCCACTTGCCACCCGTCGTCATGGGGTTGCCCGTGGAATTGACCTCGGAGTACTCCGTGCCGGTCGTGCCGCTGCCGTTGGTGTCGGCGCCGCAGCTCGCGCCGGTACCCTTTGCGCAATATTCGTCGGCGAGCTGGTGAAAGCCGTGCCCACCCTCGTGCAGGGCGGCGCCCGGCCCGTCCTGATTGCCGCCGGACCACAGCATCAAGATCGCGCCCGTGTTCTCCCAGAGGCTCTGGTTCAAGACGACGGCCTTCCAGTCGATCTCGAAGCTCTTCGGGACGTTCGCGTTGAGGTACGAAGTCACCTTCGATTCGTTGACGCGAGCGAGCCGGTCACCGCCATTGCCGCCGTCGAACGCCGTGGCCCCGTTGCCGATGCCGTTGCTCTGGCTCACGACCTTCTCGACGCAGATGTTGACGAAGTTTCGGTAACGCGCGTATGGCTGGCCGCTCTCGCTGTTGAAGCGGCGATCGAGCGCGTTGTTGATGTGCGTGACGAGGGTCGTGTTGATGCTCGTCGCGTCGTAACCGTCACCGAGAATCACGTAGTTGACGCGGTTCGACGGGGGGCCGTGATTCTCGACGGCCCAGCCGTCGGGTCCGCAGTCGAGCGCGGGTGGCGCGCCGCCCGTGCCGCCCATGCCACCGAACGGCGAGCCCGCTGCGCCGCCCGCGCCAGCACCGGAGCCGGCCGAGCCTCCCTGCGCGCCGCCCGCGCCGGCACCCGAGCTGCCGCTCCCTGCGTCGCCCGCAATGCCGCCGGCACCTGCTCCCCCACCTGCTGAGCCTCCCGCGGCGGGACCGCTCCCGGCGTTGGCGCCGGCGCTTCCTGCACCGGCCCCCGCGCTCCCCGCAGTGGCGCTGCCGCCCGTACCGTTGCCTCCGGAGTCGACGCTGCCCGCCGTGCCGCCCGTCTGCGTACCGGTACCGCTGATACCACCGGTCGCACCACTTGCTCCGGCGCTTCCACCGGAGGCGGGCGCGGTGCCACCTGTCCCCGCGCCCGAAACGCCATCGGTTGTCGTTTCGAGTGAGCAGGCAGCGAGCAACACCAGAGCGACGAGAGAACTCCCGGCGCCGAGAACGCGATCAAATTGGGTCATGTGAATCAAACCCTCGGATCGCGAGGTGACCGCCCGCGACGGAGGTGCACCAAAAAAGATGAACCCAAACGTCTTCTCCACCGCTGGTCGAATTTTTTTGCGACAGCTCGTGATCGAGCCGCGTGTCCTCGTCGCGGCACGCTCGTTCGTCGAACACGGGCCGAAATAGCGGGTGCGGTGCCGTCTCAGCGCGCGCGCAGGCGATCCAGCGCCCGCCGATCGGCCTTCGTGGGGCGCCCCGCACCGCGCTCACGGGCCGCGACGAGCGGCTCCTTCGGCGGCGGCGGCGGCGAGCGATCGACGTAGAGCAATCGCGCCTTGTCCGCCCCGAGGCGTTTCTCGGCGAGCGCCACGACCTCGAGCACGGTGAGGCCACGCGGCACCTCGGCGCTCACCTCGTCGCCCACGCGGACGAGATGGCTCGGGCGCACGGGCTGACCGTTGACGAGAACGCGCGCGGCGCCACACGCCTCCTGCGCGAGGGTGCGCGACTTGTAGACGCGAGCCGCCGTGAGCCAGCGGTCGATGCGAACGCTGGGACCGGCGTCGGCTTTCACGCCACGTACTCGTAGTACTCGACCCCGAGGTCCTGGAACGCCGGGTCGTAGCTCTTGCCGACGCGCGCGATGCAAAACTCGCGGCTCGGCCGGTACGTGAGGTTGGGCACGTCGTGCCCGTCGTGCAACGCCTCGTATTGCCCGCGATCGAGGTCGATGCCGCCCGACAGCGCGCGAGCAAAGCCAATGCGCGATGCGGCCGCGGTCCAGCCGGGAACGACGGAGAACGGGAGCGCCTCGGCGGCGTCGCCGCTGCCGTAGCCCACGGCGACGAGCGGCGCGCCTTCGAGCTCGACGGCACCCGTCGCTGCTTGCTCGAGGCCGGCCGCGATCCAAGCGGGGAGCGCTGCGCTGTAGAGATTACCGAGGTCCTTCGCGGCCTCCGACCCGAGGCTCATCTTCCTGGCGAGCAGCTCGCGGAAGGCCGCACGCTTGCGTAGCGTGCTCGCCGCGGCGCTCGTCGCAAGGTACGGGTCCGCTCCCGTGCCCCCCAGGAGCAGTTGCGCGTACAAGTCCGGCGAAGAGACGGTTTCGGCGAGCACGTCCTCGACACGAACGCCCGCCTCGCTGCAGAGCTCGCGGAGCTCGTCGTGGCGATGGTCGCCGCGCGCGAGCCCTCGCACGTAGAGAAACGACATCGCCTGGACCGGCATGAGGTGATACGGCCGGTGGAAGAAGAGCGCGGCGACTTTTTCGTAGTAGGCGCCCGCCGAGACGTTCGAGCCTGTGCAGCATGTCCTCGACGGCGTGCACGGTCTCGTCGATGTAGGAAAACGTCGAGTATTTCCCGCTGAAAACCGGGAAATCCGCGCCGCGCCGCGTGTTCTTCGCGTACTCCTCGCTGAAGTGACGCGCGAAGGGCTTGCGAAAATCCGGGCCGCGGTAGTCGGAGGCTGTACCCGCGTGAGCGAGGTCGACCGCGAAGAGCCGCGGCCTCCGCTCGACGAGCAAGGCGACGGCGCCGGCGCCTTGCGTCTGCTCGCCCGTGCTGCCGCGCTCGTATTCCGCAACGTCGGCACTCACGACGATCGCGAGCCGGTCCGCTCCGTCGCATTGCGCGTAGCGGAGCGCGCTCTTCAGCGCGTACACACCCCCGAGACAGGCGTGCTTGAACTCGGGCACCTCGAGGTGCCGCGAGAGGCGGGGCAGGCCGAGCGCTTCGAGCGCGCGGTCGACCATGCCGCGCACGATCACGGCACCAGCCGCATTGTCCGTGCTCGATTCCGTACCGAGCCCGAGAAAGCCCACCTTCTGCGGATCGACGCCGTTGTCGCGGATCAGCGCGAGCACGGCGTTGGCGGCCATGGTGTAGACGTTCTGGTGCCGACCCGGGACGCGGAAGCTCCGCCCGACGACAGCGCTGATCTTGTCCCAATTATTCCCGGTCCATTGGCACCAGCTTTCGAGTGGCACGCGAAAGGGTGGGACGTAGAGGCTCATGGCGCTGACGCCGCAAAGACCCTGCTCGGAGGACATGGCCGGAGCGTTTAGCACGGCGCGTTCCGGCATTCAGCCGTCGAGCCGAGAGTCCCGAGCCCGGCGCCCGAAAACCGGGCGAGCCCGCGCTTGAGCGTCGGCCCGCGACCGACCAGACTCCTCGCCGACACCTTTTTCCGTCGCACGGGAAACTACCCTCGTCACGCTTCGACATGAACTTCGTCGGACACGTCGCTCTCGCTGCTCGCTTCTCGGACGAGCCAGCCTTTTTCCTCGGGGCCATGCTGCCCGACTTCTCGAGCATGCTCGGCGTGCGGGCTCCCGATCGCGTGCCCGGAGCGCTCGGCGAGGGCATCCGCTTCCACCACCTCACGGACGAGGTGTTTCACGCGCTGCCGTGGTTCACCGAGCTGCAAGGTGAGGCGTTGCGCTTTTTGCGTGCGCGTGGCGTCGCGGCCGGCACGCGGCGCGCCGTGGCGCACGTCGGCGTCGAGCTCCTCCTGGATGCCGAGCTCGCCGAGGATCCCCGGACGCGCGCGGCGTACCTCGGCGGCCTCAGCGCCGGGCGCGACCCGACCGTCCTTGGCTCGCTACCCTGGCCCGCCGTCCAGCGGGCACGCCTCCAGCGACTCGCCGCGATACTAGAAGAGCGAAGTGACAGTGCAAAAGCCGGCGCCGCCGTCGTGGTCGAGCGCCTGGCGCGCGCGCTTTCGAGCCACCCGCGGCTCGCGGTGGGACCAGACGCGCTAAAACCCGTGACGGACTGGGTTGAGCTGGGCCGCGCGCGTGTCGTAGCATCCGCGCCGGTGCTCGTTGCCAACCTCGCGCAAGCCATCGCCGGGCGTTTCACCTGAACGGGCGTCCCCCGCGACCCGCGGGAAGCGCGTGCTCGTGGCGGTGCTCCTCGGGGTCGCCGCGCTCGTGCACACGGCGCCCGGCGCCGCGCAGATCAAGCAGCCCGGCGCGCATCCGCACTACGCGGTCGAGCTCGATCCGCACTTCGTGATCCAGCATTCCCAGCGCCCGTTCGGCAGTGCGGGGATCGGACTCGGTCTACGCGCGGCCGTGCCCTTCGTGCACAACGGCCCCGTTCCGCAGATCAACAACAACATCGGCATCAGCTTCGGCATCGACTGGGTCCACTTCGGAGACGACGACGTGTGCCGCGTGCGCGGTGGTGTGCCGTTCTTTCCCGACCGGTGCAGTGGCGCGAACGTCTGGTTGCCCGCAACCGCCGAGTGGAGCTTCTTCTTCACACCCGTCGTGAGCGTGTTCGCCGACGTGGGTCTCGCGCTACAATACGAGCACTGGTCGTGGGCCGGGGTCTGCAACGGCGGCACGTGCAACACCTCGGACTCGAACGTGGACGTCGAGTTCGTGAGCTGGGTCGGTGGCCGATTCCTCGTGTTCGGCGATCGCGCGGGCTTCACGGTCCGCCTCGGTTGGCCCTACGTCGCCTTGGGCGGCGCCGTCCTGTTCTAAAACAGCTATTTTCGAGCCTGCCGTGGAACGCGACCGCCCCCAGCCGAGCAACATCGCAACGACCATCTTCCGCGAGATGCGCCGTCGCATTCTGTCCGGCGAGCTTTCGCCCGGCGAGCGCCTGCCCGGCGAGCGAGAGCTCGCCACCGAGTACCGCACCAACCGCAACACGCTACGTGAGGCCGTGCGGCGCCTCGAGCAAGCGCGACTCGTCACCGTGCGGCACGGGCAGGGTGTCACCGTCGCCGATTTCCGCAAGAGCGGCACGCTCGAGCTGCTCGCGCCGTTCCTCGAGTCGGCCGCCGAGCTCGGCGAGAGTGTCCACATGCTCGAGGACATCCTCCGCGCGCGGCTCCTCGTCCTCGAATTCGCCACGCGGCTCGCCGCCGAGCGCGCAGACAAGGAAGACACCGCGCGCCTGCGCGACATCACCGAGCTCGTGATCGCGGCTTTCGAGCGGCAAGATCCGGTCTTGATTGGCCACGGCTTTCAACGCTGGCTCGACGCGCTCGTGGACTCGAGCCACTCGGTGGCCGTGCGCTGGATCGCGAATCCGTTCCTGGAAGCGTACCGAGAAATCATCGATCGCTTCCCGACGCTCTGGGTGCTCGAGCCGAGCTTTCCGCAGTATTTGCGCGAATTCGGCGCCGCGCTCGAGAGCGCCGACACGGAGCGCGCCATCGGGCTCACGCGCGCCTACTATCAGCGCGTGGACCGTGCCTTCATGCAGGCGCTCGCCGGTTTGATGATCGAGCTCAAGAGCGCGCCGTTCGCTGCGCCCGTGGCCGAGGACGAGACCAGGCACTAGGGGAGGCTCGGTCGCATGGCGCTCGCTCTCGCTCGCGTCGTCGCCCTGGTCGAGGCGCTGGCGCCGCTCCAGCATGCCGAAAGCTGGGACAACGTGGGGCTCTTGCTCGAGCCCGCGGGCGATCGCCGCCGCCCGCACGAGGAGCCCGAGATCGAGCGGGTGCTGCTCACGATCGATCTCACCGACGCCGTGCTCGACGAGCTCTCGTCGCTCGACGTGGACCTCGTCGTCGCGTACCACCCGCCGCTCTTCCACCCTCTCAAACGCCTCCGCGCCTCGGTGCCTGCCGAGCGGCGCGTGCTCGCGCTCGCGCGCGCCGGCATTGCCCTTCATTCGCCACACACGGCGCTCGACGCCGCACCCGGTGGCGTCAACGACTGGCTTTCGTCGGGCCTCGGTCCCGGCGACCGCGCGCCGCTCGTCGTCCTATCGACCCACGATCCGGCGCTCGAGCTCAAGCTCGTCACGTTCGTGCCCGAGAGCGACGTGGAGCGCGTCGCCTCCGCGCTCGCAAAGGCCGGCGCCGGCGTGATCGGCGAGTACACCGAGTGCTCGAGCCGAGCGGAAACGACGGGGACGTTTCGCGGCAGCGAGCGGGCAAATCCCGCCGTGGGCGCGCGCGGACAGCTCGAGCGCGTGAGCGAAATCCGGCTCGAGATGGTGTGTCCGAAAAGCGCGCTCACGCGCGTCGCCGAGGTGATGCGCGACGTGCACCCCTACGAGGAGCCGGCCTTCGACCTCTACCCGCTCGTGCCGCACCCCGCGCTCGGAACCGGCATCGCCCGCCGAGTCACGCTGAGCGACCCTGCGCCGCTCGCGACGCTCGTCGAGCGGCTCAAGGCGCACATCAATGTTCCGTCGCTGCGCGTGGCTGCCACGCCCGAACACGCTCGCGGTGCGGCGCTCGCCCGCGCGCTCGTGTGCGCCGGCTCGGGCGGCAGCGTGCTCCGCGACGCGCCCGCTGCCGATCTGGTCGTGACCGGCGAGCTTTCGCACCACGCCGTGCTCGAGCAGCTCTCGCGCGGCACGAGCGTCGTCCTTTGCGAGCACTCGAGCTCGGAGCGGGGCTATCTGCCGAGCTTCGCCGAGCGCCTGCGCGAGGCTGCGGGCGGTGCGATCGCCACGTTCGTCTCGGCCGAGGACCGCGAGCCCCTCGAGCGCTGGTGAAAGCTCTCGAGAAGGGGACGCGTCCCGAATCGCCACGCACGGGCTCGCCTCGAAAAGGGGCACGCCCGCGAGCCTGCCCCCGTGTGCTAAAGCGGCGGATGGTGGCACGTTCCTTGGTCTTTTTCGCGGCACTCGTCGTCGCGCTCTCCGTTTCGGGCTGCAAGAAGAAGGAAGAGTCTGGCCTGCGTGGGAGCGGCGTGGGCGCAAAGGTCGTGCGCACCTTGCCTCCCTTCACGAGCGTGCGGGTCGGTGGCTCGTTACGCGCCGAAATCAGCGTGGGCAAGCCCGTCTCCCTGGAGCTGCGCGGGGACGACAATCTGCTGTCGCACGTCAAGCCCCGCGTCGAAGACGGCACGCTGGTGCTCGAGCCCGACCAGGTCCTCCGGACGACGCAGCCGCTCGTCGCCCGTTTCGGCGCGGAGAAGCTCGACGGCGTCGCACTCGTCGCGGCGGCGAGCGCCAACGTCGAGGGAGTGCGTGCCGAACACTTCGCCGTCAAGGGCACGGGCGGTACGCGCCTGGTCGCGAAGGGCTCGAGTCAGACGCTCGAGGTCAACGTGAAGTCTGCCGCGCGCTTCGACCTCTCGGGGTTCGCTGCAGGCGCCGCCAAGGTCACGGCGAAGGACGCCGCGAGCGTCAACCTCGGCTACCTCGAACGGCTCGACGCCACGCTGACCGGCATGAGCCGCGTCGTCTTTCGCGGCGACCCCGTGATCAAACAGGACGTGAAGCGCCCCGCTCGGCTCCTGCGCGTTCCCTGAGCCCGCTCACCAGGCGCAGCCGACCTCGTCGGGATGATCGGCGCAGTAGACCTGACGACACTGGTAGAGCCGCGCCTGCTCCCCCGAACAGGCCGAGGGTGCAGGATCGCAGAGGTCGTTCAGCTTCGCGAAGCAGTCGACGAGATCGGCGTTCTGGCTCGTGCAACCGAAGCGGTCCGCTCGAGCCGTGTCGTCCCCGCACGACTTGTCGCAGTCGCGCGTGCGCTCGTCCGGTGAGGCGTCGGGGCACTGTTTCCGATCTTCGCAGACGGATTCGCAATTCGCGCCGCAGCCGGAGACGAAACCAAGCAGGGTCAGGGCGAGGGCAAAGCCCGAGAAAACCTTCATGGATGACACGCGCGCGGTCCTATTTGGCAGGCGGAAGCCCGCTCGGCGAGAAAAATCCGAAGGTGACTGTTGCCGCGGCGGTCGTTTGGCATCTTATTCGGGTTTCCGAGGACAGATGCAGGCGGTCAAACCGGGTGCGGATCCCTTCATCGGGAGCACGGTCCCCTCCGAGCTCCGGACGGGCGTGGTGTATCGCATCGAACGCCGACTTGGCGAGGGGGGCACGGCGATCGCGTATTTTGCATCGCGTTTCGGGCCGGAGGGCACCTCCCCCGCCGTCCTCAAGATCATCCAGCCTGCCATCATCGCACAGGCGGGCGACCGCGCCGAAATGATCGTGCGCAAGGAGGCGGTGGCGCTCGGTCGCATCAACGAGCGCGTGCCGTCTTGCCCGTCGGTCGTCAGGCTGCTCGACGCCGGCACGACCGAGTACTCGGGTCGAGGCTACGCGATGAAGCTCCCCTGGCTCGCGCTCGAGTACGTTCACGGGGGGCCGGAGGGCACCACGCTCGAAGAGCGCGTGCAGCGCACCGTTCGCGACCTCGGCTACGCGTTCCCACCGGAGCGCGCGCTCCGCTTGCTCGATCAGGTGACCGACGGGCTCACCGAAATCCACGCGGCCGGGGTCATCCACCGTGATCTGAATCCGAACAACGTGCTCTGTTGCGGGAGCGGCGCCTCGGAGATGTTCAAGATCTCCGATTTCGGAATCGCGCGGCCGCTCGGCATGCAGGCGACGTTCGGCTCGGAAGCGGTCGGCACCCCGGGTTTCGTCGCGCCCGAGCAGGTCGCAGAAGGCGCCACGGTGGGGTTCGTTGCCGACATTTTCGGCCTGGGCGCGATGTTTTACTACGTGCTCACGGGTGAGGAGCTTTTCGCCGCGTCAGGGCTCATGGCCATCGTGCACGCGCGCAGCACCGAGCGCCGGTCGATCCGTGAGGCCAAGGGCCTCTGCCCGGAGATCCGCGCCGACGCCGAGGTGTGCGACGGCATGGATCGCGCGCTCGCGCTCGCGACGTCACCCGACCCGAGCGCACGGCCGGCGACGCCACGCGCCTTCGCCGCGAGCCTGAAGAGCTGGCTCACGAGCTGTCCGCCCACGCGTCGTACGCACGTGCCCGTGGAGGCCGTGCCGGGTGCCTCCCTGCCGCGCTGGACGTTCACGGTACGGCACCCGGCGGACGAGCGCTGGTTGCTCGTGCGCATTGGCTGGGATTCCGACGGGCACGCGCTCGCGGCGACGACGGAAGGCCTCGTGTATTTCGACGGCACCGCATGGAACGAGGTGCCGCACCAGACGCTCGGCGGCATTCGACCGATCCGCTTCGTGAGCTCGGCCGGCGCCGGACGCTGGTTGCTCGGCGGCGACGGCGGTGTCTTGGCCGAATACTCGAGGGCGGGCGTCACGCGCACGCTGCGCGGGGACGATCCGAGCGTCGTCCTGATGGACGCTTGCGGCGAGATCTCGGACCTGGCCGCCACGATCGGCGGCAAATCCGGCGAGCCACCCCTGCTCTGCGGGGTGAGCGGCGGCCGCTGGCTCAAGCCCTTGCCCGTGACGCAGGCGTCGAGCCTCGTGAGCCTCGCGCGGCTCGACGAAACGCGCTTCCTCGTGGTGGGGCGCGGCGTCAACGGCAAGGGGCTCGCCGGCATCTACACGCCCCTCCACTTTCAGTTCGACATTTTGCCACGCCCCGCCGGCCGCGCGCTCGTCGCGGCCGCGAGCCGACCCGAGCGCGAGCTGTCGTTCGCCGTCGGCTCGCAGGGTTCGATCCTGAGGCGCCACCACGAGCAGACGGAGATCGCCTACCTGCAGGAAGGCAACGACCTCGCGTCCGTGGCGATCGACGTGCTCGGGGGGGCCTGGGCGGGAGGCGCCGGGTGCCTCTGGTACGGGCCGTCGACGGAGGCCGGATGGACGAAAGTCTGGTGGAGCGCGGAATGGCGCGCACCCTTCGTCAGCATCTTCGCGGAGCCCGGGCTCGTCATCGCAGCGGCCGCGGACGGCGCCATCATCGAGGGCAGAGCCACCGCCGACCAGCGACCGAGCGGCGTCCCGTGGTCGGGCGGACAGTAGAGCGAGTGGCGCTGCTTCGCGGCGCGGCAGAAGCGCCCGCAGCGGCGCTTACTTCGGGGGCTCGACCTTGCAGGGGCCGCAGTCGAGCACGGCCCCGCAGCCGTCGCCGCTGAAGCCGCACTCGGCGCCGAGCTCCTCGCAGGTCTGCGGGGTGCACTCGGGCGGCGGCGGTGTCTCGCCGACGCAGGCGCTGAGGTCGAAGAGCATGTAGAGCAGCACCTTCTCCTGCGCCGTGAGATCACCCGCGCAATGCTCGGGGAAGATGACGTTCGAGGCGTCGCCGACGCTCACGTGAAAGCCGCTGTAGGCGACGCGACCGCAAACCGCGTCGTCGGGCGCGCCGTACGGCGTGTTGATCGAGAATTGCTGAACCCGCTGGTTGCCGTCTTCCTGGTACACGAACTCTTCGGCGCTCGCGCCGAGCGTGGCATTCTGGCTCCGGGGCTCGACGATCTCGAACGAGCTCGCCGGCGGCGTGGTGACGCCCTCGTTGGCCATCCAGTCCGCGAAGCTCTGGATGCGCGGGCTCGCCTGCGGCCGGCCGAGCGAGACGACGCCGGTACCGACCAGGCTCTGGCCGTCGATGTTCGTGGCCCAGGTCGCGGCCGGGCCGAGCCCCGTCGCGATGGGATCCGTCGCATCGTAGGGTGTGGCTCCGTTTTCGTGCAGCCAGGTGAACGACAGGTGGCTGCCGAACAAGCGACCGCCGCGATTCACGTACTCGCGCACCTTGTCGCCGTCGGCATCACGCTGGGTGAAGCGGGAATCGTAGCCCGCGCCCTCGCAATCGGCGATCACCATGTCGTAGCTCTGCAAGCGCGCCAGGTCCGAATAGAGCTCGGTATCCGGCGGCGTGGTGTCGTCGATGCGTGCACCGGCGCCCATCCCCGTCCCCATCATCCCCATCATCCCACCGTTGCCGCGATAAAGGTGCACGCGCGCCGGCGCCGTGCCGCCGGTGCCCGGATTGCCGAACTCGGCATCGGCAATGCCCATTTTTTCGAGCACGCACTCGATCGCATCGACGGAGCCCGTGCTCACGGCGATGCGCGGGATGTTGACGCCGACGCCGTCTGCCATGTCGCGGGGCAGGCGCGCCGGGTTCTCGGGTAGCGTGGCGGGCAACGCGTAGGTCTGACAAGCCGCCGCCTCGGGCAGCGTGAGGGCAACGGCGCGGCGGAACCGCCCGGCCTTGACGACGAGCAAGAACTCGGAGCCGATCGGAATGTTGCCTTCGAGGGTGAAGTTGCCCGTTGCGTCGGTGAGGCCTCCGACGAGCACGGGGCCGAGGTCCTGCTCGCCGCAGCAATCGCAGCTCGTGCCGTCGGTGGGGATGCCGGCCGTGATCGCGGGCAGCGTGGTCACGTCATTCGAGCGCAGGATGTAGACGAAGGCGTTCGGGACCCCGAGCTGGTTCGCCGCGTCCGCGTCATTCCGACCCGGCGTGATGACTCGACCGGTGAGCATGGTGAGCTGTGGGGCGGCCGAGCAATCGGGCACGTCGCCGCAGAGCGTGCAGCCCTCTCCGAGCGCGCTCTGACACACGGTCGGCGCGCCGACACCACCGGTGCACGCTTCGAGCGGACCGCAGGTGAGGCCCTCGTCCGCGCAGTCCACCTTGTTGCCGCACTCGTCAACGATGTACCCACACTCCCAGCCGAGCCCGGCACAGGTCACCGGCTCGCACTCGGGAGGGGGCGAGGGATCGGTCACGTCGATCGGCGTGGTCCCACCGACGCCGGTGCCACCGCTGCCGCCCGCCCCGCTGTCCGAGCCGCCGACGGCGGCCGCCGCCGCATCCCCACCCGTGCCGCGGCCCGTGCCGCCGCTGCCGCCCTGCAACGTGCCGAGTGTGGGAGGCGAGGCGAGGTCCGCAGAGCCCGACGAACAGGCGAGCACGGCGCCGAGCGCCAGCGGCAAAACCCAGATGCGGTCCCTCACACGAATCCTGATCATGAGCCACGCGATGATACCGCGCGATGGAGCGCGGCGCGTTGTAGAAGTGGCGACGGCTCGCATTTGTGGCTCACACTTTGATCATCGACGTGCACTGGAAAAGACGACGGAGAGCGGAATGCTCTGCGGGGAGCGTCGTGTGCGCGAAAGTCGAGACGCAGCGCTTCGCGGAGCACGCACCGTCGAACTCGCCGTGTCGGTTTGCGTCACCCGCGGGTCATCTCGAGCATCGTCGGGCGAAACCCGTGAGCGCCGAAGAGCCGCTGTGCAGGCTCGTTGTTGACCATCGTCGAGAGCACGAGGCGCTGGGCGCCGAGCTCCTCCAGCGCCTCGATCATCGCAACGAGCAGCCGGCGCCCGACCCCTTGCCCTCGCGCTGGCTCGTCCACGAAAACGTCGTGAATCGCGCCGTGCGCATCCAAGAGCAGGTTCCAGTCGCGCTCCTCCAGCGCTCCGTAGGCATAGCCGACCAGCGACCCCGCGCCCTCGGCGACGAGCACGACGGCTTGCTCGCGCCCGAGCTCGCGCTCGAACCACCACGCGTACCCCTCTTCGACCCGCTCCGGCAGGAAGAAGCGCCGATGGTCGTTTTCGTGGTGGAGCCGCACCAGGCCCCCCGCGAGGCGCGCGACCCGGGGGAGATCGGCCGGGCTCGCCCGGCGCACGACGATGTCCGTCATGCCGGGGAGTCTACGGCGATCCCTGGCCGCCGGGACTTCCGCCGGGGCCACCAGGGGTCGCGCGGGGAGCATCGCCGCCAAACCCGAGGGCTCCCGGCTGGCACATGCTCTGCACGGTTGGGCCGCCATGCGCTCAACGTCCACCGCGGTCGCCATCGTGCAGGGTCAGCCGCTCGGCCTCGCCGTGGCGAGCGCCAGCGTCGTCCTGGGGCTCGAAGCCCGGCCGATCCAGGTCGAGGTCTGCTCGTCGCGCGGGCCGTCCTTCTTTCAGCTCGTCGGCCTCGCCGAGGCGGCCGTGCGCGAGGCGCGCGTCAGGGTCGCGAGCTCCCTCGCGGGCCTCGACGTGCTGCTCGACGAGTACGCCGTCACGGTCAACCTCGCCCCCGCCGATCTGCGCAAGGCGGGCGCCACGCTCAATCTCGCCATCGCCCTCGCGGTGCTCGCGGCCATCGGAAAGCTCGAGCGGAAGCGCCTCGAAGGCGTCCTTTTGCTCGGTGAGCTCGGCCTCGACGGTTCGCTGCGCCCGGTGCGCGGCCTTTTGCCGCAGCTCGAGGGCGCCCGCGGCCGCGGGATGCAGAGCGCGATCGTCCCCGCTGCGAACGCCATCGAGGCGGGCATCGCCCGCGGCATCGACGTGCGGCTCGCGAGCACCCTGACCCAGGCCGTGGCGCACCTCGAAGGCCGCGCCGAGCTCGCCGCCGCGCGCCCGACGAGCTTCGTGCCCCGTGCAGCCAAACAGAACGCCAATCTCGCCGACGTGCGCGGGCAATCGGGCGCCCGCCGCGCGCTCGAGGTCGCGGCGGCCGGCGCGCACAACCTCCTTTTCATCGGGCCTCCCGGCAGTGGCAAAACCCTGCTCGCGCGCCTGCTGCCCGGCATCTTGCCGCCACTCGAGTTCGACGAGGCCGTCGAATGCACGTCCATCCACAGCGTGGCGGGGCTCTTGCCGCCCGAGCAGGGCATCGTCACGGAGCGGCCCTTTCGCGCGCCGCACCACTCCGTGAGCGAGGCCGGCCTCGTCGGCGGCGGTGACGTGCCACGCCCCGGCGAGGTGAGCCTCGCTCATAACGGCGTGCTCTTCCTGGACGAGCTCGCCGAGTTTCGTCGTGGCGCGCTCGAGGCGCTCCGCCAGCCGCTCGAGGACGGCGTGGTGTGCATCGCGCGGGCACGGGCGCGCGCCTGGTTCCCGGCCCGGCCCGTGCTCGTCGGCGCCGTGAATCCCTGCCCCTGCGGCTACTATTCCCACCCGCGTCGCCGCTGCGTCTGCAGCGACGAAGCGCGCCGGCGCTACCGCGCCCGCCTGAGCGGCCCGCTCGTCGATCGGCTCGACATCCACGTCGCCGTACCGCCCGTCGAGGTCTCGGCGCTCACGGAAGCGCGGCACGGTGAATCGTCGGCGGACGTGCGCGCGCGCGTCGCCCGGGCCCGCGAGGTACAACGCCGCCGCGTCGAGACGCTCGGTCTCTCGGCGCGCGTCAACTCGACCCTAAGCGGCCCCGAGCTCGAACGTGCGGCGCCGCTCGGTCGCGAAGCCCGACGCCTGCTCGAGCTCGCCGTCAACAAGCTCGGCCTCTCGGCGCGCGCCTTCGTCAAAATCCTGCGCGTCGCCCGCACCATCGCCGACCTCGAAGGCGAAGAGCGCGTCAGGCAGCCGCACGTCGCGGAGGCGATTCAGGGACGGCTGCTCGATCGGGAGGTCCCGCGGTAGGGGGGCGCATCGTGTGCGATGGCTCGACGGCGGCGCCCGGCGAGCTCAGGCGCTGGCGCTCCAGCGGCGGCGCGCTCATGACGCGGGCGTCCCCGGGGCGGAGGGCGGCGTGCTCGCGTTCCAGCATCGCTTCGGCGGCTCCTTGAACCTCAACACGCATCTTCACGCCATCGCCCTCGACGGCGTGTTCTCGCCACCGGGTACGAAGCCTGCTCTCGGTCCCACCCTGGAGATCGCCTCGATCTCGGATGCGGTCGGCGTCGAGGTGTGTATTCAACCCGACGATCGGGACGCCTCGGCCAGCTTGCCGCCGGGCTCGACGTTGACCCTGGTGATCCGTTCGCGACGGCGAAGACTCCGCCGGTTGCAGCGGGGGCGGCCGGAGGGGGGGTTAGTAGGGTCGGATCTTTCAGCCTCTACGGGCTGCCGCCCGACGGCGCGCCCCGCTGCCGGCGCGCAGCGCGAGGATCACGGGCTCCTCGGAAGTGCCGCGAGGGCGTAGACCCCCTGCTGGACCTGGTACGGGCCGGCGAGCTCGCTGACGACGGTGTCGGTGCCGAGCCAGGCGAGCTTCGCTTCGAAGTTGAGGCGGCTGCTCAGGGTGACGACCGGCGAGTCGTCCGCTGGCGCGACCCTTAGCTCTCCGCTGGCGTAAAATGCGAGCTTGCCGTCCGCAGAGGACACGGGAAAATGAGTGAAATTCGCGGCGGTGGCCAGGGTCGTCAGGCTGAAGTCGTCGAGCTTCACGCGTTCGAGCTGGTAGTCGGAGCCGCGCTGGACGACGAAGACCGCCGACCGAACGTCCGGCGCGATGACGACCGGAAAGCTCCAGTCGAAATCCACCTCGATCAACTGCGACGCGAGTGTCTGCGTATCCCAGGCGACCAGCGAGTCAACCGCGGGATCGCCGGTCAACTCCAACATGAACAGCAAGCGCCCGTCCGGTGTCACCGCGTGGACTCCCGCCTCGAGCTCACCGAGTGAGTCGCCCGAGGCGAGGTCGTAAAGGACGGTGGTTCCACTCAAATTTTTTCGCTCACTACTCACGAATTCCAGGCTCACTAAGAACGGGGCCCGCCGATTCTCCTCGTCCTCCCTGCTATTTCGCTCCACTACCCCCCTCCTCCCCATTGGTCTCCCTAGCCGCCGACACCGAAACCGGGGCAGCCACGCCCCTACTCGGCTCGAGTGTAGTTCAGCGCGAGGTCGTCCTCCCACGCTCCACCGGCCTTCCGCATTTCACCTTTGCCGCGCATGCTCTGACCGTCCACACTGAGCGTCACGGTGAAACGTTGGGAAAGGCTCGCTGAGTCGCGCCTCCAGATAAACGCGTGGCCCGCCATACTCGCGTCGTACCTGCGAGACACCCCGCGTTCGTCGAAGTACAACATCGAGTACCGACCCTCGGTGTCGTCCCCATCGCTGCCGAAGACGGCAACCCCGCTCGGGATCCGCGGCTCGTCGATTTCCGAGCGCATGACTAAGAACGCTCCGCCTTCTGCCCATTCAAAACGGGTTTGACCGTGAAGCGCCACGCCGGGCATGAAGGGATGGGCGCCTTCGGTTTTCCAAGTACCCACCAACGGCTCAAGCGGTTTCAGGGCTGGGTTTGGAATCAAGGCTTCTTGACCTATCGGCTTGTTCATCGCGGCAAGATACATCTCTTGCCTCTGCTCGGGCCACGCCGTTCACACTGCACAATTGGCAATTCGAGGGTCTCGCTGCCTCGCGTGATCGGCTAGGTCGCTCCGTGACCCTGCTGAAAGCCGGCGAGACTCTTGAGCGCTATACGATAGAGGCCCTCATCGGACAGGGCGGCATGAGGTGCGTCTATCGCGCCTAGGATCCGCGCCTCGATCGTCGCGTCGCGCTCAAGGTGATTCTCCGGGGGGGCAGCGACGGTGGCCGCGAACGCCCGCTTGTTGCGAGAGGCCCGCGCCGCGGCGGCGTTCGATCACGCTGCTCGCGCCACCAGCCTGCCGAGCCCGCAGGCCACGTCACCACCGCCCGCCGCCGTCGCCCCCGCCAAGGGAAGGCTCATGGTCGTGTGGCCACAGAGCAACGGTGCACGCGGTGCACGCTCGTTTGACGGCAGTTGGACGAGCTGGGTGCTCAATGGGGGGTACGCCGTCGAGACGCCGGCGATTGCGGCATCGGGCTCCGGGACGGTGCACGTGCTGATGCGCAACAACCTCGGCATGGTGTCCGCGCAGACCTTCACGGCACCGAACACCTGGTCCGCGATCATGTCCACGGGCATGGTGACGGACACTCCGCTTTCCGCAGCGTCTTTTGGCATCGGGCGTGTCAACGTGTTCGGTCGTTTTGGGGTCACCAAGGGCCTGACCCACGCTATCTGGAACGGCAGCTTCTGGACGACGGCGAACGATGGTGTCAACGGTCTCGCCACCGGTCCAGTCGTGATCAGCAATGCTCCGAATCGGCTGGATCTCGTCTATTACGAAGACGTGAGCGGCGTCATCACGTATCGGCACCGCCGCTGGAACGGTACCTCGTGGACCGTCCCAGGGTCGCCCACTCCGGCTGGCTCGATCACCACGGCCGTGAACGTCTACATCGCCGGCTTCGCGGATCCTCAGTTCGGGATCTTCCACACCAAGAGCGACAACTCGATTCGCGTGCGCCCGTTCTGGTGACATCTCGACCAGGGGCTCGGGGCTCTAGACTGCCAGACCTCCGCCGTCTGCACTTGAACCACGCCGCCGACCTGCGCGTGGTCCACGAGCGCGTCCGCGACGTGGACCGCCGCCAGCACCTCGGTCGCCTCCGGGCTGGTCGCAACCTGACTCGCGCTCCGAGCCTGGCCCTTCGCCCCGGAAGCCGGCTAGGATGGCCTCCCGTGACGCGCGATCCCTCGACCCGAGCGCCGATCCTGACGTTCGCGTTCAGCGCGGCCCTTGCTGCGGCACCGGCCTGCGGCAGCAAGGAGCAGCCGTCCGCGGCCGGACCAACCCGGGGCGCAGCGGGTGGCGTGCCGGGTGGAGCGGCGGGCGGCGGGCAGGCGAGCGTGCTCGGTGGAGCGACCGCTGGGGGTGCGGGGCCTTCCGGCGGACAACGAGCGACCGCTGGAACGACCGGAAATGGCGCCAGCGCGGGCTCCATGAACGGAGGCTCGAGCGCGGACAACGCGGGCGAAGCTGGCGAGCTCGGAACCGGGGGCAGCGAGAGCACAGCGGGAGGGGACGCGGGCGCCCCCGCGAGCGGCGTGGGTGGCGCCGAGAGCCCCGGTGGGTCAGGCCAGGGGGGCGCGAGCCTCGGCGGTCGCGGTGCGGCAGGCTCGTCCACGGGGAGTGGCGCCGGTTCGAGCGCTGGTACCACGACGGGAGCAGGCAAGGGTGGCGGCGCATCGGGCGCCGCCGGGACGAGCAGCGGCGACGCAGGCATGGGCAGCGGGGGCGGCGCGGGAACCGGCGCCGGCACGACCGGAGCCATCGACTACGCGTTCGTGATCACGATGGAGAACCACGACACCTCGGAGATCATCGGCAACGGCACCGACGCCCCGTACATCAACGACACGCTCCTACCGAGCTACGCTCAAAGTTCGAGCTTCACCGATCAATTCGCGCTCTCCGTCCCGAGCGAGCCACACTACATCTGGATGGAAGCCGGCACGAACGTCTTCTCTGACCACACGTTCTCGACCAACGGCGTACCGAGCGCCTCGAACAGCACGAGCGATACGAACCACCTGGTCACCCAGCTCACCACCGCGGGCATCAGCTGGATGAGCTACCAGGAAGACATCGACGCCACGGCCGGCGCGTGCCCGATCGCGGCCTCGGGCCAATACCATCCCCGTCACAATCCAGTCGTCTTCTTCCAGGATGTCGCGGGCAATCCACCGTCCAAGACGAACGCGTACTGCGCGGCTCATCACAAGAACTTCGACCTATTCGCGGCCGATCTGGCCGCGGAGACGGTCGCTCGTTACAACTTCATCACTCCCAATCTGTGCGATGACATGCATGGCAACACCGGCTGCCCGAGCGGCAACCTGATTCGCCGGGGTGACGACTGGCTCGCGGCGAACCTGCCTGGCCTCATCAGTTTCGTCACCGCCCGCGCGGGGGTGATCTTCATCGTCTGGGACGAAGGCGACGCCACGGCGACAATGCCGTTCATCGCGGTGGGTCCAGGCGTGAAGGCGGGCTACACGGGCGGTGTCTCGTACAACCACGGCTCGCTCGTGAAATCGCTCGAGCTCATCTTCGACGTGCCGGTTTCGTCGCGCGTGAGCGCCGAGAGCGACCTCTCCGATCTCTTCAAGTCCGGGTTCTTCCCGTAGCCGTCCTCGGCGAGTCTCGGAGGCGCCGCCTCACGGCAGGTCGACGCTGACGATGCCGGTGAAGGCGCCGCCGCCGGCCAGGAGCGGCTCGGGCTCGGAGCCGTCGAGCCGGACGCGACCCACGTCTCCGACGGCGCTCGTGTAGTAGACGAAACCACGTGCGTGATCGAGGGCGAGGCCGATCGCCTCACGCACACCGGAGACGAGGATCTCGCCGCGGGGCGCTCCCTCCGGACGCTCATGTTCGACGGCAACCTGTCGCTTGGCGCCCGCTATCAGCTGCACGGCTTTTTCACAGGGGCCGCCTACAGTCCTGCCGTGGTTGGCGCTGAAGGGAGAAACTGGCGGCCGCCTCGCCAGCGCCCGGGTCGAATTCGGCTGTCAGCCGCCTGACGCATCGCGCGGCGGCGTTTACGGGGCCGCGACGACGCGCTGGTTCCGGGACGACCAGGTCTTTACCTTCGTGCTCGGCTACGAGCTCGTCTATCAGAAGGTGTGGGCGCCCCGAGCGCTTGGGCTTCGTGGGCTCGGAAACGGTGGGCACATTCTGATAGAGCGCGTGGATGGCTGCCTGACGCCAGAGACGCGACGCTAGTTACTCTGACAAGAGTACCGGCCGCAGCAGTAGGCGGCGCCGCAGGTGTCGTCCTGCTGACAGAACTGGCTGGCGCAGTCGTCGGCTTCCGAGCAGGGGGCCCCCGCTGCGCGTGGCTTGCCGCACGTGCCGAGCACCGGTGAGCTCGGATCGCTGCTCGTGGCCCCGGGCGCGGGATCGAGGCACACGAGGCCGGGCGCGCAGCTGACGAGGGCAAGAAGGTTGAACCGGGCTACACGCTGCGCCTTCCGAGCCGTCGCCGGCACGGTGGCACGTACCGCTCGTGCAGGCGTAGCCGGCGAGCAGATCGCAGAACTCCGTGAGCTTGTCGCAGGCGGCCCCCTCGTGCCCCGCGAAAGACGGGGTGCGGCAGCGGCCGTCAGTGCAGTACTGGTCCCCCGCGCACACGTCGCCGACGCTGCACGCGCCGTTCGCTGCAGCCGGCGCCTTGCAGACTCCGGTGCTGGCGGCTTGATCCGCCAGGGCGCAGAACGCGCCGACGGCGCACGGCACGATCGTGGTGGCGCCGTACGTGTCCCAGGTGCACGACTGGCCAAGCGCGGCCGGCGACTGAAACGTGATCCGCTGGCACGTGCTCGCGGTGTCTCCGTACACGCAGCGCACGATGCCATCGTGGTCGTCGCACTCGTCCGAGGACTTGCAGGTGGCGCCGACGGGCGTCCGTGCCGTGCAAATTCCCGGGCAGGTCGCGCCGGCAGCGCAGCGCGCGTCGCTCGCGCAGTCCTCCGGCCGCGAGCAGGAACCACCGAGCGGCGACGAGCCACGAAATACGGCTCGGCAGGGCGCCGAGTCGAGGCTCAGCGGATGGTCAGCGTCGCAGCTCGAGAGCGCGGCGAGGCAAGCGGGCACCTGATCGAGCCGGAGCTCGATGCTGCCGGCGCGTACCTTGGCGTCGAGGTCCTGGTGCGCGGGGGCGCTGAGCGGTGATCCGTTCAGCACCTCGACGCAGCGCGCCTCCGTCCCCAGCGCGAGCCTGGCCCCGACGTTGTCGTCGTTTTCGGACGGACACTCGAACAGGTATCGGCAGAGCGCCTCGTTCAGGGCGCGCTCGAAAGTCGGCACATCGGTGACCGTCGTCATCGGCGGCGCGCCACCCCCGCCGCCCGACCCGCCAGCAACTTCGTGCTTGGCGCTCTTCGGTCCGCACGCCACCGCGCCGAGCAACACGACGCACGCCACACTCACCGCCACCGTCAGACCACGCTGCACCATGCGGCCTCAGAGTAGCGCAGATCGTCCCGAACCTCACCGTTCGCCCGTGGCGCACGCGGTGCTATCGGCGCAGTGTGGCACGCAGACGTTGGCGTTTCCCGACTCCTCCACCGGCAGCGGTCATCCCCGCAGCGGCGGCGTTGCCCGCGTCACCAGCGGCGGCCACTATAGCGGAGCCACCACATCGCCAATTCCAGCATAGCTGCAAATTGTGCCGCACTGAACCCTCGCCGCCCTCCGTCCGCTCCTCCCTGCACTACCGACAACACCCTTGCTTTTCCTGGTCGCTCGACGACCTATGGAGTCGCATGGGCGTCGGAAACCCACTGACCCGAGCGGCGAGCCAGACCGAAGGCGAGCAGCAGCAGCGACAGTCGAAGCAAGATTGAAACCAAGAGCGCGTGCCGTGTCGGCTCCATGGCATCTCCGTGCCAAACCACGACCAGCGCTGGGTAGGTAATCACGGCTGCCGCAGCACCCACTTCAACGAGTGGGTCACCGAGTCGTCAACGCAGGACAGCGAGTGCTAGAGCGGCCACCACGATACTGGCGTGGACGGGCCAGAGGGGACGTGCCCACGGGACGCCGAGCATCCGGAGAGCGCGGGGAACACGCGCGCCGTAACGGCTCACGTCACCGCCGAGCAAGCCTGGAGCGTTCTCGAGCGGCGGCGCCATCAGGTAGAGCGGGTGCCCGAGAAGGTACGCAACGTAGACGCTTTTTCCCTCGGAGCTCAACCAACGCTTGAAATCGTCCAGCGCTGGGTCGCGTTCGTAGGCGCGGCGGGGCCGCCCCGGCCTCAGCGCGTCGGGGTGCGGCATGCCCTTGGAGACGAAGGACTCGAGCATCTCCTGGTCGTCGAGGGTCCGCATGACGACGACGTTCGTGAGCGGGTAGACCCAGCGACGGCCATGATTGGCCGACGCGTCAGTGGCGACGAAGATGCCGATGAAAGCGGCCCCGAGCAGCGCCGTCGTCACCCAGTGTTCGCGTCGTCGCAAGCGGACGAGAGCTCTGATGGCAAGAGCGAATCCGCACATCAAAACGACGTAAGCCTCGGCGTCCCGCGTCAGGGCGTGCATCGCCGCCGCCACGACCAGCGTGGCGTGAAGAGCGCGGCGGTTCGGAAAGCGCCACGCGAGCACGAAAATCGTGGCGAAGAGGACCAAGCTCGACACGCTCAGCGATTCGCTGAGAACCGCCTGATTCCATTGCTGGAACGTCCGGGGAGAGGCCGAGGGTCGCGACGGCCAGCGCCGCCAAGGGGCGGATTCGCCCATCGACGCAACATTGAAGGGCAACGGCGAGCGCTGTAAAGGCAATGGTAGAGAGCGCGGTTTGCACGAAGCAGATGGTCGCGGGCTCGAGCCCACAGAGCTTGAAAAGCAGAAGCGGGAGCACTGGTCGTCGGCCGGCCCAAAGCTCGAGCGTCGAGAGGCCGGCCTCCGCGTTGTGAAGAAAGAATTCGGTGTCGTGAAATGATTTCGGTGCGCTGCTCGTGTGAGCCGCTAGGCTCCCTGCGGCGACCGCGAGGAATGCGAGGCCCGACCAGAGGACTATGGACTTCGGTATTGGCGGGAGCGAACGGATGATTCCTGTTGCGGTCAAGCACGGTCCTGTCGTCGCTAGGAGAGGAATCGACCCAGCATTGGTACCACGGCGCCCCGCGAGCGCGTCCACAATGCGCCGCGAAGAGCACGCTCAGTGGTCCGGCCCGCAGGCTGAACGCGCCAAGATCACGTAACTCGCGATTACGTCAAGCCGGGGCGGGCTCTACCTCGGCGGAGCGCGTTTGAATGGCCTATCCCCCGATCATGAGCTCTTCTCCTCGCGTACAGGACCGTCACGTCGAGCCTTGGCGCGCAGGACGCCGCGCCGGAACGCATCGCGCGCGAGCCGGAGCCAGCGCACTGACGGCGCGCTCCGACTCAACGTGCACTTGCACGTGCTCGCGCTCGACGGCGTGTACGTGCGTCACCAAGGGAGCGGCGAGCTTCGTTTCCACGCGCTAACGTCGAGGACGTGGCGCGCCGGACGGCAGCTCGCATCGAGAAGATCCTCCGAGCGAGTGGGCGCACCTTCGGTCCTGAAGAGGACGACGCTCTGCCGCCGGAGCTGACGCTCGATGAGCCCGGGCTCGCCGCTTGCTACGCCGCTGCCGCGAAGGGCATTTCGGTCAGCGGCGACCGAGCGGGCCTGCCCACGCTCAGACTCGTCTTGCCGCCCGAGCGGCCACCTCGCGGCGCTGACACCGGCCCTCTCGCTGATGAGCCCGTCGCTGAGGTGCGCGGCATCAACGTGCACGCTCGGCAACTCGTGGACGGCCGCGATCGGCGACAACTCGAGCGGCTGTGCCGCTACATCACGCGGCCTCCCGTTGCGCAGGAGCGCCTCGAGCGGCTCGCCGACGGCCGGCTCGAGCGCAGGCTCAAGCACGCGGTGGAAGGACGGCACGCGCGCCCTCGTCCTCGAGCCCGACGACTTGATGGTCCGGCTAGTCGCCGCGGTGCCCCGCTGCGCGCGGCTTGCCGCACGTGCCGAGCACCGGTGAGCTCGGATCGCTGCTCGTGGCCCCGGGCGCGGGCTCGAGGCACACGAGGCCGGGCGCGCAGCTGACGAGGGCAAGAAGGTCGAACCGGGCTACACGCTGCGCCTTCCGAGCCGTCGCCGGCACGGTGGCACGTACCGCTCGTGCAGGCGTAGCCGGCGAGCAGATCGCAGAACTCCGTGAGCTTGTCGCAGGCGGCCCCCTCGTGCCCCGCGAAAGACGGGGTGCGGCAGCGGCCGTCAGTGCAGTACTGGTCCCCCGCGCACACGTCGCCGACGCTGCACGCGCCGTTCGCTGCAGCCGGCGCGTTGCAGACTCCGGTGCTGGCGGCTTGATCCGCCAGGGCGCAGAACGCGCCGACGGCGCACGGCACGATCGTGGTGGCGCCGTACGTGTCCCAGGTGCACGACTGGCCAAGCGCGGCCGGCGACTGAAACGTGATCCGCTGGCACGTGCTCGCGGGTCTCCGTACACGCAGCGCACGATGCCATCGTAGTCGTCGCACTCGTCCGAGGACTCGCAGGCGGCGCCGACGGGCGGCCCCGTCCTTCGGCTTCTTCCGCGCGGCCCCCTGGTGACAGCGGAGCACATGCGGGGGCCTCAGCCAGCCCGGCGCTGTATCCATCCCTCAATGGCGTCTGCAAAGTCGCTGAAGTCGGCAAGCCGTGTTTGCAGCAGCTCTCGGACACGTTTCGGGTCAACTTCGGCGTACTCGTTCACGAGTAGATTCCTGAATCCAGCAAGGCCCCGCAGGCGATTGGCCAGGTCGTCGCCAATGACGCCGTACCTCGTGAGCTCCGACGGTACGTCTGCGTAGTCCTTCGGTCGCGCAGCGAACGCGCCGGCAAGCACGTGGTTGCCGACGTCGAAGAGCGCCTGTGCCGCCAGTTGCAGCCCGCGCTCGAGCGCCCATTCATCCCAGTCGTCGTTGAGCTCCTTCTGCGACGCCGCTCGAAGCCTCATCACGGTGCTGCGAAGCAGCGCGAGCCGCTCCGCCAACGCCTCCTCACGCAGAACCACGGGCGCCCTCGCGAAGCAGCTCGTGCTGAAGCCGGCGCAACGCCCGGGTGTCCTCGAATCTACGAACCGCGGCCGTCTCGAAATCGAAGCGCACCAGCGGATCGCGCTGAAGGAGCAAAACCCCATCGCGCAAGACCTCGGCGGCCAGCACCGGCGGCGCCGCCCGCAGATCGACCACATCGACCGTTCGCCGAAAGGAGGTCGCGCGACCTAGGCGCTCAATCAACCGGCTCCGTTCCTCGATGTCAAGCTCGTGCGTTGCCAGAATCGCCACGTCCACATCCGACTCGCCCGAATCGTCCCCTCTCCCCACCGAGCCGAAAACGTACGCGAGCAACACGTCCTCGTGGCTCTCGAGGGCCGAGCGGAGCGCATCGAGGGTTTCGTGGGCCACTTGACACGATACTATCTCCTCACCCTCCACGGTGCCAGCACCAGCCGTTCGGCGAAGCGGGCACGAGCTCCGGAAACGACTGGGGACGGGGCCGGTCGAACCGCTACGGCGCGTGCGCCTCCGTCTCGCTCGCCGGAGACACGGGGACCGTTTGTGTTTGTGGCCACAACCTCCTCTTCATCGGCCCGCCCGGCAGCGGCAAAACCCTGCTCGCGCGCCTGCTGCCCGGCATCTTGCCGCCACTCGAGTTCGACGAGGCCGTCGAATGCACGTCCATCCACAGCGTGGCGGGGCTCTTGCCGCCCGAGCAGTCCGCGCTGCTTTCGCTCGCGATTCCCCGCGTCGTAACGGCCCTCCGAAGCTCAAGCTCGTGACGACGGAAAGCGATCTCTTGCCGCTGCTTCAGTTCGGCGAGGCGGTCGCAGTCTTGATGCCTGCACGTTGGGTCGGCGTGCTGCGGAAGAAGAGTAACCTGGACCTGAAGGTCACCGACCTCGCGAACACCGTGGAGCTCTGGAGCTCGTCCGAGTCGGTTCGCGCGTTGCTCGAGCCAAAAATCAAAGCCTGGAGGCCGGAGCTCGACGCCAGGCTCGGAGTAGATGCATGGAAGTGACGAGGAGACTCGCTCTTGTCGTTGCGCTGGCCGGAACCCTGGGGTTCTTCGGGCCTGCGGGCTGTTACAAGGAGCCCGGTGGAGCTCGCAGGACCGCACCGGCCGCGGTCAGCGACCCTCCGCCGGCGCCGGATCGCCAGACGATGCGATCCTGATGCCGTCTTCGTCCACCGGATCGGGTGGTTTACCGAAAGGTCTTCGCCAACGTCGTGAAGTGGCAGACCCGACTGGCGGCCGTCGAGAAGCTCAGCATCGTCGGGGCCGAGGTCGGCGACAAGCCCTCGCTGAACTCGATCGACGACGCGCTCTATTTTCTCATCCACGAGCAGAAGGTCGATGCGCTGTGGGTGCTCAACGACAACTCGCTGCTCGGACAAGACGCGCTCAGCACCGTCTGGCTCCCGCGACTGCGGGACGAGCCCGTCCCCGTCGTGGTGGGAGTCGCGGCGCTCGTCCACCCGGAGGTGCACTTCGGAACCCTGGCGATGCTTCCCTACAATGACCGGTTGGGCTCGCAGGCGGCCGACATGATTTTCCAGCTGAAAGACAACCACTGGAAGATCGAGGATCCCGGCGTCGAGCTACCGCTGAGCGTCCGGACCGTGGTCAACGTTGCACAGTTACGCCACGACTTCGGCTTGCAGCCGCGCGCGCTCAAGAAGATCGACGAAGTGGTCGATTAGGGACTGCTTCGAGGCCGACGAGCCGTCGGCCCAGCCGGGCGGCAGCGCCAGCGCCCTCCGTGCGGATCGGAGCACTCTAAAGAGAGACCGTCTGTCCCGTGCTCGCGGCTTCTTGGATCGCAGAAATGATGCGAACGCCCTGCAGACCTGCTTCGCCCGGTACGAGCACGGCGCGCCGCTCGATGATGGCGAGGGCATCTTCGTCCATCTGTTTGGCCTGCTGATTGGCGACCATCTGATTCAGCTGGGTCCCGTCGCTCGTTTGACCGCGAGTCCCGCTGGAGACGTACATCGGCGCCAGGCGGTAGCTGCCGGATTCGCAGGTCACGTCGAGCGAGTCGATGTATTCGCCGAAAGTCGTGCGACAGTGGGCGATGACTCCCGACGGAAACTCGAGCTCGAATTCGGTCCACTCATCCACCTCCGTGAAGACCTCGGGACGGTCGGTCCACTGGCGGGCGTTTCTCACGCGGATCGGTTCTTCGCCCGTGGCGTAGCGGGCGGCGTTGATGGCGTAGAGGCCCATGTCGTAGAGGGCACCTCCTCCCATCGCTCGCTTCAATCTAAAGGCAGTCGCATCGTCGGCGTTACCGAAGCCCCGAAAGCCCGCGTCCGCGACAACGTCCAGGATGGCTCCGAACGGCTTCGACGACGCGTACCCCATGACGGTTTGCGAGTTGGGATCGTGGTCCAGGCGGTATCCGATGCAGAGCTCGACGCCGTTTTCGCGGCACGCGTCGATGATCGCCTGGCATTCTGGGGCGTCGAGCGCCATCGGTTTCTCGCACCAGACGTGCTTTTTCGCGCGCGCCGCCGCGATCGCATACTGCATGTGCACGTGATTGGGTGTCACGATGTAGACGACGTGGATGTTCGGGTTGTCGATGAGTCCCGCCATCGTATCGTAGCTGTAGACGTTGGCGCTCTCGATCCCATACTGGTCTTGCCACATCGGCACCTTGGACGGGGTTCCCGTCACGATGCCTCTCAGCTTGCAATGCTCGGTCAATTGCAAGGCAGGTGCGAGGTGGGTGCTCGCGTAGGTGCCGAGCCCCAGCAGGGCGACGCCGAGTGGAGAGGTGAGCGGCGGATTTCCGCTGCCGGCCTGACCGCCCGAGGCCCCGCCGCCACCCGTTCCTGCGCTGCCACCCGTTCCTGCGCTGCCACCCGTTCCTGCGCTGCCACCCGTTCCTGCGCTGCCACCCGTTCCTGCGCTGCCACCCGTTCCTGCGCTGCCACCCGTTCCTGCGCTGCCACCCGTTCCTGCGCTGCCACCCGTTCCTGCGCTGCCACCCGTTCCTGCGCTGCCACCCGTTCCCGCGCCCGCTGTTGCACCTGAACCTTCTGTCGTCGGCGCGTCTTCGGTCTGACAGGCGCCCGTCGCCGCCGCGGCCGCGGCCGCAATCGCTTGAAGGAACTCTCTGCGGTCCGTTCGCCGGCTCATGGTCGATATACTAGCACTGCTGCAGGCGGCAGAGGTGTCCGCTCGGGCGCCGCTACGCCGCTCGCCCTACCGGCTCGACTCGGGGCGCTGGCTCGAGCTTGGCGTGTACGGAGATGAGCGCGAAGCTCGCGTCGAGCATGATGATTCCCGATTCTGAACATTTTCGAGCTGGGTAAAATCGGTTTCCCCTCGCCTCCCTCCTCCGTCCCTCCCCGACCCTGTCCCGGTAGGGACGGCTCTTTCGGGCCGCCCCCCGGACAGAACCCGGCGAACGGATTTCCCGTACCGGGCTCCCACCTTGGGTCAACGGAGAGCGAAGCGAGAACTGGGCCAGGGACGGAGAATACGGGGAGACGGAAGCGGGAAGCGCTGCTCGAAGGCCCGCCAGCGCGCGCGAGCGGGGCCGACGCGGGGCTGGAGCTTCTCGCCGATCCGAGCGGTCCGGACGTCGCACGCGCTCGCGCACAAGGAGAGACGATGATTCGTAGCTGCGATAGCTCGCTCGGCGTGGACGTCACTCGGCGGCGCGGCTCTCGCCGAGGCCGAACTCGACCTGGATGGTCTGCGCCGAGCCCGTGGGCGCGCGGCTGGGCATGCGCGCGAGCGTGCCGTGCTCGCGCCACCACGCCTCAGCCTGGCTGGCGTCCCAGGGCTCCGCGGGGACCTGCGCCAGGCGGGCCGCCTCCCTGCCCTCCACCTCATGCGCACTCTCCCGCTCCCTTCCCTCCCTTATCCCAGTTGCTTTCCTTGGCCGCGTGACGCAAGCGTCGGGGGTTTCACGGCGGCTGCAGGTACGTCGCCGCTCGTCCGCAGCTCCTCGAGCACGCGCCTTCTCGCGGCCGTCCGGTCACGGGGTGCGCATTTTCCAAATCAGAAACCGCCGCTCGCCGCATCGGGGGCATGCGACCCCTTCAGAAAAGCTTGCGATGGGTGTGTCTGCTCGGCGGCGCTAGCGCGCTCCTAGCGGGTTGCGGAAACAGCAGCGTTCCGGCTCCGGAGCCGAATCTCGGTAGCGAGCTTCCCCGCTACCAGGACCCTCGCTGCGACCGCTATGGCCAGATCGAGCTCATCGGCCAATACACGGTGCAAAACAACGTGTGGAACGACGAGGCGGCGCTGCAGGAGCAGTGCGTGACCGCCTTGTGGGACGGCAGCAGCTCGGTCGCGGGCCTGATCGTGGATCCGGTCGATGTTTCGACCGAGGAACTTCCCGCGTCGTATCCCAGCATCGTGTACGGCTGGCATTTCGGAAGCTTTTACGGGCCCTACCGTGAAGCGCGCCTGGTGACGGATGTCGCCGCGATCCCGACAACGTGGCGCTTCACGGTTCCGGGCGACGCTCGGTACGACGCGGCCTACGACCTCTGGTTCCATCCCGAGCCCGCGCCACCCGACGCCCAGGGGAGTCTCGAGATGATGATCTGGGTGGCCAGCCGAGACGCGACCCCCGTCGGGGAGCTGGTCAACCTGATCGACCTCGGCCAAGCGAGCTTCGAGGTCTGGTGGGGGCAAAACGCTGGATTTTCGACTCTGACCTACCGACGAACCGGCAGCGTCAGCGAAGTGACGATGGATCTCGTCCCCTTCCTTGCCGACGCCATCGGGCGCGGGGTGCTGATGTCGGACTGGTATCTGCTGAGCGTGGAATCGGGTTTCGAGCTTTGGCGCGCCACGAGCGCGGTCACGACCCATGCTTACGAGGTTCGCGTAGAGTAGCGCCGCATGAGCGGGCCGAGCCCTAGCGATCACAGGATCCGCAGAGCGTTCGATGCGCACTCCGAGCGAATGTTGCGCATCCTTTCGCGCACGGGGCTGGGCAACGAGGACGCGGAGGACGTCGTCCAGGACGCCTTCTGCGTGTTCTCCCGACGGCTGGGCGACGTGCCCGAGCATGCGGAGCGAGCGTTCCTCGTGGAGACCGCTTTGCGGCTTGGCTCTGCGCTCAAGCGCTCGACGTGGCACCGCCGCGTGTCCGAACTGCCCGTTTTGGATCACTGCGGGCTCCCCGCGCCGCTCGTCGAGGAACAACTCGATGCGCGCAGCGCTCACGCGTTGCTCGAGGGTCCGCTCTTGGGACAGCCGGAAGAGGAGCGGTTGGTCCTGATTCTGGGCGAGCTCGAAGAGATGACCCGCTCGGAGATTGCGCGCGTGCTGTCGCTACCGGAGGGCACGGTCGCGACCCGCCTCGCGCGTTCGAGCGGGCGCTCCTCCGCCAGAAGCGCAGAGCGACGCCCCTGCCGTCGCCGCATTCGCGCACGCCGGAGAACGCCTGGGAGATGCGCGCGGTGGGCAAGCAGCGCTACGAGAACAACTCGTACGGGGCTGAGCGAGCCCGCGGTCACTTCGAGCAACGCCTCGTCACGCGTCGAAAGGAGGGAGTTGTGGAGACCGGTTGGACCTGGCGCTGGCCGAGTCTCAATGCCGAACCGTTCGCGTTCCCCGAAGTCGTGGTCGGGTGGAAGCCGTGGATCGGCGGCACCTCGACCGATCCCGAATTTCCGCTCTGCATCGACCGCGCACGGCGGCTCCTGTTGCACTACGACGCCGACACCGTCGCGTTCGGCAGCTACAACCTTTCCTCGGACCTGTGGCTCCTCGACACCGCGCCGTCCGCGATGAAGGCAAATCCCCACCTCATTGTCAGCGAAGTGATGGTGATTCTCGATCACCGCCCCGGGGCGCCACCACCGGGCGTACTCCTCGGACGAGTCACGATCGATGGCGAGCCCTACGAGCTCTGGCCCTGACGGATCAGCGTGGTCTGCACGACCACGAGAGCAAACCAGCCCGTCATCAGCGCGCCGTGCAGGTAGAGGACCGGCGAGATCGGCGAAACGTCGAACACTGCACGCAGGTAGAGCGTGGGGCCAAAACCCAAAAGAACGATCGCAAGAGTACCGTCGCGCTATTTTTGTGGCATCACGAGACGTGTGCGTCATGCCTTGCCGCCCAAACGTAACGACGCGGGTGGCGCAATACGCTAAGACTCGGGTACGTTCTGCCAACATGCCCCGGTTTTCCACCGTCTCGGTTCTCTCGGCTGTCAGTTTGGCGAGCATCACGCTGTTCGCGTGCGGCAACAAAGACACCGGCGACTCGGGCTCGAATAGCGGCGGCGCGAGCGGCGGCTCGACGAGCGCTGGCGTGGGCGGCACTGCCACGGGCGGAAAGGAAACCGGCGCCGGCGGCACGAGCGCGGGAGCGGGGGCACTCGCTGGCATGTCGGGAGCGAGCACCAGCGGCGGAGCCAGTTCTGGGGGCTCGGCAGGTGTTGGCGGCTCCACCGCGGGCGACACGAACAGCGGGGGTTCGGCGGGCTCAGCGGGTTCGGCAGGTTCGGCAGGTTCGGCAGGTTCGGCAGGTTCGGCAGGTTCGGCAGGTTCGGCAGGTTCGGCAGGTTCGGCGGGTTCGGCGGGCTCAGCGGGTTCGGCGGGTTCGGCAGGTTCGGCGGGTTCGGCAGGTTCGGCGGGTTCGGGCGGCGCCTCCGACTGCGGCGCGGCACTCGTGTGCGACGACTTCGAGTCCTACACGGGCACGCCGGGTATGCCCTGGACGGTGCAGAAAAACGGGTCGGGCAACGTCGTGATCGACACCAGCAAGCACGTGAGCGGCAATAACTCCGTAAAGTTCACGACGACCGGTTCGGGCACGTACCAGCGGGCATACATGGCCATCGACCAGATTTTCCCGGTCATGAACAACGCCTTCTATGGGCGCTTGATGATCTACACCACGAAGGCTCCGAACAGCGGTGTGCACTGGACCAACATTCAAGCCGAAGGTACTGCCACAATGGGCATTACGAAGGCCGACGTGCGTTACGGAGGTCAGCAGCAACAGCGATTGATGGCAAGCTACGACACCACGGGCAAGGCCAGCGACTGTTGGGTACATTCCAATACGAAAATGCCCGAAGGAAAATGGGCGTGCATGGAGTGGCATTTCGACGGCGCCGCGAACACCCAAAAATTCTGGCTCGACGGCGTCGCGATCGATGATCTCACCGTCACCGGTCAAGGCCAAGGCTGCCTCGACCACGATCTCAACGACATGTGGATCTATCCCACCTTCGAGCGACTATACCTCGGGTTCGAAAGCTACCAGACCGACGATCCGCGAGAAGTGTGGATTGACAACGTCGCAATCGGGAACAGCAAGCTCGGCTGTCCGAATTGAGGCGGAGCCGAACCCGCATGCGAGTTTGAGCGTGTCCAAGGAGAGAGGCTAGTTACTGGATGCCGTGTTCCCGTAGCCTGCGGTAAAACGTGCGCCGCGGGATGCCGCTCAGCTCGGCGGCCTTCACCCGGTTCCAGTTGCAGCTGGGGATCGTCGGGGTCGCAAGCTCGTCGCCTGGTTGAGCTTCCTCGCAAGCGAGGGCGAGGCTCACGCTCGGTGCAGACGTGCCGAATCCGATCGATTGCCTCGCCGTTCTTCAACACAAACACTCTCACTGCAGCTTTATGTTGAATACGAATTCGTGTCCGACAACGTCCGCGATGCTGCGAAATTAACGGTATCCGTTCGCGCACGTTTCTCTTCAACGCTGTGCTGCGTGGCAAGCCCGTGCTAGAGAACGCCATGCCTCGGGAGGTTTGTTCATGACGCGCTCTTGTTCGATTCCCCACCTTGTCTTTTGGTCCGCTCTAGCAGGGCTGTCGTTCGGATGTAGTTCATCCGATGGTCCCGGGCAGGGCACGGGCGGTACCGGTCAGGCGGCCACCGGAGGCACGTCCGGCTCGGCCACGGGCGGAGCCTCTGGGTTGACGAGCACCGGCGGAAGCTCCGGCACGACGGCGTCGGGCGGCAGCAGCATGAGCGGTTCGGGCGGAACTAACGCAGGCACCGGGGGCAGCGGTGGAACAGCCGCGGGCTCTGGCGGCATGGCGGGCTCGAGCGCCGGCGGCGCCTCAGCCGGCACGGCGGGCTCGAGTGCCGGCGGCGCCTCGGCCGGCATGGCGGGCTCGAGTGCCGGCGGCGCCTCGGCCGGCATGGCGGGCTCGAGTGCCGGCGGCGCCTCGGCCGGCATGGCGGGCTCGAGTGCCGGTGGTGCCTCAGCCGGCATGGCGGGTTCCGACGCGGGTAGCGCTGGGACGGCCACGGGCGGCAGCGCCGGCTCAGGCTCCTCGGGTATGTCCTCGGGCTGCGGCAAGATGCCGACCATTGCGAGCGGCATGTACAACAACGGCTCGACCATCTCGATCACAGCCGCGAACATCCAGCGCCGGTACATCCTCAACGTGCCGACGAACTACGACAACACCAAACCGTACAAGCTCATCATCGCGTTCCATCAGCTCGATGGAAACGATGCGCAGATGTACGCGCACAAGTACTATCACCTGCTCGACCTGGCGAACAACAGCGCGATCTTCGTGGCCCCGAACGGGCAGAAGAACGGCTCGCCCTGTACTTCGACGGATCCCAACCGAGACAGCGGATGCGGCTGGCCGAACCCCCAGGGTCAGGACGTAGCGCTCGCCGACGCCGTCGTGGCCCAAATCGAAGAAAACTTCTGCGTCAACACGAATCGGATCTTCGCGACGGGTTGGAGCTACGGCGGCAGCATGTCCTACAAGACCGCTTGCGAACGCGGCCTCGGCGGGACGAAGGACGGCGTTCCAGGTTACCTCCGCGCCATCGCCGTCTATTCGGGCTCTCAGCTCAGCGGCAATTGCACTCCCACGACGCCCGTCGCCTACTTCGCCTCCCACGGAACCCACGATGGCGTGCTCAACTACAGTAACGGCGTGGGCCTGGCGCAGAACTTCGCCAAGGCCAACGGCTGCAACTGGATGACGCCGACAGCGGTCAATAGTGGCGCTCACGTCTGCACCGACGAGATGGGCTGCATGATGGACTACCCGGTGAGGTTCTGCTCCTTCAACGGTGATCACACCCCCGATCCGGACAATGGCCAGGGCGGCAACAGTTGGGTCTACCAAGAGGTCTGGGACTTCTTCAGCAAGTTCTGAAACGTCCCAGGTCGACCGCTCCCGAGGCTTCGTCCCGCGCGCTGTTGATTTCGGGTGGCGGTCCCCGTTCACAACGTGGTTGCCTCGGCCAGCGATGCCGAGGAAAGCCGGGGAGCATGCGCGGGTCCTGGAACAGATACGACACGGCGAAAAGCGGCGTCGCCGCGAGGCACGACAGCACGAGCGTCCGCTTCGCCGACGACGGAATCAGTACGGCGCGCGCCATCATCGTGACGGCGAGCGCGAACATCCCCGCCATCAGCTGCATCTCGTCGGGCTGCGCCGCCATCGCGGCGAGAGCGCTGCCGGCGAGCACCAGACTTCCCGCATCGAGCACGCCGAGCAGACGACGACCGCGACGAGCGGCGACCAGTGCGTGCCAACCATGATAGCCAACAGCGTGGCAATCATCAGACCGATGAGCCCTTTCCAATGCGTTGCCATATCGAACAGTGACGCAACGGACGTGCCAAGTCGCAGGGCGGCCCAGGCGCCGCTCGCGGCGTGCACCGGTGCCAGGCTCGCGCGCGGGCTTGGATAGACGGAAGGACGTGCGCGCTCGGCGTCTTCTGAGAGCGGCGAAACGGCCGACCCGCGCTCAGCCCCACCGTGCGTAGGCGTCCCGAATCAGCGCGTCCGACTCGAATGGCGCCTTCGCATCCGTTGCTCGGCGCCGAAAGCGCACCTTAGCACTGCCCGCCGCGGCTCCTCCGCAAGAGCCCACCATCACTCCCGCCGCGTGCGGCGACGGCCGCATCGAAATGGCCGAAGAGTGCGACGACGGGAACATAGTCGGCGGCGACGGTTGCAGCATGCAGTGTCTCGTGGAGTGTGGACCGGAGTGCTATCCCGGCGTGACCCTCGTCGACCGCTGCGGCGACGGCTTCTTGCGCGTCGGGGTCGAGGCTTGTGACGACGGCAACACCATGGGCGGTGACGGCTGCTCCAGTGATTGCCACCTCGAGCCCGAGTGCAACGGCGCGTGCACGGCGCGCTGCGGCGACTTCGTCGTCGAGCCCGGGGCCGAAGAGTGCGACGACGGCAACCTCCGCCCCGGCGACGGCTGCTCGCCGGACTGCACGATCGAAGCCGGTTGGACTTGTCTCTCCGACGGCATGGAGGCGGCCAGCCACTGTGAGCCCTTGTGTGGCGACGCAATGGTCGCTCCGGGCGAGTCCTGCGATCCGGCGCCGGAGCCGGTGGATTACGGCCTCGGCGGCTGCACGGCGGTGTGCACGCTTTCGGCTTTCTGCGGCGACGGGATCGTCCAGTCGGCGTATGGCGAGGAATGTGATGCCGGCGTCGCCGGTAACCTCGGCGAATACGGCGGGGGCTGCACCGTCGATTGCCACTTCGGTCCACGCTGCGGCGACGGGCGCATCAACGTCATGTTCGGCGAACAGTGCGACCCCGGTGCCTGCAGTGCGCACGATTGCAGCACTGACTGCGCGCTCTTGGTGAAGTGAGGCGGGCTCGGGCGCCGCGCGCTCACGCTCTCGGTTCGTACACGTCTCGAATCGACGCGTCCTTCTCGAACTGCGCCTTGGCGTACGGGCACGTCGCGCAGCGCCCTCAGCGCCATTTTGACACCACATCACGAATTCCAGGCTCACAAAAAACCGGGTCTCCCTGCCCTCCACCTCGTGCACACTCTCCCGCTCCCTTCCCTCCCTTATCCCAGTTGCTTTCCTTGGCCGCCGACGCGTATCGAGCGATTGTCGTTTGCGAGCAGGACTAAGCGTCCGAGGCGAAGCCGGCAATCGGGAACGGCGGGCCCGGCTTGGCGAAGAGGTAGCCCTGCATGATGTCACAGCCCGTTCGGGCGAGAGCATCGCGTTCCCCAGGCGTTTCGATGCCTTCCCCGGTGACGATCAGGCCAAGCTCGTTCGACATCTGGACCATCGTGCGAACCAGGGTGAATTTGGTGGGCTCGCGATCGAGGCCGCGGATGAGCGCCATGTCGAGCTTGACCACGTCGGGCTCCAGCAGCGCGAAGCTGGTGAGCCCCGCGTAGCCCGCACCGAGGTCGTCAACGGCGATCCGGAAACCGAGCTTACGTAGGGCCGCGACCCGGGATCGCACGTCCTTGATGGCGTCCAGCGTCAGGCGCTCCGTGATCTCGAGCACGATGCGGGGGGCAAGACGCGTCAGCGGAGCACTTTCGTCGAAGAGCTCCTCGTCGAGCAAGTCGCGGGGATGGAGATTGAGAAACAGCACGGCCTCTTGGGGGATCCGAGCCAGCGGCTCGATGGCTCGCGCCCGGATTTTCCGTCCGAGCTCGTGCACCCGGCCGAGACGCTCGGCGGCCTCGAGCATGGCCCCCGGGTGAGGCAGCGCGGGCTCGTTGCTGCGCAGAAGGGCCTCGTAGCCCCTAGCAGGTACTCGAGCGCCGCCTTCGCGTCTGGTGCCGTCTGGACGTCGTAGCCGGCTCTCGTCAGGGCGCGTGCCTCGATCTGGAGCAACGCGTCGTCGTCGTCGACGACGAGCGCGCGCATACCCTTGTGTTGGTCGATGATCATGCACCCTCAGCTAACGTGGGTGGCGGCCTGCTCGGGAAGGTCTTGTCATCGAGCACTTCCCGGACTTTTCTGCTGAGGAGCGCCGGTGTCACGGGCTTCTGGATGAAGGCCACGCCCGTATCGAGCACGCCGTGGCGCACGATGCTGTCGTCCGTGTACCCGGACATGCAGAGGACCTTCATCTCGGGGCGTATTCGGGCCAGGCGCCGCGCCAGCTCCGGCCCGCTCATCTGCGGCATGACCACGTCGGTGAGCAAGAGATCGATCCGCTCCTCGCGCGACTCGCAGAGGAGCAACGCTTCGCCGGCGTTTTGGGCGGGGATGACGCTGTATCCCTGGCGCCGCAAGAAGCTTTGGACGATCGCACGCACCTGCTCTTCGTCCTCGACGAGCAGGATGGTTTCCGTCCCCCTGAGCGTCTTCGGCTCCACTTGCTCCCTCGGCGCGTCGAGCGCGGCGTCCACCCGGGGCAGGTAGACCTTGAAGGCGGTACCCCGACCGATCTCGCTGTACACCCAAATGCTCCCGCCACTCTGCTGGACTATGCCAAACACGGTCGAGAGACCGAGGCCGGTCCCCTTCCCGAGCTCCTTCGTCGTGAAGAACGGCTCGAAAATTTGGGTCTGGGTCGCGCGGTCCATGCCCGTGCCCGTGTCCGTCACCGAGAGCATCACGTGGGGGCCCGCCTTGGCCGGCAGATGAGCGAGCGCGTACGCCTCGTCGAGCTCGACATTCGTCGTTTCGATCGTCAGCTTGCCACCCTTGGGCATCGCGTCGCGGGCATTGACGACCAGATTCAGGATGACCTGTTCGATGTGGGTCGGATCGACTTTGACGCGCCCCGGAGCCTTCGGGGAAAGGATCACGAGGTCGATGTCCTCCCCCACCATGCGCCCGATCATCTTGTTCAACCCGGCGAGCACCTCGTCGAGGGCGACGACCCTCGGCTCGGCAACCTGCTGGCGGCTGAACAGCAAGAGCTGTCGGGTGAGTCCTGCGGCGCGATGCGCCGCGGCACGAATTTCCTCGATGTCGCCCCGCATGGGGTCCGCCGGCTTCAGGTCCTCCAGCAGCACTTCGCCGTAGCTCAGGATGACCGAGAGAACGTTGTTGAAGTCGTGCGCAACGCCACCGGCGAGCCGCCCAACCGCTTCCATCTTCTGCGCCTGCCTGAGCTGTTCCTCGCTCTTGCGCAGGGCGCTCTCCGCCTCGGCGCGCCCCCGCTCGGCTAGCTTGCGCTCGGTGAGATCGGCAATGATGGCGATGCATTTCGGGTAGTCGAGCATCGCCACGCCCACCACCACCGGCACGCGGCTCCCGTCCTTGCGAAACGTCTCGGTCTCCCAGGGACGCGCGACCCCCGAAGCCTGGAGCTGCTCCGCGGCGCGCTCGGCGAGCGGTCTAAGCTCGGGCGGCGTGAGGTCCGCCCAACGGACGGCGCCGCCCACGAGCTCCTCCCGCGAGTAGCCGATGAGGCTCAGGTAGGCGTCGTTGGCCTCGAAAATGGTGCCGTTCACGTCGACGATCACGATGCCGATGATGCCCGACTCGGCGAGACGGCGGAAGCGCCCCTCGCTTTCCCTGAGCGCGTTCTCGACACGACGGCGTGCGAGTCGTTCCCTGTGGTCGGCGAGCTCGCGTTCGACCGCGGGTGTGAGCCTTCCGAGGCGGTCCTTGAGCACGTAGTCCTGCGCTCCCGCGCGCATTGCCTCCACCGCCGTATCCTCCCCGATCGTTCCCGACACGATGATGAAAGGCAGGTCTCGATCCACCTCCCTCAAGAGCGCGAGCGCGTCGAGCGCGCTGAATTTCGGCAGCGACCAGTCCGAGATGACGATCTCCCAGGTATTGTCGGCGAGCGCCCTTCGCATGGCTTCCGCCGTTTCCACGCGCTCGAAGTCGACCTTCCGCCCCCCGCGGCGGAGCTCGGCGACGACCAGCTTCGCGTCGGTCGGGGAGTCCTCGACCAGCAAGACGCGCAGGCGAACGGTCATCGCGTTTCGCGCAGCGCCGACGCCGGCGCCGGCTCGTTCAAGAGCAGCCAAAAGAAGCCGAGCGCCTGAGCTGCCTGGGCGAACGCAGCAAAATCGACCGGCTTTCGCACGTACCCGTTGGCCCCGCTCGCGTAGCTCTCGAGCACGTCCTCTTCCTCCTTGGACGATGTGAGGACGACGACCGGAAGTAACTTGGTGTGCTGATGGGCGCGGATCCGACGCAGCACCTCCAGCCCGTCGATTTTCGGCAGCTTCAGGTCGAGTAGGACGAGCGCCGGCAAGCTCGGAACGTCCTTGGCTTGGTCCCTCGGTAGAAGCCGCTCAAGCGCCGCAGCCCCGTCCCGTGCGACCACGATTTCGTTTGCCACGCCGCAGTTTTTGAAAGCGAGGAGCGTGAGCTTCTCGTCACTCGGGTTGTCTTCGACCAGCAAGATCACCTTGTTCATGTGGGGTCCTCCTCGGCGCGTGCCGGCAACGTGAAGTAGAACGTTGCACCCGCGCCGACCGCGCCCTCCGCTCGAACCTGGCCACCGTGACGGCGCACGATGCGTTGTACCGTGGCCAGTCCGATACCCGTGCCGGGGAATTCGGCTGCCGAATGCAGCCGCTGAAATGGTGAAAAGAGCTTCTTGGCGTAGGCCATGTCGAAGCCTGCGCCGTCGTCCCGCACGAAAAACCAGCGTGCCCCGAGCTCGTGCGTCGAGCCGACGTCGATGCGGCTCGAATCCTGCCCGGCCGTGAACTTCCAGGCATTGCCCAGCAGGTTGTCGAGCAGCGCGAGCAGGAGTCGCGGATCGGCATCGACGGTCAGGTCCGGCTCCACGCGAACCGCCACCTGGCGCGCGGGCTCCGCGGCGCCGAGGCGCGCCGCCACGTCACGGGCGAGAGCCGAGAGATCGACGGGCTCACGGCGGAGCTCACTGCGTGTCACGCGAGCGAGGGCGAGTAGCGCATCGATGAGCTCTCCCATCTTGTTCGCGTTGAGCAGGATCTCCTGCAGATAGTCGCGCCCCTCGGCGTCCAGCCTTTCTCGGTAGGTGTCGAGCAATACCTGGGCAAAACCGTTCATGCCACGCAGCGGCGCTCGGAGGTCGTGTGCGACCGAGTAGCTGAACGCCTCGAGCTCGCGGCTGGCGGCTTCCGCCAGATCCTTGGCGTGGGTGACGGCTGCTTCCGCGCGCCGGCGCGCGGTGATGTCACGCGCCACCTTGGCCGCGCCCACGACGTTGCCACGGGAATCGCGCACGGGAGAGCTCGTCACGGAGACGTCGACCTTGCCCCCGTCCTTTTTCACCCGTACGGTATCGAGCTGCTCGATGCGCTCACCTCGCGACAGTCGGTCGAGGATGTCCGTTTCTTCGGCGCGGCGATCCGGCGGGACGAGGAGCGAGATCGATTTGCCGACCACTTCCTCCGCCGCGTAGCCGAACAGACGCTGGGCACCGGCGTTCCAACTGGTGATCGTGCCATCGAGTTGCTTGCCGATGATGGCGTCGCTCGACGACTCCACGATCGCCGCGAGGCGTGCGCGCTGTTCCTCGCTTTTCCGCCGCTCCGTCACGTCGCGGATGCTGCTCGAGACGAGGACACCGCCCGGCGTCTCGAGCGGACTCAAGCTGATCTCCACCGGGAACTCGCTGCCGTCCTTGCGCAGGCCGAAGAGCTCGAGCTCGGTGCCCATCCCGCGCGCGCGCGGGTGGGCGAAGAAGCCCGCGCGGTGCTCGGGGTGGTGCCCCCGGAACCTCGTCGGGACGAGCACCTCGACCGCGTGCCCCAAAAGCTCCGAGCGAGCGTAGCCAAAAAGGAGCTCGGCCCGGCCGTTGACGAGCACGATCTTCCCGTCTGCATCGATGATGACGACGGCATCGGGCGCCGCTTCGAGCAGGCCCCGAAACATGGCTTCCGAGCGGACGTCGCGCAGCCGGGCGACCTCCTCCGCCGCCCGCCGGTTCTCGCTCAGATCGACGACGAACGCGAGCACATCCCCCTGGGTCCCCGCCACGAGCGCTGAGCCAACCAGCACCGGAACGCGGGCTCCGCTCTTGTGCAGGTACTCCTTCTCGCGCGGCGCGATCACGCCCTTGGCGCGCAGCTCTCGGTCGGCTCGATCGTCGGCATCACGCCACTCGGGCGGCGTGAGCGAGTGCCAGTCGACGCGGCCAGAAAGGACCTCGTCCCGATCGTAGCCGAGGGTCTCGAGCAGGGCGTCGTTGATCTCGACGATGCGACCTTCGAGCGTTCCCACCGTGACGCCGATGACGCCGGTCGTGTATAGAGCCGCATGCCGCGCTCGGCTACGCGCCCGTGAGTCCGCAGTCGATTTCCCGTCTCTCAAGGACCCTCCTCGTGAAGTCCTGCTCTGGCGCCGGCCCGCGTAGTGTCGTTTCCGGGCACACCTGGATCATGGATTACCACAGATGAGGGTGCCAGGCGGGCTTTGCAAGTCGTGAAGAATAGGCACGTATCAGCCATCTACGACCGTCGCGCGCGTGGCGGACCACCCCACACGGGCCAGGCACCACTGCCACCCGGCGAGTGGCTCAGGCTTGGCCGACATGCCGACGTCGGCGGCCACGATCTCGGCGATCGCCTCGACGCCGGCGGACTCGTCGTCCAGGACGCGATGCAGCGCCGCACAGGACGAGGGCATGCTCGGCAGACCCGCCATGCCCCGATGAAACGGCGCATCTCCGCGGAGCTCAGCCGCGCGCGCAGATCGAGAGCGCGAGCGAGCG
Organism: uncultured delta proteobacterium; assembly: GCA_963841435.1. Lineage (GTDB taxonomy): Bacteria > Myxococcota_A > Polyangia > Polyangiales > Polyangiaceae > PMG-095. The sequence continues at coordinate 283,915 of CAWJCS010000003.1, forward strand.
TCGTGATCAGCGACTCCGAATCGCAGGGCTTGGCGCAAAGCGCTCGGCTGCAGCTCGCGCACGCGCTGCAACAGCTCGGCCCCGTCCATTCCGGGCATGCGCATTTCCGAAACGACCGCGTCGAACTGCTCGCGCTCGAGCTCGGCGAGGGCCGCGGGTCCACCTCGGCGAATGCCATGTCCCAGATCACGCTACAGGCGAGCACGGCGACGATCTCGGTGGTACGACGAGCGACAGCGGAGCGGCGGCGCTCGCGGTCGACGACGGCGCCGAGCTCGGAGCTTGCGGTGCATCCGTCGGGACCGCGGGCAACCCCGTTGGCAGCGCCGACGCGGCGGGCGAGTGCGACGGCGCGACCGAAATCGAGTCGCCGTCCGTTTGTTCAGCGGACCCGGAGGAGCCTTCGCCATCGCGCGGCTGACGAGCAACGCGACGTTCACCACATCACGAATTCCAGGCTCACAAAAACCGGGCCTCCCGCCCTCCACCTCGTGCACACTCTCCCGCTCCCTTCCCTCCCTTATCCCAGTTGCTTTCCTTGGCCGCCACCTCGACGCTCACCATCGCGTATTCGCGCGGCGGCGCTCGACAGACGCTCCTCTGCCGCATCGCGCATCGTCCCCGCAACCGACGACGACCGGCCCGTTGTCGACCGAAAAGCACCACCGGTCCTCGTGTACCGGGTAAGCGAGCAGAGCGCGGCCACACGCGCCGCCTTCGCCGCCGCAGGTCGTGGCACCTGCCGCCGGCGCGCCCGCGGCGCCGACACCACCATGCCCGCCGACCGATGCACCAGCGGATCCCGAAGTCCCCCAGGCGCCCGAACGCCCTGCTGAGCTCGTTCCCCCGGCACCGGTCCCTCCTGCCCCACCGCGGCCACCCTGGACCCCACGCCCGCTGCTCTCATCGTCGCATCTGCTTCGCTATTTTGGCGTCCTCTCGAGCCACTCGCGCTTGAAAAAAGAGGTCGTCCCGCGCCCGCTGCCCGAGCCGAGCGCTACCGCGCCGCCACCAGCGCCTGGGGATTAGCTCGAGCTCGAGCTCGACGCCGAGAGCAACGAGCCGACGGGGCGCAAGCGCTGGGCTTGGCTGCTCAGGCATGTCTTTGCCGCTGACCTCGACACTTGCCCCCGCTGCTCGGGACCGATGCGCTGGTTGCAGGCCGCGACCACCCCGGAAGATGCACGCCACCTGCTCGCGCGGCTCGGCCTCGCGCCTCGCCCTCCGCCGACTCCGCCAACCACGGGCGCCCTCGCGAAGCAGCTCGTGCTGAAGCCGGCGCAATGCCCGGGTGTCCTCGAATCTACGAACCGCGGCCGTCTCGAAATCGAAGCGCACCAGCGGATCGCGCTGAAGGAGCAAAACCCCATCGCGCACGACCTCGGCGGCCAGCACCGGCGGCGCCGCCCGCAGATCGACCACATCGACCGTTCGCCGAAAGGAGGTCGCGCGACCTAGGCGCTCGATCAACCGGCTCCGTTCCTCGATGTCAAGCTCGTGCGTTGCCAGAATCGCCACGTCCACATCCGACTCGCCCGAATCGTCCCCTCTCCCCACCGAGCCGAAAACGTAAGCGAGCAACACGTCCTCGTGCCCACGAAACCCTCGATGCGCTCCGCTCGGCTCCCCAGTCGCTTCCGGAGCTCGTCGGATGCTTCGCTCGGGTGCGTGAACGCGGCGACTACTCGAATCTCAGGGAGGGATAGGGCGACAGCCGAGCGTCGAATTGCCACACCGTCGCGAAATCCCAGCTGGAAAAGCTCGATGGCGAGCGCATCTGGGCGTCGGACAGCGCCGTGCCCAGCGTGCCGGGCAGCGTGTCGAGGAAGTAGCTCGAGGTGAGCACGTAGTCGCTGCCCGCATCGACGATGCCAATCAGCCCGTCGGGATTCGTGCTCGAGAGCACCGCCGCCGCAGCGTACGAATTCGTGATCACGATTTCGGTACCCGTGATGTCGCCCACCAAGCCGGCCGCGGCGTCAGGGCTCGTGACGGAGGGCGAGCGCGCGTAGCAGTTGACGACGTCACCCTGGAACAAGCTGCCAATCAGGCCGCCGACGGAGCCGTCGGTCCCCACCACCTCGCCGACCGCGAACGACTCCTCGACCAGCGCGGTGCCCGACTGCCGGCCAATGAGGCCCCCGACCCGGCGCGCGCCGTTGACCGTGGCCGAGCTCCACGAGCGCCGCACCTGGCCATTCTCGTTCACCCCCATCAGGCCGCCCACGTGATTGCCGCCGCTCGTGATGGTGCCGGCGGCCGAGCAGTCCTCGACCAGCCCGTGGTTGTTGCCGATGAGGAGGCCCCCGTGGTCGGGCAGAGCCAGGGTGGCGTCAACGTGCACGCCCCGGAGCGTCCCGCCGTTGCCATGCGCGAGAAGCCCCCAGCCGTACGACTCGGCACTCGCGTCCGCCGCGCCGGACAGGTCGAGATCACGCACGACACCCCCCGTTTCGAACGTCGTAAAATAGTGCCCAGTCGAACGTGCGAGATCCGGTGTCGGCGGCCGTCGAGCGTGCCGATGAAAGGATCCGAGACGCCGCCGATGCTGCCGAGCGGTGCCGAAAGCTCCGCCAGATCGAGGTCGTCGCCGAGCGCGTAATGCTGGTCGAGGCCGTAGCCACCGGTGCCCACCAGCGTGAGCTGAATGGGCAGGCAGACGAGGTAGGGCTCCGTTGTCGTCCCCGCGCCCTGCAGCGCGCTCGGGGTGGCGGTGTCGCAGCGCGCGTCGCGCATCGGTCCGGGCTCGCCGTCGCTGCCCCCTTCGCCACCCGCACCCGCGGAGGTGGGAACGCCGCCCTCCCCCGCGCCCAGGTTCCCGCCGCTCCCGGCGCCGCCGCCCCGACCGCCGCGGCCTCCCGCACTGTCGCCACCCTGAGGCTCGCCAGCCTCGCCGGCGGACGTGCCGGACGTTCCCCCGGACCCACCGGTCGTCGCGCCAGCACCCGACCTGCCCGCTGAACCGGAGCTTCCGGCCGTGCCTCCGGCGCCCGCGTGCGCGCCACCGGTCGCCAACTCGTCATCCCCGCACGCCGGGGCGGTGACGGCCAGTGCACCAACCATCACGACCCGTAGCTTCGCCGACCTGAGCCCTCGCACGATGCCTCCTTCGATCTCACGGATCTTCCGCCTCTGCAACGGGAGCCCTGGACGGTCGGGCCTTCCCCACGACAACGCTACACGCGGGTTGGATCTCATCACTCGCGCGAGAATAGAGGGCTGCGCAGTGCCGTCTCCCATAGGCGACCCGGCCTATTGTCCGATACCGCAGCCGCGCGTAGCCACCCAGGTATGAGCCGGGCTCAGTCAGTGACGCGACGCCACGCGCCGGAGCGGCGCGAGAAGTGATGTGATGAGAGCGCATTATCGAAGGTTTGCATTCTGGCAGCGGTGCGGAGGCCTGGGGTTGCTCTTCACGCTCTCGGGCTGCACCTCCGATGACGCGGGCACGTCGAGCTCCGGCGGAGCCGCCGCCACGGGTGGCAGCGAGACGGGCGGAACGGTCAGCTCCGGCGGAGCCACCGCCACGGGTGGCAGCGGGACGGGCGGAACGGTCAGCTCCGGCGGAGCCACCGCCACGGGTGGCAGCGGGACGGGCGGAACGGTCAGCTCCGGCGGAGCCGCCGCCACGGGTGGCAGCGGGATGGGCGGCAGCGCCGCGGGTGGTGAGAGCGGCGGCGGGTCGCCCGCGGGCGGCTCTGGGGGTGCGGCTCAGGGGGGCGCGGGGGCCATGGCGGGAGGCGGCGGCTCTTCGGATGCCGGTGCGGCAGGCGCGGGGGCCATGGCGGGAGGCGGCGGCTCCTCGGATGCAGGTGCGGTGGGCTCCGGCTCAGGCGGAAGCTCGGCGGGAGCCGGCAGCACCGTGGACGCCACCATCATCCCCGACCCCGGCTGGGCGTGCGGCATGAAGGACGGCATTCCACCGCCCACGAAGGGCACGCTTGCCTTCACCATCACGCTGAACATCCGGGCCGAGCACGACGTGGGCAAAACGCCCTACGGCAACCGGCGCCTACTCGACGTGAGTGGCGGAACCATCGCGGGCGCCCGTCTCCAGGGGACGGTGGTGACCGGCGGTCTCGAATACGAGCTCACCCTCGACAACGGCGTCATGGAATACCAGGGGATCAACGTTCTGGAGACCAGCGCGGGCCGGATCTTCGTGCGCAGCTGCGGCGTAGCTCGCGACAAGGACTCGGACGCTCGCATCATCCCCGATTTCGAGGCCACCACGAGCGGAGCCAACGCCTTTCTCAACACGGGGAAATGGGTGGCGACCCGCGAGCTGACGAGCGGGATGATGAAGCTCGACGTCTACGACGTCTCTTCCGTGACGCCGGGCGAGCCGCTCGTCGAGCTCAAAAAGCCCACTGGGGTGCCTCCACAGCCGTGGGAATGCAACCTGACCAAGGGCACTCAAGGCGCGCAGGTGTTCACCGAGAACGTCTCCCTGGGAGGGTCCTACGGCATCAACAACGCCAAGTACGGATCCCGCAACATCATCCCCATCACCGGTGGGACCACCACCGGCAAGGTCACCGGTATGATCCTCAACGGCGGTGCCGACTATCAGCTCTCTGGCTCACTGGACGCCTGGTACACCCTCGCTCCGGACAATGGCGAATTCATCCTGGTCAGGAATTGCGGCGCCACAGGGGGGCTCATCCCGTGGTTCGAGGCCAAGGTCAACGGCGCCTACGACTTCCTCAACACTCAGGCCTACCTGAGCTCCCCCCCAGGGGTCGGCGGCGGGGGTGTGTCCATTACGTTCTACGACCGAAAATGACGAGCCGGGTCCGGGCTCATCGAGCGCGAGGACTCGCGCGGGCGCCGCCACGACGGACGTAGGTTATCCCGGCAGAACCCCGAGCTCCCGGAGCCCAGGCAGGATCACCCCGTCGATCGCCTCGTCCACGGCTCCGCCGACGACCTCGGACGAAAGGTACCCGAGCGCATGCAGCGCGGGATCCCCCACCCGGCTCGTGGACTGCCACACCAAACGGACGAGCCGCGTCATCTCCGGAACGTAGCCTGCGAGCATCGATCGGTCCCGCGCGCCGAGCCCCGGCCAACCGAGCAGCGCCCAACCGAGCCGCGAATGCCCGACTTCTTCCGACAGGTGCTGCTGGTTCAACCGCCGCGCGCTCGGCACCGTGATGAGCTGATGCGAAGCCCTGAGCACGTGCACGGCCACGGTCTCGCTGAAACAACAGCCGAATACCGTGCGCAGCAGGCGATTGTCGTGCGCCGACGCTCCCTCGAGCTCGAGTGGCCGCGTGCCGGTGAGCTCCGGCAGCACGGAGCGCTCCCCGTCCACGAGCCGCGCCCAGCGCTGACAGTAGTCAACGTGCCGGTGCTCGTCCGAGATCGCCTTCTCGGCGAGCGCCGTCAGCTCGGCTGGAGCGCCCTCCACGTGCAGATCGTCCAGCATGAACTCGAACGTCAGGGCCGTCGTCAGCTCCCCACTCGCGCGGTCAACCCAGTAGGCGTGGAGCTTGTCTCGCTGAGCGGAGGAGAGCCCAGCCAAGGCGTCGCGCGTCTCGGGCTTCTCGAGCTCTCGATCGATCTGCCGGTAGACGGCAGGCAAGCTCACTTCAAGATCCCGGTGAAGGCGCAGGGACACAGCGTGACGCCTTCGTCGCAGCGGATCGCGCTGACCTTGGTGCCGGACGAAAGGCTCACGCACGGGCCGCACATGGATTCGTCCACCACGCATTCGCAGTTCACCGGGAGCTGACTCCCGCGGGCCGTCACAGCGAGCTGACAGAGAAACTGGGCGCCCGGCTCGCAGTCGTCGGGGCCCCGAGGGCGAGACGGATCGACCGGACAGCTTTCCGCGACCTCGACCCCGTAGCCGTAGCCCGCGAGCGGGCCGCTCGTGTAGTCGCACGACATGACGAGACCCCGGCAGTCCCACTGCGCCGTGACGCTGGCATCGGGCGGGATCTCGCCACCGCCGGCTCCCGCAGCCCCACCCGCGGCGCCGACGCCGGTTCCGCCGCTGAGAGCGATGACGCCGCCGCTTCCGGCACCGGAAGAGCCGCCGCCCGCCCCGCTGCTCCCACCCGTCGGTTGGGGACCGCCCGCGCTGCCGGCGTCGTCCGTCTCGCCGTGCGTGACCGACTCACCGCCGCAGTGCGCTGCGGCGAGGCCCGCGCCCACCACGACCAGGGTGTGAAAGAGGCGGGAGCTTTGGCGTGTCATTTGGGGATGAGGATGCCGGTGATGGCGCAAGGGCAGACCTTGCTGGCGCCGTCACAGAACCCCTCGATCGGTCTGGGCGTGAAGGGGCTCACGCACGTGCAGTCTGCCGCGACGGGCTCGCAGCTGCAGTTCACGAGCAGGGGCTCATCGGAGACCGTGACGACCAGGTGGCAAGTGAAGCGCTCGTCGGACGCGCAGTCGGACGCGTCGCGGGGGCGGTCCAACTCGACCGGGCACGCATCGGCGAGCAGCTGCCAGGCCGAGGGCGGGGGGCCGCTGCAAGCGCCAACGAGATCCGTGCAATTCCATTGAGCCTCGGAGCCAGGCTCGGGGATGCCCGCGCTACCCGCGGCGCCACCGGGCGCGGGCTCCCCGGCACTTCCCGCGCTGCCGCCGGCCGTTCCCGCGCTTCCGCCGGCCGTTCCCGCGCTCCCGCCGGCCGTTCCCGCGCTCCCGCCGTCGCCGGCACCTCCGGCGGGGGTGCCCTTGCGATCCGAGCGGCCCGCGCAAGCGGCCACGGAAAGGCTCGCGCCGACGACGACGAGGGCGTGGAAAAAATGCGCCATGGATTTTGCCTGCCGCACCTAGTGTCGGCCCCAACTCCCTTCCGTCGAAGGAAATCCGCAGGGGCCCCGGCGAGGACCGCGAAAGAACGTGGGCCGAGGGACTCGGCCGCTCGGACGACTAGCGCGGGCAAAGTTCCCCTGATCACGCGCGGCGATCGAGCTTCCGTCCAAGCACACCGCGCTCCTGGAGTGGCCGAGGCTCAGTGGGGCAACGCAGCGTTGGTGTGGCCGTCGCGCGACGAGATCGGCCGCGCGCTGCAGCGGGCCGACCGCGTCAACCGCGCGGGGCAACCCTCGCCGCGAGGCGATCGAACACGGTCCAGAATTGGGAGCGATATCCGTCGACCTCCATCAGGATCTCGTGGAACGCCGAGGGCACCTCGGCGTAGGTGCCGTCCTTTAGGCGCGCCGCGAAACGACGGATCGGACCGTTGTTCACGACGTGGTCGTCGCCCGCCGCCACGACCGAAACCGGGCACGACAGGCGCTCGGCCGCAAAAGCTTCCGAGAGGCGCCCGCGGAGCTCGAGGCCAAACTTCAACCAGCGCCAGGTTGGCTCGCCGAGGCGAAGCTCGGGGTGAGCGCGGTAGAGTGCCAGCGCTTTCTCGTAGCGGGCCCGATCGTGCGTGAGAACGTTGTCTTCGAACGGCACGCCCAACGGATCGCTCTGCTTTCTCGCCAGATTCGTGCCGCGGCCGAGCGCGACGGCGACGGCGACCACCGGGCGAGCCAGCCAGACGGGGATGCTGCCGGTCGAAAACTCCATCATCGGCGCGCACAGCACAGCGCCGTCGAAGTGGGCGATCCCGTCCGAAAGCGCCAGCGTGGTGAGCGCTGCGCCCATGGAATGCCCCATCGCGATCCAGGGTCGCGGCAAGTGCTCGGTTTGTGACGCCACAACGTCCGCGAAGTCCGAAAGGAAAGCGCCACAGCCCCCGACCACGTCACCGCGCAGGGGGTCGTCGAGAAAGCGCGTGGAGCACCCCTGCCCTGCCCAGTCGTGGAGCACGACGACGAAGCCGCGCGCCACGAGGTCGCGCGCCACCTCGCCGTACTTTTCGATCGGCTCGGTTCGACCAGGGCTGAAGACGACGGCCCCCCGCGGCAGCCCGCGCGGCGTGAAGCGCGCCACGCGCAGGCGTTAACCGGAGCTCGCGAATAGCCACTCCGCGGACCCTTCGGGCAGCTCGAACGCCCCCTGCACATGCCGGAGCGGCGCGGGCTCGGTTCGGAGCACGAGCATCCTCAGGGCCGCGCAGCACGATCCAGGCGCACGAGGAACACGCCGGGGCCATCTGCTCGCAGGAGATTGTCGTGGCCGAAGTCGGCAAGAAAGCCAATTGCCCTCACCGCGCCAGTGTATCGCGACTCGACGCCGACGCCCGGCGACTTGCTTCACGGCGTTTTACGACTCGGGTGGTTCCGTCGCGACGACCAGGGGGTTCTTCGCTTTGGTTGGACAGCACGCTCGCGGCGTGGAACGTCGACACGAGCACTTTTCCCGCGATTTCAAATCATGCGCAGACTTATCGTTCCTGGCGTGCTGTTGGCGTCGCTCGCCATCGCGTGCGGTGGGACCGAGCCTGCTTCGTCGACGGCGAGCGGCGGAAACGGCGCAGCGGTCGGCGGCACGGCGAACGCTGGCGCGAGCGCGGGCACTTCGGCGCAGAGCGGCGGCGCGACGCAGAGCGGCGGCGCGGGCGGCAGTGCGGGCGCTGGTGCCACCCTTGGCGGAGCGGGGAACGGCGCGGGAGCGCCAGGTGGTAGCGGGGCGGGCGGAGCAGGAACGGGCGGCACCGAAACGGGCGGGGCCGGCACGAGCGGCGCCGGAAGCAGCGGCGCTCCTTTCGGCAGTGCGGGCGACGCCGGAAGCAGCGGATCTCCGAGCGGCGGCGCGGGCGGCGACGCGAGCGGGGGGACGCAGAACGGCGGAACCGCGGGCGGAAGCGGAACCGCGGGCGGAAGCGGAACCGCGGGCGCCGGTGGCGCGGATCCCGGTAACCCGTGCACGAGCGGGACGGGCGGCGCCGCGACGAGCCTGCGCGACAAGTACGCGCCTTGTTTTCCGGTCGGCGCTGCCGTCGATGCTCAATCGTACATGACGCACGCGGCCTTGCTGACGAAGCACTTCAACAGTGTCACTGCCGAAAACGACATGAAGTTCGACGCGCTCGAGCCCAACGAAGGGCAGTTTACCTATGGGACGGCGGACAACATCGTCAGCTTCGCGACGAGCAACGGGATGAAGGTCCGCGGCCACGCCCTGGTCTGGCACCGACAGACCCCGGCGTGGGTGTTCGCGAACGCCTCGAAGGACGTGCTCCTACAGCGGATGCGGAATCACATCGACAACGTGATGAAGCATTTCAGCGGGAAGGTCTACGCCTGGGACGTCGTCAACGAAGCGATGATGGAGGACGGCGACTATCGTAAGGGCGACGAGACCAACGACGATCAGAAGAGCCAGTGGTACGCGCTCGCCGGCGCCGACTACATCGCGGAAGCGTTTCGCGCCGCGCGCGCGGCCGACCCCAACGCCAAGCTCTTTTACAACGACTACTACAACTACCTGCCGATCAAGCAGCAGGGCATCCACGACATGCTCAAGGGCCTCCTCGACCAGGGCGTGCCCGTCAACGGCGTCGGTCTGCAGTGCCACCTGAACATCGAGCCTTCCACGGACTCGACCAATCAGGCCTACTACCAAGCGGTCAACCACCTCGAGGACGCCATCAAGCTCTACGCTTCGTTGGGCCTCGAAGTTCAGATCACCGAGCTCGACGTGTCGCTCTACATTCCCGGCATTACTTACACGTCGAGCCAGTTCTACACCGAGGCGACGTTCACCGACGCTCTGAAGACCCAGCAAGCAGCACGCTATCAGAGCTTTTTCGAGCTCTTCCGCAAGTACGCGGGCGTCGTCACGGGGGTGACGTTCTGGGGCGTCGCCGACGACAACACCTGGCTCTCCGAGTTCAGCTCCGGTCGCAAGGATTTTCCGCTGTTGTTCGACACGAGCCACCAGCCCAAGAAGGCCTACGACGCGGTCGTGAATTTCTGAGCCTGCAGCTCTCTCACTGCCGAGCTGCAGGCGTCCCGCTCGGGTGCTGGACGCCAGAGGAGGCGCGAGCTACATGCCCGCCATGCGGATCTCGGACCCCAAGCTCGAGAAGCAGTTCATCAAGCGTATTCTGGCCAAACCCCTGGCCAATCGCGTCGTCGAGCTCGCGACGCACCCTCTCGCTTCGCTGAGAAAGGTGCGAGATCGTTGGTACGAGACCTCCCATCCGGGGTACCCGCTGCTGACGCCCGGCGCGAACGAGTTCCTCGAGCGGAATATCACCGGTGAAATGGTCGGCTTCGAGTGGGGGAGCGGCGGGAGCACGCTCTGGTTCGCGCGCCATAGCAAGCGCCTGATCAGCATCGAGCACGACGAGCGCTGGCATCGCGAGATCGGTCGGCAGCTGCAAGCGCTGGGCCTCACCAACGTGGACTATCGGCACGTGCCACTCGATCACGAGGAGTCGGCGCCGACCGTTCCCGTGTACGAGGTACAGCCGCGCTATGTGGCCGAGATCGCGGCGATGCCCGACGAGAGCTTCGACTACTGCCTGATCGACGGTCACTACCGACAGGCCTGCCTGCTGGCGGCGTTGCCCAAGGTCCGTGTGGGCGGGCTGCTCGTGGTGGACGACACGCACTGGATGCCGCTCGAGCGCTGGGGAGTCCCCGCAAGCTGGGAGATCGCCGCCCAGAAGCCGAGCAGCATGAAGACGACGACCATCCTGAGAAAGCCCGCACCGACCACGGCGAGGGTGGCAGCCGACTCGGCTCGCTGAGCGAACGCCAGCCTGCAAATCCAGCTCGCGACGCGTTCGATCGGCTTGAGGCGAGCGCTCACGCGCCCCTGCAGCAGGCGTGACCCGGTCGGTGGTCCTGGCTCACTCGTGAGCGGAGCTCGGCCTCAACTGGCGAAGATGCGCGGGCACACGAGCCCGGCTCCTGCTCTATCGGACGGCCCGGCGTCGCCGCCCGTGCCCCCATCGCGCCAGCATTGCCGCAGCAAAGAGCGCACCAATCGCGCCGTTCGGCCTTGCGCCCGTGCTCACGGTGCAACCCGCGGCCTGCCCGGATGAGGTTCCAGCGGGCTCGCGCTCTTCGACGGGGGTCGCGCCGACGGCGACGAATGCACGGCGCACGAGTGCGGCGTAGGGCGCCACTTTCACGAAGAGGTGGCGCTGTCCCGCTTCCTCGCACGCGTCGGCGACCGTTCCCCTCGAGTAGACGCCGACGACGGCCCCGCTGTCCGCGGCGAACGCCGGGCCTCCCTCGTCGCCCGCGCACGGGCCGTCATCGGTCACGAACATGCGCGGCGTGATGACCCCTGTACCCTGGGTGGTGTCGTCGGGCCCGACGCCGAGCACGCGAACGCCGTCCCGCCGTGCGCGAACGAAGGGGCCAGGCGTGGGTGGCCCCTCCCCGTAACCCATGACCGTCAAGGTTTCGCCGAGCGAAACGTCCCGCTCGAGACGCAGTGCCGCTGGCGGCGCGGGCAAATCGCGATCGAGGGCCACGAGCGCTATGTCATCGATGCAAAGCTCGGTCGAGCCGGAGCCGAAGATCTCCATGCCGTAGGCCGCCGGTTCCATCTGGGCAGCGCTGGGACCGAAATACGCCGCGACGTCACTCGGGGGAACCGGCTCGGCCAGCCACCCGCTGCCGTCGTCAGGGGGACTGAGGCTGCCATCGGATTCGCATCGGAACGGCTTGGCCACGGATGGCGCCACGCAATGCAGGGCCGTGAGCACGAGGTTCGGCGCGACCAGAGTACCCGTGCAGACCCGACCCACATAAGGCATGGGGGCCGTCATCTGGATCTGAACGACCGCATTGTCAGCCTCTCCGGATAGCTCGCCGCCGGCGATGGCGGTGCGCTCGGTCGCCGTGGGGAAATCCGACGGCGCGCCGCAAGCCGCGAGGCTCAGGCCGAGAACGGACGCGAGTCGCACCGAGACGCTCATCCGTTTGGCCCTGGCACGCGGCCGCGCGCGCGGCAATAAAGTCCTCTCAGGGATTGGTCCCAATACGGCCAAGCTTGCGCCGGGCCCGCGTGACGGTCGTCGAGACGGTCGAGATCGCGACGCCCAGGGTGGCGGCGATGACTTTGTTCGCCTGGCCTTGCTCGACCAGGGACAGGACCTCGACCTCGCGCGGGGAAAGGCTGCAGCCGCTTCGGCGCGGCGCGGCGCGGCCGACTCCCAGGACGGCCCGAAGCTCCCGACGACTCGCCACACCGAGCTTCCGGTACGCGGCGTGGAGCTGGTTGGCGGTGGTATGCAGGGACGTGCCGCGGAGCTCCGCCACGTGCTGGTTGGAGAAACCACGCGTGGCAAGCTCCACGGCTTGGCGCTCCGCCGGAGTGAGGACGTTCGTCGCAGAGGCTCGCTCGCCGTCGGGGTCGACCGTGTCGAACATGGGGGCCGACAGCCCGAAGAGCACAGGGCGTGCCGCCCCGTTGGTGGCCAAGAAGCGGCCGCGCGCGTGCACCGAGCGTGTGCGCCGCACAGGTCATGGTGCCCCGCAGCGGTGTGACGTCCGCCGCGAACCCGGGTGGGAGACGACGCGTCACGGGAAGGGGAAACAGGGGAAGTCGCCCACCAGGTGGCCCTCGCCATCCAGTCTCAGCACGTCCGCGTGGTCGACGCTGGCCGAGTCGATGCAGAACACCGTACCCGGTGAAACCCTGGCGCCGGTGTCCGGGTCGAAGTCCGGCGGGCCCATGGTCCCGTTCAACGTGATGCTGCTGTTGGGAGTCTGCAGTGCCACATAGGCCCCGGGTAGATCATCGGGTCCAACGTCGAACTCCAATCGCCCCGCGAGTAGCCGCCGCATGCCCTGCGCGAGGTCAGCCCCAATCAACGGCGAAACGGGCCCAGCTGCAGCGGCGGCGTAGATTAGGTGGTAGGCGGCGTCGTAGTAGTTCTCGTAGCCTTGCATTCCCGCGGAGGCCGGATAGGCCGCATCGAAACGGGCCAGGTAGGCGTCGTAGAGCGCCGGGTCGGCGGCGGCGGCGTAGTTCACGCCGATCATGCGGGTCTTGACGTTGCAGCTCGGTGTGACCTCTGCGTCGCACTGCATTGGAGCGCGGGCGAGCGTCGTATCGATGAAGTAGTTGTAGTTTCCCAGCGACAGGAGGTAGGTGGGCGGGTGCGTCGACATGGAGGACTCGAGCGCAGGGATGAAAACGTCGAAAAATTCGCTGGCTGCCGCGCTGATCACCACGTGTGGCGCGAAGTCGCGAAGACCCTGAATCGCCTCGGAGTAGTCCGGAGCCTTCGTCGCGGGCGCGGCAGACGAGATCGAGAAAGCACGAAAATAGTCCGGTGCGTTGTCCTGGGCGGATTTCCCGTTGAACTCGATGACGCTGGTGACGGCTGTGGCCAATTCGGCGAGCACGACGTAGTCGTCGGCCCTCACCAGCGCGACCCGGACCTTCTCGTTGTCTCCGAGCGCTCCCGTGTTGTGCAGGTGCTCGATGGTGAGGTCGAGCAGGGGTGCATAGGTGGGTGCGAGCGCTGCTCCGCCCGGGAGCTCGGCCCAGATCAGCCCATCGTCCGTCAGGTCGGCCACCGCTTGCTCCGAGCCGAGCGCGCTCATGAAGAAGACGTGGCGACGGTGCCCAGCGCGTTCGAAAGCATGCAGGAGGTTGACCGTGTCCAGCATGGAGAGGATGCCGGGAACCCCGAGGTCGTCGATCAAATGATCGACGGCGGCATCGAAGAGCTCGGGGGCCTCATAGTGATTTTTGCACACCACCGCCAAGATCGGACGCCGCTTGCCATTGGCGCCGGGTAGCCCTCCCACGGCGCGCGTGACTTCGGTGAACGCCAGGTCGATGTTGCGCGCTCGGTCGCTGTAAAGCGACGCCGGCACGTCCGAGAAAACGCCGAAGATCACGGGGTCGGGGTCGCTGCTTCGCAAGTTCTTCAGCCAGTTCGATCCGGTCTGCGGCAAAAGGAGAGGGCAATCCGGCGTCAGGAGCTTCACGCAGCTACCACTGACACACGCGGACGGGTCGTATTCGCCGGTCTCCGCGAGGCACTCCGCGTTCGTCGTGCACGCGGGATAGGCGTCATTCCCGACATTGCCGGTCGCCTCCGGGCGAGGCGTGGCCTCCTCGATGCCGAGAATCGAGTTGCACGCGGACAAGGCCCAGAGGAGCGCGAAGCGTGGCACGCAACGCTTGCCTCGCTCAGAACCGAACATGGAGTGTCACCTCGGGGAAGCGGCCTCGATCGCGACCGGTGGTGACGCTGAGCGCCGCTGACTGCTTCGTGCGCGACTCCGAACTTTCGATCAAGTACAGAGTCAGCCCGGCGCCGAGAGCCACGGCGCCTCCGAGGAGGCAACCCGTGGCCCAGTTGCCGTCACGAAGGGCTGCGGCGCGCAGCCTCAGGCCCTCCGCATCGCAACCGCTGTCGTCGCAATGGTCGTCGCGCTTCGAGGCTCGGTTCAGGCGGTTGGCCTCTAGGCTAAAAATGGCGCCCGCCACCAGCGCCGCGCCGCCCACGCCCGAAAGGCTCAGGCCCACCACACCCCGAGTCGAGACCCCCGTCGGCGTTTCGCTCTTCCAGGACGAACGCGAATCAGCTCGGGTCGGCACCGGGGAGGAAGATGTCGGCGGCGCGGGTCGTGCGTTCACGGCGCCGTTCGCCGAGAGCGGTTCCAGCTCGAGGCGTGCGTGAATCTCCCCGCCGGCCACCACGTTGACGTTGGCGATGCTGGGCTTGCTGTCCGCTCGCGTCGCAACCAGCACGTGTCGTCCTGCGGCCAGGCGCAGGCTGCCCGACAGCGTGAGGTCGGCGGGCGAACCGTTGACCTCGAGGCGCGCGTCGGGGGGAACGAGCTCTACGACGAGCGTTCCGATACGTCGCGCGTTGAAGTCGATCAGCGCCTCGACCTCCGCGACCCGGGTCGCATCCGTCGGTAGCGGCTCCGTCAACAGGTAGAGGCGCAAGGCACGTTCCGCTTCCACCGGTAGCCCCAGCGCGCTGTAGGTTTGCCCGAGATTATAAAGGACGATCGGGTTGGGGCTCAGTGCCTGGGCCGCTTCGAAATGTTCTGCGGCCTCGGAGAGCTCGCCGCGTTGCACGGCGTCGATACCCTCCTGAAATTGCGTGCGGGCGCGTTCCTCGGCGCTCGGCTCTTCGGCGCCCGCGGTCGCACCGGTGGCAAAGAAAAGGAGCGCGAGACCGAGAATTCGAAAGCGTTGCCTAGCGCGCATACGGGTTTTGGAGCTCGAAACGGATGTTCGGAAGCGGCGCCGCGGAGGATCCTGGCGCGCTCGCAGGCCCCGTGCGCGTGCCCGAGGGAACGACGCGCGGGCTTGCCACGGGCACCTCGACGGACCTGCTCGTGGGGCTCGCTGGTCGGGCGAGTTTCGCGGGAACCTTGGCGCTAAGCTCGTGGCCAGGGAGCGGTGACGGTTCCGGAGCGTGCGATTCCGTCGCGCGCGCGCGCGCGGCCGCAGGCGGTGCGGCGGGTCCAGGCGGAGGCTCTGCCGCGGCCCCGTCGTCGGTCACCCGCGGGGTGTGGGAGACGGCTCCTTTCAGCATCGAGAGGGCGAGCGCGGCCACGGCGATCGCTGCCGCCGCGAGGCTCAATTGCACCCTGCGCCGGCTCCGCAAGCGGGAGTGAGGCACCGATGCGGGAAACCCTTCGCGTAACGTCGGACCGAGAGCAGCGTCAGCAGAAGGGCTCGAGAGTCGCAACGCGTCGGCGAACTCGAGGGCACTCGCGAACCGGCTCGACGGATTGCGGGCCAGAGCGCGCTGGATGGTCTCATCGAGCTGGCCGGTCACGTCCGGCCGCAGCGTGGGGACGGGCACGGGTGTCGCGGTCAGGATCTTGAACAGGAGGCGCTCGACCGAATCGGCTTCGTGCGGCGGGCGGCCGGTCAGAAGCTCGTACAAAATCGCGCCGAGCGAGTACACGTCGGCGCGCGCGGTCACCGTGCCCGCACTCTCGACCTGCTCGGGAGCCATGTACGCGACGGTACCGATCAACGCGCCGGCCTCCGTGGTGGCGACGCTCCCGCCGCCCCCCTTCGAGACCCCGAAGTCCAGCAGCTTGCACAGCTCCTCGCCGCTGTCGCGACGGGTGATGAACAGATTCTCGGGCTTGAGATCGCGGTGCACCAACCCGGCCGCGTGTGCCACCCCGAGACCGACGCAAGCATCGCAGACGATCTTCACGGCGCGTGCCACGGAAAACTCGCCGCTACTTCGCAGGAGTCCCCGCAGATCCCGTCCGTGGAGGAGCTCCATCACGTAAAACGGATCCTCCTGCTCGTCGCCGCTCACGTCCACGACGCGCACGATGTGGTCGCTGCTCAGGCGCGCGAGCAGGCGGGCTTCGCGGAGGAAGCGCCGAACCGCGGCGTCTCGGTCGTCGCGACCCGGGCGCAGGATTTTGGCGGCGAAGCGCGAGCCCAGCCGCACGTGCTCCACCTCGTACACGTCGCCCATACCGCCGGACCCGATCTTGCGGACGCGCCGATACGTCGCCCCGAGGTAGTCACCGAGCCCCTGGGGTGCCGACTGGCTCGGAGGGTCCACTGCTCGGGCCGGGGTCTCGCGAGTCGAGCGCGCCTGGCTCACGGCACATCCCCGCCGCCCGGCTCCGATCCCGGCGTGCGCTGCCGGGCGGCCCCCGGCGATTCGAGTAGTCGATAGGCGCGCCGGCGCGAGATGCCGATGGCCTCCGCCGCGGCTTTGAGGTTGCCGCCGTTCCCTTCGAGCACCTGCTGTAGGCGGTGAAGGTCGCTCGCACGCCGGTCGGAAAATCCGAGCGTCACGGGCGGTGCCGATGAGGAACCCTCGGGTCCCCCTTCCGCGAGCGCCTGAGCGAAGCTGACGCGGAGCAGCGGCTCCGCGGGGTGGAGAGCGAGCAGCTTTCGCACCGTTAGCTCGAGCTCACGCACGTTACCGGGCCAGTCGCGCAAACAAAACCACTCGACCAGCGCCGGTGCGACGCGAGGGACCACCCCCGTCGAGTGTTTCTCGAGCAGGTGCAGCAGGAATCCAGGGATCTCCTCGCGTCGCCGTCGCAGCGGAGGCACGTCGACCACGAAGCCTGCGAGGCGTGCACACAGGTCTGCTCGGAATCGCTTCTGCT
Organism: uncultured delta proteobacterium; assembly: GCA_963841435.1. Taxonomy (GTDB): domain Bacteria; phylum Myxococcota_A; class Polyangia; order Polyangiales; family Polyangiaceae; genus PMG-095. The sequence continues at coordinate 300,861 of CAWJCS010000003.1, forward strand.
CCACGAGGATATCGAGTCGCTCGTGCGACGCCGCGACGATGCGAACGTCCGCCGGCGTCGAGGCGGTTCCGCCGAGGGGAACGACCTCACCCTCCTCGACGGCGCGCAGCAGCTTCGCCTGAACGTCGAGGGATAGGTCCGAGATCTCGTCGAGGAACAGCGTGCCGCCGTGCGCAGCCTGGAAGTGCCCCCCGCGCGCTCGCTCGGCGCCGGTGAACGCACCGCGCTGGTGACCAAACAGCTCGGCTTCGGCGAGCGGAGCAGGGACGGTCGAGCAGTTGATCGCGTTGAACCGCCCGCTGCGCCCGCTAAGGTGGTGGATCGCGCGCGCGATGCGCTCTTTACCCGTGCCGGTTTCACCGACGATGACGATCGGTACGTTGCTCAGCGCCGACGCCCTGGCTTTCTCGATCGCACGGGCCAGCGTGGGGCCTCCCCAAAGCCCGGGAGCCAGGCTTCCGAACTCCCGGCTCACTACTTCTGCCACGATGCATATTGGGCTTGGATAGCCTGCGCAAGCTCGCCCCACGACTGAGCCTTCGTGCGGGTGGCTGCCGCCAGAAGAACGCCATGCCCGCCCGGGCGCCCGTGCCGTCAGCGGCGGCGGCTGCGGAGGTCCACGGCGATGGCGGTGGCGTCGAGCGGGCCCACCTCTTGTGTCGAGCGCAGCCTCGGTCCGTATTCCTCCCACCAGCGGCCGGCGTCGCTCGGTGACCACGAGCCGTAGTCCGCGCACGCCTCGAGGGCGCGACACAGCGCCGCGGCCGAAGGTGGGCGGGACTCCACACTCTTCGCGAGGAGTTTCAGCACCAGCGCTTCGAGGTCGCCTGGAACCGGTGCGCCAAGACGCTTGGAGGGCGGCTCCGGCTCCGCCTTGAGGTGAAGCGCAAGGACCTGGACCAAAGACTCGGCGATGAACACGTGCTGACCCGTCAGGAGGTAGTAGGCGACGCAACCGAGGGCGTAGAGATCACGCGCCGGACCTTCCTTGCCATGACCGAGGATGGCCTCGGGGGCGACGAACTGCGGGGTGCCGACCAACGCATTGTCGGCGGTTTGGTTCGGATCGTCCGTGTCCTCGACGGTCTTGACGAGTCCGAAGTCGACCACTTTTGCCAGGTCCGCGATGCCGCCCTGCTGCGTGAGCATGATGTTCGCGGGCTTGATGTCCCGGTGGATCAGGCCAAGGCCGTGAGCCTCCGTGAGAGCGCCGGCCACCTGGTAGAGGATGTGAATCGCGCGTGCGGCAGGCATTGGGCCCGAGAGCTCGATGACCTTGTCCAGGCTTCCCCCGTTCAATAGCTCCATGGCGTAGTAGAGGAGCCCATCCGCGGTGCGGCCGTAGTCGAAGATGGTGACGGTGTTCGGGTGGGCGAGTCGTGCGGTGGCTTGCACTTCGCGCTCGAACCGGGCGAGACCAAGCTCGCCGACCTTCTCGGGCAGGAAGACCTTGACGGCGGTCGGGCGGCGCAACATCGCATGGCTCGCAACGTAGACGACCGCCATGTTGCCTTCGCCGAGCTTTCGCTCGAGCGTGTATTGGCCGAGCCGGCTGGCTTCTCGGAACGTCTCGACGCAGTCCGTAGATCACGGCCGACGCCGTGGCGGCCGTGGTGGAGATGACGAGCCACCAGGTCACGACGCTCGCCATCCCGATGGCGATCATGCTGGCCGCCGTGCGCTGAACGCTCCCGGGCGCCGCCGCGGAAGCCGCGACGAGGCGCGGATCCATGGGATTTAGGATGTTAAAGGACGCGACGACCAAAGGAACGGCGAACGCGGTTGCCAAGAGGGCGGTGCGGCGCCAGGTGCTGGGCACGTGGACGGCGTGTGCCAGCAAGAAGACTGCGAACGCCAAGAGCAGCGTCATCTCCGGGCGGAACGCCTGCGGGATCTGGGTCACCGTGACGCCGTACAGGCCGCAGATGGTCGTCAGCCCGAAAAGCTCGATCGCATACACCGAGCTCGCAACCGGATTCGTAAAACGGCACGCAAGCCACATCGAAAGGGTGACCGCGACACCGCCGTAGTGGGCGAGCATGGAGGTCGAGGTCAGGTATCCCTCACTGCCGACGACCAGCACCGTGACGATACGCATCACCAAGAAAGTGACCCCGATGAGCGCCACGACCAGCGCCACATTCCCGACCCGCTGCCGGAGCAGCTGGCTATCGACGGTGTCCAGTGGCGTGGTGGTCGAGAGGCGCGCCGCCATGACGGAGAGCGTAGACCACGTCGAGCGCATGGCTCCAAAAACACGCGGAACGCCGAGAATACCCCGGCGGCCTGCGCGTCGTCGGACCGCCGTGAGTTTGCGTCGTAGACGCCGTTCGGCCGTGCGCGAGCGCTACATTCCCGACGGTGCGTATCCGCGCCACGCCCAGACGAGCGCATCGGCGAGGGTGTTGTTTTGGACGCCACCGTCGCAGTGACCGACGCCCTGGCCAAACACGAACTTGTAGTGGTAGCTCTTCGCCTTGAGCGCGGCCGCCGTGCGCTGATTGGCCATGACCCAGTTGTGGTGCGTCAACTCCGCGTCGGTGGAACGGAGGTCGTTCTCGTTCACGTTCAAGAAGACGCGGATCTGCTTCTCCTTCATCGTGGCATCGTTCTTGATGAGCTCGAGGCTCGAGTGGTACTCCCAAGCCCCGAGCGGATACAGCTGGGCCTCGGGCGCAGCCGGATCCTGCTGGGCGACCAGGGTCGTGGAGTAGGCGATGACGCGACTGAAGAGATCGGGCCGAAACCAAGCCATCGTGAAGGCTGCCGCGCCGCCCGAGCTGCAGCCGAGCGTCGCTCTGCCGCTCGGATCCTTCGTGAACTTCAGGTTCGGATACGCCGCCTTGACCGCTGCGTTGGCCTGGACCGCCGGCATGACCTCCGAATCGATGAAGCGAGCGTAGCGATCCGACAGCGTGTCGTACTCGAGGCCTCGTTCGCTCCCAATCGCGTCGTTGCCCCCGTTTTGCACGGCGATGGCGATGAAGGGCGGGAGCTTTCGGGCGGGATCTTGCGAGATCGTCAGGTTGTCGAGGGCGTTCTTGACCTGCCCGAGCTCTCCCGGTCCATCTTGGATGATGAGAACGGGGGCGGGATCGCCGTCCATGTACTGTGCCGGCACGTAGACCGAGATGGAGCGCGTCGCGCTCACTTTGGCGGGGTCGAGCGTGGGGTCCTTCCCGTCGAAGATCGTGCTGTTGGCGAGCGACATCGAAAAGCTGAAGCTCTTCCCCTGGGGGTTCTGGTGACTCGTCAGGTCCGATTGAGTCGGGTAGCTCGGCCCCACCATGGAGTCGCCGTCGCCATCGCTCCCGGGGTCGGGAAGCGGAGCAATACCGCCTGCGCCGCTCATCCCGGCCGAGCCTGCGAGCGCGCCGGCGCCGCCGCTCCCCGCCCCGGCCCCCGCGTCGCCGGCGCTGCCACCGGACGGGCTACCACCAACGCCGCCGGTTGCTCCGCCCGACGAGATCGAGCCCGCGGCCCCGCCCAGCGTGCCCCCGCTGCCGCCGCCGGCGCTTCCTCCCGCCGCCATCGAGCCCGCGGCCCCGCCGCCGCCCGTGGTGCCGCCCGTCGAACACCGAGCCCGCTGCGCCGCTCGTCGCGCCGGATTGTCCACCCACACCCCCGGGCATCCCGCCACTCGTGCCACCGGATCCGCCGCCGCTCACCCCACCCGAGCCGGACAGCCCGAAGGCTCCGGCGTCGCCGCCTGACGCGTCTGCCACGGGGCCCGCGGGCCCGTTGTCGGAAGAACAAGCGCACGCGAGTAGCACCGTGGCCACCAGTGGGACGGCGCGAAAAGCAACCCCCCGTCTCGACGAGAGTGGGTTCATCCTGGCGGCCTCGGAATCATTCGGGGTGGATGCCTTCGAAGCTTTCAGCTCAGTCCCGAAAGCGTGCCTTTGAACTGAGTGGCCCCGAAGGTGTCGGTCGGTGAACCGAACATCGTCATGAGCGAGGAAAAGAGCTGGTTGGTCGTCGGCGAGTTGCTGTACTGGACACTGCGCCCGGTGCGGATGGCGCCGTTGCCTTGACCAGCGATGATCCAGCCGAGGCCGCGACGGTTGTGGATGTCGCCGTCGGAGAGCTCGTTCGCCCACAGCACCACCGAGCTGTCGAGCAGCGGGCCATCGGCGTCGGACTGTGACTTCAGCGCATCCAAGAGGTAGCTGAATCGCTCGGAGTACCAAGTGTCGATCTTGATGAGATCGTTTCGGTTCCCCGTCGCGTCGTGCGACATCAAGTGGTGCTCGCCCGCGACGTTCAGCCACTTGAAAAAGACGGTACTTTCCGCTGTCGACCACTGGAGCGTCACGACGCGCGTCAGGTCGCACGCAAGCGACAACACCAGCAGGTCCATCTGTGCTTTGCCCAGCGTCTCGAAGTCACCGTAGCACTTGCCGGGGCGCCCATCCTGCACGCAATCGACCGGGTCCAGATTGACCGAGGGCGGCGCCGTCGGAACCTGGCAGGCGAGGCCCCCCGTGAGCTTGTCGAGCGAGTCCTCGAGCTCGCGCACGGTGGTCGCGTGGCGGTCGAGCTTTTGCCGGTCCTCGACCCCGACTTTCGCGCCCAGCCGGTTGAAGTCACGCAGGACGAAATCGAGCACGCTCCTGCGTTGCTGCTTCAGTGCGTCGATGGCCCCGGTTGACGAACCGGCATCCATGAACAACCGGGTGAACACCTTCTGGGGGTCGTCCTCGGGAGGCACCGATTTGGCATTGCCGGGAGTACCCCGGTAACACATCCTGACGACCATCGGCTCGAGGATGGTCGTGGTGGACTGCACGCCGAGCTCGAGTGACGAGAGACGCGTCTCGCCGCCGATGACGCGCGCGATCTCCTGGTCGATCGACGGGCCGGCCGCGGTACCGTCGAGCACGTGCCCCGCGCGCCCCGTGCCACTCGGGCCGACCAACAGCTTGTTCGCAGTCAGCATCGTGGTCATCGAGGTGTCGTGCGCGTTCGGGTCGTACAGGTACGAGGCCTCGTTGTTGAGCCCGCGCATGATCAGAAGGTCGCTCTTGTGTGCCTCCAGTGGCTGGAGGATCGGCGACAACGTGAAGTCGGTCTCGGTCCCCGTGGGCTGCCACTGGTCCTTGATCATGCCGTTCGCGCTGAAGAACACCACGAACCGTTTGGGCGCGGTCGCCGCTTTGGCGACGCGCGGGCGCATCGCATCGAGGAACGGCAGCGCCAGGGCAACACCCGCGCCGCGCAGCACCGTGCGGCGCGAGAGCGGCTTTTTGGGAATGCAGAAGACGGGTTGCTTCGTCATGGCGTGGTTTCCTGGGCGAGGTATCGGAAATCGGGCGTCTGCGTCAGTGCCACGAGCAGCTCGCGGACCTGCCCGTTCGCGTTGCCAAAGCCGCTGGCGATCGTGGCGATGCGTGGATCGTCCGCGACGGATTCTCCCCGGCCGAAGGCGAAGCGGAACCACTGCCTCACGAAGCACTCCGAGACCATGGCGCTCTGCCCGAGCTTCGCGGCCATTTCGACGACACCGTCGAACGCCCCCTCGACGTCGGTCTCGGTCAGATTTCCCGAGGCGTCGATGGGCACGCCTTGCTCCGTGTCACGCCACTGTCCGATCGGATCGTAGTGCTCGAAGGCCAGCCCCACGGGGTCGAGTAGCGTGTGGCATCCGGCGCACACCGGGTTTGCCTCGTGCTCCGTGAACCGCTGTCGTGTCGTCGTGCCGGGAGTGATGGTCGGCGCCGTAACCATGAGGTCGGGGGGCGGGGGGTCGATGCCCTGGCACAAGATTCGCTCGCGCACGAATTTGCCGCGGGAGACCGGATCCGTTTGGATCTCCTTCGAGTGCGCGGCCAGAAACGAGGCTTGTGTCAGCAGACCGGCACGCCGCGCGGGCGGCAGATCGATGCGCGCGATGCCGTTTTGCACCTGTCCAGCGGTGCCGCCGTAGTACGCCGCCAGGGACGGGTCGCCGTACGTGAAGGGGGCGGTCAACAGCGTCTTCAGATCTCCGGCCCCGTCGAACACGACGCTGGTCGCAAAGGTGCGCGTTTCGTCCGAGAAGAGCCCCGGGAGCGAGCTATTCCAGCTGGGGAACTGCGCGGTGTCGCGCTGCAGGCGCGGCAGGGCGCGCAAGTCCAGCCAGCCGGCGAAGAAATCCGCGACCTGCGCGCGCGCCGCGGGTGTGGCGAGCAGGCGCCCGGCTTGAGCGGCGATCCCTTCTGCGGTGCTCAAGCCGTCGGCTTCGGCCGCGGCGAAAAGCTCGTTGTCCGGCATCGTACCGGTGAGGAAGTACGAGAGGCGCGAAGCCAGCTCCCACGAGGTGAGCGCCGCGTAAGGCGCTCCGGCGACCGGAACGCCGATCTCGGTGCGGTACAGGAAGTTCGGTGACACCAGCATGGCTTCGAGCAACAACTTGACGCCGGTCGTCGCGTCGAAGCCGTCACGTCCGGCGATGAACACACTGAGGAGATCGGCCTGCTCCTCGGCCGTCACTGGGCGGCGCCAGGCGCGTTTGCCGAAGCGGCCGGTGAAATCGTTGATGCACGCCTCGCCGTCCGTGAGCTTGCACCCGAGCAGCGTGTCCGCATTCTGAGCCGCCTTTTCGGCGATCTGCTCGGCGGCAACCAAGTACTGCTCGGCCAACGCCGGGCCGACGTCCTGGACGTCGCTGTTGTTGGTGAACCCATTGACGACCGTGTCCGAGGGGAACCCCGCAGCGTAATCGTTCGCGTCGCCCAGCAAGGTCTCGATGGTGGCGTCGTACTCGACGTTGGACAGACGCCTGACCAGCGCCCGGCCGGGCAAACCATTGTCTATGACCGATTGACCCCCGGTGCCGGCCGTACTGCTCGCGCCGGCGCTGCCGGCGCCGGCACCGCCGGCACCGCTGATGCCAGCGCCGCTCCCACCGGCCCCGCTACTTCCCGTTGTCCCACCGGCACCGGGGGAGGTGCCACCTCCGGCCCCAGGCGAGCCAGCGTTGACACCGCCTCCGGTCGCCGACGACCCACCAGGTGGCTCGGTCCCGTCGATCTGGCCCGTGCAGGACGAGAGAATCAGACCCAGGGGCGCGGCAAGGATGGTACTGCTCAGAAGCCGTAGCCAAGAGCGTTCGCGCTTGCTCGTCATGGTTCTCTCGCTATTGCTTCGAGCGCGCTCCGATTGTCACGGCATGCGCCCGGGCCGGCCCACGCAGCACGATCTGCGGCAATCACCGCGCTGTTCCACCCACGTCGAAGAAATACGGGCGGAGCGCTACTGCAGCAGGCAGCCCGATCAGAGCGTGTGACGCGCGAGCAGCGGCCAGGCGATGCTCGGGTCGCCGGGCTCTTCGCGGCCGCCTTGCTTGGTGCAAAGCATGACCTCGGCGCCACCGTCACAACCCGAGTAGAGCGAGCAGCCGTTCGCATCCGCGGGCGTTGCGGCGCCGATGCAGCCGTCGATCTCGGCCCACTTCTCGAAGGTCGCCTGCGCACCCAGGAAAGTGAGGGGCATGCCGGGAACCAGCGACGACGGACCACCGGCGTACGGGACGCGCGAGTCCGCCGTGCCCCGGAAGGAAACGACCGTGATCGGCCGCACCGGCACGCAGTCGTCGACGTTCTCCGCCAACAGATCGAAGGCGGCCGGCGCCGCGGCGGCGTACAGATCGGCCGCGTGACAGGCAACGTAGTTGGCCATGCCGCCCCCCGTAAGCACACCGACGGCGTACACGCGCTTCGGATCGACGCAGGCGAGCGTCTGGACGTGCGCGACGAGCGCCCGCGCAAAGGCCACGTCGTCCACGTTGGCCACGCAGCACGGCCCAACGTTCCAACCGGTGCCCGCCGGCCCCCGCAACCCGTCGGGAAACGCCATCACGACGCCTTCGGGATCGAGCGCGGCCGGATACGGCGAGCTCGTGCGTTCGCTCGAGCCTGTCTCGCCGATGCCGTGGAAATCGACGACCAGCGGCACGGGGCGGAGCCCGTCGTAGGCGGCCGGGACGTGCAACACGTACTTTCGCATCACGGAGTCGACCAGCAGGGTCTGGCTCGAATCGCCCGGCGAAAGGGCAGGGGCCGCGCAGCCGGCAACCAACGCCGTTCCGCCGCTTCCACCCGCGCCGAAAGCGCCAGCGCCCCCACCCGCACTGCCGGCGACACCCCCTGCGCCGTTGCTGCTCACCCCGCCAGTGCCGCTGCCTGCACCCGAGCTCGCGTCGCCGGCGCCGCCCGAAAGTGCGGCATCGCGCGTGATCGGATAAAGGTTGACGCTCGAGCAGCCGAGCGCGCCGGCCAAGCCTGCGAGCACCGCGAGCCGCACGCACCGGGTCATAGCAACGCCCCGACGGTGAGATTCACGAGCACGTTGGGACGACCCGTGCTGCCGACCTCGGCGTCAACGGCGTGGATCGCGACGCGCGGCGCGGCAAGCTGCGCGTGCGCCGTGAGCGTCGCGTAATACCTGTCCGGCAGGCGCAGCCGGGCGCCGAGTCCCGCGTCGAGCAGGAAGGACCATTGTTCGACGATGTGCCCGCGCTCCGGAAGGTCCGCGCGGCCGTCGAGCGCGGTGCGAAGCGCGCCCGCCGAAAGGCCGAAAAAAGGCTTCGGCCCGGAGCCCGACAGCGGGCAATAGCAGAGCCCGAACAGTCCGTAGCTCTGAGCGACCTCGACCGTGCCGACCGACGTGGCGAGCGTCGGACGGGTTCCGAGACCCGACAGGGTCGCTTCGACGACGAGCCACGACCGCGCGGCCCAGTCGAGCCTCAGGAGCGGCAAGAGCGCCGGACCGACGCCGTCGAGGCTCGTGAGCACGCCCGCACCGAGCTCGACTCCCACGCGTCCCGCGGCGTCGGACGAGCGTGCGCTCGAGCGGTCGCCCGGCGGTTGGACCGTGTCGCCGTTTCGTGGTGGGGGACCCGCAGCAGGGTCTTCTGGTGGGGGCTCGGCGCCGGGGCGCCGCCGCGCTCGCGCAGCCAGATCGATCTCGAGAAAGTAGGATCTCAAGACCTCGATGGCGCGGATCGCCAGCGTCTCCGAGGGATTGGGTGCGCCCGGCTCGACGACCACGCGCGCCACCTGCGAGCGAGGGGGAGAGCGCTCGAAGATCCAGAGGTCGACCGCGCTCGGCGTGCTCTCGCCGACGATGTCGAGGATGGCGTCGATGCCGCGCGCGGCGGCCGTGCGCTCGAGCCAGGCACGCGCATCGAGGGCCGCCGCGTCACGGGGGGTCGGCCGACCGAGGAGCTGAACCTCGATCCCGAGCGCCGAGAGCTCGCCACGCAGCCGAAATGACGCTTCAGAAAGCGCGGGCGACGAGCCGGCGGGCTCGAGGATGGCGATGCTCGCGGCGTCGGCGCTCGCCGCCCAGAGCCACGCGCAAAGGACCAAAAGAACGAGCCGCGAGCGAGCCACCGCGCCGCCTAGGGAAGCCGCAGGAGGGCTCGCGCCGCGCCGGCGTAGCTCCCGTCCGGAAAGCGCCGCAGGTACTCCTCGGCGATGGGGCGCGCGATCGACGGCCCGCCGAGCTCGTTCGACAGCGTCATCTTGCGACCGAGCGCCTCGGCGGCGTAGGTGCCCGTCGGCGCGTGGGCAAGGTACTCGTCGTAGCGCGCGATGGCGACCGTTCGCGAAACGTCGCGCAGCTCCTCGACGCGACCCAAGAGGAAGATCGCGTCCACCGAGCGCGGCGAGCCCGGGAAGCGGCGCAGCTCCGCGAGCAGCGCGGCGCGCGCCAAGTCGGTGCGCCGACGGTAGCGGGCTGCGTTGGCCAGCGAGAACAGGTCGTCGCTCGACGCCGTTTCGAGCGTCGCTTGGACGCCGTCACGCTCAACGTCGGCGAGAATGTGGTCCCACTTGCCGCTCGCCAAAGCTTCCCGCCAGCGGCGCTCGGTGGTGGCCCCGGACGTGGCGCCCGCCGCCTCCGGCTTGTCGGAACGCTTCGGCTCGTCGGGCGGCACCGTCGCGCTCGAGCTCGAAGCACTGGGGGCGGGGGCGAAAGGAGCAGTCGATCGGACGGCGAGCGGCGTGGGTGGCTCCTCGGTGATCACGGTCTGGGCCTTCGGCAGGCTCACGGTGAGCTTCTGACCGGGTCGCAGCGCGAAGCCATCGCCCACCACTGGACCGCTCACGACCACGCGCCCCCGGCGCAACGTGAGCTCGAGCTCTTCGCTGGCCGGATCCCACTCGACCGTGAAATCCGTCCCCTTCACCCTCACCAGGAAGGGCCCGGCCTCCACCGCCCAGCGACGCTCCCGGCTCGGCGTGATGCGCAACGCCACCGCGCCGTGCTCGAGCGCGAGGCTCGCTCCCTTTTCGGCTCCGACGCGCAATCGACCGCGAGCACCCGGCGTCAGCTCGAACCGACTCCCCTCGTCGAAGAACAGTTTGATGCCCGCGTGGCCGGACTCCGACAGGTACCCGCCCGAAAGCAGCCGGCCCCCTTCGACCCGGCTCACGCTAGCGGGACGCTCCGAAACGCTCGCGTCCGAGCGCAGCCTCGGAACGAAGACCGCCGCGACCAGGACGAGCGGCAGCGCGACCGCGACCAGCACGACCCACCGGCGCCGCTCGAATCGCGACGCGCCGCTCCCGGCAATCCGCGCGCGAAACGCGAACAGCCCCCGGTCGAGCTCCGCCTGGCTCGGCTTCTTGACGGCACCGCGCAAGAGCCCGGTGAGCGCGCCGAGCGTGGGGGAATCCGTGGGCTCCGGAGGCATCATCCTTGCCCCCGTGGCAGACGCTCCAGAAGCCCCGCGAGCTCGGGATCGGAATCGACCCAGCGCGACAGCCGGCTCGAGGCATGCGCCATCGACCGCTTAACCGTCGATACCGAAAGCTCCATCGCCGCGGCGATCTCGTCCACGGTCATCGCTTCCACGCGCCGCAGCACGAACACCAGCCGATCGCGCGTCGAGAGCCGATCGAGCAGCACGTACAGCTTTCGCAAGAGATCCCGCGACTCAACGTCGACCGTCGAGTGCCTGAGATCAACCAGTGCCTCGGGCCTCTGGAACGTGAGCCACGCTCTCACGCGCCGGTGGCGAAGCTGAGTTTTGAGCACGCGGATCGCGACCGAGTAAACGAAGCTGCGCAGCGCGCTCGGATCACGCACGGTGGGCGCCAGCCGATACACCCGATGAAAGACCTCTTGCGTCAGGTCCTCCGCCTCGGCCCTCGACCCGAGCGCTCGCTCCGCCGTCGTCATGACCATCGGCGCGAAGCGGTACCAGACCTCGGTCGCCGCCCACGGCTCGCCCGTGCCCAGACCCAGGGCGAGCTCTGCATCGCTCTTGTCCCGTCGGGCGGGGCTTACCACCAGGGAAAGGGGGGCGCGCGCGGGGCTCGTCATGGTGCGGTTGCGGTTTGGGACGCCGAGCAGTTGCGGGCGCGAGGGAAACTGGTCCACCCGGCGGCGTTTTCGTGGGCGACCCTCCACGCAAGCGCAATCGAGGTCGCGTGTCACTGGGCCGATCGGCCTATGGGGCTCGGCGCCCTCACTGCCGTCCGCCACGGGCGCGTGAGCGGGACCGCGGGAAAGATGCGCCCAATTGAGGCGGGTCGTGGCGCGTGGCATGCTCCTTCGCGGTGGTGGAGGTAAGGACATGGCTCTCGCTCGTCGCTGTCGCGGGCGCGTTCGCCGTCGCCTGCGGTGGCAAGTCGACGGTCGAGCGAGCCGGCGCGGAGCCGGGCGTCGGCGGCACGACGCCCGGCAGCGGCGGCACCGCGCAACCCGGCAGCGGTGGCGCGAGCGGCACGACGCCCGGCAGCGGCGGCAGCGCGCAACCCGGCAGCGGCGGCGCGAGCGGCACGCCGCCTGGCAGCGGCGGCACCGCGCCGGTGGACACGGGCGGCACCGGTTTCGTCGGCGGCGACGGTGGCGCCGGCACGGGCGGCCGCAGCGGCGCGACGGCGGGTGGCGCGAGCGGCGCGACGGCGGGTGGCACGAGCGGCGACGGCGGAGCCGGCACGCCTGGCGGGTCAGGCGGCATCGGAGCGAGCGGCGGCGAAGCACCAGGGTCGTGCGACGAAGTCGTGCCGTGCGGAGGCGACTTGGACGGCGCCTGGACCGTCATCGGCTCGTGCCTCGACGTGCGAGGCCTTTTGGACGTTTCCGTGCTTGGGTTCGGCTGCAGCTCGGCGACGGTCACCGGATCGCTCGTGGTGAGCGGCACCTTCATCGTGGAAGCCGAGACCGAAACCGTTGCGGACTGGACGACGACGACGGGCACAGAAGACATCGAGCTCGCGCCCGAATGCCTCCTCATCTCGGGAACCACCACCACTTGCGAACGGGTAAGTGGTCCGCTCCAGGCGCTCGGCTACGCCGCCGTCGTTTGCGACGACGCCGACGGCGGCGGGTGCACGTGCTTGGCCACCGTCGACCAGGAAGGCGGCATGGCGTACGTCTCGGTCAACCCGACCACGCGCCCGAGCTACATCGCCGGGGACGGCGTGCTGACGACCTCCGACGGATTTTACTCCCAGGGCTACGAATACTGCGTCGCCCAAGACTTCATGCTGCTGTCTCCGAAGGACGAGGGCCTCGTGGGGACCGCGACCGGCGCGATCGCGATGGAGCCGTGCTCGCCGCCCGAGTGCGCCAGCGCCCCCCTACGGTAGGTTCATCGACTTCACTTCCCAGGCGCTGTCGCTGCAGTACGTGCAGCCCGCACCGACGAGCACGCCCTTGCCTGTTGCCGTCTCGTCGCCTTTCAGCCACCAGTTGAGCCATGCGAGGTCGATCTTGGTGAAATCCCCGCCACGGCTCGAGAACAGATCCCCGCCGTGCCCGAGCGCCTTACTAAAGAGCATGATCGGAATCCCGAGGGCGGCGATGTTGTCGTAGTCCCGCTCGCCGTTGTCGTAGGCAATGTCGCCGGAGCCCCCGAGCACGACCAGCACCGGCGTGTGCACCGTCTTGAAGAAGGCCTGGTTCGCGCTGAACATCCCGCTGCTATTGATCCCCCAGGTCGTGATGCGCGGATCGCCCGCGGTTCCCTCGGCCATCAATCCGCCGCACGAAAACCCATTGGCCGCGATCTTCGTCGTATCCAGGCTCTGGTAGTACGCGCTGCACGGCTTCGCGTTCTCCGCGATGACCCAGTCGATGTACGCGATCAGCGGCTTTCCCATCGAGACAACGTCGCTCGTCTGCGAGCGCGAGCTGCTCCCGTTCGGCGTCCCGTCCGCGACCACGAAGTACCCGTACGAGGCGATCTCCGCCATCGCCGCCTGGTTCGAGAGCCCGTTCTGCGAGCACCCGCCCTCTGCCCACACGAAGATCGGGTACTTCTCGCTGCCCCCCAAATCCGTCGGTCGAAAGATCGTGCCCTCCTTGATCCCGTCGTCCGAGTTCGTTTCGACCGTCACCTTGTGTGGCCCGCTGCCCGAAGCATTCGTTCCCGTTGCCTTCGACGCCGTGCACGGGCCCGGGTTGTCCCCACCGCTGCCCGCCGCACCCCCCGTCGCGCCGGCGCTTCCCGCCGCGCCACCCATCGCGCTCGAGCCACTGCTTCCCGCGGTTCCGCCCGCGCCTCCGCTGCCGGCCGCGCCACCGGACGCGCTCATACCGCCCGTGGCCGCTCCACTCGATCCCGCTTCTGCTCCGCCCGTTCCTCCGGCTCCTCCCACGGCCGATCCTCCGATCCCTGCGCTACCGCCCGTGCCGCTCGTCCCGCCGCTCGCGGCTTGTCCCGCCGTGCCGCCAGTCCCGCCCGTCAAAAGTGACCCCGCCGTTCCGCCAGTGCCGGTGCCACCCGTGCTCGGTGTGCCACCCGTGCCGACGTTGGTTGCTGCGTCATCGCCGGCGCTGCTGCAGCCCCAGAGGGCGATGCCCAATGCTCCCGCGATGAAGATGTTCCGCGACGGCTGCTCCATGTGCTTTCCTGCTCCTCGGCGTCGGCGGAGCCCGAAGCTCCGCCTCCGCGCGGCAGTCGCGGCGGCTGCGGAAACTGGTTCAGGGAAGTGGAGGCGGGCGGCTCACTCCGGCCGGCAACCAACGCACCCATCGCCCGCCCGGTCGTTCCCGTCGTCGCAGACCTCGCCGGGATCCAGCACGGCGTCGCCGCAGCGGGGAACGGTGCAGTTGCCGCGGCAGGCCGTGGTGTGGTCGGAGGCAACGAGCTCGACCGGCAGCGTCAGGTCGAGTGACAGCTCGGCGCCGACCTCGAGATCCGAGCCTTGCCCGGAGAGGAAGATCCACTGGCTGATGCCCGCGCGGAGTGACGGCGTGATCGTCAGATGCCACGTACCGGGAAAGGACAATCCCTGGATCATGCCGCCGTCGGTGTTGCGAACGCAGTCCCACTCGGCGTGCGCCGTCGTCGGTGTCGTCCGCGCGAATTCGACATCGTCGTCCGAGAACAAGACGGCCGTGTCCGGCAGTCCCTCGATGTCGAAGACGATGTCCGACAACGGCTGGACGATGCCGGTCGAATCCTCGTCGATACCGTTGAGGAGGACGACGGTCACGGCCGATTCCGGGCTCCAACGATAAAGATAGAGGACGCTCGTCTCTGCCGCCTCGAAGCCCGTATGGCTGCTTCTCGAGCGATAGTCGAAATGAGCCGCGGCCGATGCGGGGCCGACGATGGGCTCGACCGCCACTCGCGTTGCTCCCTGCCGGAGCTCGAAGGCCGGCAGCGCCGGCTCGGAGCCTGGCTCGCAGGCTTCGCCCGGCCCGAGGACGCCGTCGCCACATTGGACGGGAGCCAGGCCGCCGGCACCCGCCATACCTGCCCCGCCGCTGCCGGCCACGGCCTCACCGCCGACGCCCGCCGCGCCAGCCCCACCGCCGCCGACGCCCGCCGCGCCAGCCCCACCGCCGCCGACAGCGGGCTCACCGCCACGGCCCGCCATCGGCTGCCCACCGCCGCCCGCCGCCGCTCCGCCACTGCCGCCCTCGCCTGCAAGCGCATCGGGCTCGAAAGACCCACCGTCGAGCTCCGACCGCCCACACGCGGGAGCGAGCGCCATCGAAACGAGTAGAAGCGGTGCGAGCCTCACAGGGTCTCTGCTCGTAGCACGACGACCTCGAAAGGTGCTTCGCGCGCCGGTCGTAACGCTAGAGTCCGCTGAAGAACGACCAAATGTTCCCGGCCGCGGTGCCGGTGATGGTGTGGTCCCAGTTTCCGACGCAGTAGACGACTGGGCTCCCGTCTACGCAGCCGCCGTAGGACTGACACCCGGTGAAGGACGCGGTGGTCATCTGGTTGCAGCCGTTTTGCTGGAGCCAAAAATCACGAGTCGCCTCGCCCCGGTCGGGCGTGACCAGCGTGTCGGCGGTCCCTTGATGGACGATGACCGCGGGCTTTGCGTTCGCGTTCGGACACGAGTCTGGACCCAGCCCCTCCACGGGCGCGAAGCCGCGGAACCAGTCGCTGTGGGCGCAGGCGATGGAGTTGGTGAACATGCCGCCCATGCTGAAGCCCGTGATGAACACGCGACTCGGATCGATGCAGAAGCGATCCTCGAGATCGGTCATCAACGACTGAATGAAGGTGTAGTTTGCATCGTTGGCCGTCCAGGTCAACTTGAGGACCTGATCGCCCCAGTGCGACGTGTTGCCGGGGGCTGGGCCTTCTCCCTGCGGGAACACGGTGATGGCCTTGCCGTTCGAGCGTGACGTGAAATTGTACAGACCCACGACGGCGACGTTGTTCATGTCGTAGCCGTGCAGGGCGAAGACCAGCGAGAGCGGCGTCTTGTTGTCGGTGTTGGTCGGAACGTCGAGCAGGTAGTAGCGGGTCGTTCCGCCGATATCCATGGTCTGTTGGACCTTGGGATCCGGTCGAGCGAGAGCCGTGCCGCAGCCGGGCGAGCTCGTCGCCGCACCGGCGGCACCGCCGCTGCCACCGCCCGAGCTACCGCCTGCGCCAGAAGCGCCGCCCGAAAGCGAGCCGCCTTCCCCTGCGCTGCCGCTCGAGCCGGCCGTCGTCCCACCCGCGCCCGCCGTCATGCCGCCCGCGCCGCTCATCGCGCCACCCGAACCGCTGGTCGCACCGCCGGAGCTCAGCGTGCCACCCGACCCGCTGCTCGCGCCGCCCGACCCGCTGCTCGCGCCGCCCGACCCGCTGCTCGCGCCGCCCGACCCGCTGCTCGCGCCGCCCGACCCGCTGCTCGCGCCGCCCGACCCGCTGCTCGCGCCTCCGGAGCTCATGGTGCCGCCGGACCCGCTCATCGCTCCGCCGGACCCGCTCGTGGTGCCGCCAGTTCCGGCACCGCTTTCTGCGGCAGAACCGCCCACGGCACCCGACCCGTCACCACCGGCGCTCTGGTTCACTGACGACGTTGCGCCATCCGAGCACGCTGCACAGAAGGCAACGAGAGAACAGACCGCGACCGAACGCGGAACGAGAGAAAAACGAGCTCGAGGATTCATGATGGTCACTCCCTGCCTTTCTGTCCTCTGCCCCGCGACAACCGTTCGTCTGAAGCAGCAGTTGTCGCTCCCTTTCGAACTACGGCGTGTAGCGGATCGTTGCCCAGCCGCTCGGCATCGAAAACTGCAGCTTCTTGCCGCCGATGGCGACGACGTAACTGCCGTTCGCCGCGCCGCTGTTGTACATGACGGCCACCAGGCTGCCGTCGGGGTTCTTGAACGCGACGGCATCGCCGCCCATGGCATCGATGCGCTTCGCCCCCGGGACCACGAACTGAGCGAAATGCCGGAAGACGTAGTAGGCGGGCGTCTTCGTGAGCTGTCCCGAGTCCGCTACCAGCAGCGCGTTTTGCGCCCACACGCGGGTGTTGTCGATGCCCTTGCCGCCCTTGTCGAGCACCATGTTCCACGAGTTGTAACCGGTCACGCCGTTGTTGATCGCGCTGCGGATCTGGTTCCAGCTGTCCTTGCCGTAGGCGAGATCGTTGGGCGCCGTGGCGACGTTCGCGCCGGGTTGGCCGCCGCACTTGTGCTCGGTGACCCAGATCGGAATGCCGGGGCCCCGGCTCTTCAGGTTGCTCAGCTGATTCGCGTCCGACATGCCCCACTGCACGCCGATGACCTTGGAGTAGGCCTTGGCGGTGGCGTCCGCCAACACGGCATTCGCGACGGCGACGTCGGCACTGCCGCCGGCGTTCGACATCGTGGCGAGCATGATCTGCGCCGTCGGATTCGCGGTATCGAGCGCCGGCCCGAGGTACTTGCTGACGAACGTCGTGAACGTGCTCGCCGACCAGATGCACGACGGGTAGTTCTGCGAGTAGTTCGGCTCGTTCTGTGGCGCAACGTAGTCGACCTTGATGCCCTCACCCGCGTAGGCCGCGATGAATTTCACGAAGTAGAGGGCGTGCGCCTTCAGGGTCTGGTCGTCGCTCTTCATCGAGCCGCCGTCGAAGGCATTCACGGGATTTCCCGGGGTCTGATAGGGGCTCGACTTCATCCAGGTGGGCGGCGTCCATGGGCTCGCCCAGAAGCGGAGATCGGGGTTCACCGCCTGCGCCGCCTTGACGTACGGGATGAGCTTTTGCTTGTCCCGGTCGATGGAGAAATTCGCCATCGTGTAGTCGCCGGCCGTCTCGTCGAGCGTGTAGCGGTCCACGGCGTAGTCGCTCGCGCCCATCGGAATGCGACCCCACGCGAAGTGGCAGCCGTCCACGCCGAAGAGCAACTGAAGCGCTTCGTCCTTCATCGCCTGCGTGGTGAGGTAGCTCCAGCCGAGCTCGTTGAACGCGCCGCCGAAGCCGTCCCACGTCTGGTACGCGGTGGCGTCGTTCACGGTGACGGTCGCGTTCCCGGTCGCCTCGACCCAAGTCCCCGTCTGCCAGAACGCATCGGATGCGGAGGTGATGAGGACGTCCGCGGGAGGCTCGCCCATTCCTGCGGCCCCGCCGCTCCCCTGACCGCCGCCGCCCTGAGCGGCCCCCGCCGTTCCACCCTCACCGGCGCTGCCGCCCGACGACTGCGAGCCACCCAGGCCGCCCGTGTCCCCTCCCGCCGTGCCGGCCTGGCCGCCGCCGCTCGTGCCCCCCGTGGTGCCTGCGAACCCGCCCGACCCGCCGCTTTGTCCAGCGCTTCCGCCGGACTGACCCGCTCCGCCGCTCTGGCTTCCCCCGGTCGCGGCGCCCCCGGCGCCGCCGCTCGTGGCACCCCCGACACCCGTTGCTCCGCCCGTCCCCGCAGCGCTCGTCCCCCCGGTCTGGCCCACACCACCAGACGGCGCGCCACCCGCGTTGCTGGTGCCGTCACCGGTGCCAGCGCACGCGGCCAGCAAAAGCGCCGTGGTCGAAATGGAGAGCGCAAGGAAGACGAGTCGAGTCCGCATCGTGATGACTTAAGGCGGCTGACGGGGTCCACGACGTCAGAAAACTGCAACTCGGAGCGCTGATACGCCGGAGCGACGCAGGCGAGAGGCAGCTTTACAGGTGTCGCAGGTCCGAACGTCGGAATTGGAAGTAGAACTGATCCGATCGGCTGTCACTCGGGAATACACGGCCAGGCATCGAGAGTGGTCGAACCGAGGTCCAGCGACGTGAATGCGAAGTCCATTTCCGGAATTGGGTTTGTCGTCATGCTCGCCCTCGCGGGCTGCTCGACGCAAAACAGTGGATCAAACGATCCGAATGCCAACGGCGGGGTCGGTGGCGGGACGGGCGGCAGCGGCGCGCTCGGTGGCGGCGGCGCCACGAGCGGAGCGGGAGGCAGCGCGGGAGTCGTCACGGGTGGCGGTGGCGGTACCGCTGGCGCTCAGGCAGGCACGGGCGGCGGCGCGGGTTCCACGGCGGCAAGCGGTGGAACGGCCGGGATTGCAGAGGCGGGCACAGGTGGTGACGCAGCGGGCGCGGCAGCCGGTGGCGTGGCGGGAGCGGGTGACGGGGGCACGGCGGGAAGCAACTTGGGTGGTGCGGGCTCGGGCGGCGACGCGGGCGCATCCGGCGCGGGGGCCGGCGGCGCAGGCGGGGTCTCGACGGCCGTCACCGTGCGGCTCGACATGCCAAAGCAGACGATGGCCGGCTTCGGCATCAACAACAACTGGGCGCCGGCCATGTCGGACGCGGACGCGGACGCGATGTTCGACGTGACCAAAGGCATCGGCCTGTCGATTCTGCGCGTCGGTATGGCGTCGAGCGGCGAGCCGTTCAACGGCGCCTCCTGCTGGCAGGACATCCAGAAGGCGAAGGCACGCGGCGTCACCACCTTCATCGGGACGCTCTGGACCCCGCCCGCAAGCTACAAGACGAACAACAACGAGAACAACGGCGGGCACCTGAAGCCGGCAAACTACGAGCAGTGGGCCAACACCATTGCGGCGTTCCCCGCCAAGGTGAAGACGAATGCCGGGGTCGATCTCTACGCGATGTCACCGCAAAACGAGCCGGATTTCGCATCGTGCGGCACCGCGGAGCCGTGCAACGGCAGCTACCCGACGACGCTCTTCACGGCTTCGGAGATGGTCGATTTCGTCAAGGTGGTGGGCCCGAAGCTCCGCGCCTTGAGCCCGCCGGTCTTGCTCATGGCGCCCGAGGCGTCGGAGTGGCTCCACAACTGGAGCAACGAGTCCGCCTGCTGTTCGGAACCCGGGGGCAAGCAAAGCTCGGACCCCTTGATGTGCGGATTTCCACCGACTGGCTGCGCCGCGGGCGCGGGCTACGACTACGGCCACGCTCTGTTCGCCGACAAGACGGCGTGGGGCCTGCTCGACATCATGGGGGTGCACCAGTACGACACGCAGGTCGCCGAGCCGTGGCCGAGCGACGTTCCCGAGAAGCGGCCCGTCTGGGAGACGGAGATGTCTGGCGTGAAGTGGTGGCCAGAGCAAGGCCCGAGCAGCGACATCAACAATGCCGTCGCCGTCGCCGGGTGGATCCACAACGCGGTCACCGTCGGAGAAGCCTCGGCCTGGCTCTGGTGGTGGTGGAAGGCGCAGGGCAGCACCAACGAGGGCTTGCTGCTCTCGACCGGCGGCGACACCAAGCGTCACTACTCGCTCGGCAACTACAGCAAGTTCGTCCGGCCAGGTTACGTGCACGTGGACGTCACCGGGGCCATCCCGACGGACGTGCTGCTCGCGGCGTTCAGCGGCCCGGACGGCACGCTCGTCGTCGTGGCGATCAACAAGGGCAGCGCCGCCGCCAGCGTGCCGATCTCCATCGCCGGTGGGATGGCGCCGGCCATGCTGACGCCGTGGGTCACCTCCGCGAGCGATAACCTGGTCTCCAAGGCTGCGATCGCCGTGACCGACGGCACCTTCACCGCCGCCCTCCCCGCGACGACGGTGACGACCTTCGTCGGCAAGTAGTCGCCGCGAGCGCAGGCCCGCCCCCGTCACAGCTCAGGCGCGCGCGGCGAGCCTCCAGGAGGCTCCGGGAGGCTCGGGGAGCTCCGGGGCGCGGGGACTTGTGCCCGCACCAAGCGCGCGACCGCCCTCTCTCCGGGGGGACTTGCTTTTCGGGGAAAATCGTGCCACATTGATAAGTCACCAGGCGGCGTGCGCCGACTCCCGTCGGCACGGACCGTCGAAGATGGCCTGGCCGGGCTCGCACGCCCGGGTCTTGCCTTGCGCGGTGGTGCGCGCTGCCGCGAAAGCGCTCGAAAGGGAACGCAAAATGATCGAGTCGAGCAGACCTTTGGAGGAAACACCGCCGGTCTTCCAGCACGCAAAGCGCGTGGAGTGGGGTTTGGCGGTCGTGGCCTGGGAGGCGGACGGCAAGCGCGGCTACCTGTTCTCCGACGGAGAGCTGCGCGTCGTGGCGAGCGACTACTACGACTTGATGCGCGAGGTGGTTCGCCCGCTGGACGAGATCCAGCCGCTCTTGGAGCAGCTCGCCAGGACGTTCTGGCGAACGGGCGCAAGCTCCAGCGACGAACCCCAATGGTTTCACGTTCGACGACCAACTTCACTACTTCCTGTCGCAATACCCGGGTGGCTTCACCGCACCCGCCTGGCAAGAGGAGCGACGCGGCAAGGGCGCGCCCGGACGCTTGAAGCGCCACCGCGACGCCGCCATCGGCCAGGCGCAGACGGTGCTGGCGGCAGCTTCGATCGAAGGCATGCTGAGCGAGCACCGATACAAGGAGCTCTGGCAGAGCCTCCGCCAGGTGGCGAAGGACACCGACCTCGTCAGCCCGAAGTGTCTATCGACCATCTCGACGGACGATCCGGCACGCCTGAGCGAGCTGGCCAAGGCGCTGCGTCACGTGCTGTACGGCGAAGGCTCGTTCGACACGCGCATGCAGCGCTTCATCAGCGCTTGCCGCGGCGCGTCCAGCGCGGACGTGAGCTGGCAGCTCGTGACGTTCGCGCTGGCGCTGGTCTTCCCGAACGAGCACATCTGCATCCACCCCGCGAGCTTTCGAGAGCAGGCGCGCTGGCTCGTCCCGCGTCTCTCGCGACTGCAATCGCCCACGGCCGCCGCGTACCGTCAGTTGTCGGAGATGGCGCGTCTCATCTCGAAGAAGCTCACGGAAGCCAGCGCACCGCCCCACGACATGCTGGACGTTGCGGATTTCATCCGAGTCACCACGAGCCCGAGCGCTCGCAAGGCGATGCTGGCGCGCAAGCGCGACCAGGGCAAACCAACGTCCTCTCAGGGAAGCGCCGAAGCGGCCTGAGAAGGAAGCCGTCACCCGCGATTGCTGCTTGGGGGGCGTTCGCGGCATTCGACGACGGCGCGACCGATCTCGTCCCAAGGCGTGAGGACGACCGTGGATTCGTGGTTGAGGTCCCACGGACCACCGGGACGGACGAAACACGAGTGAAACCGGCCGCTGGTCTGCGCGCCTCGGCCCGTCCGCCCTCGACCTCGGAAACGGGCCGTTCTCTGCGGCCGGCGCTCGTCCGCCCTTGACCTCGCGGGCGTGCCGTTCTCTACGGGCTCCGTGAGCCACATGCATTTCGTCGGTGGGGAGAAGGGCGGCGTCGGCAAGAGCGTCGTCGCGCGTCTCCTCTCTCAGCGTTTCATCGATCGCGCGGTTCCGTTCGCGGGGATCGACGGCGACCTGTCGTCGGGAGCGCTGCTGCGCTACTACGGCGACTTCACGCAGCAGGTGGATCTCGGCGTGACGGACAGCGCGGATCAGATCATGGATCGCGCGCTGGGGGCCGACCGCCGCGTGCTCGTGGACCTGCCGGCGCAGAGCGCTCGTTCGCTCTGGACCTGGCTTTCGGGCGCGAACGTGTTCGCGTTTGCGCGCGAGATGGGGGTCTACGTGACCTTCTGGCACGTGACCGACGGCGGTTTTGCCTCCGTCTCCGAGATCGAGCACGCGCTCGACCTTTTCGGTGGGGAAGCCCAGCACGTCGTGGTCAAAAACCAAGGACGCTCGAGAGACTTCAGCCAGTTCGAGGAGTCGACCGCCCGGCGACGCCTGACCGAGCTTGCCGGCAGGGTGATCGAGCTTCCCGAGCTCGATGCGAGCGCGATGTACGCGATCGATCGCTTCGGCTCGAGCTTCTGGGCGGCGATCCACCGCACCGACGGCGAGGCCGCGCTCAAACCCCTCGACCGGCAACGCGTCCGTCTCTGGCTCGATCGCTGCTACGCCGAGCTCGATCGGCTCGACGGCGTGCTCTAGCTACGCCGAAAACGCCTGCACCCAACGTGGGCGCGCGCTCATCGGCGTCCACTCGCTCACCGGAGCTCGACGAGCAACGCCGAAAACGCCGGCACGGCCAGCGTGACGCGCCCGCGCTCCGCCTTCACCGCCTGCTCGAGCAAACGCGGCCCGAGCGACTCGGCGAGCGTGAAGGTCCGCACGGCGTGAGCACCAGCGGGTAGCGCAACGTGCACGTCGAGCGGCTGCACGTGGTTTCGATTGACGAGCACGAGCGTCGTCACCGTGCCCCGGCGGGCCGCGAAAGCGTAAAGGTCGGGATTGTCCGCCTGCGCGGGGACGAAGCGGCCCGCAAAGCGCGAGCCCTTGCCGTCGTAGTTACCGTAGAGCTTCTGCGCGAAATACGTGAACGAGTCGGGGCCCGTCTGGTGCCAGTTCTGCGCCATGAAGAGATCCTGCTCGGCGAAGATGCCGAGCGCGGCCGCGCGGAGCAGCGCACCGTGGTAGTGCTCGGGGCTTCCGGTGTCGTACTCGTTGATGGCGAGGCGCGTGCCGGGGTAATGCGTCTCGATCAGGCGCTTGAGGGCCGGGATCACCGGGTGGTACGGGCGCCAGAGCCGATCGGCCGCGGGGTCGGCGGCGTACGTCCACGACTCGAGCGGCGGCTTCGGGAAAAATGAAGGGTCCCACCATTCGCGCAGGGCCTCGAACTGCAGCGGCGCGAACACGGGATCGTAGGGTAGGTCGTTCAGCGAACGCTGCTTCTGCCCGTGTGAGTCGTTCGCGTAGAGCTCGGGGTACCAGTGCACGTCGATCGCGTCGATCAGGCGCTTTCCGGCGCGCGCCTCCGCCTTTTTCGCCTCCTTCAGGAAGTAGACGAGCTCAGAGTCGCCGCCGTGCGCCTTCACCTCCTGCATGCTCGCCTCTTCGGGAATGTCCTCGGGGTTTTTGGCGCCGGGCTTGAAGTAGTCGATGTTCGAGCCGGCGAGCTCCTTCGGGCCCCATGCCGCGAAGCCGATGACCTTCGCCGTCGGATCGGCGGCTTTGACGGCTGCCGCGTATTCCAGATTGCGTCGCACGAGCTCCTCCGCGCTCACGCCGCGCGGCATCGTGTCGCGGTGGGTGTACATCCAGAGTCCGGGCTCGTTGTCCATCGTGTAGAACGCGACGCCGCCGCGCGCGCCCGGTCCGAAGAGCTCGACGAGCTTCTTCACGAACTCGCGCTGCAGCTCCGGGCTGTTCTGCGTCATGCCGAGGTTCGGATCGTTGCCGCGGATGGGACGACCATCGGGGGTGTTCCCATTGCCGCAACCCTGACCGTCGGTGCGCTCCTGCTTGGGGTAGAGGCTCGTCGGGAAGCTGCAATAGCGCTGGCCCTTGTCGGGGTGTTTCTTGGCGATGAACGGCGTGATCGGAAGGGTGAAGTTGACGGGCACGCCCGCGTGGCGCGTGTCCTCGATGAACCGAAAGTAGCTCTTCTGCGTCTCGGGCGTGCCGGGCTCCACGCCGGAGCCGTTCAGGAAGAACCAGTCGCTGCCGGCGCTGTCGATGTCGTCCTTCCAGTTGTACTTCGTGGTGCGGTTGCCGCCCCAGCGGTTGATGCTCGCGCCCATGTCGGTGAGCGCCGTCGCCGAACCGAAGTTCGTGCCGAAGACGTACGGCGAGATTGCGTGCGCGGGCTTGCCCAGCGTGACGGTCGCCCCGAGCGGCGTGGCGCGCCCGACGCGCGCGCTGAGGTGCACCGGCTCCGAGGTCTCGCTCTTGCCGACGACCCGGACGTCGAGCTCGATGGGTTCCGCGCCGAGCGTCGAGAGCGGCAGCGAGAGTGCACGCGCCGTCGCCGGAGCCGTTCCGACGACGGTGCCCGCGCGCCGGATCTCGAAATGCTCGAATCTTTTCCGTGGGATCCTTGTCCCATTCGAGCAAGAGGTTGTCGGCCGTCACCAGGTAACCGAGGTTCGAGACGGGCGTCACGAGGTCGGCATTCGTCAGGTAAACGTCGTCGACGCTCACGCTCACCGTGTCGTTCTCGACGCCGCCCGACTTCACCGTGAACATCACCTGCTGCAGCGTCAACAGGTCCACGCGGCCCACGTCGGGGAACGAGGCGACGGGGATGACCGCGCGCCTCCAGGTCGTATCCAGGCGTCCACCGGAGACGTGACGCGCAAGGCTCAGGACGCCCGTGTCCTCGAGGCCCTTCGTCTTCTTGGCCGAATGAAGGCGCGCCTCGAGGTCGACGTTCGGGTGCGAGGCCTTCACCCAGAGCACGAGATAGCGCGCGTCGCTTGCGTCGACGACCATCCAGGAGGGATTGAACGCGACGCCGCCGCCGCCCCACGTGCGGCCAAAGAACTTGTCGTCGCTCGTCGTCACCCAGCGCCAGCGCAAGGTGACGCTCTGCCCGTCGCCGTGGAAAAGGAGCCAGTCGGCGCGCGCGCTGGTGACGGCATCGCCGCGCCGCGCCGGGTCGAAGCCGGCGGCGACGAGCGGCAGCCTCCCCTCGCCGTTCACGACGAGCGCGGTACCGCCCTTGCCGTCCTTGCCCGACGAGTCACCCCAGGTGGGCGCGAAGTAGCCGGCGATGTCGCTCGGCGCCGCGGGCGGTGCGGCGGCGCCCGACGCTTTTGCGATATCGCCCGCAGCGGGCTTTGGTGGAGGCGCGGCGCTGCAACCCAGCGTGCAGGCGGCAACGAACGAAGCGAGGCGGCGAGTCGAAGAGCCGAGCATGGCGTCGGCATACCACCGGGAGCGCTCGCAGGTCCCACCCCGAGTCCGTTGCCACCCCACCCGGCCGCATCGAAAGGGCACGGAGGCGAGCGCGCCATCCGGCCCCGAGCCCGATGATGGATTGGGGGAGGTCACGCCACTGCCCACTGCAATGATTCACCCCAAGCGTCTCGCCTATCAGGGCATCGAAAAGTTCTGCCGGCAGCACACGATCGTCGCCAGTCTGGCGCTCTACTCGTTTGCAGCGATCGGTTGCAGCGAGGCTGATTCTCCGACGAACACCGCGGGCACGGGCGGCGCGGGCGCGGGCGGGGGCAGCACAACGGGTGGCTCCAGCGGGTCGTCAACTGGCGGAATGACGACGGGTGGTACGTCCGGGGGGGCCGGCTCGAGCGGGGGCGTGAGTGCGACGGGAGGTTCGTCGGCAGGGCTCGGAGGCTCGAGCGGGACAGGCGGGACCTCGGGGGTTGGCGAAACATCCGGGGGCGGCACGGCAGGCTCCGGAGCGGGCAGCTCGGGAACCGGCGGCGGCGGCGACGCTGGAATGGGCGCCGCGGGTGCGGGTGGGGCTGGAGCGGGTGGGGCTGGAGCGGGTGGGGCTGGAGCGGGCGGCGCGGGAACGGGCGGGGCTGCCGGCAGCCCCATGGCGGGCTCTGGCGGTATGCCGTTGGTCTACAACGTCGAAGACACAGGCGCCGATTGCCCCGCGCCCCCGGCCCCGCCCGCGTTCAACGCTCTGACGGCCATCCCGAATCTGCCCGACCCGTTCCTGATGACGAACGGCATGCGCATGACGAGCAAAGAAGAGTGGCGCTGCCGCCGCGCCGAAATCAAGGCGTCCATGGAGCATTGGGTTTCAGGTCCGAAGGGCGAGCCTCCGAGCAGCCTCACCGCCACGTTCGCGAGCAACAAGCTCACGGTGGTCTCGACCGAAGGCGGCGCGTCCATCACGTTGAGCGCAACCCTCAGCACGCCGAGCGGGCCGGGCCCGTTCCCGCTCGTCATCGGGATGAACACGGCGACGGGCAGCCTGCCCTCGTCGATCTTCACCGGTCACGGCGTCGCGACGCTGACCTTTCAGAGCTCCCAGCTCGTACCGGACGCCTTCAACGTCCCCCGTGGCGGTGGCACTTACTTCCAGATGTACCCCGACACCAACGCGGCCGCGATGATCGAGTGGGCGTGGGGTGTGAGCCGCATCATCGATGGGCTCTACGAGACGGTCGCCCAGAACAAGATCGACCTCGAGCACATCGCCGTCACCGGCTGCTCCTACCAGGGCAAGATGTCGCTCTACGCCGGGGCCTTCGACGAGCGCATCGCGCTCGTCATTCCCGAAGAATCGGGCGGAGGCGGCGAAGCATCCTGGCGCTTCATGGCAACGCAGACCGGAACGGAGGATCTCGAAGCCGCCCAGGGCACGGCCTGGTACGCCTCCAACCTCAAACAATTCAAGAACGCGGATGCGCCCAAGCTACCGGTCAACATGCACGAGCTCGTGGCCATGGTCGCACCCCGCGCGATTCTCGCCATCGAGAACACCGGCATTGACCGTCTGGCGAGCCAGGCAGGCTCCGTTTCGATGAGGGCCGCGGCCGAGGTTTACAAGGCGCTCGGGATCCCCGATCGGATTGGCTACACGCAGGCGGCCGCCTCGGGACACTGCGTCTTCCCGAGCAGCCAAACGTCGGACGTGCAGGGGTTCGTCAACAAGTTTCTAAACGGGGACATGGGCGCCAATACGGCGATTGCCAAGGACTCGTACAACACCGACCTCACGAAGTGGGTCACCTGGTCCACGCCGACGCTCTAGCACTACTGTCAGAGATTCGCGTTTCCTTCGAGAAATTCGCAGATTGGCGAGCGGCGAACTTTTCGGACGGCGGCGCCCACGTCTTGCGTCCATTTCCTGCTCGAAGACGGCCGCCCGCTGGCCTCGCCAGTTGCTTTCGTGGCTCATGTTCTCTCTGCCGGATCGTGATCTGTTCCTCCAAGACTCTGACAGTAGTGCTAGGCCAGCCGCGACCGACAGCGCGGCACGCCTCTCGGCAGCGCAAAGAGCCCGCCCGGCAACGACGCCCTGCGCAGCGGATATCAATGACCGCCCCGTGATCGCCCGGCGGGGCCGCGCCGCGCCGCCGGCTGCCCTTCTCGTGCGTTTTTGGGCGGGTTCGCGAGCGATGCGCGCCAACTTCGAGGAGCAAGCTCGTCTGACAAAGTTGGAAGCCCGACGACGCCGAGGCGAGCACGCTGCCACTACCCGAGGCGTGGCCGCACCACGCGTACGTGACGAGCAACGTCTGCGACAGCGATACGATCCTGGCGCTCTTCGGGCGCGAGGGCTGGCGTGCCGAGAAGGTGCGCAATGGCCGCCGCACCTCGGCTTCGAGCTCGTGCGCGGCTGGGTCGAAAATCAGATGCCCATCGAGCTCGGTGGTCGCGACATGCGCGAGCAGTACGAGCGCTTCTTTCGCCAGGTCTCCGGAGGTGCCGCATGAAAGCGCTCGCCGGCCCGAAATGGATGCTGCAGGCTCCGGCGCGCGATTTGCGACGAGCATGCAATTAGTCTTCGCCGCTGGAATCGGCGGCCTATGTACGCGAATCCGACGGAGGTCTGGCCGGCGCGGTTACTGTAGGGGCCTCGGCGTCCCAGTCCATGGGCCGTCGAGGTCCCCGCTGACTCACGTGAATTCATGACCCTACCGAACCGTTCGATGCTCGCCCTGCTCTCCGCTGGTCTCGGCCTTTTCATCGCGTGCGGCGATGGCACCCAAAGCTCGGACAAGCCTGGCACCTCCGCGGCCGCTGGTGATGCCGGCACCGCCGGGTCGTCCGGCGGCAGCCTCCCTGGCGTGGGAGGATCCACGAGTGGCGTCGGCGGCTCGAGCGGCGGGACGGCGGGAGCGGCCAGCGGCGCTGGAGGCTCATCGGGCGCGCTTGGCGGCTCGGCCGGCAGCGCGGGGCAAGGCGGTGCTGGCGGCAGCACCGCGGGCGGCATCGGCGGCACGCCAGGCGGGAGCGCTGGATCCGCCGGCAGCGCAGGTGCCGGCGCTGGGTCGGCGGGCGCATCGGGCCTCGGCGGCGCGGGCGCTTCGGGTGCGGGCTCGGGCGGTGCGGGGCTCGGCGGCGCCGGTGCCGGCACGGCAGGCGAGGACGCAGGCGGCGCGGGCACGACCTCGGGCGGTGCCGGATCGAATGCCGGGGATAGCTGGGACAGCTACGCCAGCACCTTCTTCGAGACGTACTGCGTGTCGTGCCACAACGACGACAACACGGGGACGGCGACACGCGACTATCACCAGCTCGCGCGGGTGACGGCGGAAAAGGACGCCATCGCCTGTGGCGTCAGCAAGTCTCAGTCCGACTGGAGCGCGCGGGGTTGCACGGGAACGCCGGCCGCGCGGCAATTCCCGGCGGGCAACGGCGCGAAGCCGACCGACGACGAGCGCGATCGCCTGATCGCCTGGCTCGACGCCGGAACGCCCTGACACCAGCACTCGGCGACGGCGCGTTCGTCAGTCCACACCGAGAGCGCCCACGAGCAGCTCGCTCACGGGCGTCACGGCGCCTGCGACGTGCGCCAGCTGTTCGCTCGCGGGGTGCGAATCGGTACCGTGAATGGAAGTGAACACGCCGGACCCCTCGAGCTTCTCGAGCGAATTACCGGGTAGCACGAGGTGGCTCGCGATGGCGTGCACCCGTGCCGCGCCGGCGTCGAGATAGGCCCGACCGGCCTGCAAGAGCGATGCCCCCGTGCGGATCATGTCGTCGTACACGACGACCTCGACGCCGCGTACGTCGGCGTTCACGCCCGTGACCTGGAGCGCGCCGCTCGTCGGGTCGCGGACCTTGTACACGAAGGCGGGCTCGACCCCGAGCGTCTTGGCGAGGCTCTGCACCCATTTCGCGCGTCCGGCGTCGGTGGCACCGAGCACGAACTTCCGGCCCTGCGTCATGTCGCGCACGGCGCGCGTGATGAGGGGCGCGCCATACACGTGTCGCGTCAGGTGACTGTCACCGAAGTAAAATTCGATGCCGTCGGTGTGCAGATCGAAGAGCACCACGCGCGTGCCGCCCTCGCACGGGGGAATCGACGAGATGAGCCGGGCCCGCGTCTTGGCCGTCACCACCTCGCCGGGAAGCACCGCGCGCTCCATAGTCGCGTAGCCGAAGTACGGCATGACGATGGAGAGCGAGCGCGCGCCGGCGCGCGAGATGGCAAACCCGAGATCGTAGAGCTCGAGCCAATCGAGGTCCGTGGGCGTGCCACCGAGCAAGACGACGTCACTGCCGCGCACTTCCTCGACGAGCCTCAGATAGCGCTCACCGTCGGGAAACGCCCTGCGCTCGACCGCCACGGGCCGAAAATCACCGGCGGCGACGAAACGCGGCTCGAGGTACGCGTAGGAGGCGATCGTCACCAGCAGGCGCTTCTTCGAAGTGCTCATGGGAAGGTCATAGCGGGCTCGACGCGTGCTTGGATAGGGTCTCGATTGCGGTGGCGACCCGAGCGTCCTAGTTCTGCTCGATCCGCACGTCGCGAATCCCCAGTCGGAGCTGTTTCGTACGCGGTCGGCGCTCGATGATCGTCGCTGCCTCTTGGAGGCCGTGACGTGCAAAGTGCTTTCGCACGCGGAACACGTCGCCGTCAACCTGCTCGGGTGACATGCGCAAGCCTCGGGCAAGCTCGTCCTTGTCCATCCAACCGCAAGCGGTCGGCTCGAGCCCGCCGGCGAGGTCTGCGAGGTAGGAGCGAGCGAGCGTGAGTAAAAGGAAGTTGTGCCCGCGGGCCCCCAGCGAGATACGTCGGATTGGGTACTCGAGGGTTAGCTCGACGTACTCCTCGTCGGACGACACGACGAACCGGAGCGCGGGGGTCGGGCCCTCTTCCAGGGTCGCCGTCGCCTCGCTCGCGAGGGGCAAGGAGAAGCGAAAGCAACGTCCCGAGACCTCGAGCGTCTCTCCATCTTGCAGCGACCGCACGCCGCCGTCCGTCATTTCGATGGTCCACGACCCGTCCGCATTCCGGAACGCCGTACATTCCGGATGGGCCGCCGTAGGGATCCCGATGAGGCCCGAGCTCCCAGGAAGGATCTCGCCGTCGTCGAGGGCGAGCGCCAATGGCTCTGGTTCGGCTGCGTCGACGAGGAGCCACGTCTCGTCGGGATGGCCGAAGCTCATCGTGGCGCCCTTCGCCAGCGGGTAGGGGCGCCCCGGCTCGACAATCTCGCCGTTGAGCCGCGTTCCGTTGCGGCTGCCACGATCGATCAGCTCCCAGCCGCCTCGCCAGCGGATCAACGCGTGCTGGCTCGAGACGTAGCTCTCCGACAACCTGAGGGCACATTCGGGACCACGACCGACGAGATGCTGGCTCAGCAGCCGCTGTGGTTCAGACGCAGTTTCGCGGCGAATGTCGCCCATCGGTGGATCCGACGAGTAGACCACTCTCCGATGAGTTGCGAGGGAGTGCGATGGACCGGCCGCGGTTCGAGGAGTACGAGGGGGAAAGGAAGAGCCCCGCGAAGGCCTGGCCGTCGCCAGACCCTGGGTCAAACGCTCCCATTTCGACCTCTCGCCCAGCCGCCAGAACCGAGGTAGCAGTCCAGCCATGACAGGAAGCGGGGTCGTCGCGTTCTGTACCGCGCTCCTCGTGCTTGCCGCCACGGGGTCTGCGCACGCTGGGAACGTCGATCACGCGGAGGAAGCATTCCAGCGGGGTCGTACCTTTCTCGGGGAGGGGCGGTACGCCGAGGCATGCCAGAGTTTCGAGGAGAGTCAGCGCGAAGATCCCGCTTCCGGAACGCTCTTGGCGCTTGCCTACTGTCAGGAGCTCTCGGGCCTTTTAGCGAGCGCCTACAAGAACTACCGCGCCGCGGCGGAGCTCGCACAGACGGAGGGAAAATCGGAGCGCCGTGACGCGGCTACGCAGCAATCCAAGGCGCTCGAGCAGCGGGTTTCAGTGCTGACGATCCTCGTGCCACCGAATCTCGCCGGCAATCCCGCCCTGCGCGTCATGCTCGACGGCGCCGAGGTTGGGCGCGCAAAATTCGGGACGCCCATCCCCGTCAACGGCGGTAACTATCGCGTCGAAGCCGTCGTCGGCGGGGCATCGTGGTCGACGAACGTCGCCGTGAAAAAGGAGCGCGATGCGAAGACCCTCATCGTGGAGCTCGCCGTGGCGCCACCCGAGCCCGCGCCGCCCGCCGCCGTCCCTCCGGCGCGCTCGCCGCCGCGCGATCGCGGGCGTGCGCGAACCCTCGAAGTCGTCAGCGCCGGGCTCGCGATCGGTAGCGCCGTTTCGCTGGCCGGCGGGGCTGCGTTCGCTTTGCGAGCGGATGCCAAGAACAGAGCCTCGAACCGCGACGGCCACTGCAACGCGACCGGCTGTGACGAACGCGGCGTCGCGCTGAGAAATAATGCGTTTTCCGCCGCCCACACCGCCACCTGGTTGGTCGTGACGAGCGGCATCCTCGCCGCCGGTGCCGCGGGGCTCTACGTCGGAACGACGCTCGGCCTGGGCGAGCACTCGGCCCGCATCGACGCGAGCGTCGCGCTCGGCGGCGTGAGGGTGCTCGTCACGGAGCCCCTTTGAGGTGTCCGTTCGGGTGAGGGCGCGCCCGGGGCGTCAGGTACAGGGGCCCCACTTCGTCTCGGACGCGCTCACCGAAACGCAGGTCTTCGTCAACCCGTCCAAGCACATCCTCTTGTCGCCGACGTAGCAGCGGCAAGCTCCCGAAAGGGTCGGCCCGTACTCACAGACCTTGGGCCCGCCTCCCGGCGGCGCGATGCAAGCGGCTGCCGTGCAGGCGTGCTGGCCGCTGAGGCAGCCGGGGACCGAACAGGCGCCCGGGCCCGGAGTCGCTGCCGTGCCGGCCGTGCCCGCCGTGCCCGACTCGGGCGGCAATGCGGTCGTCGTCGTGGAGGCAGACGCCGCTGGGATACTCACGCTGACAGCAGGGCAAGGACTCGGGCAGGGGCTCGGGCAGTCGGGGCATTTGCAAGCGCCCGAAAAGCCACCGAGCAAAGTAGCAGCCAGCATGCCAAATCGCGGATGGTTCATGGGTCGATCTCCCTCACTGTTCGGTGGATGAATCTCGTGCACATCGGAAGCCATAGAGATTGTCAACGTTGTAAGCAACGGACGAGCTCCGCGCCCCCGAGCGCAGATATTGGGAAACGAGTGGGAATCCACCACCGCGCACCACGCGTTCGTCGTCCAGATCCGGCCAGGGAACCATGCAGTCCGTGCCGCAGGACGCAGGCGGCGCATCGCTCCATTGATCGGCCACCCATTCCATTACATTTCCGGCCAGGTCCTCGTGGCCCTGCCCCGTGTTCCGGTAGTAGCCGCCCTGGCCACTCGGGTGGCTCCCGACCGGTGACGGCAGAAGCGGAACCGGATCCGGCGGAGCGTGGTAGCTGGCGCGCGACGTGTCGATCGTGACGTCCGCAATGGATTGGGACCAGGGGTAGGGCCGTTGGTGGTCACCAAAGGCAGCCGCGTAGTTCCACTCTGCCTCGGTCGGGAGCCGCCCCCCGTCGAAGACGCAGAATGCGAACGCAACGTACCAGTTGACGCAGTTGATGGGCAGCGTCTGATCGTTCTCTCGGTAAGTGCTGCTCTCTTTGCAATGCGAGAGGTCACCCACCTGCGCCTCGAGCGCATCGCTCGTCGGCGGCACCGCCGTCTCCCCGCTATGGTCCCAGTCAGGAAGGCTCTCCCAGCTTTTGCGCCAACCCGACATGGGGATTCGCGGGTGCGCACCGACGCCTTCCTGAGGCAGCGAGTATGCGGTGATGAAGGCCTCGAAGCGCCCGACCGTGACCTCGAACCGATCCAGATAATAGTCACCGACCGTGCGCGGGTACGAAAGGTCCGGATCTTCAACGTCGCCCTTGCCCATCTCGTACGTCCCACCCGGGATCCAAATCGTGTCACAGCAGCTCGCGTTGCTCGCGCAAGGGGTCGTCGTGGTGCCGGGGGCGCAACTCCTGGCTTCCTTGCAAACGCCGTCTTGGCAGTAGCCGGTGCACTCGTCGCCCGCGTCGCTCCAGACGCCGTCGTTGCATTGCTCCGGTTGATACGCGTTGCAGCGCAGAGCTCCGGGCTCGCAGGCGGTCGCGTCGCCGCCGCTGGAGCCCGCGGTGCCGGCGTTCGTGAAGCCGCCGCTCGCGCCCGCGCCGCCTTCATCGCTATCGCCGGCTTCACCGCCCGTGCCACTCGAGCTCCCGCGGCCTGCTGTCGCCGATCCGCCGCGGCCCGATCGGCCGCTTTGCTGCCCTCCCTCGCCAGGAGCACCGCCGTCGCGATTGCCTCCGGTGCCGCCGAGCTCGTCAGCCGTAGCCGCCGTGCCTCCACTCGCCGCGCTTCCGCTCGCCGTGCCTCCCATCGTGCCCGCTTCACCTCCGGCACCCGCCTCGGAGCACGACGCCTCCAGGCATTCGGAACGCGGAACCGGCTGCTCCAAACCGAGCACGGACTCGCAAGAGACCATCAGCAGCAGCACCCATGGCGCGCCGCGCAGGGCGCGCCGCCTCGAGTCAGCGGTTGCCACGGGGCTGCGGTACCACGGCACCTACGGGACGTCATGTTCAATTCTGTGCGCGCCCGACGTGGACTAGTCATTTTTCGACTCGTGTCGATCGACGCTAGGCGCGAGGCTCGGCGCGTAGGTAGCATCCACCGCGAGCGCGTCAGCGGAAGACCGATGTCATCACTCCGTCGCACACATCGGGTGATCTTCAGCCTCGCTCTTCTCGCGAGCGGTTGTACGTGTACGCCCGAGCCCCCGACGGACGACACGGACGTCGAGCCCGGGCCTCTCGAGGCGACGCCGGGAGGGACCGCAGGCGTCACGGAGGGCGGCAGCGGTGTCGCGGGCAGCAGCGGTATGGCGGGCAGCAGCGGTGTCGCGGGTAGCGGTGGGATGACGTTCAGTGGAGCGCCGGCCGGCGGAAGCGGCGGCGGGACCTGCGTGCCAGCGGCATGGGACAGCCTGTCGATCGCGGTCTTTCCCCAGCAATCGAGCCAATTGTGCTGGGCAGGCGTCACGCAGATGATCGCGGCGTTCTTCGGGGTCAACGTCCCGAGTCAGTGTCAGCTGCTGGGCACCGAGTGCCCCACGTGCGTCGGATGTCCCGAGTCCGCGGTCGCGGCGGAGGGCCCCTGCAATCACGGGGGGTGGCCGGCCTTCTCGGTGATTGGGCTCGAGGCGAAGCGCACCGAGGGCACGGCGTTGGCGCTCGATGACCTGAAGCGGGAGATCAGTTGCTTCAGGCGACCGGTGGCCTTCACGTGGCATCTCGGCTCGCCGTTCGTCGGTCACATCATGCTCGCTTTCGGCTACGACGGCGACGTGATTTCGATCGCCGATCCCCTGAACGAGTGCGAGGGATCGACTCGAGACATCCCCTACGAGACGTATGTCGAAGGGCACGTCCCGGGAACGACGACGCATTGGGACGATTTTTACGGCATCGAGAAGGTGGAGCCCTAGTGATGTTGCCTCGCCCGTCGATTCCAGTCCTGGTTTTGGTGATGCTCGCCACCGTCTTCTCGTCCGGGTGCCGTGATCGGAAGAACACGCAGAAGGATGCCGGTTCCGGAGCGTCACGCGATGCCGCGGTCCCCGCCGATGCCGCGGTCCCCGCCGATGCCGCAATTCCCGCCGATGCCGCGGCCCCCGTGAATGCCGGTGCAGGGATTCTCGGAGAGGGCGTCACCGTACCGGACGATGTCCTCGAGCTCGAGCAGTCCAACGCGGCCCGGGAACCGTGGCTGAAGGCACGCGATCAGGCGGTCGCACGGCTCGCCGGACTGGCGCTTCACGGCGATCCCCGCCGGTTGGGCTTCCTGACCGCGCCGGACCCGAAAGTGCTGAAGGCGCTCGACCCATTTCCGACCGCCACGGTGTATCTCGACGAGCTAAAGACGTACGTTGCCGCGACGGATCCGGCGCGCTTGATCAAGCCAGACCGGAGACTCACCTTTCCGATTCTGATCGGAAACGTCGTCGTGAGCTCTGTCACGTTGCAAAGCTCCGACAACGAGTGGAAGGCCGCAGCCTACGGCGATGCCAACACCATCCGCGCCGTCATGCGTACGCGCATCGCTGCCGCCCACCCCGCGGGGCACGTGCCAGCCCTCCTGGAGGGGAAGAGCGCGCAATATGCCATCGTCAGTGTGGCCGGGCTGAATCAGCTGTTCTTGGCGGCCCGGGGGCGATCGAAACAGCTTTACCTGGTCCCCGTCTTCTCGAAGAAGAGCCTCGACTTCTCGGCGGGGGTACCCGTCCTCGCGCAGGAGGTCCTCCTCAAGCTTCGACCCCTGGCGCGCGCTCACGGCGGCCTGCCGACGTGATGTCGAAAGCCGCGTTCGGCTCAACGCCTCGTGGTGATGAGTCGCTCGATGAGCGGGGACCGTCCGTCGGGCGAGAGCTCGGCTGACTTCACGGGCGCGTCGTCGGGCGAGCGAGCGCTCTCGCTTTCAGGTGCTGCCGCCGCTGCCGCTGGCTCGGGAGCTTTCGTGCGCGCGACACGGGCCGCGGGCTTCGGCCTGACCTGGGGCGCGAGCGGCGGCGCGGGCGCACGTTGCTCTGCGGCGGGCTCCGTCACTCGTACCGTGGTCATCTCCTCCAGGCTCGCGCCCTCGACCTCGGGAATCTCGTTCTTCGCCTCGGCGGGCGCCGCCGGCTCCGTTTTCGTCGGTCGAGGTAAAGGTGGCTCGTCGCCCCGTCAACTCAACGCGAAACCGACCAGCGAGAGCGTCGTGAGCGCTCCGACGACGACGGCCGCCGCGAAACGTCTGGACCGAAGCGGCTCGCGCCCGCGGTCCGAGCTCGGGGTGCTGCGATCCAGGTCAGTCCCGGGAAGGGTGGTCGTCACGTCGAGGGGCTCGTCCCCCAATCTGGACGTCAGCCCCCGGATGCGCTTGAACGAAGCACGCCCCTCCTCGCTTCCGAACGGTGCGAGGGCCGCAGCAACCTCGCGAACCGTGGCATAGCGCTGACTCTTGGCTTTGGCGAGACAGCGCAGGACGACGCGATCGAGCTCCGGAGACAGGCCGGGGTCCGGCCGCCGCTTGCTCGGCGGCTCGGGCTCGACGCTGCGAATCAAATACACGAGATCAGGGTACGTGTTGGCGCGAAACGGATGACTCCCGCAGAGGAGCTCGTAGAGCGTCACGCCGATAGCCCAAACGTCCGAGCAGACATCAACGTCGCCCGGGTTCTGCAGCTGCTCGGGGGACATGTAGGCCGGAGACCCGAGTCGCGTTTCGTCGGAGGCCATGGTGGTGACCATGTCGGCGTCGTTGGGCTCGAGCGTCTTGGCGATGCCGAAATCCAGCACCTTCACCAGGGGAGTGCCGTCGGCACGCCGCGTCACGAACAGATTTCCCGGCTTGAGATCACGGTGGATGACACCGCGCTGATGGCCCTCGGCGATGGCTTCGAGCGCCTGTAAGAGATAGTCAACGGCACGTTCCCGCGGCAGGAAGCCGCTGTCGGCCAGCATCGCGCCCAGGTCGTGCCCCTCGAGATACTCCATGACGAAAAACGGAGTTCCGTCCGAAAGTGTCGAGATCTCGAGAAGGCGCACGACGTGCTCGCTCGTGATGCGGCTCGCCGCGCGCGCCTCGCGAATGAAGCGCTGCACGGCGCGCTCGGAGTTGGCAAGGCTAGGGAGCAGGAACTTGATGGCGACCTGTCGATCGAGGAGCTGATCCCTCGCCGCGATGACCACCCCCATACCGCCCACGCCGAGCTGGCGGCCGGCGACGTACTTGCCCTCCAGGAGCTCGCCCTCGGAGACGGGTGCGAGTTTCTGGCCGTCGCCGCTCTCGGAATCCTCGCTATGGATGGTCATCGCCTGCGCGCGGGGCGCCCTCGGGTCAGCGCCCGGAACGATACCAGCGCTGAACCAGCTGCAACAGCGGGCAGCGTACGCCCCAAATCGTGCGGGTTCCAAGCATAGGCTCCGCGAGCTCCGGCGCATTGCCGTCCGGGCGTGCCCATCGCGCCGGGACCCGCGCGCGATGCCTTGGACCGCGGCGACGGACTCTCCGGGGCTCGACTGTGTCAATCCGGCGTCAACTCGTGCGAGGCACATGCCCGGGGCGACCAGACCCGACGAAGCGGTCGCCGAGGAGCGACATCGGAACCTGCGCAACGGAGCGCACGTGAGACGGAGTCGATCATCTGCTATCGTCACCCGCTCATGAAGCACCTGAGTCGTTGGGTGTCAGGACGGGCAGCGCCGCTCTTCGCCTTCCTGACGCTCGGTTGCTCCTTCGCGATGACCACGGCGCCGAGCCACCCCAGCCAGCGGACGCGGCGTGCCGCAGAGCAATGCACGAAGAGCATGATGGTGCCCGTGCTCGACGTTCTGGCCGCCGGGGTTGGAGCCTACAACGTCACCATTTCGGCAACGGCGAAGGATCAGGTCGAACATCTATGGTGCAACTGTCGACAAGAAGGTCGGTCTCACACTCGGCATTGCCCAGCTCGCTCTGTACGGCGCCGGCGCGGCGTACGGCTTCGTCCAGATGGGGCGCTGCAGCAAGCTCAGAGTCGAGACCGGTTTGGCTCGCAGTGCCACCACGCCGAAGGCCCCGACGCCGAAGGCCTCGCACGCGCTGATCGCCGGGGAGCACGCACCTGGCTCGGAGGACGACCACGAGACCCCCCCGTCGGCACCCGGCGCGGCGACCCCCGAACCACCGCGCGAGCTTCCCGACTGGTCTGCGTTTCGGCGCGTTCCGCTCGGCCCACCCGGCGTGTCGGCCACGCCCGCCCACGAGTGATGTCTCGGCCAGCCCCCGCTCGACGGCTCGCGTGGCGCGTTCTCGGCGTCTCGCTCGCGCTCGCGACGGCGTCACTCGGGTGCGCGGGGCCGCGCTGGCTCGAGCGCAGAAAACTCGGTCCCATCGAGATGCCGCGGCACCTTTCGATCATGGTGTTCAAGAGCCAACAGGTGCGCGAGGTCGATCGCGACGGCGTGAGCGACGCCGTCGCCGAAGCGTTGAGCCAGGAGCTCCACGATTGGGGCATCGAAACGGAGGTCGTCAACCTTTCGGGCGAGCCGCGGCTCCCCAGGATCGAGCTCGCGTTCTGGACCTATTACGCTGCGGGTGGCTACGGTGGGGCCAGCATCACCGCGGACTGCGCCTTCGTCTCGCACACCGATCACGTGGTGTTCGTCGGCCGCATCAACGCGCCCCGCAAGGACGGTGACATAGACGCGAGCGCCAAGGTCATGGCGAAAGCCATCGCCGACGTGCTGACCGAGCGCTGAGCCCGGCACCTCGACGCGAAGCTGTAAGCTCCGGGGCGGGCCACGCGTTGTACCTGAGAAAGGCAGGGAAAATGGCCCAGCGCGCGTTGCTCGTCACGGTGCTCGGATGGTCGTGCGTCGTGTCGGTGTTGGTGGCTTGCTCGCGGGGCGCCCCGGAGCCGTCGGGCGCCGGGGCGCCGAGCCCGCCCCCCGTGGCACAGGCGGCGGTAAACCCCGGGGGTGCCGACGCGAAGGGCGACGCCGCTCCCGCGACCCTGCGCCGCGTCGTCCAGCAGGCGTCGCTCGGGCTCGAGGTCGTCTCGCCCCCCGACGCAGAGGCCCAGGTTGCTCGCATTGTGCAGCGTGCCGGTGGTTACGTTGCGAGCGCCGAGCGAAGCGCGTCGGAGGCCGAAGGCGAGCGCGCAGCGAGCTCGGTGACGGTAACGCTGCGCGTGCCGTCCGCGGCGTTCTCGACGGTGCTGGTCGAGCTCAGGCGACTCGGAGAGGGCTCCGGCTCGGAGCGCATCACCACCGAGGACGTGACGGAAGAGTTCATCGACCTCGAGGCACGCCTGCACAACCAGGAGCGCCTCGAGCAGCAGTTTCTCGTGATCCTCGGACAGGCGAAGAAGGTCGACGAAGCCCTCGGCGTGCAGCGCGAGCTCGCGACGGTCCGCACCGAGATCGAACGGCTCGAAGGGCGGCGGAGGTTTCTCGAGCACGAGACGGCGCTCGCGACGATCACGCTATCGCTCACCGAAAAGCGGCCGTTCGTGAGCGCATCGTTCGCCGACCTCGGCCACGCGGCACGCCGCGCCGGCTCGGACGCCATCGAGGTGAGCGCGTCGGTCGTCACGGGCAGCCTGCGGTTCGTCGGCGTGACGTTGCCGCTCGTCCTTTTCTTCGGCCTGCCGGCGGCCGGGCTCATCCGCGCGGCCAGGGCGCGGCGCCGCCGACGCATGGGGCCCGTCACGGAGACTGGCTGAAGCCGTCCATCGCGACGGGGCCGCGCGGGGCGCCATTTTCGGCCCCGGCGTCGCCCCCGGCAACGCGTGCGCTCCCTGCCCCCGCAGCCAGGCGCCCCAAAAAGCAGCACTCCCGCAACGCACACCCAGCTCTTTCCCACGTGCATTCAGTCTCGGGTGTCGCCGACCGTCGGAAGTGGCTCAGCGACCGCGAGCCGATCGGGGACGTCGGGTACACTTACCGAAGGAGGACCAATGCGACACGCAGCGCTCTCCATTCTCATCGTTGCCGTCGCCTGCGGCGGGAGCTCGCGGCACCTGGAGTCGAGTGACCCCGGCAGCGGTGGCACGACGGCGTCGGGCAGCGGTGGCACGACGGCGTCGGGCACCGGTGGCGGGGCGGCGACGGGCGGCTCGCTCGCCGGTTCGGGAGGCGGCGGGGCGACCCTCTCCGTCGGGGGCGCCGTCTCGGGCACGAGCGGCGTGGGCGGCAAGGGAGGGCCGTCGGTGACGGGCGGCAGCGCGGGTCGCGGCGGCAGCAGCGCAGAGGCCGGCGCCCCCGATTCGATGGGTGCGACGGGCGGCTCTCGAGCGGGCACCGGCGGAAGCATCGGCGAGGCAGGCATGGCGGGCACGGCGGGAATGCCTCTGCCGACCGTCACGCCCATCACGAGCTGCAACGACGAGTTTCCCTTCAGCGGCAGGTGGGTCGGTAGCGTGCTCGACTTTTACTTCGAGGCCCAGGAGTCGCTCACGCTCGTGATCAACGCCGACGGGAAGGCAGGCACGCTCACCTGGGGCGAGGGTGACCCGCCACCGGCTCCCGAAGGCGCCGACATCCCCTACCCACCCGGCTACTGGGACAACGTGGGCATGGAAGGTGATCCCCTGCGCGCCGACCCGTGGCCCGGCTTCGCTTACACGATCGTTCGCGGCGCGGGCTGCGACAGCACCTTGAGGCTCGCCGTCTCGACGAGCGAGCTGTTCAGTGATTGGTGCGCGCTACAGACTCCGAAGTTCACGCCCGAGATCGGCTGGGGCTGCACGCTCCAGGGTGGCGGTAGCTCGGACGGCGTCACCTGCAACGTTCAACCGCAGGGCGTCACGCCCGAGTCGTACCCGATGTGGAAGTGCAGCGCCTGCGGCGCCTTCTGGCCAGGGGGAGGTGTTTGCGCATGCGACGAAAGCGCTTGCACCGGAAACCTCACGCCAACGCACACCTTCGATCTCACGCTCATCCAGTCGGGCGGCAAGGACGTGCTCACGGGCGCCGACCCGACGTGCGGCGACTGCACCGTGCGGCTCGAACGGCAAGACTGAGGAATTGCGGACTCGAGGCGCTAGCCCTCGGAACGCACCGAGAGCGAGCCGCCCACGGGAAGCACGTGGTACGCGCGCGCGTCGAGCCCGCGCCGTTGCCACTCGGCATGCAGGCGTGCCTCGGGCTCCTCTCGCGGCTCGTCGGTAAGCTGGAACGTGCCGAAGTGCATCGCGACGAAGCGCCGCGCGCCGAGGTTGACGAACGCCTGGATGGCCTCCTCGGGGTTCATGTGCTGGCGGCCCATGAACCAGGCCGGCGCGTAGGCACCAATGGGCAGGAGCGCTGCGTCGATCGGACCCACGCGGCGGCCGATTTCCGAAAAGCCCTCGAAGTACGCCGTGTCACCCGAGTGGTAGAGGCGCGCCGACGAGCCCTCGATCACGAACCCGCCCCACAAGGTTTCGTTCATGTCGTTGAGGCCGCGGCGGCTCCAGTGCTGCGACGGAACGAAGCGGATCGTCACGGAGCCGAGCTTCGTCTCTTCCCACCAACCGAGCTCGGTGCACGCGAGACCCTTTCGCGCGAAGAACCCCGCCATGCCGCTGCCGGAGACGACGGGGCTGCCCACGGCGCGCACGGACGGCAGATCCAGATGGTCGCGGTGGTTGTGCGTGACGAGTTGGCCATCGATGGGCGGCAGGGCACTCGGCGTGACGGCGACGGGAACGTGCCGGTCGATGCCGGGCCCGATGCTCTCGGAAAACACGGGATCGAGCAGCAGGGAGACGCCGTCGAGCTGCACGAGCCAGCTCGCGTGGCCGAGCCACGTGAGGCGCGCGCCCTCCCCGCGCGCCGGTGGCGTTTTCAGTGCCTCGATGTCCGGGGCAACCGACGCCGTCTTGCCGACCCAGGGGCTCGGCGAGCGCCGTCCGCCCAGCCGGTCGAACACGGCCCATTTGAGCACGGCGGAAAGCGGCTGCGGCCCGGAGCCGTCGAGATTGACGAAACGAAGGCGCGCCATCCGAGGTCGCGATCTCTAGTGATCACGCGCCTGCGCCGCAACCCTCGGGGGGCTCGAGGCAGGAGGACGGCGAGGTAGGCGCTCTCCTCACATCTCGCTCCGACGCTGAAACGCGTGACGTGCGGGCATCATGCGGTGACGGACATGCGACTGAAAGCTTCTCGTAACGTGGTAGCGAGTACGTTTTTAAAGAGCATGTCGGAGCCGGCGACTC
Organism: uncultured delta proteobacterium; assembly: GCA_963841435.1. Classification (GTDB taxonomy): domain Bacteria; phylum Myxococcota_A; class Polyangia; order Polyangiales; family Polyangiaceae; genus PMG-095. Next base: position 342,776 of record CAWJCS010000003.1, read on the forward strand.
GCTCGGGATCACACCAGGGCACTTCGGTTGAGGCGTTCCGGAACGCCATGCCGAAGTCGTACGCCGAGCTCTATTCGACCGAGGAAAGCGGCGAGCACGCGGCGATCGTCGCGCGCCGCGGACGTTGGCTCACGAACGTCGAGGTGTGGCGGTCGCTCCCGGGCGAGGGGGCCATTCTGTGCGTCGTCGCCGAGGATCATCCCGGCTTTCTGTCGCTCGTGAGCACCGCGCTCTACCTGCACGAGATCGACGTGACGACGGCACAGATCTACAGCCGCCGCAGCGACGCGGGCGAGCTCGAAGCCGTCGATTTTTTCTGGGTGCGTCAAAACGGCGCGGGCATGGCGCTCGACGCCGAGCGCGTGGCAAGCCTGCGCCGCGTCCTCGACGAGCTGGTGCTCCGGCAAGCCTGTCCCGATCCGATGCGAGATGCGCGGCCCGACGCGAGCGCGACGGAACCGCTGCCGCCCCCGCGCGCCTTCTTCGAGACCCAGCCGCTGCGTCAGGGTCGCTACGTGCTCGTGATCGAGGCGTTCGACTTCCCCGGCCTGCTCATGACGGTGGCGCGCGCGCTGCACCGCGAGGAGCTCGACATCGTCGCGTCGTCGATCCAGACGAACGGCGCCAGGGTCCACGATCGCTTCACGGTGCGCGACACGCGCGGCGCGCCGCTCGGACCCGTGCGCCTCGCCGCGGTCCGCGCCGCCGTGGCGTCGGCGTTGCGGGCCGGGTCGGGCAGCTGAGCATCCACCGCGCGGACGACCGGGAAGATAGACTGCGAATTAACGCCCGGCGGCGCGGGGCGTTGTAAAAGGCTCGACCACATGCCCTTCCCCTCGAGACCCCGCGAGCGTTCGCTCTTGGTGCTCGCGCTCGTCCTGTCGAGCGCGCTCGGTTGTGCCCGCGCGGCCCCACCGCCGTCAGCGGCGGACGCGCTCCGCGTTTCCAACGAGCCGCCGGCTCCGGGTGCCGTGTCGCTCGGCCCGGTGCGCGCGGTCGACGGCGAGGGCTGCGGCGTGTTCGGGACGATGGGTAGCGAAAAGCGGGCAATGAGCGCGCTCAGGCACGAGGCCCAGGCGCTCGGCGCCGACTACGTGCGCATCACGAAGCTGACGAAGCCGTACGCCGACCACGCGTGCGTGCACAAGGAGTACGCCGTCGAGGGTGTCGCCTACCGGTCGCGGTCGCCCGAAGCCCCGACACCGCCGGCCGAAGCGGCCCCGGCACCGGCCCCACGTGGGGGAGCCGCGACCGACACCGCAACGCTGCCCGCGCACGGGCTCTCGATCGGGCCGTCGGGCTGTAGCCTGCGCGCATCGGGCGGCACCGCGAGCCGCTCGGTGTCGTTCTCGGCGCGTCTCACGGCGACGGCCGCATTCGGCCTATGGATCGATCGCGAGCTTCGCGATGGCAAGCCCGTCGGTCTCGAGCTCCAGTACGACGCAGCGACGGGCCGCCTCTCGCTCGCCCAGTACCCGGACGGCGTGACGGTGACCATCGCGAGCAGTCCCCTGCCGCCCGACGAAAAATGGCATGAGTTTCGCGTACTCCGCGCGCCGGACCGCGTGAGCGCCTGGGTCAACGGCAAGGTCATGCTGCTCTACGCGGCGGCCACCCCCACGGGGGAGGGTAGCTTCACGCTCGAGGGTGATTCGCTCGAGGTCCGCCGCCTACTGCTAGACGCAGCCGGGGACTGAGCGCGACGCCCATCACGTGTGGCGCGCGCTCAGCGCCGTCCTGCGCCGCGCATCAGCACGCGCACGATCGGGTCCACCAGGTCTTCGAGTGACTCACGCCGCGACACCCCCTGCATCACGCTGCCGCGGACGAGCCCGAGGATCATGCCGGGCAGGTGCCGCGCGTCGCCCGAGCGCAGGACCCCCGATTCGACTCCCTCTTCGACCAGGCCGCCGAGCCGTGCGACGAGCTTTTGCGCCCAGGAACGACGCGGGCCGCAGCGCATCGCGTGCAGCTCGTCCTCGAGTGCGAGCGTGAACAGCGAGCGGTGCGCCTCGAAGTGGCGCAGCAGCACCCGCAGAAGGGCCTCGAGGCGCTTTTCGAAGCTCGAGTTCGACGTGCCCTCGATGGCCTCGTCGATACGATCGGCGAGCTCGTCGCGCATCGATTCCAGCAATGCTGTCACGAGCTCTCGACGATCCGCGAAGTAGTTGTAGACCGTGCCGACGGCGATGCCGGCCGCTTCTGCGATATCCTCCATCCGGGCGGCCTGGGCACCGTGGCGGGCCAAAACACCCTCCGCTGCAGCAAGAATTGCACGCCGGGTTTCCTTGCGAACCCGGGTTCTGAGTCGATTTTCAGTTCTGTGAGGCTGCATTCACCGGGTGCAAGGTGGAGTCAAAAGATGGGGCGCTTCACCCCCGCCGGCAAGGCCTTCACCCCCCGTGCAAGGGCTGACTCGTTGACGACATGCAGACGAGACCTTGACGACGGGGCAACAGGCCATAAGGACTGGGAAGTTCTTAGGCGGCACCATGCAACGTCCTCAATCGATTCGTCCTCACGATGGCAAGCTGGCGGTACTCTTGCCGGGTCTCGGCGCGGTGGCCACGACCTTCATCGCCGGGTGTCTGCTGGCGCGGCGCGGGCTCGGTCGGCCCATTGGCTCGCTCGCGGAGCTCGGGACCATCCGTCTCGGCAAGCGAACGGAAAATCGCGTGCCGAAGATCCGCGATTTCGTGCCCCTCGCGCCGCTCGAGGATCTCGTCTTCGGCGCGTGGGACATTTTCCCGAGCAGCGCCCTCGAAGTCGCTCGTGATGCTCGCGTGCTGGAAGAACGACATCTTCAGCCGATACAAGAGGAGCTCGATGCGATCCGCCCGATGTCCGGGGCGTTCCGGCCCGAGTACGTGACGCGATTGCACGGCACCCACCTCAAGTCGGGCAGCAAGGCGGAGCTCGTCGAACAGCTACGCGAGGACGTGCGCCGCTTCATACGCGACCAGGGCGCGAGCCGCGCCGTCGCCGTGTGGTGTGGCAGTACGGAGGTGTTCATCGAGCAGGGCCCGGTGCACCAGAGCGTGGCGGCTTTCGAGCGCGGCCTGCTCGAGGACGATCCGAAGATCGCTCCGTCGCAGCTCTACGCCTGGGCCTGCCTCAAGGAGCGCGTGCCGTTCGTCAACGGGTCGCCGAACCTCACGGTCAACTTCCCCGCCATGGCCGAGCTCGCGCGCGAGATGCACGTCCCCGTCGCCGGTAAGGATTTCAAGACGGGGCAGACCTTCATGAAGACGGTGCTGGCGCCGGCGCTCAAGGCGCGCCTGCTCGGCATCGACGGCTGGTTCTCGACCAACATCCTCGGCAACCGCGACGGCGAGGTGCTCGACGACAAGGACAGCTTCAAGACCAAGGAGGCCTCGAAGCTCGGCGTGCTCGAGCAGATCCTCGAGCCGGAGAAGTACCCCGAGCTCTACGGCCACCTCTTTCACAAGGTGCGCATCGAGTACTACCCGCCGCGTGGCGACGCCAAGGAGGGCTGGGACAACCTCGATATCTTCGGCTGGCTCGGCTACCCCATGCAGCTCAAGCTGAACTTTTTGTGCCGGGATTCGATCCTCGCCGCCCCCGTCGTGCTCGATCTCGCGCTCTTCACGGATCTCGCGGCGCGCGCCGGGTTCCGCGGCACGCAGGAGTGGCTGAGCTTCTACTTCAAGAGCCCCATGGCGGCGCCCGGGCTCTATGCCGAAAACGACCTCTTCATCCAGCTCATGAAGCTCAAAAATACGCTCCGCTGGATGCGCGGGGAAGAGTCCATCACACACCTCGGCCACGAGTATTACGACTGAGCAGAGGTACGGCATGGAAGCTGTAGGGTCTATTCTAGGTGGCGACTTGACGGCCTCGGAGCGCGTCTGGAGCGCGCTGGCGCCCGCCGTCGTGCTCGTGGCGGTGCTGCTCGCGGCGTTGGTGGCCTACTTCGTGCGCTCGCTGCTGTTCGGCCGCTTCCAGGACGAAGAGATGGAGGGGCGAGGGCTCGGAGGTCTCACGACGGCGCGGGCACGGCACTTCTTTGCCTGGCTAATGCGCCCGCTCTGGCGCGCCCTCGCTGCCGCGCGGGTTCCGCCCAACGCCATCACGACGCTCTCGGTCGCTCTGTCGATCGCTGCTGGCCTCGCGGCAGGCATCGGTCGCTTTTCGCTCGCGGGCTGGGTCTTTCTCGCGGCCGGCGCCCTCGATTTCCTCGACGGTCGCGTCGCCCGCGTGACGGGGCGCGCGTCGCAAAGCGGCGCCGCCCTCGATTCGGTGCTCGACCGCTACTGCGAGTCCGCGCTGCTCGTGGGGCTCGCCTGGTACTACCGCGACTCCTGGGCGCTCATCGCGGTGCTCCTCGCCCTCACCGGCTCGCTGTTCGTGCCCTACGTGCGCGCGCGCGGCGAGGCGCTCGGCGCCAAGCTGAGCGACGTGGGGTTCATGCAGCGTCCCGAGCGCATCATCGTGCTCGGCCTCACCGTCGCACTCGCGCCCGTGCTCGAAGCCCTGCTCGTCCCGGACAATCCGCACCCGCCGCACCGGCTTGCGATCGCTGGCCTCGTGCTGCTGGCGATCACGTCGCACAGCACGGCGCTCCAGCGCCTCGTGCACCTCGTCCGCTCGCTCGGCGCCGCGCCGCCCGTTCGTTACCGGCTCATGCCGCGCGCCATCGTCGTGAGCGTCACGGCGACGCTCACGGACTTCTTGGTGATGCGGGCTCTCGTTGCCGGCACACCCGTCTCGCTGCCGTTCGCGACCTTCTGCGGGTGCCTCGTGGGCGGCGTCATCGCGTTCTTTCTCTCCCGGCTTTGGGTCTTCCAGGCCGAGCAGTCCGAGCTCAGGACGCAAATCGGCCGCTTCACGTTCGTCTCGGGGTCGAGCGCTCTCTTGAACGCGGGCGGCGTGGCGCTCCTCTTGCTCGGCCCCACGCTCGGCCCCACGCTCGCCTGGGTGGTCACGCGCGTTCTGGTGTTCGTCTGCTGGAACTTCCCGCTGCTCAGCGAGTGGGCGTTCGCCGACAATCCGCGCACCGAGGGCCCGCACGACGGGCCGAGCCCCGAGCTCCATCCGGACGATTCTCGGAGGCAAGAGTGCCCCCGGAACTCCCTGAGCTGGCCCTGCCAGACCACGACTCCCCTCGCGATCCTGCCGCGCTCCCCGTCGACCCCGTCGCGCGGCTCCGGGTCCTGTGGGGTTGGACCTTCTTTTTGCCGCTCCTGCCGACGGGCTATCTGCTGATCCTGTTCCTCGCGCATGGGGACCTGCGCGCAGAGCACGTGGGGCTGGCCCTTTATGGGATCGTGTTCGGCTTGTGGGGGCGTCGCACCGTGGCGCTCTACCGCGACATCTTGCCGTTCATGCTCGTGGGGCTCGGCTACGACGTGGTCCGCTATGCGCGCGCCTTGTGGGTGGGTCCCGAACGCGTGCTCGGCTGCGAGATGCTGCACGCGGAGACGGCGCTGTTCTCGGTCGGCGGTACGACGCTGCCCGCCTGGTTCGGACGCCATCACTTCGCGGCCGCCGATCTCGTGGCCTCGGTGCCCTACGCAGCCTTCATCTACATCGCGCTCGGCTATTCGGTGTGGCTCTGGTTCAAGGACAAGCCGCGCATGCGTCGGTTTCTCTGGGCCTTCGCCATTGCGAACGTCATCTCGTTCACGACTTGGATCGCCCTGCCTGCGGCGCCGCCCTGGTACGTTGCGTCCCACGGCTGCACCATCGACATGAGCGCCGCCCCGAGCGCCGCGGGGCTCGTGCGCGTCGATCAGCTGCTCGGAATCGACTATTTCGGACGCTTTTATTCGCGCGCGGCGAGCGTTTATGGCGCGCTACCGTCCATGCACTGTGCTTATCCCGTGCTCGGTCTGCTCACGGCCTGGCCGGGCGCGCGGCTGCGTACGCGGGCGATCCACGGGCTTTATGCGGTCTGGATGGCGAGCGCCGCCGTCTACCTGCAGCACCACTGGGTGATTGACGTCCTGGCCGGCTGGGCCACGGCGGCCGCGGGCGTGTATCTCGCCCGTCGTATCGTCAGCGACGCACCCACGGTCGCGCGCGCCGAGCTCGCGACGGGAGCGCAGGCATGACGAGCGCTACCTTCGTCCGCTTCCTGTTGCGTCACTCGCGCGCGATCACCGTTTGCCTCGTGCTGCTCGCGGTGGTGTCGGGCGTTCGCACGGTGCGCACCTATGCGAACCTGCGGAGCGACCTCGAGGAGCTCCTGCCGGCAAACGCGCCCGCCGTGGCGGCGCTCGCCGAGGCCAGGGCGCGCTTGCCGGGCCTGCGTCATCTGGGCGTCGTCGTCGACACGGGCGGCCCCGAGCACGCGAAGGCGGCGCTCACATTCCTGAGCGATCTCGAGCGGCGCGTCCTGCGCTACCCGGGCAACCTCGTGAGCGGCGTCCGCAGCGGCATCGCCGAGGAGCGTCGCTTCGTCGAAACGCACGGGCTACAGCTCATGCGCCCGGCCGACGTGAAGGAGCTCCGGGAGGCGGTCGAGGCGCGGCACCGCTGGGAGGTCGCCCACGCCACGGGGCTCAGCCTGTTCTCGGACGAGGAGGAACCGCCGCCTCCGATCCCCGTTGACGCGCTCGAAAAGAAGTACGTCGCGCGTTTCGGGCGACCGCACCCCTTCCCCGACGATCGCTTCCTCTCGGACGACGGCAAGACCGCCGTGCTCGTGATTCGTGTCGGCTCCCAGGCGACGGGCATCGCTGAGGACGAACGGCTGCTCGAGCTCGTCCGAACCGACGTGCAAGAGCTCGGCTTCCCCGCGGCGTACGCGGCCGGAATGCGCGTCGGCTACGCGGGCGACGTTGCGACGCGCGTCGAGGAGGCGCGCGGGCTCGCCGCGGATCTCGGCACCTCGGGCGCCGTCGTGCTCGCGCTGGTGCTCGCGGCCATCGCCTGGTTCTATCGTTCGTTCGCCGCCGTCCCCGTGCTCGCGCTGCCCGTGGTGTTCGGTGCCCTCTACACGTTCGGACTGGTCGCGCTGCCGCCCCTCGGCATCGTGGAGCTGAACTCGAACACGGCGTTCCTCTCGTCGATCATCGTCGGCAACGGCGTCAACAGCGGCATCATCCTCTTGGCGCGCTTTCGCGAGCAGACGCGGCTGGGGGACGCGCTCGAGCCCGCGCTCGTCACCGCCGTGCGCGAAACGTACCGGCCGACCCTCGGCGCGGCCGTCGCGGCGTCCGCCGCGTACGGGTCGCTGCTGCTCACCGATTTCCGGGGGTTCGCGCAGTTCGGGTGGATCGGGGCGCTCGGCATGCTCGTCTGCTGGGCGACGACGTTCGTTTTCGTGCCGCCGCTCGTTCGGACTTTCGGCAGGTTCCTGCGCACGAAGGCGTCCCACGGGACTGCCGGGATTTCGCCGCGGCTCACGGCGGTGGTCCTCGGGCGGCCCCGCTGGGTGCTCGGCGTCGGCGTCGCGCTCGCCGCCATTTGCGTGCTGGGGCTCGCCCGGCGGCGCTCGGACTGGCTCGAGACCGATTTTTCACGCCTGCGGCGGGCGGATTCGTTCGAGCATGGCGAGCGTTACTGGGGAAAACGCATGGACTCGACCCTCCGCACCTACCTCACGCCCGCCGTCATGCTGACGGACTCCAAAAAGGACGCCGAGCGCGCCGCTGCGGCTCTGCGCGGACTCCAGCGGGACGGCCGCGCCGGTGGCCTCATCGCAAGCATCCGGACGTCGGAGGCCGTCTTGCCTTCCACGCGTGCGGAGGCGCTCGAAGAGGCGAAGAAGCTCCGGCAGGAGCTCACACCGACGATGCTCGCCGCACTCTCACCTCCGGACCGCGCGCGCGTCGAACGGCTGCTCTCCGACGAAGCGCTCACGCCGCTCACCGACGCCGACGTGCCCGCGGCGCTCGCCGCCGGCCTGCGAGACAAGAAGGGGCACATCGACCGGAACGTGCTCGTCTTCCCGAAGCTCGGCGCGGGCACCTGGGACGCCGGACGCATGCAGGCGTTCACGCGTGGTCTTCGGCGCGTCGCCCACGACGAGGGCAACAACGCCGTGGTCGTGGGAGCGCTCCTGCTCTCGACCGACATCATCGATGCCATGCGACGCGACGGTCCAATCGCCACGGGGGCGGCCATGGCGTTCGTGCTGCTCGTCGCCGTGCTCGCGTTCCGCTCCTTCGGACTTTCGCTGGCGGCCATGGCGAGCCTGTTGTTCGGCGTGCTTTTGATGCTCGGCACCGCGGCGTGGTCGGGCCAGCGCTTGAATTTTTCGAACCTCATCGCGCTCCCCATCACGTTCGGCGTCGCCGCCGACTATTCGATCAACGTGCTGCGGCGCTATCAGGCGGGGGGCGACCTCGCGGCGGCGATGGCGAGCACAGGCGGCGCCGTCGCGCTCTGCTCCGCGACGACCGTGATCGGATTCGGGTCGCTGCTCATCGCGCAGAACCGCGCGCTGTCGTCGTTCGGGGCGCTCGCCGTGACCGGGGAGCTTGCCTGTCTCGGCACGGCGGTCCTGGTTCTGCCCGCACTGCTCGCGTGGTCGGGCGACCGCCGGGCGCCGGCCGGCGCCACCCATGGCGCGGAGGAGCACGCGACATGAAGCGGCGCGCCGTGCGGGCCTGGCTCGCCGCCGCTCTCTTCGTGACCGTCGCCGTGCCCGCGGCAGCCGAGCCCCGGCGCGTGAGCCTCGTGCAAGCCGTGGGCAGAGCGCGGCAAAATCCCCTCGCGCGAGCGGCGCTCGAACGCACGCGAGCGGCGCAGGCGCAGGCAGACGAGGCGCGCGGCGCTCGCTGGCCGCGCCTCGTCGTCACCTCGTTCATCGCCCCGAGCCCCGACATCCGCTGCCAGAACGCCGACTGCACGCGCACGGAGCCCAAGGATCCGCAGTTCGGCGTCGCGGGGCTGTTCGGCGGCGTGCGCGCCGAGCTCTATCAACCGCTCTTCACCTTCGGCAAGATCGACTCCACGATCGACGCTGCTGCGAGCGCGGCGCGCATGCAGGAGGCGCTCGCCGAGGGCGTGGCGCGCGACCTGGGCGTCGACGCGGCCCGGGCCTATCTCGGCGTCAAGCTCGCGCGCGAGGTCGCCGCGATGCTCGAGGACGGCCGGCAGCGCCTCGTCAAGGGCAAGGCGACCCTCGAGGAGCGGCTCGAGCAGGGTGATCCCGACGTGACCGTGCAGGATCGCCTGCGGCTCGAAACGTTCGACGCCGAAATCCGTGCGCGCGCGAGCGAGGCGCGCGAAAACGAGGGCATCGCCCTCTCGGCGCTCCGCGCACTCGTGGGTGACGACAGCGTCGATACGGACGCTTCGCCGCTCGAGCCGCTCGCCTTCCAGGCTCAGTCGCCGAAAAGCTACGTCGAGCGCGCCGGACTCAAGCGTCCCGAGCTCAGAGCCGCGCGCGAGGGCGTCTCCGCGCTCGAGGGCCTGAAGCGCGCCGAAGAGGCTCGCTGGCTGCCCGATTTCTTTCTCGCCGCGGGATTCAACTGGGCTGCGGCCCAGGGCGTGGACGACACGCCGTCGGCGTTCGCGAACGATCCCTTCAACACTCGGACCGCGCAGGCGGGGCTCGCGATGCGCTGGACCCTCGAGCCCGCTGCGCAGGCGGCGCGCGTCGACCGCGCACGCGCCGAGCTCGACCGCGGGCGGGCGCTGCTCGCGGCCGCCGGCCGGGCCGGCACCTTCGCCGTGCTCCAGGCGCACACGCGCGCCGTGGAAGCCCACACCCGCCTGGAGGCGGCGCGCGACGGGGAGCGAAGCGCTCGTGGCTGGGTGGCCTCCGTGCTGCAGGCCGACGCGATCGGCACGGCGTCGGCCAAGGATCTGGCGGACGCCTACCTCGCCTATTTCACCTTGCACGGGCGCGCCCTGCAGAGCACGTACGACTTCAACGTGGCCGTCGTGGCACTCCGTAGCGCGATCGGCGAATCTCCGCTACCACCCCACTGAGGTTTCGATCATGCGCTGGTTTCATCTCTTCTCGATCGCGCTCTTCGTTCTCGGGCTCGCCACCGGCGCGGCCGCCGCGGAAGGACCCGGCACGACCACGGTCCGCCAGGCGAACGCGACGCTCACGGCGCTCTTGAAGAAGAAGGCCTCACCGGGCAGCGCGGACGAGACGCACCTCGCCACGGAGGTCACCGAAAAGCTGCAGAGCTTCCTCGACGTTGACGAGCTGGGACGTTGCGCGCTCGCCGACCACTGGAACGACCTCGACGCGGGCCAGCGCGGGGAGTTCACGAAGCTCTTGCGCGAGATCGTCCAGAAGAGCTACCTGCGCGCGCTGCGTGCGCGGATCGAATACGGCGTGCTCTACGACGGCGAGAAGACCGAGGGCGATCACCTGCTCGTCCGCACCCGCGTGCGCATCGACAGGCAGGGCACGCGGCAGGAGATCGGGGTCGACTACCTGCTCCGGCGCGATGGCGGTCACCTGCGCGTCTTCGACCTCGTCACGGACGGCGTCGGGCTCGTGGAAAACTATCGCGCCGAGTTCAACAAGGTGATCAAACGCGAGGGTTTCGAGGGGTTGCTCGCTCGCATGAAGAAGAAGGTCGAAGGCTGAGCGCGTTCGGCGCACCCACCGCACCGCCCGGCTCGTCCCAGCCGTGCCGAGATGTTGGAATACTTCGGTGTCATTCGAATTTTTCGGACCCAGCACCGGCGGGATGCTCTCCGGGAATTGATGGTGTGCGGCGCGCCACGCCGTCAAAGTCTAGGATCACCGCCGGGCGAGCTTCCGTCCGGAACTGCCTTCCGGGAAAAGCCCCCGCAGGACTACCCCATGAGAGTTCATAGCAGCATCGCACGAGCACTCTTGCTGACGAGTTTGCTGGCTGCTTGCGCGGCTCTCACGGGCTGCAGCCAGTCGAGCCCGGAGGACAAGACCCCCAGCGGGGGACAGGGAGGCTCGAGCGGCGCCGGACAAGGCGGCTCGAGCGGGACCGCCGCAGGGACGGCTGGAGCCAGCGGCTCGGAGGCCCTCGGCGGCTCGGCGGGCCTTGGCGGCGGGGGCGCTGGCGGGACGGCCGGAACCGCAGGCGCTAGCGGCGCCAACGTCGGCGGCGCGTCAGGCCTCGGTGGCACCTCGGGCGATGCTGGCGCGGGCGCCGGGGGCGTCGCGGGCGACGCGGGCAGCGCCGGTGCGGGTGCAGGTGCAGGTGCTGGCACAGGCGGTGTCGCGGGTGACGCGAACGGCGGCGCCTCGGGGCTCGGCGGCGCGGGGGCGGGCAGCGGCGGTGACGCGGGCGGTGGCGCCGGCGGATCGGCGGGCGCGATGGGCAGCTGCGTTCCCATCACCGATTTCGAAACCTGGCCCGCGGGCGACGGCCCGCTCGACGTAGGCAAGCTCGCGACCACCGACTTCAAGACGCACACGAACGATACCTACGGGGGCGCGGGCTACTCCCTCGCGCTGAGCTGGTACGGCGCGCTTCTGTTCACCCAGACGACGGGCGACACGCAGAACAACACGAGCCTCATCACGGCGTTCGAGCCGTACGCCACCGGGACGAAGACCGTCAACAACTCGGCGTCGGCGTCGGTCGATTACCGAGTGTTCGGCGTGCTGCCGCTCGAGATCTTCCTCGAGAACGACGACATGCGTTGCAAGACGCTCGGCCTGGCGCGCGCGGACGCACAGTGGGTGAACACCACCTCGGACGGCATCACGACCGACGCGCGCTACTGGATCGACGACATGTACATGATCACCGGGCTGCAGGTGATGGCCTACCGCGCGACGAAGGACATGAAGTACCTCGACCGTGCCGCGAAGACGATGCTCGCCTACCATGCGCGCCTGCAGCAGTCGGACGGCCTTTTCTGGCACACGGAAACGTCGAAAGCCTACTGGGGTCGCGCCAACGGCTGGGTGGCCGCCGGCATGACCCAGCTCTTGCTCGAGCTCCCCGCGGGCACACAGCGCGATCAGGTGATGGCAGGCTACAAGAAGCAGATGGACGGCCTGCTTCCGCTCCAGGTCAGCGGCGGCGGCGACGACGGCTGCTGGCGGCAGGTGCTCGACCTGAGCTCCGCCCAGGCCGAGAGCTCCTGCACGGCGATGTTCACCTACGCGCTCACCGTCGGCGCGAAGAACGGCTGGCTCACGGACCCGAAGTACGCCGCTGCGGCGCGCAAGGGTTGGCTCGCGCTCGCCGCCAAAACGAACAACGCGGGCAAGCTCGACAAGGTCTGCCCCGGCACGGGCGCGGCGCCCGCGGGGAGCCTGTCGTCACAGCAGCAGTTCTACGCGCAGATCTCGCTCGGGCTCGGCGACCTCCACGGTCAGGCGCCGCTGCTCTGGGCCGCCAACGCGCTGCTCACCAACGACTGCCAGGGCGTGCGCTGAGCTCACCGAGGGCCGCTGCCGCCCGGAACCTCGGCAGCGAGGGCGGCGATCACGCCCGCGAAGCTTGCCTGGTTCTCTTCACTGAGCTCGGCCAGATCGCGATGAGCCTGCAACATGAGGCGCCCGAGGTCCCCCGGCAGCACCGCGCGCGCGTCGATCGGCACCTCGCGCAGCTCCGGCCACTCGTCGAGCGGCCACTCGGCGACGAGCATGAACAGCCGGTCGAACGCCGCTGAACGCAAGCAAATCGTGACGTCTTCGTCGTCGCAGACGAGCACGGCGCGGCGCCCGTGCTCGAGGGTCCGGCGGCCGAGCCGCGCTAGCAGTCCCATGCCGGTGCTGTCGATAGCGCCGACGGCGGTCAGATCGACGACCACGGTGCGACCCGGCGTCGCGACGTCCACCCCATCGAAGAAAGCGCGCAGGGGCGCCGCCGCCGCGTACTCGACGCGACCCCGGAGCACGACGACCGCAGCGTCCAGCGTTTGCCCGTAAAAGGCCTCAGGCGGCGCTTTCGTGTCCATGTCCGTGTTCGTCTCCTCGCTGGATGATGAGCAAGGCGACGTCGTCGGGCAGCGTCGCCGAGGTGCCGAGGTGCAAGTCCTCGCGTGCAGCCTCGACGCTCACGTGGGGTCTGCCGAAGTAGTCGCGCAAGAAAGCGAGCTTGTCCTTGATCGTGGGCTGGGGCAGCAGAGCGAGTAACCCGTCGGAGAACAGCGAGAGACGATGCCCGGCCCCGAGCTCCACCCGATGCTCCTCGTAGCGTGTGCCTGCGAGCATGCCGACGGGCACGCTGGGGTGCTCGAGCACGCGTGTCTCCCGGCCGTCGAAGAGCACCGGCCAGGGGAAGTGGCCGGCAGTCGAATACCTGAGCGAATCCCGCTCGAGGTCGACGACCCCGTAGAAAATCGTGAGATGCTTGCCGAGATCGTCGCGTGCTATGTCGTCGTTGAGGCGCATGAGCAGGCGCGACGGCGACAGAATCATCGAGTCTCCCGTGCGCTCGTAGCTCGCGAGCTGCCGCTGCACGAAGGTGCGCAGGAGCACGGTCACGAGCGCCGAGGCCACACCGTGGCCCGCGACGTCGGCCAAGTAGAAGCCGAAGTGCTCCTGGTCGATGCGGAACGCGTCGATGAAATCGCCGCTCAAGAACTGGGACGGCATGAGCTCGCGCGTGAGGAGGTAGTGACCGAAATGCAGGTTGTTCTTCGGCAGCATGCGAAACTGGAGCTGCCGCCCGGCGGCCTCGTCCTCCGCGAGCAGCCTGAGCCCTGCCCGCAACTGCTGGTTTAGCTCCTCGAGCTCCTGCCGGTAACGCCGGTTTTCACGCAAGAGCGCGACGCGCTCGAGGGCCCTCACGACGGCGTGCTCGAGGGCGTCGGAGTCGACGGGTTTCGTGATGTAATCCCAGGCACCGAGCTTGAGCGCGCCAATCGCGTCCTGGAGCACGCCGGCACCCGACATGACGACGACAGGCAGCTCGGGCGCCTCGCGTCTCACGACGGAAAGGAGCTCGAGCCCGTCGAGGCGCGGCATCCTGATGTCGCAGAGCACGAGATCCGGAGCGTCGTGCCGGATCCTCTCGAGACCCTCGATGCCGTCGGTCGCTCGGAGCACGGTGAAGCCGAGCCGCTCGAGCTGGCGCGTCACGACTTTCTGCACCAGGTCCGTGTCGTCAATGACGACGATTCGTTCTGGTCGTGACGACGCCATCGATTCCCTCTGTCTGCGCCGCCGGGCCCGCCGCCCGACAACGCGACCGGAGAGTACGACCGCCCGCCCCGAGAATCCAGCCAAGGGCCAGAGCGGCCCGAACGGCGCAAAAGACGGCGTCGTTCGAGTCACGCGATGCACGCCGCGGGCAGCCCACGGCCTGGGCCCGGTACCCGGGCGCGTGCGAACCCCGCGCTTGCTACGTTGCCCGTGAGCGACCAGAGCTCGGCGGCTGGGCCTCAGCGAGCGGACTCGTCGCGCAGCGGGACGCGCTCGATGACGGGTGCTGCCCGCTCCGCACCAGGCTCCTCGAGCTTGCGAACCAACGCCCCGGGGCGCCACACGGTCGTGCGGCCTCACGTCCGGGCCGCGCTCGAGCCAGCAGGCGCAGGGAGTCGTGCTCCGCGTCGAGGGGGGTGGGGCGTCGATCTCGATTGTTCCCGGCGAACCGGACCTCTCCGCCGCGGCGGCCGACGTCATCGGGCGTGAGTGGGTCGCGAGCCTGGGCACGCTCTGGACACGTGAGCCGGGCGAGAGCGGCACCTTCAGCATTGCTTGGCAGGATCCGAGCTGGACCACGCCCTTCGTGAACCTCATGGCGGAGCCGGGCCTCGTGCTCGCCATGACTGCCGACGGCGGCATCGTCGAAGGCCGCGTCCCCGTCTGAGTCGGGGCCGGGAGCCGCCGAGCGCTTTGGTGAGCGACGGGCTCGCCGGGCCGCTACCTTGCAGATGGATGGTCTTGGGCTCTCATCCACTCCAGCGCGCCCCGGAGCGTCGGCTAGCCTTCGGGGTGCTGCTTTCGCTGGCAGCCTGCTCTCAAGGAGCCACCCCCAACGCGGGCGGCGGCACCGGCTCGGGTGGGACCTCGGCGGGTGCCTCCGGCGCGGGCGGCGCGCAGGCCGGCAACGGCGGAACGAGCGGGGCCGTGTCCGCGGGCGGAAGCAGCGGCACTCTCGCGGGAAAAGGCGGCGTTGAGAGCTCCTCCGGTGGCTCGAGCGGCGCCGGCGCGGGCGGCGATGCAGCTGGGAGCGCCGCGGGCGGTGAGCCAGCAGCTGGCGAAGCGGGGGTCGGCGTCGGTGGCGCCGACGGGGGAACGGCGGGCGAAGCCGGCGCCGGGGGACGCCCCCCAACGACCTTCGAGACAACGACGCTCTCGAGTGACCACGTCGCCGAGGGAGCGGCGATCGGCGACATCGACGGTGACGGGACGCTCGATCTCGTGGCGGGCCCCGTCTGGTATCGCGGGCCCGCGTTCGAGGTGGGCGGCACGCTGTTCGCGCCCGTCCCCACCTTCACGCGCGATCAGTACTCCACGTTCTTCCTCACGTTCACCGACGACGTCGACGGAGACGACCTGCTCGACGTGATCGGCATCGGCGACCCCGGCGGAGGCAACGGCTCGGGCAATCCGAACGCTTTCTGGTATCGAAATCCCGGCCCGTCGAACTTGGCATCGACGTGGGAGAAGCACGCGATCTTCGACGGTCTCGTGGCGAGCGAATCGCCCGCGCTCGCCGACGTGGTGGGCGACGCCACGAAAGAGCTCGTGTTCATGACCAACCAGCGACTCGGCTACGCCGAGCGGGGCTCGGACCCCACCGCTCCGTGGACGTTCCACGCGCTTTCCGACACGGCCTTCGGCACTCCGTACGTGCACGGCCTGGGCGTGGGGGACGTGAACGGCGACGGTCGTGCGGACGTGGTCGAGCGTAGCGGGTGGTGGGAACAGCCCACGAGCGGCAGCACCTGGACCAGGCACGCCGTCGACTTCGGCGCGCCGCTCGGCGGGTCGCGCCCGAGCAACTGGGGCGGCGCACAAATTGCCATCTACGACGTCGACGGCGACGGCGACGCGGACATCGTGACGGCGCTCGCCGCGCACCGCTACGGGCTCTACTGGTTCGAGCAAGTCGACTCGGACACGTTCACGCCGCACGAGATCCTACCGCCGAGCGCCACCGAAACCAGCGTGAGCCAGCTCCACGCCCTCGCCGTCGCCGACCTCAACGGCGATGGCTTGCTCGATGTCGTCACGGGCAAGCGCTACTACGCGCATCCATCGACGAACGCCGATCCGGGCACCACCGAGCCGCCGCTCATCGAATGGTTCGAGCTGTCGCGCGCGGGCGGCGTGACCTTCTCGCCGCACGTGATCCACGACGACAGCGGCGTCGGCTGCAATTTCACGATCCTCGACGTCACGGGCGACGCCAAACCCGACGTGTTCACGACCAACAAGCGCGGCACGTTCCTCCACGTCCAGCGCTGAAAGCCGCTCGCCTATGGGCGCCGCGTCACTTCGGATCGAACCGCACGTCGAACGCGACGCTCGCCGTCCCGCCGTCCGCCGCATCGAAGGCAGCGACCTGAACGCGCCGCTCGACGCAATCGGCAACCGCCTGCAGCCCGGGGCTCGCCGCTCCGGCCGTCGGCTTCACGGTCACGGACGAGACGTTCCCTTCCCGTGCGATCGCGGCGCTGACGCGCAGCGTGCCGGCGAGCGCCGGTTGGTCGCGTAGCGCGCGCTCGTAGCAGGCGCGAAAGCTCCCGCGCATGGCCAGAACGCTGCGTGCTGCGTCGGAAACGGCGCCGTGCGTCACCGAGACCGCGCCGATAGTCGCCGTTCCGCGCGGAGCTGCGGGTTGCACGGGCGGCGCGCCGTAGACCGCTGCCGAGGTGAACCGGGCGTCGAGGCGAGGCGCGCCCGAAGAGGACGGAGTGACGGCGGGAGGCTCGAAAGCGGAGCCCGACGGAGCGACCTCCGCGAGATCGTGAGCCCCTCGACGCTCGCAGCCTGCGACGCTGCCACCTGCGGCGGCTAGCGCGACGAGAGCCGCGAGACCCAAGCGTTCCCGGGGCGGCAGCGCGTCCGTCACGCGCCCGAGCGCGCTCGTGTCGCCACCGCAGAACGGGCAGCATGCCTCGTGGCGCCGCACGTGCCGGGAGCAGGTCGGGCAAGGGGAAAGCCTCACCGAGGTCGAGGGTGCTACGCCGCCCGCGCGATCGCAAGCACGCACGGAAAGCGGCCTGCCCAAGCGCCCGCGCCTCGCGTCTCGTGAAACGCGACGCACGCGTGATACTAGGATCGACTCCCCGGCGCCCGCCGCGCAGCCTCGCATGGACAACGTCACGCACGCGCTCGCGGGATTGCTGATAGCCGAGGCCGTCGTCCTCGCGCTACCCGAGCGGCCCGCGCCCGCGGTCTGCCGCTACCTTTGGTTTGCGAGCGCGCTCTCCAACAACGTCCCGGATTTCGACTTTCTCTATCGCCGCATCACGCCGGGCAAGGTGGGCTACCTCCTCCACCATCGCGGGCACACGCACACGCTGCTCGTGGGCCTGGTGCTCGGTGTGCTCACCTTCGCGCTCGTCCTCGGGTTCGCTCGCGCGAGAAAGACGCCGCTATCGCGGCGCGAGCGCACGGCGCTCCTCGCCCTGTCGCTCGTCGGTCCGCTCGTCCACATCGCGATGGACGCGAGCAACAACTACGGGGTGCACCCCTTCTGGCCGCTGTACGACGGCTGGCTCTACGGCGACGTCGTGTTCATCGTGGAGCCCTGGTTCTGGGTGCTCGCCGTGCCCCCTCTCGCCTTCGCGGCGACTAGCCTCGTGGCGCGCGGCCTCTTCGCCGCCATCCTGCTCGGCGGCCTCGCGCTCGCCTGGCTCACCGGCTTCGCGGATCGACCGACGGCGCTCGTGCTCACGCTCGCTAGCGCGGCCGTGACCTTCGGCGCCGCGCGGCTGGGCCAGCGGGGTCGGCTCGCGCTCGGGCTCGGGGGCTGCCTCGGCGTCGCGCTCGTCTTCGCGCTCGCGTCGATCCGGGCACGCGGCGTCGTCGCGGCAGCACTACGCGCCGACGCCTCGCGGAACGAGGTGATCGCCGACACCGTGCTCACGCCGGCTCCGGGCAACCCCATTTGCTGGAACGCGGTGATCATCGGCCGCCGCGGCGCCGACTACGAGCTCGCTGTCGCACGCGCCTCGCTCGTGCCCGGGCTCCTCGATGCCGAGCGGTGCACGTTCGAGCGAACCGGAGTGACGCTCGGGCTCTCCCCACCCCATCGCAGGTCGTCGGCCAGCGTGCGGTGGGAAGGCGAGCACGTCGCGCCGCTCGCCGAGCTCAGGGCGTTCGCGCGGAACAACTGCCAGGCCGCCGCATTCTTGCGCTGGTCGCGGGCCCCCTTCTGGCTCGAGCGGAGCCAGGAGCTCTATCTCGGCGATCTACGCTACGACCGCAGCTCGGCGGCGGGTTTCGCCGAGCTCGGAGTGCCGCTCCACCCGAGAAAGTGCCCGAGCTGGGTGCCGCCCTGGCTGCCGCCACGCGCTGATCTGCTTTCGGACGCGAGCACCGAACCGTGACGCCGCGAGCGGCTACGCGGTAGATCACGCTCGGGTGACGGACGCTCGCGCCCGCCCGTCAATGCGACGACGGGGGAGCGACGCTGCTCGCCGTGCGCGCGGAGGGCACGCGCGGTGCCGCGGCAGTGCCGCTCGGCGCGGCCGATGCGCTCGCCGACGCGCTCGCCGCCGGAGCGGCCGCCTTTTCGACGAACTTCACGGCGCCGAATCGAGGTGCGGCGCCGAAGCTCTCCTTGCCGAACGTCGCGCCCCAGCCGACACCGGTGCTCTTCTGCAGGGCGTAGAGATTCATCTTCCACGTGTCGCCGGGCTTCGGCGGCTGCCGCCCCGCGTCCGCGAAGCTCCGCCAGGGGATCATCGCCTCGACGACGTAGCCGCGATCCTCATCACCGGCCTCGTCGAGCGTGCCGTTGACGACCACGGCGCTCTTCACGTTCGAGCGCCAGTCCTTCTTCTCTGGCGCCCCACCGTTGACATCGCCCCCACCCGCTGCCGGCCGGGAAACGTCACAGACGATGTTTTGAGGATTGATGGCAAGCTCGTAAACGTCCTTGCCGTCTCCTTGGGGCTCCACCGTGAGAGCGACGGTGTCCTGCGTCCAAAGGTCGGGGTCGAGCTTACCCCGCGGGAAGCCACCCTCGACGTCGGCATCCTGCACCTCATAGGCGAGGTAAAGGCCGCG
Source organism: uncultured delta proteobacterium (assembly GCA_963841435.1). GTDB lineage: Bacteria > Myxococcota_A > Polyangia > Polyangiales > Polyangiaceae > PMG-095. Next base: position 361,839 of record CAWJCS010000003.1, read on the forward strand.
ATCGTCCCAGAGCATGCGCGCCTTGCCTCCGACGCTCACCGGGCCGCCAGCGTCGTCGGCACCGGCCACTTTGACGTGCATGAACGGGCCGAGCACGGGCGCGTCCTGCCAGGCGTCCTCGCTGAGCTTACCGTCGATGGCGATCGCGGCCTTCGGCGCCAACTTCTCGAGGACGACCGATGGCGTTTCGAGCCCCACGTCGAGGTTTGCAACGAGAGCGCGCTTCCAATCGTCCCCTTTTCCCTTGGTGACGGGCAGTCTTACCGACGCCGTGCTGTAAACGCTCGCGACGATGCTGATGCGGCTCGAGTGCATGGCGTGCGGCAGCTGGAACCCGAGCTCGTCGACGTACACCTTGCCCGTCTTCCAGCTCGAAGGACGGAGCAATGGATGCCCACGACGCCCCTGACGGATGGGGCTCGCATCGTAAAGATCGAGGATCCGCTTTCCCGAATCGTCGAGCACGTGAGTGAGAAGCTTCCAGTTTCCCTTGAGATGCGACTTCAAGCGCCAGTAGAGCGTTAGCCGGATCCGTTTGCTCTGGGGAATGACCCCCTCGGGCTCCACGTCGTAGCCGAGGAGCTCGACCTTGTTGCCGAACTCGACGGCGAGCGGGTGACGAAATCGAGGAGCTTCGTCGAGGATGTAGTCCGCGAGCCGTCGCTCGGCCGCCGACACGTGCTGCTCGCGCGGCTCGTGTTTCGTGCCACCGCGGCGGGCGCACCCGAAGGCCGAAAGGACCAACAAAAGCATCAAGAAACGTGGCTGCATGGCTTCTCCTCGGGATCCGCCGGGCGCCCGTTGCCCGTCGGACGGGTAGCGACATTGGGTGCGGGCTCGAGCACCGGTCGGCGCCGCGGCCCTCGGTTGGGTACGCTCGGCATCCGTTTTGTCCCGAGCCGCCCGAGATCGCAAGCAAAGTATCGCAGGAAAATCCGAGCAGCGAAGGGCTCGATGGCGGCGGCGGGTTCGACCGCGTGCTCTCGGGAAAACGAAAAAGTGGCGCGAGCCCGACGCGAAAGCGAAAAGACAAGCCGGGACTCGAGCGCTTGACGTGCGAAGGACCGAGGTGTACAAATGCGGACTCGGAGGCACGGGGCCTCTATTTCTTTTTTTTCGCGGAAGAAGACGAAGGCATGAACGGCAGCAGCACGAACAACGTCGCCATCGGGCGTTGCCTGCCGCGTTTCTTCGACTCGGGGCAGGCCGCAGCGATCCAACTCCGGATCGCGCCGCCGCCGAACCCGTAGGGCTGGTTTCCCGCCGCCAGCCCCCGGGTCCCTAGACCCGAGACGGGCTGACCGAGCGAAGGAATCCAGCCAAATGTCCGCCAGAAATCAGCTTTCCGACGACGAGCTCTTCGAGCGTTACGTGGGCCAGCCCGCGTCGCTGAAGGCGGCCGAGCGCCGCCTGGCCCTCGAGGGGCTCGGCGGCCCGATCCTGCGCTATGCGCTGTCGGATCTCGACGACGATCGTCGCTTTCGCCACCGCTGGCTCGTGCTCGGCGAGCATGCCGTCGGCGTGATCGAGGGCGCTGACGCCCGCTTCGTACCCCGCCATGCCATCACGGCCGTGAGCAGCGAGCCCGGGCTCTCGTCCCGGACCTTGAGGCTGCACGGTGCCGCAGAAACGGCACCGCTCGTCGAGCTCTGTTTCACGCAGCGCCAGCGGCGCGCGTTCGACGCGATCGCGTTCGTGCTCGAAGAGGCGCTCTCGGGCCGGCAGGTGGCGGCGCGCGACGCGGACGCCGCCTACCGCGACGCCGTGCTCGGTCCCGTGCGCGAAGCGCAGGCGCTCGTCGCGCCCAACAAGCTCGCGGTGGTCTTCCGTCTCCTTTCGTACCTCGGTCGCTACCGCGCGCGCGTGTTCTTCGGCATGAGCGCGGCCACGGCGATTGCGGGCCTTTCCCTGCTGCCGCCACTCATCGCGGGCCGTCTGCTCGACGAGGTGATCGGCCCCGTTCAGCGCGGGCTCGTGCTTCCCCAGAGCGTGGCGCGCCGGGCGTGGATCGGCGTGCTCGTGATGGCGGCGGTGTACGCGCTCCGCCAGCTCTGCCTGTGGGTGCGGCTGCGCCTGATGGCCGAGCTCGGAGAGCTCGTGGCTCGTGACCTTCGCGACGAGGTCTACGACCACCTGCACCAGCTCAGCGTGAGCTTCTTCTCTCGCAAGAAGACCGGAAGCCTCATCACGCGCGTGAGCTCCGATACCGACCGCCTGTGGGAGTTCCTGGCGTTCGGCGTCGTGGAGGTGTCGCTCTCGCTCGTGATGCTAGTGGGGCTCGGCGCCGTGTTGATCACGCTCGATCCGGCACTGGGTCTGCTCATCACGCTGCCGGTGCCCCTCTTGTGCTTCGCCATCTACAAGAACGGTCAGGGCATGGAGCTCTTGTTCTTGCGCGCGTGGCGCAAGTGGTCACGCCTCACGGACGTGCTTTCCGACACGATCCCGGGTGTGCGCGTGGTCAAAGCGTTCCATCGCGAGGAGCACGAAAAACGGCGTTTCGGCGAGCGCAACCACAACGTCGTGGGCGAGTTCAACCGCATTCACGCGGCGTGGACGAGCTTCTGGCCGAAGCTCACCTTCGGCATCCAGCTCACGGCCGTGCTCGTGTGGGTCGGTGCGCTGCCGCGCCTGCTCGGTGAAGAGACCCTGCTGGGTCCACCGTTGAGCCTCGGCACGTTCGTGTCGTTCTTGCTGTTCACGGCGATGTTCGTGCAACCGATCGAGACCGTCGGCCAGGTGGCGCGCATCCTGCACCGCGCCACGACCTCCGCGCACCGGGTCTTCGAAGTGCTCGACACCAAGCCCGAGGTGACGGACCGCGCGGACCCCGTGCGGCTTTCGCCGATGCGCGGCAACGTCGAGTTTCGCGACGTGAGCTTCAGCTACGACGGCATCCGGCAGGTGATCCGGGGTCTGTCCTTCCACGTGCGGGCCGGCGAGCTCATTGGTCTCGTGGGCCCCTCCGGCGGCGGCAAGACGACGCTCGCGAACCTCTTGACCCGGTTTTACGACGTGAGCCAGGGGCAAATCCTCGTCGACGGGGTCGATCTGCGGGATCTCGACAGCGGCGACTATCGCAAGGACGTCGGCATCGTGCTGCAGGATCCGTACCTTTTCCACGGCAGCGTGCTCGAGAACATCCGCTACGGCCTTCCCGACGCCACGCTCGAGCAGGTGATCGAAGCTGCGCGCGCCGCCAACGCCCACGACTTCGTGTGCAAGCTTCCGCTCGGCTACGACACGCTCGTGGGTGAACGGGGGCACACGTTGTCGGGCGGCGAGCGCCAGCGCGTCAGCATCGCGCGGGCAATCCTGCGCGACCCACGCCTCTTGATCCTCGACGAGGCGACGAGCGCCGTGGACACCGAGACCGAGCAGAAGATCCAACAGGCCATGGATCGCCTCGTGGCGGGTCGCACGGTGTTCGCCATCGCTCACCGGCTGTCGACACTGAGGCACGCCTCGCGGCTCTTCGTCATCAAGGATGGACGCCTCGTCGAGCAAGGCACGCACGCCGAGCTGCTCGCGCTTTCGGACGGTGTCTATCGCAAGCTTTTCACCTTGCAAAAGGAGCTTCACCATGCCGCTTGATGCAGCGACGAAGGGCCCTGAACGGGACCCCGCCCCCACCCCGGCGACCGCGGAGCCGACGCCGCGCGAAGAGCGCCAAGCGTCGGGTGCCCGCCGCGTCGCCTTTCGCCTCGTGCGAGGCGCCGACGGGCGACTTTCAATCGTCAACGCGCGGGGCGAAGCACCCGTCGAGCTCACGCGCTGTTTCCCGTGGAGCGCTCCGGGCCACTCGCTGAGCCTGCGCGACACCTCGGGAGAGGAGCGGGCGTTCATCCTCGACCCGGACGAGCTCGACCCGGCGTCGCGCGCGGCGCTCGACGAGACGATCGAGCACGCGGGCTTCGTCCTGGACGTCGTCGGCATCGTCGCCGTCGACGAAGACTTCGAGCTTCGCACCTGGCAGGTCGAGACCAATCGCGGCTTCCGACGCTTTCAGACACCGCTCGACGCCTGGCCGCGGAAGGTCGGCGAGCACACGCTCGTGCTGGAGGACGTCTACGGCGACCTCTATCGCATCCGCGATCCCGCCCGGCTCGACACGCGGAGCCGCGCGCTGCTCTTTGCATTCGAGGACTGAGCTTTTGCCGCAGCGGCCGTCAGGGCGCTTTCCGACGCCACTCGGTGGCGAGCTTCGACAGCAATTCGAAGCCGCCGACGCGCAAGCCGTGCTCGGGCGGATCCGGCCACGGCCTGCGAACGCTGTCCGAGGCTCGGCGGGCGGTCGCTTGGGCCGTCGGTCCAGCCGCCAGCGACGCTACCTCGCGCCACTCGCGTCGGTCGCGAGCGGACAGTTTCGCGTCATACCCGGGGTTTATCTCAAATCGGCCGCATGATCGGCGCAGAAGGTTTGACTGCCCGGGGCTGCTCGGCGAATAGGAAAGTTCCGGTGAGGGTGCGGTGCGGCTGATGTTCCTGACAAGCGAGGCGAAAATGCCGAATGGGCGAGTCCTACTCATGGTTGCCACTGCCCTATTGGCGGGGTGCTCATTGGAGGCAGAACCTGCGAATGCGCCAGCCACGGGAGGCACCGCGGGCGCCGCGGCCGACGCCGGGAATGACGCGGGCGGCGGGGCGGGCAAAGCCAGCGGCGGCAGCTCGGGAGCGTCGTCGAGCGGAGCTGGGGGCGAAACGACCGGCGGCACCGGTGGCCTCGACATGGACGCGGGTCAGGCCGGCGAGATGGGCGAAGCGGGTAGTGGCGGCGACGCCTGCGCGGACGAGCCCTGCCTGAACGGCGGAATCTGCCTGCCCAACGGCGCCACCTTCGAATGCACCTGTGAGCCTGGCTTCAGCGGGCCGACCTGCGACGCCAGTGTGTGCGGTTCGGGTGCCTGCGAGAACGGCGGAACCTGTCAACCGACCAGCACGGGCTTCGAGTGTGAATGCCAGAGCGGCTTCACGGGCGCCTCCTGCGAGGTCAACGTCGATGATTGCACGCCGAACCCTTGCGTGAACGGCACTTGCGTTGACGGCGTGGACTCGTTCGCGTGCACTTGTTTCGGTGGGTTCACCGGCACTCTTTGCGACACCGAAACGAACGAATGCGATCCGGATCCGTGCCAGAACGGCGGCACGTGCGTCAACGGCCCCTCGCGCTATTCGTGCGAATGCGCCCTCGGGTATTCCGGCCAAGACTGCGAGATCGAGGTGAAGGGATGCGTGGACGCGCCATGCCTGAACGGCGGCGACTGCGTTGAACGGATCGACGCCGCCCAACTACACGTGCACCTGCGCGAACGGCTACGAGGGAACCAATTGTCAGACCGACAGCGACGACTGCACGCCGAACCCGTGCAACGGCGGAAGCTGTACGGACAAGGTTGCCGGGTTCACCTGCGCCAACTGCCCGACGGGGTACGCCGGTACCACGTGCTCGACTGACATCGACGAATGCTCGTCCAGCCCCTGCCTGCACGGCAGCTCCTGCAGTAACAGTGCGGGGAGCTACAGCTGCAGCTGCCCGCCGACGTACTCCGGCAAAAACTGCGAGAACAACGTCAACGAGTGCATGACGAATCCCTGCCAGCACAGCGGCTCATGCACCAACACGGACGGCGGCTACAGCTGCGACTGCGCCGGTACTGGCTACACCGGCACCACCTGCCAGACCGACATCAACGAGTGCACCTCGACCCCCTGCCAGCACGGCGGCGCCTGCAACAACACCGCAGGCAGCTACACCTGCGACTGCGCCGGTACCGGCTACACAGGCACCACCTGCCAGACCGACATCAACGAGTGCACCTCCAGCCCCTGCCAGCACGGCGGCGCCTGCACCAACACCGCAGGTAGCTACACCTGCAACTGCTCCGGCACCGGCTACACAGGCACCACCTGCCAGACTGACATCAACGAGTGCACCTCGACCCCTTGCCAGCACGGCGGCGCCTGCACCAACACCGCAGGCAGCTACACCTGCAACTGCTCCGGCACCGGCTACACCGGCACCACCTGCCAAACCGACATAAACGAGTGCACCTCCAGCCCCTGCCAGCACGGCGGCGCCTGCACCAACACCACGGGTAGCTACACCTGCAACTGCTCCGGCACCGGCTACACAGGCACCACCTGCCAGACCAACGTCAACGAGTGCACCTCCAGCCCCTGCCAGAACAGCGGGACCTGTACCAACACGGCGGGCAGCTACACGTGTGCCTGTAGCTCGCGGTTCCTCGGTACCAATTGCGAGTATCAGAGGTTCCGCGGCGTCGGGGCGCTGAGCTTGGACGACACGAGCGAGCTCCGCGCAATCAGCGGCGACGGCACCACGGCCGTCGGCGGATCCTGGTTGAACTCGAGCTCTCAGGTCACGCACGCCGTTCGCGTCGTCAACAACGGGTCGATTTCTTATCTAGCCACGCCTTCGGGCCAAACCGCCTGCATCTCGAACGCAGTCAGCCAAAACGGTGGAACGATCGTCGGAACGTGCACCGACTCGAATGACCTCCCGAGCGCGTTCCGCTACGCTTCGGGCGGTTCGGTCACGCTCATCAGCAAGAGCCCCTATGGCTCCATGGCACAAACCACGGGCGAGGGGCTGAGCGACGACGGTAACGTCGTCGTTGGGCGGGCAAACGGAGCTCACTGCGCCAAGTGGACATCATCGGGCGGCTGGTCGCTGCTCGGTCAATTGTCGTCAAGCGACGCCAGCATCGCACTGGGTACCAGCAGCAACGGCTCGACGATTGCCGGCTACGACGCGCCCATCGTGGCCCAAGGCTTCTACTGGACCCAAAGTAACGGCATTCTCGCGATCGCCAACGTGTCCGGCGCCTCGGACTCCTCTGCCTGGGACGTGAGCCCCGACGGAACGGTCATCGTCGGGGCCGCTGGTTTCTCGGGAGAAAACCACGCCGTCAAGTGGAAGAATCTGACGCCGACCGATCTCGGCGACGGGACGGCATATGGCACCAACGCGAGCGGCAGCGTCGTCGTCGGCGCAACGAATGCGCGGATCGCGACCGTCTGGGACACGCAAGGTGCCCATTCGCTTTCCTCCCTGCTTGGCGGCACGAGCGACCTCTCGGGTTGGACGTTGACGATCGCCTGGGACGTTTCGGACGACGGGAAGGTCGTCGTCGGCCAGGGCATCAACGGCAGCTACCGCGAAGGCTTCATCGCACACCTGCCTTGAGACGCGGCCCCGGCGTCAACGGGCCGCGTGCTCGGGGCTCGTGCACGCCACGGAAAATAGCAGCACGCCCGACCCTGCCCACCGGCGTCCGGATTGGCCGGTGGCCACCTGGGCCCTACAATTCGACGAGTCCCTCGCCGTAGCCCCCCGCATAGGTCGGAGGGAGAACCGAAGCCGGGGCGTCGCCTGCGCTACCAGCGAAGCCCGCGCCGCCCGTTCCACCGTCGCCCGCGCCGCCAAAGCCGGCGCCACCGTCGCCCGCGCCGCCAAAACCCGCGCCGCCAAAACCCGCTCCACCGTCGCCCGCTCCGCCAAAGCCGGCTCCGCCAAAACTCGCTCCACCGTCGCCGGCTCCGCCAAAGCCGGCGCCACCAAAGCCCGCGCCGCCAAAACCTGCGCCACCAAAACCCGCTCCACCGTCGCCGGCTCCGCCAAAGCCGGCGCCACCAAAGCCCGCGCCGCCAAAACCTGCGCCACCGTTGCCGGCGCCGCCCGTCGGACAGTTGATGCCGCTGCAGCCTGGACCGCAGGGGTTCATCGCGCAGGTGCCCGCTTGGCCCGAGAAGCCGCCACCGCCCTCGCCCGCGTAAAAGCCGGCGCCACCCACACCACCGCTGATTCCTCCGACGCCTGCGCCGCTGCCGCCCGTGCCCGTGCCGCCGGTCACCGAGCCGCCGACACCCGTGCCACCCGTCGAGGTCCCGCCGACCCCGTCCCCCGTGCCGCCCTTCGCCGCCGACGATCCCCCCTTGGCTCCCGCTTCCTTTTCCTCGCTACTTCTGCCGCCACAGTAGACGAAAAACTCCAGCGCGATGGCGCACCAGATCGCCCAGGCAGCGCGCGGGACGACGGCGTCCGTACGGAGCTCGCGTCGACGCCTTCTCATCCTCGCCTCCACACCACCGTCACCCGTCATACTCCCACGTTGGCGCCACCCGGTCTAGTCGCCCCGCGGAGGCGCGCCCGCGGATCGGCAGGCACGCGAGCCTCGCAAGGGTCGCTCGACAAAGCGTTGTCTCCGCGGGCGCGCCAACCGTATCGTCGGGCTCGCGCCACGGTGCGGCGCCCATGCTGTTCGCGAGCCTCGACTTTCTGCTGTTTCTCGTACCGGTCTTCGCGGGCTACTGGGCCCTCGCACGCCGGCCGCTCGGGCGCGCGCTGTGGCTGCTCGCCGCAAGCTACTTCTTTTACGCCGCCGGACCGAAGCCCGCGACGGGACCGCTGCCGCCACCGTGGACGTTCGTCGGGCTGCTCGTCGGCTCCACGTTCGTCAACTACTTGTGCGCGCTCGGCATGCCACGCGCCGGGTCAGCCGCGAAGAAGACGCTGCTCGGGCTGAGCCTGCTCTTCAACCTGGGGCTCCTCGGCACGTTCAAGTACGCAGGGTTCGCCCTCGAGGCGACCGCCGAGGCGTGCCAGGCGCTCGGCATCCCCGCGCACCTTCCGACGCTCCGCCTCGCACTGCCGATCGGGATCAGCTTCTACACCTTTCAGAGCCTGAGCTACACCATCAACGTCTACCGCGGACGTCTCGCGCCCGAGCGGAACCCCATTCGCTTCGCGCTGTTCGTCGCGCTCTTTCCGCAGCTCGTGGCGGGACCCATCGTGCGCGCGTCCGAGCTCTTGCCACAGCTCGGCCCGACGCCGAGCCTGATGCGCGAGGACGTCGACTTCGCGATTTTCCGGATCGCCAAGGGAATCGTGAAGAAGGTGGTGTTCGCCGACTTCGTGGCGGCGTCGTTCACGGATCGCGTCTTCGCGTCGCCCACCGAGTTCAAGTCGCTCGAGAACCTGCTGGCGCTCCTGGCCTTCACGCTGCAGATCTATGCCGATTTTTCAGGGTATTCGGACATCGCCATCGGCACGGCGCGGCTGTTCGGCTTCCGGCTACCGGAGAACTTCGCGCGGCCCTACCAGGCGGTCGACGTTGCCGACTTCTGGCGACGCTGGCACATCACGCTCTCGAGCTGGCTGCGTGACTACGTGTACTACCCGCTCGGCGGGAGCCGCCTCGGACGCACGCGCACGCTCGTGAATCTCGCGATCACGATGTTGCTCGTCGGCATCTGGCACGGCGCGGGCTGGACGTTCGTCGCCTATGCCTTTTGCCACGCGTTCGCGATGGTGTTCAACCGAGTCTGTCGAACGCGCACGCGGGGCGGGCTCGCAGGGGCGGCATCGGCAGTGGGGGTCGCGCTCTCGGGCTTCGCGGCGGCGTGGCTGCTCGCTCGCGTGGCGCTCCGGCTGCCTGCACCGCTTTCGTTCGCGCTCGCGGGCGGCGCGCTCGCGCTCTTGCTCGCGCTCTTGCCCAGCGCCGAGAAGCGGCGCTGGCTCACGCCGCTCCACGTCGTCTTGACGCTGGGTTTCAGCGTCCTCACCCGCGTGTTCTTCCGCGCCGACGACATCGGCGCCGCGCGCGCCATGGCGGAAAAGCTAGCCTACTTCGACGGCTTCGCCGTACGCGACGGGCTCTTCGGCAACGAGCCGCTCGCGGCCTGGCTCGGCTCGACGAGCGCGCTTTCCTGGGCCAAGCCGTTCGGCGAACAATGCGTGCTCGTCGTCATCGGCCTCGGCTTCGCCCTGCACTACGTGCCCGCCGGACCGCTCGAACGCTTCGCGACGCGCCTCATCGGACGGGCGCCGGCGCCCGTCGTGGGGCTCGGCGTCGCGACCGTGCTCGGCGTGACGGCCCTCTTGCTCTCCGGACCCCGCGCCAACATCTACTTTGCCTTCTGACCCCCCGGCCGACCACGCGATGACTTTTCGCCCTCCCGATCCCGAGCCCGAAAAAGCGCGTGCGGCGCGCAAGAGCGGGCTCCAGCCACGCGCGCTCGGGCGCCTCGCCGGAGTCGCGCTCGGCGTCGGCGCGGCGATCGCCTGCGCGTACGTCGTCCCGGCGCTCGCGGCGCTGAGGCCCTGGGTTCCCGGCGACGGCTACGTGCCGTTCTGGAACGTCGTCGGCCGCGAGCTGCTCGGGGAGGGAAAGCGTGCCCAGGCCGAGCACGAAGCGCTCGAGCGACTCACCCGCGCCGCCATCGTGGAAACACCCCCCGTGGCGCCGCCGTCAGCGCTGCCCCCCGCGGAGCCCGAGCGGCTGATCCCGCCCTACACGGCGCCCGCGGGCGGTCCGCGACCGGACTTTCGTATCGAGCCGCCCACGGCGCTGGATGGGTTCTTCGAGAAGCTCACGCTCGTCGACTTGCACGTGTCGGGGGCCATCGCCCGCGCCGGCCATTGGGGCGATTCGGTGCTCGGCCTCGACGGCATCACGTCGAGCATCCGGCGCCGTCTGCAGAGCCGCTTCGGCGACGCCGGCCACGGCTTCCACCTGCTCGACCGCTACAACCCTTCCTACCGGCACCAGGGCATCGAGTTCGAGCCCGGCGAAGGCTGGCTCCGCTGCCTCGTCATCAACGAGTGCAACAAGCAAGACCACCGCTACGGCTACGGGGGCCTCCTCGTGCGGTCGGCGGGCGGCGCCACCGCTGCATTCCACACTCCCAAGCAAGGCTTCGGTCAGGTGGTCTCGCGCTTCGAGCTCTGGTACGCGCGCCAACCGAACGGCGGCGCATTCGAGATCACGATCGATCACGAGCGGAAAGAACGCGTGCCGACGCGCGGACCCGAGCTCGAGGACGCCTGGTACGAGGTACGGGTGCCGCCGGGACCGCACTCCTTCAACGTCCGCGCCGCGGGCGGCGGAGAGGTGCGCGGCTACGGCGCCGTGCTCGAGAACGACGGACCCGGCGTGGTGTGGGACGGCATGGCGCTGATCGGCGGCTCGACGCGCGGCCTGCGCACTCAGGACGTCGAGCACATTGCCACGCAGATCCGGCACCGCGACCTCGATCTCATCGTGTTCATGTTCGGCGGCAACGACATGCAGCGAAACTACGTCAACCTCGAGACGTCGATGGAGCCCTATTACGACGAGTACCTGGACGTGCTCCGCCACTTCCGCGCGAAAAAGCCGGGGCTCGCCTGTCTCGTCATGACACTCACCGATCACGGCAAGCGCCTCGCCGACGGCAACATCGTGTCACGACCGTTCGCCAAGCAGCTTGCCACGGCCCAGCGCGAGATCGCGCGGCGCGCCGGCTGCGGGTTCTTCGACACCTACGAAGCGACGGGGGGCGAGGGCACCGTGGCTCGCTGGTTTCGTGCCCGTCCGCGCCTGGTGGCGCCGGATCTCGGTCACCCGACGAGCTTCGGGCACGAGATCATAGCGGGCCTTTTGACGGAGGCGCTGCTCGACGGTTACGCCGACTACCGCCGTCGCGTCGCCGGCCGGCCCCTCGACGAGCTGACGAAGAGCCACGCCCCGTCGCTCGCGAAGCGCCGACCCGACGTGAGCCCCGGCGCCGACCCGCCCGCGGCGACGCCCGGCTCCGCCTCACCCGACGCGAGCGGCGCGGGCCAGCCCGACGCGGCTCAGAGCGCGCGCCCAGCTTCGGGCGACGGGGCCGACGGCGCCCGGGCCGCGCCGGCGGCTTCGCCCTGACGTTCGTGCGATAGATCGTAGCGGCGCATGAGGGCATCGCCGATCGCTGCCGCGGCGCGCACGTACCCGAGCCGGGTCAGGTGGATGAGATCGCTGCTCGCGAGCGGCGGCTTCGAGGCGGCCCACGTGCGGATCGTCCCGGCGCCGCCCATGAAGGCGTAGCCGTCCCAGAACGCGCAGCCGAGCTCTTCGGACAGCCGACGCTGGGCGGCGATGATGCCGACGAGCCGCGCGCGCGCCGAGCTCGCAACGTCGAAGGGCGCGATGAAAAGGCAGCTTGCGGCGGGCGCCGCGCGCCGCAGGCGGGCGAGCACCGCGCGCACGTCGGCCTCGTACACGGAGGGGCGTTCCGCACCGTCGAACGCCTCGTTCGTCCCGTAGGCGAACGTCACGAGGTCGGGGTTCCGGTGCCGCACGGCTTCGACGAAGCTATCGTCCTGCCAACGCAGGCTGTCGGCCATGCGCGAGCCGCCGATGCCGAGCGTGTCGAGCACGACGCCCGGCGCTTCCGTCTCGGCAACGATGCCGAACAACCGCACGGGCCCATCGCCGAGAAGCTGGACGCGGAGCGTGTGCGCGCCGGGAGCCGCTGAGAACGCGTAGTAGGCGCCGCCCGCTCGGGACGCGGCCGTGGAAACGCGAACGAGTGGCTTGCCGTCGAGCTGCAAGCGAAAGCTGCCCCCGCGAGGCTGTGCGAAATACTCGATCTCGAAACGCGTGTTCGGGGAGTCATCGTCGATGACGACCTCCGCGTAGCCGTCGGCGTTCCGACCGACGAGCGCGGCGCCGAAGAGCCCCAGCGGCTCCGCGTCGCCGCTCAGCTTGTAGCGCGCGTGGTGGACCTCGAGGGCATGCTGGCGCGCGTGCACGTCGAGCGTCCGGTGCCAGCGATTGACGCGCCCGAGCAACACGAAGCCGCGCCCGCCGTCGCCGAAACGCCCCTGGAGGTAGGCTCTCAGGTATCCCGGGTAAATGTCGGCCTGGGTGTGGGATGCACCGTAGGCGAGGATACGAACCTTGCCGTCCTCGTCCTCGCCCACGGCGAGCCGTGCGAGCGCCTCGTGGAAGTGGGCGAGCGCGGCGTCGTTCTCGATGGGCACGACGTGAGCCGCCGGCAGAGGGCGCGAGCCAACGGGGCTCGAGCTCGCGGCGACGTCGTCGACGGCCCCGGCTTCGAGTGCCTCCTTGCGAGCGAGCACGTGACCTTCGGCGAGGCGCCGCACACGGATGAGCTCATCGCTCGGTTCGGGCCAGAGGGGCGGCGGCTCGAGCTCACCATCGCTGGGCGCCGCGTTGCTCGCCGCTCTGCCCGGCTTCTCGCTGCTTGCTCCTCGCGCCGTGGCTGCGCTCGGCGAGGCGATGCGCTCACCCACACCCGGAGCGTCGATTTTCGCGGGCTGTCGCTCGGTGTGGAAGAGCGCGGCGGAGCAACCCGTGAACAGAAAGAACAGCGGGAGGTTCTGCCAGAGGGCCCGAGGCGTCAGGGTCACTACCTTGAAAATACGGCTCCCACCGGCAAAGGGCCAATCCTTGTGCCTAGCTGCTAGGGTGGGACATGGTGCGCTCCGTGCCCGGCACCGCGCCCCGCCTCCTCCGCGCTGGGCTTTTCTTCTGCTTTCCCCTCGCCTGCGGCCCCGAGAGCCGTCCGGGAGCGGCGGTGTCCACTCCCGCCCCCGCTCGAGCTTCGGCAACCGCGTCGCCGCCCTCGAGCGACGCTCCGCCCCCGCCGACGGTTCCCGCTCTGGCAAAAAAAAGCGCCCCCACACGGCCGCCTGGCCCGGCGTTTCCGCCGCCGGATGTCGCGCTGACCTCGGAGCGCTCGGCGAGCGCGAGCGACGGACGCTGGGTGCCGCTCACGCAGAAGGACGGCAGCGCGACCACGCTCTACCAGACCACCGTCCATCCGCATCCCAATAGCCCGTACGTGAGCGTCACCCTCGTCGCCATCGATCTCAGGCGACTGGAGATCGGCTTTCGCCCGGGCAAGGGTGACGTGCCGAGCGGTCCCCTGCCCTTCGCGCCGGGTCTCGTGCCGCGCGAAGCTCGCGACCGACTCGTCGCCGTGTTCAACGGTGGCTTTCAACCACGTCATGGTCACTGGGGCATGAAGCTCGGCGACACGACCGTGGTGCCGCCGCGTCCCGACGGTTGCACGATCGCGCTCTACGGCGACGGCGCCGTGCGCATCCGCTCGCATGCCATTCTCACGCCCACGCTGGCCGAGATGGTCGCGCTGCGCCAGACGCCCCCCTGCTTGCTCGAACAGGGTAGCCTCCATCCCGATCTGGTGCGCGGCCGCGACAAGCGCTGGGGCGGGCACACCGAGGGGCTCGTGACGCGGCGCCGCTCGGCGCTCGGCATCGACCCCTCCGGCGAGGTGCTCTTTTACGCCGTGGGCATGGAAGCGACGCCGAAGCGCCTGGCCGAAGCACTCGCCAGCGCGGGCGCCGCCGACGCCGCCGAGCTCAACGTCAACTGGAACTGGACACGTTTCTTGCTCTTCGAGCACTCCCCGTCGGGTGCCGTCGAGGCGACGACGAGCCTCGTCGAGGTCGAGTACGGAAAGAGCGAGTACGCGACTTTGCCGTCGGAGCGCGACTTTTTCTACCTGCTCCGGCGCGACGCGTCGACCGGGCCGTGAGCAGTCGCCGGCGGATGTGCCTCGTCGGGAGCGAGCGCGGCCGCTCGGCGACGGAGCACGGCTTGCTCGCGCGCGTTCTTCGTGAGCGACGCCGCCCGCTCGAACTCCGCGCGCGCCTCGGCCGAACGCCCGAGCTTTTCGAGCAGGTCACCGCGAACCGCGGGTAGATGATGGTACGCGGCCAGCGCCGACTCGGAGCAGAGCGGGTCGACGATGGCGAGGCCCGCCAACGCTCCCTCGGCCATGCCGACCGCGACGGCGCGATTGAGCTCGACGACGGGCGAGGGCATGACGCGTGCAAGCGCCGCGTAGAACGCCGCGATGCGCGCCCAATCCGTGTCGCCCGGCGTCGTGGCGCTCGCATGACAGGCGGCGATCGCCGCTTGCAGCGCGTACGGCCCCGCCGCGCCGCCGAGCTCTTGCGCACGAGCCAGCGCGGTGAGCCCGCGCGCGATCAAGAGCTTGTCCCAGCGCGCGCGATCCTGTTCGAAAAGGAGCACGGGCTCGCCGTCGGGTCCGAGGCGCGCCGCGGTGCGAGAAGCCTGGAGCTCCATCAGCGCGACGAGGCCGTGGACCTCGGGCTCGGCGGGCGCGAGCTCCGCGAGGATGCGACCGAGCCTGAGTGCGTCCTCACACAGACCGGGCCTGAGCCAGTCTTCGCCGGTCGTCGCCGAGTAGCCCTCGTTGAAAATCAGATAGATGACCTCGAGCACGGAGGCGAGCCGCCCCGCGAGCTCCGGACCGCGCGGCACTTCGAACGGCACGCGCTCGACGGACAGCGTGCGCTTGGCGCGGACCAGCCGCTGCGCCACCGTCGGCTCGGGCACGAGGTAGGCGCGCGCGATCTCCTCGGTCGTGAGCCCTCCGAGCAAGCGGAGCGTGAGCGCGACCCGCGCTTCGGTCGAGAGCACCGGGTGGCAGGCCGTGAAAATCAGCCGCAAAAGGTCGTCGCCGATGTCGTCGTCGGCCGCGTTTTCGATGCCGCTCTCGTCGGGCGCCGTCGCATCGAGCATGGCGCCGAGCTCTTCGTGCTTGCGTTCGAGCCGCTTGCGCCGGCGAAGCTCGTCGATCGCGCGGCGCTTGGCTGCGGCCATCAACCAGGCGCCCGGATTGTCCGGCACGCCGACCTCGGGCCAGCGCTCGAGCGCCACGACGAGCGAATCCTGTGCGAGCTCTTCGGCGAGCCCCACGTCACCCAGCATGCGCGCGAGGCCCGCGATGAGCCGCGGCGACTCGATGCGGAACACGGCTTGGATCGCGCGGTGCGTGTCGGAAGCCGCCACGGCTTCCGATCACAGCACCTTCTCCCGCGGGCGCAAGCCCGCCGGTCGTGCCGTCAGAACCGCGCGGCTTCTCGCACGTCGCTCGGAAAGTCCGAGAGCTCCTGGACCCTGCGCACCTCGATGGTGTCGCCGGCGCCGGCGGGGCAGCGCTTGGCCCATTCGACGGCCTCCTCCTGCGATTTGACCTGGAGGATCCAGTACCCGCCGAGTACCTCCTTGACTTCGGCGAAGGGGCCGTCGGTCACGGTGGGCTTGCCGCCCGCGAACGAGACGCGCGCGCCCGTCGAGGGCGGGTGCAAGCCGTCGAGCGACAGCAGCACTCCCGCCCTGTTGAGCGAATCGTTGTACTTGGCCATCTGGGCCACGAGGTCCGCGGGCGGCAGCGTACCCGGGGCGGCCGTTTCGTATCCCTGGGGGATCATCAACAGCATGAAGCGCATGGCGTGGGTCCTTTCCTCGAAAGGCGGGCTCAGCAAGCCTGGCGACGGGCGATCTCGTCGCGCAACGCCTGCTCTCGCTCACGAAGCTTTTCGCCCTCTTCGCCGGGCGCGACTTCCTCGATCTCGAAGACGTGCCGGATCTCGATGCGTCCTTCGTCGGCCGCCGCACCTTCGACGTGAATCTCGAGCCAGCGCTTGGCGAGCTCGACGACCTCGTCACGTGACGCCGCCTGCACGGTGATGTAGCCAGCGACCATCTCCTTCGACTCGGCGAAGGGCCCATCGACGACGCGGCACGCCCCCCCCTTTTTCACCACGCGTGCCCCCGTGGCACTCGGCTTGAGGCCCTCGCCGCCCAGCATCGCCCCACGCGCAACGAGATCCTGCATCAGGGCGCCCATCTTCTCGAGCACCTCCGGACGCGGCAGCTCACCGCTTTCCGTCGCGCGATCGGACTTCAGCAGCGCGAGATAGCGCGCCGTGCCGGGCTTGCGCGGCGCCGGTTCCGTCTCGGCGGTCTCGCGAGCCGCGAGCTCCTGGTCGCGCCAACCACCGGAGCGCTCGCTATCGTCGACGGGGAAATCCGCAGTCTCGTAGAGCTCGCGGATCTCGACCTCCCCGAAGTCACCGGGCACCTGCCTCGCCCACTCGAGCGCTTCTGCCTTTTCGCCCACCCGGATGAGCCAGTAGCCCGCGATCAGCTCCTTTGCCTCGCCGAACGGACCGTCGGTCACGGTCAGCTTGCCGTCGCAGAGCTCAACGATGGCGCCGTCCGAGGACGCGTGGAGCCCTTCCCCCTCCAAAAGCACGCCCGCCTTGGCCATCTTCTCGTTGAACGCGCCCATTGCCTCGAGAACCTCGGCGCTCGGCATGGCACCTGCCTCGGTCGCGGCATCGCTCTTCACCATCATCATGAATCGCATCGGACTTCTCCTGGTTTGGGGCCGAGCTGCCGGCGGAGGCCTGAGCGCTCGGTCTACTCTGGCGACGAACGAGGTCCCGAGCTTTCGACACGCCCGAAGCGATTTCTCAATTTTTCCTCAAAACACCAAAATCATTGGGGGATCGCCCGCAGGCCGCGCCGAGCACCACCGACAGGACGAGCCAAACGTTACGGCGTGACATCGAGGAACGCTCCACTCGCTGCGTGGTAACCGAGCAGAGCGTGCTCACGGTGGGCAGCAGCATTGGCGGCAGCAGGGACCTCCCGGCATCGGGCAGTCTGGAGGGCCAGGAGCGAACTGACAGTACGCCTGACCAATGGTGCAGCTGCTGCACCCCGCCTCCATCGCTCCGGTTACATCGCCAGCGTTGCAATTCACTGTGAGCCCTTCCGCGCACGCTTCAAAATCGGCGACGACACATCGCAGCGCTCGCCAGCCCGACTGTCCCGCGGCACCCGACCCCCCGCTCTCGCCTCCCTCGCCCGGCACCCGCGCCGCCCGAGGGCGAGCCCGCGCCCGCCGCTGCGCCTCCGCCGACGCTACCACCCATGCCGCCTGCCCCCGGCAGACCTGCCGAAGCGCCGGCGCCGCCGCCGTTGCTCGAGCGCCCGCAGGCCGCGCCGAGCACCACCGATAAGACGAGCCAAACGTTACGGCGTGACATCGAGGAATGCTCCGCTCGCTGCGTGGTAGCCGATCGGCGTCGGGGGGCTCGTCGCCGGATCCGTGCCACGCACACTGTCGTCGCGATGTTTCGTCGCCGAAGCGTCGAGGCTAGAACTGCACGCCGTCCGCACCGCGCTCACGGCGGGCAGCAGCATTGCCGGCAGCACGCAGATCCCAGGATGGCGCAGTCAGGAGGGGCTGGTGGCCCCTGGCAGTAGGCTTGACCGATGGTGCAGCTCTCGCAGCCCGCGCCCATCGCCGCAGGCACGTCCGCGGCGTTACAGTTGACACTGAGCAAGCCATCACCGCACACGAGCTGAAGGTCGGTGGCCA
Organism: uncultured delta proteobacterium; assembly: GCA_963841435.1. Taxonomy (GTDB): domain Bacteria; phylum Myxococcota_A; class Polyangia; order Polyangiales; family Polyangiaceae; genus PMG-095. Next base: position 379,854 of record CAWJCS010000003.1, read on the forward strand.
CGCAGCGCAACGCCCGCCAACCCGACTCTCCCGCAGCACCCGAGCCGGCTCCACTCTCACCCCCATGGCCCGCACCTCCGCCGACGACCGCGCCCGTGCCGCTCTGCCCCGCCCCACCTCCGCTGCCGCTGCCCGCACCCATCCCACCTCCGCCTCGGCCGGCGCCTCGCCCCGCGCCACCCGTCTCGCTGCCGCCTCGCCCGCCCCGGGCGCTCGCACCGCCGGAAGGCGAGCCCGCACCAGCGTCCCCCGCACTCGCACCTCCGCGCGCGGCGCTGGACCCCGCGTTCCCTCCCTCCGGCGCCGCCCCCGCACCGCCCTGCGCGACGCCACCTGTGCCGCTCGAGGCCGACATCCCCCCTGACGCGCCGCTACCATCACCACTGCTCGATCGACCGCAGGCACCACCGACGGCGACCGCCAGCACGAGCCAAACGCTACGGCGTGACATCGAGGAATGCTCCACTCGTTGCATGGTAGCCGATCGGCATCGGGGGGCTCGTCGCCGGATCCGTGCCACGCACACTGTCGTCGCGATGTCCCGGTGAGCGTTCGCGAAATCGATTGCTGGCTGCACGTTGCGGAACGGCGTCTCTCCGTTCGTTGCCAGCGCCGTACAGTCGTCGCCGTTCGGGGCTACGCGAATGCACGAGCTCGTCGAACCGCCGGTGCCGCCGGCGCCCGCAGCACCGCCCACCGCGGGCCCGCCCGAGCCAGCCATATCCCCGCCAGCCGTGCCGCCGGTGTCGCAAGCGACGCCTACTGCCGCCGTGGGCTGCGCTCGGTGACTCGGGCACGATGGCGCCGGTGAAACCGCAGGATCTGCGGGCTCCCTGAGTGGCCCCGCGGGCGTTGCGGGAGAAGTGGTTAAGTGGAGAGGCCATGCTGACCTGGGCGCCGCTGGGTGCGCTGGTTGCGCTCCTCGCCACCGGTTGCGTCAGTACGGGCTTTGACAACTCCGCGCACGCCAAGTGGGAAACCCGACACTGGGCCCATCCGGGGATCCGACCGTGGCCGCTCGTTCTCTGGGTATACGGAGACGTGAAGGACCCGACCGGCGACCGCCCGATCGAGCGCTTTGCGCGAACGCTGGAGGAAGAACTCGTGGAACTCGGCAAAGTCCCTACCTCCGCGGCGTTGGTGCTCCGCGAAGCTGGAGTCGCGTCGCTGAGCGCGCTCCGCGCGAAGGTGCTGCGCTCGACGCGCGACCCGCAAGAGCGGGCGCGTTTGCTGGAGGGCCACCTCTCCCGCGGTTGGAGGATCAGCGACAAGATTGCTTCGATGTTTTAATCGCGGGCCCTAACACGGTCGGTCGGCGCCGGCGGGGGTTGCGATTGCGGCGCGCCTGTTAGAGTGCCGTCGTCCTCGTCCGTCACGGGTCAAGCGAAAAGGACGGCTCGGTGATCAGGGAACGGACGGCGCCGGATCGGTCCAGGGATTGAACACCGGCGCGCCGGCGCGGGCGTAGTCGGCGCGGTCGCGCGAGACGACGGTGAGGCCGTGGTGCAGCGCCGTCGCCGCGATGATCAGATCGGGCTGCGAGAAGGTATGCCCTGTTTTACGTCCCTCCTCCACGAGCAACCTCCACTTGAACATCACGTCCTCGGTCACTTCGAGTACGCGCTGCTCGAACAGGGGCCGCACCTTGTGCGCGAGCCAGTCGTTGAGCGACGCACGACGCGCGTGGTCCGTGACAAGCTCAATGCCGAACCTGATCTCCGCGAAGGTGACCGAGCTGACATAGAGCAGTTCGATCGGCTGCGCCGCGACGAAGCTGACGACCTTCCGCTCGGGTTTTGGCCGGCGGAGCTCCGAGAGGACGTTCGTGTCGAGAAGCCAGCCGGTCACGGCAGGCCGACGTCGCGGACGGGCATGCGGGCACGCTTCTGTTCGATCTCGGTCTCGCGGAACGGCGACGCTTGCATTGCCGCGACGAGCGCGGCGCCGGTAACGTCCCCCTTGAGACGGCGGAACTCCTCTTCGGCGACGACGACCACGCCATCCTTGCCATGCACGGTCACGTGCTGCGGTCCGTCGCTGCGAGCCAGCCGCACGACTTCGCTCAGGCGCGCCTTGGCTTCCTGGAAAATCCAGTAGCCGGTCCGGGCCGACGCCCGGCTTGGTTTCTCCCGCTTGCGAGCCGGTGATTTCGTAATTCTAGTCATCGTGACCAGAATAGCATATTCGATCATGATTCCGCAAGCTTGGGCATGGGTCTTTGGAAATCATGGGGTTGGAGCGTCCGACGGCGAGCCGGGGCGGGTCCTCCAGCAACTGGGTCGGGGTTGCGCATTCTCGCGGATCGTATCGCCGTCGACCTCGGTCCAGCGCAGCACGACCGGACTGTCCATGGTGCGGTCCGAGCCTGCGAGGCCATCGGCGGCGATGAGCTGGGGCCAGATCGAGTGGCGGCCCTGAGACGAAGCATCGATGACGTGCTCGCGGACGATGACGGGGCGCGTGGAGTAGTTGCTCGCGCCGCGGAAGGTGACCGAGTAGACGTTGATGAGCGCTGTTTCGGTGGAAGAACACGGCGATGGCCGCTCGTTCACGTGCGGTTGACATGTCTTCTCAAGTTCTCGCACTACGCGGCCCAGCCGCGCGATCGAAGCCGGACTCGTCGACGACGCGCTCGTCCACGATGACGGGGCGCATGGAGTAGTCGGCCGCGCTGAAGAGCGTTTCACGGTGGGCAGCAGCATTCGCGGCAGCACGGGCCTTGGGGGTTTGGGCAGTCAGGCGGACCCGGGGGGCCCTGGCAGTAGAATTGGCCGCCCGAGCAGGCCTGGCATCCCGCCTCCATGGCAGCCGTCACATCGCCAGCGTTGCAATTGACCCTGAGCAAATCGTCATTGCATCCCACCTGAAGGTCGGTGGCGACACAGCGCAGCGCTCGCCACCCCGAACCACCCGCAGCTCCCGAGCTGGCCCCGCTCTCACCCGCATCGCCTGCACCCCCACTCGTGTCCCCACCCGCGCCGCTCTGCCCTGCCCGGCCTCCGCTGCCACCGAGCGCGCCTTGACCACCGCTGACTGCGCCGGTGCCACCAGCGCCAGAGCCGCCAGGCCCGACGCCACCCATTGCGGCTCCACCCCGTCCGCCCCCGGCGGTCGCACCTCCGGAAGGCGAACCCGCGCCGCCTTCCGCCGCTCCCGTGCCTCCGCGCGCAGCACTGGACCCTGCCTTCCCGCCCTCGGGCACCGCCCCCGTGCCGCCCTGAGCACCACCGGCGGACCCGCCGGTGCCGCCCCCTCCCGGCACACCCGCCGACCCGCCGCTCGAGCCACCGTCGGTCGAGCGCCCGCACGCCACACCCAGAACCACCCCCAGAGCGAGCCAGACCCTACGGCGTGACATCGAGGAAAGCTCCGCTCGTTGCATGGTAGCCGATCGGCGTCGGAGGGCTCGTCGCCGGATCCGTGCCACCGCCGCTCCAGGGTACGAAGTAGCGCAGCGCGCCGCTCGCTTCCTTCGTGTAGAACGCGCCGTACTTGTAGTCGCCGTTGAAGCAGGATGGGTTTGGGGCGGTCAGGCAATCGACGCCCGGGAACGTCGCCGACATCGACCACGCGGCGAGAGTCGAGACGGGTCCCACGAGGCCCGAGTAGATGACCTGCGCATTTTCGCGGATCGTGTCGCCAGCGACCTCCGTCCAGCGCAGCACGACCGGACTGTCCATGGTGCGGTCCGAGCCTGCGAGGCCATCGGCGGCGATGAGCTGGGGCCAGATCGAGTGGCGGCCCTGAGACGAAGCATCGATGACGTGCTCGCGGACGATGACGGGGCGCATGGTGTAGTTGCTCCCGCCGCGGAAGGTGACCGAGTAGACGTTGATGAGCGCTGTTTCGGTGGAAGAACACGGCGATGGCCGCTCGTTCACGTGCGGTCGACATGTCTTCTCAAGTTCTCGCACTACGCGGCCCAGCCGCGCGATCGAAGCCGGACTCGTCAACGACGCGCTCGTCCACGATGACGGGGCGCATGGAGTAGTCGGCCGCGCTGAAGAGCGTTTCACGGTGGGCAGCAGCATTGGCGGCAGCACGGGCCTTGGGGGTTTGGGCAGTCAGGCGGACCCGGGGGGGCCTGGCAGTAGAATTGGCCGCCCGAGCAGGCCTGGCATCCCGCCTCCATGGCAGCCGTCACATCGCCAGCGTTGCAATTGACCCCGAGCAAATCGTCATTGCATCCCACCTGAAGGTCGGTGGCGACACAGCGCAGCGCTCGCCACCCCGAACCACCCGCAGCTCCCGAGCTGGCCCCGCTCTCACCCGCATCGCCTGCACCCCCACTCGTGTCCCCACCCGCGCCGCTCTGCCCTGCCCGGCCTCCGCTGCCACCGAGCGCGCCTTGACCACCGCTGACTGCGCCGGCACCACCAGCGCCAGAGCCGCCAGGCCCGACGCCACCCATTGCGGCTCCACCCCGTCCGCCCCCGGCGGTCGCACCTCCGGAAGGCGAACCCGCACCGCCTTCCGCCGCTCCCGTGCCTCCGCGCGCAGCACTGGACCCTGCCTTCCCTGCCTCGGACCCCGCACCGGTGCCGCCCCCTCCCGGCACACCCGCCGACCCGCCGCTCGAGCCACCGTCGGTCGAGCGCCCGCACGCCACACCCAGAACCACCCCCAGAGCGAGCCAGACCCTACGGCGTGACATCGAGGAAAGCTCCGCTCGTTGCGTGGTAGGCGATGGGCATGTTGGTGGCGGGATCGGTGCCACCGCCGCTCCAGGGTACGAAGTAGCGCAGCGCGCCGCTCGCTTCCTTCGTGTAGAACGCGCCGTACTTGTAGTCGCCGTTGAAGCAGGATGGGTTTGGCGCGGTCAGGCAATCGACGCCCGGGAACGTCGCCGACATCGACCATGCGGCGAGGGTCGAGACCGGTCCCACCAGGCCCGAGTAGATGACCTGCGCATTTTCGCGGATCGTGTCGCCAGCGACCTCCGTCCAGCGCAGCACGACCGGACTGTCCATGGTGCGGTCCGAGCCTGCGAGGCCATCGGCGGCGATGAGCTGGGGCCAGATCGAGTGGCGGCCCTGAGACGAAGCATCGACGACGTGCTCGCGGACGATGACGGGGCGCATGGTGTAGTTGCTCCCGCCGCGGAAGGTGACCGAGTAGACGTTGATGAGCGCTGTTTCGGTGGAAGAACACGGCGATGGCCGCTCGTTCACGTGCGGTCGACATGTCTTCTCAAGTTCTCGCACTACGCGGCCCAGCCGCGCGATCGAAGCCGGACTCGTCAACGACGCGCTCGTCCACGATGACGGGGCGCATGGAGTAGTCGGCCGCGCTGAAGAGCGTTTCACGGTGGGCAGCAGCATTCGCGGCAGCACGCAGATCCCAGGATGGCGCAGTCAGGAGGGGCTGGTGGCCCCTGGCAGTAGGCTTGAAGGATGGTGCAGCTCTCGCAGCCCGCGCCCACCGCCGCAGGCACGTCGCCGGCGTTACAGTTGACACTGAGCAAGCCATCACCGCACCCTAGCTGAACGTCGGTGGCCACGCAGCGCAACGCCCGCCAACCCGACTCTCCCGCAGCACCCGACCCCCCGCTCTCGCCTCCCTCGCCAGCACCTCCACCGATCCCGGCGCCCGCGCCGCTCTGCCCGGCGCCGCCTCCGCCGACGGCGCTCTGACCGCCTCCGCCGACTGCGCCAGCGCCCCCGCGCCCCGCGCCACCCACATCGCTTCCGCCTCGCCCCGCACCCGCGCCGCCCGAGGGCGAGCCCGCGCCCGCTGCTGCCGCGCCGGTGCCTCCCTGCGCTCCACTAGCCCCTCCCCTTCCTCCCTCGACGCCCGCCGCTGCGCCTCCGCCGACGCTACCACCCATGCCGCCTGCCCCCGGCAGACCTGCCGACGCGCCGGCGCCGCCGCCGCCATTGCTCGAGCGCCCGCAGGCCGCGCCGAGCACCAACGACAAGACGAGCCAAACGCTACGGCGTGACATCGAGGAAAGCTCCGCTCGTTGCGTGGTAGGCGATGGGCATGTTGGTGGCGGGATCGGTGCCACCGCCGCTCCAGGGTACGAAGTAGCGCAGCGCGCCGCTCGCTTCCTTCGTGTAGAACGCGCCGTACTTGTAGTCGCCGTTGAAGCAGGATGGGTTCGGGGCGGTCAGGCAATCGACGCCCGGGAACGTCGCCGACATCGACCATGCGGCGAGGGTCGAGACCGGTCCCACCAGGCCCGAGTAGATGACTCGCGCTTTCTCGCTGATCGTGTCACCGGCGACCTCGGTCCAGCGCAAGACGACCGGGCTGTCTACGCTTCGATCCGAGCCTGAGAGGCCGTCTGCACCGATGAGCTGGGGCCACATCGAATGGCGGCCCTGAGCCGAAGCGTCGACCACGTGCTCGCGCACGATGATGGGGCGCGTGGAGTAGTTGCTCGCGCTCCGGAGCGTGACCGAATAGACGTTCACGACCAGCCTAGCGGCGCCTCCGGTCCCGGCGATGCCGGTATATGCGACAAACACTCTGGGCGGGGTTCCCGAAACGCCGACGACGGTAGGCCCGTAGTGAATTCCCGCGAAAGGCTGACCATTCTGGGCCTGCAGAACCTCGGCACAGGCCGCAGATGGATCTGAGTCTAGGTCCCAAGTCTTCCTCCCAAACGGCGTGTAGATCTGCACCTGCGGCCGTAACTGAAAGCAGCGTGCGGTCACGAGATGCACGAACCTTCCGAAGCTCGGCGGCGTCGTGTTCAGCCGCGCGCGTTCGTCGAGCACGGTGGTCATCACCCTGGGTCCCGACGCGTCGTCGTCACCAGTGACGAGCTGGGGTGGGACGATCTGCCACGAGAGGCTGGTCGCGCTCGTGACACCCCCCATGGCCGCGGAGTAGATGACGTTGTGGGCGAACGGGCTGCCCGCGCCACCCGGGCCAGCGGAAGCATTCGCATTCACGTAGAGCCGGTCGTCGAAGTTGTCCCAAAACATCTCGGGGCGATCGACGACGCGCGCGGGTACTCCATCGGCGGTAAGGACGCCGAGCGCGGACGGATCGAACGCACCCGCCGTCCAGCCTACACCGCAGTTGGTGGACAGGCGCACGCCCACCATCCCAGCGTCGGGTCTGTCGAGCGTGTCGCAGGACCAGGTCCCAGCTGGTGTCGGCGAAAGAGCGGTGCAGGTGCCCGGCTGGTTGTTGACGGATCCCGAGCAGGTACCGCTGCAGCAGTCAGCCACACCAGGAAAGCAACTCGCGCCGCCGAGCCCTCCGCAGCTTGCCAGACATTGGCACTGCTGCGTTCCGTAGATGCACGCCCTCCGATCGTTTGCCTGGGGCGTGCAGGCCGTACCGGCGGCAGGCTGAGTCATCGGGCAAAAGCCGGGCTGCTGGATGCCAGCAGTCGGGTCCGTGCACCATCGGATGCTGAAGCCGGCGTGCACCGCGCGGCCGCCCGAGATCCGCGTCATGAGGTTGTCCGTCAGCACCGCACTCTGCATGTTGTGTTCATCGGAATAGTATGGCGTACCGTTCGTGCGGGCGGGCCAGGCCGGTGTGTAGGCCGGGAGCCAGCTTCCGAAACAGCTCGCGGGCTGGGGTGACGCGTCGGGAAAGGTCTGATTCCCTGGCTCGGGCCGCACGATCGTCGCGCTCTGCGTCGTGCCGATGTCCGCGATTGGCTTGTACATCATGTGGGCGCCCCAGAAGCTGACGAACGCGGTGGGCGCCGAGCACTGCGCGTTGAGCTGCGGCGTCAGCAGGGCGGAGGCGATCTCCACCGCTTCCGAATCGGTCGAGAAGAGGCCACGCGGCTGAGTAACGCTCTGGAATGGCCGCACGAGATCCTGCGTTCGCTGCGAGAGCACCGGCGCGTCGATGCGCACCGCCTCGAAGACCGTCACGTTCTTGCCGAAGAAATGGCCCTGCCCGCCAGCTTTGACCTCGATGTCCGCGTTGGGCGCGAGGAGCAGGTCGCCGTAGAAGGGGTACTCGACTGGCACCGTGCTCGAACCCAGGTAGCCGAGCACCATGCCGGGCTTGTTCAACGTGGCGCGCAAGATGAGTGAGTCCCGCACGAAAATCCACGGCGGCGTCACGGACGTGAGCTGCACCGTCGCGCCCGAATTGAGGATCAGCTCCACGAAGCCGTAGTCGGACCCAGTGAGAACCAGCGTTCCCCCAGAGTTCACGGTCCAGCGGCCGTAGCTGCCTGAGGCGAGCGGAACGGTCTCGCCGCTGTTCACGTTCAGGTTCGTGCCGGAGTCCGGCGCGGACATCGAGACGGTCCAGATTGGCTCCTGTCGGATCGTTACGTGCGTTCGGTTCTCTTGCGGCTGAGCGAACACCACGCCAAGCTGTTCGGTCGCGGTACCCTCGGTCTTGTAAAACTCCACGTTCGCGCCCTGATTGTGGTTGCGCAGGAGCAAATTGGGTCGCGACCACACCACCCCGGCCCGGAGCGCGGCGATGTTGCTCGTCGTGCTGGGCGAACCGAACGCGGCGACGTTGCCGAATTGCGACAGCTGCCCCGGCACGAGCGTGTGAATTTCGGAGTTGTCGTTGAGGTTCACGACACCGGTCGCGCCGATGACGATGTCCTGCGGGCTGAAGCCGACGGGTACCGGCAGCGCAAAGGTCTGCGTCAGCGCTTCGCGCGTGGAAGAGGTTGTCTCACCCCCCCCCACATCGCCGTTCACGCTCCCACAACCAAGCGCGAGCCATGACAACCCGCAAAAAATCAAGCCCCCACGATTTCGCCTGTTCATCGCTCGTCCTCCAGCGGCCGAAGCGGACCACCCGCACACAGGACTAGGAGCATAAGCCCACTGCGTGCGGGACGTCAACGCGCCGTGCCATGAGCGGCGCGGACCTCCGGCCCCGAGCCCTTGGGTGCGAGCAGGACAATACCCGAGAAGCGCGGAAGGGGTCGGCGGGAAGCTCGTGATTTCGCGATGTCGCGCGCGATGACGGCGGTGCGACCGCGGTCGGTAGTGGCCGCGCCCACGAGCTCGCCCGCTTGGTGCGCTTCACATGGGCTGCTCCGCGTAGGGCGTCCGATCGGGGTCCGCCGAGGAAACGACGAGCAGCGCCCGCGCCCATTGCGAAACGACGAGGACGCTGAGGACGAGGTACAGCGCGGCGAGGTACGGCGTGAGCCCGTGCTCGAGCTTGCTGGGCGAGCGGCTGTGGGCGAGCGAGGCTTCCATGCCCAGGCCTAGAGCAGCCGCCGTGCCAAAGGCGGTCCGGCGAGCCAAACGGCATTTTTCGCTGCGCTTCGCCGTCACGCCGGACGCGCGGTGTCCGACTCCGGACAAACGTCCGTCAGGCAAGCACTGGCAAGGGCGTCACCGTCAGCCGAATGAGCGACGGAGCTCCTCCGCGAGCTCCGCGGGGGCGCGCGCCACGCTCCGGGGCACGGGCCGCTCCGCCTGCAACAGCGGCCAGATCGAGCTGCGGACGGGCTCGGGGATGACGTGCTCGAAATACTCGAGAGCCGTGCCCCGGAGCTTCTGCTCGCCGCTTGCGAGGGCGCGCAGCGCGAGCTCGAGCGGCTCGGCGTCGATGAGCAGGCCGAGCAGGGTCATCACCTGGTCGAGCGCTACGTCGGGGCTCGACTCGATTTCCTTCATGCAAGCCTCGAGCAGGATGCGCCGCGGAGGGGCAAGCTCGGGGCGCGCGCGCGTGATGTCGCGCAGCGCGAGCGCGGCACGCACCCTGAGGTCGCGCTGGTCGGCGAGCAACGCTTCGGATAGGCCGCGCACGGCGCGCGGATGGTGCGCGACACGCAGCACCCTGGGGACGCGCCGACGCAACCGCATCGGTAGCTCGGGATCGAGCAGGGCGTTGACGAGCTGCCCGGGCACGCGGTTCGCCACGGTCTTCAGCGCTGCCACGGCCGCGTCCTCGGTCGCATCGTCGGAGAGCATCGGGATCACGAGCGAGACCAGCTCGAGCTCCAGGGGTCCATCGCGTAGCGTCTGGACGATGCGCGGGGCGTCGCCGCTTTCGAGCACGGAAAGACGCATCCCGAGCCGGGAAGTTGACACGAGAGAGCGGGACGAGCCCGTGCGGCGCAGGGCGTCGATTTCGCGTAGGAGCGCGTCGCGATCGAGCTCGAGCTGCGTCTGGGACATCGTGAGCCGCGTCGTGGCATCGGCGGCGTGACCTGGCTCGATCTCGACGCGTCCCTCGCGCAGACTCGCCGCGAGCTCGTTCACGTAGCCGCGCTCCAGGCGGCTCGTGAGCCACAGCGCCACCGTCGAAGCAGCCACGGCGATCACGAGCCCGGCGCGCACGCCGAGCGCCGGCGAAAGCGCCGCGAACCCGAGCACGGCGCCGCTGCCGAGGGCTTCGCCCAAGCGGTCGCAGGCGACGTTGATGAGCGTCTTCTTCGAGCGTTTCTCGTGCAACGGCAGGGGCGCGTAGAGCGGCTCGTAGGCGGCGCGAAACAGCGAGCTCTCGAGCGCGACGCCCGAGGCGCGCAGCAGCACGATCACCGGACCGACCGGCAGGATGGCAGCCACGACGCCGAGTACCGCGACGGCAGCGGGCAGCGCGCCTAGCCCCACACCGATGCCGAATCGCGACAAGATCCAGCGAGATACGGAGAGCTGCAGCCCAACCGCCGCCAGGCTCACGAGCATGTAAAAGACGGCGAAGAAGGAAACGAGCGAGGCGCCGTTGCGATACGAGCCGGCCACCGTGGCCTTGAACGCGAAGTCCACGACCGCGCTCGAGAGGCCCACGAGCGCGACGAGCGCCGCCATCTGCACGAGGTACCGAGCGCTCGTGCGGGACGGCGCGTCGGCGGCCGGCGGCGCGCTGGGACGCGCCGCGACGGAGCGCGCCGAGAGAGCCAGCGCGCCCACGGCAGCAACGAGCGAGCCCGCCGAGAGCAGGAGCAGCATCGGGCCGAAGCCGAGCCGCGCCCCCACGCCATGAGCCGCCAGGCCGCCGAGCAACCCGCCCAGCGCGGCGCCCACCGCGAGCCGCCCCGCGATGCGCCGGACGGTGTGCGGATCGAAGCGCTCGTTGACGATCGACCAGAACCCGCTGACGCCGATGCCACCAGCGATCGACGCGTGCATGTAGACGAGCACGACCGCGGCGCCCGGCCACGTCACGAGCAGGCGCCACTCGAGCCAGTAGGTCGCGCTGCTCGCGATGAGGAAGGCGGCAACGACGCGGCCGGGGCCGAAGCGCGCCATCGCGCGCGACGACACGAGCACCGCCGTGAGCCCCACGCCCGCGGCCGCGAGCATCGCCTTGGGCAGGTCGGCGGCCGCGAATGTCGAGAGGAACAGGGCGTCGCGACAAGCGCGCGCGGCGACGTGCAGCGCGATCAAAAGGGCTATCGACGCCACCGCAAGCACGACCGGCCCCGAGGCTTCCGAGGGCGACGCGAGAGCGGGGTGGCGACGCGAGCTCATCGAGGCTTCGTGGTGAGGCGCTAAACTCAGCCGCGCGTCAGGGTGAGGCGCGAGCGGGCGAAGTCCGCATTGCTGGAAGAGGTACGCCCCGGAAGAACGAGGCGGATCCAGGCGCCACCGTCGGGTCGGTTCGAGAGCCCGATGCTGCCACCGTGCGCCTCCACGATCTCCTGGCAAAGCGAGAGCCCCATGCCGCTGCCACTCGCCTTGGTCGTGTAGAGCGGCATCAGGGCGTTCTTGAGCGCTTCTTGCGCGAACCCGGGGCCGCGGTCAAGCACGTCGATCTCGCTCGTTCCGTCATCGCCCGTCGTGGCGCGCACTTCGATCTCGCTCGGCGTGGTGCCGGCCTCGGCGGCGTTTTTGACGAGATTGATGAGCACCTGCTCGAGCTGGGCCGGATCGAAGTAGCCATCGACGCGCGGGGGCTCGGGCCAGCGCACGTCGGGATAGAGCGACGAGAGCTGCCGCAAAAAGCCCTCCCAGGCGACGATCCGCGCCCGCGGCTTCGGCAGGCGCGCGAGCGTGGCGTAGCCGTCGAGGAACGTCTTCAGGTGGCGCGTCCGCTCGTCGATCGTGTCGAAGGCGCGTTCGAGCTTGGCGGCGTGCTCGGGGCTCTTCGCCATGAGGCGCGCGGAGTGCACGAGCGAGCTCACGGGAGCGAGCGAGTTGTTCACCTCGTGACTGATGACGCGAACGACTCGCTTGAGGACCTCCACCTCGTGGCGACCGATCTCCCGCGTGAGGTAGCGGACGACGAGCAGCGTGTGCAGCTCGTCGTCCATCATGAACGCACGGCGCGACACGTGATAGGTCTCGCGCCGCCCCTCGAGCTCCATGCTGAACAACCGATCGCTGTCGCCGAGCAGCGCCTCGCGAAGCGGCGCCGGCGCTGCGGCGACCAGCCGGATGAAGTTCTGCCCCTCGGGTGCCTTGCCTTCGAAAAACAGCTCGCACGCCACGGGGTTCGCATAGCGAATGACACCGTGGTCCGAAAAGAAGAGCACGGCGTCGGGAGCGCTGTCGGCAATCGCCCGCAACACGACTTCACTCGGGCGGCTGCTCGAGGAGGACGAGCGATCGGCGGCGTCGAGCGCGGCCCCCCCTTCGTCGCCCGAGGTTCGCCGCCGTCCCACGGCGTAGCCGACGACGAGCCCGAGGGCGGCGAGCACGATGGCGATCGCACTCATGACAGACTTGCCGGCGGGAGCAGGCCGTGGCGCGATTCGCGCTCGAAGAACTCGGCGAGCTCGGCCTCGCGGTCGACCGCCGGCGCGCGCCCGAAACGCCGCGCCGCCCAGCTCGACAGGTCGTCGAAGAGCGAATAGGCGACGGGGGTCGCGACGAGCGTGAGCAAGAGCGACAGCACCTGACCGCCGACGATCACCCCCGCGGTCGCGCGATTGAAGCCGGCTCCGATGCCCGTGGACGTGACGAGTGGAATCATGCCGGCCACGAACGCAATGGTGGTCATGAGAATGGGGCGCAGGCGCTCGCGATTCGCCACCACGATGGCCTCGCCACGCGGCATGCCGCGTGCCCGAAGCTGATTCGTGTGGTCGATCTGCAAGATGGCGTTCTTCTTCACGACACCGAACAACACCAACAGGCCCAACATCGAGTAGATGTCGAGCGCCTGGCCGAAAAGGAGCAAGGAGATCAGCGCGAACGGCAGCGTCAGCGGCAGAGCGAGCAAGATGGTGATGGGATGGAGCCAGGATTCGAACTGGGCCGCCAGCACCAGATACATGAACACGAACGACAGCCCGAAAGCAGCCAGGAAGGCCTGCCCCGTGCGGCCCATTTCGCGGGATTGGCCGCTTGGAACGGCGGTGTAGCCCGCGGGCAGGTGCATGTCCGCGAGCGCTTTGTCCACACCGGCCATCACGGTGCCCTGCGCCGCTCCCGGCGCGAGATTCGTGTTGAGCACCAGGCTCTCGAAGCTCGCGCGCGACACGGGCTCGCCGCGCAGCGAGCGTTCGCGGTCTCCTGGACGCGGAAACCGACGTGACCCGGGCGCGGCTCGAGGCCCTCGATGCGCGCATCGACGCCAGGGTGGCACGCGTGAGGCTCCACTACGCGCTCGGCCGCGAGAGCTGCTTGACAGCGGGATTACGCCAGGGTTCGTTCCCCTCGAACGGCGCGAATTGCCAATGAAAGCACTCGTCGTCGACGACCAGGAGGCGGTGCGCACGGCGCTCTCCGTGCTTCTCGACCTGCACGGCATCGAATGCCTCACGGCCGCCGCGCCGAACGAGGCGCTCGAGCTCGTTCGCGCGGAAGATCTCGGCGTCGTGATCTGCGACATGAACTTCTCGAAGGACACCACCTCCGGCGAGGAGGGGGTGGCGCTCTTTCGCGAGATGCACGAGCTCGACCCCGACCTGCCCGTGATCCTGCTCACGGCCTGGACCTCGCTCGAGACGGCCGTCGAGCTCGTGAAGGGCGGCGCCGCCGACTACCTCGCCAAGCCGTGGGACGACCAGAAGCTCGTCGTGACGGTGCGCAACCTGATGCGGCTGCGCGAGGCGCGCGACGAGAACCAACGCCTGCATGGTCAGGACGCGCGCGCCCGACGCGATCTGGGCGCACGCTTCGATCTCAGGGGGCTCGTCTACCGCAGTCGTCTGATGCACGACGTGGTCTCGCTCGCCGCGCACGTCGCGCCCTCGGACGCGCCGGTGCTCATCACGGGGCCGAACGGCTCGGGCAAGGAGCGACTGGCCGAGATCGTCCAGGCGAGCTCGCGACGGGCCGACAAGCCGTTCGTCAGCGTGAACGCCGGCGGTCTGCCCGACCAGCTGCTCGAAGCCGAGCTGTTTGGCGCCGAGCCCGGCGCTTACACGGGCGCCACCAAGCTCCGAATCGGCCGCTTCGAGGCGGCCGACGGCGGGACGCTCTTTTTGGACGAGCTCGGCAACTTGTCGGCGAGCGGGCAGATGAAGCTGCTCCGCGTGCTGCAGACCGGGGAATTCCAGCGCCTCGGTAGCAACGTCACCCGCAAGGCGGCGGTGCGCCTCATCAGCGCGACCAATGCCGACCTGCGCGCCGAGATTGCCGCGGGTCGCTTCCGCGAGGACCTCTACTTCCGGCTCAACGTGATCGAGCTCGCCGTGCCCCCCCTCTCGAGCCGCCCCGAGGACATCGAGCTACTCGCCAACCATTTCCTGTCCCGGTTCGCCGAAGGCGCACCGCACACGCTCGCCCCCGAGGCGCTCGTAGCGCTCGAGCGACACGACTGGCCCGGCAACGTGCGCGAGCTGGAAAACCGTATTCAGCGCGCCGTGCTCGTGTGCCAGGGCGGCCCGATCCGACCGGTCGACCTCGGCCTCGACGGGCGGCCCTCGACTCGAAGCTCGGAGCCATCCCCGCCGGCCGTCGATCGCGAAAGCTCGGCGACCCTGTCAGCCGTCGAGCGTGAGGCCATCCAAGCGGCGCTCGCGCGAGCGCGGGGCGTCGTCTCGCGTGCCGCCCTCGAGCTGGGACTCAGCCGCCAGGCGCTCTACCGACGCATGGAGCGGCTGGGGATCGAGATCGAGCGGCGCGTGCGCTGAGCGTAACGTCATCTCGTGCGAGCGCGGCGGCATCCTCAACGTCGCCAAGGTCCTCGATTTCGGGCTCGTCAAGCGCACCGGCACGACCACCGACACACGGAGGGCTCGCAGAGCAACGTCCACGAGATCCGTACCGCAGGCCGGAAGTGTCGGGTGCGCCGGCAAGCGCCGTGCCGCGATGACAGCCGCCTTCCCGTCCACCATTCCGCGCGCCCCTGAGCGTTCTCCGAGCGGGTGACCGGACGGGCGACCGCCCTCGGGGCCGAGCGGGCCCAGGGTGTTAAGCTTGCGCCCGGCCCCATCCCCGAGCGCGACCCGAGCGTGACGACCGAAGCCATTCCCGCCGAGCTCACTCGCGACGACCTCGCCGCACTGCCCATCTTTCCCCTGCCGTCGTCCGCTCTTTTCCCTGGGTCACTGCTGCCGCTGCACGTCTTCGAACCGCGCTACCGCGAGCTCGTTCGTGACGCGCTCACGGGGCGCAAGCTGCTCGCCGTGGCGCGGCTCAAGCCGGGTTTCGAAGCGAGCTACGACGAGCGGCCTGACGTCTTCGAGCGCTGTGGATGCGGCGTCATCGTCGATCATGCTCGCACGGACGACGGCCGCTACAATATCCTGCTCCGCGGCCTCGCGCGCGTGAAGATCGTCGAGGAGCACTTCGCCGAACGAAACTATCGCCTCGTGCGCGCCGAAACGCTCGCCGACACGCCCACGGACCCAGGGCTCGCGGCGGCCTTCTACACGCAGCTCGGGGCGCTCTGGCCCTCGCTCGCCCCGCATCTCCCCGCGCCTTTACGCGATTTTGCCGGCCTGAGCCAGGCGACGGGCGGCGCGGGAGCCCTCGCCGATCACGTCGCCGCGTTGCTCATCGACGACACCGAGCTCACCCATCGCCTGATGAGTGAGCTCGATCCCTGCGAACGCCTGCGTTTGGTCGTGGGCCACGTGCACGAGATCGTCGAGCACGTCGCCGGCGGGAGCCCAAGCACGCTGAACTAATCGGAGCCGTTCACGCCGCCGGTGCCGGCTCTGGCGCCACGGCGTGCCCCTCCTCCGACTCGGATGCGGGCGCCTCGTCGGAGACCTTGGCGAACTTCGCGCAGCCGAAGAAGATCCCCGCGATCGCGAGGTAGCTCACGGCGACGACCGGCGTCTGACCGACGCCGATGGCCTCACCGTGCATGAACCCGAAGAACGTGAAGACGGCGCCCGCGAGGGAGAACCCCGCCGCCTGCACGAACTTCCGATCGATGACGAAAGCGGCCGTGGCGCCGAGCACGAGTCCACCCAGAATCGAGCCGCCGCCGAGGACGCCGAGCCCGTGGTAGAGCACGCCGACCTGGCCGAGCTTGTCGAGGCCGACCTCGGCCGCGCTCGTGCCCGCGGCGCCGAGCGAGTTGTCGATCTGCAGCTTGCCCCACGCCGCGAGGTGGGGAACGAGCGCGAGGATGATGGCCGGCGCGTGCTTCTTCGGTGTCTCCTGGAAAGCCTGCGCGCCGATCAGCATGCCGATGTAGAGCAGAATCGGCGAGATGGCGACGACGGGGATGAGCGACACCATCAGTGAGATGATGCCGAACCAGGCAAGGACGATCACCATGATGCCCGTGGCCGCCGAGTAGCCGATGCGGCCGCCCATGGCCTTCCAGCCGGGGTGACCGATGTAGACGGCATTGATGAAGGGGTTGCCCATGAGGCAACCGATGAGGCTCACGACGCCGTCCGCCGTGAGCACGCGAGTCGTCGGGAAGCTGTCGCCGGCGACCGCGGCGCTCTCGACGTTGTCCAGCGCTTCGACGAGATCGTAGATGCCGAACGGAATCGCCGTCACGAGGATGACGCCGAGGAACTGGAAGCCGGAAAAGACGTGACTCACCGCCGGCACGGGGAACGAGAAGCCGAAGCTCGAAACCGATTCGCGTAGCTTCGCGAGGCTCATGCCGCCGTAGTCGAGACCGAGGGCCGAGGAGCCCCAGGCGATCGCGCTACCGACCGCAATGGCCACGAGGCCCGCGGGTATGCCCTTGAAGTAGCGCACGCCGCCGAACCAGCTCGCGAGGATGATCGCGAAGCAGACGACGCCGATGACGGGCGTCATGTACATCTCGAGCGCGGGGCGCATGGAGATGAACGCGATGGACACGCCCGCGAGCGTGCCGAGCAGCGCGGCGCGCGGCGTGATCTTCCGGATCACCGGGGCGATGAAGCCGCCGATCATGAGCACGAAGCTCTGAATGAACACCCAGGTGAGGCCGGCCTCCCAGCCCTTGACCGGGTCGCCCGTCTTCGCCGCGATCGGCAGCATGATGACGAACGTGACGACGAACATGTGCGGCACGCTGATGCCCGACGGCAGCGCGCACACGTCCTTTCGGCCCGTCTTCTCGGCCAGCTTGTAGGCGAGCCGCGCGTAATACAGCGTGCTCAAGCAGAGCATGAGCCCGGTCGCGGGCAGGATGCGCCCGAACACGAGCTGGTCGGGCATCTTGAGCACGAAGCGCAAGAGGCCCGTGAGCACCAGCAGGTTCACCAGAATGTTGGTGCCGAAGCCAAAGAACGCGTTCCAATCGCCCGGAGTCCAGATTTTTGGTTTGGTCATGGTCGTCATGCGTCACCTCGCTCGTCGTCAGGAGAGCGCTGCCAGGATCCGCTTGGAGTCGGAAACCCAGCCGAAGATCCCGCCCTGAGCCTTGATCATCTTGAGGCCCATCTCGTGAAACTCGGGGAAGTACGAACCGCAGCAGTCTCCGGGGACGATGCAGCGGTAGCCTCGATCGTTCGCCTCGCGCACCGTCGTGTGCACGCACACCTCGGTGGTGACGCCGCACACGACGAGGCTCTCGATGCCGCGGTTCATCAGCATCGTGTGAAGATCGGTCGCGAAGAAGGCGCCCTTGCCGGGCTTGTCGACGATGGGCTCGCCTTCTTTCGGGTAAAGCTGCTCGACGATGTCGTGGCCGGGCTCGCCGCGGATCAGGATGCGGCCCATCGGGCCCTTCGCCCCGATCCGCATGCTCGGCGCACCGCGCTCCACCTTTGCCTTTGGAGCGTCGGAGAGATCGGGGCGGTGCCCCTCGCGGGTATGAATGATGAAGAGGCCCTTTTTGCGGGCGCCCTCCAAGAGGTTCTTGCAGGGGACGATCGCCTTCGCGAGGAGGGAAACGTCGTTGCCGAGAGTTTCGCCGAAGCCACCGGGCTCGAGGAAATCCCGCTGCATGTCGATGATGACGACCGCCGTTCGACCCCAATCGACGGCAATCGGCTCTGGCTCGGCTTCGATGAGATTCGTCATGCGTGCACCAAGGGTCACCGTCCTGACGATTCGCAAATTGCCGCACCCCCCGTTTCCCCGGAATGTCTCTGGCGTCTCGGGAAAAAAACTCGCGCCCGGCATCTGGCGGTGCCGGGCGCGAGAGGGTGAGCACCGGCACGGACCACTCGGAGATGGCCCGCACCGGCGCTCGCGAGCGTAGCTAAGCGCCACGCGTCGGGATCACTGCTGGATTTGGAACCCGAACTGCAGGGCGTTGCCAACGCGGCGCGGCGTGCCCACCGGGTTGCCGAGGTCCGTGTGCTGGAAGCCGAGTGAGAGCTTCGCGAAGTAGTCCTTCAGCACGTAGTTGAGCTCGCCTTCCGCGATCCAGCTGTCGGGCGGCTGGATGACACCGCCGGTGCCATCCGGAATGTTGACACCGCCGAAGGCTTGCTGGTAGCGGAACAAGGGCTGCAGCTTGCCGGGACCCATCTGGGGCGTGAGGTAGGAGAGCACGACGAAGAACGCGTCATCCCAGGGCATGACGCCCAGCGTCTTGCCGCTATCCACGTGGTAATACGCGCCTTCCGCCGTGACCGTGCCGGCAGTGCCCACGTTGAACTCGGCGAGGATGTCGGCGTTGATCTCGAACAGATCGTCCTGGTTCCCGGCGAAGTTGAAGCGCTTCTGGCCCTGAGCCGCCACGCCGATCGCGAGGATGTCCTGGCCGCCGTAGTACGTGCTGCTGCCGTAGAAGCCCGGCTCGCTGCCGATGATCGCGTACCCCAAACGACCCGTGTAAAGCGGCGTGTTGTCCGGCACGTTGTCGAGATCCATGATGCCGAAGTAGTACTTGAACTGGCCCTTGCCGATGTCGCCCCAGGCCACCGTGCCGACCTCGCGTCCGATTTCTTCGGTACCGCGCGGGCCGACGTAGTTGAAGCCGGCGCCCGGCACGCTGTAGACACCCGGATAGTCCCAGGGGCTCATGAACCAGGGGCCGCTGAAGTTCGAACGGTCCGACGGCGTGAGCATGCGACCACCCCAGAGGTGGAACTCGTCCATGAAGTCGAGCTGAGCGATCAGATCCATCGCGCGCACCTCGAACAGCGTGGGCGGACCTTCGGGAGGCGCGGGCGGACCGTTCAGGCCGGTAGAAGGCGTGAGGCCAGACACCGTGAGGTTTGCGGTCCATCCGACGAACGGCAGCACCTGCCCGCTGAAACGCGGCTCGGCGTAGACCTCGTCGACGTTGAACGTGCCGAGCTTCTTCGGCTCGCGCAGGTTCTGGAACTGCGCGCCGAAGCGCAGACCGATGCCGGTCGTCACGTGATACTCGGGCTCCTTTTCGGGCTCTTCGACCGCGGGTGCCGGCTCTGCCATCGGGGGCTCCGCCATCGGGCGGCTCCGCCATCGGCGGCGGCGCCTCCGGGGGCGGCGCCATCGGCTCGGCGGCAGGCGCGGGAGCGGCCGCTGGAGCCGGCGCGGCCGCAGCCGGCGCTGGGGCGGGAGCTGCTGCTGGAGCTGGAGCCGGAGCCGGAGCGGCCGGGGCTGTTGCCGGCGTCTGCGCACCTGCGTGACTGGCTACCAAGAGCAGGGCTCCAGCCGCGCTACCAAGCGTCGCGGCCCGAGGAAACGATCGCGTTTTCGAATGATCAATCATCGTCGTCACCGTTTGGGCTTTTCCGTCGGCGACTCATGAGGGTCTGAGCGGCGGCGGCAATCAAGGAACCATCCGGCGGGCGCGGCGCCTGCCGAAGACGACGGCACGCTCGAACGCGGGATGTAGACACGCGGTTTCGTCAACACTTCCGAACGAGATTTTCGCATTCCCGGCCCTGCGGCGTGTCACTTGGGGCCCTAACCGCGTGACTCGCCCCGGACATGAGAACGAAACGCCGGCACTGGGAAAAGGCGGAGCATGAACGCCACACGCCGTCCCGTCCCCATCCTCGCCCGCCGACTTTTCCTGAGCGTGCCATTGCTGGCCGCGTGCGCTCTCACGAGCTGCAGCAAGAAGGAAGAGGCCCCCGCGGCAGCCGGTTCCGCGGCGGAGCCGACCGCGAGTGCCACGGGCTCGGAGACACTCACGGTCGGGTTCATCTACGTCGGACCCAAGGACGACTACGGATACAACCAGGCGCATCACGAGGGCGCCCTGGCGGTCGCGAAGCTGCCGGGCGTGAAGATCCGCGAAGAAGAGAAAGTGCCCGAGACGCTCAACGTCCAAAAGACCATGGAGAGCATGATCAATCTCGACGGCGCGAAGCTCCTTTTCCCGACGTCGTTCGGCTACTTCGATCCTCACATTCTGAAGGTCGCCGAGAAGTATCCCGACGTGACGTTCCTTCACTGCGGCGGCCTCTACCAGGAAGGTAAGCACCCGAAGAACGTCGGCAGCTATTTCGGCTACATCGACGAGGCCGAGTACGTGGCCGGCATGGTCGCGGGCGGCACGACCAAGACCAACAAACTCGGATTCATCGCCGCCAAGCCGATTCCGCAGGTTCTCCGAAATATCAATTCTTACACTCTGGGTGCGCGTTCCGTGAATCCCAAGGTCGAGACCACGGTCATCTTCACGGGCGATTGGGCGCTACCGGTCAAAGAAGCAGAGGCCGCCAACAGCCTGATCGACCAGGGCGTCAACGTGCTGACGGCCCACGTCGATTCACCCAAGGTCGTGATCGAGACGGCGGAGAAGCGCGGCATCTTCAGCACGGGCTACCACGCGAGCCAGGCGAACCTCGCGCCCAAGGGCTACCTCACGGGCGCCGAGTGGAACTGGGAGAAGGTCTACACGGCGTACATCGAGACCATCAAGAAGGGCGAGAAGCCGGAGCACCTCGTGCGCGGCGGCTTCTCCTCCGGCTTCGTGAAGCTCTCGCCGTACGGCGCCGCCGTGTCCGACGCCATCAAGGCCAAGGCGGACGAGGCCAAGAGCCTGCTCACCGACGGCAAGCTCGTCGTCTACAAGGGGCCGCTCAAGGACAACACCGGCAAGGAAATCATCGCCGCTGGCGTCGAGCAGAAGCAGACGGACATCGGGCTCGAAAGCATGAATTATCTCGTCGAAGGCGTGAAGGGGAAGCTCAACTGACGACCGGAGCGTCATGCCGGCCATGAGCGACGCAGCCGGAGCCGAAAAGCTCGCGCCGGCCGATGGCCGGACCGCCACGGCTCCGGCCGGCATCGACTGGGCCCGGCTGGGCCCGCGCCTCGAAACGTTCGGGATCCCGCTACTCGCGCTCGTCGCGTCGTTGCTCCTGTTCGGCGTGTTCGTTGCCCTGTCGGGCAAGAATCCGATCGAGGTCTACGGGCAGATGGTGCGAGGCGCGTTCGGCACGTGGTTCTCCTTCCAGAACACGTTGCAGCGCGCCTCGCCGTTGCTCTTGACGGCCCTTTGCACGGCCCTGCCGGCGCGCGCAGGCCTCATCGTGATCGGCGGCGAGGGCGCGTTCGTCATGGGCGGCCTCGCGGCGGCGGCGGCCGGCGTCGCCATGACGGGCGCTTCACCCTTCTGGGTGCTCGGGGCGATGTTCGTCGCGGCGATGATCATGGGTGGCGCTTGGATCGGCGGCGTGGGCCTGCTCAAGGTGCGACGCGGCGTGAACGAGACCATCAGCAGCCTCCTGCTCACGTACATCGGCATCGCGCTCTTGAACCACTTCGTGGAAGGGCCGCTCAAGGATCCCGAGAGCCTCAACAAGCCGTCGACGCGCCACATCGGCGAGGCCAACATGGTCGGTTCGATCCCGGGTCTCGACGTGCACTGGGGCCTCGTCGTGGGTGTCGTCGCCTGCATTTGCGCGCACTTTTTGATGCGGCGCACCGTGTTCGGCTTCTCGGCTTCCATCGTCGGGGGCAACGCGCGCGCGGCGCGGCTGTCGGGTGTGAAGGTCGCGCGCACCGTGGTCTTGACGTGCGCGCTCGCGGGCGCGGCGGCGGGGCTCGCGGGAGCCTTCGAGGTTGCGGCCGTTCACGGGCGCGCCAACGCATCGCTCGTCGCCGGCTACGGCTACGCGGGCATCCTCGTGGCATTCCTTGCGCGGCACGACGGCCTTGCGATCATCCCCGTCGCGCTCTTCCTCGGCGGCATCGCGGCGAGCGGTGGCCTCTTGCAGCGGGTCTTCGACCTTCCGGACGCAACCGTCAACGTGCTGCAGGGAATTCTGTTCGTGGTGCTGATCGCGAGCGACACGCTCTACGGGCGCATCCGCTGGGGAGCGAAGAGCGCCTGATGGCCGACACGACACTCGGACTCTGGGGCATCCCGCTCGCGATCCTCGGCGGCGCCATCCGCGTGAGCACGCCCTTTCTGTTCGTGAGTCTCGGCGAGTGCATCACGGAGCGCAGCGGCCGAGTGAACCTCGGCCTCGAGGGCACGCTCGTCATGGGCGCGATGTCGGGCTACGGCGTCTCGTACCTCTCGGGCTCGCCGTGGCTCGGCGTACTCGCCGCCGGCAGCATCGGAGCCGTGCTCGGAGCCATGCACGGCTGGCTCTGCGGCAAGCCGCGGGTCAACGACATCGCGCTCGGCATCGCCATGATGCTGCTCGGCGTCGGCCTCGCCTTCTACCTCGGCAAGCCGCTCATCCAACCGAGCGCACCACGCCTCGGCTCCATACCGCTCGGCTTCTTCTCCGACAACGCGCAGCTCCGCTCCGCGCTCGACGTGAACCTCTTGTTCGTCGTCGGGGTGCTGCTCGCGCCGGCGCTGCACCTCGGCCTCTACAAGACGCGCTGGGGCCTCGTCCTGCGCACCGTGGGCGAGAGCGCCGACGCGGCGCGCGCGCTCGGCTATGACGTCTCGCGCGTCCGCTTGCTCGCGACGATGGCGGGCGGCTTCCTCGCCGGCATCGGTGGGTCCTTCCTTTCCCTTTATTACCCCGGCAGCTGGAACGAAGGGCTCTCGAGCGGCCAGGGGCTCATGGCCGTGGCGCTCGTGATCTTCGCGCGCTGGAGCCCGCGGCGCTGTCTCTACGCGTCGCTCTTGTTCGGCGGCGCCGGCGCGATCGGCCCGGCGCTCCAGTCCGTGGGCATCACCACGGGTTACTACCTCTGGAACGCCGCGCCCTACGTGCTGACGCTCGCGATCCTCATCATGAGCAGCTCGGCCACGCGGGCCTCCGTCGACATGCCCGCGGAGCTCGCCGTAAGCCGGTAGAAAGATGCCCCTCGGAGAAATCTGATGACGACGACCTACATTGCTGCCGAACCGTACCCCTGGCCCTACGATGGCGATCTCAGGCCCGAAAACACGGCGCTCGTCATCATCGACATGCAGACCGACTTCTGCGGCAAAGGCGGCTACATCGATCTGCTCGGCTACGACCTCACGGCGTCGCGCGCCTGCATCGAGCCCATCGGGCGCTTGCTCGCACTCGCACGCGAGAAAAGCTTTCACGTGATCCACACGCGCGAGGGGCACCGCCCCGACCTCTCGGACCTGCCGGCCAACAAACGCTGGCGCTCACGCGTGCTGCAGAAGGGCGGCCCGGGGCAAACGGGGATCGGTGACCCGGGACCCTGCGGGCGCGTGCTCGTTCGCGGTGAGCCCGGCTGGGAGATCATCCCCGAGCTCGCGCCGAAGCCGGGTGAGCCCATCATCGACAAGCCGGGCAAGGGCTCGTTCTGCGCCACGGATCTCGACATGATCCTCCGGCAACGCGGCATCCGAAATCTCATCCTCACGGGCATCACGACGGACGTGTGCGTCCACACCACGATGCGCGAGGCGAACGACCGCGGCTACGAGTGCCTCATCGTCGGCGACTGCTGCGCCGCGACGGACCCGGGCAATCATCAGGCGGCGCTCAAGATGGTGACCATGCAAAACGGCGTCTTCGGCGCCGTCTCCAGCTCCGGAAAGCTGTTGGAGGCCCTCTCGTGAGCGTTCCGAGCACGACTGTCGAGGGCAAGGCGGCGCCCGCCCGGAGCGACGTACCGCCGCGCGTCGAGGCGCGCGCCATGACCAAGCGCTTCGGCGGCGTCACCGTGCTCGACCAGGTATCGCTCACCATCGAGCCCGGCACGGTGCACGCGCTGCTCGGCGAAAATGGCGCCGGCAAGAGCACGCTCGTAAAATGCATCATGGGCTTTTACCAGGCCGACTCGGGCGAGCTGCTCGTCAACGGCAAGCAGTGCACCGTCGCGAGCCCGCGTGACGCGCAAGCCTTCGGCATCGGCATGGTCTACCAGCACTTCACGTTGGTCGAGAACATGACCGTCGCGGAGAACTTGCTCATCGCCCGGCGCGAGCTCCCCGCGATCATCGACTGGAAGCGCGAAGTCGCCGAGCTATCGGCCTTCATGCAGAAGATGCCGTTCCGCATCGAGCCGACGACGCTCGTCCGGCACCTCGCCGCCGGCGAGAAGCAAAAGCTCGAGATCTTGAAGCAGCTCTACCTCGGCAGCCGGGTCGTCATCCTCGATGAGCCGACGAGCGTGCTCACGCCCGACGAAGCCGACGAGGTGCTCGGCCTCATGAAGGAAATGACGGCACGTGGCGAGCTCAGCGTGTTGATGATCTCGCATAAATTCCGCGAAGTTCTCGCGTTTGCCGATCAAGTCACCATCCTGCGGCGCGGGCAATGGGTGGCGAGCGCCCCGGTGTCCGAGCTCACGCCGGAGAAGATGGCAGAGCTCATGGTGGGTGCGGAGCCGCCGAGCCAGTCGAGCTCGCGCAGCGATCGCGAGGCGGGAGCCGCCGTGCTCGAGCTCGACGCCATCGAGGCCGACGACGACATCGGCTTGCCCGTCCTCGAGGGTGTCACGCTGTGCGTGCGCTCGGGTGAGATCGTCGGAATCGCGGGAGTGAGCGGCAACGGTCAGGAGGAGCTCGTCGAGGTGCTCGCGGGCCAGCGCGTTCCCAGCAAGGGCAGCGTGCGTGTCGGCGGCAGCGCCTACCGCGCCACGCGCGAGCAGATCCGCACGCTTCGCGTGCGCCTCTTGCCCGAGACGCCGCTCAGGAACGCGTGCGTCCCCGGCATGCCGCTCTCGCACAACATCGCGTTTCGCGAGTACGATCGCCCGCCGTTCACGTTCGCGCGCTTCGGTCTCAAGCTGCGCGAGTTCCGGGCTCGCGCCGAGCGCGCCATCACGGCCTTCAAGATCCGCACGCCCTCGCACGCCGCGCCCATCGGCCAGCTGTCCGGGGGCAACGTGCAGCGCGCCGTGCTCGCGCGCGAGCTCTCGGGCGACGTCTCCGTGCTCATCGCCGCCAATCCCTGCTTCGGCCTCGATTTCGGCGCCGTCGCCGAGATCCGCTCGCGGCTCGTCAACGCGCGCAACGCGGGCGCGGCCGTGCTCTTGATCAGCGCCGACCTCGAGGAAATCTTCGCACTGAGCGACCGCATTCTCGTGATGAGCGGCGGCAAAATCGTGCACGAAACGCTGGCCGCCGTCGCCGATCTGCGTCAGATCGGCCGCCACATGGCGGGACACGCCTGAGGGAACGTAGTAGTCCTCGTCCACCGTGCTCCGCGACCGGTGGCCCTCGCAGCGCTCGTCCGATTCACGCCTCCGTTCGCGCGCGGGCGTCGTACCCGCACCTCCCTCCTTCGAGTGCAGCGCTTGATCGAGAAGCTAGTCGATCTCGCGGCGCGCTCGGCGGGCTGGGCAACCTTACGCGAAGGCGTCGAGATCCTGCGACTCGCCGGGGATGCCACGAAAGGGCCCAGCGCGGCGCTTCTGCGGTACCGTGAAGGCGCGCGCGTCCCTTCGCACCGTCACAGCGGCTTCGAAGTGATCTACGTCGTATCGGGCGCACAGAGCGACGAGCGGGGCACCTATCCGGCCGGCAGCCTCGTCATCAACTCTGCCGGTGACGAGCACAGCGTTTGGAGTGACAGCGGATGTGTCGTGCTGATTCTCTGGGAGCGACCCATCGAATTCGTCGACGACATTCCGGAGAGCGCCATCTGAGCGACTCTGGGTCGGTTTTACGCCCGGGCCCCACTGCCGAAAACCTCCCGAAACGCCACCTGGGCGAGACGCGCTCGTGGACCAATCGACCCCGGGCAGGCTTCCAAGCTGGAGGCGCGCGGCTGACGGTCCCAGGAGAGAGTCATGAATAGCTGCTTGAGAATTACGGTGGCAATGTGCGGCGCCCTCTTGGGGGCCTGCCAAGGACCGGGCGGTTCCGCGCCGACCGAGGCGACCTCCGCCTCGGCCGCGGCCCCGGCCGAAGCGTCGCCCACTCCCGCCAAGGCGTCGGACACCGGCCCGATCAAGGTCGGTATCCTGCATTCATTGTCGGGAACGATGGCCATCAGCGAAACGTCGCTCAAGGACGTGGCGCTGATGACGATCGCCGGCATCAACAAGGCCGGCGGTGTGCTCGGCCGCCAGCTCGAGCCCGTCGTGGTCGATCCGGCCTCGAACTGGCCGCTCTTCGCGGAGAAGGCGCGCGAGCTCATCCAGAAGGACGGCGTCGCGGTGACGTTCGGCTGCTGGACCTCGGTGTCGCGAAAATCGGTGCTCCCGGTGTTCGAGGAGCTGAACGGTCTCTTGTTCTACCCGGTGCAGTACGAAGGCGAGGAGTCGTCGTACAACGTGTTTTACACGGGTGCCGCGCCGAACCAGCAAGCGATCCCCGCCGTCGAGTACCTCATGAGCGACAAGGGCGGCGGCGCCAAGCGCTGGGTGCTGCTCGGCACGGATTACGTGTACCCGCGCACGACCAACAAGATCCTACGCTACTTCTTGCACGACAAGGGCGTCAAGGACGAGGACATCCTCGAGAAGTACACGCCCTTCGGTCACTCCGACTACCAGACGATCGTCGCCGAGGTGAAGAAGTTCGCCGCCGGCAAGCCGACCGCGGTGGTTTCCACGATCAACGGCGACTCCAACGTGCCGTTCTACAAGGAGCTCGCCAACCAGGGCATGAAGGCGACCGACATCCCGGTGGTCGCGTTCTCCGTGGGCGAGGAAGAGCTCCGCGGTATCGACACCAAGGCGCTCGTCGGCCACCTCGCGGCCTGGAACTACTTCATGTCGATCGACACGCCCGAGAACAAGGCGTTCATCGACGACTGGAAGGCCTGGGTCAAGGAGAAGAACCTGCCGGACGGCGACAAGCGCGTCACCAACGATCCGATGGAGGCAACCTACATCGGCATCAAGATGTGGGCGCAGGCCGTCGAGCAGGCGGGCACCACCAACGTCGACGCCGTCCGTCAAGCCGTCGCCGGCCAGATGGTCAAGGCGCCGACGGGCATGACCATCACGATGGACATGAAGAACCACCATTTGCACAAGCCGGTCTTCATCGCCGAGGTGAAGGCGGACGGTCAGTTCAACGTCGTTTGGAAGACGGACGGTCCGATCCGCGCGATGCCCTGGAGCCCCTACGTGCCGGATAGCAAGGCCAAGGTTGCCGACTGGCAATTCCCCTGGGTCTGCGGCAACTGCACCGAGCCGAAGTTCAAGCTCGGCGCGCTCGCCCCGGCCATCGAAGCGGCCCCGGCGGCGAAGTAGCCAGGGCCGAGCCAACACGGAACCCATGGCGCGGAAGAGTCTGAGACTCGTCGTCTGTCTAGTCGGAGCGTGGCTCTGGCTCTCCGCGCCGTGGAACGTGCTCACGGCTCTCGCCGCGAGCGACCTCGCCTCCGAGCTGCGCGCCGTCGCCGGCTCGGACGCTAGCGTCGCGCGCGACGCCCTCGAAGGCATCAAGGCGCGCGCCGACGTGCGCGCGCTGCCCGCGCTCGAGGCACTCGACGCGGGCAACCTGCGCGCCGACGAGGTGGGCGCCCTGTTCATCTCGGTCGACGGCAAGCTCGAGCCCGCGCTGCCCGGCGGCCCCGCAGCGCCGTCCGGCAAGACCAGCGCGCCGTCCGTCGACAATTCCCTGAGGCGCTCGCTCTTGCCGACGCTTGCGATGCTCAAGCTGTCGTCGCCCGACCGCGAGGTAAGGCGCGCTGCCGCCGAGGAGCTCGCCAAACGCCCCAGCGAAGACGTCGCGCCGCTCGTCCGAACCGCGCTCGCCGAGGAGCACGATTCGGAAGTCAAAGAGCAACTCCGCCTCGCGCTCGCCCAGCTGGATCTCCAGACCGGCGACGCCAAGGCGCGCATCGCGGCGCTCGGCGTCATCAAGTCGAGTGGTGACGTGGCCTTCCAGGCCGACCTCGAGCGAATGACCGGCAAGAACGGCTCCGAATCGTCCGAGAAGGACCCGGCCGTACGCGAGGCCGCGCGCGATGCTCTGAAGAGCATCGAGTCGCGGGTTTTCTTCATCGGCCTACTCGGCCACCTATTTTACGGCGTGAGCCTCGGCAGCGTGCTCTTGCTCGCTGCGCTCGGTCTCGCCATCACGTTCGGGTTGATGGGCGTCATCAACATGGCGCACGGCGAGATGCTGATGATCGGCGCCTACACGACCTACGTCGTGCAAAACCTGTTTCAAAAGTACCTTCCGGCCTACTTCGATTGGTACCTCATCCTCTCGATCCCCGCGGCCTTTTTGGTCTGCTTCGCGGTCGGCGTGGCGCTCGAGCGCAGCGTGATCCGCTTCTTGTACGGGCGGCCACTCGAAACGCTGCTCGCCACCTGGGGCATCTCGCTCGCCCTCATCCAGACCGTGCGCGTGCTTTTCAGCGCACAGAATGTCACGGTGTCGAACCCGAGCTGGCTAGAGGGCGGCGTCTCGCTCCTGCCGGGGGTCGTGCTCACCTACAGCCGCATCGCCGTGATCGGCTTCGCCGTCGTGGTCGTCGCCTTCGTCTGGCTCTGGATGAACAAGACGCCCGTCGGGCTCCGCGTGCGCGCCGTCACGCAAAACCGCGAGATGGCGGCGGCTATGGGGGTCGCTACACCGCTGGTCGATATGGGCACGTTCGGCCTGGGCTCTGGCATCGCCGGCCTGGGCGGTGTCGCGCTCTCGCAGCTCGGCAACGTCGGCCCCGAGCTCGGCCAGGGCTACATCGTCGATTCGTTCATGGTGGTGGTGCTCGGTGGCGTCGGCAAGCTCGTCGGCACCATCGTCGGCGCGATGGGCCTCGGCATCCTGAACAAGCTGCTCGAACCTGCTGCCGGTGCCGTGCTCGGCAAGATCTTGATCCTGGTCATCATCATCCTGTTCATCCAGAAGCGCCCGCAGGGCATCTTCGCGATGAAGGGCCGAGCGGCAGAGGTTTGATGAAGGCGCTCGCCATCCTCCGTCAGATGCACGACCGCCGCGGCTGGATCGCCGTCGGCGTCGTTGCGCTCATCGGTCTCGTGCTGGTCCCGGTGCTCAACGTGGCGCTTCCCGCGGGCTCGCCATTGCAGATCCCCGACCACCTCGTCACGCTGCTCGGCAAGTTCGCCTGCTACGCGCTCGCCGCCGTCGCTCTCGATTTGATCTGGGGCTTTTGCGGGATCCTGAGCCTCGGGCACGGCGTGTTCTTCGCGCTCGGCGGCTACGCCATGGGCATGTACCTGATGCGCGCCATGCAGGGCCAGGGTGTCTACCGCAGCAATTTGCCCGATTTCATGGTGTTCCTCGATTGGAAGGAGCTGCCCTGGTTCTGGCTCGGCTTCGACAACTTCTTCTTTGCGATGTTCGCGGTGCTCTGGGTGCCGGGCCTGCTCGCCTATGCGTTCGGCTACTTCGCGTTCCGCTCACGCATCCGTGGCGTCTACTTCTCGATCATCACGCAAGCCCTCACCTACGCTCTGATGCTGCTCTTCTTCCGCAACGACACGGGCTTCGGCGGCAACAACGGCCTCACGGACTTCAAGCAGCTCTACGGCTACCCCCTGCAGCTCCCCTCCACCAAGCTCGCCCTGTACGTGATCTCCGTGGCGGCGCTCATCCTCACGTACCTGCTCTGCCGCTACGTCGTCACCACCAAGCTCGGTCGGGTGCTCCGCGCGGTGCGCGACCAGGAGAGCCGCGTCATGTTCTGCGGCTACGACCCGACGCAATACAAGCTCTTCGTCTGGACGCTCTCGGCCGTGCTCTGCGGCATCGCCGGTGCGCTCTACGTGCCGCAGGTCGGCATCATCAACCCGAGCGAGCTCCAGCCCTCGAACTCCATCGAAATGGCCATTTGGACGGCCGTGGGCGGCCGCGGCACGCTGATGGGCGCCGCCCTCGGTGCCTTCATCGTCAACGGCACGAAGAGCTGGTTCACGGGCGCGCTGCCCGAGGCGTGGTTGTACGTGCTCGGCGCCATGTTCATCCTCGTCACGCTCTTCCTGCCGCAGGGCGTGATCGGCTTCGCACAGAAGCTCATGGCCAAACGAGCCGCACCAACCGGAGCACCGAAACCGGCATGACGAGCGCAGCCACCAACCCGGCGCTCACCGCAGCAGGAGCCCCCGACGAAGCGACGGAGGTTCCCACTCCCACCCAGAAGGCGTCGGTTCCGCCGACCTCGCGCAAGGGCAAGCGACGCAGCAAAGCCGTCGACGAGCAGCGGCTCGCGACACTGGTGGGCGGACGCAAGGCCGTCCTGTGCGTCGACGCCGTGAGCGTCAGCTTCGACGGTTTCAAGGCGCTCAACGACCTCACGCTCATCCTCGACGCGGGCGAGCTCCGCTGTCTCATCGGCCCCAACGGCGCCGGCAAGACCACGCTCATGGACGTCATCACCGGCAAGACGGCGCCGGACGAGGGCAACGTCTACCTCGTGGGCCACGGGCGCGACCTCATCGGCCTCTCGGAGTACGAGATCGCGCGACTCGGCATTTGCCGCAAATTCCAGCGCCCCACGGTGTTCCAGGGCCACACGGTGTTCGAGAATCTCGAGCTCGCGCTCGCCGGCAATCGCTCCGTGTGGCGGTCGCTTTTCGGCACCCTGGCGAAGAGCGACCACGAATCGATCGACCAGGCGCTCGAGACCATTGGGCTCGTCGAGGCGCGTGACCGCGTCGCGGGCCAGCTTTCACACGGGCAGAAGCAGTGGCTCGAGATCGGCATGCTGCTCGTGCAAAACCCGCGGGTGCTGCTCGTCGACGAGCCGGTGGCCGGCATGACGCACCAGGAAACGGAGCGCACGGCCGAGCTCTTGGTGTCGCTCGCGGGCGAGCGCACCGTCGTCGTGGTC
The DNA here is from genome assembly GCA_963841435.1 of uncultured delta proteobacterium. GTDB lineage: Bacteria > Myxococcota_A > Polyangia > Polyangiales > Polyangiaceae > PMG-095. The sequence goes on from CAWJCS010000003.1 coordinate 411,064, forward strand.
GAGCACGACATGGACTTCGTGCGCAACATTGCGAAGAAGGTCACCGTGCTTCACGAAGGCAGCGTGCTTGCCGAAGGCACGCTCGACGAGGTGCAGGCGAACGAACGAGTCGTCGAGGTGTACCTGGGAGCGCCGAATGCTGACGGTTGAAGGCCTGAACCAGGCCTATGGTGGCAGTCAGATCCTCTGGGAAATGGGCCTGGACGTGCCCGAGGGCTCCTGCACCTGCCTCATGGGCCGAAACGGCGTGGGCAAGACCACGCTGCTCCGCGCCATCATGGGCTCGCTGAAGGTGACCGGTGGCAGCATCAAGTTCTCCGGCAAAGAGCTGACCGGCGCGGCTCCCGAGACGCGCGCGCGCTCGGGTGTCGGCTATGTACCTCAGGGCCGCGAGATCTTTCCGCAGCTCACCGTCGGCGAGAACCTCGAGGTCGGCGTGGTGGCCGAAGGGCGCCGAAAGCCCGTGCCGAAACGCGTCTTCGAGCTGTTCCCCGTCCTCAGGACGATGCTGAACCGGCGCGGTGGCGACCTCTCGGGCGGCCAGCAACAGCAGCTCGCCATCGGCCGCGCGCTCGCCATCAACCCGAAGCTCCTCATCCTGGACGAGCCCACGGAGGGCATCCAGCCGAACATCGTGAAGATGATCGGCGACGTGCTCATGATGCTCAATCGCGAAGAGGGCCTCACGGTCCTGCTCGTCGAGCAGAAGCTCGCCTTCGCGCGCCGCGTCGGCAGCCGCTTCTGCCTGATGGATCGCGGCCGCGCTGTCGCCACGGGTGAGATGAAAGAGCTCAGCGACGACCTCGTCGCGAAGCATCTCGCGGTCTGAAGAGGGCTCGAGCGCGTCGGAAGCTCGGCGGCGAGACCTTGGGTATCGACGCACGAGGACGACACGACACCGGGCGTCGAATCATGCATTTTCCTGTTGCATTCGCGGTTCGGGTGAATCCGGCTCTGCGGCTGGGCTAGACTCGAAGCGGCATGCCCACCGAGACGCTGTTCGAGAACGAGCACCTCACGGTGACGGCGCTCGACGAGCCCATCGTGCTGATGGTTCGAAAGCCGACTCGCGTCGAAGCGAATGGGCTCGATGCCATCTGGGGGGCCGCCGATCGCGCTCTCGCGAGAGTCAACCGCGGGCAGTACTGCCTGGTCGTGGACGTGACAGCCGCGGCCGGACGCAACGAAGAGGACTTCGAGAAGGCGTTCGCACCCTACCGACAGCGCCTCTCCACCGGTTGGCTCGAGATGGCGCTCGTCGTCGCGTCGGTCCCCGGCAAGCTGCAGGTTCAAAGGTACGCGCGCCAGGACCGCGCCCGGGTGAGCACCTTCGACGACCGGGAAGCGGCGCTCGCCTGGGTCCGCAAGGCGCTTTTGCGCCGCTAACTCGCGTCGGCGACCCCCGCCACCTGGCGTGCCCATCCCTTCGCGACTATCGGGACGGATGGATTCCATGGCGAGCTTCCCTGCGGACGCCGAGGTGCTTCGCGCCACCGAAGTGTGGCTCGAGCGCGCAGTGATCGGCCTGTCGCTCTGCCCATTCGCGAAGAGCGTCCACGTGAAGGGCCAGATCCGCTATGTGGTGAGCCCGGCAGAGAGCCCTGCCGTGCTGCTCTCGGACCTCTCTCGAGAGCTCACGGAGCTCGCGGCCGCGGACCCGGAAGCGGTCGATACGGTGCTGCTCATTTTCCCGCGAGTGCTCGGGGAGTTTCTCGACTACAACGACTTTCTGAGGCTCGCGAACGAGGAGCTCGAGCGGCAGGGGCTGTCAGGCACGCTTCAGATTGCGAGCTTTCACCCGAATTACGAGTTCGGCGAGCACGAGCCGGGCGACGCGGCACAGCTCAGCAATCGCTCGCCCTACCCGATGTTGCATTTGCTGCGTGAAGCCAGCGTCACGCGCGCGGTCGCCGCATTCCCGGACGCAGCGCAGATCTTCGAAAAGAACACCGCCACCCTGCGCGCCCTCGGTCACGAGGGCTTTCGACGCGTCCTCGCCGGAGAGGCGACGCCGTCCGACGGCGCGAGCGACCTGTCCCACCGCAACGACTTTTGCGCACTCTTGCCGGGGTCAACCGGGCTCGCCGTGCTGACGGAGCTCGGCTTCGAGACGCCGACGAGAGTGCAGGCCGAGAGCATTCCGGTGCTGCTTTCCGGGGGCGATCTCGTCGGCCAGTCGCAGACCGGCAGCGGGAAGACGGCCGCGTTTTCGCTACCGCTGCTCGAACGGTTGGACCTTGCACGCCGAGAGCTGCAGGGTTTGGTGCTCTGCCCCACGCGGGAGCTCAGTGCCCAGGTGGCACGCGAGCTCAGAAAGCTCGGTCGCGGGCGCGCGGGGCTCTCGGTCGCCGTCCTCTCCGGTGGCGAGCCGGTCCGCGATCAGACGCGCGTGCTCGAAGGCGGCGTGCACCTTGCCGTCGGCACGCCCGGTCGCGTCATCGACCATTTGAAGCGCCGCACTCTGCGCGTCCATCGCGTGGGCACCATCGTGCTCGATGAGGCCGATCGCATGCTCGACATGGGCTTTCTGCCGGACATCGAGAAGGTGCTGAGGGCGCTCCCCGAGCCGCGCCAGACCGTCTTCTTCTCCGCCACGTTTCCCGCCTCGATTCGCGAGCTCTCCGCCAAGTACCAGAAGGAGCCGAAGTGGGTGACGATCGAGCAGGCGCCGCAGACGGCGCCGGACATTCGCCAGCTCGTCGTGCAGAGCGAGCCGAGCGCCAAGCTTGCCGTGCTCGGTAGTGTCCTTTCGAGCCACCCGCACGACTCCGCCCTCGTGTTCGCCAACCAGAAGCTCACCGTCGCCATGATCGAGGAGGAGCTTCGCACCCGAGGCCTCAGCGTGGCGGCCCTCCACGGCGACCTCGAGCAACGCGACCGTGATCGCGTGATGGCAAAATTCCGAAACGGCAGCACCCGCGTGCTCGTGGCAACCGACGTGGCTGCGCGTGGCATCGACCTCGACCACCTCGACCTGGTCGTCAATTTCGACCTCCCGAGCCAACCCGAGATCTACGTGCATCGCATCGGGCGCACGGGGCGCGCCGGAAAATCCGGCGTCGCGGTGTCGATCCTCACTCCCGTGGACGCGCCCAGGCTCGAAGCAATACAAGACTTCACGGGTGTTCGACTGGAGCTCGTGGGCGGCGAGCGAGGCTCGGTGGCGCGCGGCGCAGGGAAAGAGACGGGGGCCGGAGCACGACAGCCGACGATGGCCACGCTCCGCATCTCGGGCGGCCGCAAGGACAAGCTACGCCCCGGCGATATCCTGGGCGCCATCACGGGCGAGGCCGGCGGCCTGAAGGGCGAGCAGATCGGCAAGATCGAGATCCACGACCGGTTTTCGTTCGTTGCGCTCGAACGGGGCGTGAGCGAGAAGGCGCTCACGAGCCTGCGCGAAGGACGCATCAAGGGCCGTCGCTTTCGCGTCGAGCGCGTCGAGTAGGACGCGCTCGACCCTTTCGCTCAGTCCGCCGGGAGGCCGGCGACGATGGCTTCCGAGGTGTCCCAGAGCTTTCGCGCAAGCGCCTCGTCGTTGGCGTCGGCACGCGGACGGGCCACGTTGCAGTTTGCCAGGTACTCGCCCGAAACTCCCGCGAGCGAGGGGCTGCTTGCGGCGAAAACCTCGGTCGCGGCGCCCTGTTCCACGCTCTTCAGCGCCACCGGGCCAAAGACCGCCAACGAGAACGAAATCGCGGCATTCATGTGCCGCTGGAGATTGGTGCGAATCACGCCCGGATGCACGGCGTTGGCCGTCCTTTCGCTGCCGCGAAAGCGCCGCGCGAGCTGCTTGGCGAAGAGGAGGTTGGCTAGCTTCGACTGCCCGTAGGCGGTCCAGGGCCTGTACCCCCGCTTGCCGTCCAGGTTGTCGAACTCGATGCCGACCTTCGGCGCCTGAGCGTGCGCGCTGCTGCTGAGCATGACGATGCGACCACTCTCGGTGAGCTCCGAGAGCAGACCCGTTACCAGCATGAAGTGGCCGATGTGATTGGTGAAGAAATGCATTTCGTAGCCATGGGCCTGGCGTAGCTCCGGAAGCGCCATGACTCCGGCGTTGCCGATCACGGCGTCCAGGCGGACCCCGGCGTCCTTCACCGCTCTGACGCAGGCACGCACGCTCTTCGGGTTCGAAAGCTCGCAGGCGAGCGGCACGGTCTGCCCGCCGGCGGCCAGGCAGGCGGCCTGCGCCTTCTCGAGCGTTCGTGCCGTACCGATGACGCGCGCGCCCCGGAGCGAGAGCACCCGCATGGCCTCGAACCCGATCCCGGAGCTCGCGCCCGTGACGAGCACGACCTTGCCACCGAGCGCCAGCCCTTCGGTCACTTCTTCGGCGGTCGAGCCATAGCCGAAGCCGCTCGGGCCCTTCGCTGCCAGCCGTGCATAGAGCGACATGGACCCTCCATAGGGTCCATGTCGAAGACTGCCACCGGCAAGCACCCGACAGGGTCGATTGGTGCGCGAACCCACTTGTCTGCCGGTCCGATTGCCGTCGAGGCTCGACGTTCGGTGCCCCCGTCCTCATCCCAGGTCCGTGACAAACCGCTTCGGCCGCTGGGCTCGGCAGACGAGCTCGGGCCGAGTCGCGGGCCGCGTTCAGGACTTCGCGGCGGCGGCCGACGGCCCGAGCAACCCCTGCTCGACGATGAAGTCGACCACCGATTTTAGGCCGTCACCCGACTTCAGGTTCGTGAAGACGAAGGGGCGGTCGCCGCGCATCTTGAGTGCGTCGCGGCGCATCACGTCGAGCGAGGCGCCGACGTATGGCGCGAGGTCCGTCTTGTTGATGATGAGAAGATCACTCTTCGTGATACCAGGGCCGCCCTTGCGCGGGATCTTGTCGCCGGCCGAGACATCGATGACGTATAATGTGAGATCGGAGAGCTCGGGGCTGAACGTCGCGGCGAGGTTGTCGCCGCCGCTTTCGATGATGACGAGGTCGAGAGGGCCGTGGCGCTTCATGAGCGTGTCGACCGCTTCGAGGTTGATGGAGGCATCCTCGCGGATGGCGGTGTGGGGGCAGCCACCCGTTTCGACGCCGAGGACGCGGTCGGCCGAGAGGGCGCCACTCCTGATGAGAAACTGCTCGTCTTCCTTGGTGTAGATGTCGTTCGTCACGACGGCCATGCGGAAGCGGTCGCGCATGGCCTTGCACAGGGAGTTGACGAGCGCGGTCTTGCCGGAGCCCACGGGCCCACCGACGCCGACGCGCAGGGTTTCGGATTCGCTGTGTCGTTCCATCGGCTACCAAAGTGTGGAGGTTTGCTGACTCAGTGGGGGTTCTGGGCGGCGGTCACGCGGCGACTCAGTACGACGAAGCACGAAGGCCATCGCCACGAAACGCTAGGACTTGAACAAACGAGTGTATTGCGTCTCATGAAGCGCGCTCGCGATCGCGACGCCGGGGAGCGTGGAGCCGAGCGCCGAGTCCGGCAAGGAGAGAGCGAGCGAAACGGCGCCGGGAACCGCCTCAGCCGCACGACTGAGCGCGCGCTGAGCGGCGAGCTGGCCGAGCGGCAAGAGCCGCGCGAGGGCACTCACCTGACTTTCGGCCCAGGCGAAGGCGAAGGCATGGAGCGTCGGCTCGCACGGGGCCCCCGCTCGCGCAGCGCCGAGCGCGAACATCGCGGCGTGCGTCACCGACTCCGAGTCGAGGAAAGGCCGGGCGGCCGCAACACCGCGGTCGACGAGCAGCCGAGCAAGGGCACGGCCGAGCTGGCGATCTTCCTGCCGCCGCTCCGAGGTTTCGCGGCACGCGAGGAGAAGCTCCGACCAGGCGAGCGCTGCCTGAGCGTCGCCGTTGGCGAAAGCGGCGTGCAGGCGGGCCACGAGCGGGAGATCGAGGCGGGCGACGCCGTCTTCGAGGTTACCGAGGAGCCACGCCGTGGCGTCGGCTTCGTTCGTGACGAAGCCGAGCTCGATCGCGGTCTCGAGTCCCTGCGAGTAGGCGAAGGCGCCGATGGGAAGCCCAGGGCTCGCGAGCTGGAGCAGGGCGATGAGCGACGGCGCCTGGAGCCAGGGCTCGGCGGGGGGCGCCGCAGGCACGGCCGGGAGCGCGCCGGCGGGGACCATGAGCTCGGCGGGGAGAAGGTCACGGTGGGCGGTCACGGGGCGCCGTGCTCGTGGTCGTGACCGTGATGGTCGGGGTCGTGGTCGTGCTCGTGACCGTGATGGTCGGGGTCGTGGTCGTGCTCGTGGCTGTGGTGGCCGCCGAGGCCGTAGGCGCCGCCCTCGGGGTTGAAGGGGGCTCGCTCGAAGCTGACCGTCGCGCCGAGACGCGTGGCGAGGTCGTCGAGGACGTGGTCGTGGACGTAGGCGACGCGGCCGGGCGCGATCTGCAGGGGGACGTGGCGGTTGCCGAGGTGATAGGCGACGCGCGCGAGGAGCAGCGGGTCGTTCGTCGTGGCAACGCTGAGTGGCTCCGCGGCGGCGACCACACGCACGGTGCCGCCGTCGTCCGCCACGAGCACGTTGCCGTCCACGAGCACGGTGCCGCGCGGCAAGCGCACGGCGATGACCTCGCCGCTTGCGAGCGTGGCGCGGAAGCGGTGCTTCTGGCGCGCGTCGTAGTCGAGCACGACGCGATCCTCCCGCGCTCCTGCGGGCGGCGCTTCGTGGAGGCGGCGCACTTCTCGCATGTCAGAACAAGAAGTAGCGCTGGGTGAGCGGAAGCGTCTTCGCCGGCTCGCACGTGAGCAACGTGCCGTCGGCGCGCACCTCATAGGTCTGTGAATCGACTTCTATTTTCGGCAAGGCGGCGTTGTGCACCATGTCCTTCTTCGCGATACCGCGCGTACCCTTCACGGCAACGAGACGCTTTTGGAGCCGGAGCCGCTCACCGAGACCGGCAGCGAGCGCCGCCTGCGAGACGAACGAGACGCTCGTCGCCGGAAGGGCGCCACCGTACGCGCCGAACATCGGTCGGTAGTGCACGGGCTGTGGCGTCGGGATCGACGCGTTCGGGTCGCCCATGGGCGCGGCCACGATCATGCCGCCCTTGATGATCATCGCGGGCTTCACGCCAAAGCACGCCGGGGAAAAGAGCACGATGTCGGCAAGCTTGCCTGCCTCGATCGAGCCGACCTCCGTGGCGATGCCGTGCGCGATGGCGGGATTGATCGTGTACTTGGCGATGTAGCGCCGCACGCGAAAATTGTCGCTCTCGGCGCTGTCTTCCGGCAACGCGCCGCGCTGCATCTTCATCTTGTGCGCCGTTTGCCAGGTGCGGATGCCGACCTCGCCGACGCGGCCCATCGCCTGCGAATCGGAGGCAATCATGCTGAACGCGCCGAGATCGTGCAAAATGTCCTCGGCGGCGATCGTCTCGCGGCGAATGCGCGACTCGGCAAACGCCACGTCCTCGGGAATCGAAGGATCGAGATGGTGACACACCATGAGCATGTCGAGGTGCTCGTCGATGGTGTTCACGGTGAACGGCCGCGTGGGGTTCGTCGACGAAGGCAAGACGTTCGGCTCGCCGCAGGCGCGGATGATGTCCGGCGCGTGCCCGCCACCCGCACCCTCGGTGTGGTACGCGTGGATGGTCCTACCCTTGAACGCGGCGAACGTGTCCTCCACGAAGCCGGACTCGTTGAGCGTGTCGGTGTGGATGGCGACCTGCACGTCGTAGCGGTCGGCCACGCCGAGGCAGCAGTCGATGGCCGCGGGCGTCGTGCCCCAGTCTTCGTGGAGCTTCAGACCCATGGCGCCGGCCGTGACCTGCTCCTCGAGCGCGTCGGGCAGGCTCGCGTTACCCTTGCCCAAAAATCCGAGGTTCATCGGCAACCCGTCGGCCGCCTGGAGCATGCGCGCGAGGTACCAGGGGCCAGGGGTGCAGGTGGTGGCGTTGGTGCCGGCGGCGGGGCCCGTGCCGCCGCCGAGCATCGTCGTGACGCCGCTCATGAGCGCGTCTTCGATCTGCTGCGGGCAGATGAAGTGAATGTGCGCGTCGATGCCGCCGGGGACGGCAATGAGCCCTTCGCCGGCGATGACCTCGGTGCCCGGACCGACGACGATGTCGACGCCGGGCTGAACGTCGGGGTTGCCCCCCTTTCCGATCTTGGCGATGCGGCCGTCCTTGATGCCGATGTCGGCTTTGACGATGCCCCAGTGGTCGACGATGAGGGCGTTGGTGATGACGGTATCGACGGTCTCGGCGCTCGTGCGCTGCCCCTGCCCCATGCCGTCACGGATGACCTTGCCGCCGCCGAACTTGATTTCCTCGCCGTAGAGCGTGAGGTCCTTCTCGACGCTGATGAAGAGCTCGGTGTCGGCGAGGCGCAGCCGGTCGCCGACCGTCGGCCCGTACATCGACGCGTAGGCGCTGCGCGAGATGCGGGTCATCGTCCGCCTCCGAGCGCGCCCATGACGCGACCCTGGAAGCCATAGACCTTGCCGTCGCCGGCGTATTTCACGAGCGTTACCTCCCGCTCCTGGCCGGGCTCGAAGCGCACCGCCGTGCCCGCGGCGACGTTGAGGCGATAGCCGCGCGTCGGCTCGCGGTCGAAACGGAGGGCCTGGTTCGTCTCGTAGAAGTGATAGTGCGAACCGACCTGGATGGGTCAATCGCCGGTGTTCGCAACGCGCACCGTGAGCGTGGGGCGACCCTCGTTCAGCTCGATGTCGCCGGGTTTCGTGAAAAGCTCGCCGGGAATCATGTCTTGACTTTCGTGGCTCAAAGGATGGGCTGGTGCACGGTGACGAGCTTCGTGCCGTCGGGGAACGTCGCTTCGGCCTGAACCTCGTGAATCATCTCGGGCACTCCCTCCATCACGTCGTCGCGCGTGAGAAGCGTGGCGCCGTGGCTCATGAGCTCGGCCACGGTGCGCCCGTCGCGCGCGCCTTCGAGGATGGCGGCCGTGATGTAAGCGACCGCTTCGGGGTAGTTGAGCTTCAAGCCGCGCGCCTTGCGCCGCTCCGCGAGCAGCGCCGCCGTGAAAATCAGCAGTTTGTCCTTTTCTCTCGGGCTAAGCTCCATGGTCTCCTCACGTGTTCCAGATGCGGGGCTGACAGGGGGACTTTTCGAGGACGTGCTCGCGCGCGACGACCCAGGCGGGCTCGAGCAAGCGACGCACGCGATCGGCACCGTGGCCCAGCGCGCGACAAACGACGGCGCCGCCCACGTCGGTGACGGCGAAAAGGTCGCCCTCGGCGCTCGGGCGCACCAGCGCGCGAAGAGCGTCCACGACGCCCCCCGCCGGGCCGACGGCGACGAGGCAACCGTAAGCGCTCCGCCCGCCGAGCCCAAAGGGGCCACGCCGGCTCGCCGCGCGCGCGTCGACGCTGAGGCGCTCGACGAGCAGCGGCTTGCCACCGACCCAGAGCTCGGTTTTCTGATCGAGGCGGCCAACGTCGAAATCATCGCCCGACGCGGGCCGGCCGAGACACGCGATATCCCAACCGACGTAGCGCGCGCCGGGCTCGAGCTCGACGCGCGTCTGCATTTCGGCGCGGGCGCCGCCGAAGGCGAGCGTTTCCTGCGGTAGCCACTCGAGGGTCGCGCCGGTGCTCACATGCAGGGACTGGCGTACGGTCGCGAGCGGGCCACGGGTCCGGTAGAGCTTCGTGGCGGCGGGCGTCGTCAAAAGGGCGCGCGCTCCCGAGCGCACCTCGATCGAGAGGTCCAGGATGTCTCCGCCGGCGATGCCGCCTGGCGGGTGCAAGACGACGACGTGCGCGGTGCCGTCGGGCTCCGGGTAAAATGCCCGCTGCACCATGAGCGGACCCTCGTGGGACCGGCGGACGAGCACCGTGCGGCTCCCCAGGAGCCCTAGCTCGAGGTCGAGACGTGCGTGCCAGCCCCCCGGGGCGGTCGGGCGAAGCTCGGCGACGGTCATCACGACCGAACGCGAATACGACGAGCAATCCCCCGAATCAAGCCGAACTCCTGGGATTGACGCGTGGCGGGGACGCGGAAACCCGCCGGATACACACGCGGCTCAGGCGACCTTCGTGAGCCAGATGTCGGCCTCGCGCTCGACGTGCCGCCACTCCGGATTGCGCGCTGGATCGCGAAGGCCCGAAACGAGAGCGCGGAACTCGCCTTCGAGCTCGGGAGCAAATTCGAAGTAGGTGAGGAAGTCCCAGCCGGCGCCCGGGACACCGCGACCGTGATAGAGCTTGCGCAGGATCTGTTTCGCCACCGGGCGGCCGACGTTCACGTGACCCTCCGACGTGCCGGCGCCGCGAAAGAGCTGATCGCGCTCGTCGTGCGCCAGCTCCCACCAGGCCGCGCTCTTGGTGATGGGAATGATGACGACGTGCGCGTCGGCGCCCGGGCTCGTCGCCGGCGCGAGCTCGGCGCGCTCGGCGGCGCGCGTGTACCCGAGGTGCTGCGTGACGGCGACGAGGTCACCCGCACCGTCGGGCAACCCGACGCTCGATTCGATCCGTGCGAAAGAGAGTCCAGGCTCGATGCCCTCGAGCGCCGCGCCGCGCACGTTCGTGACGCTCACGACCTTCAGACGATCGATTACCTCGCCTGCGCTGGGCTCGCGTCCGCCGTCGAGACGAGTGAAGCGAACCCACGTGGACGGAGGAACCTGAGGACAGTGCATGCGGCCTTGTCACCACGGCCGCCGCGGCGCGTCAACGGTCTCGTCCGACTCGACGAGAGTTTTTCGTCGAAGCCGGACGGGATGCGCACACCTGCCTGCATCGCCTCACCCCGTTCTCGCGCTCACAGCGGAAACGACAAGAAATTCGAGGGGTAACGAGGTTGCCGATCTCACCCTCGGGCGTTAGCTTCGTCAGAAGGTGGCGCGGGCTTCGAAGGTACGAAACGAAGAGACACGACGTGTCGTGAGCTGGAGCTTGCCCACGGCCTTTGCGGCGGCTCTGCCATTTTTGGTGCTCGCCTGTGGCACGGTCGCGCCGACACCCGCACCAGGCGGCAACGGTGCCGCCGCCGGCCAGGGTGCGACGGGCGGCGCCGCCGGCGGCGGCGGCAGCGGCGCGGGCGGGGGTAGCGGCGGCAGCAGCGGCTCGATCGGCGTCGGCGGATCCGGAAACGCGGGGGGCGCAGCGGGTGGCGGCGCGCAGGCGGGACAGTCTCAAGGTGGCTTCGGCGGCCAGGCACCCCCCGTCGGCGGCGAGCTCAGCGACTGCAGCACGCCCGGCCCGCGCCTCATCCGGCGCCTCACCTCGATCCAGCTCCGCAACACGCTCGTCGACGCGTTTCAGGACCAGAGCGTCCCCTCGGCCGACGTGCTCACCGATCCTTCGGTGTTGCGCTTCCGCGTCGATGCCGACGCCGCCGTCGTGCGCGACCTCGATGCGGCCCTGTTGATCGACTACGCGGAAAAGGTCGCCGAATGGGCGGTGCCGAGCAAGCTTTCGCTGTTCACGTCGTGCACGACGAACGACGCGAGCTGCCAGCGCGAGCTGATTCAAAACCTCGGCACGAAGCTCTACCGCGAGCCGCTTCTCGACGCGCGCGTCGGAGACTACCTCGCGCTCTTTGCCGCGGAGCAAAGCTTCGAGGACGGGGCCAAGGTCGTCATCGCGACGCTGATCCAGTCGCCGTACCTGCTCTATCGACGCGAGCTCGGCGCGCCGGATCCGAACGAGCCGGGTCGCTGGGCGCTCACGCCGTACGAGGTCGCGAGCGAGCTCTCGTACTTCCTGCTCGACACGGCGCCCGATGCGACGCTGCTCGCCGCCGCCGCCGCGAACGCGCTCGGCACGGCCGAGGCCATCGACCAGCAGGCAGCGCGGCTGCTCAATACGCCGGCCGCCAAGCTCCCGGTCGCGCGCTTCGCGTCGGGCTGGCTCGAGCTCGACGGCCTGCCGACGAAGGCGAAGGACGACGCGACCTTTGCTCTGACACCCGAGCTTCGCGCCTCGATGCAGGGCGAAGCATCCGAGTTTTTCGCGAGCACGTTCGCCGCGGGCGCCGACGTGACGACGCTCCTCACCGCCGACTACACGTACGTCGACGCGGCGCTCGCTGCGTTCTACGGGCTCGCCGCGGGCGGCGCGGGTTTTCAGCGCGTCGAGCTCGCGGGCACCCAGCGTGCCCCGGGGCTCCTCGGCCAGGCGGGCTTTCTCACGGCGCATGCGCAGCCGGAGAACTCCTCGCCCACGCAGCGCGGTCGCTTCGTGCGCGAGCGACTGCTCTGCGATCCGATCCCCGCCATGCCGACCGATCTCGACACGAACCTCGCGAGCGGCGCGGGCTTCACGACGAACCGCGAGCGCTACACCGAGCACACGAGGAACCCCGTGTGCGCGGGCTGTCACACGATGTTCGACCCAACCGGCTTCGCATTCGAGCACTACGACGGCTTCGGCCGCTACCGTGACCAGGAAAACGGCGTCACCATCGACGCCACGGGGCTGCTCACCGAAGGGCCCACGGGCGACGTGCCGCTCGATGGCTTGCCATCGCTCGTGAGCTACCTCGCGTCGGAAGATCGCGTGCGTGCCTGCCTCGTGCGCTTCTGGTCGTACTACGCCCACGGTCGCGACAACTGGACCGAAAAGAAGTGCAACGACGACGCCGTGCGGCGCGACGCCGCCGCACACGGCTACTCGCTCTACTCCATCGTCACCGGCATTCTCCACGCGCCGACCTTCTCGCAGAGGGTGGTGGATCCATGAAAAGTACCAGCCTGCTCCGGCGTCGCGCATTTTTGCAGAGCGCGGGGCTCGCCACGCTGTTCGCGCCGTTCGTCGAGCTCGTGCGCGCGCCGAACGCGAGCGCCGCCCCCGTCGGCGGCTACGAGAACCTGTTGTTGTTCTTCACGTCCGGGACGGACATCGCGTCATGGACGCCCAAGGGCTCGACCGACACGAAGATCGTGTGGAGCCCGATGACCGAGCCGCTCGAGCCGCTCAAAGCGAACCTCGTGCTCGTGGAGAAGCTCTCCAGCAACGGCACGGCCGACTCGCACGGTTCGCCCGGCGGCCTCACGGGTAAGGGCTACGGCGCGCCGACTCACATCTCGATCGAGCAGTGGGTGAGCGACCAGCTGCCGCAGACGCCCATCAAGAACCTGCTGCTCGGCGGCGTGAGCACCGAGCAGCAGACCACTTTTTACCGCGATGGTCGGGCTCTCTCCCCCATCTTCTCGGTGAGCGCGGCGCACCAGGCCATCTTCGGTGGGTTCACGCCGCCGTCGGATACCCCGCCTGATCCGAACGTGCCCGACGACAAGACGCGCCGCCGCACGAGCTCGCTCGATCTCGTGAAGCGCGAGCTCGCCGAGCTCTCGCAAACGTTGGGCGCGACGGAGCGCCAGAAGCTCGAGCTTCACGCCGATTCGATTCGCCAGCTCGAGCTCACGCTCGCATCGGGCGGCGGGGGCGGTCCGCCGCCGGCGGCTTCGTGCGCCGTGCCGGCAGTACCGACGGCAGAGTCCGAAGTGCTCCTGAACAGCGTGAAGCACTTGGACCTCGCGGTGATGGCGCTCGCGTGCGGCCGCACGCGCGTGGCCGCCGTGCAGTTCGGTCACCACCAGAACACGCAGGTGTCACTGCCGGAGGTGGGCGCACCGGGCGACTGGCACAACACGTTCCTGCACTCCGACATGGCGCCACGCCAGCGCCTCATCGCCCTCGAACGCTGGCTCTGCGGGCAGTTCGTCGCTGCTGCCGAAAAGCTCAAGGCCATCCCCCTTTCGGGCGGCGCCGGCACGCTGTTCGACAAAACACTCATGGTGTGGGCGCGCGACATGGGCGACGGCGTGCTCCACAGCGGTAGCGACATGCGCTTCGTCTTCGCGGGTGGCGACAATGGCTACCTGAAGCTCTCGCCCGACGGCCGCTACATCGACGGCCAGGGCGCGCCGCACCAGAACGCGCTCATCAGCATGGCCGAAGCGCTCGGCATCGCCGACTACCAGGACTTCGGCGACCCCTCGCACCCGCGCGTGCCACTCGCTGGGCTCGGCACCTGAGAGCGGCGGCGGGTCGGCTCGCGCTCCATCGCAAGCTTTTGGCCGCAGACCCCGGCGGCGCTCGGAAGGGCGCTCAGAACGCGTCCCAGTGCGGGATCGTCAAGGGCTCCTTCACCGCCTCCGCCTCCCACGAGCGGAACGCGGGATTGTCGAGCACGGCGTCAACGTAGCGGGCCGCCTCGGACGCGAGCGGCACGGCGTAGGTGCGGAAGCGCGCGGCGACCGGCGTGAAGAAGGCGTCGGCGATGCTCGGCTCGGCGCCGAACAGGTACGGACCGCCCGAGCCGAAGCGGGCACGCAAATCGCGCCAGAGCGCCTGAACGCGCTCCACGTCGCGGCGCACGGCAGCGTCGAGCGGACGGGGAGCGGCGCGCCGGCGGATGTTGCACGGCAGCGCGGCGCGGAGTGCCGCGAAGCTCGAGTGCATCTCGCATGTGGCAGCGCGCGCGAGCGCCCGTGCGAGCGGCTCCTCCGGCCACAGCTGCGGCGCCTTCTCCGCCGCCCACTCCGATATCGCGAGCGAATCCTGAATGCGAGTCTCGCCGAGGTGCAAAACGGGCACCGTGCCCGTCTCGGAGACGGCGAGCACGCCCGGCACGAGGCGCTCGAGGTAACCCGGACCACCGAGCGGGATGACGCGCGCTTCGAAGTCGATGCCGCTCCAGGTGAGAGCGAGCCAGGGGCGTAGCGACCACGAGGAATAGTTCTTGTTGCCGATGTAGAGGATGGGGGTCACGAACGGAGGGTTTCACGCCGGCGCGCGGCGCGCACGTGGCCGCCGAGCCGGTCGCGGGTGGCCTCGAGGCGCGCCGGGGACCCAGCCGCCGAAAACCGCCTCGGACGTCCGCGACGCGAAGCGGCGGGTCCGGCCGTCTACGGCGGCACGGCGATGGGCGTCCGCTCGTCGGGGTCCAGGCTGCCGTTTGCGTTCCCATCGAGGTAGAGCGCGACGGCGTGGGGCGTCGCCGCCTCGAGCGCCGTGAGTCGGTCGAGATTGTGGTCGGCGTCAACGAGCACACTGCCGTTTTCGGTGGTCGCGCCGGCGAGATCGGCGGCGTCGAGCCACAGACCGAGATCGAACGCGATGACGGCCTGACGCGGGGGGAACGCCGCCGCGTCGAGCACGAGGTGGTGGGCGAGCTCGCTCTCAATCCGGAAGGGAAGGGCATCGCCGCGGATGCCCTCGACGACGAGCGTGAGCCCGGCGAGCTCGGCCGGCTCACCGAGGGACGACGGCCCGAGCTCGAGCACGACGCCGCACGCCTCTGCGCCTGCGTTCGCGAATCGTGGACGCGCGGAACCGGAGAGCAGATCGACGGCAATCGCTTCGCCAATCCGCGGCGCATCCCCGGCGGTGCACGCCGAGAGCTCCGTGCTCGGCAGCGAGACCCACGTTCGAGATAGCGTGACATCGGCAGGCAGCGAATCGGGCAGTGCCGTGACGAGCGGCCCGATTTCACTGCCCGGGTTGCCCGTCTCGGTGCCGGAGCCGCAGCCGAGGGCGCCGCCGCACAGCGCGAGCGCGGGCACGAGGCGCGCGACGATCCAATTCACGTGCGCTCCTCGTCGGGCCGCGACAGTGGGAACAGCTGGAAATTCATTTGCACGACCTGGCGCGGGTCCTCCTCGAGCGCGGACAGCTCGAGCAGCTCGCGGCGGAAGCGCTGGACGCGCTCCTTCAGCCGACGGAGGCCATCGCCGCCGAGGCAGAGCGTGAGCGCCGAAATGTCGCGCTGATCGGGGGGAACGGCGTCGATCGAGGCACTCGCACGCTCGAGCATCACCCGATGGTAGCTCGCCACCTGCACGCTCCTGACCTCCGGACCGGTCGAGACGAGCACGTCGCCCTGGATGACCCGCCCGCCCGGGCCCTGCACGAGCAGTCCCAGAGAGAGCAGCGTCTGCAGAGCGTGGGTTGCCTCCGCCGGAGCGATGGCGGGCCACAGCATGCCCGCGATCCAGTGGGGATCGGCGCGAAAGTCAGCGCGTGCCGCGAGCTCGCGCACGGCGGGCAGGTACCAGGTGGAGTGATACGCGGCGAACGCGGCATCGAGCGGTCGCGCCTTCTGAAAGCGGCGAAACCCCGTGAGTCTCGCGTAGTGATCCGCGCGGTCAACCGTCGAGGTGGCGCGGTCGAAGCGCACGAGCTCGGCGAAGTAGAGCGCCGCGTCGCCTGTGAGGCCGGCGGCCTTGGCGAACCGCGCCGCCATCTTGTCGGTGAGATTGCGCTGCCGGTCGATGACGAGCTTCAGATAATTGGGCGAGCCGAGCCCCGCGCGACGGGAGAACGAACGGTACGACTGCCCGCGACGCTTCTTGCGATCGAGGTAGTAGTCGCGAAGAAAGGCGCGGTGGTCCAGGTAATCGAACACGTCGACGGCCCTGCCTTCGGGCGTCGTCGGGGCCAGGGGGTCGCGAGGCCGCAGGGGCACCACAACAGTATACGTTTGATCGAAAATTATCGAGCAATTTGGCGAACCGCTCGATAAGTCATCATTGCAGCGTATACGATATGGGGCAGCGCCCGGCGGCTCGTGGAGCCGCATCGTGGCGTCGGCGCCGCCTCGGTCGCCCGAGACGCGCGTGTGGGGCTCACTGCATGTCGAGCGTGACGGAGTCGGTGCCCTGATTTCCGTCGGAGTCCGTGACGGTCAGCGTGATGACCTGCAAGCCCGCCTGGGTGAGCGACTTGTTGAACATCTCACCGGTTCCAATCTGTCCTTCGAGACTGCTCGTCCACACGAGCGCCGAGCCCGTCAAGGCGCCGTCCTCGGCGTCGGTCCCCACGCCGATGAACGGAATGGAGGCGTTCACGGCGCGCATTTCGCCGTCCCCGGGATGATTGATCGTCGCGACGGGCGCGCTGCCGACGATGCCCGAGCTACCGCCTTCGCCCGAAGAACCAGTATCACCCGCTGCCGCGCCCGTCCCGCCATCAGCGCCGGCTGCGGAGCCCGCTTCGCCACCGCTACCGTTGCCACCCGTGCCCACCGCACCGCCTCGCCCCGCCTGGGCGCCAGCGGAACCCCCGGCGCCACCCCTGCCCGCCGTGCCGCCACC
Organism: uncultured delta proteobacterium; assembly: GCA_963841435.1. GTDB lineage: Bacteria > Myxococcota_A > Polyangia > Polyangiales > Polyangiaceae > PMG-095. Next base: position 428,019 of record CAWJCS010000003.1, read on the forward strand.
GCCGCCCTTGCCCGCGGTCGTGCCTCCGCTTCCGGAGCTACCGCCCGATGCACCACCCTTGCCGCCCGACGCGCCGCCCGACGCTGGCGAACCACCGGATCCGGCCACGAACGCGTCGTCATCGCCGCCGCAGGCAGCGAAGGTCAACGCACAGACTGGAAAAACAGCCAAAAGCAAGCTCGTTCGCATGGACGCTCTCCTCGGTTTCGGATCGGCGCGCCACGTCGGGCGTGAGCACCAAACCACAACGGATCGTACCTCGCGAACGGGAGAACGAGGGACGAAAGCAGCGGAAAGCGCGAGCTTTTCGCATACTGCTTGTATACGGCCGGTTGCGGGTAAGAACGCTCCGCCCCATAGACCGCCCCATGACTCTCTCGATCGTGACGGGCGCGAATCGAGGCATCGGCCTCGCGCTCGTGGAATTGTTGAAGCAACGTGGGCATTCGGTGCTGGCTGCGTGCCGGCGCTCGTCGCCCGCGCTCGAGAAGCTCGGCGCCACCGTCGTTTCGGGTGTCGAGGTGACGGAAGACGCGGGCATCCAACAGCTAGTCGACGCCGTGGGCGACCAGAAGGTCAACCTGCTCGTCAACAACGCGGGCATCCTGCTCTCGACGGGTTCGCTGCCCGAGCTCGACGCCCAAGGCATCCGCAAGCAGTTCGAGGTCAATGCGCTCGCACCGCTGCGCATCACGGCGGCGCTTCTGCCGCGGCTGAGCGTCGGCTCGAAGGTCGCGCTCATCACGAGCCGCATGGGCTCGATCGACGACAACGGCTCGGGCGGCTCGTACGGCTATCGCATGAGCAAGGCCGCGCTCAACATGGCGGGAAAGTCGCTGGCCGTCGATCTCAAGCCGCGCGGCATCGCCGTCGTCATCCTCCATCCCGGCATGGTGAAAACGGAGATGATCGCGGGCCACGGGCAGGTCGAGCCGCTCGATGCGGCGCGCGGCCTGCTCGCACGCATCGACAACGTCACGCTCGAGACGACCGGCAGCTTCCTCCACGCGAACGGCGAGCGCCTACCCTGGTAGCCGCCCGTCGAGCGCGAGCAACGCGCCTCTCCCGCCCGTGGAACCGCCGCTCCCGAAGGCACCGAGATCGGGCGCACCCGGGAGTCTTCATGGCTGTTGTCCGCTTCAGAGGGAAATTTCCGCCCCGCTTGCAGATGATCCGCGAACCGCGGACCGCGCCAGCCGACACGCGCGGTGGCGGGCACCGACGCGCGCGGGCAGCATGCCTGGCTCGATGAGCACGTCGAGCTCCGAGCCCCCGACTGCCTCCGCTCGCACCTGCGGCTGCGACAAGCCGCCGCGACGCGTGTGCGACGTGTGCCGCACGGCCGACGCGGCGTTCATCGCGTGCTCGCACGCGTGCCTCGACGCGCACCTCGTCGCCGAGCATCCGGACGTCGAGCGAAGCGCTTCGGCGCGCGCGCGTGCCTACCAGAAGGCGATGAACGACCGCGCGGTCAACGACTGGGAGCGCTTCGCCTCCCATCGTCGGCGCGTCACCGACATTGCGAGCGCACGCGCGGCCGGACCGAGCCTCTGCATCTTCGGCGTCGGCAACGGCTCGGACGTCAATCTTGCCGACCTTTCGACGACGTTCGACAGCCTGGATCTCGTCGACCTCGACGGAAGCGCGCTCGAGCGCGCCAGCGCCCGGCTACCCGAGGCGCTACGGGAGCGCGCGCGGCTGCACGCCAACGTCAACCTGTCGGGCTTTCTCGACGAGCTCGACAGCGCGAGCGACGGCATCCCCGAGAGCGAGATCGCCGTGCGGGCCGTGGCCGCGGCGCGCGGCGTCGTCGAGCGGCTGGGACGGCGCTTCGACACCACGCTCTCGACCTGCGTCTTGAGCCAGCTCATGCTCCCCTACCAGCGCGCCTGGGCGAGGACCGGCACGGAATGGGCGGCCCTCGAAATGGCGCTCACGGCCCTGCACCTCTCGACGCTCACGGGCGCAACACGAGCCGGCGGTACCTGCATCCTCGTGTTCGACGTGCTCTCGTCGAAGGACCTGCCGAGGCTCGCGGACCTCGTCGGCACGAGCAGCGACGACCTCGCGACCTTCGTGGCGCGCGAAACCTCGTCCGGTGAGATCCCTCTCAGACCCGATCCCCATGCTTTCCTCGAACAGCTCAAGTTGCCAGCGCTCGCGTCGATGATCGCGGAGCCACGCTTGACGACTCCCTGGCTCTGGCAGCTCCACGATGCAGTCCAGCTCGTGTGGGCGCTCGTTTACCGCTGCCCGGGCACCACCACCGACGATTGAGCGGCTTGAGCCCGCCCGGTGCGGGGGATATGTGTGGGGTAGAGAGGCGAGCCAGATGCTCAACACCGTTCGGGTGCCAGACAAGTTCGCACCGCTCTTCGAGCACGCGCAGAGCTACGTCACCCGGTATTTCGCCGATCAGCATTCGGCACCGGAACGCGGAACCCTCGAAATCAGTGGCCAACGCTACATGCTCGTGCGCGCCGCCTCCATGTCGGTCGAGTTCTACGACATGGTGCGCCACTACTACCGCGAGGACCAGGAGGCGCGCGCGGTCGCGCACGCGTTGCTCTTCGACGTCGCCCACGCCATGGGTCTCGCCGACGCCCGCGCCTTCGCCGAGCGCATGGACGTCACGGACCCCATCGCTCGCCTCTCCGCGGGGCCCGTGCACTTCGCCCATGCCGGCTGGGCGTTCGTCGAACATCTCGGCCGAGAGCAATCCTTCGCCGGACGAGAACTACTACCTGCTCTACGATCACCCGTACTCGTTCGAGTCCGACTCCTGGCTGAACGCCAAGAAGCCGAGCACGCACCCCGTGTGCGTGATGAACACCGGCTACTCGTCGGGCTGGTGCGAGCATGCGTTCGGTCTACCGCTCGTCGCCACGGAGATCCTCTGTCGGGCCAAGGGTGACGAAGCGTGCCGCTTCATCATGGCGCCGCCAGATCGGATCCGCGACCACGTCGCTCGCTACGTCGAGCGCCACCCCGAGCTTGCGACACGCATCGTGAGCTATCAAATTCCTGGCTTCTTCAGCGCGCGCACCGATCCGCAGCTCGTGAGGAAGAACATCGAGCTCGAACGCGGCGCTCAAGAACGCGCGCGCGAGCTCGCCGCCATCAACGAGGAGCTGCAGCGTGACATCGCGCAGCGCAAGCGCACCGAGGCGGCTCTCAGCGCCAGCAAGGAGCTCAACGAGCGGCTCATCGAGGCGCTGCCGGGCGGCGTCGTCCACGTCGCGCGCGACGGCACGATGCTGAAGGCGAACCCCGAGGCGCTGCGCATCCTGGGCGTGAGCTTCGACGAGCTCAAGACGATGCGCCCCGAGGACTTCGGGCGCGTGACCCTGGCCGAGGACGGCTCGCCCGTGAAAGCCTCCGACTACCCCATGATGCGCGCCATCGAGACGGGCCTGGTCCAGCCCGCCATGACGATCGGCGTGCGCAAGCCCGGCGGAGACATCTCGTGGGCCGTCTTTCGAGCGGTGCCGACGCGAGACATCGACACCCAGGAGGTGTCGGGGGCGGTCGTGACGTTTTTCGACATCACCGAGCGCAAGCACTTCGAGGACAAGCTCCGCCACACGCAGAAGCTCGAAAGCCTGGGGCTCCTCGCCGGGGGCATCGCGCACGACTTCAACAACCTGCTCGTCACGATCCTGGGCAATGCGAGCCTCGCGCGCACCATGCCCGAGTGCGACCCGAAGATCGTCGAGCTCCTCGACCAGGTCGAGAGCGGGGCGAGGCGCGCCGCCGAGCTCACCAAGCAAATGCTCGACTACGCGGGCCGGGGGCGTTTCTCGGTCGAGCGAGTCAGCCTGCCCGATCTGGTGCGCGACATGGTGCAGCTGCTCAAGGCCATGATCCCCAAGCACGTCGAGCTCCACTGTCATTTTCGCGAGGGACTACCCAGCGTCGAAGCGGACCCGGAGCAGGTGCGGCAGGTGGTGATGAACCTCATCACGAACGCCGCCGAGGCGATCGGCGAGCGGCCAGGCAAGGTCGTGATCAAACTCTCCGAGCGCTACGTGTCCGACCAGGAGCTCGAGCACTACCTTCGGGAAGGCGCACCCGCCGCCACCTACCTCTGCCTGGAGGTCGAGGACGACGGTGACGGCATGGGTCAGGAGACGCTTTCGCGCATCTTCGACCCGTTCTTTACGACCAAATTCAAGGGAAGGGGCCTCGGATTGGCGGCGGTGCTCGGCATCGTGCGGACGCACCGAGGGGCCATCCGCGTGGAAAGCCGGCAGGATGCCGGCACTCGAGCGATCGTGCTCTGGCCCGAGCGGTCCCGGGCGACGTCGAGCACCGCCCTCGCGAGCCCCGGCCACGGCACGATCCTCGTCGTCGATGACGACGACGGGGTCCGAGCGGTCGCCGAGCGGGGCCTCACGCAGCGGGGCTACCGTGTGCTCACGGCGAGCAACGGGGCGGACGGCCTGCGCCTGCTGGCACGCCACCGCGGGGAAATCAGCCTCGCGCTCGTCGATGTGACCATGCCCGGCATGAGCGGTTTCGACCTCTTGAAGGAGCTGCGCGCGCAGGGCGGCGTAACGCCCGTCCTCTTGAGCAGCGGCTACGACGTGGACCCGTCGCGCGTCGAAGCCGCTGGCTCCAGCGGGATCCTTGCGAAACCCTACGACGTGTCCGAGCTCTTGGCGGCGGTGTCTCGCATCCTGGGTGCCCCACCGCGCCCTGGCGCGCCGCCGGGTGAGCCGAAATGACGGGCCCCGGACACCCCGGTGGTGGGGCGGCCCGTGTGTCCCACACTCCTAGCAGGCCGCGAGCTTCGGACTTTGCCGGCTCCCAGCGAATCAGACCACCCATCCGTGACACGCGGCGTCACTAGCAATGTTGTCGCGTGCAAACTCACAACGCCTGCTAAAGTAGGTGTCGCGGTACTAATTCGCGCCTGCTCCTCCGGGCGCGTCCCTCCCTTTCCACCAAAGGTGCTCCCGTGAACCAAACTAGCATCTCCCGCCTCGCGATGTCCGTCACCGCCCTCGCGTTCGCCGCCTACGCCTGCAGCAGCAACACGGGGGAGCTGCCCGGAACCGGCTTCAACGGCGGCGCCACGTTGAACGGGTGGCACGGGGACGGGCGGAATCTTGGGCAGCGGCGGTGCCACGGGCGGCAGCACGACGGGCGGCGGGGCTGGAACGGGCACCGGCGGGTCGATCGGTGTTGGCGGCTCGATCTCCGTCACGGGTGGCTCTGCCGGAATGGACCAGGTGGATCCGGACACGGCATGCGGCATGGGGGAGGCGAACGCCAATCTCAAGCCGGTCAACATGCTCGTGATGTTCGATCGCTCCGGCTCGATGCTCGATTGCAGCGATGGCACGGACCGCAGCAACCAGGAGCTCTGCCCGTCCGGTCCTTCGCGCTGGGACACGGCGTCGGCCGCACTCAAGGCGTTCTTCGCGGACCCTGGCGCCGACGGGCTCGGCGTGGCGCTGCGCTTCTTCCCGCACGATCTGCCGGCAGCGGGTTGCCAGGGCGGCAACCAGGGCGCGTGCGACGCCAACGCCTGCGCACAGCCCCTCGTCGACATGGGCACGCTCATGGTCGACCCCGCGCCGACCGACGCCCAGGAAGCAGCGCTCGTGAGCGCGGTCGACGCTTCGGGCCCGGACATGCCCGGCATGCAAGGGGGAAACCAGGGCGGTGGAACGCCGATCATGGCGGCTCTCGATGGAGCCCTCACCTGGGCGAGCGCCTACCAGATGGCCAACCCCGACCAGCGCACCGTCGTCGTGTTCGTGACGGACGGCGCCCCCAACGGCTGCGGCAACAACTTCGGCCAGATCGCCCAGCTCGCCGCGGACGCGCTCGCGAACGCCGGCGTCAGCACCTACATGATCGGCCTTCTCGACACGAACGGCATGGGCGTCAACCAGCAAGACATGGACCGCGTCGCGGCCGCCGGCGGCACCATGCAGGCGTTTTACGTGAGCGACGGCCAGCAGGCGACGCAGCAGCTCATTGACGCGTTCAACGCCATCCGGGGCAGCGCCATCAGGTGCGACTTCGACGTACCTACCTCCACCTCCTCGGGGGCCCTCATCAACCCCAAGCTCATCAACGTGAACTACACGCCGGGCGGTGGGACGGAAGTGCAGCTCGGCCTGGTCGACGGTCCTGACGCCTGCGCAGACAAGCAGGCCTGGTACTACGACGACCCCGCCAACCCGACCCAGATCCTGCTCTGCCCCGCCGCTTGTGACACCGTCACGGCCGACGAAGGCGCCCAGATCACCATCCTCGCCGGTTGCCAGCCGCGACCCGTACCCTGAGGGCATGACCCCCGGGCGGGGGCTGACTCGGCTGTCAGGGCCGCCTTCGACAGCGGGGCGCGGCGTCTGATAATCTGAGGGTCTTTTTCCCACTACGGGGCTGGGGCACGCGGCTTGCTCAGAGCCTTCCCCGGAGGAGACCAAGGCGCATGCGATACGTCACCGTGATCCCCTGGGCGCTCGGCGCACTGTTCATGACAGGAGCCGCCGAGGCGGAGCCGCTCTTCGACCTGTCGGGGCGCGTTGCGCTGCTCGATGGCGCGGTCCCCAGCGGCGTCCACGCGACGGTCGGCCTCGACCTCGACCGCGACGGCACGCTGAACAGCTTCGAGCTCGTGAACATCGACATAGGCGACGACGGCAGCTACGCGGTGAGCTACACGCCCGATCCGACGAAGGTAGACTTCGAGTTCATCGCGTTCGTCACCCAGCTCGCCGCAAACTACGAGCAGAACGGCTTCGATGCCGTGCTCGAGGACGGCCCGCTGCCCGTCGTCGTCAAGCTCGAGCGCGAGGGCTACTCCACGGTCGTCAAGCGTTTCACGACGCTTTCGCAGGCCCCTACGCTCAACGTCGTGATGGCGCCGCTCGCGACCATCGGCTGCACCCTCGGCGTCTGCTCCGCGGGCGACGGGAGCGTCAGCATCCAAGGCTTCCCGGGGGGCACCGGGATCGATCGCGCCTTCGCGAGCGCCTACGACCCCGGCCTCGACACGCGGCTGTTCCCGGGCGCGTTCACCGACACGAGCTCGAACCTGCTCGTCTCGAGCGGGTTCACGCAAATCAATCTGCACGACGCGAACGGCAACAAGGTCACCTCGCTGTCGTCGCCCGTCACGGTGCGGTTCCGCGCCAACCCGGCCTCCTACGCCACGCTGCGCGATCTTTCGCCGGGCAGCTCGGGCATCGAGGTCCCGATGTACAGCTTCGACGAGGACGTGGCCGACTGGGTGGCGGAGGCGAACGGCGAGCTCGTCGACGCGGACGGCGTGCGCATTGCCGAGGACGAGCTCGATGCCATCCACGACGGGTCGTACCAGGACCCCGTGTACATCTCGTTTTTGACGCGCCACTTCTCGACCTTCAACTGCGACGCACCCATCACCCGCCGCGCCTGCGTGAAGGGACGGATCGTGACGGACGTCGGTGACGCGATCGCGAACGTTCAGGTCGCCGTGAGCGGCGTGAGCTACACGGGCTCGGCGGGCACGGTCGTGACGGGCGTAGACGGCTACTTCGCGAGCGATCTGATGAAGAGCGAGCTCTCGAGCGAGGACGTCGATAACAACGGCAAGCAGGGCGAGACGTTCCGAGCGCAGGTGGCAATCGACGGCGCGCTCGGCGTGTACGTCGGGGCGTCGTTCGACACACCGACCGTTCAGGGCACGATCGGCCGCACGACGTCGTGCCGGCCCGCGGACTGCGACTGCGTCGACATCGGCGACATCGTGCCCCAATTCGAGCTGCCGCGTGCGTGCACCATCACCGTCCGCGCGACCTACTCCGGCAGGAGCACGATCGGCTCCGGCGGGCCGCTCGCCGAGGGCGACGCCGTCGTCGGCGCCACGCTCTCGGGTCAGCTCACGGGCTCGCTCGGCAGCGGACCCGCCAATGCCGCCGCCTGCGCGGGCGAGCCGTGCGGCGCGGCCGCCGCGGACGCGAGCGGCCAGGCGACGTTCGTCGTGCCCGTCCTCGGCGACGAGCCGCACATCCAAGTGAAGGCGAGCTACCAGACCAAGGTCGACGGCACGCTGCACTGGTACGACGCGTCCGCCACCGTCCAGGGCTGCGCAAGTGGCGATGCCGAGCTCAGCGGCAGCGTCGATCTCGAGCTCACCCACATGGCCCTCGACGGCCTCGGTGACTTCATCGGGTCGCTCGGATCGGGGCCGTCCTCGGGCGGCACCGGGGGCGGTGGTGGGCTTTTCGACGACCCCCTCGGACGTGACGATCCCGCCGCAGCCCCGAGCTGCGGCTGCCGCACGGCGGGGAGCTCGTCACCCTCGGGGTTTCCCGCCCTTTTCATTTCGCTCGCCGCGGTCGGCGCGCTCGGTTGGCGACGCCGTGGCGCGCCGACTGCATGACCGGAAAAATCCAAAGCTTTCGTAGCGATCGAGCGGCGTCGCATTTCTGATAAAGTCGTCGCAATGAGCGACGAGTCGGACGACGTTGACGATCTGTGGGGCACACCCGACAGCGAGACCGAAGCTGCGCCGAAGCCCCAGCCGACTCCGTCGAAGCCCGCGAGCGAGGCCCCCGCGCCGGCGCGCGTGCAAACAGCGGCAAGCTCGGTCCCTCCGCGGACCACGAGCAGTGTGCCGCGGCCGGCAAGCAGCAGCCCGCCGGCCGCGACGAAGGCCGAAAGCTCGCCACCGCGCTCGAGTGAGCCCACGCCCCCATTGAAAAGCACGCCTCCGGAGGGCATGGCGCGGGCGAGCCATCCTGCCGCGGCACGCAGCGCTCCGCCGGGCGGCTCGGCGTCGACGCCGAGCGGCGCGCCCGGCCCGGGTGCCTTCACGACACGGGGCAGCGCGCCCGGCTCGGCATCGTCGCCGCCAGGCTCGCTCAGCCCGACCGTGCGCACGGTGCCGTCGAGGCAAGCCACGCTGATCGGTATCCCCGCCCCCAGCGTCGTTCTCCCGGGCGCGAAGCCTCCCGTCGAGCCCGAGGCGACACCCGCGGCCGAGCGCAAAGCCGACGCGCCGGTCGCCGCGCCGCATGAGCCCGTGCAGGCGGCAGCGCCCCGCGAGGAGCCCGCACACAAGACGCGCCGCGACGCGGAAACGCTGCGCGTGGGACGCGATGCCGCAGCACGAACGCGTCCCCCCGAGCCCCCCGCACGCGAGCCGCATGGCTCGACCACGCGGAATCTCCTGATCGTGAGCGCGGTGCTCGCTGCTGCGATTCTCGGCGGCAGGGCGTACCTGCAAGAACGAGCGGACGCGCTGCCGCCACCGCCGCCGGCTGTCGACACCGCCGCGGTGGCGCCCGTTGCGGAGCCCCCCAAGGCCGAGCTGCCCAAGGCCGAGCCGGCACCGCCCCCAGCTGCCACGGCAGACACCGAGGAGCCCACCGCAAGCGCCGAGCCGGCGGCAAGCGCGGCCGCCGCACCCGAGCCAGCCGAAGGCGCGTCCGCAGCCCCCGCGGCGATGGCAAGTGCCGCTCCGAGCGCCTCGGCGCCCCCCGCGAGCGCCGAGGGCACGCGCACGGTCGTCGTCACGATCAGCCCCGCCAAGGGCAGGCTCTGGCACAGGGGCAAGGCCGTCGGCTCGTCGCCCGTCACGATCCACCTCGCGCCCGGCGAGAAGCGCGCCTACGAGGTCGGTAGCCCTGGCTGGGTGACACGGCGGCTCGTGGTCGACGGCAGCAAGCCCGAGATCTTCATCGGGCTGAAGCCCGAGTAGTCGGAGCGCGAGCGGCTCCAACGCTTGGTCGCACCCTTGCCACCCGACACGGCGTCGCCCGTCCGGGCGCTGCCGCGCCTGTCGCTCATGTTCTCGATCGAGATCGCGAGCGTCGCGGCGTTCGCGCCGCTCCTGTCGCTGCACGCCCGCGAGGGTCTCGGGCTCACGCCGCTCGAAACGAGCCTCGTTTTCGCCACGGGCCCGCTGACGGCCATGATCGGGCCGCCGCTCGCCGGCTGGCTCGCCGATCGAGTGTTGCGCGCCGAGCTCGCGCTCTCCGCAACGAGCCTCGCCCGCGCCGCTGCGCTCGTTCTCGCGGGTCACGCCGTGGGTTTCGGCGATCTGCTGCTCGCGATGGCCCTCCACGGATTTTCTGGGGCAACAGCGGCGTGCTCATCAACACCATCGCCTTCTCGCACCTGCCCGACGCCCGGCGCGTCGGGCGTGCCCGCGTCTGGGGCACGGTGAGCTGGGTGTTGATGATCTGGCTCGTGATGGGCTTCGTGGGACGCTCCGGGGCGCGAGGCTCGGAGCTTCACGCCCTCCACGCCACGTTCTACGCGGCGGCCTTCATGGCCGCCTGTCAGGCCCTGTACGCGCTCACGCTGCCGAGGACGGCGCCGGCCCCGGCGTCGCGCCGATTGCGCGATTCGCTCGGAGCGCTCGACCTCTTCCGGTCGCCGCGCTTTTCGCTCGCGCTGCTCGTGGCGCTCCTCTACGGCGCGCTCATGCAGCTAAATCTCATGCTCCAGGGGCTGTTTTTCGCGGCGCCGGACGGTCTCGGGCTCTCGCCGTCGGCGGCCGGCCGCGCAACGACGGTTTCCCAGCTGCTCGAGCTCGCGCTGTTCCCGCTGCTCAACGTGCTCTTGGACCGCTTCGGCGTGCGGCGCGTCGTGCTCGTTGGCGTCGCGGCGTGGGTGCTGCGCTACGCCGCCTATTACGCGGGCGGGCCGACGTGGCTCGTCGTGCTCGCGCAGCTTCTGCACGGTCCAAACTTCGTGCTCGGCTTCGTGGGCCTTCAGATTGCGGTCGAGCTGATGGCACCGCCCGGCATGCGCGCCAGAGCGCAGGCGGCCTTCATCACGAGCTCGTCGGGCATCGGCAGCCTCCTCGGTCAGCTCGGCTGCGGCTTGCTGCTCGCGGCGGGCGCGCGGCCGGGCGGCGGCTACGCCTGGCCGCTCGTCTTCGCGGGGCCGCTCGCGGTCTCCATCGTCGCGACGATCGTCACGCACTTCGGCGTGCGCGACACACCGCCCGAGGCGGGTCGCGCCTGAGGCGACCGGCCGCCACCGAAACACGTTGCGCGACCAGCGACACCGGACTCGCCGGCGCGGCCGCCGCGGCATGGCCGGCCGGCGGCCGGGCACCACGAACGCACGTTGACGCCTTTTTCCCCGGTGCACCCGCCGGCACGGCAATTGCTCCGAGCTCTCGTACGCGCCGATTGCGGCGCTCGCAATCCGGAGCACGAACATGGTTGACGAAAAGAAGAAGCGTGAGGAAAGTCTCAAGGAGGCAGTGGCCTCGATCCAGAAAACCTACGGGGAGGGCTCGATCATGCGCTGGGGCGAAGCCCCGGCCGAGCCGATAGACGTTATTGCCACCGGTTCGCTCGCGCTCGACGAGGCACTCGGCATCGGCGGCTACCCGCGCGGCCGCATCGTGGAAATTTTCGGCCCCGAATCGAGCGGCAAGACGACGCTGACGCTGCACGCCATCGCCGAAATGCAGGCGGCCGGGGGAATCGCCGCGTTCATCGACGCCGAGCACGCCTTCGACCTCGCGTACGCGCGCAACATCGGCATCGACGCGAAGAAGCTGCTCGTGTCACAGCCCGATTGCGGCGAGCAGGGCCTCGAAATCGCCGAGATGCTCACGCGCTCGGGCGCCGTCGACCTCGTCGTCGTCGATTCCGTGGCGGCGCTCGTGCCCAAGGCCGAGATTGAAGGTGACATGGGCGACGCTCACATGGGCCTCCAGGCCCGACTCATGAGCCAGGCGTTGCGCAAGCTCACCGCCGTGGCCCACCGCGCCCACACCACGCTCGTCTTCATCAACCAACTTCGCCAGAAGATCGGTGTCGTCTTCGGCAGCCCCGAGACGACCCCGGGTGGCCAGGCGCTCAAGTTCTACTCGAGCGTGCGGCTCGACGTGCGTCGCATCGGCAAGGTGACGCTCGGAGAGAGCGTGGTCGGCAACCGCACACGGGTGAGAGTCGTGAAGAACAAATGCTCGCCGCCCTTCACCGAAGCGGAATTCGACATCCGCTGGGGCGTCGGTATCGACTCCATCGCGGACCTCGTCGAGACGGCCCTCGCCGCCGGCGTGCTCGAAAAGAGCGGCTCCCACCTCACGCTCGCCGGCAAGAGCATCGGTCAGGGCCGCGACAAGACGCGCGACACGCTGACGGCCAATCCCGATCTCTTCGCCGCGATAGAGCGCGCGACGCTCGAGGCGCTGCCATCGAAGGCGCGGCGAGCGGCCACGAAGCAGGCAGCTTAGGGGGGCCCGGTTGACCCGCGCGTCTTCGGGCGATAATCTTGTAGATCATGGTGAAAATGGGAGGATTGGGTCTCGCGGTGGCTTTCCTTGCGCTCGCTCGCCCGGCGCTTGCCGACGAGGCGGCCGAGCCGGCGGGCGACGACGCGGCGGTCGTCGTGGGGAAGGAGACGGGTAAGGCCGTCGTCACCGTGGAATCGAGCGGTACCGCCGTGACCGTGGCGCAGATCACCGACCGTATGGCGGCGACGGGTTACGGGGCGGGTGGGACCGTCACCGTCGTCGGCGTCGCCTACCGTGACCTCTGTGTGACGCCCTGCACCTTCGAAATCAAGCCGGGTCTGCACGAGATCGGCGTGCACGGCGACGGAGTCAGCGGCGCCACCGAGCAGTTCGACCTCCAGAGCGGGCCGAACAAGCTCCGTGCCGCGCCCGGCTCGGCTTGGCTCGCCTACGGCGGCTACGTGACCACAGTGATCGGCGGCACGGGTCTAGTCATCGGCGTGGTGTTCCTGTTCGTGAGCGACGACGTGATGGATTTCCCGGCGCTCCCGCTGACCCTGATCGGCGCGGGCACCACGGGTCTGGGCATCGGCATGATGGTGGCGGGCTCGACGTCGCTCGACAAGGTGGGCTCGGCGAAGGCGCCAACCCTCACGGGGCGCTTGCCGAACAGCCTCGTCTTGCGTGGCACGTTCTAGCGCCCCGCCCGCCGCCGATTGGACCGAGCCTGAGACGAGCACGCCACGGGTGTCGCGACCGTGGCCGCAACTGTGCCGCCGCGGGCCACCGATTGGCGGGCGGAGGCCGAATGGACGCCCGAAGGCACACCCGGTAAGCGGCGCGGTTCTTGCTCGCTCCCACGAGACAATGGGCCGAGCATTCGCGTTCGTCTTGGCGATGGGGGCAGTGGCCACCGCGTGCGGCGGCCAGAGCGTCGGAGAGCAGGGAGGCACCGGCGCGGTCGGCACCGGCGGCGGCAGCGGCGGGTCCAGGCCCGGGGTGGGCGGGACGAGCGGCTCAGGGACGGGCGGGACGAGCGGCTCAGGGACGGGCGGGACGAGCGGCTCAGGGACGGGCGGGAGCCCGACGCTCGGCACGTGCTCCGCGCCCGTCGAGGTCATGCCGGGCCCCTGCCATGGCGCCGTCGTTCACGATCCCGATAGCGGCGAGTGCCGACACACGGGCGACGGCAGCTGCGCCTCCGGGGAAAACCAGTTCGGGAGCTTCGTCGACTGCCTTTCGACCTGCAACGGCGCCCGCCCGTCCCTGCGCGGCTGCGATCAAGCGATTCAATGCGCCGTCGCGAGCGTCGGCTGCTGCGGCCTGTGTGGCGACGAGGACATCGGACGAACGATCGGCGTCAACCGGGCGCGCCTGGAAGACTACCGACCCTGCGGTGACGTTCTTTGCGAACAGTGCCCCGAGGTCCCCGAAGCTTCACGCACGACGCAGTACTTCGTCCCGGCGTGCGTCGATTCCGAGTGCACCGTCACCGACCTCAGGACGACGGACGCGACGGCGTGCACCGTGGACGAGCAGTGCTTTCTGCGTCTCGGCACCGCCTGCTGCGAAGCGTGCGGCGGGAACGGCTTCGCCGCGCTGAGCTCGACCGCGTTTCTAGCCCAGGAGTGCGGCTTCGATTACGGCTGCCCCGACTGCGTCACGCCCGAGCCGCCTGAAGGGATGACGACCCGTTGCGTCGACGGTCGCTGCCGTGTCGTGCCGCCTCCGATGAGCGGCGGGGGCTGACGAACGGGTGGAGGCCGGGCGCGGCCACGACTCTCAGCGCAGCCCGATTTCCCAACGGAAAAGCGGCGCGACCTTCGTGAAGTGACGAGCAACGAAGCCGACGAAGGCCGGCGTACCGAGCTCCTTGGGGTGACGCCCCTCCCACGACGCATAGAGCCCACCGTGCTTTAGCAGCAGAACGCGGGGGTGAGCGGGGTCCACGCCGCTCGGCGGACGCTTGTAGGTTTCACGGCCGACCTCGTAGCCCGCCGCGCGCAATGCTTTCACGACCTTCGCGAGCGCGGGGCCACGCTTGTCGTCGAGCACCGCCTTGCGGTAGGCGGCGAGCACGGGCGGCGTGAAGCCGTGCATGCCGGCACCGAGCATCAGCTTGGTCGGCGTCAGGCGAAAGAAGAAGCCCGGGCGGTCCCAGCCTTTCTTTGGTCCGTGCCAGAACCAGAGATCGAGGTGGTCTTTGTAGGGAGCCTTGTCGCGGGCGAAGCGCGTGTCGCGGTGGATGCGCAGGATCGAGCCGTTCGGCTTCGAGATCGCCTGCAAGGCCGGATCGATCTTTTCGAGGCGCGGCGCGAGCGCGTCGACGAAGTCACGCGCTGGAGCGAGGTACTGTGCCTCGTAGTCGTCGCGGTGCGCGTCGAACCACGCCTTTTCGTTGTGACGCGAAAGACCGCCGAGAAACTTCACCGTGCCGAGCGGAAACCCCGAAAATGCCATCACGCGAAGCTAACATTTCGCGGCGTTCGTTCCGGCACCCCGCGATCCCCGAAGCCGACTCAGGGCGCGCCGCAGGCGAGCCACTCGCCGAGCTTTCGCCGCTCGTCGAGCGGCACCGAGCCATCTTGGGGCATGTAGGTGTTCGTGGCGTTCGGCCCCGCAGCGGCCGCCCGATCGATCGCACTTTGTTGGACCTGGACGGCCTCGAGCGTCGAGAGGATGGGGCGCTCCTTTCGGTCGTGGCATTCGGCGCAGTACGTGATGATGAACGCTCGCCCGAAGCTCTCGTACGTCAGGGTCGAGCCTGCGGGGCACGTGCTCCCGGTGGCCGGCCCGAGCCCTTGCTGGTCGTCTCCACCGGAGCAGCCCGTGCCCGCAAGGGCGGCAAGAACCGTCAGGAAACCTACGAAGGCCCCCACGCCGCCGAACGACCCGAAACAGCCAAGCAAGGCGGAGAAACAATAGCGTAACCCGCCCGAAGGGCTACTCGCCCGGCGCACCGACGAGGTCGCGCGTCGTGTGGCGGCCGTGCTAAGGGTTCGGGGTCCCATGCGCTCCAGCGAGGGGAGCACCACGGTCACCGAAGTGGGCACGTCGCGGCCCCGCAACGAGGTGCCCGGACTCAGGCTCGTCTGGGTGTTCCCGAGCCCGGGCGAGCCCATCGTGCGGCTCGCCGGACCGGCCGGCTCGGAAGTCGTGCTCGGGCGTGACGAGTCGTCGGGCGTGCGGCTTTCCGGCGAGGGGGTGTCCCGGCGCCACGCCGTGTTGCGCTTCGATGCCGAGGGCGTGGTGTCGCTCTCCGACCTGGGCAGCCGGAACGGGACGCACATCGACGGGCGACCCATCGACTCGGCGTGGCTGCGGCCGGGCATGGTCGTGAGGCTTGGAGGCTGGGTCGGCGTCGTGACGGCCCATCCCGGCGAGCTCCGCGAGATCGCCGCCGGTCTGTTCGGCGGCGCGCGGCTCGAGGAGGCGCTCGCGCCGCTCCGGCGCGTGGCGCCGAGCGATCTGCCGATCGTCATCGAGGGCGAGACGGGAACGGGCAAGGAGCTCGTCGCGCACGCCGTGCACGCCTGGAGCGGACGGACGGGGCCGTTCGTGGCCGTGAACTGCGCAGCGCTGCCGGAGGCGCTCGCCGAGGGAGAGCTGTTCGGCTACCGGCGCGGGGCCTTCACGGGTGCCGAGCGCGCGAGCCCGGGGCTGCTCCGGAGCGCGGCCGGAGGCACGCTCCTGCTCGACGAGGTCTCCGACCTTTCCCCGGCCGTGCAGGCGAAGCTGTTGCGTGCCATCGAGCAGCGCGAGGTGCAGCCGCTCGGCGAGACCCGCCCGCTCGCCATCGACGTGCGGCTCGTGGTGGCCGGTCAGGAAAGCCTGCTCCGCGCCGTGCAAAAAGGGCATTTCCGCGCGGACCTGCTGGCGCGCCTCGAGGGGCTCACGCTGCTCCTGCCACCGCTCCGCGAGCGGCGCGAAGACGTGCTCCCGCTGTTTTCGAGGTTCCTTCGCGACGAAGGCGCGGGCCGTGCGCCAGCGCTCGATGCCGACTTCGTCGAGCGGCTCCTCGTCCACGACTGGCCGTTCAACGTGCGCGAGCTCGGACTTCTCGCGCGGCGGCTCGTCGTCCTGCACGGCTCGGACGCGACGCTCGGTGTGGAACAGCTGCCGGATCGGATGCTCGAGCCGAGCGAAGCTCCGACTCCGGCCGAGGCGGCCCGCCCGACGCCGACCAAGCCGCTCACGCCGCCGGAGCCGGTCGAGCTACCGGCGCTCGTGACCGCGCTGCGCACCGCGGGAGGCAACGTCGCGCGCGCGGCGGCCATGCTCGGCATCACGCGCCAACGCGCCTATCGCTTGATGGAGGGCCACGCCGTCAACCTCGACGCGCTGAGGGCGAAGGAAGGGCGCGACCCGTGACGTCGCAGCCGAGCCGGCGCGCGCTCGGTCGGACGGTCGGAGACAAGTACCGGTTGGTGCGGTTTCTGGCCGCGGGCGGCATGGGCGCGGTGTACGAGGCCGAGCACGTCCTCGTCGGGCGGCACTTCGCCGTGAAGTTCCTGCATCCCGATCTGGCGAAGCAGCGCGACCTCTTGAGCCGCTTCCAGCGCGAGGCGCGCGTCGCCGGGACGCTCGAGAGCGAAAACGTCGCGGCCACGGTCAACTTCGGGATCGCGGACGACGGCGCGCCGTACATCGTGATGGAGTACCTCGCTGGTGAGAGCCTGGAACGCTTGCTCGAGCGCGAGGGTCGCGTGCCCGTCGCGCGAGCGGCGGACCTCGTGCAGCAGGCGTGCCGCGGCGTGCAGGCGGCGCACGCCGCAGGCATCGTGCATCGCGACCTCAAGCCGCAAAATCTGTTCGTGTGCCGCCGGGAGGACGGCACCGACTTGCTGAAGGTGCTCGATTTCGGCGTCGCCAAGCTCGAGGCCCGCGACGCGAGCGCCGCGACGACGCGCACGGGCTCCGTGCTCGGCACGCCGGCCTACATGTCCCCGGAACAGGCTCGCGGCGACAAGGTGATCGACCATCGAGCGGACGTCTACTCCCTCGGAGCCATCTTCTACGAGCTCGTCGCGGGCGAGAAGCCGCACCCCGGCGATTCGCCCAACGCCGTGCTGCATCACATTGCGACCCAGCCGGCCGCACCGCTCGACGAGGTCGCGCTCGCACTGCCCGCCGGGCTCGCGAAAACGGTGGCCGGCGCCATCGATCCCGATCCCGAGCAGCGCCCCGAGAGCGCCGCCGCGCTTTGCGAAGCGCTCGACCGCTGGAGCGAACGCCGGGTGTGGCCGGCGGCGACTGCCTCGCCCCAGGCGAGCTCGAGCGCCGACGCCTCCGAAACGCTCCTCGCCTCGGAGCACGCGATCCCGACCGCGCCGGGCGAGCGCGCCCCCTCCGTACGCCCGGAGGGGGCGCGGGGCGCGGCGGAACCGCGGGCGCCGCGGAGCCTTCACCTCGCGTTCGGCGCCGCCATCGCCCTCTTTGCAATCGTCCTCGTGTGGGTCGCGACCCGCTCGCGCGCGCCGGCCGAGCTGGTCCCCGAAACAGTGAGCCTCCCCGCGGCGGCGGCGACCGAAGGCAACGGCGAGCCCGCCGCGACCGCGTCCGCCGTCACTGCCCTCCCGCCGCCCGTCGCCGACTCCGCACTGGCCGGAGGCTCGGTCGGCGCCGCGGCACCGCCCGCGGGCTCGATCACAGCCTCTGGCCCGCGTCCGACGAGCAGCGAGGCCGCCGGCGTGGCCGCGCCTCCGGTCCCCGCCGGGCCCAAGGCGCCACCTCCTTCGGCAGGGTCGGCTCACCTGCCCCACGAGCGGGTGGCGCCGGTACGCTTCGACCCCCGGAACCCATACGAGTAAGAACTCGTACGGTGCCGGTGTCACGGACGAGCCAAAACCTGTCGATCGCCCGTTGGGCGCTTTCATCCGCCATGCATTGGCGTTCGCGCGTGAGGGTCTCGCTCGTCGTCACCGGCGTCTTTCTGTGTGCGCCGCACGCTCGGGCGGAAGGGGCGCCGGCGGGTGCCACCGCCGCCGGCGTGCAGCGCCAGGCGGCGCGCCAGCACTACGAGCAGGGGCTCGCGCACGCCGCCCACGGCGACTACGCGCTCGCGCTCGACGAGTTCCGGCAGGCCTACGCCAAAAGCCCGAACTACGCCGTGCTCTACAACATCGGGCAAGCCGAGCTCGCGCTCGGTCGCCCACTCGCCGCCGTCTTCGCGCTCTCGAGCTACCTCAGGGACGGCGGCAGCGAGGTGCCCTCCGAGCGGGCGCAGCAGGTCAAAAAGCAGATCGCCGAGCTCAGCGCGCTCTTCGCCGAGATCAGCGTCGCGAGCGAGCTCGGGGGAGCTGTCGTCTCCGTGGATGAACGCGACGTGGGGCTCGCGCCGCTTGCCGAGCCGGTGCGCGTCCAGGCGGGGACCCACGTCGTCACGGCGAGCCGCGACGGCGCCGTGCTCGCCACGGAGGTGATCACCGTCGGCGAAGGCGAAAAAACCAGAGTCCATCTCGCCGCAGCACCTCCGCCCGCTGCGCCGCTCGTGCCGCCCGCGTCCACCGTTGCCGAAGCTCCGCCGTCGCTGCCCGCGCCCGTCCGGCGGCCCGTGTCCTCACCGCCGGCCGGGCGGCACGGGCCCAGCGTGCCGCTCGGCTACGTCGTGGCCGGGGCAGGCGTGGCGCTCGCCGGCGGCACGCTCGCTCACTACTTCTGGAATCGTGGGCGCCACGGGCAGTGGCTCGCAAACGAAGAGCTTCTCGGCTCCCCCGCGACGCCCGACCGACCGGACTTGCAACGAAAGAACAACAATCTCGCGGACTCGATCGACCGAGCAAGCGTCGTGACGGTCGTGCTCGCGGCATCCAGCGCGGCGTTGGTCCTGGCCGGCGTCGCCATCGAGGTCGGTGGCGCGTTCGGCGCGCCCACGGGAGCGCACACGGCAAGCGTGAGCTACAGGGGAACGTGGTGACGCGCACGACGCTGCTCGGCGGCCTGCTTTCGACCCTCCTCGCCGCGGGCTGCTACGACATGCCGCGCACCAATCCGGCCTCGCGCGGACCGACCTCGTACACCGCAGTCCCCATCGTGCCCAATGCCGACGGCTGGGTCGCGAAGAACGGCAATCCGCTCGGCATTCAGGGCCATTTTTACGTCTACGGCGACCAATACGACAGCCCGCGCACGTGCACCGACGTGGGTGGGCACCCCGCACAGCGCTGCTCCACCGTGGAGTCGCCGACCGTGCACGTCCCCAAGCTGGGTTTTACCAATGTCGACGGTCGATTGTGCACGATCGGGACCGCGGCCGAGGTCGTCGCTTGCTGCGACCCGGCGACGCCCGGTTTGATCGATGACTGCGAAGGCAGCGGCGCCGACACGGCGGTGTGTTGCGCCCCGACGAAGGTGCCGTGCCCCGGCCCCGACACGCTGCACGACTATTCGAACATGTGGGGCGCGGGCATCGGGCTCGACTTCGACCTCGAGCCAGCGGATTTCGACGGAACCCCACCCACCACGCGCGACCCGAACGACCGCAAGGTCTGGAGCGCGCCGGCGCGGCGCGTCGTGGGCGTCGCGTTCGATCTCGACTGGACGTCCGTGAGCGGCGCACCGGAGCCCACGATCAGGGTGGAAGCGCCGATCCGATTTCCCGACGGGCAACCCTTGCCGAGCGGGCGCGGCGCCGTGCTGCTCGACGGCACGATCATCGAGCCCGACGGCGACCTCCCGCCTGGCTCGACGAGCGAGGAGCATCCGGTCGGGAGCCCCTTCTGGCGCTCCGGCAAGCGCTGGGAGGACACGGCCGTGAAGGCGGGACACAACGAGCTCTTGTTCGTCAACCTCGAGCCACCACCCGACGACCTAGCGGCAAACTACGTGGTCGATACGACGCAGCTTCTCGGCATTCAGTTTCACGTGCCGCCGCTCACCCAGCCCGCGCCGCTGAAATACGCGTTCTGCATCAGCCATCTCGCGCTACTCCGCGAGTAGCGCGCGCTCGACCGCCGGGGCACGGACTCCCGGAGTCGCACCGCCCTGCGCGGCGGCGCTCGGCAGCACCCTCGGAACGTCCCGCGGACGTCCGAGGAACGTCCGAAGGGTGCCGGACGATCTCGAAAACCCGCGCTCTCGCAGCGCACCCGGAGCGAGCACGACCAGGCACGTCGGTTGCACCGGGGCACCGCATCCCATGCGAACCATCGTCCTCGCGAGTCTCTGTCTGCTGCTGCCCGTCACGGCCCGAGCCCAAACCCCCGGCGAGCAGAAGCCGGAGAGCGACACGAGCCCGACGGAGTCCGCGGCCGCGGCGGCGGAGAGCGAAGCGTCCCCCGCGACGCCACCCGACGCGCTGGCGGCACCGGAGCCGAACGCGGGCGGTCCCGCGGGACCCATGCCCGAAAATCCCAGCCGCGCCGAGGCGCCACCGCCGGCGAGCGCCGCCCCTCGCATCCCCACGGAGCCCGAGGACAGCGGTGGCTCTTGGCACTTCGACTACCACGGCTACCTGCGCGCCCCGATGCGCATCGGCATCGGCAGGCGCCTGCCGGAAGACACGAACGGCTTCGGCGTTTCGGGTCGCAGCGCGACCACGCTTCACCAGCCCGTCGTTCCGGACGATCAATACCTGAGCTTTCAGTCGACCGCCCACAACATGCGCACCTGGGCGGAGGGCTTCTTCAGCTACGGCAACGACTGGGTGAAGGGCGTGATCGGAATCGGCGCCTACAACCTGACGGAAGCGGGCTTCAGCGATCCCGAGTCGCAGTGGGGCATCTCGCAGGCGTACGTGGAGCTCACGCCGGACCTCGGCTACGAAAACGTGCGCATCCGTGGCAAAGCGGGCGCCATCGTCAACCGCTATGGCATGGCGGGGCGCTACGACGCGGGCGAGTACGACATGTACATGTTCGGCCGCACGCACGTGATGGGCGAGACGTTCCACGTCGACTACGACGTGACACCGGCCTGGACGCTCTACCTCGAGCAGGGCTTCGGCACGCACGAGCCGGACCCCAAAGCCGCGAACAACGCGCATTTCACGCTGCTGCACCACGAGCACATCGGGCTCAAGCAGGGCCGCGATCTCGAGCTCGGCGCGCACTACCTCATGAGCTGGTCGCAGGAGGAGTTTCGCAATACGGGCGGCGTCGCGACCGGGAGCAAGGGCGCGCCGCGCAACGGCTTGCCGAACGGGAAGCTGTGGGTCACCGGGGTCGAAGCGCGCGCCGAGCTCGGAGCCTTCGGCTACGTCTACGGAGCGTTTTCCCACGTCGGATCGGACTATTCGCTCAACGTGTCGCGCGCGATCGAGGTGCTGCACGCCTCGGGCGGCGGGGAGTTCGAGCTCGGCATCCCCGCGAACTACCTCGACAGCCCGCGCTGTCTCGAGACGCCGCCCACCGTTCAGGTCCCGGTGCCGGCAGGAGCGCCGCCGAACTGGCAGCCGCTCGACATGAATGGCTGCAGCGACGGCAACGGTTCGATCAACGCAATCCAAGGTCACTACCAGTTCAGCCTCACGAACTTCCGGCAGCAGATCGCAGGGGGGGAGCGCTTCTGGGGGCGCGGCTTCGACGCCGTGCTCAAGCTCTACGGCTTCGCGGCATTCGTGAACAGCGAGGCCCGCGACACGACGAAGGTCTCGAAGAACGGTGGGCAGCTCACCGAGGCGCCGCAGGGTTACAAGCTCGTCAAGTCCAAGTTCGGCGTCGATCTCTTGGTGCAAGCGCTGCCCTGGCTCTCGCCGGCATTGCGCTTCGACCGCGTGCTGCCAAACAGCCACGTACCGGAGCAATCGTTCGCGGTTCTCTCGCCGCGCCTCGAGTTCAAGACGCAGTGGGTGACGCACGAGCGCGTGACGCTCGGCTACTCACACTACTTTTACGACCAGCGCTTGTGCGAGCCGCGTCTCGTCTCCGACGGCAGCGGCGGAAACGTCCCCAACCCGGATCCACTCTCGCAATACCGCTGCACGCAGCCGCCTCCGTCGGCGGTTCCTTACGACGGTTTCGGAACCAACACGATCGATCAGGACGGCAAGCGCGCGACGGGCGTAACGCGCCCCGACGAGAACGTGTTCAAGGTCGAAGCGACCATGTGGTGGTGAGTGCCCGGCGGAGACGACCTTTCGACGAACGGCGAACGAGGCGAAACGGGGTGACGACGCTCGGACGAAGCACGGAGGTTCAGGATGAAACCCGGAAAATGCTGCAGAGCTTGCGCTAGAATGCTGATGTTGGGGGCAACGGTCGCGGCTTGCAGCACGCCGCCCGACGAGACCACGCCGTCGGGCACGGGGGGCTCGGGGAGCGGCGGATTCCGCCGGGGACGCGAACGCCGACGTGACGATGGTTCCCGACTCGACCGGCTGGCTCGAGGGCGCCGACAATACCTTCGGCGTGCAGGGCGCGTGGTATCCGTACGGCGACCAGTACGGAGACCGGCCGACCGACGCCAAGTGCATCCGAAGGGGCATGCACGATCCCTCCGAGTGCTCGACCATCGCGACGCCCGCGTTCGATTTGAGGGCGTTTCCCAACGTGGGGGAAAAATGTGCACCGAGGGCGCCGTCGCGGTCATCCTCCCCTGCGCAGCAGGCATCACCACCTCGGGCTGCCCCGACAAGGACTACTCGAACATGTGGGGCGCCGGCATCGGCATGGACCTCAACGCCAAAAAGGCGGAGGACGGCGGCCAGAAGAATAGCTGGGATCCGGCGCTCTTCGGCGTGATCGGCATCTCGTTCGAAATCGACGCCGTGCCGCTCCCGGGCCTGCGCGTGGAATTTCCCATGCTGCTCACGGACGAAGAGGCCGCGCGCGTAAACCTTCCGTCGGGCTCCACCACCGACGACCATCCCGACGGCGCGCCGTACTGGGGCGCAACGAGCGTCTTCCCGGCCTCGAACGTGGTGGCCGGCACGAACCGCGTCGTTTGGTCCGAGGTGCAGCCGCCCCGGACGAACTACGTCTTCGATACCAAGCGCATTCTCGGCATCCAGTTCCACGTGCCCGCGGTGCCCGGCCCGAACAAGGGCCCCTACGCGTTCTGCGTCGAGAACCTCACGCTACTCCGGCACTAACGAGCCGCCCCGGAAGGGCTCCCGGGGGCTCCGCCCGGGCGATGGTCTGCCCCCGCGCGCCCGAGACCCGGGAGCACCGATTTGGCGCGCCCCGCTCCGACGTGCTTTTCTTGTGCGCGGATGGGACTGGTGCCTTTGGTCGCGCTCGCGTCGAGCACGAAAGCGCTCGCGCACTTCGGGAGCCCTCACGCGCCGCGCACGCCCGTCGACGCCCTCCCCGTGCGGCACGGTATCGAGTCGCTCGCGGAGGGCTGGTCCGCATTCGGCGACGGGTGGCTCCTGCTCGACATGTGCGTGGTGATGCTGCTCGCGCTCCTGCTCGGCGGGCTCATCGCGTATCACCCCTCGGTCAGGCGCGGCATCTCGAACCTCGAGCACGTCGAGCAACCGAAGACGTTGCTCATTTACGCGGTCGTCGCGGCCGTCGTGGCGCTCATCGTCCAGGTGCAGCCCGCCATGGCCTTCGTGATCTTCGGCATCGGGGGGCTTCTGCGCTTTCGCACCAGGGTGGGCGATGCCAAGGACACCGGCCGCGTGATCCTCGTCACGGTGATCGGTTTGTGCTGTGGCCTCAAGATCTACGTGGTCGCCGTTCCCGCGACGCTCATCGGGTGGCTGCTCATCTACGTTTTGGAGCGCGAGGTGATGGCGGCGATCCGGATTTCCGGCGTCCCCGAGGGGTCGCTTCAGGAATCGGCTCGGGCTCACCGCGCCCTGATCCAGGCCGCCGGCTTCACCGTCATCGGCGAACAGACGCGCTTCGCGAAGCGCGAGCTGAGCTTCGTCGTGAAAGCGGCCGTGGTGCCCGACCGTGACCGTTTGGGGGCCGCCTTCGACGCGCTGCCCGCCGAGGTGCGCGGCGTCGTCAACTGGGAGAGGCTCTAGGACGACCCCGAGAGCCCGAAAACCGGCTAGGTCGGCGCCGTTTTGGAGCCGTGCCAGGGGCCGGGCCGAAAAGTTTTCCAATTTCCGTCGGGCGTGGAGGCTCTGGGCGTGTCGCCCCCTCCCCCCTTCACATGGACGCTGCTCGGACTCTCGCTCGCGGGCCTGTGCCTCGCCGGCACGGCTCAAGCGCGTTTGGCGTCGCAGTCGAGCGCCGGGCAGCCCCCGGGCAAGGCGGCGAGCGCCAAGCACGACCGCGCCCGCGCCAAGGGCGACGCGGCAAGCGCCCCGCGGCCCAAGCCCGCGAAAGCGAAGAGCAAGGGGCCCGCCGCTCTGAAAGGCCAAAGGCGGTCGAGCGTGGCAAAGGCGGCCCCAGCGCTGAAGGCGGCGTCGCTCGAAAAGCAGCCGGCAGCCAAGGAGCACGGGGAGCAGCCATCGTCCGCCCGCGCCAGCACCACGAAGGGCAAGAATGCAAAAGCGCTGACCGACCCGAAGCGGGTCGTCTTACCGCCACACGAAAACCCATACCTGGAGATCCCCGAGCGCAAGGTCGCCGAAGCGACGCTCGCGTTCCACTACGCGAATCTCTCCAACGAGGAGGCCTTGGAGGAGCTCGACCGCCGGGAGATCGCCTGGGAACCTGCCACACCGCCGATGCCGGGCGTGCGCGCGCCCATCCGCCTCACGGGGCCGCTCCGGGGCGTCTTCATTCACTCGACCCTACCGCCGGCCGAGCGCGCCACGAGCCCATTCGAGATCCTCGACGCCCGCCTGGCGCTCGCGCTCGACGATTTCTGCGTCCTGCTCGCCCAGCACGACGTGACTGAAATCGTGCACTACACGATGTACCGGCCGCCAGCCGTGCTCCCGAAGGACCCCGAGCGCCAGATCCGCCACCCGGCGGGCCTCGCCATCGACATGGGTGCCCTGAAAAAGCGCGATGGTCGCTGGCTCGCCGTGGGCCCGCACTGGCCGAGCGACATCGGCGCGAAAACCTGCGGCGCGGGGGCCCGCGAGCACTGGACGCCCGAGGCGCGGGAGCTCGTCAGCATCGTCTGCGAGGCAACTGACCAGCGCCTCTTTCATTTCGCGCTGACGCCGGACTTCGACGCCGCGCACGCCGACCACGTGCACCTGGAGATCAAGCCCGGGGCCCGCTGGTTCATCGTGAACTGAAGGCGCCCGGGAGCGGCCTCGGCCCACCGCGACGGTTGACAGAAGACCTACGACCGGGGGAGCCTGAACGCGCGCTCATCATCAGATCGTAAGGATGCCGCTCCTCAGCTCGAGCATCGTCAAGCACCAGCTCGCGACAGTGCAGAAGGTCGAGGAGGCGCTCGCGCGCCAATCGGCCTACGGCGGCGATCTGCTCACGAACCTGCTCGAGGTCGCGTCCCTGAGCGAGGAGCGGCTCGCCGGCGCGCTCGCCGACTCGTCCGGGCTCGAACCGGCGCCCATCGGCGAGCTGCCGCGACCCCCCGAGCGGATCCGGCGCCTGGTTCCCGCCGACGTTGCCGAGCGTTTCGCCTGCCATCCGCTCGAAGAGCGGGACGGTACGCTGACGCTTGCCGTGAGCGAGCCGCTGCCGACCGAGGTCGAGAGCGACCTCGGTTTCGCGCTCGGCGTCGGCATCGTGCAGCGCGTCGCACCGCTGGTGCGGGTCAAGCAGGCCGTGGCGCGCGACTACGGGCTCGAGCTCGACGAGCGCACCGCCTCGGCCCTCGCGCGACTCGAGGGGCGCGCGCTGCCGAGCCCGAGCGCGCGCCCCCGCGCGGAGCCGATTGTCGCCGGGCGACCCGCGACGGTCGCGCCCGCGCCGCACGAACGCGAGGCGGTGAAGCCCGCCGCCGCGGGCCCGGCGCCGACGAGCCTGAAAGCCCTCATGAAAGCCGCGCGACCTTCGCAAGCGCGCCCGCGCCGCCTCGGCCCCTTCACGGCGGCCATGGCGGAGCACGACTTGCTCGATGCGCCGACCCGCGACGACGTCTTGCGGGCGTTCTTCGACTTTTCCAAGCAATACTTCGACTACGCCGCCCTGTTCGCCGTTCATGCGGATCTGGCCGAGGGCCGCGACGCGCACGGCCCCGGTGCCCCCCGCGCCAAAGTGCAATCGATTGGCGTGCCGCTCGACCTGCCGGGCGTGCTCGCCACGGCCCGCGACGCGCAGAGTCACAAGCTCCAGCGGCTCGGCGGCGGGGGGCTCGACGGCGCGCTCGCGAAAGATCTCGAGCGCAGGCCGGGACCCCTCGCGCTGTTCTTGCCAGTGCGCGTTCGCGGCCGGACCATCTTGATTCTGTACGGCGATCACGGCGACCAAGACATCGACCTTTACGCCGTCGGCGACGTGATCTCGTTTGCCCCGCTCGTCTCGTCCGCGCTCGAGCGTCTCATCATGCAGCGCAAGCGCGGCAAGGCCGAGGCACACGCGCTCACGTCGCTCGTACCGCCACGCCGGCAGCATCCCGCGCTGCCCGGACCCGAAGAGCGCGCGCAGGCCCTGGTGTCCATGTTCGGTGGGCGGCCGCGTGGAGCGCCGTCGTCGATCCCTCCCGAGGTCGACTCCGCGCCAGCGCCGGCCTCGCCGACGCCGCCCGATCAGACGCCCGCACCCGTAGCGGCCGAAACCTCGGCTTCGGAGGCCGCCTCGCTCGCTCGGCCGAGCGAATCGCCCGCACCGCCATCACGCGGTGTGCGGCCCCTCGCTCCGACGCTCGGCAGCGATCGGCCGCGCGACAGCACCCCACCGCGCTCGATCGCCGAAGCGCTCGCACGTCCCGTGATCCCCGTCGGCCCGCGGCCGTCGGAAGCGCCAACCGATCCGGCAGCGTCCTCCGCTCCGGTGGCGCGCCGTTTCGCCTCCGTGCCGCCCTCGGTCGTCGACGCCGGATGGGAAGCGCTCGCGGGCT
Source organism: uncultured delta proteobacterium (assembly GCA_963841435.1). GTDB lineage: Bacteria > Myxococcota_A > Polyangia > Polyangiales > Polyangiaceae > PMG-095. The sequence continues at coordinate 455,041 of CAWJCS010000003.1, forward strand.
TCGCAAGCCGCGAGGGCGGCACGCGACCCGGCGTCGGCAGTGGTCGCGCGGCAACCCCCAAGCCACCACCGAGCGAGGACGACTCGCCGGACGTCTCCTTCCAAGCCGCGGCGAGGGACGAAGTGCTCGAGGCGCTCGCCGCCGACGAGGCGTCGGGCGTGCAAGCTATGCCCGGCTCGCGCACCGCCGCGCACAGTGCACGACCCTTGCCGGCGCGTAGCGCGCCGCTCCACGGGGCCCTGCCGACGGTGATCGTCGATGGCAGCGCCGATTTCGCGCTGCTCATCGAGCAGCTCCGCGCCGGCGACGCCAGCGCAAGCGACAAGCTCGTCGAGGCGGGCACGCGCGCGATTTCGGCCCTCGCGGCCGCGTTCCCGGGCCCCATCGAGGCCCCCTCGTCGCGTCGCGGCAACGCCGGGATGCCCCGCGCATCCGAGTGCGGCCCCGTGCTCAAGACCCTCGTGCGCATCGGTGCCCCCGCCGTGCCGTTCGTCGTGGTGCGCACCAACGACGCCGACCCCACGATCCGCGGCTTCGCGACGCGCGTGCTCGGCGAGATCCCTTCGACCGACAGCTCGCGCGCCATCGCACGCCGCTTCTTCGATGCCGACATGGACGTGCGTCGCGCGGCGCTGACCGCCGCACGGCTCCTGTCGAGCTCGCCGGACGCGACGAGCGCGCTCGTCGCCGAGCTCGGGCTCACGGCGGAAGATCGCATGAAGCCGACGACCGTGCGCCTCACGTCGATGGAGGTGCTCGCGGACCTCAGGCAAGCGCAGGCTGTGCCGTATCTCGTCATGGCACTCGAGGACAACCCGGTGGACATCGTGCAGGCGGCGCGGCGCGCGTTGGTGACGCTCACGCGCAACGACTTCGGCATCGACCCCTTGCGCTGGAGCGAGTGGTGGCGTGCAAACTCCAAGCGCCACCGCATCGAGTGGCTGATCGACGCGCTGACTCACGAATCGCGCGACCTGAGGCGCGCCGCCGGCGAGGAGCTGAAAGGGCAGACCCGCGAGTACTTCGGCTACTACGACGATCTGCCCCCACTGGAGCGCCGGCAGGCGCAGGACCAGTACCGCGAGTGGTGGGAAACGCGCGGCAAGGGCCGTTTCAGAAGCTGAAAGCCCGAGCGCCGTCCCGAAGGCGACGGAAAACCCACCTGAACGCGGGTTCGGTGGACTGAAAGACCCCTCGACAGCGTCGCCGGACCCGTGGGAAAACGGCGGCCCTTCATGGCAGCGGAGCCCGACAGCGAATTCTCGGCTTTGCGCGCGGCGAACCTCGCGTTCAACGGGCGTAGGAAAGGCAGCGTCTCGACGCTTGCCTCGATCGAGCTCAAGTCGAGCGATCCACGCGCCAGCGTGTGGGAGGTTGCCGCGATGGCCTCCGTCGGGCTACTCGCCGCGCTCGTCGTCGTCGGCGTCTGGCTGCTCTGAAAAGAGCGCCGGGCGGGGCGCGTTCTACTCGCCCTTCTTGCCGGGGCCGCTCTTCTTGCTGCCGGTGAGATTAACGTCCCACTCCACGGTGTGCTCTTCGCCGTTGTAGGCGGGGACGATGACGCTGCCCATCGCGCGTAGCACGCACTTGCCGACGGCCTTGTCCTCGTACTCCGTGCCGATCTTCGCGTCCTTCACGTGACCGTCGTTGGCGAACACGAGCGTGACGGTCGCCGTGCCCTTCGGGCCCTTTTCGGTGACGGAATCGGGGCACGTTTCGGCGGAGCGACCCGCACGGCGCAGCTCGAGGTCGGCCTGCTTGTCGTCCCACTCGCGCTTCTTTTCGTCCTCGGTCGTCGTCGGCTCGTCGTAAGCGCCTCCCCGCTTCTTCTCCTCGGCGATCTGTTGGGCGCCTTGTTTCTCCTGCTCGGCGAGCCACTGGTCCGGGGACTTCACGTCCTGGTGCTCGTCGACCCCACAGGCACCGAGGAGTAGACAGAGGCCGATGGCACTCACGATGGAACGCGTCATGGCGCGCAGCCTAGCGAAGGACAGGCAGGTCTTCAAATGCGACACGCGAGCGCTCCATCGGCGTCGGTCAGCTCCAAATAATTGTAATGTCTATGGATTCATTTTTAAATTGACTTAGTCTATAGGCAGGGTTCACTTATCAGGAATGCGCTGCCGACCATCGAGCACCCAACGCGCGTCGATTCGCCTCTTGGTGGCCGGTGTTGCGGTCGCCCTCGTCGCAAAATCGGGGCTCGCACAGGAGCTAGCGACCGAAGCGACGCCCCCCGAGCCGGCGGCGCGGGGCGCCAAGGTGGCGAGCCCCTCCCCGGCAGCCGCACCCGCGGCGCTGCCGGCAACCGGCGCCCCGGCGCTACCGCCCGCGGGTGCGACAGCTGCGCCGACCGCGTCAGTACCCCCAGCGGAGGGGCCGGCGATCCTGCGGTCGCCACGCGCGCCCGCCACGCCGTTTTCAAACCGCGCCCCCGCGGCGCGCGACGCGGCCTTCGGAGCGAAGGCGCCAAAGCTCGAGATCGCTTCGGAGGACGGGGCGCATCGCGTCGCGTTCTCGGCGCTCGTGCAGAGTGACGCGCGGCTGTTCCTCGCTGATTCCGGCAGGAGCGCGTTCGCCATTCGGCGCGCGCGGCCCATCCTCGACGCGCGCGTCTACCGGTACTTCGAGCTCAAGCTCCAGGCGGACTTCTCGAACGGCAAGCCCACGCTGTTCGACGCCTACGGCAACGTCCATTTCCTCGACGAGATCCAGCTCCTCGCGGGCAAGGCGCGCACCCCCGTGGGCCTCGAGCGGCTCCAGTCCGCGCGCGACCTCAGCTTCGCCGAGCGCAGCTTTGCGACGGCGCTCGTTCCGAACCGCGACATCGGCGTCAAGCTCTACGGGACACTCCTCGGCGGAACCGTGGAATGGGCGGCGTCGGTGACCAACGGCGTCCCGAACGGCCAGAGTGCCGACGCCGACACGAACGACGCGAAAAACGTCGCGGCTCGCCTCTTCGTCTTGCCCTTCCGGCCGCTCGAGGTTGCCGCGCTCGAGGGGCTCGGGCTCGGATTTTCCGTGCTGACAGGCAACGAGCAGGGACCGCTGCCAAGCTACTTTTCGTCGGGCCTTCAGCCGTACTTTAGCTACCTCGCGTCTGCGACGGCGCTCGGCCGCCGCACGCTGTTCTCGCCGCAGGGCTACTACTACTTCGGGCCGCTCGGCGTGATGTCGGAGCTCGTGAGGGTGCGCGAGCACATCGTGGGCCCGGCGACGAGCGCCACCGTGGGCACCACGGCTTTCCAGGTGGCAGGCTCGTTCGTGCTCGGCGGCAAGCCGGGCTACAAGGGCGTCGTCGTCGAGCACGCGCTCGATCCGGAGCACGGCGGCTTCGGCGCGCTTTCGCTCGACGCACGCTACCACACGCTACGCGCAGGCAACCTCGCGTTCACTCCCGGTTTCGCCGATCCGGACGTGTCGGCACAGCTCGCACGCGCCTTCACGCTCGGCATGACGTGGCACCTCGCGAGCGGTCAGAAAGCGCTCGTGGACTACGAGCGCGCGAGCTTCCGCGGCGGCGCTCCGAACGGCGGCAATCGCCCCGCGGAACAGATCGTCGTCGCGCGGCTACAAGCCTCGCTCTGAGGGCGACCGTGCCGAGGCTCGGTGGCACCCGCGCCTTCACCCCGAGAGCGTCGGCGCGAGCAGGCGACGGCCGCAGGCTCAGAGATCGGTGATCAGGTAGTCCTTGATCTTGTAGAGCAGCGCCCGGTGGCTGATCTCGAGGATCTCGGCGGCGCGCGTGCGGTTGCCCTTGGTCTTCTGCAGGGCGCGGCGAATCAGGATTTCCTCGATGATGCGCATGGTCTTCTTCACGCTGAGCTCGCCGCTCGCGAGCTGCATTTGCACGGGATCGCGTGCTTCGCGCACGCGCTCCGGCAGGTCCACCGCCGTGATCACTTCGCCTTCGGTCAGCACCATGGCGCGCTCGACGGTGTTCTCGAGCTCGCGCACGTTGCCGGGCCAGGCGTACTCGTAGAGCAGACGGCGCGCCTCGGTGTCGAGCCCGCGGATGCTCGTGCCGAGCCGTGCATTGTTGCGCGCCAAAAAATGGTCGATGAGCAGCGGGATGTCCTCCCGACGCTCGCGGAGCGCGGGGCAATGAATGAGGAGCACGTTGAGGCGATAGAAGAGATCCTCGCGGAAGCGGCCCGCCTTCGTCTCCGCCGGGAGGTCGCGGTGCGTCGCCGTGACGATACGCACGTCAACCTGCGTGTCACGCGTATCGCCGAGGCGCCGGATCTTCTCGTCCTCGAGCACGCGGAGCAGCTTCACCTGCAGTCCCAGTGGCAGCTCGCCGATCTCGTCGAGGAACAGTGTGCCGCAAGTTGCCTCCTCGAAGAGCCCCCGGCGGTCCTGCACGGCGTCGGTGAAGGCGCCCTTCTTGTGCCCGAAGAGCTCGCTTTCGAGCAGGTTCTCGGGGATGGCGCCACAGTTGACGGCCACGAACGGCCCGCTGCGCTTGCTGCGGCGGTGGATGGCCCGCGCCACGAGCTCCTTGCCGGCGCCGCTCTCGCCCGTGATGAGCACGGTCGTCTTGTATTCGGCGATCTTCGCGATCGTGCGAAAGATGTCCTGCATCTTCGCGCTCTTCGCGAGGATGTCTTCGAAGCGGTGCTCCTTTCGGATCTCGTCCTTGAGCGCACGATTTTCGCGCCGCAGCGCCTCGCGCTCTTCGGCCTTCTTGAGCGCGAGCACGACCTCGTCCGGCTTGAACGGTTTCTGGACGTAGTCGTAGGCACCGGCCTTGATGGCCTCGAGCGCGAGATCCATGTTGCCGTACGCGCTCATGACGATCACGGTCGCCTCGTTGCGCTTGGCCTTGAGGGTCGCGAGCAGGTCGAGACCGCCCATCTTGGGCATGCGGACGTCCGTGAGCACGACGTCGGGCCCGAACGAATCGACGAGCGCGAGGGCGTCCTCGCCGGTCGCCGCCGTCTCGACCTCGTAGCCGTGCCGCTTGAGCAACGTGCGGAGCACGAGGCGCAAGTTCTCCTCGTCGTCGACCACGAGCACCCGGCGCACTGTGCAAAAAATGCTACCAGAGGGGGCCTGGGTGCGCAACATTTTCTAGCCCCCCCGGACCGCTTCGAAAAGCGGCTGACTTATGGCACTAGTGCAAGCCGTCATGCTTGCCGGAGTCGATCAGCTGCAGGGTGGACCGCTCTCGACGCTCAGAAAGCGCCTACGCGACGCGCGCGTCGGCGTGCTCACGCACGCCGCGAGCACCGACCGTCGCGGACAGCACGTGCTTGCCGTGCTCGCCGAGCTCGGCGCATCGGTGCGCGTCGTGTTCGCGCCCGAGCACGGGCTCGACGCGGACGCCCAAGCCGAGGAGGCCGTCGCCACCGTGAGCGAGAGCGCGAACGAACGGCCGCCCGTCATCAGCCTGTATGGCAAGACGCGCGAGGAGCTCACGCCCACCCCCGAAAAGCTCGCCGAGATCGACCTGCTCGTCATCGACCTGTGCGACGTGGGCGCGCGCTACTACACGTACGCGTGGACGGCGCTGCTCGCAGCGCGCGCCGCGCGGCAAGCGAACGTGCACACCGTCGTGCTCGATCGGCCAAACCCGATCTCCGGTGACCCTGCGACGCTCGAAGGAGCGCCGCAGGACCCCGAGTTCCTGTCGTTCGTCGGCCTCGAACCGCTGCCGATCCGGCATGCGCTCACGCTGGGCGAAATCCTCGCGCTGTTCGAGGAGCGCGACGGCGCCGCGCTCGGCGCCGAGGGGTCGCTGTCCGTCGTGCCGACGCTCGGCTGGGAGCGGCACCGCACGGCGGCCGCGTGGGGACGGCCGTTCATCATGCCGAGCCCGAACATGCCGACGCTCGAGACGGCGCTCGTGTACCCCGGCGGCTGCCTCGTCGAGGGGACGAACCTTTCGGAGGGGCGCGGCACGACGGCGCCATTCCAGCTCGTGGGCGCGCCGTTCATCGACGGCGAAGCGCTCTGCCGCTCGCTGCTCGAGCTCGGGGCGCCCGGCGTGCTCATCCGCCCGGCGACGTTCCGTCCGATGTTCGACAAGCACGCCGGACAGCGCTGCCGCGGCGTCATGCTACACGTCACCAACCCTGCCCTCTTCCGCCCCGTGGCGACGTACCTCGCGCTCATCGCGGTCGCGCGCGCGCAGGCGCCCGAGTCGTTCGAGTTTCGCGCGACGCCCTACGAGTTCGAAACCACGCGGCCCGCGTTCGACCTTCTCACGGGCTCGGCGCGTGCGCGCGAGGCCTTGCTCGCCGGCGCCGGACCCGAGGACGTAGCGCGCCTCGTCGCGCCGCTCGATCCCGTCCTGTGCGACCGCGTGCTCGAAGCCGAAGACCGCCTGACGCGGGCGCACGCCTAGCTGAACGGCGACGCACGCCTAGCTGAACGGCGACGCACGCGGACGCACGCGGACGCACGCGAGCCGCACGCGAGCCGCACGGGCGACCGGCGATGCCGATTTGCGCCCCCGCGGCGGCGCCAGCCGACGCTTTTCGGGCGCCCGCGCCCGCGCCCGGAGGCCGAGGACGCGGGTCGTTTGGCGCGCCACCGGGCGGGGGCAGCGCTGCCCGGAACGGGTTCGTGGGGAGCGCTATGCGCGCATCGCCGCTTCAACGTCGGCGGGGGTCTTCGGGATGGCTCGGGTGAGCACGTCAGCGCCCGTTTCGGTGACGAGCACGTCGTCTTCGATGCGAATGCCGCGCACGTCGGAAAAGCGCGCGAGCACGTTGCGATCGAGCGCGGGCTCGAGGTCGCCGACCTCCTCGGGGCGCTCGAGGAGGTACGGGATGCGATAAAAGCCTGGCTCGATGGTGACGATCATGCCGGGCTCGAGGTCGCGGTCGAGGCGGAGGTAGCGGTCGCCGAAGCTCTTCTGGCGCGTGCGGCCGGGCGCGTAGCCGGCGCGGTCGCCGAGGTCTTCCATGTCGTGCACGTCGAGGCCGAGCAGGTGGCCGACGCCGTGCGGGAAGAACAGCGCCGCGGCACCGCGGGCGTAGAGGTCGTCGACGTCGCCCTTGAAGATGCCGAGCGCGACGAGCCCTTCGAGGAGGCGTCGACCCGCGGCGCGGTGCACGTCGAGGTAGCGCACGCCGGGTGCGACGCGCTCGATGGCGGCGGTCTGCGCGGCGAGGACCGCCTCGTAGGCGGCCCGCTGGGTGCCGGAGTAGCTGCCGGTGACGGGCCAGGTGCGCGTCACGTCGCTCGCCCAGCCTTCGGGCGCTTCGGCGCCCACGTCGGCGAGCAGGAGGTCGCCGCGTTCGAGGGTGCGGTCGTGGCGCCCGTCGTGCAGCACCTCGCCATGGCGCGTGACGATGGGCTGGTAGGCGTGGGTGCAGCCTGCGGCGACGATCTCGGCGTCCATGGCGGCGAGCACGGCGGCCTCGCGCAGGCCGGGCCGCGTGGCGCGCATGCCGGCTCGGTGTGCGCGCTCGGTGACGCCCGCGGCGGCGCGCACCTGCGCGATGGCGGCGGCGTCGTGCACGAGGCGAAGCTGGATCATGACGTCGGCAAGGTCGCGATCGGAGCCCTCGAGCTCCGGCCCCGAGCCCGGCACGATGTCCCGCCCGAGCAGCGCGCTCTGCAGGTACGCGCTGTCACCGTCCTGTGCGGGCAGCGTCGCGACCTCGGGGCCCACGTCGATCTCGTCGATGGGCCGCGTCTCGATGCCGAGCTCGGCGGAGAGGTCTTCGAGCGATGGCTCGGGGCCGCTCCACAGGGCTTCCTCGGGGTCTGGTGGATGAGCGTAGAGGACGGCCCCCTCGGGATGGACGAGCAGCGCCGCGCCTTCGAGCTGACGGCCGACGAGGTAGAGAAAGTGGCTCTCCGCGCGGAAGGGGTACGGATTGCCGGCGTAGTTGCGCGGCTTCGCGACCCCCGAGACGAACAGGGCGGGGCCAGCGAGCCGCGCTTGCAGGCGTTTCCGGCGCTCGGAGAAAGCTTCGTTGGGGCTCGGCTCGGGCCACATGGTGCGGGGTGCCGGCGCGCCACGCTCCGTGGCACCGTTGGGCCTTCCGGCGCCGGTAGCGTAGCAGATAGACTCCGCGCAAAGCCTGCCGGAAACCCTCCGGCCCCGGCCACCGTAAGCGTCCGGCCGTCGCCTCGGGCGGCGGCACGGTTCTGGAACCAATAAAGGAAGGGAAGCAACAACATGGCACTCAGACTTTCGAAGACTCTCTCCGCGGCGGCCGCAACGGGACTCATGCTGGGCGCGCTCACGGCGTGCGGCGGCAGCACGCCGCCGGCCGAAGCACCGGCCGAGGAATCCGCGCCGGCCGCCGAAGCAGCGCCCGCGGACATGTCCGCGGAAGCAGCACCGGCCGAGGGTGGTGACATGGCGGGCACCGACGCCGCGGCCGAAGGCAAGGACTGCTGCAAGGCGAAGAACGAGTGCAAGGGCAAGGGCGGCTGCAAGACCGACACGAACGGCTGCGCCGGAAAGAACGAGTGCAAGGGCAAGGGCGGCTGCAACGCCCACTGTCCGAAGTGAGCCGATGCCGCGGGTGGCCGCGAGCGCCCCTCGTGGGCTCTTGCTGCCACCCGCCGGCGGGCTGAAAAGAGCGCCATGGCGAAAGAGCGGCTCGGCCTACCGGACCTCGGCGTCGGCGTGGGCTTGCGGGTCCCGCACTACCGGCGCGTGTTCGCCGAACGGCCGGCGCTCGATTTCGTCGAGGTCATCAGCGAAAACTTCATGCAAGGCGGCGGGCGGCCGCGCTACCACCTCGAACGGGCGCTCGAGTGCTATCCGCTCGTTTTGCACGGTGTGTCGCTCGGCATCGGCGGGCCCGACGAGCCCGACCGGGCGTACCTCGAGAAGCTTCGCGAGCTCGTGGCCTTCACGCGCACGCCCTGGGTGAGCGACCACTTCTGCTGGTCGGCAGCGGGCGGCGCGCACTTGCACGATTTGCTGCCGCTACCGCTCACGCCGTCGCTCGTCCGGACGATCGCCGACCGCGCGCGCCGCGTCGAGGACGTGCTCGACCGCCCCTTCGCCCTCGAGAACGCTTCCACGTACCTCACCTACCGCTCGAGCGTGCTCGCCGAGTGGGAGTTCATCTCCGAGGTCGCCGAGCGCGCGAACATCGGGTTGCTCTTCGACGTGAACAACGTTTTCGTCACGTCGTACAATCACGGGCTCGATCCGGTCGAGTTCGTGCGGAGCGTGCCCCACGAGCGCATCGTGCAGATCCACCTCGCGGGCCACACGAACCTCGGCTCGCACATCATCGACACCCACCGCGGGCACGTGATCGACCCCGTGTGGGACCTCTACCGGCTGACGATCGAGCAAACGGGCCCGGTTTCCACGCTGATCGAGTGGGACGACGAGATCCCGGAGCTCGAAGTGTTGCTCGCCGAAAAGGAGCGAGCCCGCGCCGAGCGGGACCGCGCGCTCGCGGCGCGCCGCGAGAACAAGAGTTCGGTAGACGACGCCGCCCTCGCGCGCATTCGGGAGGCGGCACGCGCACGCTCGGCACCCGTCGAGGAGCGCCACGGCTGGCTCCAGGGTGGACCGCGCGAGGCCGCCGAGTGACCGACGCCGACGCGCTGTTCGCCAAGATGGCGGTCTTCTTGCGGCGCCGCCGCGATCTAACGAAGGACGACGAGGCCCGCGCCTTCGCCGACGAGCACCTCGGCGGCAACGAGCGTCTCTTGGGCATCGCCCAGCTCGAGATTTACCGCGAGCAGTTCTGGCTCCGGCACACGGGCTCGCTCGTGGAGGATTTTCCCGGCGTGGGCGGTGTCATCGGCGTCGCGTCGTGGAATCGCCTCGTCGAGGAGTACCTCGTGACCTTTCGCCCGGAGAGCTACTCGCTCAGAAACCTCGGCGACCGATTCCCCGCGTTCGTCGGCGAGCGCGACTGGCTCGAGGAGCGCCGGCTGGCGTCCGACATGGCGCGCCTCGAATGGGCGCACGTCGAGGTGTTCGACGCGGAAGACGCGCCCCCGCTCGCGCCCAATCGGCTCGCCGCGGTGCCCGACGACGCGTGGGAAGGAGCGCGGCTCTTGCTCGATCCGGGTCTCCGTGTGCTCGCCTTCGACTATCCCGTCGTGCCGCTCAGGCGGGCGCTGCTCCGCGCGCGCGATGCCGGCTCGAGCGAGCCCCTGCCGCTGCCCGAGCGCGCACCGTGTCACCTCGCCGTGCACCGGCGTGAGCGCCTGATTCACCACGACGCGCTCGAGCCTCTGGCCTTTGCGCTGCTCGAGCGCGTCGCCGGGGGCGCACCGCTCGGCACGGCGTGCGAACGCGCCGCGGAGGCGTCGGGCATCACGGTCGACGAGATCGGGACGCGCGTCGAGGGGTGGTTTTCCGAGTGGGCACGGCTCGGCTACATCGTCGATGTCGAGACGGGCTGAAAACCGTCAACCGTGCCGCTCGAGCAACCGCAAGTAGTGCAGCAGCGCCGTGCCCGCGTGTTGCGGAAAATCGATGCGCACTTTGAGGTCGACGGGCGTGCTCGGAAAGCCGCCGAACATCACGGCCGGCGCAGGCATGAGGTAGTCCGGACCGGGGGTGAATTGGAAGCGCATCATGAAGGCGAGCGTTTGCCGGATGCCCGCCTCGAGCGCGGCGCTCTCTCTCGCTGAAACTCCCGCCTTGCGGGCCGCCTCGAGCGTCGAGACGGCCGCCTCCATGCGACTCGACGATCCCACGAGAGCCGGCAAGACGAGCGGGCCAGCGCTGGTCGCGCCGTCGAGCTCGGGCCCGGCGTCCCAATCCTCGATGGCGAGGTTTCGCACGGACTCTTGCCAGGCAAGACAGAAGCGGAGGGCTTTGGGATTCGGCGCGCGGTCCCAGAGCTCGTTCATGGCGTGGCACGTCCAGTGCTCGGCGCCGAAGAAGTAGCGCCAGCCAACGTACCAGGCCGGCATGTCAACGAGGCTCGCGAGGGCTCGGCGCGCGGCCTCGAGGTTCTTGCCGTCACGCGTCACGCGCTCGGCGCGCGCGAGCGCGAGGGTCGCCTCCCCGGTGTAGTAGAGGAGCTGGACGTCGATGGGCGCCTTCGCGCGCCGATCGTAAAGGTGCATGAACTCGCCGTCCGGTCGCTGCATGCTGCGCAAAAACGCCGAGAGGTCGGCGATGGGCCCCGCGAGGCCCGGCGCGCGGCCCGTCTCGTAGAGCTCAACGAACGCGAGCAACGCGAGCGCCGACGAGCCGAGATCGGCGCGGTCGTTGCCCGCGATGCAGCGGTGGGTGCCGCAATCCACCAAGGCGTGGCTCACGAGGTGCCCGCCCGCGCGCAGCGCCGCCGACGTGAGCCAAGGATCCTTGCTGTAGGCGGCGACGTCCGAAAGATACCAGGTGGCGCCCGCGTGGCGCGGCCAGTTGTACTCCGGGGTGTCGGCGCCGGTCGCCGCGTCGGTTTCGTAGCGGTAGCTACCGTCGGGGCGCACGGCGCGCGCGAGGTAGCTTCCGGCGGCGAGCGCGGCGGCACGCAGCGTCTCCTTCGTGACCTCGGGCCTCTCGCGCTCGGGCCGGTGCCGGATGACGAGGCGCCGAAAAGTGCCCTCGGTGCGGAGCTCCTCGGGCGTGGCGTGGAGCTCGCGTCCGAGGAACGCGACCACGGCTTCGGGGTCGATGCTCAGGCAGAGCTTGCTCGTACCGAAGGGCACCCAGCTGTCGTAAGCGCCGAGCTTCACCAGGTCGTCGATCGTCGCGTACGCGACGCGCCCGCGATAGTGGGCCTCGATGCCGTCGCGACCCGGCACGAAGGCGCTACCGAAGAGCAGCCAGCGCGTCGAGAGCACCGGACCGGTCGCGACAACGTCCTCGATCACCACGCGCTGAAAGCGCTTCGGCCGGAGGGCGTTTTCGGCGTTCTGCTCGACGACGGCTCGAGCGCCCCGGATGCCACCCTGCCAGACGCTCACGATCGAAAACAGCGGCTTTCTGGCGGCGTGAGGGACGCCGAGCCACCACGAGAGCGCGAAGCAGGCGGCGAGTAGGACGAGGAGGTAGACGCGCGCCAGACGGAACAGCGCCCGAGGGCTCATGCTGCGGCCCCGAGGCGGCGGTGGATCCAGACGAGCTCGATGACCGGGTACACGAAAGCGTACGGCAGCCCCAAAAGGAAGATCAGCGACATGAGCAGCACGCCACCGCGACCGAAGTCGCCGTGTACGCCGGAAAGATACGCGACGCTGAGCGCCGCGGCCGCGAGCAACAGGAGCCCGAAGCCTAAAAGCGCGAGAGCGCCGACGCGCAACGCCGCGAGCGAGAGCGCCGGCCGGCCGATCGCGACGAGGCTCGAGCCGAGTACGGCGAGCACCGTGGCGCCGATGAGCGCGTCCGCGAGCAAATAGCGCACGGGCAGGCCGTAACCGGCCAGGCCCAGCGCAAGGGCCGGCAGGAGATTGCCGAACGCGAAACCGAGCTCGGCGCGGCGGCTCCTCGAACCGGACACGAGAGGCGTCGATAGCATCTTTCACGCGATTTCGACATGCCCCGGTCTCGAGCGCGAAGAGCTCGCAATCGAGGTCCGGACGGAGCTCCGACGCTGGAACAGCTTGCGCGGGCGCGGCACGCCACGCCGCACTTTGGCCGCATCCCCGAGCACCTGCTCGCCGAAGCGTGTCGCCGCCATCTTGAGCAGCTCGAGCTCCAGGTGCTCCTTCGAGCCGAAGTGGGCAACGAGCCCGCTCTTCGAGAGGCCGAGCGCCGAGGCCGTGCCCCGGCCCGGGCATGCAGGATTTGGCTAAAACTTGCGTGATCCCGGGGACTTTGCTAGCTTCGGCCGGTGGGCGTTCTCGCCGAGTGGCTCGATGCCGTGCGCGGCGAACGCGGTGCCGCGCTGATGGGTGTCGTCAACACGACGCCCGACTCGTTTTTCGACGGCGGGCGCTACGAGGCACCGGCCGACGCCGAGGCCCACGTTGCCGCGCTGCTCGCCGAGGGGGCGGACATCATCGACATCGGCGCCGAGTCGTCGCGGCCCGGCGCGGTCCCCGTGTCGCCACGCGAGCAGATCGAGCGGCTCGAGCCGGCCCTTTCACGCGCCGTCGCGCTCGAGGCGCTCGTTTCCGTCGATACGACCAGCCCCGAGGTCGCTGACTTCGCGCTCACGCGTGGGGCGCGCATCGTCAACGACGTTTCGTGCCTCGCCGATCCCGAGCTCGCGCGCGTGGCCGCGCGGCACGGCGCGGCGCTCGTCATCATGCACGCGCGCGGCTCCATGCAACACCAGGCCGGCTTCTCCGTCTACCCCGACGGCGGCTACGGCGACGTCGTGCACGACGTGCTCGCCGAGTGGCGCGCTGCCCGCGACCGCGCCGCCCTGGTCGGGCTCGCCCCCGAGAACGTCTGGCTCGACCCAGGCCTCGGCTTCGCGAAGAACGCGCGCCAATCGTTCGAGCTCATTGCCCGGCTCGAAGAGCTGACCGGCGAGGGCGTGCCCGTGGTCGTGGGTCCGAGCCGCAAGTCGTTCATCGCGCTCGTCGACGGGGCGGCGCCCGCGGAGCGCCTCGGAGGCACGGTGGCGGCCTGCCTTTCGTCGGTGGAAAATGGCGCGGCGATCCTGCGTGTCCACGACGTGCGCGCCGTCCGTCAGGCGCTCGGCGTCGCCCGCCTTTCACGGCGCGCTTCGGCACGCGAGGTCGCGTCCCATGCCTGAGGCGATCCGCACCTATTTCATGGGTCGCGCGCCGCTCCATCTCCTGCGCGACGCGCTCGACATCTTCATCGTCTACTACGTCGTTTACCGCGCGCTTCTGGTCCTACGCGGCACGCGCGCGATGCAGGTGGGCGTCGGACTCGGCGTGCTGTTCGCGCTCTACCTCGTCGCGCAGGCGCTCGAGCTCGTCACGGTGCTCACGATCATGGGGGCGCTCATCTCGAGCATGATCCTCATCATCGTCGTCGTGTTCCAGCAGGACATCCGGCGTGGCCTGCAACGGGTCGGCAGCCGCGCGTGGTTCGGCACCTGGACGCGCGCCCAGGAATCGAAGGTCATCGACGAGGTCGTCGAGGCCGCCACCGAGCTCGCACGTCACCGCATCGGAGCGCTCATCACCTTCGAGCAGGACGCGAATCTCGACGAATTCGTGGGGGCGCACAAAGGGCACGTCGTCGACGCCCAGGTCACGGCCGAGCTCCTGGTGTCGTTGTTCGTGCCCGAGGGCATCAACAAGCTGCACGACGGCTCGGTCGTGATCCGCAACTATCGCATCGCCAAGGCGGGAGTGTTCTTCCCCATGCCCGAGGGCCGCGTCATGGACCAGAGCTTCGGCTCGCGCCATCGCGCTGCGCTCGGCATCACCGAGGAGACCGACGCCGTCGTCGTGATCGTGAGCGAGGAACGCGGCACCATCAGCTTCTGCTTCAACGGCAACATCGCGACCAATCTCGACGGACCCAAGCTGCACTCCATGCTCGAGGCGATCTTCAGCCCCAAGGTGCGAAAGAGCGGCCGCAAGCCCAAGCGCCCCGAAGCCGCCGAGGCTCCCGCAAGCGTCCGGCGCGACGCCGACCCCGCCCCCACGCCCGACTCGGAGACGTTGCGCATCAGCCTCGTGGGAGAGCCCGAGCCGTCGCGCCGCCTCCGCCCGCCGAGCGACCCCCCGGCGCCGCTGCGTGCGGCCCCGGCGAGCACGAGCACACCGCACCCCCTGCCAGCCGCAGAATCCGAGCCGAGCTCCGTGCCGCCGAAGAAGCCGGAAAATGGTGATCTACCCCGCGGGGGACACTGATGGCGGCCCCCGCGTTCGGCAGCTTCGTGCGTGGTGCTTTCACGGAGAATCTGGGTCTGAAGGCGCTCTCACTCGTCTTCGCGATCGGCATGTTCGCCTTCCAGTACGGTCAGCAAGACGAGCAGCAGCGCACCGTCCCGGTGGGGCTGTCGCTCAGGCCTCCCGCGGAAGACTCGCCGCGCGAGCTGATGTCGCAGCTTCCCGCGACAATCCACGTCACGTTGCGCGGTCCGGCGCGCGTCATCGATCGCATGGTGCAATCGGGCGTGCCCCCCGTCACCATCGACCTTCGAAGCGGCGAGCGGGAGAGCATCACGTTCGAGCCCGGCATGTTCTCGCTGCCGCCCGACATCCGCATCACGATGATCGACCCGCCCAGCCTCGAGCTCGAGTGGGAAGAGGTGATTGCGCGGCAGATCCCGCTGCAGGCGTCGATCGCGGGCCAGGCCGCCGAGGGCTACGTCGTGCGGGGCGAGCCCGAGGTGGACCCGAAGCAGATCACGGCGCGCGGACCGTCGAGCCTGGTCGAGGTGCTGCAGTTCGCGCGCCTCGCGGCCTTCGACGTCTCGGGCTTGAGCCAGGGCGTGCATCGCCGAAGGCTGGCGCTCGACGCGCCCCCGGCGCGCGTTCGCTACCTCGGCCCACCGGCGGCGACCGTGTCCGTCACGATCGCGAGGCGCCTGAGCGAGGCGAGCTTCCCCGGGCGCCCGGTCGAGCTCATCGGGCTCGCGGCAGGGGCCGTCTCGCCGCGCCAGGTCAACGTGACGGTGGTGGGGCCGCCCGAGGTCGTGCAAGCGCTGCGCGCCGAGCAGGTCGTGCCGCGCGCCAACGTCGGCAACGTGCCGGGCCTCGACCTGAAGGAAATGCACCATGGCTCCACGGTGGTGCCCGTCGCGGTCGAGCTGGCCGGCGCCGAAGCCAAGGTCCAGCCACCGAGCGTGACGGTCAAGTGGTGATCCAGCGCACTCTCCTGGTCGCGGTGTTCGCCGTGCTCGCATGGCTGCTCTGGCGCTCGAGCCGCAAGCACGAGGTGCCCGAGGCGATCGGCGCGGGCGACGACGAGCCTGACCCGCAGCGCGTGTTCGTGAGCCAGTTTCTGCACGAAGCGGGGCTCGTCGCCGAGCTGCTCCGCGCCGAAGGCATCGAGGTCACGATCAAGAACGAGTACCTCGCGGGTGCGGTCGGCGAGATCCCGTTCGGCGTCGCCGCACCCGAGCTCTGGGTGAGCGGTCCCCAGCGCATCGACCGCGCGCGCGAGATCGTCGCAGGCTACGAGGCGCGCAAGAAGAGCGAGCTCGGCCCGGACCGTACCTGCCCCAGCTGCGGTGCCGAGAACCCGTCGACGTTCGAGCTCTGCTGGCGTTGCCGCTCGCCCCTCGAAGTTCCCGAACCCTCGAAGCCCTGACGTCGCAGGTCGAAAGGTGCGCCACCGGTGGCGTGCTCGACGCGAACCGCCGGCCGGGCCGAGGCCGCCCGGCGCCCACGGGTCACGCGTTGGGGGCGCTCGGCGCGAGCGGGCGCTCGGGGTCGCGCCCCGCGTCGTAGTCACCGTCGGGCTCGACGAAGATGCGCTTCATCTCCGGCACGGCTGCGCGGACGCGCTCCTCGAGCTGATCGATGGTGCGCTCGACCTCGGCGAGGGGGCTCTCTGCCGCGAACCGCACCTTGAGCGCGAGCAGGATCGAGCTCGGGCCGAGCTGCAGCGTGATGAGCTGCGTCACGGCCTCCACGCCGGGGGTCGCCCGGGCCTCGGCGAGGGCGCGCTCTGACAGCTCCGGCGGGGCGCTCTCGCCGATCAGCAGGCCGTGGGTGTCGACGGCGAGCAGGAGCCCGATGACACAGAGCAAAAGTCCGATGACGATCGACCCGACGGCGTCGGCCACGGGGCTGCCCGTGAGCGCCGTGACGCCGAGCGCGAGGAGCGCGACGACGAGGCCGAGCACGGCGCCCGTGTCTTCGAGCAAGACGACCGGGATCGTGGGATCCTTCGAGGCGAACAGCGCCCGAAAAAGCGGGCGCCCGCGACGCTCGCGCTGGAACTCGCGCACGGCGACCACGAAGCTCGTCCCCTCGAGCGCGAGCGCCACGGCGAGCACGGCAAGCGGCAAGAAAAGCGAGCCGTGCGGGTGCTCGCTCGCGGCGAAAAGCTTCTCGATCCCCTCGACGACCGCGAACACACCGCCGAGCAAAAACAGCGTCACCGACACGATGAACGCCCAGAAGTAGCGTTCGGCTTCACGCCCGAGCGGGTATCGCTCGGGGTCCTTGCGCTGCGCGAGCGCCATGCCGACGAGCAAAAGCCCCTGATTGGCCGTGTCGGCGAGCGAGTGGACGCCCTCGGCGAGCATGGTGGCGCTGCCCGACAGCGCCGCCGCAATCAGCTTCACGACTGCAATGCCGGCGTTGGCCGAGAGCGCGGCCACCACGACCTTCCTGGAGTCGCCGGGTTTTTCCATGCTCCATCCCGGGCTTCACAGAATGACGATTCGAAGGCGCGAGCGGGCGTTCTGGTAGTACGCAGCGAGCGCCGCCTGCAAGCGCGTAGAAACGTACCAGCGCCGGAGGCCCGGCAGGATGGTCTCGAAGGGTGCGTCGCGAAACGGCGTGCGCTCGTTGCGGTAAAGGGCGCGCAGCTCGGCGTCGCTCGGCGAGAGCATGGGCGACACCATGCGGTCGAGGTAGAGGCTCGCGCGCGCCTGCCGTTGCCAGAGCACGGCGAGCTCGCGGCGGCTCACGCCTTCGGCTGCCGCCGCCTCGTCGAGCCGCTCGACGCCGCCGCAGCGCTCTTCCATCAACCGGCGCGCCGCGGCACTCTGCGCAACGAGCTCGGCCGCCGTGGGCTCGGGATCGATGCGCAACCCTGCGAGCAGCGTCTCCGCGACGTGCCGCTCGAGCGCCGCGGAAACGTGGCGCTCGCGGTAGGCGGCGCCCACGCGATCGGGATCGGCGAGCGCCTCGACGCGCGCTTCGAAAGCGAGCACGCGGCCGAGCACGAAGTGTGGCGAGCGCGTCCCACCGAGCTCGGGCGCACTGAACCGCGCGACGGCGCGATCCACGATCGTCGGCTCTGCGCGCGCCGGCAAGGCCGAAAGCGCGAGCGCGCAGGCCAAAAGTAGCCCCCGCGCCCGCACGCCCTAACCTCCGCGCGTGGCCGTTCGCTGCTGCGACGAGGGCGGCTCGAAGTCCACGGCGCTGTCCTCGGGCGGCGGAGGAGCGGCAACGGGACCCGGGGCCCTTTGCTGGGCCTCGGTGCGAGCCAGCGTCTTGGCGGCGCGACGCGCGCGCACGAACTCGGCGAACGTGAGCACCTTGTCGAGGTCCCGGCTGCCGAGCCCTTCGACGATCTCGTCGAGCTGCTTCCTGATCGTTTCCAGCGTGCGACCTCGTCGGGCGCCGAGCGCCTCGGTAGGAATCGGATTCTGCGGGCGCGACGCGGGCTCGGGCTGCCGGATCGGGCGCTGGATGGGCCGCAGCGCGTTGGCGGCGAGCCAGGCCTCCATGAACACCCTGAGCCGCTCGCTCCGAAACGCAAACCATCGTTCGCGCTCGGTCGTGAACGCGATCAGCACGTCCTTGAAACGGCGAAAGGCGCCCTTGCCGTCGATGGCCTGCGAAAGCTGACCGCGGAGCCCAGTGTCGTCGACCATGGGAATGAAGCGCTCCATCCAGCGGTACTGCTCGCGCGAGCTCACGGGCTCGATGCGCAGATAGCCCGGGTCCGAAGCGATGCGCGCATGCATCTCCGGATCGGCGAGCCCGTCAACCACCCGCAGCACTTCCCCCGAGACGACGTGTAGGTAGCTGTGAACCTCGGGCGCGTTGTTCTCGAAGGCGTCTTCGAGCGCTTCCCAGTCCACGGGCACGTCCCGAATCGTCTGGCCCGCCCCCGCGCGTTGTTCCAGATCTGACATGTTCCTCTAAGAGCCGTTGGTTCGAATATCCTACCCCGTTTTCTTGGAACGCGCCCGCGCGACGGCTTGTTCCCAGCCCGTCCTCGCGAAGCTCCGCGCCGCAGGGTCGATCCTGGGACGAAAGTCGCGTTCGAGTGGTGAAAACGACGAAACGTCCGCCAGGGTGCGAAACAGTCCGGCGCCGACGCCCGCGAGCATGGCGGCCCCGCGCGCCGTGGACTCGAGCTCCGTCGGCCGCTCGACCGAAAGCGCAGAAAAATCGCTCTGGAGCTCTAGCAATAGGTCATTTTGCGCGGCCCCTCCGTCGACGCGCATGCGCCTGAGCGGCGCGCCGAGATCGCGACTCATGGCGCGGAGCACGTCGTCGACCTGTAGGGCGATCGCCTCGAGTGTCGCGCGGGCGATGTGCGCCTTGGTGGTTCCGCGTGTGATGCCGCAAATCAGCCCCCGCGCACCAGCGTCCCAGTAGGGCGCCCCGAGGCCTGCGAGCGCGGGCACGAACGACACGCCTTCCGACGAGGGCACGCTGCGGGCAAGCGCCTCGATCTCCGGAGCGGCGCCGATGATGCCGAGTCCGTCCCGCAGCCATTGCACGGCAGCCCCCGCGATGAACACGCTGCCCTCGAGCGCATAAGTCACCTCATTGCCGATCTGCCACGCCACGGTCGACACCAGACCCTCGCGGCTCGGCCGCGGCGCCTGCCCGGTGTTCACGAGCACGAACGCCCCGGTGCCATAGGTGCATTTGCTGTCACCCGGCTCGAAACACGCCTGCCCGAACAGCGCGGCGTGCTGATCGCCTGCGATACCGGCGATCGGCACCCCGTCGGGCAGCCCCGGCACGCCCTGTGTCGTTGCGACCCGCGCGGCGCTCGGGACGATGCGCGGTAGCACGGCCTCGGGCACCCCGAGGAGCTGGCAAAGCTCGGGGTCCCAGCGGCAGCCCGCGAGGTTCATGAGCAGCGTGCGGGACGCGTTCGTTACGTCGGTGACGTGCGGCGCGGCGGCGCTCGCGCCGCCGGCGAGTCGAAACACTAGGTACGAATCGACCGTGCCGAACATGAGCTCGCCGGCCTGGGCGCGCGCTCGCGCGTTCGGTACTTCGTCGAGCAGCCAAGCCAGCTTGGTGCCCGCAAAGTACGGGTCGATGACCAGGCCCGTGAGCTCACGCACGCGGGGCTCGTGCCCGGCGTCGCGCAGGGCGCTGCAGCGGTCGTCGGTGCGCCGGTCCTGCCAGACGATCGCGCGGTGGACGGGCACCCCGCTCGCCCGGTCCCAGAGCAGGGTCGTCTCGCGCTGATTGGTGATCCCGACCGCCGCAATGGCGTCGCCCCGGAGGCCCGCCGCCCCCAGGGCTCGGCCCACCGCCCCAACCACGCTCTGCCAGATCTCCTCCGGATCGTGCTCGACCCACCCCGGCTGGGGAAAATGCTGCGGGAACTCCAAGGTGGCGCGCCCGAGGGTGCGGCCGTCCGTGGCAAGAACGAGGGCCGTGGAGCCCGTCGTCCCCTGATCGATCGCGAGAAGGTGCCCGGCCATGTCGAGATCCTAGCGGAACCGAGCCCGCGAGAGGCCCCCTTGTGGCGTGCGGCGAGCACGGGTACCCTCTTTTTTGGCCCATGGCGCGCCTCTTGCTCGTCTCACCGGACGGCCAGCAGGTGGTCGACCTCAGGGATTTCAACTCCCTGGGCCGGCACCCGAGCAACACCATCCAGCTCCTGGACAAGATCGTGTCCAAGGAGCACTGCATCGTCGAGCGGCGCGGGCCGAGCTACGTGCTGCGCGATCTCGGTAGCCTCAACGGCACCTACGTGAACGGCGAGCGCGTCAACGGCGAGCGCGAGCTGCGTCACGGCGACGACCTCGCGCTCGGCGGCACGCGCGGCCGCTACGACGACGGCTCGGGCCGGCCGATGCCGACGCCGCAGGTGCAACCGCATCAGTTCACGCAGCCCGTGCAGCAGATGGGCTGGCAGCCGCAACCTCAGAGCCTCGGTCAGCCGCCCTACGGCGTGCCGTCCGGTCCCGCGACGGGACCGTTCACGCCCGCGGCGCCCGCGACACCCGCGGCGCCGCGCTCCCCCTACCCGCCGGGTCCTCCCGCACAAGTCACGGCACCCGTGCCCATGGCCGCGGGGACGCGCGTCGACGTGAACGACAAGGCGCGCGCGATCGGCACGCAAATCGCGGCGATCCAGAAGGGATTCCTCCCCTACGATCAGCTCGCGCAAAACCCCCCGCAGCTCGCGCAGGACTACGAACGGCTGCGACTGTCGCACGAGCTTTCGCGCGAAATCGCCCTCGAGCGCGATCTACCCACCCTTCTCACGAAGATCCTGCTGACGATCTTCAAGTTCGTGCGCGCCGATCGCGGCGTGATCTTCCTCATGGATTCCAAGGGGGAGCTCGTGCCGAGCGCGAGCCAGCGTCGCGACGGCACCGATTCGCCGATTCAGGTGTCGTCCACGATCATGAGCCACGTGATCAAGGAGCGCGCGAGCGTGTTGACCCACGACGCGGCCATGGATTTCGCCGCGTCCAAGGGGCGCAGCATGATCCTGAACCGCATCGGCTCGGCCATCGTGGCGCCGCTTTTACACAACGACGAGATCCTCGGGGTGTTGTGGCTCGACAGCGAGACGCTCGCCCAGTTTCAGCCCAAGGACATCGAGATCGTCACGGCCATCGCCGCGCAGGCCGCGATGTTCATCGAGATCACCATCCTCGGTAAGAAGATCGAGCAGGAGATCGTCAACCGCGAGCGCTTCAGCCGGCTCCTGTCGCCGAACGTCGCCAAGCGCGTGCTCTCCGGCGAGCTCGAGGTGAAGAAGGGCGGCGAGCTCGTCGAAGAGTGCACGGTGTTCAATTCGGACATCCGAGGCTTCACTCGCATGGCCGAGAGCGCTCACCCGGCCGTCGTCGTCGACATGATGAACGAGTACTTCGAGCTCATGGTCGAGACGCTATTCAAGTACGAGGGCACGCTCGACAAGTTCATGGGCGACGGCATCATGGCGCTCTGGGGTGCACCGGTGCTGCATCCGGACGACGCGCTGCGGAGCGTCTCGTGCGCACTCGAACAGATGGATGTGCTCGCGCGCTTCAATCGCAAGCGCATTGAGGAGGGGCATCCCCCGCTCGCCATCGGCATCGGCATCCACACGGGCCCGCTCGTGGCCGGGTACATCGGCAGCTCCAAGGCGCTCTCCTACACGGTGATCGGCGACACCGCGAACACCAGCGCACGCGTCTGCGGCATCGCCGCGGCCGGCCAGGTGCTCATCAGCGAAGCCACGCTCGCCAAGGTCGAAAGCAAGATCGAGTGCGACGAGCTTCCGCCCGCGAACCTCAAGGGCAAGGAGAAGCCGTTCCGTATCTTCAACGTCAAGCGGCTCGTGCCGAGCGTTCAGGTGCCCGCGAGCATCACGCCCAGCTGATCGTTCGTGAAGTCGCCGCTGGTCTGACCACGCACCGCTCGAGCCGAACGGCAGCGTAACCGCGACGGCGCGAACCCGAGTACGCGCCGAGACGGCGCAGTGCGTCACTCGGCGACGCTCGACTTCGGCTCTGAATTCGACAAGATCCGCCGCAAAATGGCAGCGCACGTTCTGGCGTTCGAGCGCCCCGTCGTCGAGCTCGTCACGCGCGTGCGCGAGCTCCGAGCGCTCGCGGCGACGGACGAGCGCTTCGCGCCCGAGCTCGAACGGCTCGAGGAGAAGGCGGCGGGCCTCGCGCGCAGGGTGTTCGCAAACCTCTCGCCGATGCAGAAGGTGCAGCTCTCGCGCCACCCTAATCGCCCCTACACCGCTGACTACGTGACGCGACTGTTCAAGGATTTCGTCGAGCTGCGGGGCGACCGCCGCTACTCGAACGATGCCTCGGTCCTCGCGGGGATCGGGCGCTTCCACGGCCGCAGCGTCGCCATCGTCGGTCACCAGAAGGGCCGCTCCACGAAGGAGAACGTGCAGAGAAACTTCGGGATGCCCCACCCCGAGGGCTACCGGAAGGCCATGCGGCTCTACCAGCTCGCGAATCGCTTCGATCTGCCGGTGCTCACCTTCATCGACACGCCGGGCGCATTTCCCGGCATCGGCGCCGAGGAGCGCGGCCAGAGCGAGGCCATCGCCGCCGCGATCGAGGTCATGGCTGGTCTCGGCGTCCCCGTGATCACCACGGTCATCGGCGAGGGAGGCTCGGGTGGCGCCCTGGCGCTCGGCGTCGGCAACCGCGTGCTCGTGCTCGAATTCGGCTACTACTCCGTGATCACCCCCGAGGGTTGCGCGGCCATCCTATGGAAGGGTGCCGAAAACGCGCCCGAAGCCGCGGCCCGCTTGCGGATCACCGCGCCCAATCTGCTCGAGCTCGGCATCGTCGACGTCATCGTCGACGAGCCCCCGGGAGGCGCCCACCAGGATCACGACGCTGCCGCGCGCCTGCTCGACCAGGCGCTCTTCGGCCAGCTCTCGGCGCTGTCGCATCTCGGTCCCGACGACCTACGCGACGACCGCTACCAGCGCTTCCGGCGCCTCGGCGCCTTCGTCGCCTGACGTCAGATCGAGTAGCGCGCGGGGAACGGCGTCTCGGGCTGGAGCGAGCGGCTGCGCTCGGCCATGTCGGCGAGCGTCGTCGCCTCGAGCGCGCCGAGGCTCGCGGCGTGCGCGTCCTTGAGCACGATGCGCACCGCGCAGGTCGCCTCGTCGCGACAACCTTCGCAGCGCCGATACGCCGTCCGGCTCAGGCACGGCACCGGAGCGATGGGCCCATCCACCACACGCAGCACGGCTGCCACGGTGATCGTCTCGGCGGGCCGCGCGAGCAAGTACCCGCCGCCTCGCCCCTTGCGGCTGCGCAGCATCCCGTGCTGCTTGAGCTCGGCGAGGATGGCCTCCAAAAACTTCTTGGGGATGTCTTCCCGCTCCGCAATGTCGGCGATCAAGAGCGGCTCCCCGGGCGGGGCCAAGGCCAAGCGGGCGAGTGCCTTGAGCGCGTACTTCGCCTTCATCGTGATCAAAGCTCCACGAGTCTAGCGAGGGCGGCGAGCGCAAGCGATACGGTAGCGGAGCCCGCGCCGACGAGCCCGGGAGTCCAGAGCGAGGAAATAACTGAAATTGTTGATGATTTTGGTGTCCCCGAGACACCGTGGGCCCCCAAGCCGCCTTACGAGCGTCCCGCACCCGCGCCCGAAAGGGACCGGGTCGCTCCTCAGAGGCCGTAGTCGCGCACGGGCCGGCGAGCCTTTCCCGCCGCGCGGCCAGCAGCATCGCGGGAGACGGCACCTGACGAACGCTCGCCACGACGGACGGCTGGCCGCCGCGCGGGCTGCGCGCCATCGACGACCGGCTCCGCGCGGCTCGTTGCCGCGTCCAGCACATCGCGCCCCTGGAGGCTCGGGACGAGACGCCCCTGGGCGAGCAGCCTTTTGCCCGTGGGGCTGAGCACGAACCGCAACCAGGAGCGCGCGAGATCGCGAGGAGCCCCCACGGTGTAGGCGTAGAGGGGGCGAACCGCTCCGTAGCTTCCGTCTTGAACCGTCATCGCACTCGGGAGGACGGGCATGTCATGCGGGCCGCGCGCGAGCGGGACAATCTTCACGCCCGCTGCCGCAAAGCCGAGCCCAACGCTGCCCACGGCGAGCGGATCGTCCCTGACGCGAGCCACGACCTCCTCGAATCCCAACGCTTCGCTTCCTTCGTCTTCCGAGCCGTCGCTCCACTGCAGGGGACGCACGGGACCGTGGCCGGCGCCGAGCGTCGACCAGTCATGCGTCGTCCGGTCGAAGAGCCCCGTCGCTTGCGCGACGGTTAGCGAGCGCAGAGGGTTCTTCTGATGGACGACGATCACGGCGGTGTCGAAGCCGAAGACGAGCTCGGTGAGCGTGACGCCGAGACGCCTCGCGACGTCGCGCTCTTCGGTCGTCAGCGGGCGCGTCGCCGTCGCAAGATCCGCAGAACCAGCCAGCATCATCGCGATGGCTTCGGTGGACGTCTGCGGGGCGAGTCGAAGCTCGGCGCCCGTTTCCGCTTCGAACCTACTACGCAGCTCACGGGACAGCGCTTCTAGGATCACGGGCGGACCGGCGAGCCGAAAGCCGGCTCGAGCTCGCGGCGCCCCGAAGCTCATGGGGTACGTGAGCGAAGCCGCCGTCGGGACACCACCGCGCATTGCCGGGCGGAACTTCAGCGAGCGCGCGGCGGTGAGCGCCGCATCTTCGTACGTCCGGAGCTCCGAGCGTGGTCGCGCGACGGTTGCTCGCGCCACGCTGCCGTCCGCGCCAATGAAGAGCGTCAGCAAAATGGTGGGGATCAACCCCACGGGATCGTCGGGGAGGTTCGGGATCACGGCCTCCTTTAGCGACGGCGGGGAGTCGACTGGCTCTGGCCTGGCGAAAGGCGCCACGGCCGGCGCCCGCGGGACGCCGGCAACCGGGGGCCGGCGTCCCGACGATCCCTGCACGACGACACCGAGCAGGACTCCTGTGATGGCCGCCGAACCGAGGAGGAGGAAGGCCTGACTCGTCGACCAGCGCGTGGAACCGGGGGCCTGGCGGCGACTTCGAGTGCCGGGCACCCACGAGCGGTTCGAGCCCGTTGTGGAGGCGGGGGGCGCGCTCTTCGCGGGCGCCGCGCTCTTCGCGGGCGCCGCGCTCTTCGCGGGCGCCGCGCTCGGCGCCCGTGGCGGCGGCGTCTGTGATGGGGCGAAGGGGCCAACGAAGTCCGGCGGCGGGAGCGGCCTCGACGTCCTGGACGGTGGCGGCAACAGTGGGCCCGCTGGCGAGGGCAGCGTGCGCAACTTCAGCGTCGTCGGGGACTCCGGAGGCGCGGAGGAACGCGAGCGGGGTGGCGGCGGGGGAACGGAAGGACGTGGGGGTGGGACCGAAGAGGGACGGCGCTGTGAGGCCGGCACGACGGCCGCCGGGGTCCCTCCCGCATGGGCGATACGAGGAGACGCCCTGATCGAGCCGTCGGCACCGAGCAACCCGCTGACGGCGGCCGTCCCGAGCAGCTTGCCGTAAACCGCATGCAATACCTCGCCGGCGTTCAGGTAAATCTTGCCGACGCCGTCGCTCGTCGTCACTTCGATCGCGCCGCTCGTTCGATTTTGCACGGCGAATTCGAGCAACTTCGAAAGAGTCGCCTCCGGGAGACAGATCAGCATGGCGTCGGGGCGGAGCACTGTGCCGACTCTGGATTGCCTTGGCGTGCCTCTCGCATGACGGTGGAGTGAGAACGCCGAGAGCAGTTATCCGGTCATCGACTAGTTGCCGAACGGTCACGATTTTCGCGCAACCGTTCGTGCGATGTGTGTCGCAAAAGCGATGCGAAGCTGGAACTCGTCCGCCTGGGGCACGGCCGTGGCCTGCGCGCTGGCGTTACTCGCGTGCATGGACAGCGGGCCCGCCGTGGCGGAACATTTCGATCCTGCGCGCTTCCAGGGGCACTGGTACGAAATCGCGCGCATCCCCCGCGATTACGACGCGCGGTGCGAAGACACGACCGCCGACTACCGCCTTGTCGAATCCGGGTCGCTCGAGCTCGTGCACCGGTGCCGCCTCGGGTCGAAAAGCGGCTCCGTGTCGGAGCTTCGCGCCACCCTCGATTCTGACGACCCGGATGCCGAGGCGAAGCTCACGATAGAGCTCGGCCTGTATCGCGGCGCCTACTGGGTACTGGACGTCGGCAACGACTACGAATACGCGGTGATCGGCCATCCCTCTCGGGCCATGGCGTGGATCCTCGCCCGCACACCCGAGATGGAGGACGACAGCTATGCTCGTGCGCTCGATCTGCTCACCCGGCAGGGGTTTGCCACGCAACAGCTCAGGCTCACGCCCCAGTCGGACACACCGCACTGAGCGCACGGCATGACCCCGCGACCGCGTCGTTGGATCCGCCTGGCGAAATGCGCAACCGCCGGCGCGCTCGTCGCTCTCGTCGTTACCGCGCCGGCATTCGCTCGGGACGGGACACCGGAACAGCCTGCAAATACGGATGATCCACCGCTCGCCGCCGTGCGGGCGGACGAGGCAAAGCGCCTATTTTCGGAAGCCGCGGTGCTCTACGACGCCGGACAGATCCCTCTAGCGTGCAAGAAATTCGAAACGAGTGAAAGGCTTCACTCCGGCCTCGGTACCAAGTTTCGCCTGGCGGACTGTTGGGAGCGCATCGGACGGATCGCAAGCGCGCGGGCCGGATTCATCGAGGTCGCCAACGGGGCGCAGCGGCTCGGGCAACCGGAGCGGGAACGCGCCGCACGGGAACGCGCCGAGCAACTCACGCCGCGTCTTTCGTACCTCGTCGTCCAAAGCGAGCCGTCGGAAGGGCTCGAGGTCCGAAGGGAGGGAACGCTCGTCGAGGACGTCGATCTCGGCAGAGCCCTGCCGGTCGACCCCGGTTCGTACGAGATCACACTCAAGCGGCAAGGCGCGACGATCTGGTCAACCACGGCTCGTGTCCACGAGGCAGAGCGGACGGTCGTGATAGCTCCGCTGCCCGCGACGACCGGTGCACCGGTCGCTGCGTCGGAGCCGGTCGCCGCGGTGGCGCCCGCCGAACGTCCACGAGCGCAGCCAGCGGTCGAGCCGACCGCGACGGAGTCCGAGCGACCGGGACCCTTGCGACGCGGGGTGACGTTGGCCCTGGCGGGAACCGGCGTCGGTGCCTTGCTCGCCGGGACCGCGCTCATCGCCCATTCCGTGAGCAGCACCCGCGACGCGGACGCCCCTTGTCTTTCGGGTCCGGTCTGCAGCCCCTCGGAGGCGGCGCAACGCGCGGAGCTTCGAGATGACGCTCATCGGGAGCGGCTGCTCGGCATCGTGGGCGTCTCGGTCGGCGCGGTCGCCGTGCTGTCGGCAACGTACCTCTACGCAACCGCACCGCATGGTGGCGACCAGGAAGCGGCGGCGAGAGGTCCCGCGGTGGATTTCACTGCTTCCGTAGGTCCGAATCGTTGCGTGGCCAGCGTTCGCGGCAAATTCTGACGCCACCGCCCTCGTACCCCGTGATGTCGGCACCGCGTGCTGGTTTCCGAAAAGCGGAATCGCTGCGTGGCGCTGCCGTCATGAATTCCGATCGAGAGCGTGACGTCTCGATCCCGGCAAGCGGGTGCTCCGATTTTCGGAAAGGAGCAGAACCCGGGCGCGATGAAACCGCACGTGCACCGCAGCCGAGACGACACCGCTCGGACGCGACACAAGATGCCGAATCGTCACACCGGACGGGCGATCGAGGCTGTAAAAAGCGGCTGGCGTCCGCGTCATCTCTTCCGCCCTAGCGGCGCCCTCGGTCGATGCAGGCCTCATTGCACGCCTCCCAGAACGACCCCACGCGGGGGTGCGACGCATCACGCCCGGGGCCCTTCGACATCGACATCCATGCCAAGCGGGTACCGATGCAAGGTTCGTCGCCCCATTCATCAGAGGATGCCCTTCTCGATGGCAACGAAGCGCCTGGCGGTTCGTCGATCGAGCGATTCGCCTCGGGGGGGTCGGGGCCGGGTCGCTCGGTGGGTCAACTCACAACGGAGTCGACCGCGATGCGCCAGCTTTTCGTCGAGCTCGAGCGCCTAGCAGCGACCACGACCACCGTCACTTTGGTCGGAGAAACAGGCACGGGCAAGGAGGCGCTGGCTCGCGCGACCCACGCAGTTGGCCCACGAGCGGGGGAGGCGTTCGTCAAGTTCGACTGCTCGGGCATTTCGCCCTGCGTCGTCGCGCGGGAGCTTTTCGGAGAGGAACCGCCAGCGTCGATGGACGCCCCGACGAGGGAGCCCGGTGCCCTCGAGCGAGCTGCGGCAGGAACGCTCTATTTGGAGTGCATCGCCGAGCTGTCGCTCGAAGTGCAGGGTCTACTCGCGGCCGAGTTCCAGCGGCGGGCGGCCCGCCACGCGGCCGGAAGCATCGTGCCGTCTTTTCACGCTCGCGTCATCGCTTCAACGCATCGCGACCTGAAGTCACTCGTATCGCTAAATCTGTTTCGAGAGGACCTGTACGTTCACCTGTTGGGCGCTGTCGTCAACGTGCCGCCCCTTCGCGCCCGGCTCGACGACCTCCCCCTAGTCGTTCCACAACTGCTCGCGTTGCTCGGCCGGAGCGACCTCACGCTGGAGCCGCACGCGTACGAAGCGCTGCGCGCCGAGGGCTGGCGTGGCAACTTTCGCCAGCTCGAAAAAACTCTCACAATTGCGCTCTATCGCTCCGAAGGAGGCGCACTCGACGCCGAAGCGCTGCGCGCCGCAATGAGCGAGGCACAGGACGCCGAGCTCGACACGCTACCGCTGGGCGGCCAGCCTCTTGCTCGAATCGAGCGCGCCGCCATCCGGCAGACGCTGGCGCAGAGTGGTGGCATGAAGAGTCGTGCGGCGCAGACGCTCGGCATTGCACTCTCGACGCTCTACGACAAGCTCAAGAAGTACGATCTTTGAGCGGTGCAAACAGCGTTTTTCGAGAGCTTTTCCGGGCGAGACGCGACGAGTCGTCCAGCGATGCAGGCCGTTCCCATCAAGCGCTGCCTACCGTCCGTCTCGATCCTGTGGGGCATCGCGTTCGGGCTCCTGACGTTGCTGTGCGCCCCACATGCGCACGCGTACACGTGGATGATCCGGCACGGCTACGCGACCTGCACGCCGTGCCACCTGGACCCGTCGGGCGGCAGCGTCCTCACGCAATACGGCCGTACCGTGGGAGGCCTGCTTCTCACGACCGACTACGTCAACCGGAACGCCGAGGAGAGCGAACCCTCCGCCATCCACGACTTCGCGTTCGGCGTGATCCCTCTGCCCGAACAGCTGATGCTCGGCGGTGATACTCGACTGCTCTACTATTCGAACAAGCTCCAGGGCGTGACGCCGAGGAACGAATTTTTGCTGATGCAGGCCGACATGACGGCCGGCGTGTCCTGGAACAACGTTCTGGCCGGCGCGAGCCTCGGATACGCGGCTCAGGGGGCCTTTGCCGCGTCGCTCACGCGCGGCGACGATCACAATCTGGTTTCGAGACACCACTGGATCGGCTACCAAATCAGCGAATCTCAGGGGCTCGTGTTGCGCGCGGGGCGCATGAACCTGCCCTTCGGGATCCGCGACGTGGCGCACACGCTTTTCGTCCGCGAGAACACGGCAACGCGCATCGACAGCGACCAGCAGCATGGCGTCGCCGCGAGCTGGTCTCCCGGATGGTGTCACGCGGAGCTCATGGCCATTGTCGGCAACTTCCAGCTACGGCCCGACGAGTACCGGGAACGCGGGTACAGCGGCGTCTTCGAGTGGTTTCCGACGAGCCGGCTCGGCATCGGCGCGAGCTCCCTCGTCACTCATCGCGGCCTCGACGATCTCTTCCTCAAGGAGGCGTGGCGCCAGGCCCATGGCATTTTCGCCCGCTGGGCCACGGGGTGGGAGCCGCTCGTGGTGATGGGAGAAGCGGACTACGTGCTCCGCTCCGCCAAGCAAGAGTTCCGCCGCCGGGGATTCGCGGGGTATCTCCAAGCAGATCTCGAGCCGCTGCAGGGTCTTCACGTCGTCTTGACCGGCGAAGCGGAGAACGTCGGCGTGCGCGGTACCCCGCTCTCCTTCGGCGCTTGGCTCTCGGAGATCTCGGTTCCTCGCCCCACACGCCGACGTCCGAGTTGACAATGTCTACCAGCGCTTCGCGGATGAATTCGGCACCCTGGACTCCTTGACGCTGCTTCTCCAGGCCCACCTCTATCTCTAGAACCAACCATGCGCCGTCCAACCGAGCAAACGTCGCCCTCTGGCGCTCCGGGCGAAGCGCTGCCCTGGGCCGTGCAAACAGGCCGCGGCTCGTGCCGTCGAGCCACCGGCGCATGCGCCGCTGTCGTCGCGCTCGGCGCTTGGCTCGTGGCGGGCCCCGCCGTGGCGTCCCCGACCTTCCCGGCCGTCGTCGAAGGGTATTGGCACGTGAGCAGCCTGCCCGTACCGGGCCAAGGCTGTCGTCTGTGTCATTCGACCGATGCCGGGGTCACCGTCACGCAGCCCTTCGGCAAGACGGTCCGCGCCCTCGGCGCGCGCGACAAGGACAATGCTTCGCTGCGATCCGCACTCGATAGGGTGCGCGTGAACGGCTACGACAGCGACGGCGACGGCATCGCCGACTATCAGGAGCTTGCGATCGACGAGACGAACCCCAGCGATCCACACTCTTTCGTCGCGCCACCCGTCATGATCGGTGAAGGCGGGGCTGGAGGCGCAGGCGAAGGAGGCTTCGGGGGCGAGGCTCCCCGGCCCCCCGCGCCACCAACCCCACCCCCATTGCCGCCGCTGCTCGAGCATGGTTGCTCGTTCGGAGCCGCGGGCAAAATGGACACCGGCGTCGAGCTTGTTCTCGCCTTTTTGTTCTTACCTGCGCTCCTCCGCGCGCGCCGCGAAGCACGGCGCGACCCACGCCCTCGAGGGTGACGGCCGGGGCGTTTTTCGCCGCGACCTAGAATGCGCCGCGAAGCGCGGCTCCCCAGGTGCCGCGCTCCCCGACAATGGGCTCGGCGCTGAAATGGAGCGAGCGGCTTGCGCTCCTCGCCTTTTCGCCTCCGTGTCCGGAGAGGAAAAGGTAGCTTGCGCTCGCGAGCGCCGCGACCCCGACGCTCGCACCGACGAAGGCCCAGGTCCGAGCCGTGCGCGCTTCATCCACGAGCCGCGCGTGCTCTATGATTTCGTACTGGGTGCACCCCACCCCGCTCGGGCAAAGGTCCTGCGCGTCTCCGTTGGAGGTGCGATACCTGACACCGAACCAGACGCCGGCGGCGACCCCAACGACGCCGGCCGTGCCGAGCGTGTAAGCCGCAATGCGGCGACCGGGTCCGGACGAACGCGCGTCCTCTCGTTTCCGCTGCGCTGGCGGAGCCATCCGCGCTGGTGCGGCGCTCGGTGTCTGATGTGCGTCCTCGAGCGAGGGAATCGCGAGGGCATACGTCGTGCCGGGATCCTTCACCTCGAACGTCTTGGACCAGCTGCGCTTTTCTTCGGCGGAGACCGCGACGACGTAGTGACCCGGGTTGACCGGCAGGGACTTTCCCCAGTCGGCAGGCGCGATCGGCTCGTCGTTCATCTTCACCTCGGGACTCTGCGCGCGGGTCTTTTCGTCGACGTCGACGCGGACACGCGAGAGAGTGGGAGCAACGGCCAGCATGCGTTCCCTGGCGACCGCGGCGCGGTCGAGCTGTCCTGCCTTGAACGAGCGCAGTGCTACCTTCTCGAAAAGCTCGTAGGCGCTCGCCGTGCGACCGAGGGCCTGCCAGCAGCTCGCGAGGTGGAACGAGGTCCCGAGCGCGTCGTAAAGCGTAAGGCTCGCCTCGAGCTTCTGACAACCGAGCTCGTAGCTACCGCTCTCGACGAGAGCGACCCCCGCATTGAAGAGGGTCTCCGCCCGAGCCTTGTCTTCGGCCGGAGCCGCGGTACTGGCCGCGCCATCACGAACCCGTTCCGCGCTCGCCGGCGCGCTGCTCTCGGCGCGACCTGGCCGCGCGCAAAACAGGGTCGCCCCGACCGCAACGACACTCGCAAGTCGCACGACGCTTCCCTGGGTGCCGGCTCGGCGCCCGTACCACTTTCGGATCGTCATCAATCCATTCCGGAGAAAAGAGCGTTGGCGTCCAGCGTTGCGGACGGCCTTTCAGTGGCGGGCCGGGGAGCCAGATCGAGGTCAGGCGCCGGGTTTGCCGATTTGGTCTGCAGACGCGGCGACGGCGCGCGCGCGACGGGTGCCGGGGCGGGCGGCAGCTCCGCAACAGCGGGGTGAGGCGCGCGCGGGCGAGCAACGGGAGCGCCCCGAGGAGCCGACGCCGGCGCAGGTGCGGTCACGGACGCGGTCGGCGTGGCCGCGGCGGCGAGAGCGGTCGACACGGGCGCGGGGGCAACCGCCGGCTCACCAACGCGCGCCGCGGGCGGCATGGCGGGGATCATGCTGCGCATGAGCAACATCGTGATCGCGGCCGCACCGATCCCGATGCTCGCGCCGGCGAACAGCAGCGTGAGACCCTGCGTGCCGGAGCTCGCCGATCGCGCGTTGTCGTCGGGAGGCGGCGGCCGCGAGCGCACGAGCGCCGTGCTGCGCCTGTGAGAGGCCGGCGGCGGCATGCTGCCCGGAAGTGGCGGTGGCCGCGTCGTCCTGGCGATGATCCGCTCCATGCGGCTCACGGATGCGCGTGCTTCCGAGGATGCGAAGGGCGACAGCGCTACCGCGAGGTCCACGACGCTGCGCGGTCGGGCCTCGGGGTCCTTCTCCAGGCAGGCGAGCACGAGCTCTTCCAGTTCGGGTGGGAACGTCCTGCCGGAAGAGGTGCAAGGGGCTCGCCATGTCCGCCGCAATCATGGCCAGGAGCGCCATCGGCGTCTCTGCACGGAACGGAGGCGTGCCCGTGATGAGCTCGTAGAGGATGGCGCCGAGTGCCCAGAACGTCCACGCGCGCGTCGAGCCCCGCTGGGTTGCGGATTTGCTCCGGCGCCATGTACGCTAGCGACGCCTGTGCCCCCGTGCCGAGCGGCATGCTCAGCCCATCGGTACCGAGCCAGTCCGGAACGAACGGATCGGACACTCCAAAGTCGAGCACTCGCACGAGCGGAGCACCGTCGGGACGACGCTCGACGAAGATGTTCGACGTGCTCAGCGTTCGATGCAAGACGCCCGCTGCATGGGCTTCCGCAAGGGTCTCGCAGACCGCGAGCGCCACGTCGGTCGCCTCGGAGACCGGCAGCGGACCCCGCACGCGCAGGATCTCGCTGAGCTCGGGACCATTCGGTAGCTCCGCCGCGCGGTACGGTGCCCCCGAGTCGAGATGGCCGAAATCGACGATGCGCTCAGCGTGGTCGCTGCGCATCTCGCGAGCCTTTCGCGCGCCGCGCTGAAAGCGGGCGACGGCCTCCGGAGACGCTGCGGCCTCGGCCGTGAGATGGCGGAGCTGCACCTTGAGGCCGAGCTCGGAGTGTCGTGCCTGGAGGACAACCTCGTGCGCAGTTCGCGCGATCTCGCGTTCGACCAGGTAGCGGCCGACGATCATGCTGCCGACATCGGACGGTCGTGTCGTGCTCCGCGGCACGCGTTGGGACGGGCGTACGCGCTGCGCGTTTTCCCGCGGCGGGTCCGTCAAGAGCTCGTGGTCGAAAACCTTCTCCCCCTCGTCCTCGTAGTCACGAGCGCCCGCGGGGTGCAGCGGGTCGTGTTGGTCGGGCGACATGCGGTACACCATCACTCCGCGGCCAACCTACACCACCGATCGGCGCCCGCCAGCGACAAATCGGCGTCAGAAACGCCGCGGGAAGGGTCGCTGTTTGGCCTCGACCGGCACTCCAAGTTCACAATGGACGGCAAGCCGTCACTTTCCGGAATACGGAAATAGGGACGAGTGATCACGCGTGGTCCCGAGTCTGGAGTTGCGGGCAGTCCACCAGCCCGTAGTCGGCTAATGGCTCGTCCCGACACAGCGGTAGAGAGTTTTCCCTCGATTCACCGCACCGTCACGGAGAGCGTGCAAGGGTGCGGGCCCCTCGGATGGCGCCGACGCGTTCCATCGCCGCTTTCACTTGCTTCATCGCCACCGCGATGCTGTCGCACTCATTGCGTGCAGAGAACGAACCGCCCAAGGGCGCGCCGCCCGCGAGCTCCGACAAGGCGCCCAGCGGCTCGGCGCCCGCTCTACCCGAACCGGGAGCTACCGGAGAGGACGAAGTCGGGGAGGATGACGTGGCCGACGGCGAGGGGGACGAAGTCACGGTGGGCGCGGACGAAGGAAAAGCCGCACCCGACCAGCACGAGGACGATTCGAGCGACAGAGGAGACTTGGACGACGAAGCGCTTCTAGAAGGCGAAGACCCGGCGCGCCCGCCGCCGAAGGGCAAGGGTGCGGTGTGGGGGGTGGTCACGGAGGATGAGTTCAAGGAGACGCTCGTCGAGGCGACCGTTCAGGTGCTCGGCAACAAGACGACGACGTACACGGACGTGGACGGGCGCTTTCGCCTGGAATTACCGCCAGGTACGTACAGCCTTCGCGTTTCCTACGAGCTCCACAAATCCACGCGCATCGACGGCGTCACCATCGTCCCGGGCAAGGTCATCCGCCTGGATACCGAGCTCGTACACGATCAGGGCGCCGTCAACGTGTTCGAGGTCGCGGAGGAAGCCGACAAGAGCACGCTCGAGGGGTTGATCCTGGCTCGGCAGAAAGCGACGATCGTCGGCGACAGCGTCGGGCGCAGCGACATCAGCAAGACGCCCGACCGCAACGCCGCTCAGGCGGCGCAGCGCGTGGTTGGCGCGACCATCGTGGGCGGCCGTTTCGTCTATGTGCGCGGTTTGGGTGATCGCTACACGGACGCGCTGTTGAACGGCGTCCCGCTCCCGAGCCCCGAGCCCGATCGCACTGCCGTGCCGCTCGACCTGTTCCCGACGAGCGTTCTCAACAGCATCACCATCGCCAAAACGTTCACCCCGGACTATCCTGCCGATTTCGCGGGCGGCTCGATCCGGATCGAGACCCGCGAGATCCCCCGCGAGCCGCTGTTCGAACTGTCCCTGAGGGGGGGCTACAACACGAACACCACATTTCGCGAGCGCCTCACGTATCGAGGTGGGGGGCTCGATTGGCTGGGAATCGACGACGGGACGCGAGCCCTTCCGGACGGTTTCCCCAAGGATTTCGTCGGCCCGAGCTACCCGGCCGACCAGCGTACCGCCGCCGGGCGCAGCATCAACACGTACATGAGCACCACGAAGAGCGGGACCCCTCCGGATCACTCGCTGTCCGTGGTGGCCGGCAACTCCTGGGACTTCGGCAACGATCGCAAGCTCGGCGCGCTCGGGACGGTCAACTGGGGACGTTCCTACACCGTGCGGCGCGGCGAAATCGTGCGCATCTTCACCCCGAAGACGCCGAGCGACACGACCGAATACCACCTCGCGCGCGACTACAAGGCGAGCAGCGGCAACGTCCGAGTCAACTGGGGTGGCTTCGGTAGCGTGACGTACGGCTTCTCGGCGCAGCACCGGTTTTCCTTGACCGGCATCCACACGACGACCACCGACGACCGCGCGCAGATCCTCACGGGGTTTCACAACGTCCGCAACGCCTACGTCTACTCGTCGCGCCTCGCCTTCGTCTCGCGCAACCTCAACGTCGGAATCTTACGCGGTGAGCACCGCTTCCCGAGCCTCAACCACGCAGAGCTCGACTGGAACCTCGTGCTCTCGTCGGCGACGCGCAACGAACCGAACCGGCGCGACACCGTCTGGTCCGATGCGGCGGACACCGCACAGCGCACGTACGTCTACGTCGACGCCGCCGAAAGCGGCCGCCACTTCCACGCCGATCAGACCGAGATTCAGCGCGGCGGCGGCGTCGACTGGAGCCAGCCGATCGGACGCGCCGAGTCGAAGCTCAAGCTCGGGGGCCTCGTGAGCCTTAGAGA
This sequence comes from uncultured delta proteobacterium, assembly GCA_963841435.1. Lineage (GTDB taxonomy): Bacteria > Myxococcota_A > Polyangia > Polyangiales > Polyangiaceae > PMG-095. Next base: position 491,031 of record CAWJCS010000003.1, read on the forward strand.
TCGCGACTTCAATTCCCGCGTGCTCTCGCTACGCCATCGCCCGGGCGCATCGCCTCTGAACAACCCCGTGCTGGCCTGCCGCACGGGTAACGTCAACGCCTGCAACGACACGCTGTTCGTCAACAACGACATCGGCAGCACCTCGGCGGAGGCGCTGCAGCTGGTCGAGGCGCGCAACGACGGCGATCGCTACGACGCGTCGCTCGACGTCCACGCGGGGTACGTGATGGCCGACCTCGAGCTCGGCAAAGCCTTTCGGGTTCTCGTCGGCGAGCGCATCGAGCACACCCGGCAGGTGATCGAACCGTACAACGCTTCTGGTGTGAAGGATCCGACGCTGAGGGCGGACATCAACCAAAGCGACCTCCTGCCCGCCGCGAGCGGGAGCTGGAGCGTCAGCGCCAAATCCAAGCTTCGGCTCGCGGTCGCCCGCACGCTCGCTCGCCCGCAGCTTCGCGAGCTCGCGCCGTTCACCTTCCAGGACTACTTCGGTGGCCGGGTAGAGGGTGGAAACCCGGATCTGAAGCTCACCAACATCACCAACCTCGACGCGCGCTTCGAGCATTTTCCTACCCTGCGCGAGGTGCTGGCCTGCAGCATCTTCTTCAAGGACTTTCGCAACCCCATAGAGCAGATCATCAAGGCCGGTGGCGACGAAGGCTCCGTCACCTACCAAAACGCAGAAGGGGCAACACTCTTCGGTATCGAGCTCGAGGCTCGCAAAGGGTTGGGCTTCCTGCACGAAGCCCTCTCGAATTTCAGTGCCTCCACCAATCTCACGTTCGCGCGGTCGAAAATCGCGCTGAGGCCGCAAGAGTCGATCGCGCTCGCCAACCTGTCCCGAGCGATGGTCAACCAGGCGCCATGGGTGCTCAACCTCTCCTTGAACTACCTCGGAGAGAAGACCAGAACGAGCGCCACGCTGCTCTTCAACGTAGCCGGCCCGCGGATCGCGACCGTTGGTCCAGTCGGCCTCGACGACGTCTACGAGCACGCGCGGAGCATGCTCGACGCAAGCGTGCAGCAGGGCATCGTCGACCACCTAGACGTCAAGCTCGAAGCAAGAAACCTGCTAAACTCTGCCGTGCTGCTGACGCAGGGGTGCGGCAACGACGGGCTGTTCCAGAACACCTGGCATTTCAGCTGCTCGAAGGGGAAAGGCGAGGCCGTCAGCTATTACACCGAAGGCGCGACGTTCGACGTCACGGCCAGCTACGGGTTTTAGCGGCACGACCGCGGTCAAGAGTGGTCGCGAAGGGTCCGTGATCGACACGAGGCCGTCGGGCGCTCGCGCGCCGACCGGTGTTCATCCAAGTATCATCGCGTCGACGCCATCCGGAACCGAAAAAGTTTCAGCGACTGACGCACCGGTCGCCCCGAGTCCGCGGTAAGAGGCTGCCTCGCATCGGCGAAAGGGAAACATTCATGGTCACCGCTCGAGCTTTGGCGATGGTGCTTGCGATCACTTCCACCGTGGCGTTCGTTGCTTGTGGAGACAACAGCGACGACAAGCCGCCGTCCGGCACGGGCGGTAGTGGGGGTAGCGGCGGCAAAGGCGGCTCGTCGAGCGGCGGCAAGGGCGGCTCGACCTCGAGTGGCGGCAAAGGCGGCGGTTCCTCGAGCGGTGGCAAGGGCGGCTCGGGCGGTGGCTCGAACTCGAGCGCCGGCAAGGGCGGCTCGGGCGGTGGCTCGAACTCGAGCGGCGGCAAGGGCGGCTCGGGCGGCCAGGCGGGCGTGCCGGACAACCAGGGCGGCACGGGGAACGTGCCGAGCGGCGAATGTGACTTGAGCGGCGAAGGCCTCCCCACCGAGACGCTCCCGACCGACATCGACTCGGACCTGGAGTTGACGAACGACAAGGTGTGGATCATCGAGGGCTTCGTCAAAATCCACCCGGGCGCGACGCTCAAGATCCCGGCGTGCACTCGTCTCGAGGGGACGGAGGCGCCGAATCCCGGCGTCCTCGTCGCCATGCGCGGCGGGCGCCTCGAGGCCGTGGGAACCGCCGACGAGCCGATTCTGTTCACGACTCAGAAGCCGCCAGGTTCGCGCGCGGAGGGACAGTGGGGCGGCGTCGTCCTGCTTGGTCGCGCCAAGATCGGCGCGGGAACGCCCACCAAGATTTACGAAGGCCTGACCGACGACGACTACACGTACGGCGGCACCAACGACGAGGACGACAGCGGTATCCTCCAATACGTGCGCATCGAGTTCGGCGGTTACGAGATCCTGCCCGACAAGGAAGTGAACGGCCTCTCGATGGGGGCGGTCGGGAGCGGCACCACGATCGATCACATCATGGTGACGAACACCTCGGACGACTGCTACGAGTGGTGGGGCGGCAGCGTCCGCGCCGACTACCTCATCTGCAACAATGCGGGTGACGACATGTTCGACACCGACGAGGGCTACCTGGGCGGTGGCCAACACTGGTTCGGACGGCGCACGACCGTGGGCGTCATCAGCTCCCTCGATCCGAACGGCTTCGAGTGGGATGGGACCGAAGGCGGCGTCACCCTCGAACCCGTCACGCACGTGACCGCGACCGACGTGACGCTGTGTGGGACGGGCGAGCCCATCGGAGAAGGTGGTGGCTCGAGCCCGGAATACGGCATGGTGCTTCGCGAGCTCGTGACGGGCGACATCGACGACCTCGCGCTGCTCGGCTTCGAGTACGGCATCGACGCCCGCGACAACTTCCAGGCAGACCAAGTCACGATCAAGAACTCCGTGTTCTTCGGCCTGGGAAATGCGGTTGGCGCGCCCGACGTTGACGACAACGACGGCATGTTCGACGACGCCACGATCTTCACCGGGGACGCCAGCAACGAGCTCGATCCCGATCCGCTACCCTTCACCCTCGATCAGTGCAACGCGCAAGGTGGCCCGAGCTCCGAAGTCTTGGAATCGGACATCGGCGCCTTCGCTGGCGACGCCGACTGGATGAAGGGGGCGTGGGTCGACTGGGCGGAGGACTGACTCCGGATCCCAAAAACGGATTCCGAAAATCGGAAGCGGCCGAGCGGTGTGTGCCGTGGGGCCTCGAGAGCCCCGACCCGGCGCAGGACGACGCGCTGCGCCGCGTCTCATTCACGATCATGTTGCGTGCGCGGTGCGGCGTGCACGGGTACTCGGTGCAAACACCATGCGAGGTCTCTCACGATGACCCGGCGGGGAAACGCATCGACGAGGGGCGCGCGCTTTCCGGCGGCGCTCGTCTGGCTCTTCGGGATTGTGCTCCCGGCGAGCCATGCTTGTTTCGCAGAACCGAGTACCCACGACACGCCACCGGTCGCAGAGGCCGGCTCAGGGGGAACTTCGGGGTCATCGCACGCTGGGTCGACGACCAGCGGCAGCGGGGGAAATCCCGGCACCAACCCTCCCCCGTTTTCGGACGGTGGCGAAGATTCGGGCCCACCGGGCCCGGGTGCAGGCGGCGAACCAGAGACGATTGGCTTTTCGTGCCACAAGCCGTCGGGGGAGCCGTTGCCTGCGCGCAAATCCGTCACGTCGAACGATGCACCTGCCACTCCAACGGATGAAACGATCACCGTCACGAAAGCGAGCCTGTTCGCCGAATTCCAAAACCTGACCTGCGGCACGGAGGGTTGTCACGGCGGTGGCAACGACCCGAACGCCCAGTCGCCCGACGCGTTCACGACGACCATCGCTTCGTTCGACGAGCGCCCCACGCTCGGCACCGACGCGCTCGAAAGGATCCTGTCGCCCGACCTCGATGTGGTGATGCCCCCAGGCTCGGAGGACGGCTCGAAGCGGGGACCGAACGATCGCTACCGGCGCTTCGGGGAGCGCTTGCTCGCATGGCAAGCGGCGGGCTTCCCGGATGCGTTCGAAGTCAGCGCCACCGGCGATCCGATCGACACCAACCTACCGACCGATCCATACGTTCTGGCGCCGCGGGTCGCCACCGCGCTCACGAACATCGGAAGTTGCGTCCCGAGTCAACCAACCTCGCTGACGACGGCCGGCGACGAGATGCGGGCGAAGGATGCGCTGTTCGCGGCGGCGCGCACTATCGACGACCTACCGGATACGATCTTCGAGACCGACCTCGTGAGCCTGGATTCGTCCGTGCTCGCTCGCCGAGGCGTGTGGAGCTACGCGCCCACCTATCCGCTGTTTTCGGACAACGCCGGCAAAATGCGCTACGTCCGCGTGCCCGTCGGCGAGTCCATCCGCTACGACAGCGACCGGCGCGACTTCGTCATCCCCGACAACACGAGGTTCTACAAGACGTTCCTCAAATCGGTCACCGACAAGGCCGGCAACGTCGGCTATCGAAAAATGGAGACGCGGCTGATCGTCGTCCGGCAGGACGAGAAGCTTGCAGATGGCGGCTATCGCCAGCACGCGCTCTTCGCCTCCTATGCCTGGGACAAAGACGAGCGCATGGCACGCCGCGTGACGGACCCGCTCAGGAATGGTCAGCCGTTTGCCGACCGCCTCTGCCCCTACGTCGTGGACGAACGGGTGACGCGCGACCCCGAAAAGAACCCCATCAGCCCACAGATCAGCGAGACGTGCACCTACATGACCCAGGCGGAGCTGGCGGATCCAGGCTCCGGACGGATCCGGCACTACGCCATTCCGGGCACGGATCGCTGCCAGCAGTGTCACATGGGCTCGAGCAGCCACTCCTTCATCCTCGGTTTCAACCCGTATCAGGTCGACCGCCGTCGCGACGGCGAGGGCGGCATCTACGAAACGCCGCACGACGACGAGCTGTCGCAGCTCTCCCGCCTCCTCGACTACGGGGTGGTGTCGGGCATCGAGCCGGGCGAGGTGAAGCTCGAAGAGTCGCAAGGGTCGCGCACGCCCCGCAACGACTACGAGCTCAAGGCGCAGGGCTACATGATGGGCAACTGCGCCTTCTGCCACATTCCGCACGGCTATCCGGTGGTGCAAAATCCGGTCTTGAAAGGCTTCGAGCTTTTCCCCAATCCAACCACCGGCGGCATTTTCCAGTTCTCGCTCGAACGTTACTCACCCCGAGCCAAGGGCGGGGCGGAGCAGCTCGTTAAGATCCCGTACGTCTCGCCCGCCTTCGGTGACCTGAGCTTCGCCGATACCACGAATGTATCCGGTGCCACCGAAAAGACGTTCGAGCTCTCCGTCGCCCCCGTGATCGACGCGGACTCTTATCCCATCGATTGGGATCCCGTCACTTTCCAGTTCACCCTCCTCGGACCCTGGCGAAGCTTGATCTGGCGGAACACCTACACGCCGTTCACCTACCAGGAAGACGGGGCCATTTACGTTCATATGCCGCGCAATGCGCCAGGCTTCGACTGTCGCGTGCAGCACATCATGGCCGAGTGGATGCTCAGCATCCCCACTCAGCCGAAGCCGCTCGGGCTTTTGACTCGCGACTACGACCAGCCAGTCGTCGAGGTCACAGAAGAAAACGCCGACGACTACAATTACAAGGCCGCGATCTACGACGCCGCGCGCCGCGTCAAGGAATACAACCAGGGGGTCACGGGGAACTGGTGCCCGAACGACGACGATATTCTCGACCCCAGAGTCGTTCTCACTCCGATCGATGCTGTCACCGGGAAGCCCAAAATCGTCTCGCCCCCGGACGAAGGCATCGGCGGGCCGCGCATCGTACCGGACTATCCGGACCCGGGCAGGCTCGCCGACAACGTTCCGGATCACGCCCACTGGGTCGTCACGGACATCACCGATCCCGCAGATCGCTGGACTCCTCGGCTGCCAACTTGGAGCAAGCTCATCGCCACCCGTGAGCAGGCCCCACCCGAGGCACTCGTGGGAGTGGTCGACGAGCTCCAGAAAGTGCACGCTTCCGACGAGTTCCGTGACTTCGCGCGTGAGCCGTTGCCCATGGGCCTTTGGCACGAAGACTGCCAGTCGCAACCGGAGGTCGCTGCCTTCCCGGAGGTGCGCGAGGTGTCTCTCGACGAGCAGGGCGGCGCGCTGCGGCGCTGGCTCAACGGCGGCGTGTTCGAAGAAGACGCCGGTGCGCCGGGGACGAAGAAAGTGCACTTCCAGAGCCGCGGGGAGGCGGTGTTCCGCGCGATCTGCCAGAACTGCCACGGCAGGGAGGCCGACTCGCGGAGCCCCCTCGCTTCGACGATCCTCGAGATCACGGGCGGCAAGACCCGCGTTGCAAACTTCGTCGCTGGCCTCTTGGGCCCCAAGAGCGCGCCGGGAGCGTTCGCCCGGGAGGAGTTCCTGGTCGACCTCGGCGCAACGCCCGAGGACTGGCTCACGCGCTACGTCCTTTACATGGGCCTCGGCGGTACGACGGCGCAGATCCCGCAGGTGGTGCTCAACCTGGTCGCAACGAGCCCGTTTTACGGCAACGCCGTGATCGCTCCCGGCGGCGACAATCCGAACATGCTCGGGTCCGCTCAGAAGCAGTGCGCCGCGGTCTTGTCGGCGCCGCGAGGGCTACCCGACCGGTCCCCGCCGGCGCCCTGGCTGCTTCAGGCGGAGTTCGCCAAAGGCACCGCGCACTACGAGCTTTGGGAATCCCTGTGCGGGCACGACAATCTTCCGGTCGTGCACGTCTTCGAACATGGGACAGACAAATTCAGTCCGTGGGTATCGGGCTACGCCAACATCTTTCGTGCCGTGGACGACACGGGCGGCTGGATCTACCCGACGGACTGGCCCGTGGGCAATCAGCGCGGCAGCGTCGATACGGGGATCAACGCCAACAACGTACTTCCCTGGTGCATCCATCCCACCTCCGACGCAGAGCTCGATCTTATCACGGCTTGGGCCGCGGACGTCGGGCTGAGCCCCTCGACGGTACCGCTCTGTCCCTCCACGTTGTTCGCACAGGCTGCCGGACTGCCCGTTTACCACCTTGCCCTGGACTACAACGGTCCTCTCAAGGATGTGCCCTTCGGTAACCAGGACTACTCGCGGCGCTTCCTCCTGGCAGGCGCCATGAACGCGGGCAAGGCCGCGCTCGAGCACCTCAAGGGTCTGACCCGCGGTGAGCTCGAACCGGCGCTCCCCTACGACTTCTGTGTTCAGTGACCGGCTCCTCTACTCGCCATGCCTCACGCACCAAACCCCCTGTCCCGAAGCGCGCGCCTGCTGAGAACCCTTCTCTTGGCAGGCTCGGTCGCTGTCCTCGGCTACGGGTGCGGTGAATCCCCCACGCGACCGGAAAACACGAGTGGAGGCGGGAGCGGTGGCGGTGGAAGCGGCGGCCGCGGCGGGACCGCGGAAGCCGGGTCGTCCGACGAGCAAGCGGGGCATGCACAGGGTGGCGAAACCGCGGCATCGACCTGTGGCAACGGAGAGCGCGAGGGCGACGAAGAGTGCGACGACGGCAACCTCCAAGCGGGTGACGGCTGCGATTCGGCGTGTCGCGCCGAGTCGGGGGCGCCGGCGTGCGGCGACAGCCTCCGAGAGGGCAACGAGGAATGCGACGACGGCAACCTCCGGTCGGGTGACGGTTGCGACGACCAATGCCAGAAGGAGCTTTGCGGCAATGGTCGCGTCGATTCCGGCGAAGAGTGTGATCCGCCGCAGTCGGGCAGCTGCACGGAGAATTGTTCGCTCGTTCGAGCCAACTGCGGCAACGCCCAAGTCGACGGCGACGAGGAATGCGACGACGGTAACGACGAGAAAGGCGACGGCTGTTTCGAGTGTCGCATGGAGTGTGGAGACAAGCGCATCGACGCGTCCATCGGTGAGGAATGCGACTACGGTCTCTCCCCCGCGGTTTGTTCGGAGGACTGCAAGTGGTTGCCGGCGTGCGGCGATGGCGTGGTGCAAAGCGAGACGGGCGAGGAGTGCGATCCGAGCAACGGCGTGACTTGTGTGGCCTGCCACAAGGTCGCGCCTGATCCGCGGGGCTGCGGCGCTGGCGGCTCGCAGGGTGAGGGCGGCTGCGGGGGAGCGCCGACCGAATGCGTGCCCCAGGGGGCCGTGCAGTCCGTTCAAAACGGCAATTTCGATACGGACACCACGAGCTGGGCACCCCACAGCACCATCATCACGCTCACGTCGGTGAGCGACGGTGACCCGGCGCCGAAGTCCGTCGACGTGGCGATCGCGCTCGGCGACGTCCGCGCGGTTTCCGGCGCCTACCAATGTGTCCCCATCGGACCGAGCGCTCGGTTCGTGGTGGAGGGCCGCTATCGCGTACCGACCGACGCTCCGAGCGGCGTCGGTGCGAGCCTCACCCTGGCCCTCTACCAGGGGACACTCTGTGAAGGCACCTACCTCACCGCCGGTTCCGGTCCGCTCGGCACCGTGCGCGACGCTTGGACGCCGTATCAATACTCCATCGACGGTTCCGCGCTCGCGGGTGAGGGGCGGCTTTTGGTGCGATTGAACGTGCTCCGGCCGGGGGCTGTTTCGGGGAGCCACGTTCTCTGGGACAGCGTGGCACTCGCGGGCTCTCAGAGCGCCTGCGGCAATTGCATGCTCGACGCAAGCGAGGAGTGCGACGACGGCAACCAGGTCTCCGGGGACGGCTGCACCAGCGTCTGCACGCTCGAACGCTGCGGCGATGGAGCAAAGAGCCAGGGCGAGGAGTGCGACGACGGGAACGTCGCCTTCGGTGCGACCAACGACGATTGCACCCCGAGCTGTCGAACACCCACGGCATGCGACCTCTGCGCGCGGAGCAGCTGCACGAGCGAGACGCTCGACTGCCTCGGGCTCGAGGGCGACGCGAAGTCGGGGCCGGCACGCGGGGCGCCCCGCAGCGGGCTCTGCGATGCGCTCAGGACCTGCGTTCAGGACACGTCCTGCGACCGGGTGAGCCGCGACATCGGCGGGGTAAAGGGCGCCTTCCTCGAGGGCTGCTATTGCGGCACCGCTGGAGGGGACTGCTTCACCGAGCCAGGTCTTGCCAATGGGAGCTGCCGGCAGGAGGTCGAAGCCGCGCTCGAGACCACGGACCCGACGGTGCTCGTGGGACGGCTGAGCGGGGCGGACGCGCGGTATCCTTTGTTCCGGGCGCTGAACGATTTGCTTGCCTGCGAAGGCACCGGCTGCGGCAACACCTGTGTCCGCGATCCGGTCTGTGGCGACGGCACCCGGCAAGATCGGGACCTCACCGTCCTTTTGTCGGTCGGGGGTCGGGACGTGCCCTGCCAAGACGACCTCACCGTGACCGGCAGAGGTTGCTCGTTCGAGGAATGCGACGACGGCAACACGACGCCTGGCGACGGCTGCGACGAGCACTGCCTGCTCGAGCAGTGCGGCGACGGCATCGTCGGGAGCATCGAGCAATGCGACGACGGCAACACCAACGACGACGACGGTTGCAGCAAGACCTGCCGGTGGGAGTTTACCTGCGGCGACAGCGTCACGGAATCCATCGAGCAGTGCGATCCGCCGGGTGGCGACCACGCGTGCACTCCCGCTGAGTACCAGAGTGACCCTTCCGCGTGCGGCTGCAGTGAGACATGCCAGCGCGCCGTGTGCGGAGACGGCAAAATCCAAAAGCCCATCGAAGAATGCGACCCTCCGGACGGGGTCAAATGCAGCGCTGACTGCAAGCGCCTCGACCAAGGGCCCTGCGAACGCTGCATCAGCGAAGTGGATGGCTTTCCGTACGATGAAGAGTGCGAAGCTGACCCGGCCTGTTTGGCGGTCGAGCGATGCGTCCTCGACGCCGGTTGCTACCTACCCGTCAGCGCCGCCTGCTACTGCGGGGTAGATACCTCGAGCAATTGCGAAGACCCCAAGTTCAAGCCGATTGGGCCGTGCCACGAGCTCATCGCGACGGCGGCAGGGCCTCCCGGCCTCGAAAACTCGCAAGTGCTGTTCGCGATGGGTGACCTCTTCAACCCCGCTGGCCTGGCCTTCTTGGTCGTCAGCGTTGGAGCCGATGATTGTCACGACGAGTGCTTCGGGACATCGCCCTGAGCCAGCGGAGAAATCCGAGGAGCTACCCACCATGCCCCAGTTTCATCCCTTCCGTCAGGTCGTCACACGTTGACGAGCCAGGGGCCGCCACGTGGCTCGGCTCGTAGGCCTCACGACGATCGTTTGGTGGGCCTCGATCGCCACTGCTGGCAGCGACCTCTCGACCGTCTTCAAGGTCAACGAGGAAGACCCCGCCGGGCACATTCCGACCATCGAGCAGCGCAACGCCAATCCGCTGCAGTTCGGATACTACCTTCAGGATCTGTACACGCGGGGCCAGCTAGCCCTCGAGAAGAAGGATTACGCAAAGGCGGTCAAATACTTCGAGACGCTGACGAAGATCTTGCCTGATCGCGCGCTCTCGTTCGGCGCCTTGTGCCAGAGCTATCAGCATCTCGGCAAGCTGGACCTCGCCGCAGCCAGTTGCGCCCGGGCGATCAGCCTCGAGGGCGCGACGCTCGTGGACCATCTCAGATTTTTGGACGTGACCTTGAGCGGCAAGGCGCCGACGAAGGAGGTGGTTGCGGACCTCGACGCGAGCATTGCTCACGTGCGAGAGCACCTCGCGGCTCAGCCGAAAGACGGGCCGCTGCCGCCGGAGTCCACGCGGCCTTCGCACCCACCCGACTACCAGCCCACCTCCGAGGAAGTCGCTGCGGACGTAGCTGCCGCCAGAGAGGCGCACCGGATTCGGAAGGCGGAGATCGCGAGGCGCGATCAGCGAAGTTCCTTCCTGGTCGAGTTCGAGATCACCGTGTGCCGGCTGGCGCAGCGGCTACGGGATGGGAAGCGGCTCGGCGAATGCGTGGAACGCTTACGGGGCCAGAACGTCAACGAACCGATAGTGCTGACGTATGAGTGGTCGAAAGCCGTCGTCCAGGGCGACGTCGCGGGCGCTTCGACTCTGCTCACCAAGGCCAAGAAGCTCGGGATCCCAGCTGCGACGCTGGACGCCATGGCAGACGAACAGGCGAAGGCGTTCGCCCCGAAGGGATTCCGAGGATTCGTTCGGCGCTGGGGTTTGCCGCTGTTCGCCGTGGTTACCGGCCTTGTGCTCGCGCTGCGATGGTTCGTTCGGCGCCGGGCCAGGCTCGGCAAGCCGGCGCTCGCCACACCGAGCCTTCCGGCGGACTCGACTGAGTCCGCGGAAGCGTAGCGCCCGAGCATTCCGAATTTCGGAGAGCATTCCGGAATTCGGAAGAGTGATACTCATTCGCTCGACGCGCGCATCGGGTTCCAACGCGAGCGTCTGCGTGATCGCGAATCGAGCCGCAAATGACCTTGATTTCGCGGTGACCATTGTGAACACACACGGGCGCAAACGCCCCGACATTGTCACCCCCTGAAACGTACCCGTGTTGTAGCGTCCGGCCGCCGCTCGGAGTTCACCTTGCAACGTGACTCGGCGTAGTGGCCTCTGACAACGGGTTAACGAAAGGGAGCTCATATGAAGATGCATAGGGTAGGCGCCTTCGCCGCGATACTTGCGGCTGGCGCATTCTTTGGCTGTTCTCAGGACAAGGGCGCGATCCCGGGTGACGACACCGCGACGGTGTCATTCCAGGTCAAGGGCACCGGTCCAAACGGCGAGATCGTTCAGATTGACTCGGTCAACTACGACCTGAACACCGGCGGAGGTGCGGACGTTCCTCGCGGGCAGCCTCAGTGTCCCGAACGACACCGACGTGGTCTCCCTCAACATCCAGAGCTTGCACGCCGGCGACTACGCCTTGGCGTTTTCGGCAACGGGCATGTACATGGGGAACGCCGTTCCCTGCGTGAGCAACCCGGTTAGCTTCACGATCGTTGCAGGGCAGACGCTGACGCTGCCGGCGGTCACGCTGCTCTGCACCATCCAAGGCGGCCAGACCGACGACACGGGCGGCTTCAACGCGAGCGTCAGTGTCCAGGTCGAGACCATCACGGTGGCGAACATCGTAGAGACGTTCATCTACGCTCCGTCCACGTCCAATGGCCACCTGGTCGGCGGTGCTTGCGTGTACCAGCCGATCTCACTGCAGATCGCCAACACCGACCCCTCGATCAGCTACAGCTGGTCGGCGACGCCCGATGGATCGTTCACGGGTACGGCTCTCAACGGCACGTACGTGTGTGCCTCCGGCGGCTCGAAGAGCCTGACGCTCACCGCCACCATGGGCTCGACGACGTTGACGAAGAGCATCACGGTCACCTGCGACGACACCGCCTGCGGCTACGTCTGCGGCAACGGTACCGTCGAGCCGGGTGAGCAGTGCGACGAAGTCAGCCAGCGCTGCGCGAACTGTCAGATCGTTCCGACCTGCGGCGACGGCGTCGTTGACGCTCCGGAACAGTGCGACAGCATCAGCCCGCCGCTGCCGACGAGCACCTGTGACATCAACTGCCACACGATCAGCCAGGCTGTCTGCGGCAACGGAGTCAAGGAAGGCACCGAGCAGTGCGACAACGGTACCGCGAACAGCGACACGGCGGCGGACGCTTGCCGCACGAACTGCACGAACGCCACCTGCGGCGACGGCGTGGTCGACACCGGTGAACAGTGCGACGGTGGCTCCGCCTGCGACGCCAACTGCCAGACGGTCGTGACCGCGAAGTGGCCGGCCTGCCTCACCTGCCTCAACCAGGACATCGACACGTCGTACCTGCAGAGTGCGTACTGCACCTCGCAGGCGTGCGTGGACATCGAGGCGTGCGTGGTCAACTCGGGTTGCTATCTGCCGGTCTCCGCCGCGTGCTACTGCGGTCCCGACACGAGTGCTAACTGCGAGGATCCGAACTTCGTGCCGACCGGCGCTTGTGCGGGTCTCATCCGCGCGGCAACCGGCAACCTCACGAACGCGGAAACCCTCACGGCCGCGCAAGACTTCTCCAACGCGTCCGGTCAAGCGCTCCTGGTGCTGAGCGAAGCGTCACAGCCCACGAACACTTGCGTCAGCACCTGCTTCTGAGAGGCAGTCGCTCTACTCTCGCAGTAGGGCTGCGCTGAAGAAGTGAAGCGTCGTCCTGGCTCCCCCACGATGGGGGAGCCGGGGCGTCGCGCCAACGTTCAAAACGGCGCTCCGTGCACTCGCCAGGCACAGCGCGTGTTCGCCCTGCGGCACGCGCGAGGGCGGAGCCGCACCAAGACAACGACACAATCGGTCTTCCCAGCCAATAGATAACCCGCTGTTATCTAAGGAGTTTTTCGTGAAATACCTCAATCCCCTTCGGACGGGCGCGCTGCTCGGATTCGGATTGCTCGTCGGAGCAACCGAGGCGGCCGCGGACCCCTCCGTCCAGCTCACCACCGCTCAGAATCAAACCTCCAGCCTCGGCGACCTCATCGGCTCCGACACGCTCGAGGACATCGCGCGAGACGTCATCGCGAACGCCCCGGCCATCTCGGCAGACAACGCCGCACAGGGTGGCATCGGCATCATCGGCTACCTCGGCCTCGGTTCTTCCGCCGGCCAGCGGCAGCTGATTGGCGCGCCCAGCACGGGCGAGCCGACCTGCACCACCACCGCGGGCACCGTCAACGGCGATACCAACTGGGGCTGCGAAGAAGTGGCGCCCATGTCTCGCCAGTTCAACAGCGCCATCTGCAGCCACGACGCCGACGACCCGCGCGACGCGGACGACTCGACGACGGTGAACAGCACCGCGGAAGGCATCTCCGTCGGCCTGGACGGCCTATCGGTGATCGCGGACAACGCGGGCCACCGTCAGTACGCCACGGGCACGTGCGTTACGCCCGACACCTCGACCCCCGAGAGCACGGTTTTTGGCCCGAGCAGCGACAACAGCGCCGGGATCCCGGGTGCCAACGGCTACGGCGGCACCGGCACGCTGCGCAACTCGGGCAATATCGGCGCCTACCAACTCGGCGGCGGCGCCCTCGCTGGTGACGGTTGGAAGGACGTTCTGCGGCTCATCTACACGGGCTGCAGGAACGACCAGGGCACCTGCGCGGCCACGATCACGCGCTTCGATCGGTGCAGCCCGACCGTGAACACGGTGCGCCGTGACCTGGTCAACAGCTACGCCAACATCTTCGAAGGTACGGACTGCCCCGAAGCCAACCATTGCACGCAGCTTCGCGCGGCCTACCGCCGTGACGACGCGTCGGGCACGACGGGCTTCATCCTCGACACGCTCGGCCTTCGCAGCGGCGGCAGCGACCTCGCCGCGCGAACCCGCGTCTCCAATCCCGGCGGCGCCGGTACGAACGGGTTCCAGACCGTGCCGGAGAACATCTTCTGCGACGGCGGGCAATACGAGGGCCTGTGGCCCGTGCCTTACACGACGGGCACGGTTCCGGTCCTCACTGCTGTCGCCGCCGGAGAAACGTACATCGGCGATCCGCTCCAGCGCGCCTGCGCACCGGAGGACGACCTCTGCGGTCCCACCGGTACCATCGGCCTCGTCCGACCGATCCGCAGCCCGCGAGACTTTGCCTACCCGGCGGTCCAGTGCACCCGCAACGCCTTCGATCGCAAGCCCTGGCCGAACACGGGTACGGTTCCGACCTGCCCCGACGGCACGGCTCCGACGCTGCGCGGCTGCTATGCCCCGTACTACAACGCGGGCGGCGGCAGCCAGAACTTCGACTGCATGAACCCGGCCAACAGCCGCAACTCGCAGAGCCCGACCGCGCTCGACGGTCGCGTGTTCAACTTCATCTGGAGGCTTCCGAACGGCGACTTGTCGAACATCAACCACCAGCAGGCAAACAGCGTGAATCTGCCTGAGATTGCCCAGTGGCGCCAGAACATGGCGACGGTCAATCCCGGCGCAACGGCGGTGGCCGGCGGTGCGTTCGGCTCGACCACGCCGCTCAGCACGCAGTCGTACCTCCCGTCGGGCTCGCTCAGCGCGAGCTTCAACAAGACCTACGCTGGCGGCGTCGTTTGCCAGCAGGGTTCTGCGACGGACGTGATCGGTTGCGCGGTGGCCAACACGCGCTGTGTCATCGGCTACAGCGGTCGCGAGACGGGCACGAACCAGCCGCAGGACGATGGCAACGAGTTCATCCGGCTCGGTGGCTTCGTCCCGTCGAACGAAGACGTCATCGCCGGCAACTACCCGATCACTCGCTCGCTGTTCGTCAACGCGATTGGCGGCTTCGAGAGCGTCTTCGAGGATTGCCTCGCGCGTCAGTCCAACCCGAGCGACCCGACTTGGGAGTATTGTCAGGACGAGCTCGAGTTCGCCAGGCGCTTCTACATCATGAACTCGGCCACGCAGGCCTCGGTCTCCAAGTTCGGGTTCATCCCGATCGCGGCAAACTCGGCGGCACTCTGCGCCGGCTCCACGAACATCGCTCAGTGCGTGGCCAACATGGACAAGCGCTGGGCGGCCCGCTGCGTCGGTGCCACGAGCGGCCAGCCCGGTACGTCGGTGGCCGGCTGCGGTCGCCTCAACACCACCACTGAGACGCTCAGCAGTGGTATCCAGCTACCGCACCAGGACATCGAGCGTTGCGATCCGGACCACGTTACGTGGGGTACTCCGGAGGGACCCGCCGCGGGTCTGAGCTGCGAGGCTTCGGTGAGCACCTCGTCCGGTCCTGCGATCGGCGCGAACAACACCTGCGGCTGAGCGCAGGAGCGCCGTCGTGTCGGGCCCGGACTCGGTTCGGGCTTAGCCTCGGCACCTCGGCCTAACGTCGAACCAAGGCCGGAGTGGCAACGCTCCGGCCTTGGTCTTTTTGTGGCACGCGAGTTCGAGTTCTCGTTGCCGGAGGGAGAGAGAGAGAGCACCGTCTGGAGCGATGAAGCGCCCCGACTCCCGCGCCAGCGTCGAGGTCGCGTTCGGGCACTACCAGGCGGGCAGCCGCGACAAGGCGAGGGTCGAATGCGAACGCGTGCTCAAGCGCGATCCGCGCGAGGCACGTGCGCTGTTCTTGCTCGGAACCATCGACCTGGACGACGGGCGCGCCGAGCGCGCCGTCGAGCGTCTCAAGAAGGCGGTCGGGCTCGCCCCGAGCGCGGGGCCGTTCTGGTCGAACCTCGGCCTCGCCCATGCGAAGTCGCGCGATTTCGAGCGCGCCGAGAAGGCCCTGACGCGGGCGCTCGAGCTTGCTCCCAACTTGGTCGAGGCGACCTTCAATCTCGGCCTCGTGCACCTGGACCGCGGAGATCCCGGTGCGGCGCTGCCGTACCTCGGACGCGCCGCCGAGCAGCGCCCGGGCGTGCTCGTCGTGCAACGTGCCTACGCCCGTGCGCTCGTGCGTGCAGGCCAGGTCGATGAGGGCCTCGCACGGTTTCGCTCGACGCTGGGGCTCGCCGGAGGCTCCACGGAAACGCACCTCGAGTTCTTCTCCCTGCTCGAGCTGCATGGTCGCCACGCCGAGGCCGAAGCAATCGCGAGCTCGCTGGTGGCGGAGCACCCCACCCTCGCCGAGGCCCACGTTCGCCTCGGCCAGGCGCTCGCGCAAAAAGACGAGAACGACGCGGCACTCGCTTGCTTCCAGCGCGCCGTGGAGCTCGATCCGACTCACGCCGCGGCGCGGCGTGGGAGCGCGCTCACGCTGCTCGAGCTCGGTTGCCTGGAAGAAGCCATCCCCGAGCTCGAACGCGCCGTCGAGCTCGACCCCGCGGTCGAACGCCCACATAGCAATCTCGTTTTCTACGCCGCGTTCAGTCCGGCCCACGATGCGGCGCGTATCCTCGAAGCCGCCCGCCGCTTCGACGAACGCCATACCCGGCCCCTCGCGGCCCGACGGCAGCCTCATGAAAATGATCCCTCTCCCGACAGGCGCCTGAGAATCGGCTACGTGTCGCCCGAGCTCCGCGACCACTCGCAGCGGCTGTTCACGCTGCCCGTCCTGCGCGAGCACGACCACGAACGCTTCGAGATCGTCTGCTACTCGAGCACGCGCCCCGAAGACGCGTGGACCGACCGTCTGCGTGACTTCGCCGACGCGTGGCACGACGTGGCAAACATGAGCAACGAGAAGCTCGCCGCGCAGATCCGCGACCAGCGCATCGACGTGCTGGTGGACCTCACCATGCACATGAGCGGGCAACGTTTGAAGCTCTTCGCCGAAAAGCCCGCACCGGTGCAGATGGCGTGGCTCGCATACCCCGGCACGACCGGCGTCGGTGGAATCGACTATCGCCTGACCGATCCGCACCTGGATCCTCCGGCCGGTCCTCTGCCGTATTCGGAGCAGTCGCTGTGGCTACCTTCGACTTTTTGGTGCTACGACCCCGCGAGCACCGAACCGGCCGCCAATGAGCTGCCGGCGCTGTCGAACGGGTACGTGACGTTCGGCTGCCTGAACAATTTCTTGAAGGTGAATCGCGGTGTGCTCGAGCTGTGGGCACGGGTGCTCCAGGCCCTGCCGACTTCCCGACTACTCTTGCTCGCACCCTCCGAACGCGCCCGGGCCTTTGCGCTCCGTGTCCTCGAGTCCAATGGGGTCGATCCCGGGCGCGTGGAGCTAACGGGCCTGGCGTGGCGAAAGGACTACCTTCGGACCTACCACCGCATCGATGTCGCGCTGGATTGTGTTCCGTACAACGGCCACACGACGAGTCTCGACGCCTTTTGGATGGGCGTGCCCGTGGTGTCGCTCGTCGGACAAACCGTCGTGGGCCGCGCTGGTCTTTGCCAGGCGCAAAACCTCGCGCTCCCCGAGCTCGCGGTCGACACCGCGCAAGAGTTCGTCGCGCGAAGTGTCGAGCTCGCCGCCGATCTGCCGCGCCTCGCCACGCTGCGCCGGCGCCTCCGGTCACGGCTCGAAACGTCGCCGCTCATGGATGCGCGGAGCTTCACGCGTGCGCTGGAGGCCGCGTATCGCGAGGCTTGGGAGCGCTGGTGCTCCCGCGTCACTCCAGGCGCTTGATGACATGAAACCCGAACTGGGTTTCGACCAACGGCGATACCTCTCCGGGCTTGAGTGCCGCCGCGGCGTCGCCAAAGGCCTTGATCGCCTGCCGCCGCCGAAACTTCAGTTTTCCGCCGCGCGTGGCGGCTTCGGGCTCATCGGAGTACTCGGCAACGAGCGCGTCGAAATCCTGGCCTTTGAGAGCACGCGCGCGCGCTTCCTCCGCACGAGCCCGCGCCTCCTCCTTGGTGCGCTGGATCTGGCGCACTCTCCCCAGGGGAGACGCTCCGTAGCTCACGACGAGCTCGGCCACCGCAAGCGTTTCCTCCGCGGCAGCCAAGGCTGCGCTCGCGGCGGCAGCGGCGCGAGGCTGCGTCTCCACCGTGCTCTCCTTCGCAGCGATCTCGATCTTCGGCTTGGCTTCTGCTGCGCCGGCGCGAGGCGATTGAACGAGCCCGAAACCACCCACGAGGGCGAGAAGAAGCAGCCCGCCGAGCACGGCGCCGGGGGCCCAGTCCGGGAGGCCGCTTTTCGTGGGCCGCGCCGGGACGACGGGGGGCGCCTTGCTCTCCGCAGTGTCGGCATTCGTCTTTTCGTCTGGTTGCATGAGAAGAACTCCGTTCGCCCGCCCGCGCGAAGCCGTGTTCGTGCGTTTGACCGCAGCCTCGTGACGAACGTGCACGCGTCCCGAGGCGTTTCGAGCAATTCGGACCACTCAGGGCGTCTCGTCCGCGCGAACGAGCACGTTGTCGAAAAGCACCGCGACGGGTGCCTGGCGAAACGGCTTGATTTGGGCGAGCCGAACCGCAATCGACTTTGCCGTGGTCGGGGTCAGGTAGATGATCTCGGCGACCTGCCACTCGGGCCCCTTGACGAGGTTCGTGGTCGGCGAATCCAGCACCGTGCCGGCGCACGAGGGTGTGTCGAGGACGATGATTTGGATCCCCGCCTTCGTTTCGCCCGCGTAGTTCGGCACGGAGACTTGCGCGGCAAAGCGATACACCGTCCCGCCGCTCACGTTGATGCACTGGCGCGCGCCGACGATTTGCGTCCCAACCAGATTTTCTTCGATGTCGTTCTTGACGGCGAGAGACCCCGACTGGTCGTGCCCCTGCGCGTCCAGGTTGCTCCAGGAAAGCACGAGGCCGGTCTCGATGGACCAAGCCGCAACACTCGCGTCCGTGTCGAATGCAGCCTTGTCGATGAGCGTCTCGTCGCAGTCGAGAACACCGTTGTGATCCAGGTCCGGGCACCGCGTGTTGACCGGACCGCCGGCAGTTCCGGAGCTGCCCCCTCCCGTCTCGCTGCTACCCCCGGTTCCCCCTCCCGAGCCGCCCCGCCCCGTTCCCGCGCTCCCGCTGTACCCCGCGCCAACCCCACCCGTGCCCGACCCGCCAGCGCCGCCACCGAGAGAAGTGCCAGCGGTCCCGCCGTCACCCGGCTCGGCCCCACCGCCATCGTCCTCTCCTGCGTTCCCCGCGCCCGCCTCGAAGCTCGAACGCCCGGACGCCCCCCCGGTTCCCGTGATGACGACGACCTGGGCACCTTCGAGCGTGCGATCGTCGATCGGGCAGGCGGTCAACCCAGCGGCAGCGAGCGCCACCAGCAGAAGCGCATTTCGACCAGGACCCCGCGCCACCGGCGCGCGCCGCACGCGCCCCCGCCGAAGCGAAGCATCTCTGAAATCGTGGTCCGACACGGCTTTCTCGGGCAGGAGGTTAGCGCAGCGCCCCATGCGGAATCTGTGACATGATGGTTACAGGCAGTTGCTCGTCATGGCGACCTCGCGGTGAGTCTATAGGCGGCATGCACGGGCAGAATGCGTGGCACGCTCGAAGTTGGGCCGCCTCGATACAAGCTGGCCGGCGGCGTTGGTGATGACGTTCGGCGACGACGACGAGACCTCGAACCCCTCCGGTAGTCCGTCGCTCGAACAGATCTCGACCGGGCTCGTAACGCGTCGCTTCGCGCTGTCGGTCGGCATCGGAGTGGTGTCGCTACCGTTCTTGAGTTGCCGGAGCCGCTCGTCGCCTCGGCCAGCTCTCGCAGAGCGGCGGGTGGTCCGAGCGAAAACGTTGCTTGGCTTCGAACAGCTGCCCACGTTGACGCGCGACGAGGTCGTCGTGCCCAAGGGCTACCGCGTGAGCGTGCTCTACGCGTGGGGCGACCCGGTCTCGGACGGTCCGGCTTTCGCGCAGGACGCGTCGAACGCCTCCGAAGATCAAGCGCAGCAGGCCGGAATGCACCACGACGGCTTGCATTTCTTTCCGCTGGGCACGCTCGCGAGCTCCGAGCGCGGCATCCTGGTGGTCAACCACGAGTACACGGACGACGGCCTGCTCCACACGACGGGCATGGATCCCTGGACGCCAGAGAAGGTCGCAAAGTCGCAGGCGTCCCACGGTGTCAGCGTGATCGAGATCGCGCGCAAGGACGGGCGTTTCGAGGTCGAGAGGCCGTCGCGCTTCGCGCGCCGCATCACCGCGCGCACACCCATTCGCGTGGGTGGTCCGCTCGCCGGACACGCGCGGCTTCGTACCCAGGCCGACCGGGAAGGCAGCTTGGTCCTCGGCACCATCGCCAACTGCGCGTGCGGGAACACGCCGTGGGGGACGTACCTTACTTGTGAAGAGAACTGGCACGGCTACTTCGTCAACCCGAAGGGTGAAGCCAAGGACCTGAAGGGCGCGGAGAAAGCACGCGTCCTGCGTGACCAGGCGCGCTACGGCATCGGACGCGATGGCGCGGGCTACCGCTGGCACGAGCACGATCAGCGCTTCGACGCGTCGCTGCACCCGAACGAGCCCTATCGCTTCGGCTGGGTCGTCGAGATCGATCCGTTCGATCGGGAGGCAGCGCCGGTGAAACGCACGGCACTCGGTCGCTTCAAACACGAGGGCGCTTGCACCGTGGAAACTCGTGCCCGGCACGTGGCGGTCTACATGGCTGACGACGAGCGCTTCGAGTACATTTACAAATTCGTGAGCAAGGAGCCGTGGCCAGCGGCACGTGACGCGAAAAGAAACCCGCTCGACCAAGGAACGCTGTTCGTCGCCCGCTTCGACGCAGACAAGACGGGGGAGTGGCTCGCGCTAGTTTTCGGTACCCGTGGCCTCGACCCGGAGCATGGATTTTCCGACCAAAACAACGTCCTCCTGGAGACGAGACGCGCGGCCGACGTTCTCGGCGCGACGAAGATGGACCGCCCCGAGTGGATCGCGGCACGCAAGCGCGGTGAGCTCTTCGTCAATCTCACGAACAACACGAAGCGCGGTAACGAGGGCCGACCGGGAGCAGACGCGGCGAACCCGCGCGCGCCGAATCCCTTCGGGCACATCGTGCGCATCGCGGAGCGCTCGGGGGACTGGGACGACACGCGCTTCGATTGGGAGATTTTCGTTGACTGCGGAGACCCCGCGAGCCCCGATCCGGCGAAGCGCGGCTCCGCTCGCGTGGCGTTCGCTTCGCCTGACGGGCTATATTGCGACGCCGCAGGCCGGGTATGGATCGAAACCGACGTCTCGACGGCGTCGCTCAACCGCGGCGAGTATGCGCCCTTCGGCAACAACCAGTTGCTCGCGGCGGACCCCACGACCCGCGAGATCCGGCGCTTTCTCACCGGACCGACCGGCTGCGAGGTCACGGGGATCACGATGACGCCGGATGGCAGGGCGATGTTCGTCAACATCCAGCATCCCGGAGAAACGGCGAACGACCGCAGCGATCCCGCGCGGCCGAAGGCGGTGAGCTCGTGGCCTGATGGCAAAAAGGGGGGCAGACCGCGCTCGGCGACGATCGTCATCCAGAAGGATGACGGCGGCGTCATCGGTACGTAAGAGCACAGGCGTTTTCCGGGAGCCTGGTCTTTTCTCGTAGATTTCAGGGGTCGTGATCGGCTCACGCCAAAGTCCCGCGGCGTGGTCGCGGCCGTCGCGAGCGCACATCGCGCGACGACGCGCTGCACGAGGCGGCGGGGCCGCCGCAGCGTGCGATCGCCGCGGCCGCGACTCACCGTCAACCTGCGGAAACCGCCCGTTCACTTACCGCGTGAGTGCAGCCTGGGTGCATCACCGGTGCGACGAACGCTTCGCACCGGCCGCGCTTGACCGGTCGGTAGTGGCTCGGTAGGTTCCGCCCGGCGGCCGGGCCTCATCCGGCGCCGCCGTCGCCGCTCACGGCGCGGGCAGGACACGGCAAGGAACGAGCTATGGCAACGAAGATTGGTATCAACGGTTTCGGTCGTATCGGGCGCTGCGTCTTGCGCGCGCTTCATCAGCGCAAAGTGAGCGATCTGGAGGTCGTCGGGATCAACGATCTCACGGACACGAAGACGCTCGCGCACCTCCTCAAGTACGACTCGATCCATCGCACGTTCACGGCCGCCGCCGTTAGCCACAGCGACAAGACGCTCAACGTCGGTGGCAAGGAAATCGTCGTCACCGCCATCAAGGATCCGAAGGAGCTGCCCTGGAAGAGCCAGGGGGTCGACATCGTGCTCGAGTGCACGGGCCTCTTCACCGACAAGGAAAAGGCGGGTGCTCACGTCACGGCCGGCGCCAAGAAGGTCATCATCAGCGCGCCCGCCAAGAACCACGACATCACCCTCGTGATGGGCGTCAACCACGATCAGTACGATCCCGCGAAGCACAACATCGTGTCGAACGGCTCGTGCACGACGAACTGCCTCGCCCCCGTCGCCAAGGTGATGCTCGACAACTTCGGCATCGTGCAGGGCCTGATGACGACCGTGCACTCCTACACGAACGACCAGAGCCTGCTCGATCTGCCGCATCGCAAAGGCGACCTTCGCCGTGCGCGCGCTGCGGCCGTCAGCATGATCCCGAGCACGACGGGCGCCGCCAAGGCGCTGAGCGAGGTCATTCCCGCGCTCAAGGGCAAGTTCGACGGCCTCGCCGTGCGCGTCCCGACGATCGACGTATCGCTGGTCGACCTCACGCTCACCACGGAAAAGGCAATGACCGTCGAGGCCATCAACGCCGCGATGAAGAAGGCCGCCTCGAGTTCCCCGCTCGAGGGCTTCCTCTACTACGTCGACGAGGAGCTCGTCTCGAGCGACTTCATCGGCCACCCCGGCTCGAGCCTGTTCGATTCCACGCAGACCAAGGTGCTCGGCGATAAGTTCGCGAAGGTCTTCTCCTGGTACGACAACGAGTGGGGCTTCGCGAACCGTATGATCGACCTCGCTCTCTTGATGGCTAAGAAGGGCTGAGCATCCGCTCGGCCACGGAGAAAAGAACAAAATGGGCATGCTCGACGGCATTCGCCTCATCGACGACCTGCCGCTCGAGGGGCGGCGCGTCTTCATACGTGTCGATTTCAACGTTCCCCTCGACAAGGCGACCGGCAAGATCACGGACGACGAGCGCATCCTCGCCTCCTTGCCGACGATCAAGAAGGCGATTGCCTCTGGTGCGCGGCTGATTCTGGCCTCGCATCTCGGGCGGCCCAAAGGTCAGCGCGCTGCAAAGTACAGCCTGGAACCGGTTGCGGCGCGCCTCAGCGAGCTCATCGAGAAGGACGTGACGCTGCCGGACGATTGCATCGGCGACGCCGCGAAGAAGGTCGTCGCCGATCTGCGTCCCGGCCAGGTGTGCCTGCTCGAGAACGTGCGCTTCCACGCCGAGGAAGAGAAGAACGACGAGGCTTTCGCGCGTGAGCTCGCGTCGCTCTGCGACACCTACGTGAACGACGCGTTCGGCTCCTCACACCGCGCGCACGCCTCCGTGTACGGCTTGGCGCGGCTCGTGAAGGATCGCGGCATGGGCTACCTGTTGCGCGACGAGATCCAGGCGCTCGACCGCGTCGTGAACTCGCCCGAGCGGCCGTTCGTCGCGATTCTCGGCGGCGCCAAGGTCGCCGACAAGATCGCGGTGATCGAGGCGCTGCTCCAGAAGTGCGATGCGATCTGCATCGGCGGCGCCATGGCGAACACGCTGCTTGCAGCGCGGGGAGCCGACATGAAGTCGTCCTTGCTCGAGGCGGACTGGCTCGCGCGCGGGCGCACGCTGCTCGAGCAGGCGAAGACCAAGGGCGTCGATTTCGTGCTGCCGACCGACGTGGTCGTGGCGCCTGGCACGGACGCAGCGACCGGCACCACGGTGGCCGCGAATAGCGTCCCCGACGGCAACATGGCCCTCGACGTCGGGCCAGACACGGTCAAGGCGTTCGCCGAGCGCATCGCGAAGGCGAAGACGGTGTTCTGGAACGGCCCGATGGGCTTCTTCGAGAACGCGGCCTTCGCCGGTGGCACGAACGGCATCGCCCAGGCGCTCGCGGCCTCGGCGGGCTTCAGCGTCGTCGGCGGCGGCGACAGCGTCGCGGCCGTCAAGGCGGCGGGCAAGGCCGTCCTCGACAAGATCGGGTTCATCTCCACGGGCGGCGGCGCGTCGCTCGAGCTCGTGGAAGGCAAGAAGCTGCCGGGCGTGGAGGCGCTGCGCGCCTGATGCGCTCGTACGTCATCGCCGGCAACTGGAAGCTCAATGCGGGCGGCCCCGACGGCTGTGATCTCGCGGTGCGCGTGGCACAGGCGACCAAGGGCGTGAAGAACGCGAAGATCGTGGTGTCGCCGCCGTTCACGGCGCTCGCGGCCGTGAGCGCCGATCTCGCCGAGACGCACGTCGAGGTCGCGGGGCAGAACCTCTACCCGAAGGACAGTGGCGCGTTCACCGGTGAGGTGAGCGCACCGATGCTCGTCGCGGCGGGCGCCAAATGGGTGATCTTGGGTCACAGCGAGCGCCGGCAATACTTCGCCGAAACCGACGCGTTCGTGTGCGAGAAGGTCGTCGCGGCGATGAAGGCGGGGCTCCGGCCCATCGCGTGCATCGGTGAAACGCTCGCGGAGCGCGAGGCGAAACAGACGCTCGACGTCGTGTTCCGCCAGCTCGACGCGATCACGGCCGAGCTCGCGAAGAAGCCCGGCTTCGCCGTGATCGCCTACGAGCCCGTCTGGGCCATCGGCACCGGCAAGGTGGCGACGACCGAGCAGGCGCAAGAGGTGCACGCCGCCATTCGCGGTCGGCTGAAGAGCGTCTCGGCGGAGCTCGCCGACGAGACGGCGGTGCTCTACGGCGGTAGCGTCAAGGCGGACAACGCCGCGGGGCTGCTCGCCTGCGCCGACATCGACGGCGCTCTCGTGGGCGGCGCTGCGCTCGACGCCGACGGTTTCGCCAAGATCGCAAAAGCCGTTCCGGGCTGACGCGATGCCGAACGGCACCGAAACGCAGCCGGACCGCTGTGGCAGCTGCCACGGCACGGGCGAGCTCGGGAGCGAGTTCGGTCTCGCGAGCTGCCCCGACTGCGGCGGTGCGGGCTACCTGCCCTCGCCCCACGTCCGCGTCGAATGGCGCGCGCGCGACATCGAGCGCGCTCACGCCGGCGAACCGACGCCCGTGGGGCGCGACGTGCGGTTTCTGCTCGCCGAGCTCAGGCGCGCCCGCGACGCGCTGACGGAGATCACGGCGCTCGCCCAGGAGCTCGAGGGCGAAAATCCGATCCTCGAGCGCCTGCGCTTTACGGCCAGCCAGGCCCTCCGGCTGTACCCGCTCGTGGAAGGCCCGGCGAGGCGCTCGGAGCGCTGATCCTCGCGGAAAGCGCTCCCAGACAGCTCGTTTTCCCCTGGCGGCCGGCGCCTGGCGCTCGAGCCCACGGCGGGCTAGAACGCTGCCCTGCCGATGGCCGAGATCCTCCATACCCCGCTCACGGTGCTGCACGTCGTCGCGTGCGCGTTCCTGATCCTGGTGATCCTGATCCAGCCCGGAAAGAGCGGCGGCATGGGCATCTTCGGAGCCGCGGGCGCTCAGCAGGTCTTCGGCGGTCGGGGTGCCGGTAACTTTTTGACGAAGACCACCTGGGCAACCGCCGCAGTGTTCTTCGCCACGAGCATCACGCTCGCCTACCTGTCGTCGTCCACGGACGAGGGGCTCGCCGAGCGCGCGAAGGCGATGCAGCAGGCAAAGAAGCGCCCGTTCGAGCTGCCACCAGCGAGCCCGGCGAGCTCGAAGTGAGCTCGGGCTCGCGGGTCGACGCCCTCTGCGTCGGCGCCGCGAAGCTCGCGGTGTCCCTCGGCGTGCTCGCGCTCGGCTTCAGCGCGGTGAGCGACGACGACTACGCACGCGTCGGCATCGCGCAACGCTTCGCCGAGACGCCGCACCTCGATCCGAGCGGCACGAGCTGGCTGCCCTTGCCCTTCTGGGCATACGGCGCGGCGTTGCGCGCGTTCGGCACGGGGCTCGGCGTGGCGAGAGCGACGGCGCTCGTTCTCTCCGCGGCCGGCATGATGGCACTGTGGACGGCGGCACGCTGGGTCGGCGCGAGCCGCGCCGGCGCCGTGCTCGCGGCGCTCGTCGCAGCGGCATTTCCCTGGTCGGCATGGCTCGGCGCCGCCACCGTGCCGGAGGTCCCCGCGGCGGGGCTCATCGTGCTCGGGCTCGCAGCGCTCGCGAAGCACGAACCGCGCGTTCGCTTGCTCGGCGCGGCCGCGCTCGCCGCGGCCTGCCTGTGCCGCTACGAGGCCTGGCCCGTCGCCGCAGCGTTTGCCCTGTTCTCGGCCGGGGACGCCTACCGCGCCCGCTCGTCGGTGCACGCTCTCGCCGCCACGATCGCGATCTCGACGATGCTCTTTTGGACCGCCCACGGAGCGCTCGCCCACGGTGACCCGCTGTTCTTCGTGCGGCGCGTCACCGCGTACCGCGACGCGCTCGGCGGCGGGGCGCCGTTCGCGAGGCGCGCCGCCGGTCCCGTGATCGCACTGTTCGGCGAGGCTCCCGAGATCTCGGTGAGCGCCCTCGTCACGCTCGCGCTCGCCCGTCCGGTGCGAACGCTCGCGCGGCCGGCCATCGCCGCATCGTCACTGCTCGCGTTTCTCGTGGTCGGTGAAATCGGCGGGGGCGCACCCACGCACCACGCCGCGCGCGCCATACTTCCGATCTGGTATCTCGGAGCCGTCGCGATCGGCGAAGCCGCCGGCCGGCTTGCGTCATCGGCCGTTCTGCAGAGAGCCGCCTTCACGGTGCCGCTCGCGCTCGTCACGCTGGCAATCGTTACGCGCGCGCCATTTCCCCGCGACTTCGTCGATCGGCGCGACGCGCTCGACATCGGGCAAAGGGCCAGCTCGCTTTCGGCGCCGGGGCTCTTCATCGACACCGCCGACTACGGGTATCTCGCGGTGGCGGCGGCGTTCGGTCGTGCCTCACTCGCCGAGCCATTCGACGATCGCGACCCTCGGCACGGCGTGCGACCCGACCCGTTCCTCTCCCCCACGACTCTCCGCGCCCGTGTGCGAGCGCGCCCGGCGGCCTGGCTCGTCGTGACGCGCGCTCACCGCGCCGTCGCCGCCGCCCTCGGGCCCGTCCGCGCCGACAACGCCAAGTTCGCACTGATCGAGCCGACGGGCGCCGCCGAGCCATAGGCAGCGCGACGAACGCCGTGACCGACGGCGGGAGCGTCGCCGAAGAGAACAACGGGGCGCGCACCTCGGCGCTCAGCGCTCGGAGCTCAGACCAGCGAGGTTCGCCACCATCGTCACGAGCTGCTCGGGCTCGACGGGCTTCGCAAGGTGCATCTGAAAGCCCGCGGCAAACGCCCGGCGCGCGTCCTCGCTGCGCGCGTACGCGCTGAGCGCCATGGCCGGTGTTCGCCCGCCGCGCGTCACGGGAAGCGCTCGGACGTGACGAATCAACGAGTAGCCGTCCTCGTGCGGCATGCTGAGGTCGCTGACGAGCACGTCGGGGCGGCCGATCTGCAGCTTGTCGAGCGCCTCGCGCGCCGAGCCGACGGCGTCAACGCGCGCACCGTGTCCGCGCAAGACCTCCGCGACCAGGCCGAGCGCGTCCTCGTCGTCGTCGACGAGCAGCAGATTGACACCCTCGAGGCGCGGCGCCGTGACGTACGATTGTGGCCGAGGGGTGAGCCGTGCACGGACGACGCGATCACCCGCGGCACCGACTGCCCTGAGGGGGAGCCACACCGTGAACCTCGCTCCGCTCCCGAGGCCCGGGCTCGTCACCTCGATGCTGCCACCGTGCGCCGCCACGAGCTGCTTGACGATGGCGAGCCCCAAGCCGAGCCCACCGTGGCGACGCGTGATCGACGTATCGGCCTGCTGGAAGGCCTCGAAGATTCGCGGCAGCGCCTCGGGAGCGATCCCCTCGCCCGTGTCCTCGACCGCGATGCGCACGCGCGATCCTTCCCCGTTCGCCTCGACGAGGACGCTGCCGCCCTTCGGCGTGAACTTGACGGCATTGGACAGGAGGTTCGAGACGATCTGCTGCACACGGTCCGCGTCGGCCAGGATCGTCAACCCACCGTCGGGCACGTCGGTCGAGAACACGATGTTCTTCGCTTCTGCCGTCGGCGTGGCCGTCTGGATCGCGGCAGCGATGGCATCGACCACGTTCGTCGTCGCGAGCGTGAGCGAGAGCTTGCCGCTGGCGATCCGCGATACGTCGAGGACGTCGTCGATGAGCTTGGCCTGGGTGCGGGCGTTGCGCTCGATCACGGCAAGCGCACGCTCGACCTCCTCGGGCACGCCGCGCCGGCGCAACGTGACGGCCCAGCCGAGGATCGAGCTGAGCGGCGTGCGAAGCTCGTGCGAAACGACGGCGAGAAAGTCGTCCTTCGCACGATTCGCAAGCTCGGCTTCCGTGCGCAGGCGGCCTTCGACCTCGCGCGCCCGCTCGACGGCTTGGAGCGCGAGCGCATTCTCGACGGCGATGGCCGCACGCCGGGCGAACTCCTCGGCGATGATGCGATCCTCGTCGGTGTAGCGCCGCCTCGACTCGGCATAGGCGAAGGTGATCGCGCCGAGTGTCCGGCCGCGCGCGCGCAGGGGCACGACGAGCGCCGATTCGAGCTCGAGCTGCCGCAGCAAACGGAGGTGCTCGGCATCGCGCGCCGCTGCCTCGATCATGGACGCCGGCACGTGCGGGTAGAGCTCCGAGTTGCCGCTCCGGATCACCTCCGACGCCCCGGTGCGCGCGTTCGGATCACGGGGGTAGCGCTCCGCGAGCTTGCGCGCCAGCGCGAGCTTGCCGGGGTCCACGTGAGCCATCGCCGCCTGACGAGGAGCACGCCCGCTCGGCTCGAGCACGTCGATGACGCACCAATCCGCGATGGTCGGCACGGCGAGCTCGGCGATGGTCAAAAGCGTGACCTGGTAGTCGAGCGACGCCACGAGGGCCTCTCCCGCGGTCGCCAAAAAGTCGCGATGGGCGCGCTCCGCCTTTTCGCGGGTCACGTCGCGGAACACGAGGACGACCCCGAACGCGTCACCAGCATCGTTGCGGATCGGAGCACCGCTATCCTCGATGGGGATCTCTCGGCCGCTCCGCGAGCGAAGCGCGATGTGGTTGGTGCGACCGAGGACGTCCCCGTCGCGCAGCACCCGCGCGACGGGGCTTTCGACGGGGACGTGGCCGTCCTCCGCGAAGACGACGAAGACCTCGCCGAGCGGACGGCCGCGCGCCTCTTGTTCGGTGAATTCAGTGAGCTTTTCGGCGATGGGATTCATGAACGTCACGAGCCCCTCGCGGTCCGTCGCAATCACGGCTTCGCCGATGCTGCGCAGCGTGGTGGCGAGCCACCGCCGCACCTCGTCCTCCCGCTCGAGCCGCAGCACCCGGACGAGGGCCTGGCCGCACTGCTTGCTCAGCGTGTCAACCAACGTCCGATCCTCCTTCGAGAAACGCCGGGGCGCATAAAATCCCATGCCGACCAGGCCCACGGGGCGCGCCTCGACGATCAGCGGAACGCTCCAGAAGGCCTGCGCGCGCGGCGCCTCAGCCTCGATGTCCGCGAGCTCCGGAAGAGCGGCGCGGTAGTCGTCCGCGCCCTCGACCCACAGGGGCTCACCCGACTTGAGGGTCGCGAAGGCCGACGGAAGGGCCGCGTCGTCCTCGATGCGAACGATCCTCTCGACGACCACCCGCGCCACGCCTCGATGCCCAATGAGCTCGAGAGTCTCGCCACGCTCGTCCAGCAAGTGCAGCGTGGCCGTGTCGGCTTCCGCGGCACGCATGCCCTGCTCGAGCACCACCGCGGCAACCTGGGAGCGCGTTCGCGCCCCCGACAGCGCGACGGCGACTTCCGATAGTGCTCTCAGACGACGGCGACTGCTCCGCTCGAGCTCGTCGAGAAACTCCGCGCGCCGACGCTGCGAGCGCCAGGAGAAGACCAACAGGCCCATCGACGCGAGCGCGAGAGCAAGCGCAGCGGAAAGCGTCAATGCCGCTCGCGACTGCGCCATCGAGCGCCGCTCGGCGAGCAATCGCTCTTCCTCGGCGCGGAGCCTCGACCAGTCCTCGCGGAAGGCCTCGATGAGCCCGTTCGTCCGCCCCGACTTCACGCCGAGGACGGCATCCGATCCGTGCAAGGTCGCCACCAGCGACACAATCTCGTCGAGGCCACGAACGGCAGCCAACGCGTTCCGATCCGCCTCCTCCACGGTCCGAAGCTGACCGGCATTGTCGGTCACGAGTCGCCGCACCCGGGCGGCGGCGGCGCGCTCTCGCGCCACGGCGTCGCGGTACGGCTTGAGGAACTCGCGATCTTCGGAAAGGATGTAGCCGCGCTCCGCGACCTGGGCGTCGAGCAGCGCCAGCAGCCAGGCGTCAACCTCCCGCCCCACTTCGAGGGTGTGATTCACCCAACGCGTAGCGGCAACGTACGAGCCGAAAGCGGCCGCGCAGAGGGCGATGACGACGGCGAGACCGACGGCGGCGACGCGAAAGACGAAGTCGTCACCTTTGACGTATTTGGCCGCCTTGACCACGCACCATGCGGTTATCCGCTCGACGAGCTCAGCGCAAGTGTCGGCTCGCGCGCAGGGGTCGATTCGGGGCTCGCCCGCTCGTAGCGCGACAAATTTGCCTCACCGACGACGACTGCTGCGGCGTCGCTTTCCCTCTTCGCGTTGCGAGCCGTCGACGGGACGTTCTCGCGGCCGAAGCGATCGCGCTCTCCGAACGCTCCCGCACCTTGCATCACGAGCACGAAGCCGATGAACGGCAGGAAGGGGAAAAGAAACATGGCAACGAGCAAGAAGGCGCCGGTCGCGCCGGCCAGAATCATCGAACCCGCGACGGTCCAATACATGACCGAGACGAGCTTCGCTGCCGCCTTTCGACGGCGAATGGAGTTGGACGTTTTCATGGCACGCGTCCATTGCAGTGCTCGTGCCAAGGCCGAAACAGAGTCCTTTCGCCACCTTGGCCGTCGCGTCGCGCGGACGTTCGTCCGCCGACACGAGGAGTGTCCGACTCTTCGATGATCGCGCCGAGCGCTCGGCACGTCGCGTTGAAGTGAGAAGCGCTTCGCGCCGCGAAAAAAAAGCGCGAGCGCAACGACGGCGCCCGCGCCTTCCTTTCGAATTGTGGATGCGAGGTCCCGGCTCAGAACCGGTCGCGACGCCCGCCACCTCGACGGCGGTCGCCGTCGTCGCCGCCACCGCCGCCGCCGCCGCCCCAGCCGCCGCCGCGGTCACCACCGCCGCCGCGTCCACCGAAGCGACGCGCACCGCCGCCGCCGCCGCCACCACGACTCGGCCGTGGTCCGCCACCGCCGCCCGCCTGGCGCTCGCGCGCCTCGTTGACCACGATCTCGCGACCATCCAGCGAAGCGCCGTTCATCCCGTTGATCGCGCCCGAGCCCTCTTCCGGCGTCGAAAACTCGACGAAGCCGAAGCCGCGGGAACGCCCGCTCACGCGGTCGATCACCACGAGTGCCGAGGTCACGTTGCCGAACTTGCCAAACTCACTTCTCAGCGTGTCCTCGGTCGTCGAGTACGCCAGATTACCCACGTACAGTCTCATTTCGAACTCCAGATCCAGCAGCGTCTTCTACGGCCCTTGAACGAACGCTCGACGCTCGACGCTCACTGCCGCGCCCACTCCAAGCAGGGGTCGCGCCACGCAGAACTAAACAGCATCGGTCTCATCAACGGACAAACTTTGCTAGATCTGGCGAAGGGCGTTGCGAGAATAACACTGCCACCCTCCGCCGACCATGGGCACCCCCTTTTCGGTAAGGCCCCAGTATTTTCAGTCGGAGCGTCGGAGGTCGGCCCGCCGGCCTCCCCGAAACCAGCTGATTCAACAGGGAATTTCTACTTGTTTGGCTAGCCCCGGTACGATGCATCCGATGTTCGGTCTGGCTGGACGCCGGGTAGCCGAGGGCTTGGTGGCGCTCTTTGCGCTGCTCGGGTTCACCTTGGTTCCGCTCGGGCGAAAGACCGCGCTCGAGCACGCCCGGGAAATCTTCACGACACCGGCCGCGCTGAGCGCCTGGCACGAGCTCGGCGGCGCGGCAGCTCGCCTGCGCGACAAGCTACAGGGCGTGCTCATGCCGGCCATGGCACCCGAAAACGAGCCCGACCGCGCGGCGGGCACGGCACCGGAGCCCGAGCTCCCGCCGCTACCGCGCCACCATCACGAAAACTCCGAGTAGCGTCGCGTCACGGCGAAGCACGGAGTCGCGTCGGCGCACGAGATCGAGCAACCCCCGGGCAGCGATCAGCGCGCCGGACGCTCTTCGGCGGGGTGCTCGTTGTAGTAGGCGTCGAGGCTCTCCTTCGAGATGCGCACGGCCACGAGCCCATCGCCCGTGATGTGCGCCTGGCAACCGAGGCGCGAGCTCATCTGCACGTCGAACGCCTTGTCGAGAATGTCCTCCTCGTCCTCGCTTGCCTCACTCAGCAAATCAGCGCCCTCGTCGACGTAGACGTGGCACGTGGAGCACGCGCACACGCCACCGCAAGCGCTGCCCTCGGGCGCCCCGGCTTTTTGCGCGGCCTGGAGGATGGATGTGCCGACGGGCACCTCGACCTCGCGATCTTGAGGTAAAAACCGCACCTTGGGCATCAGCGCGGCCCCCTGCCGGCTGCATGCTCGAGAAGGTGCGCCTCGACGCCACGCGCGCCTTCGACCGAGCGTGCGACGTCCGAAAGCGCACGGCCCTCGATGGCAGCCGTCACGGCATGGTCCATGCGGCGCCCTGCCCAGGCGTGCGTCGCGTGATCGAGCTCGTCGATGCTCGACTGGATGGCGCTCGCGCTCGCGCCGCCGAGCGCCGTGCGCAAGCTCGTCATCGCGGCGAGCACGCGCGCTTCCTCGCCGGGCTCGAACAGCGCGCGATCGGCGGCGAGCGCCTTGTCGGTCGCGAAAAGGAGCCGCTGCCCCTCGACGCGCGCGTCCGCGAGCCGCCGTGCCTCGAAGTCCTCCTCACCGCGGTCGAGAGCTTCGAGCAGCATGCGCTCGACCTCCTCGTCGCTCAGGCCGTGGCTGGGCTTCACCTCCACGCGCTGGGTGATACCGGTCGTGGCCTCGCGCGCCGTCACGGCGAGGAGCCCGTTTTCGTCGACCGCGAAGTCAACCTCGAGCCGCGCCATGCCGGCCGGCAGCGGCGGCACGCCCTTGAGCGAGAAGCGCGCTAGCGAGCGGCAGTCTTTGGCAAGCTCGCGTTCCCCCTGCAAAACGTGGAGGTCGAAGCCGGTCTGGTTGTCGGCGTAGGTGGTGAAGGTCGCGCGGGCGCCCGCGGGGATCATGGTGTTGCGCGGCAGGATCTTGTCGACGCCGCCACCCATCGTTTCGATGCCCAGGGAGAGGGGCAAGACGTCGAGCAGCAGCACTTCGTCGCTCGCGCGGGCCAAGAGGTCGGCCTGAAGCGCGGCGCCGTAGGCGACGACGAGCTCCGGGTCGATGTCGCCGAGCGGCTCGCGCTCGAAGAGCTCTGCGACGTACCGCCGCACCCGGGGCACGCGCGTGGCGCCGCCCACGAGGATCACCCCATCGAGATCGGCCGGAGTCAGGCCCGCGTCACGCAATGCTCTACGGCACGCGCGACCCGTGCGCTCGATCAGCGGCTCGATCAGGAGCTCGAGCTCGCTTCGCTCGACGCGAATGGTCACGTCGGAGCCGCCTCGGGCCGGCAACACGAGCTCGGTGCGCTCGGCGTCGGTGAGCGCGTGCTTGGCGTCGCGGGCACCCGCTAGCGCGAGGCTCACGACCTCCGGCGTGCAGAGGCTCGCTTCGGTGGCTCCCATCTTTTCGAGCAACCGCTCGGCGAGCGCGCGATCCATGTCGTCGCCGCCGAGCGCGCTGTCGCCGCCCGTGCTCAGAACCTGGAACACGCCGTCTTCGAGCGAGAGGATCGTCACGTCGAAGGTGCCGCCGCCGAGATCGTAGACGGCAAAGCGGCCGTTCTGGCGGCGCTCGAGGCCGTAGGCGAGCGCGGCGGCCGTCGGCTCGTTGATGAGCCTACGCACTTCGAGCCCGGCGAGCCGACCGGCGTCGCGCGTGGCCTGGCGCTGCGCGTCGTCGAAGTACGCGGGCACGGTGATGACGACACCCCCGACACGCCGCAGCTGGTCGGTAGCGCTCTTGTTCAGGCTCTTCAGGATCTCCGCCGCCACCTCGACGGGTGTCACGATGCGCGACCCGACGTCGAAGCGCACGATGCGCTTCTGCTGGTCGCTTTCGGACAGCGCGAAGCGGAGCGCGACGAGCCTTTGCGTCTCGGCGTCGTCGGCACTCTTGCCCATGAAGCGCTTGACGCTCGCGAGCGTGCGCTCGGGCTCGCGCGTTGCGTAGGCGCGCGCGGCGCGACCGACGAGCACCGTGCCCTCCACGCCGTAGTACACGACCGAAGGTAGCAGCGGCCCGCCGTCGCACGTGCTGAGCGCGACGGGGCGGCCATCGGAGACGTACGCCACGATCGAGTTCGTCGTGCCGAGATCGATACCAATCGGCGTCGGCGGCGCCTTGGGGTCGTAGATGTCGAGCAGCATCAGCCCATCTCGTCTTCGGCGGCGTCCGCTTCGTCGAGGAAGCGCACGTGGTAGCGGAGCTCGCCGAGCAGCGCCTCGACACGAGCGAGATCGGGTGGATCCTCGGAAAACAGGCCCGCGATGGCTTCGACGACGGCGCGCCGCTGCTGGCGGACCGTCGCCGTGAGGGCGCGCACCGCGGCCAGATCACCACGGCGCTTCGCTTCGCCGAGCGCTTCGCGCCGCTCGAGCACCTCCATGAGCAGCATGGGAGCGGCGGGCGCAGCGCCCACCTCGCCCGCGTGCTTTCCGTGACGCGCGAGCAGTGCCTCCGCTCGTCCGACCGGGTCGCGCAGCTTCCTGAACGCCTGGTTCACCTCGATGGCACGGCCGAGCGCCTGCCGCCGCTCGCCCGCGGGTCGGCCCGCGTAGCGATCCGGGTGGAGCGCGCGACTCAGCTCGAGGTGGCGACGCTCGAGCAGCGCGTCATCCAGCTCGAACACGGGCGCGAGCCCGAGAGTCTCGTACGGGTCGGTCACCTGACGGTGAAGGAGTGGCCGCAGCCACAGCGCGACGCCTCTTGCGGGTTCTTGAACTTGAAGCCCGAAAACACGAGGGTCTTTTCGAAATCCAGTGCCGACCCCGCGAGGTACACGAAGCTCTTCTTGTCGACGTAGAAGCGCACGCCGTCGGCATCGATGACCAGGTCCCGCTCGCGGGGCGGATCGTCGGAAAACTCGATGACGTACGAGAAGCCCGAGCAGCCGCCACCCCGCACGCCGAGGCGGATCGCCGCGTCGGGTGTGCCGCGCTGGAGGAGGCGCCTCTTCGCGTACTCGACCGCCGCGTCCGTGATCATGACCGTCTTCTTGGTCAGTACGGGATCCGGCGGTGCCGCCTCTTTCGGCGGCGTGGCTCGTGAACCGGCGAGGTGCTCCATGGCTCCTACCCTGCGCGCTCCTCGCTCGTCGTCGCGACGGGCGGCTGGGAGAGCGCCTCACGCGCGGCGCGCTTCTTCTTGTAGTCCTCGATCGCGCTCTTGATGGCGTCTTCGGCGAGGACGGAGCAGTGGATCTTGACGGGCGGGAGGCTCAGCTCCTCGGCAATCTGGCTGTTGGCGATGGTGCCCGCCTCGTCGAGCGTCTTGCCCTTCAGCCATTCGGTGGCCAGCGACGACGACGCGATGGCGGAGCCGCAGCCGAAGGTCTTGAACTTGGCGTCCTTGATGACGCCGTCGTCGCCCACGCGGATCTGCAGCCGCATGACGTCGCCGCATGCCGGCGCACCGACGAGCCCAGTCCCGACGTCCGAGTCGCCCGTGTCGAGGGCGCCCACGTTCTTCGGGTTTTCGTAGTGCTCGATGACTTTTTCGCTGTAGGCCATGACTCTTCTCTGCGGTTCTGCGGGCCTAGCCCGCCGTATGTGGGAAATCGTGGGGCAGCGCCCCACCTGAAACGAGCCCGCGGAACGCCGTGGCCCGATTCCGGGTCGCCGGACATTCGCTGGAAATACCGTGCCTATTCACGACAAAACCTAATGCGCAGCCCACTGAATACTCTTCAAATCGATGCCCTGCTGGTGCATCTCCCACAGGGGTGACATGTCACGAAGCTTCTTCACCTTGGCGACCACGAGGTCGGCGACGTAGTCGACCTCCTCCTCGGTATTGAAGCGCCCGAGACCGAAGCGGATCGAGGAGTGTGCGTCGGCCTCGTCGAGGCCCATCGAGCGCAGCACGTAGCTCGGCTCGAGACTCGCGCTCGTGCAGGCCGAGCCGCTCGAAACCGCAACGTCCTTGATGGCCATCATGAGGCCCTCGCCCTCGACGAACGCGAAGGAGATGTTGAGGTTGCCGGGCAGGCGACGCTCGAGGTCGCCGTTGACGATGACCTGATCGAGCGACGCCGTGATGCGGGTGTAGAGACGATCGCGCAGGCGCTTGATGCTCTCGATCTCCTCCGCCCCCTCGCGCTCGAGGATCTCGCAGGCCTTGCCGAAGCCGACGATGCCGGGAACGTTGAGGGTGCCCGAGCGGTTGCCGCGCTCGTGCCCGCCGCCGTCCATCTGGGCACCGAGCCGGACGCGGGGCTTCGAGCGACGCACGTAAAGCGCGCCCACGCCCTTCGGTCCGTAGATCTTGTGCGCCGTGAGCGAGGCCAGATCGACGTTCATGCGCCGCACGTCGAACGGCGTCTTGCCGATGCCCTGCACGGCGTCGACGTGGAAGATCACGCCGCGCTTGCGGGTGATCTTGCCGAGCTCCTCGATGGGCTGGATGGTGCCGACCTCGTTGTTGGCGAGCATCACGCTCACGAGGATCGTCTTGTCCGTGATCGCCTTCTCCAGGTCGGCAGGGTCGACGACGCCGCTCGGACCGACCGGCAGATAGGTGACCTCGAAGCCTTCCTTTTCGAGGCGCTTGCAGGAGTCGAGCACGGCCTTGTGCTCGATGACGGTCGTGATGACGTGCTTGCCCTTCGTGCCGTAAAACTCGGCGACACCCTTGATCGCGAGGTTGTCGCTCTCGGTGGCGCCGGAGGTGAACACGATCTCCTTGCCGGACTCCGCGCCGATGAGGCGCGCGATGGCGTCGCGTGCGCCGTCGACGGCGGCCTCGGCGCGCCAGCCGAACGCATGGGTGCGGCTCGCGGCGTTGCCGAAATCCTCGGTAAAGTAGGGCAACATCGCCTCGAGCACGCGCGGGTCGAGCGGCGTCGTGGCGTGATTGTCCATGTAGATGGGGAGCTTGAGCGACATGGGGAAGGACTCAGGTTAGGTGCACGGCGGTCACGAGCTCTGGTGCCTGCGGGCGCTCGGGATGGCGCTCGCAGGTCGGGCACGAGTGGACGGGCGCCTCCGGCTCACAGGCCGTGTTGCAGGCCGTGAGGTAGTCGAGGCTCGCTTCGAGCTCTAGCTCGAGCTCGCGCAGCGCCGAGAGCCTCAGACGCGTCTCTTCGAGCTGCTTGAGGTAGACGCCGCGAAGCTTTTGCGCGGCCTGGGGCGCCGAGCCCGAGCCTTCTTGCTCGCGCACGAGGCTCTGGATCTCGGAAAGTGAGAGACCGAGATTTTGGAGCTTCGCGATCCAGCGCACCCGGACGAGCGCATCGTGCGTGAACAGGCGGTAGCGACCCTTCGAGCGCTCGTGAGCCTTCAGAAGCCCGAGCTCTTCGTAGAGGTGGATGGCCCGCACCGTCTTGTTTGCGGCCTTAGCGAGGTCACCCACCTGGAACAGATCGAGCTCGCGCTCGAGCTCTCCGGGGCGGGAGGGCTCCTCGATGTTGGCTAGAGGGAGATGGCGGGGCGGCATTCCAGTGTGAGCAAACTCACCCTTACGTATGGGTAAGGGTTAGTCCCCGCCGGACCCTCTGTCAACCGCCCTCGGGCCCGACGGGCGCCTACTTGGCGACGGGGGCGTCGTAGCGGCGCAGGCGCGCCTCGATGCGGCGCCGCCGATCGCGGGATTCGTCGAGCAGGACCTCGAGCTCGAGGTTCTTATCGTGCCAAACGGCGGGACGCGCATCGGGCGGAGCCGCACCAAGCGGCGGCGCCCCGGCCTCTGAGTTGACCGAGCCACGCACGAGCCGCGAGATCCGCGGGACGCTCGCGAAGTAGCCGGAGCGCACGTCGTTACCGATCGCGACGCCGACGAGCTCCCCGGCATCGTTGAAGAGACCGGACCCGGATGCGCCGGGCGCAAGCCGCTCGGTGTGCACGAACCCCTCGTCGACCGTCTGGGGGTGAACGATCACGCCGCTCCACGGCACGGGCACGTGGGCCACCATGCGCGTCGTGCGCTCGGGGTCGAGCGGCGCTCGCGAGAGCTCGGCCGGAACGAGCCCCGTCGCGCTGAAAGCGGCGAGATCGGAGCCCGCATCGCGCCTGAGCACGTGGCCCGTGTCGCTGCGCGCACGAACACGGCCGCGATCGACGGTGGCATAGTGAACGATGCGGCCGGGCACGCAGTGGCTCGCCGTCACCGCGAGATCCGGGGAAAGCGCGACCGCACCACAGACGATGCCGCGCGGCCCTTCGATGGCGAGCGTGGATTCATCGCCAATCGCGGGACTTTCGGACGGGGAGGCGTGGCAGGCGACAGCGAGCGCAAGGGTACCGAGCACCCCGAGCCCACACGACCGCCCACCCCGCCGAGCGGGGACGAGGGAACCGAGCACGCCCCCTCTTGTGGGCGCGGCCCGCCCGTGATCACCCTGCCCGTGGCGGCGACACCGAGGGCCCCTGACGCACCTGGAGGGGCTCGCCGGGAGCCAAAACGCAAAGCTGAGCCAAAACGTACGGCCCCGGGGACATCACGAAAGAGAAGTCGATGCGAACCCCCAACCCAGCGTCGATCCGTGGGAACCATGTCGCGTGGTAACGGAATCGAACCCCTCGACCCGATCGGGAGCGGGGCCGACGGACGCCGCCCTGGTTCTGGCCGCGCGAGCAGGGGAAAGCTGGGCGCAGGAGGCGCTCTATCAGCGCTACGCCCGGATGGTGATTGGACTCTCGCAGCGGATCCTCGCGGGGCGGGACGACGCGGACGATCTCGCCCAGGACGCCTTCGTCTACGCCTTCACGCGCCTCGACACCTTGCAAAATCCGCAGGCTTTCCAGGCCTGGCTGCGCTCGATCGTGGCGCGCACGGCGAGCAAGCGGCTGCGGCGACAGCGCCTGCTCGTGCGGCTCGGCATCAAGCGAGCCGAGCCGATCGAGCCGGACACCGTGGTCGCTCCGACGGCACCAGCGGACGTCGCCGCCGAGCTCCGGAGCATCTACCGCGTGCTCGAGCGACTGCCGCCGGAGGAGCGGGTGGCGCTCGTGCTGCGTCGAGTGGAGGGGCTCGACCTCGCGGAGATTGCCGAGCACATGAAGCTCAGCCTCGCCACGGTCAAGCGGCGCATCGTGGCCGCCGAAGCGCGCCTCGAGCGGGCGAAGGTGCGCGGGTGAACCGATGAGCACGCCTGCCCAACCCCCCACCCAGCCGTCGCTCGCGAGGCACGTGGCGGTCAACGTGAACCCGGCGCGCGTCGCGCGCGTGTGGGCGTCCGTGTCGGCAAGGCTCGAGCGCACACCGGCGCGCGGGCGGCGCGTGCTCGTCTGGACCCTCGTGGCGAGCGGCGCGGCGGCGGCGGCCCTGTGGTTCTCGCTCGGCCGATTCGGCGACACGGGGGCGCCTTCAGCCTGGCAACGCGCGGCCCTCGAAACGTCGAGCGACGCCATGGCGGTGAAGCTCGACGACGGCTCGCGGCTCGAGCTCGCCGCGCACACGCGGGTCAAGGTCACCGAGAACGAGCCCTCGGCCGTCGCGCTCGATCTCGAGCACGGGCGCGTCGATTGCGACATCACGCCGCGACCAGGACGGCAGTTCGCGGTCCGCGCGCAGGGCGTCGAGGTGCGCGTGACCGGCACCCGCTTCAGCGTCGAGATCGCGTCGACGGGCCGGGTCGAGGTCGAGGTGTCGCGCGGCTCCGTGGAGGTGTCGCGAGGCGCGGTGAAACGACGCCTCTCGGCGGGCGAGCGCTGGTCGATCGATCTCGAGCAACCGGGCGCCGAGAGCGAGCCGAGCCGAGAGCCCTCACCCGCCGCCGAGCCCGTCGCCCCCGAACCGACCGCGAGCACCGTCGAAACGGCCCGGCCGAGCCCCGCGCCATCGGCGGCAACGCGCGAGCCGGCCGCCGCGGGCGCGCGCGAGCTCTTCGACCTCGGCAACGCCGCGCGCCGCGCGGGCGACGCGGCCGGCGCGGCACGCGCCTACGAACAGCTGCTCGAGCACTATCCGCGTGACGGGCGAGCCGGGCTCGCGGCGTTCGAGCTCGGGCGACTGCGCATGGACCGGCTCGGCGATCTGCATGGCGCCATCCAAGCGCTGCAGCGCGCCGTGACGCTTGCCCCGGGCGCCGGCTTCCGCGAGGACGCCATGGCGCGCCTCGTCGACGCTTACGCGGCCGCTGGGGCGACCGAGCGCTGCCGCTCGGCCCAGAGCGCCTACCTCGCGAGCTATCCAGGGGGCGTCCACGCCAGTGCGGTCTCGCGCCGCTGCGGCGCTCGCTAGGACCGCGAGCGGTGCGGCCGGCGCGCCGTCCCTTGCCAACGCGCTCGACCCGGCGCACACCTCGCGTGCGTGAGGCTCGCCTACCGCATCACCGCCCTGCTCGCGGGCCTCGTCGCGTTCGCGGCGTGCCGCGACGCACGCGCGTGCGGCGAGGCGGGACGCCCCTGGGTGAGCGTCGCCTTTTCCGCGCCCGGCTGGCCCGAGGGCTTCGCGGAGCGTGTGCTCGGCGATCTGCGTGCCGGCCTGAAGAATCGCGGCATCGAGACCTGTGGCGACGCAGACCCCGCCGTCGGTGCGCCGATCGCCACGGTGCGCGTCACCTCGAGCAGCGGCAAGAGCGTCGTGGTCGCGGTGGAGATCCGCGACGCGTTGACCGAGAAGCGCGTGAGCCGCGACATCGACCTCGCGCGCGTGCCGGAGGACGGCCGGGCCTTCGCGGTGGCCATCGCCGTCGACGAGCTCGTCTGGGCGAGCTGGGCCGAGATCGCGCTCACCGGCCACCGGGAAAGGGCCCCCCGCGCGGCGCCGCCCGAGGTCGTGCGCGGCGTGGAGCGTGCCATGCCGCGGCGAGACACGCCCTCGCTACGCCTCGGCGCGCTGTTCGTCGCGAGCCGTTACGGGGGAGGCCAGCGCGAGCTCGGTGCCGACGCCAGCTTCGTTTTCCCGTTGCCCGCACGGCTCGGGCTCGGGGTCGCCCTCGGCCTCAGGCAGGGACGCGAGGTCGATGCGAGCCACGGGCGCGTGCAAGAGAGCGCGCTCGGGCT
Source organism: uncultured delta proteobacterium (assembly GCA_963841435.1). GTDB lineage: Bacteria > Myxococcota_A > Polyangia > Polyangiales > Polyangiaceae > PMG-095. The sequence continues at coordinate 532,322 of CAWJCS010000003.1, forward strand.
CGGCGCCGACCTGAGGTTTTTGCCGCTGCGCACGCAGCGGGTCGAGCTCGGGCTTTCGCTCGGGCCGCGCGCCTCTCTCGTTCGGTTCTCGGGTCGCGCCGATGCGGCGGCGCGCGGCTCCGAGCTCACGGGGCTCGTGCTCTTCGCTCGCGCGAAGGTCATCGCCGGTGTGCGCCTTTTAGGCCCGTTGTGGCTCGAGGCCGGCTTCGGCGCGGGCGCTCCCCTGCGCGCCCTCGAGGCGACGGACGCGGGGCAGGTCGTCTCCGGGGTTTCCGGCCTCGAGCTCACGGCGAGCGGCGGGCTGCTGGTGGATCTGTGATGGTCTCGACAACCGCCGCCAGGAACCCCTTGCTCTCGCGTGCGCTCTTACTCGTGCTCGCCGTGATACCGGGGCTCGCCTGCGTCGAGCGCGGCGACGTCCTCACGCCCGAGCCGGCAGATTCGCAGAAACCGGGCGCCGTCGTCGCGGACGTGAGCGCGGGGCGGCAGCACACGCTCGCCGTTGCGGGCGGGAAGCTCTACGCCTGGGGCGAGAACGACAGTGGCAAGCTCGGCGTCGGCGATACCGACTGGCGCTACGAGCCCGTGCCCGTCGACAGCCCTCGCACCTTCCGCGCTGTAGCGGCGGCCAACGAGCACAGCTGCGCCATCGACGACCTCTCGGACGTTTATTGCTTCGGCGAGGGCTCGCGCGGCCAGCTCGGACAGGGCGACCGCGAATCGAGCCTCGTGCCGCTCAAGGTGAGCCTACCGGCGCCCGCAGCGAGCATCTCCGCTCGTTTCAGCCACACCTGTGCGCTCCTCAAGGACGCGAGGCTCTACTGCTGGGGGCAAAACGACGAAGGCCAGCTCGGGCAAGGCGACCCCGGCGTCGGTGCCGACACGACGGCCGCCGACGGCCTGAGCCCGCTACCGGTCGGCGACGCCGAATGGCTCGACGTCGGCGCGGGCGACGGGCACACCTGTGCCGTTCGGCTCGACGGCACCCTTCTCTGCTGGGGCCGCAACACGAGCCACGAGCTCGGGCCGGACGAAACGCGCGTCCAGGTGCGAAGCCCGGTCGAGGTCGACGCCGCGCGCGATTGGCTGCGAGCGATGCCAGGACAACAGTACACGTGCGCGCTCAAGCGCGACGCGTCGGTGTGGTGCTGGGGCGAGAACGTCGGTAGCGCGGGCGGCGACGGCTTCCCGCTCGGCATCGCCGCCGACCAGCTCGATCGACCCACGCGCGTCGGCACGCTCGATGCCGCGGATCTTTCGACCGAGGTGTTCCACACCTGCTCGGTCACGCACGCTTCCGATCTTTACTGCTGGGGGCGCGGCATCGAGGGCCAGCTCGGCACGGGCGACATCGAGCTCCGCCGCGAGCCGACGCTCGTCGCCACCGGCATCGCGAAGGTCACGACGTCATGGTTTACGACCTGCGTCCTCACCGTCGCCGGCAGGATCGGCTGCGCCGGCAAGAACGAGCACGGCGAGCTCGGCACGGGCGACATGATGCGGCAAAGCGTCTTCACCGAGCCGAGCTTTCCCTCGCCCTAGTCTCGACTTCGGGAGGACTCTGAAGGCAGATCGGCGCGAACGGCGCCCTCGCTGCGCGAGAGAGCCCGCGCGGCCGGCGACGCCACGCGGCGCGGTCGTTCGAAACGGATCTTTGCGAAACTGCCGGCCTGAGCCGTCGCTGGCGCGCCGGGGTACGTGCCTCTTCGTGGAGACCACACGGCCGCCGTCGAGGTACAAGGGCACGACGACCCTGCGGCGGCGTGCAGCTCGTCGCGTCGCTCACCCCGTGCGCCGCTCGCCTCGACGCGAAAAAGCCCCAAAGCGCCAGCGCACTCCACCTCGAGGACAATTTCCATGAAACGTTGGTCGTCGCGCGGCACCCTCGCGGGCTTGCTCTCCGGCGGAGCGCTTTTCATCGCCTGTCAGAAGCTCCCACCCACCAAGCCGCTCGAGTCGGATGGGACGGGCGGCGGAGCGCAGGGTGGGACGGGCGGCGGAGCGCAGGGCGGCACGGGCGCCGGCTCGGCGGGCGTGTCGGGCGACAGCACCGCGGGAGGCAGCGCCGGCTCGGCCGGAACGATGGCGACCGAAGGCGGCGAGAGCGCCGGCGGCAGCGCCGCGAGCGGGGGCGACGCCGGGATGGCAAGCGGCGGCAAGGCCGGCGGCGGCGCCGGCCGAGGCGGGAGCAAAAGCGGCGGAGAGGCGGGCGCACCGGAGGGCGGTGCTAGCGACGGCGGCGCGGGCACGGGCGCAACCGGCCACGACGAGTTTTTCGGCGCCAGCCGCTGCAGCTCGGCCTTCGACTTCTGCGAGGACTTCGAGAGCGGCACGCTCTCGAGCAGTCGATGGCAAATCCAGTCCTCGGGGCAAGATCCCGTGGTGGAAACGACGCGCGCGGCGCGCGGCGCGCATTCCGTCCATTTTCACACGGACGACAACGGCCTCTCGCTCCTCCACACCCGCACCCCCTTCCCCCGCCCCAACAACAAATATTACGGCCGACTGTTCGTCTGGTTCGACTCGATGCCCACGGCGCCGACGTGGGCCCACTGGAGCATCGCCGCCTCGGATTCCGACAGCGAAGAAACCGAGATCCGCGTCGGCGGCCAGTACGACAACACCAAGAACCGCTTCGGTGTCGGCACCGATCACGGCCCCACGGGCGACTGGACGAACCTCGATCAGGATCCCGGCGACCCCGTTCCCGTTAGGACGTGGGTGTGCGTCGAGTGGCTACACGACGGCGAGACGGATCAGACGGATCTGTGGTGGGACGGCGTGGCGAGGCCCTCGCTGCACACCACCGCCACCGACCACGGCGGCAGCTCTTCGGATTATACCATGCCTCCCATCGACTCGGCGTGGATCGGCTGGTGGCTTTACCAGGCCGGGACGACCCCCGATCACTTCGACGTCTCGGATCGACGAGGTCGTGATCGACGACGAGCGCGTCGGCTGCGTCAACTAGCAGGCTGTCGTTCTAGCGCAGCAGTACGAGCGGGCGGACGCCCGTGTCGCGCGAGCGGAACGGCACGCGCGAAAACGCCCACCCCGTGCACCAGGGGTCGCCTTCAAACCCCATCCCTCCACCCCGCTCACGCGTCTCGCCTCACGCCGTTTCGACGCCAGCTTTGCGCACGAACGACGCGCACACCGAACCGCCGCGCCAGCGGGCGTGGGCGCACGTTGGACGCGCGTGTAGGTAGGTGAAGGGGGCGCGTCTCGCACGCGTTGTGGGAAACCTGTTGTCCTACAAATCGAGCGCGCTGCTCCAAAACGGGTGACCAAATCTCTGTCGCTCGATCCACTAAAGGAGGCGGGCGTCGCTACCGTATTGTTGACGCTCCGCGCAACGCCGGAAGGGCCGCATGGGTTCGAGCTTGCCGCATTGTCCGAAGTGCCACACGGAAATGTTCGAGGGTGCGCACTTTTGCATGCGGTGTGGGACCTCGCTCGGTGACCCGGCGGCCGAGCCCGGCGCGCGCCACAACACGATGCGGCCGGTCGCCGAATCGGAGGCGCGGCCGTCGGGACCGGCAGCGCTCTGGTCGGGCGCCGAGGCAGCGGCCTCTCTCGCGGATTCCGTTTACGCCGCCATCGAAGAGGTGGCGAGCACGAGGAGCGAACCGCGCTCGACCGAGCTCGAAGCGATCCAGCCGGGCGACATCGACGCGATCGACGAAGGTTTCGCGGGGCTCGACGCCGACAGCGCACGAACGGCTCCCGACGGAGCACCGACTTCTGACCCCGACCCACGGAGAAAACATCGGATGGCTGAATTCAATCGTGATGAAGTCATGCGGCGCGTCCGCATGAAACAGAGCCTGAAACGTGCCGGGCTGAACGGCCTGGACCTCTCGGGAGCCTCGCTCGAGGGCGTGGATTTCAGCCGCGCCGAATTGGACGGCGCGAACCTCGACAACGCCAAGCTCCGGGGCGCCGTGCTCGCGAACGCGAGCCTGCGCGGAGCCTCGCTCAAGGGGGCCGACCTCACCGAGTGCGACCTCAAGAAGGCCGATCTCGACGGCGCCGATCTCACGGGCGCGAAGCTCGTCGCAGCGAATCTCGAGCGCGCGAGCCTCGAAGAGGCTCGGCTCCCGGCCGTCGATCTGAAGGGCGCTGACGCGCGGCACGCGGCGTTCATGCGTGCCGATCTCACGGGCGCGAATCTCGGTCAGGCGAAGCTCGCCGGCGCAAGCTTCGAAGAAGCTCGGCTCGGCGCCCTCGTGTTCGACTGGATCGACGCGAGCCCGGGCGGCGACGGCAGCCTCCACCTCGACGGCGCCCGCGCGTTCGCCTTTCTCTCCGGTCGCGAAGTGGAGGAGCGACCCGCGTCGCGCTACTTCGGCAAGGGCGACGTGCTGCGCGACGCCACGCTCGAGTTCGGAAAGGATTCCGTGATTCAGATCGACAGCCGCTTCGAGAACTGCTCCATCGCGCTCGGCGAGGGTGCGGACCTGACGATCGGCGAAGCGGGCGTGCTGAAGAATTGCGAGATTGTCGGCCACGGGAAAATCACGGTGCACGGCCGATTTTTCGAGCGACAGAGCCCCGGCATCGTCGGCGCGAGGAGCGTCGTCGTGAGCGCACGTGGGGCGATGGTGGGGGGGATCGAGCAGGCCGCCGAGGCCACCGTGTTCGCGTTCGAGCCGGGCAGCCGGCTGCGTGTGAAGATCCTGCGGCCGCGCGAGCGCGCCGCGGCCGAATGATCCGAGAGCGAGAGGAACCACGATCATGAGCAATACCTATCGTCCCAGTGCCCCCGCGCGTCACACCGTCGTGGAGGAGGGAACCGAGTTCAAGGGTGCCCTCACCTCGTCTTGCCCCATCGACGTACGCGGCAAGATCGAGGGCGACATCACCACGCCTTCGCTCACGGTGAGCTCGACGGGCGCCGTTCACGGCCGCGCCAAGGTGGGCGCTGTCCGCTCCGAGGGCGAGCTGTCCGGTGAGTTCGACGCGGAAAGCGTCGAGCTTGCCGGCAAGGTGAAGGACAACACCGTGATTCGCGCGCGCTCGCTCTCCGTGAAGCTCGGCAGCGGCGAGGGCAAGGTGCTGCAGGTGATCTTCGGAGAGTGCGAGTTGTCGATCGGCGACGAGCCCACGGAGATGGACGCCGTCGAACCGGCAAAGGCGGCTCGCGCGAGCGAGGAGCCTGCCGCCGCGCAAGGTGACGCCCCCGCGCCCGAGGGTGTCGCTGCGGAGGCTGGCGATCCGGGCGAGGCCGAAGCAGCCGAGGGCGAGGAAGACGAGGAGCCCGCCGAAGGCTCCGACGCCGTCGCCGCACAAGGCGGCAAGCGCCGCCGCAAGAAGCAAGGCAAGGAGCAGAACGGGCACTCGGAGGACGTCGCCCAGGCCGGCTGGTCGCAGCCCCCGTCGCAGCCCCCGCCCGCGAGCTGAGGCCGGACTCAGGCGGAGCGGGCGAGCCCGCGTGCCACGCGGCCGGGCACGCGGGCGGGCCTACGAAACGCCCCGGTTCGGGACGTCGTGCCACACCGAGCGGCGCCGCGCGTGCGCGGGCTCGCCCTCGCTCAATTAGGGACGCGTCGTCCGGCGATGAGCGCTACGATGGCGATCACCAGAAACGCCACGAAGAGCAGCTTCGCGACGCCCGCCGCACCCGCGGCGATCCCCCCGAAGCCAAACAGCGCGGCAATCAGAGCAATGATGAAAAAGACGGCTGCCCAATAGAGCATTTTGGAATCTCCTTGTTGCTCGCTCGTCGAGAGCGATCGAAGGGGGGTGGCTGCAAGGGGCGGGCCAGCGAGCGACCTCGCGAGCGGTCGGTGCACGACGAGTGGCGCCGACGTGGCACGAACGCTGCAACGCGCGGGCGCGTGAACGAGAACCACCGATCCATCGCCGGAGATCCTGCGAAACGAACCACCTCGAGCGGCCCTCGAGCCTTCGAACGGAGAGAAGAGCGAGCCAGGCGAGCGCGGCGAGTCACCCGCGTGATGCGGGCGAGCTTGCTCGTGTCGGGTTTCGTTGCGCCTTCGCTCGTCTCGGCCATCGCGGCAGCGGAGACGAAGGTTGCCGTGGACGTCGAGGCGAGCCGGACGACGACACCGTCGCGTCACGGGGGGTACGGCGTGGGGCTTCGCATCGGGCACGCTTGGGACCTGCCGCTCCTGTCGCTCACGCCGGAGTTTTCCGCGAGCTTCCATCGCTTCTCGGGTGCGCCCGCTGCCTCGACGGAGCGCTTCATGGCGGGAGGACGCTTGGGCCTCGGATTCGTGATCGAGCCGAGCGTGTTCGCGCACGCGGGCGTCGGGCATTATTCGTACGACGATGTCGGCGGCGAGCACTCGCACACCTCGCTCGGCTACGACGTGGGGCTCGCGCTGGATTTGACGGCGTTGCCGGTCATCGACCTCGGCGTTCACGCCGCCGCGGCGGGCGTCGCCGGCTCCCCGGCAAGAGAGCCGTTTCCATGGCTCACGCTCGGCGGGCACGTCGCGTTCGGATTCTGATTGGCAACGGCTGGGGCGCGACATTTTGCCTCGCCCCCATTCATCATGCCGCAAATTTGTCACGCACCAGACGCATGAAATCCTGCGCTTTTTCGACTGATCTGGTGTGTAGGGAACTGGCATACAATGTGCTGATTCCCTGGAGATGTTTTCCACCACCAGCGCCGTCCAAACCGACCCGGCAGGCCCGCCGTCCGGGGATCGTCTGACGCCAACGAGCAGCGCCCCGCGCGTTCTGGTGACGGACGACGATCTGGAGACCTGCGAGCTCACGCAAGACCAGCTGTCGCGGCGGGGATACGACATCTCGTGGCGCCTGACGGCCGAGGAAGCTCTCGCTGAGCTCGACCACGACTACGACGTGCTGCTCGCGGACATCCAGATGGAGGGCATGAGTGGGCTCGACCTCTGCCGGGCGGCGCTCGAGAAAAGACCCGATCTCTCCGTCGTCGTGATGACCGGCTTCGGCACCGTCGAGCACGCCGTTCAGGCGATGCGGGCCGGCGCGTACGACTTCGTGACGAAACCGTTTTCGATCGAGGCGCTGGGCATGGCCATCGATCGGGCCGTGCGCCATCGCGCCATGAGCCAGGAGCTCCGGCGCCTGCGGCGCTCGGTTCAACAACCTCGAGCTGCCGAACCTCGTGGGTCGCAGCTCGCCCATGCGATCGATGGTGAGTGTCATCGATCGGGTCGCCGAGAGCGACGCCACGGTGCTCGTGACCGGCGAGAGCGGGACGGGCAAGGAGCTCGTCGCTCGGGCGATCCACGAACGCAGTGGGCGGCTGGGGCCGTTCCTCCCGATCAACTGCGCCGCGCTGCCCGAAACACTGCTCGAGAGCGAGCTTTTCGGACACGCCAAGGGCGCTTTCACCGATGCGCGCCAGCCGCGCAGCGGTCTGTTCGTCGAGGCCAATCGTGGCACGTTGTTCTTGGACGAGATCGGCGAGATGTCGCTAGGGATGCAGGCGAAAATTCTGCGGGCGCTCCAGGAGCGCACCGTGCGGCCGCTCGGCTCCGCTCAGGAAATCCACTGCGACACGCGCATCGTCGCCGCTACGAATCACGACCTCGAAAAAGCCGTTCAGGAAAAGACCTTCCGCGAGGATCTCTACTATCGCGTCAACGTCGTCCGCATCGACGTGCCCCCGCTCAGGGACCGCGCCAACGACGTGCTGCTCCTCGCGCAGCACTTCTTGACCCAGGCGGCCGCGCGCAGCGGAAAATCGGTGACGCGCCTCGGTCAGCTCGTGGCGGAGCGCCTCATCAACTACGACTGGCCAGGCAACGTGCGAGAGCTCGAAAACTGCCTCGAACGCGCCGTGGCGCTGGCGCGCTTCGACGAGATCACGCTGGAAGACTTGCCCAGCAAGATCCGCGAGCATCGCCCCACGGACCTCGGCTCGCTCGGTGACGACGCGGAGCACCTCTTGTCGATGGAAGAGGTCGAGGAACGCTACATTCGCAAGGTGCTGAACGCCGTCTCGGGCAACAAGACCGTGGCCGCGAAGATCCTCGGTCTCGATCGCCGCACGCTCTACCGACGCCTCGCGCGCACGGCGACCTGATCCGCCCCGCCTGCGGGCGTCAATAGCTGAGGAGCGCCTCGAGCTGCTCGCTCGGGATCGGCTTGACGACGTAGGCATGAAAGCCTTCCGCCAGCGCTGCTTGTCGCAGCGCGGGGTCGGCGCTGCCCGTGAGGGCGATCAGGCGGGCCGAGGTCAGGCCGACTTCTCGCAGTCGGCGTGCGAGCTCCCAGCCGTCCATCTCGGGCAAACCGAGGTCGAGCAAAACCACGTCGGGGTGATTCTCCTCGCCGAGCCGCAACGCCTCGCTCGGCGTCGCCGCCGAGACGACCGAGTGACCCATGAGCTCGATGAGCGCGGTCATCACGTCCCGCGAATCGTCGTCATCCTCGATGAGGAGCACGCGACGCGACTTGAACGTCGAGCGCTGAGGTAGGACCACGGGGGGGGGCGGAGCATACCGGCGAGCCCGGAAGGCTGACGAGACAAAAGCTCTTCGAGCCATGGAACAGCCCTTGCTTTGGGTTCCTCCATGACGGAAAAGCCGGCCTGCGACATTCTTGCGCCTAGTGTGCCGATGGCGCTCCCCCCCGGGACGGTCCTCGGGGGGCGTTACCTGCTCGGGGAAATGCTCGGTGAGGGAGGGCTTTCGATCGTCCACGCCGCGTTCGACCGTCGGCTCGAGCGGAACGTGGCGATCAAGCTGCTCCGGGGGGACCGCGCCTCGGCCGAGCTCCTGCGGCGGTTCGTGACGGAGGCGCGAACCCTCGCGAGGATCCAGAGCCGGCATGTCGTCGGGGTCCTCGACCTCGGTGTGTTCACGAACGAAGATCGCGAGCGCGTCCCCTACATGGTGCTCGAGCTGCTCGAGGGCTCGGACCTCAGGGCCTTCAGCCGCGAGCTCGGTACGCTACCGCCCTCGTGGGTTGCACTCGCCGCGCTGCAAGCCTGCGAGGCACTGGCGGCCGCACACGCGGTCGGCATCGTTCATCGCGACGTGAAGCCCGAGAACATCTTCGTCGTCGGCGACGGCGTCAACGCGAGCCTCGAGATCAAGGTGGTGGATTTCGGCATCGCGAAGACCCCGCGGCCGCAGCAGAGGCAGCCCCGCGTGACGCTCGAAGGGGAACAGCTCGGCTCCCCCGGATACATGGCGCCCGAGCAGCTCTGCGACGCGCGCGACGTGGACGAACGCACGGACATCTGGTCTCTCGGCGTCGTGATGTACGAGCTCTTGGCGGGCGGCCCGCCGTTTTGCGGAGGGACCCAGCGGGAGATCTGCGCGAGTATTCTCACCGGCAACTACTTGCCGCTCGACGCGATCAATCCGAGTCTGCCAGAAGGCTACGTCACGATCGTGCACCGCTGCATCCAGGCGGATCGCCAGCTGCGCTTCGACGACGTGCTCGGGCTAGCGCGGGCGCTCGCGCCCTACGCGGGTCCCGAAGGGCGTGCCCACGTCGCCGAAATCGAACGGGGCCTCACACCGGCGGGCGACGTGCACGCCGCCAAACCCTCCGAGCGGCCTGATCTCGCCCCATACGCCGAAACCGCCCACGCACCTCCACCGAACGAGGAGGACGTGGTGGTTCCGCTCACGACGCGACGGCGCTCGCTTCGGCGCTGGACGGCGCGCGCGCTGTGCCTGGCCGCTCTGCTCCCCCTGACCGCGCTCGCGGCGCTCGCCGTGGGCAGCCGGCTCGAGCCCACGGCAGCGCCATCGCGCCACGCCGTGCGCGCGCTGCGGGGCATGGCGGACGACCTCGCCGGCCGCGTCGGACGCTCGTTGTCGCGCGGTGCCGCGCCGAATTGAGACACGTGGAGCGACGTCGCATGCCGGCGTCGTGGCCCCGAATCGGTAGGTTGGCACCTTACGTGCTTCCTTCCGGGCATGGAGCCGAACTTTCGAGACAAGCTGAGTCAGGCCGATACCCTGCCCGATCCGTCGTCAAATCGGACGTTCGACGCCACCGAGGGCGACGCGGCGCGCAACTTCGTCTTGTCGCTCGCGCTGGAGGCTTACGAAAAGGAAATGGGTTGCGCGCGGCTGTGCGCGCTCGCCGCCCCGACATTGCGCACCCGAGAGACGGCAAGCGCCGTCGATCGGCGCCGCCGTGCCGCCCTACGCCGCGCCGAAGCCGTACGTCACATGGGCGACCTCTTGGGCCAGGATCTGCGCGACGACGACGGCCGAAACTTGCGCCAAGCGACGGCGCACCATCGCATCGTCTGCCTGGCGGCATCGCTCAAGATGGCGACCGAAAGCCGCGACGCGGAGCTCGCGGAAAGCGTCTCGCTCGAGTGCGTCGTGCAGGCGCGGACGATGGCGCGCATGACCTGGGGCAAGCTCGTGGCCGCCGCGAAGGTGTTGCACATGGCCGAGGCGCTCGCCGCGTCCGAGCGCTGAGCGACTGGCCGAGGCGCTCGCCGCGTCCGAGCGCTGAGCGACGAGCACCGAGCTCGGAGGCTTCCTCCAGAACGACGAACGCCATACCGCCGGGCTAGCCGACGACCGTCGAGGCGCCGCGCCGCGGGGGAACGTCAGGCGAAGGCGAAGGCGTGGGTTAATGCGTGTCGGCGTCAACCTTCTCGCCCGCGTTGTCAACGCCATCCTCGACCTGATCGGCAGCGTCCTGCGCCTTCTCCTTTGCCTTTGCGGCGGATTCGTCCACTTGTTCCCCCGCTCGTTCGGCGGGTCCGTCCGCGGGCTCGTGCGAGCCGCCGCAGGCAACGGCCGAAAGACCGAGCAGCGAAGAGACCATGAGCACACGACCGGTTCGATGGGTGAGGAGCATGCGATCCTTTCTCGCTTCGTTTCCCGAAGCAGAAGCTCGTCATGCTGCACGTCGCGTGCCAGCCGAGCCGCTCGCCACGGTCGCCAATGGCCACGCGAGCGGGCTCAGCGGGGTCCCGAGCGTCCGAGGTCCGCTTCGGCGACAACGAGGCAATGCTCCCCGTGCGCCTTCAGCGCCGGGCACCAGCGTGAGAGCGCGGCGCACGCGATACGTCGGCGGTGGGACTGACGTCGGGCACTGGCACGCACTCTGCACGGGACCCTGACAGCGCCGCCCGGAGCGGACTTTTCTGGCCTATTTCCGGGAGCGCGCGCCCCGAACCCCCGCACTACCCGTGAGCAACATCATGAAACGAACCAACCCAATCGATACCCGGACGACAGGCAACGGAATTCTGAAATCCATCGCGCTCGCCGGGACACTGGCTGTCGCTTCCCTGCTGCCCGCCACGGCGCACGCACGGAGCGACAAGCAGCGCGTGGAAACGACCCAACCGAATCGCGGCATGCTCCGCTCGGGCGTCGTGACGCTCGGCCTTTCCTACGTGCCAGCGTTCGTCGTCGCCGCGTCGAGCGACCTCCACTCCGACCGCTACCTGTACGCGCCGGTCGCTGGACCGTGGCTCGACTTCGCGAAACGTGAATGCACTTCGTGCGAGCACGAGACCGCCAACAAAGTGCTGCTCGTGACCGACGGCATCTTCCAGGCGATCGGTGCGCTCGACATCGTCGGCTCGGTCATCTTCGTCGAGACGCGAACGACCTACGTCGAGGCGGAGGCGCCCCGGTTCCGTCTGACGCCGGCCCGGATGGCAGGCGGCTACGGCCTCGTCGCCCACGGCACCTTCTGACCAGACCCGATTGAACGGCCTGGGCTCGGGCGGGCACGAACGCCCATGAGCCACCGGAACGTCTCGGGCATCGCGCTCGCGTTTGCCACCCTAGTTCAATCTTTTCCACTGTTTGCAGCCACCGAACCGGGGCCGCTCGCCGAGGCGGTCACCGAGACCCGAGCCCCCGCGAGCCTACCGCCCGACGAGCCACGCGGCGACGCGAGCGCCCAAGCGGCGCCCCAGGCCGAGCCCGCACCGAGCGTGCCCGCCGAGCCCTCGAGCGTCGCGGAGCCACCCGCATCGGGCCTTGAATATAGCTCGCGTCCGGCGCTGCCGACGCCCGTGAGTGTCGAGCCGGCGCCCGTGACAGGGCCGGCATACGACGGACCACAGCTGCTCATCTCCAAGCACAAAACGACGGTCGGTGCGTATGCCGGCATCGGCACCGCATACACGCACATGCTGCATCGCGACGGCGTCGTCGCGAACCTCGAGGCGGCCCTGCTCATCGAGCATCGCTTGAGCATCGGGCTCGGTGGCTACGTCTTCTCGCGCACGCCGCGCGGTCCCGCCGGGCCCGACGGCGAGCCGCGTGAGTTCGGGGCCACCTACGGCGGGCTTTCGCTGCGCTACGCGCTCTACGCGAGAAACTTCCCGGTCTACGCCTCGCTCGGCGTGCTGCTCGGCGGCGGGGCCGTAGCGCTCGTCGACGAACGCTACACCCACGGAGGCTACGACGACACTCAGCACGACGACCACTGGGACAACGGCAGCGTCGAACCGTTTCTGGTTCTGCAGCCCGAGCTCTTCCTGCACGCCAACGTGACGCGCTGGATGCGGTTCGGCGTCGGCGGTGGCTATCGATTCGCGAGCGCCATCGAGCGATATGATCTTGCGTCCAAGCATCTCGGCGGCGCGGTCGCAGGCGCGAACGTTCAGTTCGGCTGGCTCTGACGCCGAGCCCGAACGGCCCGAACCAGGCGCTCGAAGCTCGGTCCGCCCCACAGCGCGACGGCGGCGACACCGAGAGCACCGAGCACGAGGTAGAGCGCGTATCCCGGCAGCAAGCTCGCCGTCGCCGTCACGCGGTGTCGGCCGGCGGGGATCCGCAGCGCGGGATAGCCCGGGGACACCCGCGTGAGCGTCGCGACGGGAGCCCCGTTCAACCTCGACCCGCCAAGTCGGAAACCAGGTGACGCGCAGCACGACATCGACGGGCGTGCTCGTAACGACTGTCGCCTCGAGCAAGCCGGGCTCGAGCGCCCGGCTCGTGATGCGCGCCGAGCGGGCGTCGCAGTTGCCCGCCCGAACAGCGGTCGCGCGAATCGCTCCGGCGCCGTGCTCGAGGGCAACGAGGCGCGCCGGATCGAGGAGCCGGTCGGCGCCTTCGGGCGTTCGAAGCGCTTCGGCGAGGCGCGCGCGAAGCTCGGCTTCGCCGGCCTGCCAGCGCTCGGTCACGCAGCCCGCGCCCACGAGATCGGTCGGCGCCCGGCTCGAAAGGAGCGCGACGGCGCCGTTCTGTTCTCGAACCATGAAGCCGTCGGGGACCGTGTCGCGGCCGCCCACGAGCAGGTAGCGAACCCCCAGCGCCTCGGCACGGTCGACCGAGCGGGCGCGCGCCGGCTCCAGCCGCTGCGCGGCGAGCCACAGAATGCCGAGGTGCGAGCCGACGGCCGTCGTCGTGCCAATCGGCACGCCGCTCGCGAGCGTCAACCCGTCGCGCTCGACGCACACGCCGAGGGGTGAGGCCTCGCTCTCGTCGAACCACAGGCGCCCACCGCGCAGCGTTCCGAGCCAGCGGCGCAGGCGCTCGGGGTCGTAGCCGGGCGGTGGATCGGCGCAGGCCGAGCCGCTTCGGTCGAGCATCGCGGCCGGGTCCTCGAGGTAACGAAGGCGGCCGGGCAGCGCGAAGCACGAAAGCGCGCCGAGCAGCAGCGCCACCACGAGCGGCGCGCGCGGGGCGAGCCACTTCGGCCCGGCGCGCGAGAGGAGCGCCCCGACGAGCGGCGCCGCCTCCTCGGCGGCAACGGCGACGACGGCGGCCGCGAGCGGCGGCAGCAACGCGAGCGCTCGCAGGGGCTGAAAGACCGAAAGCAACGCGTGGCCGAGCGCGCCCGAAGCGGAAAGCAGCGGCCCGCTCGCGCCGAGCAGCACGGCGGCCGCGCTCGCACCGACGAGCGCGCGCGAAGGCGGCGACCGATACCCGAGCGCGAGCACGACGAGCGAGGCGCCCGCGAGTGCCGTGAGCACTGGAACGTCCGAGCGATAGTCGAAGAGGTCGCCGTCCAAGAACCACCAGCCGAGACGCGAGGTGCCGAAGCCCAGCTGCCGCCAGCCGAACCCCGGAGGCCAACCGAACGGGACGTCGAGCGCGACGATGCCTTGGCCGTAGAGGGCGAGCGCCGTGGCGACGGCGCTGAGGCCGGCTCGAGCGAAACGTTTCAGAGCCGAGGCTCGGCCGCTCGCGAGCGCTCCCGTCCCCGTGACGGCGAGCGCGCACGCCGCGAGCTCGGGGTGCGCGGCCACGCTCAGCGCGGCGAGCACGGCCGAGGCCACGTTGCCGCCCGTGGCCACGGCACCGGCAAGCGCAATGACGAGGGGAAGCGCCACGACCTGCGAGACGAGACCCGAGGTGAAGAACGCGTCGTACCCGCCGACGAAGGGGTTGTACGGATTGACCCACGAGAGCACCAGACCCCCGAGCGCGGCGAGCTCCGGCCGCCCCCCGGCTCGCACGAGCACGGCGTAGAGCGTGAGCGGAGCCGCGAGCGTCGCCACGAGCCCGAGCAGCAGCGTAGCGAGAGCGGGCTCGACGCCGAGGCGCATCGGTGCCGCCAGCAGCAGCCAGCCGAGCGGCGGGTACTGATGGGCGAAGGGAAAGCCGCCGAGATAGGTGTCGAGCCAGCCGTGCGGCAAACCGCGCCGTGCCATGTCGAGCGCCACGCGGGCGTGCGAGGTCGCATCGCCGAAAAACACGCGCGACGCTCCCCGCGAGAACGGCGAGACCCGGACGAGGGGAAACGCCGCGACCAGCACCGTCGCTGCACCGAGGCCGATCGCGCGCGCACTGCGTCGTCCGAGCCAGGCAGGGGGCGCCTCGCCACCCACCCGCCGGACGAGGAGCGCCCCGCTCAAGATCGCGACGAGCAAGAGCCCGAAGAGCAAGCGACGAAGGTAGCAAAGCGGCGGGGGCCCCCGGGCGGGTCCCCACTCAAATTCGGGCGAAACCGAGGGCCGGAACGGCGGTTGAGCCTTTCGCGCCGGGTCGGGGTTCATCCATCCGTGGCAGGCAGGTTCCACTCGCTATCGGTGGTTCTGGGCATTTGTGCCCTCGGCTGCACGGCGCAGGTGTCCCGTGAGGGCGAACAGCCTACGGGCGCGGGGGCGGCGAGCGGCTCGGGGGCCACCACCGGCAGCGGCGGGTCCGCCATGGGCAGCGGGGGCTCGGGCGCGTCCTCGGGAAGCTCCGGCAGCGCGGGAACGAGCGGGCAAAGCTCGAGCGGCGGCTCGAGCTCGGGGTCCGGGGGCTCGAGCGCCGGCAACCCTCCCGTCGGGCCGACTTCGTTCGCGTGCGATGCCGCCGCCGTGCCGGACAGCCCGGCGATGCGACGCCTCACGCACGCGCAGTACGAAAACACCCTGACGGATCTGCTCGCGTTCGCGCTCGGTAGCCGGAGCGACGCGCTCGCCGTGACGAGCGCCGTCGCGTCCGACCTCGAGACGCTGCCCAACGAAGAGCGCCCGAAGATTGCGGAGGACCTGCGCGGCACCTACCGGCGTCTCGATCAGGGCCTCGCGCAGGGCCACATCGACAGCTGGTACGCCATCGGAGTGCGCGTCGGCGCCGAGCTCACGACGCCCGCGCGGCTCGAGACGGTCGTCGGCAGCTGCGCGACGGACGGCTCACCGGCGGCGGCGTGCGTCGACGCCTTCATCGACCGCTTCGCGGCGCGTGCGTTCCGCCGGCCGCTCGACGACGCCGATCGCGCGCTGTTGCGCGGCTTTTACGGCGATACGAACAGCATCGATCCGCTCGGCTTCGCCGATCTGATCGGCGGCATCCTCAACGCCCCCGACACGCTCTACCTCATCGAGAGCGGCGCTAACGCGGTCCCGGGTGCGGCCGGCGTGGTCGAGCTCGACCCCTTCGAAACGGCCTCGCGACTCTCGTACCACTTCTGGGACACCCTTCCCGACGACGAGCTCTGGCAAACGGCCGAGGACCAAAGCCTGCTCGACGACGCCGTCTACTCGCGCGAGGTCGATCGACTGATCGCGGACCCGCGCGCCAAGAGCTCGCTCCGCAACTTCTACCGCGAGTGGCTCAAGCTCGAGGATCTGCCCCCGCTCGACCAGGCCAACGGCGTGCCGAACTACGACGCGTTCACGGGAGACGACCAGCCGAGCAGCATGCTCACGACGAACGTCACGGGCGAGGTGCTCGACCTGCTCGACTACTTCAGCTGGAGCGAGCCCTCGGGCCTCGACACCGTGCTCACGACCGAGCTCCTGCTCCCCAAGACCGACGATCTTGCGAAGCTCTACGGCGTGTCGCGGAGCAGCAACCCCGTCGCGGCCCCGAACGACGACCGGCCCGGCCTCTTCACGCGCGTGGCCTTCCTCGCCACGGGCAGCTCGAAGACCAGGCCCATCAAGAAGGGCGTCTTTTTACGGGAAAATATCCTGTGCGACGAGATCCCACCGCCGCCCGCAGGCGCGTCCTCGAACCTGCCGGAGCTGCCGCCGACGCTTTCGACGCGCGAGGTCGTCGAAACGCTCACCGCGTCGGGCACGTGCGCCGGCTGCCACGCGCAAGCGATCAACCCGCTCGGCTTCCCCACCGAGTCGTACGACGCGCTCGGACGCTTCCGCACCGAGGAGATGCTGTTCGACGCCGACGGCAACCTGATCGGCACCGCGCCCGTCGACACGACGAGCGTCCCCCAGATCGTCGAAGGTGACCCCACCGAGGTCGCGAACGCGGCGGAGCTCATGAGCCTCGTGGTGGCGAGCGGCAAGGCGAGTGCCTGTCTCGCACGTCACTACTTCCGCTACTCGTTCGGACGCTGGGAGAACGTCGCGAAGGACGGCTGCGCGCTCGAAGCGCTGCGCTCGGCGCTCGTCGATTCGGACTCGCTCACGGCGATGGTGCGCGCCGTTGCGTTCGCGCCCGATTTCCGGCATCGCACGATCGTGGAGTAAAGATGAAGCGGCGGCTCGTCACCCGAAGGCAAGTTTTGATCGGCACCGGTGGCTTCACGCTCGGGCTGCCGTTTTTGCCGTCGCTCCTAGCGGGCCCGGCCTACGCGCAGCAGGCGACGTTCATCCGCCAGCCGCGCTTCTTCACCCTGGCAACGCAACACGGCGGCGTGAAGGAAAGCGCGATGTTCCCCGACGACGCCGTGCTCACGGCGTCGGAGGACATCTACGCCGGCCACACCATCCGCCACGGCGCGCTCGTGCGCACGGCCTCGGGCGGTCGCGCGTCCGTCGCGGGCATCCTGAGCGGCGCCGACGACGTGCTCACCGACGCGCTCGTCGCGAAGATGAACGTGCTCCGCGGCATCGACATCCCCTTTTACATTGCGCACCACACGGGCGGCTACCTCGGCAACGAGTCGCGCAACGACGCCAACGCGGGCGACCTCGGCATGCCACCCATGCCGACCATCGATCAGCTCATGGCGTGGTCGCCGAGCTTTTACCAGAATCTCGACAGCGTGAAGATGCGCTCCGTCATCACGGGCTCGCGCGGGCGCATCTCGTACATGTGGTCGAACGCCTCGGAGCGCACGGGCTCGATCGACGAGGTCCGGCGCAGCGACAATGCCAAGGATCTCTTCAACGCGGTGTTCGTGCCCGACGACCCGACGGAGCCGACGGCGCCGCCCAGGCCGCTGATCGTCGACCGCGTGATCGAGAGCTACCGGAGCCTGCGCCAGTCGAACCGCCGTCTCGGCGCCGCGGATCGGCAGCGCCTCGACGATCACCTCGACCGCCTCGCCGAGCTCCAGCGCCGGCTCAACGCCAAGCCCGTGCAGAGCGCGTCGTGCGGCGCGCTCAGCGAGCCCACGAGCGGCAGCGACTACCGGTCGCAGATGGTCGCACTCGTCGATGTCGTCGTCGCGGCGTTCCTCTGTGGCACGAGCCGCATCAGCGTCATGGGCCTCGACGAGTCGCGCTTCGTCGCGGACAACGCCGACTGGCACCAGAGCGTCGCGCACCAGTACTTCACCGACGCCGCGCAGGCGAAGCTCCAGGAAGCGAACCAGAAATCCTTCGAGTATCTGTTCCTGGACCTCGCGAAGAAGCTCGAACGTCGAGGAGGCGCCCGGCGTGACCGTGCTCGACGATTCGCTCCTGATGTGGAGCCAGGAGAGCGGCTCCGAGACGCACCAGTCGCGCTGCATTCCGATCGTCACGTTCGGCGCCGCCGCGGGCAAGCTCAAGACCGGCAACTACATCGACTACCGGAACCAGAGCAGCCGCGCCATCGTCAACTTCTGGGGCGACGACCTCGGCCCCACGGGGCTACTCTACGCGCAGTGGCTCGCGACGATCCTGCGGGCGATGGGCGTTCCCCAGAGCGAATGGCAAGACGTGCCGGGCAACGCGACGACGGGCTACGGTTTCAGCACGAAGTGGGTCACCGGCGTCGAGCCGAGCCCAGGCGATGCGCTCGGCACGTACGATCGCACGTACGTCGCCGGCGTCACCGAGAACGCGAGCGAGTACCTGCCGCTGCTCGAGGCGTGACGCGGCGCGCGCGCGCGTGCTTCGCGGCTCTATTCGCCCTCGTCGGTTGCGGGTCGGAACGTGCCGCGCCACTCGAGCCGTGCGGAGGCGCGTGCCTGTCGCGCGAGGAGGCGACCTGGCCCATGCCGAACCCGGGGACCTTGCCGCTGCCGAACCCCGCGCGTGTCGAGGTTTCGAGTGCCACGGCGCGCGACGCAGTGACGGGCCTGGTGTGGGCACGCGAAAATGGCGAGCTCGTCACGGCGAGCGATGCCGACGCCGCGTGCGAGACGCTCACCCTCGAGGGTGAAGACGACTATCGGCTACCCACGCGTATCGAGCTCGTCTCGCTGCTCGATCGCACGGTGCGCCCGACGCTCGACGGCGTGGCGTTTCCGGGCACGCCTCTCGACTACTTCTGGACGAGCTCGAGCGTGCCCGGCATCCCGGGGGCGCGCTACAGCGTGTACTTCGGCGCGGGCGAAACGTCATCGGGCAGCGAGGACGCTCCGAGCGCCTACGCGCGCTGCGTGCGCGGTGGCTCGCGACGCGGAGCGCCACGCTTTCGCAACGACGCGACGAGCGTCCTGGATCTCGGTACGGGTCTCGAGTGGCAGCGGGCCGCTTCCGAAAGCGCGCTCTCGCTCGCGGCGGCTCGGGCGCTCTGCACCGGGCTCGAGCCCGGCGAAAATCCGTTCCGCTTGCCGAGCGACAAGGAGCTCGAAACGCTCGTCGACACGACGACCGGCGGAGGGCCCCCGCTCATCGATGCGGCGGCGTTTCCCGAGACACCACCGACGACGTTCTGGACGCTCGTCGTCGACCCCATCCCGCCGCTCGTCGTTGATTTTGCCACGGGGTTCGCCAGCGTGGCCGACGCGAGCGGCACGCACCGCGTGCGCTGCGTGCGCTAGGCGCCGTGGCTCAGGCGCGTCACGGCGCGCAGTCCACGAAGTCGACCGTGTACGCGATCTCGGTGCTGATGCCGGACAGTGTGACGCTGTAGCTCTGCCCCGCCGCGGGGTTCCAGCCGTTCGGCACCATACGGATGCCGTTCGTCGAACCGTAGTTGCCCGTGAGCGCCGAGACGTTGACGGCGACGCTCGAGCCGCCCGAGGTCACGCTCACCGTCGCCTGTGCGAGCTGGATGCGCTCGCTCTGCACCGACCAGCCCGTGCTGCCGAGGCCACCGCCGCGACCGCCACCGTAAGCCTGGAGCGGAAACGCGCCGGGCGGCGGCCAGGCGACCCACTCCTTGCCCGCCTTGCCCGTGCCACCGATGTTCTGCATGCACGAGGCGCCGTTCGGCCCCGTCGAGCCGAGCCCGATCGGGCCGAGCCAGTTCGAGAGAACGATGCGTCGGTGCCCGAAGGTGGTTTCGTTGCCAGTGTCCGTCAGGTAGGCGTTGACGCTCGAGACGCCCGGCCCACCCGAGATGTTGCTCGTCGACGAGCCCTGCGCACCGAGATCGGTGTAACAGTCCCAGCTCATCGGCGGCTCGTGGGAGAGCCCCGACGCGCGCCAGTTCGCGGCCTGCATGAGCGCGCAGGCCTGCGCCATCTCGTTGCGATCCGGCGACGTCTCGACGGCGGGCAGATCGGCGAGCCAGCGGTAGAGATTGAAGAGACGAAGCGCGTTGTCGCGCCCCTCGGCAGAGATGTCGCCCGGGTCGCACGTGTTGACGCTGCCGGTCCAGGCTCCTTCGCTCATGTTCGCGCGGTCGGCATTCCAGCGCGCGCACGTCCCCTCGGCGCTGCGATCGGTCGTGACGGGCGCGCCGGCCGAGCCGCTCGCGCCGGCCGCGCCCGAGCCGGACGAGGAGCCGGCGAGCCCACCCGTGCCCGCGATCCCGGCCGAACCGCCGGAGCCCGCGCCCGCACCGGCCGCATCGGTCCCGGCTCCGCCGCCGAGTCCGGCGCTCGGCATGCCGCCGGCACCGGGCGCCGTGCCGCCCGTACCACCAACGTTCAGCGAGCCGGCGGCGGAGCCCGCAGAGCCGGCAGACCCGCCAGAGCCGCTCGCCATGGTCCCACCGCTCCCCGCGCCGCCGACGCCCCCAGTCGGCGCTGGCAGCTCGCCGGTCGTTTCCGACGAGCACGCCGCCAAAAAGACCAGGACGAGGGTGGTCCACCCCTTCGAAAGCTGTGGCATGGCCATGGGCTCTTCTTCGGAGTGGCATGCCGCGGCGCGCATCGATCACCTTAGTGTTGCTCGGCCTCGGCCGGCAGGCGTACGCGGAGCCAGCGGGGGCACGACCCGCGGAGCCCGTCGAGGTCGAAGTTCGGGGTACACCGTCGTCACCTGCCGTCGCCCGCAAGGACGAGAGCGTCGCCTCGAGTACGCTCGAGCGCGATTGGCTCGAGCCACCGGGGCTCAGCGCGCCCGACGTGCTGCGCACCGCCGTGGGGGTCACGGTCACGGAGACGGGAGGCCTCGGTGCCGCGTCCACGGCGTCGGTGCGTGGCGCGACCGCGTCGCAGACGCCCGTCTATCTCGCGGGCGTGCGCCTCAACGACGACGTCGGCGGAGCGGCGGACCTCGCGATGGTCCCACTATTTTTGATCGACCGCATCGAGGTGTACCGCGGCAACGCGCCGCTCGAGGCCGACCGATTCGGCATCGGAGGGGCGATCTTCTTCGAGCCGATTCGCCCGCGAGCGCCCCGCGTACGGATCGGCGGGATGGCCGGGAGCTTTGGCAGCCGCGCGGCGTGGGCCGCAGCCGGGACCCAAAGCAGAGGGACGAGCCTCCTAATCGGCGCGCGCTTCGAGGGGGCCGACAACGATTATCCATTTTACGACGACCGCGGCACGCTCGAAACCACGGCCGACGATCGCCGCGAGCACCTCCAGAACGCCGACGCCGCGCTCGTCAACCTCTGGCTCGTCGGTCGGCAAACCGTCTCCGAGGGTCGCATCGACGTCGTCCTCAATCGGTTCGAGCGCGAAAAGGGCGCCCCGGGGCTCGCCAACGTCGCGACGACCGAGGCCCGAACGAGCGCGAGCCGCACGCTCGCGGCCGTCTCCGGCTTTGCCCCCTTCGCGGGCGAAGCGTCCCTCGAGGCGCGCACGACCTTCCTCGAGGCGAGCAGCACGCTCACCGATCCACTCTATCGTCCGTCCATGAATCCCGGCGAGCTCGGCCTCGGCACCGATCGCGTCGAGTCCCGAGGTGACCGGCTCGACGAGGAGCTCGCGCTCACGGTCCCGCTCGGAGCGGCGAGCTCGCTCCGCGCGCGCGCCGAAGCGAGCCACGAGCGACTGAGGCGCTCCGAGGGTGAGGCGGCGGAGCCGGTGCTCGCCGAGCGGCGTGTCTCGGCACGCCTGTCCGCGGCGGCGGCGCTCGGCGTGGCCCCGCACCTCTCCGTACGACCGCTCGCGGCGCTCGAATGCCACGCCACGGGCGCCCACGCCGACGCGACGTGCGACGTTCTCGAGCCGACTGCACGGCTCGGTGCGCTCGCGACGCTCGGCGAGCTTTCGCTGTTCGGCGGTGTGGGTCGGTACGTGCGCGTGCCGACGCTCGGCGAGCTCTTTGGCACGTCCGCCGTCGTGCGCGGCCAGCCGAGCTTGCGGAGCGAGGCGGGCGTCACCATCGACCTCGGCGCGCGGTACGCGACACGGCTGCCCGGGGAAACGCGACCGCTCTACGCGGCGCTCTCGGGCTACCTCAGGAACGCGCGCGATCTCATCACCTTCGTTCGCACCGCGCAGAGCACGATCGTGCCCATCAACCTCGGACGAGCGAGCGTGCGCGGGCTCGAGCTCGAGGCTGGGACGGGCTTTCTGCGCCATTTCCAGGGCGACCTAGCGCTCACGCTCTTCGATGGCCGCGACGAGACCCCCGGGCGCACGCTCTTGAACGCGCGCTTGCCCTACCAGCCGCGCCTCGTCGTCGCCCCCGGCGTACGGGCCGAAACGCCGTCGCTCGGCACGTTTCCCGTCGAGCGCGCCTCGCTCGGTGGTCGGCTCGTCCACGAATCGAGCCGCTACGCCGACCCCGCCGGCCAGTCGGTGATCCCGGCTCAAACGACGGTCGACGTCGACGTTGGTGTCGAAGGGCTCGGGCGCTCAGCCATCCTGCGCGCGCGCGTCGGCGATCTCTTCGACGCGCGACGCTACGACGTTGTCGGCTTCCCGCTGCCGGGCCGGACCTTCTTCGTGTCGCTCGAGCTCGGCAACGGTCAGTAGGCGCCGAGATCGCGAGGCGGCAGACCCACCGTGCCCGCCACGCCGAGCGTGGGCAGCGGCGAGAGCCCGTCCGGCGTGATCGAGAAGCGCATCAGCCCGCCACGATCGGCGTCAGCGACGAGGCAGGTTTGGGCGCAGCCTGGAGTGCAGAGCAGCCCCCCGAAGGCCACGCCAAGCCCACCCTCGTCGCCGGCGCGGGCCTCGGCAAGCATTTCGGCCGCACCGGACGCGAGATCGAGCGAAAAAAGGCGATTGTTCGCGCCTCCCGCGAGCGCCGTCTGAGTCTTCACGAGCAGGCCGTCCTCGGCGAAGAACGCCACGTTCGACTGCAGCGGCGCGCCAGCGATGTCGATGGCGGCGTAGCGCGCGATCTCGCGCGGCGGCGCCTCGGTGACGTCGAAGAGCACGACGGCGCTCTCGCTCACGTCGGCGGGCACACCCTCGCGGTCGATGTACCCCGTGCAGGAGAGCGCGGCGCGTCGAGCGCTCGGCGCGAGCGTGACGGGTCCGCAGTTCTTGAGCCCCGCGACGGGAAGCGTGAACGTCACCGACTCGCGGTCAACGTCGACACCGACGACCCGCGCTTCTCCCATCGACTTTACGTCGAGGCTCGCGCGTTGCAACGTGACGAGCACGAGGTCGCCGACGAGAGCGAGGCCTGCCGGGCGCGGGGGGAAATTGCCCTCGTCGGGCAGCGGGATGCGAGAAAGCAAGCTGGGGCTCAGCGTGTCGATGACGAGCAGATCGCCGCCGCCGTCGAACGGCTCCGAGCCCGGCGTCGGGTCCTCGCCCCAGCGCGAAACGACCGCGCGATCGCCAGAAATCTCCAAATAATCCTGGGGGTTGGACTCGAAGCCCGTGCCGACGGCAAGCTGCCCGAGCGCGCGCCCCGAGGGTGCTTCGAAGAAGCTCACGACGTTCGTGCCGTATCGATCGACGAGCACGACGCGCCCGGAGCGCGGGGGTGTCGTGGGCACGACAACGTCACCGGAGAGCGGCAACGCGAGCGCCGACGCTCCCGTCCGCGCGCTCGAAGCGAACGAGCCGCAGAGCGTGTCGCCGTCGAGCTTCGTCAGCGCGACCTGCGTCGAGACGTAATCGCTCATCACGACGACGGCCGCTGCCGGGCATCCCGGCGGCGCGTCGATCGTCGCCTCGCAGTGGTCCTCGGCGGTGGGAGAGACGTCACAGCCGCCGAGCAGTGCCGCCGCGAGCAAGAAGCCCGAGGCACTGGCATGGCGCGAGCCCGCACGCGTCACGGCGCCTCGTCCGAGCCGACGTGGATGACGCCCACGGCGTCCAAATCGAAGCCCGCTGTCGGCTCGGCGCCCGCGTACGACACATCCGTGATCCGCACGAAGCGGGCGCGCGCCACGCCGATTTCGGCGAGATCGAACGCGTCGCCGCCCGTGATGGCCGGGTCGAGCGGCACGAGCGCGGACGCATCGTAGACGAGTGTCGGCGTCCAGCCCGCGCAGCCGGGGAAATGGCCCTCGCCGTCACCCGCGGAGACGCAGGCGAAGCCCGTCCAGCTGTCGCCGTCGTCGCTCACCTCGACGGCCCCGGGCTCGGCGAAGACCTGGCTCGCGCTACCCCCTGGCCAGAACGCATTTTCGAACACGACGAAGTCCGGCCCGTCACCGTCGACGATGGCGCGCGTGCCGAAGCCGACCTCGATGCTGCCGCCCTTGCCGAGCGACAGCACGTCGAGCGAGCCGACCTCCTGCCCCCCGCCGCGAGGCGGCCCGAGCACGATGTCCGGCAAGCGATCTTCGCCGAAACCGGCGCTGTCGCCCGGCTCGAAGCTCACGACGGCGCTCGCGTAGGGCGCCGTCGGTTCGGTGTCCGACGAATCCGAGCCTGCGCCACAACCCATGACGAGCGCCGTCACGCTCGTCGCAAACACAATCCCGCCACGCGGCGTTTTCATCGTCGCGTGAGCTTCGTCCAGGCGAAGCCGCCGCAGCCCATCTCCCCGGGGTGACTGTCGTCGGCGGCCGTGTCGGCGGCGCGGGCCTGCTCGAGCGTGTCGAGGCCGAAGTCCGTCGTGCAGTAGTAAAACGCGTCGCCGTCGATCTCGGTCCACACGATGCGATTGAAGAGCGACGGGCCGAACTCCGCGTCGTCGGGATTCTGGGTGATCGCGACGTTGTCGTCGTTCGAGAACGAGGCAATCGTCGCGACGCTTTCGCCCACGCCGGAGTTGACCGACCAGGAAACGTCGTCGATCACCTCGATGCTGCCGAAGTCGCCGTCCCAGGTCCCGTCAATCTCGAGCGAAGCGGTCTCGCCCCCGCTCTCGCCTCCCTCGCCGCTCGCGCCCGGTCCGGCGCTACCGCCGGAGCCGCCCGTACCCCCCGAGCCACCGCCAGACCCGCCACGGCCGGCGCTCCCCCCCCGTTCGATGGGTTGCGCGTCGTCGTCACCCCCGCATGCCGGGAGGGCGAGAGCCAGCGAAAGTACACCTGCGATTGGGATCCATCTCGTCTTCATCGAGCGTCACTCCTCGCCGGTCTGCCGCCGGCTCGGTGGCGCCACGATTGAAGGACGCGGATCGCACGAACCCTTCGTGCTTCCACGCCTCCATCAACCGTGGGGCTGTCGTGGTCGCGGACGAAGGAGGTATCCTGGCTCTCGGATGGTGGACTCTGCTCGGCCTTCCCCGGTTTCCCGAGTGGCCCGGCCGCGACGGTCAGTCGCGCCCGATGGCTTCGTCGTCTCCGATGACAGTGGCGGGACCGCGCCGGATTCGCACCGGCTTCCCTGACCTCCGTCCGACTATCGCGTCATTGATTTCCGCCCGTCCCATACACGCGCCGCAGACCGCGCGTCAAGGGCCCACGGGGGCAAGCGCCGCGCGGCAAGGCCCGCGGAGCCCTGGAACGAGGCAGCCCGCGGTCAGCCGAGACCGAGCGTTTCGAGCTCGTCTTCTTCGAGCCCGAAGTAGTGCCCGATTTCGTGCAGCACCGTGATCTCGACCTCGTGCGCGAGATCCTCCTCGTCGTCGGGATCGACGAACGCGAGCAGGTTTGCCGCGTAGAGCACGATGCGAGTCGGCATTCCGGCCGAGTCGCCGAGCTGTCGCTCCTCGTTGACCGGCCCTTCGAAGAGCCCCAAACTTCGGGGGTCGAAGCGGTCGCGCACCAGATCCTCGCTGGGGCGAGCCTCGATGACGATCGGCACGCCGATGAGCCGCCGTCGAAACTTGGCGGGCAGCTCGTTGAGCACGCGCTCGGCGGTGTCACGAATGCGCGCCTCCACTGCGTCCAAGTCGAAGCCGTCCGCAGCGTCCGCGGCGGCGTCGAGCCGGCGCACGGCCAGTAGCTCGCGCGCGCACGCGTCCAGGTCCCCGAGCTCCTCGCATAGAAGGGCCAGCGCGTGCCTGGCCTCCGCGAACTCGGGCTCCCGTCCCACGAGCTCCTCGAGCGCCGTTCGCCCGGCCTTCGGCCCCTTAGCGAGGGCAATGGCGCGCGCCCGCGCGAGCCGCACCTCCGGGTGCGCGGCCGATTCGGGGTTCGCGCGCTCCGCGATATCGAGCGCTGCATTTGCGTCGCTCTGCAGACGCTCCTCCACGTCCAGGACAAGGTCCAGTACCTCCTTGTTCAACTGGCCCGACGTCGCGTGGGGCATTTTTGTCGCCACCCTTAACTGTCGCTACTGTCCAGCAATATTGCAAGCACACAAGGCGAACTGAAACGCCACGGACATCACTTTTTATGGTGCCCGCTGTAGGAATGCTCCTTACGGCTTCTTACTATCTCGTACCTCGTCCCACACTCAGCCAGTCGGCTGTTTTTCGATCAGCGAGCGAAACCGCGCGATCGACTCGGGATCGGCGCGCAGCGAGACGTGCACGCCGTCCTCCTCGTAGCTCTGGCTCTCGACGCGACCTGCGTCGTGCATCATTGCCACGACCGACTGTCGGGAATACGGGACGACGAGCTCCGCTCCGACGTAACGGGTTTCGAAGAACCGCACGATTCCCTCGCGAACGAAGCTCACGCCCGCCGGATCGCGCGCGCTCACGAACCAGGCGTCCGGGCGCGCCTCGCGCAGGGCCGCGAGCTCCGCCGGCGAAACGCGATCGATCTTGTTCATGACGAGCAAGCTGGGGACCCCGTCGGCGCCGATCTCGGCCAGGACCTCGCGCGTCACGCGCTCCTGACCCTCCCAGCTCGGATCGGCCGCATCCACGACGTGCAAGAGTAGCGACGCTTCGAGCGCCTCGTCGAGCGTCGACTTGAAGCTCGCGACCAGATCGTGCGGAAGATTCCGGATGAAGCCGACGGTGTCGCTCACGAGGATTCGCGGCCGCGTTTCGGGTTGCAGGGCACGCACCGTCGTGTCGAGCGTCGCGAACAGGCGATCTTCGACGGTGACGGGGCTCGCCGTGAGCGCGCGCATCAACGACGACTTTCCGGCATTGGTGTAGCCCACCAGCACCACGCGCCGCGTCGAGCGCCGCTGCGCGCGGCGCGTCCCCTGCTCGCGACCGAGCGCGTCGAGCTTTTGGCGTAGCTCCGCGATGCGATCGCGAATGCGCCGGCGATCGAGCTCGATGGCAGCTTCACCCGCGCCCCTGCCGGCCTGGCGTTCCTTGCCCGATGGCGATTCCCGCACGCGCGGCGCCAGGTATTTGAGTCGTGCCATCTCCACCTCGAGGCGCGCCTCGCGGGTGCGCGCGTGTCGGTGGAAAATCTCGATGATCACGCCCGTGCGATCGAGCACGGGAACGCCGGCCGCGTGCTCGAGGTTGCGGGCCTGGCTCGGCGTGAGCTCGTGGTTGACGGCGACGAGCGCAATGGCCGAAGGCTTGGGCGAGACGTTGCCGGCGGGCTCCGTCTGGTCGTCGTCGGCTGTCGCGGGTCCTTCGCGATCGGCGCTGTCGCGCGCCTGGCGCGACTTGCCCGTCTTGCGCCCGCGCGACGGATGCGGGCGGCCGGTGCCCCCCGTGAGCTCGGCGAGCTCTTTGAGCTTGCCCTCGCCGAGCACGGCGGCAGGCGAAAGGCTGATGCGCGGT
Organism: uncultured delta proteobacterium; assembly: GCA_963841435.1. Lineage (GTDB taxonomy): Bacteria > Myxococcota_A > Polyangia > Polyangiales > Polyangiaceae > PMG-095. Next base: position 559,896 of record CAWJCS010000003.1, read on the forward strand.
TGGGTGACGCGCGCCACGGGTTGGTAGCCGAGCGTCGTCACGAGACGCTCGAGCTCGGCGAGGCTCGCCGCCTGCTCCTCGTCGTCCATCGACGGCAGCGCCACACCCACGATCACGGCGCGCGGCGCTTCTTGCATGGCTCGCCCGTGCGTAGCACGCACCCGCAGGGGGCGGAACTCGCCTGGAAGGCCGGCGCTCAGCGCGTGAGCGTGAGCTCGTCCACTTTCTTGCCGTCGCTCGTCACGAAACGGAGCGAAAGCTTTTCGGCACTGACCTCCAAGAACAGGGCACCGTGATGCTCGTTGAAGCGCAGGCGGCTGCCCTCGACGGGGGCCTCGAAGGCGTAGGGCGAGTTACCGCCGAGGCCGTTGACGACGTAGGTGACGCCTCCGACCTCGAGCCGCTCGTAGTCGTGGTCATGACCGGCGAGCACGAGGTCGATGCCCCAGGCGCGGTAGGGCCACTGCATCACGGGCGTGGAGCCGTGAGGGCCGGACGAGTACGGCGGGTGGTGCATGTAGGCGATGCGGAACGCCGCACGCGACGCCACGGCGCGCTCCTTCAACCAGCGTCCCTGCGCGCTGTCGGCGGTGATGCCGTCCGGCTCGTGCGGATCGCTGTCGATGGCGAAGAGCTCGACGTTGCCCTCTCGGACGGAGTAGTAGCGCTCGTTGCCGGGAAGGGTGAAGTAGTCGAAGTAGGGGCGCGCGCCCGGTGCGAGCCAGTCGTGGTTGCCGAGCGCGGGAAAGAAACGATTCTTCGTCCCGCCGGGGCCAAAGCGCCCTCGGTACGGCGAGATCAGCGAGGCGTAGAAGCGCCCGACGTTTTCGTCGATGGTGTTGGCGCCACCGGAAGGGTAGTTGTTGTCGCCGAGCGTGATCACGAAGTCCGGCTTGTCGGCGAGCACGAGGGCAGCGACGCGGCGCTCGTCGTCGCCGCTCGCGCCGAAGTCGCCGATCGCGGCGAAGCGCACGCTGCCGGGCCGCGACTCCACGAAAGGGCGCGGGAGCACGCTCGCCGTCGCTTTTGGAGCCGGCTTCGGCGCCGACGCCTGGGCGGCGAGCTCGGGGCGCGCCTCGCTGACGCGCTCGGCGGGCGGCGCGCGGCGGCACCCACCCGCAACGCCGAGGGTCCCGACGACGAGCGAAGCGAGAACGGCGCACGACACGGCGGCTCGACGAGCGCGAGATGAGTGCGTCATGGCGCGGGAAGCCGCCAGAAGCGGCAGGCGTCGAGTACCCGCCTCCGACCACCTTGACAAGGGGTCACACGCCTTCCTAGCTTGAAAAGCCTGGGGTTGGTGCGAAAAAAACGATGACCATCACGGTGCGTACCTGGCTCGTGCTCGCGGCGATGCTCCTCACGACCGAGGGTGCTTTCGCGAAGGGGAAGAAGAAGCAGCGAAACGCCGAGCCCGCGCCGCCGAGCTCGTCCGCGGCACCCGCGCCGGCAGCCGACGCGTCGAAGCCGGCGCCGCGGCCACCCGACGACGACGACGACGACGAGGACGCCAACCCCGCCGTTCGGTCGCCGTTCGGCTCGATCGAGCCGGGCGGCCGCGTGCTCGGTCATGCGGCGTTCACGCGCCGCTACGCCGTCTATCGCGACGCCGCCGACGTCGAGCGCGAGCGCGTCGTGCGCTCGCTCGATCTGACCGTGCCGAGCGCGCGTCTCGACGCGCGCTATCGCGCACCCGTGCGCTACCTTTCTGCCGAGGTCGAGGTCGAGCTCGCCGGCAAGCCGGAGCTCAAGGACGCGTGGGTCCGCGCGAAGAGCAAGCGCTTCCGCCTCCAGCTCGGTCAATTCAAGGTGCCGATCTCGAACATCGAGTCGACCTCGCGCTGGGAGCTGCCGCTCGCCGACCGGGGGCTCTTGCACGACATCCTCGTGAACGAGCTCGAGGTGGCGGGCCGCCGGCCCGGCGTGACCGTCGGGGCGCGTGCCGGTGGCCCGTGGAAGCCGAGCCTGACGCTCGGCGCGTTCCAGGGCTCGGTCGTTACGGAACAGGTGGGCGCGAACCGCAAGGTGAGCCTGCTCTCGGAGCAGTCGATGAAGAGCCAGAGCTTCGTCGTGCGCGCCGAGGTGCGGCGCGGCGATCTCCACGCTCGGCGCGTCGTACGAGCACCGCGTCGGAACGCCCGCCGTGATGACCATCGAGCGCTACGCAACCGGCGGCGTCGATCTCACGCTCGACACGCACGTCGGATTGCGCGGGCTGCGCGTCTGGGCCGAGGGCCTCGTCGGGGGCAGCTGGCTCGAGCACTCGCGAAAGCCCACCGATGACCGGGCCGCGACGTTCGCCGCCGGGCGGGTCGTCGCGGCGGTCCGCACGGGCGGACGAAAGAAACGCGACTTTTACGTCGAGCCCTACGGGATGGTCGGCGTGTTCGACCCAGATACCGAAGTCGCCTTCGACCTCGCGTGGGAAGAAACCGTCGGGGTCAACGTGGGCGGGTGGAAGGTCTTCCGTGTCGGTGTGGAGGGCCACCACGCGGGCGCCGAGCGAAACCTTCCCCGCGTCTACGGTCTCGGCGATCCGGACCGCATCGAGATCCTGCTCCAAGCGGGCGCCGCCTTCTGAGCACACCGAAGCTGCAATTGGGCACCTCGAGTGGAACTGGTGCCAGAGACCCAACACATCCGGCCTCGAAGTCACCTTGTGTGCGCTTGTGTGTTCGCCGCACAACGGGCAAAAACGAGAAGCGAGCAAGAGCGAGATGCGAGCGGGCAAAAAAAGTTGCGACGCCCAGAAAACATGAGCCGCCACGCCTGCGAAGGACCTCCCTGTCTGGTATGCTCCCAAGGCCGGTCGGGCGGGACGCCGCCGACGACTGTCCAGAGGTAATAAGCATGCGCCGTTGGATTCCTTCTTTGCTCGTCATCTGGTTGGGAGCGGTTCCACTCGCCATTTGGGGCTGTAGTAACGCTGCCGGCAACAACACCAGCTTCGATGCCGGGGGGAGCGGCAACTCCGGCGGCACCGCGGCGGGCGGCTCCGGCAACGGCAGCTCGAGCGGCGGTGCGGGCGGCATCGTCATTCCCGTCATGGACGGCGGCATGGTCGAAAACCAGTGCGACAAGCCGGACGCACCGCCCGACTGCATGCTCGTGTCGCCTCCCGGCTGCGGCGACGGCGAGGTCAATCAGGACACCGAGCAGTGCGACGACGGCAACACCGTGCCGGGCGATTGTTGCTCGGGCGCCTGCCAGGTCGAGCAGTACTGCGAGTGCGATGCGAGTGGCGCCAATTGCCATTCGACCATCATCTGCGGCGACGGCATGCGCGGGCCCGGAGAAGCCTGTGACGACGGCAACCAGACGGGCGGTGACGGCTGCTCGGCGGATTGTCACGTGGTCGAGCTCGGCCATCGCTGCATGAATCCGGGGGAGCCGTGCATCCGAGTGTACGTCTGCAGCGACGGCATCGTGGACCCGAACGAAGGTTGCGACGACGGCAACCTCATGCCGGGTGACGGCTGCAGCGAGCGCTGCCGCATCGAGCAGGGCTTCAAGTGCGACGGCTCGCCGAGCACCTGCACCGCCACCACCTGCGGCGACGGCAAGCAGGAAGGCGCGGAGAGCTGCGACGACGGCAACAGGGTCGCCTTCGACGGCTGCTCACCCGACTGCCGCGCCGAGCCCAAATGCGAAACGGGCAAGGCGTGCACCTCCGGCTGCGGTGACGGCATCGTCTTCGGCGACGAAGAGTGCGACGACGGCAACCTGCGCCCCGGCGACGGCTGCTCGGCGACGTGCAAGGTCGAAGAAGGCTACATGTGCAACAACGACGCGCCGTGCACGCGTCGCATGGGGGTGGACGCGGCGACCGGCGAGATGGCGGACATCTGCTACCTCGAGGTCCCGGCGAACTTCCGCGACTTCAACGCCCACTCGGCAACCGGCGGCCACCCGGACTTCTCCCCTGGCCGCAACTCACCCGGAGCGGTGCAAGGTATGGTGAAGGCCGACCTCGACATGGAGGGCAAGCCCGTCCTCGCCAAGGTCAACGATACCGATGCCTACACCCACACGGCCGCTGACTTCGCCCAGTGGTATCGCAACGACCCTCCGGCCTCGGCTCCCATTCCGAGCACGCTTGGGCTGTGGGACAAGGCGGGCGCCACCGGCGACGGCACCGCCGGCTACGTGAACCGGTGGGGCGCGAACGGCGAGCAGTGGACCGCCCCGCAGATGTACACGGGTCTCGTCTATGGGGGCCCGGGTACGGCGGGCGGTGATCCCGGCTGTTCGGACCCCGCGTGCGCCGGCCTCACCTGCTACGACCCGTGCACGCCGTGGGGAGCCGGCCAGACGCAAGCCTGCTGCGGCACCGCCACGCAGACGGCGTACGACGGCAATCCGCTCTTTTTCCCAATCGACAAGTCGCCCGGCATCCTGACCGAGACGCGAGGGCCCGCCAAGGTTCCGGAGCAATACGGCTGGAACGGCTGGCCCTGGGAGACGGACGTTGCCACGTCGCTCGGCGTCACGACTCCGATCCCGACGGCGACCTCACCCTTCCCGACCGCCACCCACAACTTCAGTTTCACGACCGAGGTGAAGTACTGGTTCCGGTACGAAGCCAACACCATGGCGACGCTCGACTTCACGGGCGACGACGACGTTCTGGGTGTTCTTGAACGGCCATCTGGCGATCGATCTCGGCGCGTGGCACGTGCCGCTGCCAGGCTCGCTCGCCATCAACGGCGCCACCATCAACGCTAGCTCGACCACACAGGTCCCCCCGAACTCGCCCATGGACGTGGTCGTTGCAAAGCCGGGCACCGCAACCAGCTACGGGATGCAAGCCGGCAACGTCTATCAGATCGCGATCTTCCATGCCGAGCGCCAGCAGGAGGGCTCTTCCTTCAAGCTCACCCTCGCCGGCTTCAACATGACGCCGAGCGATTGCCGCACTGATTGCGGCGACGGCGAGGTCGGGCCCGGCGAAGAGTGCGACGACGGCACGAACGCGGGGGGCTACAACATGTGCGCCCCGGGCTGCTTGTTCGGCCCGCGCTGCGGCGACGGCATCACCGCGGCCGAGTACGGTGAAACCTGCGACGACGGTGATGCCGGCAACCTCGGCACGTGGGGCGGCTGCGGCCCCGACTGCCAGCCCGGTCCGCGCTGCGGCGACGGCATCGTGCAAACGGATCACGAAGAGTGCGACGACGGCATGAACGAAGGCGCGTACGGCGGCTGCTCGCCCGGCTGCGTGATCGGCCCGCACTGCGGCGACGGTCTCATCCAGATCGGCTTCGAGGAGTGCGACGACGCGAACAACGTCGGCAAGGACGGCTGCTCGAACTGCAAGTTCGACGTCCCTGTCACGAAGTGACCCGAGGGGCGCCAGCCACTCCTGATCTCGCTCGCTGCGAGTCCCAATACCCCGCTTGGATCGGGTTTGGTAACCGTGCGCCTCGACCCGCAGGCAACTTTCGCCAGAAGTGCAAAGTTTGGCCCCAAAGGCCTTTAAATCGGCTGGAAGTTCGTTCCGACCGCTAGCGGCGCTCGGACCCAAATGACAACATCCGAGGCCTGGGCGCGGGGCTCTCTCGCTGCCCCTGGCTGTTACCAATTCCCGCTCATCGAGAAGAGCGGAGGATGGCAAAATCATGATGTCGACGCGCTTTGGAGGACTCGCAGCGCTCGCCGCTCTGCTGCTTGGCTGTACCGGTTCCATCTCTACGTCCGGTACGGACCCTCAAGGTTCTGGCGCGACGGGCTCGGGTGCGACCGGCTCGGGAGCCACGGGCTCCGGTGGCACGGCCTTTGGCACGGGCGGCTCGGACACCGGCACGGGCGGCACCGAGATGGGTACTGGCGGCTCCGCAGGCACCGTGACGGCCCCGCCGGACGACCCCATCGTCAACATGGAGCCGGTCGGCGTGCGCGCTTACCTCCGCAAGGTGAAGGGGCTGCTCACGGGTCTCGCTCCCACGGAGGCCGAGGTACAGCAGGTGCTCACCGCCCCCGACGCGAAGGAGGCGCTCAAGGGCCTCATCGACGTGTGGACGAGCCCGGATCACCCCGAGTTCTACCCGCTCTTTTACGACAAGATGCTCGTGTTCTTCACGAACACGTTCCAGCAGACGGGCTTCACGCCCACCGAGGATTTCAAGCCGCAGCTTCTCGAGAACGGCGGGTTCGATCTCGGCCCGATCGGCGTCTACGGTGACACGGGTTTCTCCCAGCTCGTGCAGAACCTCCAGCAGAGCTTCGCGCGGACGGCCCTCCACATCATGGAGCAAAATCGGCCGTTTACCGAGGTGCTCAGCACGCGTGAGCTCATGATGACGACGGCGCTCATGAGCCTGTACATCCAGGTCGAGATGCCGAACGACCAGCCCTTCAATTTCGGGGGCGGCCAGAACCAGCAGAAGCTCGCGTGGAACATCGACATGACGGGCGTGGGCGCGAACGGCACCCCCACGGACGCCGATCGCGTCTCGGTCGAGCACCCGATCGAAGAGGCCGTCACGACGATGGTGTTCGACGATCGCCCGCCTGCGACGGCGAGCGCCAGCTTCGGCAACTTCGGTGGCACCTGCACCCCCGAGATCAAGGCCGAGGCGGGCTACTCGCTCTTGTTCCAGCGCCTGTTCGGCTACACGCAGCGCACCCCGTTTTCCGCCACCATCGAGTGCATCGAGCACGGGTCGCTCCCCTACTACACGGCGAGCGACCTCAGCGACTGGCGTCCCGTCACGATCACGCCGGGCGCGGATCACCCGGAGATGTACGATCTGCCGTCTCTTCGCGCGGCAAATGCGATCGGGCTCGCCATGCCGCGCGTCGGCTTCTTCACGACACCGGCGTATCTCGCGATCTGGCAGACGAACGACAGCAACAAGCACCGCGTGACGGCCAACCAGACCCTGCTCGTCGCGCTCGGCGAGGCGCTCACGAGCGAGAACGAGTTCACGCCCGTGAGCACGGTGGGCCTGGATGCCGAGCATTCGCCGGACTCGAATCCCGAGTGCTACGGCTGCCACAAGATCCTCGACCCGATGAAGCAGTTCTGGGAGAGCTACTTCGACTTCAACGACCGCAACGATTTCACGGTGCTGAGCTTCGGCCAGCAGAGCGTCAAGCCGAACCGCACGGACGGCGGCGCCCTCGCCATCGCCAACGTGAACGCTCCGGGCGCCACGATGGAGGACCTCGGTGGGCTGCTCGCCCAGGTCACGGACACGAACACCTCGGTGTCGGACGCGGCTCTGCAAACCGTCAACCGCTTCGCCCTCTCGATGGCGCAAAAGCTCTGCTACTACGCCGATTCGGCGGGCTGCGCCGAGGACGACCCGGAGTTCCGACGCGTCGTTTTGGCCTTCCAGAACGACAACTTCAGCTTCAAAACGCTGATCCGCGAGCTCCTTTCCTCACCGCTCGTGACGGGTGCCGCGCCGACGCGCACCTTCGAAGTCCGCAACGTCGTCGTCAGCATCGCCCGCAAGGACCAGCTCTGCCAGGAGCTGTCGAACCGCCTGAACATGCCGGACGTGTGCGCGCTCGGCGTGGCCTTCCCGTACTCGACCGGGTTCGGCACGGCGAACGACCCGACGGCGGCGCAGCGCGCGATCTTCCGGCTCGCGGGCAGCATGCCGGCCGACGGCTTCAGTCGCGGCTCGGAGATGCCGGTGGCGCTCGCCGATCCGACGCTGTTCTACCGCGCGGCGAGCGAGCTCATCTGCGAGACGGTGGCGCTCAAGGCCGTGGACGTCGACGGCGCCCCGTACCAGAGCAGCGCCCTCGACGCCTCGCTCGATAGCTTGGTGCAAAACATCATCGGCTACACGTCCGGCGACGAGAAGTACGCGACGGCCGTGCAGCTCCTGCACGACCACTACAACGAGGCGCTTTCCGGCCACAATGCCACGGCCGCCCTCCAATCGACGTTCTCCCTGGCGTGCCAATCGCCGACCTCCCTGTCGTTCGGCCTCTGAGAGAGTTAGCCATGACGAATCCGCTTTTTACCCGCCGCAACGCGCTCCTCACCGGGCTTTTCGGAACCGGTTACGTCGGTATCCGCGCCATGGCCACCGGGCTCCCGGCCTGGTTCGTCGCCAATCCCCAAAAGGCGACCGCGCAGGAGCTCGCCTGCGCCATCGATGCCAAGGAAAACCTCCAGTACCTCGTCGTCAGCGTCTCGAGCATGGGTGACCCCATCAGCTGCAACTGCCCCGGCACGTACGACGGCGAGGCAGCCGCGGCCATCCACCCGATGGACGCCACCATGGCGGCGACGCCCGTCGCGTTCGGCTCGCAAACGTACACGGCGGCGCTCCCCTGGTCGACGCTCTCGGACGCCGTCCGCGCCCGCACGGCGTTCTTCCACCACGTCACGCTCGCCAACAACCACGGCGACCAGCCCAAGGTGATGCGCCTCATGGGCAACACCACGAAGGGCGAGATGCTGGTGTCCGCGTATGCGTCGCACCTCTCGGGCTGCTTCGGCACCGTGCAGGCCGAGCCGGTCGCGATCGGCGCGCGCGGCAACGCGAGCGAGCTCGTGAGCTACAAGGGCCGCTCGCTACCTTCCATTTCGCCGACGCAGCTCCGGCAGCTCCTCACGGGCTCGTCCGGCAGCGGCTTCGGCGGTGGTGGCGTCCCGGGCGGTGGCAAGAGCCAGACTGGCCCGAGCGTGCTCGTCAACCTACGCACGATCCGCGACAAATACCTCGATCAGCTCAATGAGCTCGCCAAGACCGACGCCACGGGCGTCCAGAAGAAGTTTCTGGACGCGCTCTCGCAGAGCCAGCAGCAGATCCGCCTGCTCTCCGAGAACCTCGCCGAAACGCTGGGGTCGATCGGCAACGACGACGTGGAAGGGCAGGCACTCGCGGCGGCGGCGCTCATCTCCGCCAACGTGAGCCCGGTCATCACGATTCGCATCCCGTTCGGCGGCGACAACCACAGCGACGGCAACCTCGCGACCGAGGTCGCCGACCACACCGACGCGAACACCCGCTTCGCCGGGGTCGCCGGGATCCAGAAGGTGATCGACTCGCTCACCGCCATGGGCTTACAAGACAAGGTCACGTTCGCGACGCTGAACGTCTTCGGGCGCAACCTGAACGGCATCTCGAAGACCGAGTCGCGCTCGGGCCGCGACCACTACGGCAATCACTCCGTTTGCGTCATGATCGGCAAGAACGTGAACCCCGGTGTCTACGGCGGCGTCACCACCGTGAGCGGCGGGTTCGGCGGCGGCACGGCGCTCGGCGCGGGCGGCCTCGATTCGGCGACGGGCGCGCTCGTGCAAAGCGGAGGCGACGTGCCGCGCGAAGAGACGTTCGTGTCGATGGCGCGGACGCTCGGCGGTGCCCTCGGCATCCCCCAGGCGACGCTCGATTCGAGCTTCGTCGCGGGATCGGGCGGCAAGGCCGTCGCCGCCGCCGTGACGAGCCTCACCTGAGCGTGGCCCGGCGCGGCCGCTCACACGGCGCACGCGGTGGTCCCGGTCGAGCGGAACGTCCTCCGGCCGGAGCTCCGCCGCATCACCGAGACCGACAGCGTGGTGCGTCACCCGAAGGAGCGCTGCCTCCGTCGAGGAGGCCCCTCGGCGGCGATCCGGAGCTCACCTCGAGCACGGACCCCATCGGCGAGCTCGAGGACTACTAGCCCGCGCCCTCGCGCGTTCGAGCGCTACGAGGCCGAGCCGTTCGGCTGGCTGCCGAAGCCGGGCGCGACACTCGGCTTCCGGACGCGCGGGGGCGGCTACCTGTTTCTCTTCGCACGGTAGCGCGGCGTAACCCCTCGGGTTGCGCTAGATCCGCTGTATGCAAAAGGCGCTGCTCGAGACCATGCCGCTCGGCTTCCAGTGGGTCACGCAGGATCCTTTCCTTTTCTGCGTGCACCACGACGACGCGTACCCGGCGGGCAACGAAGCGATGGGCCTGGACCCTAGCCTTCTCGCGGGTCGATCCCTCGGCCAGGATTTCGAGGTGCGCGACGGCTTTCGCATGTACCACGGCGAGGTGGTGCCGGGGTTTCCTCAGCACCCCCACCGCGGCTTCGAGACGGTGACCATCGCGCGCCGCGGCCACATCGATCATTCCGACTCGCTCGGCGCGGCGGCGCGCTTCGGCCAGGGCGACGTGCAGTGGCTCACGGCCGGAGGCGGCATCGTGCACTCGGAAATGTTCCCGCTCATCTCGCCCGACGAGCCGAACCCCGTCGAGCTCTTTCAGATCTGGCTCAACTTGCCGGCAGCCGACAAGCTCGTGAAGCCCCACTTCACGATGCTCTGGAACAAGGACATTCCGGACGTCGCACACACGGACGCCGGAGGGCGGAAGACCTCCGTGCGCATCATCGCGGGCGAGCTCGAGGGCCACCGCGCCCCGCCGCCCCCGCCGCACTCGTGGGCCGCGCGCCCCGACACGGACGTGGCCATTTTCGCGATTCGCCTCGCGCCGGGCAGCTCGCTCCGCCTGCCGCGCGCCAAGAGCACCGAGGCGGGGCGGGCGCTCTACTTCTTTCGTGGCGGCTCGCTCGACGTCTCGGGAGAGACGGTCCATGAGCGCGCCGCGATCGGCGTTGACAGCCAGGTGGACATCGACCTTCGTGCGGGAGACGGCACGGAGGACATAGAGATTCTCATGCTCCAGGGGCGTCCCATCGGCGAGCCCGTCGCCAACTACGGCCCCTTCGTCATGAACACGCGCGAGGAGCTCGAGCGCGCCGTGCTCGACTACCGGAGCACGCGGTTCGGCGGCTGGCCCTGGGAGCGCGACGATCCGGTCCACCCCCGCGACGCCGGTCGTTTCGCACGCCACGCCGACGGCCGAGTCGAGCGCCTGCCCGCCTGAGCGCCGAGCCGCGGGTCAGGGGAAGATCGACGCCTTGGCGGCGGTGTTCTGGATGCTCGCGGCGTGGCTCACCATCACCTGCTGTCCCCACGACGGCGTGAGCCCGCCGCCGAAGTCGTTGACGATGTTGAGCGCCGCCGTGGAGCTGTCGTTCCCGCTCCACGACCAGGCGATGTAGCCCGTGCGGCGTGACTGGCTCTTCGTGAGGATCTCCTGCCACGCGACGGACTGACCCTGGAGCTCTGGCCCGAACTCGCCCACGATGAACGGCACGCTGGTGCCGATCGCCGCGTTGTCCAGCACCGTGTCGACGGCGCCGTTCGAGCCGTAGCGATTGTACATGTGGAGGCTGAAAAGCAAGTTGTGCTCCGGGTCGCCACTCGTGAGCGCGCTCGCGTTGTCGAACAGCGACGCGGCGTTCTGACCGAAGCCGTCGGCGTCGATCACCAGCGTGTGCGCGAGGCCGGCGTTGCGCAGCGTCGTGATGGCGCTCGCGTAGGCCGACTGGTAGCCGGAGACGTTGTCGGTCGCCCCCCACTCGTTGGCGATGTTGATGAGCACATAGGCGCGGAAATCGAGCAGCACCTGCTCGATGTCTGCCTGCGTGAAGTAGCTGGCCATGCGCGCGAGATCGGCGGTGACGTTGCTGCCCGTGACGTTGTGGAGCTCCACCATCGGGACCATCTTGAGCTGCACGATGCGATAGAGAATTTGCCTGAGCAACGCCGCCGAGCCGCCCGTCGTCTCCCAAACGACGCGGATGGTATTGGTCTTGTACGTGGCGATCGTGTCGAGCGCCTGGTAGGCGCGGTACTGGTTGCCGGTGTCGAACCAGATGTGCGGGTTGTTGACGCCGCGGATCACGAACTCGGCGGCTCTCGCGTCGTAGAGCTTGCCGCTTTCGGTGTAAAAGCCGTCGTGCGTGGCGCCCGTGACGGCCGGGGGCACGAGCGCCGTGTTGTCGTTCGTCGTGCAGGCGGGCAGGCCCGTCGACACGCTCGTATCCGGCATCACGCAGGTGGTCTGGAATTCCCAGCTCCATTCCGGATCATCGCCGGGGACGCCGCACTCGCAGACCGCCACGCAGCCCTCGTCACGCGTGACGCCGGGGCGCTGCACGAGCGCGGGATCGGGTACGGGCTGGCCGGTGATGCAGCCCTGGTTGCACTTGCCCGTCGGCGTGTCGCGGATGACGCAGCTCGCCTGGTACTCCCAACCCCAATCGGCGGACGCCGTGCTGCTCGGCATGGCTCCCGGCTCGCAGAGCGGAACGCAATCGGACACCATGTCGCCGTCGCTGTCGACGACGACGCCCTCGAGCCCGCTGCGATCGACGGGCGGCAGCGGTTGCCCCGTGAGGCACGACTGATTGCGCGTCCCGGTCGGGCTGTCGGGTAGAACGCAGGGCCAGCCTTCGTACGCCCAGTCGTCGGTGAGGTCCGTGTCGTCGGGGTGCTCCGTCAACGTGCAGAGCGGCACGCAGCCGAGCGTCCCCATGTCGTCGACCGAGACGACGACGCCGACGCTGCCGTCCGGCGCCACCCCGCTGGATCCGCCGCTACCCCCGGAGCCGCCCGTCCCCGCGCCGCCAGCGGCGCCACCCGTGCCAAGAGCGCTGCACACCCCGCCGACGCAGGGTTGCCCGGTACCGCACGCCATGCCGCAACCGCCACAGTGCGCGGCGTTCGACATGGGATCGACGCACTGCCCGGCACAGAACAGCTGCCCCGCCGTGGCGCACGTGCAAGCCCCCCCGACGCAGCTGCTCCCCGTCGGGCACGTGTTGTTGCACGTGCCGCAGTGGACGACCGACGTCTGCGTATCGACGCAGCTCGAGCCGCAGGTGACGAGGTCCGAAGGGCACGTCATGACACAGCCGCCGCGCGCGCACAGAAGGCCGAGGCCGCACGCGTTGTCGCAGCTGCCGCAATTCTGGCCGTCGGCCTGGGTGTCGACACAGCCCGTCGCACACGCCGTGAGCTGCCCCGTGCAGGTGCACGTGGAGCCAGCGCACGCCTGACCCGTGCCGCAAGCGTGCCGGCAAGCCCCGCAGTTCGCCGCATCCGACGTCACGTCGATGCACATGCCGCCGCAGAGATCGGAGCCAATCGCGCAGGAGCCCGTCGTTCCACCGGCCCCTGCCGTACCGCCGCTGCCGCCGCTGCCCGAGTCAGCGCTCGAATCGGCGGCAGGCGTACATCCGATGGCGGCAGCGACGGCTGCCACGCCAAGAGTCAGGCGCACGAAGCGAAGGTGGAGGAACGACGAAGGCCGAGCACGCATGAATCCGACGCCCAGCTTAAGCGGTTTAGCCCACGGGCGCTGCCCAAATCAGGCCACGAACGGCCGCGTGGCAAATCTACGCTCGCGGCGGAGCCCGCACCGCGCGGCGCGCTCCGCCCGCCCGCTGCGAGGACTTGCCGACGCAAAGGACGCTAACGCTGCTTCGCCCGCTTCGCCCGCTTCGCCCGCTTCGCCCGCTTCGCCCGCACCGGACGCGCCGCACGGGGCGCTGGCCGCCCGGAGGGAACAGCTGGTCGTGGTGCGGCCGTCTTCGGGCCGGCCTGAGCGCTACGCCGGCTCGACGACGACACGCGCTTCGGCGTGGCGCGTCCCGACGTCTTCGCTCCCGTGGTCGGCGCCACGCGCGACGTGCCACGCGAGACGCGCGACGCACCTTCCTTCCATGCGCACCAAGCGCGAACGATGGTCTCGATGGCGGCGCGATTCGCGTTCACGTCCGCGAGACCCGCGAGCTTGAGCGTGCGCGCCGTGCCGCCCGTGCCCTCGAGCTTCGGGTGTTTGCCGGGAATGTGCGCCCCCGTGTGAAAGAGCACGCTGACGTGCTTCTTGGACTTGGGGTTGATGCTCGCGAGATTCCCCTGGAAGATGAACGTCGGGCACTGCCACTTCATGCACTCTTGCATGCGGCGATCGGTGCCGAGCACGATCGCGCGCACCCGGAGGATGGCGTCCTTGAGGGGGTGATCCAAGCGCCCGAGCCAGGCGCGGACCTCGGCGTTCTCTCCCATGACCACAGCGTAAGGCATTGCGCGGCTGGGCTTCCAGCCGTGACGCAATGCGGCGATTTTTGCGCGTCGAGGGTCAATCGATGCGCGCCGTCAGGCCAAAATGACCGAAGCCTGACCGGACTAACCGGCACCGGGACGCTAGGGTTTGGCGGCAATGGCGCTGATTCTGACGTTCTTCATCGGTCACTGGCTCGCTTCGGTGTTCTGCCAGACGTTCTTTTTGCATCGCTATGGCGCGCACCGGCAGTTCGAGCTTTCGCCCGGCTGGCGGCGCTTCTTCCATCTGTTCACCTACGTCGCCCAAGGCCCGAGCTACCTCGACCCGCGCGCGTACGCGATTCTGCACCGGATGCATCACGCCTACAGCGACACCGAGCAGGATCCGCACTCGCCCGTTTACGAGCCGAACGTATTCAAGATGATGTGGGCCACGAAGCTTCGTTACGACGACTTCGCCTACGACCGGGCCGAGCCCGAGGCGCGTTTCGACGGTGGAGTTCCGGAATGGCCCTTCGTGGACAATCTCGCGCAGTCGTGGCCGATGCGCCTCGTGTGGTGCGCTGCCTATACGGCGTTCTACATCGCGTTCGCGCCGAGCGCTTGGTGGTTCGTCCTGCTCCCCGCGCACTACCTCATGGGTCCGATTCACGGCGCGATCGTCAATTATGCAGGTCACCGCTTCGGTTACCGCAACTATGACTCTCCCGACCGCTCGGTGAACGCCCTGCCGATCGACTTCGTGACGCTCGGCGAGCTGTTCCAGAACAACCATCACCAGTTCGCGATGAGCCCGAACTTCGCGGTGCGCCGCTTCGAGCTCGACCCCGCGTACCTGGTCATCCGCGTGCTCGCGGCGCTCGGCATCGTGAAGAACCTGAGCGAGCAGCGCGGCCGCTACCCGCTCCAGCGCCAACCCGACGCGCTCGCCCCCGCTCCCGCCTTCGCCGACGGTCCTGCCGAAGCACCCGGCGGCTGATCGCACGACACTCAGCGAGGCTCGGGCTCGCCGGCGTCGGGTACCCAGCCGTGGCCAGAGTGACGCTCGAGCTTGTGTCGGTCTTCCTCCATCTGCTTCTCGAGCTGCTCGCGCGCGGACTTGGCGAGGTTCGTGCGCTCCGCCTCGTCTTGCCACTTCGGTAGGATGTCCTCGAGCGTGCGCACGTTGTGCCGGCGAAACACGTCGGCGCGCTCGCGCGCTTCATAAGGTCGAACGCCGAGCGCCTCGAGCGCACGGCGACCGACGAGCACGGCCGACTCGAACGTTTCGCGCTCCACGATCTCGATGCCGCGCGAGCGAAGCTCTTGCCAATGCGCGATGTTGCGGGCGCGTGCCACGATGCGGAGTGCCGGGAAATGCTCGCGCACTGCGTCGACGAGGCGGAGGCTCGTCTCGGGATCGTCGATGGCGCACACGAGCAGCTTGGCTCCCTGAGCGCCGGCGGCCGTTAGCAGGTCCAGCCGGGTCGCGTCCCCGTAGTAGACGCGAAAGTCGAAGCGGCGCAGCGCCTCGACTTGGTCCGGGTCGTGATCGAGCACGGTTGCCCTCACGCCGCTCGCGAGCAGGAGCCGCCCTACGATCTGCCCGAAGCGCCCGAAGCCCGCGATGATGACGCTCGGGTGCTCGTCTTCGATGGCGTCCGGCTCGCGGGGAGGCTGCGGAATGCGCGCAGACACGCGCTCGACGAGCATGAGCAGGAGGGGAGTGAGGGCCATCGACAGTGCCACCGTCAACGTGAGCAGGCCGTCCCACTCGCCAGGCAAGAGGCGAGCCTCGCGCGCCACGCCGAACACGACGAACGCGAATTCGCCGCCCTGCGCGATCAGCGCCCCGAGCAGCCAGCGGTGGCGCGAGCTCACGCCGAGTGGGCCGCCGATGGCCCGAATGGCGACGAGCTTCGACAGCTGATAACCGCCGACGAGCATCGCGACGAACAGGGGCTCGCGCGCGATGAGCCCGAAATCGATGCTCATGCCGACTGCGATGAAAAACAGACCCATGAACAGGCCCCGAAACGGCTGAATGTCCGTCTCGAGCGCGTGCCGGTACTCGGAGCCTGCGAGCAGGACGCCGGCGAGGAACGCGCCGAGCGCCATCGAAATCCCGACGCTCGACATCAGCTCGGCGATGCCGAGCACGAGCAGGAGCGTGAAGGCGCTGAACACCTCGCGCAGCCCCGTGCGGGCGAGCAGCCGCAGCACGGGGCGCGTGAGGAAGCGCCCGATCACGATCACTGCGAAAATGGCCGAAAGCGCCAGCAAGAGCCCGCCCGTGTCGGACCCCGTGTGCTCGCCGTCGCGCGCCGCGAGAAGCGGCACCACCGCGAGTAGAGGGATGGCCGCGATGTCCTGGAACAACAGGATGCCGAAGGCCGTGCGCCCGACGGGGGCGCCGAGCAGGTTGCGCTCGGTCATCGTTTGCATCGCCACGGCGGTCGAGGACAGCGCGAGGGTGAGACCGACGACGAGCGCCGCCTGCCAGGACAACCCGAGCGCGAGGGCTCCGGCTCCGAGCGGCACCGCCGCGACCGCGAGCTGCAGGACGCCACCGCCGAACACCGCGCGCCGCATGGTCCAGAGACGCGAAACGTCGAGCTCGAGCCCGATCACGAAGAGCATGAGCACGACGCCAATCTCGGCAAAATGCATGGTCGCCGTGGCGTCGGCGACGAGCCTCAGCCCGTAGGGGCCGATGAGGCACCCCGCGGCGAGGTAGCCGAGCACCGAGCCCAGGCGGAGGCGGCTCGCGAGTGGCACGCAGACGACCGCCGCCGCGAGATACACGATGGCGTTCGCCAGCATCGAGGGCTCCTTCACGGCATCGTTCCTTCCGCGCCGAGCAGGCGCTGCACCTCGGGCGCGAGAAGCCGTTTCATGCCGCCGGGCGAGCTTTTCACGGCTCGGCCCCTTCCTCGGCGAGCAGCGCTTCGAGCCGTTTTCGATACTCGCGTGCATGCGCGTCGAGCTCCGCCGCTCCGAGGCGGTGCGCTCCACTGACGACGATGGGCGGCTCCCAGCGCATGCCGCAAAAGAGCGCCGTCTGCTCGACGACCGGCGCGTATTCGGCAAACGGCCGCCCATGCATGCCGTTCGGTCCGTACGCGGCATCGTCGCCCCCCGCCGTCGTGACCCAGAGGCAACGTTTGCCCCGAAGCGCGACGCCACCGTCGCCATAGGCCCAGCCTCGCGCGAGCACCTTGTCGAACCAGTGCTTGAGGAGCCCGGGTACCGTGTACCACTGCACGGGATGCTGCCAGACGACGACGCGCGCCGCCGCGAGGGCGGCCTGCTCCGCGTCCACGTCGATGTCGAAGCCGGGGTAGCGATCGTAGAGCGAGCGCAAGTCCAGACCCGGCAGGTCGCTCACGGCGTCGAGCAGCCGCCGGTTGGCGCGCGAGCGGTCCGGGTAAGGGTGCGCGAAGACGAGGACAATCAAGCAGCCGTTAATAGCCCCACCCGGCTCCCGCACATCGGCAGAAATGCTAAGTAACCGGGATGCGTTCGCTTCTGGTCGCTACCTTCGGCTCGCTCTGGCTGCTCGGCGTCGCATGCTCCGCCTCCTCGGGAGTTCAGGCCGAAAGCGGGAGCATCGAGGCGGGCGGCACGGGCGGTTCGAGCGCCACGAGCGGTGGCAGCGGGACGAGCGGCGGCCGGGGCGGCGGGGGCGGTACGGTCACGGTGTGCACCGGCTCTGATTGCCCCGACTCGGGCCCTCCCGTCACGGGCGTTTGCGGCGACGGAATCTTGACGGACGACGAAGCCTGCGACGACGGCAACACCGACGATGGCGACGGTTGCGCCGCGGACTGCCTGTCGGTCGACCCCGGCTACTCGTGCAGCCCGCCGGGGGCCAAGTGCCACGTGGTGGCGCTCTGCGGCGACGGCTTCCGATCGTCGAACGAGATGTGCGACGACGGCAACGCCGACGACGGCGACGGCTGCTCGCACCGCTGCCAGCTCGAGACGGGCTACAAGTGCGAGGGCAGCCCGAGCAGCTGTTCGAGAACCATCTGCGGCGACGGAATTCGCGAAGGGGCCGAAAGCTGCGACGACGGCAACGACATCCCGCTCGACGGCTGCTCGGCCACCTGCCAATCCGAGCCCGACTGCAGTGGGGGCCCGTGCACGTCGTACTGCGGCGACGGCCTCATCATCGACGAGGAGTGCGACGACGGCAACACGCTCGACGGCGACGGCTGCTCGTCTGACTGCAAGCGCGAGCCCGGTTTCGAATGCGTCCAGCGCCCCGCGTGCGAGCCCGTGGGCGACGGCTGCGGGCTGCGTGTTCCCACGGTGTTCCGCGACTTCACGCAGTCGCACGACGACTTTCACTGCGGCGGCGCGACCGATCCGCCGACGCTCGATCCGGTGCTCGACGCCGAAGGCAAGCCCGTGCTCGTCCAGGGCAACCCCGGGTGCGTCGCGTCGCCCGAAAGCTTCGCCGAATGGTACCGCGACGGCGACGACGACCGCACCATCCCGAGCAGCCTCTTGCTCTTCGACAACGGCATGGGCGGCTACGTCAATCGCTTCGGACCGAACGGCGAGCGCTGGGTCGATTTCGAACGGCATGGAGCTCGACGGGAATCCGGCGTTTTTGCCGATCGACGACGCACCCAACGCGTTCATGGACACGGTGAGCGTCGCCACGATTCCGCCCGAATACACCGGCGACAACAACTGGCACCCCGAAAGCGACTTCGTGCCGGGCGCCGGGACGCACAATTTCTTGTTCACGACCGAGGTCGAGTACTGGTTCCGCTTCGACCCGGGCTTCGACGCCACGCTGGACTTCTTGGGCGACGACGACTTTTGGGTGTTCGTGAACGGCAAGCTCGCGCTCGACCTCGGCGGCCTCCACACGCCCGAGAGCGGCAGCGTCGCGGTGAGCGACGCGACGGCGGCGACCTACGGGCTCGAAAGCGGCCGCGTTTACGCCATCAAGGTGTTCCACGCCGAGCGCAACCCCACGGGTTCCTCGTTCAAGCTCACGCTCTCCGGTTTCCAGAACACTCCGAGCGAGTGCGACCCGATCTGCGGCGACGGCATCGTGAGCCTCGGCGAGCAGTGCGACGACGGCACGAACGACGGTGGCTACGGTGAGTGCGAGCCCGGCTGCAAGGTTGGCCCACGCTGCGGCGACGGTATCGTCCAGGAGGACGAAGACTGCGACGACGGCAACCGCCTCGACGGTGACGGCTGCGGCAGCGCGTGTCGCGACATCGTCGTGAAGTGAACGACCGCCCGCGCGGCGGCCGGGCTACTTGCGGGCGGCCGCTTCCTTGGCGATCCTCTCGCGATACGCCTTGATCATCTCTTCCTGTTCTTGCTTGGGGACGGGGGCGTAACGCGCGAATTCCATCGTGAAGTTGCCCTTGCCCTGGGTCGCGGAGCGCAGATCGGTCGAATAGCCGAACATCGTGTTGAGCGGCACTTCGGCGACGATGGTCACGTTTTCATCGCTCTGCGTTTCGAGGATCACGCCGCGGCGCTGGTTCACCTGGCCGACGACCGAGCCCTGGAACTCGACGGGCGCCTCGACCTCCACCTTCATGATGGGCTCGAGGATGGTCGGCTTCGCGTTGGCGTACGCTTCGCGGAAACCCATGAGCGCCGCGGTCTTGAAGGCCTGCTCGGACGAGTCCACGGCATGGTGCAGACCGTCGTTGATGGTGGCGCGCACGCCCACGACGGGGAACCCGATCAGGCTGCCCTTCTTGATGCCCTCTTTGAACCCCTTGTCGCAGGCGGGGATGAACTCCTTGGGGATGGAACCGCCCACGATCTCGTCGACGAACTCGTAGGCTTCCACGGCATCCGGCGGGAGCGGCTCGATGAAGCCGTTCACGCGCGCAAACTGCCCCGAGCCGCCCGTCTGCTTCTTGTGCGTGTAGGCGATCTCGCTTCGTTGCGTGATCGTCTCGCGGTAGGCGACCTGGGGCTTGCCGGCGATAACGTCGCAGTTGTACTCGCGGCGCATGCGCTCCATGTAGATGTCGAGGTGGAGCTCGCCCATGCCGCTGATGATGGTCTGCTGGCTCTCCTCGTCCTGGTGGACGCGAAAGGTCGGGTCTTCCTTGGTGAAGCGGTTCAGCGCCTTGGAGAAGTTCGTCTCGGCGGCGCGATCCTTGGGCGCAACGGCGAGTGAGATGACCGCCGCCGGCACGTGCATCGACGTGAGCGTGACGTTCACCTTGCCGTCGGTGAAGGTTTCGCCGGAGCTCGCCTCGACGCCGTAGAAGGCCACGATGTCACCGGACTCCGCCGTCTGAACCTCTTCCCGGTCGTCGGAGTGCATGCGGAACATGCGGGGGACGCGCACCTTTCGCATCTCGTTCGAGGTGTTGTAGATGGTGTCGCCGCTCGTCACTTGCCCCTGGTAGATGCGGAAGTAGGTGAGCTGCCCGTATTTGTCCTGCTGCAGCTTGAAGGCGAGCCCGATGAACGGCTTGCTCGAGTCCGACTCGATGACGATCTTCTCTTCGTTCTTGGTCTGGTCGTGACCCTCGTTCACGACCTCGGTCGGGTTCGGCAGGTAGTAGATGACGCCGTCGAGCAAGAGCTGAACGCCCTTGTTGCGAAAGGCAGAGCCGCACATGACCGGCGTCATTTTCAGTGCCAGCGTGGCGCGGCGAATGGCCGCACGGAGCTCGTCGTCGGAGACGACCTCCTCGTTCAAGAACTTCTCGGCAAGCGCGTCGTCGACCTCCGCCACTTCCTGGTAGATGTGCTGCCGCGCCTCCTTGGTTTTCTCGGCAAATTCGGCGGGCACCGCTTCCTCGCGGATGATCTCACCGTCTTCGCCGTCGAAGTAGAAGGCCTTGCCGATGATGGGGTCGATGATCCCCTCGAATTTGTCCTCGGCGCCGATCGGCACCTGCAGCCGGACGGGGTGATGGCCGAGCTTCTCCTTCAGCATGTCGGCCACGCGCTCGTAGTTGGCCCCCGGGTTGTCCATCTTGTTGACGAACGCGATGCGAGGGACGCGGTAGCGCTTCATCTGCCGGTCGACCGTGATCGACTGGCTCTGGACGCCCTTGCCGGAGTCGAGCACGAGGATCGCGCCGTCGAGCACGCGCAGCGCGCGCTCGACCTCGATGGTGAAGTCGACGTGCCCGGGCGTGTCGATGATGTTGACGTTGTAGTCCGGCGTGTCTCCCTTGGAGCCCTTCCACACGCAGTACGTGGCCGCCGACTGGATGGTGATGCCCTTTTCGCGCTCGAGATCCATCGAGTCCATCTTGGCGCCGACGCCGTCCTTGCCGCGCACCTCGTGGATGGCGTGGATGCGTCCGGTGTAAAAGAGGATGCGCTCGGTGAGCGTCGTCTTACCCGAGTCGATGTGGGCGGAGATGCCGATGTTGCGAATGCGTTCGAGAGGGATGCGCGTAGCCACGTGATTTGGTCTTTCGCTGGTTTTGGTAGGCGGCGACGTAGCAAACCTCCGCAAAAAGGGAAGGCTCTCGTGGGTGTCGCAGCGTTTTTAGCCAGGAAGCGACCCCTTGCGGGCGGGGGGATCAACCCTCACGCGGGGGGACGCCGGGTGCCTTCGGGAAGCCGTCCGGGGAGCGTCCGCCAAGGACGCCGGCCCCTCGAGCGCCGCCGGGCGGGCTCCCGGCGACTCGCTTGGCGCGACTAGGGCTCGCCGCGTTCACCGACTAGCGAGCGCACGCGGCGGGCGTAGGGGCCGTCGGCGTGCTTGTCGAGGAACCGCCGGCCGAGCCGCTCGGCCGACGCACGCTCGCCGGCCGCCGAGAGCGTCTCGATGCGCAACACCATGGCCTCCGTGTCGAGGCGGCGATGGGTGAAGCGGCGCCGATAGGCGTCCAGCAGATCGAGCGCCTCGGCATAGTTGCCTCGCGCGAACGCCTCGCGCGCCTGCTCGACGGCGTCGAGCTCCAGCGACAACGCATCGGGCGCACGCACGCCGCTCTTCGCAGCTGGCGTCGCGGTCGGGGGCTCCTCTGCCAGGGCGGCGATGCCTCGTGGAGCAGGAGACTCGGGCGCGCGCGCTCTGTCTCGGGCTCGCTCCTCGGGAGCAGAACGAAGCGTGGTCGCTTCCTTCGGCGCGCTCGGCGCGGGGGTCGCTGCCACGCTACTGCCAACCCAAAGCGCTGCGGCACCCACGAAGACCGCGCCGCCCGCGATGGCGGTCGCGTAGCTTGCCTGGGCAGCGGCCGCCTTGGCGGCAGCAGCGAGCGCCGCGAGCGACCAGATGCCGCCCATGCCGAGCCTCGAAAGGATGTGGTGACGGCTGCGCAGGGAGACGGCGTCGCGACGCGCCGAGCGCAGCAGCCGCCGCTCGAACGCGCTATCAGCGGTTCGTGCGAGCCGATCGGTCTCGCTTGCGTCGTCGCCCACGGAGCCTTGCCTCAGTGGGGAATGCCCGCTTCCGGGTCGTCCGTATCTCGACGACGAGTAAATGCGGGAGAAAGACGCGTGTCGCGTACGACTGGATTTCGCAGGGCCAAGCTGGCGACAAAAGCCGCTGGCTCTCACTTCCGCGTACCCGACCCCACATCCGGCCCGTCGTCGCTGGGGCGAGGGCACCCAAAGCGGAAAGCTCAGCCTGGTGGAGCCCACCCGCCGAGCACCGTGGCCTTGTCGCGCATCATCTGCGCCTGCGAGGAGCTGATCTGAGTCGAGCCCGCCGCCCGGCCGCTCGTGTTGATCGCGGCGCCCCCCGGCGCGTGGCTCTGATATTCCCAGAAGCGCAGGGCGGAAGTGGGGGTGCCGCCGGTGACGGTCCAGCCGGCGGCGGAGATGTGGCTGCCGAGCTCGCAGTTGATGTAGGCGACGTGGCTGCTCGGGTACGCGCTCACGTCGATACGCGCGAGAACGTTGCCGGTGATACCGGCGTCGCTCGTGATGCGCGAGTCCACGAAGACGTAGCCATAGCCACTACTCGTGTTGCGCGCTTGCACGTTGTACCCCGAGCGGCCCACGGTGCGGATCTCGCACGTGTCGAAGTACGCCGCCCCCGTGCCCCAGACGAAGTTAACGTTGCCCGCGATCAAGCAGTTCTTCGCGTACACGGTCCCACTCCAGAGGAGCGTATCCTGAAGGCTCAGGATGTCGGCATCTCGCACGATGCAGTGAGTGCAGCTCTGCAGGCGCAGTGCCTCCGCCTGTGAGCCGCCCTGCGGCGTCAGATTTTCGATCGTGAGATTTTCGATGACGAGCCCCGTGAGGCTGTCGCCGCCGAACAGCGCCCGCCCGCGCGTGCTCGGGTTGAGGTTGTTGTTGTTGGTCGCGGCGATGATCGTGCCGGAACGACTTTCGCCGTGGAGCGTGACGTTGTTCTTGCCGCTCACGTAGATGACCTCGTGGTACGTGCCCGCGGCGACGTTGATCGTCGTGGGCGGCGCTGTTGCCGTTCGGCAGGGCGTCGAACGCGCCCTGAACGGAGCAGAACTGACCGCCCCCGTGCGAATCGACGCCGAGCGCCGACAGAGAGCTCGGCGCCGCGGACCTCGTGGTGAAACGCCAGGTGGTGCTGTCGGCGATGCCGAAGCTCCCCCCGCCGGGTGGGACGATCGCGCCACTCGCGATGTTCACGTAATAGCTCTGGCCGTAGGAAAGCGCGCCGTGCGGGAGGTAGATGACGGCCTCGTTGCCATCCACGTACGCCGCGCGCGGCAGGGAAAACGATTGCCCGCCGATCGTCTGCGTGACGGTCATCGTCGCCATGTTCACGGTGGCGGCGACGGCGCCACCCGTGCGAAACACCTGGAGGGTGCCGCTCGAGCCGAGCGTGGGCGGCGAGGGGAAGGTGATGCGGAGCGCAGGATCGGGACAGACGCTGGTCGCATCGGGACCCGGAAAGAGCGCGCTGACGCCCGTCGGGAGACCGGCCGCTCATGCCAGCCGAACCGCTCGCGCCAGCGGCCCCAGCGCCACCGCTGCCCCCGCCAGCCCCCGCGCTTCCACTCCTTCCCCCGACTCCTGCGCCTCCCGGACCCGTACCTGCGCCGGCAACACCCCCGGACGCCGTCGCGCCACCGGCGCCAGGGGCGCCCGCCGCACCAGCGCCGCCCGCTCCTCGGGCGCCCCCTCCCGCCGTGCCGCCCCCAGTCGTGCCGGCCGCGCTCGCGCCGGCCCCCGGAGCCGAGCCCCCCCCGCCGCCAGCGTCGTCCGGCGCGGCAGCCGTACAGCCGAAACCCACAGCCAAGGAGAGGAGCAGGAAGAACGCGCTGGATCGTGCGGATCGAATCATGATGCCAGCCTCGAAAACACCCGATTGGTTGCACGCCTACATCGGCCCCGGTCATCAAGGCGCTCCTAGCCGCTAGGCTCGGTCGATTTCCTGGCTGGCGGAGGCCCCGACCGGCAACTTTCCTGGAAGACACCTCGAGCTCCGCTCGCATCCATACCGACCATGGCCAACGTTCCGAGCCCCCTGCCGCGACCCGGCGCCTCCGAGCGCTCGGTGACCCGCTTTCCGCTCGGGCGCCTGGGTGACGCGGAGCTCGTCGAGGCGGCCGCGCGTGGAGACCGCGAAGCCGTGGGCGTCGTGTGGGAGCGCTACGCGCCGCTCGTGAGGGGCGTGGTGCGCGGCGCGCTCGGACCCGATTCTTCGCTCGAAGACCTCGTGCAGGAGGTGTTCGTCGCGTTCCTCAAGGGCGCGCGCAACGTGAAGGAGGGCGCCGCCCTGCGCGGTTATTTGATGGGGGTCGCCGTGCGGCTCGCCGCGCTCGAGCTCCGGCGCCGCAAGGTGCGGCGCTGGGTCACGCTCACGCCGACCGGCGTGTTGCCCGAGCCGCCTTCGGCTCCGCTCGACCCCGAAGCCCGCGCCGCGCTGCGCGCGCTATACCGTGTGCTCGATGGCTTCTCGTCGCGCCGCCGGCTCGCCTTCGTTCTGAGGCACGTGCAGGCCCTCGAGGTCGTGGAAGTCACCCGACTGCTCGGCATCTCCGAGTCCACGCTGCGCCGCGAGCTCACGCGCGCTCGCGCCCAAATCGTGCGCGCGAGCGACCGCGAGCCGGAGCTCCGTCGCTACCTCGCGCGTTGGGCGGAGGCATCGCCATGACGCGCGACGTCGGCCACGAAGCGACGCTCGAGCAGCTCGCCACGCTGATGCGCGAGGCGGCCCGAGCGCCGGTGGACCCCGGCCTGGACCGGTCGGGTGCGGCCGTCGTCGCATCACGCCTCGAGGGCGCGAAGCCACGCGTTGCAACGCGAACGCGCGTCGTCTTGCTCGCAGCGGGGTTCGCCGCGCTTTCGGCGGCCGTCGCGCTCGTCGAGCTCCGTCCGAGGCCGCTCGCGTACGAGGTGCACGGCGGGTCGAGCAGCGGCTCGTACGTGAGCGTTCCGACGCCGGGGGCCGCGGAGCTTTCGTTCACCGATGGCAGTCGGCTGTCCTTGACCGCGGGCTCGCGCCTGCGTGTCGAGGAAGAGCAGGAAACGGGCGCGCGCATCCTGCTCGAGCGCGGCCGTGCCAACGTGAGCATCGTTCATCGGCCGGACTCGAGCTGGACGTTCGCGGCGGGGCCCTTCGACGTGCGCGTCACCGGAACGCGCTTCGAGCTCGAGTGGGATCCGGCAAGCGAAAAGCTCACGCTCGCGCTCCTGGCGGGCGCCGTCGAGGTGCGAGCGCCGTTTTCCGGTGCGCCGATCCCGGTACGCGCCGGGCAGCGCTTCCACGCCGACATGGCGACGCGCAGCATGACCGTCATCGACGGCACCCCGACCGCCGAGCAAGGCGCAGCGCCGGGCGCCGCGAGCACCGCGGCGCCTGGGACGAGCAGCGCGGACGATCACGAGCCAGCCACGCTCGCGCCCGGCGCAACCGCGGCATCGTCGGCGACGACGGCCAGAAGGGCGGCGCCAGTGCCCGCTGCGTCCACGGAGTCGACCGCCGCGCACGAGCCCTGGGCGAAGCTGGTCGCCGACGGCAAGTTCGAGACGGTCGTACGCCTGGCGGTCGAGCGCGGGCCGGCGAGCTGCATCTCGAGCTGTACGGCGACGGATCTGCGTGCGCTCGCGGACGCCGCCCGCTACTCCGGTCACCGCGAGCTCGCCATGGAGGCGCTGCTCGCGCTGCGCCAGCGCTTCGCGGGAAGCGTCGAGGAGCGTCCGGCCGCGTTCTTGCTGGGCCGCATCGAGGAAGGCCGCGGTGCCCTCGCCCGCGCCGAGACCTGGTACGAGACCTACCTCAGGGAACGGCCACGGGGTGAGCTCGCAGCCGAGGCCCTGGCGGGGCGAATGCGGGCGCTCGGAGGGACGAGCGGAAGCAGCGCTGCACGAACGGTTGCACGGGAGTACCTTTCCCGATACCCGGACGGGGTGCATGCCAAGGCGGCCCGCGCGATTCTCGAAGCGCCCTGAGCGCATCCGAAGCTTCGGACCTCGCGTTCTCGGGCTGCTTCTGACGCTCGTCACGTTGCTCGTCGCGGGCAACGCGTGGGCTCAGCGAGTGCTGCTCGTGCGACCCAAGGCTCCCGACAGCCTGCTGCGCGAGGCGTTCAACCGCCTGCGCGCGGAGCTCTTGTTGCAAGATTTCGATGTCGTCGTGAAGGACGCGGGAGAAGACACCGGCTCGCCGCAGACGATCGCGCTCGCAGCCGAGCGAGCGGGCGCCTTCGCCGGCATCTCGCTCACGCTCGAAGCCGGAACGCGTTCGGCCAACGTGTGGCTCGCCGATCGCGTGACCGGGAAGACGACGATGCGGTCCTTCGCGCTCTCGCGAACGGAGGACGCCCCCTCGGTGCTGGCCGTGCGCGCCGTCGATCTACTGCGCTCGAGCCTCAGGGAGTTCGGGCCGGACGGCGCGCCACCCGCCGATGTCACGGGCGTCGATCGCCAGCCCGTGCCGGTCGAGGTGCGGGCCTTCTCGGCGCCGGCGCCGGCGGCTTTCGGACTTTCGATCGGGGCGGCCGCGCTTGCCGAGGTCTCCGACCTCGGCGCCGCCTACGGTCCCACGGCCGCGTTCGAGCATCGCGTCACACCGCGGGTCGGGCTCGCGCTCGTGATCGCGGGCCCGCTGCTCGGCGCGTCGTTCGGAGCTCGCGGCGGGCAGGCGTTCCTGCGGCAGGAGCTCGCGGCCGTCGAAGGCCGGCTCACGGCTTGGCACGTTCCACCGCTCGATCTCGGCTTCACGCTCGGGCTCGGAGTCTACCATCTGAACGCTCGTTCCGAGGTCGATCCGCCGCTCGTTGCGCAGAGCGACCAGGTCACGAGCGCGCTCGGCAGCGCGGGTCTCGAGCTCGAGGCCCGCGTCACCGACAGCGTGGGGGCCACGGCGTCCGCTTCGGCCATCGGGCTCCTACCCCGCCCGGGCGTCGCCGTGGAAGACGACCGATTGCTCTTCAAGCTGCCGCTCGTCAGGGCGACCCTCGCCCTTCTCGTGGATTTCTGAGATCGGACGCGATGCTTCTCGTGCGTCTCCTCCTCGCCTGTCTCGCGCTCTCGGCGATCGCGTGCAGCAACGTCGCGCAGACCGCGTACCGTATGCGCGAGAGCGGGCTCGACTGCGGCAGCGACGAGCAGACGACGCTCCCGTCGGACCCGGCGCTCGGCGGCGGCGCCACCATCGCCGATTGGGTGCTCGCGCGGGGCAGCTATGGCATCGGGCAGGGGCCGGGCATCGCGCTCGTGGCGCGCGACGCCTTTCGGCTCTTCGTCAACGGGCGCCTGCTCGCCGAAAACGAGGAGCCCCTGCGGCCGGTGTTCGTGCCGCTCACGCTCCTGCCGGGCGACAATGCCGTCACCGTCGTCGTGAGCGCCGCGGGGGGCGAGCCCGCCGTGCTCTTCGAGGTCGACGAGCTCGAGCGCGAGATCGTCTCGGACGGCGCCGTGCGCGTCAGCGACGCGCCGAGCGGCGACTACACGGCGGCTGACTACGACGACAGCGCGTGGAACCGCGCCGTGGATCGCGGCAGCGTCGCAGACAATCCCCGCTGTCGGCCGGCGGCGGGATTCCCGGCCGCCTCGACCGCGCACTGGCTCACCGCACCCGCCCCCGCCCAGAGCGTTGCGTTCCGCCTGGCCGTGCGCATCGCGCCGGTTGGCTTCGGAGCACCGACGACCGGCGGCGACACGGCCGAGCCCGTGCTCGTGTCGGACGCAGCGACGCTGACGGACGCTCTCGCTGGCGACGAGCCCGCGGTGATCCTCGTCCCCGAGGGGCGCCTCAACGTCCGGCGGGCCCCCATGGAGGCTGCCAACTTCGACACGTGCCCCACAGCTTGCCCCAGCGGCACCGGGACGACGTACAACGTCCTTTCGGCGGGCCAGACCTGCGACGTTCCCACGATCAGCATGCCGCGCAACGAGCGACGCATGCGCATCGGGTCGAACAAGACGCTCGTGGGGCTCGGCCGCGGAGCGCAGCTCCGCGGTGCCTGGTTCGACGTGGGCGTGAGCAGCAACGTCATCTTGCGCAACCTGGCGATCTACGACGTGAACCGCGACCTCATCGAGGCGGGCGACGGCATCAGCGTCGGGGGCGTCGATCGCCTTTGGGTTGACCACGTGACCTTCAAGTGGATCAGCGACGGATTCATCGACGTGAGCGCGGACTCGACCAACGTCACGTTCTCGTGGCTCCGCTACGACGGCGAGAACCCCGCGGCTTGCCTGGGCCGGCACCCGCGGGCCAACGAGCTCGTGAACGCGATGGTCACCTTTCACCACACGATCTGGACCCACGTGAACGGGCGCGCTCCCCTCGTCACGCACTCGCTCACGCAAGCGCACTTGTACAACGACCTGTTCAGCGATGACGTCGACTATGCGGTGGGAGCGGGCTGCGACGCACAGATCCTGCTCGAAGGCAGCTACTTCGAAAAGGTCGTGACACCTTCGTCCAAGCGCGAGTGTACCGACGGGACGGTGGGGCTCGGCGCGATCCAGGCGCCCGCGGGCTCGAACGCCTACGGTGTCGACGTGGGGTCGCACGACGACGGGGGCACGCCGAGCGGCGAGCCTCACGACGCCGTGTTCACACCGCCGTATTCCTACACACTCGACCCCACCGACGACGTGCGCTTCCGTGTCGGCGAACGTGCCGGCGCGGGCGCGCGCTGGGCGTTGCCACTCACACTCGACTGAATCACCCACCGCGCGCCGCGAGCTCGCGAGGCGCGCCGACGAGATGTCGCTCAGATCGCCGCCGCGAACTCGCGACCGAGCTCGAGCGGCGAGGGGCGGTCCTTCGGATCGGGAAGCGTCGCCGCCCTGAGCACCTTGGCCACGGCGGCGGGGAAGGGCTTCAGGCGCTCGGCGTCCTCGAACGGGTCACGACGCATGTGGGCGATGATGCGATCGCGCTGATTGTCGATCTCGTCGAAGAACGACCGCCCCGTCGTCACGTTGTACACCGTGGCCGCGAGCGCGTAGACATCGGAGCGTGGATCGAGCTCCACGGGATCGAGCACCTGCTCGGGAGCGATGTAGCCCGCCGTGCCGGCGACGAAGCGCCCGCTTGCGTCCTCGCTGACGCGGATGGCTCGCACCATGCCAAAATCGATGACCACGGCCGAGAGCGGTTGCGTGCGTGCCGGGTCGCGATGCTTGTGCGGATCGAATTTCTCGCCGTGCGCGAGCGGTAGGCGGAGCCAGATGTTCGCCGGCTTGATGTCACGGTGGACGAGCCCCGCGGCATGCAGTGCGGCGAGCCCCGCGCACGATTCGATGACCACTTGACGCACCTCGAACATCGACATGAGCCGCGCGGCGGCGTACTGCTTGAGGTCGGCGCCGATCAGGTACTCGAGCACGAGGAAGGGCACGCTGTCGGCCACGCCGCGGTCGATGATGTTCGCGACGTTCGGGTGGTAAAGCCCCGCGAGCGCTCGCGCCTCCTCGACGAAGGACGCGAGAATGCCCTCCCGCTCGACGTCCGTCGCGTTCTGCAGCGCCTCGGCCTTGGGGATCTTGAGCACGAACAGGCGATCGGCGCCCGGCTTGCGCACGAGCCACACGGAGCCGATGCCGCCCTCACCGAGCGGCTGCACGAGCTCGTAGCCCTCGATCGTCTTCGGTTCCTGCTTCTTGGCGCGAGGCGGCGGCGGCGGCGTGCGCTGGATGGCCCCGCGAATCGCACCTTCGAGCAGCGCCGACGCCACGGGGCCGAGTGACGCGAACCAGACGTCGAGCAGGGAAATCTCGCGAGCGCGAATCGCTCGGGCCACGAGCCCCGCGACGCGCGGTGCGTTTTCCTGCGCGCGCCGCGCGGCCTCGGCGGCGACCTCGTCCTCGTCGGAGGTCGGGAAGAGCGCCTTGACCGGGTCGGCGAGCGCCGCCTGCAGCCTCTCGCCTGCAATCACGAGCTCCTGACAGAGTGCCTCGAGGTGCGCCTTCGGGCCCGCCGCGGCGCGGAACGCTTCGAGCGCCCCCGAGAGACCGGAGAGAGCGCGCGCGAGCTCGGTGTCGTCGGCGTGCAGCGACTCGAGCGCGTCGGCCGCCGCCGGGCCCCACTGCGCATCGACGGTGCCCGCCGCGACGGCCGTGCGCAACGTTTCGGCCCGGTCGCAGCAGCTCGCGAGCGCGCCCTCGGCCATCATCGGCAGCGCCGTCGCGAGCTGCAAAAGCATCGCGGGTCGATCGATGACGAGCGCCCACCAAGCCGCGAACGGTCCGAGCCAGCGCACGTCGTCGACCTCGCCGAGCGCGGTGCCGCGCGTCGTGTCGACGAGCCGCCAGAAAAGCATGCTGAGCGAGCCTTTCATGGCCGGCGAGAGCTCGCGCGTACCGTCGGCCAGCCCCTCGACCTTGCGCAGCCAGAGGCAGGTCGCGTGGGCCGTCGGTCCGCGCCCCGGCCCGAGCGCGGCGTCGGCCCCGCACGCGTCGAGGGCATAGCCGCCGAGGCGAATCGCTAGCACCTCGAGCGGCTCGGCGACCTCGGGTGTTGCGCCCTCCTGTCGCCGCTCCTTGACGAGGTCGAGGATCTCGGCAGGCGCCCGCGCGATCGCCTTCCAGGTTTCCTCGAGGTCGGGCTCGTCGGGGCGCTCGCGCCCGGCGTGGGTCGCCAGGAGCGGGTTCCAGAGCCGCAGCGCGAACACGCGTGCGCCGCCCTCGAGGGCATTGATGGCCGCCGCTCGTTGCCGCAGGCGGCCGTCGCCGAACACGATGCGCCGTGCTTCCGCGAAGGTACGCCCCACGGAGAGCGCGAAGCGGGCTGCACGCGCGTCGGCTTCCTCGTCGTCGTACTGCGCGGCGATGCGCACGAGGTTCTCCAGGCCGAGCTCGAGGTCGAGCGGGTCGCGTTCGGCGGCGTCGATGAGGTCCGTCGCCGCCGTCACTTCGATCCAGCGCCGCATTTCGTCGAGCGACGTTGGCCGCGCTCGGCGCGCGAGCTCCCTGAGCGCACGCAGCGGTGTCTCGATCTCGGGCTGCCGTAGACCCCGCCGGTGCAGCGATGCGAGCCCGCGCGCGAGGGCACGCGCGGCGATCGCTCCGCCGTCGCCCGCGAGGATGCGCTTGGCCAGCCGATCCCACAGTGATTTCCGCTCGAAGAACAGGTACGGCGTCGCCACGGCGACGGACGCGAGGACCCAGTCCTCGTCGTCGCGCGACTCGAGCAGCGCGACGAGCTGGCTCGCCAGGAAATTCAGGCGCTCGGCAGGCAGCGACGCGAAGGCCGTCACCGCGCGCTGGCGCAGGATTTTCGACTCTCCGAGCACCCAGTCGAGCAGCGTGCCCTCGAGCTGCTCGAGACGGCCGGTGAGCCGTCCGAGCGCGCGGGCGGCGTGCACCCAGACGAGCGGCTCGGGGTGCAGGAGCAGCGGCTGCAGCACTTGCAGCGTACGCCCCAGAAGCTCCTGATCGGCGCTCTCGGGCATACCGCACACGCTGACCTCGAGGCAGCGTGCCGAAAGCACGCGCCCGCGCAGCATGGCGTGCGCGGGCCGCCCGATGAGCTCTTCGTAAGTCGACCTCGCCGACCAGATCCAGCGCCCGAGGGCGGGCACCTCGAGAGCACTGGCCCCCGCCTCCCAGAGCAGGATCTCGAGACGCGCCCGGGCCTGTGCGTTTTCGGGGGCGGCGAGCGCCACGCCGTCGCCGAGCAGGGGCGCGCACTCGAGAGCGTCGAACAGCGGCCCCTCGACCACGCGAGCGCGCACCCCGCGCAGCGCCGAGGGCGCAAGCTCCGGGACGTCGAGCGCGGCGGCAAAGAGCGGCGCGAGCCGCGCGTCGCGCCGGAAGGCGCTCGCCTCGCAAAATGCGGCGAGCACGCGGCCCGAAGAGCCCTGGAAGCACTCGACGATGCTCGCCGTGTCGGTGAGCGTCACGGCGGGGAGCACGGCGGCGAGCTGGTCGGCGGCTTTGAGCTCGTCGGCGCTCAGCTCGAGCGCCGGAGGCTCCGTGATGCGCTCGGAGGCCCTGCGACGAAAGCGCCGACGCAGCGAGTCCCCAATCTCCGGTCGCGCGTCGAGCGCCGCCGAGAGGGTCGCGAGCGCTTGCTTTGCATCCTCCGGGAGCATGGAGGCTAGAAAGCTTAGCAAAGCTTGGCGCGGGACCCCTATAAACACGCCGCGCGGGCGGGAAATCGCCCCAGGGGGCCGAGGCTAGTGGCCGAGCGGGCTCGAGATCGTCGTCGAGCGGTGCGCGTCGGCGGCGGGGCGCGCGGTCGCCGACCCTGCGTGGCTTCCGCTGCCCACGCAAACGCCATCCCGCGCCGTGCAGAGCTTGACCTGAGCACACACCGTCGAAGCGGCGCAGTCGGCCGAGGACGCCGCGATGCACACGCCGTTCTTCGCCGAGCAGTTGCCTTCGAGCTTGCAGCGCGCGGAGCTTCGACAATCGGCGTTCGAGACGGCGGCGCAGGCACCGTCGTCTTCGCTGCAGACCCCGTCGCGCTCGCAGGCCTTCGATTTCTTGCAATCCTCCGCCGTGGCCACACAGCGGCCGTCCTTGGGGGCGCACGCGGCGCCCTCCTTGCAGCGCTTCGAAAGCTTGCAGTCGGCTTCGGTCGCCGCGATGCAACGACCGCCCTCCGGCGTGCAGAGGCCGAGACGCGCGCAGGGGCTCTCGGGGTCCGGTGTCTCGTCCGCCGTGCCCGCGCAGTGCCGCCTCGAGAGCGCGCTGCACTTGCCGTCCTTCGTCACGCAGAGTCCTTCGGCGACGCAGCTTTTCAGGCACTCGTCGTGCACGACTTTCGCGGCGTCCTCGCAGACCCCAGCGTGGGCACTGCAAAGCAGCGCCTTTTTGCAATCTTCGGAGGCCTTGCAGCCGTCGTCGCTCGTCGCGGCACACTTCGCGCCCTCTGCCCCGCAGAGACCGTGCAGCTTGCAGTCCTCCGAGCCGCGACAGTCTTCGTCGGACTTGACGATGCAGGCGCCGTTTTCGTCCGCCGAGCAACGACCGTGCTTCGCGCAATCCGGCTTGGCCTTACAGGCCTCGGACGCGTCACAGCCCATGACGAAAATCCCGAGAGCGAGCAGCCGAAGAAGCGCGTTCACGGGGACTTCTCTATCACGAGTCTTGCGCGATCCGCGACGCCAGAAGCGCGAAGCGTGCAGCTCTTGGCCCGAGCCGATTTGCTCGTCACACCGTTCCCGTAAATCTCGATCGAGCCCGGAACGCTCGACGTGCTCGTGCGGGCGGCCGGGTGGTCGAGAGCCCGGTGCTCGGCATCCAGGCCGGCCCGACCCGCCGTCGCGGCGCGAGGCAGACGAAAGAGGGCTCTTTCGCGGGCGAGACGGCGCGGTGATAGGAGATGGCCCCGGGCCGTCCGCGCAAGCTCGGGAGGAGAACGTACCCATGTCGAGCGTCGCTGCCCTCGCGAAAATAATCGACCACTCGCTGTTGCGTGCCGACCTCACGGCCGACGCGCTCGACGCGGGTTGCCGCCTCGCGCTCGAATGCAACGTCGCGAGCGTCTGCATTCTGCCCTTCGCGCTCTCGCGCGCCGTCGAGCTCCTCGCGGGGTCGACGGTGGTTCCGACGACGACCGTCGGCTTTCCGCACGGCGCCAACACGACGCGCGTCAAGCTCGGTGAGGCCGAGGAGGCGCTCGACGCCGGCGCCGGTGAGCTCGACATGGTCGTCAACGT
This sequence comes from uncultured delta proteobacterium, assembly GCA_963841435.1. Classification (GTDB taxonomy): domain Bacteria; phylum Myxococcota_A; class Polyangia; order Polyangiales; family Polyangiaceae; genus PMG-095. The sequence goes on from CAWJCS010000003.1 coordinate 593,739, forward strand.
CAGCTGGGTGAAGAGCGGCGCGTTCGCCGCCGTCGCAGAGGAGATCGGCGCGGCCGTCGCGCTTTGCCACACGCGGGGCGCGAAGCTCAAGGTCATCTTCGAGAACGCCTACCTGACCGACGCGGAGAAGATCCGTCTTTGCGAGATCTCGAGCAACTCGGGCGTCGATTTCGTGAAGACCTCGACGGGCTTCGGGCCTTCGGGCGCGACGGTCGAAGACGTGGCGTTGATGCGCCGGCACTGTCCACCGTCGGTCGCCGTCAAGGCGGCGGGCGGCATTCGCGACCTCGACCTCTTGCTCGCCCTGCGTCGGGCGGGCGCCACGCGATGCGGCTCGAGCTCGACGCGAGACATTCTCGGCGAGGCGAGGCGGCGCGCCGCCGTCTCGCCCTGAAACGCAAACCCCAAGCTCCGACCCTCGACGCGGTCAGCCCTCGGGTCGACCGAGCGCGATCGCCGTCGCGAAGGCGCGCCAGCGCAGCGCCACCCACCCGAACGCCGTGGGCGCGCCGCTCTCCGGATCAGCGACGAGCAGGATCGTGCCGAAGCCGAAGCCCGTGCGACCGACGCGCGTGTCCTCGTCGTGCAGGAGGCGCGTCGAGTCCGCAATGCGCACGAGGTAGGCGTTGTCGTAGCCGGGCGCGAGCACGGGGGGCACGAGCACGAACGCGACGTGACCCGTGTTCGGCGACTCGATCTCGACGGGCTTGAGCCACGCCACGACATCGCCGGGCGCAAGGTCGGCGACCCGAGCGACTCGCCGCCATCCGCCGCGCGCGCGGTCGAGCGGCGCGCGCGCGATGCGACGCTGGAAGTCGCGCGCCAGCGGACGCTTCTCCGAGCCGTACGCCATCGTGGCCGCGGCGCGCGGAGCGGCTCGCCCGAGCACCCATTGTACCATGCCGGAGCAGTCGAACCGATAGATGCCCCGCTTCTCGTCAACGAAAAAACCGTAGGTGTAGGAGGCATCTTCGAGCGTCGCGGAGACCTTGCCGAGGCGTCGCATCACGGCGTTTCGGTCCCAGTCGATGGCGGCGTCGTCGAAGAACGGGCGCGGTTCGGGCGGCGCCGGCGCGCTCGCGAACGTGAGCGCCGGCCGCCGATCGATGGGACGGGGCGCGCGCGAGCGCTCGCAACCGCCCAGGGCACCGAGCACGGCGAGCCCGGCGGCGACCGGAGCCGTCACCCGCATTGAACCGGCGTCACGCATCCTCGTTCGACACGCCCCGCCGACGGGGCTTGGGACCCGCCGCCGCTCAGCCGCCGGTCTCGAAACCGGGGTAGAGCGTCATGCCGCCATCGACGTAGATGGTGGCGCCCGTGATGTAGTCCGAGTCGTCCGAAGCGAGCCACACGGCGGCCCGGCCGATCTCGGTCGGCTCCCCGATGCGCTTGTAGGGGATGAGGGTCATCAGGGAGTTGTACGCCTCGCGAGTGCCCCAGGCGTCCATGTTGATCGGGGTGCGTACGGCTCCCGGCGAGAGCGCGTTCACGCGGATCCGCTGCGGAGCAACCTCCTGGGCGATGCTCTTCATCATCATCGAGACGCCACCCTTGGAGGTCGCGTAGTTGACGTGCCCCGCCCAGGGGATCACGTCGTGAACGGAGCTCACGCACAGGATCTTGCCGGCCGAGCACGACACGTCGCGCACCACGCCGCGGCGCTTGAACTCGCGCACGGCGGCGCGCGAGCAAAGAAACTGGCCTTTTAGGTTCACGTTCATGACGAGATCCCAGTCGGCCACCGTGAGCTCCTCGAAGGGCGCGTCCTTCTGTAGGCCCGCGTTGTTCACGAGGATGTCGATCGTGCCAAACTCCGAGACCATCGTGCCGAACATGCGCTCGACCTCCGCCTCCGAGCTCACGTCGGCACGGTGTGCGTAGGCTCTAGCGCCGCAGCGCTGGATTTCCGCAACCACCTTCTGCGCCTCTTCCTCGCGCGAGACGTAGTTCACGACAACGTCGGCGCCGGCGTGACCGAGCGCCTCGGCAATGGCGCGGCCAATGCCCGAATTGGCGCCCGTCACGAGGGCCTTCTGGCCCGACAGGTTCTTGATGATGGGACACACCGGCAGCACTGCTTCCGGCAAGCCTTGTTCACTGTAGTAGTCGCGCATCGTTCTGGTCTCCGGTTGGCTCTACGGCTCCAGGGCGCCGCGGTTACCCGCGCGTCGCGCGCTCCCTCATGGGGCGGCGAAGCACGGCTTCACGAACGATGGATCCAGAGCGCGCCGCTCGCCATGAAACCGCGGAGGCGAGCGCTCGTAGACGGCCCGGCAAGAGCGGGATTCTCTTTTCACGGAGACGGCCATGGACCAAGCGGAACGCTACGACATCGTCATCATCGGTACGGGAGCGGGCGGCGGCACGCTGCTCCGGGCGCTGGCACCCACGGGCAAGCGCATTCTCGTGCTCGAGCGGGGTGGCTACTTGCCCCGTGAGCGCGAGAACCAGAGCTCGGAGGCCGTGATGGTCAACGCCCGGTACAAGGCCAAGGAAACCTGGCTCGATGCCGCGGGCAACCCGTTCCACCCGAGCATTCACTACTGGGTCGGCGGCAACACCAAGATGTACGGCGCCGCGCTGATCCGCTTTCGCGAGCGCGACTTCGGGCAGGTCCGCCACTATGGCGGGGTCTCGCCGGCCTGGCCCATCGGCTACGCCGAGCTCGAGCCGTACTACGCGGCCGCCGAGCGGCTCTACCACGTGCACGGCGCGCGTGGCTCGGACCCGACGGAGCCCTGGGCGTCGGAGCCATACCCGAACGCGCCGGTGAGCCACGAGCCGGCCATCGCGGAGATCGTGCATGGGCTTGAAGCGCTGGGAAGAAAGCCGTTCCCGATGCCGGTCGGCATCGATCTCGACGAGAGCAACCGCGAGAAGAGCCGCTGCATTCGCTGCAACGCCTGCGACGGTTACCCCTGCCTCGTCAACGGCAAGGCGGACGCTCACGTCGTCGGCGTGCGACCCGCGCTCGCGCACGAGAACGTGACGCTACTCACGCACGCGCTCGTCGAGCGCCTGGAAACCGACGCGAGCGGGGCGCGGGTGTCACGCGTCGTCGTCGCGCACGAAGGCAAGCGGCTCGAGGTGCGCGCCGACGTCGTCGTCGTGGCGTGCGGCGCGGTGAACTCGGCGGCGCTGTTGCTCCGCTCGGCGAACGAGCGCCACCCCCATGGCCTTGCCAACGGCTCGGGCCAGGTCGGCAGAAACTACATGGCCCACACGAACTCGGGCCTGGTGTGCGTGTCCAAGCGTCCCAATCCGACGGTCTTCCAGAAGACCATGGGGCTCAACGACTTTTACTTCGGCGCGGAGGACTCGGAGCTGCCGCTCGGGCACCTCTCGATGCTCGGCAAGCTCGACGGCATCGCGCTCAAAGCCGGCGCTCCGCCGCTCGTGCCACTTGCCGTGCTCGACTCGGTGGCACGCCACTCCTTCGATTTCCTGGCTCACGAGCGAGGACCTACCCATGGCCGACAATCGCGTCACCCTCGAGCAGGACGGTCAGGTGAGGCTCAGCTACGAGCCGAACAACCTCGAGGCGCACGCACGCCTCTTGCGCAAGGTAAAGGGCATCGTGCGCGAGCTCTTGCCGTACGGCATTCGCCTCGCGCGGCGCATCCCGCTCTCGGGTACGGCGCACCAGTGCGGCACCCTGCGCTTCGGTGACGACCCGGAAACGTCGGTGCTCGACCGCGACTGCCGAGCCCACGAGCTCGAGAACCTGTTCGTCGCCGACGCGAGCGTGTTCCCGTCCGCGGCCGCCGTGAATCCCGGCCTCACCATCATGGCCAACGCGCTCCGCGTTGCGGACGCGATTGGCGCGCGCCTGGGCGCCTCCGTGGGCGCGAGCGAGCTCGGGCGCCCGCTTGCCATGGCCGCCGAGTGAGTACCGGTAACCGCAGAGCTTCAGGAAACGTTGAGGATCACATGTCACACGAGCACGGCCGAGTACTTTCGGAGATCAAGAACCTGACGAAGGGGGCGAGCGACCCGGAAACCCAGCGCCTGGGCGAGGACGGTCGCCGCGAGAAGAATTGGAAGCGCTTCGGCCCGTACTTGAGCGAGCGCCAGTGGGGCACCGTGCGCGAGGACTACTCGGAGCACGGCAACTGCTGGGACTACTTCCCGCACGAGCACGCCCGCAGCCGCGCCTACCGCTGGGGCGAGGATGGCCTGTTCGGTTTCTCGGATCGCCAGGCGCGGCTCTGCTTTTCGCTCGCGCTTTGGAACGAGCGCGACCCGATCCTCAAGGAGCGCCTGTTCGGCCTCACGGGGCCCGAAGGCAACCACGGCGAGGACGTGAAGGAGCTCTACTATTACCTCGACGCCACGCCGACCGCCTCCTACCTCAGGGGCCTGTACAAGTACCCGCAGGCCGAGTACCCGTACCGCCGGCTCGTGGAAGAGAATCGCTCGCGTGGCAAGCACGAGCACGAGCTCGAGCTCATCGACACGGGCGCGCTCGACGCCGATCGCTACTACGACGTGTTCGTCACCTACGCGAAGGCGGAGCCCGAGGACGTGCTCGTCGAGATCACGATCGCCTCTCGCTCCGACGAGGCGGCCCGCCTGCACGTCCTACCGACGCTGTGGTTCCGCAACACGTGGAGCTTCGGCAGCGACGCCGCGGGCACGGACGACGCGTCGGGCGCGCGCCCCACGCTTCGCGCCAACGCGGCAACGAGCCTCGACGTCTCGCACCCCGAGCTCGGCGAGTACGAGCTCTTCTTCGAGCCCCGCGCGGAGCTCCGCGAGCTCGTCTTCACCGAGAACGAGACGAACAACGAGAAGCTCTTCGGCGTGCCATCGGCCACGCCGTACACCAAAGACGCTTTCCACCGCCGCGTCGTGAACGGCGAGGTCGAGGCCACGAACCCGGCGCGAACGGGCACGAAGGCCGCCGCCTGGTACGTGCTCGAGCTCGGCCCGAAGGAGACCGTGACGCTCCGAGCGCGCCTCAGGCGCCGGGGCTCGAGCCCGCTCGTCGAGGCCTTCGGCCCGGGCTTCGATCGCGTCGTCGAGGCGCGACGCGAGGAGGCCGACCGATTCTACGAGGGGGTCCACCCCGAGGCGCAGTCCGCCGAGGAGCGCCGCGTCGCGCGTCAGGCGTACGCCGGGCTCGTGTGGTCCAAGCAATTTTACCACTACGCCGTCAAGACGTGGCTCGAGGGCGACCCCGGGCAGCCCACACCGCCCGGCTCGCGACACTACGGCCGCAACGACGATTTTCGGCACGTGTACTGCCGGGACGTCATCTCGATGCCCGACAAGTGGGAGTACCCGTGGTTTGCCGCCTGGGACCTCGCCTTTCACATGATCCCCTTCGCGAAGATCGATCCCGAGTTCGCCAAGCAGCAGCTCATCCTCTTCTTGCGCGAGTGGTACATGCACCCGAACGGTCAGATCCCGGCGTACGAGTTCGCGCTCTCGGACGTGAACCCACCGGTCCACGCCTGGGCGGTGTGGCGCGTGTACAAGATGACGGGGCGCCGCGGCGAGCGCGACAGGGTCTTTTTGGCGCGCGCCTTCCAGAAGCTGCTCCTGAACTTCACGTGGTGGGTGAACAGGAAGGACGTCGAGGGCAACAACCTGTTTTCAGGCGGCTTTTTGGGCCTCGACAACATCGGCGTGTTCGACCGCTCGCAGCCCCTGCCGACGGGCGGGCACCTCAAGCAAGCCGACGGCACGGCGTGGATGGCCTTCTACTCGGCGACGATGCTCTCGATGGCCCTCGAGCTCGCCGACGGCGACCCCGCCTACGAGGACGTCGCTTCCAAGTTCTTCGAGCACTTCGTGACGATCGTCGATTCGATGAACCGCTTCGGCGGCACGGGCCTGTGGGACGACGGCGACGGCTTCTATTACGACCAGCTGTCGCTCGACGGGCAGACGATTCCCCTTCGCACGCGCTCGATGGTCGGCGTGCTCCCCATCATCGCCGTCGAGATCCTCGAAGACCACGTGATCGACAAGCTTTCGGGATTCAAGAAGCGCATGCAATGGTTCTTGGACAACCGAAAGGATCTCGCGGAGCACATCCCGTACCAGGAGCTCGCGAGCGGGAGCCACGGCCACCGTTTGCTCGCTGTCCCCTCGCGCGAGCGTCTCGAACGCGTTCTCCGCTACGTGCTCGACGAGAGCGAGTTCTTGTCACCGCACGGCCTACGCTCGCTGAGCCGCGTTCACAAGGACGACCCCTATCGCTTCTATTCGCACGGGGCGGAGCACCGTGTCGAATATGCCCCAGGCGACTCGACCACCGGGCTTTTCGGCGGCAATTCGAACTGGCGAGGCCCGGTCTGGTTCCCGCTGAACTACCTCGTCGTCGAGGCGCTCGAGCGCTATCATCACTATTATGGTGATTCGTTCCGGGTCGAATGCCCCACCGGCTCGGGAGTATTCATGAATCTCGGCGAGGTCGCGAACGAGCTTTCGGCGCGTCTGTCCAGCATCTTCTTGCCGGGCGAGGGCGGGCGCAGGCCATGCCACGGCTCCGAGTCGCGCTACGCCTCCGATCCTCACTTCAAGGAGCTCGTGCTGTTCCACGAGTACTTTCATGGCGAGGACGGGCGGGGCGTCGGCGCGAGCCACCAGACGGGTTGGACGGCACTCGTCGCCCGGGCCATCGAGGCGCTCGCGCACGGCCGCAGCGCGAAGGAGCGTGCAGCGTGAGTCATCCGCTTCCGGTTCAACGACGTAACGGAGTGGCTGGAAGCAGACGGCCTCGGTGGCTTCGCGAGCGGCACCACGTCGGGCGTTCGCACGCGGCGCTACCATGCGCTCCTGCTCGCCGCGGCGAATCCACCTGCTGATCGGCGCGTGCTCGTGCAGAGCTTCGTGGCAAAGCTCGTCACGCCCCAAGGCACAGCCGAATTCTGGCCCCAGATTTACGCTGGCGGCTGGCTCAGCGGTCGCGACGTGACGCGCGTCGAGTTCACGCGCGACCCTTGGCCCAGCTGGCGCTTCGAGACCCCGCTCGGCGGCGTCGTGGTCGAGCTCTTCGTCGTGCACGAGAGCCCGACCGTCGTGCTCTCCTTCCGGCTCGAAAAGCCCGTGCCTGGAGCGCGCCTCGAGGTGCGCCCGCTCATGTCGGGGCGTGATTTCCACTCGGCGCATCACGAGAACAACTCGTTCCGGAGCGGCGCCGAGCGCTTCGGCGAGGCGCTGCGTTTCGAGCCGTACCCCGGGGTGCCCGCCGTGCTCTGCCTCGCCAACGGCGAATACCGGCACGACCCGGATTGGTACCGCAATTTCTACTACACCGAGGAGGCGGCGCGCGGTCTCGATGCGACCGAGGACCTCGCGAGCCCGGGCGTTCTCGACTTCGACATCGGCGCGCGCGAAGCGCTCTGGGTGCTCGCTGCCGATCTCGCGGGTGCGCCCGAGCTCGGCAATACGAGCGCCGAGAAGCTCGTGGAGCGCCTGCGCCGCGCGGAGCGCACTCGCCGCGCGGCTTTCCCGAGTGTGCTCGAGCGCGACGCGAACGCTTATCGCGTACGCCGCGGCGACGGCACGACGCTCATCGCCGGCTACCCCTGGTTCGGCGACTGGGGCCGCGACACCTTCATCGCGCTGCGCGGCCTGTGCCTCGCGACGGGCGACCTTTCGACCGCGCGCTCCATCATCCGCGAATGGGCCGGCGTCGTCTCGGAGGGCATGCTCCCGAACCGCTTCCCCGACGACGCGAGCGCCGAGGCCGAGTACAACTCCGTCGACGCCTCGCTGTGGTTCGTGCTCGCGGCCAACGAGCTGCTCGCGCACCCTCGCGCGCACGAGCACCTGGCGGGCTCGGATCGAAACCGCATCGAAACCGCCATCGATCGCATCGTCGAGGGCTACACCAAGGGCACGCGCTACGGCATCCGCGCCGACGCAGACGGGCTGCTTTCGGCCGGCGAGCGCGGCGTGCAGCTCACGTGGATGGACGCGAAAGTCGGCGACTGGGTCGTCACGCCCCGCATCGGGAAGCCCGTCGAGGTCCAGGCGCTGTGGGTGCACGCGCTGCTCGCTGCGGGCCGGCGCGACAGCCGCCACGTGGCCCTCGCGCAGAGTGCGCGGGTCGCCCTGCAGCAGCGCTTCTGGAATGCCGAGCGCAGCATGCTCTTCGACGTCGTCGACGACGGGCACGTCCGCGGTCGCGTTGACGCGTCGTGCCGGCCGAACCAAATCTTCGCGGCGGGCGGCCTCCCCTTCACCCTGCTCGACGCCGAGCAGGCGCGACAGGTCGTGGACGCCGTCGAGCGGGAGCTCCTCACGCCGCTCGGCCTGCGCTCGCTCGAGCGCGATCACCCCGAGTACGTGCCCCGCTACGAGGGCGGCGTCTTCCAGCGCGACGCGGCCTACCACCAGGGCACAGTCTGGCCCTGGCTCATGGGTCCGTTCGTCGAAGCCTGGGTGAAGAGCCGCGGCAGCACCCGCGCCGCCAGGGCCGAGGCGCACCGCCGCTTCGTGACGCCGCTCGTCGAGCACCTCGACCGAGCCGGCCTGGGCCACGTGAGTGAGATTGCCGACGGCGACCCACCGCATGCGCCGAGGGGGTGCCCGTTCCAAGCGTGGTCGTTGTCCGAGCTGATTCGGCTCGAAACGACGGTCCTCGCGGACCTTTCCGGAAGCCAGACGCTCCGCCGGGCCGTATGATCGGTCAGCGCTGGCGTCCGGCATGAGCCCTACCCCCACCTCCCCGCAGTCCGAGGCCGTCTTCGACGAGGTGCCGGACCCTCTCGCGGGCGTGCCGGCGCCGAGGCTTCCCGACGTGCGGGCGCCCTCGCGGCGCCCCACGCGCGGGGACCTCGCGCGACGCGGCCGCCTGGCGTTCGTGCTGTCGATTGGCTGGATGGGCGCGGAGCTCGCCTGGTTCGGGCTGCGGGGCGACCTCGCGCACGTCTCCGGGCGATATCTCCTGCTGATGGTCGGCGCGCCGCTCGTCACGGCGATACTCTGCATCGCGGCGGCGCTCTCCCACGGTCGGCTCGGCCTCGGCGCGCGCATCGGCGTGCTGTTCGCGGTCGCGACGCTGCCACTCGTCGCGATGGTCGGGGCGGTGCTCGTCACGTCGCCGGCCGTGCCCGACGGCACGCCGGGCACGCTCGGCGAGAGTGCCTACTGCTTCAACACGACGCTCGGTTTCGCATCACTGCCGCTGCTCGCCGCCGCGTTCGCTCTGCGGCATGCCTTCGTTTCGCGCGCCGTCTGGCGTAGCGCCGCGCTCGGCGTCGGCGCCGGCCTCGCCGCGGTCGGCCTCGTCAACCTCCACTGCGATCGCGTCGGGGCGCTGCACCTGATGGTCGGGCACGTCGGCGCCCTCTTCGTCATCGCGCTCGCCGGTGCCGCTCTGCTCTCGTATCAGAGCAGGGTCTGAGCCACTCGCGGGGGGCGTGTCGTCCCGGGGCGATGGGGCGCTCGGCCAGGCGGGCTACGGGTTCTCTGCAAGGCGCAGCGTCGCGCCGTACCCAACGTTGTAGTTCGCTCCGTTGCCGCTCGTCACCTCGAGCACCGCGCCTTGGCCGACGGCGGCGTAGTGACCGGAGTCGTCGGCGCCCTGCTGGTTCGGAGCCCAATTATTGCCGACGGCCGAGATGAACGTGGCGTCCGACGTGAGCACGGCGACCCCCGTGGTCGTGGCGCCGAACGTGTTGTTCCCGGGGTCGGCGAGCGTGCCAAGGTCGAACGTCGAGCCGTCGGCCGCGGCAAGGCGCAAGCTCTCGGTCGCATTTTCGAACGTCGTGCCGCGCACCGTGAGCACGACGAGGTTCGCGCCGCCCCCGCCGCCAAAGAACCGCGCGCCGAAGGTGTTCGTGTCGTGGAAATTCGAGTCGATGATGTTGATGACCCCGCCATCGCCACTCGAAAACTCGAGCCCGTCGAACGACATGTCGTAGATCTCGGTGCCGACGATATCGATCTGCGCGGGCGGTGAGCCGTTGATGCCGGTACTGCAACCGTGCAAGAAGGAATCGCTGATCGAAATCACCCCCGCGGCGTTGGCGTTCGACTGGATGCAAGCGTAGGCGATGGTCGCCGAGGGATCGATCGAGAGGTCGCTGTCGATGATCGAAAGCGACGGCGCGCCGTTGATCGTGGCAACGCTGTCGCCGAGCGTGACGACGGTGCAGCCGACCAGGCTGGCGACCGACGCATCGTTGAGCAGCAAGAGCGGACGGTTGCCGTCCGCCGCCGTGAGATCCGATAGCGCCAGCGCGGCTTGATCGTCCACCGTGAAGGCGGTGGTCCCGACGGGCGAGGTGAAGTGCATGACGCCACCGCTCACGTTCAACGCCCCGTCGGCGTAGGCGTGACCGAGACTCGGGCAGGTACCCCAATCGTTCGACGTATCGGTCGAGAGCTCCACCTTCGCCTGCCCGCCGACCTCGAGCGCGCTCGCGCCCGCGTTCGCGCAATTGTCGAACGAGCTGTCGCTGACTCGGACCGTGCCGCTCTTGCCTTCCGCGAGGACGACCGTCGCGTAGCCGTCGAAGCGGAGCCCACCGATGTTGGAGCTACCCTTGGCCTCGAGCAGCGTTTCCCCGCTGCCGGAAAGCTTCGCCTGACCCGCATGCTCGGCGACGAGGTCGACGCCGTCCGCAAGGGAAACGGGGCCGGCCTCCGCGTAGTTGCCGTCGAGCAGCACGATCGTGTCGCCGCTCGTGGCAACGCTCGCGGCTTTGGCGAGACTCGCGTAGGGATCGTCGCGCGTCGACTTGCCCTGGTCGCTGCCGTTCGTGCCGACGTAAACGCCGTGGAACGGTGCGCCACCGCCGGCCTCGCCACCTTGGCCAGCTTCGCCAGCAGCGACTCCCGTGCCGCCCGTGGTGCCGCCCGAGCCGCCTCGCCCGCCCGTGACGCCGCTCCCCGCCTCACCCCCCGCCGCGGACTCACCCATCCCTCCTTCTCCCGCCATCGTGCCCCGGGTGCCGCCGCCTTTCCCAGCGGCTCCTCCCGTGGTGCCGCCCAAGCCGCCCGCCGCCGGCGTCTTCGCCCCCTCGTCGTCCCCGCAACCTAGCGCGACACCGACCGCAACCAGAGACACCCAAAAGCAAGACACAAGCCGCATCGCGCATCGGTAGTTCGGGGGTGACCGCCCGGCAATCCCCGTCGTCTCGAGCGCGTGCTCGCCGGGGCGGGCTGCCCCGAAACGCCCCACGGCGCGTCAGCCCAGGCTGGCCTCGCGTTCGACGGCGCGCCTGAGCTCCTTATACGCGCGGTGGGCGCGCACCTTCACGGTGCTGAGACGTTGGTCGAGCGCGCGCGCCACCTCGGGGAATGGACGCTCCTCGAGCCAGTGCATCTCGACGACGCGGCGTTGCGCAGGCTTCAGGGACGCGAGGGCCTGCCGTGCGAGGGCGACCTGCGCGGCGCGGTCCAGCTCCTCGTCTTCGGGGGCGGCGGCCAGCTCGACGGGATCCACGTCGGCGTTCGGACGGCGCTGCTGAGCACGACAGTGGTCCACGCACAGGTTCACGACGATGCGCGTGATCCAGGGGCGGAACATGCTGCCAAGCTCGAAGCGATCGCGGGCAACGTGTGCGTTCAGAAACGCCTGCTGCACGAGGTCAGCGGCAACGTCCTCAGTGCCGACCCGTCGCCGCGCAACGGCGACGAGGTACGGAAACAGCCGCTCATAGAGCGCGTGGAATGCGCCCTGATCGTCGTGCACGACGTACGCGAGCGCGAGCTCGTCATCGGAAACCAGCGTGAGATCGGGACGGCCGGGCGCACGTCCAGTGCGCGCGCGCGACCAGGGGCCTGCGTGAATCATGGAAGATACCCTCGCGTCACCGGGGAGAGGGCCTGAGCCTTCGAATCACCGAGGCTCGGGCACCGGTTCCGGCGCTCACTTCCTCCTACGGCGGCCCCGAGACTTGGTGTCGTCGAAAGTGAACGCGCGCGCTTTGCTCAGGCCCGCGTCACGCGCGAGAGCACCAACGCGCCGAGCAGCGCGCTCGCAATCACGGCGCCACCATGGCTGAGCCCCATGTGTAGCGCTCCGGAGAGCGGGCAGCGCAGCATGCTCGTCGTCGAGACGAGCAGCCCCGCGCCGGCGCCGATGAGCGCGCTCTTGTAAACGGCCGAGGTCGCGAAGGCGTTCCTCAGCGCAAACCCCGCGACGATGAGCGGCACGATGGTGAACGCGAGGGCCATGTTGAAGCAGAACACCCCGTGCATGAGCTCGCCGAGCGGCGCACCCGGGTAGGGCGGCGAAAAGGCGTAGGCCGACACGGCGAAGGCCACGGGACCGAGCAGTGCGAGGAGAGCCAGCACACCCACCCGGAGCCCGAGCCCGAGGCGCCCGGGACTGAGGGCGACGAAGAAACACAGTGCTCCCGCGAGCGCCGGCGCCACGGCGAATCCCAGCGTGTAGCCGAGCGGCACCTTGGGCATGTCACCCCGGATGCCGATGATCCCGAGCTGCCCGGCGAGCCAGACCGCGCTCACCAGGAGGCCCAGCCAGCGGGTTCGCCGCAATGTGCCGCGGGCCGGCCCCGCCCCGATCCCAGGGCCGGGAACGGGAGGCGGGAGCAGCTCGGCCGCCCCGAGCGGATCGGGAATCAGGTCGAAATCAGGCAGGGCGGAGGGGGGGACGGGCATGGCACCAGGCGGGTCACAGGGGACCCCGAAGGCGTTACGGCGCCCGAGCACGTTGGTGTCATGAAGATTTTCGGGCGAGGGGCAGGCGCTCGAGCCTCGTCATTTCCTCACGGATGGCCTCGTAGGCCTGAAACGCCCGGAGCTTCACGGCGTTTTCCGTGGCCCCGAGGATTTCCGCCGCGTCGGCGATGCTCATTCCCTCGAACCGGATCAGCACGAACGCCTCACGGCGAGCATCCGACATCTCCGAAAGGGCCCGCTCCACGGCGCGTGCGGTTTCGCGGGCCAGTACCGTGCTCTCCGCCTCGGCGCCCACGCTCGGCTCGGCAACCACGTCCGTCTCGGCTCCCGCGAGGGGCCGTGGCGCTCGCCGGCGGGCTCGGGCGCTATCGACGAACACGTTGCGAGCGATGGTGTACGACCACGGCAAGACGGCCGACCCCGGACGAAACGCGCCGCGCCCCTGGTGCATGCGGAGCAGGGTGTCCTGGAGCAGGTCCTGCGCAACGTCGTTGGCGCCACAGAGCCGACGTAAAAACCGTTCGAGCCTCGGACCGATCGCCGCGAACACCTTGGCGAAGCTGGCGTCGTCGCCGTCGGCATAGCGCGACATCGCAACGTCTACTTCCCCCAACGGTTGGCCGTCGGCGCCTCCGGCCGAGAGCGAAGCGCTCGTGATCGGCACCGTGCTCACCTGAGGCGGCGTATAGGCGCGCCTCGGGCCGGCGGCAACGACCGCGCTCGTTTCAGCTCCGTATCGCCCCCGTCGGCGTCACGAGCACGAGACCGTGCGCACCCTGTCCGAGCGGCGGCGCGGGCGGCGGAGCCGAGGTTTCCCTCGGTTCGGCAGCGGCGGCGCCGGTCGCGTGGTCGGCGTGGTCCGCGTGGTCGTGGCTCGCGTCGGCTTCGAGCCGTTCGCGAGTGGCGTGGATTTGCGAGCTCGAGCGCTCGACGAAAAGATCGAGCGTCCAGTCGAGCACGACGCGCACCTTGTTGCCGAAGCCGACGAGCTTTCCGAGATAGAGGGTGCGCCACACCACCCACGCCAAAAAGCCGCTCAGCCGCACACCGACCAGGCGCACCGCCGCGAACTGGTGCCCCACGCTCACGAGCTGACCGAAGTCGAAGTAGCGAAACGGCTCGGTGCCCTCGCCGCGCAGCAACCGCGCGATGTTCCGCGCCGTCTGGGAGCCTTGCTGGAACGCCACCTGCCCGAGCGGCGGCAGCGGGCGGCCGTCCTTGCCCTTGTACGTCGCCGCGTCACCGAGCACGAACACGTTCGGGTGCGCGGGCACCCGGCAGTCGGCGTCCACCTCGACGCGCCCCGCGCGGTCGAGGGCGAGACCCGTGCGCTCCAGCAACGGCGACGCCTTGACGCCTGCACACCAGCACGTCGTGCGTGCCTCGAGGCAGGTCCCGTCGGCGAGGCGAACCCAATCGGTCCCGATCTCGCTGACGCGCGCACCGTGCAGCACGCGCACGCCGAGTCCGCCGAGCTGCGTCTCGGCGCTCGTCGCCACGGCCGCGTGCCAACCACCGAGGACACGCTGCCCCGAGTCGACCAAGATCACGTCGATGAGCGACGCGTCGAGCTCCGGGTAGCGCGGCAGGAGCACCTCGTTGACGAGGTCCTTGACCTCGGAGGCGACCTCGACGCCCGTCGGACCAGCGCCGACGACGACGAACCTGAGCATCTTCTTCTTGAGCTCGAGATCCGGCTCGCGCGCGGCCGTCTCGAAGCTGTCGATGATGTGATTCCTGAGCGCAATCGCATCGCCGAGCTCGCGCATCATGAACGCGCGGTCGCTGCCCTTCGTGCCGAAGGTCTGCGTCGTCGAACCCGGCGCGAGCACGAGGTAATCGAACGGCGTCTCGTCGTGGCGCACGCGAAGCTCCCCGCTCGAAACGTCGGCATCGACATCGACCTTGGACACCACGACGCGCCTCGCGAGGTCGATGTGCTCGACCGTCTCCTTCTTGAAACGCACGTTCGTGGCCTCGAAGATGCGCCGAAACGGGTACGTGACCTGCCGTGTTTCGATCGCCCCCACGGCGACACTCGGCAGGAGCGGCGGGAACAGAAAGTAGTTCTTCTTGTCGATGACCGTAAGCTCGAGGCGCTCGCTGTAGCCGAGCTCGCGGTCGAGGCCGACGGCCGTGTAGAGCCCCGCGAACCCGCCGCCGACGATCACGACGCGCACGGGCTTCTCGGGCGGCGAGGGCCAGTTGCGGCGCCGCCACATCGCCAGAAGCGGCGCTCCGATGAGGTAACCGAAGAGCCCCGTGAGCCCGAGCACCACGACGCCAAGCGCCATCCGCGCCGGAGCGAAGACCGGGACGACGAGCCAAAAGAGAACGTCGAGCCCCGCGAGCGCGCTCGCGACGACGAACAGGGCCCGGCGGCTCAGGCGGGGCAGCGGCATGTGCCGGATCAACGCGAGCGTCACGGGCAGGATGACGAGCAGCGAGAGTAGGTGGGCGAGAAAGAGCCCGGCACGAAGCGTGGGGCTCAGCATCGAAAGACGAACGCCGAAGTCGAGCAGCGTTCCCAGGGAGAGCCCCCAGTTGACCGCCGTCACCGACACCACCCATCCGAGCCCGAATAGCGTGAACGCGACGAGCAGCACGCTGGAGAGCAGAAGCTTCGTCCAGACGGCCAGGTTTCTGAGCGTGTAAACGTTGCGGCGGGCCATGTCGCCGGGTGGTACGCGGGCGGCCGCCGGCGGTTACCGCTTCACTTTGTGGGAAACCGGGGCCCGGGTCCGCCGTAGGGGATGCGACGCCGCGAGCACTCGTCGCTCGCACGGTCGATTCGAAATGCCCCGTTTCGGGGTGAGAGGAGCTCGTCGTGGATGCCTCACATTGGCTCGCACGCGCGCCCAAGCGCGCCTTGGATTTGCTGAAGAAGGTGGAATTTACCGGGCCGCTCCTGGCCCGCATCACGCTCGGCGTGCTCTTCATGAGCACCGGTTGGGGCAAGGTGCACTCGCTCGACAAGGTGACCGCGTTCTTCATGGACCTCGGTATCCCCGCGCCGGGCTTCCATGCGCACCTCGTGAGCTTCGTCGAGCTCATCGGTGGTGGGCTCCTACTCGTCGGGCTCGCGTCCCGCCTCGCCGCCCTGCCGCTCATCGTCTCGATGGCCGTGGCGATCGTCACCGCGCAGCGCGAAGACGTGCACGGCCTGGCGGATCTGTTCGGCCTCGTCGAGTGGACGTACCTCGCGCTCTTGTTCTGGATCGCGGTCGCGGGCCCCGGCAAGGCCTCGCTCGATCACCTGCTCACGTCGCGCCGCTCTGGCACGCGCGCCGAGCCCAAGACGAATGCCGAGCTTTCCGCGAAGACCACGTAAGGCTCGGGATCTCGAACCGTAACCGAAAGAAAGAAGGAGAACCAACTCATGACCTCGATCCTGATGGCGGCCGCAATCTCTGGCATCGTGAGCGGCGCAGAGCAGACCGAAACCAGCATGCGCTCAGCCAACGCGTTCGGCGCGCAGAGGCTCGCCGACGGCGCCGGCAAGCACAGCTGCAAAGGCAAGAACGCTTGCAAGGGCCAGGGCGGCTGCAAGACCGACAAGCACGCCTGCAAAGCCCAGAACGCTTGCAAGGGGCAGGGTGGCTGCAAGGGCTGAGCCCCGCCCGGGAGTAACCCGGGTGGTCGCGGACTCCGCGGCCGCCCGGGGACACTTCCCCGAGCTCGGCGTGGGCGTCGGTCTTCGCACCACGCACTTCGCCGAGATCCTCGAGACGGCGCCCGACGTCAACTTCTTCGAGGTGCTGAGCGAAAACTTCATGTACACGTCGGGGCGTCCGCTCGAATTTCTGGACGCCATCGCCGAGCGCTATCCGCTCGTGATGCACGGCGTGTCGCTGTCGATAGGCTCGAGCGATCCTCTGGATTTCCGCTATCTGGCCGAGCTCAAGGCGCTCCGAGACCGGATTGGCGCGTCGCTCGTGTCCGATCACTTGTGCTTCACGGGCGTGCTCGGAAAGAACCTGCACGACCTCCTGCCTCTGCCGCTCACCGAGGAAGCCCTCCACCACGTCGCTTCCCGCGTTCGAACCGTCCAGGACTATCTCGGGGCGCCGATCGCGCTCGAGAATCCGTCCACCTACGTCGAATTCGCTGGCTCGACGTTGCGTGAATGGGAGTTCTTGTCTGCGCTCACCGCCGAGACGGGCGCGCTCTTGTTGCTCGACGTGAACAACGTCCACGTGAGCGCTTACAACCACGGGTTCGATGCGCACGAGTACCTGCGCGGCATTCCGATGGAGCGGGTCGCGCAGTTTCACGTCGCGGGTCACACGCACTACGGCACGCACATCATCGACAGTCACGTCGGTCCCGTGCCGGACCCCGTGTGGCATCTGCTCGCCGAGGCCGGCGCGCTCGGGGCCCGAGCGCCCGTGCTGCTCGAGTGGGACGCAGAGATTCCACCGTTTTCCGTCGTGCACGCCGAGGCGCGACGTGCCGAGCGCTACCTTTTGCCCGAGGCCGGTGCGGCATGATGTCGAGCCCCCCGCTCGCCACGCTACAGGCGTGGTTCGCCGCCGTCACCACGAATCCGCGTGGCGTCGAAGCCGGGATCGCCGACGCCGAGCGCGGCATCTCCCTCGGGGCCGACAACGAGCTCGGCCTCCTCAGGCTCGTCACGAAGGGTCCGGCGCTTTCCGCGCTCGACCGCCTCGCGATTTACCACGCCGGCTACCACGCGCGTCTCGTCGAGTGCCTCCTCGACGACTACCCGGCCGTGGCACATTGGCTGGGCGAGGACGAATTCGCGGCGCTCGCGCGGTCGTACATTTTCGCGAACCCGTCACGCTCACCGAGCCTGAACCGCTTCGGCGAGCGCTTCGCGGAGCACTGCCGTGGGCAACCCGGCACGTGGGGCGCCTTCGCCGCCGATCTCGCGCGACTCGAGTGGGCGATCGTGGAAGCCATCCACGCCCCCTCCCCCGCACCGCTCGATCGCAGCGTCATCTTCGGCGTACCCGAAGACGCCTGGGCGACGACCCAGCTCGTGCCGAGCCCATCGCTCCGACTCGTGCGCTCGGAGTACCCGGTGAACGACTACTACGTCGCCTTTCGCGAGGGCTCCGACCCGGACCCGCCGAGCCGCGCCGCGAGCGCCACGGCGGTGCTCCGGAAAGGCCAGGCCGTCTGGCGCTACGACCTCCCTCCTCGCATGGCCGACCTCCTCCAAGAGCTGATGCGCGGCACACCGCTCGGCGTGGCGCTCGGTGCGCTCGAAGGTCGCATCCACGATCACGAGGGTCTCCTCGCACTGCGTCGCCAGCTATCCGAATGGTTCGCGACCTGGGTCGAATCGAGCTTCTTCGCGGGCGTCCGACGGACCTAATCCCCACGACGAACGCCCAGCACGCGCCAGCCGATTCGGCCCACCACGCCAGAAGCAAGCGCTGGCAACCCGCGGCCCCGCTCGCGAACACCCCCTATTTGCGCACGATGAACACCGAGCAATGCGACTTTCGCATCAACGTCTCGGCAATCGACCCGAGCAGGAGACGCTCGAGCCCCGCACGGTCGTCGGTGCCGATCACGAGCACGTCCGCCTTGAGCTCCCCCACGGTGCGCAGGACCTCGCCCGTGGGGTCACCCACGAGGAAATGCCCGGTCACCGTGTTCCGGCACTGCGCGCGCGCCGCGCGAACGTGCGCTTCGAGGTGCTCCTTCGAATCCTCGAGCGCGGCGCCGCTGGTCTCGGTGGACCAGGAGTGACCACGTTCGAAGCGGCTCGTCCGGAAGACGTGAAGGATGTGGACGTTCGCCTCGGGTAGCGCGCGGGCGAGACGGGCCGCCATCGACACGATGCGCTTGCTCGCGAGGGAGCTGTTGACGGCGGCAACGATCACTTCGGGCTCTTCGCCCGTGTTCTGGAGGGGCGGCAGTTCGCTCTCGGTCACGACCCGGCCTCCAAAACGATTGGCTCAGGAGAAAATTGGATGCTCATCTTGCACCATCCGTTGCTTCAGCGCTCGAGCAATACGAAAGCCAGGGTCAAGACCAGGTGTACCGGCAACATCGCAAAAAACGCAAATACTGCGTACCGAACGAAGCTCGGTAGAGTGTACCCCGACCGTTCGGCGATTGCCTTGACCATGAGGTTCGGCCCGTTGCCGATGTACGTGGTGGCGCCCATCACCACGGCGCCGGCGCTGATGGCAGCGAGCTTGAGCGGCTCGATCCCCGCGACGAGGTCGGGCAAACCGTGCCCGAGACCGCGCGCCAGGGCGGCGAAGGCGGCGTAGGTGGGCGCGTTGTCGAGCAGCGCGGAGAGCGAACCCGCCGCCCAGAACATCTGCCAGGCCTGCTGGATGGGCATCTCGGGTGCGCGTACGGCAAGCTCCTTCTCGATGGGCACGAGGCAGACGAACAGGCCGACGAAGAGCACCGCGACCTCGAGAATCGGTCCGAAGCTGAAGCCATTGAGCTTTCGCACCTCGTGCTTGGTCGTGAAGTAGGCCGCGGCACCGATGCCGAGCATCGCGACCTCACGGACGACGTGGGGGAGGAAGGCAGCACCAATCACGGCGAGCAGCCAGAGGAGGTTCGTCGACCCCTGCAGCGAAATCGGCTTCTTTTCGGCGCGGTCGAGCGCGAGCGCCTCGGCGGTTTCCTTCTTGTACGCGCGCCGGTCGAACACGTAGAGCGCCACGGCGAAGAAGGCCACGTACAGGAACCAGACGGGGAAGAGGCGCAGCGTCCAGAAGAACGGCACGCCGCTCACGAAGCCGACGAGTAACGGCGGATCACCGAGCGGGGTCAGCATGCCGCCCGCGTTGGCGACACCGAGAATGAAGAAGGGCACGAGGTGCGCGGTGTGCGCGCGCTGCGAGTTGGTGCGGAGGAACGGCCGGATCAGCAGCATGCTCGCGCCGGTGGTTCCGATGAGACTCGCGAGCAACGAGCCAATCAGCAAGAAGGTGACGTTCGTCCGCGGTGTCGCCTCGAGATCGCCGGTGGCGTAGACACCGCCCGCCGCGATGAACAGCGCACCGAGCGTGCTGATGAAAGTGACGTAGCCGGACACCGCATGCATGACCTCTTCGTGCTGGCCGTGCAGGACGAGGTAACCGACCACTGGGCTCGCGCAGGCGAGCACGACGAGCCCCTGGAACCAGTGATGCTCCCAGGCGTGAGGAAGCACCAGGGGCAGCACCGCCATGCCGAGCACGAGCGCCACGAAGGGCGACATCGTCCACATCGGCAGGGTTTCGACGGCGGCGTGAGAGAGCTCGTGCAAGTTGTGGATTCTCTTCCGGAAACGTCGAGTTTTCGCTCGGGCCCAAAAAGGGCGGGCCCGCACCACCACGCCTTGGCGCGACGGTACGGGCCCGCTCGCTTCTCTCTGACTCGAGTTACGATCTCAGCCCGCTTCGGCCTCCATGGGAGCGGCCAACGCCGAGCCGGCCGAAAGTGCCGAGGTCGGCACCGCCGTGCGCGGCAGATCGTCCGGATAGGCTTCCATGCCCATCTCGGTCGCGTCGAGACCCGCTTCTTCGTCCTCGGCCGAGACGCGGATACCGATGGTCACCTTGAGCAGCCACCACACGAGAGCGGAGATTGCGAAGGTGAACGCGCCGACGGCGACGACGCCCTTGAGCTGCACCATGAACTGTGCGGCGCCGCCGCCGAGCAACAGACCGCCCGACTTCAGGTCCACGCCAGCGACTTCCTTGGCGACCGTGAGGTCACCGAAGAGGCCGATGCAGAGGGTGCCGAAGACGCCATTCAGGAGATGCACGCTGGTCGCGCCCACCGGATCGTCGATCTTGATCCGGTCGAAGAAGAGCACGCCTTCGACGACGAGGAAGCCTGCGATCGCGCCGATCACGATCGACATCGTGCCGGTGACGAAGGCGCAGGGTGCCGTGATCGCGACCAAGCCCGCGAGGCAACCGTTGCAGGTGAGGCCGAGATCGGGCTTGCCGAGGCGCTTCCAGGAGTAGATGGTCGCGACCGCCGCGCCGGCGGCCGCCGCCATGTTCGTCGTGAGCACGATGTGCGCGATCGGTCCGGCGCTGGCACCCATGGTCGAGCCCGGGTTGAACCCGAACCAGCCGAGCCACAGGATGAACGTGCCGAGCGTGGCGCTCGTCATGTTGTGGCCGGGGATGGCCTTCGGCTTACCGTCCTTGCCGTACTTACCGATACGCGGTCCGAGGAAGATGATGCCCGCGAGCGCCGCCCAGCCGCCGATCGAGTGAACGACGGTGGAGCCGGCGAAGTCGAACATGCCGTCGGAGCCGAGGAAGCCACCGCCCCAGATCCAATGACCTCCGATCGGGTAGATGATGGCGCCCATGACGACGCTGAAGATGAGGAACGCTCCGTAGTGGATGCGTTCCGCAACAGCGCCCGACACGATGGTGGCCGCGGTTCCGGCGAACACCAGCTGGAAGAAGAACTTGGCGTAAACCGGCACGGAGGTCCAAGACAGGGCCTCGAACACCTTGGGGTCGTTCGGAACGAACCAGCCGCTCATCCCGATGTAATCGTTGCCATTCCCGAACATCACCCCGAAGCCCACGAAGTAGTAGATGAGCGTCGTTGCGGCGAAGACCAGGAAGTTTTTACCGAGGATATTGACCGTGTTCTTCTTCCGGCAAAATCCAGATTCGACGAGGGCAAAGCCCGCGTTCATCCAGAAGACCAGGAAGCCAGTGAACAACACCCAGATGGTGTCGGCGGTGACCTTCAGCTCGGCCGTGGTGGGGCCGTCATCTGCCAGTGCCAAGGCCGGCACGAGCAGAAGGCTCAAGATCGTCAGAAGAATGCGATGACTCTTTCTCATGGGGAACCTCGTCCGTGGGGGGAGCCCTTTCGTTCGCCCCACATCCTCGTCACGTGAGTTGTCGGGGATGTTTCGTGAAAACGACCTGTGTGACACGATTCTCCAAGCCGGACGGTTTCAAGGTCGCAGAAAGGGGCCGCCGCAATCCGCCTTCAGTGAAAGACTCTCGCGCCGATGGGGGGCCTCGACCGTGGCGCCATGGGGCAGCCGATAGAGGTCGATTCAATCATTTCCGCGACTTCACTCTAGGGGCTCGAGACCCCGAGGGTCGACGACGCAACGCGTGAGATAGTGGAAGCCCCAACCGATGGGGGGCGGAGCGCGGCGAAGAAAAAAATGAAGCCGACGAAGGCACCCGGCGCCCGAAGACGCCGCGTCGGCGCGCTGCGCCACGACGACGCTCGACGCGCGCGAGCTCGGCGCGGTCGAAGCGACCAAACGACGACAATCCGGCCCCGCGCGTCGAGGCGGAACGGGCGAGACGAGGCGCTTTCGCGACCCGATCGTCGCGGTCCCGGGTGGCGCTCCCGAAGAGGACCGGCGCGCTAGCCGCCAGTGAAGCTCTCGCCGCTCACGGAAGAGCGCACGTCGAGCGCGAGCGCGCACGCATCGACGGACGCGGCGTATTCGGCGCGCGTCGCCGGCGAGAGGGAGCTCGGGTCGACGCGCCGTCTCACGGCGAACAGGAGTTTCTTCGAGGTCAGGTCGACGAGCCCCACGCGCACGTCGTGCGGGCGCTCGCCGTCGAGCTCCGCGGGCTTTCTGCGGTCCCCGGGCTCGTCCATGGCGTAGAGCAGAAGCTCCGCCTTGGCTGCGGCCTTGGCGTCCGCGAGGGGCGCCCGCTCGACGACGCGCACGAGCTCCCCGAGCTCGCGGGGGTCGGACGCCGCGAGCACGCGCGACTCCCAGGCGGCTCCGAGCAGCGGCAACCCCACGAGCGCGTGGTGCAGGCGCGCGACGTGCCCCGCGGCGCGCACGACCCGCGCGCCGCCGCCGTACGCAGAGCGGGCACGGCCGAGCAACGCCTTTTCGGTACGCGAGCTCGGCGGCTCGAGCAAGCAAAGGACGAACGCGTCGTTGAAGGAGCTCATGGCGGCCTCGGCGACTCCGGAGGGCCCGGCGAAGCTCTCGAGCGGGCCACGCACGTACACCGTCGGGCGCGCGAGCGCGCTCGCCAGGGCGCCCTCGGCGCGGAGCGCGGGCTCGATGGTGTCGCTCACGAAGGGCCCGGCGCAGCGCTCGAGCCAGCCCTCGACGCGAACGCCGAGATTCTTCTGCTCGGCATTCAGGGACGCGGATTCGCTTCTGAGCTTCGAAAGCAGCGCCGCTCGCTGCCGCTCGAGATCGTCTCGCGCGCGCTTTCGCGCGACGATGAGGCTCGAAATCGCCACGACCATCGCCACGACGAGCCCCACCCGCAAGATCGAGAGCGCGAGGGGCAAGACGCGCCGCGTGGAGCGAGGCCCTCGTCCTCGGACGCTCGCCTCCACGCGCGCACGCAGCTCCGGCGACATGCGCGGGGTCGTGAGCAGGGTCGGCATCAGGCCTGCCCCCACCCCGGGGGCGGATTTGCCGTGCGCGCCCGGATGTTTTTCTCGATGAGCGAGAGCAGCTGCTCGCCCGTGACGCCGAGCCGTTCGGCTGCGTGCCCCGCGAGCGACGTGTGAGCGACGCCAGGCACGAACTGGTAGGTGGCGCGCCGATCGGGTCCGAGCTCGACCTGCAGAAAACCGAGGTTCGGGATCTTGTTTTCCTTGTCGAGGCGGGCTGCAAACGCGAGAAAGTGGGTCGTGATGAAGGCCTGCGGCGCGAGCCGCGACAGCATGGCGAGGACGAGCTCGAAGATCTCTTCGCCTTCGGATGGATTGGTGCCCGAGCAGAGCTCGTCGAGCAGCACCATGGCCCCGGGCGGGAGCCGCTCGAACAGCTCGCGGATGCGCACGAGCTCCATGCCGAGGCGCCCCTCGGCCTGATCGATCTTCGTCTCCTGAATCAGCGAGACGACGAGGCCCGGCACGAGCGCGATGGTGCCGGAGCTCGCGGGCACGAAGAGCCCCGACTGCGCGAGTAGCTGCGCGAGGCCGACCGCTTGCAGCAGACGTGTCTTGCCGCCCGAGTTGGGCCCGGTCACGAGCACGGTGTGGGTCAGGCTGGCGGAGGAAAGATCGCAGGGGACCGGCTTGATCCCGCTCACGAGCAAGAGCGGATTGAACAGTCCCCGAAAAGCGCGCGGTCGGTCGGGGCCGACGATCTCGGGCAGGCAGACCTCGAGCCCCGCCTCGTGCGCGCGGTCGCGCAGGCCGAGGGCGCCGAGGTAAAATTCGAGGTCGCCGAAGAGCTCGACCAGCGCGACGAGCTCGTCCTCGAAGCCGCTCCATACGGCGTCGACGAGCCGAGCCATGACCTCTCCGTCGCCGAAGCGGTAGCCCCGCACGAAGAGCTCGAGCTTCGCGAGCCAGCGTCGAAAAGGTGCGCTCACGAAGGGGTTGTCGGCGTGCTCCTCGAGCGACACGATCTGAAATCCGCGAATCCTTCCGTCGGCACCGATGCCCACCTTGAGGCTCACCGTCGCGAGGCGCGCGTCGTAGCGCATCAGATCCGCGAGGGCGCGATACGGTTCGCTCGCTTGCACCGACAGGCCAAAATGCGACAAGCGCGAGAGCCCCGAGCGCGAACGCGCGAACCCGCCGGCCAGCGCATCGAAGATTTCCTTGAGCAGCCCCAGAACGTCGAGCTGGCGGCGCGTCGCGTCCCAGGTACGACCGCCGCTCGCGTTCTCGAGCAGGCCACGAAAGCGGCCGATGAGCTGGTAGAGCCGCTCGAGCTCGGCGCGAAGCTCCGCGCTTTCCATGAGCTCGCCGAGCACGCCACGACGGTAGGAAACGACAGCCGGATCGGCGGGTGGGTGCGCGAGCAGGCGGGCCAAGTGCGCCGCCATGAGCGTGGGCTCGTTCCTGCCGATGCGAACGCGGAACCCTTGCGCCACGAAGCGCTCGAGGAACAGGTCGTTGACGAATCCGGCCGGATCGAAAGTCGAGGGCGCGAGCGTGGCCCGTGCGAGCGCGTCACTGAAGAGGCCCCCGGAGACGCCACCCGCGAACGCCAGCGTCATGCTGAGCTTGGTGCGCTCGGAGTTGACGCGCCGGAGCGGGACCGGGTGCAAGAGGTCGGGTAAAAGAGCGGGCTCGAAGGTCGTCATGCGCAGGGGCCGACACCCCCCTCGGGCCAATGTTCCCCGGGTGAACCGGGCCCGCAAGGCGAACGAGGGCGTCGGGCGACCGCCCTGACCGCCGGCGCCGGTCACGGGCTGGAAAGCAGGCCGAAACGCGTGCCGAGAGACGATTCTCTCATGGCGATTGGGCTCACCGTCCTCGAGCGAGCCGGACGCGTCGTCGCCAGGGATCTGGAGATCGAGGTTCTCGGGCCCTGTACCTTCCCCTCGCCCATGGCCGCCCGGCTCGCCCAGTCGACCATCCACTACGTGGGTGAGGCGGACCGCGTGCTGCTCGAGGACAAGCTGTCGCAGGTGCTCGGGCGAGCGGACGATCTCGCGGCGACACCAGCGTTCGAGCTCGCCGGGCCGCGCGACAAGATCTTCTTCGACCCCTCACGCCTGAGGTGCGGCATCGTCACGTGCGGCGGTCTGTGCCCGGGCCTCAACAACGTCGTTCGCGGGCTCGTGCTCTGCCTCACGGAAAGCTACGGCATCGAGCAGATCCTCGGCTTCCGCTACGGCTACGCGGGGCTGGTGCGCAAGAGCGGGCTCGGCGCCGTCCGGCTCACGCCGACCGTCGTCGCGGACGTTCACCAGCAGGGTGGCACGATGCTCGGCACGTCGCGCGGCGGTCAGGACGCCGCGGACATGGTCGACCGGCTGGAGGAGCTCGAGATCGGGGTCTTGTTCGTCGTCGGGGGCGACGGCACGTGCCGCGGCGCGATGGCGCTCGTCGAGGAGATCCGGAAGCGCCAGGTGCCCATCGGGATCGTCGCCATTCCGAAGACCATCGACAACGACATCCACTTCATCGATCGCAGCTTCGGCTTCGAAACCGCCTACTCTGCGGCCGTCAACGTGATTCGCAACGCCCACGTCGAAGCCATGGGCGCTCGCAACGGCATCGGCCTCGTCAAGCTCATGGGGAGGCACTCCGGGTTCATCGCTTGCCACGCCGCGCTCGCCTCGACGGACGTTAACGTCGTCTTGATCCCCGAGATCCCCCTGCGACTCGAGGGTCACGGAGGGCTGTTCGAGGTGCTCGAGGCGCGGCTCGAGCAGACCGAGCACGCCGTGGTGGTCGTCGCCGAGGGCGCGGGTCAGGAGCTGTGTCGCCCGGAGCGCGAGAGCGGGCCCCCTTCGACCGACGCCAGCGGCAACGCGAAGCTTCTCGACATCGGCATCGTGCTCAGGGATCGCATCGTCGAGCACTTCCGGCGCAAGCACGTCGAGATCACGCTCAAGTACCTCGACCCGAGCTACTCGATCCGCAGCGTGCCGGCTTCTCCCGCCGACAGCGTTTATTCGTGGCACATGGCGCGCAACGCCGTGCACGCCGCGCTCGCCGGCAACACCAATATGCTGATCGGTCGCTGGCACGGGCGCTTCGTGCACGTGCCGCTGCCGCTCGTGACCCGCTTCCGCAAACACGTCGATACGACGGGCGACCTGTGGGCGGCCGTGGTCGAGTTGAACGGGGCAACCCTTTTCCTTCGGCGCTTGAGACCGGTGCCGACCCGGGCGAAATGGCGTAAGACGCAAGCTTTCGCGGCGGGCGAGTTGACTCTCCCTTCGGGCGAGCGATAGAAATCCCCGCCGCGAGTCGCGCATGCCTAGAGTCGCCGTCTTTGGTTGGGGCGTCGTCGCCCCGCGCTCGGCGAACGTCGCCCGCTTCGCAGAAAACCTCGAGCAGGCAGGGCACTGGCTCGAGCCGTTCAACGGCTTCGGCCCCGACAACTTCCTCGTGGGCCGACCCGATTTCGATTTCGCGACCTACCGGCCGTGGGTCGAGAAGCGTTTCCTGCCCGGGCGCTACAACCAGCTCGTCGAGAAGATGGACGAGACGGCGCTCTACGCGGTGGGCGCGTTCATCCAGGCGCTCGAGCAGAATCCCGGCGTCGAACCGCGTCTGACCGAGCTCGGCAGGCAAGCGCACGTCTACGTCGGCACGGCGCTCGGAGCCTTCCCGACGATCCACGAAGCGTCGATCGCCCATCATCGCGCCCAGCGGCGCTGGAACCGCTTCTGGGCCGATCCCGCGCGCAACGCCGCGCTCGCCGCGTACCTCGCCGGCGACGTGCCTGCCCCCGAAGGGCTTCCACCCGCTCCCTCGGCCGAGCTTTCCATCGACGAGCGCGAGGAGCGCGAGGACGCGTGGCAGGCATTCTGGGCGGCGCGCTCGGCCGCGCTCGGTGATTACCTCGCCGACCTCCGCGCGATCGAGGGGCTCGGCGTCGAGGGCAACGTGGACGCGAAGAAGCTCAACGTGATCCGCGAGAAGCGGCGGCGGCTCGCAGCGCTCACGCAGCGCACGGGAACACCCGATCCGCCGTGGACGGCCATCAGCCCCAACGTACTCTGGAACGTCTCGAACACGCCGGCGAGCCAGATCTCGATGCTCGGGAAGATCACCGGCATGTGCATCGCGCCCGTCGCCGCCTGCTCGACGTTCGGCGTGTGCCTCAAGCTCGGCATGGACGCGATCGCGCGCGGCAGCGCCAAGCTCGCGGTGATCGGCGCCTGCGACCCCCCGCCGCATCCCCTCACGGTCGGCGCGTTCTACTCGGCGCGCGTCCTCTCGGCCGACGGCGAGGTGAGCCGACCACTCACGCGTCTCAAGGGCACGCACGTCGCGGGCGGGGCCGCGGTTTGGATCATCGGTGACCTCGAGTACGGGCGCGCACACGGCTTCGAGCCGCTCGGCATGGAGCCCGTCAGCGTCGGTGTGAGCGCGGATGCCGAGCACATCATCACGCCCTCGCAGGACGGGCCGCGCGCCGCGATGGCGGAAGCACTCGAAAAGGCCCACGTGAGCGCAAAAGAGGTCGCGTCGTTCGATCTACACGCCACGGCGACGCCCGGCAACGTCTCCGAGGTGGAGAACGTGCGGAGCCTCGTGCCGTCGGCCCTCGTCACGGCGCGCAAGGGCACGTTCGGGCACGGTATGGGCGTCGGCGGGGGCTGGGAGCTCACGGCGCAATATCTCGGATACGAGCGCGGCAAGCTCTTCGCGACGCCGCTCGCGGAGGAGGACCTGCATGCCGCGGTGCGCGAGCTCGGACAGCGTTTCGTGTTCGACCAGCCCGTCGACTTTCCGCGCGGCCCGGTCGGCAAGCTCTCGATGGGCGTCGGGGGCATCAATGCCTGCGTGATCTCGCGACCATGGACGAAGGACTGACGTTGCCACCGGCTGCCTGAGAGCCCATCCAACCGGATCGAGCTGTCGGGCGACGGCCCCTTCCTGCGCTCCGTATACGGGCTGTTAACGCCAGCTGGCGGGGCCGGGAGCGCGGAAGCGGGCTTATTTCGCGGGGTCAGAAGCCTCACTCTGCACGAGCCGGGCCGACGGGTGCGTGGGCACGCACCTTGCTCCGGCGGAGGGGGTGAGAACGGAGCGCTGGTCATGGATTGGGCTTTGGGGGATGGCGCTCGTGGCCTGCACGGGCCGCGTGGAGCGGGACGCCGGCGGCGCACCGAGTGGGAGGACGAGCGGCGGCTCGGCGGGCACCGCGGGCAACGGCGTGGCCGCCTCGAGCGCCGTGGCTGGCGCAGGCGGCATCGGCAGCGGGGGCAGCGGCGGCACGGGCTCGACGAGCGGCGGCGGCGCCGCAGGGGGCGCGGGTGAGAGCACGCTCGTCGAAGGCGAAGGAGTCGGCAAGGCGGGTATGCGCCGCCTGACGATCGCGGAGCTCGACCGGACGCTCGAGGATCTGCTCGGCGACGCCACGCGCCCGGCGCGCCAGGCGCTGCAGGAGGAGCAGCTCGGCCCGTTCGAGAACGACTACACGAAGCTCACGGTCTCGAGCGTCCTCGTCGAGGGTCTCGAGCGCCTGGCGACCGACGTGACGCGCCGCTTGCTGGCCGATCCGGCGCGGCGCGATCGCGTGATCGGCTGCTCGCCGAAGGACGCGACGAGCGAGGACAGCTCTTGCTTTCGTGGCTTCATCTCCGAGTTCGGTCGGCGGGCGCTGCGCCGCCCGCTGACCGACGCGGAGGTGGACGTTTACGAGCAAGCGGGAGCGCCGTTCGTCGCCCGCCAGGGCGATTTCTACGCGGGCGTCGAGGTCGCGCTCCGGGCCATGCTCCAGCATCCGGCGTTCCTCTACCGCGTCGAGGTCGGAGCGCCGGTGCCCGGCATGCCCGGCGTTTACCGGCTCGACGACTGGGAGGTCGCGACCCGCCTCTCGTACCTCGTTTGGGGGTCGACGCCTTCCGACGTGTTGCTCGAGCGCGCCGAACAGAGCTTGCTCGAGACCCCGGACGGTGTGCGCGACGCCGCGCTCGAGATGTTCGCGTCACCACGCACGACGGAGAATCTCGATCAATTCCACGCGCTCTGGCTCGGTTACTCCGTCTTGCCGCACTCGCAATCGCTGACGACCGCCATGCGGCGCGAATCGGCCATGCTCGTGGCACGAGCGTTCGACGAAGACGCGTCGTGGCTCGACCTCTTCCGCGCGACCGACACCTACGTCAACGACGAGCTAGCAGCGCTCTACGGCCTGCCGGCACCGGCGGGCGGCGAAGGCTTCGTTCCGTACGGCGACACGGGGCGGCAAGGGTTGCTCTCGCACGGCTCGTTCCTCTCGATCCTCGGCGACACGCTCGACACGAGCCCCACACGTCGCGGCAAGCGCGTGCGCACGCAGCTCCTGTGCGAAGACGTACCGCCACCCCCGCCCAATGTGAACGCCGATGCACCGCCCGCAGGCACGGGCAGCCCCTGCAAGTGGGATCGCTACGCCGAGCATCGCTCACCGAGCAGCTGCGCCGGCTGCCACAGCCAGATCGATCCCATCGGCTTCGGCCTCGAAAACTACGATCGCGAAGGCCGGTATCGCACGCACGACATCGACACGCTCGACGGCTCCCCGACGTTCGGCGAGGAGCTGCCCGAGTGCGAGATCACTGGCGAGGGCGAGGTGGACGGGCTCGGCACGTTCCGCGGTCCCGCCGAGCTCGAAGACCTTCTGATCGACAGCAACCGCATCGGGCCTTGTGTCGCGAAGCAGTACTATCGCTTCGCCACGGGGCGACCGGAAGACGCCGACGACGCCGCAGCCATCGCCGAGCTCCAGGCGCGCTTCGAGGGCTCGGGCTACGCGTTTCGCGAGCTCGTGCTCGGCACCGTCACTTCGAACGCCTTCGGCTATCGCCGGGAGGAGCCCTGAGATGAACCCCTTGCCACGCTTGAATCGCCGCACGCTGCTGAGGGGCGCGGGGACGACCGCGCTCGCGCTGCCGCTGCTCGAGATCATGGCTCCGAGGCGCGCTCAGGCGCAGACCCTGCCGCTTCGCTACGTCGTGCTCTACGGTTCGTACTCGCTTTCGCCCGACGACGATCCTGCCCAGAACCTCATCGTGCCGAGCCGGACGGGCCCCGACTACGACCTCAAGGACGGCCTCCTGCCGCTCGCGCCCGTTCAATCCGAGGTGACCGTCGTATCGGGGCTGGCGCTCGAGGGCGTGGGGCACCCCGACGCCGGCGACGGCATCCCCATCCACTGGCACAACGACGCGATCTTCGCCGGCGGCACCACCCAGCAGAACGGGCTCACGATCGTTTACACGCACCCCACGTCGGACCAAATCGTCGCCGATGCGGCCGGCGGCGCGACGCCATTCCCGTCACTCGCCTTCCGCGTGCAGGCGTCGCAGTACGTCACGGGAACCGCGTCCGACGCGCTGAAGGGAACGATGTCGGCGCGCTCGGACGGCAACGGCGGCATCGTCGGGATGACGCCCAACGCGAGCCCGCACGCCGCCTTCGACTCCCTGTTCGGAGCCGTGAAGACACCCGACCCGACGCTGGACGCTCGCGCGGCGCTCGAGCTCGACCAGCGAAAGAGCGTGCTCGACGTCGTGGACCGCAGCATGAAAGGCCTCTACGACCGGCTGGGCCGCGCCGACCAGACGCGCCTCACACAGCACTGGGACGAGATCCGCGCGCTCGAGAAGCGGCTCGCCGCGCTGCCCGCGACGACACCGAGCTCGGCGGCCTGCCAGCCCATCACCGACCCTGGGCCCGATCCGGCCGTGGGCGGCAGCATCGCCGATCCCAACGGCTACGACGCGAATGCCGGCTACAGCGACGAGGACGCGCGCGCGGCGGTGTTCACCGATCTCACGGCGATGGCCCTCGCCTGCGACATGACGCGCTCGATGACACTGATGCACACCTTCGTGCAAAGCTTCATGAACGCGGCCGCGATTGCCCAGGTGAGCCGCACCGTGCACGATGCTCACCACCAGGGCGGCCCCACGGTCCAGAAGATTGCTCGCATCGCTGCCTGGCACATGAAGCACTTCGCCGCGCTCATCGAGCGCCTACGCTCGCTGCCCGAAGGCAACGGCACCGTGCTCGACAACACGGCGCTCGTCTACCTCAACGAAGCCGGCATCGGCGTGGACAAGAACGGCGTGCCGAACTCGCACTCGGGTGACCAGATGATGGCGCTCGTCGCAGGCGGCGCGGGCGGGCTCGTACGCGGCGTCCACATGGTGGCCCCACCCGACGTACGCGACGTGGCCAACGTGCTCATCACGGCGATGAACGCCGTGGGCGTGCCCACGCAGTCGCTCGGCAACGTCTCCGGCGGCGAAATCCCAGGGCTCCGCGCATGAGTGGCGGGCACGAGCCCCCGTTCTTGGCAAGATAACCGGATGGCCGAGCGCAGCGACCTCGAAGTCTACGACTACCTGGATCACCGCGCCTTTCTCCGGGACTTTTACCTCGAGCAGAAGGGCAAGCGGCCGTTCTCGTTTCGCAAGTTCAGCCAGGAGGCGGGCCTCAAGTCGCCGAACTACCCGAAGCTCGTGATCGACGGGCAACGCAATCTCTCGGATGCCATGGCGCGGCAGTTCGCCAAGGCGCTCAAGCTGTCGGGTGAATCCCGCGACTACTTCCTCGAGCTCGTGCGCTTCAACCAGGCGACGACCCCAGCAGCACGAGACGAGGCGTACGCCAAGCTCACGGGCTTTCACCGCTACCACGCCGGGCGCACGCTCGAGCAGGCGCACGCCGCGTATCATGCCACCTGGTATTTACCCGCGATTCGCGAGCTAGCAGCGGCGCGGGCCTTCAAGAGCGACCCCGCGTGGATCGCCGCGCACATGAAGCCGCGCATCACGCGCCTCGAGGCCAAGCAGGCGCTCGATATCCTGCTCGAGCTCGGTTTGCTGGTCAGAAACGACCGGGGCGAGCTCAAGCAGGGGCAAGCCGTGGTTTCGACGGGACCCGAAACCCAGGGCCTCCACATCGCCAACTATCACCGCGAAATGATCGGTCGGGCGCGGCTCGCCATCGACGAGCACCGCGCGGGCGAGCGGGACATTTCATCCCTGACGCTGTGCGTGGGCGAAGAGGGGCTCCGGCTCATCAAGGAACGCATCCAGCGCTTCCGGCGAGAGCTGGTCGAGCTGGCCGTGCTCGAGGACGCGCCGCGGCAGGTGATCCAGGTAAACTTCCAGCTTTTCCCACTATCCGAGATCTGTGAAAAGTAGCACCCCCATGATGCTCGCCTGCCGCGCTGCTTCCCTGCTCGCATTCGCCGTTGCGATCGCCTGCGCCCCGACCGAGACGGGAAACCCGCCTGCAAGCGATAGCCTGCTCTTTACCGCAGGCAGTTCGGCACCCGACGACATTGCAGTTTCACCGGACACGGCCCCCGTCAGCGTGGAGGCGTTGTGGCTTGGCTCCACGACGCTCGGCTACATCCCCTGCGACGGCGACGCGACGAACTCCGTCTACCTCAAGCAAGAAGCAAGCGCGATGGAGCTCGTGAGCGGGGACGGCGCGCTAGCGGTCGGCGCGGTGCCCGACGGCAGCTACTGCCTCATCTTCATGCAGGGCTCGGCCGTGCCGGGCGACGAAGTACCCGCCGAGCTCCACGACTACTCGTTTTTTTCCACGGGCAGCCTCGCGAGCGGCGCGAAATTCGAGATTTTGGGTGACGACATCGGCCTCGAGCATGCGTTCCCGAACCCGATCGTCCGCGGTCCGAGCTCTCCGAACCTGTTGCTGGAGCTCGACGTGGCTCATCTGCTGTCCCCTCTCGCTCTCGACCAGGCGGCGCCCGACACGGACGGCGTCGTCCACGTCAACAAGTCGATTGTCACGGGAGATCCGAGCGGTTTCCGCGAAGGCTTCCGCACCTCGGTGAGCCTGCACGAGGATCTGAACGGCAACGGGCGCGTGGACGCGAACGAACCCGACCTGTTCTGAAACCGGGGGCGCGTGCTTCGTGTCGGCGCGCGCCTGGCGGCTTCGTGGACGACTGAACATGATCCCGGGACTCTCGGCCATGGTTGACCTGCTGGGCTCGCCTGATAGGCGATCCCGACACCAGAAACGGAGGAAGCTGACATGAAGATCGGAGTCTTGGGGACCGGGATCGTGGGTCGAACCATCGCAGAAAAGCTTGCCGAGCTCGGACATACGGTCACCGTCGGGACGCGCGACCCGGCCGCCACGCTGGCGCGCTCCGAGCCCGACGGCATGGGCAACCCACCCTTCAAAGTCTGGCGCGAGGCGCATCCGAAGATCGACCTCGGGACGTTGGCGCAGGCGGCGGCGCACGGCGAGCTCGTCGTCCACGCCATGTCCGGCAAGGGGGCCCTCGATTCTCTGAAGGAGGTGAGCCGGGAGCTCGGCAGCAAGGTGCTCGTCGATATTTCGAACCCCCTCGATTTCTCGAAGGGCTTTCCCCCCACGCTCAGCGTCTGCAACACCGACTCACTCGCCGAGCAGATCCAGCGTGAGCTGCCGAACGTCAAGCTGGTCAAGACGCTCAACACCGTGAACGCCAACCTCATGGTGGCGCCGGACCTGCTCGCCGGGGGCGATCACACCATGTTCGTCGCCGGCAACGACGCCGCCGCCAAGGCCAGCGTCACGAAGCTACTCGAGAGCTTCGGCTGGAAGGATATCGTGGATCTCGGCAACGTCAGCATGGCGCGCGGACTCGAGATGTACCTGCCGCTCTGGGTTCGGGCGTTCGGCGCCGTCAAGACGCCGATGTTCTCGATCAAGCTCGTGCGCTGACGGCGGGCGCGGGATGGGCGAAGAAGCCTCGAAACGGACCTGCCTCGTCACGGGGGCGAGCCGCGGGCTCGGCCTCGAAACGTGCCGGGCTCTCGCCACGAAGGGGCTCCGCGTCGTGCTCACGAGCCGAACGGCGGCCGGGCGCGACGCGGCCCAGAGGCTCGGAGCGAGCGGACTCAACGTCTCGCACCGCCTGCTCGAACGTCGCGGATCCGAACAGCATCCTCGAGCTCGGGGAGGCCTGCCGCCGCGACGCTCTCGACATCGACGTGCTCGTGAACAATGCGGGCGTCGCACTCGACGGCTTCGATGCGCGCGTGGCACGCGACACGATGGAGACGAACTTCTTCGGTCCCTTGCGTGTCACCGAAGCGCTGCTCCCGTCGATCCGCGACGGGGGTCACGTCGTGATGGTTTCGAGCGGCATCGGGGAGCTTTCGGGGATTGCCTCGCCGCTCAGAGAGCGCTTCGCGGACCCTCTGCTCACTCGCGACGGGCTCATCGAGCTCGCGCAATCGTTCGTGGCGGCGGTCGAGCAGGGGCAGCACGCCGCACTCGGCTGGCCGTCGTCCGCGTACCGCATCTCGAAAGTGAGCCTGAACGCGCTGACGCGGGTCTTTGCGGCGAGCCTCGCGCCGCGGCGGATCCGGGTGAATGCCGTGTGCCCCGGGTGGGTGCGGACGGACATGGGGGGCCCCGGAGCGGCGCGGAGCATCGAGCAGGGTGCCGCCTCAATCGTGGGGCTCGCCCTCACGGAGAGCGGCCCCACGGGCGGCTTCTTCCGGGACCAGAAGCCCATCCCCTGGTGAGCGCCTCGCCGCCCCGTGACGGGGCGACGCCGCTACTTGGCGTAGGGCGACATCAGATCGAGAGCCGCCGCCCTGGGCGCGTGCTTGACGTGCACGGGAGGCGCGGACGACGGCGGGCTCGCCGGCACGTTTTGCGCGCCCGCCGCACCGCTTTTTCGGGCCCCGTGCGCCACCGCGCGCGGCGGGGCCCCGCTCGAGGCGACCGCGGAAGCGGAAGGCGCGGACGAGGCAGCAAGCGGCACAGCCGCGGTGTCGAGGGGCGGCCCGGCAACAGCGGACGGGTCGGTCGGCGCGGGAGCCGCAGGCGCCTCGGCCGCGCGTGCTGGTAGCTCGGGCGCAGGGAGCGTGACTTCTGGCGCGACCGCTGCGAACGCGGCCGCGTCGGCCGCGGGTGTGTCGCGGGCACCGAGCGCGTGCGGTGGTAGCGATCGCGCGGCGACGAACGCGGTGGCACCGATCGCCACGGCGACGGCCGCCCCGATCATCCTGTTGCGCGAACGGCGATGCCGACCGAGCTCGGTCGGCATCTCACTCGGTCGCGCCTGTGCCAACTGTATGGAGGGCACGTTGTTGACGAGGATCGCGCGTAGCGATCCGCCGCTCTGGGACGGCGCCGGCGAAAGAAGTCCATTTTCGACGCCGACAAGCTGCCGCTCGTCGGCCGCGAGCAGGAAGCGACGCATGGCCTCGCGCCGCGCGGCGGCCCGGTCGCCCATGGTGCGCGACACGAACTCCCTGAGCTGCACGTCAACGAGCGGCACGAACGCCTGCGGAACGGCGTTCTCGAGCGCGAGCCGCAGTGCATCGGCCGTCTGATAGCGCTTCTCGGGCTCCTTCTCGAGGGCCTTCAGCAGCACCGCCTCCAGCGCGGGGGAGCACGCTGGCACGAATTTCGAGGGCGGTGGGGGCAAGTGCTCGCCGGTGATCGCCGCGAGGACGCTGATTTTCGTGTCGACCTTGAAGGGGTGCCGGCCGGTCACGAGCAGGTAGAGCACGATGCCGAGCGCGAACACGTCGGCGCGCCGATCGATCTCACCTCCCAGCACCTGCTCCGGCGCCATGAACGAATACTTGCCCTTGACCTCGCCGTTGGCCGTGAGCGAGCTTTCTTCGTTGGTCGCCTTGGCGATCCCGAAGTCCACGAGCTTGATCTGACCCGAGTGCGTCACGAGCATGTTGTGCGGCGACACATCGCGGTGCACGACACCGAGGTGCACGCCGAGGTCACTCGTGAGCTCGTGCGCCGCGTGCAGCCCGCGGCACGCCTGGGCGATGAAATTCACGCCGACGGGCACCGGGACCCAACCTCGCTCCTCGGCGCGCTTGAGCACGAAGTCGAGCGACTCGCCGTCGACCCATTCCATGACGAGGTAGAGCGTGCCCTGGTGCTCGCCGAGCTCCGTCGTCTGCACGACGTTCGGGTGGTGAATCAGCGACGCGATGCGCGCCTCGGCGAGCAGCATTTCCTCGAGGCGCGCGTCGTGGCGAAGCTCGGGAAGCAGGGTCTTGATGGCGACGATCTTCTGAAACCCGCGCGCACCCGTGAGCCGTCCGGCCCAGACCTGCCCCATCCCGCCGCGCGCAACCTGGGCCAGGAGCTCGTAGCGCCCGAGCGAATATCCCGGCGACAGTGATGCGCGTTCGACCATGCGACGACCCCCGAAGCCTGCGCCGGGGTCCCTCTACCCGAACGGTCGCGACTCGGACTCATATAAGGTAGCAACTCCTCGTCGCGATATCCAGGCGGAGAGGCGCCCACGTTCACCCACACGCGCCCGCCCCCGCTTTCCGACCCGCGCGAAAACCTGGCGCGTCTACTTCGTGCAAATACCAGCCACGCACGTGCGGTTCCCCATGCACGACGTGCTGCAGCTTCCGCAGTGCTGTTTGTCGGTCGCCGTGTCAACGCAGGTGCCGCCACACAGCGAATAGCCGGCGTCGCAGGACAGGCCGCACACCCCGCCACCACAGACGCCGGTCGCGTGCGCGGGGCCGGGGCAGCGTTTGCCGCACATGCCGCAATTGTCAACGTCGGACTGCAGATTCACGCAGCCCGAGTTGCAGAGCGAAGCCGGGCTCACGCACTCGATGCCACATGTGCCTGCGGTGCAAGTTGGTCGCGCGTTGGTGGCGCCACCGCACACCGCACCGCAGACCCCGCAGTTCGAGGTGTCGGACGAGGTGTCAACGCACGCACCGCTGCAGCTCTGTGTGCCGGACGGGCAGCTCATGCCGCACTTCCCGCCGGCGCAGGTGAGACCCGTGGCGCAGGCGTAGCCACAGCTGCCGCAGTTACCCGGGTTCGTGCTCGCGTTGACGCAGGCGCCGTTGCACGCCGTGTAGCCGCTGCTGCAAGAAAACCCACAGCCGGAGGTCGTGCAGGTGGGGCTGGCGTTTGCGACGCCCGCACAGGTCTCGCCACACGCGCCGCAGTTCGCGACGTCGGTGTCCAGGCGCACGCACTTGCCGTCGCACGGCGTGTAGCCGGAGTTGCAGCTCACGGCGCATGCCCCGTCGACGCACTTGGCCGTGCCGTTGGCGGGAACGGGGCAACCCAGCCCGCAACCACCGCAGTTTACGGGATCGGTGTCCGGATCGACGCACACGCCGCTGCAACCGACCATCGAGCCGGCACAGGACGTGTCGCACGCCCCTGCCTGACAGATGTACCCTTGATCACAGGGCTGATCACAACCGCCGCAGTGAACGGGGCTCGACTGCGTGTCGACGCAGGAGTCCCCGCACATCGCGAAGCCCTCCTTGCAACTGAAGCCGCAGGTCGCGTCGTCGCACGAGGCCGTCCCATTCGTCGGGCTGTCGCAGGGCATGTCGCAACCGCCGCAGTTGCGCACGTCCTTGGAGGTGTCAACGCAGCTCGCGCCGTCGCAGTCGGAGAAGCCAGGATCGCAGTCGATGCCGCAGCTCCCGCTACTGCACACGCCGCGCCCGCTCGTCGGCATGGGGCACGCCTTCCCGCAGGCGCCGCAATTCGCGCGAGAGACGGCGGTATCGACACAGGAGCCGCTGCAGTTGTCGAGCCCTCCCGAGCAGGCGTCACTGCACTTGCCGGCGTCGCACACCTCGCTACTGCCGCAGGCTACGTCGCAGTCACCGCAATGCTTCGGGTCGCTCGTCGTATCGACGCACGCCCCGGAACAATCCTCGAATGGATCGTCGCACGCGACACCGCACACGCCGTCCACGCAGGTGGGCGAGCCGTCGTCCGGCATCGGGCAGCTCTGTCCACAGCCGCCGCAGTTGTCGATGTCGTTCTTCGTGTCGACGCAGATGTCGCCGCAGGGCTCGTAGGGATCGGAACAGGTGAACTTGCAGGTGCTCTTCGAGCACGCGGGGTCGCCGTGAGCGGGCGCCGTGCAGGTGGCGCCACAGCCGCCGCAATTGTCGGGCGAGGTCGCGAGGACCACGCATCGGCTACCGCAAACCGTCTCGCCCTCGCGGCACACGAGCGGCCCGCCGTCGTCGACCGGCTCGGCGGTGCCGAGCGGTACGCAGGTGTTCGTCGCCTCGTCGCACTCCCACCCGGGGAGGCATTGCTTGTTAGGATCGCAGGTCTTGCCCTCGAGGCTGTCGGACAGACCTCCCTGGCACGCAATGGCGACGGCGACGCCGGCAAGCGCGACGGCCAGGCGCCCGAGGCGCGTAGCAGCAAGAAAGCTCCTCACGCTCAGAAGCTCCCCGCGAGAGAGCCCGTGAGCCCTCCGGGCGCGGGCGAGAGCGTGAGCGAGCTGACTTTTTCGGACTTTCGTCCGGTGAGATCCACGACGAGGAGCACGCCGCCCAGCACGACGAGCCCACCACCCACGGAGGCGAGCGCGCGCGCCGTCGTGCGCCGGCTCTCCATCTTGTCCAGGTTCTCCTTGTAACCGATCTGCGTCGGATCGTCCTTGGCGGCTTTCTCGGAGCTCTGCCGCATCAGCTCGAAAGCGAGCGCGCCGCCGAGCGTCGCGCCGCCGGCGCCGAACGCGACCCAGGGCCAGACGCCGAGGCCTCCACCCTGCGCGCGCTCGGCGGCGGGGGGCGTGCCCGCGGGCAGCGGGGCGACCGGCGCGGCCGCGGCAGGGGCGGCCTGAGGAGCGGCAACGGCGGGCGCACGCGACAGCTCCGCCGTGAAATCGCGCGCGTGCTCGGCGGCGAGCTCGACGTCGCTTTCCGAATCGCGGTAGCCGCGCAACGTCAAGGCGACGTGGTGAGTGCCGGGCGGCAGGTCAGCGGTCCACGGCGTGACGCCGACGGGCGTCCGATCGACGGCCACGGTGGCACCCGCCGGCTCCGAAAGCACGGTGAGCTGCTGCACCCCCTTCGCCTGCAGCTTGGCTTCGAAGCGCTCCACGAGCTTTTGCACGTCGGACACGTTGGGGGCATCGCCGGCGCGCCGGACGTAGTCGCGGTACCAGCGCAGGGCACCCGAATCGTCACCGAGCTTCTCGTAGGCGCGCGCGATGTTGAACGAGAGCGGCGCGCTCGGCGACAACCGGTCCGCGGCTAGAAACAGATCGACCGCGTCCTTGAAGCGCCCCGCCGTGTACGCATCCACGCCCTTCTCGTAACGAGCCTTGGCATCGGCGAGGCGCGTGTCGGCGACGGCTTGTTGCGACGGTGCGTCTCCGAGCGCGGGCGTCGTCACGGAGAGCACCACGAGCAAGGCAAGCGTTCGCACGGCCCCAGTCTTCCCCATGTTCTTTGCCCCCTCAATACGGCGTCATCAAATCGAGCTTCGGGGGCGCACTTGGCTGGGGTTTCGCGCTCGGTCTCTCGGTCGGGCTCGCGCGCCGCGGCGCGGGGCGGCGCACGACGCGAGGCGCCGGTTTTTCGGGCTCACTGGATACCGGCGCCGCGCTCGACGCTGGCTTCGAGCTTTCGGTCGCGCTGGGGGCCGGGAGAGCTGGCTTTTCGGCGACAGCGCGGTGTGCCGCTGGAATGGGCCCCTGGGGCGTTCGCTCCGCAGTCACGGTCTTCGATGGGCCCGACCCCGGCGACGCTGCCCGAAATAGCCAGGCCGCCAGCGTTGCAGCCAGCACCGCGACGATGCCGATCGGGACGAGCGCCGTGCGACGCGGCTGCGATGCCTTGGTGACCACCGACGCCACGCTCGTCGGCGCGTTCGAGCTCACCTTGCGGCCCGTAGTCTCGAAGCGCACGGGCGTGTGCGATTCGAGACCCACGACGCCGGACAGCGATTCCATCGTGGCCCGGCTGAACCGGCCCCCCGAGTCGGAGCGACGGTTGAGCCAGCGTGCGTCGATGCTCGTGCCCGCGATATCCTCGAACACACCCTGTCCGAACAGCCAGTGCGCGAGCGCCGTTCCGAGCTCGTTCATCGATTGATACCGCTCGGCTCGGAACTTCGACAGTCCCTTCTCGACGACGTCGGAGAGCTCCCCATCGGCGGCGATGAGCTCGCGCAAAGTCCGCGGCGGCTGCTCGATGATCGCGCGCAGGAGCGCGTGGTAGTTCTGGCCGTCGAAGGGTGGGCTGCCCGTGATCACCTCGTAAAGCAGCACGCAGAAGGACCACACGTCGGAGCGCTGATCGATGTCGTCGTCACCGCGGGCCTGCTCGGGCGACATGTAATCCGGGCTGCCGATGAGATCACCCTTCTGCGTGAGCTTCGAGCTCACGTCGCGGTGCTCGAGCTTGGCGATCCCGAAGTCCACGAGCTTGGGACGCAGATCGCCCGCCTCGTACGCGAGAAAGACGTTGTCCGGCTTGATGTCGCGATGGACGATACCCTTGGCGTGCGCCGCGCAGAGCGCGTCGGCGATCGGCAAGAGCATGCGGACGGCGTCGATGGCGCTCAGGCGCGCCCGGCGAGCGAGCAACGCGGCCACGCTCTCGCCCTCGAGCAGCTCCATGACGATGAATGGCTCGCCGCGGTCGGTCTGGCCGACATCGAACACCCGAACGATGGCCGGGTGCCCGAGGCGAGCTACGGCGCGCGCCTCCTGCAGCAGGCGGTCGTTCATGTCGTTGCGATCGATCTCGCCGCGGATGAGCTTGATGGCGACCGCGGCGTCGAGCGCGACGTTCTTCGCCTCCCAGACGGAGCCCATGCCGCCCTCGCCGAGCAGCTTCTCGAGCCGATACTTCCCCCCGATGACGGCTCCGGACGCGTGCAGCGCGGGCTCCTTGGACTTGGGCGGCGGGTTCATGGGCGTGCGGATCGGTCTTGGTACCGGCTGCGGCTTAGCGCAATCCTACGAACATACCATTTTCGCCCCCGTTTCCAGCGGGCGCGGACGGATCGGGCGCCGGCACGACTTGACACCATTCGTTCGTGGCGCGACGGACTCGTTCTTTCCGAGCGTGGCGCGTGAAGCAAACCGCTTTCGCTCGGTCTATTTCGGCGGCTCGACCGGAACCGAGCGGCAAGTCTCCGTGCAGGTGCTGTTCGTCGCCGTGCAACCGCTGTCGCCACTCACCATGTTGGACGTCGTCGCGCCACCGAGCCCCGGGTCGCACTGTTCGGGAGGTTGGACCACACCGTCGCCGCAATGGGGGCCCAGCTCGCAACGCGTGGTGCAGCCCCCATACACGCCGTCGGCATTTTCGGGACCGAGATCGCATGCCTCGCCCGCTTCGGCCTGGACGACCCCGTCCCCACAGCGGGGCCCGAAGTGGCAGTCGGTCGAGCAGCCCCCATAGGAGTTGTCATTGATGCCGTTGTCGCATTCCTCGGGGGCCTGCGTGACGCCGTCGCCACAGAACGCCGGCACGCCGCAGCCCGTGGTGCAGGCGCCCGGCATGCCGTTGTTCGGTCCGTCGTCGCACTGCTCGCCGAACTCCTCCTGAGTCACGCCGTCGCCGCAGCGCTCGGCCGGCACGCAGCCCATGCCGCACTGGTTGTAACCGCCGATGTTGACACCGTCGTCGCACTCCTCGCCGCACTCGCTCTCGACGATCCCGTCGCCACAGCGCGGGCCGAAGGTGCAGTTCGTGCGGCAAGCGCCGCAGGCATCGTCGCTGTTGGCGGCTCCGTCGTCACACTCTTCGAACACGGTCACGACCCCGTCGCCGCAAGTGGGCGCGCAGTCGCTCGGCTGAAGGCTGAAGCCGCTCAGCGTGAGCTTGAACGTCGACCCCTCGGGCTGACGCTCGGCGTGGAAAATGCCGATCTGGTACACGCCGCCATCCGTCAGGCCGTAGGTCGCCGCGGTGGCGGAGCCGATGGTGACCGACCCGTCGAGCGGGACGTGCCAGCCGCCGAGGTCGACGGCAAGCTTGCCGTTGACGAACACCCACACGTCGTCGTCGCCCGTGAAGTCGAGGCGCATGGTCGTAGCGGCGTCGTAGCGGAACCACCAGCGCACCTCGGTCGTGAAATGGAAGTTGTGCGTGGCCGAGGGGAACGGCGCCGTTGCGGTCTGCAGCGCGGCCGCGATACCGAGGCGCTGGGCCACGTCGAGCTCCCACGGCCAGCCGTTCCATCCATACTGGTCGGGCACCTTCGCCGCGAGGCGCGTGTCCGTGAGGATGCCGGCGGTCGGTGGGTCAACCGGGAAGAACAGCGGATTGCCGTCGTAGGGGACCGCGGCCGCGAAGCATGCCTGAGTGCTCGCGCCCCAGGGGAAGCAGTCGTCGAGGCACACGATCGACGAGCCGGGCGGCGCGGCCACGCCGTTGAGCGTCGTCGGGATGGTGGCGCAGTTGGCTGCCGTGCAGTCGGTGTCGGAGCACTGCTGCGGATTCGGGTAGGTGACCCCGCCCACCGTGCCCTGCGGGTAGCCGTACCAGGGCTCGCCGTTCAATCCCCAGCGGTTGACGAACGATCCGTTCGCCGTCTGCCAGAGACGGATCGTTCCCGGAATCGCGTTGCTCGCCTTGCTGCCGGTACCGCCGGGCTCGTTCGCGCTCCGGTACCACTGCTTGAAGTTGTCCTGCCCGTGCATGAAGCCGTTGCTCTCGCTCGCCGTCGCCGAGAGCACCGGCTTGCGGTCCGCGTCCCAGTTGGGCTGGACGAGGCCCGTGAACACGCCGGGACTGTTGTAACCGGGATGAAAGTCGGGATGTCCGTTCGTGGAGGTGCGCGCGTTGAAGTCGCGGAAGACGGCGGGCACGCCGATGGCACATTGCCCGTTGACCATCAGGCAGGCCGGTGTTTGGCAGGTGAAGCCGGCCTCGTTCTGGCAGGTAGCGGAGCAACCGTCTCCGCCCAACGTGTTGCCGTCGTCGCACTGCTCGGTGCCCTCGACGATGCCGTTGCCGCACTTGGCCGTGCAGGCGCCCGTGGTCGGACAGGCCGGCTCGCAGCGGCAATCGGGCGCGCAACCGTCGAGCGAAAGCTGATTGCCGTCGTCGCAGCATTCCGAGCCCTCGACCTTGCCGTCGCCGCACACCGTGCCACGACAGGGCTGACCCGGCATCGTGCACAAGAAGCCGGGTTCCTCGCGACACGTGCTCGAGCAGCCGTCCATCGAGTTGGCGTTGCCGTCGTCGCATTCCTCGGCGCCCTCGAGCGTACCGTTGCCGCAGATCGGCACGAGCTGACAGGGCATGCCGGGCTGCGTGCAGCGCCAGCCCGGCTCGACGCGGCAGAGCGCGCTGCAGCCGTCGCCGTCGACCGTTCCGCCGTCGTCGCAGGTCTCGCCCGGCTGCACGCGTGAATCCCCGCAAACGCCGTCGGAATGCTGGCACGGCTCGCCCGGCGTCGGGCAATACCAGCCCGGCTCGACGAGCATGCAGTCGCCGGAGCACCCGTCGCTGTCGGCGTTGTTCGCGTCGTCGCAAGCTTCGCCCGGAGAACGCTGACCGTCACCGCAACGCAACGTCGAGCTGCACGCTCCGCCCGCGGGCGGACAGCTGAAGTTCGGCTCCATCACGCAGACGCCCGTGCAGCCGTCGCCCGGCAACGGGTTGCCGTCGTCGCAAGCCTCACTCGCCTGATTGACCATGCCGTCGCCGCAGTAGGGCCCCGTTTCCGGCACGCACTCGGTCATGCCCGAGCTGCCGCCGACGGCGATACCGCCAGCGGCCCCGCCCGTGCCGGGCCCAGCGCCACCGGTGCCCGGCCCGGCCGCGATGCTACCGCCCGCGCCGAGACTGCCACCGGCGTTGCCGGTGCCCCCGTCGCTGACATCGGCGCCCTTGCCGGCGACGCCTCCGCACCCCGTGCTCGCCCACACGAGCCATGCCCCTCCAAAGAAGAAGATCGAGCGCCACCAAGCCATGCCGAGGGTACCTCCGCGGTTGACTGAAACCGGTTTCTCATGGTGGGCTCGAAGGCGCGAATCGGCCCGATAAAACAGCTCATCGAGCTGCTTTTTGGGGGGCCCGACGCGCTCGGCGTGTGGTGCCTTGTCGGTCGATGTACGCGGGACGCGCCGAATCGACTCGCGGCGCTGTGAATTTGCACGCTCAAGAGAGAGCGAGCGTCATGCGCTCTCGACGGGGTATCCCGCTTGCTTCCAGGCGGCGAGACCTCCATCGAGCGCGAGCGCGCGCTGATACCCCATGGTGCGGAGCGTGTAGGCCGCGAGCGTCGAGATCCTACCGAGCTCGCAGTACGTCACGATCCGCAGCGTGGGATCGGGCAGCTCGCGGTCGGCGCGAAGCTCCAGCTCACCGCGCGGCAGGTTCCGCGCTCCGGGAACGTGCCCCGCACGAAAAGCTCCCGGCTCGCGCACGTCGAGGATCACGAGATCGTCGACTCCGCTCCCGACGCGGCGAGCGAGCTCGCGCATCGACATGAAGGCAATCTGCCGCGCCGCCTCGGCGATCAGCTGGTTGACGGTCTTGCCGCCGGTGCGGTTCGTGCGAAGCGCCTCGGTGAGGTGCTTGGGCATGCCGAGGTCCAGCCCACGCATGAGCTCCACGAAGGCGGCGCGCTCGCGCTGCTTCAGTCGGGGGTTTTGGGCTTTTTCGTCGCCGAGCGTCGACCCGCTCACGCCCTT
Source organism: uncultured delta proteobacterium (assembly GCA_963841435.1). GTDB lineage: Bacteria > Myxococcota_A > Polyangia > Polyangiales > Polyangiaceae > PMG-095. The sequence continues at coordinate 638,122 of CAWJCS010000003.1, forward strand.
GTAATCGTGCGCCGGAAAGACCGAGAGGGCATCGGGGAGCGTCAACAGCTTGCCGAACAGGCTCTCGTACAGGGCTTCGGGGTCACCCGTCGGCAGATCGGTGCGCCCCGTGCCGCCGACGAGCAGCGTGTCCCCCGTGAGCACGCGATCACCGACGACGAGACACACGGAATCCTCCGTGTGTCCCGGGGTGCCGAGCACCTCGAAGCGCAGCTCGCCGACGGCGAGCGTATCGCCGTCCTCCACTCTGAGGTTGACGTACGGCGCGGCGCTCGACCGATGCATGACCACGGGGACGCCGAGCTGGCGCTTGAGCTCGAACGCGCCGCTGAAGTGATCGGCATGCGTGTGCGTGTCGATGAGGTATCGCAAGCGGAGACCGCGTTCGCTCGCGAGCGTCAGATACCGATCGGCCTCGGCGAGCTCGGGGTTGACCACGACGGCGCTGCGCGTCACGTCGCACCCGATGAGATACGAAAGACAGCCCCCGTGGCGTACCTGCTCGAAAATCATGTCGGCATCCTAGTGTCTGCGTTGCCAAGCGACAGCGTCGCGACGCGTCGTCGAGCTGGCCCGGTCGTTTCTTGGTCGCTCACTTGCGCCCGCTCGCTCGCGCGAGCGAAACCACGTGGCCGAGAACGGGCTCGAGCTCATTCCCGCTGCCGCGCTCGCGAGCGAGCGCATGAAGCCCCCGGCGAAACCACACGTCGATGCCGGTTTCGGCCACGAGCCTGACGGCGACGACATAGCGGTCGCTGGACACTTCGAGCGCTTGCACGAGCCCGAGATCCGCAATCGCCAGCGCGCCCTCGAGCGCCTCGATGGGCCGCAACCGCTCGGGCAAGCTCGCCGTCGCGGCGGCGAGCACGTTGGCGACGAACGCGATTTCCTCGAGACGTTCGGCGTGCCCCGCACGGTCGGCGAGCGCGAGCTCCGTGAGCGCGGCGTCGAGGAGCCGCGAAGGAGCCGGCACGACCGCCGCCGACGCTTGCAAAGCGGGAGGCAACGCGGGCCGCGGGGCCGCCTGCGTCCGCTCGATGACGCGCGCCCGCTCGAGCACGGCGAGTAGGGCTCCCGGGTCCGCTCGCTCGTCCGGCTTCGCCGCCACGCGACGGGCCGGACCGGGCGGCGGATTTCGTTCGAGCTCGCGAAAATACGCGCGCGTGATCGGATCTCGCTCGGCGGCCTCGTCACGGAGCGCGAGCTTCAAGAACGCACGCGCGTCGGCGGGCGACACGAACCCGAGCTTGGCGCGCCGGTCGTCGCGATCCGCCCGCGCGTCGCTCTCGAGCATTTCGTCCGAGGTGAGCGCGGCGCAAAGCCCCCCGTTGTCCTCGATGAAACTCGAGCTCGCGGCGGCGACGCGCTCGAGGATGCGCCGCAATAGCCCGTGATGCTCGCGATCGAGGGCGAGGAGCGCGTGGATCACGTCGTCCCACGCCGTGGCGTCGCGCGCGATGATGCGAAACTCCTCCCACTCCTCGTAGAGCGAGCTCTCGAGCGCCTTCTCGACGTTGTCGACCTCGTCGCCGCCCTCGGAAAGCTCGATGCCCAGCTGGTCGATGTCCACGACCAGCACGAGCCTCGCCACGGCGAGCGCGAGGAAGTCGATCGGCAGCGCCAGGAGGCGCTCGACGAGGCGGGTGTCGCCGGCCTCGCCGAACGCGTGCAGCCACAGCGCAAAACGAGCTCCGTCGAAACGCTCCTCGGCGTCGTCGTCCGTACCGCGCCACAGGTCTTCGTCGAAGATGGCCGCGAGCTGCTCGGTGCTGGCAAGGGCAACGAGCTCACCCGCGTCCTCCAGGCCGACGGACTCGACGACGCGTCCGAGAATCGGCGGAGAGAGCTCGCGGACGGCAGCGACGAGCCCCGGGTCTTCGAGAATGTGGGAAAGAAGACGGCGCGACGAGGGAAAACCGGCACGAACGAGCGCAGGCATCGAGCAACCTCCGAGCCGCAATCTTGGGAGCCTCGGCGCAACGTGCCAGCTTGAAAAGAAGCTCGGAAGTCTGGTATCGTAATGATCGTCGGGTGGGAAAGGGTGTCCCTAGAATCCGAAGCACGCGACGTGGGTGACGCCCCGGCGTCGTGAACGGGCAGGGCAAGCGCAATCTCGTAAAGGGGCTCGTTCGGAAGCGCGAGGCGCCTGAGCGCTGCGGGTCCGGGAGCGACGAGCGGCGTGCCCGCCGTCATCACCTGCCGCGCGAGTCGCTCACTCGTCGTGGGGACTGGCCCAGGCTGTCCCGGGCAGCCCTTCGCCGAAGCGGAACCGGGTGCGGGCGCTGACGCCGCGCGAACTCGGTGTGGGGCCCGTAGGCGCCGGCACGCAAGACGAGCGTCTGCCCGTCGGGGACACAAATTTCGGCCCCCTGCACCAGGTTCCCGTCAGGCGTGGCGACGGTCCGCCGAGGCGCTCGAGGCGCGGACGGTTCCCGTGAGCGCACGCCGCGGAGTCCCAAGCGATCGGCGAAAATCGTCCAGGTCGTCGAGGAGCCTTCCGAGGGTTTTCCGCATGGACACCCGGGCTCGCGCGACGTCCGACATCAGTTCCTTCCCGCGCAGCAAGAGGCGCATACCCTGGGCAACGGCCTGCTTTTCGGCGATGGTGCGCGCGCGCGCCGGATCGGCTTCGAACGTCGCCACCTGCTCGGCCGCGACGACGAACGACGGCCACACGTCGAAGACGTCCGGATCGGTGCCGAGCGTCTCGCACTTGACCTTGGCGGCTCGCGTGAGGGAGCGCACCAGCGGCACCGCGCCCACGAACGACGGCAGCGGGCCGAACGTCTTGTCGAGCTCGTCGCCGAGCCGGTCGATGTCACGCATGGCAAGCGCGATCTTGACGTATCGGCTCCGGTAAAATTCCTCGATGGGGAAAGCGAACGCCTTGAACGGCTCTCCCCAGAGCTCGTCGATGCCTTCCTCGCCGCTGCGATGCAGCACCAGCTTGCCGAGCTCGAGCGCCTCGGCGAGGTGCTGCCCACACTGGCGCATCAGGGGGTTGTCGGCGCGGATTGCCACACCGAGCGCCTGGAGCTCGACGAGCTTGGTGAACACGTCCCCGGCCCGATTGAACAGCGCCCCCGCCAGCATGGCGCCCTTCACGCGCCGGCGAGCGGGATCGGTCTCGGAGTCGTACGCCGCGCGCGCCTCCTCGAGGCGCGTCCCCGGGACGTTGAGGCCGGGCTCGACATGGTGAAAGAGGCGCCGCGTCAGCGCCTCGATCAGGCGCTTTTTGGCGAACAACGTATCGGCGGGGACCTCGTAGGCCTTGATCCAGTAGCCGTCGTAAAAAACTCGCAGCCGACCTTCGATGACGCGCTCGGTACCGGTCGCGATGTCGTGGTCCATGGTGGAGGCTCCGGGTAGGTTCAGTGAAAGCTTGCGGGGAGCCTACCCGAGGAGTGACACGCGAGCACAGGGGAGGAACGGGACATTCGTCGCCCGAACGAGCAGCCGCAGCGTCGGGACGCGCACGAAGTGCGCTGGCGCAACGTTCGACGCGAGGCGCGCCGAAACGTCTTCGAAACGGGAGCTGAAGCGGGGAGCGAGAGCCCGAGCTCAGGGGGAAAGCCACGGGCGCTGGGTCTCGCGGGTCATCCAGCGCTCGGGGTGCGCGAGCGGGCCGAAGCCGAGCGGCGCGTACACGCCCTCGGCGTCGAGCGTCACGAGCGCCCACTTCGTGACGAGCGCAAGATCCGGGTGCTCGAGAGCCGAGCGCACGAGCGCGCGTCCGAGCCCGCGACCCCGATGCGCCGCGTTGACGTAGACGTCCATCAAGAAGGCGAAGCGCGTCCGATTGGAGACGACACGCAGGCACCCGACCTGGAGCTGGGCGGCGAAGGCACCGACGACGAGCGACGAATTCCGAAATCCGCGCTCGACCTCGACGCGGCTGATGCCCGGCGTCCAGTAGGCATCCGCGAGGAACCGCTGGCAGGTCGCGAAATCGAAGCGCTCGAGAGCGTCGTCGAGATCGTACACGTCGTATCGGGTGCGCATCGTTCGTCGATGCCGTGGCGAGTCCCACGCGACCAGGGTCAGTGAGACGAAATTGACTGGTACAGACGCGTGACGGGTCGCTGACGCGTGGGGCGTTCACGTGCCGAGCGCGGCGGCAAGGGACTCGTGCTTGCGCGTCGCGCGGAACAGATGGCGTCGCCGCATCGCGTACGCAAGCGCGCCACCAATTCCTTGCCGCAATCTCACATCCGGCCCGAGCGCGCAGCGATACACGGCAGCGGACGCCCAGGTGGCGTCCAAGGAGGATCACCATGCGTTTCCAGACAATCTCTTCACTGTCCCTTTTGATCGCTGTCTCGGCTTGCTCGAGCTACGACGGCTCCGGCACTGGGACGACCGTCGCCGACGAAGGCGTCTCGACGGCTTCGGAAGCCGTGAGCCGGAGGACCGGCTTCGGCTTCGGCGCCGTCAGAAGCTCCACGGATTCGGTCGACGCCGCGACGGCCGACGCGGATCCGCGCAGCCTCATCACGGTGGGTCGCGGACTCAGCGTCCGCGTGATCTCCGCCGACCCCGCCCTGGGTGCCAACACGGATCAGATGGCGCTCTGGCCGAACGACGAGCACCCCACTCACCTGATCGTCGTGAACGAGCAGGGCACGACTTTGCCGGGGGTCCAGCGCATCCGCCTGTCGGACGGCTCGGTGGAGACGATCCTCACCGGGTTCACGTCGGGCGACCCGCTGCACCGCACGCCCTGGGGCACGATCCTCGCCGGCGAGGAGGGTGGCACGACCGGACAGATGGTGGAGATCATCGACCCGCTCGAGACCACGGGTGTGAGCTACGATCGCGTCACTGGCATCGCGAGCGGCGGAGTCGGGGCCCAGAACGTCGTGGCGCGCTGGGCGCTCGGTCGCCTCTCGTTCGAGGGTCTCGGCATCCTGCCGAGCGGCGTCGTCTACTACGGTGACGAGCTTCGTCCGGGCGGCGGTGCCGGCGGTGGCGCGTACTACAAGTTCGTGCCGACGAATCCGCATGTCGGCAACGACCGCATCCACGATTCTCGCGGACTCTCCGCTCGCCGCTGGTCAGGTCTACGGGCTGAAGCTCAGCACGGGCTCGAACAACGGCCAGGGCAACAACACGGGCCTCGGCGTCTGGGTGCCCGTGCCGAGCTCCAACAACGCAAACCTCCGTGCCGCGACCGTTGGCCTCGGCCTCGCGGGCTTCTATCGCCCGGAAGACGCCGCGGTCGACGGGAAGGCACTCGACGCCGGCTTCGTGCGCGTGTGCGGGAACAACACGGGCAACGAGGACGACAAGAACTACGGCGAGACCATCTGCATCAACGACGGTCCGGTCGCGGAGGCGACGACGAACGCGACGAACCCCGAGCTGCAGCCGTTCGTGGTCGGAAACCCCGAGCTCGCGATGCCCGACAACATTGCGTACAACGACCGGCGCGACATCTGGGCGCTTCAGGAGGACGGCGAGGGCCCGTCGGTGGGCCGGAACAACGACATCTGGGCCTGCTCGCAGGACGGTGCCGACTTCGACCTGCTCGCGGACGACTGCGTGCGGTTCGCGACACTGAACGACCTGAACGCCGAGTTGACGGGCGGCCTATTCGACGGTGACGGCAAGCGCTACTATCTCAGCATCCAACACAACGTCACCGGGCACGGCGTCGTGCTCGAGATCAGCGGGTTCTGAGCCCTGCCTTGCTTCGAAGCGCGGCCGCGCCCCGGGGGGGGGGAACGAGGGGTGCAGCCGCGCTTCGGCCTTGAAGGAGCCGAATTGGCGCCTGGGTCCGAGGTCTGCTAGTAATTCGCCCGTCGTGAACCGACCGGCGAGCGTGCTCGCTGCTGGCCCCGACCTTTGGGGCCATCCGGAAGCGCAGCTATTTCAGCGCCAACGGTACGGTTCGCGGCAAAGCGGTGCCCCGCTTCGTGGGGAACCGGAGCGGCTCGTCCACCCGCGGCGGTACGGACGAGCTTCGAACCCGCCCCATTTCGGGGCGTGCCGCGAGAGAGTTACCAGTAATTTCTTTGTCCCATCATCTCGAATCACAAGATCAAAATCTCACCTCCTCCTTTGCAGCGCTCGGCCTTTTGCCGGCGCTCGTGCGCGCCACCCACGACGAGGGTTACGGCACCCCGACCCCAGTCCAGGCATCCGTCGTCCCGCACGTCATTGCGGGCCGTGACGTGCTTGCCTGCGCCCAGACGGGCACCGGCAAGACCGCGGCTTTCGTGCTGCCCATCTTGCAGCGCCTCGCGAGCGCCGACGCGCGACCCGACGGCATCGCCGTCCTCGTGCTGACACCGACACGCGAGCTCGCCGCGCAGATCAGCGAACGTGTTGCGGCCTACGGCCGTCACCTCGGCATTCGCCACACCGTCATCTACGGCGGGGTGAGCCAATACCGCCAGGAGCTCGCGCTCAAGGAGCGTCCGCGGCTCCTCGTGGCCACACCGGGACGACTGATGGATCTCATGCAGCAAGGCCTCGTGCGCCTCGACCGCGTGACGTGCTTCGTGCTCGACGAGGCCGACCGCATGCTCGACATGGGCTTCATCAACGACGTGCGCCGCGTGGCCCGCGCGTTGCCGGAAAAGCGGCAGACTCTGCTGTTTTCAGCCACGATGCCGCAGCCGATCGAGGCGCTTGCCCGGACCCTGCTCGTCGATCCCGTGCGAGTCGACGTGACCCCGAAGGTCACCTCGGCGGAAACCGTGGAACAGTCGGTGGTCTTCGTGGATCGCGACCAGAAGGGCGCGCTGCTCGAAAGGGTGCTGCAAGCCGACGGCGTGGAGCGAGCCATCGTGTTCACGCGCACGAAGCACGGCGCCAACCGGCTGTCGCAACGGCTCGAGCGGGCCGGCATCGGCGCGCCGGCCATTCACGGCAACAAGTCGCAGAGCGCGCGCGAGCGGGCGCTCTCGGGGTTCCGTGGCGGCGGAACGCGGGTTCTCGTCGCGACCGACATCGCGGCTCGAGGCATCGACATCGACGGCGTGTCTCACGTCATCAACTTCGACCTGCCGAACGTTCCCGAATGCTACGTTCACCGCGTGGGGCGTACCGGCCGCGCCGGCGCGCGCGGCCAGGCCATCTCGTTCTGCGATCGCGAGGAGCAATCGCTCTTGCGCGACATCGAACGGCTGCTGCGCAAGCGTCTGCCCGTGCTCGACGCCGGACACTTCGGTACGCTGCCGGCACGCCCGGACGCCACGCCGGAAGCGCGTCCGTTGGCACGGACTCCGGACGCCGAAAAGCGGCCGGTGCGCGCGACCCCGCACGGTAACGGCGACCGCCCGGCGCGTTCCCGAGGCCGATCGCCCTGGTTTCGCTGAGCTTCGCGACGCCTCCGTCGGCCCGTGCTCGCGCATCGGGTCGGCGGTAGCGACGAGCAACCGCCGTGTGCTGGCGCGTCAGCTCGAGCGAAACCCGATGCGAGCGTGCGTCCCGTCGCAGAACGGCTTCGTCGCGCTGCCGCCGCAGCGGCAAAGACGCGCCCGCGACACGCGCGCGACCACGCGCCCCGTGCCGCTCGTGATCTCGAGGTTGCCGCGCACGACGAGCGGCCCGTCGATCTCGGGGTTAACGGCGAGCGGGCCGTCGCGCACCTCGAGCATGGCGGTCTTCTCCCCGGTCGGCGGCTCGCCCGTCGCCGCGAACCCGGCGTCATGGTGCGAGCCGTCGCAGTACGGCTTGTTCTTCGAAGCCCCGCAACGACAAAGCGTCGCACGGTGGCCACGGCTCTCGCCGTCGATGCGCAGATCGCCGCGAAACGCGTACGGCCCCGCCTCGCGCGTCGCGACGAGGTTCACGGGGGGCGGGGCTTCGTCGGGGTGCCCGTCCTTCCTGCGATAACGAATCGCTCCGGACGGGCAAGCGTGCGCAATGCCGACGAGCGTCTCAACGTCGACGGCGTCGGGCACGATCCAGGGGCCCGGCACGTTGGCGAGGAACACGCGCGGGGCTCCCGTCACGCAAAAGCGAGAATGGATGCACTTTTTGCCCTCGTAGAGCAGCGTGAGCTGCCTGCCCTCGATCTGATCGACGCCGCCGACCCGGACGGGCACGGGCGGGACGAGCGGCGCGGAGGCTTGCGTGCCGTGGGTCGCCGGCGTGACGGGAGCTTCTGGCGCGGGTGTCGGCGCGCCGGGCGGAGGTGTGCTCGGCGGACGACCAGGTGGCGGCGACGACGCTGGAGCCGGCCGGGAGTCGGCAGTGAGCGCCAGCCCACGCCGTGCGCGCTGCTCGAGGTCACCGAGAATGCGCGCCGCCCGTGCGAGCCTCGGGTCACGCTCGGGACCGAGCCCGCGCGCCGCGTTCGCCATCTCCGCGAGGCGCTCGCCGAAGAAACGCCACGCGCTCGCTCCGCGCGGCAGCGGCGCTGCGTCTCGCAGCGCCGTGAACGACATGCCGGCGTTCACGCCCGGATGCGACGGTCCCGCGGGCAGGCGCGCCGCGCGCTCACCGAGCGCCGCAACGGCGCGCATCAGCCCGAGCGAGAGGTCGAGAACGAGCGTTTTCTCCGGCAGCGGGCGCGGCACGACGTAGGAATAGGCGAGCAAGCGCAGCATGAGCGCATAGCCCGCATTCGCGAGATCCACCGTGTCCCACGCCTCCTCGTTCTCGATCCACACGCGATCTTCGGATCGCATCGGTCGCCGGAGCACGGGGTTTCTCGCAACCGGATGAGTCGGGGAAAAATCGGAATTGGCCGCGCGTCGGGCTCGCAGCTCGGCTTGAAGGGCGCGGTAACGCCGAAAGTGCGAGTCCCCCTGATGCTCCGGAGCCCCCTCGCCTTGCTCGACGATGGCAGCAAACGCCGAAAGCGCCGTCTTCGAGCAAATGACCGGTTCGGCGACCGCGAGCTCCATGTCCTCGGACGAGATCTGCAGCGCAGGGTCGCCCGAGAACGCGAGACGCTCGCCATGGTGATCGACGAAGGCACGCAGGCTCGAGCCTAGACAGCCGTAGAAGGTGCCCACCGTCTCGTAGTCGACCGCCATGGGCACGAGACGCACGCGCGACGAGTTGCGCTCGAACAACAGCGTCGGCTCGAAGCCCGATCCCTCCGGTTCGTTCGACCCCTCGGGGCGCTCGAGATGGATGAAGTGCTGGAGCGAGGCCTCGTCGAAAGGAGCCAGCTTGACGACGAGCCGGGCCGGCAGCGCACCCGGATCGAGCGGGAAGTTCCCGCGCCCGAAGCGCGGCGCACCGCCGAGCGCGGCCGTGATGTTCCAGACCGCCGTGAGGTGCGCCATCTCTTCGACCGCGACCCGCATGATGGTGGCGCGGAAGGCCTCGACGGCGGTCGCTTCCCCCGGCGAGAGCCCCTCCTCCACGCCGCGCTTGAGGCCGAAGGCGGCATAGAGGTAAGTGCACATCAGCGTGTGCTCGAGCTCCGCCGCCTCGTACAGCATGTGCACGAGATGCTCGCGGCTCGGCGTCGGTGCGTTGCTTGGTGCGTTCACGCCCGGGCTCTAGCACCTCCCGTCCGCGGCGACCGCCTGCCCTAACCTTCCTTCTTGCGCTGGAAGCGGCGACCCCAGGCCGACCTCGCGCTCTCGGGAGCCGGAGCGAGGCGGCCACGAAGCGAAACTCCCCCTGGCCTCGCGGCGCGCTCCCGCCACGTCACCTTTCATGAGCAGCGACTCGGCGTGGCCAGACCCAGGCGGCGCGCATGCTGGGCATGACGCGCCGTGCGCTCAGCACGCGCCTGGAGCGCTACGGCATGCCGCGCCCGCGCAAGCGCCTACCCTAACGCTGAGCGGGCGCACCCGGGATGCCCGGGGTCACAGTCGGCTCGCGTAGGCGGTCTTCATCTGGTCGTAAAGTGCGAGATCGGGCTGCGCATTGTAGTTGCTGCCCGAGCGACGCAAGAGGTCGTGCCCGGTGTTCCACGGACCTTGGGCTGTCGGCTCCCAGTTGAACGTGCCGATACCTTGCTCGTTCGGCAGATTGAACATGATGTCGTTCGCGGCGCGCTGCTCGGGTCCGTACTCGGCGATGAAGAACTTCAGGTCGGGGAACTGGGTCGCGAGCGCCGTAAAGGTCAACTCCCACGCCGGGGGCTGCCCCTGGTAGGCCGTGTAGCAAGATTCGCCGAACGCATCGAACACGACGCCCTGATTGCCGGCGTTGGTGATGAAGCTGCGACTCGAGCTCAGATCGTTTCCACGATCGATATGCAACGAGGTCAGGATGTTCGGGTCCACGTCCATGACGCCCTTCACGCCCGCCTTGAGCAGCATGCCGAGGTTCGTCCAATTGCTGATGGACCCGGTGACGGGGTTGTTGCCCGTGGGTTGCCCGCCGCTGTTGCAGCGGTGAATCAACATGCCGGGCGTGATCTCGTTGCCGATCTGCACCATGTCGGGGCGCGCGCCGGCGGCGATGAGCTGGGTGATGGCGTCCTTGGTGTAGTCGTAGACGGCGGTCGCCAGCTGGTCGATCGTCGTGTAGCTCTGCCACGCGACGGGGACGCATTGCTTACCCGGATCCGCCCAGTTGTCGCTGTAGTGAAAGTCGAGCAAAAAGCCCATGCCGGCGTCCTTGATTTGTTTGCCGAAGGACGCGGTGTGAGGAACGTCGGCGTAGCCGTTCTGCTTGTCGTACCCGTCGGACGCCTTCGGGTCCACGAAGGTGCGAAGCCGGATGTAGTTGAATCCGTGCTGCTTCATGGTCGTGAGCAGGTTCGCGCGCGTCGCGTCGGGCGCGGACTCCTGATCCGTCACGTCGGCGCCGATGTAGAAGGAGAAGGGCAGCGAGCTGGTCTTGCCGCCCGTCCCGCCGGCGCCGCTCGAATCCAGAGCCGCCACCCGCGCCACCCGCGCCGCTCGCGCCCCCCGACCCCGAGCTGCCGGCAGCGCCCGCCATCGAGCCCCCCGCGCCGGCGCCCGCTCCCGCAGCGCCGGCCATCGCGCCGCCGGCGCCGGCACCGCCAGCGCCGGCGCCGCCGCCCGCTCCGGAACCACCGCCGCCCGTTCCCGAGCCACCACCGGTAGCACCGCCGGAGCTACCGCCAGCTCCGGCGCCACCGCTACCCGCCCCCGACACACCCGCGCCACCGAGCGTGCCGGCAACGCCGGCCATCCCACCGGTCGCGGCGCCGGCGCTACCCGCACTCGTGCCACCGCTGCTCGGCAACGCACCCGTGCCCGCGCTGGGCGCAACCTGGGACCCTTCACCCCCCGAGCATTGAATCAGGGCGGCCGTTGCCATGAAGAGAGCAAGGTGCGGAGCGGATTGTCCAAGGCTCATCTTGTCTGGATGGGTATCGGTGTTCGATCCGGTCGGAACGATCACGCACTGGGGCGTTCCGACTCGCCCGGCGTCACGCGAGCACTCGGAATTTTACGCCAAAATCGCACTCGGCGCCCGTCGGAGCAACGCCGAGGCGACGATGACCCTCGCCCACGCTCACGAAACGAGAAGGGGCTCGCCACTGAAGTCACGTGACGACGCCACGGCACCGCCCGCCCGACGCGCGATGACTCGACGCTGAGACGCACGGGCACGAGCTCGGCAACGGACGCTACGTGCTCGAGCGCAAGCCGGATCTGATTGCGTTCTGGACCCCGGTCGGCGGTGACCAGGCACCCTGGCGGCCCCGCGGACGTTGTCGGCTGAAGCTCGAGACCACGGACGGGGCCGTCGCCACGGTGACGCTGAGCCCGACCTGCCCCGGCGTCACCACCGTCGACGCTTCGCGCTTTCGCGTCTGCGAAAAGGCCGCAACGCTCGCGGCGAGCGTCGCCCCGCGCAGCGAGAACGAGACGTTCGTGCTGCGCGCGCGCTTCGAACGCGACGGAGCATCGTCGAGCCGCGCGCGCGGGCACCGTTAAAGCGGCAAGGCCCCTGGGATGACCAGGGGCCCTGCCAATCAAGCTCCGCCCATGGGGTGGCGGAGGCTCCTTTGGGGCTAGGCCGTCGCGCGCAGCGCGTCGAGCTCGCCCGGATTGGTGATGCCGTTCTCGACCGTGTTCGTGTCGCAAACCCCGAACTGCGTGAACGGTTGACCCGTCATCGGGTCACCGCCCATGCCGTTGAGCAACGTCACGAACAGCTTGCTGAGCGGGACCTTCGTCCCCTTGTTCGACCCGGTGTTGAACGACACCTGGTCGCCGGGGTTCTTGCAGCTCGCCTCGCTGTCGCCGGTGCCGAGCGTTCCGCCGTCCACGTTCACGACTTCGCCCTGCTTGAGGTAGCCGCCGAGGCTGCCCGCGATCATGATCGGCAGGTTGTTGTTGTTGTGGGCGTTGCCGTCGGCAAGCTCCGGCAGCCAGATGACCGCGGAGTTGTCGAGCATCGTCTGACCCTCGCCTTCGTTGACGCTGGCGATGAGCTTGACGAGGTCGGTGTACCGACCGGCGTAGAACTGGTCGATCTGGTTGATCATGTCGATCACGCCATCGACGCACGTGCCGCTCGTCGCGGCGCTGCCGACGCGATGCGAGAGGCCGTGATGGTCCTTCGTGTGGCCGAGCCAGTCGAACGTCACGAAGCCGGGCCACTGCAGGATGATCGACCGGTTGGCGTCGCACATCATGGTGAGCGCGATGAGCTTCATCATCGTGTCACCACCCGCGGTGAACTGGGTCTCCGTGCTGCCGCCGCCGAAACCGCCGCCGCCGCTCGCCTTCACCTCGTCGGAGGTGATGCCGAGCTGCGTGACGGCATCCTCGTTGCACTGAGCCGAGACACTGCCAATCTCCGCCTCGCGCAGCAGCGCGAGCCAGTCCGTCACCTTCTTCTGATCGTCGCCGCTCATCGGCAGACGCTGGAAGGTCGAAAGATCGTCCTTCACGAGGTCGATGACGCTCTTGCCCTGAGCGACGCGGTAGTCGGCGGGGCTCGGCGTGGCCGTGCTGCCCGTGCCGAACAGACCGGACAGCGTGTTGTAGACGTTGGAGGCCTTCGTCTCGGGGACGTACGGCTCACCGGCCGCCTTGTACGAGAGGACGGACTTCACGTTGTTGCTCGCGAAGCCGACCGACACGACGAGCGGCGTCTTGATGACCGGGTTGAAGAGCTCGGCCATCTGGTGATCCAGCGAACGCTGCATCGCGTAGTGGGAGCCCTCGGGGTCGATGGGCCCCGCGGTCAGCTTGCTGCCGTTGCCCTGGTCGTGTGGGTCGAAGTACGTGAGCCCGTTGACCTTGACGTTGAAGCCCGCCGGGAACATGGCGAGGCCTCGCGGGCAAAGCAGCTTGCTCGCGAGGTTCGCCGTGGCGAGCGGCTCGAGGGTCGTCCCCGCGAGCTCGGTGGCGTCGAGCACGCCACTCTCGGTCTTCGGGAACCAGCGGTTCGTGAGGCAACCGTTCTGCGTGTAGAAGAACACGACACGCTTGGGTGTCGAGGTGTCCGCCTTGGCGGGCTTCTGCAGGGAGGTCAAAAACGGCGCTGCGAGCGCGGCCCCGCTGACACCTTTCAGGAATATTCTGCGGTTCATTGCGCAACCTCTTGGGCCCGGAGGCGGAAAGAGTCACTCTGAGTGAGGTCGGTGATGAGATCGAGCACCGTGTAGCCACCCGCGCTGAGCTTCGATGTGAGGGTGTCAACGGTGCAGGCGTCGGCCGAGTTGAGTGTTCGCTGGTAGGCGAACTCGACCCACTTCTTGGCGAAGCAGTGCTGCGCCGCGGGCGAGGCGGCGATGGCGTCCATCTCGTCCTTGAAGCCCAGCACGTCCACGGTTTCGTCGCCGAGGGTCACCGACGCGGTCGTGTCGATGGCCGCCCCGGTGTCGAGCTCGCTGGTCTGCCATTTGCCGATGGCGTCGAACGACTCGAGCGGGAAGCCCGCCGGGTTGATGTAGCCATGGTGGCAGCCTGCGCAGTCGGCAGGTGCCGTCAGGGCGTCCATGTTTTCGCGGTTCGTCGAGCCCGAGGTCGGGATGGCGGCGGACTGCGCGTTGGCTGGCGGCGACCCGAGCTCCTGACAGAGCACGTCCTTCTGGATGAAGGCACCGCGCAAGATGGGCGAGGTCCTACCGTAGGCCGCGTTGACCGTGAGGAACCCGACCTGCGTCAGGAAGCCCGAGCGCGTCGCCGGGTCCAGGTTGGCGAGCATCAAATCAGCACCGAACGCCGCCGGGTCCAACCCGTAGAGCGGCGCGAGGTCCTTGTTGACGAAGGCCACCGGCTCGGTGATGAGGTCCTGGAACGTTCCGCCACTGTCGAAGATCACGTGGTCGAAGAACGCCAACGTGGACTGCGTGAGGAGCGGAACCAACGCCTGCGAGAAGAGCGGGTAACGAGCCGGGTCGCGTTGAATGTCGGCCCAGCGCGTACCAGCTCCCATCTTCAGGAAGGCCTGGTTGAAGCTCGAGACCTTGGAGCGCGCCTGCGGGCTCTGCAGCATCCGTTCCGCCTGCGCCCTGATTTGCTCCGCGGTTCCGAGCGCGTTCGAGGCCGCGGCCGCCATCAGCTCGGCATCGGGCTTGCTATCCCACAGCATGTACGAGAGGCGAGAGGCCACCTCGTAAGCGCCCAGGGCGAAGAGGTCACCCTGCGCTTGCTGCGCGATCTCGGCACGCGTCAGGAACGACGGCGAGACGAGGAAGGACTGAAGCATCAGCTTCGCCACCTCGTCGAACGTCCCGGTTTCGGTGATCGTCGCGGCCTGGTTGAACATGGTCATGAACCGCGTGACCTCGGTCTCGGCGAGGGGCCTGCGGAACGCCTGCTCGCCGAACGTCCGGACGAACTGGTCGGCACACGCGGCATCCTGCGTGGAGCAGGGGATGGCGCGAGCCTTGGCGGCCGGATCGCTCATGACTTGCGTCGCGATGGCGGCTGCCGCGTCCTTGTAGCCCTGCCAGGTGCGGTCATCCATGCTCCCGAAGGAGTCGGGGGCCAGCACCGAGACCGCCGCCGAAGCGTCGATCTGGAACAGGTCCTGAACCGTGTTCGCGAACTGCGAGTTGGTGAGCCGAGGGAGCTGGCTCGTGATGGGAACGCCAGGCACGCAGGTGGATGGGTTCCCGACTGCGCCCGAGGAGCCGCCCGAGCTCGTGGTTCCGGCGGTGCTACCGCCGGTGCCCGTGCCACCGCTTCCGGTCGCACCCGAGCCCGTGCCGCCGCTTCCGGTGGCACCCGACCCCATGGTCGCCCCGCTGCCCGTGCCGGGACTGGCGCCAGACCCCGGATTGTTCGGGTTCCCGGGGTCACCCACGGCGGGGGCCTCGATCTTCCCCGTGCAGCCCGCCGCCAGGGCGGCTGCAAGGACTATCTGACTCCTCCAGGTGTACATGGCAATCACCTCATTCAGGTGTTGAAAATTCGAAAAAATGCGGCGCTATAGCGTTTAAGCTCAGGGCGCACGCGGGGCGCTACTGACCTCTACGGACGTTATTGTAACTGGCGCCAGTAACATCAGGCACGGGATCCGGATCGCGTATCTGTTTTTTTTCCTTGAGCTTTTTGACGGTGACGCGAATTTTCCGCCCCTGAATCAGGATCGAGGCTCGATGACGAAAGCAGCATATCTTTCGCCTGATCCGCGAATACGGTAATCCGTTGCTACCCGAGGTGTTCGGCTTCGATGGAACGGCGGTCGCGCACGCGAAAAAAGCTCGCTGAACGACGCCAGAAACGGCTCTTTCGTGGCTGAGAGCGGGGCGTTCTCCCCCCGTTTCGCTTGCCCACGATCCCTCGACTCGCGGGACGCTCCCGGGGCACGAAAACAATGGTGCGCAGGCGGAAAAGACCACGGAGTGCCTACCACAGCAGCGCTTTCCACCAACAAGCGATCATGCTTATACAAATAACGACTCTCGAGGCTCACCGTCGCCGGCCGAGCGGCGCCGCTCGGAGGCCAACCTTGCGGATTTTTTGCGATCGCGCGGGGTGCCGCGAGATTTCTCGTCCCACGGGATTGCGCGATGTCGAGCCCCAAAGATCGGATTGTACAAGGGCGTATTGGTACCGGTTCCATTGGATCGGACCTGCATGAACGGCCCCGCGCGGCACCGAGCGGGCGGGCGAACCGGGTAGCCCGCTCACTCTGACCATGGCGGCAAGCGAGCTCGATGGTCGGCGAGCAGCTTGCGTCAGGGTCAGCCCGCCCGATCGGCGCGGGCCAACGGGCGTCAACTGCTACGCCGTAGCTTGAAATAGACAGCCGCGACGGCCAAGAGGCAAACGGCAACGAGCCACGCGTAGCCCTGCCCGGCAGGCAGCGGCGCGGTCGGCTTCACGGGCGGCGCGACGGGAATGCACCAGACCTCGCCCCAGCCTTTTGCGTCACCGCGCGTGCGGCACTTCTTCGTGTAGCCACGCGAGCCGAACCGATCGACGCAGGCGTCGGGTTTTTCGGACAACGTCTCGCACATCTCGCAGTCGTTGTTCGGCTCCTGCACGTAGTGCACGGTGCACGACTCGACGGCACCGTGGGGCTCGTCCAGGGCAGCGCGCGCTCCGTTTGGCGCGAATCCGAGCGTGAGACACAAAGCGAGCGTTTCGACGACGGCCTTCACGGGTCCATGGCGCGCGGCGACCCGGTGCACGCGCGCAGCTTGCCCGCTCGACAATGCTTCGTCAACGGGGCCGGACGCCGCACCACGTCGGCGTACCGCGCGTTCGCGCGATCAGTGCGCGCCCGGGCCGTTCCCTGCGCGGCCGGTTTCACCACGACCCGCAAGGACGCCCGCGCGTTGCTGGGAACGCACGCCTTCCACCGACGCAATCCGGAACGGGGGGCTCGCCTCGCCGAAGTAGAGCGTGCGGTGCGGAAACGGGATCTCGACGCCGGCAGCGTCGAAGGCCTTCTTCAGGCGACGCCGATATTCCCGGCCAATCGACCACTGCTCGCTCGGCTTGGTCTTGAGGCGCGCCTTGATGACGACGGCGCTGTCGCCGAACGATTCGACGCCGAAGATCTCCATCGGCTCTAGGATCTTCGCACCGAACGCGTCGTCGCCGCGAAGACCGTCGGAGACCGTCCGCATGAGTTCGACGACTCGGTCCGTGTCTTCCTTGTAGGCGACGCCGACCTCGAAAACCATTGCCGACCACACCTTGGTCATGTTCGACAGCGTATCGATCTTGCCATTTTGGAAGACGTGCACGACGCCGGAAAGGTCGCGCAGCGTTATCGTCCGCAGGCCCATCGACTCCACGAGGCCTCCCGTGCCGTTGATGATCGCCACGTCACCGTTCCGCACGTGATTCTCGAGCAAGATGAAGAAGCCGGAGATCACGTCGCGTACGAGCTCCTGGGCACCGAAGCCCACGGCGAGCCCGATGATGCCCGCTCCCGCGATGAGCGGCGCAATGTTCACGCCGACCTGCATCAAGAGCAGCATGAAGACGAGCCCCCACACGACGACGCGACCGGCCTTGCGCACGATCGCGATGAGCGTTTCCGCACGCTTCGCGTGCTCGCGGGCGATCGCTTCCTCGGCGTCGGCGCCGCGTTCGGCGGCGCGCGCCGCGAGCCTCTTGCAGCCGAGGTTCAAGAGCCTCAAGAGCACCCAGGCGACGAGCAGCACGACCAGCACGCGCGGCGCTGCCTTGATTGACCATGCGACGGTCTCCTCGGTGATGCGCTGCCAGAACGCGAGGTCGAGCCAGCTCGTGGGGTCGGCGACGGTAGTATCCATGGCGCGCGACCGAGCAGGATTGGTGCCAGCGTGGCGTCGCTCGTGTTGCCTCGAGATCGGCTGAGCGCGTGGCGATCCGCCCCAGCGTGGCGATCGTGCGGGCTCAGGGGCTTACGGACTGCTCCCAGAACACAACGTCGCCTTCGCGGTTGGCGACGAACGAAACGCCGCCATCCTGGGAGATCACGACGGCGAGGCCAGTCGGGTGATCGCCTGCGAAGCGATACGCCGCGCGGTGCCGCGTTCCGACGTTTTCGATTTCCTCGGGCTCTCGCGCGCGTGCCTCGAGGTCGAGCGCGCGAAAGACTCGGTCAGGCGCCGGAAGCTCCGCGGATACCTCGGCGCCGAACCCGAGCAGCGTGAAGCGCTTGTCGAGGACGACCGCCCCGTCAACGGCCGCAAGGTTCGCGATCGCCCTGCTGAGCTCGAACAAGCGCCGCTCGAGCTTTTCGAGGTACGCGCTCGGGCTGTCGGCGAAATCCACCCAGCCGACGGACGGTTTGGAAGTCGCGGCGGCCACCGCGTCGAGGATCTCGAGCAACAGGCTGCGGTAGCGCCGAGCCGGCTCGTCCTGCTCAAGCCGGTATTTCAGGCGCAGCCCACGTAGCGGCTCGGGATCCGGCCCCGCGGGGTCAACCATCAGCAACATGCCGCCGTGTCGCGCGCCGCGAACGAGCTGGATCGTGCGCCTTACCATCTGCTGGGCCACCCGGCCCACGAGCGAGTGCTCGACGGAGGTGGGCGAGGGGCTACGCAGCTGATGGGCGTCGTGCTCGGCGCGAACCTCCTCGCGCTCTCGCGCGAACAGCGCCGGCAGCCACTCGGATTCGAACACGTCGAGCGTGGCATCGACGAGCAGGCCGCGTTGGATGCCGCCGACGAGCTTGCCGGCGCTGCGCACCGCGATCTCGCCCGGACCCGTCACGTGGACGATGGGGTCGAAGGTCCAGTTCGGAACGGTGCTTCTGCCGCCCCAGGTCGGCGCGAGCCACGCGGGGCCAGAATGGGCCGCACCCCAGATGCGAAGCCGCGACCCCTCGGGCCATGCGCCGATGAGGGAGGTCTCGAACGGAACGGCCAGCGCGAGCCGCCGAAGCTCCTCGACGTTGAACGGGCGGCTGCGATCGAAGGAGAGGCGCAGCACTCCCTCGTTGGGCGCGCCCGACTCCGGAAGATCCTCGCGCGGCGTGAGCAGCAGACGAAACCGCAGCGGTCTCGCTTCCTCGACCGTCATCGACGCCTGATAGGCGACCGTGAGCGCTTGCTCGAGGATCGTCAGCGGAACGCGCAACCCCGCCGTGGCGGCAGGCCAGTGCTCCTCGACGTAGCGGGAAAGCTCGGGAGGGTAGGCGTGGGCGCGCGTCATCGCCGCGAGTATGCCAAAGCGCGGCGCCGCGTGCCGGACGCCCGGACCGCGCGGACGAGCCCGGTCGCCGCCCGGCCCGAGCCGCGAGTCAACGTCGCGATAGCAAAGCCCCGGCGCGATCTCCTCGTCGAGGTTCTCGGAGAGGTCCGCCGCGTCGCCCGCGAGCAGGATGGGAACTTCCTCGAGCAGCCGCTGCTTTCCGATCGTCACTTTTACACTTGAAGCCAACGCGTGCTCGCCCCCGGGCGGCGGGCCCGGCGCGCCAGCGACGATCCCTTTTCGAAACACTCCCACGTCCTCGCAACCGAGCCGTCGCGGCAAGCGCGACATACGAGAACGGGACGTGACCGGACGGTGGCATGATCACCAGATCGATTCGATCTTGTTACGCCGATGGCGGGTCGGGTGTGCGAGGACGGGGGCCTTGCGAAAGGACTCCCCTGTCATGGCGCGGACGCTCTCTGGATCTATTGCTCTCGGTGCAGTTTCCCTCGTGGTTCTTGCGGTCGCCTGTTCGGGTGACAGCGGCCCTGCCGGCCCTGCCGGCAAAAACGGCGTGGACGGCAAGGACGGTACCGACCTCACGGGCGAAGCTGGGGCTTCCACGGGCGCCGCCGGCATGGACGGGACGGATGGCAAGGACGGCGTGAAGGGTACCGACGGCATGAACGGTACCAACGGCACGAACGGCACCGACGGCATGAACGGTACCAACGGCATGAACGGTACCAACGGCATGAACGGTACCAACGGCATGAACGGTACCGACGGTATGGACGGCGTGGACGGGTACCTGGGAGCCACCTTCTCGCCCGTTGCCTACCCGACGACCGACGCCGAGAAGCGCGAAATCCTGGCCTCGAGCTCGGTGACGATTGGCTCGGCGTCGTATCCGATCGGGTTTCACGTCCTCGCTCGCTCCGGGCAGGTCTTCGGGCCGAACAAGTTCGGGCTGATGGTCGATCATGCGATGAACGCCATCCAGAACGAGGACACGTCCGAGCTCATCAGCGATGCCGCCGACTTTTCGTCGATCCTCAAGGTGGGGCAGAAGCTCTTCAGCATCACGCACTTCGAGTCGAGCCCCGGCGGCATGTACGTGAGCGAGGTCAGCCAGAGCTCGACGAGCGGCGCGCTCTCTTACACTTCGGCCGTGCCCATCGATTTTTCGAGCGTGCACGGGCTCTGGACGCCCTGCGCCGGCAGCGTGACGCCCTGGGGCAACCACCTCGGTAGCGAGGAGTATCCGCCGGACGCGGAAGCGTACGAGGGGGCGGCCGATTTCGCGTCCCTCGCCGGCGAAATCAAGGAGATGGTGCGATTCTTCGGCGTCAATCCGTACGACAGCGCCACCGACCTCGCGGCCGTGCAGGGCGTCTTCAGCCCGTACTACTACGGCTACGCCGTGGAGGTCGCGCTCGACACGACCGGGGCTCCGACGGTTCACAAGCGCTACGCCATGGGGCGCAAAGCGCTCGAGCTCGCCTACGTGATGCCCGACCAGAAGACCGTGTACATGTCGGACGATGGTACGAACACGGGATTTTTCATGTTCGTCGCGGACACGGCGGGCGACCTGTCCTCCGGCAATCTCTACGCCGCGAAGTGGGTGCAGACGAGCCCCGCCGGCGCCTCGGGCGCCACGGCAGACATCGTGTGGATCGACCTCGGCGCGGGCACGGACACGGCCGTGGAGGCGTTGATCGACGGCGGCACCAAGTTCTCGGACATCTTCGCCACGGCGGCCCCGACCGGTAGCACCTGCCCGACGGGCTTCAGCGCGTCGATCGCCGACGGCACCTTCGAGTGCCTCCAGGTCAAGACGGGCATGGAGCTCGCGGCGTCTCGCCTCGAGACGAAGCGCTACGCATCGATGCTGGGCGCGACGCTCGAGTTCCGCAAGGAGGAAGGCATCACCTTCGATCCGACGAGCAGCACGCTGTTCGTGGCCATGACGGAGGTGTCGAACGGCATGCTCGACGGTCACGCCAAAGACAACGGCGGCCCGAACGACATCAAGGTCGCCGGGAACTCGTGCGGCGTGGTCTTCGCGCTCGACGTGTCACCGAGCGCCGCGCTCGGTACGAGCTACGCGGCAACCTCCTTCCGCGCGTTCGTCGAGGGAATGCCCGTGAGCTACCCGGCCGGCTCGGTGTACGCCGGCTACAGCTGCAGCATCAACGGCATTGCGAGCCCCGACAACGTGACGTTCATGCCCGAGTATCACACGCTCATCATTGGCGAGGACACGGGCGGCGGCCATCAAACGGACCTCATCTGGGCGTACGACCTCGTGACGCGCAAGCTCACGCGCATCCAG
Source organism: uncultured delta proteobacterium (assembly GCA_963841435.1). Lineage (GTDB taxonomy): Bacteria > Myxococcota_A > Polyangia > Polyangiales > Polyangiaceae > PMG-095. Next base: position 659,392 of record CAWJCS010000003.1, read on the forward strand.
ACCACGCCGTACGGCTCCGAGACGACGTCGCCCTACTGGTATCCGGACGTGAACGGCTTCGGCTACCTCCGGAGCGTCGTCCAGCATCCGTACGGCGAGTCGGACACCGACAAGGTCGCGGCGGACTCGGCGGAGCGCCGCGCCTACGTCGGCTTCATCGGGCCCTTCCCCGCCGCACCGTGACGCGAGGCCCGAAGTGAGCTGGGGTCGCGCAGCGACGCTCGCGACGCTCTTCGCCGGGACGGCGGTCGCCGTCCTACCAGCGCGCGGCAGGCTGCCGGATCGAGCCGGCGCCGCCGCGCGCCCGGCGGCGTCGGCAAGCCACGCGCCGCGCGACCTTCGCGAAAAGGGGCTCCACAATCCGGCTCCTTACATTCCCGCGCAATGCTACGCGCGCACGAAGGACGACGCCGGCCGCGCGCACAACGGCTGTTACGTCTGCCATCAGGCTCCGGCGATCCCCAATTTCACCGACGATCGCGACCTCCAAGTCTCTCTCGATTTCCCCGAGCCGGCTCGCAAGAACCACTGGCGGAGCAGCCGGGCACCGACGGGCGCCGAGCCGACACCCGAGCAGGTGCGGCGCTATGTGCGGGAGGACAACTACCTCGGCGCCGACGGCGCGCCCGTGCTCGCGCGCCTGCTCGCGCATCCGCCAGCACGATGGGATGCCGACGGCGACGGCCGGTTCGCGGGCTTCGTTCCCGATGCCTACTTTCGCTTCGATGAGCGAGGCTTCGACCACGACGCCGCGGGCGCCTACACGGGCTGGCGCGCCTACGCATCGGCGCCGTTCCCTGGCGCGTTCTTACCCACGAATGGCAGCGCCGGAGACACGCTGATCCGCCTGCCCGAGCCCTTCCGAAAGGACGAGAGTGGTAGGCCCGACATCGTAGTCTACACGGTGAACCTCGCCATCGTCGAAGCGCTCATCGCGCGTCGCGACGTCGCGCTCGATGCCGTTGACGAGCGCCGACTCGGCGTGGACCTCGACGGGAACGGCACGCTCGGGCGCGCTCAGCGCGTGAGGTTCGACTGGGCGCCGCGCGAGGGGCGCACGATGAGCTACGTGGGGCGAGCCCGGCTCGCGCAACGAGCGGGCGAGACGATGCTTGCCGCGGGGCTCTTTCCGCCCGGCACGGAGTTTTTGCACAGCGTGCGCTACCTCGACGAAACCGGCGGCAAGGTGACGCTCGCCCGGCGCATGAAGGAGCTACGCTACGCGAAGAAGCGGCGCTATCGAAACTACTCGGAGCTCCAGTTCGCGGCCTCCAGGGAGCGCAAGGAGACCCACGACTACCCGGACCGCGTTCGCCAGCTGTTCGGCAACGTCGAGCGCGGCGTCAACAACGGGCTCGGCTGGGTCTACCAGGGCTTCATCGAGGACGCCGCGGGCGAGCTTCGCCCTCAGACCTTCGAGGAGACCGGCTTTTGCGTCGGATGCCACGGCGGCATCGGTGCGACGACCGACGGAACTTTCTCGTTCGCCCGCAAGCTTGGCGACGACGCGTTTCAGCGCGGTTGGTTCCATCCGAGCCAGCACGGCCTCGAGGGCATCGCCGACCGCCTGCTTGCCGACGGGCGGCGCGAGTACGCGACCTATCTCGAAAAGAACGGTGCCGGCGACGACTTCCGCGAGAATGACGAGGTGCTCGCACGCTTCTTCGAGCGCGACGGCTCGCTGCGAAAGCGGGCCGTCGAGGACCTTTCGCGCGACATCTCGACGCTCGTCTGGCCGTCGCCGGCGCGCGCTCGGGCGCTGAACCGGAGCTACCTGTCGCTCGTGCGCGCGCAGTCGTTCGTGCTCGGTCGCGGCCCGCTGCCGGCGAGCCGCGGCTCGGTGCTCGAAACGGTGGCCGAAGGGCAGCAGACGGGCATCGAAGGTCCCTTCGACCCGCGCGAGGCGCCCCGCGCACCGTTTGGCCAGCTGCGCGCAGACTCCCTCGGGCGCGGCAGCTCGGGGTAGCGCGGTGTTTCCATGTGCCCGTGAGGGCGGCGCGCGCTCAACGTGCGCTACAACCGAGCTTGACCGTCGTCGCTCCGAGCGCGAACTTCGCGGCCTCGAAGGCGGGAGGGCCTAGCGTGCCGCGCGGGCCACGCGAGACGCACCAGGGCTCCTTCGGAAGTCCCGTCCAACTCCGATCGAGCTTTCCGTTCGAGTTTTGATCCAAGAACGCGCCCGCGGCGTACATGCCGGGCGTCAATCCTTCGAAGCGGCACGTGGCGACGTTGCCGGCCGGCGCGGCAGAGGTGCGCCGGAGGGGCCGCTTCAACCATCCGCCTCGATCGTAAAGGCCGCACACGACATTTCCTTTCCTGCTCGCGGTCGCCACAAACAAGATGATCTCCCCGCCGCGCGCCGGAACGTCGCCTCGCGCCGTGCTCGAAAGGACGAGGAGCGCGAGGGCGAGCGGGAGCTTTTGCAACCAAGCTGTCTTCACGATCGATCTTCGGCTGTAATTACGCTCGAAAGCGGCGAAACCTTCCACGCTCGACGCGCTGCAACGGGGGCCCGCAACCGGTGCTGACCCGTGCAGTCGAGGAATTTTCCAGTCAGCGTGCGGTGATGCGAAACCGAAGCGCGTTGCCCAGATGATCCCCGCGAGTTCGTGCGGGAATGGAGGGAAGGGCTACTTCAAACAGAGGTTGTACGTGAAGAAAGTATTCCGATCGGTCTCCAGCATCTCGCTTGCGCTGCTCATTGCATCCTGTGCGGTGAAGCAGTCGTCCGACGACGACCAGTCCGGCAGCGGCGGAACGGGCGCGCTTGCCGGCGTGGGTGGGAGCAGTACCGCGGGTAGCCCCGCCGGAGGCTCGGCGGGAGTCGCCGCGGGCACGGGCGGCGTGAGCCAGGCGGGTGGAGCGGCCGGCGTCGGCAATCAGGCCGGCACGCTGGGCGGCGGCGCTCCCGCGGGCGGAGCGGGCGGAGTCGCAGGCGTCGCAGGCAGCGGGGTCGCAGGTAGCGGCGTCGCAGGTAGCGGCGTCGCGGGCAGCGGGGTCGCAGGCAGCGGCGACGGCGGCCAAGCGGGATCGGCGGGCGACGGCGGAGGAGGACTCGGTGCCGGCGCGGGCGGCGACCCGCCCGGAGGTGCGGGCGGGCAGGCAGGAACAGCCGGTGCGGCCGGTGGTGCGCCCCCCGCCGAGCCGACGCTCGTCACCTCCGCTCCGGGCGCTTACTGGAAAGTCGGTATGGTGACCGAGGTCACGGCCGGCAACGCCGACGTGACCGTCAACGACGCTTCCGCGGCACAGACCTTCACGGGATTCGGCGGCACCTTCAACGAGAAGGGCTGGGAGGCGCTCAGCACGCTGAGCCAGGCCGATCGCGACGCCGCCCTGAAGCTGCTCTTCGACCCCATCGACGGCGCGAAGTTCGTTTACGGCCGCATCCCGATCGGCGCGAGCGATTACGCATCGAACCGTTACACGCTCGACGACACGGCCAACGACACTTCGATGGCGAGCTTCAGCATCGACCGCGACAAGCAGAAGCTCATCCCGTACATCCAGGCCGCGCTCGCGGTAAATCCCAACATCTACTTCTGGGGCAGCCCGTGGACGCCGCCCCCGTGGATGAAGGACAACAACGCCTACGACCGCGGGAACATGAAGGACGACGCCACGATCCTCGGAGCGTACGCCGTCTATCTCTCCAAGTTCGTCGAGGAGTACGGCAAGGTCGGCATCAAGGTCTCGGCGATCCACCCGCAGAACGAGCCGGGCTACCAGCAGGACTACCCGTCATGCGGCTGGTCCGGGGCCCTGGTGGCGAAGTTCATCGGCACCTATCTCGGGCCGACGTTCCAGCAGCGCGGCGTCCAGGCCGATATCTTCATCGGCACGATGTCGAACCCCACCGCGGACTTGAGTGTCCTCAACACCGTGATGGGCAATGCGACGGCGAAGGCTTTCATCAAGGGCCACGGCCTGCAATGGGGCATGTTCGACGTCTACGGGAACCTCAACCTCGATAAGAGCCTCCCCATCTGGCAGACCGAGCACAAGTGCGGCAACTACCCGTGGTCGGGCGGCAATGCGAGCAAGGCGCCGAACGATCAGGCCTACGGGGTCGAGAGTTGGGGGCTCATCCGTGACTGGATCAAGAAGGGTGTCAACGCGTACTCCGCCTGGAACATGGTGCTCGACACGGTCGGGCGGAGTCTCGACACCGTGCGCCCGTGGGCGCAAAACGCGCTGCTCGCGGTCGATACGTCCGCGAAGAAGCTGATTATCACTCCTGCCTACTACGCGTTCCGCCATGCGTCGCAGTACGTGGATCCAGGTGCCAAGGTCGTCGCCACGAGCGGCGGCGACGCGCTCGCATTCAAGAACCCCGACGGGACGATCGTCGCCGTGATGTTCAATTCGGGGGGAGCCAAGACCTCGATCGTCGCGATCGGAGGCAAGAAATGGCAATTCGACATGCCCGGCAACGGCTGGGCGACCGTCAACATCCAGCCGTGATCTCACGGCGCCGGTGTTGACGGCGATCCAACGAGCCTTCGGTCCGATCGAATCGCGAGCCATGACCTGGCTCGCGACAAACCGCACAGACCGCGAGATTGCCTCGCGCGCGCGGACGCTTGAGCCCTCCCTCGGTGAGCCACTTTTCCGGCGCCATGGACACTGGCCCGCACCCGACGAGCAGAGGCCCAGTCCCAACCCCCGGTGGCAAGACCAATGAGCAACCGTTCACAGAAGCAATTTCCAGTGACTGAAGACAACGAGAAGCCGGCGGTCCCCACGAGTAGCGACTCTCGGCGGACCTTTCTCGCTCTCGGAGCCGTGGGGATTGCGGCGGGCCTTCTCGAAGCCTGCTCGACAGGCGACGATCTCGGCGCGGACGGCAGCTCGGGCGCGGGTGGCACGGGCGTCGGCGGCACCTCCGGTGTCGGCGGCGCGAGCGGTGGCACCTCCGGTGTCGGCGGCGCGAGCGGCGGCACCTCGGGCGTCGGCGGCGCGAGCGGCGGCACCTCGGGCGCGGGCGGCGCCAACGGCGGCACCTCGGGTGGCGGCGCGTCGGGCGGTGGCGCAGGCGGCAACGCCGCGGGCGCCGGTAACGGCGGCGCCGCGGGGACTCCAGGCGGCAACGGCGGCGTGGCCGGTGAAGGCGCAGGAATGGGCGGCACGGGCCCCGGTGGCGCCGGCCAGGGCGGCCTTGCCGGCTCGGGCGCTAGCGGCGGCATGCCGGCCGGTGCAGGCGGAGGCGGCGGCAGCGGCGGAACCGGTTCGACCGGCATGGGTGGGAAAGAGAACAACTACGAGCCCCTGCCCCCGCTGCCTCCGGGAACGATGGGCCCCTCCAACCCGAAGCTGCCCGATCCGTTCAAGTTCATCGACGGGTCGCGCATCACCACGAAGACCGACTGGGAGCGCCTCCGGGCCGATCTCAGCGCGATGGTTCAGGCCGCCGTCTACGGACCCAAGATGCCGCCGCCCGACACGCTCACCGCGTCGCTCAGCGGCACCACCGTCACCGTGAACATGACGGTCGGCAGCAAGTCGGCGATGTTCACCTTCTCGGTGAGCGGTGGTAGCACGAGCAGCCCGAAACCCGCCGTCATCAAGTGCGGCAACTCGGGCGTGCCGTTCCCGAGCAGCGTCGTCGGCATCAATCTCGCCCAGGACAGCTTCGCGGCACAGAACAAGTCGATCCCGACGAGCGGCATCGTGACCACTCTGTACGGGAACACGGCAGCCAAGGCCGGGTCCGACATCTGCTGGGCCTGGGGCGCCAGCCGCATCATCGATGCTCTCGAGAAGGTGGACGCCGGCATCGATCCCACGAAGATCGCCACCACGGGATGCTCTTACGCCGGCAAGGGAGCCCTCGCCATGGGCGCGTTCGACGAGCGCGTCGTTTTGACCGCCATGCAAGAGGGCGGCTCCGGGGGCTCGGCCCTCTGGCGCGTGTCGACGAAAGAGGCCTCGCTCGGTCAGAACATCCAGGAAGCGACCGAGATCGTCGGCGAGCAGAACTGGGAAGGCGGCGACTTCAAGGCGCTGTTCTCCGGCAAGAACAAGGCGACAGCGCCCGTTGACATGCTGATCGCCGACCAGCACTTCGCCGTTGCGATCTGCGCGCCGCGCGCCGTGCTGCTGATCGAGAACGACATCGACTGGCTCGGGCCGCTCGCCGCTTACGGCGGCGGCGCTGCCGCCCGTGAGGTGTACACGGCGCTCGGCATTGCGGACCGCATCGGCGTGTCGGTGGCCCCGAACCACGGGCACTGCGCGTTCCCGAGCAGCCAGCAGGCGGCCCTCACGGCCTTCATCAACCGCTTCATGCTGGGGATGTCGGCGGATACCAGCGGCGTCGATGTTCTCAACGCGACGAACAGCAAAATCAAGACGTGGACCAAGGCGGACTGGATCGACTGGGACACGCCCACGCTGGCCGGAAACCTCTCCTGGGATCCGTTCGCCTGAGCGTGACGACCCCGAGGCCGCGCGGAGCTCCCTCGTGAGCTCCGCGGCGCGCCCGACTGCATTCGCGCTGTCCGGCGTGCTCGCGCTCGCCGCGTGCTCGAGTGCCTCGGAGGGGGCGGGAGTTTCAGGCGGCGCCGCCCAGGCAGGCGCGAGCGGAGGCGGAGGAAGCGGCGGCAGCGCGGGCGGATTGGCCAGCCTCAGCACGCTCATCCCCGCGCGCGTGCGGAGGCTCGCAACGGCCGAATACGACGCGTCCGTGCACGCCCTCTTGGGCACGGACGCGCGCCCCGCATCGGGGCCCGACTTCCCGCCCGATCTGCGCCAGGACGGGTTCACCGTTAACGACGCGCAGCGCGTTGACGCCGTCATCGTCGAGCGGCTCGCGGAGGCCGCCGACGCGCTCGCCACCGAAGCGCTGAAAAACGGCACGCTCGCGCGCCTCGCGCCGTGCGCGCCGACCGCGGACCCCACTGGCTGCGCCACGAGCTTCATCACGACGTTCGGCGCGAGGGTCTATCGTCGCCCCCTGGTTGACGCGGAGATCAGCGCCCTTTTCACGCTCTACACCGTGGGCGCCGAGGGCGCGACCTACGAGGACGGCATCGCGCACGTCACGCGCGGCCTGCTCCAGAGCGCCGGCTTTCTCTACCTGACGGAGCTCGGGGACGGCGCGCCCTCCACGGACGGTACCCTCACGCTCACGCCCCACGAGATCGCGGCGGCGCTCTCGTACTTTCTCACGTCCGCGCCACCGGACGACGAGCTTCGCACGAAGGCCGACGCGGGCTCGCTGACGGATCCTCGGGTGCGCGAGGCGGAAGCGCGGCGCCTGCTCGAGACCGACCCGCTCGCGAAGGACACTGCGGTTCGCCTGGTGCGCGAGTGGCTCGGCATCGACCGCATCGGCGAAAGCTTCAAAGACTCGCTCGTCTACCCGGACTTCGCGGCTGAAAAGGCCGCTATCGTCGCGGAAAGCTCGGACTTCGTGCGCGCCGTCACCTTCGAGTCGACCGGGACCGTCTCGGAGCTCCTGGGCGCAACGTGGACCGTGCAAAGCGGGCCGCTCGCGCTCTACCAGACGGCGGGAAGCGGGCCCGTGCCCGCCTCCTCCGCGTTGACCGATCGCGTCGGGATCCTGAATCAGGCTGCGTTCCTCGCCAGCTACGCCACGGCCCAGGAGAGCCATCCGATCTTCCGCGGCGTTGCACTGGCACGGCGCGTCACCTGCCTCGGGCTCGACTCGCCGGCATCGTTCAACATCCAGGTCGTCCCACCCGCGCCCGACCCGACCAAGACCACACGCGAGAAGTACGACGCCCACGCAAAGGACCCGATCTGCGCGGGCTGCCACGACATCATCGATCCGTTCGGCTTCGCCTTCGAGCACTACGACGCCACGGGCGCCTACCGCGACACGGACAACGAAAAGAGCGTCGATAGCGCCGTCGAGGTGTCCGTCGAGCGCGACTTCGACGGCTCGTATGCCGACAGCAACGAGCTCGCCGCGGCGCTTTCGCGGAGTGAAACGGTGCGCGAGTGCTTCGCCCGGCAGATGTTTCGTGCCGCCGTGGCCACCGGGGATTCGGCTGCCACGCCGGGCGAGCGGGAATTCATCGACTTCTGGAGGACGCTTCCGGAAGCGGCGCGCGGGAACATCGTCGAGACGCTGATCGCCTACGCGAAGAACCCGTTCTTCGCGGTGAGGGCCGCGCTATGACGACCGAGCGAGAGCGTCGCTCGAGGCGAGCAGGGAGCCGCGCCGTGGGAGCGGGGCGGCGCGCGTTCCTGCGCACCGTCGGTAGCGCTTTCGTAGCGCTGCCGTTCGCGCGGCTCGTGGAGACGTTCGTACGCGCAAGCGGAGGGAGAGCTCCCGCCGCAGCGCTTCATCGGCATGTACCACCCACACGGCATCGCCGCCGAGCTCTTCACGCGCAAGGACGGCGAGACCGAGACCGACTTCGCGCTCGACGCTGCCGATAGCCCGCTTCAACCGTTCGACGACGCAAAGACGTACGGCAAGAGCTTCAAGGAAAGGCTGGTCGTCATCGAGGGCATCGACCTGCTCTCCGACACCAACGGCCACAACTCTGCCGGCACGATCTTGACCGGCAGCCGCATCGTCGGGGGCACCGGAGGGTTGCCGCTCAATAGCTCGCTGGATCAGTTCCTCGCGGTCGAGCAGGGGCTCGGTGACGCAACGCTCGTCCCGAGCATCGCGCTCGCCGTCGGCGAAAAGGAGCTCAGCTCGCGCGAGACGCTATCCTTCGGCGCGGGCGGGGCGCCGGTTTCGAAAATCATCGATCCGGCACTGGCCTTCGATTTCTTGTTCAAGCACGCGATCGTCGGCACGGACCCCGCCCTGAGCGCCGAGGCCGAGCGTCAGCAGCGGCTCGGGCTAAGTCTCATCGATTTCGTCAACGGCGACCTCAAGCGCCTGCGAGCGCGCGTGGGACCGTTCGAGGAGCAGAAGCTCGAACAGCATCTCGAGGCGCTGCGCGCGCTGGAGAAGAAGATCCAGGGTTTGGCGCTCGGGCCCGACTGCGCCGTGCCGGAGCGGCCCGGAGCCTTCCCCGCGCTCGAGCGCGGAAACGGCGGCGAGCCGTACTTCGACGCCATCACGGACTCGCTCATCGAGCTTCTCGCGCTCGCCATGGGCTGTGACCTCACGCGCTTCGGGACGCTCGTCTTGAACGACCTTTCGTACCCCGACAATCCGCTCGGTTTGCCGGCGGACAATCACGCCGGCATGGCGCACACGTACTCGGCCTCACCGCTCGGCGCGAGCGGCAGGCCGGTGGGGCCCGGCAATCCGGAAAGCTGGAAGCTGCTCGCGACGTTCAACCGCTATGCCTACGGCAAGGTCGCGCGCCTCCTGCAACGACTGGACGAATACGGGATCCTCGACAGCACGCTCGTCTACGCCACGAGCGACATGGGGAACCCGGCCGCACACAGCACGCGCAACGTTCCCACCGTGCTCGCCGGCGGCGCGAACGGCGCCATCCGCATGGGCCGTCGCATCAAGTATCGAACCGATTGCCCGCTCGGCACCGACTGCGACATGGACGGCGGCGACTACGAGACGGTACCCAACAACCGGCTGCTCGTTTCGATTGCTCAGGCGTTCGGCGTCAACGTCGATTACTACGGCGCCCAGCCCGACTTCGAGTCGTCAGTCGGCACGTTGCCGAACCTGTGAGGCAACGTCACACTGTGACCTCGGTCGTTGCCATGAAAGCCACCCGGACGCGCTCGCGCCAGGGAACGCCCGGCGGCGGCCGCGCGGCACGGCCCTGGGCGACCATGATTCCAGGCCGCAAGGTGAACCGAGCCTTCGGTGATCCCCAGACAGGCGGTCGGGAATGATCGAAGAATCGGGGTAGCCCGGGACGGAAAAAAAGATGACGCGCTCCGAACACCGATCCGTACCTTTCCAGAGAGGTCGAACACCATTGCTCCGCCGTGCCGTTCTGAGTTGCCTGCTGGTCGCGGCGCTCTCCGCCTGCTCGTCGGATGACGCGAGCTCCAACGGGACGGGAGGTGTGGCGGGCAGCCCCACGAGCGGCGGCACGTCGGGCGCGACGGCGGGGACGACCGCCGTGGGCGGCGCCGGCGGTGCGAGCGCGGCCGGCGGGAGCAGCGGGGCCGCTTCCGGGGGTACGGCGGGCGACGGAGCACTGGGCGGGTCTTCGAACGCAGGCGCAGGTGCAGGCGCAGGTGCAGGCGCAGGTGCAGGCGCAGGCGGGGCCGACGCGGGCGGCAGCGCGGGCGCGGCTGCCGGAGGCGCGGGTGGAGGCGACGCGGGCGCCGGGATGGGTGGGGTGGCGGGCACCACCGCGGGCACGAGCGGCAGCGACGCGGGCGGAGCCACGGGTGGCGCCGGCTCGAGCGGCGACGCGGGAGCCGCGGGTGCGTGCATGGGTGCGACTTGCGTGCCGACCGTCGTCACCTACCCCACGCCGCCCGGCGCCGTCGCGAGCACCCTCTACACGGTGACCGTGAATGGCGAGTCGCTCTTCGTGGAGCACCTCACCAAGTACTCGCCCGAGATGCAGATCCACTACGCGCACGGCTCGCTCGCGGGCGCGGGCGCGGCGCACGTTTCGGTCACCGTGAACGAAAGCTTCAATTCGTTCACGCTGAGCCCGAAGAGCCGGAAGCTTGCCACCACGAAAACCGGCAACACCATCACCTTCGACAGCGGGCCGAACTACCTGATCCTCACGGTCAACACCAAGGAGCTGCTCTTCATCCTCCTCGACCCCGAAGAAGTGAACCCGCCGAAGCTCGGCGACGCGAACGTGAAGAACATCGCCGACTACGGCGTCGATGCCACGGGTGCCACGCTCGAGACCACGAAAATCCAGGCCGCCATCGACGCCGCGTCGGGCGCGACCCAGAACATCCTCTACTTCCCACCCGGCAAGTACAAGATCGGTGAGCTCTGGATGAAGAGCGACATGACGCTCTATCTGGCCGGCGGAGCGCTGCTCAACGGCTCGGGCGCCACGGGCGACTTCAACACGGGTAGCGGCGGCATCGACATCGAGGGCTGCTCCCACGGTGTGATTCGCATGTACCAGCTCGACAACGTGAAAATCCTCGGGCGCGGCGTGATCGACGGCAACGGCAAGGCCATCCGCGCTCAGAACGACACGAAGATCAACCTATTCAAGATCGAAGAGAGCACGAACATCGCGATCGACGGCATCCTCGTGCGCGACCCGAGCTTCTGGAACACGCTCGTCTATCGCAGCGATCAGGTCTCGATCAAGAACTACAAGATGCTCAATTGCCGGCCGACGACGACGGTCTACAACAACACCGACGGCGTGAACTTCGACGAATCCACGAACGGCAACCTCTACAATGCCCTGCTCTATACCGGCGACGACAGCATGGCGACCAAGAACGAGGAGCCGTCCGGAACCGTCAACACGAAGAACATCGTCCACGAGCACGTCGTCGCCTACAGCAACTCGGTCGGCTGCAAGATCGGCACGAAAACGATGGGGCAGACCATCGACGGCGTGATCTTCCGGGACATCAACGTCGTGAAGGCCGGCCGCGCGCTGAACATCGACGCCTACGACACCGCCGTCGTGCAGAACACGCACTTCGAGGACATCCGCGTCGAAGCCGCCGATACGAGCTTCATTGCGCTCGAGGAGGCCGACCCACCCACCTGGCGAACGGCCGCCAACCAATCCATCATCAAGGACACCTACTTCACGAACGTGTCCTCGGACGGGCCGAACCTCGTCAACATGCACGGCCGCTCGGCCCAGTACAACATCACGGGCGTCTACTTCCAGGGCGTCACCGTCAAGGGTCAGCCGCTCACGAGTCAGAGCGACCCCGACGCGATCTTCAGCATCAATTCGTTCGTGTCCAACATCACGTTCAGCGCGACGGCCCCGTAGCGTCGAGCCCCGTAGCTCAACCGGGCACCGCCTGGAGGGCCGACAGCCGCTCTCGTCGGACGCCTTTGACGAGCAGCCATCCGCAAAAGGCGGCCTCGGCGACGCGCGGCTCCCCGTGGCTTCAAGAGACGGCGGGCGTCGTGTCGCTCGGGCGGTTTCGCCGCCCCTCTCGCGCGGCGCGTGCCGACGGTGTTTCTCGCCCCACGATGGCCGGCGCCTTTTGCACGAGCCCGTCGTTGGTGAGCGCGTCCACCATGAAGAGCGCAAAATCGACGCGGCGCGTGCGATTCGAGGCAAGCACCGGATCGCCCACGTGCTCGCTCCACACGGGCAACCCCTGGCTTTCGCCTTCCTCGAGGTCGCTACCGCGAACCACCGTCCAGCGTGCATCGCTCTCGAAGATGCGCCGCGTTGCTTCGACCTGGTCGTCGAGATCGGCGAAGCGCGCTGCGCGCGCGAGGAAGCCGAACACCTTGACGAAAGCCAACAGCTTTTTTTCGTAGCGATCTCGTCCGTCGCGCGTGATGTGCCAGCCGCACGAGAAGACCAAGCGTGCGCCGGGGTCGGCGAAGTCGAGCACGGCCTGGGCCGTGCCGGACGCGTAGTGCTTCATGCCCCACGGCGCGAGCACCGTGAGCACGCCGTCGCAACCGGCGACGGCCCGGCGGATGACGTCACGATCGTCGGTATCGCCCGGCACGATCGCGATGCGCCCTCCGAAGGGCTCGAGCTTGGCAACGCTCTTTTCGCGGCAGACGGCGACGACCTCGTGCCCGCGATCGAGCGCGTGCTTCACCATGTACTTTCCGAGCTTTCCCGATGCGCCGACGATGCAGATCCTCATGCTCTCTCTCCCTTTTCTGCGCCCGAGGCTGCGCTGCCTTTGGGGCGCCGTTCGTGGTGCGGCAACGACTCGAGGTTTACCCATGCAAATCCGTTGGCGGTACCCGCAAAATGTGGGCTTGTGCTATGCATATATGCATGCCATGGCGCTCGATTGCCTTCGACTGGAATCACGCGCGGGCCTTCCTCGTGAGCGCCGAAACGGGGTCGTTCTCGGCGGCGGCGCGCGAAATCGGGCTCACGCAGCCGACGCTCGGGCGTCAGGTGGCCGCGCTCGAGGAGGAGCTCGGCGTCACGCTGTTCGAGCGAGTCGGCAAACGCCTCGAGCTCACCACGAGCGGGCTCGAGCTCGTCGAGCACGTGCGGGCGATGGGTGAGGCCGCGTCGCGCGTCTCGCTCGGTGCTGCCGGGCAGTCATCGGCCATCGACGGCATCGTGCGCATCGCAGCGAGCCAGGCGGTGTCGGCCTTCTTGTTACCGCCCATCGTCGGGCGGCTTCGGCGGGATTATCCCGGCATCGAGGTCGAGCTGGTCGTGTCCAACGCGACGAGCGATCTGCGCCGCCGCGAGGCGGACGTCGCCGTCCGTCACTTTCGCCCGAACGATGCGGACCTGGTCGCGCAGCGGGTCAAGGACGAGGGCGCCGCATGGATGTACGCGACACCGGCGTACATCAGGCAGCTCGGCAACCCCAAAACGCCGAGGCAACTCGCGAAGCACGCGGCGATCTTCGGCTTCGACGAGACCCCGCGCCTGCGCTCGCTTTTGAACGACTGGGGGCTCCCGGTCGAGGCGCGAAACTTTCCCGTCCGCACGGACGATCACCTCGTGCAGTGGGAGCTGGCGAGGCGCGGCATGGGGATCTGCATCATGATGGAGGAGGTCGGGGACGCCGAGCCGCTCGTCAAGCGGCTCCTGCCGAGCTACCCGCCGCCCGTCACGCTGCCGACCTGGATCACGAGCCACCGCGAGGTGCGCACCAGCCGGCGCATTCGCGTCGTGTTCGATCGACTGGTCGCGGCGCTCACGCGCGGTGAGGTGAAAGCGAAAGGCGTGGGGATTGGTCGAGGCGACCTCGGTCCCTCACCGAAATGAAGCCGAGGCGCGCCGTTCCACGGGGGGCCCGGAAACGTACGGCGCCTACGAGCGCGCCGGCTCCGCCTCGCAGACGCCCGCGACGGGCTTGACGTTCTTGCCGAGCAGGAACGCCGCCGGGCGGTACTCGTCGCCGCTCTTCACGAAGAGCTCGCCGGTCTTGCGGTAGGCGCAACCCACGATGTCGCCCTCGTGCCACTCCGCCGAGCCGAAGCGCACGTCGACGGCGAAGGGGACGAACGCGCGCCCCCGCTTGTCAACCGACGCGCTCACCTGAAGGACCCGCACGCGGCGCTCGCGGGGGGGCGGCCGGGAGCGGGAAAAGCGGCTGCTTTCCCGCTGGGCGAGCGGCCGAACGAGCCCTTCCTGGACCCGGTGCTCGACCCAGGCGCCGAGCGACGGCTCAGCGGCCCAGGCGAGCGACGGGACGAACGACAGAGCGAGCGCGGACCAAAAGAGCGAGCGGAGAGAGTTCACGGCGGATCCTTTCGAACGGAGGGAAGGCGCCCGGCGCAAGAGACGCCCGGCGAAACGAAACGAGCTCGGCGATCGCGGCGCTACCGAGCACGGGGCCCCACAGTGCGACGACGTAGGCGAGATCCGGATCGACGCCGGCGGCATCGAGCAGAAGGATGAGCACGCGCGAGGTGACCGCGACGCTCATCTGAGCCACGACGTGCCGCATGGCGCGCGCGTGCGACGCGAGGTCTCGACGGCGCGCCGAAAGGACCCCCGCGATCGTGCACGCCGCCACGATGGCCGCAGAGAGCAGAAAGCCGGCGGTCACGAGGCTCCCGCCCTTGGCGTCGAACGAAAGCACGACCCCGGAGGGCACGAGCAAAAAGAGCACGAGCACCCCGGTGAGCCGCCCGAGGTTACGGTGCCACGCGGGCCGTCGCTGCAACGCCCGGGTCATGAGCAGGAGGCAGAGCGGGAACGAAAAAAGGGCGCTCGCGACGTGGATCCTGAGCGAGGCGAGCCAGAGCGCCTCGAATCGCACCGGGAGCTTCTCGATCACGAACTGCGGCAGCGTTTCGAAGTCGAAGTACTCGACGCTCGCGGCCGTGATCAACGCCGACCCGACCAGCATGACGAGCAAGAACGACCGGCGGGAAACCTCCGCCAAAAACCGCCGCATGCTCCCTTCGACGAACGGACATGCCAAAAGTTTTGGTCGCTCGCCGCCTTCCGGGCTCCGTGAGGCAAGCGAACGAGAAATCGACGTTCGGTGGGAAGGGCTCGCACCCGCCGGACGTAGAAAGGCGATTCGGGCGCACGGGGCTCGCTACCCGGAAGCGCTCGAGCGGCTGACGGGGCGCGCTGCTGCACGGGTCTCGGCGAGAAAGCACGTCGGGCGCACGGCGCTCGGTCGAGCCAGCGTCACTGGACCGGCGGCAGGCTTCCGTCGGCGTTGCGCGGCGCCACCTTGGCTTGTTCCGAGGTGAGCCCCACGCTCGACTGCGGCGAGCAGCTCATCGAGCAAAAGTCGCCACTCGGGTTCGCGCGCACGGCGCAGTCGGTGGCCACGGGCGCGACGGGGTTGTTGTTGCGCGTGAAGCCGCAAGTCAGGTTCTCGAAGGACGCGTTGTGCGACACCTGATGCGCGGCGCCGCCCTGGTCGGTGCCGTTCGGCGCGCCGCCGAGCTTGAAGCCGTTGCCGTCGCCCGCCGGGTTCTGGCCGCCCACCTTGCCGTTGGAGAACGCCCAGCAGTTCTCGATCACCACGACGTCGTTCGAGGCGAAAAGATCCCAGCCGTCGTCGGCGTTGTTCCACGCCCGGCAGCCGCGGAACACGTTGCCCGGACCGATGCGCAGCTTGGCGGCGAAGCCGTCGGCGTTCTCCCCACCCGTCGCTCGATCGAAGTTTTCGTACGAATCACAGTTCAAGATGAGATTGTCCGCGCCGTAGGCGTCGTTGCCCGCCTGGCTCGAGCCCACCGTGATCTGAAGGCCCGTGTCTTCGTTGCCGTGCAGCACGACGTCCTCGATGATGTTGTGCGAGCCGCTGATGGCGATGCCGTTGTCGCCGGCGTTGGCGACCTCGATGCCGCGGATGTGCCAGTAGTTGCCGCTGAGCTCGATGCCGCGGTTGCTGCTGCCGCGTGGCTGCGACGCGAAGTCGAGGAGCGGCCGACTGCCGGGCGTCCCGGAGAGCACGATGGGCGCCAGCTCGGTGCCGTTCTTCGTGAGCTGGGCCGTGCTGCCGGACGTGTACGTTCCGGGTGCCATCCAGATGGTCCTGCCTGCGCTCACCGCTGAGTCTGCGCGATTGAGCGTGCGATACGGCGCTGCCTGAGTGCCGGGATTCGTGTCGTTTCCGTCGGGCGCGACGTAGATGTCGTCGGGTGAGCCCGCGGTCGCGCCCGCCGCACCGGTTCCGCCGGAAGACGTGCCGGCGCCGGCCGTGCCACCTGGCGAGATGCCGCCGCTCGTTCCGCCGGTCGAAGTGCCGCCGGCGCCCGCTCCAGCCGTCGCCATCGACGAGCCGCCGGTGCCTCCGCCCGCGGCGGCGCTTCCGGCGGTGCCGCTCGCGCCCCCACTGCCCATGCCGCCGCTCCCTGGCGGGGCGCCCCCCGGGACGAGGGTGCTCGACCGTCCGCGCCGCAGCCAGCAACCATGCCTGCGAGCCAAACGACGAGCGCGCCGCGCAACGTCACCCAAACGCCAGCTCGGTTGTTTTGCATCGTGCGCCGTTTGCTTGGGCCCTCACCGAAGAGTTGCTCTCGCGGGGCTCGGGCGTTCAGCGAATCGTCGGGGCTCGGCGTCGAGCAGCCACGTCCCCGCGTGGTTCCAGACGAGGGTCAAAATTGTAGGTGGCGGGCGAGCTTTTCAACGCCCGTTCCGGAGGTCGGCCGTGGCGGCGCGAGCGGCTCAGCGTCGCCGGCGTCCGCGACGCGCGCCGCGTCGCCTCGAAATGAGAACGAGGGCCACGATCGGCGCGAGGACGAGACCTGCCAGGCCGGCAAGCGTTCCGAAAACCGCGCTGTCGAAGTCGCGACCGTAAGCGCCGGGCGACGAGGAGCTCTGGCCATAGAGGAAACCCACGAGCACCGCGAGAACGGGGATCGCGACGACGAGCGCCAGGATGCGCAACGCCCCCGACCGCTTGGGTGGTGGGCGATGATGATCCATGAAGCGGGAACTCACCGACCGTCAGGGTACGGCATTTCTGAGCCGAAGGGCGCGGTCGACGCGCCTTATTCGGGGCCACCGAGGTAGCCTGAGGTCGAGGATGATGCCGTCGAAGCGTTACACGAACCCCGTCGTCCCTGGATTCCATCCCGATCCGAGCGTGTGTCGCGTCGGCACCGATTATTTTCTGGTGTGCTCGAGCTTCGAATATTTCCCGGGGATACCGATCTTTCAGAGCACCGATCTCGTCAACTGGAACAAAATCGGCCATTGCCTGACGCGTACCGAGCAGCTCTCGCTCGACGGCTGCGCCGCGTCGGGCGGCATCTGGGCACCGACGATCCGGCATCATCGCGGTGAGTTCTTCGTCACGAGCACGCACAGGGAAGGCGGGGGCAACTTCATCGTGCGCGCGAGCGACCCCGCGGGGCCCTGGTCGAACCCCAGTTGGGTCGAGCAGCCCGGCATCGATCCCTCGCTGTTCTTCGACGACGACGGAACCGTGCTGTACACGACGGCGCACTTTGGCGCTTTTCAGAGCGCCATCGACATCGACACGGGCAAGGTGCTCAAGCCGCCGACCCGCGTGTGGTCGGGAACGGGCGGCCAGCATCCGGAGGGCCCCCATCTTTTGCGCCGGGGCGACGACTACTACCTGCTGCTTGCCGAAGGCGGCACCGAACAGGGGCACATGGTCACCATGGCACGCAGCAAAACGCCCTGGGGGCCTTTCGAGACCAGTGCGCGCAACCCGCTGCTCACCCATCGCAGCTACCAGAGCCCCATTCAGATGACGGGCCACGCCGACATCGTGGAGGCGCACGACGGCAGCCATTTCATGGTGTTCCTCGCGACGCGGCCGAACGGCTACCCGCCTTGCTATCACCTCGGTCGCGAAACGTTCCTCGCCCCGATGCGCTGGGCAGACGACGGCTTCCCCGTGGTGGGCAACCACGGTCGCGTTGCGCTCGAGATGGACTCGAGCCTGCTCGGCCCCACGCCGCCGGCGGAGCCCGTGCGCGACGACTTCGATGCTCCCGAGCTTTCGCTCGCCTGGACCTTCCTCAGAAAAAATGACCCGAGCACGTGGTCGCTCGCCGAGCGGCCCGGATGGCTGAGGCTGCGCGGCAACGAAAAGACGCTCGACGACGCCGCAACCCCGGCGTGGGTGGGGCGGCGCCAGCAGCACTTCGCCGTCGCCATGCGTACCAGGCTCGAGTTTTCTCCGACCACGGAGCGCGAGGAGGCCGGCCTCGTCGTGCGCATGAACGAGACGCACCACTACGAGATCTTCGTCACGCGCCGCGCCGGGGAGCCCTGCGTGGTGCTGCGGCGACGCATCGGGTCGCTCGTAGCCGAGACCGCGCGTGAGCCGCTCGACGCGGAGGCGTTGCGAGCGGGCGTCGTGCTCGCCATCACCGCCGACCGCGACACGTACACCTTCTCGTTCGGCCCCGATCTCGAGCGCACGAGGCCGCTCGGGCGCGGCGAAACACGCTACCTTTCCACCGAGGTCGCCGGTGGCTTCACCGGGGTTTTCGCCGCCCTCTATGCGACGGGCAGCGGTGAGCCCTGCCGCGGCCCGGCCGACTTCGACTGGTTCGACTACGTGGTAGAGGACGGCGCAACGCCGTGATCGCGTTCGACAACAGCTACGCGCGCCTGCCCGAGCGCTTCTACGCGCGCGTTGCCGCGACGAAAGCGCCGAGGCCACGCCTCGTGAAGCTCAATCGGGCCCTCGCCGCGCTGATCGGCGCCGACGTCGAGCTGCTCGCGTCGCCGGCGGGGGCGGACCTGCTCGCCGGCAACGTGGTGCCCGACGGCGCGGAGCCGATCTCGCTCGCCTACGCCGGGCACCAGTTCGGCGGCTTCGTGCCGATGCTCGGTGACGGACGCGCCATTCTCCTCGGGGAGGTGGTGGGCGCCAACGGGCAGCGCTGGGACGTGCAGCTCAAGGGTGCCGGGCGAACACCCTTTTCGCGACGCGGCGACGGGCGCGCGGCCCTCGGCCCCGTGCTGCGCGAGTACGTCGTGAGCGAGGCCATGGCAGCCCTCGGCATACCGACGACGCGGGCGCTCGCCGCCGTCACGACGGGCGAGGACATAGTCCGCGACGGGCTGCTCCCGGGGGCCGTCCTCACGCGCGTCGCCGCGAGCCACATTCGCGTCGGAACGTTTCAGTTCTTCGCGAACCGTGGCGACCAGGAAGCCCTGCGGATCCTCACGGCGCACGCGCTCGCGCGGCACTACCCGGCCGCCGCGGGCACGGGCAACGACGCCCTCGCCCTGCTCGAGAAGGTCATCGACGCCCAGGCGGATTTGGTTGCCCGCTGGCTCGGGGTCGGTTTCGTGCACGGCGTGATGAACACCGACAACACGGCCATCTCGGGCGAAACGCTCGACTTTGGCCCCTGTGCGTTCCTCGACGAATACGACCCCGAAAAGACGTTCAGCTCCATCGACCACGGCGGCCGCTACGCGTTCTCGAACCAGCCGCGCATCGCGCTCTGGAATCTCGCGCGCCTCGGCGAGGCGCTCCTCCCTCTCGTCTCGCCGAACGTCGACGAAGCCGTTCGCGTCGCGAGCGAAGCGCTCGCCCGCTATGAGCCGCGCTTCGAACGAGCGCACCTCGACGTGATGCGCGCGAAGCTCGGCCTGACACCCCGGGACGAGGACGCACAAGACGCGGCGCTCGTCGAGCGTCTGCTCGCGCTGCTCGCCGCTCGGCGGGTCGACTACACGCTCTTCTTCCGCCGTCTGTGCGAGCTCGCCGACGCGTCGTCGGACTCGACGCTCGCGCCGCTGTTCGAGGGGGACGAAGGCGCCATTCGCACGTGGCTTTCGGCGTGGCGCCAAAGGCTCGCCGCCGAAGCGGAACCGACGGTCGCGCGCGTCGCGAGAATGCGCCGCTCCAATCCGGCCTTCATTCCGAGGAATCATCG
This sequence comes from uncultured delta proteobacterium, assembly GCA_963841435.1. GTDB lineage: Bacteria > Myxococcota_A > Polyangia > Polyangiales > Polyangiaceae > PMG-095. The sequence continues at coordinate 679,256 of CAWJCS010000003.1, forward strand.
CGTCGAAGAGGCGATCGAGGCCGCGGTGCGACACGGTGACTTCGAGCCCTTCGAAACGCTCGTACGAGTCCTCGAGCGGCCCTACGACGACCAGCCCGAGGCCGTCCATCTGGCCGAGCCTCCACGTCCGGAAGAGCGCGTTCTCCGAACGTTCTGCGGTACGTGACGAGCCGTCCCTCGCCGGTCCGGCTTCCCGCTGACGCTGGATCATTCTCAGCTGCGGCAATCTTCCCCACGCCCCGCCCGAGCTGCCGCTGCAGATACGCAAATGGATGAGCCGGCCGCGGCCCGCCGCGGACACAACGTGCTCAAGATAGTTGTCGGCGGTCGGTCGTCACATCGGCCCGGACGTTAGCCGCTTCGAGGTACAGGACATGAATCGAGCTCGAAATCACTGTCTCGCGATGGCGTCAACCTGCTGCGGGCTCTTCGCGGCCGTTCCCGCGAGCGCTGCGTCGGTCCAGCAGGTGAGCCGCGCCACCTGGGGCGCGAGCGGGGTTCCGAGCTACGTCAACATGTACATCTACGTACCGGACCAGCTCGCAGCGAATCCTCCCATCGTGGTCGCCTGCCACTCCTGCGGCACGCCCGTTTCCGGATACGTGAACAGCATCACGGGCATCCAGGCGGGGGCCGACGAGAACGGCTTCGTCCTCATCCTGCCCGAGGCCACGGGGCAAAACTGCTGGGACGTGGGCTCGACCAAATCGCTCACCCACGACGGTGGGGGCGACACGCAAGCCATCGCGCAGATGGTGAAGTACGCGCTACAGAAGTACAGCGGCGACGCTTCGCGCGTGTACGCGATGGGCGGCTCGTCCGGGGCGATGATGACGCAAGCCTTGATGGCCGTTTACCCCGATGTCTTCAAGGCCGGGTCGGCGAGGGCGGGTGTTGCGGCGGGCTGCTGGGCCGACGGCTACAGCAGTAGCAACCAGTGGAGCAACAACTGCGCGGGAGGCACCACGACGAAGTCCGCGCAGCAGTGGGGAGACCTCGTGCGCTCGATGTATCCCGGCTACATGGGGCACCGTCCGCGCGTCCAGCTCTTTCACGGCACGGCGGACACGACCATCAACTACAAGAACCTGGCCGAGTCGATCAAAGAGTGGACGAACGTGCTCGGCCTCGACACCGCACCGACCTCGACCGACACGACGACGACGCCCATCTCCACCTACTCGCGGCAGTTCTGGCAGAACGCCTGCGGCTACACGGTTTTCGAGACGTGGGCAGGCCAGAACGGCACGCACTCGATGGCGTACGAGCAAGACGCCATCCTCGCCTTCTTCGGTCTCGACACGGCGGGCGGCCCCGATCCGGAGCCCGCCTGTCCACCTGAGGGCGGTGCCGGTGGCGCGGGAGGCATGGCCGGCGCGGGCGGAATCGGCGGCACCAGCGGCGCCAGCGGGGCGGGCCAAGGTGGTCTCGGCGGCCAGAGCGCAGGCGGCGCGGGCGCGGGCGCGGCGGCCGGTGGCGGTGGCATCGCGGGAAGCGCGGGTCTCGGCGGCACCGCGGGGGACGTCGGTTCCGGTGGCCTCGCCGGCTTCGGCGGAGCGAGTGGCGTCGCCGGTACCGCGGGCGGTGGAGCGGGCGCGAGCGCCGGTGTCGGTGGCACGAGCGCCGGCGGTACCGTGGGCAGCGGCGGCATGGGCGGCGCAGGCGGCAGCGCGACGGGCGGCACCAGCGGCGTCGGAGCAGGCGGGTTGCCGGGCGCGGGCACCGGCGGCAGCGCGGGGAGCGGCAACCCCGGCGCGAGCACCGCTGTCGAACCCGACGCGAGCGGGTGCGCCTGCGACATCGGGAAGACGAGGTCGAGGCCCGCCTACGGAGCGTTCGCCGCCATCGGGTTTGCGCTCCTCGCGTTCCGGCGGCGCCACCGCGGCACGAAGCGCTGACGCGAAGCGCGTCAGGTCGCGCCACGGGCGGACGAGCCGAACGCCCCAGTGGTGCTCGGAGAACAGCACCGTCCGTTCGTCGTCAGATCGGCGTCGGTGGCGCCACGGCGCCACCGCCAGACGGCTCGATCGTCGGATAGCGATCGACGAGCGACAGGTGGTAACAGAAAAGACGGATCTGGTAGCGAACCGTGAGCTCGAGGAAATCGGCAAGGGCTTCGGGCACGCTCTCTTGCGCCAACACGAAGACGGCCGAGACCACCCACAGCATGCCGGCGACGAACGAGAGCATCGCGAGCACCACGACTGCCGGAATGCTGTAGAGGATGCGGAGCAATGCCGACGAAGCGGTCGGCGACCCGCACGGGGAAACCTCGAGCTCCACGGACCCTTCTCGTTCGAGCTCCGGGACGGAGTCGGTGAGCAACCAGAGGTACGCGTACAGGCCAGCGACCCAGCGCAAGAGGTGCGCGATCTTCGGTGCCTCCTCGCCGAGATAGCGCTCCCGGCCACGTTCCACGATGACCCAGGCGGCCACCGCGGGAAGCGCGACATAAAGCAGCCAGTAGAGGGAGGAGAAGCCGACCGCGCCGAGAGCCATCAGCAGCACGAGCCGGATCGCGACGTGAACGCGCTTGAGGCGGGTTGGACGGACGACGTGAAAACGAACCGGGTGCGGGGCCATGATTTTATGGAAGTGCAAGTCCCGGACCGGATCGCGTCAGGCAATTTGGCAGCGCGTACCAGCGGCGTTGCCAGCAAAAGTTGCAGTCGCTCACCGCACACGGGCCATAGAGCCCCGGCGGGGCGCGCGCGGGCGCCTTGCCGCTGTGGCCTCGCTCGATAGAGCAGGTGGACTACGAGCGCGCTCGTCCACCAGCGCATCCGGGTGGCCTCCCGAGCGCGAGCGTCCGCGTCGAAGCTCGCCGACCTCCGAAAGTGCCGATGCGCTCGCGGCGCTGTGCTCGGTGTCGAGAGCGAACGGGCGTTCCGTCGAGGACTCGAGCCACGCTCGAGTCGCGCACGACGAGAGCAGCCGGCGTCACCCAGGTCGACGCAGCTCGGCGGCAGCGCTCATAAGTGGACCGAGAGCAGAGCGCGGCGGTCAGAAATTGAGAAGATTCGGCGCGAAAATGAAGTGGTCCGAAAAAACTGAAAGCCTGAAGGATGCCGGGCCTCCTGGACACGAACGCTGTTTCGCGGAAGGCTCCACGGCGACACCATGAGGGCTCGAACAACGCTGATCGCACCCCTCGTGATGTGGGTCGCTGCCTGTAGCGAGAGCTCTGATCCGGGAGCTCCGGGGGGCAGCGGCGGCTCCATGAGCGCGGCGGGGGGTTCGACGACCGCGGGCGCTCCGAGCGCGGGCGGCACGACGAGCGGCGGCGGTGGCTCGGCGAGCGGCTCGGCGGGTGCTGCGAGCGGCGCGTCCGGGTCGGGCGGCTCCGACACGGCGGGCGCGGGTGGCGCCGGAGCCGGTTCCTCCGGCGCGACCAGCGGCACGTCCGGGGGCGCGGGGACCGGCGGGACTCTCGGTGGATCGGGCATGGGCGGCTCCGGGGTGGCCGGCTCGAGCGGCATGGGCGGCTCGACGGATGCCGGTGCCGGCGGCACGGCCGCGGGCGGCAGCGCTGGCGCGAGCGGCAAAGGTGGCAGTGGCGGCAACACGACCGCGTGCACGCGCGAGCTTTTGTCGAGCACGACGGACGCCTACTTCACGGCCCTCGCGGCGCACGACCCTTCGACGCTGCCACTGGCCGCCAACGCGAAGTTCACCGAAAACGGTGAGGTGCTCGACATCGGAACGGCCGGCCTCTGGCAAACCGCTGGGGCGCTGAAGTACAAGCACAGCGCTCTCGATACCGAAGAGTGCAGTGCCATGAGCCAGGCCGTCGTCCCCGACGGAACCATGGACATCCCGTTCGCGCTCAGGCTCATAGTCGTCGCCGCGGAGATCACCGAGGTCGAAACCATCGCCGTCCGCCCTGGCGACTACTCGCTCGGGAGCTCCAGTACGTCGGCGCTGGCCTCGAGCGGCGACAGCGTCCATTGGGACGACCCGGTGCCCGCCGCCGACCGCAACACGCGCGAAGAAATCACCGCCTGGATGAACAAGTACTTTCGCCTGTTCCCGGCCGGCGTCTGCAACACCACGAGCGCCTGCCGCCGCCTCGAAAACGGCGGCGGCAACTTCATGTGCACCGCTGGCGCGAGCTGCAGTCCCAACCAGCCGGGCCCAGGCGACAACGAGCTCACGCCCCGTCTCATTTTCGCCGACGTCGAGAGTGGGCTCGGTGTCGGCCTCACGATGTTCCAGGGCAACACGGACATGCACATGTTCAAGATGTACGGGGGTCAGGTGCACGGCGTGAGCGCCGTCTTGGGCGGCGCCGGCAGCCCCGGGTGGCCGTAGCCGCGCGCCGCTCGCGCGTCACAGGCTCCGCGGCGAAGACGGGTCAACCCGTGGGGCGGCGCGGGGAGCCGAGGTAGGCTGCAATGCCGGGCCGAACCCGCACCCCGTCGAAGAAATCGCGAAGCCGTGGATACCCGTCGAGGGAAGCGCCCTCGACCCACGTGAGCAGCGAGTCGAGCACGTCCCAGACGGCGATGTCGGCGTGGTTCAGCGTGTTGCCGCTGAACCAGTCTCCGCCGCCGTTCTCGCGGAGCAGCCGCTCGAAGGCCGGCAGCCAGCGCCGCTTCAAGGGTCCCTCGACGAACGCCTTCTGCAAGGAAGGGCCCTCGGGCCCGAACAGCTCGAAGTAGAGGATTCTGAGGTCCTCGGCACCGAGCACAATCGAATCGGCGCGAGCGCCGACTTCGAGCCCGCCTGGCACTCGGCCGTGCTGGCGCGCGAGGTAGCCGAGGATGGCCGGCCCCTGACTGAGGCGAAACGCACCGTCTTCGAGCATCGGCACCGATCCGAACGTGAAGTGTCCGGGGTCGCGGTCGTTCGTCTCGGCGAGCTCCCTACGCGTGATGAAAGCGTCCTCGTACTCGACGCCGAGCTCGTGAAGCAGCAACCGCACCTGCTCCGCGCGCCCGCGCTTGTTCCAGTAGATGAGTCGGACCATGGCGAAACGACGCCACGCTACCCGATGTCCCTCCCCCAACCCAGCGGCCCGGCGCCGCGAGCTCCGAAGTCACGTCGCGAAGCATCCCGAGGGGGCACGCGAGCGAGGGGACAAGGCGAGCGAGCGGCCCGCGCCTCGAGTCGAATTGTGACAGCGAAGGACATTTCCGCGCTCAGCACCCGACGGACACGTCGCAGCGCCCGGGCGTCGCGCTGACGCGCGACGGCCGCGCCCTCAGATGCCCCGCGACGTTGGAAAGGTGAGCAGGTAAATGGCTCGTTCCTACTCTTAACCTACGCGGCCCATTAATCCGTACGCTACCAGTCTGCCAAGGTCTCGTGGCTCACCCTCCTGGCTTGCTGTGGGGCCGGCACGATGACCGGAATCGAGAGCTTGGAACCATGACCGACTCGCGCACACCCATCTTGCTCGGCGCCGTGGCCTTGATGGCCCTCGCCTGCTCTTCCGACGGTACGAGCGACACGATCCCCATTGGCACGGGGGGCGGCGGAGCGGTGGGCGGATCCGGTGGCCAATCAGCCGGCGCGAGCGGAAGCGGAGCGCTCGGCGGCGCCGGTGCGACGGGTGGTGCCGGGACCGGCGGTCAGGCCGGTGCCACGACGGGCGGCGCGAGCGGCACGGGTGGCACGGGCGGCTCGCTGGCGGGCGGCGGCGGTTCGTCCGGCACCGCGGGTGGCGCGGGCGGCGCGGGCGCCGGCGGCGCGGGCGCGGGCGGCACAGCGGGAGGCGGTGCCTCGGGTGCTGCGGGAAGCGCGGGTGACGCCGGCTCGACGTCGGGTGGCTCGAGCGGACAGGGCGGTGCTTCGGGCGCCGGGGCGGGCGGCGGCGCGGGTGCTGGGTCGGGCGGCGGCTCGTCCAATCCCGTCCCGAGCGCCGGGTGCGGGAAATCGGGGCGGCCGAGCGGTGGCGTCGTCACCGTCAGCAACCAGCACATCTACACGTTCCCGACGAGCTACGACGGGACGACGCCCTACCCGTTGCTCGTCGGTATGCACGCTGCCGGCAACCCCATCGACGAGATCAAGACGCTGACGGACGGCTCCGACATCGACAAGAACTACGTCCGCGCCTTCCCGAAGAGCGCGGGCAACGAGTGGGTCTACAACACGGATCTGAGCAAGGTTCTCAGTATGTACGACGAGCTCGTCTCGACGTACTGCATCGACACGAGCCGGGTGTTTGCCACCGGTCACAGCTCGGGTGCCCAGATGATCGTTCAGATCCTGACGCACGCCGACTCCGCCATGCACATGGGCTTCAAGGCCGTCGCGCCCGTGGCGGCCTCGGACTACGGCGCACTCGTCGTCCCGATGCCCGTCATGTACATCCAGGGCAAGAACGATTCGGTCCGAAACAGCGACGGCCACGAGACCGTCGCCCGCTTCACGAAAGCCAACACCTGCGGGACGACGACCATGCCGTACACGCTGGTGCCGGCGTGCATGAGCAGCGGCATGTCGGTCAACGCGGGCTGCATCAGCTACGACGGCTGCACGGTGCCGACGGTCTGGTGCGCGCACAACGACCCCGCCTACAGCGGCACGAGCCACGGCTGGCCGTGTTTCGCCACGAAGGCAATGTACGACTTCTTCGAGGCGCTCCCTTGATGGGCCATAGAGGCGCGAGCCCCTCGTCGCCCTGAAAGCTCCCGGCAGGCCGTGCAGAATCCGCCGAGAGGAAAATCGAGCCAGCGAGGGAGTAAGCAATTTCACCCAGTCGCGTGACCTTTGGGGGAGGGAATTGACCGTGCGAACACCTGCATACGCGCGAGCCGGACCGGGCTGATGAAGGGCCGACCTTCGGCTAGGCTCAGCCGGATGGGTGGCGTGGGAATGCTCCGGCTCTTGATGGTGGGGCCAGTGCTCGCCATCTGCTGCTCCGTCCCCCCCTACAGCTTCGTTTCCCACGACGAGGAGAGCTGCAGCGACGGAATGCTCACTGGCTCGGAGAGCGACATCGACTGTGGGGGCCCATGCGACCCGTGTGAAAACGGTAGGATCTGCGACCGAGACACGGACTGCGTGGTCGCGAGCTGCGTCGATCGCATCTGCCAGGCGGCACACTGTGTCGATCAGATGCTCGGTGACGGGGAGACCGACGTCGATTGCGGAGGAACGGAGTGCCAGCGCTGCGGCGTGCGACAGGTTTGCGACATCGCGTCGGATTGCACGAGCAACTCGTGCGTGATGAGCGAGTGCGTCGCCACCGGATGCGACGACGAGAAGGTGAGCGGCAGCGAGACGGACCTGAACTGCGGTGGCGGCACCTGTCCCCCGTGCCACATCGGCATGCGCTGTGAGCTCGGCGGCGACTGCTCCACGGGCATCTGTCTCGACGGCATCTGCAGCACCGAGTCGTGCGGCAACACGCTGCGCGACGCCGACGAAGAGGGCGTCGATTGCGGGGGGAACTGCCCGAAACCCTGCGACGCCGAGGCGAAGTGCTCGAACGACGAGCAGACCGAGGCCGAGACGGACATCGACTGCGGGGGCGGCACCTGCCCGCGCTGTGCGGACGGCAAGCATTGCCTGCTGGATGCAGACTGCGCCGGCAACGTCTGCGACGACGGCACGTGCACGGCGCCTTGCATGGGCAGCGACTGCGGCACGGGCGGCACGGCGGGCATGGGCGGTATGTCAGGCGATGGCGGGACGGGTGGAAGCGCGGGCGCCATGGGCGGTGCAGGTGCCGGGGGTGTTCTCGGCGATGGTGGCACGTCCGCTTCCGGTGGCGTCGAGCAAGGGGGGGCGGGTGTTGGCGGGGATCTCGGCAGTGGCGGCATCGCTGGCGCGGTCGGCGGCGCCGGTCAGGGTGGCGCAGGCATGGGTGGTAGCGCGGGAGCGGGCGCCGGAAGCGGCGGAGCGGGCGCGGGTGGCATGCCCATGCTCCCGGCTCCGACCTGTTCGGGATGCGCGCGCCTCGAGGTGCCCCTCGCCTCGCCGACCGACAAGGCAAACTACGTCATCAATCTGCAGAACACCGTGAGCTTTGCGTCAGCCACGATGACGATGCGCGTCTACCGGGAAGCGGGCACGGGCGGAGAGTTCAAAGGCTACGTGCAACACAGCGGCTCGCCGGACTACCAGCAGCTCTTCCAGACCACGGCGGTCCCGCTCGGCTCGATCGGCGGCTGGCAGATGGTCACCTGGGACATCGGTGCCGAGCCGGGAGGCTACGACAAGACGATCGTCGGGAGAGTGGGCGTCCAGGTCACGGGCGCTGGCTCGACGAGCTGGCTCAACCCGACCATCATCTACGTCGAACTCGATCACGGTGAGCGGCGTCAACGCCGGACCCTGGAGGTTCGACGCGAGCAGCTCGATCGTCACGACCCTGACGACGAGCGCTTCGGCGGGCGTGCTTTTCTGCAACTCCGGCGACAGCCCCGTCTCCGGCTCGGCCGTGAGCTGGTACTCCCGCTGAACAGCCGCGCGGACCGCCTCCACCTTGGACCTTCGTTGGGCCCGCGGGCTCAACGCGCTGGAGAAGGCGGCGTGGGCGCCTCCCCGTCTTCACGGGTCGGCGGCGCCCGCGACAAGGTTGCGCTTTTGCCCACCGGGGGGCCTTGACAACCTGGTCCGGAAGACCGAGCTCGAGGCGCGAGAGCAGCGTCAGGCGGAGCTCCTTCGCGCGCACACCGGCCACCAGATCGTCGAGATCATCATGTTCGTCAGCTCCGAGAGCGGGGGTGACGTACTCTTCATCTACCGCAGAGGGGAGAACTTGCAGCGGGCTGGCACCCGCTTTCTGTTCGGGACTTCCGACATCGACAAGGAGTTCGCTCGACTGTTGCTCGAAGCGACCGACTTCGCCGGGGCCCGCTGCCTGCCCGTCGGCTGTCGCTCACCCGCCGTCAACGACTGAGCGCGGGCGAGCAGCCGAGTTCGAGCCGCAGGGCAACGCCGTGCGTCTCCGCATGCAAGCTTTCTCGCGACGCGAGATCCGCGTCGCTCGCGACGAGAAGGGCGTCTTTCGGCCCACGCTGACGATCGCCGGCCAGCCCGCGACGCTCGAGAAGATCTTCGTGGCCACCGACGAGCACGGTCCGAAGCCGAGCGTCCGATACGTCGAGCTGGCTGGCATCGGGGGTCGAGCAAGAAGCGCGTCGTGGAGCGCATCACGCCCTAAAGCGCGGTCCGACTCGTCGGCTCACCCTCCTCGAGCGAAATTCTCGGCGGCGATGCCCATCCCCGGCGCCTTGTCGGCGTGGTGGTGGATGAGCTTCCACGTGCCGTCGACGCGACGCAGGACGTTGGTGCACGCCAGCGTTTCCCCACCGAACGAAGGCGAGCTCGTGAAGATGCACGTCGTGTAGGCGAAGTCGCCGTAGACGTGCGCCCTCAGGTCCCGCACCTTGCTGCCGCCGCGCTCCGGCCGCCCGAGCGACGCGAAGATCTCGAAACCGACGACAATCTCGTCCCAGCCCTGAGACCACTCGCCGCTCGGGTGCCCGCCGGTGACCAGCGCGCTGTGCTCCCACGCGTCTCTGATCTTTTCGAGACCCCTGCCCGAGGCCATGTCGTCGATGCCGTCATAAAACTGCTGGGCTTTCGCGCAGACCTCTTCTTCAACCGTCATGCTCATCTCCTCCTTTTGCCCTTCTCATACTTTGCCTAGGCGCGCCGACCCGAGTTTCCCCCGTCCCCAATCCATTCGACTCGGGCTCCCGCCGCACTCTCGGATGCAATCCTGACGAGCTGAAGCTTGGTGAGGGGGTTCGTCGTCACGACCGAGGTCTGGGATATTCCGAGAGCTTCGAGGGAACGCAAAAGGAGGGCAAATGCCTCCTGACCCTGCTCACGCATGGGCTTGAGGCCGCTCATGTCGATGGCGAGCGTGGCTCCTCGCGGTTGGCTCCTGCACGCGTTAACGACCGCGCTCGCAAAGGCGGATGCCACCTCGACGCTCCAGAAACCCCAACCGGTCACCCGGACGTTGCCGACAAAAGGAGCGTCCACCGAGAAGCCTGCATTTTCATCTCCCACGCGGAGCATCCGACCTGTTTGTGCACCCGCGGAGGCAATATTGCCAAGGTCATTCGCGCTGATGGGTACTTTTTATTCGACGCCAACTCGCTCGCTCGGCGACGAAGACACGGCTACCCACACTCACCCATGGCGCCCGACATCACGCTCGCGCGTTCTCGAGTCAACCTCGCGATCAACCGGGGCGGCGCGTCCCGCCAAGGGAGGCCACGAACGCCGATGGCCGGGGATTTCGCCGACGAGTGGCGCGAATTCTCGGCGGCTCCTCGGCGTGCTAAAATGGGCGGTGATGCTCGTGAGCCGATTGCCCCTGCTCTGGGCCTTCGCGGGCGGCTGCGTCCTCAGCGCGGCGCTCATCAGCGCCTTTCACGGCGGCACGGGGACACGCTCGACTGACGCCCGAGGCGCGCGCGAGACGGAGCCGCGCCAGGAGCCGGCCCTGGCGTACCGCGTGGAGAGGCACCACGAGGTCGCCGCGAAGGAGCGGTCCGCCTCGGAGGAGGACAGCGCGCCCCAGGCGGAGCCGGGTAGCTCCGTTGCCAACGTCCTGACCCGTCTGGAAGCCGCCTACCGTGCGGGGCTCGGAGCGGCCGGCCCGGACGCCGCGCCGATGAACGCCCGCCAGGAGCCGACGCCGCCCGACCCGCCGCAACAGGCCGCCGAGACGGTGCCCGCTGCACCGACGGCGACCACGACGCTCGCCGAGGCCGCGCCCGAGGAGGCTCCCGCTCACGAGGAGACCGCCGTTGTCCTCGCGGCCGCCGCGCCACCGACGACGCCCGCTCCTTCGCCCGCCGGACACTCCGTGCCCGCGCCAGCAACCGATGCGCCACGAGCGCTCGCTTCCCTCGACGACGTGCGGCCCCGCGACATCCACATCGGTGACGTCCAACAGAACAACTACGCCGGCGACGTTCACCAGGGTGACGTGTACGTGGTCCAGCAGCTCGCCGTCCTTCAATACGTCGAGCTCGCCGCACCGTCACCCAGCGGGCGACTCCATTCCCGGGGCAACAGACTTCCTGGCTGGAACACGCGCCGCGCGCCCCTCTTCGCTACGTCGCTGACCAACCCGGACAATCCCTGGGGCTTCGATTTTCCTCCGACCGTCCTCGCCAAGTAGGTAGCGCGAGCGCTTCGCTCGGTGAGCACGCCGAAAGAACGGCAAGGGAGTGCTAGTAGCGCGGGACCTTGACCCAAATGTTCCGGAAGCGGACCGGGTTTCGATGGTCTTGCAGCATGAGCGGCTTCGGGCCTGGGCCGTCCGCCTCTCCGGCCTGGGTCGCGCCACCCGGCGGATCGAGCTCCACGTCGTTCTGAACGAGCTCGCCGTTCAGGGTCGCCGAGACGACGACGGCGTTGTCGGTCTTCGTGTTTCCCTGCCACACCGAAGACTTGAACTCGATCTCGTAAGTATTGAAAACGAGCTCCGGATTGCAGGCGACCACCAGCGGCGCGGAGATCCCGTACACGGCACCGCAGGTGTTGATGTCGGCGGGCTGACCCACCGAATCGAGAACTTGCAGCTCGTACGCGCTTTTCAGGTAGACGCCGCTGTTGCCGCGGTCCTGGCCCGTCACGCTCGGGGGATAGCTCGGCGTCATGTACTCGAGGTGTACACACAGGTCCTCGAAGGTCATCACCGTGTGAACGTTGGTGGGTGGCTCCACGGGGACGACCTCCATGGTGCCGTCGCCCACGAGCTTCCACTGGCACGGGCCGTCGGTCGCTGCGTTTCGCCACGCGTCGAGGCTCGTTCCGTCGAACAGTACGATGCGACCGTCGGGGCTCTCGAAGTCGCATCCGGTAACGGGCGGACCGCCGCCCGCTCCGCCCGAATTCGACGTTCCCGCCGCCCCCGACGATGCTCCACCCGCGCCCGCGTTCGTGACACCCGCGGTACCGGCCGAGCCTCCCGCTCCGCCTCCTGCTCCCGACATCGCACCCGCCGTGCCGGCACCCGCTGCGCCGCCGGACGGAGCCGCGCCTCCCGAAGCGGTACCGCCCGTCGTCGCGCCGGCCGAGCCCGCCATCGGCATGCCGCTGGACCCGCCTGACCCCGCGGAGGTCGACCCGCCGAGCGCATCGCTGCCGGACGCCCCGAAGGCGGCGGAGCCGGCGACCCCTGCCGCGGCGAACGTTCCGCCCGTCATCGCGCCCGCGGCGCCGGACGCGGCTCCGCCGCCTTTCGGCGCATTCGAGCCACCGGATCCGCAAGCACCGATGATGCTCGCGGCAACGCCGAGCACGAAGGCGGCACGGCTCATGGAAGCACCTGGATGCGCACGTTGCGATAGAAGACCTCGGCGTGCTCGGCCTGGAGCGCGATGGGCCCGGAGGTGACCGGCGCGCCCGCGGAGCCGGACCAATCGTTGACGCTCAGCACCTTGTTCACGACGTGACCGTTGACGATGTATACGGCAGTGCCGAGGTCGACATCGAGCTCGATCGTGTTCCAGTCGGCAACCTCGAAGCTCTCGCTCCGGCCGTGCTGCACGTAGCCGTTCGCACCGTCGACGACCTTCGGGGTTCCGCCGTCGGCGGCGTCGACGAACGTCGTGCCGCCATTTCGTGCCGTCAACGTGCAGCGCGCGTAGAGCGCGAAGATGTCGCCCACCGTGCCGTCCTTGATCTGAAATTCGATCGACGACGGCCAGACCTGGGTCTCGTCGGCGTGGAGGTGCCAGAGCACGCCAGCGTCACGCGGATAGCGAGCCAGGTCGGTATACGGCGCGAATTTCTTCGTGCCCCAGCGGTAATCGAGCCAGAAGCGGTAGCGCGTGTACGAGGCGTCGCTCACGAGCGTGTGGCGGGCCTGCGTCGACTGATCGGGCGCATCGCCGTAGACCCGGATGGCACCGTCCTCGGGCTTGAAGATCGCTTCGGCCTCGGTCGTGGTGAGCTTCGTGCCGGGCGAGGTCGCCTGCGTCTCCCGGTACGCCGTCCAACCGTCGAGGTCCGTGCCATCGAACAGATCGACGATGGGCGGCTCGCTCGAGGTGCCACCCGCTGCCGCCCCCGCCGCCCCAGAGCCAGCGCCCGCCGCGCCGCCTGCAACCCCCGCCGTGCCGCCGCTGGCTGCGGCCCCCGCAACGCCCGCAGCGCCTCCGGACGGCCCCGAGCCCGAGGCGCCTCCGGTTCCGCCGCCCGCCATGCCGGCATTCGCGAAACCGCCCGTCCCCGGGCCAGCAGCAGCCGCACCGCCCACGCCACCGCTGGGCGCGTTGCCTGAACCGCTCGAGCCCTTGCCGCCGACACCTGCGCTGCCCGTCGCGCCACCTCCTGCCGTGCCACCGCCGGCCGACCCTCCGGTGCCACCGCCTCCGAGTCCGCTCCCACTACTCGAGAAGCCCCCGCCGGGGGCCGTGCCTCCCGTCGCCTGCGACGAGCTGCCTGCATCCGAGCAGCCCCCAAGCAAACAAGCGACCGAGCCGAGCGTCAGTGCAGCGCGAAGCAGCCCGGGGGCTTGCGCCGAGCCGGGGGGCCGCACGAGGCGCCGAGCCGGGCAACCACGCGAAAAATCGGTCGTGAACAGCATGAGTCCGTGGGCACTTCGCCGTGCCGCCGTCCATCTCGTTGCCTCGGGAAGCCAGAACCGGGCACGACACGGTCCCGAAGGCCCTCTCCTCTTGCTTCCGAGCCGGCTCACGGCGCGGCCGGACCACCCCGATGCGCGCGCTCGATCGCGTCGATACTCTTGCGTACGTCGTCTTCATCCGTCGACCAGTTCGAGACGGAGATGCGCATGCCGGCCACGCCGCGCCACGTCGTGATGCTGGGGTAGCAGACGCCGCCCTCGATCACTCGGGCGACCACGGCGCGCGTGTGGCCGTCGTCGTCCACACCGGCGGGGTCGCGAAATCTGACGACGAGCTGGTTCAGCTTCACCTCGTTCATGACCTCGACCCCATCGATCGCGCCGAGGCCCCTTTCGAACGCTTCCGCGTGCGCGCAGCAGCGTTCCACGAGATCGGCGACGCCGGCACGCCCGAGCTGGCGCAGCGCGGCCCACACGGCGAACCCGCGCGCGCGCCGCGAGAGCTCGGGGGTGTGGTCGAAGGGATTGGGGACGGCCGCCTCGCCCGGCAGGTACTTCGCGCCGCCGCGGAAGGTCAGCCGGTGGGCCTCGCCGTCTCGCACGAGCGCGATGCCACAATCGTACGGCGTGTTGAGCCACTTGTGCGCGTCGGTCGCCCACGAGTCCGCGAGCTCCGCGCCGTCGACCAGGCCGCGGCGAGCCGGCGCCACGCGCGCCCAGAGTCCGAAGGCACCGTCGAGATGGAGCCACACGGGCCTCTCACGCTTCGCGTCGGCGACTCGCTCGGCGATCGCGACCAGCGGGTCGAACGCGCCGCCGTTCACGTTGCCGGCCTGGGCGCACACGATGAGCGGCCCCTCGCCTGCAAAATCGAGGCGATCGGCTCGCATGCGCCCCTCGCCGTCGGCTTCGATCACTCGAAGCTGCTTGGTGCCGAAGCCGAGCATGCGTAGCGCCCGGTCGATGGTGCCGTGGCGCTCGGCACCGACGACCACCTCGATGCGAGGCGCGCCGGTCACGCCCTCGACCTCAACGTCCCAGCCAACGGCACGCAAAAGCTCGGTCCGCGCCACGGCGAGGCCGACGAAGCTTGCCATCTGCGCGCCCGTGACGAGCGCGCCCGATCCGGCGGGGAGATCGAGCAGGCTCGCGACCCAGCGCAACACGACGTGCTCGATGGCCGCGGCCGCGGGCGTGGCCTCGCCGCTCCCCGTGTTCTGGTCCCAGACCGACGTGAGCCAGTCGGCGGCGATCGCGACGGGAAGCGCGCCTCCGATGACCCAACCGAAGAACCTGCCGCTCGGCATCGCCGTGAGCCCGGGCTCGACCTTGCGCACCAGCTCCTCGAGCACGGCGCCGGGCTCGGTCGAGAGCGCTTGCAGGGGCTCGTCGAGCGCCGCGAGCATGGCGGCCGCGTCGCTTTGCGGAGCGACACCTCGCTCGGGGAGACCGTCGAGAAAATCGGCCGCGATGCGACTCGTTCGGTCGAACAGGGGACGAGCATCCGTTCGCAACATGGCCCAACCTTGCCACGTCGCGCGCATGGGGAGGACCCGCCCGGCCGGGTCGACGCCTCCTTTTCTCGCGCAGGCTCGGGGTGCGCTCTAGTTCGCGTCGAGGCGCAGCAAGAACGTTCCCGCCCGCTCCCCTTCCGTGCCGAGCTGGCTGAGGACGTTCTCGTTCCCGAAGTCCACCTCGTAGGCAAATGAGCCGGCAACCCAAGCCGCGTCCGGGGTGGTGGCGATGGCCGTGCTCACGACGTCAACGCCGCGGTCGGCGCGAACGAGCTGGAGCGGGGCACCCGAATCCGGGGAATAGGTCCGCAGATAGATCGCGTTCGCAGGACGGCTCGGCGCATCGACCGAACCGCCCAGAAACACGGTACCCCGGCCGTCGGTGGCGACCGCGAAAGCGGACTGCGTGTCCTCTTCGCGCGTGAGCCACCTCGCCTTCCCGCTTCCGTCGAGACGCGTCACGAAGGCCGTCCCGGGGGCCCCGGGGACCTCGGGGCTCGGGGTGAAAGGCTCTGCCGTCGAGGTCTTTCCGCCCAGAGTCACCGTTCCCGCGGCCGAGCCAGCGAGCAAGAAGTCGCCGTCCGAAAAGGCGGCGAGCGCAGCGCCGTCGCACGCAGTGCTGGGCTCGCCACCGAAGCTCTCGCTCCACAGCGGCTCACCGTCGCTCGTCAGGCGCGCCACGAAACCGCTGATCGAGGTGCCAGCAGGGCTCGCGAGCGTATCGGTCACACCGCCCAGTGAAAGATCCCCGTCGAACCTTCCGCTCATCACGATGTCACCGTCGGAAAGGGCGGCTACCGCGCTCGCGCGGGCTCGAACACCCGTGTGCGGGAAGGTCTTCTCCCAGAGCTTGTTGCCCCAAGCGTCACACTTGAGGAGCAACACGTGCCCGTCGAGGGTCGTGGCAGGCTCCTCGTCCCCGTAGGAACCGGCAATGAAGATCGCCCCGGTCGCGTCCACCGCGAGCCCGTAGGTGAAGGTGACGGGACGCTCGACCGGGACGGTCGTCTCGTAGCGAACGGCTCCGTCACTGCCAATCTTTGCGAGATAGAGCTCCTTCGACACGAACGACGCCGAGACCGCCGCTGCGTCCGGGAAGCTCGGCGCAACGATGACCACGTCGTCGCCCGAGCGCGCTATGGCCCGCGGCAGGCCGGCCGCTCGCAGCGGCAGGCTCCACTTCGGCGCGCCGCTAGGACCGAGCAGGGCCGCAAACGCCTCGGAATCGATGCCGGGCTCGAACTCCAAAAGCCCGACCGTGGCCGGATCGGACGACGCTCCCGCGATGACCACACCGTCATCGACGGCGGCGAGCACGGGCGGCGTCGGATTGTAGATGTCACCGCTCTGCAGTTGCCAGGCACCGCGGGGCGACGGGCTCTCGTACACCGCGGCCCCACCCCCGTCGCCGCTCGCCCCGGAGTGTGCGTCACCCCCGACCCGATCCGATTTGCCCCCGCAGGCGATGACCATCGCCGAGGCGTACACTACGGCACCCAGCTCCACCACACCACGCATACCGATAGCCTGACCGCGGGGGCCCTGGGCCGCAAGCCCGGTCCCCAGCGGCTCACCGGGCGCGCTACGCGAGCGTTGCCTCGGGTTTCCTCACGCGGTGCCGGCCCATTGCTCGAGCACGCGGCTGATGCGCTCGAGGTAGCCGTCCACGCGGACGACCTCTTCGTACCCCGGCACGGCGCCCACCCACTCGCGCATCCGCACGTTCGGGGCTTCGGTGAGATAGAGCGTGGGAAGGCCCATGAGCGCGGGGCCATCCATGCCAGCGGTGGTGACACCCACCTGACCGACGAGGCCGTGCCTGAGCCTTAGGTGCTCGAAGAACTGGAGCTGAGCCCGCCGCATGTCGGCTTGGCGAAAGACCGGGTCTTTCCAGAAGAGAATCATATCGACGGCACCCTCGGGCACCGGCGACTCTCGAATCGCATCGCCAGTCAGCACGGGCACGAGCCCTGCTCCTTGCACGCGTGCGACGAGCTCCACGAGCTCGGACCATCTCGTATTCCGGCCTGGGTGATGAACCCCGTCGCGGATCCACAAAAGCACCTTCTTCCCCGCGGCGTCTCCAGCGCGAAGAGAGCGCAGCCTCTGGTCCAGCCAATCGGCCACCGTGCTCGGGATCGGCGCCTCGCCCAGGAATGCCGCCCGGAGCGTGCGCTGGGCCAACGCCGGATCGGCCCTGAAGGCGCGCCCCACGATTGCCGTCACGTGCTTCATCGCACGGGGACGCGAGCGGTACGGGCGAAGCTTGGAACCGAGACCCGCATCCAAGAGGAACTTCTCGGCCTGCGCCGTTTGGTCCTTGCCGGGCTCGATCTGAACGGCAACGCCGGCGAGCACGGCGGCGGCAGCGAGGTACCACCCTTCTCCGAACGAGAAGCGGCTGTCCGCGTGAAACGTGTACGCGTGGTTCCTGTCTTCGAAGATCCGGCGCGCGGCCCTCGCGGCGGCCCCGGCCTGGTGAGCCGCCGCAAGCGCTCTACGAGCGACGGCGGACTTTGGCTCGTCGTGCTCGAGCGCGGCGGCACTCGTCGCGGCAATGCGGGCCGACGCCTCCGCGCCGCGAACGATGGCTTCGACGCGACGCCAGCCGTCGTCACAGGCCTCGCTCGTCGGCGCGCGCTGCGCGCTCAAAGAGAGCTGGCCCGCGCCGTGGAGCGCATCTTGAGCTTTCGCGGCACTGGCCGTCGCCAGCGTCGCACGAGCAGCCGTGACGGTGGCGTGGATGGGCGCTCGTTCGCTTTCGACACCGCCGTTCTCCGAGGCGCCACGCGTCTCCTCGGCCGCAGCGAGCGCGAGACCGGCCTGCTCGAGCGCTCGTTCGAGCAAGGATCGATAGCGTTCGCGCTGGCCAGGCTCGTGCAACGTCGCCCCCTGGTCGAGCGCCTCGGCGAGCAGACTTCGGGCCTCGCGTTCGAGGCGCTCCGCCGCGGCGCTCGCCCCCCCCACCGCCGGGACAACGGCCGTGCCGCTCTCCGATGTCGCCGAGCCGCGCGTCACGCTACGCAACGTCGAAGCGGTCGAGGTTCATCACCTTGTTCCATGCCGCCACGAAGTCGTGGACGAACTTCTCCTTAGCATCCGCGCTTCCGTAGACCTCGGCGAGGGCTCGGAGCTGGGAGTTCGAGCCGAAGACCAGAATCGACGCGAGTGCCCGTCCACTTCGGCTCGCCCGTCTTGCGAGCGCGCCCTTCGAACACGTCCTTGGCGTCCGAGGTCGCCTTCCAGGCCGTGCCCATGTCGAGCAAGTTCACGAAGAAGTCGTTGGTGAGCGCGCCCGGCCTGTTGGTGAAGACTCCGTGCTTGGACTGACCGGCGTTGGCACCCAGCACGCGCAGGCCGCCGACGAGCACCGTCATTTCGGGCGCGGTGAGCGTCAGGAGCTGGGCCTTGTCGACGAGCAGTTGCTCGGCGGGCACCCGGTACTTCTCCTTTTCGTAGTTGCGGAAGCCGTCGGCCAACGGCTCGAGCACCGCAAACGACTCGCCATCCGTCTGCTCCGCGGAGGCGTCCATGCGTCCCGGCGTGAACGGCACCGTCACCTGGTGACCGGCCAGCTTGGCCGCCTGCTCGACCGCGACGCAGCCGCCGAGCACGATCAGAATCGGCGAGGGAGACCTTCTTGCCCCCGGTCTCTGCCTTGTTGAACTCGCTCTTGATACCCTCGAGCACCTTCAGCACCTTGGCGAGCTGCGCGGGCTGGTTGACCTCCCAGTCCTTCTGCGGCGAAAGGCGAACCCGCGCGCCGTTCGCGCCACCGCGCTTGTCGGAGCCCCGGAAGGTGGACGCCGACGCCCAGGCGGTCGAGACCAGCTCCGAGACCGAGAGGCCCGAAGCGAGCAGCTTGCCCTTCAGCGCAGCAACACCTGATGCATCGACCAACGGGTGGTCAACCGCGGGAATGGGGTCCTGCCAGAGAAGCTCCTCGGCAGGAACCTCGGGGCCGAGATAGCGAGCGCGCGGACCCATGTCGCGGTGGGTCAGCTTGAACCACGCGTGGGCAAACGCGTCCGCGAGCTCTGCCGGGTTCGCGAGGAAGCGGCGCGAGATCTTTTCGTAGGCGGGGTCGAAGCGGAGCGAGAGGTCCGTCGTGAGCATCGTCGGCACGCGCTTCTTCGACGGATCGAAGGCATCCGGAATCGAGGCTTCGGCACCCTTCGCGACCCACTGGTGGGCGCCGGCAGGGCTCTTCTGGAGCTCCCATTCGTACTTGAACAGGTTCTCGAAGAAGAAGTTGCTCCACTTCGTCGGCGTCTGGGTCCACGTGACCTCGAGGCCGCTCGTGATCGCGTCGGCGCCCTTGCCGCTGCCAAAGCTGCTCTTCCAGCCCAGGCCCTGCTCGTCGATGCCGGCCGCCTCGGGGTCGGCCCCGACGAGCTTGGCGTCACCGGCGCCGTGCGTCTTGCCGAAGGTGTGGCCGCCCGCGATCAACGCGACCGTCTCCTCGTCGTTCATCGCCATGCGCGCGAAGGTCTCGCGGATGTCCCTCGCGGCGGCAACCGGGTCCGGCTTACCGTTGGGCCCCTCCGGGTTGACGTAGATGAGACCCATCTGCACGGCAGCGAGGGGATTTTCGAGGTTGCGCTCGCCAGAGTAGCGTTTGTCCTCGAGCCAGACCTTCTCGGCACCCCAGTAAACGTCCTGATCCGGCTCCCAGAACGTCGGCGCGACCACCACCGAAACCGAACGTTTTGAAGCCCATCGACTCGAGCGCAACGTTGCCCGCGAGGATGATGAGGTCGGCCCAGGAGATCGCCTTGCCGTACTTCTGCTTGATCGGCCAGAGCAGCCGGCGTGCCTTGTCGAGGCTGACGTTGTCCGGCCAGGCGTTGAGCGGCGCGAAGCGCTGTTGGCCCCTGCCGCCTCCGCCACGGCCGTCACCCGTGCGGTACGTGCCGGCGCTGTGCCACGCCATGCGAATGAACAGGCCGCCGTAGTGACCGAAGTCCGCCGGCCAAAAGTCTTGCGAATCGGTCATCAGCGCCGCGAGGTCCTTCTTCAGCGCTGCGAAATCGAGTCGCTTGAACGCCTCCCGGTAGTCGAAGTCCTCGCCCATCGGGTCGGATTTGGGGGAGTGCTGGTGAAGCAGGTCCAGGCGGAGCTGGTTCGGCCACCAGTCGCGGTTCGACGTGCCGCCGGCGGCGTGATTGACTGGACATTTCGCTTCCGTCGTCATCGTTCTCTCCTTGGGTCGGGCACAACGCTTCGCTGCCCCGGCGCGTTCAGCGCCCAGGCCTTCGAACCCGGTGGGCTACCGCGACCTGGAGACAAAGCTAGGGCTCGCCGAAGCGATTGGCCATTCGATTGATTCTATCAACGTGATAGCCCTCAGCTATCAGGCGGGGGCGCCCTCTTTTTGCCAGAGTCCGCAAGGCGCCGCCCGCGCGCGCGCGGTGGCATGTCCGCGCGCTCCAATGCGGAATGACGAGCGTGCGTCGGCGGCGAGCTCGGCGCCTACTCCGTCAGGTCCTACTCGTTGCCGGGAGCGCGCGCGTCCGGGTCAACAAGTGGCACACAAATCTCCCTCCGCACCGTAGCGCTCGCCCCGAGCGCGGAATTGCAAGCGCGAGTGCGGGCAAATATCCATCAGTTACCACTTCAACGCGTGGGCTGCCGCAGGGATGACCCTCGGGAAGATGGACCAGGCCCAGATTCTCATCGAAGTGGGGGGCGGTACTGGAAGCATCAACTTCACGGTGGCAAACGTGACGGCCACGATGAACGAGCTCGAAACGCCGCGCCTCACTTGGGCAGCGCGGTGCTAGCCTGAGCGCTGGGAGTGCGCGCGCGACCGGCGGCGACGGACCAAGCCGAGGGCACCGAGCACGAGCGCCAACGCGGACGGCATCGCGGTTCGCGACTGTCCCGCGACGACGCAGGCGCAACCGCCTGCAGAATCAGCGCTCGCCGGGGTGGAAGCGCCTCCCGAGCTCTGCGTTCCGGCCGTTGGCGCAACGCTGCCTCCGCTTCCGCCCGCGGGCGAGCCGCCCATGCCGGCGGTACCGGCAATCCCACCGGAGCCGGCGCTCGGCGCCGTGCCGCCTGCCCCGCCGAGGCCACCACCGCCTGAGCTCCCACCCGCGGTCATCGCCCCACTTCCACCGGTAGCAGCGCCGCCGGCGCCGGCACCGCTCCCCGCGGTTCCGCCGTTCCCGCCCGTCATGCCTCCACCGCCGCTGACACCGGCGTTGCCGGCACCACCGTCCGTTGCCCCAGCCAAACCAGCCAAACCACCCGAACCACCCAAACCACCCGTGCCAGCCGAGCCGCCCATGCCGCCCATGCCACCCGCGCCGCCCGCCCCACCGCCGCACGCCGCGGTCTCCGGATCGGGCCCGGTGGCATCGCCGAGGCCAAAGTAGGCGGCGACGGCGTTTCCGTCGAACGGCACCGCGTGGGCGACGCCGGACAGGGCGAAGGTCTCGTAGACGGTGTAGCCGCAGTCGTTCTTCCAATACTCGCGCGTCGTCCCACTCTTCGGCATGTCGCTGCCCGTGGGCGTTTCGACGAGCCCGAGGAGATTGGTCCACTCCTTCACGTCCTCGGCCAGGTTCTTGAAGTTGAGCGTCGTGTCGGCGGTGCCGTGCCAGTGCTGCAGACGCGGGCGATGACCCGTGTAGCCCGGGTAGTAGGAACGCACCTGATCGCCCCAGGCTTGCCCGGTCTTCACGACGTTGCCCCCCGCGCACGGGCCGCTCCACTGGGCGGTCGAACCGTTCCCGGTGACGTCGTTGTAGCCCTCTGCCCAGCAGCCGCAGGGCACCCCCATGAGCGACACGCCGGCCATGAAGACGTTGGGGTACACGCCCAGAAGGGCCTCGGTCATGATCCCTCCCGACGAGCCGCCCACGGAATACACGCGGCTCGCGTTGCCGTCGTACTTGGTGAGAGTGTACTTCACCATCTGGACGACGGCGCCCGTGTCGCCTCCCCCGCCGTGCGTGAGGGACCGAGTCGAACCCCGCATCCCAGCAGTTTTGGCCGGTCGCTTCGGGGATGACCATGATGAAGCCGCTACTATTCGCGATCGAAACGAGGCTCGACATCTCGCTGTAGGTGCTCTGCGCAGTGCCTCCGCAATGGTGCGGCGCCACGACGATCGGCGGCTTCGTCGCCAGCGTGTCCGGAACGTAGACGTACATGTTCACGTAGCTCGGCAGGCCCGTGATTCCCGCCCACCAGTCGCTCTGGTTCACCTTCTGCATGGAGGCTGCACCCGCCGGCTCGGCGACGAGCAGGCCTAAGCACACCGCCGGGAGCGAAACGAGGTAACTGAAGCGATTCATGTGCGTGTTCCTTCTTCCTCGCACAGGCGAGCGCGCCGCGGGCTCGTGGGCAACCCCAGCCGAATGTTTTCTAGCACACGCCGGAAACGCCGTCAGCGCTAGGTGTGGCTCAGGTACTGGTGCACCAGCGCGATCGCCATACTGCCCTCGCCGACCGCAGCAGCGACACGCTTCACGGGGCTCAAGCGGACGTCGCCGCAGGCGAACACGCCGGGAACACTCGATTCCAAAAGGTACGGATCGCGCTCTGCCGCCCAGCGTCCCGCGCGGACGACGTTCTCACCCGTCAGGATGTAGCCGTTCGCGTCACACGCGATCTCTTTCGGCAACCAGCCGGTTTCCGCGACGGCGCCGATGAAGACGAAGAGACCGCCGGATTCCCGCCGGCTCGTCGCACCGGACCTGCGATCGACGATATCGATGGCTTCCAGGTTCGCGGCGCCGTGAACGGCTCGCACCTCGGTATTCAAGAGCACGTTGACGTTCGACTTGGTACGAAGCTGCCCGATCAGATCAGGTCGGGCGATTCGGGGGTGAGCCAATCGAACATGATGCGATTGCGTTCGAGGAAGCGCCGTACGTCGCCACAGCGCTCGTCGAAAAGCTTCCCGACGACGAGACAGGTCGGGGCGGGCACTTCCGCGTGTGGGAGCGGCGAGCGACTCCGAAGCGCGCCAATCGTGAGATACGGCCGGACCGGATCGTCACCAGCGTCGCGGCGACGATCGCTGGGCGAACTCGGCAGATTCCGGGCCTCGCCATGCCGCTCTGCGGGAATCGCTTGGCGATGGGCGCGCGCGTGTCGCGCCACTAGTAAGAAGTTTTGTCCTGCCTGGGGCTCGCGCTTCGAAGGTACCTGCCCGCCCTCGATTGGCGCCGCTCGGTGCGGCGTGAGATTGCTCTTGGCAACGGCCGGGGGCGATCAAAAGATGGAGCGATGAGTCAGCTTCGCAAGGGGGGCCTTGCAACGAACTCTGCGTTCACGCTTCTGCTCATCGGTTGTAGTCGTCTTCTAATAGGTTGCAGTGATGGTGGCCAGAGTGACACAAATCCGTCGACCGGCTCGGGTGCAACCGGAAGCGGCGGCACGAGCAGCGGCAGCAGTGGTACGGGCGGCGCAGCCGCAACCGGAGGCACCGCGACAGGCGGCACCACGACAGGCGGCACCACCGCGGGCGGCATGTCGGGAGCCGGCGGGCTCGGGGCCGGCGGCGCGTCAGGTGCAGCCGCGATGGCGGGCACGGGCGGCACGGACCCGCTGGCGGGTGCCGGCGGTACGTCGGGCGGCAGCGCGGGCCTCGGCGGCGGCGGAGCAAGCGGGGCGAGCAGTGGGGCCGGTGGCGGCAGTGGCGGCACCGCGTCGGGCACGCTAGCGCTCACCATCGAGCCGAATCCGAACAGCGTGCTCTCCTGTTACGTGAGCTGGACGACCGCTGCCCCTGCCGACTCGACCGTTCAGTTCGGCGTCGGCGGCTACCAGTGGGAGATCTCGGACGCGACGATGGTGACCGATCACAAGGTCCTGGTGATCGGCATGCGCGCGTCTCAGATGTACTCGATCAAGGCCATCTCGGGCTCGGAGAGCGGCGCCGGTACGTTCCAGACGGGCGCGCTGCCCGCGGCGGTTCCTGCCGGCACCGTCATGATCAACGACACGGCGAAGCGAGCACCCGGGTGGACGCTCATGAACGTGCAAAAGGGCGGGACCGACAACAGGCCGCGCTCGGCCGAGCCGCCCATGGCGGTGATCTACGACGAAGAGGGCCAGCCCGTTTGGTACTTCATCGACGGTCCCGGTCCGGACATCGGAGGCGCGGTGTCCACGCAGCTCACGGACAAGGGCGTGGTGATCGGCCCGACGTGGAATCAGCAGAACACCAACGGCATCCCGCCGCGTGAGGTCGACTTCGCGGGCAACATCATCTGGGAGTGCAAGCACGCTGCCTGCGCACCCGGCAAGGACGCGACCCACGAGACCATCAAGCTCGCGAACGGCAACTACGTCATTCTCGAGTACGTGACGACCGGCGGCGCGCAAAATCCCGTGTACCGCGAGCTCGACGCCGACAGCAACGAGGTGTGGACGCTCGACTGGGTCAAGCTCCTGCCGGCTCCCTCCGGCTCCACCGGAGACTGGTGCCACGCGAACGCGATCAACGTCGATCTGGACAACAACGAGGTGTTCATCAACTGCCGTTGGATGGGTCTGATGAAGACCACGTACACGAACCCTGCCAAGCAGTGGCTGTTGCCCGCTGCCTACGGGAGCAAGGGGCAAGGCGATTTCACGTACTCGCCGACCAACATCCAGTTCAGCGACGCGCATCATCCCGAGTTCCACCGCGACGACAACACCGCCCTCTTCTACGACAACGGCGGCTGGAGCGGCTCGGTCAACACCGTCACCGGCTATCACTCGCGCGCGATCGAATACAAGCTCGACACGGGCACGATGACGGCCACGCTCAACTGGGAGTTCCCCGGCACCTTCTCCGTGACCGACAACTGGTACACGAACACCTGGTACTCGCCGTTCTGGGGCGACGCGGACCGACTGGAAAACGGCAACGTGCTCGTGGCGGCCGGCCTCATCGGCCCCACGAGAGAGAGCCGCGTCTTCGAGGTGACCAAGGCCGACGGAATGCTCGTCTGGGAGCTCCGGCTCCCCCTGAACTACGGCGTCTACCGCGCCGACCGCATCACGCCGCCGCTCGTGCACGCGATTGCGCCGTGAGACACGGCGCAGCGCCGTCGCTCATTGGACCACGACGGTCGCCGTCGTAAACTCGACGGTCCCGCTGTTGTCCTGGGCCTCCACGAGGAGCTTGGCCTCCACGAGATTCCCGAGCTGCAGGCCCATCTCGATCCACTTGGAAAAGTGCGTCGAGATGGAAATGTGTCCGCACTGGCGAGCCGACTGCCGAACACTGAAGTACTGATCGAACGTCATGTTGTTGCCCGTGATGGCGGGCTTGTTCGTCTGCGTGTGCTTCCAGACGTCGTAGGTGTCCCCGTCGGTCGTCAGCGTGCCGACGTGGGTGCGAGGGCTGCCGTCGGACGCCGTGTCACCAGGCTTCGTGCTCCCCCAATCGTCGAGGATGTAGTACTCGCGCAGCGGGTTGACCGTCCATCCGTAGATTCCGACGTAAAGAAAGCCGTCGTTGCCCGTCTTGGTCTCCGCGAAATCGGACGAGATGGTTCCGATTTCGAGCGGGAGTCTTGGTCTGGTCGAAGTCCAGGCCGATGCGACCCAGGAAATCGTCGACGTTGGTCCAGGTGGCGCCGAAATTCGCAGCGACACCGTAAACGGTCATGCATCCTGACCCGGTGCCACTCGACCAAAGCTCGTAGGCGTAGCCGCCGCCCGCGTTGCCCTTCGAGTTCGAGCAGTACTGCTTGCCGCCGGTCAACTTCGTTGCCGGCGGGCAGCTGGGCGACGTTCCGCCGGCGCCGCCGTTGCCGGCGCCGGCAATGCCGCCGGCGCCCGCACCGCCGAGCCCGGCCGCGCCTCCGCTCATACCCCCCACACCTCCCGCCGCGCCGGCGCTGCCGCCGCTCGCGCCGGCGCTGCCGCCGCTCGCACCCGCGCCTCCACCATCGCCGCCCGTGGCGCCCGCGCTGCCTGCGCTCCCTCCCGAGCCTGCGCCAGCGCCGCCCGTGGCGCCCGCGCTCCCGCCGGTCGTGCCCGAGGTGCCGCCGACGGCTCCCGCAACGCCAGCGCTCCCGCCGGTGGCCCCAGAGCTGCCACCAACGCCGCCCGTGGCACCGGCGGTGCCGCCGCTCGAGCCCGCAACACCACCCGAGCCCGTGACGCCGCCCGTGGCGCCGCCTCCGGTCGCCCCGCCCGTGGTTGTCCCCGCGCCCCCGCTTTCGCCGCCGGGGGCCCCCGAGTCAGCGCAGCCGGCGAGGGCCACCGTGGCAAGGCAAGCAGCCATGGCACCGAGCGAGCCATGGGACCAACGTGGGCCAAAGATCATGCTTAGAGCATGCCCGGTCGTGCTCATCCTGATCAATGACGGGCCCGATTTCGAATCGCTCGCGGGTGCCGAAGAGGAAGAAAGGGCGAGGCAATTCGGACGTTTATCGCCGAACGTCTTGCGGTTCCCTGGCGCAGCCGCGAGCCTTTTCCGCACTAACCCCCGAGGGGCGTCAACGTGATGTCTTCGCTGTGGCTCGAGCAGAAGGTGTCGACGCAGCCGTTGCCCTCCTCCGTCAGCGTGAGCGGACCGCCGTCCTCGCCCGTGATCAGGTAGGTGCCGTCGCCGGTCAACGAGAACCCCCCCGCCGAGCCACTTTCCGTGAAGGTGCCCGAGCGTCCGTCCGCATCCGGGACGTAGCTCAGCACCATGGAGCCGCCGTCGATGACCCCGTCGAGCGTGAACGGCTTTTTAAGGTCGTCCACGGTGCCCGAGATCATGATGCCGTCGTTGCCCCCGCTCGCCGAAAAAGCTTGAACGCAGACGGCCTCGGCTCGCTCGCGAAGGCTCGTCAAACTCGCGCTCGGTGGGTAGGCGAGCAGCTGCCGCAGGCGCTCCCGGCTAAGAACGTAGGTGATCAAGATTCCGGGATCATGGGCGCTCTGGCATTTGCGGATCGCCTCCATTTCGCAAAGGCTGCCCTCCGTCAGTGCTCCGTTGACCGCGGTCGATGCCAGGTCCGAAGCCGGGAACGCGAGGTGCTGGCGCACCGTTTCGTATCGGAGCGCCGTCTCGACGGCCGCCTGCGTCGCCGCGCAGCTCGATCCCGCTTGCTCCACCCGTGGCTCGACCACTTCGTGCTGCCACCGGTCGAGCAGGGCGGTCAGCGCGTCGACGACGTCCGAGATGTCGTCTCCGAGGAGGCTCCGCCGGTGACCGTCCTCGGCGACCGCATCGACCTCCGACTCGATGCTCGCCTCGGCATCGGCGGCGCCTTTCAAGGCCAGTTCGGCCTGCTCGCCTTCGCTCGGGGCCGCCACGCTGAAAGCGCTGAAGTGCGCGACGTAGACCGTGGGCGTTTCCTCCGCAAACACGGGCAACGCTGCCGACACTTCGGTCCCTCCGCCGGTGATGTGATAAAAAAATCGCTCCTCGGCGGGAATTGGCTCAGGGGCGTCGATCGAGAGCTGGGCCAAGTCGTAGAAGAACAGCCCCGACGGCTCGAACGTCACCGTCTGGGACGCGAAGGCGAAGCTCGTGATCCTCGTCGGTATCGCGCGGATCATCGTGGTGGAAGGGAGCGCAGCTTCGGGCACGGTGAGCGTGAAGACCGTGCCGTCACCCGCAGTGGCGCTCAGCGTTCCGCCG
Organism: uncultured delta proteobacterium; assembly: GCA_963841435.1. Taxonomy (GTDB): domain Bacteria; phylum Myxococcota_A; class Polyangia; order Polyangiales; family Polyangiaceae; genus PMG-095. The sequence goes on from CAWJCS010000003.1 coordinate 706,872, forward strand.
TCGTACCCGATGGCCGCCTCCTCGGCCGACGTTGGGTCGAGCACGAGCGAAAGCGCCTCGCCGTCGTTTTGACCGCCCGCACCGTCGGGCGCGCTGCCCGCGTCACCGCCAGTGCAAGCCAACAGCGTGAACGGTGCGAGCAGGCCAAGCGTCTCGAGGCGGAGTTTGGTGAGCATTCGTTCAGGCGAACACGGCGAACAGCCAAAGAGCAAGCGCTTCGCGCTTTTCGCGATCGAAACGACGAAGTCGGCGGGCGTCTTTCGGACCTTGCTCGCGTTCGATGAGAGCAGCGTCGAAGCGGGTCCATCGCGCACGCGGAGACCTTGCAGCTCGGGCACGGCGGCGAGCCCTGCCGGCGCGTTGTCCCGCACCCGAGGCAGAACGCGAAGGGTCGTGATATCCTGGTAAGTTGGGTCATGGCGTCCGTGGTCGCTGAGCAAGAGGCGGAAGTCGGACTCGTCGCGGAGGTCGTCGCGGCGCTCGACGGCGACGACGCCGATGCCTGCGTCGATGCGGCGGTCGCCGCGCTCAGGGCCCGAGGGCTCGCGGAGCCCGACGACGCGCGGGAGGCCTGGCTCGAGGCACGGCGGGGCGCGCGCGTGCTCAGGCTGGTCGCTGCGCCCGGCGCGGAGCTGCCCCCCCCGAGCGCTAGGGCCTTGCTCCATCGTGCGCTCGGCGCAGCGCTCGCGCGCGCTGCCGAGTGCGACGAGGCCCGACGGGTGACCGAGCGCCTGGACCTGCTCCGGGCGGCGTCGTTCGAAGGCATCCTCATCCACGACGGCGGTGTCGCCGTGGACTGCAACGAGCGCCTGTGCGAGATGACCGGCTACAGTCGCGAGGAGGTGCTCGAGCCAGGCCACATGGTGCGCGTCGTCGCTCCCGAGGATCTGCCCCGGGCCCAGGAGCGTATCCGGCAGCGGATCGAGGGCGAGTTCTTGCTCACGTGCGTGCGCAAGGATGGCTCGCGGATGCGTGCCGAGTTCTGCACCAGGCAGACGCACCTGGGAGACCGACCCCTGCGTGTCGTCGCCATTCGTGATGTCACGGAGCGTGAACGGACTGCCGAGCTGCTCCGCGAGAGCGAGGCACGCCTGAGAAGCATTCTCGAGGCCACGTTCGACGCCGTCGTCGTCAGTCGTGACGGCAGCGTGGTGGACGTGAGCGAAGGCGCGCAACGCTTCTTCGGACTTCCGCGACAAGGGTTGATCGGCAGGCGGGTGCTGGACCTCGTCGCGCCCGCCTGGCGCGACGACGTGTCGCGGCGCCTCCGCGAGCAGACCATGGGCGTGTCCGAGGCGGAGGCCGTCGCCGCGGGCGGGGAGCTCGTACCCGTCATGGTCGTCTCCGTCACGGCGACCGCGAACGGCGAACCGGTTCGCGTCGCCGCCATCCGCAACCTCGGGGAAGCGCGGCAGCTGGAGCACGAGCGCCGGCAACTCGAGCTCCAGGTGGAGCGGAGCCAGCGCCTCGAGAGCCTCGGCGTGCTCGCGAGCGGGATCGCGCACGACTTCAACAACCTCCTGGTCGGCGTGTTGGGCAGCGCCGAGCTCCTCCTCGAGAGACTCGAGGCACCGCATGATCGCGCCCAGGCGGAAGCGATCCTCACGGCAGGCAACCGCGCGGCGGGCCTGACCAAGCAGATGCTCGCGTACGCGGGGCGCCGGAGCCTCACCACGACCGAGCCCGTGGATCTCGCGGAGCTATGGCAGGAGCTTCGCACCCTGCTCAGCGCCGCGCTCTCCAAGAAGGCCGAGGTCGATCTCGAGCTCGCGCCGGACAGCGTGGTGCGGGGCGAGCGCTCGGCGCTGATGCAGGTGTTCATGAACCTGCTCACCAACGCGAGCGACGCGCTCGAAGGCAAGCCGGGACGGGTCTCGGTGACGACCGAGCGAGTGCGCGAGCCGGGCGCAGGCTGGAGCCGAGCGCTGGGGGCGCCCGTGCAACCGGGGAGCTGGGTGCTCGTGCGGGTGAGGGACACCGGCATCGGGATGGACGAAGCGACGCAGCGGCGCATCTTCGAGCCATTCTTCTCCACGAAGGCTCGCGGCCACGGGCTCGGGCTCGGGTCGTCGCTCGGCATCGTGAAAGCACACGGCGGCGCGATCCTCGTGGAGAGCACTCCGGGCTCGGGCAGTACCTTCTCCGTGCTCTTGCCCGCGACGGAGGCCCGCGCGGAGCTGCCCGCGCGGGAAAGGGCGGCGGCAGCGCCCTGCCGCGTGCTCATCGTCAACGACGAACCGCTGGTCCGCTCCCACATGCGACGCCTGCTCGTCGAGCACCGCTACACGGTGGAGGACGTCGCGAGCGGCAACGCGGGGCTCGAGGCCATCGAGCGGTGCCCGCCGGACGTGGTGCTGCTCGACATGATGCTACCGGACCTGGACGGCGTAGAAGTCGTGCGGCGCCTGCGCGCCTCGGGCGTGAACGTGCCGGTGGTGCTGTGCTCGGGCGATCTCGACGCCGCCAGGGAGCGGGGCCTCGAGCCAGGCCTCGTGGAGGGCATGCTGCAAAAGCCCTTCGACGGCGACCAGCTGCTCGAAGCGATCGCCCGGGCTCGCGGCCGCTGAGCCTCGCCTCGGAAGGAGCCCCGCTCGGGGAAGCGCCGCAAAGCTCGCTAGATTTCGTAGCCGAAGCCAAGAAACAGGGACGGGCAGAGCGGCGGGAGCACGAGGCGGCGCGTCGCATCGACGGTGACCTCGCGCCGAGCGGGGAAGAGTCGCAGGTCAACGGCGGGCAGCAGCCAGGCACGGCCGAAGCGCACGGGTCGCGAGAGCTCGGTATCGAAGGAGACGACCGGCAGCGTCGTGGGCGTACGCACGACGAGGTTCTGTCGGGGCGCAATGTTGAGGACGCTGATACCGACGCCCAACGAGCCGCGAAGCCCCGTCGAGCGCTGCTCCTCGAGCGCGCTGAACGCGAAGGCGTGAAGCTCGTTGGCGCGAAACTCATTCGCCGGCCCAGGCGCGGTGAGCCAACCGAACGCCGCGCCCACCGACCAAGGAGCCCAACGCCGTTCCATCGCGAGCCGCGCCCCATAGCCGATCGCATGCTGCCAGAGCTCCCCGAGCGCGCCGGCTCCGATATCCCATCGAGACCCGCGACGCTTGGGTGCGGGAGGACGCGGCTCGGGCTCGCGGGGCGGCGGAACCACTGCGACGCTCGCCGCACGACGGGCAGGAACCGGGGAGGGCGGCGGAAAGTCCGCGACCGCTCCTTCGCTTCGATGCTCGAGCGCCGCGAGGGTGCGTTCCACGGCGGCCAACAACGCTTCGCGCGGATTTTCATCGGTCAGCGCAAGCACCGTCGATTCGTGACGCGCACCGGCGACGACGCGCACGGTCGCGGTACCGGCGGCGCAGTCGATCCGCACGGTCAAGTTTCCCGCCGCGGTCGTCAGGAGTGTCGCGCGGGTGCGCGCTTCAACCTGAGCGGCGTCGTCGGGCTTGAGCGCGTCGCACGTGATGCGCACGGTGTCGTCCTGCGCCGCCGCCCCGCGCGCTCCCCCGAGCAACGCCAGAACGATCAGCCAGGCGGGCCGGTGGACCTCATCGTTGGGCATTCCAGCGTGAGCGAGCCTATGGCACAAGCGCCGGGTCGACCAAGCGGGGTGTGCCACCGCTCAGGACACCGGTGTCGGCACACTAACTGGAAGCCGAGCGTGAACCCCGTCCGTGATCGTGAACTGTTCGAGCTCGTTTACCGCCGCATGCGAATTTTGGTCCCCGCGAACGCCCCCGATTTCGAGGACCTGGTGCAAGCGGCGGCCACCGAGGTGTGGCGCTCTTTGCCCGGCTTCCGGGGCAAGAGTGAGCTTGGCACGTGGATCTATACCGTTTGCTACCGGGTGCTCGCGAATCATCGGCGCTGGTGGCAGAGGTACCAACTGCGCTTCAGCATCGGCGTCGAGGATGTTTTTGCGAGCGACGAGAAGCTGCCGCCCGATCTCCTCGACGAGCGCGCGCGCGTCGAGCGCCTCCGCACGTTGCTCGGGCGCATGAGCGACAAGTACCGCGCCGTCGTGGTGCTTCACGACCTCGAGGGCTTCACGATCCCGGAGATTGCCGGCATCGTCGGGGCCAACGCGCTCACGGTTCGCTCGCGCCTGCGCGACGGCCGCAAGCAGCTCCGCCGGCTGCTCGAGCTCGACCCCGCGCTAGTGCTCGAGGAGGCATGAAGTGATGGGCCTAGACCCGAGCGACGAACTGCCGCTCCCCGAAGCGGTTTGGGACCTTTATCGGCGGGACGAGCCGGATCCTCGCGCGATCCAGGCCGCCTACCTGCGCTTCGCCGCGCGCCGCCCCGAGCCGCTGTCCGCCTTCAGGCTCCTGCGCTGGCTCGTCGCCGGTTTCGCCGCCGGCTGGGGCGTCGCCTTCGCGGCAACCGGCGATCCGCTGTTCGGCGCCGGGCTCCGCCGGGACGTTCCGGCTCCGGTCGTGGAGGCACGCGCCAGCGTGCGTACGTACGCGCCGTCGCCTGCGTCCGCACCCGCGACGCAAAGCGCATTTCCGCCCGAGCTGCCCGCGCCGGAGCCAAAGCCCCCGAACGGAAGCGCGCATTCTGGCGGTGCGGCCCCGCAGGCCGTGCTCGAGGAGCCTCCTACGATCGACCCGAAGTGGCAGCGCGCCGCGGCGGCGCTCAGGGCCCGGGACTACGAGGCGGCGGAGGAAGCGCTGCGCGAGGTCGAGACGGCCGGCGCACCGGCAGACCGCGACGCGGCGAGCCTCGCGCTCGCCCAGGTGCTCCTCACTCGCGGTCGCGTGGTGGAGGCTCGAGCCAGGCTCGAGCGCCTGAGCATGCATGCGGGCTCGGCGCTCGTCCGGGAGAAGGCAACGACGCTGCTCGCTGAGCTTTCGTCACCCGGGGACCGCTCAATCGCGACGCCTACGGTGCCTCAATGAGCATGGGACACGTCACTCGTCGTGTGGGGTCTGCCGCCACGGGCCTGGTCACCGTCGCGCTTTCTTGCAAACCGATGTCGGTCGAGCTCGAGCACCAGCGCTCGGCCGGCGGCGCGGCCGACACGGGGGGGTTCGGCGGGGCGGCGAACGGTTCGGGAGCGGGTGGCACCTCGCCGGCGGTATCCGGCGGCGGAGCCAGCGGCACGAGCCAAGGGGGCGCCGGCCCGGGGATCATGGGTGAGGCCGGCGCTCCCTTCGACGGGGGTGGAGCAACGTGTGGCGACGGTGTGCTCACCGACGTGCGCGACGGCCACGACTTGCTGCCGGGTTACGGGGAGCCGCCCGACCCGCACGTCGCGGCCTGGATCGCCGACATGAGCCTTTCCGCTCGGATCTCGCAGATGCAAGGCGTCCCCGTGGGCAATCGGGACTACAACGACATTCAACGTGGGCAGGACGCAACGCTATCTGGCAGCACCGTCGTGCGCGGATACAGGTACCGAAACGGCTCGCGCGGGCTGAGCCTCAAAGAGGGGCAAGACAACCGTCCGAGCGACGCCAACAACTTCGCCACGGCGTTCCCCGCAGCGTCAATCCGGGGGGCCTCGTGGGACCTCGATCTCGAATGGCGCGTCGGGGAAGCCATCGGTGACGAGACCGCGGCCTCGCAAAACAACCTGTTGGTAGGTCCGAGTTCCGAGCTCGTACGCCACCCTTATTGGGGTCGCGCCCAAGATGCCTACGGTGAGGACGTGTATCACGTCGGACGGATGGGGACGGCGTTCGTCGCAGGCGTACAGCAGCACGTGGGCGCCTGCGCTCAACACTTCGTCGGCAACGCGGTAGAAAGGGAGCGCGCAAACGACGATGCCGTGGTCAACGAGCAGAGCCTGCGGGAAATCTACGCCCGACCGCTCGAGATGCTCGTGGAGGACGGCGGAGTCGCGTGCGTCATGACGGCGTACAATTCCGTGAACGGAACGCCCGCGAGCCAAAACTCGCATCTCTTGCGTGACATTCTCAAAGCACCCCTCAGTCAGGGTGGTTTCGGCTTCCGAGGCTTCGTAATCTCCGAGTGGTGGGGCACACCGGGCGGACAGAACCTGGCGGACGACTCAACCGCAGAAGACAACGCGACGGCTCTGGCGAGCGCTGGGCTCGACGTCGAGCTGCCGTGGATCATCAACTACGGATCCCTCGCCGACGCGGTGGACAGTGGCCGCATGCAGCCGGACGTGATTACGGACGCCGCGTCGCGCGTCCTCGAGCAGAAGGCTAGGTTCCACTCGGCGCTCACGAGTGACGGTTGGGGGCTCGAACCGAGCAGCTCCGCCTTGAGCGGCGCGTCGATCGCCACGAACGAGGCGCACCTCGAGCTTGCCGAACGAGCCGAGCTCGAATCCGCCGTGCTGCTCGAAAACGGCTCCCCTGACTCTCCCGTGCTCCCCATCCCCGGGAACGTCCAATCGATCGCGGTGATCGGCGCGGACGTCCCGTTCACCCTCGTTGCCTCAATGGTGCCGGCGAGCTGCGGGAGCGGCGGGCGGTCTTGCACCTTCCAGTTTGCGACCGACGTGGCGCTCGGCGACCGAGGCACGAACGGAGTCAACGCCGATCCCGACGAGTCGGTGGGTCCGTTCGCGGGCATCTCGGCCGCGGCGGCCGCTCACGGCGGCGTCGAGGTCACGCACGAAAGCAGCGCCGCTGCCGGGGCGGACGCGGATCTGCTCGTCGTGGTGGTCGGCCTCACGCCGGGAGACGAGGGTGAAGAATACACGATCACGAACGGCGGCGATCGCTCGAGCTTGGCGCTGCCGGCCTCGCAAGAAGCGCTCGTGAACGACGCGCTCTCGCTCATGAAGCCGACCGTCATTGTCATCGAGTCGGGGTCGATCGTCGGGGTCCCATGGCTCGACCACGAAAATCGGAGCCAGGCCACGATCTGGGCGGGCTACGGCGGCATGCGGGCGGGCGCGGCGCTCGGCAAGCTGCTCTTCGGCGACGCGAGCTTCAGCGGCAAGCTGCCGCTCGCCTGGCCTGCGGAAAGCGTGCTGCCCGCGTTCAAGGACGGTAACACCGCGTCGTTGGAGTATTTCGTCGGTTATCGCGAGTACGACCGCCGAATCGCCGCCGGGGAACCGGTGGATCTCGCCTTTTCGTTCGGCCACGGGCTGAGCTACACGACGTTCGGCTACGAAAATCTGGTTCTGCCCTGCACGGAAGTGACGCGTAGCGCCGTCCTCGACGTGACCGCGGACGTCACGAACACGGGCTCCGTGAACGGGGACGAGGTCGCTTTTCTGTTCGTTGCGGGTCCGGGCGCCGCAGAAGAACCGCGCTCGCAGAGGGAGCTCGAGAGCTTCGCACGGGTGTCCCTTGCACCGGGCGACGTGCAAACCGTGCACCTCCCCCTGCGCCTCCGAGATCTCGAGCACTGGAGCAGCACGACGCACTCGTGGGTCCTCGACCCTGGTGAGTACACGGTCTTCGTCGGCTCGAGCGCGGCCAGCCAAGAATCTCACGCTCAGCGGCACGTTCACGGTGCCTGGCTGAGCGCGGCCGGTGAAGGCGACTGCGACGCAGCCTGTCGCCGAGGTCTGGTCGGCGCTCAGAACAGGATGTTGAGGCCGGCCGAGACGTACGGAAAGCCGATGCGCACGGTGGCGCCGATGTTGTCGGAAAACATGAAGCGTCCGCCGCCCCAGAACACGAACTCGACGCCGGTGTCGGAATCGCGGTACTCGCAGATGGGGCCGCTGTCTCCGTTGCACCACCACTCCCAGTTCCAGCGCCGATGCACGATCGCGAGGCCCGGCTCGCCGAATACGCTGATCATCTTGGTCAAAAAGAAGTTCCACTGGACGACCACGGGGGCCCAGAATTCGGTCGCGCTGCAGTTCGCCGTCTGGAGCCACAGGTTGCGGTCGTAACGACCCCACCACCAGCCGCAGTCGTTGTTGCCGAAGGTGATGTCGAGGCCGAAGCCGATGGCCATGTTGTTGTTGATGCTCGGGATGGGACCGTTTCGCAGAAACGGCACGTTCACGCGCAGGCCGGGTCCTATGCCGTCGCCACCCCCGAAGCGGTCCGACCACTGAAACGCAAAGTGAGGCTCGAGCTCGGTGCTGTAGCTCGGATGGGCGTTCGGCTGCTTGATGACCGATTGAGCGTGTGCCGTGGATGGCGCGACCAACGCCACCAACACGGCCGCGCAGACGAGAGCGAGCACCGATCGCGTGACGCTGATCCGAAGTCCCAAGGTCCGTTCGTTTCTCATGCAGAAGGCCCCTTCACGAGTGCTCGATGGTGGCGAGCCGGCCCGGCGCCGCGTGGCCCGGCGGCCAACGTCGTCGTTTGCCACGCTTTTTCGACAAGCTCAAGCCGCTTCACGGTAAAGGGATGGCCCCCAAAGGAGCGCGCGACGCGCGCAGGAGGCCGTGCATCATGAAACGTTGGCTCAAGCGAATCGGTATCGGGCTCGCCGCCCTCGTCGGGCTCGTGGTCGTGGTGGGCGGTATCTACGTCTGGCGGCAAGTCGCGGCGTACGACGCAAGCATCGAGAAGGTTTACCCGATCGCGCCCCTCGACAAGTTCGTTCGCTCGAGCGATCCGGCGGTCATCGAACGCGGCAAGCATCTTGCGTTCTCTTTCGTGGGCTGCGCGCTCAACGACTGCCACAGCCCCGATCTCGGTGGCGGGAAAGTCACCGACGGCGGCCCGATCGGCCAGATGGTGGCGCCCAACATCACGCAAATCCTTCCGGCGTACTCCGATGGAGAGCTTGCCCGCCTCATCCGCCACGGCATCAAGAAGGATCAGCGGACGGTCCAATTCATGAGCGTCGAGGAGTTCAACTGGATCTCCGACGCCGATGTCCTCGCGGTTCTCTCGTTCGTCCGCAGCGTGCCGCGCGTCGTGCGCACGACGGGCTCGACGCACATCAACTGGCTCGGCAAGGTCCTCGACCGCCGCGGCGACATTCCCATCGACGTCGCACGAAGGATCAATCACGATGCGATCGAGACCGGGCCTGCGCCTTCCCCGACCCCCGAGTACGGCAAATGGATCGCGCGCGGTTGCACGGGCTGCCACGGCGAGCACATGAGCGGTGGGCCGATCCCGGGCGCGCCGCCGGATTTTCCGGTGCCGCTCAACATCACACCCCATGAATCCGGCCTGAAGGGCTGGACGCAGCAGGACTTCGAGCAGGTGTTGGCCACCGGCATTCGCAAGAACGGCAAGAAGCTTGCCGACTTCATGCCCCGCGAAGGCATCAACAACATGGATGCCATGGAGAAGAAGGCGATCTTCTCGTACCTCCAGGGACTCCCCCCGAGGCCCTTCGGCGAGCGCTGACGCGCGACTCAGCGCGACTCGGCTCAGCGCGGCGGTTCCAGCACGCGGCAGCCCGCACAGCTGGAGCCGCCAATCGGGCCAACGTCGCACTGCTCGGGCTCTTGGACGATACCGTCACCGCAGTAGGGTCCGAGCTTGCACCCGGCGTCGCATTCGCCGTACCCGCCGTCGTTGACGCCGTCGTCGCACTCTTCGCCGAAGCTCAGGATGCCGTCGCCGCAAACCGGCGTGCAGTCGCTCGGCGTCGTTTCGAACCCGGAAAGCGTCAGGCGGAACGAGGACCCGAACTTCTTGCGCTCGGCCTGGAACACCACGATCTTGTAAACGTTGCCCGGCGTGAGCTCGAACCGCCCGGCCGACTGAGCGTCGATGGTGACCGAGCCATCCATCGGCACGTGGATGCCGCCGAGGTCGACCGCGAGGTGGCCGTTGACGAACACCCAAACGTCGTCGTCGCCCGTGAAGTCGAGGCGCGCGTTGGTGCCCTGCTCGTAGCGGAACCAGTACTGCACTTCGCTCGTGAAGTAGAAGTTGTGCTGCATGGCACCCGGAAAGACGGACTCCTCCGAGGGCCAACCCGTGTAGCCGTACTGCAGGGGAAGCTGGGCGTAGTCAGGGTCCCGCGTCGGCCCCATCACGCTGTCAACGGGGAAGAACAGGGGGGTGCCGTCGTACTCCACCACCATGCCGCCCGTGCACCACTGAGTCGGGTTGTAGCTGCAGGGCTTGCAGTCGGCGACGCACGCGGCGACCTGGCCGTCGAAGTTCGTCTGGCAGTCGGTGTCGCAGGTGTCCGCCGTGGCGGTGAGGGTCGCGATTTCGGCTTCCAGACCGGCGATCTCCGTTTCCAAGTCGGCGATCTGCGTTTCGAGCTGTGCAATCGCTGCGGCGTCCGGATTCGTGTCGGCTTGGCGTTGCGCTAGCTGATCATTGAGCTGCTGCAGCTGGTCTTGTCGCTGACGCAGCGTGTCTCCGCGAGAACGGACCTGGTCGTGGTCGGGTCGGCAAACGTTGTCGCACTGGAGCGAGCTTTGCACGCGCTGTGCACAGCCGGGCTCGCACGTCGCCTGACTGGTCGCGTTCGGAACCTGCTGCTCCTGCTGGCCCTGACCCCTCGGCGGCGCCACGGTGACGACGAGCTTCTCGCCGTTCGCGCCGAAACGGTTCACGTAGCCGCCGGCGCCATTGTCGTAAAGCACGAGGTCGCCGACGACGCGGACCGTTCCGGGGTTGTCGCGGAACCAACGCGCGAAGGTCTGAGCGGACTCGATGCACGCGTTCGCGGGGGCCTTGCCGAGCACCGGCCGCCCCTCGGCATCGAGCCTGTCTTGTGCGATGCCGGGGACGATGGGGTCACCCTCGGGGATGCCGCACGTCGTGTCGGGATAGACGGGCCAGCCGAAATCGGGGTCGTCATCCGAGAAGTCACGGAAGACCGCCGGCACGCGGAGCACGCACTCGCCGTTGACCTTCTCGCACAGCGCCTGCTGATCGCAGGTGAACCCCGGCTCTTTCGTGCACGTCGAGGAGCAGCCGTCGCCGTCGATCGTGTTGCCGTCGTCGCATTCCTCGTTGATGAGCAGGCCGTCACCGCACTCGGACGTGCACGATTCCCCCGAACAGTTCGGCTCACGCAGACAGAGCGAGGAGCAGCCGTCGAACGGCACCTTGTTGCCGTCATCGCAACTCTCGGCACCCTCGACGATGCCGTTGCCGCATTCGGCGTCGGTGCACACGCTCGGCTGCCCTTCGCACTTCTTGCCGATCTCGATCTTGCAGCGCTCCGAGCAACCGTCGCCCGGCTCCACGTTGCCATCGTCACACGCCTCGCTGGCAGCAACGACGCCGTCGCCACAGCGCGCGATCTCCCGGCAGAGCTCGCCGGGCTTGACGCAGCTGTAACCCGGCTCGACTTGCAGGCAGTTCGCCTGGCAGCCGTCGCCGGAGTCGGTGTTGCCGTCGTCGCACGCCTCGTCCGAGGTCAGGTTGCCGTCGCCGCAGCCTGGAGGCGTCGACTGCTCCGTGGGGTCGACGCTGATACCGGTTCCAGCAGTGCCGCCAGAGCCGATGCTCGGACCCCCGCCGCCCGTGCCCGTGTTCCCGGAACCGGGAGTGCCGTTGGTAAAGTCCGTGGTTCCGCCACCGCCGTCAGCGCTGCAGGCGCCGACGAGCAGGCCGAAGACCAGCCACGACGCGAGGGGAGAGAAAGCACGATTTGAGGTGCGCATGTCCATCCTCCGACGTTCCGCCTCAGTCCTGACACAGCGACACTCGGAAGGCCATGGGCCTCGGGGCCTATTTGCGTCAAACCCGTTTCATTTCGCTTCCAAATCTTCGTCCGCGGCGGACGGCCCGTCACGGCCGTCCGCACGAAGTCGTGCAGGCTCGGGGCGAGGCCGCGCTGCGCGCTCTGCGACGAGCCAGCTCGACGGCCGCGAGCTCGGCGAAACCTCGCCCTCGACGCGGAGGCCCGTCGCGCCGAGAAAAGAAGTAGCGTCCCTACTCGTCGCTCTCGAAGGGCCCGAGGTCGGGCGCCGCACCGTTGTACGGCAGGCCGACGTCGACCCCGGCGTTGCGGAGCGGGCTGTCGGCCGCGAGGCGGAGGTAGTCGATGTCGGGGAGGCTGCCGTCGGCCTTGCGGGGCCCTTTCAGCAACGTGTGGTCGATGCTGACGAAATCCTTTGCGCTCGCGCTCCTGCCATCTTGCCAGCTGTTGTTCGTGATGTCGGTCGCGGTGGCGGACTGTTCCCCTCGGGTCCCAATCGAGATGGAGTTCTTGACGGTCAACGAGGCCGCAATGTTCGTGGTGCCGAAGTTGATGTTGGCGCCGTTGTCCTGGGCTGCGCAGTTCAAAATAGTGATGCTGCCGCGATTGCTGTTGTGGTCGAAGCCGTCGTGCACGTTGCCCGCGGCGATGCACTGCTCGTAGACGGCATTGTGGCGGAGGTTCTTGCCGTCGCTGCCTCCCGTCTTGAACCCGTTCCCGTCGCCAGCGCCCACTCTGCCGTCTTTCAACTTGCCGTTGTCGATGGCCCAACATCGTTCATAGGTCGTCGTGACGTTGTCGGCGGGGCGGAGGTAGCCGTCCCAGCCGTCGTCCAGGTTGTTCCAGGCGCGACACCCGACGAACTTGTTCCCCGTGCCCACGTCGAGCTTCGCCGCAAAGCCATCGGCATTTTCCAGCGTGGAATCTGCGTTGAAGTAGGAATCACAGTTGAGCATCAAGTTGTCGGAGGCGCCGTTCCCGAGCTGGAGCCCGGTGTCCGCGCACTCCGAAAACGTCGAAAACTCGATGGTGTTGTGCGAGCCACCGATGAACATGCAATTGTCGCCCGCCGCAAAGACATCGAGCCCGTAGACGTGCCAGTAGTCCCCGGACAGGCTCAGCCCGCGATTGCCGGAGCTCTCCGCCATGGAGGAGAAGTCGAGCAGCGGGCGCGTGTCGTCGAGCGGATACGCCCGAAGCTCGATCGGCGCGGCTTGGCCGCCATCCTTGCCGAGATTGAGCGTGCTCCCGAAGGGGTACCGACCTCCTCGCACGTAGAATCGTGCCTCCCATGCTCACCCGGGTCAGCGCGTCGGGCAGCGTCGTCGGTTGTTCCAGCGTGGCCGGGGCCCCCACCTTGCCGTCCGGAGCGGCGTAGAGCGCATCCGGGTCGATCTCGACCATGGTGGTCCCGCCAGTTCCGCTCGTACCGGCAGCGCTCGCACCTGCAGCGTTCCCGGATCCGGCCGTTCCCGAGCTTCCGCCCCCCGAGCTTTCGCCGCTGCCGCCAGCAACGGTTCCCCCAGCCGCGCTCGTGGACCCCGCCATGCCCGCGGCTCCAGCGAACGAGCTTTTCCCACCCGCGCTCGGTCCACCGGCCGCCGAGCCGCCGCCGTCCCCCGCCGCGCCGCCGGAGCTCGCACCGCCGCCGAGGGTTCCCCCCGAACCGTTGCCGCCCGCACCGCCGGTTGCACCCGCCCCGAGCGCGCCGGCTCCGGCGTTCCCGGCAGCATTCGAGCCTCGTGGCGCCCCGGCGTTCGTTGACCCATCACCACAACCCGTCAGAGCGGCGCCGATGGCCAAGCTACCCCCGAGCAAGAGAGCACCGCACCTGCTCGTTCGGCACGGATGGCTTGGCGTCACACCAGGACAGTTTCTCTCAGCCAAGATGTCGGTCATCTAAATGCCGCGGTCGCGCTGCTGACCCTCGACGCATTGAAAATGTACCGCCCGCACGGATTGGCCCGACGTGCTCCGCGCGTACGTTCGGTCGTGGGAAGAGCACGACGTCGAGTCGCTGGTCGCCCTTCTGCGCGACGACAGTCGTGTTCGCGATGCCGCCGCACGTGACGTGGTTTCACGGCGCCCCCGCCGTCGAGCGTTTTCTCCGGAGCCCGCGCTTCTCGACGCACTGGGCAGCCGGCTACCGTCCCACATCGCGCTCACCTAGGCGCTTCGGTTGCGTGGGGGTGCTTGGCTGACGTGGGCCCAGGAAGCGGCTATCCGGTCGTGGAAAAGGTGCTGACCTTCACGACTCACGCGGCCGCTGCCGCAGACGAGGCGCGCTACTGGCGCTCGGTCAGTATCGAGGAGCGGGTTTCGCCGGTCGAGCTGCTGCGAGAATCGACGTTGGGAGTTTACGGTCAGACTACCCCCCGACTGGAACGAGTTCATCGCCTTGTTGTTCGCCCACCACGTTCGCTTTCTGATCGTGGGCGCGCACGCTCTGGCGGCGAACGGTAGGCCGCGCGCAACACAGGACCTGCACATTTGGGTCGAGCCGACCTCCGAGAACGCCCAGCCCAACCGGATGGCGACGCTCGGGCGCCCACCTCTCCGGATCAACGTCATGACCAGCATCGACGGCGTCGCGTTTGCCGATGGCTGGGCCGAGCGGCTCGAGGCGCCCTTCGGCGCTCAGACCGTTGGATTTCTAGGTCGCCGGCTGCTGATCGAGAACAAGCTCTGCACGGGCAGGACGAAGGACCGCTTGGACGTCGAGCTCCTGCGCGAAGGGGACGACGCGGGACAATGACGGGGGCGCCCTCGGGCTCTTTGGCTCGTCAGGCCATCGATGCGTTGATGCCCGCTTCGGTGGAGTCGACGGACGCCGTCGTGAGGTCGAGCGCCGTATCGCCCGTCGGCGGGTCCCACGCCGCACGCCCGATCTGGCGGGTGCGAAAGCGGCTCGAAAACACACCGAGCAGGTACGTCTTGAGGCAAAACCACAAGATCGACTCCTGCTTCAGCTCGGGATGGATGTGCGGGGCGAGCTTTTCGTGGAGCTCCCACAGCTTGCTCCAGTGCAGACCCGCCTGTTCGTGGTGGGCTGCATGCAAGCCCGCGTTGAAGACCAACCAGTTGCTGCGCTTGCCCACGAAATTACGCGAGTGGTCGTACTTCGACCACGGGTCGCAATCGACGTGCTGGATGTAGTTGATGAAGAACATCGACCACAGCGAGAACGCGGACGGTAGGAGGAACGCGAGCCCGTACGCGACCAGGCCGAGCTTCCAGCCGTGGAGCCAAACGGCGAGCGCCGCCATGCCCACGTGACCGGTGAGCACGAAGGCGTACTGGAGCAGGATGCCCCGGAACAAGGTCGGGTTGTTGGCCTTTGCCTTGCGGACGTATTCGACGAGCGTACCGTTCTGAAAGTAGCTGGAGACGAAGAAGTAGGTCCAAGCGACGGTCCAGTTGTTCTTCTTCGAGTAGCGCCAGGTGATCGATGCGTCCCCGGCGCGATTGACGAACTTGTGGTGGTTCTGATTGTGCGAGGGGATCCACCCGAACGTCGGATAGCCGTAGAAGATCGAGAGCCACGCCGCGTAGAGCGTGTTGGCGCGCTTGCTCTTGAAGGTGGGGCAGTGGTTCTGGTTGTGGGTCAAAACGCCGGCGCTGAAGCCGAAGTACAGGCTGATCGGCAGCATCCACCCCAAAAGCTCCGGATGGGCGTACTGGATCAACGGGACCGCTGGAAACAGCACGAACGTGTAGAAGAGCGTTCGAGCGTCGGCGTCGAAACGAAGACCCAGCATCCCGCGGAACGTATGAGAGGGGAGCCGTCCGGTCAAACGTTCCGGGGCCGTTTTCGAGTGCAGTGCCGGCACCCAGCGGGCGTTACCCGTCGCTTTTGCGGGGGAGCGCGCGCAGAGGCTCGGAAAGGCGCACGAATTTCGCCGAGGCTGACGCAGCTCCGCCGCTCAGGAGCGCAGCATCTGCGCGGGTTTTCGGGCGAGACCGGAACGAACCCGCAGCCCTTCCCAGAAGGCCCCGGGCGCCTCGCGTATGCTCTCCCCTCGCCGGAGCTCGCCATGCGCACGAAGAAACTCCCACGATACCTCGGACTCCTCACGCTGGTCTTCGCCTCCAACTGCGAGCGGACGGCCGCAGCCGGGCTCGCGCCAGCCTTCGCTCAAACTCTGGTCGAGGACCAAGCCTACGTGGGGGACGCGAGCAACGCGACGGACATCGCTTTCCACCCCGACGGGCGCGCCGTCATCACCCAGAAGACGGGACAGATCACCATCCGGCACGACAACGGTGATCTCGTCGAGATCACCGGCACCTTCCCGAACCTCGATACCTCCTCCGAGAAGGGCTTACTCGGCGTCGTCGCGGACCCGGACGTCGGGACGAACGACACCTTCTATTTCTACGCCTCGAACGGGCCGACCGAGGACCGGCACCGCGTCTACAAGGGCGTGCTCAACGACGACGACACCGTCACGGTAGACCTCGATAACCCCATCGTCGGGGCGTCGCGAAACGTCGGCCCGGGTCTCGAAGGGCCGGCGAACCACGACGGCGGGGGCCTTTTCATCCACGAAGGCAAGCTCTACGTCGGAGTGGGCGACACCGGCGCGAACTCCGAGCCGCCCACCAACAAGTATTCGAGCTGCCTGAACAAGGGCAACGGCAAGATCCTGCGCGTGAACCTCGACGGGTCGGTGCCGACCGACAACCCGCTCGTGTCCGAGACGACGGTGACCTCGTGCACGAGCACTGGCTCCGACTGGGGTACGGACGCGCCGGACCGTCGAATCTTCGCCTGGGGGCTCAGAAATCCCTGGCGGTTCTGGGTCGATCCGATGACCGCTCTCTTGTGGATTGGCGACGTGGGCGAGACGGAGCGCGAGGAGATCTCGGTCGGCGGCTCCGGCCAGCACTTCGGCTACCCCTTCATCGAGGGGAACCTCGACCAGAGCATGGCGGGCGGATCGCTTCGGCTCGACAAGACCTGCGACCAGAGCTTCCTGCCGCCACGTCCCTGCACGGCGCCGGTCCACGACTACCCGCACAGCACCGGCAAGAGCGTGACGGGCGGCCTGATCCCGACGGGCTGCGGCTGGTCGAACGCGTTCGGCGGCAAGATCTACTACGTGTTCGGCGACTACGACTCGAATTGGCTCCATGCGCTCGAGGTGCGCGCCGACCACACGGGCGTCGTCTCCTCCGCCTCCGTCGACTTCGCGACCGTTTCCGGAGGCCCCGCATCGATTCGCCAGGGCCTCGACGGCGCTCTCTACGTCGTGTTCTACGGGAGCGGAACCGTCACGCGCATCGCCCCAAACGCCATGACCGGAGCTGACTGCGGCAGCGCGGGCTCGGGCGGCGGCGCAGGCTCGGGCGGCGGCGCAGGCTCGGGCGGCGGCGTTGCCGCGGGCGGCAGCGCGGGCTCGGGTGGCGCGACGGCTGCGGGAGGGGCCGATAGCTCTTCGGGGTGCAGTTGCCGCACCGCGCGCGACGGCGGCGCGGGAGCGCTCGTCGCGGTGCTCGGGCTCGGCGCCCTTGCGCTCGGTCGCGCGAGGCGGAGGAAAGGGTAGCGCGGAGGGACCGTCGGCGCGCATGCCGTCGGTGTTTGCGGCCGACCGCGCGCGACCAAGGGCCTCGACGTGTAGTAGTTTCCCTGCACGATGAGCGTGGAGGTGGCGGCTTCCAGGGCGGCGTGGCGTTCCGTGGCGAGCCGCCTCCTCGTGGCTTGCGGCTTCGGGTGCCTCACGATCGCGGCGTGCGGCGGCAGGTCGGAACGAACGGCGGAGAGGTCGTCGTCTGGGGCGGGGGGCGCGAGCTCAGCCGGCCGCGCTGGCAGCAACGGAGCCGCGGGCATCGCTACGGGTTGCCCCCTACACGACGGTTGGGAGAACGATCCCTGCGCCGGCTCGTTCGTCTGCACGGAGCCGGCCGGCTGCAGTGAGTGCGGCTGCTGCATGTACTCGGCCGGCTGCGTTGACGGAACGCTCCAGTTTCTCGGTGTGACGGACGGTTGCCAATGTCCCGACGCCGGAGGCGGCGGAGCCTCCAACGCGGGCGGAACCGGCGGCGTTGCGGGCGCGAGCGGCAGCGCCGGCACCAGCGCCGCGGTGCCCGATCTCGACGCCTGCGGTGCCCCGATGCCGTGCGACCCTGTCGTCGAGTCGGTCGGCTTGGCCTTGGTGCCACCGAGCGATCGAGCGCTCCGCTGCGTCATCCAGGGGTTTCATGACCGAACACCCGGCGTGTACGTCCACGACGTCACGATTTACTCGGAGACCGCGTCGCAAAAGCACGTCACTTACCTCATCAAAGGGGACGGCAGTATCGCTAGCGTGACGACGCGGAGTTCGACCGAGTATTCGGAAGTCTGCCTTCCGCGACCACCTGCCGATTTCGACGACTGCCTCGCGAGCACCCCCAGTGACGCCGAGGCCACGGCCGAGTGCATGGGCCTCGAATGGACCGGCGATTGCACGCGGGCGCCCGTTTCGTGCGAGTGAGCCCGAGGACCGCGCGTCATGACGCAGAGTCACCCGCCATGACCGACCATGCCGTCGTGATCGCGGGAGGAGGCCCGACGGGGCTGATGTTGGCGGCGGAGCTCGCGCTTGCGAAGGTCGACGTCGTCATCGTCGAGCGGCGCCAAGGCCAGTACCTCGAAGGCTCGCGCGCAGGCGGACTGCATTCGCGCACCATCGAGGTGCTCGATCAGCGTGGCGTCGCCGATCGCTTCATCTCAGAAGGGCAGGTCATGCAGGTTGCGGGCTTCGCGATGATCCCCCTCGACATCAGTGACTTTCCGACTCGCCACCACTACGGGCTCGCGCTGGCGCAGAAGCACATCGAGCGCATCCTCGCCGCTTGGGTCACCGAGCTTTCGGTACCGATCCATCGCGGACTCGAAGTGACGGGGCTTGCCCAGGACGACACGGGTGTCGATGTCGAGGTGTCCGACGGGCGTTTGCTCCGGGCGCAGTACCTCGTCGGGTGCGACGGCGGTCGCAGCGTGATCCGCAAGCAAGCCGGCATCGCTTTCCCGGGGTGGGACCCGTCGGTGAGTTACTTGATTGCCGACGCCGAGATGGCCGAAGAGCCAGCGTGGGGCGTGCGCCTTGGTGAAAAGGGTGTCAATGCCCTGGGCAAGCGCGAGGGCGGGAAACGCGTGGGCGTCGTGTTGGTCGAGCCGCGCGTCGTAGACGGCGACGAGCCGACTTTGGACGACCTTCGCGGGGCGCTCATCGCCGTCTACGGGACCGACTTCGGAGCTCACGATGTCACGTGGCTCTCGAGGTTCACCGACGCGGCCCGGCAGGCGGCTTCCTACCGAGAGAAGCGCGTGCTCTTGGCCGGGGACGCGGCGCACGTGCATTCCCCGGCAGGCGGACAGGGACTCAACATCGGTGTGCAGGACGCCGTGAACTTGGGATGGAAGCTCGGCCAAGTGGTCCGTGGCACGTCGCGGGAGACGCTGCTCGACACCTACCACGCCGAGCGACACCCGATCGGTGCGCGTGTGCTCGAGAACACCCTGGCGCATACGGCGCTCAGCCGCGGCGACGACCGGACGAACGCTCTGCGCAAGAACGTGTCCGAGCTGCTCGCGATGGACGAGCCCCGCAAGCGTTACGCCGCGATGATGTCGGGGCTCGACATTCGCTACGATCTCGGCGAGGGACACCCGCTGCTCGGGCGCCGCATGCCCGATCTCGACCTGGGCACCGAGAGCGGCCCCCGGCGCGTGTTCACTCTGCTCCACGATGCCCGGCCGGTTCTGCTCGAGCTCGGTGAGCCCGGCGCCCTCGACATCGCTCCCTGGGTCGATCGCGTCGAGCGGGTCGACGCTCGCTACGCTGGTGCGTGGGAGCTCCCGGTGCTCGGCGCGGTCGCTGCTCCCACGGCCGTCCTGATCCGGCCCGACGGACACGTCGCGTGGGTCGGAGACGGCACGGACCACGGCCTCCGCGACGCCCTCACCACGTGGTGCGGACCGCCCACCGCGGCGTAGAACGAATAGTCCCTGCAAAAAAACAGCGAAAGCAAAATCCCTCGGCTGATCATTTTCGGTTCAACCGCGATTTTGGGGAGCGCGGCGGATGCTCTTGGTCAACTGTATCGGGGCCCGCCGCCAAAACGCCGACCAGAAATATGCACAGGATCTCTCACGCTTCTCGTTCTCGTCCCGCACGCCGCATCGTCGTCTGGGGATGCGCGACGGCGTCGTTTGCAGCGCTGCTCTCCGCCGTGGGCTGTGTCAGCGGGGACGCCGAGCCGCTCGATTCGGTCGGCGCAGCCGCGGGCAGTGGGAACAGGGCGGGCACGGGCTCGGCGGGCCTTTCGGGCAACGGCGGTGCAAGCGGCAGCGGCGGTACCGCGGGCACGACGGGAGGCGGTGCCGGGACCGGGGGCAGCGGGTCAGGCAGCGGCGGTGCGTTCGCAGGTAGCGGAGGGAGCGGTGGTGCCCTGGCAGGCGGCGCCGGGATGAGCAGCGGTGGCGCCGGCGCAGGCAGCGGCGGAACGAATGGCGGCATCGGTGGCGCGGGCAGCGGCGGCACCGGTGGCGCGGGCAGCGGCGGTGCGAGTGGCGGCGCCGGCGTGAGTGGCGGCGGGGGTACGGCTGGCAAGCCCTGCGTGGACGTCGAGCCGCCTCCGGATCCGACGTGGCCGGACGCGACGTGCGAAAGCTGGGCCACCGAAACGACCGAGTGCACCGCCACGTGGTTCGCCCAGTATTGCGACGTGAGCTGTGGCCGCTGCATGCCGGAAGGCGGCGCTGGAACCGGGGGCGCGACCGGCGTGGATTGCTCGACGCAGGGCCTGCCGAACGTCACCGGGGGGAACGGCTATGCGACGCGCTACTGGGACTGCTGCCAGACGCATTGCGCCCAGTTCGACGGTCATCGCTGTGGCCAGGACGGCGTCTCGAGCACCGGGGACATGAACAGCGCCTGCTCGGGTGGAGGCTCCTTCGCCTGCTACGACGAGGCGCCGCATGCCGTCTCCGACTGCCTCTCGTACGGATACATCGCCAAGTCCAATCCCAACTGTGGCGGGTGCTACCGCATCCAGTTCACGGGCGAAGGACAGTACAGCGCGACCGACCCGGGCTCGAAGCTCATCAAGGGCAAACAAATGATCGTCAAGGTGAGCAACACCGGCGGCGACGTGGCAAATAACCAGTTCGACTTGATGATCCCCGGTGGTGGTGTGGGCCAAAACAACGCCTGCTCGAAACAATGGAACACGAGCGACCTCGGCGCCCAGTACGGGGGTTTCCTGACGAATTGCACGGGCAGCCATTCGCAGAAGAAGGACTGCGTGCGGCAGAACTGCATGAAGATCCCCGCGGGGGCCGCGCGCGACGGTTGCATCTGGTTCATCGACTGGTTCGAGGTGGCGGACAATCCGAAGTTCACCTCCGAGTCCACCAACTGCCCCTTCTGAGTCGCGCGCGTCGTCGAGCCCGGTATCGGCGGCAACCCAGGCCGCGACGGCGTTCGACGCGTAACCCCTCCACGAGCGGCGTAGGGGAAGTGAACGCCGAAATAATCCGAAGAACGAAAGAATGGGCAAAGAAGCACCCGGCAGCTGACTTTCTGACCGGGTGGCAGCTGGTCTGTTTACTGGCGTCGTATGCAGGAGAGAAGCTCCCTGTCCCCTGATGCCATTTTTTTGATCTTCGTGCCGTGGGCCATCGTCCTGGTGTTGGGCACTCGAAGCGCGCTCTCCTTTCCGAGAGCTGCCGCTAGGTATCCACTGTGGACGTATCTGAGAATCCTCGATCCCGTGTCTCGCCGCTGGGAGCGGGACGTTGCCCCGGAACACATCCGAGCCTTGCGGGTGTTCCGACGTTGGAACGTCGCAACGATCACTGCATGTGTGGTGCTGGTGGTGACCGGCTCTATCTACGGCGTTAGGATGCGGAACAAGGGCGAGCGGATGCTTCAAGAAGAACTCGAATATCAAAGGCATTTGGTTGGGGCTCCGGGGAAACACAAGGGAAGCTCCACGGCTGGACGAGGAGCGCTCCATTGAGCGTCAGCGCCGAGGATCATCCCGGCCAAGACGCGGCAGCGGGAGCACGCATGTTCGACATGATGCTCATCCGCGGACACCCATCGGAGCCCGACCAAGTAGAGGTTGACGGTTCGCTCGCGGCGCGCCGCGAAGACGGGAAGCTCGTGATCGTCGAGGGCGCGAGACCCTGGCAGAACGGCGAGTAGGGCCGCCGGCCTACCTGGGGAAGTAGCTCGTAGCGCGGCGCTGTCCCGTCGTGCGGATCGCCTTCGCGTCCCAGAGCTTGCCGATCGGTAGCGCGAGATCCTTCGTGCTGACGTTCATGGCCCTGCCGATTTGTTCGATGCGCTACCGCCGCAGCTCGGGCAGACGCGATCGGCCTCGTCGAGCTCGTCATTGGTGCGTTCCGGCGTGCCTGCTTGGCGCTGTCGGCGATTGGCCTTACATCGGTCGCGTGCGACTCGGGCGGAGGTGACGGAGTCGTCCTACTTCGTTTCCAACACTCACCGGCTGCCGATGACCGGCAACATCCTCATCCAGCCCGGAGGCAGCGCCATTAGGCCCGCCGTCGTCAAGGAAGTGGCGACCCAGGTCGCCGACGACGGAACGGTTGCGTTCGATACGGTCGTGTTCTGACGCTGCCGCCGTTCGTGGTCACCAGCGCGCGCGACGTGGACTGGTTCCGGAGGGCGCACCGGGGTTGCGCGGGCCTGCGCTCGATTTTCCTGCCAAGCAAATTCAAGGAGTTGCAGAGGTCTATCGCCATCGGGTGGGAGTGATTTCGTACGCTCCGGACGCCGACGTTCCCGCACGACTCGTCGTTGCGCTGTAAGGTAAAGGCTTGGTCGAAACGTTCGAGCTGAGCCAGCGCCGCATCCTCGAGAGAATTGCCCGTGGCGACGAACTGGGCGAGGTTCTCGCCGACGTTGCGCGGCTCATCGAGCAGCAAGCCGACGGGATGCTCTGCTCCATCCTGTTGCTCGACGACGGCGGCTCGTGTTTGCGCAACGGCGGGTCTCCGAGCCTCCCGCGTGATTACGTCGCGCAGCTGGAGGGGTTCCCCATCGGTCCAACCGCCGGCTCGTGCGGCGCCGCAGCGTTCCTCGGCGAACGCGTGATCGTCGAAGACCTCGCCAGCCATCCGAACTGGGCCCCCTACAAACACCTCGTGTTGCCCTTGGGCCTGCGGGCGTGCTGGTCGTCGCCGATTTTTTCGCCGACCGCCGAGGTGCTCGGCACGTTCGCGATCTACTACCGCGATCCGCGGGGACCGTCGGACCGCGAGCTCGCGTGGGTGGACGATGCCACCCAGCTCGCCTCGATTGCAATCATGCGCAGGCGAACCGACGAGCGCTTGCTGCGCACCGAGTCGCGGAACGCGATGATCCTCGAGAACGTCGACGACTCGGTCTTTTACGTCGGCGTCGAGGGACCGAATCTGTATCGCTTCCTCGCCGTCAACCGAGCCTTCGAGCGGACGACCGGCGTGAAAGCTGCTGACGTTGTCGGGCGCATCGTCACCGAAGTCGTACCGGCGTCGTCGCACGCTCTCGTTCTCGGCAAATATGCCGAGGCAATCTCGACCCGCACCAAGGTCGCTTGGGAGGAAGTCGCGACGTACCCGAGCGGCACGAAATCCGGTGAAGTCACGGTCTGCCCCATCTTCGACGCCGACGGTCGTTGCACGAACCTCGTCGGGACGGTCCACGACATCACGCCACGCGTTGCGGCGGAGCGAGCGCGCAAACTGCTCGAGTCGAAGCTCGGCCAAGCGCAACGACTTCAAGCACTCGGAACGCTAGCGGGAGGCGTGGCGCATGACTTCAACAATGTGCTGTCGGTGATCCTGAGCTACTCGGAGATGGCGCGCGACGAGCTACTGCCCAGCGAGCCCATGCGCACCACGATGGACGAGATCCACACGGCGGCGATGCGAGCAGCCGAGATGACGCGGCAGCTCCTGGCATTCAGCCAGCAGCAGGTCGTCGTGCCGAGGGTTCTGAACCTCAATCAGGCCATCGCCAGCATGCAACGCCTGCTCGTGCGTCTGCTCGGTGCCAGACGTCGTGGTCACGATACTGACCGAGCCGTCGCTCTCGAACGTGAGAGCCGATCCAGGGCAGCTCGAACAGATCGTGATGAACCTCGCCGTGAACGCGCGCGACGCGATGCCGCAAGGCGGCAAGCTCACGATCGAGACCTCGGACGTCGTATTGGACGAGGACTACGCGCTCACGCATGTCGACGTGCAACCCGGTCGCTACGTCATGCTCGCCGTGACGGACACGGGGAGCGGGATGGATGCGGCGACACAAACCCGCATCTTCGAGCCGTTTTTCACGACGAAGCAGCGAGGCAAGGGCACGGGACTGGGGCTGGCGACCGTGTTCGGGATCGTCAAGCAGAGCGGCGGCAACGTCTGGGTTTACAGCGAGGCCGGTCAGGGCACGACCTTCAAGATCTACCTGCCAGTCGCCGACGCGGAAAGCGAAACCGTCGGACCCGAAAGCGTGCCGCCCGAGGTGCCGAACGGCACCGAGACGATCCTGCTCGTCGAAGACGACGACCAGGTGCGAGTGGTCGCGCGAGAAGTCCTTCGTGGGCGCGGATACGTGGTTCTCGATGCCTCCAACGCTGGCGAGGCCCTGCTGATCTGCGAGCAGCATGGCGGCAATTTGGACCTCCTGCTCACCGACGTCGTCATGCCGCGCATGAGCGGTCGGCAGCTTGCCGAGCGCTTGCGAGACCTGCGGCCCGCGATGAAGGTGCTGTTCATGTCCGGCTACACCGACGACGCCATCCTTCATCACGGCGTGCTCAACTCAGGCGTTCCGTTCTTGGAGAAGCCTCTCACGCCGATGGCGCTCCTCCGCAAAGTGCGAGAGACCCTGGGGTAGGCCATGGATCAGGGGAAGCATGCCGATGCTCGACGGCAGGCGGGAGGAGACGAGATTCGCCTACTGCTCGTTGACGACGACCCTGCGGTTATCCGCGCCTACGGTAGCGCCCTCACGCGCCACGGCGCCACCGTCGAGACCGCTTCCGACGGCATGGACGCCGCCGAGCAGGTGAAGGCTCGCTCGTTCGATGTGATCCTGAGCGACGTATCGATGCCCGGGATGACGGGCATCGAGTTCCTCAGGGCCGTGCGCGCTCATGACCTAGACGTGCCGGTGATCCTCATGACCGGAGAACCCGAGTTGGAGTCGGCGATCCGTGCGGTCGAGTACGGCGCCTTTCGCTATCTGGCAAAGCCCGTCGGGGCACTGGAGCTCTGGGAGACGGTGGTCCGCGCCGCTCGGCTTCACGCGCTGGCAAAGCTCAAGCGCGAGGCGCTCGAGCTACCGGGTCGGGATGGGCGACGTCCGAGCGAGCGGGCGGCGCTCGAGGTCCTCTTCTCGCGGGGCATGAGCCTCTTGTGGATAGCCTGCCAGCCGATCATCGCGTGGCAAAAGCGACGGGTCTTCGGTTACGAGGCGCTGCTGCGCTCGGACGAGCCGTTGATGAGGAACCCCGCCGACATGCTCGACGCAGCCGAGCGGCTCGGGCGCTTGCACGATCTCGGGCGCGCCGTCCGGGCTCGGGTCGCCGCAGCAGCGGCCGACGCTCCGGAGGGCGTCAAGCTGTTCGTGAACCTGCATTCGGCCGATATGAACGACGAGGAGCTGTACTCCGCGGACGCTCCGCTCTCGCAGATCGCCGCGCGGGTCGTGCTCGAAGTGACCGAGCGCGCGTCGCTCTACGGCGTGAAGAACCTCGCCGCGCGCGCCGGGGAGTTACAGGCGCTCGGCTTTCAGATCGCCATCGACGATCTCGGCGCCGGCTACGCGGGGCTCACGACCTTTACACAACTCGATCCGAACATCGCGAAGCTCGACATGTCGCTCGTACGCGGTGTCGACACCGATCCGCGGCGGCAGAGCATCGTCCGCTCGATGAAGAAGCTCTGCGACGAGCTTGGCATTCTCGTCGTCGCCGAGGGAGTCGAGACGGCGTCGGAGCGCGACATGCTCGTGGAGCTCGACTGCGATCTGCTCCAAGGCTACCTCTTCGCGAAACCCGCTCGGGGGTTCGACCCGCCGAGATGGTGAGCTTTCACGCCGTTCTCGTCACGAACGAAGTGGGCGCGGTGCTCGGCGCGATGATCCGGCTCGACTCCACGAGCGCGCTCGCCGCGCTGGACGAGGAGAGGTGACGATGCGCCCCAAGGCCTTGTTGTCGTGGAGCAGCGGCAAGGACAGCGCCTGGGCGCTGCACCTCTTGCGAGAACGAGGCGAGGTCGAGGTGGTCGGCCTCCTCACCACCATCAACCAAGTGCACGACCGCGTCGCCATGCACGCCGTTCGTACGGAGCTGCTTCGCGCCCAAGCCCACGCCGCAAACCTCCCGCTCTGGCCAGTGCCCATCCCTTCCCCCTGTACCAACGCACAATACGAGGAAGCGATGTCAGCAACGATTGTCCGCGCCCGCGCTTTCGGCATCTCCGTCATGGCGTTCGGCGATCTGTTCCTCGAGGACATCCGGCGCTACCGCGAGGAAAAATTGGCGGGGACCAGTATCAGCCCTAGCTTCCCCGTTTGGGGGATCCCAACCGACGAGCTTGCGAGCGACATGATGTCCGCGGGCCTTCGCGCGAGACTCACCTGCGTGGATCCCAAACAGCTTTCGCCGGCGTTCGTTGGGCGCGACTTCGATGAGGCCTTCTTACGCGACCTCCCTCCGTCGGTCGATCCGTGCGGCGAACGCGGAGAGTTCCACTCCTTTGCCTACGCTGGCCCGATGTTTCGGAGTCCGGTGGCGATCAGAAACGGCGAAGTCGTCGAACGCGGCGGCTTCGTTTTCCAAGACCTGCTGCTCGCGGCGGGCGAATGACGATCGCCCCCCAACGCATCGTCTCGTTGCTCGCGAGCGGAACCGAGCCCTGCGTTGCTCGCCGGGATCGCTAGCTCAGAACTGCGCGATGAACTGCCAGGCCAGCGGCGGAATGAAGGCCTTCAGGCCATCGTCCCCCGTCGAGGTCCCGTCATCCACGGAGGAGGGGGTGTGCGGGCCGTCGAACGTGCACACTTTGACGGGATAACCCGCCTTGCACCCTTCGAAGTCATAGCAGACGTATTTCTTGCTACCCACCATCGCCGTCTGGATGTTCCCGGGGATCGTGCAGCCATTGTCCTCTGCGTGAGCGAGGACGCAGTATTTTCCGCCCTGCTTCGCCCCGTCGTTGCCGACCCACGGACAAGTGGTATCGCTCATGCCGGTTGTCCCCATGTACGCAATCGGCGCCGCATTCGTATCGGTCGGCTCACCCGGAAGATTGTAGTTGGCCGCTGCCATGGTGACGACCGCGCGCAGCTTCGTCTGACGCGTGATCGACAGGGCATAGGTCATCATCGCTCCGAAGCTGAAGCCCGTGGAAAAGACTCGGCTGTCGTCGATGCACAGGTTCGCGTCGATGAGGGCGAGCAGGTCGTCGAACAGGACACTGTCTCGGTTGAAGTCCCATGGAAGATTGCCGACTCCCGCGGGCGCTACGAAGATGACGGGCTCGTTCGCCGCGGTCGCTTCGCGATGGAGCCCGTAATAGGCATAGTGCTCGGCGTCGAAGTTGGGACCATCCCCAGCGGGATGTAGGCCATTCGCATTGCCGGTGTCCGAACCATACGCCTGGTACCAGGAAAAGATCAGACGATACGGGTGCGTCGGATCGTAATTCGCCGGAATGTCGACGATGTATTCGCGACTCATTCCGCCGCTCATGATCGTGAGTTTGGTCGACGTGGGAAGACCGCTCATGACCGACGAGCCACCCATGGTCAGCTTTTGCGCGCCATCCATGACGCCACAGCCTTTGCTCGGAACCGCCGCGCCGTTGCCTCCCGCACCTGCCGCGCCCCCGCTGCCGCTGGTGCCCGCGAGCCCCCCGCCCCCGGCCGCGCCCGCAGCGCCGCCCGCAGCGCCGCCTCCGCCGGCCATGCCCGCCGAGCCGGCCATGCCCGCGCCGCCCCCGCCTCCGATCCCGGAGCCCCCGCTGCCGCCGACTGTCGTCCCTGCCGCGCCCCCAATGCCTCCCTGGCCGGTGCCCCCAATCCCGCCGGTGCCCGCTACGCCACCGGTTCCCGCTCCGCTGCTCCCACCACTACCTGCCGCGCCGCCGACGGCGCCAGCGCCGCCCGTTCCCGAGCTCCCGCCTGTTGCCGTGGAGCCGGCCTGACCCGACGCGCCGCCGCTGCTCGGTGCGCCACCACTCGCGGGAGGGGGTGAGCTCTCAATGGCACAAGCGCTCCCGAGCGCGGCGAAGAGGGGCAATAGGCTCAGAGCGCGGCGTTTGGGTGGGTGCAAATAGCCTCGCGGAAACGTCTTCGACTGCGTATGCATCTCGTTAATGCTCTCACCTGCCGCGAGCCGGGCGGTTGTTCATGGATATTTCGGCACAAGCCGGGTGGGGCCCGCGTTGCTGCGAATTTCGTCCGCTCACCCGGCAAGATTCCTAGCAACCGAAGCTGGTGGCTGGTTTTCGACAGGGTTCGCAGCGAGGCCGTCATGGTCAGACCGCGGGCCGCTGCGCACACCGCGGGTCTGATCGGGACGGAGAGCAGGCCGTGGGACGCCCTTTGGGGGCCCGCGTCGTGTCTCAGACGGCCTACTTCCTGTCTCAGACGGCGTCGGCGCCGCCTCCCGACGTCCCACCAGACCCCGCTCAGGGAGGGAGGACGGTGAACGTCGCGCGTTGCCGAATGTCGCTGGAGGAGGCGCCGAGCAACACCTCGTAGGAGCCTTCATCGACGACGCTGCGCCTGCTCTGGGTGTCGTAGTGAGCAAGGTCCGAGACGGAGAGCTCGATGGATACGTGGGTCGTCGCCCCGGGGGCGACGGTCACGCGACGAAACGCTCGTAGTGCCTCGTGCGGGCCGCGCGGTGGTCGCACGTAGACTTGGGCGACTTCGGAGCCGGCGCGTGGTCCGGTGTTCGCGATGTCGAACTCGATTCCGAGCCTGCCGTCCTCTGCAACCGACAGAGTGGAGAGCGCCATGTTCTCGTAACGAAAGCTCGTGAACGAGAGGCCGTGCCCGAACGGGAATGCGGGAGCTTTTTCGAGATACATGTACGTACGCCCCTTGCGTACGTCGTAGTCGTCCATGGGCGGCAGGTCGGCGAGCGACGCGTAGAACGTGATGGGCAATTTGCCCGACGGGTTGGTATCTCCGAACAGAACCTCGGCAATCGCGGTCCCGGCGTCTTGGCCCGCGTACCATGCTTGCAGGATGGCTGGCGCGCTCCGCTCGCGGGCGCTGAGCACGAGCGGGTTTCCGCTCTGGAGAACGAGTACCGTGCGAGGATTGGCTGCGCGCACGGCATCGAAAAGCTTCGACTGATCCTCGGGGAGCGCGAGAGAAGGAAAATCCTTCTCCTCGTCCGCAGCGAGTGCGTTGACGCCCGCGAAGAAGACGACGGCATCGGCTTCACGAGCCGCCTTGATCGCGTCCCGCGTCCCGTTCTCGACGAACGCGTACGAGAAGTGGAGCTCTGCGCCGCCCCCGTTCTCGTAGAATTCGAGCACGATGTCGTAGGAGCGACCTGCTTTCAGGGTCGTCACCACGCCCCGAGCCCTGGGAGCGTGATCGGTCCAGTCTTCGATGATTGTCTTTTTGTCGAGGGACAAGCGGTAACCGTCGTCGCCGGTGATCGACAGCAGGTGGTGGCCGCTCGCTTTCGGAACGAGCTTGCCGGTCCAGCGGACGGAGAAGCCGTCTTTAGGCAGGTCGTTCGCCGGAGCACCGTTCCCCCAGGCGAAATCGAGCGTCGCATCGACGCGAGTCAGCGTGGGCGCGCCGAGGAGGTTCGCGTTCGAAAAGTATTCGCCTCGCAAGCCCGCCTGGCCGTCGCGTGTTCGCAACATGCTCTCCGGCACCGGAATGCTCGGCAGGCCCTCGCCGCTCGGCAGCAGCGTCCCGGCCGAGAAGGACACGGTCATCGTGTCGCCAGCGCGACTGACGATGCCGTCGTGCGGAGTGACCAGATGCTGGTTCGTCCCGTGGTAGCCTTGGCTGCCGTGAAGAAACACGCTCGCTGCCGGGCCGACGACGGCAAGCTTTCTCACCTTTTTTGGGTCGAGTGGCAAAAGGCCGTCGTTTTTCAGCAGGACCATCGATTCGCGCGCGGCCTCGAGCGCGAGCGCGCGGTGCTCCGTCCCGTCAACCACGGACGCCGGGATCGCGTCGTACGGGTTTCGGCCAGGCGGATCGAACATGCCCAGTCGAAACCGGGCCGCTAGCACCCGGCCGAGCGCGCGATCGACGTCGGCTTCCGAGAGGGCCCGACTCCGTACCGCACCCGAGATTCTCTCGGCGTAGTCCTTGCCGCACTCGAGGTCGCAACCCGCATGAAGCCCCGCGATGACGGCACTCTCTTCCGACGGCTGAGTGTGATGACCCCATACCATCGCGCCGATCGCGCCGCAGTCCGAGACGACGAAGCCCGAGAACCCCCACTCCTTGCGCAGCACCGTGTCGAGGAGCCAGCGGTTCGCGCACGACGGAGCTCCGTTCACGCGGTTGTACGCGCACATGATGCTCTGGGCGCCGCCCTCGACGACGGCCGCTCGGAACTGGGGGAGGTAGTAGTCGCGGATGACCTCTTCCGGCACGTCGGATGATCCGGAGAAGCGTGTCGCCTCGACGTTGTTGAGTGCGTAGTGTTTCGGGGTCGCAACCGCTCTCAGATAGAAAGGATCATCGCCCTGGATGCCCTTCACATACGCCACGGCCATCGCCGAAACGAGAAAGGGGTCCTCGCCGTAGCCTTCTTGGGTGCGACCCCAACGCGGGTCTCGAGCGATGTTGATGACGGGGGTCCACAGCGTTAGCCCGAAGGCGCCCTGGTTGTAGAGCGCGCGTGCTTCCGTCGAGATCGCCGTGGCCACACGGTGCACGAGGTCGGTGTTCCAGGTGCTCGCGAGCCCAATCGCCTGCGGAAACACGCTCACGCCGTCGCGCCAAGCAACGCCGTGGAGCGCCTCGTTCCACGCATCGTACTTGGGGATACCGAGGCGCTCGATGGCGGGGGCCTTGTCGCCGAGAAGCGAGGCCTTCTCGGCGAGCGTGAGCCTGCCGAGGAGGTCCCGGACGCGCTGGTCAAGGGGGCGGTCTGGATCCCGGTAGACCGGGGGACCCGGCGAGGTGAACGTCTGGCTCCCGGAGATCGGTGCGGGTGGTGGTGGCCGAGTGCACGCGCCGACCATGACGAGCGAAAGGAGCAGAGCGGGAAAGGACGTCGAACGCATCGTGGCTTAGGAAGCCCCTTACCGATCCGCACCCGGCGGAGGCGTGGCCGCAAGGACTATCTTGAGCGTGAGCACTCCTGGCTGCCACGGCAGCTCGTTGTAGCCGAGGCCTGCACGGCCTCGAACCCGGGGTGGCCCGATAAAGCGTGACGAGCGGCCGGCCGCGCTCAGTTGAACGTCCCGGAAAAGCCCACCAGCGGCACGATCAGTGAGTAGCTCATTCCCGAGCCAAATTGGCTCGAGCTGGCGCCGGTCGTCACGTAGGCGACGCGACCCGTGACGCCCAGGCTCCACTGCTTCGCGATCCAGAAGTCGTACCCGCCGGCGAGCATGAACGCTCCGCCCGTGAAACGGCGCTCCTCCTGGATGGTCCGCAGGTTGCGTGCGATGCAGTCCGGAGCGATTGCCGGGCACTCATAGGGGTTCGCTGGGTCTCGCTGCTCGAAGCGCACCATCTCGAGCGCAAGCCCGGCGAAAGCAATCAAATGCAAGCCGGACGCGGGCCGAGGATAGAATTGCGCAAACACCCCGAGGGAGCCGGTCCCTCCGCTGACCTTGTCCCAACCCTTGGTCACGGCGGCGTTGTCGTACCTCGGGCTCGGTTGCGCGAACACCATCAGTCCGCCACCGAGAGCCAAACCGGGACGCAGCGAGCCACCCAGCATGAGCTCGAGGCCTGCGTTCACGCTGGTCGCGTGTCCTCGATGACGGACACCAGTGTACAGATCGGCGTCGTAGTTGTGGAACGCCGGCCCCAGCAGCGCGCCCATTTTCAAGAACAAGTGGTCGTGTCGGTAAGGCGCACCGGCAGCGAACAGCGGGCGCGTCTGCACCAAGAGCGCGACGACGACGACGAAAGCCACCAGCGAACGCACGGCTCAGGGAGGGGGGCAGGGGGCCGTCCAGGGGCACGAGCGGCAGATCGATCGTTCCGGCGGTCGCATCGAGCAGCGTGAGCACGCCGGCCATGATTGTGTAGTCGAATGCCAGCGGCGACCCGCCCACGGAATCGAGCTTCAACTGCGTCGAGGTCATCGTGCCGGTGGTGTGCACGCCTTCGGCAATACTGCAGAAATTCGTCACGCGGCAGCCGCTCCCGACCACCATGTAGAGGTTGTCGTCCCCGAGCGTCCAGGAGCCAACGACGGCGTCGCCGCAGCCGGCACCACCACCACCCGCGCCACTGCCACCACCCGCGCCACTGCCACCACCCGCGCCACTGCCACCACCCGCGCCACTGCCGCCACCCGCGCCACTGCCACCACCCGCGCCACTGCCGCCACCCGCGCCACTGCCGCCGACGCCAGCGTTATCATCACTGCCGCACGCTGCGATCAAGCAAACGGTCGCGACAACGGCCAGGCCGTGCAAGGCGGCCCCGCGTACCCGTTCACCGGGTCCGCGGGAGTCAGCTGAGGAGTTGAGGGGCAGGCTGGTTGCGTAGCATGGCAGTGCAGGCGTCGGTGAGGAACGAGAGGACGTGACGCTTCTGTTTTCGGAGGGTGTGGACGGTGGTCATGACGCGCTCGGCGAAGCGCTCGCCGCGGTCGCTCTGGGATCCGAAGCAGCGTTTTCGCCACAGGACGAAAGCCCTGAGCTCGCGCTCGGCGTGGTTGTTGGTTGGCTCGACGCCGGGCACGTGGACGAAGGTCCAAAGTGCTGCGCGGTGCTCGAGGATGTCGGAAAGGCTCCCGCTGACGCCGCGCACGCCAAGGGAAGCCCCGCGCGCGAGCAGATCTTCGACATGCGGCTGGAGCGCCGCCATCTTGCGCTGGAAGTCGGGGCGGCTGAGGGTCCCGTCGCGGATGCGATGCCACTCGTGAAAAAGGACCTGGGTCAGAAGCACGAGGCCGGTGCCGATCTCGGCGACCGGCCCTTGGGAGTTTTCGGAGAACTCGACGAATTTTCGATGCAGGTGCGCCCAGCAGATCTGCCGCCGCCCCATGGCCCAGAATCCGAACTGGGTGCCGCGGTCGCTGACCAGGATCCCGCGTGCTCCGCGCAGGAAGCGCTTGATCGTGTCGAGCGTCGCGTCCTTGCTGATCGAGAACACCGTCGAGAGCTCGGTCGCGATGGTCCAGAGCGCTCGGTACTTGCCCGCACGGCGCCAGGTTGTGCCGTCCACGTGCTTGACGGGCTGGCTGACAGCGTGAGCGTGAGCGTGCTGCACGGGTTTTTCCAGGGCGCGACTCACGCGTCCTTCGAGCTCGCTCAGTGCCCCGAGCGAGATGCAGACGCCGAGCATGTCGCCGAGGAGGCTGCGTGCTTGCCGGCGGCTCAAGTGAAAGAAGCCGGTCAGGAGCGCCACGAACGCCATCAGCCGAGGGCCGCACATCCCCGCCGGCACGCCCAGCGGCAGCGTCGCGCGGCTTGCCCGCCCACAGCGTCCGCAGCAAACGGCGTGCAGCCGATGCTCGGTCACGTCGGGCTCGATCGCTGGCAACTCGAGAACCTGGTGGATCAGCGGATTCTCGTCCTCTCGACGAGGCAGCTTGTTGCCGCATCCCAGACACGCTGGCGGGAAGTGCTCTTCGGTCCGCGTCACCTTCTCCGGCGGCAAGAGCGCTCGCATCCGGGCCTTGTGTCCGGGCTGCCCGCCGGGCTTGCGCCCCGTCGGAGGCTTCTTCGCCCGCTCGTCCCGCTGAGCCGGGGTGTCCGCCGACGGTGGCTGGCTCGAGTTGCGCGACGAGCGCCCCATCAGCAACTCGAGATGAGCAATTCGCTTCCGAAGCTCGGCGTTTTCCGCTCGAAGCTCGCCGATCAGCTCGTCGCGCTCGTCCTGCGCCACGAACCGATTGGTGCCCTGAATCGCTGCCGATGGAAAGCCTCACGTGATCATGGAAGAAAATCGATCACTTACCCGACCCTCACACCGCACGACCCCGGTGAACGGGTACGGCCCCGCCGCTGCCCTTGCACCGCTTTCATGCGGGGTACGCTAGCAGAGTGCGCTTCGGGGATGGTGAAGGTCGGATCGCACTCGCGGCCTCGACGTGAGTGACGGGCGTTCGAGATCCCCGCTAGGTTATTTCCCTGGTGCCGTCGAATTCGCGGTCTCGACGCCCTGACGGGCGCGCCCCGCCGCGCTCTGTCTCACCCGCCCGCTCACGCCACGGGCTCGACGCACAGGTTGAGCCGCGGTCCGCAGCTCCCGGGCGGGCACTTCTCGCCGGTACAGGTGTGAAGGCACGCGCCGCAGTCGCAGTCTTCGTCGGTGGCGCACGGCTTCGGCACGCAGCCACGACCGCCGGTCGCGTCGTCACACACGAAGTTGATCGGACAGGCGGCGTCCCCGCCCTCCCGGCAATGCACGGCGGAGCACGAGCCGCTCTGGGTGTCGCAAGAGTAGCCGGCGTCGCAGTCGTAGCCCTCGTTGCAGTTCCGCGGCGCGCAACCGTGCGCGTCCGCCCCCGCGCGATCCGGCGCGCAGACGTAGAGCTCGTCGCAGGTGAAGCCGTCCATGCAAGGGACCGGCTCGCAGAGCCCGTTGCTACAGCGCTCGCCGTCACCGCAGGAATCCGCGGTGCACTCGGGGATGCAGCTCGTCTCTAGACCGTCCTCACAGGGCTTTCGCACCGTGGCCTCCACACAGCGCTTGCCGTCACCGCAGTCCTGGTCCGACTCGCACAGGCGCTGCGCGGGTAGCTGGGCACCGCAGCCGACCCCGTACTCCGGCGCGCAAGTAGCACCGTTCCTGCAATCGTCTTGTGAGCGGCAGGTCGTCCCCGGCACGTCGGCTCGCGGCGCGACGCCGGGGCAGGCGGGGCCGTCGCCTGGGGTGCCCGCGTTGCCTCCCGTGCCCGTTCCACCTTCTCCAGCGGCGCCGCCGGTCGTGGGGCTTCCGGCGCTGCCGCCGCTCGCCGACGCGCCGCCGCTGTCGAAGGTTCCGCCCGTGCTCCCGGCACCGCCACCGGTGCCGCTTGCTGCGCCGCTGCCGCCAATGCTTCCACCCCCACCTCCTTTATTGCCTGCGCTGCCGCCGTTCGTGCCACCCGTCGCGCTGCTACCGCCGGTGCCGCCGCTGCTATCCGACGTGGGTCCGTTGCTTTCACCGCAGCCGACGAGCGCAACCACCAGGAGCCAAGGAAGAAATGGCCAGATCGGGACGCGCATCCGACGAAGTGAAGCAAGCCGCATGCCGGCCGGGGACCCCTTCTTGGCCCGTCCCGGGCGCCCGGCGTGCCACGAAGTGGCACACCGGGCGACGTTCGGATCACGCGGGAAGTTTGTGCGCTGGGTCTGCACGCGCCCCGCACGCGGTGTTCACGGAGCCTGGGCCGGAGACTTTGGGACGCGCATGAGCGTTCCCTCGAACACCGAGAGCAGCGGGCCGGCATCGACCCAGTAGACGAAATCCCGAGCGAGCGCGATGCCGAACGACTGCGCGACGCCCGCGACCATCAGCGTGGGCTCGCCGCCGGCGAGTGGAAGATGGGAGAGCGCCCCGTTCGGCTCGAAGGCGGTCGTCGTGGTGGCGAAGAAGATGCCCGAAGCATCCACGGCGAGCTCGTCGACTCCGATCCCCTCGAGCAGCGCGGTCGGAGTGCCGCCGCTCGTCGGCATCGTCCAGAGCGCTTGCGTGTCGGCGCTGTCGCCGGTCACCCAATAGAGGCTCCCGTCCAACACCGTCACGGAGCGAGGCGACGCGAGGTCGTCCGCCAGCGTCACGACCTCGTCCCCCGCAGGGCTCGCACTCTGCAAGCGACCGGTGCCGGGGGTTTCCGGGTCTCCCGCCTCGCTGAAATAGGCCCCTCGCCCGTCGGCAGCAATCGACGTGATCTCGCTCGAGCCCGTGTAAAGGACGGTGGGCTCCGCGCCGTCGAGCTTCATGACCCACACGCTGTCGGGATACCCCGGCGAATTGACCCAGTAGACGTTACCGCCGGCCACCGCCAACGCTTGTGGATAGCTCAACCCCGAAACCAGTTCCTCTGGCGTTTCGCCATCGCTCGGCGTGCGCCGGATCGTCCCCTCGGTGAAGTTCGTCCAGTAAAGGTAGTCAGCGTCGAGCGCGAGGCTCGTCGGCAGGCCCTGTCCCATTGCCACGCTCTCGACCGAGCCGCCCCCGAGCGGCACCGCGAGAACGTCGTTCTGGTCCAGAAAGTAGGCGCGGACATCGTCCACGACAATCGCCACCGGGAAGCTGAGTCCTTCGACCAGCGTCTGTGGCTCGCAGGTTTCGGGCGTGCACGGATCGAGCGCTGCGGGCGGGCTACGTTTGCCGACCGCTTCGTCGCTTCCGCAACCACCGAGGGCGAGAGTCAACGCGAGCGGTACGGCACGCGAAGCCCAGGTCATTTTCATGCCGGCAGGGTACACCCCAAACGTCGTCTTGCCTGCGCCGTTCGGTCCAGCCAGGATCAAGGACTGCTTGTTCATCTCGTAACACTCTATCTGGAGTCTGCTGGCAGCCCTGCGGGCCGCCGCCTCGAAAGGCTGAAGTGAGCTCGAACACGGAATTCGTGAACATCCCAGGTGCACGGCTCTGGACGGAGTTGGGCGGTGACGGACAACCCTTGATCCTGGTGCACGGCTTCACGCTCGACCATCGCATGTGGGACCCAGAGATCGCTGCGCTGCGGGCCAAGTACCGCGTGCTCCGCTACGACGAGCGCGGCTTCGGGCAGTCGTCGCTGCCGTCCGACGAGCCCTACGCGGACGATCCGCGGCGTTGATGCGGCACTTCGACCTGAAGAGCGCGCACATCGTGGCCTTCGCGCCATGCACCGCTCGAGCTGGCTACGGCTCGCCGCAGCTGGTTCTCGCTCACGCTGGCTGATCGACTCGGAGGGGTCGCCTTTCCGCCCGAGGTGCGGGAGATGTTCGCTAGCATCAAATCGACTGCCCGCGGCCCCGCTGGCGTAGCTGAAGCCAAGCAGATCTGGCGCTCCGGCGGCTGGTTCGCGCCGGCACTACAAACGCGGACGTCGCGCGAGCCCTCGACGCTCAACTGGCGAGCTACAGCGGCTGGCACTGGCAACATGCCGATCCGACGCGCCCGCTGTCGCCCCCCGTCCACGAGCGCCTGGCAGAGCTAAAGGTGCCGACACTGGTGCTCGTGGGTGAGCGCGATCTGCCTTACAACCATCGCATCGCCGAGCGGCTCGCGACCGAGATCTCAGGGGCCAAGCTGCAGGTGCTGCAGGGTGTCGGTCACCTCTCCAACATGGAAGCCCCCGCGGCCTTCAACCACGCCGTGCTGAGCTTTCTAGCCGAGGTGCCGGAGAACTAGGCGGGACGCTCTGGTGCATTTCAACCTGGTCCCGTAGCGCGCAACGGGGAGGGCGAAGCGTCGGGTGCGGTTGACGCCGCGCCCCCCGTGAGCGACGACGGTGCATGGCGGCGTTTTCCGACTACGAGCGTCGCGCCTTGCAGGAGATCGAGCTCTGGAAGGCACAGCGGCGGGGGGCCCTGTCGCAGATCGTCCAGTACGTGTCGCACCGGGCTCCCGCAAGGTGGGTCGCCGAGCACGTTCCCGCCGTCCCCGAGCGCATCACGCGCCCCATGCTCAGGGCCGTGCAGGGGTTTCTCGAGCTGCTCAAGGACGGGGCCTACTGGACGTACTCGGACGAATCCATCGTCCGCGCCGCCCGCCGCGAGGGTCTGGACGTGGACCGCATCGCGTCCCTTGCGAGCCAGGAGCTGGAGGTCCTCGACCGCGTGGCTCGTGGGTTTTTCGCTCAGAACAAGATCGCCTCGGCGCTCGAGGGCGCCGGGGCCGGGCTCGGCGGGCTGGCCCTGATTGCGGCCGACGTGCCGGCGGTCTTCATGGTCGCTTTCCGCGCCATCCAGCAGATCGGCGCATCCTACGGGTTTGACATGAAGGATCCGAACGCGACGCCGCTAGTGATGAGCGTGCTCGGTTTCGCGTCCGGCGCCGAGGAGTTCGCCAAGGTCTACTCGTTGGCCGATCTGCACCTCGCCGCGCGCATGTACGCCAAGGGCTGGACCTTCGACGAGGTCGCCGAGCGCACCGCGACGGGTGGCGCCGCCTTTGCGCTGCGACAAGCAGCCCGCAAGATGCCCCAGGAGATCGCCAAGAACGTGACGAAGAAGAAGCTCGCGCAGCTGATCCCGCTCGTCGGCGCGGCCGTCGGCGCCGGCTTCAACTACTGGTTCATCGCCAACACGAGCCGCACGGCGTACATGCTCTTTCGCGAAATGCACTTGGCGCAGAAGCACCCGGCTCCGGCGACCTGAGCCGCCGCGCTCGCCGCCGAAAGCCGGCCGCCGCGAGCGCGAGCGCCAGGGCGGTGGCCCAGCCGCTGCGGGCGCCGGCGGCGGGCACGGAGCACCCGCAGCCGCCTTCGGCCTTGCTCGTCGCGCCGGGCGCCTGTGTCGTCGGGCCGGACCCCGCCCCGCCGCCACCTACGCCGCCCGCGGACGCGCCCGCGGACGAGCCCGCGCCGCCGGTCACGCCGCCGCCTGCCGCGCCGGCCCCACCGCCGCGGCCGCCCGAAGCGCCCGCGCTGCCGCCGGAAGTCGACGTTGCCCCGCCCTCACCCGAGCTCTCGCCGCCCATGCCGGCGGTGGCCCCGCCGCTGCCGCCGCTGCCGCTCGCACAGATGGAGCCCGCGGGCCAGGGGAGCGGATCCGCTTGATAGGCGGCGATGCGCTCGCGAAGATCCTTCGCCGTGCCGCCAGCGGGGGAGGTGTCGGGTGGCGTCGACACCCCGAGCCCGCGAAAGTCGTCGGGAGTCGCGCCGCTTCCCTGGTGCTCCCACAGAATGCCGATGAGCCCTGCGCCGAGGAGCTGCTGGAGGGCGTCGCGTCCACCGTCCTCTGCGAAGAGGTGATAGTCCACCGGGCCGATCAGCACCTGCCAGAACAGCACGGGCAGGTGAGTGCCCGCGGACACGCTGGCCACCCAGTCCACGTTGGTTTGCAGGGCGACCGGATCCAGCGGCTCCCACCAGTTTTGTTCGTTGCTGAGCAGGTGCGGCTCTTCGGTGACGATGACGTCCCAATTGCCCACGCTGGAGTAAAAGGACGTGACGACATCGGGACGAGTGCCGGAGCGGAAGTTGGACGCGTGCCAACCCAGGCGCACGTCCGGGGCGTATTTGTCCCGCAGGTAGACCAGCGCCTGTCCGAAGCCGCCGGCGTCGTCGGGAAAGGCCTGTCCCGCGAGATCGGGGTGACCAGACGAAACGACCTGCACGGGTAGCGTGCCCGCGTCCGTCCGACCCTCCACGCCCATGGCCCACAGCATGAAGCCCCAGGAGTCGGGCTCCACTTGCACCAGGGCGTCCGTCTGGGTCGAGGAGGCCGCCTGCACCACGGCGATGAAGCCGTCGTAGTAGTCGCGCATCAGGTCGGCGTCTTCCAGCGTTTGCTGTACGATGTCGGCCTCGGCGACGTCGGCGTTCGGGCGCGCCGTGAGCCCGGCGCTCTGTCCACGCTTCAAGAGGTCATAGAACGTGAGGACCAGGTGGGCACCGAGGCCCTTGGCGATCTGTCCTTTCAGCTGGATGAACGAGGTCATGTCCGCCGTCGGCGTCTGGCTGGGGAATACGTACACGTACAAGAACTGCCAGCTCACTCCATTGTCCCTGGCCATCTCCGGCCAGCCCTCGGCAGCCCCGTAGCTCGACACGCCCATGCCGAGTGAGCTCACGTCGCCGCACAGGTCGTGCGCGGGTGCCGCCAGCGCAGGGGCCGTTACCGCGGTCAGGGTCGCGAGCGTCGTTTCGGCGAGGAGCCGCGAGCAGCGCAACGTCGGAATACCCACCACCGGAGGATGAGGCTTGCGCGCGGAGCTCGCAATGGTCGATGCTTCGAACGACGGGAAAGGAAGCTCGGGTGGCTCCTCATGCCGACGAGCCGCGCATCGTGGCCGAGGTCGTGCTGAGAGCGGCGACGGCGGAGCGACCAAAGGTTCGATACACAGCCGGTGGGGTCGCCGGCCGCCTGCGCTTCGCGATGCGACTCGCGACGTAGCCGTCTTGCATTCCGGAACGACAATCACGGGGACGCGCAAGCCCGCTCGAATCCCCTGGTGCGAGCGCGGCGGGTCGGTTCTCGTTTATGCTCATGAGCATGACCTGGCACCGAACCACGTTCATGACTTGCGGGCTCCTATCTCTGCTGGCGTGCAGCGAGACGGGGTCGCCCTCGTCAACTCCGGCCGGCGCCGGCCGTGCTGGAAGCGCAGCGAGCGGGGCCGGGGTCGGGGCCGCGGGGGACCGGGGAGGGTCGAGCACCGGGGGGCAGTCGAACGGCGGGCGCGAGACGGGAGGGAGCGCCGGCTCGTCGATGGGCGGCGAGTCGGCGAGCGCCGGCGAGGGGGGCATGAACCCGAGCGGTGGAGCGGGCGGCGAGCGGCCCCCCGCCAACGGCACGCCCGGCGTGTGGGAGAACGTGACTTCCCCGGTGATGGACGCGTCGATGTTCGTCGCGGGCGAGTACGGCGCGGGAAACGTCGTCACGGACCCGGCGCGACCCACGGACATGTATTTGGGCGGCTACGGTGCCATCTACAAGTCCGACGACTACGGCTTGAACTGGCAAAAACTCGACCCGGACCCGAACCCGCCGTCGCTCGCCTTGGGTCACGTGCTCGCCGTCGCCGGCACCACCCCGGCGACCATGTGGATGGCGAGCTTCAACGGCGAAAAGCACGTCTACCGCTCGCGCGACGCCGGCAAGACCTTCACCCTGACGGGTGACATCCCGGAACGACCCGACGCACAAAGTCTGTACTCGATCGTGGTCGATCCCTACGACGCCGATCACCTCATCAGCGGTCTCCACGAGGAAGACGAGGTGCTCGAGTCGGTGGACGCCGGCGACACCTGGCACTTCGTCTCGGGCAGCGGCTGGCCGAGCGGTGGGAAGTCGTGGTTTCCGTTCTTCGTCGACACGGGCGACGCGGCGACCACCGCCCAGACTTGGTTCGCGATTGCCCAAGATGGGGCCTCGGCGGTCATGACCAGCGACGGCGGCCAGCACTGGGGAAAGCCCAAGGGCATCGAAGATCTCGAGCATCCGCATGGAAACTCGCAGCTCTTCCAGAACGGAAGAACGCTGTTCGTCGCCGGCATCAACGGTCCTGGAACGGGCGTCTATCGCAGCAAGGACCTCGGAGCCAACTGGGAGCGCGTGGCCGACGGCAGCGGTGCGTTGGTCTGGGGCTCCGACAAGAACGTCTACGCGATGTGGGGGTGGGCGTGCAGCGCGTGCGACGACGGGGCGCAATTCCAAATGGCCCCGCAGCCCGGCGACGACTGGACCAGCCCCAACGTCCCAGCAGAGCTCAATTGGGGTCCCAACAGCGTGGCCGCCTCTTCGGACGGCGTTCACGCCGTCTTCGTCGGCTCGATGTGGACGAACGGCGTCTGGCGCTACGTGGAGCCGTAGGCTGTGGAGTCGGCGCCGCTGCTGCAGAACTCGCCAAGCTCGGGCACGACGTGAGCATGGACACGGTCGCCGTTCCCGCGAGCCCATCTCGCTTCCCCGGCATCGAGGCCGAGCAAGGCTGTAGCCCCGCCCAGCCTGCGTGAGAGTTCAAAGGTCGGGGCTCCGAGCTTCGACCTTCCGGTTATGGGGGCGAAGCGAGCAGGCGGGAACGAGATCGAGGCTCAGTTACAGGTGGCTTGTTCATCATTACCTTGGCAAAGCAGGCCGCAAGAGAGTCCGAGGCGTTCGAGAATCGCGTCGACCTCACACTGGGGGAGCATGGGATTGCTGGAGAACGACGCGTACTGCACCGACATCAAGGACGGCAGGCCGTGCACCGTGGCCAGGTTCTCGTTGCCGACGAAGGCAATCGAGTAGCCGACAGTCTCGAGCGCATCGAGGTCCACCTCGGTGACGCCCGGGCATCCGTAGACGGAGAGTTGGTTGACCGTCCTCAGTGCCGGCAGCCGGATACTGATCGAGTCGGGCGTCGCCCTGAGCCTTGGTGCCACTGGACATGCCGTGTTCGGGACGGAGTTCGAGCCGTCGGCGCCCGCTTATGCCATTTGTGGCATCTGCGATCCGCTTCCGAGGCGAGGCTACTCAAGGCGTTCGCATTGCCCGCGGCGATGGGGCGGCGTGTAATGGGGTTCTCATGACATGCACGCGGGGCCGCAGCCGTGCTTGCTACGTTCCGTTGGGAACGAGCACGCGGCTCATGGCGTTCTGCGCCGTTCTCGTGGCGCTAGAGACGGGATGTACTGCTGGCGGGCGCGCCGACGAGTCAGCAAAGGTGCCCAGTCACTGCTGCCTGGACTTGAGTTGGATGAATGCCGGGACCTCGCCAAGGACAGTGTCCGCGGTGGCTCGAACGCTGACAACTGCTACGACCGATGGCTTTTCTTTCCTCGCTTCCAAGCGGCGGCAGGGGAACCCTCCGGAGCTACTTCAAGGGCGGCACCGTCACGATGATCCCGGAGCCTCACGGCGACGGCCAGGCCTAAGTGGCGCGCGGCGAGTTCATGCCCCTCGCCCTTCTGACCGCCGATGCAGCAACGCCCTCCGAGCTCGAGCTGGGAGGGCGTTGTCCACGTGTAGTTGCGCGAGGGCGATACGACCGCTGTACCACGGCGTTTCCTGCTGGATTCGGGGCGCTCTTGGCCCGCGGTCGGCGCACGTCTGCTAGGCTTCTGTACCAGTGGACCCGGCGTCTCCCAGGCTCGATCGACGAGCGGCGTTCTTTCGATGGCGGAACGGTCAGGCGGCCGCAGCTCGCCGGCAGCAGGAGCTGGTCATCGCGGAAGGAGCGCGGCCCCTGACTTCCGTCGGCGAATCGCGCTCGGCGGCAAACGCCATGGAGCAGAGCTCGGGGTGGCCGACGGGCCGCGATCCGGTATCCGAGCACGCCATCGAGCTCGTTCGCCGTCGCTGGGCACGAGTACAGCAGCGTGCGAAACGTGCCTCGCAAGACCGGTGAACAACGTCTCGACGACGCGCTGAACGCGTTGGCTGCCGGCCTGAAGAGCGCGGCGGGCGCGTGGATGATCATCGGTGGCGTCGCCGTCATTGCTCGCGGAGTGCGGCGCATGACGACGGATATCGACATCGTCGTGCGCGGAGATGCAGTCAACCTCTCGAAGCTTCTCCGCATCCTCGCGCGACACGGCGTCAGGCCTCGGATCGAGGAAGCCGAAGCTTTCGCGGAGAAGAACCTGGTGCTGCTGCTGCGACACCTGCCGAGTGGGGTGGACCTGGATCTGTCTCTCGGTTGGACCGACTTCGAACGCGACGCCATCTCCTCGAGCACCCGCGTCGCCTACGGACGCGCGTCGTATCCGATGGCTCGCGCAGAGGACCTCGTCGTGTTCAAGGCACTGGCCGCTCGACCCAAGGACATCGAGGACGCCGCCGCATTGCTCCTCATGCATCCCGCCATCGATCTCGGCGGAGTGCGGCGGCGGCTCGCGGAGCTCGCCGAGCTCGCGCAAGAACCGTCGTTAGTCGAGGGGCTCGAGCAAATCATCGCCCGAACCCGCGCCGTTCGCAGGGCGTCGAGCAAGCAACGCTCCGCAACCCAGTCGCCAGCGAAAAAGCGCAAGCAGACCAAGCGGCGCGTGTCGCGCAAATAGCCACGGACCGAAGCCGAAGGGGTCGCCGTACGCGGACGCCACCCCGGAAGAGAGGCTCGCCGCGGCCTCCGCCTCATCGAGCACCACCAGGCACTTCGTGGTGAGTCTTCGACGCTTCCGCGGTCGGCGTGGCCGGGCGAAACGTTTCGTCGTCGGTGAGGCGCTTGGCGAAGCTTCCTCAGGAAG
This sequence comes from uncultured delta proteobacterium, assembly GCA_963841435.1. Lineage (GTDB taxonomy): Bacteria > Myxococcota_A > Polyangia > Polyangiales > Polyangiaceae > PMG-095. The sequence goes on from CAWJCS010000003.1 coordinate 750,375, forward strand.
CCGCGCGCAGCCCATCGGGCGAGCACGGCGAGTGGGGGCGGCGCTGTTCGCCTACCAGGGAGGTAGGCTCGAATAGCTGAGCGGCGCCGCCAGTCCCGAGTCGGCTTACGACGGCGTCGTCCGCTGCGGCGCGCGCTCGGCGGAAAACTCCGATGACGACGGAGCGTGTATTCACTGCACAAGCGCAGGGGCCGGCGACAGTACGGGTGATGGTTCCCTCGAGCGTGACGAGCCGCGAGGTCGTACGCCACGGGGGAGCTCAACCTCGGATCACTTTCTCGGAGACTGAAGCATGTCCAGAACAGGCGTCCTGCTGTCGATCGCGCTATCCGTCGCTACGACACGTGCCTCGGCGACGACCAATCAGTTTCGGGGCGTGAACTGGGCCGACTCGAGAGACAATTTCCAGTCTGGCGTTCTCTACGTTTCGGGGCTCTCCTCATCCGACACCTACGATTCGGCCTTGGCGACGGGAACCAGCGTAATGACGCAGTTCGTGTCGAAGCTCGACGCGAACGCCGTCCGAATGCCGATCAACGAGGCGACCGTCTCGGGATACTGGGGCACGTACACGGGTGCGATCGATGCCGTGCTTTCCAAGGGCAGTGTCGTCCTGTGCTACTGGGACAGCGCCAAGAGTAACAAGCCAGCAGACATGAACGCATTTTGGAACATGTGGAAGACGGTAGTGAACGAGTACGGCGCCAACAGCAACGCCTACTTCGAAGTCTTCAATGAACCGAATATGTACAGCACGACCGACCTCATCTCGCTTTACAGCAGCTGGCTCACGCAATTTCCCACCGTTCCGAAGAGCAGGGTCATCCTCGATGGGACCGGCAATGCCCAGAATGTTCCCAACATCGGCTCGGCCAGCGCGCTCGACGGTTGCCTCCTGGCCGTGCACGATTACAGCTTTTTTGGCTCCGACACTTGGTCCAGCGAGTCTCAATGGGTAAGCCAGTTTCAGGGTGAGGTCGGCAGTTACGCCGACCGCACCGTGTGCACGGAATGGGGCGGACCGATGAGCCCCGGCAGCAAGAACGGGGTCAGCTACGGCTCCCTCGACTACAGCAAATCTCCGACGAATTACTTCGAGGCTTACATCCGCGGCATGAGTAGCCAGCTGCGCGCCTGGAAGATGGGAAGCTTCTACTGGGTTGGTCTGAAGGACGGAGACTGGTACAGCATGACCACTCGGAGCGGAACCGGCTCGAGTCTGGTTCTTTCCGTTCCGAACCAGTCGGGTCTTTTACAGTTGCAGAATGCGTGGACCGGCCCGGCCGCCGCAGGCGCCGGGGGCGGCGCGGGGAGCAGCGGTGAGGGCACCGGCGGCGCGGGCAGCGGCGGTATGGCCAATGGCGGCCGTAATGGCCAGGCCGGAGGGGCTGGTGGCGCGACTGCAGCCGGCGCAGCCGGGATCGGTGGCGCGATGCTCGGCACCGGAGGCGCCGGCGGATTGCCGAGCGTGACCTCCGGTGGTCAGGGCGGCTCGATGGTGAACACAGGCGGCGCGAGCGGCGGCGCTGGACAAACGACCGGCGCGGCGGGCGGGACCGGCGACGCGGGCGCCTCCACGGGTGGCAGCCACGGCAGCTTGGGCGGCACCGGTGGTCCGGCCCCCGCAAGCGGCGGAACAGGTGCGGGCGGCTCCGGAGTGGGCGGCAGCTCTTCACCAATGGATATCACCAGGGACTCGAGTCCGGGTTGCGCGTGCACAACGATCGGAGCCCGTCGCGAGCACGCCTGGGGGCTGGCTCTCTTGATGTTCGTGGCATTTGGCGCGGCGAGACGACGAGAGTCACGTCAGGCGCGGCCGACGACTTACCGCGGCGATTGACGTGACCTCTTCCCGCTCGAGGTGTGGGACGGGCAACAGAAGGCGAGCGAGGAGATCGACATCGTCGAGCTGGCCCCGACCGAAGACCAAGAAGCACGGCGTTGACAACAAGCGCGTCGGGCTCCCCGAGATCCACGTCCGTTTCCTGAAGGAGTACCGGCTGTCCAAGGGCAAGCCACCAAGCCCCGCGTTAGCGGGGCTTAGTAGTTGCGCGGGGAGGATTTGCTCCGGCGCACCGATGCTGCTCGTTGATTCGCTTCGCGCGACCCCGAGCAACCTCGGTTCCACGTTAGGACTAAAATCCTCCCCACAAAACCAAGCCCCGCGTTAGCGGGGCTTAGTAGTTGCGCGGGGAGGATTTGAACCTCCGACCTTCGGGTTATGAGGAGGCGGCGACTAGCTTGCTCGGCTTGGTGTGCTTGCAGAACGCGACGATAGCGCGCGGCGATGCTACCAGATGCGGAAGTTGCCGCTGACGTGGAGCATGCCGAGCATGTAGAGCACCCCGTCCCAGTAGTTGTGGGAGGGGACGCCGGTCGACCAGAGCTTGTCGACGAAGGCTTTGCCCGAGGATGACGGCAAGGCGAAGCCCAGGGTGGAGTTGCACCCCACCGCTGCGCCGCCGTTGTTACGGGAGCTCGAGTAGGCGCCGAACTTGGGCGCATACGTGTCTTTCTGCCAGGGATCTTTGCCGAACAGATACCAGTCCATCATGAGGTTGACGACGCATCGGGTCGAATCGGCATTGGCGCCTTGCGGGTTTGTGGCCGTGAAGCTCGCTTGGTAGGGACAGACGCCGTTGCTGTCCACCACCTTCTGCATGTAGGCGCGGCCCGCGGTCGCAGATTCCTTCCAGAAGTCCGCGTTCGCGGTGTCGAAGCAGGCCCACACCTCGTAGAAGGCCGGCAGGACGTACGAAGGATCCACGTTGTTCGAGCTGGAGACGAACTTGACCAGGTGGTATTGCGAGTTGAAGTACTTGGTCCGTATCACGTCGAGAACCCACTGGGCCTCGGTCGAGTAAGCGATCTTGGCGGTGCCGGTCGAGTCGCCCCAGCGGTGCGCGGCGAAGATGAGGGCGGTCGCGAAGTACTCCTCGCCGTCCGGCGCTCCACCGCCGGCGCACCCAGAGCCCGAGGTCTGGCACCGCCATCGAATCTCGCCGGTGCCTTGCGCCATGTGGTTCTTGACCCAGCTCCAGAGACGGTCGAACTCGGTCTGATGGTCGAGCTGAACCGCGACCATCATGCCGTAGGACATGCCTTCGGAGCGCACATCATTGTTGTAGATGTCCTGGACATACGATTCGTTAGCGCCGGGCCCGTTGAAGTAGATGGTCCCCGAGCCGCTGGGGTTGAAGAGCGAGGACCAGGCGCTGCTGACCTTCTGGTCGCTCTCCGCCTGGGTGTGACCGGAGACGGTGACGAAGAGATTGGCGTAGCTTGCGGGCGGCGTGCATTCGCCGCCGCTGCCGCCGCTGCCGCCGCTGCCGCCGCTGCCACCGCTACCGCCGCTGCCGGCGCCACCGGCGCCGGAGCCGCCGTCCGCGCGGCCACCCGAGCCCGCGCCTCCTGCGCCGCCGTTGGCACCACCCCCGCTTCCGCCCGCGCCGGCTTCGCCCGCGCGCCCGCCCGTGGCAGCGCCACCCGCGACGCCTCCCGCGCCTGCCGTCTGGGACGTCCCCCCCGAGCCCCCCTGGACCGACGAGCTCCCACCGGTCCCAGCGATCGTGCCACCCGTCCCCGCGCCTACGCCGCCCGTCCCAGCATTCGTGCCGCCGGCTCCGCTAACGCCGCCCGTCCCGGAGGATGTCGCGCCTGCCTCGGGCAATCCATCTCCACCCCGGCCCCCTGATCCACTTGGACCCAGCTCGCCGCCACTAGTTGAATCGCAACCCACCAGAAGGACAGCCAACGAAAGAATGGACAAACGAGATGAAACAGTGCGCAAGGCGAGACTCCTTCCCCAATATAGCAGTTGCCTCGAACGAGAGCTGCTGGTTCAATTTTCTTCTATTTCCGTCCGCCTAGCGCACCGGGAGTGAGATGCGATCAAGCATTCGCCGGTGGCTACGGCGGGAACATCGGGGCGTCGCTCGAATTCACGTTTCAGAGCGCTGGAGCCGCGCACTACCTGCGTGACCTCGGGGCGAAGACGCGGCGCGGATAGCGCAGCGCACCTCGCGAAGGCGGTGATCGCGCACAAGCTCAACGAGGGGGGCGTTCCCGCACCCTGCGGCGCCGGCGCGCCGGGCCTGGTTGGATGCAGTCGTGCATCCGCGAAATGCTCTCAATCCAAAGGTCGCCCCACGTGGGACGCCGTTCAGTCCCTGCTCGCCGAGCACGCGAAGCAGTACAAGGCGCGCGCCGTTCCGCACGGCACGACGGACTAACTGGTTACGGGCCTGCTCCGCTGCGGCTGTTGCCGCGCGCCGACGCCAATCATGGGCGGCAGCTCCGACCGTGCCCGCACCGCCCTCCGCAGCTATTTCAAGAACGGCACCATCACGATGACGCCGGAGCCGCACGGCGCCGGCATGGCGTACGTCGCACGCGGCGAGTTCATGCCCCTCGCCTTGCTTCACCGACACAAGCAGAAACGCCCTCCGAGGGAGGGCGCCGTCCATGTGTAGTTGCGCGGGGAGGATTTGCTCCGGCGCACCGATGCTGCTCGTTGATTCGCTTCGCGCGACCCGAGCAACCTCGGTTCCACGTCAGGACTAAAATCCTCCCCACAAAACCAAGCCCCGCGAAAGCGGGGCTTAGTAGTTGCGCGGGGAGGATTTGCTCCGGCGCACCGATGCTGCTCGTTGCTTCGCTTCGCGCGACCCGAGCAACCTCGGTTCCACGTCAGGACTAAAATCCTCCCCACAAAACCAAGCCCCGCGAAAGCGGGGCTTGGTGGTTGCGCGGGGAGGATTTGAACCTCCGACCTTCGGGTTATGAGCCCGACGAGCTACCAGGCTGCTCCACCGCGCGTCAGAGGCGGGTAAGATAGCCACGCGCGCCTTCTTGTCAAGCGCGCGACGCGGGATTTCCTGAAGGATTTTCGGGGGGTTTGGGGTGTGGGGCGACATCAGCCCGCAGGCCGCCTCGCGCTCGGTCGTGGGTGGCGGCGGGTGACGCGTTCGCCAGCGGACGGTTCGTCAGCCCGTGCGTTCGACGCGTCGTTGCGCGACTTCACGGAGGAACTCGTTGACGCGCAGGAGGAGCTCCGTCGGCAAGAAGGGTTTGGCGAGGAAGCGTTCGTCTTCGCCGAGCGAGGGGAGGCGGTCGCGGTCGGCGTAGCCGGACATGTAGAGGACCTTCAGGTCGGGCTGGCGCGCGCGCAGGTGCTCGGCGAGCTCGGGGCCCGTAACGCGCGGCATGACGACGTCGCTCACGAGTAGGTCGAGAGGGGCGCCGTGGGCAAGGGCGAGCTCGAGCGCTTGCGCGCCGTCGCGCGCTTCGAGCACCCGGTAGGCGCCGATGCGCAGGATGTTGACGAGCAGCCGGCGCACCTCGTCCTCATCGTCGACCACCATCACCGTTTCGATGCCCGTGAGCGGCACGAGGGGCTCGGGCGGGGCGGACGGCACGTCGACCGCGTTTTCCCGGGCGCGCGGCAGGTACACGGTGAAAATCGTCCCGCGACCCTCCGTGCTCTGGAGCGCGATGGCGCCACCGCTCTGGCGCACGATGCCGTCGACCGTGGCAAGGCCGAGGCCCGTCCCCTTCCCCATCTCCTTGGTCGTGAAGAATGGCTCGAACACGTGCGTGCGGATCGCCTCGGGGATCCCCGTGCCCGTGTCGGACACCGTGAGGACGACGTACTCGCCCGTGGGAAGCCCGACGTCGCCCCCCTGCCCGTCGAGCTCGATGTCGGAGGTTTCGACCGTGACTCGCCCGCCCTTCGGCATGGCGTCGCGCGCGTTGAGCACGAGATTGAGGAGCACCTGCTCGACCTGCCCGGAGTCCGCGCGCGCAGGGTTCTTCGCGCCGAGCACGGTCAAAAGCTCGATCTCCTCGCCGATCAGCCGCTCGAGCATGCGGCGCAGGCCGTCGACGATGCGGTTCATGTCGAGTGGGCGAAGATTCAGGACCTGCTGGCGCCCGTAGGCGAGCAGCTGCCGCGTGAGATCGGCCGCGCGGCGCGCGCTCGAAAGCACCACCTCGGCGTGCGATTCGAGCGCGGGGTTGTCGCCCGTGCCGCGCCGCAAGAGCTCGGCGTGGCCCATGATGACGAGCAGCCGGTTGTTGAAGTCGTGGGCCACACCGCCGACGAGCCGCCCGATGGTTTCGAGCTTCTGCGATTGTTGCAGGCGCGCCTCGAGCTCGCGGCGCTCTTCGAACGCCCGCTCGGTCTCCGTCACGTCGAGGGTGTGCACGACGACGTAGCGGATGCGGCCGCGCTCGTCGCGCACGGCCGTCGCCGTCATCTCCACGTGTCGCCACTCGCCGCTGCGCCGCTTGATCCGCTTCTTGAGCCGGTACTCGTTGACCCGACCGTCGACCAGGAGTTGCAGGGCGCGCCGCTCTTCGTCGAAATCGTCCGGGTGCGTCACTTCCCGCCAGAGCTCGTAGGGATCCTGCTCGAGCACCTCGTTCCGCTCCATGCCGAGCAACTCGGCCTGAGCACGATTCACGTCGAGGTAGCGACCCGTCTCGAACGAGATCATCATCAGGCAGACGGGCGAGGCGTCGAACGCCAGGCGATAGCGCTCCAGCTCCCCGTCCTCTGCACATGCGGCCAAACTGCGCCGAGCTGCCCGCGACTCAGGCTGGTACTCCGCCTCGGACCCCTCGATGGTCATACGGCCAATTTACCACCACGTTCCGGGCGAAACGACAAGACCCGACTTTCACCACCACTACAAGCACGGATTCAGCGGGTCATTCGGGTCACCACGACACGGGCGTGCAGGTTTCGGTGCCGGGCGCGCAGGCCTCGGCGCGCGGTGAGCGGGCGAAACCGTCGGTTTCGGTGGAGGCGTGGCGGCGGGCGGGTGCTCCGCGGCCTCGCGCACGAGGCGCTCGAGCGCGCGCACGCGCTCTTCCGAGAGGTCGAGCAGCGCGCGAACTTCTTTCGTCCGTGTTTCCGCGACGAGCAGCCGGCGCGTGTACGTTGCCTCGAGCGCGGCGAGGCGCGGCTCGTGAACGAAGAGCTCGAGCGCGACGGCGCCGCTCGTGGCGAGCACCGCCGCCAGAGCCGTTGCCCCGAGAGCACGCCGCGACGACCGCGCGCGCACCGAAGCCTGCTCGGCGGCGAGACGGAGCTCGTGCTGCGACTCGCGCACGCGGCGTTCGACCTCCTGCTCCGCGCGTGCCGCCGCGAGGACCCGCTCGCGCTCGGCCTGTCGGATACCTTCGAGCCGCGCCTGCTCGGCGCGCTCCCGCTCCTCTTCCGCCTGGAGGCGGGCTCGCTCCCGTTCCGCCTCGCGACGCTGCCGCTCGGCAAGCGCCCGCGCCGCCTCGTCGCGAGCACGCTCGGCGGCCCTGGCCCGTGCGGCGGCGGCCTCGGCTTGCTCGACCACGCGCTCGCTCTCGAGCGTCATCAGCGAGTCGAGCGAAAAAAGCAGAGAGGAGTCGCGCGCGTTGGCCATCAAACTCCATGTTGAAACCCAGCTTGCGTCGATCGCTTGGGTGTTCTCGTACGGGGAGACGAGCGCGGGGTGGGTCCATCGTGACCCAGGGCTTTCGAGCCGCTCGGGGCGCGAGAAATCGGAAAATGGGTATTTCCATTCGCTCGAAGTTTTGGCATTCATGAAGCACGCGGCGCGTCATGGCTTTGAGCTCGGCTACTCGACACGACGGAGGCGGGGCAACGGTTGAGAGCGAGCCCGTGGACCGCAAGCCGCGACGCGGGCGGTCGCGAACCATCCGCCTTTTCCGCGTGACGCGGCGCGAGGCGCTGCTTGCCGGCGAGCGCGCCCAGGAGCTCGAGGCCGAAATCGAGCGGCCACACCGGCGCGAGGAGTGCGAGAACGCGCCGCGGCCCTGCCCCCACGTCTCGTGCCGCCACCACCTCTACCTCGACGTGAACCCCCAGACGGGGACCATCAAGCTGAATTTCCCCGATCTCGAGGTGTGGGAGCTCGGCGTTTCGTGTGCCCTCGACGTGGCCGACGCGGGCGGCGCCGCGATTGACCGCGTCGGGGAGCTCTTGAACGTGACGCGCGAACGCGTCCGCCAGATCGAGACGCACGCGCTCGACAAGCTCGGGACGCTGAAGGACACGCGCAGCCTGCGCGACCTCGACGACTGAGCCCGCGTGGCGCGCGAGCGACGGCGAAAAGCCACCCTCGACGACGCGTCAGGCGAAGACGAGCTGCCGCACCCACGAGAGCGCGGGCTCCGCAAGCATCGGAAAGAGCTTCCAGGCGACGAGCAGCCCGAGCAGCTCGGCCATGGGTAGCTCGCGCATGCGGGCGTAGAGGCCGCCGCCGGCGCGAGGCAGCGCTCCCTGGACGACCGCGGCGCCGTCGAGCGGCGGGAGCGGGATCAGGTTGAAGAGGAAGAGCGTGACGTTCAGGCCGAGCATCACGGACAGGGCGCGAGCGAGGGCGCCGAGGGCGCTATGCCCGGTGTCGCCGGGCACGGCGACGAGATCGAAGAAGCCGCTCGCGAAGTTGGGGGCCAAAACGCCGCTGTGGAGCATCACGCGCATGGCCACGAGCGCCACGAGCGCGAGAAAAAGGTTTGCCATGGGGCCGGCGAGCGCCATGAGCGCGGCGCGCGTGGGATGGCGCCGTGCCCACTCCGGGTTCAAAGGAACGCTCGCCCAGCCAATCATCCAGCCGTAAAGGAGGAAGGAGAGGATGGGGATCACCACCATGCCGGCAGGAGAGCGCCGGATGTGCGGCAACGGGTCCAGCGAAGCGTGTCCGCCGGCGTAGGCGGTCGGGTCGCCCCCGCGGTGCGCGACCCAGGCGTGGGCCGCCTCGTGGCAGGTGGTGCTAAAGACGAACACCAGATACCAGACGAGAAGCTCGGCAATGTGCATGGGGTCTGGTCGGCGTTGCGTGAAGTCGCTCGACGAGCGCGCTCTCTCTCGCCTAGCATCGATCCGTGTCTTTGAACCGCCTCCGGGTCCTTCTGTTCCTCGCGCTCGCTTGCTGTGCGCTCGCCGTCGGCTGCGGCGGTCCGGGCACGAGGCTCGTCACGGTCCGCGCCGGCGGCGACGGGGGGCGCATCGACTTTTCGGTGAAAAACCTCAGCGACGTGCCGATCAACACCTTCTATCTGGCGAGGACGGAGGCGGTCGACAAGGCGGGCGGCCCGGCCCTCGATCCAAACTCGCCCGAGGGAGCGGGGGTCTGGGGACCGGATCTCAGCGGGCAGGCCATCGGCATCGGGCACACGGAGCCGATCGGGGTCGCGGGGCCAGGGCGCTGGGACGCCCGGGCGGTCGATCGGCGGGGCCGGGAGCAGCTCATCACGGGCCTGAAGCTCAACGCCGGCGGCAAATACATCCTCGAGCTCTACGAGGGTGGCTGGCGAACGTACGGGTACTAGCCCCCTCGAGACGCCAACCGGTGGCCAAGCCAGAGCCAGATTCCGGCCACCAGGCCCGCCCGTGATCAGCGCGCCAATTAGGCCGGCCAGTGGGTCAGCATTTGGCGCCAGTCAGGGCCGGGTTTGGCCAGGATCGACCCTCTCGAGGGCCGTTGACCCGATGCGCCGATCAAAGTGCATATCCTGGATAGCTGGCGGTTTCTCGAAAATTTTTGGAATCTATTTCCGGTAACCTGCAACTTGCTCGCAAGTTGCTCGTCAGTTGCGTCAAAATGGTAGGATCTTGGGGTGGGCTGGCTCCGCGACCTGATCGCTGCCTCTCATTCGACCATCCGAGGCTTCGATGACCTGGCGCGGATCTGTCTTAATTCGGCCGACTGGCCGCAAGAAGCGACCGTTGCACCCCGTTCGCTCGGGGCCATCCTCGGCCGGCTGGATCGGGAGGAGGGGCTCGACTGGCTCCGGGCGCGCCCCTTCGTGCAGTCCGCCCTCGCCCACGCGCTCGGCGTCGACGCCGCGGTGATCCAGGGCGCGCTCGAGCCGTCACTCCGCGCTTCGCTCGGGCGGCTCGTTGCGCTCGATGCGTTGCCGTTCGGGCGACCGCTCGACATCGTCGAGGAGGATTCTGTTCCCCGGCATTCCACCCGAGGTGCTGAGGCCGCGCAGCTGGGGGCATCTTTTGTGGGTCGCACCGAGCGGCGCCGGCCGCACCCTCGTCGCGCGGTTGCTCCAGGCGCGTGCGCTCGCCGCGTGTGGCCGCAAGGCCTCGGCGCCGCCCAGCGCGCGGCCGGCGTTTCTCGAGCTCGACGCGATCGCGCCGGTCAACCTGACGACGCTCGCCACCGGCGTGTGCATCGCCGTGCCGGAGGGCTTCTCCGGCAACGTGCCCCCCGGCACCATCGTGGTTCGCTCGACGCCGGTCGCTTCCGTGCTCGAGCCGCTCGTCGCGTGGGCAAGGGCGCGCCTGTCGGCGAGCTCGACCTGGGACGAGGCGCGCATGGCGCGCGCGCTCGAGGCGCTCGCGGAACGCGGGCTCGTGCAGAGCGCGGGCGACGCGCTCGGTTTCATCGGGCTGGGGGACGAGCTCGGCGTCGAAAACCTGGAGCAGCGCGCCCTCGCCCGGCTCGCGCGCGAATGGCTCGCGCGGCGCGCGAATCAGCGGCTCGAGCGCGGTTCCCCGGCAACGGCCTTCCTCAAGCGCTCGGGCTTCGACGCGCTCGTGGCGCTCGCCCGGCGGATCGCGACGGACTCCCCCGAGCCGCTCGCGTGCCCGCGGTCGCTCGAGGAGTGGGCAGCGCTCTTGCCGCCGGAGCTCAGGCAGGACGCCGATCTCGAGTGGCTGAAGGCCGCGCTCGCGCGCGCCGAGGCGGGTCTCACGCCGGCCGCCGTCGAACGTGCCACCCGTGCCCTGCCGCCCGGTGCATTCCGGATCTTGCGCGCGTTCGAGGCCATCGGCGTGCTCGAACGCGAGGGCGACGATCGTCTCGCGCTCAGGCCGCACTGGCTGCTCAGGGTCGTCGAGGAGGAAGCGCTCGACGCGATCGTTTCGGGGCCGGCGTTCGACTGGGGCGACGCGCTGCTCCGCCCCGTGCTCGCGCCGCGCACCGCCGAACGGCTCTTCGCGCGCGCCGTCGAGGGCGCGTTGTCCATGGACGAGCTCGCCGAGCCCGAACGCTCGAAGGATCCGGCAACGGCCGCCGCCATCGAAGGCGGGCTGCGCGCGCTCGGCGTCGCCGCGCTCGTGAGCGGCTCGGGCATCGAGCCGCCCGAGGCCGTCTGGGACGAGCAGATGGCACTGCTCGTCGAGCTCGACGGCGATGCGCCGCCCAGGCCACGCTGGGATCACGTGCCGCGCGAGGGGCGCGGCGCCTGGCTGCTCACGCGCGGCGCCTTCTACCTCGCGCTCCTTTCGCTCGGTGAGCTGCTCGGCGCGCACGAGGGTCTGCCGCACCCCATCTTGCGCCCCTGGCACGCGACAACCGCGCCCCGCGGGCTCGCTCGGGTGCTCGACGCGATCCGAACGACGCTCGAGCGCGCCGACACGCCGCGCGCCGTGATCGGGCCGGCCGTCGCGCTCGTTGCGCGCCTGCGCAGCGTGCTCGGGCCGCTCGGCGCGGACGGCGAGCCGCACGCCCTCGAGCGGGCGCCGATCGTCGCCGACGAGACGACGCTCGGCGTGCTCGACTTCGCGAGCGTTGCCGCGCTGTCGGGTGACCGCGTGGGGCTCGCGGCGCTCGTCCATCTGTTGCAGAGCCGGCGCATCGACGACGACACGTTCGCGGCCGCCGTCTTCCAGGCGTTCGAGCGCGCGGGCGCGCCGCTCGAAGAGGCAGCCGTGCTCTTCGAGCCCGAGCTCGCGCCCATCGTGCTGCCCCGCGCGCCCGTGCTCGTGCTTTCGCGCCTGCTGCCGGGCCTCGTCACGGCGAGCGAGCCGCCGCCGCTCACGGACGAGCAATGGGTGGAGCTGTTCGATGGCCGCACGCCGCTCGAGAGCGACCTTTATCGCTTCGTGCCCGCAGGCGCGGTGGACGCCGCCGTCGACGCGGCGTGCGAAAAGGGCGACCGCGCGGCGCTCGAGCACCTGTGGGCGCGCTTCCCCGCCGCGCTGGCCGACGTGGCGCGCGCGGCGCTGTCGGCGCCGGGCGACGGCGGCACGTTCGGCGGGCTCGACGCCCTGCTCGAGAGCGCGCCGCCGCGCGCCGCCGAACGCCTGTTCGAGGGCGTCGGCAACGTGGACCAGCTTCTGCGCGCGCCGGCCGAGAGCCTGATGGCGCTCCGGCGCCACCTCTACCGGCGACTCGCCGCGCGAGGGCCGGGATTTCGTGAGTCGTATGCGCTCTTCGACGAGATCGAGCGGCGCTGTGCCAAGGTTTCGGGCATCTGACCATGCGCGCGCTCGTGCTTCGCGGCGGTTTGGGGCTCGAGCACCTCGCCGTCGAGGAGCGCGCCGAGCCCGAGCCGGGGCCGGGCGAGGTGCGCGTGCGCGTCCACGCCGCGTCGCTCAACTACCGCGACCTCTTGATGGTGCGCGGCGAGTACGACCCGCGCTTGCCCCTGCCGATGATCCCGGGGTCCGATGCCGCGGGCGTCGTGGCGGCGCTCGGTGACGGCGTGACGCGCGTCGCGCTCGGCGACCGCGTGTGCCCCATCTTCGCGCGCGGCTGGCACACGGGCGCGCCCACGCGTTCGACGCCGCTCCTCGGCCTCGGCGGCCGCATCGACGGCACCTTCGCCGAGTCGATCGTCGCGAAGGCGGACGACCTCGTGCGGCTCCCTCGGCACCTCGACTTCGTCGAGGCGGCGACGCTCGGCTGCGCGGGCGTCACGGCCCACCACGCGCTCTTCGAGCAGGCGGCGATCGGCGCCGGTAGCACCGTGCTCGTGATCGGAACGGGCGGCGTGTCGCTCTACGCGCTCTTACTCGCGCATGCAGCGGGGGCGCGCGTGGTCGTCGTGAGCCGTTCGGCGGAAAAGCTCGCGCGCGCCCACGCGCTCGGTGCGAGCGACGGCGTCAACGCGAGCGAGACCCCGGCCTGGGGGCGCGCGGTGCGCCGGCTCACCAAGGACGCAGGCGTCGACCTGGTCGTCGAGGTCGGCGGTGCGGGCACGCTCGCGCAGTCGATTGACGCCGTACGCCCTGGCGGCACGATTGCGCTCATCGGGACGGTCGCGCCTTTCGGCCAGGCGCCGAGCCTCGTCCCCGTGACGATGCGCGAGATCCGCGTGCAGGGCATTCTCGTGGGGCCGCGCTCGAGCTTCGAGGCCCTCGTCGCGCGCTCGGAGGCCGCGCAGCTTCGCCCCGTGATCGACGGCGTGCACGCGCTCGGAGATTTCGTGCGAGCGTTCGAGCGGCTCGCGAGCGGCGAGCACTTCGGAAAGATCGTGCTCTCGCTCGCCAGCGAAGCGTAGGCGGCGACGCCGCGACCCGGCGCAGCGCGACCGTGGAACGACGTGCCCGGCGCTAACGGAACGACGTACGGCGCCAACCGAACGACGCGCATCGCTAGCGGAACGACGTGCCCGGCGTGTCGTGATCAATGGCGCGCGTCACGCAGGCGGAACGGTGCGCCCGGCGCGCACTCGTCGCCGCGCAGAGGTCGCCGACAAAAAATTTGCAATTCGTGAGACGCTGATTGACCTCGCGTGCGCTCACAAAAAAAACGTGGCCTCCGCAGCGGGTGCACTGAAGTTCTCATATCGGGCAGCGATGACGCATTTCGCAGTGTCGCAAGGACAACGCGTGCGTCGAGCGCGGCAAAATGCGCCCCAACGAGAAAGTGGGCCCGCGAACCGGGGTGAAAACGGCATGGAATTGAGGCCCGACGGGTACTTGAGGTCCGGTAGGGGATAGGTCAGAAACTCTATCGGCTGTCCGAACCGACACACCAAGAAGCACGGCTTCCACCCAGGATCAGAATCAGAAAATGCTCCGCGTCCCCTCGCTTCGCTTCGCGCTCACAACTTTGACCACCCTCGGCGTCATCGCGGGCTGCGCCGCACAGGGCGACGACACGGCCGTGCCGAACCTCGTGCCAGGCACGGGCGGCAGCGCTGGCACGGTCAGCGGCGCAAGTGGCACGAGCGGCCTCGCGGGCAGCGTGGGCGGGGCGGCATCCGGTATGGGCGGCACGTTCGGTGCTGGAGGCTCGGGCGCCACGGCCACGGGCGGTACGTTCAGCGGCGGCAGCGCAGGCGTGTCGGGGCTCGGCGGTGCGGCGGGCGCGAGCGGGGGCCTGGCCGGCGTGGGGGCGGCCGGGTTCGGTGCCGGCGGCGCCATCGGTGCGGGCATGGGCGGCGCGGCGGGTGCGGGCGCAGGCGGCGCAGGTGCGGGCGGCGCGGGTGCGGGTGGCACGGGCGGCGGCACGCCGGGCAACTGCACGTTCACGGCGACGTCGCAGACCGCGGACAAGGCGGGCAACGGCGGCGTCCCGACGGTCGGCATCGTCAGCTGGTCGGTCGATTCTCACGGGCCTCACGAGCGCCAACATCGAGTTCGGGCTTCCGGGCGGCACCATGATGACGGCCCCTGTCGATCCGGCGGGCGGCCCGAATTTCAAGACGCTGTTGCTCGGCATGAAGGGATCGAAGACCTACACGTTCCACATCAACGCGAGCAACGGCACCACGAGCTGCACGAGCACGGACTACATGATCATGACCGGCGCCGTGCCGAACAGCGTGCCGCGCATCACGCGCACGGCGGGCCCCGCGGCAGCGTCCCAGGCCAAGGGCTTCATCGTTGCGAGCACGGGCCTCGCGATGGGCTCGTCGATGGTGTTCATCCTCGATTCGGACGCTGATCCGGTGTGGTGGACCACGGCGCCGACGCAGTGTAGCCGCGCCAAGATGAGCTACGACGGCCAGTACATGTGGATGATGTCGCTCAACGTGCAGAACGGGCAGGCCAACGGCGGCGGCGTTGACCGCGTGTCGATGGATGGCCTCACGCGAAACAGCAAGGTCAACGGGTTCTCGAACTGCCACCACGACCTCACCGTGCTGCCCAACGGGAAGATCGCGTGCCCGTCGTGGATCCAGCAGAGCGGGGATCAGCCGAGCGACATCATCGAGGGGGACACGACCGGCACGACGAAGGTCGCGCGCCTCGATGCGACCGTGTATCCGGGCGGCAACAGCGCGTTCGGCGGGTCGAACACGTACCACGCCAACGCCATTCACTATCACCAGAAGGACGACACGTTCACCGTCGGTGACCGCAATCCGAACCTGTTCGTGAAGGTGAGCCACACGGGTCAGGTGCTGTGGCAGTTCGGCGGGAGCTGCAGCGGGGTTGCCGCTCCGAAGTGCGTCGGCGGCAACTGGCAGGTGAACCACGGCCACGACTTTTCGGACGACGGCAGCGGGACGTTCCTGTTTTTCAACAATGCGACGAGCGGCGCCTCCACCGTCTACAAGTACACGATCAACGAAACCGGCACGTTTGCCGCCAATATGGTGTGGTCGTACAAGCCCGGCACGTCGAGCAACGTGCTCGGTGACGTCCAGGCGTTGCCGAACGGCAACACTCTGATCACGTTCTCGGTCGCAGCCCTGATCCACGAGATCGATCCGCAGCAAGCGTTGGTGCAATCGATCAGCGGCGGCGCGGGCGGATATGCCGAGTGGCGCGAGACGCTGTACGGGCCGCCGCCGCGCTTCTGATCCGGCTGGTCACCCAGCAAGTTCACTGCTAGCTTTTGCGGGCGGTGAGCGGCACGCCCAGCCTGTCTTCGACGCGCCCTCACGCGCCGCTTCGCATCTGCCACAGGAGCTCGACGACACCCATGAACGCTAAAATCCTCTTGGCCTTTTTGCCTGCGCTGCTGCTCGGCTGCAGCGGCGGCGACGACGATGCGAGCTCGAGCAGCGGCGGCGGGGCGGGCACCTCCGGCACGGGAGCCGTCTCTGGGACGGGCGGCGGCGCGGGAACCGGCGGCGGCGCCGGGACGGGCGGTAGCAGCGGGTCGGGCGCCGGTAGCGGCGGGGCAAGCGGCGCGGGCGCGGGCGCGGGCGGCACTGGTCAGTGCGGCTCCACGACGCTGACGCTGTCCGAGGCCAACAACTACAGCTTCTCCAGCGACATCCAGCTCACGGCCGCGAAGGTCAAGCCGAACGCCGAGCTGATGTTCGATTGGTCGGGCCTCACGACGGATTTCTTGGGACGCGACATCAGCGCGACGGGGGACATCGACTCGGTGCTGCTGGTCGTGTTCAACGTGACGGTTGACGAGCTCGCGCAGCACATCAACGCCGACGACAACTCGCTCCAGCAGCTGCAGATGGGCGCGCTGCAGCTCGTGACGAACAACACGATCACGAGCTCGAGCCTCTACGATTTCGGTGTCCCCGGCGTGCCGGAGAACACCTACCGCACGTCGCCCGACGTGAAGACGACCGTCAACGAGTATCTCGATCCGGCCATCAGCGATCCCGCGACCCACACGATCCTCATCATGCCCGCCTCGGGCCTCGTGCCGGGCGCCGGCAACCGTATGATCCAGCCCCTGGTTCTCGGCGAGGATTCCGACCCGACCGACATCACGATCGGCGCGAGCACGCGGCTCCCGCCGGGCACCGGCGGCCACACGGGCGGCGCCATGGGCACGTCGGCGTCCGTCACGTTCGACGTGAATCTGACGTCGGTGGTGCCGGTCATGGTGCCCGCGTCGCAGCCGGCCATCACCATCGACTGGACCCAGCTCGCAACCAACGGGCTCGGCCACCCCTGGCAGACGCGTTCGATCTACCTTGCCTTGGTGGGCCACTACTCGAAGACGCTCACCGAGCTGCAGGACGACTTTTTGAACCTGCAGGAGCTCGCCGACGAGCTCTACAGCGGCGACGTTCCGTCGGACGAGCCGTTCGACTTGAGCACGCTCATGACGGACACGGGGCAAGCGTTCCCGGGCGTCGACTCGAGCGGCACCTGGATCATGGCGCTGTTCTGCGACCCGCGTTACTGCGGTAACCCCGCGCCCTGGTACCTCACCGTCCTCACGCCGTGTAACTGAGCGCGCGGGGTCAGGTGGCGTCGGGCTTGCCGCAACGCGTGCTGCCCGGCTCTGCGAGGCAGCGCGTGCCCTTCTTGCACGTCTCGTCAGCCACGAATTGGCCGGCCGAGCAGCGCACGATGGCCGTGCCGCTCTCCGTGCAGGCGAAGCTGCCGTCAGAGCGGGGGTCGCAGGCGTCGCCCAGGCGCGCGACCGAGGTGTCGCAGTCGATCTTGCCGGCCTCGACGCTGCAGCCGCGCTCGCCTCGGCAGTCGTAACTCTTGTCGAGCTTGCCGTCGGCGCAGGCGAGCACTTCCTTGCCGCTCACCGAGCAAGCGTTCTTGCCCGCTGCGGCGCAAGCATCGCCCGGCTTCGCGACGGAAGCGTCGCACTGGGTATGCCCGGCTTCCTCGACGCAGCCGCCCTTGCCGCGGCAGGGAGACCGCACGTACTGGCCGCCGCGGCACGAAACGAGCGTCGTCGGGTCGGCGCAGACGGCGGCGCCCTCTTCGTCCTTCGAGCAGGCGTCGCCGTCCCGATTTTCGTGCACGTCGCACGCCGTCCCCTCGGGCTCGAGGCGGCAGCCGTTCTTGCCACGGCACGGCGACTCGATGAAGCGCCCGGCCTCACAGAGTAAAGCGCGCCCCGGATCGAGGCAGCGGGCCTCGCCCTTGTCGCACGAGCTACCAACGGCCGGCTTGCAAGCAGCGAAGGCGAGAGCCGCTCCGAGCGAAACCAAAAGCCGGGCCGTCACGGCCCGCGAGCATAGTCAGCTCCGGCGCCGGCGCCAAAGTCCCGCGAGTCCGAGCGCACCGAGCACCCAGAGCGGACTTCCTGCGTGACCGGGCGCCGCGCCGAGCGCGCAGCTGGCGCTTGCCTGACCCTCTGCCTCGCCCTGGCAGCTGCCGTTCGCGCAATGGCCCGACGAGGACCCGCTCGCCTCCAGGTTGATGGCCGCGCGGAGTGCGTCGAGGCACTTTTGGAGGTTGCCGCCGTCGTCAACGTACTGCCCGTCGCAGAAGACGGCGCCTTCGGGCTTTTGGCAAGCAACCTCGCACCCGCCCGAGAGCTCGGCCTTGCAGGAGACGTACGAGCGATTCTGGCAGCTGACCTGGCAGTGGGCGTTCGCCTCGGCTTCGCAGTGGCCCTGGCAGATGGCGTCGCACTTGGCCTCGCAGTCGACGGAGCCCTCGTGACCCTGACATTTTACGTCGCACTCGGCGGAAAACGTCGCCTTGCACGAGGCCATGCATTCGCCGTGATTGTCGGCCGCCATGCACTCACCCTCGCAGTGCGCCTCGCCCTCGGCATTGCAGTTGCCCGCGCAGTGGTAGCTCGGTGGGTCGACCTCGCAGTCGGCCTTGCAGGCTGCGAGATCGCAGCTCCCCGTGCAGGTTGCCGTGGCCGTCGCATTGCACTCGCCCTCGCAGCTCACCTCGAGCTTGCCGGCGCAGGCCGCTTCCATCGTGAGCGGCGTGCAGTTCGCCTCGCAGCCGCCCGTGACGTCGGCCTCGCACGTGGCGTTGGCTTCGACGTGGATGTTGCCGCAGGCGTCAACGCCGGCCGCAGCCGGTTCGGCCCAGAAAAGGAATGGGGAGGCGGCGAGCGCCGCACACAAAGCAAGCTTGTTCGTCATCGTAAGACCTCCATAAGCCGCGTAGCTCCCCAATGATACGCCATGCGGTGGGGGCGTGCTTCCCCGGAGCCGCACGGGCCGCTCAGGCGCTCCGCGCGGAGTAAAACGACCGCCCACCGTCGGCGAGCTCCACGAGAATCGGCGCCGGCCGGAAACGGGCCCCCTTGGTCTCCTCGAGCGCGCGCAGGCGCCGCACGATTTCCTTCGCGCCCATGGCGTCGACGTAACGGAAGGGGCCGCCGCGAAACGGCGGAAACCCGAGCCCGAACACGGCGCCGATGTCGCCGTCCCGCGCACTTCGTAGGACACCGTCTCCCAGACAGTGCGCAGCCTCGTTCACCATCTGGAGCGCACAGCGGTCGGCGATCTCCCCCGACGGGAGATCGAGCTTCGGCTCGACGCCGAGCACGGTGTAAACCGAGCGATCGACTTCGCGCTTGCCCTTCTTCTTCGACGAATAGTCGTAAAAACCGCGCCCGTTCTTCTTGCCGAAGCGCTGGTCCTCGACGAGCCGCTCGACGGCGGGCGGCGGCGCCATGCGCTCGCCGAACGCGTCGTGCAGAATTTTTCCGACCTTCAGCCCCACGTCGATGCCCACCTCGTCGAGCAGCGTGACGGGGCCCACCGGGAAACCCCAGCGCACGAGCGCGGCGTCGATGGCCTCGACGGGCACGCCCTCGGCGAGCAAAAATGAGGCTTCGTTGAGGTATGGGCCGAGCGCTCGCGACGTGTAGAAGCCCGCGCCGTCGCCGACGACGATCACCGTCTTGCCCTGCTTTTTGCCGAGCTCGACGGCCGTCGCCACGACCCAGGGCGCCGTCTTCGGCGTGGCGATCACCTCGAGCAGGGGCATCTTGTTGACGGGCGAGAAGTAGTGCATGCCCACGACGCGCTCGGGGGCCTGGGCGGCCTCGGCGATCGACCCGATGGGCAGCGATGAAGTATTCGAGGCGAAAATCAGGTTCTTTCCACCACGCGACTCGACGTCTCGAAGCACTTGTTGCTTGAGCGAGAGATCCTCGAAGACGGCTTCGATGACGACATCGACCGCCTCGAAGCCGTCGTAGTCGGTCGTCGCCGTCACGCGCAACAGCTCGCGATCGCGATCGAAGGCGGGCAAGCGCCGGGTGCGCGCGCGCTCGACGATGAGCTCACGAACGTGAGACAGGCCGCGCGACAGCGACGCGTCGTCGCGATCTTTGAGGCGAACCGGAAGCTTGGCGTTGACCGCCGTCACGAACGCGATGCCCGCGCCCATGAGCCCCGCGCCCAGCACGCCGACGCGCTCGAGCTTGCCGGGCCCGACTGCCTCGTCGTTCACGCCGGAGTCCTTCTTGAGCTCGGTCTGGGCGAAGAAGATGCCCATCAATTCCCGGGCCTCGGCGCTCACGGCGAGCTCGCCGAAGGCCGCAGCCTCGGCGCCCAGCCCCGCCGGCATGCCGCGCGACAGGCCGAGCCGCACCACCTCCAAAATGCGTTCGGCCGCAGGGTAGTTGCCGTGCGTCTTCGCGAGCGTGCGCTTCTTCGCCTGACCGAAGAACACGCGACGGCCGAGGGGATTCTTGACGAGCAGCGCCTCGGTCAGCGTCTTGCGATCGAGGTGCCGCTTCTTCGGCGGCGGTGCCGCCGCCACGCGGGCGAGCGCGAAGCGGGCCGCCACGTCGAGCAGGATGGCCTTGGGAACGACCTCGTCGACGAGCCCCGCGCGAAGCGCTCGCCGCGCGTCGAGCTGCTTGCCCGTGAGCAGGAGATCGAGCGCGGATTCGGTGCCGATCAGCCGCGGGAGGCGCTGCGTGCCACCAAGGGCGGGGAGGAGCCCGAGCTGCACCTCGGGTAGTCCGAGGCGAGTCTTGTCGTCGGACGTGGCGACGCGCGCGTGGCACGCGAGCGCGAGCTCGAGCCCTCCGCCGAGGCATGCGCCGTGAATCGCCGCGACGACGGGTTTCGGAAAGGCCGCGAGGCGATCGAGCACGCGCTGGCCGCGGCGCGAGAGCTCGCTCGCATCGGCCGCGCTCTTCGCGGCAATCAGCGTCTTGATGTCGGCGCCGGCGACGAAGCCGTCCGGCTTGCCGGAGGCGACCACGAGCGCTTTCACGTCGGCCGACGACTCGGCGTCATCGAGCACGAGCGAAAGCTCGTCGGCGAAGTTGCCGCGCAGCGTGTTCACGCTCTCGCCCGGGACGTCGATGACGATGACGCCGACACCGTCGGGGCGCCGTTCGAGCACGAGGGCGCGGTTCGCGGGAGCCGCCTCGTTCATGCCGACTCCAGGACGACCGCCGCGGCGAGCCCGCCCGCGGCGCACGCCGTGCACAGCGCGAACTCGCCGCCGCGGCGCCGGAGCTCGCGCAGCGTTTGCATGATCTGGCGCGCACCCGTGGCGGCGAACGGGTGCCCGAGGGCAATCGACCCGCCCATGACGTTGAGCTTTTCCCAATCGATCGTACCGAGCTTCTTGTCGCGGCCGAGCCTCTTTTGCGCGAAGCCGTCGCTCTCGAACGCCTGGATGTTGCTCAAGACCTGTGCCGAGAAAGCCTCGTGCATGTCGACGAGATCCATGTTCTTGAGCTTGAGAGAGGCGCGCTCGAGCGCGACGGGCGCGGCGTAGGCGGGCCCCTGCAGGAGCTGCTCCGCCGGATCCACGGCGGCGAAAGCCCAGCTTTTCACGTAGCCGAGCGGCCGGTAGCCGAGCGCCTTGGCCTTGTCCTCACGCATGACGAGCAGCGCGCTCGCGCCGTCGGTGAGCGGCGAGCTGTTACCGGCAGTGATGGTGCCGTACTTCCGATCGAACACCGGCTTGAGCTTGGCGTAGCTCTCGAGCTCACTGTCTTTTCGCACGAGGTTGTCCTGGGCGAAGGGCTCGAGCTTGGGCGGCGGATAGGTGGTCATCACGTCTTGGGCGAGGCGGCCGTCGGCCCAGGCCTGCGCGGCGAGCGTGTGACTGCGGTGTGCGAACTCGTCCTGAGCACGCCGCGAGATGCCGTTCTCCTTGGCCATCTTTTCGGCGCTCTCGCCCATGGTAAGTCCCGTCGACGGCTCCTTGAGCGCGGGGGGCACCGGCACGAGATCGCGCGCGGAGAGCCCGCGGAGCGCCCCGAGCTTGCCGCGGAGCGTCTTCTGACGGCTCATCGCGAGCAAGGCGTCGGCGAGCGGCTTCTGCGTGGCCATCGGAATGTCGCTGGCGCTGTCGGCACCGCCGGCGATACCGCAGTCGATCACACCCGCCATGATCGACTCGGTGACGTTGATCATCGACTGGTAGCTCGTCGTGCAGGCGCGCGACACGCTGTAGGCGTCGACGCTCCGGGGCAGATCGACGGCCAGCACGATCTCGCGTGCGATGTTCGGCACGGCGAGCGACGGGATGACCTGGCCGTACACGACCTGATCGACCTCGGCGGGGCGGACGCCCGTGCGCTCGAGCAGCTCCGCGACGCAGAGCCGGCCCAAGTCGAGCGCGGAGAGACGCGCGTAGGCGGTCGCCTGCTTCGCGAACGGAGTCCTGACGCCCGCGACGACGGCGACCCGATCCTGATTGCCTTTTCCCATGTGGTCTCGTGCGACCTCGGGTGCCTGGTTTTCATAGGGCAGCGTGACGCATCGTGTCAAGGCAGGCGCGCGGCCCAGGCCGCGCTAGTGGCCTTCGGCATGGCCCAGGCGCCCGCGCGACCGCTGATCCCGGAACATCCCCTCTCAACCCCCGTCGCGTGCTGGGCGATCGGAGGCGTGACGTTGCTCCTCTTGCAGGCCGTCGTGCGGCTCACGCCGATCGCGCTCGAGCCGCTCAGACGCGGTGGGCTGGGCGCAGTCGAGCTCTCGGCGTACGTCGGCTGGGCTCTGGTGAGCCTCTACTCGGAGGGCTACCGAGGATTCCAGCGTGCCTTCGTTCCGCGCTCGGTGGCGCGCGCGTTCCACCTCGCACGCTCCGCGCCGGGGCCGCTGCTCGTCGCGCTCGCGCCGGCCTACGCCATGGGGCTCGTGGGCGCGCGGCGGCGGCGCCTCGTCACGTCATGGACGATCGTGGCGATGATCCTCGTCGCGGTGACGCTCGTGAGGCGGTTGCCGTACCCGTGGCGTGGTGTCGTCGACGGCGGGGTCGTGGCGGGGCTCGTCTGGGGCGTCGTCAGCCTGGCCATCACCTTCGCGCGAGCGCTCGCCGGCAGCGTGCCCGAGCACGAACTCGATCTGCCGACCTGAGCCAGCGCGAAAACGGGCCGCGCGGCGGCGCCGGGCAGGCAAGGACGGTCCTTGGGGCGGGCTGGTCTCAGCCGCTGCCCGTCCAGCTGACGCGTTCCTGATCGTCCGGGTCCTGCTGGGGCACGACGGAGGGCATGGTACCGCTCTGCGTCGTGCCGAAGCGAACGCGGACGTTCACGCGCGAAACGAAAGGATCCTCGCAGAGAGCGCCGGCCAGCACGAACAGCTCTTGCTGGAATGCTTCGCTGCCTTCGATGGCCGCGAGCACCAGATCGCCGGAGCCGTGGAGCGCGGCGACGATGGCGCAAGATACCTCATTGCGAACGGCGCGAAGCTCCGCAGTGGCACCATCCGCGCAGAGCACGATCCCAACCCCCAACCGACCCGAACCCCGTTGCATCTCGCCGAGGCGATGCAGCGCCCGCGCGCCGAACTCCGCGGGAGCCTCGTTCGCCGTCTGGGCAATCACGGAGGCGTTCGGCGCGCGCCGCTGGTACTCCGTGATCCACTCGGGCCAGCCTGCGCCGGCCTCGATGACGACGATGGAAGTTCGATCCTGGTCCTTATCCATCCTATCCCTCAGCCGGGACCGGTGCCCAGGCTCGCTAGGTTGCAAAAAGATCCCGCAGGCGGCGCGGGATCAAACCCCAAGGTCGTCGAAAGCTTCCCGAACGCCCAATCATTTACTCGAGTTCGCTAGTCGTCAAGATAAGCTTCACGATTCGTTTGCGCATGAGGGACTTTTTACTGACCTCACCTCACCTCACCTCACCTCGCCCGCGTCGTTTTTGTACACCCCGCGTCGTTTTTGTACACCGGTATCCAGACACGCCCGAGCGCGCGATTCCTTCCGCGCGGCGTCGCGCACCTTGATGGATGAGCGGGTCTCGGCGACGACGTCCGAGTGACGGGGGCGCAAAGTTTTTAGGTGAGCGCGAGCAAGCTCCGAGCAATTGCACCGTCAAGCGATCAAGACAGTGCGCGCGGTTGACGGGCGAGCGGGCGAGCCGTCGGAGGCTTCGCGGGACGCTCGCGAGCCGCGCGGGCGCTAGTAGCCGAAATCAGGGGTCCCGCCCGGCTTTTGTGAGGGTCTGGCGGGTGCTGGCTTTGGGGGCTTGGGAACTGGTTTGACCGCGGTGTGCCGCGGGGCCGGTCGCGGGGCAACGCGGGGTACCGCGGCGGCCGAAGGCGCCGCGGACGCGGAGGGCGCCTCGGGTGGGCGTGCGGGCGCAGCGGGCGCCGCCACCGGCTCCACCTTCGGCTCCGGCGGGGTGGGAGAAGGGGCAGCGGGATCGGCCCGAGGGGCCGCCGGAGGCGGCTCAGGCGCGGCGGAATTCGCCACGACGGGCTCCTCCTTCGAGTGACCGAGCAGGGCGAACGCCGCGCCCCCGCCCACGACGATAAGCGCGCCGATCAGGCCGAGCACGACGCCCGCACCGGGCCCTTTCTTGAGTGGCACGGCGTCGTCGTTGGTGGTGGCCCAGGTGCCGGCGGTCTTGCCGCCGGAGCGCACGCCGGCCGAGGTCGCGGCGGCGCTCGTCATGGGGCCGCTCGCGGGGAGCAGCCCCGACGCGGCGACATCGGTGGGTGGTGGGACGCTCACGGCCGCTCCGCGTTGCACCCACGCGTCGAGCGCCTGGATGAATTCGTCGGCGGACTGGAAGCGCTGTGCGACGTCACGCGCCATGCCGCGCGCGATCAAGCTCGTGAACGCCGGGTCGAGGTCGGGCACGATGGTGGTCGGCTGCGGCACCTCCGCGAGCACGATCTTGAACATGAGCTGGTTGAAGGTGCCCGCCTCGAAGGGCACTTGCCCCGTGACCGCCTCGAACATGATCACGCCGATCGAGTAGAGGTCGCTGCGCTGATCCGCTTCGGCACTGCCGCTCGCCTGCTCGGGTGACATGTAATAGGGCGTGCCCATCACGGCGCCCGTGCGCGTCATCTTCATGCCGTCGCCCGCCAAGGGCTGGAACTTGGAGATGCCGAAATCGATGATTTTCACGAAATCGGTGCGGCCGGCCTTGCTCTTGAGCACGTAGATGTTGTCGGGCTTGAGGTCGCGATGGACGATTCCCGCGCGGTGCGCGGCGCCGAGCCCGACCAGGACCTGACGAACCAGCGGCGCGAGCTCCTGGGGAGTGAGTCGCTTTCTTTGCGAGATGCGCGCCGAGAGCGGCTCGCCGTCGAGAAACTCCATCACGATGAAGCGATCACCGTTTGGAAGCACGCCGAGGTCGATGACCTCGAGGATGTGATCGTTGCCGATGCGGCCGGCGGCTTGCGCCTCGCGCTCGAAGCGCTGGGTGACCTCCGCGTTCGTCGTGAGTGCGGCGTGAAGCACCTTGATGGCGACGCGCCGGTTGATGCGAATGTTCTCGCCTTCGTAGACGGCGCCCATCCCACCTTCCCCGATCAACCGGATGATGCGGTACTTCCCGTCGAGGAGCTCTCCGGTCTCGAGCGACATACGCGTCTACAAGGATACGACGACTTTCGGAGCCCCGCCGCCCTCTCGGACCCCGTTTGGAATTCTGCCCAAATAAAAGGCCTCCGGGGCACGGGGGGGAGGGTGTTAGGATGGAGGGCCATGTGGCTCGAGAAGGCGCGCCGCCTGCTCCCGGCGGTACTCTGGGTGGTCGGTTTCGTGTGCGCTCCGTCGGTCTCCCGGGCGCAGAGCGACGAGCAGCGCGCCGCGGCGCGCTCCCTCGCCACCGAGGGGGCGAAAGCGTTCAACGAGGGGCGCTTCAAGGATGCGGTCGACCTCTTCAGCCGGGCCGAATCCCTGGTGCACGCGCCGCCCCACCTGCTCTATCGCGCCCGCGCGCACGTCAAGCTCGGACAGCTCGTTCGCGCGCGCGAGGCCTATCTCAAGATCGTCAAGGAGACGCTACCGTCGAACGCCCCGAAAGCGTTCGCCGATGCGCAGGCAGCGGCGACCAGCGAGGTGAAGGAGATCGAGCCGCGCATCGGCAGGCTGACGATCAACGTCGAAGGCTCCGACGGGGCCGCCGACGTCACCGTGCTCGTCGATGGCGTGGCGCTCCCCGGCGTGCTCATCGGGCTGCCGCAGCCGATCGATCCGGGCAACCATCGCATCGAGGCCACGGCAACGGGCAAGCGAGCGCCCTCGGAGCCCGTGACGCTCGCAGACGGCGAAAAGAAGGTCGTGGTCCTGCGACTCGAGGACGCACCCGGCGCCGTGCCGCTCGCGGCAGCACCGGCCGCCGCCGCAGCGGCTCCCGCCGCGGCGGCGCCACCACCGGCGGCTCCCGTGCCCGCACCGGGGTCTTCACCCACGAGTGATGGAGGCTCGAGCGAGCGCTCGGGAGGCGGTGGCTTGCGCGTGGGGGCCTACGTCGGGTTCGGCCTCGGCGCGGTGGGCCTCGCCGCGGGCACGCTCTTTTCGCTGCAATCGGCGAGCAAGCGAAAGGATGCGGACGAAAAGTTCGCCCAGTGTGGCGGTGCCACGGGCTGCACGACGGGAAACCCGCTCTCGGCTGAGGTCGACCAGCTCGACAGCGACGCCGGCTCCAAGCAAACGCTCGGTATCGTCGGATTCGCCGTGGGCGGCGTCGGTGTCGCCACGGGCGTGACGCTGCTCCTGTTGAGCGGCGGCAGCGACGAGAAGACGGCCGGCGTGCGGCCCTACGTCGGGCTCGGCTCGGCGGGCGTGCGCGGCAGGTTCTGAGAGCGGAGGACGAGAGATGACGACGACCAAGGGCACGCTCGTGACAACCTCTCGGCTCGTGAAGCTCGCGCTGGGCATGCTCCTGGCCGTCGGGACGGCGACGGCGCTGCCGAGCTGCTCGACGGACACTTCGGTCGAGCCGCTCGGCAAGTCCACCGAGGGCGCGCTCACTTGCATGGGGGCGGTCTGTCCGGCGGACAGCGGGACCTGCGGCTCGTGGACGTGCGACGCGAACAAGTTCTGCCTCTTCCGCCAGGAGGCCAATGAAGGGGACGCCTGCTCGAGCATCGCGGGGACACCCAGCGACGGCCACTGCACGACCGCCGACGACAGCAAGGGCGTCTCCTACCTGAAGTGCTGCGTTGGGTGCGCCCAGGACGTCAACGGCCGGTTCGTGTGTCTCGTCGGCGACCAGCCGGGCTACTGCGGGGCCGGCGGCGACCGTTGCGTGAGCTGCAGCGCATGCGAGACGTGCAAGGCCGGAAAGTGCGTCGCGGCCGGCGGCGGCGTCTGCGGCACGTGCAAGTCGTGCGCCAGCGGCGCGTGCATGGCCGAGCCGGTGGGCACCGGCTGCGCCAACGGGCGCTGCTCGGCCGATGCCGTCTGCTGCTCGAGCTGCCTCGACACGACCGGTCAGTGCCTGGCCAACACCGATCAGCATTGCGGGAGCGCGGGCAGCCAGTGCCAGGCTTGTGGGCAGTGCGGGACCTGCATGGGCGGCGCCTGCCAGCCGAAGAGCGGCGGCTGCGACGACGGAGACCCCTGCACGGAAAACGACAAGTGCAACAACGGCGCGTGCGCGGGCACGCCCGTGCCCGTCGACGACGGAAACCCGTGCACCGACGACGCCTGCACGTCGAGCACCGGCGTCACGCACGTGAGCAAGCCGGAAGGCACGATGTGCGACGACGGCAGCGCCTGCACGACCGGTGAGCGCTGCACCGACCACGACGGCATGCCGGCCACGGCGCGACGCTGCGTGCCGACGGGCGGCGTTGACTGCACCGACAGCAATCCCTGCACGTCGGACGTCCCCGACACGAGTTGCATGACGTGCCCCCACACGCCCCTCATGAATGGCACGCCATGCGTCGACGAGACCAGCCGCTGCGTGGTGAACGAGTCGTGCCAGGACGGCGCCTGCACGGGCGAGCCCAGGGACTGTGACGACGGCAACCCCTGCACCCAGGACACCTGCGAGGACGCCGACGGCACGGGCGTCGACCCCATCACGGGCTGCAAGCACGAGCCCGAGGCGACCAGCACGACCTGCGACGACTCGAACGACTGCACCGAGGACGACCACTGCGCTGACACCGGTGAATGCACCGGCACGGCCAAGACCTGCACGGCGTTCGACGACTGCCACGACGTCGGAAGCTGCGATCCCGGCACGGGTGAATGCACCGATCCGAGGCTTCCCGAGGGCTCGGCCTGCGAAAGCACGGGCACGTGCGACGCCAACGGGCGCTGCCAGGGCGGCACGCCCATGGGCACGGGCGGCGGAAGCGGCACCGGCAGCGGCGGCACCGGCACCGGTGAGGCCGGCGACAACGGCACCGGTGGCGGAAGCGGCGGCAGCAGCGGCACCGGCACCGGTGAGGCCGGTGACAACGGCACGGGTGGCGGAAGCGGCGCTGCGGCGGGGACCGACGGAACGCTCTACGTGCGCGACCCGCGGGGCTGCTCGTGCGAGATGCCGGGACGGGGCTCTGCGCCGGGCGGTGCGCTCGTGCTTTCGCTCGGCGGGTTGCTCGCACTCGTCACGCGGCGCCGGCGCGCGGCTTGAAGGTCTGCCGCGAGCACCTCTCGCCGCTCGCCCCGGGTCAGGCCACGCGCTCGACGGCCTCGAGCACGGCGTCGGGCGACGAAATCGGTGCCTCGGGGCGCCCACCGAAGCAGACGGTGACGCGCTGGGGCGCGCCGTTGACGGCGCCGAGCTCGCCAGCAAGCGCGAGCAGCGCCGCGCGGAGGCGGTCGGTGGGCTCCGGCGTGGCGCTCACGAGCAGCCGAGCACCGCGGCGCGAGCGGGGGAAGAGCAGGGCGCGACCGATGGCGCGACGCGCCCGGCGCTGCGCGTCGTCCGCTCGCTCGTTGACGGCCAGCACGGCGAGCTCGAGCGGAACGGCGTGGGGCATGAGCGACGCCGCGACCGAAACGACGCGCGCCGCAAAGGCCGCCGGACCCTCCCCCTCGAGCTCGACCACGACTCTTCGTGAAGTGCAGGCGGCGTCCCGAACCAGCTGCGCAGGCCAGTCGGCGCCGAGCTCGACGATCACCAGCATGCCGGAAGTAGCGCCCTCGGAAGGCATGCCCGCGAGTTACGCCCGCGGCCTCCCCTGGGCCAAGAATGCAGCGCAAACTCCTTCGGCCCGGAACCGGGACTCAAGAAAGCAGTCCTAAACCTCGAGCAGGATCCTCGAGGGCTCCTCGAGGCACTGCTTGATGCGCTTGAGGAACGTCACCGCTTCGCGACCGTCCACGAGGCGATGATCGTAGGTGACCGCGACGTACATCATGGGGCGGATCACCACGGCGCCGTTCAGCGCCACGGGCCGGTCTTGAATGGCGTGAAGCCCGAGAATGCCGCTCTGCGGCGGGTTCACGATGGGCGTCGAGAGGAGCGAGCCGTAGATGCCGCCGTTCGAGATCGTGAACGTGCCGCCCGAAAGCTCCTCGAGCGTGAGGCGGTTGTCCTTCGCGCGCTTACCGAAGTCGGCGATCTTCTGCTCCACCTCCGCGAAGCTCAGCCGATCGGCGTCCCGAATCACGGGCACGGCGAGGCCCTTGCCCCCGCCCACGGCGACGCCGATGTCGTAGTGGTTCTTGTAGAGGATCGTGTTGCCGCGGATCTCGCCGTTGACGGCCGGCACGAGCTTGAGCGCGTCGATCACCGCTTTGACGAAGAACGACATGAAGCCAAGCTTGATCTGGTATTTTTCCTGGAAAGCCTCCTGATGCTGCTTTCTCAGGGCCATCACGTTGCTCATGTCGATCTCGTTGAAGGTCGTGAGCAACGCGGCGGTTTTCTGCGCTGAAACCAGCCGCTCCGCGATGCGCCGCCGGAACGGCGACATCGTGATCGCTTCCTCGAGCGGGCCCGGATCGACGGCGGCCGGCGCCGGAGCCCGGGTCGAGGCCAGGGGAACCGAAGCCGGCTTCGGAGCGGGCGCACGCGCGGCGGCGCCGTCGTGACCGTCCTCGTCGGCGTCGTGACGCAGGACATCCTCGCGCAAGAGGCGACCCCCCGGACCCGAGGGCTCCACTTCGTCCTGGCGAAGCCCGCGCTCCTTGAGCGCGCGGCGCGCGGAAGGCATCACGCGGGCGAAGCCCTGCGGCGGCATGGAGTCGCGCGCGGAGCGCGGCCCCTCCCCCTCGGAGGCCGGCGGCGGTGCCGACGAGCCGGGCGCGGGCCCCGGCGCGGCCGCGGCGGGCTTGTCGGACGCCTCCTCGAGGATGCCGATCACGTCTCCCACCATGGCCTGGTCACCCTGCTTGGCCACGATGCGCGTGATCACGCCGGCAGTCGGTGCCGGTAGATCGATCGTGACCTTGTCGGTCTCGATCTTGACGAGGGTCTCGTCCTGCTCGACACGGTCCCCCTCGCCCTTCAGCCACTCGCCGATCTGCACCTCGCTGACGGATTCCCCGACCGCGGGCACTTTGAGCTCGATCGCCATCGTGAGGCACCGAATAACGCCGCCGCCTCGCGGTTGCAATCGCTCACGGTTCGTTCGCACGACCCGACGGGCGCGTGCTCAGCCGAATGCACGCTCGAGCAGCTGTTGTTGCTCGAGCTTGTGACAGCTGGCAGACCCGGTCGCGGGGCTCGCCGACTCGGCACGGCACACGCCCACGAGCGGAAAGCGACCGAACAGCATGCTGCCGAAACGCGCCTTGATGGTGCGCCACGCTCCCATGTTCTCGGGCTCTTCCTGGACCCACAGCGCGGGGGTGCCGTCTTCGAGGTGGTCGACGGCCGCGTGCAGGTAAACGTCCGGCAGCGGGTAGAGTTGCTCGACGCGCACGATCTCGACGTCGTCACGCCCGAGCTCGTGTCGGCGCTTGTCGAGGTCGTAAAAAACCTTGCCCGTACAGAGCAAGAGGCGCGTGGTCTTCTTGATGACGCGCGCGGCGGCCGTGCGGCCGTCGGGGATGACGCGCTGGAAGCGCCCTTCGGCGCAGTCCTCGAGCGGGCTCGTCGCCTGTGGGTGCCTGAGCAAGCTCTTCGGCGTGAGCACGACGAGGGGCTTGCGCCACTGGCGAATGGCTTGCCGCCGGAGCAGGTGGAAGCACTGTGCGGGCGTCGTCGGCTGGGCGATCTGGATGTTCTCTTCGGCGGCCAGCGTGAGAAAACGCTCGAGGCGCGCGCTCGAGTGCTCCGGCCCCTGCCCCTCGAAGCCGTGCGGCAGGAGCAGCACGAGGCCGGACAGGCGCTTCCACTTGTCCTCGGCGCTCACGATGAACTGGTCGATGATGATCTGCGCGGCGTTCGCGAAGTCACCGAACTGCGCCTCCCACAGCACGAGCGCGTCCGGCCAGTCCAGGCTGTAGCCGTATTCGAAGCCGAGCA
This sequence comes from uncultured delta proteobacterium, assembly GCA_963841435.1. Taxonomy (GTDB): domain Bacteria; phylum Myxococcota_A; class Polyangia; order Polyangiales; family Polyangiaceae; genus PMG-095. The sequence goes on from CAWJCS010000003.1 coordinate 781,295, forward strand.
CGGCAGCCTCGCTGAGCGCCGAGTTGTAGATCTCGATGGGAGCTTGCCCGGGCTCGAGGTGGCAAAGCGGCATGTAGGGCTGCCCGTTCTCGAAGTCGTGGAGCACGGCGTGCCGGTGGCTGAAGGTGCCGCGCGCCGCGTCTTGCCCGGTGAGGCGCACGCGCACGCCGTCGGTGACGAGCGACGCGAAGGCGAGCGCTTCGGCCGCGCCCCAGTCGAGGTTCTTTTCCCCGCGTGCCATGGCGCGCCGGGACCCGAGGAGCTTGTCGATCTGCTTGTGCGGGTGAAAGCCTTCGGGCAGCTCCGTCTGCTTCTCGAGCAGCGCTTGGAGCCGGGCGCGGGGCAGGCTCGTATCGACCTCGGCGATGTCCGCCTCGGGGCCACCGCGATAGCCCTGCCAGAAGCCGCCCAGCCAGTCCTGCGAACGCTTGTAGTCCGGTCGCCGCGCCGCACCGAGTTCGCGCTCGAGGTGCTCGCGCCGCTCGACGGCGATGTGGTCCGCCTCTTCGCGTGTGACGCCGCCGAGCCCGAGCAGGTGCTCGAGGTAGCCGTCGCGCACGCTCTTTCGCTCGGCAATGGCGCGGTAGAGCAGGGGCTGCGTGAACGCGGGCTCGTCGGTCTCGTTGTGGCCGTAGCGGCGGTAGCCGTACATGTCGATGACGACGTCGCGCAGGAAGGTGTCGCGAAAGTCCATCGCGAGGCGCACCACCTGCGCCACGGCCTCCGGATCCTCGCCGTTGACGTGGAAGATCGGGATCTGCAGCATCTTGGCGACGTCGGTCGCGTAGGTGGTGGAGCGGCCTTGCGAGGGCGGCGTCGTGAAACCGATCTGGTTGTTGACGACGATGTGCAGCGTGCCGCCCGTCGTGTACGCGTCGAGCTGGCTCAAGTTCAGGGTTTCCTGAATGATGCCCTCGCCGGCGAACGCGGCGTCACCGTGGATCAAGACGGCGATCTTCCTGCTGCGCGCGACGTCGCCCACGCGATCTTGCTTGCCGCGCGTGCGGCCGATCGCGACCGGGTTGACGAACTCGAGATGGCTCGGGTTGAAGCACAGCGAAAGATGCACCTTGCGTCCGCTCGCGGTGACGAAGTCCGAGCTGTGACCGAGGTGGTACTTCACGTCACCGCTGCCGAAGTAAAGCTCGGGGTCGGTGTCCTCGAACTCGCGGAAGATGTCGCGCGGGTTCTTGCCCATGATGTTCGCAAGCACGTTGAGGCGTCCGCGATGGGCCATGGCGAGGACGATCTCGTCCACTTCGTGCGGATCACCGGCTCGATCGATGAGGAAGGCGAGCAGCGGAATCAGGCTCTCGGAGCCCTCGAGCGAGAAGCTCTTCGCGCCCACGAACTTCTTCTGGATGAATTCCTCGAAGATGGTCGCGTCCGTCAGCTTGGTGAGGATGCGCAGCTGTTCCTCGCGCGACAGCTCGAGCCGATTCTCCGTCCCCTCCATCCGATCCTGAAGCCAGTTTTTTACCGTGAGGTCGTCGATGTGCATGAACTGCACGCCGATGGACCGGCAGTAGGTGTTCGATAGGCGCGTCAGCATCTGGCGCAACGTGAGCGCCTCGGCGCCGAAGATCGTGCGGCTCGAGAACTTGCGATCGAGGTCGGCCGGGGCCAGACCGTAAAACGCGGGGTCGAGCTCGGGCTGCGAGGGCCGCGGTAGCCCCAGCGGATCGATCTTCGCCATCATGTGGCCGCGCACGCGGTACGCGCGGATCAACGCATCGACCTGGTCCTGCCGAACCAGAGCCTGAGAGATGCCGCTCGACGCCACGGCACCGTTCTTCTCGGGCGCGGCGCCGGTCGGAACGCTCGCGCCGTTCGTGTGGCCCGGCGCGTTGCCGAACAGCGACGCCGGACGAAACTGCGGGCCGAGCGAGGTGCCGCGTCGCGCGGGATCACCGTCGAGCTCGGAGAAATAGCGCTGCCACTCCGGCGGCACGCGCGACGGATCCATCAGGTAGTCACCGTAGAGCCCCTCCACGAACGGGAGGCTCGCGGCGTTGAATTCGCTTGCCATGCGAGTGGCGCGAGTTTTTGTGTCAGTTTCCCTCGCGGTCAAGGCCGCGAGCTGGCATGGGGCGCTGGACCGCGGTAACCTCACCGATCTTGGTCGGGACGTTACGTTCGAAACGAGCCAGGGCCCGGCGGCTAGGGCGCGCTTCCCTCACCGCGGCAGGGGCGGTGGCGCTCGTGCTCGTTTCGCACGGTTGCTCCGGCAAATCTCACGCGGACGACGATGACGACACGTTGGCCGGCGAGGGCGGAGCGCCGGGCAGCGGCGGCAGCTCGGGAGCAGGCCGGGGCGGTTCGATGGCATGCCCCCCGGGCGAAGCCGTGTGCGACGGCGAGTTCCTGACCGTGTGCAACCAGGAAGGGACGGGCTACACGCTGCGCATCGATTGCGCGCCCGCGGCCTGCGTCGCGACGAGCGAGGGCGCCAACTGTGGTGAGGCCGGTGGTGGCGGCTCGGGGGGCGGCGGCGCGGCGACAGGTGGCTCGGGGGGGAGCGGTGGCCCGGGCGGTGGCTCGGGCGGCACCGGAGGCGGCTCGGCCTCGGGTGGCAGCGGCGGCGACGCCGGCTCGAGCTCCGGGGGTGATTCGGGCAGCGGCGGCAGCTCGGCGAGCGGCGGTAGCTCGGCGAGCGGCGGTAGCTCGGCGAGCGGCGGTAGCTCGGCGAGCGGCGGCAGCTCGGGCAGTGGCGGCTCGACCACGGGGCCTTGCGACACCGACGGGTTCTTCCTGTGCGACTGCCTGCCGGCGTTCGGCGCGGGAGAGCAGGTGCTCGACGGCGCGGGAGACGATTTCGTCACGGTGCCACCGATGACGTTCGACGTGAGCTCGATGCCCTACCTGAGCCCGGACCACGACGCTCCCGCGACGGCCACGGCGACGGTGCGCGCCGCGTGGACGGCGGATGCGTTCGTCGCGCACGTGCACGTCGTCGATCCGCTCGTGATCGCCGACACGGCAGCGACGCTCTGGAACGGCGACGCCGTGCAGTTCTTCGCCGCGGGCACGGACCTTCTCACGGGCTCGTATTCGGGCACGGAAGACGGCGGAGCGACGCACGTCATCATCGCGCCGCCGACGGACACCAAGGCGCCGCGCGCCATCACCATTTACGAGCCATGTTATGCCTGCGTCACCACGTCGATCCTCGCGACGTCGAGCTATGCCGCGCGCACCGTCGCCGACGGCTACGAGGTCGAGGTGCGGCTGCCGTGGGCGTCGAACGCCGTCCCTCGCGTTTCGGGCGCGCGCATCGCGCTCGACCTGGTGATCGGCGTCGCGAACAGCGCCGGCAGCGGCCTCGAGCTCGAGGGCACGCTCCGGAACGATCCCACGCTCCCCTCCGACTCGTGCTCGCCGACGCCGCGAACCCACCCCGGCTGCGACGATCGCGTGTGGTGCACGCCGAGGCTCGAGTAGCCCGGGCGGCGCCTCAGCGCGCACCCTTCGCGACGGCGCCTGCCCGGAGATACCCCGAGCTCAAAAATCCCTCGATCTGCCCGGTGAGCGCCTCGGCGCTCTCCTCGGCGAGGCCGAGCGTCACCGCCTGGTAGAGCAGCTCCTTGAGCGCGCCGATCGTGAGGTAAGCGAACACTCGGGGCTCACCGTCGGCGACGATGCCGAGCGCCTGGCCGTCCTTCAAGCTCTCGGCGAGCAGACCCACCATGGCATCGTAGAAGGTCGCAAGCTTTCGATCGAACGCGGGATCGACACCCGAAGCCGCGTCCGTGATGAGGATCTTCGTCATCGCGCGCTCACTCAGGCACGCGCCGATGATGCTGCGGATGTTCTCGCGCACCTGGGAGGCGACACTGCGCGACGGATCGTCGGTCACGATGCGCGCGATCGCGACGGCGAGCTGCGAGGCGAAGCGGTCGATGAGATCGGAGAACACCGCGCGCTTGTCCTCGAAATAGAGGTAAAAGGTGCCCCGCGCGACGCCCGCCTGCTCGACGATGTCGTCGATCGTCGTCTGGTGGTAGCCGCGCCTCGCGAAGACACTGCGCGCTGCCGCGAGGATTTGCAGGCGACGTTCGGCCTTCGCCACGGCGGGGGCGCGCGGCTTCTTCTTCGGGGTCACGGGGCCCGAGCATGGGCGGACCGCGAGGGCGCCGCAAAGACAGCCGTGCCCGGCGGCTGGCACAGCTGTGCCAGCGCCGCGCCGGGCGGCTCCGTCGAATCCGCAGCAATCCTGCTGAATTCGCCCGAGCGAGCGGCGCTCACGGGCGGCACGGCGCTTGCGTCTATTGGGGGGTTCGGATGCGCAATTTTTCCTGGCGATGGATAGTGGTGGCTTCCCTGACAGGCCTCGCGTGCGGGGGGCAGAGTCTCGTTGAGGAGGCCGGTGGGACCGGCGGCGACGGCGGGTCGGTGGCCGGAGGCAGCGGCGGGAGCGGCGGCACGGTCACGACGGGCGGCACGGGTGCGACGGGCGGCACGGTCACGACCGGCGGCACGGGTGCGGTTGGCGCCACGGGAGGCTCGGGCGGAACGGTGACGGCCGGCACGGGCGGGAGCGGCGCGACACCGGGCGCTGGTGGCAGCGCGGGCTCGGGAACGGGCGGCACTGCCGCCGTCGGCGGGGCCGGCGCGATTGGCGGCGTCGCGGGCGCGGCGGCCGTCGGTGGCGTCCCCCCGGGCGGGATGGGCGGCGGCGCGGGCAGCGTAGCGGTAAACTGCGTCGACCCGGACGTCGGAATGCAGGGCACGGCCGCCTGGACCGTGCGAGCCACGACGACGGGCGAAAACGGCTCCTTCACGGACACGTGTGACGAGAACGGCAACCTCATCGAGTACCTTTGCGAGACCGCGACGTGTGGGTTCGACACGGCCGGCGCCGTGCCGGCAGCCGGCGGGAGCTCGGACGTGGGCGTCCCGTGCCAGCCCATCACGAGCCGATTCGTGATTTCGACCAGCGTCAACTGCGCCGGACGCTGTGTCGAAGGCGCCTGCAACTGGTTTTGCGCTTCGCAGGGCGACACGCTCACCGTCGTGGAGGCGCCCGGCGATCACGTCACCTTCGAGGATGGCGGGACCATTCTCGACTGCAAACCGCTCGTCGAGCTCGGCGGCTTCGAGTGCCTTTCGCCGGCGCTGCTCGGGCACACGATGAGCGTCGTCTCGCTCGGCAACTGCACGGCCCAGAGCACGGTCCTCGGCGCCGACGACGCGACGACCACTCCCGGCGAGGATTGCGCCTACGAGTGCATCCCGCGCGACGGCGCGACCCAGTAGCGCACGACCGCGACCGCGCGCGCCGCGCCACGCGAAGCAGGCCGCTCAGCGCGGCCCGGCGCCGTTCATCACGATGTCCTTCACGGCATCCGCGGCGTCCGGGTCGTACGCGTAGGGCGGCTCGAAGGCCGTCCCGGTTTGATCCTCGGCGCCCGACGTATCGACGTAGTCGTTGCCGCGTGCCGTGAGCTTGGCGGGGCCGCCATCGTCCTCGTTGATCTCGTGCGGCGTCGAGACACCGTCGAAGTAGTTGTTCTCCACGAAGAGGTCCGCTTCGAAACCCGCGCGGATCACGTAGTTGTTCCCGGTGCTGGAATAATAGTTGTCGAAAACGTGCACCTTGCCGAAGCGCACGCGCGGCATGCGCTCGTGAACACGCTCGGCCCACCAGTTGTGATGGAACGTCACGCTGAGGGCGCCGCGATCCTCGGCCGCGGCGTTCGCGCTGTCGCTGTGACCGACGAGATTCGAAAAACGGTGGTTTTCGTACGGCGCCACGTCCGAATAGCGGAATTTCGTCCACGAGACCGTGATGAAGTCGGAGCCGTGCACGATGTCGAGGTTGCCGTCACGGCCGTCCCAGATCTCGCAATGATCGATCCAGACATGGTGCGCGTGGTAGATGACCATCGCGTCGTCGTCGTCGTTGGGCGCTTCGTCCGGCTTGCCTTCGATGATCGAGGTGGCGCCGTTGACGCGCACGTTGCGAACGATCACGTTATTTACGACTTCGTCGGACGATTGCGGGCGGATGCGGATGCCGCCGTTCAGCAACGCACCGCCGGCGAGACCCACGAGCGTCTTGTTCGACAGGAGCTCGAGACGAGGCACGTCGAAGGTGCCCGTGACTTCGATGACGAGCGGCTCGTCACTCACGCCGTAGGCGACGAGCTCCTCGGCGGTGGTCGGGCGCACGGTGCGGCCGCCGTCGCCGCCCGTCGTGGTGTCGAGACCGAGGCCGGGCACCGCGGCCCAGCCGATGAGCGCGTCGGCGGGGACCTCGGCAGGACTCCCCGCCGTACCGGAGCTGCCCGCGGTCGCCCCGCTGCCGGACGCGGCGGCGTCGCCAGCGCTACCCCCCGCGCCACCCGTGCCCCCGGCGGCGGGGGTCGCGGCGCCGTCATCGCCGCCGCAGGCGGCCGTGACGAGAGCGAGAAGAAAGTAGGAAAAGACAGGGCGCAGCATCGCGGTGCTAAGTGCCCGAAGCACGGGTTTCGATCACGGATTTCGCCGGTCCGCGCCAGATGATGGGGCGCCCCTGGCAGCTGCCCGCTCCGTGGCGCGCCGCCGCGGTGGGGGTACGCTTCGGCCGTGCGACGCTTGCCGGGCTGCTTGCTCACGGCAGCGCTCGTTTCGGGCGCGGCGACCGCGTCTGCCCAGCGGGCCCCTCCGACCCTGCGGCTCGAGCTGCCCGCGCGGCTCTCGCTGCCACCATCCCCCGACGCGCGCGAGCCGGCGCTCTGGACCATGCCGGCGTTCCCGAGCGAACGCTTCGCGCTGCCGTTTCCGCTCGCGCCCCGCCGCTTCTCGTTCGAACGGATCCGCCCGGTGGTGCCGACGGCCTTCGACGTTCCGCCGGTTCTGTTCCGCGCCGACGCCACGTGGCTCGATGCCGGCCCCCTGACGCTTCACACCCTCATGCAGTCGAGCGAAGCGCTCGGTCTCGACTGCCGGTTGACCTGCCGCGCCCTGCCCGAGCTCATGCTCAGCGAGGAAGCACGGGCTCACCTCGGCGGCGCCGGGCCCGTGCCGGACAACTACGTCTACTTGCAGAACCGCTGGACCGCGGCGCCGAGCGGCGGATTCACGCGCGGCGCGTCGGGCCTCGTTTCGCTCGGGCTCGGGGGGCTGCTCGACCTGTGACGCAAACGATGGCCTTCGGCCGGCCCGCGCGACGAAAGGCGCCGCGCGCTCAGTCCTCGATCACCACCGACACGCGCTGCATGCGGTCGGGTGTCATGACGGCGCCCGCGGCGGCGATGTTCACGGCGTAGTCGCCGGCCGTCGCCCGTTCTCCGAGCACGCCGAGCAGCAGGAGCTCCGTGCCGGCCGCAACCGCCGTCAGGGCGGCCGCCGGAATGGTGAGGGTGCCGTCCTCGGCAGCCGCCAAGCACACCAGGTACGGGGCGCCGCTCGTCGTCGACCGAGTCTGGATCTGCAGCGCGACGCCCTTGATCCCGCGGTCCCAGCGCAAGACGAGATCGGCCGAGCGCGAGGCGTGCACCGTGCCCTCACCCGCGGCGAGCGCGGGCTCCGTGAGCAGAAGCACGAGCGGGTAAGTCAGGGTGTGCGTGAACGCGGGGACCCCGCCGCCGCTGGCCGTGATCGTGACGGTCTCGCCGCCTCCGAGGTAACCGGAAGGCGTGGACAAACCGTACGCGCCCGTCGCATCGGGCGTGAGCTCGACGGAGAAGGTATCCATCTCGCTTGCGATCGTGATCGAGCCGGCGTCGGGAGGGGTGGTGGGTTCCGGCGTCGGGCCGCCACCCGGATCCGTGACGGGGCAATCCCACACGGCGCACGCTCCGTAGGTCGTGGGCATGCAGACGGAAGGCGTCACAACGCTGCCGCCGCGCGCGAAGCTCGCGCTCGCGAACGAGTAGTTCCTCGTGTCGTCCGGGAAGTGATAGATGGTGCCAAACTGGACTTGACCCGTCGGCGTGCTCAAGGTCGCGCCCGCGCTGCCTGCCGAACCGGCCTCGCCCGCCGTTCCGCCGGTGCCCGTGCCCGCCACACCACCCGTGCCGGACCCGCCGGCACCGGCTCCCGCCACGCCCGCGCTACCCGCGGTACCCCCACTTTCGGCCGTACCAGCGCTACCACTTGAAGCGCTGCTGCCGGCAGCCCCACCCGTCGCTCCCGCCGCGCCGGAGGAACCGCCCGTCGCACCGCCACCCGGCGTCACGTTCCCCCCGTTGTGATCCGGTCCGCAGGCGACCACGGAAAAGCCGACGAGCATCCCCAAACGAGCGAACTTCGACATCCCAAGCTCCTCTGCGAAGATTCCGAGCCAAAGCAAGACGCGTACCGCGAGAGCCAGGGTGCTCTCGAGCGGCCTCGCACGCTTGAGCTGGATTGCCGCCTGATCTTGGTGTCGCGGCGCCCCCCGAACCACCAGGAACACAGGAGCCTTCGCGCTCCCCGTCAGCCGGCCTTCTGTCCCCACTTCTCGGCGAGGCCCGCACCGACCCGGAGCGCCGCCACCACGACGCCGGGCGCATGTCGCTGGACGCCGACCGCGACCTTGCCATGGGCCGTGATGACCACCTCGGCACGCCGAGCAACGACGGCGCCGACCATACTGCGTGCCGCTCGCGCTGCGGGCATCGAAAGCCAGCCGGGCAAGGGATCTCGCGCGTCTTCGTGGAAGCTACTCTGGTTGTCGACCTTGCGGAGCTCGCTCTCGACGAAGCCGGGCGCGAGGTGCGTCACCGAAACACCGCTTTCTCTCAGCTCGCCGCGCAGGCAAGCCGAAAGCGACCGCACGGCATGCTTGCTCATGCAGTACGCGGACCAGCCGGGCAGCGATACGTAACCGTTGACGCTGCCGACGATGCCGATGGCGCCGCGCCGCTCGGTGAGCGCGGGCAGCGACTCCCGCACGCTACGTAGTACACCGAACACGTTCGTCTCGAACTGCCTTCGATAATCCTCGAGGGTGAGCGACGTGACCCCGCCCGCCACGGCAAACCCGGCATTCGCGAACAGAAAGTCCAGCCCACCGAAACGCTCGACGGCAGCGCGCACGCCGCGCTCTATGTCACCGTCACGCGTAACGTCACCGGGCACGCCGAGCGCACGCGCTCCGAGCCGCTCGGCGAGCGCCGCGACACGCTCGGCGCGACGCGCCAGGAGGACCACGGAGCCGCCGCGCACGACGACCTCTTCGGCGAGAGCCGCGCCGATGCCGGCCGAGGCGCCCGTGACGAGCGCGACCTTACCCTCGAGGTTGCCGTGAGCCATGCCGTCAGTCCGTGATGAGGCCGATTTTGGCGTCGTAGCGCAAGTGCCCGAGACGCTCGTCGTCGAGCTCGATGCTGTAGTCGTTGGGCACGTTGATCACGGCTTCCTTCTTGCCGACGAAGATCGGGCGCGCGCCCTTGGTGCCGGAGAACGCGACGTGCACCCCGTCTTCTCCCTGTTCGGCCAGCGTGACGGGGCCAATCGACACTTCCCGCAGCGTGGACCCTTGACGCTTGTAGACGATGAGCACGGTGCGCTTCTCGGATTCCTTCTTGAAGCGCAGCACGTCGGGAAGGAACGCGTCGCGCGCCTTGGAGAGACAGGCGGCTTGCTTTTCGAGCTCGCCGTTCGCTTCCTTCTGACACGCCGATTGCGCCGTCTGTTTCGCGTCGGACGCGGCGTAGTCAACGAGAAAGGCGGCGTCGGGTGCCGTGATCACTTCGATTGGCTTCTGAGAGCGCGTCGGACCCGTGGTCGGGGGCGGCGAGGCGCTCACAGCGGTCTCGGTCTCGGGCGCGGGCTCGGTCTCGGGCGGCGGGGGTGGCGGCGGTGGGGGCGGTGGCGGCGGTGGATGGGCAACGGGAGCGGGGGCAGCGGCCGGCGGCGGCGGGCTCGCGCAGGCCACGAGCGTGAGAAGCGACGGTAAAATGAGCAGAGAACGCGCAGTCAACGGCATGAGGGCACCTCGGACCGCGCTAGCCTAGTGCACCGCTCGCGAGATGCGAGCAAACCATAGAAAGCGATGCTTCCCACCATGCGACCCTGGTTCTTCGGCGTGCTGCTCGTCGGGTGCCAAGGTGCCACGCCGGGTGCGCCCGCGGGCAGTGAGCGTCGTGGCCCGTTCGTGATCCGGGGAGCTTTGGACGTCGAGGGGCGAAGCGTCGAGCTCGGGGTGAGCGGCGCGACGTTCGTCGATGCAGCGGGTCTTTCCGGAGCGCGCGTCGTGGACCTGGGCGGCGCGTTCGTCGTGCCGGCGTTCATCGACAGCCACGTGCACCTCACGTACTACCCGGTGGCGGATCAGCTGCCGGCGGGTGGCGTGGCCGGCGCCGTCAACTTCGCCGCGCCGTTTGCGGCGCTCACGGCGACGTTTCCGATCGTGATGCGGCAGTCGGGACCAATGCTAACGTCGCTCTTGGGCTACCCGACGCAGTCCTGGGGGCAGGGCGGCTACGGGCTCGAGGTGGCGACGCCCGACGAAGCACGCGACGCCGTCGATCGCGTGCTCGACGCGGGCGCGAGCTTCGTGAAGACGCCGCTCGTCGGCGATGCAGGTGTCGATGACGACGAGCTTTTTGCCATCGTCGAGCGCGCGCACGAGCGCGGCGTGCGCGTCGCGGTGCACGCGCTCGGGGCCACGGACGCCGAGCGCGCCGTGCAGGCGGATGTCAACATCCTCGCGCATACACCCGAAGAGGCGTTGCCCAGCGAGCTTTTCGAGGCGTTCGCCGATCGCGCCGTCGTGAGCACGCTCTCGGCTTTCGGGGCGAGCACCGAGGCCCTCACGAACCTGCGCGCGTTCGCCGACCACGGCGCCACGGTGCTCTACGGCACGGACCTCGGCAACACGCGCGACGCCGGGATTCAGCTGGCGGAGGTCGCGGCCCTTGGACGGGCAGGCTTCAGTGGAGCGGAGATCGTGCATGCCGCCACCGATCGTGCGGCCGATTTCTGGGGCATGACAGAGCTTGGTCGCCTCGAGCCCGGACGCAACGCGAGCTTCCTCGTGCTCGCCGGTGATCCGAATCTCGACCCTGTGACGCTCGCGACACCCGTCGCCGTCGTGATCGACGGAGAGGTCCTGGCCGGAAGCTTGTGAGCGCCCCTGAACGGCGGTGCTCGTCGCATGCGGCCCCCCATCGCGTTGCCGCCCCTGGCCCCGCGTGGCATAGTCCGACTTTGGAGGAGGTGTTCCTATGCGGTGGATCTATGGGTTGCTCGGCACGGGCTTGCTGGCGGTCGGCGTGGGCGGCGGGTGCAGCTCGGACGAGCGGAGCAGCGCAGGGGGAACGGCGGGCACGGGCCTTCTGGAAGCGGGGAGCGGGGGGAGCCAGGGCGGCGAAGCAGGTGGCGAGCCTTCTGCCGGAACCGGGGGAGCGACGGGAGGCGCGAGCGGGAGCGGCGCCGGCCAGAGCGGTGCGAGCGGCGAGACGTTCGGGTCAACCGAGCCTGAAAGCCCGAGCGTCAACGTTTCCCTCGTTGATCCACGGGCGAGCGAAAAGGGCGCCATCGACGCGAAGCTCGCCGAGGTCGCCGAGCTAACGCCCGCGGAGCTCTTTTCACGCTATCCGACGCACTTCGGGGCGCTCGGCTACGACCCGCTCACGGCGCTCGGCCTCGACACGCTCGATGCGTCGGCACTCTCGCTCGAGGACGATGCGAAGGACATCCTGTCGAACGACGGCTTCGTGATCTCCGACCGCCAATCATTTCCGAGCTTCGTTGCCGGCTATACGGCCATCTACGGCGAGCACTTGCCGCTCTACGTCTCGGCAGATTCGATCCTCGACGCGACGCACCGCTCGTACGACAATATCCTCGAGCAGATCGAGCTCATCGCGCTGAGTCCGCGCCTCGAAGCGATGCTGACTTCCATGCGCTCGGCCCTGGCCGCGGGTGCAGCGGATCCGTTCGGCGCCGGAGCAGTCGCCGACGCCGACGTCTACGTGAGTGTCGCTGCGAGCTTGCTCGCCGACGAGGTGATGGCGCCCGCCGCGGGTGGGCCGGCAGCCGAGGTGAGCGAGCTCTACGAAGCGGCGCGAGCAGCCGAGGGCCTTCGCAAGCGCGTGTTCCTCGGCGTACCCCGCGCGATCGATTTTTCCCAGTACGCGCCGCGTGGCCACTACCTGAACGACCCGACGCTCGAGCGGTACTTTCGCGCGACGATGTGGCTCGGCAGCATGGATCTTCGCTTGATCGAGACGCTGGACACGGGCAAGCAGGTCTTCCGGCGCCGGCAGCTCGAGCTCGCTTACGCGCTCAGGGCGCTCTTCGACGACACGGCGCTCGCCGACTACGAAGCGATCGACGGTGTCGTTCGGGCCTTCGTCGGCGAGTCGGACAACATGACGCTCCCCGAGCTCGACGGGCTGCTCTCGGATCTCGGCGTCGCCGCACCCGAAGCACTCTCGACGATCGACGACGAGACGCTTGCGCAAGCGATCCTCGACGGCGGCTACGGCTTGCAGCGCATCTCTGGCGGCATCCTCGAGAACGGCACCCAGGGCCCCATCCCGCTCTCGTCTACCTTTCTCCTACTCGGCCGGCGCTACGTCGTCGACAGCGAGGTGTTCTCGAACGTCGTGTACGGCCGCGTCCCCGTTCGAGATGGAGCGATGCGGTTGATGCCCAATCCGCTCGACGTGGCCTTCGCCGCGCTCGAAAACGACCAGGCGGCGACGCTGCTCGCACCGGAGCTCGACAACTACCACTATGCTCCGGAGCTCGCGGCGACGCGCCTGCTCGTGGATTTTCACGAGCCCACGTTCTGGTCCGCGAACCTCTACAACGGCTGGCTCTCGGCGCTCCGCGCGCTCTCGCCGCCTTCGGACCTCGCCGACGCGGCGGCGCTCGGGCTGCCGCGCGTCGCGGGGACCGAAGCCTGGGGCCGACGGATCCTGAGCGCCCAGCTCGCCTCGTGGGCCGAGCTTCGACACGATACGCTGCTCTACGCCAAGCAGTCGTACACCGACGCGCCCGAATGCGAGTTCCCGGACGGCTACGTCGATCCGTACCCCGAGTTTTACGCCACGCTCGGCAACTATGCGCGCCGCGGGCGAGCCGTGGTCGAGAATCTCGGTGACCTCGCCGGTGACTATTTGGGCGCGGCCATGGTCAACTACTTCGACGAGCTCGAAACGACGAGCGGCACGCTGCAGGCGCTCGCCGAGAAGCAGCGCACCGGCGAGCCGTTCGGCACCGACGAGATCGCGTTCTTGAACCGCGCGATTGGCGACAGCGAGAACTGCTTCTTCGATCCGGACGGCTGGTACCCGCGGCTCGTGTACCTCGGCGTCGCGTCGGAAACGGACACCGAGTACGATCCGACCATCGCGGACGTTCACACGCAACCCGCCGACGAGGGCGGCGCGATCGTCGGCAACGTGCTCCACGTCGGCACCGGGCCGGCGCGGCTCATGGTGGTGACGGCGGATACCTGCGTAGGCCCGCGGGCTTATGTCGGGCTCGCGTCGTCGTATTTCGAGCGCATCACGACGAACTTCGAGCGACTCACGGACCAGCAGTGGGCGAGCGAAGTGCAAGACGCGCGGCCCCCCGACGTGCCGTGGGTGGTGGACCTCGTCGCGCGCTGACTCGGCGCGCGCGCGGGGCGGTCCGCGCTACCGGGAGGAGTCTGGCAAGCGCCGGGCGGGCGGCCGGGCGACCCACCGTGAGCCGGAAGGCACCAGGGAAGCCGAAACCGCGCGCAGGTGTTGCGTGATCATGTCTGGTTATTGCGCACGAGCAGCCGGACCCTTCCGGACTTAGGTTAGGTCGGTGGACGACTCACGCCGACCGGACGGCCCCGAGATCCTGCGCTTGTCGCGAAAGCGCAAGCTCCGCGGGAGGCTTTACCGCATCGGGCTCGCGGTGCTCGTCGCGGGCGGCGTCGCGGGCTTCTTCGTGTGGCGTGCCCGCCATGCGGAAACGTCCACGGTTTCTTACGTGACCCGCGCCGTCAAGCAGGGTGACCTCCACGAGACGGTCACCGCCACCGGCACGCTGAAGGGCCTCGACTCCGTCAACGTGGGCGCGCAGATCTCGGGGCGCGTCAATCAGGTGTTCGTCGACTTCAACGATCAGGTGAAGGAAGGACAAATCCTCGCCGAGCTCGATCCGGCGCAGCTAAAATCGCGAGTCGATCAGGCGCGCTCGCAGGTGCTCGCTGCCGACGCGTCGCTCAGGCTCGCCAAGGCGACGGCGAGTCAGGCGACGACGCAGGCCGCCCGCGCGAAGGGGCTCGCCGACACGGGGATCCTCGCCACGCAAGAGCTCGACGCGGCGCGCGCGGATGCCGAGCGCGGCGAGGCCAACGTCGCGGCCGCGAAAGCCCAGCTCGATCTCGCTCGCGCTTCGCTCAAGGATGCGCAGACGGCCCTTTCGTACGCGACGATTCGCGCTCCCATCGACGGTATCGTGCTGTCGCGCAACGTCGAGCCGGGTCAGACAGTCGCCGCTTCGTTCCAGTCGCCCGTGCTGTTCACGCTCGCGCGGGACCTCACGCATCTTTCGCTGTACGTCAACGTCGACGAGGCCGATGTCGGCAAGGTGCGCGAGGGCCAGCACGCAACGTTCAGCGTCGACGCGTGGCCGGACAAGGAGTTTGCCTCGAAGGTGGTTTCGGTGCGCAACCTGCCGACGACCGGGGAGAGCGTCGTCACCTACCAGGCCGTGCTGTCCGCCGACAACGCCGAGAAGCAGTTGCGTCCCGGGATGACGGCCACGGCAACGATCACGATCGCCGAGCACGACGGCGTGCTCCTGATCCCCAATGGCGCGCTACGCTTCACCCCGCCCACGAACCAGCAGCAGGGTCCCCGCCTGCCGTTTCCCGGCATGCGTCCGGCAAAGAGCGCCGCACCGGCCGCAGAGAGCGCGCCCGAACGCGGTCGCCACGCGGTGTACACGCTCGAGGCCGGTGAGCCCGAGCGGCACGATGTCGAGATCGGCGGGACGGACGGCGAGTGGACCGAGCTCCGGGAGGGCCTCGCGCTCGGCAGCCAGGTCGTCGTCGATATGGAGCAGAAGGCGGCGCAGTGACCCCGGCCGCGGCGCCCGAAGAGCCTCTCATCCGGCTACGCGGCGTGGAGAAGCGTTACGGCGAAGGGGAGTCGACGGTGATGGCGCTCGCCGGCGTGGACATCGACATCGCGCCCGGGGCGTTCTGCGCCATCATGGGCGCGAGCGGCTCGGGGAAGTCCACGTGCATGAACATCCTCGGTTGCCTGGACGTCCCGACGCGCGGCACCTACGAGCTCGCCGGCGTCTCCGTGGGCGACCTCGACGGCGACGGGCTCACGCTGCTTCGGCGTCACTACATCGGCTTCGTGTTCCAGGGATTCAATCTGCTGGCGCGAACGAGCGCGCTCGAGAACGTCGAGCTGCCCCTGGTCTATCGGCGCGTGTCCCAGGCCGAGCGCCGGAGGCGGGCGCTCGCTGCGCTCGATCTCGTGGGGCTCGGCGATCGTGCCCGCCACACGCCGCAGGAGCTTTCGGGCGGCCAGCAGCAGCGCGTCGCCATCGCGCGCGCCCTGGTCACCGACCCCGAGGTGCTGCTCGCCGACGAGCCCACGGGCAACCTCGACAGCGCCCGCACTCGCGAGATCATGGAGCTATTGAAGGGGCTCAATGACGACCACCGCATCACGATCGTGATCGTGACGCACGAGGCCGATGTCGCCTCCTTCGCGGAGCGCACGCTCGTCTTCCGCGATGGTCTCGTCGTCGAGGACAAGCGCCGGGAGGCCAAGAGCTGATGTTCGTCACCACCGTGCTCATGGCGCTCCGCGAGATCCGCCGCAACGGCCTGCGCTCCTTCCTCACGATGCTCGGCGTCATCATCGGCGTGGGCGCCGTGATCGCGCTCGTTTCCGTGGGGCGCGGCGCCACCGAAAAGGTGACGGGCGACATCAGCAAGCTCGGCAAGAACCTGTTGCTCGTGTTGCCCGGCGCGCGTATGCGCGGCGGCGCCACTGCGCAGGCTCCGGCCTTCACGATCGACGACGCGCGCGCCATCCGCCGCGAGGTGCCTGGCGTGAGGACGCTCGCTCCCGCCGCCATGGGCGGCAATCGTATCGTCTACGGCAACCGGAACCGTTCGAGCTCCGTGACGGGCTCCGACAACGAGCTCTTCGCGGTGCGCGGCTACGAAATCGCGAAGGGCCGCTCGTTTTCGCGCTCCGAGCTCCAGTCGGGCGTGCCAGTTTGCATCATCGGCGAGACCGTGAACCGCGAGCTCTTCGCGGGCCGGCCACCCATCGACGAGAGCGTGCGCGTCGGGCGCACCAACTGCAAGGTGGTCGGTCTCCTCGCGAGCAAGGGTCAGGCCGGGCTCGGTCAAGACCAGGACGACATCGTCGTCATGCCGCTACGCACCTACCAACGGCGCATCAGCGGCAACGACAACGTCAGCATCATCTACGTGTCGGTGATGGAGGGACGCTCCACGGCCCTCGTGGCCGAGCGCATCGCGTCGCTCATGCGGCAGCGCCGGCGTCGCGCCGTCGGCGCCGAAGACGATTTCAACGTGCGCGACATGGCGGAGATCGCCGAGACGGTCGGCAGCGCGACGGCCGCGCTCACGGGCCTGCTCGGCGCGATCGCGGCCGTGAGCCTCGTCGTCGGGGGGATCGGCATCATGAACATCATGCTGGTTTCCGTCACCGAGCGGACGCGCGAAATCGGCATTCGGCTCGCGATCGGCGCGTTCGCGAGCGAGGTGATGATGCAGTTCTTGCTCGAGGCGATCGTGCTCTCGACGCTCGGGGGCACCATCGGCATCGTGATCGGCTTCGCGGGTTCCTACTTCGCGAGCCGCGCGCTCAGCCTGCCCTTCATCGTGGCGCCCGAGATCGTCATGCTCGCGTTCGCCTTTTCCGCTCTCGTCGGTGTGCTGTTCGGCTATCTTCCGGCCCGCAAGGCCGCACGCTTGAATCCGATCGAGGCGCTACGCCACGAATAGCCGCCTGCCAATAGCCCGCTCGTGTCGAGCGACCCGGGCATAATGGTTCTACGAGAGCTACCTCCTGTTCGATCTCACGCACGACCCCGGCGAACACCGCGATCGCGCCGGCGAGGAACCGGGGCGGCTGCGCGTCATGGCTGCGGAGCTTCGCGCCTGGGAAAAGGCTCAAATCGACTACTACGCGAGCCCCGCCCGCTGGCACAAGACGTACCCACCGGTGCTCTCCACCGGCGCTCGCGGATCGAGCCCGTGAACGAACGCGGGCGGGCGTGGACGGAGCGGGCCGCGCTCTGCCTTCTGGCGGCGCTGCTCGTGGGCGCGCTCACCTGGCTCCGCTACGAGCCGTTCACCCTCCGGGGTGATGGTCCCGTCTATTTTTTTCCCATGCTGTCGACGACGACGCGCGCCCTGCTCTCGGGCACCTTTCCACGCGTCCTTTGGCAGCTCGGCGCCGACACCGTTCGAGGCCGGGCAGATCGGGCTCGGCTACCCGCCGTACCTGCTCACGGGGCTCATTTGCGGCGCGCTCGGGCGGCCGCTCGCGTTCCTCGACGTGTCGGCGGCGCTCCATCTCGCGCTCGCCGGGCTCGTCGTGCGCGAGCTCGCGCCCAGAGGGGTCCCGCGCTTGACACGGCTCGCCGCCGCCGCGCTCGCGATCGTGCAGCCGGCACCCATCCTGCTCGGCATGTCCCGGCACCTGATCTTGAGCGCCTACCCGTGGGCCCTTTCGCTCGCCCTCATCCTGTGGCTACGCGGGCTCGGCGAGCGCAAAATGAGCGCTCTTTTGCCGGTCGCGAGCACGCTATGCTTCTGGGGCGGGCACCCGCAAAATTTCGTCTGGACCTGGCTGCTCGTCGGCACGACGGAGCTCGTGTTGCGGCGCCCGTCGCTCGGTCGGCTGGCGGCGGGCTGGCGGGTTGCCGCGGCCGTCGTGTTGCCGATCGCGGCGCCGCTCGCCTGGCTCTGGCACGCCGCGCAAGCGGCAAACCTCAACTACATGAGCGAACGCTGGGAGCCGGGGTACCTGCTCTCGAGCGCCCAGAGCCTCGCCCATCTCCTGCCGGGGCTCCTTTTCGGCAACCTGGGCGGCCTCTCGCGCCTCAACGTCTGGGGCAACAATCCGGTGGGCGGCGCGGGGATCTTCTTCTGCCCGCTTTTCGTGCTCGCGCTCGCCGACGCGCTCCGCCGTCGCCGGTTCGGTGTGCTCTTGCTCGGCGCGGGGCTCCTCGTCCTGCTCGCTCCACTGGGGTTCGATTTCGTCGACGCGCTCGCGCGCGGGCCGCTCGCGGGCTCGCGCTGGACGTGGCGCTTTTGCGCCGTGATCCTCCCGCCCGTCGCCGTTGCCGTCGCGCTCGGCGCGCGACCCGCGACGGCCGGTGACGCAACGTTCGAGCCATCGCGCCTGCGCTGGGGCGCGACACTCGCCACGCTCGGGCTCGCGCTCGCCGTGGTGTGGCGGGGCGCTTCGTTCGACCTTGCCACGGCGTGGTGGGAGCACCGCGAGGCCGGCATGCGCGGGGTCGTCACGGAGGCGGAGCGCTTCACGAAGACGTTGCGAGCCCCGACGCGAGTCGCGTTGATCGGCCACCAGCTACTGTTGTCCGGCGGTGAAACGGTGCCCCTCGCTTACCTCGGGCTCGTGGCGAACACTCCGTTGCTCGTCCCGGGTCTCGAGACCGCCCATGTCTACGAACCGCTCGAGAGCGAAGATGCGGCGACCGCCCACATGCGCCTCGGCACGCCGCGGCGCCTGGTCGTCTCGGAAGCACTTTTCCGGGCACGACCGGCCGAGGTCACGAAGAACCTCGAAGCCTGTTCGTCCGGGAGCTCCCGCCCGAGCCACCCTACCCGCTCACGGGGCCCGGTCGGCGTCTCGCCGACGGCTCGCTCCTCGTCCCCAGCCGCTCGAACGTTCGCCTGACGCGCGAGCTCGTCGCCTCGAACCGAGACGGGCAGGTGCTGCTCCGACCGCCCGTGCGCTGGCCGCTCGTGATGGCGGGCGCGCTCGGCGTGCTAAGCGCAATTTTCCTGCTGACGACCGGTCGCGCGCGCAGGCTCGCCTGAATCGGCGGCTCGTGGCGCCGGCGTTGGGCGCCAATCCGCACCCGAGCGGCCCCTGGACGGGTTATGCTGGCCACCGCCCGCCCGGATCTCATGGACGCCGTCGAGCTCCTCGCGAACGCCGCACGTGCGCTCTCACGGTCTGAACCGAACGACGCCGTGGGCTCCGTTCGCCGAGCGCTCGCGGCGGGCGGCCTCGAGATCGCCGCGACGCCCGCACAGACCGTCTGGCCCCCCGAGGCGTCACCCACGCTGCGGGACGGCGTGCAAGCGCTCTTCGCGCTCGCCCAAAGTCGAGCGACCGAGCACGAGTCCGGCCTGCGCGCCAAGGAGCGCGCCGACATGCTCTCTGAAGCCTCTTTCGAGGGCATCATGATCCACGTCGACGGCGTCATCGTCGACGCGAACGAGCGCCTGGCCGACATGCTCGGCTACTCCCACGACGAGATCCTCGGGTCCGACACGTTGCCCCGCTGCGTCGCGCCGGAGGACCTGCCCCAGGTCGCCGAACGCATGCGCGCGCGCACCGAGGGCGAGTACGTCATCACGGGCGTCCGGAAGGACGGCAGCCGGTTTCGCGCAGAGATACTGTCGAAGCAAGGCAAGCTCGGGGCGACGCCCGTTCGCGTGGCGGCCGTACGCGACATCACGGAACGGGAGCGTACGGATGCGATGCTGCTCGAGAGCGAGACGCGCCTTCGCGAGCTCGCCGAAACCACGTTCGACGTGCTCGTCTACAGCCGCGACGCCGTCGTCGTCGAGGCCGGCGGGCGCTTGAAGGCGTTGTTCGGCTATTCGCACGAAGAGGTGGTGGGTCGTTCGATTCTGGACTTCGTTTCGTCCGAATACGTCAACGTGACGCGGGAGCGCATCGAAACCCAAAAGGTGGGCGCCGATCGCTCGGCGATCGTGGCGGTGACCGGGGAGGTGATTCCCGTCGAGGTGGTGGCGGTGCGCACGACGCTCGATGGCGTTCCAACGCGCCTTTCGGCCATCCGAGACATGCGCGAGGCGGTGCGTGCCGAACGCGAGCGCCGCGAGCTCGAGCTGCACGTACAACAAGCGCAGCGCCTCGAGAGCCTCGGCGTGCTCGCGGGGGGCATCGCGCACGACTTCAACAACCTGCTGGTGGGCATCGTCGGCGGTGCGGAGCTACTCTCGCTCGCCGACCTCGCGCCCGCCGATCGCGAGACGGCGCGTTCGATCCTCGAGGCTGGGCAACGCGCCGCGTCGCTCACGGCGCAGCTGCTCGCCTACGCCGGCCGGCGGGACCTCGGGCAACGCGAGCCCATCGACCTCGGCGTGCTCGTCGGCGAGCTCACGCGCCTGCTCACGTCCAAGCTGTCGAAGACGGCCCAGGTACAAACCGCGATTTTGCCGGACGCGATCGTGCTCGGTAACCACGCGACGCTGCTACAGGTCGTCATGAACCTGCTCACCAACGCCTCGGACGCGCTCGGTGCCGGGCCCGGTACCATTCGAATCAGCGCCGAACGCGTCAAAGAGCCGGGTGAGCGCTTCAAGCACTCGCTCGGCGCCCCGGTTCGGGGAGCGGGCGCGTGGGTGCTCGTCGAGGTCAGCGACTCGGGCACCGGCATGGATGAGCTGACCAAACAGCGTATCTTCGAGCCGTTTTTCTCTACCAAGCCCAAGGGGCATGGCCTCGGGCTCGCGGCGTGCCTCGGTATCGTCGCCGCCCACGGCGGAGCCATCCACGTCACGAGTGAGCCGGGTCGGGGGAGCACGTTCTCGGTGCTGCTCCCCGCGGCGGAGGCGAGCCTCGTCGGGTTCACGCCTGCATCACCGAGCGTCGCGTCGCGACAGGCCCGGATCCTCCTCGTCGACGACGAAAAGATCGTCCGCACCCAGGTGCGGCGCATGCTCGAGGTCCACGGCTATCGGGTGACGGAGGCAGCCACGGGTGCCGACGCGCTCGACCTCCTCGCCCATGGGGCGCACGACTTGATGCTGCTCGACGTGACGATGCCGGGGCTCGACGGCATCGAAGTGGCGCGCGAGGCGCGCGCGCGGGGCCACGCTCTGCCCATCGTGATGATCTCGGGGTATGCCGATTTCCCGGTCGAGGAGCGGCTCGAGGCCGGGACGTACAGCGCCTTCCTCGCAAAGCCGTTCAAGCTCGACGAGCTCGCGGCGACGGTGCGCCGGGCGCTCCAGGGGACTCGCCGCTGACGGGGCGCCTCGGGCGGCACGCCACGCCCCGAGCCGCCCGCGGCGTCAGGCGATGCCGTAGCTTTCTGCGAGCGCGCGCAGGCGCGCTTCCACGGCGGCCTCGTCGGTCGACGCTGCGTGCTCGGCATCGAAGCGCTCGAACTCCAAGAGCAGGCGGTCGCGCACGGCAAGGGGCAGCCGCGCGAGCGCGGGCCCGAAAACCTCGCGGTTCTCGAATTCCACGTGCGCTCGCATGAAGTCCAAGAGCTCGCGCCCGACGCTCCGAATGCGGCGAACGTCCTCGTTGGACCAAGGGGCCCGTTGCCGGGCGAGCTCGCTCAGCGCGCGGAGGAGATAGCGCTCCTGTCGGTGCTCGCGCCGCATCCTCGCGACGGGTCCGTCGTACCAATCGAAGCCGTGCTCGACGAGCGCGGGCGTGAGCAGGCTCTCTTCCTTGTCCTGATGTCCGAGATCGGCAAACACCGCCAGGTAGTCGATGATCGTTTCGAAGTCGGCGCGTGACGCCGCCTGCGCTTCGGCCGACCCGGAAAGCCAGCGCTCGAACACCGCGAGGGCTTTCTCGAGACCGGCGTGCTCGAGCCCGAGGTGCTCGAATGGCCCTTTCGAGTGCGGGCGGGAGGTCGTCTCGAGACTGTCGCTCATGGTCTCTCGGGTTGCAATTCATGCGCCATCCACTGACCCGCCGACAAAATGGTGGCGATGTGGCCTGCCGTGCTCGGTTCCGCCCGCGGCGCCCGCGCAGGTTCTTCGCGGCACCCAATGCCGGCGCGCAATTTTCGCGTTTCGCGGCGACGCCGCTCTGAACCGCAGCTGAAACGTGGCGCGAACACGCGTGTGGTGACATCGGGGGACGATGGATGGCGCCGCGCAGGACTCGGGCCCGAGACCGCACGATCTCGAGCTCGTCCGATATCTCAACCTGAAGCTGGTCGCGCTCGGTCAACCCCACAACCGCGCCGTTCCCGACCCGGGCTTTCTGGAGCTCGCAACCCCGCTCTTGCGCAACCACCTGCGCAAGGACGAGCTACTGGGCTGGCCGCTCTGCCCGGTCGATCAGAGGATCCAGGCGTTTCTCGACGCCTACTTGCTCGACGTGCGGCCGAAGGGGGCGGCACGGCTGCCGGCTCGGACGCTGGTGCTCGATCGCGCCGGGCTCGGTCGCGCGCTCTCGCTGCCGACGACGAGCGATCGATTCGCGTCGCCGTACGTCACCTCGTATCGACTCGCTCAGGGCGTGCTCCACAATCCGAAGAGCGATCGGAGGACGACGCAGGGAGTGTTCCACGTCGCCGAAGGCGGCTTGCCGGTGCCGCTCGACAAGTGCGCCGTGCCGAAGTTTACCTTCGCGGCGCTGCTCGACCAAGCCCTGCGTCCGCCCGACGACGCACTCGTTTTGCCGTTCACCCAAGGACAGGCCGACCCGGCTCGCGTCTTCGTTTCGCTCCTGCTCAGACCGCTCGTGTGCCCGAGGACCGATCGGACGCCCGAAAAGAGCATGGAAGTGCGCTTTTTCGCGCCGGGAAGCCTCGTCAGCAACCTCGACTTCGTCGAGGCCATCTTCGGCAACGGCGGCGACCCCTTCCTGCCCGAGAACGACGCCGTGCACGACCTCAGCGGTTTCAGCGGGCACACGGGCTGCGTGATCCTCGCGCCCCATCTCGTCGGCATGAAGAAGGTGGACCTCGGGCTCCCACCTTACGAGCAGGCGACCGAGCGCCAGCGCCGCGACGGCATGTGCTACCGCTCGAACGACGAACCGTACAACGACGGTCGCGCCTTCAAGATCACCTGTCGCGACGCGCGCGGCGTCATCGTGACGATCATCGCCGACAACTATTACGGGTACTGCAAAAAGGAGGTAAAGACCCAGATTAGCTACGCCACGAACTTGTTCGGCGGCTGCGAGGAGGAGCACTCCGGCGGCGCGCTCGCCTTCGCGAGCTACGTGCTCGGCCAGGAATTCGCGGCGGCGTACAGCCAATTCTTGGAGCCCAAGCCCTTCGAGACCGCCATGGCGCTGCTCGGTGATCGCGTCGTGAAAAAGCCGGAGCGTTTCGCCGTCGACAGGGTCTATCCCGACGTCTTCTACGTGCCCGAGGACGCCGAGTTCAAGGCGCGCGAAGGATACGTGCGCTGGACGGAAAACGGCTCGGAGCGTCGCTTGACCTTGCGAGCGGAGGCCATCTACGTGCTACCGAACGGCTACCGCATCCGCCTCGAGAAGCAGCTCGGCGGGATGACCTGGCGCATGGTCGGCACGCGTCCCGACGGCGTGCTCTGTCACAAGCCGTGCACGGTCTCGGGTGGCGGGAAATCGGAGATCTCGAAGTCGTTGCGTCCCATGATTCTCTCCGGCCCGCTCTACGTGCGCGATTTCAAGAGCGACATGGAGCAAGCCGCCGCCGTCATCGAGCGCGACTACGCGAACATCCACCGGCAACCCGAGTCCCGTTCGGCACGCCCGTTCCTCAGCCGCGAGCGAACGCTCGGCTCGGTCATCAAGCTGCTCACTCCCTCCGAGGAGTACACCGACGAGCACAACGCGTGGGTGCGCGCGCTCCCGCAGACCATTCGCCAGCTCGTTTTCGTCATCAAGCGGCACTATCGCGCCGACTGGGGCACGGATTTTCGCTCGCATTTCAGCGTCGACCGCGTCAACGGCTATCCAGGGCACGAGCTGCGCTTCGACGGCCAGCGCCTGATGACGAACTACCTCCGCGTGGGCTTCGAAGACGACGAGGGAACCTACCGGGTCTTCAAGCTGCGCCCCGACTTTCGCCCGAGCGACAAGGTCCAAGTGGAAGACGACATCACGGCATCGACCGTGGTGCCGCGCGAGCGCGTGCCGGGCTTGTCGCCCGAGTACCCGAATCCGAGCGTCAAGCTCGTGGCGAACTGCGAGTTCGAGCTTTTCCAGCGCCCCGACGACGCCATCCTCCGCGGCTTCGATCACCAAGCGGAGGCTGACATCGCGACGCCCGGCACCTTCATCACGAACTTCGAGCCCCTGACGCGCGAACAGGCGCGCGCACTCGAGGACAGGGTCATCGAGTTCGACCGTTACACCGAGCCGATGAAGCGGCTGCTGTCGGACTTCGTGCGCGATCCGGCAGCGGGCTACGTCGTATCGTCGGCGCACCCCCGGCTCGTCAACGGCAAGCCGTCGAAGAACCCACGCTACCTGCAGCGCCGCCCCGATCGAGTCGCGCACCGCGAGACGCACGTCGCCGAGATTGGCATGCGCCTTTCGGGAGACATCGCCGCGGACCAACCGTTCTTGCCGGCGGTGCACGCCGTGCTCGCGGGTCGCCGCGCCAACCGCGAAAATCCGGCGATCGGCCTGCCTCCGCTCGCCGTCTACGGTCCCATTCACTATCAGGAGCTGCCCGAGCTCTTCATGGATTTCTTGACGAGCCTCACGGGCAAGAGCCCGTCGACGACCGGCTTCGGTAGCGAGGGCGCCCTCACCAAGGGGCCCTTCAACGCGCTCTGGCCCGTCGTCGACATGAACAATGCGCTCGTGTCGGCGATCGTGACCGGCTACGGCGGCTTCACGACGGTGGCGGGCTACCTCGGACCGCGCTGCCGTATCGATCACGACATCAGCATGCTGGTGCCGGAGATCTGGTGCCGCATGTCGGTACGCGAGCGCACGCCGAGCTACCTCGTCGAGAACGGCTATCTGGCGAAGATCGAGGACTACGCTCACGGCGGCACGCGTATCCTCGCGAGCCGGCTCGGCTACCGCATCACGCCGCGTTTCGTGGACCACTTCCTCGGCAGGATCTTCGAGACGCCGAGCGCCGTTTTCCCGCGCGACCTGCTCGAGCCCGAGCTCCAGGATCCGGACGCGTTCGCAGCGGGCGTGCAAGCCATCTCCGAGGCTCAGGCCCGCGCGGCGCAGGAGTACCTCGATTCCGGCAGCGTCGCGGCGGCGTGCCCGCCACTCCGCGCGCTGATCCACGTGATGGCGACCGGTGCGTTCGAGGGCAGGACCATCGAGGATCCGGCGATTCGCAGGCTCTTCTCGCGCGAATCGATGGTCGCGAGCGACTGGTACCGCGAGCGTCTCCACACCAAACAGGCGCGGGATCGCGCTCTGCTCGTGCGCCATCGCGAGACCCTCGCGCGCCGCTCGGGCCACGGCGCGTCGGCGGATGTCGCCGTCTTGAAGCACCAAATCGAAGCGGAGCTCGAGCGGGTAAGCTCGCCGGCTTACATCGACGAGCTCGTCGGCACGCTGGGTGCCGACCCGTTCCACGGGCAGCTGCCGGGCTGATCCGGGCGCAACCACGGTCCTCGTATGCTTGCGCTCCTCCGCGATCGCCCGCTACTGGTGTTGTTCCTCGTGGCCGCGCTCGGCTATCTCGTCGGGCGCGTGCGCGTCGCGGGCTTCTCGCTCGGCGTGGCGGCGGTGCTCTTCGTGGGCCTCGGTCTCGGCTGGGCGCTGCCGGGCGTGGTGCTGCCCGATTTCGCGGGTCAGCTCGGGCTGGTCCTCTTCGTGTACACGGTCGGCATCGCGAGCGGCCCGACGTTCTTCTCGGCGTTGCGCCTGAGAGGCCTGCGCGACAACGCGCTCGCGCTCGGCGTCGTCATCTCCGGCGCCTTTTCGACGTGGGTGCTCGGACGCGCCGCCGGTCTCGGGAGCCCCATGCTCGCGGGCCTGCTCGCCGGCGCCACGACGAACACCCCGGCGCTCGCCAGCGTGGTCGACGTGCTGCGCCGCAGCGGCGCGAGCGACCAGCTTCGCGCCATTCCCGTGATCGCCTATTCGATCGCGTACCCCGCGGGCGTTTTGATCCCACTCCTCGCCGTGTGGGCGACCGACCGCTTCGCGCGGCGCCCGACGGCCGGCGACGCCTCGGGCTACGGTGTGCCGAGCATCCGGCCCATCGTGAGCGCGACGCTGGCGATCGACGCCGATCACCGACGAACCGGCCGACCAGCTCAGGCACGGAGCGGGCTACGGTGTCGTTTTCGGCAGGGTGCGGCGCGGCGCGGTCTCGAACGTCGTGCACGGCGACACGCGCTTCGCACCGGGCGATCTCGTCACCGTCGTCGGCACGGAGCGCGACCTCGGCGCGGCCGTCGCGGCGCTCGGCCATCTGTCAGCCGAGCACATCGAGCACGATCGTTCCGAAATCGACTACCGGCGCATGTTCGTGTCGAACCCGCTCGTCGAAGGCGTCGAGCTCGGCGCGCTCGATCTCGGCCGGCGCTTCGACGCCGCGGTCACACGCGTCCGGCGCGGGGACGTTGACATCGTTCCAGAGGCCGACTTCCGCATCGAGCCGGGCGACCGGGTGCGCGTCGTTGCGCCGAAACGCCACATGGCCGAGCTCGAGCAGCTCTTCGGCGACTCGCAGCGGCGCGTGGCGGAAATCGACGTGCTCACCTTCGGGCTCGGGATTGCCCTTGGGCTCCTGCTCGGCGCCGTGCCGTTCCCACTGCCGGGCGGCAAGTCGTTCGAGCTCGGTCTCGCGGGCGGTCCGCTCATTGCGGGGCTCGTGCTCGGGCAGCTCGGACGCACGGGGCCGCTCGTCTGGACGCTACCGTTCGGTGCGAACCTGACGCTCCGGCAACTCGGCATCGTGCTCTTTTTGGCTGGCGTCGGCGTGCGCGCGGGCGGCTCGCTCGGCGGCGCCCTCGATGGGGACGCGGCCGTCGCGACCGTCTGGGTGGGGGTCGTCGTGACGGCGCTCGCGTCACTTCTCACGCTCGGCATCGCACGGCTCGTGCTCGGCGTTCCGGCAGCGGTCGCCTTCGGCCTGCTCGCCGGCATCCAGACGCAGCCGGCCGTGCTCGCGTTCGCGGTCGAGAAGACGGGCAAGGACGCGCCGAACCTCGGCTACACGAGCGTCTATCCCATCGCGACGGTCGGGAAGATCCTGCTCGCGCAGGTGCTGCTCGGCTTGCGCTGACCCCGTCCACAGGCAGCCCGGCGCTCGCTACTCGGGGACCAACGACAGAGCGCGCGCGCCAACGCAAATCCTCGCTCCACGGACATGGCGCAACGCAGTTCTTGCGCGTTGCAACGCGGTTTCGTCGCGATTTTTGCGGCAGATCGGGCGGCTCGCGCAAATCGATCGGAGTGGTCCGACCTTTGCACACAAGGTCATATCCCACGGCATGGAGGGCACCATGAACACGAGTGAACGTTTGGTCGGAGACATCATGTCGGACCTCTTGGTGTGCGTCGACGCCACCACGCTGGTCGGCAGAATCCACGAGCTTTCCCGCGAGCGCGGCATCCACCACTTTCCGGTGCTCGGCTACGGATCGGTGGTCGGCTTCGTCTGCACGTGCGACCTCGAGGAAGCACCACCGAGTCAGTCCGTCGGCGAGCTGATGCGGAGTCAGGTGATCACCGTGCAGAAGGCCGCCACGGCCGCCGACGCCGCCCGCATGATGCTCCTGCACGACGTGGGCTCGGCCGTCGTCCTCGAACGCGACGTGCCCTGCGGCATCGTGACCCGCGCCGATCTCATCCGGCTCGGCGAGGACATCGCGGAGATCATGGGAGAGTGCCACTGCGCGAGCTGCGGCAGCTTCGAGCACCTGAAAATCGACCGCTCGGGGCAGAAGCTCTGCCAGGAGTGCCGTGACCGCGCGCACGAGCACGGCTCCATCGAGGTAGGAGGCAGCGGCTGATGTCGAGCACGACGAGCTCTCCGTTCGAGGGGTACGCGTCACCGAGCTACGACGAGCTGATCGTCCAGGGTGACTCGGCTCGGGGCCCCGCGCGGCGGCTCGCCGACCTTTTGCGCACGCTCGGTCCCGAACGCCTGCGCGCGCGGCAGGCTGCCGCCGTGGCGGATATTCGCCGGCTCGGCATCACGTTCACCGTCTACGACTTCTCGGGCAACATCGATCGCGAGTGGCCGTTCGACATCATCCCGCGCGTCCTCGGCGCCGACGAGTGGCTGCGCATCGAGCGCGGCCTCATGCAGCGGCTCCGGGCGCTGAACGCGTTCATCAGCGACGTTTACAACGAGCAGCGCGTCGTCAAGGCGGGCGTGCTTCCGGCCGAGCTGCTGCGAACCTCGCGCTATTTTCTGGAGAGCTGCCGCGGCATTCGCCCGAAGTACGGGGTGTGGGCGCACATTTCGGGCAGTGATCTGGTCCGCGACAAGGACGGAGAGGTGTACGTCCTCGAGGATAACCTGCGCATCCCCTCGGGCGTGTCGTACATGCTCGAAAACCGCGCCGTCACCAAGCGCGTGTTCCCCGAGCTGTTCAGCGATCAGAGCATCCACCCCGTCAACGGCTACGTGAGCCGCCTGCACGACCTACTCTGCTCGCTCGCACCCGACGGCGTCGACGACCCGACCATCGTACTGCTCACGCCCGGCGTGCACAACTCCGCGTACTTCGAGCATTGCTACCTCGCGCAGGAGATGGGCGTCGAGCTCGTCGAGGGGCGCGACTTGTTCGTCGAGAACGACCGCCTGTACGCGCGCACCATCGCCGGGCCGGAGCGCGTGCACGTCGTCTACCGGCGCGTCGACGACGCTTTCCTCGACCCCGCGGCGTTCCGCTCCGATTCGACGCTCGGCGTGCGCGGCCTGCTCGGCGCGTTCCGCGCCGGGAACGTCGCGCTCGTCAACGCGCCCGGCGCCGGCGTCGCCGACGACAAGGTCGTCTACTCGTACGTGCCCGACCTCGTGCGCTACTACCTCGGCGAGGACCCCATCCTGCCCAACGTTCCGACGTTTCGCCTCGTCGACGAGCGCGAGCGCGCCCACGTGTTCTCGAAGCTCGAAGATTTCGTGGTCAAGCCAGCCAACGAATCGGGCGGCTACGGCGTCGTGATCGGCGATCAGGCCTCGCACGCGGACCTCGAGCGCTGCCGCGAGGCCGTGCTCGCCGACCCGAGAAACTTCATCGCGCAGCCCATCGTGAGGCTCTCGACGGCGCCCACCTTGTGCGGTGACTCGCTGCGCCCGCGGCACCTCGATTTGCGTCCGTTCGTTCTGAGCGGCCTCGAGCAGTACGTGACGCGAGGCGGCCTCACACGCGTGGCACTGCGCGAAGGCTCGCTCGTCGTGAACTCGTCCCAGGGCGGGGGCAGCAAGGACACCTGGATCGTCGCCTCCAACTGAATCTCCTTACGGTCATCGCCATGTTGCTTTCACGAACCGCCGAGTCCATGTACTGGCTGGGTCGCTACCTCGAACGGGCGCACTCCCTCGCACAAGCTCTGAAGGCCTACGAGGCGCTGACGCTCGACATGCCGCGCCCGAGCTCGAGTGTGGACTATGCGCCCATGGGCGCGCTCTCGGGCTTCGACCCAAAAATGCACACCGGTCGGCTCGGCCTCGCGTCGCTCCTACTCGACGAAACGAACCCGTCAACGGTGCTCGGCGCACTGCAGGCCGCGCGCGAAAACCTGCGACAGAGTCGTCCCTCCGTGCCGATCGAGGCGTGGGAAACGCTGAACGGTCTCTACCTCGACCTCGGTTCCCTGCCGGATCGAGAGCCCGGCACGCTGTCCTTGGCACTTGCCGACGCCGTGGCCGGTTCGCGCGAGCTCCAGGGAACGATCAGCGTCGAGATGCTGCGCGATTCGACGCTCGGCTTCCTGTCGATGGGCATTCATCTCGAGCGAGCGGACATGGTGCTGCGCACGCTCGTCGTGCTTTCCAACGCGCTCGGACTCTGGGGAAATCAGCACGCCTTCGACGATGTCCGGCTTTCGGGCCTGCTCCGGGCCGTGGCGGCGCACACCATGTACCGGCGGCGGCATCGCATGAAGACGAACCTCGAGACCGTGCTCGACTTCGTTCTGCTCGACCGCGAGTTCCCCCGCAGCATCGACTACTGCCTCTCCCGCCTCGATGCCCGGCTTCGCGTGCTGCCCGATCCGAACGGCCCGCTGAAATGCGTCGCCGAGGCGCGACCGGACCCGTCGGCGGTGCGCGCGGCCACCACCTCGGCGGGGCTCACGGCCTTCGCCGAGGGGCAGCTCGAGCGCCTGGCACGCGTCAACGGCGCGCTCGGCGCGAAGTACTTCGCGAGCGCTGCCTGAGCATCGGCTTTCGAGTCTCGGGCACGACCCCGCGCGTCACCGGCCGCCGATCCCGAGGAGCTTCTGGCGGTTTCGGCCCGCGTCAACCGGCTTGCCGAGAGCTTCGAGCTCTGGCGGCTGCGCTTCGAGGCGGATCAGCTCGACTGGCAGCGCCTCGCCGCCGACGAGGCGCGCGTGCGCGAGGCCCGGATCCTCGACCAGCTTTCGCGCGCAGGCGCGCGGTTTTCGAGCGATCCGTTCGACGCGCGCGCAAGCTTGCGCCCCCCGCGCGTGCCCTCCGAGCTCAAGTCGCGGCCGACGGCGGCGCCGAGCCCGGTCATCGATTCGAGTCGCGCTCCACCTCCGGGCCCCGCCGTGAGCGGCGCGCTCGAAGACGTGAGCCTCGCCACCCTGCTCGGGATCTTCGAGCTCGAGCGGCGCGACGGCGTCTTCCGGCTCGCGGCGCCCGAAGGCACCGTGGAGCTCGAGCTCCGGCGCGGCGCCATCGTGCGCGCGCGGAGCGACGGGCAAGATAGCGACGTCGTGACGGTTCTCGCACGGGCGTTCGACTTTCGTGCGGCAGAGTTCGAGTTCACGCGCGTACCGGTCACGGCGGATTCGGATGCACCGTTGTCGCTGAACGGCCTCTTACTCGATGTCTTCTACCGGCACGACGAGGCCCGCCGCGCGATGGGAGCGCGGACGGTGCAAAAAATCGCGCTAGCTACTGCTTTTCGACGCCGGCGCAGGCCGCGGCCTTGTCAGCGTAGGGTGAGCGCTCGCCCTGCTTCGCCCGCTGCTGATACTTCGAAGGGCACTTCGCCATGATGCCCGTGGCCTGCAGAAACCCTGCAGGGTCGAGCGTGCCATCGACGGTCATGTCGACGCGCATGCCCGGCAGATCCTGCACCGTGTCCGGCAACGTGCACGCCGCATAACGAACCGGAAGCTTGCGCGAGCCCGCCGCCATGGTGAAACGAAACTCGCACGGTTGGTCACGGCGCACGAGCGTGCAATGCTCGAGCACGCCTTCCACTTTCAGGCTCCGCCCCAAGAGCTCGTTTTTATGCTCGACGACCTCGGCGACCGTCTTCGAAAAGCGACCCTCGAAAGTCGTGAACACCAGCGTGATGAGCGCGCCACCGACCACCAACAGGCCGACCAGGAGCCCGCGACTTCCCTTCCGAGGTCGAGACTCGACGGGCATCGCCACGGCGAGGTCCTCGGTCGGAGCGGCCTGTTCGGACTCGCGCAGCGCCTCCGCGAGCTCCTCGTCAACCTTCGCCATCGCTCTTCAAGCCTAGCTCCAGCACGGGGTCCGGTCGAGCAGCCCCCTTCGCCCGAGAACCGCCACGCCGCGCCGAGACCCGCCCCGTGAAAGCGTCAGTACCCACTGAAGGCCGCCGAGAGCCACTGCGAGAGAGCCTCGCAGCGCTCACGACCGCCGTGACGCGCGCCACCTCGGCGTACCGGGCCCGCATCGACGCCGCACTGCCCCGCCATCGCGAGAGCGCAGAGAACCTCGCGCACTACCTCGGTCTCCGACAGCAAGACGTGCGCGAGCTGCAGCTCGAGCTCGCAGCGATCGGCCTGTCGTCGCTCGGCCGCTCGGAGGGGCACGTGCTCGACATCCTCGAGCGCCTCGGCGCATGGCTCGCGAACGATGCCGATCGCGCCGCGTCGGACCCCGAGGACCGCCTCGACTGGGCCCGTGCCCGGGCCATCTTGCACGAGAACACGCACGCCCTGTTCGGCGAGCGCCCCACCGAGCGGCACGTCTACATCATGGTGACGGCGCCCGACGCCGCGGAGGTCACGCCCGACTGGGCCGATCGGATCCTCGACGCTGGCGCCGACATCCTGCGCATCAACGCAGCTCACGGCGATGCCGACGGCTGGCGTGCGACGGCCGCTTGCTTCACGGCGCGCGCCACGCTGCGCGGACGGCCGGGTCGCGTCATCGTCGATCTGCCGGGCCCGAAGTTTCGCGCCGAGCTCAGGCAGCGCGAGCGCGCCGTGCTCCACTTCGCGCGCAAAAAGGACCGGCTCGGCAAGACGACCGAGCCGACGCTCGTCACGCTCGTCGCCGAGCACGGCGGCGAGCGCGAGGTGCCGATCCCGCCCAGCTGGCTGCCCGCGCTAGAGCGAGGCGACGTGCTCGAGCTCACCGACGCCGCGGGCCGCAAGCGGCAGCTCGTCGTCGAGCGCAGCGAGCCTACGCGCGTCATCGCGTCGTCGGAGCAGTCGCTGTACGTCGTCGCATCACTGCCGCTCACCTGGCGGCGCGGCGACGCCACGCTCGGCGAGGGCAGCGTGGGCTCGCTCCCGTTCGTGCCCACGACGCTCCGCCTGAGCCCCGGCGACGCGTTCGTGCTGAGCGCGCGAGACGATACGGAAGCGGGCGACCTCCCCGAGCTCACCATGCCGGAGCCCGGGCTGCTCGCGCAGGTGCGCCCCGGTGAGCGGGTGATCCTCGACGACGGAAAAATCGCCGCCGTCGTCGAAGAACGCCGCGGCGAGGGGCTGGTCTGCCGCGTGCACAAGGCGCTCCGCGCGCCCACGCGGCTCCGCTCCGGCAAGGGCATCGCCTTTCCCGACAGCACGCTCGAGGTCCCCGGACTCGGCGAGCGCGACGCCCTCGCGCTCCGGGTGGCGCTCGAGGTGGCGCACGGCGTCGGCGTGTCGTTCGTGAGCTCGGCCGCCGACGTCGCCGACGTGGGCGAGCGCATCCGCGCCGCCGAGAAGCCCGGCTTCGGCATGATCCTCAAGCTCGAAACGCGCGGCGCCATGGATCACCTGCCCGACATCCTCTTCGAGGCGATGAAGTACCACCCCGTCGGCCTCATGATCGCGCGCGGCGACCTCGCCGTGGAGCTCACCTTCGAGCGCCTCGCCGAGATGCAAGAGGAGCTTCTCTGGTTCGGCGAGGCCTGCCACTTGCCCGTGGTCTGGGCGACCGAAGTGCTCGACACCGTGGCGCACTCGGGCGTCCCCACGCGCGCCGAGGTGACGGACGCCGCGATGTCGATGCGCGCCGAGTGCGTCATGCTCAACAAGGGCCCCTTCATCGCCGACGCCACGCGCATGCTCGCCGACATCATCCACAAGATGGAAAAGCATCAGTACAAGAAGCGCTCGCTCTTCCGGAAGCTCGGGCTCGCAAAGGAACGGTCGTGAGCGCGCTCCTTCCGGCGGGAGGGGTTGGGATGGGTGGAGGCGACCCCATTCCCTCCCCGAAATGAAGTCGCGGCGCGCCGTTCCACTCAGGGACCGGAAACGTTCGGCACCCGGCGCCGGCGGGCGTTTCCACGGAGCACGAGCCTCGCTCGCCCTCGCCGGCCACACGGGCTTCAGCGCCGTTTCGAGCCCCGTTCCGTCATCGTTTTCGCCGTCCCGGCCACGGTTCTGCTACGTCAGGGGCCATGGCCCTGGGCTACAGCAAGGCGTTCACCTACACGATGGTCGCGGCCATGGCGTGGTCCGCGTGGGCCCTCGTGCGGTCGCCCCCGTCGCTCGTCGTCGGCCTGTTCCTGTTCGCTTTCTGCATGGTCATCACCGACCTGATCAGCGGCCTTTTGCACGTCGTCCTCGACAACCCGCGCTCGCTCGACCTCGCACCCATCCGCGGCCTCGCGCAGGGCTTCCAGCGCCACCATCAGAACCCCGCCAACATCTACGAGATGCCGCTCTACCAGCACCTGTACGTGATGCACATGCCGCTCACGCTACTCTTCTTCGTGGTGCTGCCCTTCCACGAGCCGGGAATGTACGTCGTGTTCCTGAGTATGATCGTCGGGCTCCACGTGATGCAGATGGCCCATCTGTGGGCCCACCTCCCGCTTTCACGGGTGCCGAGGGTCGTTCGCTGGCTACAGAACGGGCGGGTGCTGCTCAGCAAGCGGCAGCACGACCTTCACCACACGCCCCCCTACGACAAGGACTTTTGCATCATGACGGGCGCCTGCAATCGCCCGCTCAATGCTGCAGTGCGCCTCCTCGGGCCGACCACGCACTGGTGGCTTTTCATCTTCCTGCTTTCGACGCTCTCGCCGCTCGCCGTCGCCTTCGTGACGGCGCGCCTCTAGTGCGCTCGGCTCTGCCCCGCGGAACCCTGGGCGGGGATCGTTCGGGGACGGCGGGCAAAAAGCCTCAGCCGGACCTGGTGGCCGCTTGCCGGAGCTTGCGGCGCACCGTCGAGCGATCGAGCTCGAGCACGCGCGCGGCCACGGCGTAGCTTTGCGCCGAGCGCTCGAAGACGCGCGTCACGTACCAGCCCTCGACGTCCGCGAGCGACGTGCGCCCGTCGCGCACGCGCGCCGGCACGTCGTCGGCCGTGGGCTCGCGCACCGGGACCGTGGGCTCGGGCAGCAGGCCAGGGTCGAGGCCGAGCAACACGTTGCGCAAGCAATTCTGCAGCTCGCGCACGTTACCCGGCCAGGCATGCGCACGCGCCTCGCGGCTTTCGAGGAAGCTTCGCACTTGGCGCCACTCGGGAGCGCGCGGCTCGAGGTAGCGCTCGGCGAAACGCAAACCGATGGGCAGAACGTCCTCGATGCGCTCGCGCAGCGCGGGCAACCGGATGACGTTGCCGGCAAGCCGCTCGTAGAGGTCCTCGCGGAATGCGCCACTCGCGACCATGGCGCGCAGGTCCTTGTGCGTGGCGGCGATGTAGCGCACGTCGGCGTCGTAGGTCGTGTCGGAGCCGAGCGGCGTCACGCGGTCCGTCTCCATGACGCGCAGGAGCTTGCTCTGCGCCGTCGGCGGCAAATCGCCCACTTCGTCCAGGAAAAGGCAGCCGGACGCCACGGAACGGATGTGCCCGACTCGCGCGGTGCTCGCCCCCGTGAAAGCGCCCCGCGCGTGGCCGAAGAGCTCGCTCTCGACGAGCGTCTCGGGAAAGGCCGCGATGTTGAGCGCGGCGAACGGCGCCTCGCCGCCGTCGGGCCCGCCGAGCGTGCCGAGCGCGATGGCGTGGGCGATCGCGTCCTTGCCCGCGCCCGTCTCGCCCGTGACGAGCACGTCGTGCTCGCGGATGACGCGTTCGAGCCGCCCCGTGACGAGCAGCGAAGCGCCAAAGCTGGCGCTCCAGGCCGCCGCGCGCGCCGCGCGTAGCGAGCTCGACACCCCAGCCAGAGCGCCGAGCGCCCGCTGCGCCCGCGCCGCCGCCGCGACGAGGCGCACGAGCTCGCGCCGCGGGCGTCCGAGCCGCGCGAGCAGGCGCTCCGGGACACGGGCTGGCGAGAGCGCGGTCGCCGGAGACTCACCCCGGACGACGGTGAGCGCGAGAGCGCGCGCGAGCGTCGAGCGCAGCAAGCTCGCGTCGTCGGCGCGGGCCCCCACCACCCCCTGGGACGCGAGCAGGCGCTCGGCGCTCTGCTGCCAGGCCCCGGGATCACCGACGAACGGATTCTCGAGCACGCGCGCGGCGGCGTCGGCCCTGGCCATGCTGTATTATACACCATCTGGTGTAATTTACAGCACTAAGATACTCGAGAAAGGCCGAGCAGACAGCGTTCGCGCGATTCTCGGCCCGATCCGTGTGGGGCACGGAAGTTGAAAGGGGGAGTCGCATGGCCACGCTCCCCCTCGCCTACTGGCTGTTTCTGACCGCCCTCGGGCTGGGCTGCACGCTGGGCCTGGGCGCGCTGTTCGAAGGAGGCGGCACCGCTACGGACGCCGACTTGGACGGAGATGCCGATGTCGAGCTCGACGCGGACGCTCCGGACGCCGAGCTCGACGCGGATGCGGACGCGGACGGCGACGCGCACGGCACGGATGCGGACGGCTCGGTGCCCGTCGAGACGTTCTGGTCGGCGCTCGGCATCGGGCGGGTGCCAGTCGGCCTTTTGCTCTCGCTCGATCTCATGCTGTTCGGCGGGATCGGTCTCGTCGTGTCGGAGCTCGGCGGCGTGCTCTTGCCGGTGCCGGTCGCTTCGTGGCTCGCATTCGGCGTCGCCGCCGTCGCGGGGCCGCTCTTCGGTGGGCGGCTCGCGCGCGCCATCGCGCGCCGGCTGCCCGGTGTGGAGTCGCACGGTGTCTCGCGCCTCGGGCTCGTCGGTCGCCTCGGGCACGCCGAGCTCGACATCGACGCGCGCTTCGGCCGGGCGAGGGTCATCGACGCGGGAGGCGCCGTGCACCTCGTGCGTTGCACCTCGAGCACCGGCGTCATCCCGCGCGGCCGCGAGCTCGTGATCACGGATTGCGACCCGAAGACGGGGATTTTCGAGGTCGTCTCGGCCGATCTCGAGCTCGGTCCGCCGCCGCAAAGGGCCAGCCGGGTCTCGTAGCGGCCCGGCCCTGCGCGTCCGCGTTGGACGCCCCAAAGCACTCTCGAACGAAAGAAGGAGAAGCAGTCATGAAACTCACGGTCATGGTTCTATTCGGCATCCTGCTCACTCTGAGCCCCCAGGTCGCGCGCATGCTGGGCCACGATCCGGGCCTCGGCCCGAGTCTCGGCGCCACCATCGCGGGCGTCGTGCTGCTCTGCCTCTCGAGCGTGCTCGCGCTCTTCGCGCGGCTGTACCGGCGCACGCGGTCTTCCCAGGCCCTCGTGCGCACGGGCGCCGGCGGTGCACGCGTCGTGCGCGACGGCGGTGCACTCGTGATCCCCATCTTGCACGAGCTCGTGCCGGTGAGCTTGCAAACCATCAAGCTCGAGGTCGAGCGCCGCGACGAGGACGCCCTCATCACGCTCGACAAACTCCGCGCCGACATCTCGGCGGAGTTCTTCGTGCGCGTGCAACCGGACGACGAAAGCATCCTGCAGGCCTCGCGCTCGCTCGGCGAGCGCATGGGCAACGCCGCCGCCGTCAAGGAGCTCATCGAGGACAAGCTCGTGAGCGCCCTTCGCACGGCCGCGGCGGGAAAGTCGCTCGAGCAGCTCAATTCCGAGCGCGACGCCTTCCTCGCCGAGGTCATCAAACTCGTCGCCGACGACCTTCAGTCGAACGGCCTCGTGCTCGAGACGGCCACGATCTCGCGTCTCGACCAGACGGACGAAAAGTTCCTGAAGGCCGAGAACATCTTCGACGCGCAGGGTCGCCGCAAGATCGCGGAGATCACGCAGCTGAATCTCACGGAGCGCAATCGCCTCGTGCGAGAAGGCGAGGAGGCGAGGAAGCGCCAGGACGTGAACGCGAAGAAGCTCGTGCTCGATCACGAGCTCTTCGAGCAGCGGGCGCACGCCGAGCAGCGGGCGCACGTCGCCGAGGTCGAGGCCGAGGCGCGGCGCGTGAGCGAGGAGCGGCGCATCGTCGCCGAGCGGCAGATCGAGCTGGCGAACCTCGAGAAGGCCGGCTCCGTGGAGCTCGCGCTCCGCGCGCAGCAGAAGAACGTCGAGGTCGCGGAGCGCCAGAAGCTCGAGGCCATCGCCGAGGCGGAGCAGCGCCACGCGCTCGCCGAGGCGGAGCTCGAGCTACGCCGCGCCGAGCTCGAGCGCGCTCACCAGCAGGTGGAGACGGTACGCGTTACGGAAGCCGCCGAACGCGACAAGCGGAAGCTGGTGATCGACGCGGAGGCGGCTGCCGAGCAAAAGTACGTCGCCGACCAGCGCCGTGCGGATGCCGACGCCTACACCCGCGAGAGGCAAGCCCAAGCGCAGCATGCGGCCGCGAGCGCGGAAGCGTCGGCTTTGCGCACCAAGGCCGAGGCCGAAGCAGAAGCCGAGGCACGCCGGGCCGAGGGCGAGCGAGCACGGGCCATGGTGCCCGTCGAGGTCGAGCGGGCGAAGGTTGCCGTCGAGCGCGAGCGCGTCGACAACGTCGTCAAGGCGGAGCTCGAAGCGCGCGAGAGACACGGCAAGGTGGCGCAGGAGTTCGAGATCGCCAAGCTCCGTGTCGAGGCCGAGCGCGAGGTTCGTATCGCCATCGCGCACGCCTCGGCGACGCTCTTCACGAAGGTCCAGGCAAACCTCTACGGCACGCCCGAGGACGTTGCGAAGATCGGCCAGGCGTTCTTGCGCGGTCAGAGCGCGGCGCTCACGGCGAACGGCTTCTTCGAAGCCGCGTCGAGCGCAACGGACGGCGCGCTCGACAAGCTCGGACAGAGTGCCGACGGCCTGCTCACGGCGCTCGCCACGCGGCTTGCCGCACCCGGCGACCAACCGTCGTCGTCCGAGACCAAGACGGACGCCACGAGCGAGGCGCCCGCCGACGCCGAGGGCGCGCCGCTGCCGCCCAGCGCGGCAAACGGAGCGTCGGCAGAGGCGCCCGAGCACG
Source organism: uncultured delta proteobacterium (assembly GCA_963841435.1). Classification (GTDB taxonomy): domain Bacteria; phylum Myxococcota_A; class Polyangia; order Polyangiales; family Polyangiaceae; genus PMG-095. The sequence continues at coordinate 819,672 of CAWJCS010000003.1, forward strand.
GCTGACCGGGCGAGAGTCAGCGTTCGCATGGCCGGGAAAGCGGGACATCGTGCCCGCTTTCCCGGCGTCGATCGCCCTCCTTTCCCGGAAGCGCGGGACAACGGCAACGAAGGCGCTCCTCAGCCCGGCGAGGGCCAAGTCACCGGGGATCGAAGCTCGGCAGCGACCGCCATGAGCGTGTTCATGCCCCAGTGCTCGACGTACCGTCCGCCCCGCACGCGCACGATGTCGATCACTTCGATACGCACGGGGCGCCCGGTCGGGGGAAGGTCGAAGAGCGGTCCGGCGTGCGTGCCCACGAGCGATTTTCGCGTCGTCACGAGGTCGCCCTCGGCGATCTGCTCGTGGATCTCGACCCGAAGGTCCGGGAACGCCGGGCGCAGCACGCCGCTCAGCATCGACCACATGCCCTCGGGTCCCTTCGGAACACCGGGAGGGGCCGTGTGATTGACGAAGTCGGGCGCCATGAGCTCGCGAAAGGCGGTCTCGTCCCCGCGCTCGATGACGGCGCGATTGAACCTTAACACCACGGCCCTGTTCGACTCGAGGTCCGGCGCGTCCACGGCCTCGACGTTACCACCGGCGCTCCGTCGAATCATCGGGTCACACGCGTCACGACGCACGATGGTCACGCGACTGTCTTCGACGCCGCAACTCCCGTCGTCGAACAAGCGTGCCTCGCACCATCCCGTCGGCGCGCGAAGGGCCCCGAGCGCTCGGGCGCTCGAGAACGCACCGTCTTTCGCAGCGCTACGGAGGACGAGCCCGGCCTGGTCGATTTTTTTTCGAGACGAAGCACACCGCCGAATCTTCAGTTCGCGAACCCGACCGAGGTCAGCGAGATCAACACTGACCTTCACGAAATCCCAAGCTTCGTGTCCGAGGACGGCTGCCGGCTCTATTTCGATCGCGTGGAGATAGCCGAGTTCGGGTGGGGTCTCGGCCCCGAAAACGCGTTCGTCGCGGAGCGCACGCCCGGCGGGTGAGCGGGCGCGTGGGCGGGGCGCGCCTTGTGTGCCCGGGCCGGCCCGCGAGCTGATCCGGCGCAGGCGCGCGCTGACACCCCCGTCATTCCGCGTATTTCCCCGGCTTGCTTGCCAACCTCCCGGGATCGATGGCTAGACTGACGCCCGTGTCACCCACCCCCCTCGAGGGCGCGCTGAGAGGACCCGAGCGATGAGCGAATTGGTCATCGGCATGGACGTCGGCTCGACGACGGTGAAGGCCGTCGTCATCCAACCGGACACCAAGGAAATCCTCTGGCACGACTACCAGCGCCACCACACGAAGCAGCCCGAGAAGGTGCTCGAGTTTCTGACTCGCATCCTCGAGGCGTTCCCCGATCAGCCCTCCGACGGTTGGCGCATGTTCCTCACGGGCTCGGGCTCGGGGCCGCTCGCGCCGCCGACGGGTGGGAAGTTCGTGCAGGAGGTGAACGCGGTGACGCTCGCCGTCGAGCACAAGCACCCCGACGTCCGGAGCGTGATCGAGCTCGGCGGGCAAGACGCCAAGATCATCATGTTCAAGGAGTCGGAGGAGACCGGGCAGAAGACCGCCACCACCTCCATGAACGACAAGTGCGCGTCCGGCACGGGCGCCACCATCGACAAGTGCATGATCAAGGTGGGCGCGGAGCCGGGCTTCGCGACGAGCCTGCACTTCAACGACGAAGCGCTGCACCACGTGGCGGCCAAGTGCGGCGTCTTCGCCGAGACCGACATCGTGAACCTCGTGAAGGGCGGCATCCCGAAGGACGAGGTCCTAAACTCGCTCGCCGACGCGATCGTGCTGCAGAACCTCAGCGTGCTCACGCGCGGCAACACGCTCAAGCCCCGCGTGCTCCTGCTCGGCGGCCCCAATACGTACCTGCCCTTTCTGCGTGAATGCTGGCAAAAGCGCATCCCCGAGACCTGGCGCGACCGCGGCTACGACTACCCGAAGGACGTGCCGATCGAGGAGCTCATCTTCGTCCCGGAAAAGTCCGACCTCTACGCCGCGTTCGGCGCCGCCGTGTACGGCATCGCGGACGGCGGCGAGGCCGGGCGCTTCACCGGCATCGAGGGCCTGCGCGACTTCATCACCAACGGCCGACGCGCGCGGCTCGGCGAGCAGGCGGGTCCGCCCCTCTCGACCGGTGACGACGAGATGGCCGCGTTCCGCGACACCTACAAGATCCCGAAGTTCGTCCCCGCGACGTTCTCGCCCGGCCAGAAGGTGCGCGGCGTGATCGGGATCGACGGCGGGTCGACCTCGTCGAAAGCCGTCGTGATCGGCGAGGACGGCGAGATCCTCTGCAAGGCCTACCAGCTCTCGAAGGGCAATCCGCTGCAGGACACGAAGGAGCTCGTCGCCCAGCTCATCGAGCATTTCGACAGGCAGGGCGCGTCGCTCGAGGTGCTCGGCTTCGGCGCCACGGGTTACGCCGCCGACGTGCTCGACGAGACCGTGCTCGCCGACGTGAACATCGTCGAGACGGTCGCGCACATGATGAGCGCCGTGCACTTCTTCGGCGACGTCAACGTGATCTGCGACATCGGCGGACAGGACATCAAGGTCCTGTTCATGAAGAACGGCGACATCCAGAACTTCAAGCTCTCGAACTCCTGTAGCGCCGGAAACGGCATGCTCCTGCAGGCGATGGCCGATCAGTTCGGCATCCCCGTGACCGAGTACGCGGAGACGGCCTTCCAGGCGCAGCTCGCACCGAAGTTTTCCTACGGCTGCGCGGTGTTCCTCGATTCCGACCGCGTGAACTTCCAGAAGGAGGGCTACCAGAAGGAGGAGCTGCTCGCCGGGCTCGCGCAGGTGCTGCCGAAGAACGTCTGGCAGTACGTCGTGCAGATCCCACGGCTCGCTTCGCTCGGCCGCAAGTTCGTGCTGCAGGGCGGCACGCAGTACAACCTCGCCGCCGTCAAAGCGCAGGTCGACTACATCAAGCAGCGCGTGCCGGACGCCGAGGTGTTCGTGCACCCGCACACGGGCGAAGCAGGCGCGATCGGCGCCGCCATCGAGACCTTGCGGCGCTGGAAGCGTACGGGCCAGACGCGCTTCATCGGCATCCCCGGCGTGCTCGACCTCGAGTACACGGCGCGCACGGACGAATCGACGACGTGCCACTTTTGCCCGAACGAGTGCAAGCGCACCTTCATCGATTCGAAGCGCCCCGACGGCAGCACGACGCGCTACATCTCGGGATTTTCCTGCGAGAAGGGCACCGTCGAGAGCAAGGACGCCATGCTCGCGCTCGTCGCCGAGCGCAAGAAGACGGCCGCCGAGTTCCCGAACGTCGTGGACTACGAGTCGAAGCGCGCCTTCGTGCACCTCTACGACGCGGCGCCGCTCCCCCCCGACGGCGCGCCGATCGAGGACGTGAAAGTCACGCAGACGCTCTTCCGCGTGAAGCGCGAAAAGTACACGCGCGGCTTCCGCCGCTCGAGCGAAGCCGCTCAGAAGCGCCGAAAAGGCCTGCGCGTCGGCATCCCGCGCGTGCTCAACATCTACTCGACGGCGCCGTTCTTCCGCGCCTACTTCGAGGTGCTCGGCTTCGGCCGCTCGAACGTGGTCTTTTCGGACGCCACGAACGAGGAGATGTGGGTCGAGGGCGGCAAGTACGGCTCGATCGACCCGTGCTTCCCGAGCAAGGTCGCCCAGGCGCACGTCCACAACCTGCTTTTTCACCACCACGAGCCCGAGCGCAAGCGCCAGCTCGACTACATCTTCTTTCCCATCCTCACGCACGTGAACAACTTCGTAGAGGATACGCAGGACAACGCATCCTGCCCGATCGTCGCCGGCACGCCCGACGTGATGAAGGCCGCCTTCACCAAGGAGGTCGACTTCTTCGCCCAGCGCGGCATCGAGTACCTCGCGCCGGCGCTGTCGTTTCAGGAGCCGTCGTTGCTCGCACAACGCATGTTCGAGACCTTCGGCCAGCGTCTCGACATCACCCAGGACGAGAACGACCACGCCTGCCGCGAAGCCTGGAAGGCCTTCGACGCTTTCGACAAGGATTTGCAGCACAAGGGGCGAGCCATTCTCGAGACGGTGGAGGCTGAGGATCGCATCGCCATCCTCGTCTTGAACCGGCCGTACCATGCGGATCCAGGCCTGAACCACGGCATTCCGGAAGAGTTCCAGGTGCTCGGCTATCCCATTCTCTCGATCCGCTCGATCCCCAAGGACCGCGAGTACCTCGACCGCTATTACAAGGACGAGCTCACGCGCGGCGTGATCAAGACCCCGCTCGAGCTCAACCACGTCTGGCCCGAGAACTACTCGGTCAACAGCGCGCAAAAAGTATGGGCCGCGGCGTTCGCGGCGCACCACCCGAACGTGGCCGTGCTCGATCTTTCGAGCTTCAAGTGTGGGCACGACGCGCCGACCTACGGTCTCGTCGATGCGATCCTGCAGACGTCGCGCACGCCGGCCGCGGCGCTGCACGACCTCGACGCCAACAAGCCCGGCGGCTCGATCAAGATCCGCGTCAAGACGTACGCTCACTCGCTGCTCTTGCAGCAAGAGCGGCTCGAGGACCTCACGAGCAAGAAGCGCGAGCTCGAGCGTCGCATCGACGAAAAGCGGCTCGAGCTCCTGAAGCTGCGCCAGACCCAGCTCGAGAGCACGAGGCAGAAGGATCCGGAGCTCGAGCGAAACATCGCCGAGCTCGCCGACAAGGTGCGCGCTTACGTGGCGCCCGCGCCAGTCGCCGAAACGCCGAAGGGCATGGTCCAGCTCGGCAGGAAGAACGCCGACGGGTCAATCAAGCGTCTGGAGCTCGAGTCCGACGCGCAGTCCAACGCCGCCAGCGCGGCCGAATGAATTCGATGCTTTCCTCCGCTCGTCCTTGCCCCGGTCGTCGCTCGATCGAGATCCGTTCTTCCAAGACCGCAAGGTCGTGTTGGGCGGGGCATTCGCGACGTCTCGTCTCGTTTCAGTCGTTCTTTGCGCCGTCGCGCGACCGTGTCGTTCGTCAACGAGAGTGCGCCCGTTCCGCCGGTTCTCGTGTTTGGGAAGCTCCCTCTCACGCGGATCGAGATCTGTTCTTCCAAGACCGCAAGGTCGTGTTGGGCGGGGCATTCGCCCCGCCGTTCTTTCCCAAGTTTCTCTGAAGTCTAAGGAGACCTCCGATGACCCAGCAGATGATTCCCAACGGCCCCACGAAGAAAAGCCTTCCCATCGTCGGTAAGACGCAGTCGCTCGATGTCGATGCGGAGCTTGCCGCGTTCGAAGCCGAAGAACGTGCGCGCCTCGGGCTCGCCGTCGAGGAGCAGTGGCTCGAGCAGATGGCAAACCTCTCCTTCACGAAGAAGGAAAAGGGGAAGATCACGCTGCTCATCGGCGGCCTGACCATGGCGCACGACTACCTGATCTCCGGCGCGTTCCGGAGTCTCGGCTACAACGTCGTGCCCCTCGACGCGCCGGACTACGACGCGCTTCGCGTCGGCAAGGAGTTCGGAAACCGTGGGCAGTGCAACCCCACCTACTTCACCGTGGGAAACCTCGTGAAGTTCTTGCTTCACGTGCAGCAAAAGGAAGGGCTCACCGCCAAGCAGGTGATCGACCAGTACGTGTTCTTGACGGCCGGCGCCTGCGGCCCCTGCCGCTTCGGCATGTACGTCACCGAGTACCGAAAGGCGCTGCGTGACGCCGGCTTCGACGGCTTCCGCGTGATGCTGTTCCAGCAGCAGGGCGGCCTGAGCCAGGCGACGGGCGAGGAGAGCGGCCTCGAGCTCAACCCGAAGTTTTTCATCGGACTGCTCAAGGGTCTGGTCGCCGGCGATGTCATCAACGGCATCGCGTACCGCCTGCGCCCCTACGAGGTCGTCCCCGGTGCCACGGACAAGGCCATCGCCGAGGCGAAGAAGATTTGTTACGACGCGCTCTTCGAGCGGCGCAGCATCTTGCGTGCCCTCTACCAGTCGCGAAAAATCTTCGAAAAGGTCGAAGTCGATCGCACGATCCCCAAGCCCAAGGTTGCCATCATCGGCGAGTTCTGGGCCATGACGACCGAGGGCGACGGCAACTACCAGCTCCAGCGCTTCCTCGAGCAGGAAGGCGCCGAGTGCGACATCCAGTTCGTCACGGCGTGGCTGCTCTACAACGTGTGGGAGGTGCGCTTCGACACGAAGAGCCGTGCGCTGCTCCGCCAGCACGACACGGGCAAGAACGGCCTCAACGGCATGGGCGAGTTCGGCGTCCTCAGCCGTCAGCTCGCGCTCTGGGCCGCCGACAAGGCGATCCGCGTCGGGTTCCAGACCTTCGCCAACGTCGCAGGGTTTTACAACTACCACCTGGCCGACATGGACGAGGTGGCCGACGTGGCTGCGCCCTTCTACAACAACGATCTCCGCGGCGGCGAAGGCCACATGGAGGTCGGCAAGCTCATTTTGAACGTGGTCAAGAGCAAGGCCACGATGACACTCAGCGTGAAGCCGTTCGGTTGCATGCCGAGCTCGAGCGTGTCGGACGGCGTGCAGTCGCTCATCACCGAGCGCTACCCGGGCACCATCTACTGCGCGGTCGAGACCAGCGGCGACGGCGCCGTGAACTTCCAGAGCCGCGTGCAGATGTACCTCTTCAAGGCGCGCCAGGCGGCGACCGAAGACTTCGAGAGCGCTCTCGAGAAGACGGGCCTCACGGTCGAGAAGCTCCGCGCGTTCCTCGAGGCGAACCCGAAGTACGCGGCGGGCCTACACAAGTCCCCGCACTTCGCCGCGAGCACGCCGGCCGACCTCGTGTACGAGGTCGCCGAGATCGTCAACACGACGCGCGCGCAGCGGCTCGCCAAGAAGGCCGAGAAGACGGCCCGCGCTGCCTACGCTTTCGCGACGCGCGCCGCCAAGGACGCGCCGTCGAACGCCAAGTCCGCCGCCTCGCTCATCGCGGCGGGCGCCGTCGAGCTCGCCGAGATCGCCAAGGAAAAGGGCCCCGGCTTCGCCGAAAGCGCTGCCCAGAAGGCGCGCGCGAAGCTCGCCGAGGTGCTTCCTTTCGTGAAGAAGGAAGAGCCGCGCGAGCCGGTCGTCGCCGCGGCAGAGTAGCTCGAAGCCCGGCGGATCCCGCAGGCGCCGCGCGCTGATCGTCTCGGCGATCACGCGCGGCGTGCGCTCACGCCTGGGCGCTGTGCACGGAAAGCTGCTGCTCGCGCTCGCTCGAGCGGGCGCGGAGCTGGCGGGAGGCGCGCACCGCGTAGACGATGCCGACGATGACGAAGACGGGCGTCAAGACGAGCAGCACGCCGTTCGGCGCGTCGAGCAGCTTCAACGCGGAGAGCAGGAGGACGACGATCAGCGCGGGTCGGATCACATGGTCGGGAGCCCGCGACGAGAAATGCGCCCCGAGCAGCACGGCGGGGATGCTACCGACGAGGATCGACCCCGTGAGGCCGAGCGCGAAGTTGCCGAACAGGAGGTGCCCGATGGCGGCGCTCGTGACGAGCGGTACCGCCTGAACGAGGTCGGTACCGACGAGCTCCGAGAGCCTGAGACGCGGGTACAGCATCAGGAGCAGGATGATCATCAGCGAGCCGGAGCCGACCGACGTGAGCCCGACGATCAGCCCTCCCGTGATGCCAATGAGCAGCGTGGGCAGCGGCTTGACCACGAACGGCAGCTGGCTCTCGCCCGGCAGCTTGCGCGCCGCGAGCAGTGGACGCACCACGAGACCGATCGAGACGATGAGGAGCACGGCACCGAGCGCGGTCTTCACGTGCGCCTGCAGGTTCGGTCCCACGCCGAGCTGCCTGAGCAGAAGGACCCCGAGAAACGCGGATGGAACCGATCCCAGGACCAGCCATTTGACGAGCCCCATGTTGACGGTCCCGCGACGCCAGTGAACGCCGCCACCGATGGGGCGCATGATCATCGATGCGACGATGTCACTGGAAACGGCGGTGAGAGGCTCGACGCCGAACAGGAGCACCAAAACCGGCGTCATCAGCGCACCGCCGCCCATGCCCGTCAGGCCGACGACGAAGCCAACGCAGGCCCCTGCGATGATCACCAGCGGATCGAGCATGCCAGAATGGTACCTCGACCCCGGCGACTTCCTGCTATCTCGATGGGATTAGCCGGGAAAAAATTCATCATCGCTGCTCGAATTGACCTGCAGGCCGAACGATGGGTTTGCGTCAATCCAACCATGCTTCGACTTTCGACTATTGCTGTCCGGCGGGAGCCGGAAGTGCGGGGTCCACGGCGGCGCCAAGGGCAAGGGCAAGGGCGCGATCGCGGCGACTTGAGCGCAGCGCGTGAGCGACTCCGATAGCCGCCGTGACGGGGACAAAAACGGCCATGACCGCGTTGCCGACGCCGAGCAGCTTGAGGGCAGAAGCGGCGAGCACGACGATCAGCGCGGGACGGATGACGTAGTCGGGCGCGCGCGACGAGAAGCGCGCGCCGAGGAACACGCCGGGGACGCTCCCGATGAGAATGGAGGCGGTGAGCGCGAGCTGGAAGTCGCCGAACAGCAGGTGACCGATCGCAGCGCTCGTCACGAGCGGCACGGCCTGCACGAGATCGGTGCCCACGAGCTCCGACAGCTTGAGCCTGGGATAGAGCATCAGGAGTAGGATGATCATCAGGGAGCCAGATCCGACGGACGTGAGGCCGACGACGAGGCCGCCTGCCACGCCAACGAGCAGCGTCGCGAGCGGCCTCACGACGAACGGCGTCTGACTCTCGCGGGCGATCTTTCGGGAGGCGAGCAGCGGGCGCAAAACCAGCCCCACCGCGACGACGAGCAACGCCACGCCGAGCGCTGTCTTGACGTGGAGCTGCAAGTCCGCGCCGACGCCGAGCTCCTTCAAGATGAGCACACCGAGGAACGCGGACGGGACCGAGCCGAGCGCGAGCCACTTGACGATGCCGAGATTGACCGTGCCGCGCCGCCAATGAACCCCGCCGCCGATCGGTTTCATCACCATCGACGCGACGATGTCGCTCGAGACGGCGGCGAGCGGCGGGATCCCGAACAGCAGCACGAGGACCGGCGTCATGAGCGCGCCGCCGCCCATACCCGTTAGGCCGACGACGAAGCCGACGAACAAACCGGCGAGCGTGACGAGTGGATCGAGCATGCACATCAGCCTAGCGACCGATCATCTAATTGTCGATAGGTTTTATAGACTAAACTGGAAAACGCAAATCTTTCAATGATTTCATCAAATTGCAGGCATCAGGCCGCGGGCGCGGGCGGGGCGATGCTGGTGCGCGGGATCTCGGCCTCTTCCTTTCGTGTCTCACCGGCGCGGTCGAGCGCGACCTTGAAGAGGATCGGACCGACGACCTCGTTGATGGCGACACCGGCGATGACGAGATCACCGAGGCCACTGCCGAGCCCGGGGAACGCGCGCTGGATCACGACGGCGAGCCCCAGCGAGAACCCGGCCTGCGAGATCAGCGATGACCAACCCCAGCGCCGGAGTGACGGCTCGTCGTTCGCGAGGCGGCTTGCAATGCGCGCCGCGGCCCACGTCGAGACGGCACGGGCCGCGCACAGCGAGAGCGCGAACGGCCAGAGCTGCTCGAGCAGCGGCAGATTGAGGTGTGCGCCCGCCGTCGCAAAGAAGACGACGAACACCACGCCCCCCGTTTGCTCGATGGCGTGCACGAGCTTGCCACCCTGCGCCGTGAGGTTTTGGACGACGAATCCCGCAACGAGGAACGCCAGCGTGGGGTTGACGTGAACGTAGCGCAAGAAATCCGTGAGCCCGAAGCCGATGGCGAGCAAGACGAGCAGGAGCTGCCGGCCCACGAGGCGCAGGTACGCCGCCAGACCCAGACCGAGCGTCGTGCCGAACGCCACGCTGCCGAGTAGCTCGTGGCCCAGCTCCTGCACGTCTTTCAGGGAAAAACCGCCACCGCCGCCGATCAACGGCCGCGCGAACATCATCACGATAGCGAGCATCACGACGACGACAACGTCCGAGGCCATGATGAACGCCAGCGAGAAGGTCGCGACGGGCCCCTTGGCCCGGGTTTGCGCGAGGATGCCCATGCACGCCGACGGGCTGCGACTGATCGAGAGCACGCCCCAGAGCAAAGAGACGCCGATGATCGGGGCGAGCCCGAGGTTTGCCATGAAGGGCAAGAAGGAAGCGACCCCGCCGAAGACGACGGCCATCGTCAAGAGCACGAACAGGGACTGAACGAGCATGGCGTAGCGCAGGCTCTTCGCGACCTGGCGCAGGGTGCTGACGCGTAGCTCGGCACCGCCCGCCAGCGCGATCAGCGACAGCGCCAGGGTGTTCACGGGTGAGAGCCGCTCCACCGTGTGGACATCCACGAGCTTTAGAACGTAAGGGCCGCCGACGATCCCCGCGAGCAAGTAGCCCGAGAGGTGCGGCAGACCCACCGTTTCGAGGAGCTCGCTCAGCAGCGTGCCGACGAGCAGCAGGTACCCGACGGCAGCGACCGTCCCGAGGTGGCCCTCGAGCTCGGGTGCGAGACGCGTCGCGGCGAACAGCACGCCGAATACGACGCCCAGCGAGACCAGCTGGACGATGCGGGTCACGAAGCCCTTCGGAGCGCTCGCCGCCGTGCTCACGACGACCTCGGCGGCGGCTCGGACAGCGTGTCGGACTCGGGGTAGTCGGACGCCGACGGCCGGCTCGCGTCGGACATCGACAGCGGCGCGGGCTCGGTGGCCTCCTCGGCGTGGATCTCACCCGCGCGATCGAGCGAGCGCTGCAGCATGGCCGGGCCCACGAGCTCGCCGAACAGCACGCCGGCCGCCGCGAGCGCGAGCACCGTGGAGGCAGCGTGGCCGGGCGCACGCACGACCAAGGTAAAGGCAAGCGCCAGGGACATGGCGCCCGTCGACGTCATGGAAAGCCCGATGCTGGGCCCCACGGCGCGCGCCTCGGGCAAGATGGCGACGAGCAGCACCCCGCGCACGAGCTCGGCGGCGAGCCGGGCCCCGAGCGCCACCGTGACCAGGAGCCACAGCTTGGGCACGGAAGCAAAATCGACGCACGCGCCCGCGACGAGCACCACGGGCAGGAGCACGGGCTTTTCGGTGGGCTGAACCATCAGCTTGAGGTCGAGACGATGCGGCGACACGACGGCGAGCGTCAGGCCCATCACGAACAGCGTCGCCACGGCGGCGAGCCCCAGGCGGGTCGCGACGCCGGCCGCGAGCAACGACGTACCGAGCAAGATGCCCCAGCTCTCGTCCCGCCGAAACTCGCGCCCGAGCAGCACGGCTGCCACGAGCCCCACGACGACGCCGACGCCGAGCCCGCCGCCGAAACGAGCGAGCGGCGTGAAGGCCATGAGCGGCGCATCGGGCGCCAGCGCAAACAGGCCGCCGAGGCCGAGGATGGGCACGAGCGCGCTCGCTCGAGCCATGTCGGCGAGCCAGTCCGAAACGCGGCCGCGCGCGCCGTGCCGCTCGGCGACCCAGCGCACCGTGTGGCGCGTCGTTTCGGAGCCCACGAGGCCCGCACCGAGCGCGACCTCGACCCGGTCGGCGGGCTCGAACAGACCGAGCGCTCGAAGCGCGAGAAAGAGCGCCCCCGCGACCGAGGCCGCGACGATGCTGGCGCTCACGACGCCGGCGACCGCCCGCCCGATCTTGACCCTGCGCCGCCCGACGAGCAGGTAGCCGAGCCCGAGCACGAACGCGAGCCAAGCCGCCGCGCACACGAAGATGGGCTCGAAGGCGTGCACCATCGAGCGCGGCAAGAGGCCGAGGCCGTGCGGTCCGACGGCGACGCCGAGCACGAGGTACTCCGCACCCGACGGCAGACCGAAGCCGCGAATGGTGCGCCCCCCGACGAGCATGCTGCCGATGTAGGCGACGACCAGCAAACCGAGCAGAACGGCGACGCCGCTCACGACCCACCCTCGCCCAGGCGACCGAGAGCGATGTTGCCGCGCTCGAGCGCCACGCACAGCGCGAGGGTGAGCGCCGAACGAGCATCGCGCGCCTCCGAGTGGAGGCGCACTCGGAAGGCGGCGCCGTCGCGATCGACGCGCAAGAGCTCCACGGCGGCGTCGTGGCCCTGCTCGCGCGCCACGCGAAGCAACAGGTCGCGCACGTCGCTGAGCCGCGCCCCGGGTGCGACGGCCAGCTCGGTCGTGACGACGCCGCGCAAGCCGACGACGCGCATGGGCTGGTAGAGCGCGTACAGGTGCGGCACGCGGATCTCGGCGCCGTCAGCGGTCTCGAGCCGCAGGTCGAGCAAGCCGATGCGCGCGATGCGACCCGCGTAGGGTCCGACCTCGACGTGTTGGCCCGGCCGGAGTCGGCGGCCGAACAGCACGATCGACCCGAGCACGGCGGTCGCGAAGGCGGGTGTCGCGGCGAGCCCGAGCGAGACCAGGATGATCGCGCCGACGCGGGACAGCGCGCCTTCCTGGCTTCCAGTCACGAGCGGCGCGAGGAACACGAGCGCTGCAAGCACCACGCCGACGCGGACGAGCGCGCTCGTCGGCGCCGCCAGGTCGGCCGACAGCCAAGTCACCGTCGTCTCGCGGCGTTCGACGCTGCCGAGAAACAGCCCGATGAAGCGCACGAGCACGAACACCGCGAACCCCGCGACGATGAGCACGACGAGCACGGGGAGCCCCGTGGCAAGCCGTGTCATGAGCTGCGACAGCGGCGTGAGCACGAACCCGGTGAGGCGTTCGGTGTAGCCGCGCGTCGCGTCGAACAGCGACATCACGACGACGAGCCAGGCGTAGATGGTGCCGAGCTGCGCCAGCCACTTCGCAACGCTCAGGCCGACGAGCGCCGTGCTCTTCACCGTGGCGGGGCTCACGACCTCAATCTCGCGCACGCGCACCGCAAGCACGCGCTCCCCATGGGCATCGAGGAACACGCGGGCTCGCTCGGCGAACTCGCCAATCTTTCTCACGAGGTAAAAGACGATGAGCGCGAGGAAGACGAGCAGCGAGATCGAGAACACCGTCTTCGCGAGCGCCTCACGCCGGCGCTCGGAGTCGATGGCCTCGCGCACCGCCGCGGCGGCGGACGCCGCGTGCAGGTCGAGCGAGGCGTCACCGGCTGCCTGGGCGTCGTCGGCGTCGAGCTGCACGATGGGCGCCACTCCGACGAAGAGGATGGCAAGCTCCCCCTTGCGCTCGACGTGCACGTCGCCGCCCTTGGCCTCGCGGGCGGCGGCCGTGAGCGCGCGGGTCGCGTCCTGAGCGCGCTGCAGAGCCGTCTTGCCACCACGCGCGACACGGATCGAGAAGACCTCGTCGTCGCCGAGCAGAACGGGAGACCCGGCGACCGCGGCGGTCGCCGACGCGACGGGCGCCACGGCGCCGCCCGGTGACCCTTCGGGAAGGGTGGCCGAGACCGACGCCGACGGCGGGGGCTGGGCGCTCGCCGCGGCCTCGCCGCTCGGTGCCGGCTCCGTGCTCGCGGCGGGCTCGGCGCTCGCCACGGCTTCGCCGCTGTCCGTCGGCCGCTCGGCGCTCGCCGCAGCCTCGGCGCTCGGCCGGGGTCCGGCATCCGGTGCGCCGCCGAGCGTCGTCGGTGCCGCGCGAGCCGGGACTGCACGCGCGGACGACGCCGTGACGCTCGCCGTGGGCGCGCGCTTCACGGAAGCTGGCGTGCTGGTCGCGGTGGCGCTCGGAGCGCTGGAGGGCCCTGGGCTCGTCGGGGGCGCCTGGGCGCGTGCGACCGTCACCCACGCCGACGAAGCCAGCACGGCGAGGACGGCTGCCGCGCGAAGCCAGCGGAAATGGGCTCACGACGAGGACTCTAGAGGTCCTCCGAGGCGTCGCGCCACAGGGAACTCCGCACCCGTCGAAACCAGCCCCGCGGGCGAGCGTCCCACGCCCGGACTCAGTCGGGCTCGATGCGGACGACCGTCCCGGCCCCCACGTCGCTAAAGTAGAGCTTGTCGTCCGGGCCCCAGCTGAGCGCCGTCAGGCGATCGGGGCCGGTGCCGGTGTCGAGGGTTCGGAGCAGGCTCCGGGTCTCGAGATCGTAGGCGGCGATGCGGCCGTCCGCGCGGTCGGCGACGAACAGCACGGTGCCCTGCAACGCAAGGCCGCTCGGCTCCGTGACGACACCCGGCGGAACGGCATCGAACGTCCGCGCACCCGTCATCAGGGAGTGCGTGACGATCGGGTCGTAGGCGATGACCTCACCGCCGGGCGCCCCCGTGCTCGTGTCGAGCGCGAGCACGCGGCCGTGGCCCGGATCGGCCGCGTAGAGGAGGCGCGACAGAGCGTCGTAAACGAGATGGCTCGGCACCTCGGGCACACGCAGAAGCAGCCCGTCGGCGTAGCGCCAGAGCTCGCCGTCGGAATGGTCCTCCCCGCCCGGTTCGTGCGGCGCGTGAAAATCGTAGCGATCGAGCGAGCCAGCATCACCATTGAACACCCAAAAGACGTTGTCGACCTCGTGCGCGATGCCCATGCAGTAGGGCGAGTCGTGCAGCATGTCGATGTGCGTGCCGTTGGCTCCGGGCGGCGGTGGTTGGGCGAAAATCGTGGGGTCCGAGGTCCACAGCACGGGGCCGTTGTACGGAACGGCCTCGTCCTCGTAGTTCCCGGTGCGGGCCTCGCCGCACGTCGCGAACAGCTCCTCCGCGCCCCAGGCGATCGACGTGGGGCGACGCATGAAGTGCCATGCGTTCGCGTCCTTCTCGATGACGACGGCGGGGTCGCCTCCGGTCGCGCCATCGACGATGGCGACGCGCCCCTCGAGCCAGGCGCAGGGCCCCTGCCCCGTGTTGCAGGTCCGATCGACGTACCCCTCGCGCAACGTGACCCAGAGCTCGTCCGCCGTGGCACCGCTCCACGCTAGGCCCGTCGTCTCGAGCCGGATGCCCTGGAAGTCGGCGGGCTCGTAGACCGTGACGAAACCAACGGACTCCGCGGAGCCGTCGCCATGGCCGATGGCCGCCGCCGTGGCCAGCGCCTGCGTGGAGGGACCGGGCGAGTCGCCAGCGCTCCCGCTCTTGACGGGGTCGGAGCCGCAGGCGACGAGAGCCCAGACGAGCGCCGCGAAAGCCACGCGGACGAGCGGTGAGGGCGCCATCACCCCGGTTTTCCCACGAAGTCGCGCGTCTCTCAAATCGACCGCGGGCGACCCCCACGCGCGGGCGCCGATTTCATCGCCCAAGTGGTGCTAATAAGGCGAGCCGTGACGAAGACCGACTACCCCGATCGCATCGTGATTCACGTCGCCGGAGCGGATCGCCCCGGTGTCACGGCGCGCCTGACGGAAGTGATGGCCGAGGAGAACGCGGATCTGATCGACATCGGTCAGTCCGTGCTCCACGGCTACTTGATGCTGTCCGCGATCCTCGACGTGCCGACAACGTCGAGCGCTTTCCGGAAAATTCTGTTCGCTGCGGCAGACCTCGGGCTGCGCTTCGAGGTCAGCCCCTACCGCGGCGTGGCGGGCGACCCCCTCCAATCCGCGGCGTCGCTCGCCATCACCGTGCTCGGACCGCTGAACGACGGCACGGCCACCGCGCGCATCACGCGCTTCATGGCGGATCGCAACATGAACATCCGCGAGATCCGCTCGCTCAGCGAGACCGAGCTCACGGGGCTCGAGCTCATCGTCGATCTGCCGCCCGGCGCGCGCGCGACGGGGGCGGAGCTCGCGCTCTTGCGCGGCGGGCTGCTCGGGCTCGGCATGGAGCTCGGCGTCAACCTCGCCGTGCAGAAGGACGACATCTTCCGCCGCAACAAGCGTCTCGTGTGCATGGACGTCGACTCGACCTTCGTGAAGGGCGAGCTCATCGACGAGCTGGCGTCGCTCGTCGGCGTCAAGGAGCAGGTGGCGGGCATCACGGCGCGGGCCATGCGCGGCGAGATCGATTTCCGGCAGGCGCTCGCCGAGCGCGTGAAGTTGCTCGCGGGGCTGCCGTTCGAGCGCGCCAAGGCCCTCGCCGATCGCTCGGAGCTCACGCCCGGCGCCGACCGCTTCGTCCGCATCTTGAAGGCGCTCGGCTACCGCGTGGGGCTCGTGAGCGGTGGCTTCAGCTTCTTCGTCGACGACCTCAAGGAGCGCTTTGGTCTCGATTTCGCGATTTCGAACGAGCTCGAAGTGCAGGATGAAAAGCTCACGGGCCGCGTGCAAGGCACGGTGGTCGACAGCGAGCGCAAGGCTCAAGTGCTCCGCGACATGGCGCAGGCCTACCATATGAAGCTCGGCCACACGGTGGCCGTCGGCGACGGCGCCAACGACGTGCTCATGCTGCAGACGGCGGGACTGGGCATCGCGTTCCGCGCCAAACCCAAGCTCCAGGAGGTGGCGCACATGAGCCTCAACCATCACGACCGGCTCGACACGCTACTTTACCTCATGGGCTACAACGCCCGCGATCTGCGCGAGGTCGAGACCGAGGCGCAGGGAGCCGCGTCCGCGAAAGCGTAGCTCCGAGCCGGCGCCGGGCGCGCGCTCAACGCTTGCGGGCGAGCAAGAGCCCGTCGCCGATCGGGACGAGCGTCGCCGAAACGCGGGGGTCAGTGCTGACGCGCTCGTTCAGCGCGCGAATCGCTAGCGTCAACGGCGAGGTTTCGGCGGGGTTTGCCACGCGGCCGCCCCAGAGCGTGTTGTCGAAAGCCAGGACGCCGCCCTGCCGCACGAGGGCAAGTCCCCGCTCGTAGTACTCGAGGATGGCCTCTTTGTCGGCGTCGAAAAAGGCTAGGTCGAAGGCGGGCTCGCGCGCGGCCAGCAACGCGTCGAGCGTCGCGACGCCCGGACCGAGCCTGAGGCTCACCTTGTCGAGCACACCCGCTTCCTCCCAGTAGCGCCGGGCGATCAACGTCCACTGCTCGCTCCTGTCACAGGCGACGACGCGGCCGTCCGCGGGCATCGCCATCGCGACCGATAGCGAGCTGTAGCCCGTGAACACCCCGACCTCGAGGTAGCGCCGGACGCCCATGAGCTCGACGAGGAAGGCCATGAAGCGGCCCTGCTCCGGCGAAATCTGCATGCCGCCCTCGGGCAGCGCCGCCGTCTCCTCGCGCAGTCGCGAGAACATCGGCGGCTCGCGCACCGTCACGTCGAGCAGGTAGCGCCAGAGGTCCTCACTCAGCCCTAT
This sequence comes from uncultured delta proteobacterium, assembly GCA_963841435.1. GTDB lineage: Bacteria > Myxococcota_A > Polyangia > Polyangiales > Polyangiaceae > PMG-095. The sequence continues at coordinate 836,689 of CAWJCS010000003.1, forward strand.
CGTGCGCGCAGACATGCGGGTTCGGGGTGGGCTTTAGTGGTCGTGGGGAACGAACTCGGGGGGCGCGGCGGAGCCCTCACCGAAGAAGTACTTCTCGCACTCGCCCATCCACAGGCGCTGACCGCTCTCGCTCGTGAGATCCAGGCGGTACTCGTTGATGAGCATCTTGGAGTGCTCGAGCCATTGCCGCCACGCTTCGGCAGACACCTGGGCGAAGATCCTTTCGCCGAGATCACCCTTGAAGGGTGCACGCTCGAGCCCCTCGGCTTGACGACCCAGCTTCACGCAATCGACGAGTTTTGCCATCGATGGCGACTTCTTTCAGCGGCGCACGCCCGCGTCAAGCGGGGGCGCCTCGAGGTGAACGACCGGAACCACCTCAGGCGGGGTTCGCGGGCTTCTTCTCGTCCTTCTTGTCCTTGTTCTCCGTCTTGCTCTTGTCGCTCTGCTTCGCGTCCTTGTCGCCCTTGGAGTGGCCGTCGCAAAGCGGCACCACGGAGGCGAACGAGGGCGCCGCGAAGGCGAGACCGGCGGCCAGGAGAGACAGACGAACCAGCTTCGGAGTGGTCATGGCCGAGAGCTTTGGACCGACACCCGGCCGAGTCAAGGCCGGGGGGCAAACCCTCAGCGACTGGCGACCCGAGCCCCCGCGGCGGCGGCCTCGGGACCGTTCATGGCGGCCGGCGCCTCGAGGTAGGGCTGTTCGACGCGCAGGACCCAGCGTTCCCTCCCCCGGTAGAACTCGCCCGAAAGGACCTTCTCGCGCCGCGCGCGCGCGAGCAGCACCGCGCGCACGATCTGAGCACGCGAGAGCGCAGGCTGGCCGAGCGCCCGCGTCAGCACGTCCCCGTCTCGAAGACCGACGCCCAGCGCCGAAACACCATGGAGCTCGAGCCCCGGAGGCCGCGCTCCGTCTTGCCCCACGGGGACGCCGCGCAGCCGCTGGCGCGTGCTGGCGATGCGCAGCACGGCGTCGGCCGAAACGAACACGGCGGGTGTGACCTTGCGCGCCTTGCCCTTGCGAGCGGGCTCGGCCGGGGGAGGCGCCGCATCGACGGTGCCGAGCACCGGGGACGCGACGGGAAGGGCGTCGAGCTCGGCACCGGCGTCCGCGTCCGGCGGGTCCTGAGCGAGCAGCGACGCGACGCCCGACAGCAGGCTCCCGAGCGCGCCGCCGAGATGGTCAGCCAGGCGAGCCGAGCCGAATGCTCCGAGCGCGAGCACGAGCGGCAGGGGAAGGAGCGGCATCAGGCGGCGCACGTTCCCAAACATTATCACGACCTTGACCCGGGGTCAGCGGACGCGCCAATTGCCCTGGTAGGAGCGACCGATGTCGTCGAGCGTGATGTCGGTGACGATGAGCTCGGGACGCGCAGCCTGACAGAACACGATGGAATTTTGCCGGAAAACGCGACCAAACCCCACGGCCTCGTCGCGCGGAATGCCCTGCACGAACCACGCGGGCTCGCGGAACGGCCCATCGGGCTCTTCGTCGTAGCCGACGCACTGTTCGACGCGATAGCAGCCGAGCACCAAGAGATCGCGCAACACTTGTTGCCGCCCCTCGTTCACGCGCCGCGGCAGCGGCATGCTGCGCGGATTGTACGCGGTGATGATCGCGAAATCCTGGCGCAGGATCGCGGGCAGCTTCTCGATGTCGTGCACGACCTCACCGTCGATCGAGACACGCACGACGCCGGACTCGAAGGGCAGCTCGTAGATGGTACCGAAGTAGGAGCGAAGCAGGTTCTGGTCCACGAGCCCGCCTTTTTAGCATGCTTTTTCGCAATGCAAGCAAGCTCGCGTGTCAGGCTTTCGCCGCGCTGAGCACGCGAGCGAGGTACGGCGCCGTGACGCTCTTTTTGACCCTGGCGACGGCCTCGGGAGTGCCCTCGGCGAGCACCCGGCCACCGGCCTCACCACCCGCGGGCCCGAGATCGATCACGTGGTCGGCGGATTTGACCACGTCGAGGTGATGCTCGATGACCACGACGCTATTGCCCGCCTCGACGAGACGGTGGAGTACCTCGAGCAGCCGGCGCACGTCCTCGAAGTGCAGGCCCGTCGTCGGTTCGTCGAGCACGTAGAGCGTCTTGCCCGTCTGCGTGCGCGAGAGCTCGCGAGCGAGCTTGATGCGCTGCGCCTCGCCGCCGCTCAGCGTGGGCGCGGGTTGGCCGAGCTTGACGTAACCGAGCCCGACCTCGGACAGCGTGCGCAGGATGCGCGCGAGCGCAGGGTGCGCGCCGAACAGCTCGAGGCAGCCGTCGATGTCGGTCTCGAGCACGTCGGCGATGCTCTTGCCGCGGTAGCGCACGCCCAGGGTTTCCGCGTCATAGCGCCGGCCCTGGCAAACGTCGCAGGTGACGTACACGTCACTCAAGAAGTGCATCTCGACGCGCACGACGCCGTCGCCCTCGCACGCCTCGCAGCGCCCGCCCTTGATGTTGAAGCTGAAGCGCCCTGCGTCCCAGCCGCGCGTGCGAGAATCCGGAAGCTCCGCGAACAGCGCGCGGACCTCGTCGAAGGCCTTGGTGTACGTGCCCGGGTTCGAGCGCGGCGTGCGGCCGATCGGGCGCTGGTCGATGGCGATCACCTTGTCGATGCCATCGATGCCGTCGATGCGGTCGTGGGCGCCGACCGCGTCGCTGGAGCCGTGGAGCTCGTGCGCGAGCGCGGGCAGCAGGATGCCGCTCACGAGCGAGCTCTTGCCGGCCCCGCTCGGCCCCGTCACGGCGACGAGCACGCCGAGCGGGAACGCCACGTCACCGCCCTTCAGGTTGTGCTCGCGCGCGCCCCGCACGACGAGCTTACCCTTGGGCTTGCGCCGCGCGCGCGGTACCTCGATGCGGCGGCGCCCCGATAGATACTGCCCGGTGAGACTGTCGGAAACGACGAGCGCCTTCGGATCGCCCTCGAACACGACGCGCCCGCCCAGGTGCCCCGCGCCCGGCCCGAAATCGACCACGTGATCGGCGGCGCGGATCGTGTCTTCGTCGTGCTCGACGACGACCACCGAGTTGCCGAGATCACGCAGGTGACGCAGCATTTCGATCAGGCGCTGGTTGTCACGCGCGTGCAGCCCGATGCTCGGCTCGTCGAGGACGTACATGACGCCCGAGAGCTCGCTGCCGAGCTGGCTCGCGAGGCGGATGCGCTGCGCCTCGCCGCCGGACAGCGTCGGGCCGGAGCGCTCGAGCGAGAGGTAGTCGAGCCCCACGTTGAGCAAGAACGACAGACGGCTCCGGATCTCGCGTAGCGGCCCCTCGGCGATCGATTCTCGCGCGCCCCCGAGCGAGAGCCGTTCGAACCAGTCGGCCGCATCGCGCACGGAGAGCGCGACGATCTCGGCGATGCCCTTGCCGCCGACACGCACGAAAAGGCTCGTCTCGCGCAAGCGCCGGCCGTCGCACGCGTCGCAGGTCAGCGCACGCATGTACTTCTGGTACTGCTCGCGCATGCGCTCACTCGAGGTCTCGCGGAAGCGCCGCATCAGGTTGGGGATCACGCCGTGGAAGCGGATACCCCAGCTGCCCTGGTTTTCGCTGCCCTCGGTGCCCCAGGTCACGCGGATCTTCTTGCCGTCGAGCCCGTAGAGCACCTGCTCGCGCTGTTTCTTCGGCAGCTTGCCGAACGGCACGTCGAGATCGACGCCCGTCGCCTTCGAGAGCGCCTCGATGGTGCGAAACGTCCAGCCGTCGCCGCGCTCCACCGACGTCGCCCACGGCGCGATCGCACCGCCGCGAATGCTGAGCTTCTTGTTCGGCACGACGAGGTCGGGGTCGATCTCCGTGCGCACGCCGAGACCGTTGCACGCGCTGCACATGCCGAGCGGCGAGTTGAAGGAGAAGCTCTGCGGTGTCGGCTCCGGGTAGCTCTGGCCGCAGCACGAGCGCGCGCTCGAGAAGCGGAGCGGCCCCTTGCCCTCCACCTGGACGACGAGCTCGCCCTTGCCCTCGCGCAAACCCGCTTCCACGGCCTCCGCGAGCCGCGAGCGCGACGCCGGCTCGACCGTGATGCGATCGATCACGAGGTCGACGTCGTGCTTCTTCTTCTTGTCAACGGCGGGCGCTTCCTCGAGCCTGACGACGGCCCCGTCGAGCCGCACGCGTACGAAACCGCGACTTTGAAGCTCGGAAAACAGCTCACGAAACTCGCCTTTTCGGTGCGCGAGCAGTGGCGCGAGGATCGTGAGGCGCGCGCCGCGTGGCAAGGCGAGCACCTCGGCGACAATCTCGTCCGTGCCGCGCCCCTTCACTTCCTTCCCGCACACCGTGCAGTGCTGCCGGCCCGCGCGTGCCCAGAGCACGCGCAGGTAATCGTGGATCTCCGTGATGGTGCCCACGGTGGAGCGCGGGTTCGACGACGCCGACTTCTGCTCGATCGCGATGGTCGGAGAGAGACCGCGCAGGCGCTCGACGGCCGGGCGATCGAGCCGCCCGAGAAATTGCCGCGCGTAGGCCGAGAGCGACTCGACGTAGCGGCGCTGCCCCTCGGCGTAGAGCGTGTCGAACGCGAGGCTCGATTTGCCCGAGCCGCTCGGCCCCGTGAACACCACGAGCTTCTGCTTTGGCACGACGAGGCGGTCGATGGAGAGGTTGTGCTCGCGCGCGCCGATGATCTCGATGGTGTCGAGCGCGAGCGGCGGGGCCACGCCGGAGAACGGGCGCGGACGCCGGGAGGCGCGGCGGGGGACGGGCACGGCGGCGCGAGGCATGGGGCCGCCCACGTAGCACCGAAGCATACTGAACACAAGTTCAGTATCTAGCGGCGAGGCTCGCCGCGGAAACGGCGGGCCACGGGGTGAAAGGCGGGCTGCACGCGGCGGGCCCGGCTGAGCGAGAACGAGCCCTGCCCGACGCTCGAGTCGGTCCCCTACCCGCACGATACGGACGCGACGTGGATCTTGATGACGCTCTCCCGAGGACTGGCACTCGCTCTACGTCGTGCGGCTCGTGGCGGGGACGCCGAGCGGCTCGACGCAGCCGACGCTCGAGGTGGTGACGCGCCGAACGCGATCGGCCGATGAAGAAGACGGGTGCCTGGCGCCTGGCCTTTGCCTTGCGTCCTTTCGCCGAAAGCGAGCAGACTACCTGGTAGAGGCGGGTCGATGTCGCAGGGGCCGACCTCCGGAGCAAGGTAGCCATGGCGTCAACCGACGAGGAGCACGAATCCGCAACAGAACCCGTCACGGGCGTCAGTGAGTCTGGGGCCGCCAGCGACGCAACCCTGGGCGCCTTCCCGGTCGTGGGCATCGGCGCCTCGGCCGGCGGATTGGCTGCGTTCGAGGCGTTCTTCTCGGGCATGCCCGCCGACGCGGAGAGCGGCATGGCGTTCGTCTTGGTGCAGCACCTGTCACCGGACCACAAGAGCATCCTCTCGGAGTTGGTGAAGCGCTACACGAGCATGGAGGTGTTCGAGGTCCAGGACGGGATGAGGGTTAGGCCCAACTGCGCCTACATCATTCCACCCAACCGCGACATGGCTTTCCTGCACGGCACGCTCCGCCTTCTGGAGCCTGCCGAGGCGCGCGGCCAACGCCTGCCCATTGACTTCTTTTTCCGCTCGCTGGCCCAAGACCAAGGGGAGCAAGCCGTCTGCATCGTGCTCTCGGGAACGGGCAGCGACGGCACGCTGGGAGTGCGGGCAATCAAGGGCGAGGGCGGCATGGTGATGATTCAGGACCCCGACACCGCGGAGTACGACGGCATGCCGCGGAGCGCATTGGCCACGGGCCTGGTGGACTACGTCCTGCCCGCGGACGAGATGGCCGCGCGGCTGATCGCCTACGCCGCCCGTGCCGGGAGAGGCGCGAGCGGGACAGCCGCGCCTCCGACCGGCAGGACCCATGACGAGCTCGAGAAGATCTTCGTCCTCATTCGCGCGCAGACCGGCCACGACTTTTCCCAGTACAAGCAGACGACGGTCAGCCGTCGCGTGGAGCGGCGCATGGCAGTCCAGCAGATCGAGCGTTTGGACAGTTATGTGCGCTATCTGCAGCAAACGCCGAGCGAGGTCAACGCGCTCTTTCGCGATCTGTTGATCGGCGTCACCCAGTTTTTCCGCGACCCCGTCGCATTCGCCGCCTTGGACGCCGAGGGCATTGCCCCGCTGTTCCTCGCCGCGCCGACCGGAGCGGTAATCCGTGTGTGGGTCGCGGGCTGTTCGACCGGTGAAGAGGCTTATTCCGTCGCGATCCTCATGCGTGAGCGACTCGAAGCCACGAACAAGAGCTTTCAGCTGCAGGTTTTCGCGACCGACATCGACGCGCGAGCGATTCAGGTCGCCCGCGCCGGGACCTATCCCGCCAGTATCGTCAGCGACATCAGCCCCGAGCGGCTGTCGCGCGAGTTCTCGGAGCTCGACGACGGCAGCTATCGCGTACGGCAGGCCATTCGTGATCTCGTGATCTTCTCCGAGCAAGACATGCTCAAGGATCCCCCATTTTCGCGGCTCGACCTCGTTTGCTGTCGCAACGTGATGATCTACATGAGCGCGGACCTGCAGAAGAAGCTGGTCCCCGTGTTTCACTATGCGCTCAACCGTGGCGGCACGCTGTTTCTGGGCAGCTCCGAAACCGTGGGCGAGTTCGCGGAGCTTTTTTCGCCGTTGAACCGCAAGGAGAAGATCTATCGGCGCAGAGACGATGTATTCGGAGCGGCCCATCCGTTCATCGGTCGCGCCTACGCCCCGCCGGAAGCTCGAGGCCGTGGCCTGCGCCCCCGGCGGCCTTCGGGCGAAAGCAAGCTGCCCATGCGCGAGCTCACGGAGCGTGCGCTTTTGGAAGAAACGCCGGTCGCCGCTCTCGTCAACGAGCGCGGCGAGCTGCTCTACGTTCACGGACACACGGGGGAGTACCTGGAGCCTGCGCCGGGCGAAGCCGGGGTGAACATCCTGAGGATGGCCCGCCCAGGGCTGCAGCATGCGTTGACCGGCGCTTTGCGCCAGGCCTCGGCGCAGAGCGAGCCGGGCGAGCCGGTGTTCTTGCCGGGTTTGCGGGTCAAGACCAACGGCGCCTACACCGAGCTCGACCTGACGGTGCGGCCGGTAGCTACCGGCGAGCACGCAGCCGGCGGTCAGCACCTATTTCTGGTGGTTTTCCAACGGGCGCGCCTCGCGGGGAGTCAAGCGGCCGTCGCATCCGAAGCCGGGGAGGTTCCCGCCGAGCCTCCGGCAGAAAAGGACGCGCGCATCGCGGCGCTTTCGCAGGAGCTTCGAGCGAGGGACGAATACCTCCGCGCGACTCAGGAGGAAATGCAGACGTCAACCGAGGAGCTGCGCTCCGCGAACGAGGAGCTGCAGTCGACGAACGAAGAATTGCAGTCGACGAACGAAGAGCTCGAAACCTCCAAGGAGGAGCTGCAGTCGGTGAACGAGGAGCTAGCGACCGTCAACACCGAGCTCCAAAGCAAGGTGCTCGACCTGTCTCAGGCCAACAACGACATGAACAACCTGTTGGCCGGCACGGGCATCGGCACCGTCTTCGTCGATCACCAGCTGCGCATTCGGCGTTTTACTCCTGCCGTCACTCAATTCATCAACCTGATCCAGACGGACGTCGGGCGTCCGCTCGGCCACATCGTATCCAATCTCGTGAGCTACGATGGTCTGGTCGCCGACGTGCAAGCCGTGTTGGACACGCTTGCGCCCAGGGAGATCGAAGTCGAGACGCGCGCGGGCGCTGCCTATCGCCTGCGCATCCGGCCGTATCGGACGTTGGAAAACGTCGTCGAGGGCGCGGTCATCACCTTCACGGAAGTCACCGCGCTCAAGGACGCTCAAATCGCGCTGCGCGAGGCGGATGCTCTGCGCAAGTTGGCGGGAGCGTTGCGTGACGCAGAGGACGCGATCGTGGTGCAGGATTTCCAGGGTCGCATCTTGGCTTTCAATCCAAGCGCCGTGAGGCTGTACGGCTGGAGCGAGGCCGAGGCACTGACGATGAACGCCAGCGCGCTCGTGCCAGAGAGTCAGCGCGAGCAGGCTCTGCCCGTCGTCCACCGACTCGCTGATGCTCGAGTGCTCGAGCCACTCTGCACTCAGCGCCTCACAAAGGGTGGCGATATCGTGGAGATAGCACTGACTGCCACGACGCTGGTGAGCGCGTCGGGAGGCACCTATGGTATTCTGACCGTCGAAAGGGGAAGAGATTGATCGAGCCAACCGACCCGCGCGAAGAGCACCGCGCCGAGGGGGACGTCGGGACCGGCGGTGCGGCCTTGTCGCCCGAGGCGACCCGCCAGGTGCTTCACGACCTCAGGGTGCATCAGATCGAGCTCGAGCTGCAAAACGAGGAGCTGCGCAGAACGCACCTCGCGCTGGAGGCGTCGCGCTCGCGCTACTTCGACCTCTACGATCTGGCACCGGTGGGCTACGTGTCCTTGCGCCAGTCCGGCACCATTCAGGAGGCAAACCTCACCGTCGCGACGTTGCTTGGCGTGGCCCCCGGAGCTCTCGTCGATCAACCGCTCACTCGCTTCATTTTACCGGCGGATCAGGACATCTTTTACCAGCACCAGAAGCAGCTCTTCAACACGGGCGCCCGACAGGTGTGCGAGCTCAGGATCGCGCGGAGCGACGGCGCGACTTGCTGGGTGCGGTTGGAGGCGACCACCGCAGAAAAAGTCGAAGGTGTTCGCGTGCATCGCACCGTCGTCAGCGATATTTCCGCGCGCAAGCGGGCCGAGGAAACGCTGCGGGCCAGTGAAGCCCGCCACCGAATCTTGTTCGAGCAGTCGCACGACGCCCTCATGACGTTGGCGCCCCCTGATTGGCGCTTCACTTCGGGCAATGCGACCACGCTCGCGATGTTCGGTGTACCGGACGCCGAGCATCTTCTGGCGCGCGCCCCGAGGGCGTTCTGGCCCGAGCGCCAGTCGGATGGAAGCGTCTCCGTCGAGCGGGCAGAGCTGCTGCTCGAGACGGCGATGCGCGAAGGCTCTGTCTTCTACGAATGGACGTTCTTGCGCGCTTCCGGCGAACAATTCCCGGCCACGGTGCTCTTGACGCGCCTCGAGATCGACGGCCAGCCACTCATCCAGGCCACCGTGCGAGACGAGACCGAGGCGAAGAAATTGCAGGCGATGCTGGCCCAGGCGGACCGATTGGCCAGCATGGGCATGCTCGCAGGCAGCGTGGCGCACGAGATCAACAATCCGCTCGCGTACGCCATTCACAGGGCCGAAACGCTCGCCGATGAGCTTCCAAAGCTCGCGGTCAACGCGGAGCGTAGCCTGACTCTGCTGCGAGCGAACGTCGGAGACGAAGTGTTCGAACAGATCGTCGGCGGCGGCCAAACCATGCTGGCCCCGTCCGTACTGAACGAGATGGTGGAGCACGTGCGCGAGGCACTCGCGGGCATGCAACGGATCAAGCACATCACCCGGAGCATCGGTGCGTTCTCGCGCGTGGAGAGCGGCGAGCCGGCGCACGCGGACTTGAACTACGCGATCGAGTGCGCCGCCAAGATGACCGTGAGCGACATCAAGTTTCGAGCCGAGTTGGTCCTCGACCTCGGTCGGTTGCCCGCGGTGTCGGCGGCGGAGGGCAAGCTTTCGCAAGTCTTCTTGAATTTGCTGATGAATGCAGCCCAAGCCATCGAGGTCGGGCACGTGCGCGAAAACCGGATCGCGGTCCGCACCTGGGCGAGCGACGGTCAGGTGTTCGCGGAAGTTCGCGACACCGGCAAGGGCATCGCTCCGGCCAATCTGGCGCGCATTTTCGATCCCTTCTTTACGACCAAAGCGGTGGGCGTCGGCTCCGGGCTCGGCCTTTCGATCTGCCGGAACATCCTCGCCGAGTTCGGAGGCGATATTCGCGTCAACAGCGTGCCGGGCCAGGGGACGCGCTTTCTCGTCTGCCTGCCGAGCGACGAACATGCAACGGCCGCGCTCGCTCCGGAGGCTACCGTGAACGCGACCCCGCCGACGACGCGCGGGCGGATCCTCGTCGTCGATGACGAGCCGGCGATAACAGCCATGGTCTTGCGGGTGCTGGGGCCCACACACGAGTTCGTCACCGCCACTTCGGGCGAGGCTGCGCGGGCCGTCCTGAAGCACGACCAAGCGTTCGATGTGATCCTGTGCGACCTCATGATGCCCGACATCACGGGCGCAGAGCTTCATGCCTGGCTCGCCGTGCAGTTTCCTCTGCTCGCGGAGCGGGTGGTGTTCGCGAGCGGCGGCGCGTTCGAGCCGAAGACCCGGGACTACCTGAGTCGCATCGCGAACACGGTGCTCGAGAAGCCGTACCCGCCGTCCGAGCTGAGGGCCATCGTATCGAGAATGATTGCGGCGAAACGCGGCGCCTGACTGGGCTCCGCCGGTCCAGCGTCACCCGCATGGGTCCCCTGAGCCCCCTCAGCCCGCGCAACCCATGAGTTGCGCAAGTTGCGCGCGCCTCGCCCACGCTGGCCTGCTGCTGACCCCTCACGCGTGCTACCCTCGCTAGGTTCACCTGAGGGCCGCGCCGGGGCGACGCTTGGTACCCGTCACCGATGACTCGGGGCAGGTGTGGTGCGTGCCGGTGGCGTGTGTCCACGAACGGCCAGTGAAAGAGAGACAAGCCACGGCAGACTCGCTAGCCCGCACTGCGGCGCGCGGCGCTCACTACTCGTCGGCGCACTGCGCGGCCAGGGGTACGACGTCATCGAAGCGCGGCGAGCCCGGGCCGCCCGTGGGGGAAACGTGATCATCGACCGAAGGGGTATGCGGGCGCTCGTGGTGGACGACGACGAGGAGCTCCTCCTCGTCGAGGCGCAGGCCCTGGCCAAAGCCGGCTACGACGTGAGCACGGCTGCGTGCGGGGACGCGGCGGTCCAGGCCCTGCGTGTCAAAGCTTTCGACGTGATCGTGAGCGACATCGACATGCCGGGGATCAGCGGGCTTGCGCTCCTCGAGCAGGTCCGAATGCAAGATCCCGACGTCCCGGTGGTGCTGATCACCGGGGCGCCCTCGGTCGAGACGGCGGTGAAGGCCCTCGAGCACGGCGCGCTGCGCTACCTCGTCAAGCCAGTGGAGCTCGCAACGCTCGTCAAGGTGGCCGACAACGCCGTGCGCTTGCACAGACTGGCCAAGGCGAAGCGCCAAGCGCTCGAGCTGGCGGGCGGCGCCGGACGCTGGGCTGGCGATCAAGCGGGGCTCATCGCCTCGTTCAACCGAACCATGGCGTCCGCGTACGTCGCCTTTCAGCCCATCGTGGCGTGGCGCAGCCGAGATTTGTTCGCGTACGAGGTGCTCTTGCGCAGCAACGAGGCGAGCCTGCCGCACCCGGGGGCAGTCATCGACGCCGCCGAGCGGCTCGGGCGGGTGCACGAGCTCGGGCGCTGGATCCGCCACAAGGCACTCGAACCGCTCGTGGCCCTGCCCGGGCAGGCGCTCCTTTTCATCAATCTTCATCCGCAAGACCTGCTCGATGAAGAGCTCTTCGACCCACGCAGCCCGCTCACGCGCGTCGCGGGGCGAATCGTCCTGGAGATTACCGAGCGCTTGACGTTGGAAGGGATCCCCGAAGTGCCGACGCGCGCAGCCCGGTTGCGCGAGCTCGGTTTTCGGATCGCCATCGACGACCTCGGCTCCGGGTACGCCGGCCTCACCAGCTTTGCCTTGCTCGAGCCCGAGGTGGTCAAGCTCGACATGCCACTCATCCGCGGACTCGATGACGACCCCACGAAGCGCGCCGTGGTGCGCAGCATGGTCGAGCTGTGCAAGGAGCTTGGCATGATCGTCACGGGAGAGGGCGTCGAAACGGAGTTGGAGCGTGACGCGCTCGCCGCGACGGGCTGTGACCTCATGCAAGGCTACCTCTTCGCCAGGCCGGGCGTCCCGTTCCCGATCCCGAGCTTCGCGCCTGCGTCACTCCGCGGGTAGCGGCTCGCCGAAGGGTGCGCCGTCGGACCCGTCGGGGGCGGCCGGCTCGGGCCCGCGCGACCGCTCGCCCTGATGGTCGGCGGCAATCAGCATGTACAGGCTCGGCACGGCGAACAGTGTGAACAGCGTGCCGATCGACATGCCGCCCACGAGCACGACGCCGATCGAATTACGCGCGACGGCACCGGGGCCGGTCACGAGCGTCAGCGGGAAGTGGCCGCACACGGTGGCCACCGTCGTCATCAAGATCGGCCGGAGCCGCGTCACGGCGGCGGCTTGAACGGCGTCGAGCTTCGAGCGCCCCGCGCGCTGCTCCTGATTCGCGAACTCCACGATCAGGATGCCGTTCTTGGCAATCAGGCCGACGAGCGTGACGAGGCCGACCTGGGAATAGATGTTGAGCGTCGTCGTCCAGCCTTCGGTCAGTCCGAAGCGCATGCCGGGCGGGCCCGCGAACTTCAGGAAGGTGAAGATGAGCGCGCCGAACATCGCGAGCGGCACGGAGCCGGCGAGCACGACGAACGGATCGCGGAACGAGTTGAACTGCGCCGCGAGCGCGAGAAAGATGAGCACGACGGCGAGGCCGAACGCCGGCAAAAATTTGCCGGCTTCCTCGCGGAGCTGCCGCGATGCACCCGTGTAGTCGATGCGGGAGCCGGGCGGCAGGAGCCGCTTGGCCGTGGATTCCAGCACCTTGAGCCCGTTGTCGAGCGAGCGAGGGGCGACGCCCGAGATTTTCACGGCGTTGAGCTGCTGGAAGCGGTTCAGCGTGCGCGGCTCGATGCCCGTCTTCACGTGCGCGATGGCGCTCAGGGGGATGAGGGTGCCGTTGGGGCCCGAGATGTGGATGTCGTCGAGCTGATGGGGCGCGAGCCTGCCGGCGCGCTCGACCTCGGGAATGACCTTGTAGCTTCGGCCGTCGATGGTGAAGCGGTTCACGAAATTGCCGCTCAGCATCGAGCTCAGATCCGAGGCGACCGACTGCATGGTGAGGCCGATCGACGCGATCTTGTCGCGGTCGAGGACGAGCTCGGCCTTCTCCTGATCGATGCGTACGTCGGTGACGGGCGGGAATGCGAACTCGCCGCTCTTGGCCGCCTCCGCCACCATCTCGTTGGCGATGGCGACGAGCTTTTCGTGATCGGCCGTCGAGGCAATCACGAGCTCGACGGGGAAAAATCCAGGGCTCGGCAGCGCGGGCGGCAGGAACACCGGCGCGCGGATGCCCGTGATGGTACTCGTCTTCTTGGCGAGCTCGGCCTGGATCTCGAAGATGCTCCGCGTGCGCTCGTCCCACGGCTTCATGAGCGCGCCGCCGAAGCCGCCGGTCGGAAACGTGATCTGGAAGCTGTGATCGAACTCGGGAACGGACGAAAACTTCTCGTTGACCTGGGCGGTGTACGGCGTGAGCTGCTCGAGCGTGGCGTTCGCCGGCACGTCGATGGCACCGAACACCACGCCCTGATCTTCGCTCGGCGCAAGCTCGGCCGGCGAGAACAGGTAGAGCGGGACGACGGCGAGCGTCAGCACGATCCACACGGTGTAGACCGCGGGACGCATCGACAGCGTCCCCGAAAGCGCGCGCGCGTACCATGCCTTGATGCGCTCGAACCCGCCGTCGATCAGCCGCGTGAAGCGGCCCTCGGATTGCCGCGCATGCAAGAGGCGCGACGACATCATCGGCGAGAGCGTGAGCGCGACGACGCCCGAAATGAGCACGGCGCCCGCGAGCGTGAACGCGAACTCGCGGAACAGCGCCCCCGTGAGCCCCGCCTGGAAGCCGATCGGCGCGTACACGGCGGCGAGCGTGATGGTCATCGCGATGATCGGTCCGAAAAGCTCGCGGGCGCTCACGAGCGCCGCCTCGAGCGGCGACTTTCCCTCGTGCACGTTGCGCGCCACGTTCTCGACGACGACGATCGCGTCGTCGACGACGAGCCCGACACTCAGCACGATGGCGAGCAGCGTGAGCAGGTTCAGCGTGAAGCCGAACACCTGCATCAAGAACACCGCGCCAATCAGCGACACGGGGATGGCGACGACCGGCACGAGCACGCTTCTTAGCGAGCCGAGGAACAGGAAGATGACGACCATCACGATGAGGATCGTCTCGATGAGCGTTTGGGTGACCTCGCGAATGGCGTGGTTGATGTAGTTCGTCGAGTCGAAGGCGACCTGGGCGCGCATGCCCGTCGGTAGCTCCTCCTGGATCGTCTTCATCTCGTCGCGCACGCGGGCAATCACGTCGAGGGAGTTCGCGTTGGGCAGCACCCAGACGCCCATGAACACCTGCTTTTGCCCCGTAAAACGCACGTCTTGGTCGTAGCTGTCGGCGCCGAGCGCGACCTCCGCCACGTCCTCGAGGCGCACGAGCGTGCCGTTCTCGGAGCGCACCACGAGCTTCTTGAAGGTCTCGAGGTCCTGCGCGTCGGTCGTCGCCGTGAGGTTGACCTGCACGTACTGACCCTTGGTCTGACCGACGGCCGCGAGCGTGTTGTTGGCGGCGAGCGCGCGACGCACGTCACCGGGGCTCACGTTGAGCGCGGCCATGCGCCCGGGATTGAGCCACGCCCGGAGCGCGAACGTGCGGCCGCCGAGGATGTCGGCGCGCTGGATGCCCTCGATCGCCGAAAGGCGGGGCTGCACGATACGGATGAGGTAGTCCGTCACCTGATTCTGCTCGAGGATGTTCGAGCCGAAGGTGAGGTACATCGCTGCGACGCGCGCGTCGGAAGGCTCGATGCTGATCGACGGGATCTCCGCTTCGGGAGGCAGATCGGCGCGCACCTGGTTCACGCGCGCGCTGATGTCGGAGAGCGCGTCGGCCGCCGGGAAATTCAGCTTGAGCCGCACGTTGATCGTCGAAATGCCCTGCGTGCTCTGCGATTCGATGTAGTCGATGCCGTCGGCGGCGGCGATGGCGCGCTCGAGCGGCGTCGTGATGAAGCCGCGCACGAGGTCGGCGCTCGCGCCCACGTAGACGGTCCGCACCGTGACGGAGGCGCTCTCGAGGCGCGGGTACTGCCGGACATTGAGCGTGCGCACCGCCTGGAGCCCCGCGATGATGATCACGAGGTTGACGACGATCGCGAGCACGGGCCGTCGAACGAAGACGTCGGTGAGCTTCATCTTGGCATCCCTGGACGTGCCTTCGCGGGCTCCCCCGCTCAGCGATTCTCGGGCTTGGGGGAGAGCTCGGGGTGGAGCTTCACGCTCTCGTTGTCGACGACGATGGGGCTGCCGTTGCGGAGCTTGAAGGCGCCCGAGCTCACGACGTCCTCGCCGATCTTGACGCCGTCGAGCACGGCGACGAAGTCTCCGCGCGTGTCGCCGAGGCGCACGAACTTCTGCTCGGCAACCTTCTGGGGCTTGCCGTCGGGCCCCGGCTTCTCGCCGACCACGAAGAGGGAGTCACCGAAGGAGGCGTGCACGGGCGCCGTGACGGGCACGGCCGTGACCTCCTGACGCTCGGGCAAGACCACGGCGACCCGCAGGAACATGCCGGGATGCAGCGGATTTTGCGCGGGCGGGAACTTGGCGCGCACCCTCACGCTGCGCGTCGCCGGATCGATCGTCGGATCGACGGCGCTGATCTCACCCGCGACGGGCTCGCCCGTGACGCCCTCTTGCGACGCGCGGACGACCTGGCCGACCTGGAGCCTGCCGAGCGCCTCCTGCGGCAGCGTGAAGTCCACGAAGTCGGCGTCGGCCGATTCGAGCACCGCCACGGTCGTCCCCGGGGCGAGATATTGACCGAGGTTTATCTGACGGAGGCCGAGCCGGCCCGTGAACGGCGCGCGAATGAGCTTGCGCTCGATCTGCGCCTCGAGCTCCGCTTGCTGGGCGGTGAGGCTCTTGAAGGACGCATCGTTCGAGTCAACCTCGGCCTGCGCAATGACACCCGAGCTGGCGAGTGCCTGGGCACGCGTGAGCTGCGTCTTCGCGAGCTCGCGGCGCGCGCGGGTCGAGCCGAGCTGCGCGCGCTCGACGCTTGCATCGAGCTGGACCAGGATCTGCCCCTGCCGGACAGCCTGACCGGAATCGAAGTAGAGCTTCGACACGACGCCGGGTGCGTCGTTCGCGAGGGCGACACCCTTCGCCGAAACGACGCTCGCGACCGCGTTGATTGTCTTCTCCCAGGTCTGCCGTTCGGCCTTGCGCGTGGCGACCGCCTCGGGGGGCGGGCCTTGCTTCTGCATGGCCTTGCCCGCATTGATGAGCATCGAGATCTGCGAAAACTTGAGGAAACCGAGCCCGCCGAGCACGACCAAGAGCCCGAGCACGACGGCGAGATAGCGGACGACACGCTTCCCCCGACTGGCGCGCGGACGAGCCGCCGCGACTGGTGACTCGGGCGGAAGGGACGGCGCCGGCGCCGGCGCTTCGAGGACGAGGGTGCCCGCGGGAACACGCTCGCTGGTCGGGCGCGACTGCCGAGGAACCGAAGGATGCTCGCGACTGGGAGCGCTCATTGAATGACCCGCAGGTTGACTAGGGCCGGACCCGAGAAAACGCCACTCCCCGTGGACGAAAAAGTCGCGCGACGACACGCCCGGACAAGAACACCACGCCCCCGGTAGCGTTTTGGAAACCAAAAGCGACCGGCTCGCCGCCCGGCGGCGGCAGGTTTCTTGCTTCACCCCCCGGCTCGACTCAAAGGGATGGCGGCCGGTCACGGGCAATTCCGAGACGACTAAGACCCGCGCGTGACGCACGGTCGGATCCAGCGGGACCGATGGGCACGCCTCGCTCCGAGCGTGGGGTCGATCTCAGCTCGGACGCGGCCGCGCGGCCGCTGCGAGGTCGCGGCGCGCCTCTTCTGCGGTGCGGCGCGGCCCGTACGAGGGCGTGCTCGGTTGGATGCGCCAGCTCTCCGCGAGAGGACCGAAGTCGACGGTGTCGAAACCGAACTGATCGATGAGGGCGGCGACGGTCCGCTTGGCGTCTACGTCATCGCCGCCGATGATGAAGGCGCGCCGGTTGGGGGTACCGGGTGGCGTGCCATCCGTCGTGAGCTGCGCGGCGTAGACGTGGTTGAACGCCTTGACGACTTTCGAGGTGGGAAGGTGACGTTGGAGAAGCTCCGACGAAGTCGCTTCCTCACGGTCGAGCTCGGAAATGTGGCCGTCGCGATTCGGGTAGTAGTTGTTGGTATCGATGACGATCTTACCGGCGAGCGGGTCGACCGGCACGGTCCGAATGGCCTGGAGGGGGATGGTGACGACGACGATGTCGCCGAGACGCGCCGCTTCGACGGGTGTGGCCGCGCGAGCCTTGGGCCCGAGCTCCGCGACGAGCGCGGCGAGCGTTTCCGGGCCCCGCGAGTTGCTGAGCACGACATCGTAGCCCTGCGCGACGGCGAGGCGCGCGAGCTGGCTGCCGATGCGACCCGCGCCGATGAGTCCCAGAGTTTTCATGGGAGATACGTGGGGGCGTGGCACTCCCGGCGCAAGTCGGGCCAATGAACGAGCGCCCCGTTCGATGACGATGGAAACGCGGGGTGCGGCCCGCACCGCGGAGTGGATGTAGGGAATGTGTACGACGCGCGGGCGCTCGCTGCGGTGATCGCCCGGCCTCACTCGTTGCCGCGTTCGCTGGACGCGTTGCCGCGCTCGGCGTGCATGTCGTTCGGCATCTCACAGAGGCACACAGACGACGACGACGGCGAACTGAAGGTGTGACCCGGAGGGGAAGCTGCTATGTTTGGGGTTTGATGAAGACCGTCGATGAGACCGACGCGGGTGGGCGTCGGGTGGGCAGGTACGCTATCTACGGCGAGCTTGCGTCCGGCGGCATGGGAACTGTTTACCTTGGCTGTCTGCTCGGAGCGGCGGGGTTCACGAAGACCGTCGCGATCAAACGCCCACACGATCACCTGGCGAGCGAGCCCGAGTTCATCAGCATGCTGATCGACGAGGCCAAGCTCGTCTCGTCGATTCACCACCCGAACGTCGTCGGGGCGGTCAACGTGGTCTACGAGGCCGACGAGTTTTTGATCGTGATGGACTACATCGAGGGCGAAACGCTCGGCAGGCTGCTTTCGAACCTGCGCTCGAACCCCTCGGGGTCGCCGCCCGGCCCGGCCGTGTTCTCGCGGATGTTGTTCGACGCGCTTTCGGGGCTCCACGCGGCCCACACCGCCAAAACGCACACGGGCGCGGCTCTCAACATCGTGCATCGCAACGTCTCGCCCGAGAACATCATGGTCGGCGTCAACGGCATCTCGCGCGTCCTCGACTTCGGAATCGCCAAGGCCGAGCAAAGCCGAAACAGCACACGGCCGGGGCGCGTCAGGGGGAAGTTCGCGTACATGTCGCCGGAGCAGGTACGCGGCAAACCGGTGGACGCTCGCGCCGACGTATTCGCGGCGGGCGTCGTGCTCTGGGAGTGCCTGACGATGCGCCGCCTGTTCGCGAGCGACGAAGCGCAGTCCTCGTTCGAGAAGGTGCTCTCCCTGCCGATCCAGCCACCGAGCGCCTTCGACCCGACGCTCGCGCCCGAGGTCAATCGCGTCGTGATGCGGGCGCTCGCGCGCAATCGGGACGAGCGCTACCGCTCTGCAGCGGAGTTCGCCGAGGCCTTGCAGACGACCATCGAGCCCGCGAGCCCCTTCGCCGTGGGACGTTGGGTCGCGGAGAGAGCCAGAGGCACGCTCGCCAGGCGCGGCCACCTGCTTCGTGAGGTGGAGGCGACCACCATGAACGACTCGCCCGCCCTCTATACGGAGCGCGGCGGGGCCACCGTCACCGCACCCGTTCGGCCACCGGTCGAGCCTGCCTCGCTGTCATCGGACCCCCAGTTCGGCGGCGTTCCAACGGTTTCAATCGGGCCGATCCCGGACATCGGCCCGACCCCGGACAGCGGGCCACCCCCGGATATCGGACCCCTCCCAGGTATCGGACCCCTCCCAGGTATCGGACCCCTCCCAGGTATCGGACCCCTCCCAGGTATCGGACCCCTCCCAGGTGTCGGGCCCATCGCACAACGACGAGCAAAGTCCCGCTCGCGCACGGTTTTGCTCCTGGCTGCGGCCGCGACGCTCGCCGGATGCTTGCTCGCGGGCTTCAGGTCCTGGTCGTCCCCGTCGAGCGTCCCGCCCGAAAGCATGGCCCAAACGCGGGTGCTCGGTGCCGTGAACGACCTGCGATTGGGAAAATCGACGCTGACCGACCCGAGCAGCGATTCGGTGCTCGCTGCCGATGCCGTTTCGTTCGACGCGCTGAAAACCGCTGCGTCCACGCCGAGCGATCGCCGCGAAACCGACACCGAGGCCGCGCCCGTCTTCACGCCATCGGAGCTCGGGCCAGCGACGAACGAGCCCGCGACTCCGTCGCGACCGAAAGGCGCCACCGAGGTCGATCGCCAGCGATCGCCGACGCGTGCCGAACCGGCTTCGACGACCGTTGTGTCCCTGGAGGAGACGGGCAGCGCGCAATCTCCAGCGCTTTCCGGCGTCGTGGCGGCCCCTGCACCGGCGCCCGCTGCGTCGTGCGACCCCCCCTATTGGATCGACGACCGCGGGATCCGTCGCGTTCGGCGAGAGTGTCTCCGATGAGCAAGCCCGTCTTCACGAAAGCCACCCTGTCGGCGTGGATCCGGCCTCGGCGAGGCGGAGCCCACACGAAAGGTTTGGCCGCGATGGCCGCGCTGCTCGGCGTGGTCGGTCAGCCGCGGGAGGCAGCCGCCGAAACGACGACCGCAACGCCGACGGCCCGTGCGTCCGACCCCGTCACGCGGTGCATCGACGCCTACGAAGGGGGCCAGGAGGCGCGCGTCAGTGGCGCCCTGCTCGACGCACGCGAGCGCTTCTCGGAATGTACTTCGCCCGCCTGCCCTGCCTTCGTCCGCAGTGACTGCACTCGGTTTCTCGGCGAGGTCGAAGCGGAGATTCCGAGCGTATCGTTCGACGTGATGAGCGAAGGCCACCACCTCGAAGTCGTTCGCATTTCGAGCGGCTCACGAGTGATCGCGGAGCGCACGGACACGAGCCCCCTGGAGCTCGATCCCGGCAGCTATCGACTGCGCTTCGAGGCGGCCGGGACGCGATCGATCACGAAGCCGTTCGTCCTCGTGCGTGGGGAAAAGGAGCGTCGTATTCGCGTCGAGCTTTCGCCCCCGCCCCGCCCGGTACCGGTCGTTGCGGAACGTAGGGCCCCGGACAAGGCGGCGACAGCCGGTCCCGCGCCCTACATCGTTCTCGGCGTGGGAGCGCTCGGGCTCACGAGCTTCGTGGCACTCGGCGTCGTCGGGCGCGCCGAGGAGTCCCGACTCGCGCGTACGTGCGCCCCGAGCTGCAGCGAGGCGTCGCTCCGGTCGCTCAAGACCAAGTATCTGCTCGCCGACGGGTCGCTCGCCGTGGGTGTCACTGGCATCCTGTTCGGGGGGTACCTACTCTTTACGTCCGGCAACCGGCCGAGCACGACCGCCCGAGCCTTCCCGGTGCGGCTCGCGGTGAGCACGAGCGGGGCCTCGGCGAGCGTGAGGAGGGACTTTTGAGGAAGGTCGCCCATTTTCTCGTCGCCGCGGCCGCCTGCGCGAGCGGCTGCTCGCTGCGCTCGCTCGACTATCTGCAAGGCGACGGGACCGAGAACGTCAACGCCGTCCGCGGGCACGAGCGGAAGCGGCGCAGCCGGCGGCGGGGCCGGGACCGGCGGCAGCGATAGAGCGGGCGGCTCGGACGCAAGCGGTGGCAGCGATGCAGCAGGTGGCAGCGGTAGTGCGGGCGGATCCAATCCGACGGGTGGAACGGGCGGTATCCTCGGTGCGGGCGGCACGGACTCGGCGGGGGGGCGGGGCGCGACCGGCGGGTCCGATGCAACCGGGGGTGCCGGCGCTGCGGGCGGCGCAAGCGGCGCGGGCAGTGGAGCCGGTGCCGGTGGCTCGGCGGCCGGCGGAGCCGCCGGCTCGACGCAGGGTGGCACCGCGGGGATGCCCGCAGGTGCCGGCGGTATCGGGACGGGAGGGTCGAGCAGTGGCGGCGCTGGCACCGGAGGGAGCTCGAGCGTCTGCGGGGGTCTCGACCCTTGCCCCCTTCAGAACGAGGTCCCCTATCAGCTCATCCCTGGCCATGCCCCCTCGATGTGCGTCAACGTGCGCGCGTGGGGCACGGCCGCCGGAGCACGGGCGCAGCAATTTACCAACAAGGGTCAGCGCAACCAGGTATTTTGGGCCGAGGATCGCGGCTACAGGTATTTTTCTCTGCGTAGCGCGCTCAGCGCGAAGTGCCTGGGTGTCGCCGGTGCGAGCCTCGACCCGGGGGCTTTCATCGAGCAAACGGCGTGCACCGGTGACGCGGCGCAGCTCTTTCGACCGGAGGCGGCAGGAGGTCTCGTGCGCCTGGTCGCCCGACACTCCGGCCTCGATCTCAACGTCGCCGGCACGGCCTCGACCGCGGCGAGCGCGCTATTGGTTCAGAACCCGGACGACGGCTTGGCCGACTCGACGTGGGACATCGTCCCGGCGACCGAGAGCGCGTTCCTCACGCTCAGCGCCGTCGAGCAGGCGGATCTACGCGCTCGCCACGTCGACGCTCGAGTCGTCGTCGAAGCGGCGACCGGGCCGGACTCCGAATGGAAGTTCGTGAGCGGCCTCGGCAACACTGCGTGCGTGTCGTTCGAATCGAAGGACGAGCCGGGCCACTTCATGCACCACGTGGGGAACGACATTCTGAGTGAAAGCCCGACCGGAAACAGCGAATTTCCGCTCGATGCGACGTTCTGTTTCGTCGATCCGCTGCAGGACTTGGGCGCGGGCTATCGCTCCATCGAGCCCGCGAACGTGAGCGGAAAGTACCTGGCGCGCGTCAACGGTCGGGTCGTGCTCGCGGCTTTCGAGGATACGGACGCCTTCCGCGCCGCCGCGACCTGGTCGCTGCGCTGACACACGCCGCGCTCGGCGCGAGCTCGAGATGCCATGGATCCCGGCGGCGTCACGACGTGAGCCACATGTGCCCAGCGACGACGACGAGGAAGACCGCGAAGGCGCGCTCGAGCTCGCGGCTCGGCAGCCGGACGCTGAGCTCGGCGCCGAAGTAGGCCCCCAAGAACAACCCTAGCGCGATGTAGAGGCCCGCCCGAATGTCGATGGCCCCGTGGACCCAGTAGCGATAGGCGCCGAGGGCCCCGACGGGGAGCAATAGCGCGGCGAGCGACGTGCCCATCGCCTCCACCGGGCGCATGTGCGCGAGCACCACCAGCGCCGGAACGATGACGATGCCCCCTCCGATGCCGAACAGCCCGGAGAGGATGCCGGCCACGATACCGATAGCGACGTACTGCATGAAAGGTTCCTTCCCGTGCAAAGCTTAACGCCTCACGCTTGACCGCTCTCGAGCAGGGTGCCACCGTCGGTTCGTGATCGTCGAAATCGCGATTCTGACGGCCAAAGTGGGTGCCACGGACGACCTCCGCGAGGGGCTGCGGGCGGCTCGCCCCGTCATCGCGCGGGCGCCAGGCTACCTCGGCAGCGCCTTTCACCAGGGCATCGAGGAACCGAATTCGTTCATTCTGCGCATCGAATGGGAATCGCTCGACGCGCACATGCAGGGCTTTCGCCAGAGCCCGCTGCTCGCCGAGTGGCGCAGCCACTTCTATCACCTGCTCGACGGAAATCCGAAGGTGACCCACTACGAGGTCATCGCCGGTCCTTGAGCCCGGACGCTCCGGCGGGTTGCTCTTCCGAGAGCGCCGCTGCGCGTGCCAGCGGCCAGCGCGCCTGGGTCACGGCTTGAAGCGATAGCCCACGCCGCGCACCGTCACGATGTGCCGAGGGTCGGCGGGATCGCTCTCGAGCTTCGAGCGAAGCTGGAGCACGAAGTTGTCGATGGTACGCAGCGTGACGTGGTGCCCCGGGCCCCAGACGGCCGTGAGCACTTCTTCGCGTGTGAGGGCGCGGTTCGAGGCTTCGATGAGGCACCAGAGCACGTCGAACTCGGTGGCCGTGAGCTCGACGAGCGCGCCGTCGCGCCGCACCTCGCGCGTACCGGGATCGACCTCGAGCGCGCCCGTGCGCACGATCTTCTGCCCGCGCTGCCGCACGATGCCGTCGCGTCGCAAGACGGCTTTCACTCGCGCGAGAAGCTCGGCGAGCCCGAAGGGCTTGGTGATGTAGTCCTCGGCGCCGAGCTCGAGGCCCATCACTTTGTCCATCTCCTCGCCTCGAGCGCTCAGCATGATGACGGGGATCGTCGTTCCCTCGGCGCGGAGGGCCCGCACCACCTCGAAGCCATTCTTCTTCGGCAGCATGACGTCGAGCACGACGAGGTCGAAGGGCTCGGAGCGAGCGCGCTCGAGGCCCTCCTCGCCGTCGTTCGCCACGGTGACGGAGTAGCCCTCCGCTTCGAGGTTCATTTGTAGGCCGAGCGTGATGCTCTCGTCGTCCTCGACGACCAAGATGCTGGGGTGGTGCTCGCCGGACATGTCCGCTGTTCAGGCGAGTGTCGACGGCGCGACGCTCTCGTGGGAGCGCAGAGGCTCGGACTTTGGCGCTGCGGCCGCGGGCAGTACCAGTGAAAACAGGCTGCCTTTGCCGGGATCGCTCACGAGCTCGACGCGTCCACGATGGGCCCGCATCACGTGTTTGACGATCGCCAAGCCGAGACCCGAGCCTTCGCGCTGGCGTGAAAGGCGATCGTCGAGGCGGTAGAATTTCTGGAAGATGCGCTTGTGCTCCGTGCTGGGAATGCCGGGGCCGTTGTCGCGCACGGAAACGCTCGCCTCGCGCCCGTCGGCGCCCCAGCCTACTTCGATCTCGGCGGGGTCGCCGCCGTACTTGTAGGCGTTGGTGAGCAGATTCAAGAGAGCGTCGGTCATGGCGCCGCGGTCGGCGTGCACGAGCAGCGATTCGGGAGGCAGCGCCACCTTGAGCGCGATCTGCCGGCGCTCGCGCACGGGCTCGAACGCCTCGAGCGCGGCGACGACGATCGAGCGAAGGTCGGTGTCTTTGAGCGTGAACTCGCGCCCACCGCTCTCCATGCGACCCCAGTCGAGCAAACGATCGATGAGCTCCTGCAGGCGCGTGCTCTCGCGCGAAAGTCCCTGGATGCACTTCTCGTCAACCTTGGGGTCGCCACGGTGCATGGCGAGCGTCTCGGCGAACAGGCGAATCGACGTGAGCGGCGTGCGAAGCTCGTGCGAGACCTTGGAAACGAAGTCGCTCTGCAACCGAGATAGGTTCGCCTCGCGCCGCACGAACACCCACACGAGCACGACGCCCGTGACCGCGGCGCCGCTCAGCGCGAGCACGAGAATGCCCATGAGCACGTTCCAGGCGGCTTCGCCGATGAACAGGAGCACCACGCCCAGCGCGAGCAAGAGCGACGTGGGCACGACCACCAGCGTGAGCAGCAGGATCACGATACGGCGGTAGCCGTGCGCGGAGAGGTCACGAGAGGGCATCGACCGGCGACTCTTCGGCCCATTGTGCCAAAAAGCCGACCGGGTGCACTCAGCCTCCGAGCTCGATGAGCGCCCGCAGGGCCTCGGCGACGGCCGTGGCCTGGGCCGGGCTGCCCCGGGGCCGAAACGGAGGGTCGCCGTCCGAGAGCTGGGGCAGGTGCCCGAGCAAGGGCGCCTGGTCCACCGCTTGCTCGAATCCGCCGCACGAGCTCCTCACGCCCCTCGGGCTCGTCACCCCAGTGCTGGCGAGCCGCGCGGGCGTACGAGCCGAGTAGGTGCGTCCAGCTCGTGCCCTGGTGATACGCGGTCTCGCGCTCCTCGGTGCTGCCCCCGAAGTGGCCGACGTAGCGCCGATCGTTCGGCGCGAGGCTGCGGACCCCCGCGGGCGTGAGCAGCTCGGCGCGCGCGCGCTGCAGGATGGTCTCCGCCTGCCAGGTTTCGAACAGCGTCGGATCGGTGGCGAGCGCAATCAGCGCGTTCGGGCGAATGCTCGCGTCGGCCCACGCGTCGGCGCGGTCGCGTGCCTCGCTCAGGCAATCGTAGGGATACTCGGTGTCGCTGCACCAGAAGCGCGCGCGGAAGGCGCTGCGTGCCTGCGCGGCCGACTGCGTCGCGCGGGCCGACAGCGCCAGGTGACCGTAGAAGCTCGCGAGCGTCGCGAGCGTGTCGCAAGCGCGGGTCCAGAGCGCCTGGTGCTCGATGGCGATACCGGCGCGCTGGGTCACGGGCTGCCCTGCGAACGCGGCGTCCATCCACGTGAGCGCAAGGCCGGTGGCGTCGGTGACGAGCAAGCCGTCCGCTGCACGCCAGACCCAGCGCCGTCGCCGCGAGCCGAGACGCAGGAACGCACGCGCCAGCGCCGGGAAGAGCTTGCGTCGGATGAAGGGCTCCTGCGGGTCGCTGCGCGCGAGCAGAAGCCGCGCCGCCTCGAACAACCAGAGCGTGGCATCGGGGCACGGTCGAGCCCGGGGGCTACCGCGCGGCGTGACGACGCCCGGCAGGAGGCCGAAGCGCTGGCGCTCGACGACGGTGCCGAGCACGCGCTCCGCGCGCCCGGTGTGCCCGCGAAGCAGCAAAAGGCCCGGCAACGCCACGAGCAGATCGCGCACGTGCAGGGCGTGCGCCGGGTAACCCGCCGCGATGACGGGCGGCGCCACACCGTCGAGGCAAAACTGCTCCGCCGCGATCGAGAGCACGCGCACGGCCGACGAGCGCGTCGGCCCCGGATCCTGACGGCGCAAAAACTCGATGGTTTCGGCGACAACGTCGGCCGGAGCCCGGCCGAGCGGCGCGCCGACCGAGCAGGCAACATAGGCCGTCTTACCGGGCTCGAGCGCGAGCTCGAACGTGCCCGGCGTCCAGATGTCTTCCTGGAACTCGAGCCCCTCGGCGCGGTCCCCGAGGTACTCGAATTTGCGCCACCAGTCGGGCGATCCCATGAACACACCCTCGTGCGTGAAGTGGATCGAGGGCAAATGCACGATCGGACGAAGCTCCACCGACCCCGGGCGCAGCGTCACGACCTGCATCATGCCGCCGTGCTCTTTCACGAGGGCGTCGATGGGCCTGAGCGGCATCAGCGGCCGGAGGGCTAGCCGCGCCGGGGTGCGGCCGTACCAGGTGTAGGCCAGCACCGCAGCGTTCTTGCGGCGCTCGAGGCAGAACGTACGCTCGAGGGTGTGCTGGCCCAGCCGGAAGGTCCAGCGCGGGATGGGATCGAGCGCGAAGTACTCGATCAGCCGGTAGCCGAGCGTCGGGGCGACGTTCGGGAACTGGTGGGTAGCGAGCCGGTAGGTGCGGCGATCGTCCTCCACGGTGAGGCTCGTGTCGGCGTGCCCGATGATCGCGTAGCGGCCGAGCGGCGGCTCGAGCGCGGCGACGAACGCGGCGTGGTAGCGCCGCGTGTGGAGCAGCGGCACCGTGCTCATCGAGTAAGCGCCGGCGCCGTTGGTGTGCAGCCATTCGCGCTCCAACGGCGCGAGCTCGCCGAGCGTCGGCACCACGGGCCAAGGTCCGCCGCGCGACGCCCGCCACTCCGTCCGCTCCCGCTCGCGGCCCTTCACACTGCCCTCGCGGCGAGCGCTTGCACTGCGGCCTCTTGCATCGCGGCGCGGGGCGCGGGGCGCCCGAACCAAAGCTCGAACGCGAGCGCAGCCTGCCCGACGAGCATGCCGAGCCCGCCGCTCGCCGTGAGACCCGCCGCGCGAGCGCGGCTCAGAAACGGCGTTTGCGCGGGGTTGTAGACGAGATCGTAGACCCGGACGCCTCGCCGCAAGCGTTCCCAGGGCACGATGCGCGCCACGTCTTCGCCCGCGCCGGCGCCGTGCATCCCCGCGCTCGTCGCCTGGATGAGCACGCTGGCATGCGAGGCGAAGGCACCGAGCGCCCCCACGCCGTCCCCCCACGAGAGCAGCTCGGCGCCGAGCCGCACGAGCACTGTCGCATTCGGCCAGGCTGCCGGGACGAGCGCCGCGTCGAATCGCCGCGCCGAAACGCCGATGGCGGAGGCACCGAGCAATCGCGCCGCGGCGACGGCCGCGAGCGCGGCGCCGCCCGCTCCGAGCACGAGCGCATCACCTTCCGCGGGCGCGAGCGCCGCGAGCTCGGCGGCGAGCGCCGCGACGTCGGTATTGTGCGCGACGACACGTCCCGCCGCGTCGCGCACGAGCACGTTCGCCGCGCCGACGGCGGCAGCCGATTCGTGTTGCTCGTCGGCGAGCGAAAGCGCCGTTTGCTTCCAGGGCACGGTCACGTTCGCGCCGACGAAGCGTCCGTCTCGGACGGCCTGCACGGCCGCGCGCACGGCGGCCTCGTCCGGAGCGTCGACGAGCTCGTACTCGGCGGCGAGACCGACGTTCGCGTAGGCGGCGCGGTGGATCGCGGGCGAGATCGAGTGCGCAACGGGGTGCCCGATCAAGACGAAGCGCTGGCTCACGATCCGCTTTCTCGCTCCCCGCCCGAAACCTCCGTCACGGCGGCGCCGAACGCACCGTCCGCGAGCCTGACCGACACCCTTTCGCCAGGCGCGACCTCCCGGACGCTGCGGAGCGCACGGCCATCCGGGCTCGACGCAATCGCGTAGCCGCGGCCGAGCACCGCAAGCGGCGACAGGCCGTCGAGGCGTGTCGCCTGATCGGCGAGCCGCGCGCGCTGACGCTCGAGACCGCGGCGAGCCGCCGCGGACAGGCGTACCTCGAGCGGGCCGAGTGTCACGCGGGCCGCGGCGAGCACGGCCCGCGGGTGGCGTGCCGAGAGGCGCCGCTCGAGCGCGAGGAGATCGTTCGTCCGCTTGCGGAGGAGCCGCTCGGAGCGACGCCTTAGCGCGTCCGAAAGCTCGTCGAGATCTTGCTGTCGTTCCAGGACGAGGAAGCGAGGGTCGCGCAAGCGGGCACGCAGGTGCATGAAGCGTTCGCGCTCGAGCTCGAGACGGCCCGAGGTGACACGCATCAACGCGACGCGCTGGCGACGCAGAGCCTCGCCGCGGGCTCGCGAGTCCGGGACGACCAGCTCGGCGGCCTGCGAGGGCGTCGCGGCGCGCACGTCCGCGACGAGATCGGTGAGCGACACGTCAACCTCGTGACCGACGGCGCTCACGATCGGCACCCCGAAAGCCGCCACGCGCCGCACGACACGCTCGTCGTTGAACGCCATGAGATCCTCGCCCGACCCGCCACCGCGCCCGACGATCGCCACCTCGAGGCCAGGCAGCCGTTCGAGCAGGTCGAGCGCCAGAACGATGCTCTCCGGTGCGCCGTCACCCTGGACGAGCGCGGGGACGAGCACGAGCCGAACGCCGCCGCGACGGAAGGCGACCGTGCGGATGTCGTGAAACGCGGCCCCGTGGGCGCTCGTGACGACACCCACGACGCGCGGATCCGATGGCAGCGGTCGTTTGCGCTCCGGGGCGAAAAGCCCTTCGGCTTCGAGGCGGCCCTTGAGCGCTTCGAGTGCCTCGAGCAGCGCGCCTCGGCCGGCAGGCCTGGCGAAGGTCGCCACGAGCTGGAGGCGACCGCGCGGGGCCCACACCGTCGCGCGGCCCCAGAGCTGGAGGCGGGCGCCGTCAGCGAGGTGCTTTTGCGCTCGCTGGGCGTCGAACCGATACATCACGCAGTCGATGACCGCCTCCTCTCGCTCGTCCTTGAGAGCGAAGTAGACGTGGCCGCTTGCAGCCCGCTTTATGGAAGTGACCTCACCCTCGACCCAGTAGTCACCCGTGGCACCTTCGACGGCCTGGCGAAGACGGCGGGCAAGCTCCGCCACGGAAACAATCGGGGCCCCACTCATCGGCGCGGCGTGAATACCACGGGCCTCGCGCCGGGTGCGCATCGGTGGGACAGGCGAGGGAATTCGCTCGTAAGCATCGGAAATATTTGCACTTCAAACCGAGGCGGCCCCGGCCTGTCACGGGACGCTCCTGATCGTATTCCCCACTCTCCCGCGTTTCGGGGCGAGGGGCCGCTAGCGGGAAGACTGGCAGAGTAGGGTCAGCTGGTTGTTCAAAAAGATCCTGATCGCCAACCGCGGGGAGATTGCCATCCGCATCGCCCGCACGCTGCGCGAGCTCGGCGTCGCGTCGGTCGCCGTCTACCCCGACGCCGACCGCGGCGCGCTCCACCTCCGCTTCGCCGACGAGGCGGTCGAGCTCGGCGCCGATCCCCGCGCCTACCTCGACCCCGAGCGCATTCTCGACGCGGCGCGCGAGGCCGGCGCCGACGCGCTGCACCCGGGGTACGGCTTCCTCTCCGAGAATGCGGACTTCGCCGAGGCGTGTGCCGCTCGCGGCATCACGTTCATCGGGCCGTCCGCGGCTGCCGTGCGCGCGATGGGCTCGAAACAGAGAGCGCGGGCGGCGATGACGGCGGCGGGCGTCCCCGTCGTTCCCGGCGGTGGCGCGGCATCGCTCGACGAGGCGCGCGCCACGGCGAGCCGCGTCGGCTACCCGGTGATGATCAAGGCCGCCGACGGCGGCGGCGGGCGCGGCATGCGCCTCGTGGAGAGCGAGGCGGAGCTCTCCGGCGCGCTCGACCGCACGCAGAGCGAGGCCCGGAACGCGTTCGGCAGCGCCGACGTGTACATCGAGCGCGCCCTGTTCGGGGCACGCCACGTCGAGGTGCAGGTGCTCGGCGACCGGCACGGCAACGTCGTGGCGCTCGGCGATCGCGACTGCTCGCTGCAGCGACGGCATCAGAAGATCCTCGAGGAGGCGCCCTGCCCCGTGCTGTCACCGTCGACGCGCGACGCCTTGCTCGACGTTGCGTTGAAGGGCGCGCGGGCGCTCGCCTACGACTCGGCCGGAACGTTCGAGTTTTTGCTCGACGCGAGCGGCGCCTTCTATTTCCTCGAGATGAACACGCGCCTGCAGGTGGAGCACACCGTGACCGAGCTCGTCACGGGCGTGGACCTCGTGCGCGAGATGGTGCGTGTCGCCGCGGGCGAGGCGGTTTCGACGCCGCCAGCGCCGAACGGCGCCGCCATCGAGGTTCGGTTGTGCGCCGAGGATCCGGCGCGCGGCTTCGTACCGAGCCCGGGTCGCGTAGAGCGCCTGCGCGCACCCGAGGGCCCGGGGATCCGGCACGACGCGGGCGTGGCCGACGGGGTGCCGGTCACGGGCGACTACGACTCGTTGCTCGCCAAGCTGTGCGTCTGGGCGCCCGATCGCGAACGGGCTATCAAACGGCTCAGCCGCGCGCTCGACGAGTACCTGATCGTCGGTCCGACGACGAACCTCGGTTTCCTGACGAGGCTCGTGCGGCACCCGGCCGTGGCGAGCGCTGGATACGACATCGATTTCGTCGAGCAGCACGTCGCCGAGCTCGTCGCTCCCGCCATGCCCGACGCGAAGGAGCTCGAAACGCTCGGGGCGGCAGCCGCGGCGGCTGCCGCTCACGCGGCTCCGAAGCTTGCACTCACCGAGCAGGATGGCCCTTCGCCCTGGGTGCTCGCCGAGCGCGGCGCACGAGCGTTTCCCCGCTAGATCTTCCGGAACTCCTCGACGAACTCCCAGTCGGCGATCAGGTGCTTCTTGAGGAGCAGCTCGAGCAGGGCGGCGAACAGCGGCTCCCAGCGCGCCTTGTCACCGAGGATCTCGCTCGCGTCGGCGCCGTGCGACACGGCGCGCAGCGCCGCGACCAAGTCGCGCGCCGTGAGCTGACCGGCCACCTCCTCACTCTCGCGCACGGGGCCGCGGGGCGCAGCATTGCGGCCCGGCGGGCCCGAGCCACGGGCGGGGAGGTTGACCTTGGTTCCGTCGAGCAGCGTCAACGTCACCATGCGACGACCCTTGCGGCGAGGCGGCGCGGGCATCGAGACTTCGCGGGCCTCGATCGTGGGCGAATCGGAAGTAGGGCCGGAATCCGGCGCCTTCGGTGGGACCGAGGCCGCTGGGGCGGGGGGAGCCGTGGCGGGCCGGGGCGACGGGGACGCTTCGGTGCGAGGCACCACGTCGTTGGGATCGACCGAGACGGGCGTCGGCGTGATGGCCGTCGGATCGGGGCGAGGTTCCGCAATGGTTTCGGGCTCACGCGCCGGGGCGGGCTCGGCTGCCGGGGCTGCGGGCGGTGGAGCATCGGGCACCGCTCTGGATTCGGGCTCGGCCTCGGACGGCGGCGGAGCACTGCCCCCGTAGTAGGCGCGGATGGCGGCGCGGATGTCCGAGGGCGGTGCGATCATCGTTCGCACGGGCAGCCCCGAGGCCTCGGCGACGGCGGCCTGGGCGACCTCGTCCGTCGGATCCTCCATCGCAACGTAGAGCGTTTCCCCCTGGCCGCGCACGCGCCGCACGAAGATCGGAACGAGGCAATGCTTCTCGGCGAGCTCTTCGGGGACGAGGTCGAGCAGCTGGCGCGAGAAATCGATGTGGTAGAGCGACACCCAAGGGACCGAAAGCTGCTGGCTCAGGATCTGCGTAACCTGCGTTTCGGTGACGAGCCCGTGCTCGACGAGAAGCAGACCAAGACGCCGACCGTCTCGCTTTTGGACATCGAGCATTTCGTCGAGCTGCGCCCGGCTGAGGATGCTGGCACTGACAAGGAGCTCTCCTAGACGCACACGACCCGCCATGACTCCCATAAATCTACTGCATTTCTGTGCCCCCTGGTTTGCGCGCCGGAGGGCCTCTAGAATGCATTCGAGACTGGCCGAGGTAGGTCCTGCACCCACCCCCCGGGCCGGACGGCTGACACCTTGCAAACGCTGGAGCCCGCCTCACGCATCTGCCCGCACTGCAGCTCGACGTGTGCGTCGGAGCATCAGTACTGCCCCGCGTGCGGCTTCCCGGTGGGCACGCTCGGCACGACCGGCACCGACAAGTTCATCGGCACGACGCTGCCAGGCGGCTACCACATCCTCGATCTGATCAGCGTGGGCGGCATGGGCCGCGTCTACCGCGCCCAGCAGAGCGCGCTCGGTCGAACGGTCGCCGTCAAGATCATCCACCCGCATCTGCTCTCGGACGAGAACTCGGCGCTCCGCTTCATGACGGAGGCCCGCGCCGCGAGCCAGCTCAACCACCCGAACTCGGTGTCGGTCTTCGACTTCGGCCGCACGGACGACGGCCAGCCGTACCTCGTGATGGAGTTCTTGCGCGGGCGCGATCTCGCGCGCATCGCGTACGAGGAAGGCCCGCTGCCGTTCTCGCGCATCGTCGACGTGCTGCGCCAGGTGCTCGCGGCGCTCGCCGAAGCGCACGACCTTGGGATCGTGCACCGCGATCTCAAGCCCGAGAACATCATCCTCGAGCCGCTTCGTCGCGGCGGCGACTTCGTGAAAGTCGTGGATTTCGGCCTTGCCAAGCTCAAGGCCGACGCGCAAGCGCCGTCGGTCACGAGCCCGGGCATCGTGTGCGGCACGCCGGATTACATGGCGCCCGAGCAGGGCCGCGGCGACGCCATCGACGGCCGTAGCGACCTTTATTCCGTGGGCGTCATCCTGTTCCAGCTGCTCACCGGTCGCCTGCCCTTCGAGGCGGACAGCCCGACGCAGGTGGTGATGATGCACCTGACGATCCCCGTGCCCGACCCGCGGCAGGTCGCGCCGGAACGCGTCATCCCCGACCCGCTCGTCGCACTGGTGTTCCGCGCGATGAGCAAGGACTCGCGCGACCGCTTCCAGGACGCGGGCGAGTTCTCGGAGGCGTTACGCACCGCGCTCGCCGTGATCGAGAGCAACCCTCCGACGTCGACCGGCGCCTGGGAGCACCGACTCTCCGTGCCGCCGAACGGCGTCACGAGCTGCGGCGCGTGCGGCCTGGTCGTTGCTGCCACGAAGTTCTGCGGTGAGTGCGGCGCCCGGCTGGCGCAGCGCAGCGGCGCGCCCGAAGCGCAGCTCGGCTCGCTCGTGCCACTCATGATGGTGGGTCGCGACGAAGATCTCGCTTGGCTCGAGGAGCGCCGCGAAGCGGCGAAGAGCAAAGTGATCGCGGCCCGCCTCGTGGGCGAGCCGGGCGCAGGTAAGACGCGACTCTTGCGCGAGCTCGCCCGCTTCGCCGAGGCGGATGGCGACCTGGTCACGATGGTGCGGCCGGATCCGCACCTGGCGGAGGTGCCGCACCATGCGCTCCGCGACGCCCTCGTGGCGCTCACGGGGCGCACGCCGGTGGAGCTCGCCGCGAAGAGCGTGGACGGCGCCCCGCTCGGAGCGCTGCAGGGCCTCTCCGACGCGTTCTCCGACGCGCCGCGCGACGACGGGCGCACGCAGGCCGAGCGGCGCCGGGCGCGAGCCGACGCCCTGCGCTGGGCGCTCGATCTCGGCAGTCGGCGCGCGGCCTCGGGTCGCGTCATCTGCTGCGTCGACGAGCTGCAGCGTGTCGACGGGCTGAGCCGCACCGCGTTCGCCGACATCATCGGCGAGCCGCGTTCGCAAGCGGTGCTCGTCCTCGCGACGCACACGCCCGGCTTCGACCCCGGCTGGAGCTCGGAGGCGAGCGCACGCATCATCGGGACGCTGCCCTTCGGCGCCGTGGTGACGCTGCTCCGCTCCCACCCGTCGGGTGACCGCGTCCGGCTCGACGAAAGTGCGCGGGGGTACCTGCCGCTCTACCTCGACCAGGTGCTGCGCTACTCGATCGAGGGCGGCAGCGATCCGCCGCGCCGGCTCGCCGACCTCATCGCGTTGCGCGTCAACACGCTCGAGCCGAACGCCCGCCGCGCGCTCCAGGCGCTTTCGGTGATCGGCGACGGCGCGCGCAGCCCCATCCTCGCGGAGCTACTCAAGGAGAGCGATGGCCTCGAGGCGGCGCTGGACGAGCTCGCGAGCGCCGGCATGATCGTGCGCGAGGAAGGCGGCACGTCGAGCACGTCGCACCCCCTGATTCGGGACATCGTCATGGCGGGCATCCCGGCGGCCGTCCGTCGCGAGCTCCACCACCGCGCCCTCACCGTCGGCGAGGAGCTTCACACGCCGCTCGAAGCGCGTGCGCAGCACGCCTACCACGCCCACGACTCGTTCCAGGCGCTCTTCCTGCTCGAGCAGGTCGCCGACCGTGCGGCGCTACGGGGCGACACCGACACCGAGGTGCTCGCGTTGCGCCGCGGTCTCGAGATGGCGCGCCAGGAGATCTCGCGCGGCGAGCTCGAAGATCCGCTGCGCGCCGTGCTGATTTTCAGCCGCAAGCTGGGTGCGTCCCTCGCCAAAAGCGCCAACTACGCCGACGCCGAGGGCGTGCTGCGCGAGGCCCTCGACCTCGCCGGTCCGAGCGGCACGGATCGCGCGCTCGTGCTGCGCGAGCTCGCGCAGGTCGCCCACGGCCGCCAGCGCGAGAAGGAGGCGGTCAGCTACATCGACCAGGCCATCGCGCTCGCCCAGAAGCTCGGCGCCAAGGAGCTCGCCGAGTCGTACCGCGACACCCGTAACAAGTGGGTCGCCTGAGCTACTCGGGCGCCTTGCCGGTGCTCTCGCGCACGACGAGCGTCATCGGGTACTGGTGGACGCTGCCCGCGCTTGCCTTGGCTTCCACCGAGCGGAGCACGAAGTGGCAGGCCGCTTCGCCCATCTCGCGCATTTCCTGACGCACGGTGGTCAGCCCCGGAAAGTACATACTGGCCGACGGGATGTCGTCGAAGCCGATGACCGAGAACGTCCTTCGGAATGCGCACGTCGTGCGATTGCAGGGTGCGCATGAAGCCGATCGCCATGGCGTCGTTGCCGAGCACGACGCCGGTCGGCGCGCGCGAGCGCGGCGTCTTGAGCCACTTCTCGGCGTACTCCACGCCGCACTCGACGTGGTAGCGGAGAAAGCTCACGTTGCTTTCCGGGACCTTCACGCCATGTGCGCCGAGCGCTTTCGAAAGCCCCTCGAGGCGGCTCACGCTGTCGATCGAGTGACGCCAGGTGTTCTCGCCCGTGCGCGCCTGGCCGCCGACGAAGGCGACGCGGCGGTGTCCGAGAGCCGCCAGATGCTCGCCCACCGAACGTCCGGCCCCGACATTGTCGCCGCGCAGCACGTGAACACCCGTGAACTCGTCGTCCGGTGCGATCAGCGCCACGGCGAGCCCCGCACGACGCGACATCTCGACGAGCCGCCGCTCGTGCTGACCGGCGCGCGTGAAGATGAGCCCGTCAACGCGCCGCTCGCGGATCCACGAAGTGACGGTCGCCGCGTCGTAGCGCTCGCGCACGACGAGGCTCCCGACGAGCAGCGAAATGTGCTTCAACGTGAGCTCCGCCTCGATGCCGCCGAGGATCTGCGCGATCCACTGCCCTTGCGTGTCCTCGATGACGAGGCCGATACAGCCTGCTCGCCCCAGCGAAAAGTTTCGCGCCGTGCTCCAGGGCGTGTAGCCGAGCTTCTGGATCACCTTGCCGACGCGGGCTCGCACTTCGGGGCTCGCGTAGCCGCCATTGATGACCCGAGATACGGTGCTCTTCGAGACGCGCGCATGCCGCGCCACCTCCGCGATATCCGGCCGTCGGCTCATCAGGGTCTGGTGGGGACCCTACACCAGAGGCGCGCACGCTAGCCTGAAAAATCCTGCACCGGGTACTCCCACGCTCCGCACTCACCCGCTCGGGCGGCAACGGACACCCGCGCTCAGGGGCCGAGCAAGGCCAGCAGGCCCGGATAGTCCGCGTCCTCGATGGCGCCGCGGACCTTGCAGCGGACCCTACCCTTTCCGTCCACGATGATGTGGGCCGGGAGGTCCGGATCCGGATCGACGCCCGCGCCGAGCAGCCAGTCCTCGCGCTCGTGCCCCTCGCGCAGCCAGTACGTCGCGCGTAGCCCACCGGCCCCCTGATCCGTCAGGAATTTTTCGAGCTGACGCTCGTCGTCGTCGAGCGAGACGAAGACCACGTGAAAGTCCTTTCCCGCGGCCTTGAGCCGAGACTCGAACGACAAGAGCCGAGGGATCTCCTCCTTGCAGGGGACGCACCAGGCCGCCCAGAAATTCACCCAGGTGAAGCCCGACCCGAAGCTCGGCTCGGCGGGCAGCTCGGGCACGCCGGTCGCGGCGCGGCGACCGATGCTCTTCTTCGACAACGGGCGCCCCTCCCGCTCGAGTGCCCCACCGCAAAGCGGTGCGCGCGGTTTGGCCGGCGGCGCGGGCGCCGCGCTCGTGGCCGCGGCAACTGGAGACGCCGCCGCCGCCGGACTCTCGATGACCTGGCTGCGCTCGGCCGGCGCGAGCGACGCGTGCTTGCTCTCCTCGTTGCAGCCGGCCGCGGCGAGTGCGAGCACCAGCGCGAACGAAACGGCGGCGCGCGCGGGCGTCACAGCCGGCAATCCACCCACGAAACGAAGGCGCTGCGGTTGATGGTCTCCTCGTCGCACTTTTCGTCGGGGCGCGACGTCGGCCAGCCGCAGTACTCCTTCGAAAGCTGCGCAAACTCGTTGCCGAGCCAGAGCAAGCCCACCTTCTTGTCGATCTCGGGATCGTTGGCGATGCTCGTGAGGTGGTACATGACGGAATTCGCGCGCCGGTGCGACAACGCCCGATTCTTTGCCTGCGTGCCGGTCTTCGAAGCGCGGGCCACGACGAAGAAGTAGCGCGCACCTTTGCGCTGGAACCACTTGTCCTCGAGCATCTTCTTCGAGCTGTCGTCGAGATCTTGCATGCCTTCGTCGAACAGGATCACCGCGCCGCGCGACTTGAGCGGCGTGAACAGCTCGTTGAAATCCTCGTCGCTGATCGAAGCGAACGTCTTCACGTCGGCCGGCTTGCAGCCGCGCCGCGTTTCGTCTTGCGCGAGACCACAGGAATGCAGCACGCGCTCGAGCACTTCCTTGAAGCGCGGCGTGCAGTAGCCGACCTCCGCCTGATTCGCGATCGCGACCTTGGGCTTGTCGGCGTCGGGATGCTCGAGGCGTTCGGCGGCCGACGAGACCCAGAGCCGGACCGCGATGGCAGCGCTCACCGACAACAGCACGACGCCCGTCGCGCCGAGCCAGCCGGCCATGCCGCCGCCCGGCGCGGGGGGCGTCGGCTGCGCGTCCGCGACCGTCACTTGAGCACCTCCGGCGCGAGCTCAGAGAGCGCGAAGCGCAGGCCGATATCGGTGTCCTCGTCGCACACGCGTTGCGTGCCGAGGTACATCTGGGGCGTCGAGACGGGGATCGAATTGTCGGAGGCGAAGTGCAAGTGTTGGTTCAAGAGCACGTCGGTCCTGCGATCGTCGACGCACGTGAGAAGGTCGTTGCCCCAGCGCTGCTTGATGGCGGCGCGCAACACGTTGGCGCCCGCCTTGCCGGCCCGCGCGAGGTAGATCTGCTCCTCGTAGGCCCACTCGAGCACCTGCCGGGCGCGATCCTTACCGCACAAGACGGCCTTCGACACGATGCAGGCGCCCGGGTGCAGCGGTGTTTCGAGCATCCAGTTGCACTCGCTATCGAGTGGGAAGAGCACGAGGCTCACGTCGAGACGCTCGAATACGCCCTCGCCGAGCAACCGTTCGTGGAAGGCTCGGCAGGTAGGGCAGAGAGGATCCTCGAAGAACGTCACGGGGCGGATGGCGCGACTGCCGTGGATGAGGACCGGCTCGCCCGTGCTCATCTTGGGCTGCTTGAGGGTGCCGCACTTGGTGAGGTAGGGGCGTTCGTCGGGAACGCTCGCGGCGTAAACGGCGGCGGGCACGAGCGTCGTGACGCCGAGCGCGGCCAGCCAGGCGACGGGAAACAGCGCGCTCAGCAGCGGGCGCATACCGCCGCGCAGCGTCGCGAGACCGAGCAATCCGCCCGAGGCGAGAAGAAACGACGACACGTAGATGCCGACGCACGTCTTACAGAGATGCCCGAGCTTGGTGACGCTGATGGTGAGCATCACGAGCGAGACGATGAGCGGCGTCACGCCGACGCTCGCGAAGAACACCACGGCCCGGCGTGGCGCCTTCTCGCCCGCCAGCAGCAGATACAGCGAAAAACCGGCAAAAAACGTGAAGGCACCGAGGGCAAACAGCGCGATCGGCACGCCTCCCCACATGGACTCGCGAAACAGCGCGGAATAGGCGCTGTACATCGCCGCCCGGCACGCCTCGGCCTCGGACGTGGGCGGCGCGCCCGGGATCAGGCTGCAATGCACGTCATGCAGGCCTCGATCGAGGTGCTCCGCGTAGTCGAGCGTGGAATACGAGGCAAACAGCAGGCCGAACCCGGAGCCCACGAGCGCGAGCAATGCCGGGAGCTTGGAATTCGGCTGCATCGGCAGGCAGGGTTGCAACGCACCGGGCGTCGGTCAAGGAGATTTAGTGGCTCGGGCGCCTGCGCGGCCCTGCCCGCACGCGCCGCGGCGCGCCGTCGTCGTTCAGTTCTTCTTGCCGCCCGACGTGCTCGCCGCAAGCCACCGTTGTGCCTCCGCCCGGCCGGGGTGCTTATCGGGTGCTTCGGCGAGGAAGCGCCGATAGAGCTTGTCGGCGTCGGCGGGACGTTTGAGGTAGTCGGCGTACAAGATCGCAAGATTCAAGGTGGCCGAGAGGTTTTTCGGCTCCCGCTCGAGCACCCCCGAGAGAAGCCGCTCCGATTCGCTGTAGGCAGCCACGTCGTCGCGCTTGGCGCGCCCGCGGATCGCGGCCGCGAGCGCGAGCGCGGCGGAGATATTGTCGGGCTCGGCGTCAACGACGGGTTTCAGCTCCTTGACGGCGCGGTCGTAGACACCGGCCTGGAGCAGCACGACGCCCGTGTTCAGGCGCGCCGTCGTGTCGTTCTGGTCGAGCTCACTGGCGCGCTGGAAGTGGCGAAACGCCACGGCGTCGTCGCCGCGCTTGAGCGCGATGAGCCCGGCCGTGCGCGCCGCCACGGCGCTGTCGGGCGCCGCCTTGAGGGCTTCCTTGCTGAGCAGCTCGGCCGTGTCCACCTCGCCGCGCTCGAGCTGCGCGAGGGCGAGCTCGGAGAGCGCGTAGGGATCGTTGGCATGGCGCACGAGCGCGGCCTGGGCCTCCTGGATCGCTCGGTCCACGTTGCCCCCCTCGCGTAGCGCCGAAACGAGCACGGTGCGCGCGAGACCAGCGTCCGGGTTCTGCTTCACGAACTCGCCGAGCACGCTCGTCGCGCCCGAATAGTCCCCGAGGCGCCGCCGAACTTCGCCGAGCGCCACCGCGACGTCCTCGGCGTTCGGCGCGAGCTTGTACGCTTCATTGAGCTGCTTTTCGGCGGCGACGAGGTCGCCCGTTTGGGCAAGCAGCACCCCGAGGTTGTAGCGCCCCTCCCACAGGTGCCCGTCGGCGCGCACCGCCTCCTCCAAGAGGCCGATGGCCGCCTTGCGTCCTTCGCGATCCTTCGAAGCGTCAACGCCCTGCGCGAGCTTCGACACGGCCACGGGGTTCGCGGGAGGCAGCGCCTGGACGGTGGTCGTCGCCTTGTGCGCGCCGCACCCCGCGAGCACGAGCACGGCGGCGAGGAGCCGCAGCACGGACGCGCGCTTCATGGCGCACCTCCCGCGGCGGCCTTCGGCTTTTTGCCGTCCTTGGGCGCCGCCTTATCATCCTCGTCGGCACCCTGCATGGGCACGAGGTAGCGCTGGCTATAGCCGCTTTCGGTGCGGCGCGGCCCCTGGATGAGAGGCGGCAACGGCAGAGGTCCGCGCGAGCGGAGCTCGAAGCCGACCTCCTTGAGCGGAGGATACAGCTCGCCGTTGAGCCGCCCGAGCGCCTCGCGCATCTTCGCCGTCCAGGAATTGAAGATACCGAGCTCGATCGCCTTGTTCCAGCCGCTCTCGTACGCCTCGAGCGCGCGCTCCTCGATTGGCACGACGAACTCCTCGATCGACTGCTGGTAGAGCTCCTTCTCGTCGTCGCTCAAGCTGGGCGGCGGCGGCGAGCCGAGCAGCGCCTTCGAGAACGACTCGTAGGTGAAGCCGATCTGGTAGAGCGACGCCGTGGTCCACTCGGCAACACCGATCTCCGCGGTACCGAGGAAGGTGTCGGCGGCTTTCTTGAGCAGCTCGCTCTTCTTCTTCAGGCGGCTCTTGAGCTGTTTCACGTCGCCCTCGATCGTGACCCCCTCGTACTGCCGCAGGATGGCTTCGCCCTGCATGTAGCGCGCCTTGGCGGCGTAGTACTTGCCGCGATCGCCGAGGCGGCCTTTGCTCTGCGCGTAGAGGTGCACGGCGCGTTCGAGGGCGCTCGCCATGCCCCGCTCATCGCCCTTGCGCACGCTCGCGAGGCGCACGAGCGCTTCGAGCTGGCCGTTAACACCGCGCGCGCTCTTCGAGTAGCGATCGTAGAGCGCCTCCGCCTCCTTGAGCTTGCCGGCCTTCTCGTGGGCCTTGCCCATCAAGAAGGTGACCTCGTCGGACAGCTCGTCGCGCGGATAGAGCTTGCGGAAGGTCTCGCCGCTCGCGATGGCCTTGTCGTGCTCGCCCACCGTGGCTCTCAGCAGCACGGCGTTGAACGCCGCGTCCTTGTGGTGCTCGGATTTGGGGAAGTTGTCGGCGATGATGGCGTGGTAGTTCGCCGAATCGCTGAACAGCCCCACCTCCTGGTAGGTGCTCGCGGCGATCCACAGGCCCTCCGCCGCCTCGGGGCGGTCCTTGTGATAGCGGACGAGCAACGCCGACGCCGCGCCGAGCGTTTCCAGATCCGCCGCACGGCGCGCCTCGACCTCGGCGTTGACGGCAGCCTGGGCCGAGCGAGCCTCCGTGGGAAACTCCTGAGCGGCGCGCAGGTAAGCGGCCGCGGCACGGCCGTGATCGCCGGTCGCGGCGAGCTGCTCACCCTGCTTGAACATCGCACCCACGATGAGCCCGTTGA
Organism: uncultured delta proteobacterium; assembly: GCA_963841435.1. GTDB lineage: Bacteria > Myxococcota_A > Polyangia > Polyangiales > Polyangiaceae > PMG-095. The sequence goes on from CAWJCS010000003.1 coordinate 877,118, forward strand.
GGCGCGACTGCTGCGCGGGCGTCTGGAAGGCGGGAGCCTTCTTCAAGCGCCGCGCCCAGGTCTCGATGTTCTCGTAGTCCTTGCTGCGGTTGAACGAATCGAGGATGAGCTCACCGGCGCCCGCGGAGAGCTTGTGATTCGGATACTTCTCGAGCAAAAGCCCCCACTGTCGGACCGCGGGGTCGTAAACCTCGTAGTCGTAGTAGAGCTTGCCTTGGCGGAACAGTAGCTCGGGGATCTGCTTGTCGTTCGGGTAGGTGCGGACGTAAAGCTCCATCGCCTCGGTGAACTTCTTGTCCGTTGGCGTCTCCTGCTGCTTCTTGCCCGCCTTCTTGGCCGCCTCGAACTCGGCCGCGCGTGCCACCTCGAGCGACGCCAGCGCGTTGTAGAGCGCGACCCGCGAGAGCTCCGCGTTCGGGTTGATGCGCACGGCGCCCAGGTACGCGTCGGCCGCGCACATCGCGTCTTCGAGGCGATAAAAGCAGATGTCGGCGAGGTTGTAGCTGGCCTCGTAGGCCTGCTTCTGCCCCGAGAAGCGCGACAGGTAAACGCGGTAGAGCTCGGCCGCCGCCACGAACTCGCCACGACTCACCTTGTCGGCCTGCGCCTTGGCATGAAGGCCCACCGCGTCCTGCCTGAGCTGCTCTTCGACGGCTTTCTCCGCGGTCGCGCGCGTCGCGGGGGTTTGCACGGAAAGCCACGCTGAGCGCGGCGCGGGAGGCTTGCCCGGCGGCGGCGGCAGCGGCTCGACGTAGTCGCGCAGGATCTTCTTGTAGTCCTCCTCGAGCACTTGCCACGTCTCCATCGTGGAGTGTGCCGCGGCGATCTGCAGGGCGTAGCGGTAGCCCTCGGGGCTCGTCGGCTCGAGCTTGATGAGCAGCCGGTAGGCTTCCACGCCGCGCTCGTACTGCGCCTGGTCGTAGAGCGTCTCCGCGAGCGCCCGCACGATGCGGCCCGCGAACTTGTCGCCTCCTGCCTGCACGAGGAAGCGATACATGTCCTCGGCGCGGTTCTTCTCGTCCTCGACGAACACGGCCACGAGGTTCTTGAGGGCCTCGCTCTGCAGCTCCTCGAGCTCGCCGCGGCGCGTGGCCTTCTTGCCGCCCTCCTCGGTCGACTGGAACACCTTGAGGAAGCGCCGCGCCGCCTCCTGGGACTTGCCGAGCCGCCATAGCGTCCAGGCACTCTTGAACAGGGCGATGTCGTAGAGCTCGGTGTCCTCGTAACGCAGGACCTCTTCGTATTCGTCGTATGCGTGCTGGTAGTCCGGCGCGTCCTTGGTGAACTCGAACTCGGCGCGCATCATGTGCGCGTCGGGGACGAAGCGGCTCTTGGGAAACCACTCGAGGATCTTGTTGAAGCGACCGAGCGCTTCCTCGGGCTTGCCCTCCTCGTTGGCGAGGAACCCATCGATGTACAGCGCCAGGTCGTATTCGCGGAAGGTCTTGTGGTGTTTGAGCACCTCGATGAAGCGCGCGCGCGGCTTCCGATAGTCCTGCACGGGCGGGTCACCACGCTGATCCACGGGGATCTTTTCCCACTTCTGGAAGTCCGCAAGAAATCTGTCTCGCGATTCCTCCCACTCGAGCTCACCAATGCGCACGAGCGCTTCCGGGAGCTCGCTCGAGTCGGAGGGCGACTCGCGGATGAACTTTTCGAGCAGATCGTGGGCTTCGGCGCGCAGGCGCTTGGTCGCCGCGACGTTGCGAGCGATGCGTCGATCGATGCGGCGGGCGAGCGTTGCGCGCAGCGCCTCGGGGATCTGCAGGCTCACGCGAACCTCGCGCCTGGACTTCGCCTTGGACTCCGCCTTCTTCTTGATGGTGGGGCGGGCCTGGGCACCGAGCTGACGCTCGGCGGCGGGCTTGATCGACGAGCTTTCCCCGGCAAGGGAGGGGGTGACCGCATGGTCCTCGGCGCCGCTCGCCGCGACGGGCGACAGGGACACGAGGAGCGCGAAGCCAGCGACGAGGCGGGTGCGCACGACTACCCAGCAAGGTAAGCGACCCGCACGGAGGGGTCAACGAGGCCCAGATCCGTGCTAACCGGTGGGGGGCCAGGGAAGACGTTGGCGTCTCGCCACGTACATCGACTTACACAAGCCGGAGGAGCGAAGCGATGAAGCCGAGAAACTTGGGACCGGTTCTTGCTGTTCTAGGAGCCACTGTCGGCGTCGCGTGCGCCATCGAGGAGACGCCCGCCAACCCGGATGGGAGCTCTGGCAAGGGGGGCAGCTCGGGGGCGAGCGGCGGCACGTCGGGCAAGGGCGGCAGCTCGGGGACGAGCACGGGTGGTAGCTCGGGCAAGGGCGGTTCGTCGAGTGGCGGCACGGGCGGCAGCGGGGCGAGCGGTGGCGGCAGCGGCAAGGCGGGCAGCGGCGGCACGGGCGGCTCGACGGGCGACGCGGGCGGCGGCGGTGAGGGTGGCGGCGGCACCATGGGCGGCCTGCCGTTCTCGCCGTCGAACCTACCGGAGCTCGACAGCGACGGCGTCGGAGACGTCGTGCTCTCCGACCAGGACTGCGAAATCGACACGGACGACGGAACCATCTCCTGCGTCAACGACGCGTCCAGCTTCGCGTTCTCGACGACCACGCAATCGGACGGGCCGGACCTCGCCATTTTCCGAGCGCTCTCGTTCCTGATCGAGCAGAGCGCGCAGGTGAAGGTGGTCGGCTCGCGCCCGCTCGTGCTGGTGGCGTTCGATGGCATCGACGTGCGCGGAGGGCTCGACGCGTCGGCCTCGACGAGCACCGCGAACGGCGGCGGCTTCGCGCAGTCCCCGTCCGGCAAGGGCGGCGGCGCCGGCGGCGGCGCTGCGAGCCGCAATTACGTGGCGGGCGGCGGCGGCGCGTTCTGCGGCAAGGGCGGCGACGGTGGCTTCCCCGCATCGGATCCCCCGGCGAGCGTCGGCGGCACGCCTTTCGGCACGCCGGAGCTCTCGCCCCTGTTCGGCGGAGCCGCGGGCGGCGGGCAGCAAGACGGAAACCAGGGCGGCGCGGGCGGCGGTGCCATCCAGCTCGTCGCCGGCACGAGCGTCATGGTCGGCACCAACGGCTACGTCAGCGTCGGGGGCGGCGGCGGGCGCTCGAACGGCGGTGGTGCGGGCAGCGGCGGCGCGATCCTCATCGAATCGCCCATGGTGACCATCAACGGCACGCTCGCCGCGAACGGCGGCGGCGGCGCGATCTTCAACGGCGGCTCGCCGGGTCAATCAGGTCAGCCCGGGGATACCGCCGCACTCGGCAGCGTCACGACGGCTGGCATCGGGAGCGCGGGCATGACGATCGCCGGCGGCAACGGCACCAACGACGGCAGCAGCAACAATGCGAGCGGCGGCGGCGGCGGCGGCGCAGGTCGCATCCGCATCAACACCGATTCCGGCTCGGCGACGTTCGGCTCGAACGCCGTGCTCTCCCCGGCGGAGACCACGACGTGCGTGACCGAAGGCAAGCTCTAGAACGACTTCAGGGCCCGTCGGTCGCGCCGTAGCGCGCCGGCTAGGGTCCGACCCAGGTCGCGGTGGAGCCGCTCACGGCGTAGGGCGGCGACGCATTCAGCCCGTCATCGCTGATGTTGGCCTTGATCGAGGTCCGTCGGTGGCGAACGACCAGGGGCCCGGGTACGTCCCCGTGCCGGCGATCGAGATCTCGTCGACCTGCACGACGGTCGGATTCACGAGTGCCGCCGGGGCCTCGATGGTCATTGCGTCGTCGGTGTACCAGGGGTCGCCCGCGGCGATCGACGGGCTCAGCCGAACAGGCGATGAGCAAACCAAAAACGGAAAAAACTCGACCTTTTCGTAAGCTAAACGTCATGGGCCCTCCGTGGAGGCGATAAGGCCTTTCGGCCGCACGCCGAGTACCCTAGCTCTCCGCGAGCGGTCACCCGATGAGCAGCGCCCACGGCATCGTGCTCCTGTTGCACTCGGCCCTTCGCTGGGCCGTGCTCGGCTTGGCGCTCGCCGTGGTGATCCGCGCGTGCGCAGGTTGGTACCGCGCGCGCAGCTGGACAGGCAGCGACGAGCACCTCCACGTCGCCCTCTTGTCTGCGCTCGACCTCGAGCTCGCGCTCGGGCTCGCGCTGTATCTGTTCGTCGGCCCCATGCCGCGCGCATTCCTGCTTGCGCTTCCGCGCTCACTGAAAGTCCCGGAGCTCAGGTTTTTCGGGCTCGAGCACGCGCTCGTCATGCTCGCAGCGGTCGCCCTGGCGCACGTGGGACGCTCGACGTCGCTCAGCATGGCGGAGGCCCGGTCGCGCCAGCGCCGCGTGGTCGTCACGACGCTGCCCGCCCTTTTGCTCGTTGCGTTGGCGATTCCCTGGCCATACGGGCGCGTCGAGCGGCCGCTGTTGCGAACGGCGCTGCCCAGCGCCGCGAGTGTCGTCGGGCAAACCGTGTCCGGACCGGCCTGCCCTCCGCTCTACGCCGTGCGCTGCGCGCCGTGTCACGGCGCGACTGGCCTCGGCGACGGCACGCTTTCCGCTTCGCTCAGACCGGCACCGCCACGCTTCGACGACGCCGCCTGGCAGGCCACGCTGAGCGACGCCGAGCTCCAGATCCTCATTCGCGACGGCGGCGCGCGAGCGGGCAAGAGCCCCCTCATGCCTTCCCACCGTGATCTTCCCCTCGCCAACGTCACCTGGCTCGTGCGCTGCGTGCGCTCTTTCCGGGAGTGACGGTGGCAAACCCCGAGCGACGGCACGCGGCGCGCTTACGCGCGGGCGCTCGACCGGCTTATGCTCCGCAGCGAACGTCCTTGCCCGCCAGAACGCCCAATCCTGCCCGCCGACCTCGCCGCGGAGATCCGCTCGCGTTGCTCGTCGCGGCGGCGCTCGTCGGCGCAGCCGACTGGCTGTTCCCGATACGGGGGCTGCTTTCGATCGCGCTCTGCGCGGCGCTGAGCTTGCTCGCCATCCCCTGGACGGTGCACGTCTTCGCGAGCCTTGGTGACCGCGAAAAGACGCCGCAGGAGAGCACGGTCGGGTGGCTCCTTTTCAGGCTCGGCATGCTGTTTTTGCTCTTGGCCTTCCTCACGGCAAAGTGGCTGGTCGTCGTGTATTCGCACGGCGACCACGCCGACTTCGCGGCGTCGTCTCAGAGCTACACGCTCGGTGTTCTTTTCGTGTTCTCCCTCGGGCTCGCCGCGCGGGGCCTGCACATCGCGCGCTTCGCCGAGCTGGTCGCCGACCACCCCGCGCGACTGATGGCGCTTTCCTTCGGCATCACGGGCGTGGCCGGTGCGCTCGTTCTGAGCCTGCCGTTCTCGGTCGAGACCGTGAAGGGCGTGTCGCTCGTCAACAACCTGTTCATGGCCTTCAGCGCCGTGTGCGTCACCGGGCTCGCCGTCAACAACGTCGCGGCGACTTACAGCGTCGCCGGCCAGGCCGTGCTCTGCCTGCTGATCCAGGTCGGTGGTCTCGGCATCATGGTGCTTTCGGCGGCGATCAGCGTGCTCTCGGGCCGCCGCATGAAGGTGAAGAGCAGCGCCGTGCTCGCCGAGATGGTCGATGTGAGCTCGCTCGCGAGCCTGCGCCGCACCGTGGTGATGATCCTCTTTTACACCCTGTTTCTCGAGGGCGCCGGGGCCACGCTGCTCTATCTCGACTTCGCCGCACGACCCGAGATGGCGCACCGCTTCGGCGGCGACCTCGCAGGAGCGGGCGACGCACGCTGGGCCGCGGTCTTTCACGCCGTGAGCGCCTTTTGCAACGCGGGGTTCTCCAATCTTTCGGGCGGGCTCATGCCGTTTTCATCCTCACCGTCGGTCACGCTGACGATTTCGGTGCTCGTCGTGCTCGGCGGCATCGGTTTTCCGGTGATCGACGAGCTGTTCCACAGCCTGTTCACCTTCCTCCGCCGGCGGCGCGTGACGGTGCTCAGCCTCAACACGCGCGTCGCCCTGCGATCGACGGCGCTTTTGCTCGTCGCGATGGCCGGCGTCTACCTGCTCCTCGAGTGGCGCTCGTCGATGTCGGGGCTCGGGTTCGGCGAACGCTTGAACGCCGCCCTCTTCCAGTCGGTGTCGTGCCGCACAGCCGGCTTCAATCTCGTCAACGTGGGCGCCATGACGCCGGCCGTGCTCGTGTTGACTGCGGGAGCGATGTTCGTGGGGGCATGCCCGGGGAGCACCGCGGGCGGCATCAAGACGACGACGCTCGCCGTGCTCGTTGCCGGCGTGCGCTCCGAGCTCGTGGGTCGCCCACCGTGCCTGTTGAACCGGCGCGTGCCGGAGGCCATGATTCGCCGCGCGAGCAGCGTTGCCGTGCTCAGCATGCTCCTGGTCTCGTTCGTGTTCGTGCTGCTCTTGCTCGTCGAGCGCCACGCGCCGCTCGCGCTGGCGTTCGAGGCGGTGAGCGCCTTTTCGACGACGGGCCTCTCGACCGGCATCACCCCCGAGCTCTCGACGACCGGCAAGCTCATCGTAACCCTGACCATGTTCATCGGGCGCATCGGACCCCTGACGCTCGCGCTCGCGCTCGCTCGCGCAGCCTCGGAGCGCAGCATCCAGCTACCCGAAGAGCGCGTGATGATTGGTTGAGCGAAGGAGAACGGCGTGGCGACGAAGAAGGTACTGGTCGTGGGCCTCGGGCGCTTCGGTGGCGCGCTCGCGGACGAGTTGTGGGACACCGGCAGCGAGCTCATCATCGTGGACAAGGATCCCGACGCCATCGACGCCTACAAGTCGAAGGCGAGCGCCGCGTTCGTGGCCAACGTCAACGACCCCGGCGTGCTGGAGAGCGTCGGCGCGCGGGACGTCAACGTCGCCGTCGTCACGGCGGGCGAGGACTTCGAGGCCACGGTGCTCGCCGTTGCGCAGCTTTCGCAGCTCGGCGTAAAGACGATCTTCGCCCGCGCCGTGAACGACCGGCAGGCCCACGTGCTGCGCGCCGTGGGGGCGACGCGCGCCGTGCAGGTCGAGGACGAAATGGGGCGGCGCCTCGCCGTCCAGGTGCTGAACCCCTCGGCGGCCCACCTGATGGACTACGCCACGCACTTTCGCGTCGTGCCCTGGGTGGCGGCCCCGCCGCACGTCGGCCGGACGCTCGCGGAGGCGCGGTTTCGTCGCTACGAGGTCAACGTGCTCGGTTACTTTCCCAAGGATTCGAAGCACGAGGGGCGACCACGCCTCCAGATGGCCGCGCCCGACTACCGCATCCGCGAGGGCGACACGCTCCTCATCGTGTGTGAGGAGGAAAAGCTCGAGCGCTTCCTCGCTTCCGTGGAAGGCTGATCCGGCCCGAGCGGGCATGGTAGCCTCCTTGTCGCATGCAAGCCGCGCACCTTCCACCCGAAGCGGAGGTGGAGGAAGTGTTCTTCGACGGCCGCCCCGCGTTGGTACCGAGCCTCGGCGTCGCGTTGCTCGTGATCCTGACGCTCGGCCTGTGGCTGATCCCCCAGTGGTGGGTGTCACGCGGCTGCCACTACCGGGTCACCTCGCGGCGTATCGTCGTCGAGACCGGCGTGCTGTCGAAACGACTCGAGCAGATCGATCTCTATCGTATCAACGACTACAGCGTGGAGCGACCCTTTTTCCAGCGCCTACTCGGTACCGGCAATCTGCTCCTCAAAGCGATGGACAAGACCACCCCCGAGCTCAAGCTCGCGAACCTGAAGACCGACGTGGTGGCGCTGTACGAGCGCGTGAGGGAAGCAACGGAAATCGACAAGGCCAAGCGCAACACGCGGGTCGTCGACTACGAATGACTCACTCCGCTCCGAGGTCGAGCTCGCCGCAGGCGCTTTCGTCCTAAAGGCTGAGCCCGCCGAATGCGCTCAGTAGATGCGCGGGGGCGGCGTCTCGTACAGGCTCTTGACCTTCTCGGCGAAGGACACGGTATTGCCGATCGCAAACGTCATCTCCTGCAGCACCTCCTTCTCTTGGTTCACTTCCTGAACCACGCCCGCTGACGAGTAGGTGATGATGGTGTTGCCGTTGTCGAGGCGCTGCACGTCGCCGCCGAAGGCCGCGCTCAGGCCGGCGTCGTAGCTCCAGAGCTCGGTTGCCGTCTTGGCCGTGAGATCGAGCTGGTATTCGTGGACGATCGAGTTTTGGCCGGCGTTGCCGTTGCTGAACAAGAGCAGATGGTCGGGCGTGAGCATGTGGATGCCGTGCTGACGGCTCCAGGTTCCACCGCTGATCGTCGCGTGCTGCCCGCCCAAGATCCACTGGATCTGCCCCTGGCGGCTGATGTGCACGATGTGGCTCGCCTCGTAGTCCGAGAACGTGAAGCTGTCGTCCGCGGCCGAGTACACGAGGAAGTTCACGTGGCACATCGTGCTCTGGCTCGCCTGCATGGCGTCAACGAGCGACGTCAACGTCCCGGTCGAGGGGTCGAACTCGAGGATTTCGTCGCAACCCGACGGCGCGTGCGCGATGAGCCCGATGTGACCGTCGGGGATGACGGCGAGATCGTGGGTCGTCTTCGGCAGGTCCCAACGCTCCTCGTTGATGCCGTCGAGCGAAACGCGCTTGACGACGCCCGTGCCGTCGGTCTGCGCCGTGTTGCGGATCCACATCGATTTTCCATCGAACGAGAGGCGCGTGCGGATCACGTCGACGTCACCCGGGTACCACCAGACGATGTCGCCGTCGGAGTCGAGCACGATGGCCGGGCCGTCGTTGTTCATGCCCCAGCGCGCCGTGATCAGGAAGCCGCCGTAGAGCGCGGACGGCGCGGCGTTCGTCGTCACGGTGGGCTTGGTGACGAGGTTCGTGGCCGCGTCCGTCATGACGGTGAAGTCGTCGCTGTCGCAGCGCTGGGTGCCCGCGTTGCCGACCACGCGGAAGTGGTAGGTGTGAGACCCCTTCATGCCGAGCAGCAGCGTTCGATGGTTCGCCGCCGCGAGGTCGACGGGCGCCGTCATGCCGTAGCTCGTGTCGAGCCCGAACTCGATGTGCGCACTGTCCATCCCGGGCAAATCGCTCGACCACTCGACGATGCCGACGGTGCCGATCTTCGGGCTCAGCGAAGAGGTCACGCTGAAGCTACAGGTCGTGTTGGCGACACCACCCGTCGCCCCGCTTCCCGCGCCGCCGAGCGCACCCGTGCCACCGAGCGCACCCGTGCCGGCGAGCGCGCCCGTGCCGGCGAGCGCGCCCGTGCCACCGAGCGCGCCCGTGCCACCGAGCCCCGCGGTGCCGCCCGGCGCACCACCCGTGACGCCGCCGCCGGAAAAGCCCGCGCCGCCGGCACTGCCGCCGAGCCCCGCCGCCGCGGCCACACCGCCGCTTCCCGAGCTTCCCGCGACGAGCCCGCCCGTGCCCGACGAGCTGCCGGCCACGGCGCCGCCGCTCCCGCCCGAGGCCGACGGCGTGTCATCCGAACCATTGACCGTGCAGCTCAGCGCGCTGGCGAGCAGCGGCGCGAGCAACACGCGGCGAGCCTGCGCGTGTCGTTTCATTGAAGGTCAATCTATATTCCGAATTGACCGTGGCGCACCCGATTGGCACGCGTCCGATTACGATTTTCCGTGACGCGCGCGCCGTCGTGCGCGGGGCGCCTGCTCACGATGCGTCCGGTTACTAAGCTCGCATGGCGAGCTGTACCGGCGTGCCACGCCTCACGGATATTGCGTGTAGTCTAGAAAATTCCCGGTGAGCATCAGCATGGACATCATCGTCCACGACTCGTCGTAGTACTGCCCACCGCACCACATGTTGTTCTGCTTCAGCATGCCCCACGCGGCATCGATGAAGCTCTGGAAGCTCGGGCTGTGCATGGCGCCGACGCCGGCGGGCCCGATGAACGCCGCGGAAAGACCCCCGTATTGCGAGGGATATTGGGGGTTCGGCGTGCCATCGAGCTGATAGCCGTCAACGATGTTCGGCGCCGTGATGCCCGCGAAGAACTGGCTCGTCTTCGACACGTAGCCGACGGCGCGCGTGTCGCCGGTGAAGCACGCGTCGAGACCGATGCGGAACGGCGTGCGACAGGAATCGTACTGGTACGTGTACGGTAGCCCGCCCTGGCCCGGCCCCACCTCCGCGGGGCTTCCATTCGCCTGTGACCACGCGGGCACGAGCCCGTTCGACTGATTACCGTTCTCGCTCTTCAGGTTGTTGTCGATCACCTGGTAGACGTAGTCGACGACGGAGCTCGCCCAGCGGCTCTCCCCCGTGACCTGGGCGAACACCTTGTAATACGCCGGCGCGAAGTACGAGATATTGAGGCTGGTGTCGCCGCCCCAGCTCGAGCCGTTCTTCGGCAGACGATTGTTGTCGATCTCGTAGGACCAGATGTCGCCGAGCATCTGCTTGGCCGAGTCGAGGTAGCTCTTCGAAAGGCTGCCCTGGCCACCCCATTGCTCGTTCGCCATCACGAGGGCCCACGCCATGTCCTCGTCGGCGTCGGTCGCGGCGCCGTAGCCGTCTTGACCGCCGGAATCCTGCGTCGAAACGTTGCCGTCGGCGAGGATGTACCAGTTCATCAGCACGGTCAACGCGGGATTGCCGAACTGCGGCGTGTACTGCCAGGTGTGCGCGAGCGAGTACTTCCAGAGATCGTCGAAGAGCGACTGATCATCCATGTACACGGCGATCATCATCCCGTACGCGATGCCCTCGGACACCGTGGAGTCCTTGTTGAGCCCGGGCTCGGCCGGCCGCTTGACGCGCCGGAAGCCGCCCGCGCCGTCGGACGTCACGAGGTCGGCCTTCCACGCGTCGTAGACGTTCTTTACGTCCTGGTTGTCGAAGACCGACGGGTACGTGCAGTGCGAGCTGCGGCGGTTCTGCGGGAAGGGGAACTTCAACGTCGCGGAGGGGGGCGTCGGGCCCATGCCGCTGCTGCCGCCGCCCGTGCCGCCGCTCGCCACGCCCGCGCTACCGCTCGCGCCGCCCGCACTCGCACCGGCCACGCCGCCGCTCGAGCTACCGCCGCTCGAAGTGCCGCCGTTGCCGGCGCTCGCTGCGGTGCCGGCGCTCCCCGAGACGCCACCGCCGCCGCTCGCTGCCGAGACGCCACCCGAGCCCGCGCCGCTTGCGGCACCGGTTCCAGCCCCGCCCGTCGTGCCCCCGGAGCCGAGGCCGCTCGTCCCTCCCGCGCCAGGGGAGGCGGACGTGCCGTTGTCGTCGTCGTCGGCCGGCGACGCCGAATCGCACGACAGCAGCAGGAAACACGGGGCAAGGACCAGGGCCGTGCCAAAGAGAAGTGCTCGACTCGACAAGCGCATGGTTTTAATCTTGCCCGCCAGGCGGCTCGTGCCAAGCGCGACGTCGCCCTTTACTGGCACGACATGCTGTCCACGCTCAAAAAACTCAACGACCTCAGAAACGGTCACCGTGAACGCCTGGACGGCCGGCGGAACGGGTACCTGGAAGGGTGAGTACCATGCGCCTGCGTCTCGGGGTCCTCCCGTTCGGTCTCGTGGCGCTCTTCGGCGCGGCGGGTGGTCAGGGTTGCGGCTCCGGGTCGTCCGGGGACGACGCAGGCCGCGGCGGCGCAGAAGCCACGGCGGGCAGAGGCGGAGCGGGTATGTCGAGCGGCGGCGGCTCGGGCGCCACGTCCGGCTCGGGCGGCTCGAGCGGTAGCATCGATGTCACGACGGGGGGCGGGGCCGGAGTGGCAAGCGGCGGGTCCGCCGGCCTCGATGAATGCGCGGGAGACATCTCCAAGGCCGAGCTCTTGCCGCTCGACATCGTCGTGATGCTCGACAGCTCGAGCTCGATGCTCGACGACACCCAAACAGCAGGCACGAAGTGGGACGCGGTGAGCCGCGCGCTCGCCGCGTTCGTCACCGACACGGCGTCCGCGGGAATCGGCGTGGGATTGCAGTTCTTCCCGCTCCACGACCCAGCGGTTCCCGACACGTGCGACACCGACGCCGAATGCGGCTCGTTCGGGCCCTGCTTCCAGAAGTTCTGCCAGAACGCGGGCCCGGACTTTTACCCGTGCGCGAACAATCAGGACTGCGTCGCCAACAACGACGACTTCGGCCCCTGCGCGCCACTCACCTACTGTTGGCCGCCCGCTGATCCTCTAGAGCTTTGCCACAACGCCACCGAGTGCCCCATGGCCGGCGATTGCGTGCCCTTCGCCGAATGCAGCGGCGACACGCAATACGCGTGCAATCAGGTTGGCCAAATGTGCGGCCAGGGCCTGGGTACCTGCCAGGCGTTCGACCCGACCTCGATCTGCATTCACACGAGCAGCTGCAGCGCCGCCGCGTACGCCGCGCCTGCCGCGGAGATCGCGGTGCTCCCCGGCGCCGCCGCCGGCATTCGCCGCGCCATCGACGCCCAGATGCCCAACGGCGACACGCCGACCGCGCCCGCCCTCGACGGCGCCATCCAGCATGCGCAGGCCTGGGCCGACGCTCACGCCGATCACAAAGTCGTCGTGCTGCTCGCGACCGACGGGCTGCCGACCGAGTGCATCGCCGATCCGGGCACGGATCCGACCGGCATCGACGAAGTCGCGGGCATTGCGGCCGCAGGGCTCGCCGGCTCACCGAGCATCGCGACGTTCGTGATCGGCGTGTTTGCTCCCACCGACATGGGCGCGGGCGCGAACCTCGACGCCATCGCCGTCGCGGGCGGCAGCGACTCTGCTTTCATCGTCGACACGAGCCTCAACGTCGAACAGGAGTTCCTCGCCGCGCTCGACGCGATCCGCGGTACGCGGTTGCCCTGCGAGTTCCAGATCCCCGAGCCCGAGGCAGGCAAGACGCTCGACTACCAGCAGGTCAACGTGCGTTTCACCGCCGGTGGGAGCGAGCAGACGCTCTACTACTGGGACGACAAGAGCGCGTGCGACGCGACCGACGGCGGCTGGTACTACGATGTCGACCCGACGCAGGGCAAGCCCACGAAGATCATCGCTTGCCCGAAGAGCTGCGAAGCGCTCCAGGGCGCGAGCGACGGCACCGTCGAGATCGTGCTCGGGTGCACGACGGTGACGGTGGTCAAGTAGCGCTCTTTTCGCTGTGGGTGGACGCGCTGTACGGCCCCTCTTGGGATATCAGCCAGTAGGGAAACTGGAGGTTTAGCGTGCGTGCAGCAGGGCGGCGCGCGCGGCGGGCGCTCCCGTAAGGCGGTGGCGCGTGCTAGCTTCCGGCACCATGTGGGAAAGGACTGCTCTCGTCTTGCTGTCCTTTGCGGCCTTCGCGTGCGGGGGCGGAAACGAAGGCTCGCCGGAGGAGTCCTCGGTGGGCTCACGAGCCGGCGAGGTCGGCAGCGGTGGCAGTGGCGGAACGGGGCCGACCGTCACCTGGGCGAGTGACATAGCGCCCATCGTCGATCGAGAGTGCGTTGGATGCCACCGCGAGGGCGGCATCGCGCCGTTCTCGCTCACGAGCTACGCCGACGCCGCGCCGCGCGCGCGTAGTATGGCCTCGGCGACGCGTGACCGCATCATGCCGCCCATGCCCGTCGACAACAGCGGCTCGTGCAACACCTTCGCGAACGCGCGCTGGCTCGACGACGACGAGATCGCGCTAATCGCCGCCTGGTCTGCCGCGGGTGCTCCAGAGGGCGACCGCTCGAAGACGCCACCGGTTCCGCCGCCTCCCGCGGGCCTCACCCGCGTCGATGTCACGGTCGACCCCGGCGAGAGCTACACGCCGAACCCCGGCTACACCGACGACTACCGCTGCTTCGTCGTCGATCCGGGCCTCGCCGCGCCGACCTTCCTCGTCGCCTACGACGTCGTGCCGGGCGACGCGCGCATCGTGCATCACGCCATTCTCTACGCGCCCTCGAGCGACGAAGAATCGCAGAACGCCGTGGACCTCGACGCCGCCGAGGCGGGCCTCGGCTACACGTGCTTCGGCAGCTCCCGCGTTGACGCGAGCCCCCTTGCGATCTGGGCCCCGGGCGGCGGCGTGACGACGCTGCCGACGGACACGGGGCTCGCGCTGCCCGCGCGCAAGCTCGTCCTGGAGGTTCACTACAACGTCCAGGCCGGCGTGTTCCCCGACCGCACGACCGTGAGGATCCAGACCTCACCCGTCGTCTCGCACCCCGCTGCCCTCGTGCCCATCGGGGACCTGTCGCTGTCCGTGCCACCGGGTGAGGAGCTGGCCGTCTCCATGCGCGAATTCACGCTCAAGGAACCGCTCGGCACCGCGACCGTGTACGGCGTCGTGCCCCACATGCACACGCTCGGCCGCACGCTCGGATTGCAAGCGACGATTGGCTCCGACAGCCTTTGCATGGTCAGCGTCGATCGCTGGGATTTTCACTGGCAAAATGCCTGGTGGTACGAACATCCCATGAGCGTTACCGGCGCGACGAGCTTCACGCTGAGCTGTGGCTACGACACGCGAGAGCGCACCGACAACGTGACGTGGGGCGACGGCACGCGCGACGAAATGTGCCTCGTGTACCTCTACGCGGCGCTCTGAGCGCGCAGGAAGGTCGCAGGCTTGGTCCGCGCCTCGCCGTGTGCTTTGCTGCCCTGGGTCCTTGTTCTCGCGCACGTTCGGCATCCTGCTCTGGTTCGTTCTGCCGGTTGCTCTGGTCGGCTTTCTCGATCTGACCACGGGGCCCGAGTACGGGCTCTCGATCCTCTACCTCGTGCCCGTCGTCCTCGCCGGGTGGCTCCAGGGCCCGAAGGTGGCAGGCGCCATCGCGCTCGAGGCCGCCGGGCTTTGGCTTTGGGCGGAGTCCATCACGCGCCCCGACGCCCCGCTGCTCGCGATTGCCTGGAACGGCTTCACGCGCCTGGCCATCTACGTGGCCATGGGCCTCGGCGCCGGCGTCCTGCGCGCCGACCGCGAACAGTTCAGAGAGCTCGCGCGCCGCGAGCAGGAGCTCGCCCGCACCGATCTCGTCACGGGCCTCAGCAATCGGCGAGCCTTCGACGAGCAGCTTCAGGCCGATCTCGCCCGCTCGCGCCGGGACCAGCGACCCCTGTCGGTGCTGATGCTCGATCTCGACAATTTCAAGCGCGTCAACGACGCCGAAGGGCACGCTGTCGGCGACCGTGCTCTCGCCGAGGTGGCCGTTGCCTTGCGTGGCGTGCTGCGCGAGGGCGACCGCGTCGCGCGGGTCGGCGGGGACGAGTTCGCCGCGATTCTCTGGGGCGTCGACGCCAGGGGTGCGCGCAGCGTCGCCGAGCGCGCCGTTCGCGCGGTCCGCAAGATTGCGGAGCGCTATCCCAGCACCGAGCTCGGTGCGAGCGCCGGCGTCGCAGAGGACCAGGGCGGCGAGGCGAGCGCGCTCGTCGCGGCCGCAGACCAGGCGCTTTACCGAGCCAAGGAGGGCGGCAAGGGCATGGTCGAAGGACCCTAGCGGGGCCCGCGCCGCCGCCGCCTGCGACCGAGCTCGCCGGTCAGAGCCCTTTGTGTTTGCTGAATCCGCTGGAGGGCGTTAGCGGTAACGAGCATGCATTTCGGACTGTCCTCGAAGCGCTGGTTCTGGGTCGTACCGGGGGCGCTGGTGTCGCTCGTCGCGTACTTCCAGGCGCGCGGGGTGTCCTCGCTCCTGGGCGCCACGCTGATCAGCCGATCGGGCGGAGGCGGGGCCCGCTTTCGCGCGGCGCGGCCGGCGGCTTCCGGTTCGGCGCGTTCGGGCGATCCCGTGCTCGAGCGAAACGCGTTCGATTCCGCGACGGGACCACTCACTGGCGACGCCCTCGAAGCCGTGCTGCCACCGCCCCCGGCACCCGATCCCCTCGAGGTTCCGCGCTGCGGGGACGTGCGCGTCGTCGCCACCGCCGAGAGCGAGGATCCCCTCGAGTCGCAGGCCGTGCTGCAGGTCGAGGGTGACGACCGCGGGGTCGTGCGCCGCGTCGGCGACCCCATCGGCGACCGCCAGGTGGCGTTCATCGGCCACAACCCACTCGAGATGAGCCCCGGGGTCTGGTTGCTCGGCGAGACCGGACTCTGCCAGAGCCTCGTCTTCGACCAGCCGTCGCTCGAGCCGCGCCGCGCGAGCAACGCGAAGCACGAGTCGAAGCCGAAGAAGGGCGAGCACAAGAGTCCGAAGGGTCGAGCCAAGACCCCGAAGCTTCCGTCGAGCATCCGCAAAAAAATTGCCGAGATCGGCCCGGGTCGCTACCGCGTCGAACGCTCGGCCCTCGAAGCGATCATCGAGAAGGCGACGGTCTACATGAAGAGCGTGCGTATTCGCCCGCAAAAGGAGGGTGACAAGGTCGTCGGGGTGCAGCTCTCGCGCGTCCAGAAGGGCACGCTGCTCGACGTTTTGGGGCTCAAGAACGGCGACCGGATCCAATCGATCAACGGGTTCGAGCTCGCCGGCCCCGCGCAGGCACTTCAGGCCTACGCGCGCCTGCGCCTCGCCGACAACATCCGCGTTCAGGCAGTCCGCGGCGGTCGCCCTCTCGAGCTCGAGTACCGAATTCAGTGACGCCACGAGGCGGGCGCACACCGAAAGCGCCTGCACCTTCTCGCCGGCCGAAAACTGAAGGTTCGAACCCTCCATGCCGCATCGAGCCCCGGTCATCGACAGCCACGTGCACCTCTACGAGGTGACGCGCCCCGGCGGCGTGCCCTGGCCGCCGGCGGGCAGCGGGGCGCTCGACGAGAATCGACTTCTGCCCGACTACGAGGCCCTCGCGCGGCCGCTCGGCGTGGTCGGCACCGTCGTCGTCGAGGCGAGCCCGCTCGTCGAGGACACGCGCTGGGTGCTCGAGCACGTCGGGGAAAATCCACTCTTCGTCGGGCTCGTGGCCGCGCTCGACGTGACGGCGCCGGACGTCGAGCACCGGCTCGCCGCGCTCGCCGCCGAGCCACGCGTCGTCGGCGTGCGGGCGTTCCTCTGGACGGGAAGCATCCAAATGAGCGAAGCCGAGCTCGCGCTCTTCGGCGAGCTCGCGCGAAACGACATGACGCTCGACCTCGTCAGCCGCAAGGGCAGAAACCCGGCCGAGCGCGTCGTGCGGCTCGCCGAGGCGGCGCCCGGGCTCCGCGTCGTCGTCGATCACCTCGCGGGCGCCCGGGGAAAAGAGCCGAACGAGCATTGGCGCAACGAGGTGAAGCGCCTTTCGTCGTGCCCGAACGTCCACCTCAAGCTCTCCGCGCTCTACGACATGTTCAATGCCGGACCCGACGAGAACACGCCCTGGGCTTCGCCGGCGACGGTCAACGCCTACCGGACGCACCTCGACGCCGCGCTCGAAGCGTTCGGCGACGCGCGCCTGATCTTCGGCAGCAACTGGCCCGTCACGGAGATGAGCGGCTCACTCGCCGATGAGCTCCGCCTCATCGAGGAGTACCTCGCGCCCCTCGGCACGACGGCGCGAAACCGCGTGATGCACGACAACGCGCGCGCTTTCTACCGGCGCTTTGCCGCGCCCCGCTCGTAGGTCAGCGCAGCCCTTCGCCGCCGACGTACTCGTCTTCCCAGTCCTCGCCCTCGAACGGCCAGTACTCCTCGTCGTCACCGAGGTAGCGGGCCGCATCGAGCGAGTCTACTATGGTCTGGGGCAAGAGCCCTCGCGAGAGCGCGTCAACCTCGAGCTCGAGCGCGCGCTTCTTGCCGAGCACGGTCTCGACGCGGCCGAGCCGTGCGCGGCGCAAAAGCCGCGTGAGGCGGCGGTCGAGGCGCTGGAAAGCGTCCTTCGCGAGGGCGAGCTGCTCGGTCTCGATGCTCTCGCGCAGCATCGTGGCGGCGGCGTGGAGCTCGACCGCCCGCTCGCGATCCTGGGCCAAGAGCTCCGGCAGGTCGCTGCCCTTCGGCGCTTCGGAGGGCTCGGGCTGTGCGCCGCTCGCCGTGCGCGCCGCTCGCACCTGCAGCTCGAGCGCCTCGAGGTCCTTCTTGAGCGGCGCGAGCTCGCTCGCGGATCTTCCGGTGCGCTCAGCCTCGCGGATCAGCCGCCGCACCTCGGCGAGCTGCGACTCGGCGCGCCGGAGCTGCTCGGCGTCGCTCATGCCGAGCGGCCCCTCAGCCTGCCCGCGCACCGCCTTGGGCGAAGCCAGGCGGCGGCTGGCCTCGTCGAGGTCGCCCATCGCGGCAAGCAGGCCGTTCATCTGCAAGTCGAGCTCGGTGAGCTTCGTCGTGGCGCGGCCGTAGCCGGTATCGACGCGGAGCAGCGAGCCGAGAGCGCGCGCCGTGTCCTCCGGCACGCCGAGGCCCGCGCTCGCGGGATCGGCACCGGTGCGCAGCGCCTCGGTGAGGCGGCGCATGGCGCCCTCGTCGCTCGCGAGGCGCCGCGCGGCGTCGCGCACGGGCTCGTAGCGCGCGAGGAACACGCCGAGCTTCTTGTCGGCCTGAGGGAAGCGGCACATCGCGAGATCGATGTACGCGTCGAGGATGTACGCTTCGTCCTCGTAGGGGTGATTGGTGCCAAGCCGCGTGAGCTCGTCCATCGACGCGCGGGCGCCCTCGTAGTCCTTGGCCTCGTAGCGCGTCGTCGCGGTCTCGTAGAGCGCCTCGGGGAGCCGCTCCGAGTCCGCGGGCACGAGGTAATAGTAGTAGCGCGCGTCGTCGAAGCGGAACTGCTCGTGGGCGACGCGGCCGAGGCCGAGCCGTGCGAGATCGCGCACGCGGAAGAAGTCACCGCCGCCGAAGAGCGGAGCGCGCTTGGGGGTGCGCTTGGGGTCGGCCACCCTGCAAAACAGCTCCTCGCCGCGCCTGTACTGTCGGCGCTCGACCTCGATGACGCCCGAAAGGTAGGTCGCCTGGGCCCAGAAGCGCGAGCGCTCTCGCACCCTCGCGTAGGCGGCGAGCGCTTCGTCCGGCTTGTTCTCGACCTCGGCGCTGCGACCGGCGAGGTACGCGATGTCACCGGTGATCTCGTCGCCCGCCGTCGGGGGCACCACCTTCAGATCCTCGAGGAACGTGCGGGGCCGTTCGCTCTCGAGGCCGAAGTCGATGAGCGAATGCACCGCCTGGCGATACCAGGTGTCCGTCGGGTCGCCTTCGAGCAGCGGCACGAGATACGCCCTGCCGAGATCGTGCGCTCCGGCGCGGCCGAGCGCGTCACCGAGCAGGAAGCGCGCCGTTCTACCCTCGGGCGCCCGCGCGAACGGCGCGAAGCGCGGCGTCTCCACGAGGTAGACGAGATCACCGATGGCCTCGTCACGACGCCCGGCGAGCACCTTCTCCTCCACGACGGCAAGCTCGTCGCGCAGGCGCTGCGCGCTGAGCCCCTCGGTCGGCGCGAGGTGACGGGCGTCGAGGGCCTTCTGGTACGAAAGGATGGCGGCGCTGCGCGTGTCGAGCGGCTGCGGCCCCGTCGGCGCGGCGGGCGCAGGCGCTTCGGCCGCGGGGGCTCCTTCCGGCGCGGCGGAGGCGCCCTCGGGAGGCGCGGCGGGCGCGCCGGGGGCGCTCGACGTGGCGGCGCCGGACGGCGGGGGCTGAGCAAGCGCGGTCGACGTGAAAAAGACGAGCAGCGAAACCCCCCCGAGCGCCGCTCGCATCAGTCGAGCACCTGCGCGCGGAGACGCACGCGAAGGTCGTACTCCCCGTCCTCGTCGTCCGGGAAATCGTCGGCCATGTCGGAGTCGTCCTGGATGCGAAAGCTCGTTTCGAGGCGCTTGCTCTCCGGAACGACGACGGCGAATTTCGAGACCTGATACGTACGATACGCGCGGTTGCGCGCGTCGTAGCGCTCGATCTCGACGCCGAGCATGTGATGGCCCGGCGCGACGGCGTGCTCGTACACGACCTGGGGCTCGTCGCCGCCGCCGAAGCGCTCCGCCGCAGCGAAGATGACGCCGTCGTCGAGCGTGACCTTGAAGCTTGCGACGCGCGCGTCGTCGCCCTCGACGCCGACGAGCACGCGGAGCTTGCTCGAGAAGAGCGTCGTCGTCACGGCCGCCACGCGGCCGCGCAGCGCGGCGATGTCGGCGATGAGTCGATCGTAACCGGGCGGCGGCGGCTTCGGCGCGCCCGAAGGGAACTCGTTGGGCTCGGGCGTGAGCGGCGAACGCTTCACGGCGGGGGTGTCACCCTGCGTTTTCGGCGGGGCCTCGCCGAGGTCGTCGCCGGACGCCGCGGAGCCGGGCGCGGGCTCGTCCTCGGTCGCGGCGGGCTCGGCCTTCGCCTCGGGGGGCTTCGCGGGCTCGGCGGCGGCCGCAGGCTTGACCCCCTTCTTGGAGCGCGGCTGTGCCTGGGCGCCGAATGCGATCCCGAGCACCAAGAGGCCGATCAGAGGGACCTTGCCTCGCATCGAGCGATCGAGCCTAACACGCCTCCAAACGGCGAGAAAGACCCAGGAAACCCGGGCGGCGTCCCGGCTAGCCCTTCAGCTGGTTGGCGACCGCTTTCGCGGCCTTCTCGGCGGCCTCCGGGTCACCGAGGTAGTAGCGCGGCTTGATGGGCTTCAGGTTCGCGTCGAGCTCGTAGACGAGCGGGATGCCGGTCGGGATGTTGAGCTCGACGATGTCGGCGTCGCTCACGCCGTCGAGGTGCTTGACGAGGGCGCGCAGGCTATTGCCGTGCGCCGCGATGACGACGCGCTCGCCCCGCTTCACGCGCGGCGCGATGTCGCTCTCCCAGAAGGGCAGGAAGCGCTCGACCGTGTCCTTCAGGCACTCCGTCTTCGGGATCTCGTTCTTGGCGAGACCCGCGTAGCGGCGGTCCTTGCCGGGCCAGTGCTCGTGCGACTCGTCGAGGGCGGGCGGCGGCACGTCGTAGGAGCGGCGCCAGAATCTTGACCTGCTCCTCACCGTGGCGCGCGACCGTCTCGGCCTTGTTGAGGCCCTGCAGCGCGCCGTACATGCGCTCGTTCACGCGCCAGGTGCGCTGCACGGGGATCCACATCAGATCGAGGTCTTCGAGCACGATCCAGAGCGTCTTGATGGCGCGCTTGAGCACGGAGGTGAAGGCGAAATCGAAGCTCAGCCCGGCCTCCTCGAGCAGCCGCGCCGCTTCGTGCGCTTCCTTCACCCCGAGCTCGCTCAGCGGGACGTCCACCCAGCCGGTGAAGCGGTTGTCGAGGTTCCACTGGCTCTGACCGTGTCGCAACAAAACGAGCTTGTGCATGGCGCTTCGTGTCCCCTTAGACGCGCGCCGGGGATGCTGCAAGCGGCGCGCAACAGGTCGCCGCCACCGAGCCGGCGCAGTCAGCTCGTTCGCCCGCGCTGCCGCCGACGAACCGGCACGTTTCGACGGCGCGGCATTTTCTTTTGATTGGGGCGACCGACGCGCGGCGGCGAAACGTGGACGCCGCACGTCGTTCCACCCGGACGCACCCGGACGCACCCGGACGCGCCCGAACGCGTCTCCGTGTGGGACTCCGGCGCTCGTCCGCCGGTCCCCGGCAAGTGCGGGGCTAGCTCGAGAACGGGATGAACAGGCTCAGACCGCCCGTGGCCGTGATGTCGTTCACGATCTTGTCGACGCCGAGCTGCACGCGCTGCTGCGAGTGCACGATGTCGCGCGTGTCGAGCCGGAACGCGAGCCATTCGGTGAGGTAGAACTTGAAGCCGAAGCCGCCGGAGCCGCTCAGGCCGAGATCACCCGGCTCGACGGTCGCGCCGCCGCCGAGCGCGACGTAAAAATCGTAGCGACCGATGGCGCCGCCGAGCCAGCGGACCTTGCCGTAGGCGATCGACCAGACCAGATGCCCGAGGAAGAACTGGATGGGGTTCGAATCCGCCTGGACGATGTCGATGAGGCCCTGCTGCCGCTGCTCGATGGCCTCGAGCAGGGAGTACTTCTGACGGGCGCGGAGGTAGCTTGCCTCGAGGCCGAGATCCTCGGTGAAGTGGAAGGTGTAGGCGCCGCCGTAGGTGGGAGCGCCGTCGGAGATGTCGCCCGCGTACCAGCCGCCGAACGCCGAGATCTCGTGGCGGAGGGCCTTCTTGATGAGGCGCGGCACGACGCCGCGGTACGCGCGCTGGCCGATGAGCTGCTGCTTGAGCGCTTCGTCGACGCACTGGGCGCGGGCCTTTGCGGGCACGAGCAGGGCGAAGGCGACGGCCAGCGCGCCGAGCCAGACACGGACCGGGGGCATGTTCAGCGCGCCCTCGACGGGGGGCAGAACAACGCGGAAGCGGGTGCAGCGGCGCCGGCGCTCAACTCGCCATAGGGAACTATCACACCTGACACCGGCACGAAAAGCGCAGTTTTTCGCGCGGCCCCGCTGCCGTCTCGGGCACGCCTCGCTGCGCGGCCGACGGCGGCGGGGCGCGCCTCTCACGCCCCGCGCTGCGCGGTCGGCGCTAGGCTCTGGTTCCATGCGGATACCGCTGTCTCTCGCGGCGCTCCTTCTGTTCGTGACGACGCGCGTCGCGGCCGAGCCGGCCCGGGGGGCGGACGCCTGCGCCGGCCCGCTCCGCTCGACGCTCACCACCGTCGGCTGCCGGCTCGCTGCCGGTCTCGGCGAGCGAGCGCAGGGCGCGCTCGTCATCGGCGTCACCCCCACGGCCGACCCACCGGTCGCCGTGCGCGCCGAGCTCGCGAGCCGCCTCGCGCGGCTGGTCGCGGGGTCGATCGGGAGCGGCGCCACCGCCTGGCCCGCCGTGCTCGGCGCGGCGCGCGCCAGAGCGCTCTCCGACGGCCGGCGCCCGCTCGTGGTCGTCACGGCGCGCCTGGGCGACGCGCGCCTCGAGGTCACGGCCGACGCGTTCGTCGGCCGTGACACGCTGTGGCGCCGCCTGCGACGCGGGCGCTCGGGGCCCGTTTCGCACGCGTTCGCGGAGGGCCCACTCGACGCCGAGCTCAAGACGTTCTTGCCGCCCGTGCCGCTCGTCGCTCGCGAGATCATCAAGGGTCAGGGCGCCGACGCCGACCTCGTGGCGGTCGCCTGTGGCGACCTCGACGGCGACGGATCGCCCGAAATCGCAGCGCTCGGGCGTCGCCGAGTGTCCGTTTTGCGACTACGCGGGGGTCGCGTCGAAACGGCGGCGGCGAGGCCGCTCACGGCGCTCGCGCCCGTCGCCGGCACGCCGCTCCGCGAGCCGATCGCCGCGGCGTGGATCCCCGCGAAAGGAGCGCTCGACCTCGGCGTGACCGATCGAGCGGCCGCGCTGCGCCTGGACGCGAAGCTCCAGAGCGTGACGCCGCTCGCCGGGCGGCTGCCGTGGCCGGGAGGAGGCTGTGCGAACGTCGCCGAGCTCGGCGTGGCGCCGAAGCTCGAGCCGTGCCGTCCGGGAGAGGCGGCGCCGGGCGGCGAGGCCCCGGGCGCCGGAGCGGGCGATGCGCTCGCGGGCGCGCGCGTGACGCGGCGTGACGGCTCGGTCGCCGTCGTGCGTGCCGTACGGCTGCTCGGCACGAGCACGGCGAGCATCCGCGACGGCGCGCGCACGCTCACGGTCGAGCCCGTGGGAGCCGAGCTCGCCGTCGGGGACCTCGACGGCGACGGCTCGGCGGAGCTCGTCGCGAGCCTGGACACGCAAAAGCGCGAGGAGGACGCCATCGTCGTCTACGGCTTCTCCGCCGACGGTCAGGCGAGCGAGCGCTTCCGTCTACCCGTGCCGAGCGGCGTGCGCGCCGTCGGCGTGTGTCCGCTGCGCTCGAGCGCGATGGCGCCGATCGTGGTTGCCACGGGAGATGGCCTTTGGCTCGTGCGCTGAGGCCGGGAGCGCCCGCGCGCGCAAGCCGCCGCGCCTTCGGAGCGCTCCTTCTGCTCGCGCCCGGCGCGAGCGCGCTCGGGCGGACGCCGCTCGGCGGCACGCTGCGACTGAGCGTGCCGTTTTCGACCCGCGAGCTCGATCCGCACGCGGGCGACAGCGCGATCGCGGCGTTGTTCGCGCCAGCCGTCGCCGATCCGCTGTTCGCGCTCGACGAGGAAGGGCGCCCCTACGCGGCGCTCGCCGAAGCGCTGCCCGAGCGCACCGCCGAGGGCGCGCGCCTCACGTTGCGCGCCGGGCTCGTGAGCGCACGCGGCAAGCGCCTCGACGCGCGCGACGTGGCCTTCTCGCTCGCCCGCGCCGCCCGCCTCGGCGGGGCCGCGACGCTCGGCGAGCTCCCGGCGCCGAGCCCCGATGCGCGCGACAGGCTCGCGCTCGTGTTTCCCGGCGCAGACCCGACGGCGGTCGCCGTCGCGCTCGCGAGCCCTCTCACCGCGCTCGTCCCGCGCGGCTTCTCCGCGGCTCGCCCCGACGGCACGGGCGCATTCCGGGCCACCGTGACGGCGTCGGGACTGACGCTCGAGCGCAACGTCGTCGCGGCGCGCGGCCCGGCGTTCCTCGAACGCGTCGAGGTGACGCGCGCCGCCGGTCTCGCCGACGCGCTGCGCGCCTTCGAGTCGGCGCGGGCCGACGTGGGTTGGCTCGGAGCGGGCCTTCACCAGCCGCGGCGCGGCTCGGTGGCACTCGCCGGGCCGGACTACGGGCTGCTCGTGCTCCGCACCGGACGCGAGGCGCGCGCCTGGGCCGCGCCGGGCATCGCGCAGGGGCTCCTCGACCGCGTGCCGCCGGGCGCCCTCGCGCACCTCGGCGTGCGAGACGTGGGCGGCACGCGACGCGCGGGCGCGCTGTGGGACGGCGGTGCCGCCGAGCTCGTCGTGGCATCCGACGAACCGATGCTCGGCGAGATTGCCGAGGCGCTCGCGGGCCTGCTCGCACCGCGCGCGGGGACGCTCGCCGCGCGCGGCGTCCCGCCGAGCGAGCTTGCCGCACGGCGAGCCACGGGCGCCTTCGCGCTCATGCTCGACTTCGTGCGCCTCGCCGGTCCGCCGGGGCGCGCAACCTTGCTCGCGCTGCTCGCCGCGACGAGCCCCGAACTCGCGCGCCGCCCGCCGCGCCCACCGTCTTACGAGCCACGCGACGTGGCACGCACTCTCCCGCTCGGCGTCGTGGGCGCCCTGCACGTCACGGGCGCGCGGGTGCCCGAGCTCGGCGGGCTCGAGCACTGGCAGCTCGGCAACGCCTATCTCACGCCGAATAGCGCACCGCCCTGACGTTGGCGGCGACGCGTCACGCGGCGCCGGGACGACCGCGCTACGACCGCGGCACCGTTCGCCGTCAGCGGGCGGCGTCGAGCACGGCGCGGCCCGCCGCTTCGAAGTGGGCCTGTAAGACGGCGCCGGGGACGGCCGCGTCGCGCCGCGCCGAGATGCTGCGGGCGGCGTCGAAGGCGGCGCCTTCGAGGCCGAGCGCCGTGTAGAGCGCGCCCTCGAGCTCGGCGAAGAGCGCTTCCTCGTCGGGGCCGAGCGGGCCGCACTCGGGGGCCGCCCGGCCGCGGTCGCGCGCGAGGCGGCGCCGCGCGGCCATCTTCAGCCGCATCTTGAGGACCGACAGCAGGTACACCGACGAGCCGTTCATGTCGGACGCGAGCCGGTCGCGGTCGGCGCGCCAGGCCGCGTCGAGGTCGAGCTCGGCCGCGCGCCAGGCGGGCGCCCCGGCGAGGCCCGCGAGCGCGGAGAAGTAGCCCACCTGCTCGGTGTGGTGCTCCTCGCTCGCGAACTTGTCGAGGTGACACAGGTCGTGGATCAAGAATTCGAAGCCGTCACGCGGACCGTGCTCGACCGAGACGGGGAGCAGGCTCGCGCAGCGCGCACCGCGCGCCTGCAGCGCGAGCACGTGCGCCGCGGCGGGCACGTCGCGGCGAAGCTCGACGGAAAAGCCGCCCGACCAGCGAAACAGCGCCCGCACGGCGCGCTCGGGCACGCGGCAGAGCCGCCGTGTCGCGAGCAGCGAGAGCGCGGGCGACGGTGGCCCGCCGAGCGGCTCGCGCCGCGCGCCCTGATCAGCGCGGCGGCCGAGCGCCTGCGCGGCGCGCTCGACGAGGTACGCGGCGGCGTGCTCGGCGTCGTTTTCGGGCGTGGAACGGCTCGGCCCGCCGGCGTCGACGCTGTCGAGCAGCGGTCGCCCCAAAAAACCAACCATCGCCTCGCGTCCCGGGCTGCACCGCGCGCGCTACGGTACCTTGGTCGGCTCCGGCAGCTGGGCGCCGCCGCGCACGGCCTTGACGATGCTTTCGCTGAGCTTGTCGTCGGCCTTCACGCATTTCAGGCTCACGTCGCCGCTCGTCGCGCCCTTGCACTCCTTGCGACGCGCCTGGTACGCCTCGTTGATGGTGCTGTCGGTGCGCAGTGCTTCCTGCACGTTGTCGTCGAGGAAGCGCCAGTCGATGTGGGCCGCCTTGGGCTGCGGCGGCTTGTCGAGCGTCATCTCCTCGGCCGAGAGCGTCACGCAGCTGCCGTCCCAGCGCAGCGCGTCGTAGCTTGCACCCGCGCCGCTCACCTGCATGCCGCCGAGATCGGCCTTTCGCTCCATCAGCACGAGGACTTCCTCGTCGAACTCGAGCCAGCCGTTGTCCGACGCGCCACCCGAAGCGTTCCAGGCCCTGGTTTTTCCGCGCAGGTAGCCGCGCGCCCACGGCGAGCCGTTGGCGAACAGGTAGAGCGCCACGCCGGGAAAGCTCGCGGCGCAGAGCCTTTCGACGAATTTTCGCGGCGGGACGCAGGTGCCACCCTTCTTGCTGCACTCCTTGGGGACGCCCGCCGTCTCGCTCGCGCGGGTCGCTTCGCCCTCGCCGGCGCTCGACCCGTCACCCTCGTCGCTCGCGGGGCCCTCGGCGGCGTCGCTCGATGCCGAGGGCGCGGCCGGCGGGGGTGCGCCGCCACCGCAGGCGAGCAGAAAGAGCGCGACGGGGATCGGAAGCTCGAAGGCACGCATGGTCGTCATTTCCCCTTGACGTTCGGCGGCACGGCGACGGTCGCCTTCGCTTTCCAGTGGTCGACACTCGCCTTGACGCGGGCAAGCTGCCTGACGGCGCGGCGATTGGCCGGACCCGTCCCGAGGCCCCAGAGCCCCACGTCGAGCTCGACGCTCTCGCCGTTGCCGAGCGGCTTCATGCCGTGCTTGCCAGGCCATTCGCGTGAAAGCTTGACGGTGGTTCCGGCGCCGAGCGGCTGGTCGCCATCGCCCTCGCGCTCGTCCCCGAAGGACTCGGCGTCGCTCTTGCCCCCGCGCTTGACCGCACCGGCGAACGCGAGCGGTCCGTTCTTCGGAGCGAGCAGCGAGCGGTCCTCGCTCGCCGTGGCCGAGACGACGACGCGCACGCCGAAGCCCGCGGGCGTCCGCACCGTCTCGGCTTTGATCATGAAGCGCACGTCGTCGACCTCGGCCTTGAGCCCCTCGGGCATGAGCACGTAACGAACGGTGCGCTGGGCGTTCGGGTCGCGCGCCGGCGGTGCGGGCTCGTCCGGCTGATCGTCGGCGGGCACCGTGTCGTCGGTCCGAGCGGGATCGGAGCCGACGCTCTCCGCGGGCTCCAAAGGGGGCGGCTCGGGCGCGACGCTCGCGGGCGCTTCGGGGGCCGCGGCCGCTGGGGTTTCGGCGGCGCCGCCGCCGCAGGCGACGAGCGCCATCGCGAGGGGAGCGAGAAGGACGAGCGGAGCAATGACCCGCATCGCTCCCTCTTACCCTGGAAAATGCACGGCTTGAAAGGCCCTTGCCTCGACCGCCCGAGCCGGCGGGGCCCTCGGGCGCGCGAGCACGCGAACGACGCGTCGCGCCACGGCCGAAAAGTACCATCGCCACGTCACACACGCGAGGCTACGCTTCGCGCCAAATGACCGGCGGAGAGCGCGAATCCGGGACCCCGCCGAGCGGAGCCGCACCCCACGGTGCACCGCGCTTCCAGAAGATCCGCCGCATGAACCGGGGGGGCATCGGTTGCATCGACGTAGCCAGGGACCCGGTGATCGGGCGCCGCGTCGCCATCAAGGTGTTGCGCTCGGAGCTCGAGGGCAACGATGCCGCCGCGCTCAAGTTCGCCGAGGAGGCGCAGATCACGGGTCAGCTCGAGCACCCGAACATCGTGCCCATCTACGATCTCGGGTACGACGAGCGCGGTCCGTACATCGTGATGAAGCTCATCCGCGGGCTCAGCCTCGCGGAAGCGATTGCCGACGTGCGCGGCCGCGAGCGCCCCGAGCGGCTGCAGGAGCTCGTCGAGGTCGTGCTCAAGCTGTGCGATGCGCTCGCGTTCGCCCACAGCCGCGGCGTGATTCACTGCGACGTTAAGCCCGAGAACGTGATGGTGGGGGATTTCGGCCAGGTTTACCTGATGGATTGGGGGGTGGCGCTCGTCGCCTCGGGACGCGAGGGCTCCCCGAGCCAACGCGGCACGCTGCCGCCCCCCGCTTCGCCGCAAAAGGAGCCCTGCGATGCCGCCGAGCACGACTCGTTCGTGCACATCGACATGTCCGCCGTCTCGAGCAGCAAGGTGTGGGGCACGCCGGCCTACATGGCGCCCGAGCAAGTGTCGGCCAGGAGCGAAGCCATCGACGAGCGCACCGACGTCTTCGGCATCGGCGGCATCCTGCACGAGATCCTCACGGGCCGACCGCCCAACGACTGGCAGAAGCTGATCGGGCCGGGGCTCAACCACCCGCTCGAATCGTTGCCCGACAAGAGCGACCTCTGGCCGCGCCTGCCACCGGAGCTCTGCCGCATCGCACTTAGGGCGCTCTCGCCGAAGAGCGAGGACCGCTACCCCACGATCCCCGCGCTCAAGGCCGATCTCGAGCAGTTCTTGCGCGGCGGGGGCTGGTTCGAGACCCAGACCTTCCCGCCCGGTGCCCTCGTGATTTCCGAAGGAGCGCCCGGCGACGCCGCGTACATCATCGAGAGCGGGCACGCCGACGTGTTCAAGCACATGAACGGCGAGCGCACCTTCGTGCGCCGTCTCGGCCCGGGGGAGGTCTTCGGTGAAACGGCCGTGCTCACGGGCGGCGCGCGCACCGCGACCGTCGTCGCAGTTGACGCGCTGAGGCTCAAGGTGATCACGGGTGAGTCGCTGAACCGGGAGCTCGATCTGAACCCATGGCTCGCGGCGTTCGTGCGCTCGCTCGCGAGGCTATTTAGCGAGACGGACCAGCGTCTGTCACGACCGGAGGGGCTCGGTCGCACGTAGGGGGCGGAGGTCGGTAGCGAGAGAAAAAACCAGCAGCGAGAGGGAGACGCCATGACGGTCACGACAAGCAGCAAGAGCCTTCGTACGTTGACGGAGCTGACGCTCCTCGCGGACATCAAGCCGGGCTTCGTGCCCGTGCCCGACCTCATGTCTTACGCGACGCGCCTCGGCGCGCTGCTCAAGGCCCTGTTCGGGCTCAGGCGGCAGAGCATCGAGGCGGAGCCGTCCGGCTACGTGGGACCGCTCGAGCGCTTGCAATCGCTGCACTTCGTGCGCTGGTCGATCCTCGAGGGGAAGAAGCTCTTGCTCGGCGTGAGCTTCGACCGCGCCTGGGAGCCTTACATTCGCGGCATCGTTGACGAAGCGGGGCCGTTTCTCGACGTGATCTTTTGCCATACCAAGGACTACGACGGGCACGCGACGAGCGACGGCTACGCGAAGTTCTCCCAGTGGGTGCGCGCGCATCAGGTTGACGTGCCGTTCTTCTACGCCGGCAATCCCGGCCTCACCGTCGACGACGAACGCTTTCTCGCCGAGTACGAGCGGCGCGTGCGCGCCGGCGACGACGCGACGGACCTGGTGCTCCCCGAGCCCGGCGCCGAGGCACCGAAGCAAGAAGCCCCGGACATCGCCCAACGTCGCCTCCGGCGCGCGACGCGGGCGCTCGCGCTGATTCGCGAGTTTTTCCCGCCCGGGCGAGACCAGGACTTCTTCGACCACGCGGTGTTTTCGCTGCTCGAGGGCCTGGTCCCGCGCTCGGCCGGCGAGAGCATCGACGACGCGCTGAAGGCGCTCGCCGCCGCCGCGCCCGACATAGCCCAGCCGCTCGCAGCGATGCGCCAAAAAGTTCCCGGAGCGGCGCTGCTCGAGGACGACGAGGAGGCCGACGATCTGTCCGACGATCTCCAGGGTAACGTGCGCACGGGCTACCGTGGCATGACCCATGGCTGCCTCGCGCTCTTGCGCTGCGACGGCCGAAAGGCGGCGCGGAAGCTGCTCGCTCGCCTCGTCGCTCACGTGACGACCGACGCGTGCGCGAACGAAGCCAAGGAGGCCGTCAACGTGGCGCTGACGCGGGACGGCCTGCGCACGCTCGGCGTGAGCGAGGCCGAGCTCGCCGTCTTCCCCGCCGAGTTTCTCGAAGGCATGGAGGCGCGCGCCGGGCTGCTCGGCGACGTTGAGGCCGAGCATCCGTCGCGCTGGCAGCTGCCGAGGTTCGACGGCGATCCGGTGCCCCTGTCGAGCGTCGACGCAGTGCTCTCCGTGCAGGCGTCGCCCGCGAAGGTCGGGCCGAACGACCACGTGTTCGGCGCCGAGCATCCACTCGCGCCGCGGCTCGCCGCGCTGCTCGAGGGCCTCGAGGGGGTGAGCGTGCTGCACGTCGAGCCGCTCCTCAGGCGGCCACAACCTCCAACCGAGCCCTTCGTGCGCGAGCACTTCGGCTTCGTCGACGGCATCAGCCAACCGGTTCCCCGGGCGCGGCGCGCGGACGCACCGCCGTCCCGCGACGAGGTCGCGCTCGGCGAGGTCGTGCTCGGGTATCAGGACGATCACGGAGAGCGCCCTCCGGGAAGCGACGGCGGGCTGCTCAGGCACGGCAGCTTTCTCGTCGTGCGCAAGCTCGTGCAGGACGTGAGGGCGTTCCACGCGTTCGTGGCCACGTCCGGCATCCCCGCCGAGCGGCTCTACGGCGCGCTCATGGGACGCAAGCGCGACGGCGCGCCCCTCGTGGGACGCGGGGCGAAGGGAGACAACGATTTCGACTACTCGGAAGCCGAGGCGAACCAGAAGTGCCCGGTCGCTTCGCACGTGCGCCGCACGAACCCGCGCACGCCCGATCGCCTGTCCGTGCACGGCCGGCCCATGCGCACGCCGCGCATCGTGCGGCGCGGCTTCTCGTTCGGCCCGATCGACCCCGAGATCGAAGCCCCCCGCGGCCTCGTGTTCATGGCCTACAACGCGAGCATCGCGAATCAGTTCGAGGTGCTGCAGCGCTGGATCAACGGCGGCAACAGCACGGGCGACCTCAGCAGCCACTCCGACCCCGTCGTGAGCCACGCGCACCCGCGCGTCGTCACCGTGCCCCACGACGGCAAGCACGTTCGGCTCCAGAAAACGAAGCCGTTCGTCACGCTCGCGTGGGGCATGTACCTCTTTTCGCCATCGCGGAGCGCGCTCAGCGAGCTCGCCGCGCGCGACGAGACGCGCGACCGAGAGCTCGCGCGGGTCGACGAAGACGAGCTGGCCGCGCGGGGACACGAGATCATCACCAAGCTCGAGCTCGCTCACGCCGTGCTCGGCGAAACCGCTGCGCGGGCAGAGTGGAAGCTCGTGCTCGAGGATCGCGGCGCGCGCGAGCAGGGGCGGGCCGTGTGGGCGGCGATCCGCCGGCGGGGCGGCGCGCTCCGCACTCCGTACGGCGTGCTCGTGGGGAGCGCCGACGCGGTGCTCGACGTGCTCGCCGACGACGGGCGCTGCTCGGTGCGCGGCTACTACGAACGCATGGAGGCCTCCGTCGGGCCGCTCTACCTCGGTATGGACCGCTGCCCGGTCGCGCACGAGGGTGCGGGCTCGCAAGCCGACCAGCATTACGAGCGCGTGGTCCAGCCGGGAACCTACGACGCGTCGGCCGAGGCTCCCAATCGCTTCATGCGCGGCCTCACGCGCGAAGACGCCTTCTCGGCCACCCGGCAGGCGGCGCTGCTCACGCTCGCGGGGCTCGCGACGCTGAGCCCGCTCGTTGACCTTCGCTACTACGCCGCGGGAACGGCGCGCCGCGTGTCGGAGGCTTGGTTCGGCCTGCCCAACGCGGATGAGCAGTTTCGGGAGATCTTCTCGGTCGCGGCGCAGAGCATTTTCGATCCCCACCCGGAGCCCGTGGTGCTCGCCGAAGCGGAGAAGGCTCGCGAGAAGCTCCGCACCGCGGAGGAGAAGCTGCTCGAGACGAACCCGCCCATGCTCGCCGCCCTGCCCGGTTTCGACGACGAAGAGAAGAAGCGGGCGCTCGTCGGGGGCGCGCAGGGTTTCCTCGTGGCGACCGTCGCAAGCTTCGTGGGCGTCGCCGCCGACTGGCTCGAGAGCGGACGCGCCGCGCGGCTCTCGCAATGGCTGCGCACCGCGGCCCCCCGCGGGCTCACCGATCCGCACCAGAAGCCGTCGGCTGCCGACCTCGAGGACTGCGTCTGGCTCGTGCGCGAGCTTTACGACGCGCTTCGGCGCCACCCGCAGCCGGACATCCTGTACAGAAAGGCCGTCGTCCCGAAGAGCGTGGCGGACGGTGCCGTGTTCGTCGCGCCGGGCGACACGCTGGTCGTCAGCCTGGCCTCGGCTGCGGCGGAGCGCCCGGAATCGATCGACATCCTGTTCGGCGGGGCCGATCCACGCCGCGCGGACGACCCGCATCCGCTCCACTACTGCCCAGGCAAGGAAGCGGCCATCGGCGTCATGCTCGCGCTCGCCGTGACGCTGCTCCAAGAGCACGAGCTCAGGCTCGAGGTGCCGCTGTCGATCTCGTTCAAGGCGTGAGGCAACGCTTGGCGCGCGCGGCGAACGCGTGCATCCCGAGCTCGCGGAACGCCTCGGGCAGCGTGCCCGCGAGGTCGCGCGCCTCCTTGGCGTCCTTTTCGCCGTGGAGCAGCTCGGCCCGCGTGAGCTGCGTCAGCAGGAGCTCTCGCCGCGACTCGTGGGAGGCCGCGACCTCTTCGGCCCGATTCGAGCTCCGATTTCGCGCGCTCGATGTCCCTTTCTCGCGCGGCAAGCCGCGCACGCACACGGTACGCCGGCACCTCGCCCAGGCGGTCGCCCGCCTCGGCACGCTCGAGCGCCCGGCCCGCGGCCCGCGCAGCCCCCTCGTCGTCGCCCGCGGCGAAAAGCGCCTCGGCGAGGCAAGCGCACCAGAACGACAGAAACAGGCGCATCCCGCGCTCGTCGAGCCAGGACACCACGCGGCCGAGCTCACCGAGCGCCGCCGGATCGGCACCGAGCATCGCTCGCGCGAACGAGCCGAGCGCCTCGCTCGTCGCGAACACGTAGGGCCCGCTCATCCGCTCGGCGCGCAGACGGCTCACGCTCGCGGTCTGCACGCAGTCGCCGTAACGCCCCTGCCAGACCTCTATCATACCACGGAGCCCCATCAGCGAGGCCTCGACGGCGTGCTCGGCGCCCCGCACGGCCCTGAGCGCGGTCTCCATCGTGGCAGCGCTCTCTTGAAAATCTCCCTGGTAGCCCTGCACGAGCGCCTCGACGCCGAGGGCGTACGCGAAACCCACGGGCACGGCGCGCAAGAAGTGAGTCTTCACCTGCGTGCGCTTGAGCTCGAGGGCGCGCTCGAGCATGGCGAGAGCTTGCGTGCACTCCGCGGATGCCGCGTGCACGTGTCCTAGATTGGCGAGGAGTTGCGCCACGAGCTTGAAGCTGCCCGTGTGCTCGGCGATGGCGAGCGCGGCACGCGCGTGGGACGAGGCGGACTTGGCATCCCCGAGCGCGTAGTGGATCCAGCTCAGCCAGTAGTGGCTGCGCGCGATCGCCTCGGGATCGTCCAGCTTGACGGCGAACTCGAGCGCCCGCTCGAGCAGCCCCACCTGCTCGGGCGCGGGGCTGAACACGCACGCCGCCGCCCATTTCCAGGCAATCTCGAGCCAGCGTCGGCGCGTGGGCGCCGACGTTGAAATGCGGTCGAGCTCGAGCATGGCGGCGCCGTATTGCTGGCGCGCGCAGTCGAGCGACGACGCCGCTGCCGCCTTGTCGCCCGCGAGCTCCGCGTACATGCTGGCGCGCTCGGGCTCGGCGGCGCCCGCCCAATGCGCGGCGAGCGCCTCGCTCCGTTCGAGCGCGCCGCTCTCGCCGAAACAGTCTTCGATGGCGCGTGCGATGGCACCGTGCAAGCGGCGGCGCTCACCGAGCTTCACGGAATTGTACACCACCTCACGCGTGATGCCGTGCTTGAAGCGGTAGAGTCCCGAGCTATAGCCGGCGTAAACGAGGTCGTTCTCGGCGAGCGAATCGAGCGCCTGGGCCAGACCGTCGGGGCCGACGATGCGCGAGAGCAGCCATTCCTCGAACTCGCTGCCGATCACGGCGGCCGCCTGCGAGACCAGTGAAAGCGCCGGGGGCAAGCGCTGAACGCGAGCCTGGATGAGACCGTGAATCGTGCTCGGCACGCTCTTTTCGCGACCGAGGTCGAGCTCCACGCCGTCGCGCGACAGCGCCTGGCAGAGCTCTTCCAAGAAGAGGGCATTGCCGCCCGCGCGCTCCTTCATGGCGCCCGTGGTCTCGAGATCGAGCGCCGTGGGCATGAGCGCCCGCATCATGGCGTCCACCTCGTCCGTGTCGAACGGCATCAGCTCGATGAAGCCGCTCTCGCCGGAGACCGGCGCCATCACCTTCCCGGTACGCGCGCACGTCACCACGAGCACGCGCCGGGCCTCGCGCGACAGGCCCGCCACGAGATCGGCGAGCAGCTGCCGTGAGGCGTCGTCCGCCCACTGCCAGTCGTCGAGCGTCAGAACGACGGGGCCGCGCTCGGAGAGGGCGGTGATCCATTGCACGAACGCGTTCGAGAGCGACCCGTCCTCGGACTCTTGCTTCACGGGCGCGCCGAGCGACAGCGCCTGCAACAACGCTGGCAGTTGACGCAAGAGGCGGCGATCGAGGGCAGCGAGCTCTGCTTCCACGCGGCGCGCCGACGCTTCGCGAGGCGTATCGGCCTTGAGCCCGAACGCCTGGCGGAGGATCTGCAAGAACGGTTGCAGCGGCGCGATGTTGCCGTAGCTCTCGCAGTGCCCGGCGAACGTCCGGAGCTCGGGTTGCTCGAGCCGGCGCCGAAACTCCTCGAGCAGCCGCGTTTTGCCGACGCCCGCGTCGCCGCGCACCTCGAGCACCCGGACCTTGCCCGACAGCACGGCCGCGAGCGCACCGTCGAGCGCAGCGATCTCGCGCGAGCGGCCGATGAACGTCGTGAGCCCACGCCGGGCGCGCGCCTCGAAGCGCGTCGCGACGCCCGTGCGCCCGAGCACGCGATACACGGGCACGGGCTTGCCCTTGCCCTTCAAGCGCAAAGGCTCGACGGCCCGCGTCTCGAAGAACGGCTCCACGCCGCCGAGCGCGCTCTCGCTCGCGAGGATCTCGTCGTTCCCCGCCGCCGCGCAGAGACGCGCCGCCGTGTTGACCGGGTCGCCGACGAGCTCGTAGCGGCCCTCCGCGGGGTCGGCTTCGCGCGCGTACACGAGGCCCGCGTGGATGCCCGTGTGCAATCGCGCGATGAAGCCCGGCGGCAGATCGACGTTCGAGCTTTAGCTCGCGGATGGCGGCGTGCAGCTCGAGCGCGGCCTCCGCGGCCCTTCGCACGTCGTCCTCGCCAGGGGTCGGCAGGCCGAAGACGGCGAGGAGGCCGTCGCCGTAGAATTGATTGAGCGTGCCGCCGTGCTTCTCGATGATGCCCTTGGCGAGCGCTTTCGTGCGATGAAGCAGCAACGCCACGAGCTCGGGATCGCTCTCCTCGTTGAGCGCCGTGTAGTCGCAGAGATCCGAAAAAAGCAGGCCGACGTGGCACCGCCGCTCGACCGAGACGGGCCCGTCCGACCTTTTGCCACCTCGTGTCATCGCCGGACCGGATCCTAGAGCGCCTGCAGGCGACGTGGGAGGCCGCCCTTTTCCCCACGCGTCCGGAGTTTGCCGCTGGGCGCTCCGAGCGCGCAAAAAAGGCGTGATGCCGGCCGTAACGGGCGGCGACGGCGGGGAGGTGGGGCCCGGGAGGGGCCCGGCGGCGTCAGGAGCGGCGAGCCGCCTCGTGCTCGATGCGGGCGGCCTCGAGCAGCCCTGGAGATTCGAGCAGGTCCGCAGCCGTCCTGGCCATGGCCTTGGCGGCGACCAGCATCGTTTCGTAGCCGCGCGCGCTGTCGGCACACGCGGCGAAGGCGCGCTCGTGGCAAAGCGCGTGACCCTCGTCGCAAATCGCGAGCCAAGGGTGAATCGCGGGGACGGCGAGGCTCACGTCGCCCATGTCGGTGGACGCCGAGCCCACGCTGGGATCCGTTTCACGCGGCTTACGCCCCAGCACCTCGAGGGCCGCACCGAAGCGCCGCGCCATGGCCATGTTGTTGAGCATGCCGCTGTAACCGACCTCGCGCTGGACGCGCACCTCGACATCGGAGGCGAGCGCTGCCGCGCGCGCGCAGCGCTCGACGAGATCGGCGACGGGACCCACCCCTTCGGTGGTGGGCGCGCGAACCGTGAACTCGCACGCCGCGTCCTCCACGATGATGTTCGGCGCCTGGCCCCCGTTCGTGACGATGCCGTAGATCCTCACGCCGTCTCGCAGATGAACGCGCTGAGAATCCACGAGCCGGAAGGTGTCGAGGCAGGCCGTGAGAGCGCTCTTGCCGTCCCAGGGTGCGAAGGCGGCGTGCGCGGGGACGCCATGGAACGCGACCTGCACGCGCAGCGTCGCGAGAGCCGGGTGCGCGAGCACGTCGCGGTCGAACGGGTGAAACATCATGGCCGCATCGACGCCCTCGAACACGCCCGCTTCGATGAGCCGGATCTTACCGCCGCCGCCCTCCTCGGCGGGCGTGCCCACGAGCTCGATCGCGCCGGGCAGGGAGGCCCCGTGGCGCGCGAGCGCGAGGAACGCCCCCACGGCCGCGCCGGCGATGAGATTGTGCCCGCAGGCGTGCCCGATCTCCGGCAGCGCGTCGTACTCGGCGAGGACGGCCACGCGCGGCCCCTCGGCGGCGCCCGCCCGCGCGCGAAAGGCGGTGGCGAGCCCGCCGAGACCGCGCTCGACGACGACGCCGGCCACGCCCTCCACCATCTCGGAAATCCAGGAGCTCGCCTGCCGCTCCTCGAACGAGAGCTCGGGGTGATGGTGGATCTGGCGCGAAAGCTCGGTCAGCCGTTCCCCGAGCTCGTCAACGGCGCGATCGATGGCAGCGCGATCGAGCGGCATGAGCCTACAATAGGGCGCTCCCCTTCCCCGTGCCACCCCGCCGTCGTCTTCTCGTGAGCCACGGGCTCGTGCTGCTCGTTTCGGGCGTAACCGCCGCCTGTGCGAATCCACGCGCGCCGTCCAGCACCCAGCCGGCCGCGCTCCCCACGAAGAGCTCGACCGTCGCCGTCGAAAGAGCGCCCGCCAAAGCGAAACCAGAGCCGTCGAAGCTCGCGCCGCCCGCGCCCGTGAAGATCGAGCTCAGGGAAGTCGCGATGGGGACGAGCGTGACGTTCGTGGCGTTCACCAACGAGCGTGCCGACGAGGCCGCCGTGCGCGCCGCGATGGCGAGCGCGCTCACGCGCATGCGCGGGCTCGAAGCCGTCCTCAGCGAGTGGCGCGACGACAGCGAGATCGGCCAGTTGAACCTGCACGCGGGCGAGTGGGTTCCGATGGGCCCCGAGTCGCTCGAGGTCATCCAGAAGGGCCTGTGGGCGGGGCGGCTGTCGGGCGGCGTGTTCGACATCACGTTCCAGGCGATGAAGGACGTGTGGAAGTTCGGCACCGCGAGCGAGGCCGAGCCCCACGTTCCGACGCACAAGGAGATCGAGGCGCGCCGCCGGCTCGTGGACTATCGCAAGGTCGAGATCGACGAGGGCGCGCACGCCGTTCGCATCGGCAAGCAGCAGCAAGTCGGCCTCGGCGGCATCGCCAAGGGGTACATCGTCGACAAGGCGGCGCGCGTGCTGCGCGATGCGGGCGTCGACGCGTTTCTCGTCCAGGCCGGCGGCGATCTGTACGGCGCGGGCCGCAAGCCCGACGGCTCTCCCTGGGTGAGCGGCATCCAGGATCCGCGCGGCGCGCCCGGGCAATTCTTTGCCACGATCGAGCTCACCGATCACGCCTTTTCGACCGCCGGCGACTACGCACGCGCCTACGTCGTCAAGGGCAAGCGCTATCACCACATCATCGATCCGCGTACGGGCTATCCGGCAACGGCGTGCCGCAGCGTGACGGTCTGGGCCCCCGACGCCTTCATCGCCGACGCGGTCGACGACATCGTCTTCATCCTCGGCCCCGAAAAGGGCATCCCGCTCGTCGAGTCACTCGACGGCGTCGGAGCGGTCATCGTCGACGAAAAGAATCACGTCACGGTGACGCGCAGGCTCGAGGGCAAGGTGCACGTCGTGTCAGCGCCGACCGACGGCATCTGAGGGGAAGGAGGCGCGGCGAGCTCGGCCCCGCTAGAGCGCGCCGTTCAGCGGGTCGTAGTCGCTGGCGCCGCCCTTCTTGCCCTTCTTGGACTTGAACGTCGGGTCCATCGACGGGCGTGACGCACCGGCCGGCGCCGTGCGCGGCGCTGGCGCCGCCGGCGGTTTGGCTTTCGGAGCCACCTCGGCCTTCGCGGCCGTTTCGGCAGGCGCCGGCTCGGCACTCGCGGGCTCGGTTTCTTCGGCGGTCGCCGTGGCGGTGGGCGCGGCCGCGGCGACCTCGGGCTCACTCGACGGAGCGCGCTCGGTCATCTTCTCGACGGCGCGCGGCGTGCCGAACCCGGGCCCGCCGAGCGCGGCTTCGAGCGCCAGATAGGTCGAACTCCTGACCGAGCGAGGTCGCCGCGGCGTGGACGACCGCGTTGCGATAGAGCGTGACCACGAGGCCCGCGGCGATCGACAGCCCGATGACCAGCGCGCCCGAACGCGAACGAGGCAGCGCGCGACGCGCCGTGTCCGTGAGCGAGCTTGGCACGGGCACCGACGGCGGCACCGACTCGACGAACGGCGACGGCGCGGCCGCGACCGTCGGGGCGAACGAAGCGGGCGCCGGATTGGACCAGGCGGAGGCCGGCGGCCAGGAGCTCCCCGTCGAATCCGGAGCGGGTGCCGAACGGGCGGACGGTGGCGGCGGCCGCGTGCTCATCGGCGGGGGCGGTGCCGGCGCTCGCGAGGAGACCACCGGTGGGAACGACGAGGCGGCGGGGGCGGGCGCCCGCGACGGGACGACCGGCGGCGGATACGACGAGGCCGCGACCGGGCTTGCCGAGACGGCGGGTGGCCAGGACGTCGCCGTCTGCGCCATGCGGTTCATCGGAGGCGGCTCCGAGACCGGGATGCTGACGGCGGGCCCGTCCTCCTCTCCCAGCCCCGCGACGACGCTGAGCGGCAACCACTCGGCCATCCCCGGCTGCCAGATCAGCGTGTCCGCGCTGATGATGTCGAGGCGGAAAAGGTCGTCGAGCTTTTCGAGCGTGAGCTTTTTGACCTCGTCCGGGCCCATCCGAACGTGCCAGAGATCGTCTTCGCTTTCGTCGGCCATGGTCCCTCGGTGGCGCGAGGAGCGTAGCAGCGACCGCCGGCGCGCAAGGCGGCCGTCACTGGACCGACGATCCACGGGCTGCCTGCAAGGCGACTAGAAAATTCCCGAGAAAATGGCGTGGCCGCGCCGTTTCGGCGTTGGCCGACCGGCACGACCCCTGGGAAACTTACAAGCTCTTGGTAAAATTTGTTCGGTGGCGGAAATTCGAACCTATCGTCCGCGCATTGAGCTTGGAGCGGATCACCGACGAGCAGTACAGGTGACGTCGCAAGCGGCGGCGCCCCGACCCCCAACCCGAGAAATCCGATGGCAAGAAATCCCTTCGACGACGATCCGGACGTCGCGGCGATGCGCTCGATGCGGCCGCGCTCCGGTCCGACCTCCTGGGGCCGCGTGCTGTTCGGCGTGCTCGTCGTGGTAAGCGGCACGTTCGGCTTCGCCTATTACCTACCGCTCTACCGGGCGCACGCCGCCCTCGTGAGCGATCATGCGCGCCTGCGCGGTGAACTCGAAGGAGTCGAGAGCAATCTCAAACAGACCCGCGAAGAGCTGAAGACGGTGAGCGAGCGCAAGGACGAGCTGCAAGCCGAGCACGAAAAGGTCGAGGCTGCCGCCAAGTCGCAGAGCGCGGGGGCCCAGTCTCTGCGCGACAAGTTGCTCGACGCGCTCGACAAGCCCGAAAAGAAGAAGCAAGCGATGGTGGGCCTCGACGACGCGGGCGTGCGCGTGGCGCTCGCCTCGAGCTTTCTGTTCTCGACCGGCAAGATCGACGTGAGCTCCTCGGGGCGCGCCGCGCTCTGCGAGCTCGCGAAAAGCAGCGGCTCGGCGACGCTCAACGTCTCGGGCGTCGCCACGGACGACGACGTGCCCGCGCTCTTGAAATCCAAGCTGCCCAGCGCCTGGGCGTACACGGGCGCCGCGGCAGCGAGTGTCGCCGAGACGCTGGAATCGAAATGTCAGGTGCCGCGCGGGCGCCTGCGGCTCGGCAGCGTTCCGGGCGGCAGCGCGGCTTTCGCCGGGCAGAGCCCGCCGTCACCCCGCGTCGAGATCGTCGTCGGCACCGCCAAGAAATCCTGACCGCGCCCGCGTGCGGCGTGGGCCCGCGCCCAACGCGAGACTAGAGCGCGTCGTCGCGCCCGAGCCGCTCGAGCTCGGCGACGATCGCGCGCACGTCCTGCGAGCGGTCGCGGGGCACGATGAGCAGCGCGTCGTCCGTCTCGACGACGCACAGGTTGTCGATGCCGAGCGCAGCGACGAGCCGGCGGCGCCGGCCGCTCGTGAGGTCGAAAAACAGGTTGTTCTTGGACTCGAGCGCGAGGGCGTGGCCGTGGCTCGCGTTGCCGGCGGCGTCCTTCTCCGCGAGCTCCCAGGCGCTCTCCCAGCTACCGAGGTCGGTCCAGCCAATCGACGCCGGCACCACCAGGAAGCTTTCGAGCTTCTCCATCACCCCCACGTCGATGCTCACGCGCGGCAGAGCCTCGAACACGCGACGCGTCTCGGCGGTTTCGCGCTCCGGTCCCAACTTCGCCGCCTGCTCGATGGAGCGAAGGCCCGCGGCGAGCTCCGGGAGGTGGCGTTCGATCGCCGCCAGCATCGCGTCGGCGCGGAAGATGAACATGCCCGCGTTCCAGACGTGGCGGCCGCCCTGCCTGTAACGCTCGGCGGTCGCGAGATCGGGCTTCTCGGCGAAGGAAACCCCCTGGCGCACGCCGGGCGACACGCTCTCGCCGACTGCGACGTAGCCGTAGCCGGTCTCCGCGCGCGTCGGCTCGATGCCGATCGTGACGACGCGACCCGTGGACGCCGCGTCGAGAGCGACGCGCAGCACCTCGCGAAACGCCCCGACATCGGCGATGTGGTGGTCGCTCGGCAAAACGACGATGCGCGCCTCCGGATCACGCCGGTGGACGAGGGAGGTGGCCCAGCCGATGCACGCGGCGGTGTTGCGCGGCATGGGCTCACCGAGAAAGGCGCTGTCCGGCAGCTCGGGGAGCGCCGCGCGCGTCGCGGAGACGAGGTCCGCTCCCGTGGCGATGACCACGTGATCGTCGTCCATCAGCGGTCGGATCCGCGCGACGGTGGCGCCAATGAGCGGGAGGTCCTCGCTCGGTCCCAGCGGCAAGAGCTGCTTCGGACGCGCCCTGCGCGACGCCGGCCAGAACCGCGTGCCGCTGCCGCCGGCGAGGATCACGGCGTGAGCGTGCGGAATCACCGGGCCCCCCGTAGCACGGGATGGCGGCCCGGGCAGCGCTCGATCGCCCCGGGGCCGCGGACCGCGTGGAATTTCAGCCGTGGGCTCACGCGGGCTCGTCGCCGTCGGCCTCGGCTTCGGCGTCGTCCGGCAGCTCGTCGAGCCCGGTGCCGCCGCGCACGGGGATGGCGCGAGCGTGCCCCACCTTCTCGAGCGCGCTAGCGAGCTTGTCACGGTCGCTCACCTCGGGAAGGTACGCCCGGGTGCCGTCCCAGAGCTCGAGCACGATCGAGCGCTGGCCGTCGAGCAGGATGCGATCGATCTGCGCCCACTTGTAACGCTTCGTGCGGGGGATGCCGAGCGAGACGACATCGCGAAACTCGAGACCATCGCCCCGGATGCGGACGCCGCGCATGCTCGTCTTCACGATCGAGGAGACGGCCCCGAGCACGAGCAGCGCAGCGACGGCCCGCGCGCCGATGAAGCCGCGCAGGCTCCGCTCCACCACCTGGTGGTAGAGAAACGTGCCCGCTGGCGCCCGTTCCCCGAGGAAGACGAGCACCACGGCGGCGATCGCGACGCCCAGGTACACGAGCGACGGGAGGTGGGTCACGAACGGCGGACCGAAGACGGTCTCGGCGGGCCGATACGTCATGTCGAAGCCCGGCGGGCGCGACGGGCGAGCCATGTGCAATGGACCCTAACGTCCGGCTCTGCCTTTGGGTAGCTCGACGACGATCGTGGTACTCAAGCGATACCGCCATGCCGACCATCGTGAGTCGCCGTGCCGCGCGCGCGCCCGAGCTCGACGCCCGTCGGGTGCGCGTGCTCGGCGATCGCATGCTCGGCGCCCTGGATCTCGGCGACGCCGAGCTCAGCGTCCACCTAGTGGATGACTTTACGATCCAGGTGCTCAACCGGGATTACCGTAAGAAGGACGCCCCCACCGACGTGCTCGCGTTCCCCCTGTCCGCGCGGCGCGGCGCCCCCCGGGACGCGCCGCGGCTACTCGGGGACGTCGTGATTTCCCTGCCTACCGCGCTCCGACAGGCCCGCTCCCGAAAGCGTGCGCTCTTGCCCGAGGTCCGCTTCCTGCTCGCCCACGGCCTTCTGCACCTCGTGGGCTACGACCACGGAACGCCGAGCCAGAAGCGGGAAATGGACCGTGAGACACGACGCCTCGTCCGCGCGGCGTCACCGTCGCGGTCGGGCAGCGCAACCCGCTCCCGGGGTCGGATGCCCCCACCCAACAGGCCCGCCAGTAAGCGCGCTAGATCCCGGAAACTTCCTTCGAAATCGCGCCTAACCTAGCGGTTTCAGGGCAGATTGCAGTATTGCGAGCTACCGACCGACGAGCCAGCAGGAAACAAGGGACGATGCAAAGTGGCTCGCCGGATCCAGCGTACATGCTGCTACCCGGGCACCCCCTCCGTCC
The DNA here is from genome assembly GCA_963841435.1 of uncultured delta proteobacterium. Classification (GTDB taxonomy): domain Bacteria; phylum Myxococcota_A; class Polyangia; order Polyangiales; family Polyangiaceae; genus PMG-095. The sequence continues at coordinate 919,698 of CAWJCS010000003.1, forward strand.
CGTTATGCATAAAAAAAGCTCTAAGGGAGCTTTTCTCTCTTGAATACCCATGGACTCCCCTGGTATCCGTGCCGGTGCCTGGTTGACGAAGCCACCGGCCCCAGAAAAAGGGGCGGATCGGCGACTGCGACCTGGTGGGTCGGTAACGGGAAACACTGGATTTGCGTACAGGAGGACTGGCATGGCAGGCAAGAGGCTGACGAAGGCTCAGGTGATCGCTGAGCTCGCTGGTGCGACGGATCTCGACAAAAAAAGCGTGGCGCGCGTGTTCGAAGGGCTTTCGGATCTGATCCGCAAGCAGCTTTCGGTGCGCGGACCGGGTGAATTCGTGGTGCCGGGGCTGGTCAAGCTCCGCGTCGTGAAGAAGCCCGCGACCAAGGAACGCCAGGGCATCAATCCCTTCACGAAGGAGCCCATCACGATTCCGGCGAAGCCCGCGAGCAAGAAGGTGCGGGCGACCGCCCTCAAGGCCCTCAAGGATCTCGTTCAGTAAAGAACCGAGAGTCCAAAGGGACACGAGAGTCCCCGGCGCCCCTGTGGCGACCGGGGATTTTCGTTTTGTAGCCCTGGCTCGCGACGCGCGGCGGGAGCGTCAGAAGTAGAACGTCGCGCCGGCTCGAAAGAGGCCGCCCGCCGAGCCGTTCGTCGCCAGGTGCGTGCTCGGGTCGACGAACTCGGGATCGCCGTGGGGGCTGTCGGTGCGGTAGCGCGCGAGCGCGACGAGGTCGGCGCCGATCGCCGCTCGACGCACGATCCGCCACTCGACACCGAGGCCACCCTGCACGCCGGCGTGCGTGTAGCTCGCGTCGTACGCAGAGACGGCAAGGCCCCCGTAGCGATGCACGCGCACCCACGACTGACTGAGCGCGACGCCACCGAGCAGGTACACCTGCACCGGGTCCCCGGGGTTCACGAACAAAAGGGCGTTGCCGACGAAAGCGCGCTCCGAGCGGTGGTTACCCGCATAGTCTTTGCCACCGACGAAATCGAAGCCCACGTCGGCCGCGAACGGTGGGAGCGGTCGAAAGCGGAACGCGACGCCGAGGCCGGCCATGCCCGCGCCGCTCGCGGCCCCGCTGCCGAGCAGCGCTCCGTCGAAGTGCAAGTTGAAACCGTATTCGCGGCGCGGGCGGTGGTGGCGGTGCCGCGAACGGGGCTCGGGCGGCACGTCGAAGTGCATTTCGTCTTCGGCGCCGTCCGAGGCGACGCTCGCCGGTGGCTCGGGCGCCTCGTCGAGAGGCGTCGCCTTGGGGGGCGGCGCGAGAGGCTCGGCGGGTGGCGGCTCGGCTGGAGCCTCACCGTCGTCGCAAAACCAGCCGTCGGGACAAGAGTCTGCCGCCCACACCACCCGGGGCAGCACGCCGAGCGCGGCAATCAGGACGGCAACACGACGCACCAGCATGCCGTCGAACAAAGGTAGCACGCTCGAGCGCGGCCGACGTGGTAGGCAAGGCCCCAATGGGCGCCGTGATTCTCAAGGCCGGCCACGTTCAGCCGGTTTGGGCCGGGCACCCGTGGGTGTTCGCGCAGGCGATCGAGCGCGTCGAGGGCGGCGTCAGTGCCGGCGACGACGTCGAGGTGCTCGATCCGCGCGGGCAGGCGCTCGGGCGCGGGCTCTACTCGCCGGGCTCCGCGATCCCCGTGCGCATCTACACGCGCGACCGCACGCGCGCCATCGACGGCGCGCTGCTCGCCGAGCGCATCGAGCGCGCCGTCCGGCGTCGCGCGCGGCTCGGACTGCCAGGCCCCGACACCGACGCGTATCGGCTGGTCCACGCCGAGGGCGACGAGGTACCGGGGCTCATCGTCGATCGCTTCGGGTCGGTGCTGAGCATCCAGATCGGAACGCTCGGGCTCAAGCAGCGCGAAGCCGCCATTCTCGAAGCGCTCTCGAAGCTCGAGCCGAAGGCGATCGTCGATCGCACGCCGGAGCGCGCCGCCAAGAGCGAGGGCTTCGAGGCGCGCTCGGGCGTAATCCGCGGCGACACAACACTCGACGCATTTTCGTTTCGCGAGCGCGGCCTCACCTTTCGCATTCCACTCGAGCTCGGACAGAAGACTGGCTTCTATCTCGACCAGCGCCCGCTGCGCGCGCGCATCGAAGAGCTCGCGCGCGACCGCAGCGTGCTCGACGCGTTCTGTTACGTCGGCGCTATCGCGCTCGGGGCCGCGCGCGGCGGCGCCGCCTCCGTCGAGGCCGTCGACATGAGCGCGCTCGCCGTCGAGGTGGGTGCCGAATGCGCGGCGGAAAACGGCCTTTCGGAGCGCATTCACTTCGAGCGCGGCGACGCCCACGAGGCGCTCGCCCACGTCGGACGCAAGGGCGGAGTTGACCTCGTGATTCTGCGATCCGCCGAAGCTTGCGCCGAGCCGGGCGGCGCGCACCCGAGCACTCGACATGATGAGGCGGCTCGCGGGCGCCGGCACACGCGCGACCAAGCCGGGCGGGCTCTTCGTGCTCTGCTCGTGCTCCGCCTCGATCGGCTTTCCCGAGCTCACGCGCGCGCTCGCGCTCGGCGCGCGCGACGTGGGCGCTCGCGCGACCATTCTCGAGCGCTTCACACAAGGCCCCGATCACCCCGTGCCCGCCGCCTTCCCCGAGGGGCTCTACCTCACCTCGGTGATCGCCGAGATTGACGTGGAGTAGGCCCGCGGATGCGGCCGCTCACCGCGCTCACCGGCGACGAGGCGCGCGCTCTCACGGGCCTCTTGTTCGATCTCGACGACACGTTGCTCGACCACGGGCGGCTCGGCGAAAATGCGTACTCGGCGCTCTTCCGGCTGCGCGAGGCGCGACTCTCGCTCTACGTCGTGACGGGGCGGCCGCTCGGCTGGGTGCGACTGCTGGCGCGCCTCTTCCCCATCGACGGCGGCGTCGCAGAGAACGGCGGCGCGCTCGTGGGGCCGGGCGGCGACTTCATCGACAGCGTGCCGCCCGGCGTGCGCGCCGAGCGCCGGGCGCGGCTCGCGTCACTCGTGCGCGAGCTCGGCGAGGCATTCGTCGAGCTCGCGCCGCCCGACGACGTGGGCGAGCGGCTCACCGACTACACGTTCGACGTCGGCGAGCGCCGCGCGGTCCCACGCGAGACGATCGAGCGCGTCACGGCGTTCGCCCGCGAACGCGGCGCCGTCGTTCACGTGTCGAGCGTGCACCTTCACGTGGGGTTCGACGCCGTCGACAAGGCGTCCGGCGCCGTGCGGCTGCTCTCGAAGCTCGCCGGCGTCGATCCCACGGCGGCGCTCGCGCGCTATGCGTTCGTGGGCGACAGCGAAAACGACGCGGCCTGCTTCGCTGCCTTCAAGACGACGTTCGGCGTCGCGAACCTGCGTGGTCGCCCGACCCTCATGCCCCGCTACCTCACGAGCGCGCCCCGAGGCGCAGGCTTCGCCGAGCTTTCACGCACGCTCGGCGCGCTCCGGGCCTCGTCGGAGTGACGGGCCTCGTCGGAGTGACGGCCCTTGGGCGGGGTGCTATTGGAGCGCGCCATGAGCGCCTCCCAAGCCGAGCTCGTCGCCCTGGGGCAAGAGCACCTCTACCCGAACTACCGCCAGGCCCCGATGGTCCTTGCGCGCGGGCGAGGCGCCGTGCTCTTCGACCTCGAAGGTAAGCGCTACCTCGACATGGTGGCGGGCATTGCCGTGAGCGCGCTCGGCCACGCGCACCCGGCGCTCGTGAAAGCCATCGCGGAGCAGGCCGCGCGCGTCATCCACACCTCGAATTACTATTACAACGAGCCCAACGTCCGACTCGCCGCGAAGCTCTGCGGGCTCACCGGTATGGACCGCGCGTTTTTCTGCAACTCCGGCACCGAGGCGATCGAGGCGAGCCTCAAGCTCGTCCGGCGCCATTTTTATGCACGCGGCGAGACCGAGCGTTACGAGGTCATCGCGTTCGAGAACTCGTTCCACGGTCGCACGCTCGGCGCGCTCGCCGCCACGGGCCAGGAAAAGTACAAGCAGGGCTTCGGTCCGCTGCCGGGCACTCGTCACTTTGCCTATGGTGACGTCGAGGGCGTGCGCCGCGCGCTCGGTCCGCGCGTCGCGGCGGTGCTGTTCGAGCCCGTCCAGGGCGAGGGCGGTGTGATCCCGGCGCCGCCCGGCTTCATCGAGGCGCTTCGCGCGCTGTGCGACGCGAGCGGCGCGCTGCTCGTCGCCGACGAGATCCAGACGGGCATCGGCCGTACCGGCACTTTCCTCGCCTGCGAAAAGGTCGGCGTGAAGGCCAACGTCGTCGCGCTCGCCAAGGGGCTCGGCGGCGGCGTCCCCATCGGCGCCATCGTTTGCGGCACGAAGCTCGCCGAGGCGCTGCCGCCCGGCAGCCACGGCTCCACCTTCGGCGGCAACCCGTTGGCGTCGGCGGCGGCGCTCGCCGTGCTCGACGTCCTCGAGAGCGAGCGCCTGCTCGCGCGCGTCAACGAGCTCGGGGAGCTGCTCGCGCGCCGCCTGGCCGAGCTCGTGGAGCGCCATCCGAAGCTCGCCGTGTCGTCGCGCGGCTCGGGCTTGCTGCAAGCCCTCGTGCTCGGTAACGACGTGGATCCACGCGCGCTCATCGCGGAGCTCGCACGCCGCGGGCTGCTCCTCAGCGTCGCCGGGGGCACGGCCCTGCGCTTCACGCCGCCGCTCGTCGTCGAACCGGCCGAGCTCGTCGAGGCGCTCGACATCCTCGACGCGACGCTCGCCGAGCTCGGGAGCAGATGACGCCGACGCCGAGCGCCGCGAGCCCCCTCGGCGCCGGTCAGCGCCCCTGCTCGACCTGCGGAACGCCGCTCGATCCGCTGCGGGCCTCGCGCGTCGCGTACGTGCGCGACCGCTTCCGGTACTTTTGCAGCCCACCCTGCCGCGAGCAGTTCGACGCTGACGCGCGCGCCACGCCGCTGCCCGTGCCGCGCGCACGCGCCCACGAGTTCTTGGCGAGCGTCCGCTCGAAGGCCGAAAAGGCGGAGAGGGCCGAGCCCGATCGCGCCGTCGCGGAGCGAGCGCTCTTGGACGTGGGCCGACCCGTGACGGCGGGCGAGACCATCGGAGCGCTCGTGGCGGAGGGGGCACCCGTCGAGGTCCAGCCGCTGCCCGCCCTGCCGCTCGAGCCGAGGGCGCTCGGCGCGAGCAACTTGCTGCTTTCGTTGTCGGGGCTCGGGTGTGCGCTCTCGCTCGGGCTCATGCTGGCCGGGGGCTCACGGCTCGTGCTCGGAGCGCGGGTCGTGCTCGCCGCCGTCGCGTGCGCGGCGCTCGTCACCGAGCGCGCCACGGCGAGCCGCGACGCCACGGAGCTCCATCCCGCGGCGTTCTCGGCGGCGCCCATCGGAGCCGCGGGGGTCGCCTGGGGAGCTCTCCTCCTCGGCGACCCGCGCACGTCGGACGCCGCGCTGCTAACGGCGGTGGTCGTCGCGCTCGGAGCCCTGTCAACGGCGCTCCTGCGGCGCGCGCGCCGCCCCATCGACCTGGCGCGCGAAGGCCTCGTCGCCGCGCTCGACACCGAGTCGCGACGCGTCGTCGAGGACGGCACCATCCCGGCGCGGGCGCGTGATCTGCGCCCCGGCGAGGAAATCCTCGTCGAGCCGGGTGACACAGTGCCCGCGGACGGCACCGTCATCGCGGGCAGCGGCCGCGTCGTGCCGTGGCTCTACGCGAAGACGGCGGAGCCCGTCGGCGAGGGCGATACCGTGCTCGCGGGCGGGCGGCTCACCGACGGCATGCTGCGCGTCGTCGTTGGCTGGTCGGGCCACGACCGCGCCTTTCTGCGGCTCACGAGCGACCCGCGCCGGCGCGCCGATCTGCTCGCCCCGGTGGCGCGCCTCGGGCGCGCGTTCGCCGAGCGCGGCGCGCCGCTCGTCACGGGGCTCGCGGCGCTCACGGCCTTCGCGGCGGGCCTCGACGGCGTCGAGATCCTGCTCGTCGCCGTCGCGGTGCAGGCGGCGTGCGCCCACGGCGTCACGGCGGCGCTCGCGGCACTCCGGGTGTCGAGCGCCGTGCTCGGGTCGCTCAGGCGGGGCGCGGTGTTTCGCAGCGCCGAGGCGCTCGACCGCGCCGGACACACCTCGCTCGTCGTGTTCTGCGCGCGCGGCACGCTCTTGCTCGGCGAGCCCGAGGTTGCGACGATCGAGGCGTTCGGCAGCCACGAGCCCGAAGAGGTGCTCGGGCTCGTCGCCGCGGTCGAAGCGGGTGAGCACCACCCCGTGGCGAGCGCCGTGGTGCGAGCGGCGCGCACGCGTGGCGTCCGCCCAGACGGCGTGCGCAACGCGCGCGCCCAGCCTGGGCTCGGCGTCACGGCAATCGCGTCGAACGGGCAGCCGCTCGTCGTCGGCAGCCGCGCGCTGCTCCTGCACGAGCACGTCAGCGTGGCGATGGCCGAGCGCCGCATCCAGGAGCTCGAGTCGATGGGGCAGACCGTGCTGCTCGTCGCGCAGTCGGGGCGGCTCGCGGGGCTCATCGGCCTTCAAGACGGGCTGCGACCCGGGGCTCGCGCGGCCGTCCAACACCTGCTCGATGCCGGCCTCGAGCCCGCGCTGCTCTCCGGCGACGCCCGCGAGACCTGCGAGGTCCTCGGCCGCACGCTCGCCATCGACCACGTGCGCCCCGAAATCCCTCCAGCCGAACGCGGCGACGAGATCCGGCGCCTCGTGGGCGGCGGGGCAACGGTCGCCGTGGTCGGCCAGAGCCCGACCGACGACGCGGCGCTCGCCGCCGCGGACGTAGCGGTCGCGCTGCGCGCCGCGGGCTCGACCTCGGCCGACTGGGGCCTGCAGCTCGCCACCGACGACGTGCGCGACGCGGCCTACGCGCTGCACGTCGCGCGCGACTGTCTGCGCCGCGCTCGCGCCGACCTTTTGCTCACGGCGCTGCCCGCGGTCGCGCTTGCCGCCGTGACGGCGCTCGGTCTCTTGCCGACCCCGTGGGTACCGACTCTCGTCACGGCAAGCGCATTGTTGCGCCTGCGTAAGGCCGCGTCTCTCGGATGAATTCGGCGCGCAACTTGACGTTGGTAGTCACGCAGAGGAAGAAACGGGGGTGAAGAGCGGTGGCTCGAAGTCCAGCCTCGGGCGGCCGGCTCGGTCGCCCGACGCCGCGAGGCTTCGGACCGACCTCGACGACTTCATGGCCAAGCGGGGCCTGCGTTCGACGGGTCAGCGCCGGCTCATCATCGACACCCTCTTCGCGGCCCACGAGCACGTCACGATCGACGGCCTGCTCGAGCAGGTGCGCACCGTGGACCCGGGCATCGGCTACGCCACCGTCTATCGCACGCTCAAGCTCCTCACGGAAAGTGGCGTTGCGCAGGAGCACCACTTCGGCGACGGGCACACGCGCTACGAGCTTTCCGACGACCAAGCGCACCACGACCACCTCATTTGCATCGAATGCGGCAGCATCACCGAGTTCGAGGAGCCCGCCGTCGAGGAGCTGCAGGACCGCGTCGCCAAGCGCTACGGCTTCGAGATCCGCGCGCACAAGCACGAGCTTTACGGCGTTTGCTCGAGCTGCCAGGCAAAGTCCGACAAGAAGCGGTAGCCATGGCAGCTCGGGGGCTGCCCACCCTCGTCCGTGCTCGCCTCGCGGCCGAAAAGCACGCGACCAACGGCGAGCCGCGAGCCTGCGCGCGGCCGGTCCCTCCCCGGCGCTCGCGGACTCGCACGGGAGGGACTTCGCGGAGCGGCGCGCGGGGGCGGTTCAGCGCGAGGGCACGACGATCGTGCGCGTTTCGGTGATGACAACGTCGCAAGCGACATCGTGCGGCAAGACCGGTAGCTCGGCGAGCAGCTGAAAATCGTACGCCACGACGACGGCGACGGCGGGCGGGCAAAAATCGGGAAGAGTCGCGTCGTAAAAGCCGGAGCCGTACCCGAGACGGTGCCCGCCGGGGCTCACGGCGAGAGCCGGAACGACGACGAGGTCGAGCGTCCCGCGCTCGGCGACCGGCGCCTCGGGTGGCGGCTCGGCGAACTGACTTCCGCGCGGCTCGAGCTCGGCGAGCGACTGCGTCCGACGGATTTCGCTGCGTGTGCCGCCGCCCGCGCTCGGCGCGACGCCGGGATAGTACACGTCCTTCTCGAGCCCCCTGAGGCGGGCGTCGAGCTCGCGCAGATCGACCTCTCGCCGCTCGAGCATCGGAAAGAAGAGCGCCACGCCGCGACTCGTTCGTAGCGCCGGCAGCTCGGAGAGGCGCTCCACGATGCGGGCGCTACGCTCGGCGAGCGCGGCCGCCGGATGCGCCGAGCGCAGCGCCCGCATGCGCTGCCGGAGCTGGATCTTGGCGCGCCCGGCAAGCTCCACGTAAAGCCGGGGGTCTAGCGGATCCATGCGAGAAGGACATACCGCGCCTTTCGTTCCGGGGCGAGAGTCGGACGTTCGGGAGCGGTGCTACGGTTCGCCGTGCGCGTGTTGGCGGTGGTGCCGGCCTTCCGGGCGGAGCGGACAATCGCCGCCGTCGTCCGTGAGCTCGGCGTCGCGCTCGGCGCTGAAGCCGGGCCCGTGATCGTCGTTGACGACGGCTCGGACGACGACACCGCGCGAAATGCCGAAGCGGCCGGCGCGCTCGTCCTTCGCCACGCGAAGAACCTCGGCAAGGGCGAGGCGCTCCGCACGGGCTTCGACCGAGCACTCGTCGAAGGCGCCGACGCCGCGGTGAGCGTCAACGCCGACGGCCAACACCCGGTCGAGGAGGCCTTGCGCGTCGCCCGCCACCCTGCGAGCCGCGAAACGCTCGTGCTCGGTGTGCGAAACCTCGCCCGCGACGGCGCGCCGCGCGCGAACCGCTTCTCGAACGCGTTCTCCAACCGCTTCCTCTCCTGGTTCGGCGGTCGAAAGCTCGCGGACACGCAATGCGGCCTGCGCCGCTACCCGCTGCCCGAAGCCCTCGGGCTCGGCGCCCGAGCCAAAGGCTACGCGTTCGAGTCCGAGCTCCTCTTGCGTGCCGCGCGGCGCGGACGCCCCATCGCCGAGCTTCCCGTTCGGGTCGTCTACCCGCCCGTCGGCGAGCGCGTCTCGCACTTTCACCCCGTGCGCGACCCGGCGCGCATCATCTATCGGGTGCTACAAACCGTGCTCCTCGTGCCGCGCGCCGGGCACTACCTAGGGCGGCTCGCGCTGGGGCTCGCCGTCACGACGCTCGCCGCCGTGGCTCTTTCACACTGGCTGCTCGCGAGGGTGCTTTCGCCCACGCCCGTCGCCGTCAAGGCGCCCGGCGGCGCCGTCGAGCACGTCTCGGCGAGCCTCGAGCGCTTCGCGGGCTCCTACGTGCTCCGCCGCGGCGCGCTGCTCCAGGTCGGGCTCGACGGCGACCCCGAGCGCATCGGCTTCGCGCAGGCGCGCCTCTTGCGCCACGAAATGCTGGAAAACGAGCATGTGCTGCTCGAGCGCTTCGGCGCCGCCGTGCCCTACCGCATCGCGCGGACCGCGCTGCTCGATCTCGCGCGCCTTCGCTATCGCTCGCTCGATCACGGCTTCTCGCCCGAGCGCCGGCGCGAGATCGCCGCGGGGGCGCTCGGCTTCCAGCCCGACCCCTACGCCGATTTCGTCCCAACCTACCAGCGCTTCGTCTTCTTGAACGCACTCTACGACATCGCCCTCTCGTTCGAAGACTCGCCGCTCGTCGGTTGCACCACGTTCGTCTTCCACGGCCCGGCCGAGCCCGAGGGCGGCGCGCTGCTCGCACGGGCCTTCGACATGGAAGTCGACCCGATCTTCAATCGAAAGAAGGCCATCTTCCTGGTGCGCGAGCCCGGCGCGATCCCGTTCGCGTCCGTAGCGTGGCCCGGCCTCGTCGGCGTCGTGAGCGGGATGAACGTCGAAGGCGTCGCGGTCGTCGTGCACGGAGGGCGAGCCGGCGAACCGGCGACGCACGGCGAGCCCGTCGTGCATGCCCTGCGTCGAGTGCTCGAGCACGCGCGCACCACGGCCGACGCCGTACGGCTCTTCGCCGAGCGTGAGCCGCTCGTCAGCCACCTCGTCGTCGTCGCGGACGCGGCGGGAGACGCGGCCGTCATCGAGCGCGTTCCGGGCCGAAAACCCTACGTGCGAAGGCTTCCGCCGCGCGCCGGCGTCACCAACCACTTCGAGGGGCCTTCGCGCAACGACCCCAAGAACCTGCGCGTCATCGCCGAATCGAGCACGCGCGACCGCCGCGCACGCGCCGACGAGCTCGCCGCCCGCGCCGCGGCTCCCGTGCGCCCCTCGGCGGCGCTCGCCATGCTGCGCGACCGCAGCGGCCCCGGCGACACGCCCCTGCCGCTCGGCGATCGGCGCGCCATCGACGCCCTGATCGCGACGCACGGCATCATCGCCGACACGCGCACACGCACGCTCTGGGTGAGCGAGAGCCCGCACCTGCTCGGTCGCTTCGTTGCCTTCGACCTCGAACGCCTGCTCGCCCCGGACTACGCGCCGAACGACGAGGCACTGCCGGCGTTGCCGGCGGACCCGGACGAGGCGACGCTCGCGCGAGCACGGGCAGAGTGAGTATTTTCGGCTCTGAAAGCGTGATCTGGTCGTCCAAGACTCCGAGGTCGTGGTGGGCGCGGGCTTTGATGGTTTTTTCCTGCTGGTCTTCGCTGAAAGCTCTCGCGACCCTCGCAATCCGCAAGCAAACACGCGCCCGGCCTCGCCGGTTCCTTTGCTTGGGTGGTGGTCTCTCGAGGCGATCGTGATCTGGTCGTCCAAGACTCCGAGGTCGTGGTGGGCGCGGGCTTTGATGGTTTTTTCCTGCTGGTCTTCGCTGAAAGCTCTCGCGACCCTCGCAATCCGCAAGCAAACACGCGCCCGGCCTCGCCGGTTCCTTTGCTTGGGTGGTGGTCTCTCGAGGCGATCGTGATCTGGTCGTCCAAGACTCCGAGGTCGTGGTGGGCGCGGGCTTTGATGGTTTTTTCCTGCTGGTCTTCGCTGAAAGCTCTCGCGACCCTCGCAATCCGCAAGCAAACACGCCCCCGGCCTCGCCGGTTCCTTTGCTTGGGTGGTGGTCTCTCGAGGCAATCGTGATCTGGTCGTCCAAGACTCCGAGGTCGTGGTGGGCGCGGGCTTTGATGGTTTTTTCCTGCTGGTCTTCGCTGAAAGCTCTCGCGACCCTCGCAATCCGCAAGCAAACACGCGCCCGGCCTCGCCGGTTCCTTTGCTTGGGTGGTGGTCTCTCGAGGCGATCGTGATTTGGTCTTCCAAGACTCCGAGGTCGTGGTGGGCGCGGGCTTTGATGGTTTTTTCCTGCTGGTCTTCGCTGAAAGCTCTCGCGACCCTCGCAATCCGCAAGCAAACACGCCCCCGGCCTCGCCGGTTCCTTTGCTTGGGTGGTGGTCTCTCGAGGCAATCGTGATTTGGTCGTCCAAGACTCCGAGGTCGTGGTGGGCGCGGGCTTTGATGGTTTTTTCCTGCTGGTCTTCGCTGAAAGCTCTCGCGACCCTCGCAATCCGCAAGCAAACACGCGCCCGGCCTCGCCGGTTCCTTTGCTTGGGTGGTGGTCTCTCGAGGCGATCGTGATCTGGTCTTCCAAGACTCCGAGGTCGTGGTGGGCGCGGGCTTTGATGGTTTTTTCCTGCTGGTCTTCGCTGAAAGCTCTCGCGACCCTCGCAATCCGCAAGCAAACACGCGCCCGGCCTCGCCGGTTCCTTTGCTTGGGTGGTGGTCTCTCGAGGCAATCGTGATCTGGTCTTCCAAGACTCCGAGGTCGTGGTGGGCGCGGGCTTTGCCCGCGCTTGTTTCGACCTGGTAGGTTTGACGGATCCGTGCGGCTGGGACGGCTCCGTCCGGGCTCAGCGCTCTAGGCCGATCCAGGCGCCGCCGCAGGCGAGGCCGAGCGCGATGGGCGCCACGGCGAGGGCGAAGAGCACGCCGATCGGCGCCGCGAGCCACAGCATGCCGACGAGCAGGCCCAGCGTGAGCGCTGCCGCGAGCGCTGGCTCGAGGAGCCCCTGCCCCGAGCTCGCCCGCGCCACGAGGTACCCGGACAGCGGGAAGGCGGCGAGCACGGCTGCACCGAGCAGCACGAGGGGGCCCGAAGAGCGCACGTCGGCCTCGTCAGCGAGCGAAAAATCGATCCCCAGCCGATTGCCGGCCACGACCGATGCCGAAACGAGCACGACGACGAGCCCGAGCGTCGCGAACGCGCCGAGCACGATCCAGCGCAGCATCAGCGGTCGCTCGCGCTGCACGAGCCGCGCGCGAACTTCCTCGATCGACGGCGGCTCGAGCGTGTGCACCGAATGGACCGCACCCTCGCCGCGCAGCGCCATGAACGTGCCGAGCGCCATGAAGAGCAGCATCGGGGCCGTCACGACGAGAAGCCCGGGCCCGCGTCCCCAGAGGATGTGGTCGTAGAGCCCGTGCAGCAGCATCGACACGAGCCAGGCCACGGAGAACCAGCGGTCGTGCCGGTGCACCGCGCCGAGCGCATAGCCCCAGACCCCCGCGAAGAACAGCGACGCAGGAGCGGAGAGCAGGAGGCGCGCGAAGTCAACGGCGTCGCCCGCTGGAAGGGGGAGCAGCATCGCCTCGGCCGCGGAGAACCCCGCAGCAGCCGCCGCCGCATAGAACAATCCCTGCCGTGGGCTCTCGACGCGCCGCCGACGGTACAGGGTCCAGACGACGAGCACCTTGACGCCCTCCTCGAGCGGCGCCGCGAGGAGGAAGGTCGCGAGCAAGGCGCCGCTCGCTCCCGAGCGCGTCACCTCGAAGCTTAGCTCCGCGAAGCCGAGCACCCACTGCTCGACCTCGATCGTGAGCGCCCCCGCGAGCGCGCCCCCCACGGCCACGAGCAACCCCAGCCGACGCGAGAATCCGCGCGCGCCCGCGTGCGCGGAGGTAGATCAGCAACGCAAGCAGCAGGGGCAGGGCTGCAGCGAAGACCCGCATGATTCAGAAATGCAGACCGGCCACGGCCGTCGCGGTGACGCCGAGACCGATGCTGCTGGCGTCCGTGGCCGTAGGGGTCTCCGCCGAGTGCGAGAGAAAGAGCACGTCGCCCGAGACGTTGGCGCCGAGCGAGAACATGCTCGTGAAGTAGTAGTCGAGGCCGCCGAACAGGCGCGCGTCGAGCCCCACGGCAGGCTGTTCCTTGAACGGCGTCGGCGAGACGTTGTCCGCCGTGACGCGAACGAAATCGTAGACGCGCGCGTACCCGACGCCGATCCCTCCGTACGGTTCGAGCGCACCGAACGGGAAGTGGACGGCACCTTCGGCGTCGATCGTCACGTGCTTGAAGGCGTAGGCCGTGCCCCAGCGAAAGCGCGCACCGAGCGTGAAGAACAAAAGCCGCACGCCGAACGCGGCCCCCGCCGTGAAGCTCGTGGACTTCAACTGGTAGATCCCCTCCTGATTGAAATCCTTTTCCTTGATGGCTCCGAGCCCGAGGTGCGTCACGCCGACCTCGCCGTTCAACCACACGAACTCGAGCCCGCGCCCGGAGTCCTCCCGGTCCGCCTGTTGGAGCGTCTGCTCCGGCGTCGGCTCGCCCGAGCCCTCGTTGCCGCCCTGGCTTTCGATCGCGGGCGGCGGTGCGAGGCCGCCCGACGACAGACCCGGATCGGCCGCTTGAGCGAGCGCCGACGACGAGACGCCCGTGACGAGCAAGAACGGCAAGAGCGCGAAGCGCATGGCAGAAGCTTAGCGGAAGCGGACAGTTTCGGGAGTCCTCGTGTCGCCGAGCTCCTCGCACACGGCGCGGAGCTCCGGTTTCACGGCGCCAGTCCAGGCGAGATCGTCGGGGGTTTCGTCGAGCGGTACGTCGAGGCACAGGGTTGCAAGCTCGCGGTAGAGCGCCGCCGCCTCGCGGTGGTCCCTAAGCGACTGGGCGAGTGCCTGCTTGCCCCTGAGCTCGACGCCCCAGGCGTCCGGGTCGTCCTCGATGCGCTCGAGGGACTCGAAGCGTGCGAGCAGCGTGCTCGCCGCCTTCTTTCCCCAGCGTGGCACCCCGGGGATGCCGTCGGCGGCGTCACCCACGAGCGCGAGAAAATCCGGGATCGAGCGCGGGCTCACGCCGAACTTGGCGACGACACCGGCCTCGTCGAGGGTCACGTTCTTGTAGCGATCGTAGAGCACGACGCGACCATCTCGCACGCACTGCGTGAGGTCCTTGTCGGGCGTGCAGAGCAGCACCTGCTCCACGCGCGGATCGGCCGCCGCGCGGGCCGCGAACGTCGCGAGCGCATCGTCGGCCTCGAACTCGATCATCGACCAGGTGACGATGCCGAGGGCGCGCGTGGCGCGTTCGGCGAGGGGGAACTGTGAGAACAGCGCGGGGTCGATGCCCTCGCCGGTCTTGTAGCCGCCGAAGAGCCGGTTGCGAAACGATTCGATGACGGTGTCGAATGCCACGGCGACGTGTGTCACGGCCGCAGACGCCACGAAGCCGGCGAGGCTCCTCAAGAGCACCCGGGACGCTCCCACCTCCTGCCCCCCGGGACCCGCGCTGGCCGGAGCGCCGTAGAACGCGCGAAAAAGCTCGTAGGTTCCGTCAATCAGGTGGATCCGCATCGAAACGCCAACACCGCTTGCGTTCCGGGTGTCCTCTTTGGAAGAATGGGGCCCGCTCTGCCCCTGGGGGCTTCAGTCGAGACTACCATGCGTACCGACAACCGATTGCTCGTTCTTTGCTCCTTGGGCGGACTGCTCACGGCGCTCAGCTGCACCCTCATCACCGACGTCAACCGTACCAAGATTCCGCTCGATGCCGGCAGCACCGAGGGCGGTCAGCCTGGCAGTGGAGGCACCACCGGTGGAACGAGCGGTTCCGGCACCGGCGGCTCGACGATGGGCGGCTCGTCGGGCTCGGGCACCGGCGGCACGAACACCCAGGGCGGCATGGGTGGTGAGGGCGGCGACGCCGGGCTCGGTGGCGAGGGCGGCGACCTCGTGAGCTCGAACAACTAGCGTCGGCTGAGCCTGCGGCACGCGACGGCGAGGAGCCCGAGCGCGCAGAACAGGGCGCCGTCGAGCTCGCGCGGCAAGCGCGGGCGGGGTGCGATGCTTGCGCCGCATCCGTACTTCGGACAGTGCGCGAGCGAGCCCTCGCCCGGCACGTCGGGATCCCGGGCCTGACGAAGCTCGGCTACGTCGGGCAACTGATCCGAGTCGGAGTCGCAGAGCGGCCCTGGCGGCACACCCGCTGGCGGCGGACCGTCGCACGGGTTCTTCTCGAGGGCCGCAAGCGCGGCCGCGAGGCTCGCCGTGTCTCCAGCGCCGATCTTGGCGATGCCGGCGTCCTTTCCGGCCTGCGAAAGATTCGCGAGAAACACGCCGTAGCCGAGGGCCCCTTCCGTCCTCGTCTCGACGCCTTCGTCCTTGCGGGTGCTGGCCCCACCCTGCGGGCTCGTGTGGCAGAGCAGGCACGGCGGGGGGCACGCCGAATAGGCACCCGTCTTCTCGAGATAGTCTTGGATGGCGCCGGGGAAGCTCGGCGACGCCTGGGCGCGCGCGCCCAGCCCGAGCACACCGAACGCGAGCGTGCAGGCGACGAGCCGCACCAAGCTTCGAGCAGCACACCACGCACCCAATCTCGACCCCATGCTCCCATTCTTCGCACATCGACGGGCCGCGCGCTACACGCGCTCCGCGGCCGGCCGTGTCGCGCGGCCTTTTCGCAAGCCTGCCGCGCACGGACGCGCCGGCGACGGGCGCCGGCACCCCCGCCGCGGTGTGCGCCGGGCGAAGCTTCAGCGACGCCGACGGCGTACGACGACCAAGACTCCGACCGCCGCGAACAGCAGCGCGCCGTCGAGCTCGTGCGGCGAGCGCGGGCTCGGGGCGATGCTCGCCTTCGCTCCGCAGCCGTACTGCGGGCAGTCGACGAGACCACCGGGACCGTCCGGGTTCGTACCAGCGCGGAGCTCGGCGACGTCAGGAACGCCATCGTGGTCGGAGTCGCACACGTGCCCTGGATCGCTGTAGCAATCCAGGGTTTCGAGTGCCTGCAACGCAGGCCCCACCGTGGTCTCGTCGGCGTCCCCCAACGGTCCCGGCGGCCGCCTGCCGCGCAGGTCGTAGCCGATGCTCGACTGGTTGCGAATGTTCCGGGTGAAGCCCATGTCGCGCACGGTGAGGACGCCGCCCTGCGGGCTCGTGTGGCAGAGCAGGCACGCCGGGGGGCACGAGGGCGCCTCTCCGGTCAACGTGAGATAATCCATGATCGCTCCCGGGAAGCTCGGCGATGCTTGAGCGGCGACGGGCGTGGCGAGCGCACCGAGCCCGAGCGCGAGGCACAAAAGGCGGGCGCCGAGGGTGCGGGAAAACGCGAAGGGGGACATCGAGTGGCTCACAGGAACGCGTGCAGCTGCGTGAGAATGGTCGTCTCCGGGGGGCGAATGATCGCGTCGAGTCGAAGATCGAGGTGGGGCAGGAAGAACCAGGCCGCCGAGGCCCAGACGCCGATCCCCGGCTTGCCGACCGTCTTCGTGGCCTCGAGGCCGAGCACCTGGTCGGCCTTCGGCTGGCCCGAGTCGAGCACCTCGCCGGTGAGCAGGGCGTGCAGCCCCTGTACGATCTCGTAGTCGGCCTGCAAGAACCCCGTGTAACCGAGCGAGCGCGTCGAGTCGGTGATGAGGTCGGCCTCGGCGAGCACGGCAACGGGGTCGCCGATGGCGAAGCGCGTGAAGAGCCCGTGAGCGCCGCGCGCGACGTTGGACTCGAGGGTCAGGCGATCGCGCTTGGCGTACGTGTACAAGCTCGACACGCCGAAGGCGGCGCGGCTGCCCACCATGAGCTCCAAGTAGAAGCTGTAGCCGCGCTCACGAAACTCGTCGGGGTTGATCTGGTAGTTACCCAAGATCACCATCCCCTCGCCCCGTACGGCCTCGGAGTTGTAGGCGAGCGCGAGGCCGTGCTCTTGATCGGATTCTCGATCGGTGCGCGTCGCCTCCCTCACCCACATCGTGTGCTCGGGGATTCGCACGCCGAACGGCAGGTTCAAGCGCCCGGCGCGCGCCGTCCAGGTGCCCTCGCCGAAATCCATGCCGATGTAGTGGTTGCGCGAGATGGCGTTGAATTCCTTGCCCTGTCCCGTCGTCACCTGCGCGGCGCGCGCGTGCGGCGAGCCCACGGCGACGCGCGACGCCCCCACGCTGCCTCCGGCGAAAAAGGAGCCGAAGCGCAGCTGTCCGTACAGATCCATCTGCATCGGGAAGGCCCTGAAGTCGCCGCTCTTCAGCGTCGACGCCATGCGCAAGCTGCCGCCCATGAGCAGCGGCTCGGGAAGCTGGATGAAGCCGAGGAACCCCGACGTTCGAGCTCGGCTCTGCCTCCTCGGCGTTCTTTCCGTCGTAGCGCATGCGCAGCAACAGATCGCTCTGCGCGCGGCCGTAAGCCGTGAGCACCTCACCGCCCGACGGATCGCCGTGGCACACGGGGCAGCCCGTGTACGCATGACGGATCATCCACGTGTACGCGTCGGCACGACGCGGCGTCAGAAGGACGACGGCGAAGCCCGCTGCGATCAACAGCGCGCGCAGAAGCCCGCGAAGAGCGGGCGAGGAGTGCGCGGCGACCGGCATGCGTCAGCACTATTTTACGGCGGCGCACCCGCTGTCAATCACAAGAACAGGGTTTTTCTGGTGAAACTCGTGCGCGGTTGGCACAGACGCAGAGCGACGCACGGCAGAGCTCACCCGTGCGCGCAAGCCGTGCGCGGGGGAAGCCTCGAATCGAGACGGTGTCGCGATCAGCTCTCGCGCAGCTTGAACTTCGCGGTGACCTTGACCTTCGTGTCGGTGCACACGCCGAGGTAGCAGGGCTTCTCGATGCCGTGGTCGGTGATGTTGACCTCGAAGTTGCCGTTGACGAGCAGGTCGCTGCCGAGCCGCTTCACGGTGTAGTTGAACTTCTTGTCCTTCGTAACGCCGTGGAGGCGGAACTTGCCGGTGGCGCTGCCCGAAACCTCTTGCTTGTCGGCAGGCATCTTGATGGCGCTCTTCTCGACGGTGAGGCTTGCGTCGGGGAACTGCTCGACGCCGAGGTAGCGCCCCGTGTGCTTGTCCCTGAGGCCGATGCCCGTCTTCAGGTTCTTGAGCGACGCCTTGAGGACGAGCTTGCCGCCATCCTCCGCTGCCGTGAGCTGGTTGCCGTGACCGTTGATCTTGAGACCGCCCGGCCCGGTGGCAGTGAACGTCACGTCCGGCTTGTCGATGACTTTCAGGGAGGAGGCCGCAGCAACGGCCGCGAAAGTGAGCGCGGCGAGCGCGGGTGCGAAGCGAGCAATACCGAAACGGGCCATCCAACAGTTCTCCTTGACCTTGTTCACTCTGGAATGCCCGGCGCCTTCAGCGCCGGGTCCACGAATCCACAAAACGTACTACGGGGCATCGGGGCGACGGATTCCCTAGAATATTAAGTAAGAGTGTTTTCCACATCTTAGCGAATCATGTTTTTATGTGAATGGAATTTTATTTCGTCAGGAAGGGACGAGCGGGGCGTAGAGCGCCGCTCGGCGCTCCTTGCCGCAGAGCGGCCACCGAAACGCCACCTCCCGGACCAGGGACCAGCCCTCTCGGGCAGGGAGCGCCCCCCGCGCCATGAGCACCCAGACTCCCCGGCGCGCAATGCGAGCCCCCTCGGCCAGCCACTCGGGCGGAGGCAGCGTCGCACGCGAGATGGCCACGTCGAACGACGCCGCCGCGAGCGACTCCGAGCGGGCGCGCTCGACGCGCACCGAAAGCGGCGCGAGGGACGCCAGGGTCGTGCGCAGAAACGCGACGCGCTTGGCGCGCGGCTCGAGCAGCGTCATGTCGAGGTCGGGTCGGAGCAGGCCGAGGCCGAGACCGGGGGCGCCGATGCCGCTTCCCACGTCTACCCAGCGTTCTTCGCGCGCCACGAGACCGGAGGCGACGATGGCGGCCGCGTCGGCGAACAGCAGGTCGACGAGCTCCCCTGGGTCGCTCACGCTCGTGAGATCGATGCGCGCGTTCCAGGTGACCGCCCGCTCGACGAACGTCACGGCCCGAGCCACGAGGGGCGACCCCTCTTCGGAAAGGAGGCCGAACGCCCCGAACTCGCGTGCGACGAGCGCGGAAAAGTCGGGACCCGAGTTGGCCAAGGGCCCAAGAGTACTCTAGGAAGAGCGCATGGTGCCCGCCGACGCAGCGCCGCCCTTCGGGGACGTGGCGTTGGAGCTCCTTGGTCGGGTCACGGGGCGCGCGGGGCCATTCGCGCTGACCGAGCTCGCAGGCGGCGCGTCGCCGCGGCGCTTTCTGCGCGTCGAGCTCGGTCCCGGGCAGCACGCCGTGCTCATGGTCGTCCCGCCCGAAACGCCCGACGTGGCGTTCGCCCGCGAGCGCGGTCGCCCCTGGCCGTTTCTCGAAGTGCGTGAGCTGCTCGAAAGCCGGGCCGTGCGCGTGCCTCGTCTGCTCGCCGAAGACCTCGCGCGCGGCCTTTTGCTCGTCGAGGACCTCGGGGTCACGCTCGCCGAGCACCTCGAACGCCGGCCTTTCGATCGCGAGCGACTCTACCGGCGCGCCGTGGTCGACCTCGCACGCGCGCAGGCGGCGCTCGAGCCGCTCCCCGAGGGGTCCGTCGTCGGCGAGCGGGGCTTCGACGAAACGCTGTTTCGCGCGGAGCTCGAGCATTTCTGGGAATGGGCCGTCGTGGCGCGTGGCGTCGCGGGCGGCGCGCGGGCGGACTTCGACCGCGCCGTCGCGTGGCTGCTCGCAGAGCTCCTCGCGCTGCCTCGCGGCTTCTGCCATCGCGACTATCAGAGCCGCAACCTCATGGTGCTCGAAGCCGAGCGCGGCGACACCGAGCTCGCGTGGATCGATTTCCAGGACGCGCTGCTCGGGCCGCGCGCCTACGATCTCGTCGCGTTGCTCTGCGACAGCTACCAGCCGTTCGACCTCGCGTTCGTCGACGCGAGGCTCGACGACTACGCGGCGGCGCGCGAGCTCGACGCGACGGAGCGGCTCACGCTCGGTCGCGAGTTTGCGCTGCTCGCCGTGCAGCGCAAACTAAAGGACGCCGGGCGCTTCGTGTTCATGGAGCGCCGGCGAGGCGATCCGAGCTTCCTCCCCTTCGTTGACCCGACGCTCGCGATGGTGCTCGCCGTGCTCGAGCGCCTCGGCGAGAGCGCCGTGCTCGGTGGCCTCGCGGCGCTCGTGCGGACCGCTCAGGGGCGCTGACCGGGCGGCGGAGGTGAGCTCGGATGGAGCGGCGCCCACACGTCGTCGAGCGCGCCGTCACAGAAAAGCAGCCAGCTCTGGTCCGGCAGCCCGACGCGGGCGGCGACCTCCCGAAGCACGCCGAGCGCGCGCTCGACCCCGTCGAGCGCCAGGTCCACGTACGAGTAGCGCACACCGACACCGCCTCCCACGACGCGCCCGCAGCGCTCCGACACGAGCGCCGCGTCGAGCGCGTCCTCGAGCACGCGGCGTGCCGACAGCGCGAGCCGCGGCTCGAGCTCCTTGCTCTTGACCTTGAGATAGCAGAAGAGCTCGCCGTGCCTGGAGAACCGGCGCGACGCGAACGGCGCTCCACTCAGAAAGCACTTGAGCATCTCCGGCATGAACGTCGAGCAGAGCGCCACGTCGGTCTGAGCCGGGTAGTCGCGGGCGGGCTCGACGTTCGAGCTCGAGCAACGTCCAGCGCTGCTCGCCACCGAGCGCCCAGAGCGGACACGCCGGCAGGCCCTCGTAGAGACCCGAAACGGCGCGCGCGCACGTAGCGGGCAGCTCGGCGACGGGCCAGAACCTCGGGGCCCCCGCTTCCGCTTGCAGCACCGCGAGCGCGCCGCCGCGCGGAGCGGGCTGCACGGCGAGCTCACCGACGAAGTCGTTGACGAAGGCGTCTCCAGCGAGCCCGCGCACGAGCTCGGCGGCGGCGGCGTGCTCGGTGTCGGTGCCGCGCCCGCCGGGTAGCTCGATGAGCACGTCGAGCAGGTGCCCCCGCGCGAACCCGGTGCGGGCGCGGGCGCGCGAAAGATCGATGCCGGTCCGTTCCTGCGTGCGCCCGACGGCCGCGTCGAAGTCGACCGCAGCACGCCCGCGCTCCGGCGACAGACGCAAAAGGAGGTCTCGCTCGGGGGGCAGAGCGCTCGGCGTCGGCATGGCGATCAGTGCACCTGGTGGCGCGCCTTCTTCTTCTTCTTGCTCTTCTTCGGGCCGAGCTCGAGCACTTCGGCGCGGACCTCGGCGACGCCGCGCCTCAACATGCCGAGCTGCTCGGCGGCAGACGTTGAAAGGTCGAGAATCCTTCGGGATTTTCCGAAAGGCCCGCGGTCGTTCACGCGCACGTAAACGACGGCGCCCGTGTCGATGCGAATCACGCGCAACACCGTGCCGAATGGCAGCGTTCGATGCGCCGCCGTCGGCAGCGCCGGGTCGAAGACCTCGCCGCTCGCCGTCTTGCGCCCGGCGAACGCCGCGCCGTAGTACGACGCTTCGCCGCGCAGCACGCGGCGCGCGGAGCGCCCGCGGTAGGTCGCCTCGAGCTCGCGTGGGTTCCGCGAGGGCGCGGGTGGCGGCCGGCGCTCGCTCGTTCGCCCAGCCTTCGCCGCGGTCGGGGGCGACGGGGGTCCGGGCTCGGGCTCCGCTGCAACCGTGGGGGCGGCGCTCGCGGTGTGCGGGAGCGGCGGCGGCGTCTTGCAGGAGAGCACCACGAGCCCGACACCGAAGTGGAAGGCGCGCCTGATGTCACCGGCGCTGACGCGTGACACACTCGGTAGCATCGGACGAGACTACCGCGAACGACACGACGCCCGAAACCCCGTCCGGAGGGACGCACGCGAAGCCGCGGCAGCCGGGCGGGAACGGAGGGCCCCGCGAGCTCTCGGGCTCAGTCGATGAACGGGCCGGGGTCGCCAGCGCCCTCGCGCACGACCTTCGGCATGTTACCCGTGAGGTCGACGACCGTGGTCGGCTCGGTGCCGCCGGGACCGGCGTCGAGCACGAGCGCGAGACCCGGAAACTCGTCGTCGAGCTCGCGTGGATCGAGGTGCGGTACCTGACCATGGCGAGCCGCGGTGCTCGAGATGATCGGACGCCCGAGCTCGGTCACGAGCGCGAGGGCGACCGGGTGATTGGGGATGCGCACGCCGACCGTCCTGCGCGGCGTCTGCACGATGCGCGGCACCTCGCGCGTGGCCTCGAGGATGAAGCAGTAGGGCCCCGGCAAAAATTCCTTGAGCGTGTGGAAGACGCGATCGTGCATGACGGCGTAACGCGCCACCTCCGTGAGATCGCGACACACGAAGGAGAGCATGTGGCTCTTGTCCATGCCCTTGATCTGATAGAGGCGGTCGACGGCCTTCTTGTTCATGAGATCGCAGCCGAGGCCATAAACGGTATCCGTCGGATAAGCGATGACCTCGCCCGCCTCGAGCGCATCGACGGCGCGGCGGATTTTACGCGGTTCTGGCCCCGTTGGGTTGATCTCGAGCAGCATGGGCTCACGCTTCGATCTCGAGCAGCCGCGTCGTTCGCGGCAGAAGCTCGATGTCGAACGCGCCGACGCTAGCACGGAAGTCACGGCCGTCGAGCAAGTCCACGGCACGCGACACCCCTCGTAGCTCGACCCTGGCGAGCAGCGAGTGCTCGGTCGCGTTGATCACGAACAAGACACGCGGCCGCCCTTCGCGGTCCACGTGCACGGTCGCGCGTGCCGCCTCGGGTGTCACTCTCAGCGTGGGGAGGGAAAGCTTGTCGCGCGCGCGCGAAACCGCGTGCGCGATGGCCTCGTCGTCGAACGGCAAGACCGGCGGCACCGCGTCCGAAGGCGACGCGGAAAGCTCGAGCGGCCGAGCGAGCGGTCGGAACGAACCGTCGAGGACTGGGGCGTGGGGCCCCAGCGTCACGGCGCGGCCCTGCGCGCGGACCTTTACGACGCGCTCGAAGAGCGCCGGGTCGAGCGCGCCCGGGCAGGCAATCAGCGTCCAGCGAGCGATTTTGAGAGAATGACGTGCCACGTCGTCGCTGGAAAAGGCGTACGGCAGATGCTCGCGCTCGAGCGCTGCCTCGAACCGCTCGAGGAACAGCGCGGTCTCGACCGCGCGCGGCGAGCCGAGCCCGAGCTCGTCCTCGAAACAGGCGTCGTCGGCACCGCCGCCCAGGACTTGCAGCGCCGCCGCGCTGAGCGGCCCGAAGGCGTGCATGACGCGAGCGAGACGGCGGAACGCGCGCGGCACCATGACGTGCACGGGGGCCTCGCGCGAGAGCTCCCAGAAGCGCACCTTCGTGAGCGCGGCGGCGAGACGTTGCCAAGCGTCGGCGCTCGGACGCTCGCGCCCCGTGCGGTCGAACGGCGCCCCGATCCAGCGATCGCGCTCGACGGTCATGTAGAGGTTGTAGCCGCGCAAGCCGTAGGCGAGCGCCGTGAGTGCCGTGAACGCGTTGTCTTCTTCGCCGAGCGGCGCGAAAAACGGTGGGAAGCCCGCGCCGAGCTCGCACGCGAACGCCGCATGGCCGCGCGCCGCCGAGCGCACGGCGAGCTCGGAGGTGCGGCGTGCGATCTCGGCGCGCTGCGGCGGGGAGGCGCCGTGGTAGTAGTCGAGTCCGAGAAGCTCGATGGCGTTGCCGACGCGACCCGGATCGAGTGGCGTCGCGGCCTCGCTGAGCGGCAGGTTGTGGGTCGTGGGGATGCCCGATAGGCCCGCCCGCTCGAGCCCGCGGCGAAAGCGCTCGAGCGCCGTGGCGAGCAAGACCTCCTGGAATTCCGCCCAATCGAGGTGCCGCGCGAGATCCGCGCTCGTGTTCGCGTGGAAACGGCGCGGGGGCTCGACGTTGAAGAACGTCACGCCCGGATCCCCGAGCGCCTCGCGCAGCCGCTCGACCTTGCCGTACTTGTCGCCGAGAAACGCGCGGAACAGGGCCACGGCATCGTGGTGGTAGTCCTGGTCGTAGACGCCGTCGCGAAAGTACATGGCCCCCTCGTTGTCGACCTGGAGCAAGACGATGGGGCCGCGAGGCCAGACGAGCGGCGCAAGCTCCCGGCCGACGGCTTCGAACCAGAAACCCGCCTCGGTGTGGAACGCCTCGCTCGCGTAGCTCGGCACCGGAAACGCGAGCGGTGGCACGGGGAGGGCGACGGGCTTCCCCCCCGCCGAGACCGCCTGGCACTCCTTGTTCCAGATCACGCGCTCGGGGATGCCGAAGAACGTGAGCTCCGCGTTCACGTGCGGACCCGGCCGGGCAATCACCTTGAGGCCGAGCTCGCCCGCGAGGCGCACGAAACGCGTGACGTCACGGCGCGGATCGTGTTTGCCGAAGTCGAACTCGCCCGCCGCCCGCTCGTGGAGCCCCCACGGCACGTAGGTGTCGACGAGCCCGCAGCCGAGGCTCTTGACGGCCTCGAGCGCGGGACGCCATGCGTCGGGATCGAGGTGGAAATAGTGGACGCTCCCCACGAGGAGCGGGAGGACCTCCCGCCCCAGCCGCAAACCTTCCGGGACGAGCTCGATCCCCGAGTCTTGGCCCGCACGGCGGCTCATGGCGGCGCGAGGCTAGCACCCCCGGGTGATTGGGCGATGGGGGGGGCGGCGACGGGCCGATGACGGGCGGCAACCGGACGGCAAAACTCCGGGGATTGATCCGCGAAACGCGTAGCGCTAAAGATCCCGACCCCATGACCTTCGTCGTCACCGACAACTGCAAGGGCTGCCGTTTTACGGATTGCGTCGCCGTCTGCCCGGTGGACTGCTTCCATGCCGACGCCGAGATGCTCTACATCGATCCAGGCGAGTGCATCGACTGTGGTGCCTGCGTGCCGGAATGCCCGGTCGAAGCCATTTACGACGAGTCGCAGCTGCCCGACGACAAGCAGAGCTGGATCAAGCTCAACGCGGACAAGGCGCCGAGTCTGCCGGTCATCAATCAGAAGGGTGACCCGGCCCCCGGCGCCGAAGAGCGCAAGCAGGCCCTCGGCTTCTGACGGGACGCCTTCAGCGACCGAGCCCGTAGTGCTCGAGCAGGTCGTCGAGCGCCCGGGAGAGGGTGAAGCGCGGGGCCCACTCGACGGCCGCGCGGATCTTGCCGATGTCGGCAACCAGCAGCTCCCGATCGACGGGGCGCAAGCGCGACGGATCCACGGCGACGCTGAGGGGGCGACCGAGCTTTTCTCGCAACAGGTCCATGATCTCGGCCACGGAGTACGCCGTTCCCGAGCCCACGTTGAACGCCTCGCAGCCCCGAGCGCGCTCGGCAAGCCTCAGGATGGCGCCGGCGATGTCGCGCGTGTCCACGTAGTCGCGGCGCGCGGCAGTGTTGCCGAGCGGGACGTGGTCGCTCGTCTTCAGCGTGTCGAGGATGTGGGGGAAGACGTGGGGGTTCGTCTCGCGGGCGCCGACGGCGTTGAAGATCCGCAGGAGGACCGCGGTGGCGCCGGACTCGGCGTGATACTCGCGAACCAGGGTTTCCCCCTCCGCCTTCGATTCGCCGTACACGTCGCAGGGCTCGACCCTCGAGGTCGCCTCGTTGCAGACCACGGTGTCGGGCGCGTAGACGGCGGCACTCGACGCGAACAGGACACCGGGCGCACCCGCGCCCTTGGCGGCGTCGAGCACGCTGCGCGTCCCGTCCACGTTGATGGACCGGGTCTCCTCGGGTCGCGCCACGCAATCCGGGATGAAGTGGAGCGCCGCGAGGTGCACCACCCAGTCGGCGCGCGCGTCAACCATGGCGCGTTCGACGCGGTCCTGATCGCGCACGTCGCCCTCGACGACGCCGACACCCGCCGGCAAGTAGTCGCGGCGACCGCGCACGAAGCTGTCGTAGACGACGAGCTCGTGACCGCTCGCCACGAGCTCGTCCGAAAGCGCAGAGCCGATGAAGCCCGCTCCGCCCGTCACGAAGAACCTCACCGCCGCCCCCGCTTCAAAAGCTCGGTGTAGACGCGGTAATAGCCCTCGGCCATCGCCGACAGAGAATACTTCTCCTCGACGACGCGGCGCCCCGCGCGCTTCATGTCTGGCAGCCTCGCACGCGCGCCGATGAGCTCTTTTAGCACGGCCTTCACGCCGCCGACGCTTTCGGGGTCGCGAACGAGGAGCCCCGTGACGCCCGGCGTGACGGGCTCGCGCACGCCGGGGCGGTCGGAAACCAGGCACGCGAGACCGCACGACATGGCCTCGAGCGTCGCGACCGAGAGCCCTTCGCGGGTCGAGAGCTGCACGAACACGTCGGCCTGCGTCAGGAGCTCGCGCTTGTGCGCCTCGTCGACGAAGCCGAGAAAGCGCGTCGCTCCGCTGCTCGCGCTCGCGAGGCGCGCCACCTCCCCTTCGCTGGGTCCGGTTCCGGCGATGACGAGCTTCAGGCGTGTCTCGCCCTCGCGCACGAGTGACTCCACGGCCTCGATGAGGATGGGAATGTTCTTGCGCGGCACGATGCGCGAAATCGACGTGAGCGTGATCACGTCGGTTTCGGGGCGCTCGCTGGGACAATAGAGTGCCGTATCGACGCCGTTCGGCACGACGAACACCTCCCGCACACCCATGTTGCCGCGCAGGTAGTCGGCGAGGTCCTCGCTCACGCTCACCACGACGTCGGCTTTGGCGAGCACGGCGCGCGTCAGGGGCTCGAGCGCGCGCGGCAGCTCGTACACGTCCGCGTTGCCATGCACCGTCACGACGAGCGGCCAGTGCCCGAAGGGCTTCATGGCGATCACCCCCAGCCCGAGCGGCAGCGGGAAATGCAGGTGCACGAGATCCACGCCCGAGGTCAGTCGCTTGAGCGGGCGCATGCAACCGAGCGCGTCGAGCACGGCGACGCACGCCTTGGCGGGAAACGGGACGTGATGGGCGCCCGTCGCGTAGTCCTTCCAGCGCTCGGGCGCGATGTTCGGATAGCGGTGCACCCCGAGGTCGTCATAGCGCTCGTAGCGCGGGCTGCCGGCGTACCCTCGCGTCAAGACGACGTTCTCGATGCGATCGCCGAGGCCGTGGGCGATGGCGGCCAGCACCATCTGCGCGCCACCCTGGCGCGGCCAAAACGTCGGGATGAGCGACATCACGCGGATGGGCCGCGCGGCTTCGGCGAGCCCGACCGTCATGCCGGCACCGCCGAGGGCAGGGCGCCCGTGAGCACGCGGCGGATCGCCGACAGGCCGTCCTTCGCGAGCGCCTCGAGTCCCTCGATCCGATGGTCCTTGATCAGCGTCTGGAGCCCTTGGGTCTTGTGGGGCTCGCGGTTGTCGAGCACACAGGCGGGCTTGCCGAGGCCAACGGCGCAGATCGCCGGATGGTAGCGATCGGAGATGACGCCCGACGAGCCGGCGACGATCGACACGAGCTCGCCCACGGACCGGCACGGCACCGACGGCACGCCCAGCCGCGCTGCGAGCTTTTCCAGGAAGTGCCCGTCGGCGGGAACGTCGCTCGTGGCGAGCACGACCTTTTCCTCGGGCGCGAGGGGAAGCTCACGTCCGCCGCAGCGCAGACGCCCGCGGCCGATGTGAATGCTCTTCGGGTCGAGGTTATTGGCCCGCAAGAACAGCAAGCGATAGGGCGTCGGGAGCGGGCACGGGGGAACGCGTCCCACGGCGGCCTCGAACGGATAAAGGAACGCGTAATCGGCCGAGGGAACAGAGGGCAAACCGTGCTCCGTGAGGTAGGCGTGCGTCGTCGCTTCGCGCGCCACGCACAGGCTGGCACGGCCGAGCGTCGCGAGAGCGTCCTCGGCGAGCGGTCCGATCGAGTGGCTCGCGAGCAGGAAGGGAATGCCGAGGTCGGCGGCGACCTCGAGATCCGAGAGTGCGCTCGGCCAGCGCGCGTCGTAGCGCGCCAGGAACGGTCCCGGCGCGCTCACGATGGCATCGTAGCCCGAGAACAGCGCCGCGCGTCGTTTGCGGCGCCCCGGCTCGAGGGTCACGCGGCGCACGGCGCGCGGCACGAAGCGCCAGCTCCAGGCGAACGTCTCGCGCACGTGTCGATCGGCGAGCGACAGGAGCTCCTCGGTGCCCGCTCGTGCCACGCCCGGGTAGCCCGCGAGATCGAGCACGGACGGGCGAAGCTCCCGAAGCGAGCGCAAAAGCACGGAAGCCTGCAGCACGTCCCCGAGATTGCCCCTCAACCAGGCATGCACGACCAAGAGCTTCACGACACTGGATCCACGGCTCGTTTCACTGGTCGGCACCCCGGGTCTTATCCCCGGGCCGCGCCGCTGGGAAGCGGCGAAGTCGGGCCAAACCGCCTGGGTCGCGCTGATACACCATCAAGGGGGCCAGAGGAGCCCACGAGCCGAGCTCAGGGAGCTCCGAAATCGAGCCCGATGCGCGAATGAAGCTGGAGCACGCCGCGCTGCTGGCCGCCTTGACCCAGCGCCGCCGCCAAGACGGACTGTATCTCCCCGTTTTCCGGAAAGGGCGATCCGGGCCGAATGCCGACGCGCCCGTCGGATTTCGATTGGAACTCCAAGAGGTCGCGTGGGGCATCGGGTGGCAGCCCCACCATGTCGAAGCGAGCGCTCGCTGCGTAGCGCTTCGCGCCGATCGAGAGCGTCACGAGGTCACCCTGGATTTCCTCGACCTTCACGAGGCGATACGTGACCAGATCGAGCCCGAACACGCCCTCGCGACTCGTCACCATCCACAAAGCGCCGACGCCGACGGGCTGGGCCGGGCGCGGCACGGCCAGCATCGCCAGCGTGTCCTCGAGCATCCGAAAGAGGTCGCGCACGTCGGCGGCGTTTGCCCGAGCGTCGGAATGGTACGCCGTGCCCGAGCCGTCGGGGCGCACCTCGTACGAGATCCGCGCGCCCTTGAACTGGGGCAAGTGCGCGCCCGTGGCGCTCACCTTGGCGTCGGCGATCGTGGCGGTCACGGCGACGTTCTCGGCGGCACCCGGCGCGGTGGGCTCGGCGCTCGGCGCTTTCTCGGCGTCGAACGCGAGCGATACATCGATCGGCGTGCCGCTCTGCCGCGGGTCTTGCTGCAGCAGGATCTGAACGGTGCCTTTCGACTTCCAGCCCGGCTTCGGTTGTCCGGTGCCGAGGCTCACGCGTGGCTCGGCGCCCGTGCCACCCAGCGTCAGCTTGATGCTGGCACCGCGCGGCATCTCGCGGTCGGCCTCGCCGGGCCCGAACACCCCGTTCGGCGGTGGACCGCCCGAGGCCGCGGGCACGGGACCGCGCGGGACGCCGACCGACGCCGCCGCGACGGCCTTGGCGACGTTGGGATCGATGACGGCCGTGCGGTCGACGCTCGCCGCGGGCTCGGCGGCTTGCTCCTCCTGCTTTTTGCAGCCGATGCCGAGCCCGCAAGCGACCAGGACCCAAATGACGACGATCCTATGGCGCATTTCGCCCTCCCCTACCCGCGCCCCGAGCGATTGTAAAGTCCCGGCATGCAGCCTCACCAACCTGGACGGCGTGGGCCGAAGATCGAGCACGCGTGCTTCGTTTGCGGCAAGAAGGGACACTTCCCCGAGCTGGTGCGCGCGGGCATCGCGCGAAGCGCCGTCGCCGAGCACATCAGCCACACGCGCGGCGTCGAGTGGCAGCCCGACAGTCGTATCTGCCAGGACTGCCTGGCCCGGGCGCGTCAAGAGCGGCTCGTCGCACGGCTCAGCGCCCAGCGCGGACACCTCGACGAGGTCGACGCCGACCTCGTCCGGCGCATCTCGGAACGCGAGAGCGTCGTCGAGAGCGAGGACCACGACGCCTCGCCGAGCCTCGGCGGCACCGTCGCCGACGCCGTCGCCCGCTGGGGCGGCTCGTGGACCTTCGTGGTCACTTTCCTCGTGCTCATCGCCGTGTGGTCGACCTCGAACGCACTCCTGCTCCGGAACCGCGGCTTCGATCCCTACCCCTTCATCCTGCTAAACCTCGTGCTTTCGTGCGTCGCGGCGCTGCAGGCGCCCGTGATCATGATGTCGCAGAATCGGGCCGAGCGACGCGATCGGCGCCGCGGCGAAAACGACTACCGCGTCAACCTGAAGGCGGAGATCGAGGTCGCCGCGCTGCACGAGAAGCTCGATCACCTCCTGCACGTGCAATACGAGGAGCTCGTCGAACGCCAGGAAACGGCGCTCGACCTGCTCGAGCAGCTGATTGCCGCGAAGCACGCGCGCTAAGGTCGTGGTGAAGGCCTTCTTCGAGCGCGGTCGCGTGGCCCTTTCGCGACGTTTTCCCCGTGCGCCGGGGCTCATCGGCAGCGTCGTGGCCGTCGCTTGCCTCGACGCCGTGGTCAACGCCCGTTACCCGGGGCCCGAGCCACCCGCGTGGTACCTCGTCGCGAGCCCGGACATCGTCGTCTTGCTCGGCGTGCTCGCGCTCTTCGGCCGCGCCGGGCGTCCCGTGCCGAGGAGCCTTCGCTGGCTCGCCCTCGCGCTCCTGCTCGGCATCAGGCTCCTGCGCTTCGGCGACGGCGTGTCTCTTCGCCTGCTCGACCGACCCTTCAACCTCTACATCCAGCTCCCGCTGCTCGGCGAGCTGCCGCGCCTCGCGCGCGAGGCGCTCGCGCCGCACGAGATCGCGCTCGGGCTCCTCGCGCTGCTTGCCGCCGCCGCGATCATCGGCGCGACCACGGCGTGGGCCCTCGGCGAAAGCGCGCGCGCCGTCGCGACGACCCAGGGTCGGCGCCTCACGGCCGGCGTCGTGGCCGGCTTCGCCGTCGCCGGCCTCTTCGTTTCGAAGCCTCGCGGCGGCGCGGGCCTCTTCGGTCACGTCCCCTCGAGCGGCGTCGGTCGCATCGGCGACGAGATCGGGTTCTTGGTCCACGCCCGGGCCCTCAAGCGCGAGCGCGCCGAAGAGGTGCGCGCCACCCGCGAGCGGCTCCGGAAGGCCCCGCATGATCTCTCGCGGCTTCGGGGCGGCGACGTGCTGCTCTTCTTCGTCGAAGCCTATGGGGAGACGGTGCTCCACAGCCGGTCACAAAAGGACAGACTTGGCCCCGTTTACGCAAGCATGGAGCGCGAGCTTTCGGCCGGCGGGTATCACGTCGCGTCGGGGCTCCTCGAATCGCCCATCTTCGGTGGTCAATCCTGGCTCGCGCACGCGACCCTTTCGAGCGGCATCCGCACCACCGACGAGCTCGAATACCGCGTGCTCGGCGAAGCCGCCCCGCCGGCCCTCGCCGAGTTTTTCGAGGCGGCCGGCTACCGCACCGTGCTCGTTCAGCCCGCAACGAAGACGGTCACCGGCATCACGAACTACCTCCGCTTCGAAAAGCACTACTACGCCGCCGACTTCGGCTACCGCGGTCCGGGCATCGGCTGGGGCACGATCCCCGACCAGTACTCGATCGATCTCGTCCATCGTCGCGAGCTCGAAAAGCCTCACGGTCCGACCTTCGTCGAGTACACGCTCGTCTCGAGCCACGTTCCGTGGCGCGAGGTGCCCGTCTTCGTGCCGGGTCCCACGGACTTCGGCGACGGCTCGCTGTACCGCAAACTTCCAATCACGCGCTCGGAGGTCACCCTCGGCGACGAGCGCGCCGCCTCGGCGGCATTTGCGGGCGGCATCGCCTACGATCTCGATGTCTTGAAGGCCTATCTGCTCGAGCGCGTGCGCGGCGACACCCTCGTGGTGGCCCTCGGCGACCACCAACCAGCGGCGGGTGCGACCGAGGGCAGCACGACTCGCGGCGTCATGGTCCACGTCTTCTCGCGGAATCCGAGCTTCGTCGACGCCTTCGTCAGAAGGGGCTACACCCAAGGGATGCGACCCAGGGAGCCTGCACGGCGGCAGGGCCTCGAGTCCTTCCTTCCCCACTTCCTCGCTGACTTTTCGGCTGGTGGCGGAGCGTGATGGAAGGAGCGTCGCCTCGGCCCGATCACTTAGGCGAGGCCCGAGCCTGGGCGCTCTTGCGAGTGCTCGCGGCACGTGCGAGCGCTGGCACGCCGCTCGCACGCCGCGCGGAGTTCGATTTCGACGGTGACGACGCGCCGCGCGAACGCAGTAGCGGCGCGGGGCTCGTTGCGGTCGATCCCGATCACCCGCGTGGCTTCGTCGCGAGGGCGGCCGCCGACGCGGCGGTGAGCGAGCTCTTCGACCTGTACCTCCCGCTGTGCACGGGCGCTCGCAGCGCGCGGTTCGTGCTCGCGCACGTGGGCCAGAGCCTCGACGGGCAGACGGCAACCGCGACGGGAGCCTCCCGCTACGTGACGGGCCCCGAGAACATTCGCCACCTGCACCGCCTGCGCGCCCTTTTCGACGCCGTGATCGTCGGCGCGCACACCGTCGAGCTCGACGATCCGAAGCTCACGACCCGCCTCGTCGTCGGCCGGCACCCGACGCGTGTCGTCATCGATCCCCACCTGCGGCTGCCAAAAGACCGCACGCTGTTTCGCGATCCGACCGCGGAGACGCTGGTCGTGTGCCGCGATGACGCGACGGGGCCGAGCCACGTGCGGCGCGAGAACCTGATCCGCCTGCCCGCGACGGGTGACCGGCTCTCCGTACCGGCCATCGTGGAGGCGCTCGGCGCCCGTGGCCTCGGGCGCCTGTTCGTCGAGGGGGGCGGTGTCACGGTGTCGCACTGCCTGTCGGCGCGCGCGCTCGACCGCCTGCACGTCAGCGTCTGCCCCGTGTTCCTCGGAGCGGGGCGGCCTGGCATCGTGCTCCCGGGCATCGACGGGATGGACGGCGCCTTGCGCCCCCACGCCCGGCGCTTCGGCATGGGGGACGACGTGCTCTTCGATTGCGCCTTCGAGAGGTAGCCTCCCGTGACGCCGAGCACGCCGAGATGACGCCAAGCCCCCGCGTCTTCGTGGTCGAGCCCGAGGCCGGGGGCCGTGTGAGCGGCGGCTATCTTTATAATCTAAGGCTTGCCGAGTCCCGTGTCATCGCCCGGCGGCCCGCAGCGCCCGGCGGGCTCGAGGGCGCGCTCGAAGCCATTGGCGCCGCACCCGGCGACACCGTGCTCCTCGACTCGCTGCTGCTCGAACCGCGCGCGGCCGCCCTGCTCGCGGCGCTCGGCCGCGCGTCGGGCGCCCGCGTGGGCGCGCTCGTCCACGCCTTCCCGTCGTTCGTGCGGCGCGCGTCCGAGCCGCGCCCATTCACGGGCGAGCTTCGACCGACCGCGGCGGAGCTCGAAGCGCTCGCAGCGCTCGACATCGTCGTCACGCCTGGCGCGTACGTGGCTCGCGTGCTCGCGGCGGCCGGCTGCCACCTCCCCTGCCTCGTGTGTCCGCCCGGCGTCGACCGCCCGGCGACGAGCCCCCGAGCACGCCCTCCCGGCGACGCCGTCCGCCTCGTGACGCTCGCCAATCTCACGCCGAACAAGGGGATCCCCGCTTCGATCCGTGCGCTTTCGCCACTTCGCAGGCACGCCTTTCGGCTCACCGTCGTCGGCGCCGCGCCGAGCGCAGAGGACCTCGCGGACCTCGTCGCAGAGGTCGAGGCGTCAGGCCTTGCCGACCATGTGCGCTTCGCGGGCCCGCTCGCGCACGCCGACGCGCTCGCGCGGCTCGCCGAGAGCGATGTGACGTTGCTCTCGAGCTACACGGAAAACGCGCCGCTCGCCGTGCTCGAAGCGCTCGCTGCCGGCGTTCCCGTCGTCGCGTACGCGGCGGGCGGCGTGCCGGATCTCGTCGAGCACGAGCGCTCCGGCCTGCTCGTCCCGCTTTCCGACGAAGCCGCGCTCTCGGCCGCCCTCGAGCGCGTGCTCACGAGCGCCCCGGAGCGCGCCCGCCTCGCCGCGGGCGCGCGCGAGGCCGGTGCGAAGCTCCCCTCGTGGGACGATGCGGCCGCAGCGTTTCAGCGCGCGCTCGGCGCGTAGGCCAAGTAGAACGAGCGCGCGAACGACAGCGTCACGAACGCGCTGCCGAGCGCGGCAGAGGCCACGCCGAGCGGATCGCCGAAGACGAGCCCGGCGAGCAGGCTCGCGACGAGCAGGCCGAACCCGATGCGTCCGATGAGCGAGCGGGGCGCAGGCCCCCCTCGTGACGGCCACGCGCTGAGGACGAGCACGTACGCGTAACGCAAGAGACCCGGCCACAGGATCCAGCCGCCGAAGCGGCCCCGCTGCCAGAGTTCGACCGCGAGCACGAGCACGAGCAGCGAGTCCACCTCGACGTCGAAAAGGGCGCCGAACGACGACACGAGGCCCGAGCGGCGAGCGAGCCAGCCGTCGAAGGCGTCGAGCGTGAGCACCGTCAGCGTGAGCACGACAATCGGAAGCGGGCCGGCGCCGTGCAACGCGAGACCGAGGGAAAGCACGAGCACGAGCCTGAGCGCCGTGACGGCGTTCGCGCTCCCGAAGCGACCGTCAGGCGTGAAGCGCCCCCGCGCCCCCGCAACGAGCCACGCGAACGACAGGGCCGCGCCCAGCACGAGCGGCCACGGATGGCCGACGACGGCCGTCACGGCCCAGGCGGCGAGCACCAGCCCCGCGTGCCGGGTCGGCAGGGCATCGCGTGGCGTGGGCTCGGAGGCTGGCATCGGCGAGAGTATCCGTCAGGGCGGGGCCACGGGTGCCCGCGCGCGCCACCTTCGCGCACCAGCGCGGGCGAGAGGAGTGCTAAACATGCGGTGGTGAGCGCTGCCCGGCCGAGCGGAACCGCACGCGCCTTCTGGGTCGAGGCGCCCGGCCGCGGGGCCATCCGCGACGAGCCGCTCCCCGAGCCCGGCCCCGGTGAAGCCCTCGTGCGCGCCCTGGTGAGCGGCGTCAGCCGCGGCACGGAGAGCCTGGTGTTCCGAGGTCGCGTGCCCGTGAGCGAGCACGAGCGCATGCGCTGTCTGCACCAGGCGGGCAGCTTCCCGGGCCCCGTGAAGTACGGCTACGCGAGCGTCGGCGAGGTGGTCTCGGGCTCGCCAGCGCTCGCCGGGCGCCGCGTGTTCTGCCTTCATCCCCATCAAACGGCCTACGTCGTGCCCGAGAGCGAGCTCACCCCCCTGCCCGACGGCGTGCCCACCGACCGCGCCGTGCTCGCTGCGAACCTCGAGACGGCGCTGAACGCGCTCTGGGACGCGCGACCCCAGCTCGGCGACACCGTCAGCGTCGTCGGCGCCGGAGTCGTGGGCTGTTTGATCGCTTGGCTCGCGAGCGGCTTGCGCTCGGTCGACGTGGAGCTCATCGACGTGCTGCCGGACCGCGCAATGCTCGCGGCCGCGCTCGGCGCGCCGTTCGCCACGCCGGACGGCGCCAAGCGCGAACGGGACCTCGTCTTCCACGCGAGCGGCCGCAGCGAGGGGCTGCGGACGGCGCTCTCGCTCGCCGCCGCCGAAGCCACCGTGCTCGAGCTCTCCTGGTTCGGCGACGAGCCCGTCACCCTCCCGCTCGGCGAGGCCTTTCACCCGCGACGGCTCACCCTGCGCTCGTCCCAAGTCGGCACGCTGAGCCCCAACGCCCGTGCGCGTTTCACGCGAAAAAGCCGTCTCGAGCTCGCACTCTCGCTGCTCACCGACCCCGCGCTCGACGCCCTCGTCGGCGAGGAGAGCCCGTTCGAGTCGCTGCCCGAGGCCATGAAGTCGCTCGCGAGCTCGCCCGGGCCGCTCTGCCACCGCGTGCGCTACGGGGGCTAGGCTCGCGTTGGGCGCTTCCAAGACTGCCTGAGTCGAGGCTAGGGTAGGCTCCGTTGGAGCCATGTACAGCGTTTGCGTCCGAGGCCACGTGATGATCGCCCACAGCTTCAAAGGCGAGCTGTTCGGCCCCGCCCAGCGCCTGCACGGCGCCACCTACGTCGTCAACGTGGAGCTCCGCGCGCGCGAGCTCGGACCGGAGGGCGTGGTGGTCGACATCGGCCGCGCGAGCCAGGCGCTCGCCGCGCTGCTCGCCGAGCTCGACTACCGAAACCTCGACGACGAGCCCGCCTTCGCCGGCAAGAACACGACGACCGAGTTTCTCTCGGCGTGATCTTCGATCGCTTCTGCGACCGGCTGAAGCTCGGCGAGCTCGGTCCCGGCGCCGAGCGAGTCGAGGAGCTTCGCGTGACGCTGCGCGAGTCGCACGTCGCCTGGGCCGCGCGCGACGGCGCCGTGCCGCGCTGACGGCAAGCCGTTCGGCGCGGGGCCACGCCGTTTCGGCGCCGTCAGGCTAGCTGCGTGAGCGGCCCCGTGTCGGGGTTGACGTTGCCGACGCTCGTCGTGCTCGACATGCCCATGAGCTGGCAGATCGACACGAGGAGCTTGGCCGACGCTTCCTTGTTCACGTCGAGAAAGCGTCCCGTCGAAAGGCCGAGCGAGCCGCCGCCCGCCATCACGGCGCACCAGGGCTGCATGGCGTGCGACGTCGTCCCGAGCTCGCGCGCCCAGACGACGAGCGTGTTGTCGAGCAGCGAGCTGCCGCCCTCGTCGATCGCGTCCATCGCCTGGAGCATCGCGACGATCTGTTCGCAATACCAGGTGTCGATGGCCATGAGCTTGTCGCGGTTGTCGGCGTTCTGATGCGACATGGTGTGGTGCGCCACCGTGTGGCCGAGCCAGGTGTGCGTCACGTTGCTGAAGCCGCAGCTCAGCTGCACGCTCATCACACGGGTGAGATCGCAGGCGAAGACGTGCGGCACCAGGCCGAGCATCGCGCCGACCTCCGCCGGGAAATTCGCGTTGTTGGCGGAGCGTCCACTCGCCTCGGGGCGAGCCGGCAGGGTGCATCCGACCACGGGAGCGGGCGGCATGGCCTTCACGCGTGCCTCGATGGCGCGGAGCCCCGCGAGGTGCGCGTCGATCTTCGGGTACTCTTCCGAGCTTACCTTGGTGCGTAGCCGGTCGAGGTCGCTCATCACCAGATCGAGAATGCTCGTCTGCTCGAGCTCTTTTTGCACGGCCGCGGGATCGACCATCGGCGGCTCGCCCGTCGACGGCATCACGCCCGCGAAAAGCCGGTCGAAAGCGGCTTGCGGGTTCGTTTCCGGGTGCAGCGGCTGGTCGTCGCCCTTGTAGATGACGCGCGTCACGCTCGTGGGGTTGCCGCACTGCACGCCGAGCTCGACGGTGCGATAGGACGTCTCGAGCATGGGATCCGAAGGCGAGCGCAGGTAAGGCAGCCCGTCGCCGTACGCCGCTGCCACGATCTGATCGACCGAGGGGCCGCTGCCCCAGCCCGTGCGATGCCCATTGCCGCCGTCGAAGTCGGCTCCGTTGCCGGGATCCTTGAGCTTTGCTCCCGTGAACATCCCGGCGCTGCCGAAGGCGTGCTGCTCGCCCGCTCCGGTTGCGCTCATCTTGAGGCCCCAGGGGATCACGATCTTTTGCTGGAGCGGTGCGAGCGGCTGGTGGATCGGGTGCAGCGTGAACGCCGTCTCGCTTCCCTGGGGCTTCCAGTCGATGGGGCCCGCGGAGCTGTCGGAGTCGGCCGTGCCGTCGGGCGTGAAGATCAAGAGCAGTCGCTTCGGCCGTGCCAGCTCCTGACCGCTCGCGTTGAGCAGCGGAACGAACGGCGCGGCGGCCGTGCTGATACCCAGGCTCTTCAGAAAGCCGCGACGGGAGAGGAAGGGGCGGGATCTCATCGTGATTCCGTATTAATTGCCGATCGCGCGCACGTGGCGGAACGCGGGGGATAGGACGATGGACGTGATGAGGTCGCGCACGTTGCCAGTCGTGGCGAAGCTCTCGTGAATCGCGCGTAGCGCGCAGCCGTCGTCGGTGGATTCCATGCGACCGAGCGAGTAGCGGAACCACTGGTTGGCGACGCAGTCACTCACCGTGCGGCTCGCCGCGAGGCGCTGCCCGAGCTCGACGCCGCCGACGTAGGGGACCTCGAGGTCGGGGCCGGCGTCGTAGATGACGCCCGTCGCGTCGATCGTTTCGCCCCCTTCGGTGGTGCGGTACTTGCCGATGCCGTCGTAGTTTTCGAGCGACAGCCCAATCGGGTCCATCTGCGTGTGGCAGCCGCCGCACGTGGGGTCGGACTCGTGGGCCACGAAGCGGTCGCGCGCCGTGGGGCCGAGCGAGGGCGGCAGCGGCGACGCCATCACGTCGAGCGGCGGCGGCTCGATGGGCTGGCACAGGATGTTCTCCCGCACGGCGATGCCGCGATGAACGGGCGAAGGGGAGTCCCCACGGTAGTGCTTCACGAGAAAGGCAGCCTGCGTGAGCAGCCCGCCGCGCTCGGTGGGATCGAGCTCGACGCGCGTGCCGGGGGTAAAGCCGGGCGGCTCGGCAAGACCGTAGGTCCCGAACAGCGGGCCCTCGGGGAAGGAGAAGCTCGCCGTGAACAGCGTGCTCAACAGGCCGTCGCCGCTTCGGACGACGTAATCGGTGAAGGTCGTCGTCTCGTCGATCATCGCGGTCGCAACGTCCGGCTGCGTCTGGCCGAGCGTGCCGAACTCGTTCGCGTTGATGGCGAGCCACTGCAAGTGGAACGACGGCACGGAGTCGCGCGCCTTCGGGTCGGCGAGCATGCGGGCGACCTGGGCGTCGAGCGTCGCGTCGTCGTCGAGCGCGCCCCCGGCGGCGAGATCGAAGAGCGCCTGGTCGGGCATCGTGTCCCACATGAAGTACGAGAGGCGCGAGGCGAGCTCGTACGACGTGAGCGGTTCCGGCTTGGCGGACGGCGCGCCGCTCGCGCCGATGTCGGCGTGGTAGAGGAAGAACGGCGATTGGAGCATCGCTTCCACGACGAGGCGGAAGCCGTTCGTGGCGTCGCTCCCCCCGACGGCGAAGAGGGCCGCGTAGGCGTCGACCTCGGACGGCTCGAGCGGACGGCGGTAGGCTTTGAGCCCGAATTCGGCGATGAAATTTCGAACGCACGCATCGCCCGTCGCAAGGTCGCAAGGCGAAAGCTCGGCGATGCGGCTCTTCGCGCCGACGGCCAGCGCCTGTGCCGCTTCCTGGAGCTGCTGAACCACGAGATCGGTGATGGGCGAGATGGCGTTGCTCGTGAACGGACCCACGGTTTCGTCGGGGGAGATGCCCGCGGCGGGGGTTCCCGTCGCGCCCAACAGATCGCGCACGGTGTGCTCGTACTGTGTTCGCGTGAGCCTCGCGACACGGCTCCGGCCGACGCGGAGCTGATCGCCCGTCTCGCTATCGCATTGGTCGGCGGGCGGATCCACGATACCGCCGCTGCCCGACGCGCCGGCGCTGCCGCCGGTGCCACCGCCCGTGCCGCCCGTGCTCGCGCCGCCTGTCGCCGACACCGAGCCGCCAGTGCCACCGGATGCCGAGCTGCCACCGGATGCCGAGCTGCCGCCCGTGGCACCCGTGCTGCTCGTGGCCCCGCTGCCCGTCGCGCCATCGGAGGTCGAGTCACTACTGATGGTGGCCTGACAACCGACGAGCGAAAGCGCGCTCAGCACGCCGAACAGCGTGAGACGCTGAGCGGCGAACGCGGCGCGGATGGGTCGCTCGTTTGCCATCACGTGGTCCTCGAAATCGACAGTGCCTCGGGCCCGTGGAAGCAGGCCGAGCTGAAACGATTAAGTTACTATGATTATACCGCTCCAGCAAGTCGCCGCGGCGCTCGCGCCGCCACTGAATCGTTCTTCTGTGACCGCAAGTCAGAAGTGCAAAGCTCGGGACGGTCAACCACTCTTGAACACGATGTCGGATGGCAGCGCACACGATGGGGGCGCGGGACCGCAAGCTCGTCTAGAACGGCGGCGGTTCGGCCGCGGTGGTGCGATCCTCATCGTCGTGTTCGGGCGGCGACGGGGTCGTCGGAGCTTCGGGCTCGTCCTCGACGCCGGCATCGAGCGCGTCAACGGCCGTGCTCGGCGGCTCGACAGGAGCATCCGCCGTGGCGACACCCGTCGGTACAGTTCCGTCTAAAAATTCCTCGTCGATGGCGTCGGCCTGACCAGGGTACGCGAGCAAACCCGTGTGCGGATCGATCGTCGCTGTCACGATGCCGCCGGGGCGTGGAAAGTCCGTGCTCGGGTGCCCGGCATGCGCCGCCTTCATGAAGCTCACCCAGATCGGCAGCGCCGTGACGGCGCCGGATTCGCCCCAGCCAAGCCCAATCGGCTCGTCGTAGCCGACCCACGTGCCCGCGACGATTTCCGTGGAAAACCCGACGAACCACGCGTCTTTCGCCTTGTTCGTCGTGCCCGTCTTGCCGGCAACGGGCCGACCGAGCGCCTTGGCGCGCTGACCGGTACCGTTCTGGACGACGCTCTGCATGAGGCTCGTCGTGAGGTACGCCTCCTCGGCGCTCATCACGCGCCGCGCGGGCGGCGTGGGCGGCAGCGGAAGCTCGACACCGCCGGGACCGACGACGCGCAGAATCAATCGCGCGGGCACAAGCTCACCGCCGCTCGCGAGCGTCCCGATCGCGTTGGCGAGCTCGAGCGGCGTGACCTCGTACGCGCCGAGCGCGAGGGACGGCGTCGGCTCGAGCCGCGACTCGATGCCGAGCGCGTGCGCCCAGGCGACGACGTTCGGCGCGCCCACCTCCTTCAGCAAGAGAGCCGCCGCGTCGTTGTCGCTCTTCGCGATGGCACCGCGCACGCTGAGCGCGCGCGTCTCGGGAACGACGCCGTCGGGCACGCCCGCGTCCGGCTTGGGCTTTTCGTGGTTGGGCAGCGTGAGCACGCTCGCGGGCGTGAAACGCCGCGACGCGAGGGCGTAACCGTAGAGGAAGGGCTTGAAGGACGAGCCTGGCTGACGGTGGGCATGGAGCGCGCGGTCGAGACCGCCCACGACGGCGTCGTACCCGCCCACGAGCGCGCGGATCTCGCGCGTGCGCACGTCGATGGCGACGAGCGCTGCTTCCGGCCCGAGCGCGAGCCGGCAGCTCGCAGGCGGCGCTTCGGCCCCCGCGAGCTCGCCGTCGGGCACGACGCGCAACAGCGCGCCCACGCGGGTGAGCTCGCTCGGCGGCAAGCGCTTGGGATCGAAACGGCTCTCGAGCCGCAAGAGCACGCGACAGCGCGAGCCGCCAACGTCAACGTCGAGGCTACCGGCGGTATCGTCGAGGGCGACGACGCGCCCGACGGCGGCGTGAGCGGGCCTCGGCGGCTCCGTCGCCGGCTTGCCCCAGAGCCGCCGCGTCTCGGCCGTGAACGGCGCCTCGAGCTTCTGACGATGCGCGTAGGCGTCGAGCCCCTCGCGCACCGCCTGCCGCGCCGCGGCCTGCAAGGCCGGGTCGATGCTCGTCGTGACGACGTAACCGCCGCGCTTGGCACGAGTCCCCGCGATCTCGGAGAGCACGCGTTCGACCTCGGCGACGACCTCGGGCGCGAGCTCCGAGTCCGCATCGAACGCGGGGGCGAGCGGTGCCGGCGCGTCACGGGCCCCCTGCCACAGATCGCGGGTGATGAAGCCCTTCTCGAGCATCTGGTCGAGCACGTAGCGCCGGCGCGCGAGGGCGCGGGCCTCGTCGCGGCGCGGCGAAAAACGCTCGGGTGCCGCCACGAGCCCGGCGAGGGTCGCCGCCTCCTTGAGATCGAGGTCGCGCGCCTTCTTGCCGTAGTAGTAGCGCGCCGCTTCCTCGAGACCGTAGCGCCCGTGGCCGAGGTAGATGTGATTGAGGTAGAGGCCGAAGATCTCGTCCTTGGTGAGCGACTGCTCGAGGCGGCGCGCGAGGATCGTCTCCTTGATCTTGCGCTCGTAGGTGCGATCGGCGTCGAGCACGACGTTCTTGATGACCTGCTGCGTGATGGTGCTCCCGCCCTGGCGCGTGTGGCCCGCGCGCAGGTTCGCGACGAGCGCGCGCAGCATGCCGACGTAGTTGAGCCCCGCGTGCTCGTAGAAGCTCGCGTCCTCGGCCGCGAGGAAGCAGAGCTTCACGTGCTCCGGGATCTCCGAGAACGGAATGACGGTGCGGCGCTCGATGAACAAGCTCGCGAGCAACGAGCCGTCGCGCGCGAGCACGCGCGTGACCTGCGGCGGATCGTAGCCGCGTTTGAGCTCGGCGACGCTCGGCAGCCCGCGCTCGTAGTGCTCGACGACGATGACGACGGCGAGCACCGCCGCGAGAAACAGCGTGAGCAGCGTGAGCCCCGTCCAGCGCAGCACCGAGAGCAGGCGTTCACGCGTACGGCGCGCCGGGGGCGCGGCCTCCGAAGGAGGCGACTCTTCCGTCATCACCGACCGAACGCGCGCATCACCACGACCGCAATCACGACACCGCCCAGCAGGCATGCCACGGCAACCCCCATGAGCAAGCCCACCCCACTCGAGCGCATCTGTACGGTCGGCGCGTCGAGCGGCCCCCCGCGCTCGACCACCACCTGCGGCCCCATGACGCGGATCGCGGGCAGCGACGCCGCTCGGGCGCCGCCGAACGGCCGGAGCGCCTCACCGAACTCGGCAGCGGACTGGTAACGCTCGTCGGGCTTCTTCAGCAACGCGCGCGCGAGCACGTCCTCGAGCCCTTTGGCGAAGCGGAGCTCGGGCACGCGCTCGTTGAGCGCGATGGCGGGCTCCATCACGTGCTTCTGGATGTACTCCATGGGCGTGCGCGCCGAAAACGGCAGCTTCCCCGTCAGGACCTCGTAAAGAATCACGGCGAGCGAGTAGATGTCGCTGCGCGCGTCGAGCGTCTTTCCCTGCGCCTGCTCGGGCGACATGAACTCCGGCGTGCCGAACACCATGCCTTCCTGGGTGAGGATCACGCTGCCAGGCTGCATCTGCCGCTCGGTGACCTTCGCGAGCCCGAAATCCAGGACCTTCGGGTAATCCGCGATGCCGCCCTGGCGCGAGAGGAAGATGTTCTCGGGCTTGAGGTCGCGGTGCACGATGCCGAGGTCGTGCGCCTCCTGCAGGGCGCCGCAGACCTGAATGAGGATGGGGATGGCGCGCTCGGGCGGCATCGGCCCCTCCTTGCGCACGGTCTGATTGAGGTTCTTCCCCTCCAGCATCTCCATCACGATGTAGAGCGAGCCGTCGTCCTCGAGCTCGCCGTACATGAACACCTTCGCCGTGTTCGGGTGCGTGAGCTGGCTCATGGCACGCGCCTCGCGCCGGAAGCGCGAGGTGAGGTCCTTTCGCCCCGCAAGCTTCGGGTGCAGGATCTTGATGGCGACCATGCGCCCCATGGCGGGCTGCGACGCCTTGTAGACGGAGCCCATGCCCCCGGT
Source organism: uncultured delta proteobacterium (assembly GCA_963841435.1). Taxonomy (GTDB): domain Bacteria; phylum Myxococcota_A; class Polyangia; order Polyangiales; family Polyangiaceae; genus PMG-095. The sequence continues at coordinate 962,476 of CAWJCS010000003.1, forward strand.
GCCGATTTTCTCGAGCACTTGGAACTGGCCGTTGAGGATCTCCCGGCCGATGAAAGGGTCTTTCGGGCGCATCCGGATCTCGATGAATACCAAAAGATCCCGGCGCGTACGAGCACGACCCGCTAACGCGGCCCGGATCGACGATCGGCCCGCTGGGCGGAACCGCCGCGGCCGGGAAGCGTCCGCAAACCCGAGCGCGCGCCCGAGCTCGTGCAACGACACGTCGCGCCACGGCGCGACGGGCAGGGACGCGGCAGTGGTGGGATCCAATCCTGCTGATCCCGGCCGAGGTCCGAGCAGCGAGTCCGCTTGCATCGTTCGGCCGATCGTCGGGCCGTGCTCGGACGGCGCTGCTCGAGCGCGCCGGGCAAGGGGCGACTGAGGCAACGCGAGCGAAAAGGGCTCGGGGGGAGCCGCTCTGCGCAAGGCGCCCGCTGCAGGGGCACGGGGTCCCTGGTATGCTCGACTCGTGTCGCTGCCTGACGAGCTCACGCCTGCGGAACGCGCCTGGATCCTCGAGCGGCTCACGGGTTCCCGGTCCTAAGAAAACGTCATGACCGAGATCTTGCGGAGCGAGCTGCTCACCGCAGCCGGTTTTCGGCACGCGTTCTTCACGCGGGCGGGCGGCGTCTCGACGGGACCGTACGCGAGCCTGAGCTTTTCGGTGGCGGTCGGTGACGCACCCGAGGCCGTCGCCGGAAATATCGAGCGCGCTGCTCGCGAGCTCGGTGTGTCGAAAGAGCACGTTTACTTTCTGTCACAGGTGCATGGAAAAGAGGTCGTCGAGATCGACGGGCGCTCGCCGCGCGAAGAGGTGCTCCGGCTCGAGGCCGACGCGCTCGTGAGCTCGAACCCGGAGATTGCCTGCGGCGTGCGCAGCGCCGATTGCGTGCCCATCTTGCTCGGCGACCCCCGCTCGGGCGCGGTCGGGGCCGTGCACGCGGGGTGGCGCGGCGTCGTGCGCGGCGTGGTCGAAGCGGCCGTCCTTGCGCTGCGCCGGCGCGCGGCGGGCGAGGGTCGCCTGCTCGCGGCGATCGGGCCGCACATCCGCCAAGATGCATTCGAGGTGTCCGAGGACGTCGCGGTCGAGCTCGAGAGAGCGTCTCCCGTGGCGGGCGCCGTGCGGCGCGGCGCCGGAAAGCCGCACGTTTCGCTAGCGACAATCGTGCGCGCCCAGTTGCTCTCGTCCGGGCTCGCTGTAAGCGACGTGGACGACGTGGGGGGCTGCACGGCGAGCGAGCCGGCTCGATTCTTTTCGTTTCGGCGCGATGGCCGGGTCGGCGGGCGCCACTTGTCCGCGATCGTGGCGCTTTCGGGACAACCGCGAGCGTGAGGCTCACCGCGGATCTTGCGCGCGACATCGACCCCGGCAATGATTCGGACGCTCGGAGCCGATTTTTCAATGCTTCTCGTCAAGTGCGACCGCTGCGGGGCAAGCTACAAGCTCTCCGACGATCTGTTTCGTCGCAAGGCTGCAGGCTACGGCGTCGTCGTCACCTGTCGACGCTGCAAGCAAGAGATCCACGTCGACGAGCATGGCGTGCGGTCAACGTCGGCGGCAGACGCGATGACCGAGTCCGCCGCACCCGACGCCGTGGGCGCAAAGCCGCCCCCGCGACCCCGACCCGCTTCGCCCGAGCCGCCCAAGGTCGCGACACGTCCGCTGCCACCGCGAGTTGCCGGCGGACCGCCGCGCCCGCACACCGGCGCGACGGCCGCGGCGATGGCACCGCGCCCCAACGTGAGCCGTGGACCCATGCGGCCCGCGCCGAAGCTCGTCGCGCTGTCGCCAGGGCTGCTCGGCGCCGACTCGCCGAGGCCGCCGCCCGTCCAGCCGAAGCCCGTCGCAATACAGCCGCCGACGCAGCCCGCAGCAACGGCCGAAACCTCGTCTCCAGACTCCGCGGCAGTGACGCCACGTCCGCCCTCCTCCGCCGCCGACTCGGAGATCCCGGTCGCATCGTCGGATTTCGTTTCGGATCCGGAGCCCACCGCCCCGCTGGACTCGAGTGACTTTCTCACCGAGTCGGCGCCGAAGGCCGGCGCCAAGCCGCGCCTGCCGGAAGCCCCGACCGGAAGACACCCGCCTTCGCTGATTTTTCACCCCGATCCCGAGCCCGAGCCGCCGAGCACGAGCAGCGCCCCCAAGCTCGAAAAGCTCGTCCACGATCTCGCGCCGCCGCGCAAAAAACCCGGCCACCCGCCGCGCCGCCAGCTTCCCTCCGGCGATCTGTCCGAGGACTTCATGAGCGCCGATCTCGGTTTCGAGGGGCCCGCGCTTCGACCGCCCGACGCCGACTCGCTCCTCAAGGCGCCGGTGTCGTCGCGTCCCGCCGCGAGCGCTGCTTCCGCCGCGAGCGCTGCTTCCACCGCAGCCGTCGCCAAGCCGCCCGAGTCGAAGCCCGCGGCAAACAAGTCGGCGCAGCCGGTCGCCGTCAAGAGCAAGACAGAGAGCGGCTCGGGTCGCGGTTGGATCGCGCTCGTCGCGCTCCTGCTGCTCGGCGTGGGTGGCTACGCGTTCCGCGATCGCCTCGGGGGCGGCGGCTCGCGCGAGGCCGAGCCGACTCCCGAGGTCGCAGCCGCGCCCGAGCCCGCACCACCTCCCGAGCCTGCCGCGACAATCCCAGCCGCCGCCGAGCCCGCCGAGTCGGCACAAGCCGCGGCCGAGCCGGGCGCCGCCGAGCCCGCGACGGCGACGGCCGAAGCACCCAGCGAAGCGCCGGCTCCTGCGACGCCCGCCGCGACGTCCATCGCGCGCGCCGAGGCGAGCCCCCAAGCGACGGCCGCCACGCGCCCCGCGAGCGACACGACCGTCGCTGCCGCGCCTGCCGCCACGCAAAAGGCCACTGCAACGCCCACCACGGCCGCGCCGACGAACATCGAGCCGCGCCCGAGCGTCGGCAGCGAGCCCTTCAACACGGCGGCGGCACGCAGCGCGCTCGAAGCGGCGGCGGGGCAGGCCTCGAGCTGCCGCAAACCAGGAGATCCGAGCGGCATCGCCGTCGTTGTGATCACGTTCTCGCCGACGGGCCGCGTCACCACGGCAACGGTCAACGGTCCGCCGTTCGCTGCCACGCAGACGGGCGGCTGCATCGCTTCGACGCTACGCAAGGCGCGCGTCCCCGCGTTCGCCGGCGACATGGTCACGGTCAAGAAGACGGTGACGATTCACTAGGGTTCTTGGGAGGTCGAGCGGCGGCCGTTCCGGCGGTTTTGGTTTGGGCGCGGCCGCCCGCGACGATCGTGATCTGGTCTTCCAAGACCGAGATGTCGTTGCAAGAGGGGGCTCTCGTGCCGCGTGATCCCGCGACGTTGGGAGATCGGTCACTCGAGGCGAACCGCCCTGCGACTCTGGCAAGCCCAAGACAGCCGGCGGCCGTTCCGGCGGTTCTTTGGTTTGGGATGTGGCGACTCGTGACGATCGTGATCTGGTCTTCCAAGACCGAGATGTCGTTGCAAGAGGGGGCTCTCGTGCCGCGTGATCCCGCGACGTTGGGAGATCGGTCACTCGAGGCGAACCGCCCTGCGACTCTGGCAAGCCCAAGACAGCCGGCGGCCGTTCCGGCGGTTCTTTGGTTTGGGATGTGGCGACTCGTGACGATCGTGATCTGGTCTTCCAAGACCGAGATGTCGTTTAGGGAAACGGCGGGCCCTGGGGGGCTGTGGTCGTCGATGTGAGGTCTTTGGGTGGGGCGTCGCGGGCCATGACCTGCGATGCCGTCGTCAGGATGTCGGGCTTGACGGCGATGTCGAGCTCTCGCCCGCTCACCGAGCCGTGGCACCCGGCGCAAAGGCCCCCGAACAGGTCGCGACGGAAGCTCTGCCGCGCGTCCTCACCTGGATAAAACTGCGTCTCCTCGCGCTGGGCGTGTGCGGACGGGCCACTGTCCGTCGCAAGCTTCACGCTCGCCTCGAGCATGACGGGCACGCCGCCCGGCACGATCATGCCCGCCGACGAATCGGCCTGCACCGGCACGTTGCCGAGGAACTGGCGGCGCGTGTAGAGCTGCCCGTACTTGTCGTTGACGACGAAGCTGCCTCCCGACGCGAAATCGACCACGCCCTGATCCGGCGGCAAGCTCTCCCACACGCCGAGGCGCGGCCCCGAGGGGATGGGCCTGCCCGTTCTCGTGTTCTGGAACAGCAGGCTCTGGAGCACCCCGACGTCGAGAATCGTCACGCGCGCCTTCGTGCCCGGGCCGATGGTCGTCGCGGCGTTCGCCTCGTCGTAGCGCGAGCGAAAGACGCCCGAGTTCTGCTTCGCGTAGACGGCGGCGGGCCAGAGGCAATCGCGGCTCCCGTCCGAGACCAGCGTCGTGCGCCCGCCCGTTTCCGGATCGACGACCGCGATCTCGAACTTGCCGGAGAAGGCGTCGAGCGCCGTCACGGTGGGCGCGTAGCTCACGAGCAACCGGCCGTCGGGAAGCGGCGAGGGGTTGCGGTAGGCGCCCTGCGTGCCGGAGAGCTTGCCCGTCGCCGCGCCATCGACGAGCGCGAGGGAATGCTGGAAAAAGTCGGGGCTCGGCTTGCCGATCGCCGTCGGATCCACCGTGTAGTCGTCCGGATCGGCGCTCGCCTGATCGATGCCGATGCTGCGGTTGACGACCGCGAGCGCGCCCGCACCCCGCTCGGCGCCCTTGTCGCTCAGAATCATCGCGAGGTTCTTGTCGGCGAGCTCCACGACGTCGGTCAGCTGCGTAAAATCGATGGTGCTGCGCTGGCCGAAGAGCGGGTGGTAGTCGCCGCCGTCCAGATTGATGCGGCGACCCGCGAGCTGGTAGAAATCCGGCGCGCGCTTTTCGGTCGTGAAGATCACGCGCCCGTCGCGCATGAACGACGGCAAGAGCTCCTGGTTCGTGAGAAACGTCAACTGGCGGATCTTGCCGCCCGTCTCACGAACGTAGAGGTTGGCGTTCAGCTTGCTCGGATCGGCGGGCGTGCGCTGCGGGCCCGAGTAGCCGATCTCGTCGACGTTCGTGATGTTGCCACGCGTCGAGACGAAGACGATGCTCCCGTCGGGAGCGAAAGCGGGATCGAAGTTGTGGACGAGCGCGCCGTTCGCGAGCACCGGCCGGCCCGCGTCGTCGATGGGAGCGGCCTCGATGGCCGGATCGAGAGCACAGGCGCCGCCGTCAACGACGTAGACGTGGAACGGATCGTTTGCGCCGCTACGCGCCGCGAAGGCGATGCGATTGCCGTCCCAGGAGACGGCCGGGCGGCGCGCATCCGTCGTCGCTGAGTCGAGACCGCAGAGAGCGCTCAGGCTCGTCTCGGCGCCGGTCGAGAGCGTGCCGTCGGTCGCGCGCGATAGCGCGACCTCGACGACCTCGGCGCCGGGCCGGTAGGTCGCGAAATCCTGCGGCAAGTCCGCATCGGCGGGCGCCGGCGCGCGCACGAAGGCGAGCGCTCCGAGCGGCGTGCTCGTGCCCATGCGCGCCGTGCGTTCGAGCTCGAACCAGCGGCGCACCACGCAGTACGGCCGCTGCTCGTCGAGCGGCCCCGTCTCGGCGGCGACGGGATCGCAGACGTCGTCGAGCTCGGCCGGTCCGAACAGATTGCCCCCGCGGTGGCGAATGCCGCCCGCCGATGGCGACAGGTTCTTCCTGATGAGCCGGCTCGCGTTGGGATCGGGCGACTCGAGCGCGAGCTGCTCCAGCGACAGCTCGTAGTTCTTGCGCGTCGCCGGCAGACCGAAGTGCCCACCCGCGCCGCCACGCAACCGGTAGTCGTGGAACATCGACGGCGAATGGCAGCCGAGGAACATGCAGCCGCGCTTGACGAGCATCGGCTGCACACGGTCGGCGAAGAACATGAAGCCGGGGTCGGTGGGCACGCGAGTGGGCCCGCCTTTTTCGGCGGCCCAGGCCTCGAGGGCCACGTAGCCTTGGTCGTCGCGCGAGGCGAACACGGTACCGCCCTCGTGGAAGCTGCCGCCCGCGTCGCGGGACAGGGCGCGCCTGAGCATCTCGCTCGACGACGTGTTCGCCGAAACGTAGTCGGCGAACACGAAGTAGTTCCAGCGCACCTGCTCCGGGCTCGCCCCGCAGGTAAGGTGCATGACGTTGGCGCGCGCGCCGTGGCAGTTGCCGGCCGCACAGCGCCCCGCGATGACGGGCTCGACGCGCGAGACGAACGTGCCGTAGTCGGGAGCCGCGGGGTCGACCGAGCCGTCGAACGCGGGGTCGTTGCCGATCAGCTCCGTGCAGGGGTCGAGAGCGGGGCGTCGCTCGGCGGGCTTTGCGTTGTTCTCGGCGGCGCCGTTGTCGATCCAGGTCTGTAGTGTCGTGAAGGTCGCGCTCGTGAAGTCGATCTGCGAGCGGCCCGCATGCGTCACGTCGGTCGTGATGAGCACCGGGGGCGCGTCGTCCCACTTCGACAGCGAGATCTTGTAGGGGGGGACGACCTTGAGCAGCAGCCCCGGCACACCGTACGGCCCGTAGTCCACCAACAGGTCGCGCCGGAGGTTCAGCGTGTCGTAGGTCTCGGTGCTCAGGTTGCCGAACGCGTTGCCACCGGGGTCGGCGACGTGGCAGCTCGAGCGCGTCGGGCTGATCGAGCAGTTGCCGTGCAGGACCGGACCGATCTTGCGATCGTAAAAGGTGGTGCGCTCGGGCTGCTCGTCCCGCTGGCAACCGATCCCACCGAGGCCCACGGCGAGGAGCACAAGGGCGCGCGCTCTCTTCACGGTAGCCTCATCCTAACCGCCACGACGGCGCGTGGCCACACGCGTCTCGCGCCACCGTCACGGCCCACGACCCGGAGGTCGTCCATCCACCGCGAGGGTGGCGTCAACGCACCTACATCCGAGCGAGGGCGACCCGCGCGGCGTCACGCACGAAGGAATCGGGGTCGCCGAGGGCCGCGCGCACGGTGTCGAGAGCGCTGGGATCGGCAATCTGGCCGAGCGACCAGACGGCGGCCTTGCGCACGCTCGCGTCGGGTTCGTCGGCCGGTGTCGTGAGCGCCATCAGGCCGTCCACGGCGTCCCCGACGCGCATCGTGCCGATCGCGAGCACGGCAGCGCGCCTCACGTCGACCGAATCGTCGCCGATGCGTTCCACGACCGCTTCGACGTCATTGAACGCATTGACGCGCGTCGAGGCTTCGACGGCGGCGAGCCGCACGCGAGCGTCCTCGTCCGACATCGCGAACGACAGCTCGTCGTTCGGACCCACGCTGCTCAGGCGCTGCAACGCCCGAACCGAGGCCTCGCGCACCACGGGCGACGCGTCGTTGCGAATCGCCGCGGCGAGGTACTTCGCTCCCGAGAGCGTCAAGAACTCGCCGAGCGCGCTCGCTGCGTGAGCACGGCGCGCTTCGGTCGCGGAGGCGTCACCGAGCGTCGCGGCGACCTCGGAGTACACCTGGCCGGGGCCGAACACGCCGAAGATGCGCCGCCTCAGCCACCAGGCCGCGATCTCGCGCGTCTTCGCGTTGCCGTCGTACAGCAACCCGGAGACCAGCGAGATGCACGAGAGGCACTCCATCTTCTCGCCGTGCTCGAGCACCTGCCAGATCTTGGTCGGTGCCACGACAGGCTTCAGATCCTTGCCGAACATCGACCGGATCACCTCCGGCGAGCTCACCGACTCGAGCGAGGAGCTTTGGAGGTTTTGGTAGACGGCGGCGCGCCCCGAGTGGGTGCTCTGATCGTTGTCCGCGTGCGCAGAGGACGAGACTGCCGCGAGGCCGAGTGCGGCCGCGCTCACCAGAAAGCGTCGAAGAACGTTGTCCATGGCTTTGCCTCAAATCTCCTTGGGGACCTAGTACTGGCTCCCGCCGCCGCTGACGGGGTCGTTCGCGAACGGAACGAAGTCGGTGTTCTGACGGGAGTAGTACTGCCCGCCCATGTCGATGGCGCGAATCAGCTTGGCGAGCTCCTCGCGCGTCAGGCCCACCTCGGCCGCGTGATCCCAGCGCGTGCCCGCGATGGTGCCCTTGTTGTCGTCCACGGGGAACGGCTGGCCGAGCGCCCAGGCGTACTCGCTCGGGTTGCCCTCGGCCGCGACGTTGAGGACCTCGATCATGCGGCTGTGGCGCGCATCGCTCGGCACGGCCCAGCGCGGCGGGACCGTACCGGTCACCATCGCACCGTCGAGGTTCATCTCCATCTGCAGTGCGGCCGGGTAGAACAGCGACACGTAGGAAGCCGGCCAGGCGCGCGTCTCGCGATCGTAGGTCACGGTGATCTCGCGGCTCGAGAGGTCGAGGCGCGGGATGTCGTAGGTGTCGGTGACCTCGCCGGTGACGGCGTCGGTCATCGTCACCTGGTAGAACTCCTGCGCCTTACTGCCGTTCGTGGTCTCGTTGTGGCACTGGACGCACTTGGCATCGAGCAGCGCCTGGATCTCGTTCGCGTTGCCCGCCTTGGCGTAGGCCCAGGGGTACTCGACGCGATCGGCAACGGCGAGGTTGAACGGTTCGGGGTTGTTGCCCGCCGCGATCGTGAGCTGCTGGTCGGCGGGCAAGATCGCCTTGGTGCGATCCTCGTGGCAGCCGCCGCAGATGCGGCCCTCGCCCGGCATCCCCTGAATCCAGGTGGTCTGGCTGCGAATCGACAGACCGAAGCGATCGATGGGCTGCAGGTGCATCGGCACGTAGGGCGGCACTTCCGCCATCCAGGAGCCGTCCTCGTTCACGCGAGCTTCGCCGAGCATCGCGGCTCCCTCGGCCATCGTCAGGCCGAACATCGTGGCGCCGGGGGCGGACTCGGTGGAGAAGCCCTCGATGATACGCACCTTCACGGCATCGCCGAGCGCGCGATCCATCGGCGTCCCGGCGGGAAACTGCGCGCCCTCCACGGTCTCACCGTGGCGCGCGTAAAGCGAGGTCTGCGTCACGTCGATCGAGCCGACGATGGCCGGCTTCGAGTCGTCAACCGTGTCCTGCCGGGTCGGCAGGATGGCGGGCTCGTCGCGCGCGACGATCGGCCGGGCGTAGATCTCCCAGCTGCCTTCCCAGTTCTTCACGAGCTGGTTCTCGCCGCTCTTGGTGTCGTAGACGTAGATGCCGTAGTCGGGCGGCGTGAGCTCGAACTCCATCGTGTCGTTGACGACGCCCGGGGCCCACGAAACCAGCAAGCGACCGTCGGGCAGCATCGCGGGCGAGCGGTAACGACCGACGGGCGACGGGCCGTCACCCGTGGGCACGAGCGGCGTCACGAGCGAGAAGGCGTCCTCCTTTTCCTCGTCGACACGCAGCGCGTCAGCGGCGCTCCGGGCGTCGTAGCGGAACAACGAGCCCGCCTGGATGGTGTTCTCGCGATTGGTGACGACGCCGTAAAAGACGTTGGGCGTCGTGCCCTCGGTGACCTGCACGAGGGAGTTGCCCGGCTTGCCGTGCTGGCCGCCGAGCGCCGTCATCTGCGTGCAGTCCGGGTTCATCGCGAAGAGCTTCACGTCGTTGACGTTCTCGAGGTGCTCCCAGCGCGAGAAGCCCACGCGACCGTCGTCCATCGAGAAAAGCGTCACCGTGTGCGACAGATTCTGCGAGCAGAGCTTGCGATCCGCGTCGCCGCCGTCGAGCGAGACGGACCCGAGCTGGGTCACCACCTGCGAGTGGTTGTACTCGTCGGCGCGCGTGCCCATCTGCGTGTAGCCCTGGTTGGTCACGAACACGATGCGGTTGCCCGTCGACCAGATGGCATTGATGTCGTCGTAGTTACCGAAGGTGAGCTGGTGGATCTCGCTCTCGCCTTCGGCGAGGCTCGCCCAGTACACGTGGTACCGATCGCTCGCCTTCGTCTTCATCGTGAAAAGGACGCGGGTCGCGTCGTAGCTCACGTCGACGCTCGAAACGTCCGCCTCGGGGTAGCCGGCGATGAGGTTCGTGATGTCGCCCGTCCTGAGATCGAGCACCTCGAGCCGCCCACCGGGCTCGTAGCGGCCGTAATCCATCACCTGGCCCATGCCGCCCGCGACGTCGATGGCGGTCACGTCGCCGTTGCCGTCGAGCACGGTGTGCTGGCGCACGGCGTAGACGATCCGACCCACGTCGTTTTTGCCCTGATCCTCGGTGGACGTTTGCCCTGAGCACGCGGCGAGGCCGAGCAACGTCAGGATCGGGAGCGAGGTCTTGAGCGAGCGAACCATGGTCAGACTCCTTACGGGGGCCCAGGGCAGGCTAAGGGCCACCCCCAGCTGTTGCAGCTCTTGGACCACAAAACATTCCCGTGATTTCAGATAGTTACAAGCTGGCACGCGGGGCCCCGGCCCCCGAACGACGCCCCGAGCCGGGGGCGGGTTCCCCCAAGGTCGGAGCGCGCGGAGTCTCGGCCCGCTTTGCCGGCCGCGCCGTCGAGGGTAGTTGTTCGGCCGTTTTGGAAGGCGTGAAGTTCGACCAAGCCGGGCTCGTACCGGCGATCGCCCAGGATCGCCTCACGGGCGCCGTGCGCATGGTGGCGTGGATGAACCGCGAGGCGCTCGAGCTGACGCTCGCCACGGGGCGCGCCACTTTCTTCAGCCGTTCGCGCAACGCGCTCTGGGTGAAGGGCGAAACGAGCGGCCACACGCTCCACGTCTCGGAGATCGTCGCCGATTGCGACGGCGACACCCTGCTCTTGCTCGTCGACCCCGAGGGGCCCTCTTGCCACACGGGGCGACCGACCTGCTTTTTCCGACCGCTGTCGACCGACGGCCTGCGCGAGGCGCCGCGCGAGTCGTTGCCCTACCTCTTCGAGCTCGAAGCCGTGATTGCGGAGCGCGCGAGCTCGACAGCCGAAAAGAGCTACACGCGCTCGCTCCTCGACAAGGGGGCCGCGGGCATCAATCCGAAGATCCTCGAGGAGGCCGGCGAGCTCGCCCAGGCGATCGAGGGCGAAAGTGACGAGCGGGTGGCGAGCGAGGCCGCCGATCTGCTCTATCACGCGCTCGTGGGCCTGAAGCTCAGAGGCGTCTCACTGAGAGAGGTCGTCGAGAAGCTCGCGCTGCGCTCGCAGACCTCGGGCCACGCCGAGAAGGCCGCGCGCGCGCCCAAGCGAGACTGAGCGGCGCCGCGACCCACGGGGCCGGGAGCCGCTCGGCGCCGTTCGGCGGGCGGGCGCGGGTGGCGCGCTTAACGAAGTGGTGCGGAAGGCGCATGCGCGCGCCGTTTTTTCCTTGGGGTTCATGCAGTTTGACCCTGCTCGCGGCGAGCGAGTATCGTCATGGGCCCGGCGACGATGAACAAAAAGGTGTTGATCTTCGAGAGCGACGCCGCGTTCGCGGAGGAGCTTCGCTCGGGATTCGCGGGCATTGGCTGCGACGTGTCGGTGGTGGACGATGCGACGCAGGGGCTGCAGGAAGCAGCCCGCAGTCGGCCCGACCTGATCGTGCTCGCCGTGGAGCTGCCGCGCAGCAACGGCTTCTCGGTCTGCAACAAGCTCAAGCGCGACGCGGGCCTGCAATCGGTTCCCGTGCTCATCCTGAGCCGCGACTCGACGGACGAGACGTTCGACCAGCACCGACGCCTCAGGGGGCGTGCCGAAGACTACATCCACAAGCCCGTGAGCTTCGGGGATTTGTTGGCACGGGCCCAACAGTTCACCTCGCTCGCGGCGACCCCGTCGGGACCCGGCGAGTCGGCCCCCGAGAGCACGGCGCACGTGACCGACGACGAGCTCGTCATCGATTCGATTCCGCCGCCGGCCGTCGAGGAAGAGGAGGTGCTGATCGCGCCGCCCAGCATCGCGCCGCTGAGCGGGCCACCCGTCACGGTCGAGGACCTCGAGATCCTCAGCGAGACACCGCCGCCACCGGCCTCGATCGAGGAGGTTTCGCTGGCTCCGCTGCCGCTCGAATCGGACGAGCCGATGGAAATCGTGAGCGACCCGCCCCCCGCCGAGGACGCACCCGGCTTCGTCGCGGGCAGCGAACTGCCGACGAATTCGCTCGTGGCGCCCGCGAGCGTTGCGCCCTCGGCGCGACCGCCCTCGCTCGGTCCGGCGTCCGCGCGCCGCCCGTCGGAAAGCGTCAACATGGCGCGCCTGCGCGAGCAGGTCGAGCGCCAGCGGCAGCGGCTCGCGGAGCTCGAGGAATCCGAGCGCGCGGCGCGAGCCCGCGCCGACGAGCTCGACGAGGCACTCCGACGCGGCGCCGCCAAGGACGCGGAGGTCCAGCGCCTTCAGCGGGATCTCGACGAGGCCAAGGCCAAGGTCGTGTCCGGCAAGTCGTCGGGCTCCGCGCGCGAGTTCCTCGATCTGAGGGAGCAGCTCAACCGCAAGGACAAGGAGATCCTCGAGCTCAGGGATCAGGTCACGCATCGCGACAAGGAGCTGCTCGCGCTCAAGGATGGCGCGCTCGCGTTCGAACGCCAAAAGGCGGATTTTTCCGATCGCGTCCTCGAAGCCGAGCAGCGTCTCACCGAAGCGCAGCGCCGCGAGGAAGCCGCCAAGGAAGACAAGGAGCAGGCGACCAAGCGCGCGGAGGATTTCCGGCGCAAGACGGAAAAGCTGAAGAGCGACTTCGAGCTGCTCTCGGGCGAGCTCTCCAACGACCGCGCCGCGCACCAGGCCGAGCTTGCCGAGCGCGACGCCCGCGAGGCCGCGCTGCGCCAGGACCTCGAGGACGCGAAGAAGAAGGCCGAGGCCGAGCTCGAGGCCGCCGTCCAGGCCACGGAGGACCAGGGGCAGCAAAAGCTGGACGAAGCGCTCGCCACCGCACGGACGGCGGCCGAGGAGGAGCGCCGCGCCGCCATCGAGACGGCGCGCAGCGAGGGGCAGGCTGCGGCCACCGAGGAGTTCGAGACCAAACGGCAGGCGCTCGCGCGCGCCCACGACGAGGCGGTCTCCAAGGTGCGTGCCGAGCAGGCGCAAGCGCTCGGCGAGGTCGAACAGAAGTCGGCGGCGATGGTGGCCGAAAGCCAGCGCGAGCTCGAGCAGCGTTCGCGCGAGCTCGAGGAGAAGAACTCGCGCGTCGCGAGCCTCGAGAGCGAGCTCGCCGAAAAGGCGACCGCGCTCTCGGAAGCCAACGAGAAGCTCGAGCGCCTCGAACGGGAGCACTCGCGCGTGAGCACGGAGCTCGGCGAGGCGACGAACGAGCTCGAAGCCTTCCGCGACACCTCCGCTCAGCGCGCCAAGGCCATCGCGAAGCTCGAGGCGGACGTCGAGGCTGCGCGGACGGCTGCGATGGCCGCCGAGCAGACCATAAAGGCCACGGCGGGCGAGCTCGCCAAGGTCCGATCCGACCAGCAACAGAGCCGCGCCGCGCTGGAGGGCGCGAAGGACGCGCTCGCCCTCGCGCTCGTGCGCGTCGAGCTCGCCCAGGGTACGGGCGAGTAGCTCAGTCGGCGCGGCGAGCCCGCGTCGCCTCGATCAGGTGGAACTGGCGTGGCCTGAGCGGCCACACGAAGTAGGCATGCGGCCGCTCGGCGGGGAAAAATCCCCCCGTGAGATGATCGATGAGCACCGCCTGGCGCTTGGCGATCCCCCCGGCCTCGTCTTCGAAGACGGGGTAGAAGTGCTCGAGGATCTCGGCGTCGTCGAGGCGGCGATCGGTGTCGACGCGGACCTCGAGCGCAGGCTCGATCTCGCCCGACACCCGATCGTGAAAGCTTGCCCACGAACGCCCCTCGGTCGCCCGCCGAACGGCGTCGCGGATCTTCGCGAGACGCGGGTCGCCGTCGTCGGTGGTCTCGAGCAGGACCCTGAGCTGGCCTATCACGTTCGAAAACAGGATCGCCGCGTCACCCTCGGCCCTGAGCAGCTGGACGAGCCCCGCGGGATCGGCGAGCAGTCGATCGTCCCTGACGAACCGGAGCCGCGGCCGGTGCTCGAGCGGCGCCCGGGCGAGCCTGCGCCGAAACAGCACGTGAGCAAGCGGATCCGGCTCGAGGCACACGACCTCGTCGAAGCGCTCGTAGAAAAAGGGCTGCACGCACCAGCCGCCGCTCGGCCCCACGACGACGAGCTTCTGCTCGGGTGGCTCCCAGGCGTAGAGCCATTCGGCGAGCGCGAAGCGAAACGGGGCCCAGAGCGTCTCCGCGTAGCGAAACCCCCGCACGTGGTAGCGCAGGCCGCCCGCGGGATTGGTGAGCGAAAAGCTCACTCCGACCGTTCCAGCTCGCCCTCGAACGGCACCCAGCGACCCTCCAGCAACCGCTCGTGCGGGACGAAGCGAGCCTTGTAACGCATACGCTCGCAGTCGCCGATATAAAGGCCAAGGTAGAGGTGCCGGAGGCCCAGGCTCTTGCAGAGCTCGACCTGCTTGAGGATCGAGTACGTGCCGATGCCGAGGCTCTCGAGCTCGGGATCGTAGAAGCAGTAGACCGCCGACAGCGAATCCTCGGCCCGATCGACGAGCGCCACGCCGACGAGCTCTCCGTCAACGGTGTAGCGGAGCTCGAAGCTGTCGCAGCAGGTCATGACGAGAAACTGGCGATAGCCCGCCAGGTCGATCTCCTGGTCGCCGAGGCCGCGCAGCTGCTTGTGCCGGTTGTAGAGAGCGACGCGTCGCTCGTCGAGCAGCGGCGGCCCCATCTCCACCGAGAGCACGCGAGCGCCGCGAGCGAGCGCGCGGCGCTGCGAGCGGTTGGCCCGGAACTTTTGTACGTCGAGCCGGATGGGCTCGCAGGCGCGGCAGCTCGGGCACGCGGTACGGTAGAGGAACATGCCCTGGCGGCGGTCACCCGCCGCCAGGCGCTCGTCGAGCTCGTCGCCGGCGAGGCGTCGCGACGGCACGCGCAGGGGCAGCACGGCCGTACGACCCGTCACGTAGGGGCAATCGTGCGGCTCGTCGTACACGACGATCTCCGGGGGCGTCCCCGGGATCACGCGCGGGGGTACGACGGGGCTCGCGCGGGTCACGGCTTCGGCTCCAACACGAACGGTTCGGGTAGAAGCGCCGCGAGCGTCATCGTCCGGCGACCGGAGGGGCCCGCCACGGTGACCTCCGCATCGTGCCCGAACTCGTGCAGCACCTGACGACAAAGACCGCACGGCATGACGAGCTCGGGGCCCTCCGCGTACACGGCCACGCGCTCGATGGCTCGTTCGCCTGCCGCGACCATCGCGGCCACGGCGGAGCGCTCCGCGCAGAGCGTCGCCCCGTAGGAGGCGTTCTCGACGTTGGCACCAACGTACGTCTCCCCGCTCTTGCTCACGATCGCGGCCCCCACGCTAAACCCGGAGTAAGGTGCATAAGCGTGCTCGCGCGCCCGGCGGGCCGCCTCGACGAGCGGATCGACGCGCTCGGAGGCGACGCCGTCAGTCATGGCCGAGCTCCTGCTTCATGCGCTCGATCCAGCCGCCGAGCAGGCGGCCGAGACGATCGCGCGCCGCGGCGCCCGTCGCCTGCACCTCGGCGTGATCGAGCGGCCGATCGCCGAGGCCGGCAGCGACGTTGGTGACGACGCTCACGGCGCCGACACGCACGGCGCATTGCCGGAGCGCGATCACCTCGAGCACGGTGCTCATGCCCACGGCATCGGCGCCGAGCGTGCGCAACATGCGGACCTCGGCGGGTGTTTCGTAGCTCGGCCCGAGCAGCCCCGCGTAGACCCCCTCCTCGAGCGTGATCCCCTCGGCTCGGGCGGCGTCGCGTGCGAGACCCGCCAGTATGGGATCGTAGGCAGCCGTCATGTCGGGAAAGCGCGGCAGCCCCTGGCTGGGACCGACGAGCGGATTCATCCCCGTCAGGTTGACGTGATCCGTCACGAGGAGCAACGCACCCGGCGAAAGCCCCGAGCGAATGCCTCCCGATGCGTTGGTGAGCAGGACGACGCGACAGCCGAGCTCCCCGAGCAAGCGGACGCCGAACACGACCTCTTCGGGCGCATGACCCTCGTAGAGGTGGACCCGCCCCGACAGGCACGCGACGGGCACCCCGCGAAGCCGCCCCGCGACGACCTCGCCCGCGTGGCCCGGCACCTTCGGGACGGGCATGCCCGGCACGTCGGCGTACGGCACCTGCTTTGCCCCCTCGAGGGCGGTGCCGAACGCCCCGAGCCCCGAGCCGAGCACGACGCCCACGAGCGGCCGTTCGCCGAGCCTTTCACCGAGAATTCGAGCGGCTGCGGCAGGCCTGGCGCTCATGCCGGCTCCAAGCTATGGTCCCGCCCCCTGTCGCCCAGCCCGATAAGGTGCGGGCAGCGAGAACCCTGCATGGCCAGCAAGTTCGCCCAGTTCATCGAAGATAACAAGATCGACCCGCGCCGCCTGCTCGTGGTCTCCAAGCGCATCGAGCGCCTCGGTCCCCCCGACCGTCGCATCAAGCTCGACAAAGCGCGCGCCAAGAGCGCGGGCGCAACTCCTGCGCCGGCCGAAGGCGAGAAGGTGGAGCCGAAAAAGCCGAAGTCCGGCAGGCCCGTGACGCCGCGGCTGTTCGACGCCGCCAAGAACGGCAAGCCCGTGGCCGCGCCCGCCAAGACCCGCCTTCTTCGCGCCGTCAACGGCGTCCTCACGCAGAAGAAGAAGCCGGCCGTCGATTTGCGCACGCTCTTCTGAGCGTTCGGCCGCGCGCCGCGGCAGACAAAGGCTGAAAGATCCGGGAGGCCCGTGCATCCAACCTCCCGTGGCCCCGGCCTTCGCCCTTGCCTACCCGCTCCTACCCGCGCGGCTCACTCCGTTCGGTCCGCCGGTGGGCGCGGACGAGCGGGGAGCGCGTGCGGGCGCTAGTCTTGGACGGGTGAGCGTTTCCGGGGACCTCCTGTCACGCTGCCAAGCTTCGGACCCTGCCGCCTTTCGCGAGCTGTTCGAGACGCACCGCGTCGAGGTCACGCGTCTCGTGTTCCGCATGACGCACGGCAGCGGCGACCTCGAGGATCTCGTGCAAGAGGTGTTCGTTCAGGTCCATCGCAGCCTGCCGTCGTTCCGCAGCGAGGCGCGCCTCTCGACGTGGATTCTTCGTATCGCCGTGAATGTCGTGCTCATGCACCGTCGCGCGGCGCGCACGCGCCCGCTGATGCTCGTGAGCAAGGGCGAGCCGTCGCTCATCGACGACGCAGGGCCGCCCGACGAGCAGGTGTCTCGGCGGCGCCGCATCGAAGCGCTCTATCGCATCGTCGATCGTTTGAGCGAGAAGAAGCGCACGGTGTACGTGCTGCACGAGCTCGAGGGTCTGTCACCCCATGAGATTGCCAAGATCCTCGGGTCACCCGTGCTGACCGTCCGCACGCGGCTCTTCTACGCGCGGCGCGAGGTGCTCTCCCTGCTCTCGAGCGAGCCCGCGCTCCGCGCCATCGCCGACGGCCTCGGAGCGCCGAGCTCCGATCGACCCGGTGCGGGACGCGAGCCGCACAAGGAGCCCGCTTGAACCGCCAGCGCGACGCCCGGGCGCTCCGCGCCGTCCTCGAGGAGGCGCGTGCCGAGCGCCCCCCCGAGATCGACATCGCACGCATCGAGCGCACGCTCGAGAGCTTGCCCCCGCGCTCGGTACCACGGCCGTCGCTGCATTTCGGCAGGCGACTCTGGCTCGTGCCTGCCGCCGTGGCCGCGCTCGCGGGGCTCGTCTACCTGGTGCGACCCGCGCCCATCTCGGCGCCCGTGCCCGCGCCGAGCGCAGCGAGCGAGCGTCGCGGAGCGACCGACGGCGACACGCTCGCGCCCGGCAGCGTCGTCGCGGCGGCGGACGAGCCGCGCGTGGTCGCACACGCCGGGCGCGTCACGTGGACGCTCGAGCCGGGGTCGCGCGCCACGCTCATCAGCGCCGGCGACATGGTGACGGTGCGCCTCGAACGCGGCGCGGTGTCGGCGCGCGTCGTGCCGAGCCTGCGTCCGGAATCGTTCGCGATCGAGGCGCGCGAGCTGCGCGTCGCCGCCCACGGCACGGCGTTTCGCGTGGCGCTCGCCGCCGACAGCGTCAACGTCGCCGTGACCGAGGGCACGGTGCTCGTCGGCCCGCGCAGCCAGCCCGGCACGGGGCATCTGCTCACGAGCCCGGCCGCGGAGCACTTCGCGCCGCCCCACCCCGGCGACGAGCCCGCCCCGAAGCGCCCGAGCGCGCGCGCGCCCGTCTCCACGGCGCCGAGCGCCCCCGAAGAACCCTCCGCCAACAGAGAGGGGAGCGAGGCGGCCCGGAAGAGCGACGCCGACACGCACGAACCCGGCCACGTCGCCGAGCGCCCGGTGGTGCCCGAGCCGTCGCCGGGAGCCGTTGACACCGCGACACTCCACCTCATCGAGCTCACGTCCGCATGCTTCCGGCAGCGCACCGTCGCGGCCCAACTGCCGAGCGGCGCCGCGCAGACCACGCTGCGCTACCAGTCGCTCCCGAACGGCTCGATCGCGGGCGTGCAATTTTCGCCACGGCTGCCGAGCGGCGTCGAGCTCTGCGTTCGTGACGGCGCGCGCTCGCTGCACGCGCCCGTCTCACCGAACGGCCTCGAAGTATCGCGCGCCATCGTCCTGTCGCGCTGAGAGCGCCGGACGGGTTCGACGAATCTCGGGCGGCTACTCGCGCGTCAGCACGACGGCGTGCGCCGAGTCGATCATCCAGCGCATGCTGCGCTCGTCGTCGAGCACGAGGGCGAGCGGGTCGAGCTTGCCGTCGGGGCGCTCCACCGCAAGCTCGACGCGCGTCCCGCGGGCCGACGCGATCCGGTAGGGCGCGGAGCGAGGCTCCTCGGCGGGGATGGCGACGGTGATCTTCTGGCCGGAGAACTCGAAGAGCACACCCTTCGCCCACCCCGTGGCCGCGGCGACGTCCCGCTGCTCGAAGCTCTCGACGCCGGAGCCGAGCCAGCGGCCATCGAGCTTGCGGGTCAGGGGGTTGCCGCAGCCGGCGGTGGCGCAGACGACGACGGCCAGCAGCGCGGGCTTGCGAGCAAATGGGGACATGAAGGGAATGGTAAGATAGACACCTACATGAGACCACATTTGTGGTGGCCAAATTCGTTCACAAGCAGCATCTTACGCCTATACTGTAATCAAAGTACTCCTGGGGGTGTTGCGTGATCCGGGCGTCGCAGCCGTCCACGGTCGCTCGCGAGAAGAAGCCGCCGACGAAGGCCCCGGAAGGCTCATCCACCCACTCATCGAGGTTGCCCACCATGTCGAAGACGGCATCCCCGGACCAGTCGCTCCGGCAACGCGCGCTCTCCCCGGTTCGGCGCAGCAAGGGTCCCTCGGCACCCGCAACGAGGTTCAGGCGCGGATCGAGGTGATGGACGGACGCGTTGCCGTAGAGCACGTCCGCGGGGTGCGCTTCACGGCCGACGTTGCAGACGCCGGGCTCGTAGCGCTCGCCGTAGGGAAACTTCCGTCGCTCTTCGCCACGGCACGCATCAATCCATTCGGCGAGCGTGCAGAGGCGTTTGCCGGCCGTCGCGCAGGCACGGGCCGCGAGAATGCCGCTCACGTAACCGTTCGGAATCGCTCCGGCGCGCGACTCGGCGCGCGGCACGAAGGGCTCGTTTTGCTCCCAGCCGGGCAGGAGCGGCAGCCTGGGTGCCGCCGCGGGCACACCCTCTCGAAAGAGCTCGAGCGCCCGCAGCGCATCGCTGCGACTCGGGGCGAAATAGGGCGAGATCGACCTTCCCAGGCGAGCATCGACGAGCACGTCTTCGTAGCGGTCGACGCAAAAGCGCCCCGCGGCGAAGACCATGTCGGCGGGACAGCGCCCACCGCGGGGACCCACGGGGAGGCGCGGCGGGCCTTCCGAGCCCCCGAGCACGCTGTCACCCCCGTCCGGCAGGTAGAGCACCGCCGGGGGACGCGCCTTGGCTGCACCAGACGACGCGCTCGGAGATCCGCGGGTCGCGTCGTCTTCGGAGCGCCGGCAGGCGGCGAGAGCGAGCAACGCCGCGAGGGCGAGCGACGCGCGCCCGAACCCGCCGCGGGGGATCACTTGCCGCGGTAGACGATGAGCCCGTGGCTGAGGTCGTAGGGCGAGACGGCGACGCGCACCCTGTCGCCCGGCAGCACGCGGATGTGATGACGCCGCATGCGACCCGAGAGCTGAGCGCGGACGATCGCTCCACCCTGGTCAACCTTGATGTTGTACTGGCCGCCGCCGAGCGCGTCCTGAATCACGCCTTCCATCTCGAGAAGATCACCCTTGCTCATTTGTTTGTCGGCAGCCCAGCGCTCTCGGGCGAGGCGGGCGGAAGGATACATACAAAGCAGCACTCGGCAAGGACAACCCCACCCCGGCATGGACGTAGCCCACCTTCGCGTGGTCTACCTGACGCGTGACCCCGGCCCCTCTCGCTCGGTTGCTCGCCCTGGCGGGCGCCCTGCTCGCGGCCGGCTCGGCGCTCGGAGCACGCGGCACGGCACGCCAGGCCGGCATGCACGTGGGGCCCGGCCCGACCGGCTGGGCAGCCGCGGGGGTGGGCGCCATCCGCGGCATCACCGTCGGTCCCATCGAGAGCAGCCTGCACCCGGGCAAGGGCTACGGCAGCGCCCCCTACGAACGCACGCTCGACGAGTCCCAAAGGCTCGGAGCGACCTGGGTGAGCCTCACGGTGTTCGGTCGCGTGGCGGATTTGAAGCCGAGCGCCGTGTCGCCGACGTTCGAGGCGCCCTACGAAAAGAACCGCGCCGACGTGCGCCGCGCCGTCAGGAGCGCGCACGCGCGGGGGCTCAGGGTGTTCCTCGTGCCGCATCTCTGGGTCGAGTCGGGCGGCTGGCGAGGCGAGCTCGACCCCGGCGACGACGACGCGTGGCGCGCCTTTCGGGAAAGCTACCGCTCGTTCTTGCTCGGATGGGCCGACGTCGCGCGCGAGGCCGGCGTCGACCTGCTGTCGATCGGGGTGGAGCTTCGAAGCTGGCTCACGACGACGCACGCCGCGGGGTTCGTCGACCTCGTGCGCGAGGTCCGTGCTCACTACCCGGGGCTTCTGACGTACGCCGCGAACTGGGACGACGTCGACGACACCGTGATTCTCGGCGAGCTCGATCTCATCGGTGTGAACGCCTTCTTCCCGCTCACCGACAAGCCGAACGCCTCGATCGGCGACCTCATCGAGGGCGGACGGCGCGTCGCCGCGGAGCTTTCGACGCTTGCCGAACGGTGGCAAAAGCCCATCCTCCTGACCGAGTTCGGCTACACGACGCGCGCCGATCCGGCGCTTCGACCCTGGGAATGGCCGGACGGCATGACCAACGTCGTCGTCGACGAGGCCGCGCAGGATCGCGCCTACTTCGGGCTGCTTTCGCCGCTGCTCGACGAGCCGTGGCTCGCGGGGGCGTTCTGTTGGCGCCTGTACGCCGACCCGGACGACGTGTCGCAGGAGGCCGCCTGGGGCTTCTCACCGCGCGGCAAGCTGGCGGAGCTCACACTGCGCGACGCCTACCGCGCGCGCTGGGCATCCGACGGCACCTGGCCGCTCGGCGGCGCGCTCGTCCGCTCGGCGGCGGGCGAGCCAGGCGTGTTCTGACCCGTTCGGCGAGCGCTCGGCACGGGACCGTCGTCGCCGGTGTATCATGGCGCACGATGCGAACGTTGGCCCGACACGTCCTCGCCGGCACGGTGCTCGCGATGACGAGCTGCGGGAATAGCGAAACGCCTGGCGTCGACGTAACGGGCGGACGAGCGGGCAGTGCGGGCACGGCAGCCATGGCGGGTGAGAGCACGGCGGCCGGAACGGCGGGGTCGGCCGGGGCCACGGGGGGAGACGCGAGCGGGCGCGGCGGCGCAACGGGTGCCGGAGCGGGCGGCGGCGGTAGCACGGCCATTGCGGGCCGCGACAGCGGCGGCGCTTCGTCTGGCGGCGCTTCGTCTGGCGGCGCTTCGTCTGGCGGCGCTTCGTCTGGCGGCGCTTCGTCTGGCGGCGCCGCCGGAATGGAGCCCGAGGGCGGCTCCGGCGGCGACTATTGGCAGCCGACCGCCGGTCTGAGCTGGCAATGGCAGCTCTCGGTGCCGCTCGGCGACGTGCTTCCAGTTGACGTTTACGACATCGACTGGGAAAGCGACGCGAGCGACGTTGCGAAGCTCCACGCGCAAGGCACGAAAGTCATCTGTTACGTGAGCGTCGGCAGCTGGGAGGATTTCCGTCCCGACAGCGACCTCTTTCCCGCAGCGGTGCTCGGCAACGACTACGACGGCTGGCCCGGCGAGAAGTACCTCGACATCCGGAGCGACGAGACGAGGGCGCGGATGCTCGATCGCTTGGACGCGTGTCGCTCGAAGGGCTTCGACGCCGTCGAGCCGGACAATATGGACGTCTTCGAGCTCGGTGCCGAGTCGGGCTTTCCGCTCACCCGTGCCGACGGCATCGATTACGCCAAGTGGCTCGCGGACGCCGTGCACGCGCGCGGCATGAGCATCGGCCAGAAGAACACGGCGAGCCTCACGGACACGCTCGAGCCTCTCTACGACTGGGCGCTCACCGAGAGCTGCTACTCCGACGGCAACTGGTGCAGCGACCTGCTCGCCTACGCCACCGACGACAAGCCGGTGTTCATGTGCGAGTACGAGCCCGCGAGCTTCGTGGACGCCTGCTCCGCCTGGAGCAGCCGCTACAGCCCCATTTTGAAGGACCTCGATCTCGGCGAATACGTCTCGTTCTGCCCGTAGAGCCAGATTCCGAGAGAGGTGTGTCCGGGTGAATGACGCGGGGGCGGGCCGGGCGCCACGGGCCCCGGCATGGGCTCGTGGCCGCGCTTCAGCAGCCCGCGTTGAACGGGCAAGGCCAGGCCGTCTCGCTTGCGCACGACCAGTGGCGAGCGCCCATGTCGTTCGGCGGCTGGCACACGCAGTAGCCCGTCTTCGAAGATCCGCCGGAATCGAAATAGCTACCCTCGAGGTTGCAGAGCGTGCACTCTGCAACGTCACAGTCGTCGCCGGACTGGGGCGCGGCGGTCGGGCAGACGCTGGTGTCGATGGCGTCGGGGATCTTGAAGCAGGAGTAGTCGCCCTCCACCGGGAAGCTGCAGTCGCCTTCGGCATAGACACCCGAAGTACACGTCTCCGGCTTCCAGCCGACGGAGGTTGGCCCGCAGGCCCGGTAGCAGAGCTGTACGTCCGAGGCGGTGCACGCGACGCCCTTCTTGATCTCGTCACCGGCCGCGGTGGGTCCCGCGCTGCAGGGGGGCATGAAGCTCTGGGCATCGGTGCCTCCGGAACCCCCCGTGGCGTCCGAGCCGCCCGTGGCGCCGGAGCCGCCCGTAGCGTCCGAGCCGCCGGTGGCGCCTGAGCCGCCGGTGGCGTCCGAGCCGCCCGTGGCGTCCGAGCCGCCCGTGGCGCCGGAGCCGCCCGTGCCGCTGGCCCCGTCATCGGAGGACGCATTGTCGCTCGAGCAGCCGGAGGCCAGCCCGAGGGCGAGGGTGAGAGCGAGAAGGAGAGAAGCGTGTCGGGTGCTCATGGTGATCGCCCGCCAAATGCGCGAGGGGGCCCGATCGATCAGGCAATCTGCAGGCCAATTTCATTTGAAATCAAACTTTGTGGGGTGCCGGTACAAGTGGGGAGCCTCCACGACCAACGGTCGCGGCGACGCGACGCGTGCCGATGGCGCGCGACGCCACCCGTCGAGGAAGGCGTCGCGGGACGGTCTGAATCAAGATGCCGGCGTCGGCGACCCGTAGCTCCGCCTCCCGCTCGAACACTTTGCACGAGAACCCGGCGAGCCTGAGCGCGCGAGCGAGAGCCAGGCCGCCGATGCCTGCGCCACTGATGAGGATCTTGCCGTCCCGTTGCACGAGGGTCTTTCCAGGTGAAGGTGGTTCTAGCCTTTCACCGGGGAGTCGCGCGGACCTTGGCCCACCTTGGCCTGCTCGGCTTGGTCAGCGTACACTTTGGGTGAGGTCGGTGGACGAGGCGACGTACAGTGGGAGGTGCCGTGAACTTTCTTGGATCCATAACGATAGGCGTGGTGGTTCTGGGGATGGCGTACGGCTGTGGCTCCGACGACGACAACCGCGGTGGCTCGTCGGGCGGCATGGGCGGCGGAGAGGGGGGCGGTCCCTCCAATCTTCCCGAAGGCTGTGACTTTCTCGCCGGGAAGGAGCCTGCACCCGTCTGCGGCAGCGGTGTTGCTTGCGAGCAGGTTCGGAGCGAGACAACGGCGCGCTTTTCAGCTGAACCTCGCGGACTCCTTTACCGACGACGACGGGAACGACGTGCCCTACTCCGAAGAGGAGCTCGGAATGCGCCTCCAATGCTTGACGAGCTGGCTGACGGGAATTGGTTTGGAGCCGGAGGTGCTGACGAATCTCCACATGGTGATCGTGAATGCGACCTTCGCAGTGCTCGAGCCCGTGCTCGAGAGCGCCGTGCTCGACAGGTACTGGATCGACTGCGAAGGCGGCGACTGCAGCTACTGCCACGAGCTGGACGAGTCCGATTGTGCCGAAGATGCATTCTGTGCGCCGTACCTCGGGTGGCCGATCGACGAAGAACGCCAGTGCCTGAACCAGGCGTCGTTTGCGACCTGCGCTGGCGCCCACCAGGGGTGCGCTACCGCCGCCAGCCTCCAACGCGACGAAAACGGTCAGTGCTGGTGGTTTCCCAATCGCTGCGTGCTCGTCCACCTGCAGAGCGACGCGACCTGCGGGGACGAGGAAGCCGATCCTCCGCCGGATTGCGGCAGCTGAGCGACACGCGTCCCGCGCGAGCCTCGAGCGCAGCGTGGCCTCAGCGAGAAAGCTTCTCGACCTCCGCGCGCCGGAAACCGGAAGGGTAGCGACCTAGGTAGTCGCGGGCTGCGGATTGCATGGCGGCGTCGTCGCCGGCGCGCCTGAGCGACAGCACGCGCAGGTACGCGGCGTCCTCGGAGAGCGCATCGCGCGGGTGCTGCTCGAGGAAGCGGCCGAAGCGCATGGCCGCGTCCTTGAAACCGCCCTCTTTGAAGGACGTTATCGCCGCTCGGAACTCTGCGGAGGCCGCCGCCGGCATGCTCGCGCTGTGAGCCAAGTCGCTGGAGGGGGCCGCCTCCGCACGGCCGGGTGAAGCAAGAAGACGCGGCGCCGTCGCGGTCGCGCTCGGCCGGACGGGTGCGTCCGGCTCGGGGCGTAGCGCGCTGCTCGATGGGGGCGGCGCGACAGCCCAGTGCTCTCCCGCTGCGAGGGAGACGAGCGGCCGCCCCCGAAGCCTCAGGGTCACTCGCCCCTCTTCGACCTCGACGCGTGTCGTCCGCCGCGCCTCGACCTCCACCGTGAAGATCGTCCCCACGTCCTCGAGCTCACCGTCGGGCAAGATCACGAGCAACGGGCGCTCGCCCGGCCGTTTCGCGACCCGGATGCGAAGCTTGCCGTCCTCGAGCCTGACGAACCGACGCTGATGCTCGATGCCCTGAACCAGTTGGCTCCCGCCTCGGGGTTGACGCTGACGTGCGAAACGAAGACGGGAGGTACCGCGGGCCGCACATCCAGAAGAGGAAGAGCCCCAAACCCAGTGAGGCGGCGGCGGCGAGCACGCCGACTCGACGCCACGCGCGCGTCGGCGAGCGCTCGGTCGTCAACGCGTCGTCGAACGCCGCGAGCAGTCGTGTTCGCTCCTGGCGCACGCGAAGCTCGTCGGCGCTCGCCGGGTGGCTCGCGCGCAGCGCATCGCCGAGCGTCGCGAGCCATTCGGCCTCGCGCGAGCAGGCCCCGCACTGCGCCAAGTGGCGCTCGAAGCTGACGCGTTCGACGCCCGTGAGGCGTCCGCCGCGCAGGGCTTCGACCTCGAACTGCCGAGGGCAAGGCGGGGTCATGGCTTCTTGCCCCCGAGCGCCTTGCGCAGCTCGCGTCGCGCTGCGTGCAGTCGCGTCCACACGGTGCCCACGGGTACCCCGAGCGCTGCCGCGATTTCCGGACAAGTGAGCCCCTCCACCTCGGCGAGGAGCAGGGTGATGCGCTTCGCCTCGGTGAGGCGCAGGAGGGCGCGGTCGAGCTCGCTTCGCGCATACAATGCAGCACGAGGATCCGTGCTGGTCGAGCGAAGCGCGCCGAGCGAGCTCAGCACGGAGAGGAGGCGCCCAAGAGCGCTGCGCCGCCGCTTCACGTGCTGGACGGCGATGCCCATCAGCCACGGCCGACACGATGGGCGCCCGTCGTAGCGTGCCGCGCTCGATGCGGCGGCGAGGAACGTCGCGTGCACGAGGTCATCCACGTCCTCGGCATCGGCAGTGAGTCGGGCGACGAAGCGCCGGAGGGGATCCTGATAGCGGTCGTAGAGCTCGCCGAGCGCGCCGATGTCACCCGCCGCGAGCCGCGTCATCAGCTCGGGGTCCGGCGTCCGTTGCCGCTCGGGAAGCGCCAGAAGCTCGTTACGCTCGATTCTCATCGCGTCCCCACCGTTGCGCCGAGAGCGAGCCCCATGACCCACATCGGCGGTAGCGGCGGACCGAAGCTCGCGTCGGACTGCGGCGGTCCCACCTCTCCCTCGATGCCGACGAAGCCACGTAGCACCGAGCGCTCGGCGAAGCCCATGTGGCTCTTGACGAGCAAGCGGGGCACGACGCCCGTCATCGATTGCCTGCGAACGCCGGCGGGCCCCGTCTCGACGCTGGATTCGGACTGGACCACGACCCCGGGCCCCGCGATGAGATCGAGCGACACCGCGTCGAAGCGGAGCCGGCGGCCGATCAGTCCGGCGACCTCGAGCGGCGCGCTCGGCTCGGCCGTCTCGGTCACGTAGCTTTGCGCCGAGAGCTCGAGGCCGGCAAGCCAATCCTCGACACGAAAGACAGGCAGTACGGCGAGTCCGAGTCCGTACTGGCCATCACCTGCACGTGCTGAGGTGACGACGGAGAGCTCGAAGCCGAGACGTTCGGCCGACGCGCCGTGCCGCGCGGAGCGGTCGCGCTCGGACGCCGCGGCGGGCGCGAGCGGCTGGATTTCGAGGCGAAATGGTCGTGGCCGAGAGGTGGACGCGGGCTCGGACGCCCGGTTCTCCGTCGATGAACGCGGCCCCTCGACGACGCCGGACGTTTCGGGCGCGTCCCCTTCGCGTGGCACGAGCAGCAATGCCTTGAGCACGGCACACTCTCGCCGAGTCAACCGAGCAGGACGCATGCCTGCGTCGGCAAGCCTCACGCCCACCGGATCGCGGCGGGGATCGTGCCGAGCTTGACCTCGACGCAGGTGTCGATGTCCTCGTGGGCCGCGAGCGCGCTCCGAACCTGCGTGGGCAGCTCCGGAAAGCGGCCGAGCACCTCGTCATCGGCCACGACATCCTCGGCGCACAACCGGCCCGCGCGAGGGGGTGCGCGGGCGCCGCGCGGAAAGCCCCGCCGGCGAGGCACAGGCAGGTGATGCAGAGCGGCAACATGGAAAAGGGTCTCGCCCCCATTCTTGCCCAAGAAGCGGATCCTTCACGCTATCTCGAGCGGGCCTCAGAAAATTGCTTCGAGGCCGACGCTCGGGAGCGTGAGCGGGCCAACCTCGCCGCGCTTGCATTCCGTGCTGTAGCTCTCCGGGGTCAGCTCCCCCCGGCAGTCCATCCCTAGCGTGTTGGCTTCCTTTTCGAGCGTCACGTTCTGCCCTTCGAGCACGAACGCGAGCCACCGATCGCTTCCGAGCTTCCAGCGTTTCTCGAGGCGCACGTCAACGCGGTAAAAGGCCGGGTCACGGTGGTTCTTGTAGCGGCGCACGGGCACACGCCGGCCATGTTGAGACGGAAGCCCGGTAACCACGACGCGCCTGTCGCCGCGAGCGACCGACTCGTACCCGAAAGCGCCGCGCTCAAACGGCGCCTGAGCGAAGCGCTGGGTACGATCGCGACGGCGTCGCCTCCCTCGAGCGCCACGAAGTCCGCCTCGCGCACCGAGCGGGAGAGCGTGTACGAAAGCATACGGCTCAGCCGCGGCGTGACCGAGCGCGTGACGAGCAGCTCGGGCCCGTGGGCATGACCACGCACGGGTGCAAAGCTCGGGCAGAAGTACGGATCGTTCGGCTTCGGGCCCTCGCCGCTCGGCGCGCTCGGCGGCTCGAATCTGAAGGCAGCTCGCCGTGAAATCCGTGAGCCCGGTCGAGCGTGTCAGGAACACGGTCGCGGTCGCCACCACTCGTGCCGGCAGCGTGAGCTCGAGCCCCTGGCTCGCCTGGATCACTCGCTGCAGCTCGCTACTTTGGCCCGGAAACCCGGCGCCGGCACCGACGACGGCAGGTAGCTCGCCCACGCTCAGCGTGGGGTACTGGTGGGCGACGCCGAAGCTCGAGAGGAGCGCAACGGACGGTGTCGCCGCGACGCGCATCGAAACGCGAGGGTCAACCGCCGCCACGGTCGTCTGCAGGCGCGGCTCGCTCGAAGTCGCACGTGCCGTCGAGTCGAAGATCGTGACACGAGCGCCGGGGACGACCTCGATGCGCGATCCGAGTTGCGCGACCAGGTCGAGATAGGCGGCGGGCGTCAGGTTCGTGCGGGGCGGATAGACGCTCGAAGGCACGACGGTCTGGTTCGGTTCCGCGGGCGCCTCGAGCCGGAAGCCGTAGACCTCGAAGCGGCCCTCTCCACCGGTACGCAGGCGTAGCCACGGCGCGAGATCCTGCTCGAGCTCGAGGCGAAGCGCTACCGAACGGTTCGTGAGATACGCGGGGTTCGAGCCCTGCGAGTCGTAGCCGAGGGTGGCCCCGATACGGAATCTTCCCGCGTCCCACGCGTGGTCGTAGCGCAGGTCCACGCGGTGAAAATCGGAGACCAGGTCCTCAATCGTCGCGCCCGAAGGCTCCTCGTGCGCGAGGTAGTCGTGGCTGCCGAAAGCGAGCAGGCCGAGCGTGCTTCGCTGTCCGACGGCCAACGTCACCCGCGATTGGTAGTCCCAGTACCGGATACGAATGTCGGAGTTGGCGCTCAGGACCGCTCCCGGAAAACCGTAGCGCCCGGCGACGAGCGCCGTCGCCCGGTCACCCGCGAACGGAGACTCGAGGAGCGCACCGGCGTAACGAGGCGCAGGCTCGCCTCGCCGTGCGGTCTCGCCGCCGGAGCACGCGTCCGCCCAGCCATGACACCCCCCGCGACGCCACCGTAACTTGCCGGTGCAGCCGCCGGATAGAAATCCAGGCTCTCGACGAGAGAAGGGTGGATCACGCCGGGCCCGAGCCCGAGGTGAAACAACAACGGGACGCGTATCCCGTCGAGGAAATACCCGTTGTCGTTCGGAGGCGCTCCGCGCACGTAGAAGTACGGCAAGCCGCTCAGCGTGGGGGTCACGCCCGGCAGCACCTCGACGGCGCGAAACGGATCGCCGAACGCGCCAGCGAAGTGCCGCTTCACAGTGGCAGAAAGCGGGTCGGCGTCACCGATCGCCCGGCGCTCGCCGTGCACCGTCAACCTCCGCCTCCGCACCGACCTCCGCCTCGCCAATCGCCGCACGCGGCGGCGCGGACTCAGCCGAGGTCGTGGCATTCGTTGCGGCGGGTGGCGCGGCAGGCGCGGCGCGGTCCCCTTGCCGAAACCCGACGCGCGCGCGGATCCACGCCGCAACCGCGGCGTCGCCGCGCCGGGCCGGCGTGAAGCGCCACGTGAGCACGGCGCGGCGCGCTTGCTCCGCGAACGGCGGCGCCCCTTCGAGCACGCGGACCGCTCCGACGCTCCCGTCCTTCTCGACCAGAAGCTCGAGCACGACGCTTGCCTCGCCCTCGGCGCCGCTCGGGTACGGCACGTCCGTGCTCCCGAGCACGACGGGAGGCGCGAGCGCGCTCTCCGCCGCTCGCGCCTCCCCGATGGAACAAAGGCAGCAGACGAAGACGAGAAAAAGGAGCCGCGTCACGCCCCTATTCACGCGGCGGCGCGCCCACCCTTTGCGCTCTTTTTCGACGAGGTCTCGGGCCGAGGATGCGCTCGTTGCTGGCGGGCATGAAGCTTCGGTGAGCGTGGATGTTTGTGGTGACGCGAGTTGATCGGCGGCGACGTGACGCTTCGCGAGCGCGCGCCGCAACCGAGCGCGGCTGTGTGCGCGAGTGCTGGTGGTCAGCATGGCGTCGTGGTGCTCGCTTCGCTGTCGTGCATGCCGTGCTCGTGGTCCGCGTGCCCCGCACCCGGGTCGGGCCCGAGCTGGGCGACGGAAAACCGCAGGCCGAGTACGCAATTTCGAGAATCGCGGCGCCCGCGCCGGTTTTGTCGACCGCGCGGCCTGGCACCGAGCGGCTCCTCACACTATTCCCACTGCACTTGCGTTCGCGAGTGCTTCCCATGCCCGCTCTGTCGCACATGTACCGAAATTCCTCGCCGCTCCAATTCGGGCTCACGGTTTGCAGCCTCGTTGGCGCGGTGCTGGCGACGGCGTGCAGCAGCGACACGGGCGTCACGACCGGCATCGGCTCGGGCGGCACGGGCGCCACGCTGGGCTCGGGAGCTGCCCCGAGCGCCGGCATGAGCTCCGCCGGCACCGGTGGCGCGCCGGCCGGCTCGGGCGGCATGACCATCATCGACGTGGGAGTCTCCGGCTCGCCGACGACGGGTGGCGCGACCTCAACGGGCCCCACGGGCTTCCCGGATGGGTTCACGCCCGCAACGCTCGGCGGCTACAAAGTCGGGGATCCCATCACCGATGCCACGACTCAACCGACGCCCACGACCGACTCCGGCTGCGGGACCACGATCCTCGCCGTGATTCGCGATTTTCAAGCCGACGGCGTGAACTTCGAGAACCCGGACCTTTCGAACAGGAGCACCGACGACCTCGGCATCGTCGAGACCACGCTCGGTCCCGATCTGAAGCCGGTCTACGCGCACCCCGGAGCCACGACCGTCACGGTTTACGACGGCGTCGGCTTCGACACGTTCTTCCGAAACACGCCGGGCACGAACCAGCCCTTCGTCTTTTACATGTACTTTGCGCCGAACGGGAACGTGTCGAGCTTCTCGAGCAACGCTTTCTACCCGCTCGACGATCTCGGGTTCGGCAACGATGGCAGCGACGGCCAGCGCACGATGCACAACTTCCACTTCACGACGGAAATCCACACGACGTTCCAGTACCAGGGCGGGGAAACCTTCAGCTTCAGCGGCGACGACGACGTGTGGGTGTTCATCGACAACCAGCTGGTCATCGATATCGGGGGCGTTCACCAGGCCGAAAGCGCCTCCGTGAATTTGGACATGCTCGGGCTCACCCAGGGTGAAATCTATCCGTTCGACATGTTCCAGACGGAGCGCCACACGACGCAGTCGAACTTCCGCGCCGACACGAACCTCGCGTTCGTCAACTGCGGAACCATCGTGAGGTAGCACGAACGGCGCGCACGGCGCCGTTCGTCCGTGGCCTCACTCAATACGGCACCGCCGCCTCGGGCGGTACGGCGGGCAACGCGAGGTCGAGGTACGGCACGGCGTCGGCACCGCCCTCGAGGTAACGGTAGCGCGCAAAGTTACTGACCACGCGCTCGACGTACTCGAGCGTCTCGTCGTACGGGATGCGGGCGAGGAACACGTCGAGCGGGATCGTCGGGGCGTTTTCGAGCCAGCGCCGGACGGCCGTGGGCCCGGCGTTGTAAGCCGCGAGCGCGAGCGGCACGCTGCCGCCGAACGCGTCCATGAGCTTCTTCAGGTAGCGCGAGGAGAGCTCGATGCTCACGCCTGGCTCGACGAGGCGCGCCTCGTCGTAGGGGCGGCCGTGCTCCTCGGCGACGCGCTCGGCCGTGCGCGGCATGAGCTGCATGAGGCCCCGAGCGCCGACCGGCGAGCCTGCGCCGACGCGAAACGCGCTTTCCTGGCGCATGATCGAGTAGAGCAACGCTTTTTCCACGCCGACGGCCTCGGCGGTCTTTCGCGTGGCCTCGGCAAAGGGGCGCGGGTAGACGCAGTCCCACTGCCAGCGCGTCGCGGGGGTCGGCGCTACCATGAGGGCGCCCTGCGTCACCGAGGTCTGTGCGAGCTGGTAACGCCGCGCCGCCGTGTCGAGCAGCCCGTACATCGTGCACAGCGCCTCGCCCGAACGCGCCCCGAAGCGCGCGAGCCCGCGCTCGGACGAACGGAGCTCGGCCTCGGCATCGCGATCCAGGCCGAGCTCGTGGAGCAGCGCCACTTGCGCCGGCAGCTCGACGTCGAGCGGCCGCGGCTCGCCCACCTGGGAGCCCGGCGGGATCACGGGCGGCAGCGTCACGCCGAGCTGCATGAGGCGCGCCGTGCTCGCGAGCGCAGCGTACGTGAGCGGCTGGTCGCGCACGACGCCACGAAAGAGCTTCTCGGCGCGCTCCGTCTCGCCCGCACCGGCGCGTGCGACGCCCTCGAGGTGATGCAGACGAGCGGCGCGTCAATCGTCGCGCTCGCGGCGAGCGAGCGAAGCGAACGTGGAAGCCGCCGCCGCAGGCCGCCCGACCGCGAGGCTTGCCACGGCGCGCTCGTAGAGCGAATCGACACGAGACCGCGCTCGCAGGCCGTAGCGCGAAAGGTAGCTGTCGTACGCCTTGATGGCCTCGGCGAAGGCACCGCCGGCGTAGTGCGTCCGAGCGAGCAGGTACGTCGCCTGCTCCGCGAACGGCGACTTCGCGAAGCGCGTCGCAACGTTCTTGTAGGCGCGCACCGCTGCGGCGTCGTCCTGAGCGCGCGCCAGCGACCGCGCGGCGTAGAACGCGCACTCCGCGGCGTCGACGCCGGGCCCCTTGCTCGCGCGTGTGAAAAGCTCGCTCGCGCGCCGGTAGTCCGCACGCGAGTAGTAGAGCCCGAAGGCACGAGCGCGCTCGATTCGAGCACGTGAGAGCGCGGGACCCGGCGCCTTGTCGAGACGCTCGAGCTCGGCTTCGACGCGCAGCCGTTCCCCGGCACGACCGAGCGCAAGCGCGCGCCCGAGGCGCTCCTCCTTGTCGAGCGCCTTGGACGGCACGAGCGCCGCGAGCCGCGTGTCGGCCTCCTGCGAGCCGACCGGATCCTCGAGCGCGAGCCAGCGCAGGTCCTGGGCGGCTTGCTCCTTCTTGCCGGCGCGCGCCGCGACCCTCGCGCGCAGATCGCGTGCTCTCGACTCGAGCGATCGCTGCCGCTTGCCGCCGAGCGCGCGAATCACTCGCGTGCACAGGGCGATCGCGCGGTCGAGCTCGCCCGTTTGCTCGCGCGCCGCCGCGGCCGAAACCTGCGACTCGAGACCCGATTGACCCTCGAAGTATTTCGCGGCGTCCGCATAAGCGCCGCTCCCGAGCGCGGCGTCGGCGCGCAGCTCTTCGATGTGTGGAGCGAGCGCGGGCAGGTCTTTCTCGAGGCCCGCCAGTAGCTCGAGAGCGCGGCGCGCGTCGCCGAGCTCGAGAGCGGCTCGCGCGCGCGCCAGCCTGAGACCGGGCTGCTTGTCGAGATCGGAGACGGCGTCGAGCGCCTGGGCGGCGTCGGCGTAGCGGCCGGCCCGGAGCGCCGCGACCCAGGCCCCCTCGTCGGCGTTCGACGCCGAGTCCGGCGACGCGGATGCCCGGCCCGTGGCGCTCGCGAGCCGCGTGGCCGCCTCGGCGCTCTGCCCCGAGACCGCGAGGCGAGGGCGCTCACCCGAGCCTCGGCGCTCGCAAGCGGAGCCCACGACGACCAACGCGAGGAGCAGAGCGACAGGCCGCCTCACGCACCCCCGTTAGCATGCTCGCGGCGACGCACCCAGCGCGCCGGCACGACGCCGGCCAAGGGGCGCTCGCAGCCCCCCCCGGCGCTATCCTCGTGCTCGGTGAGCACTCCCAAGGTTTCGCGCGTGACGGTCGTCCTCGGCCTCCTGTCGCTTCTCGTCCTCGGGGGCGCGCTCGTGACGCTCGGCGTCGCCATTGCGCCGCTCGGCGGCCCATTGCCGGAGAGCGGCGCGCACGGCCCCGGCAACCCGCGAGGACGCTACCAGGCCGGCGACAACGTCGATGTCTGGCACGCCGGCAAGTGGTACCCCGGGCGCATCCAGGCGGTAGGGACCGACCACTACTTCATCAACTACGACGGCTTCTCGATCAGCTGGCACGAGTGGGTCGACTCGACTCGCCTGCGTCCGCGACGCTGAACGGCCGAGCGCGGGCGCTCACCAGCCGAACTGGTATTCGGCTCTGAGCAGCGCGGCCGCGCAGGAAGCGGGCTCGCTCAGCGTGTAGTCGAGCATGCCCGCGAGACCGAGCCCGAAGTGACGCGTCACCGCCCAATCGAGCCCACCGATGAGCCCGAGCGTGGCCTGCGCCCGCGAGAATGGCGCCACGGGCTCGGTGACGCCGAGAAAGCCGGTCGTGACGCCGAAGTAAGGGATCCATTCGATGATGTCGAGCTTGTACGCGAGGCCGACCTTGGCAGCGTAGAACGTCAACGTAACGGCGGCCCGAGCGCTGCGCGCGCCGAGCAATTCGAGTCGCACGTCGAAAACGTCGGAGACGCCGTACGCCGCGTGGAGCCCTAGCGCCGGGCCGAGCTCGTAACC
This sequence comes from uncultured delta proteobacterium, assembly GCA_963841435.1. Classification (GTDB taxonomy): domain Bacteria; phylum Myxococcota_A; class Polyangia; order Polyangiales; family Polyangiaceae; genus PMG-095. Next base: position 996,610 of record CAWJCS010000003.1, read on the forward strand.
GTCGCTCGCCGTCACGATGCCCCCGCCGCCGCCGAAGTGCCATTGCCGCTCGAACGCGTGAGCCGAAGGTGACACCACGCTCACGACGACGAGCGCGGCGAGCGCGAGGGCGGCACGAAGGCACGAAGAGTGTTGCACGGCGCGTTCGGGGGGCTCGGGGGTAGTGTTAGAGCATACTGACCGGATCAACGTCGATCGCGAGACGAACGCGCCGATCGACGGGAGCGCGTGCCACGCCGAGCAATACGAGGCGCAGCCGCGTCCGATCCGCCGCCCGCAGGAGAAAGCGGTAGCGGTAGCGGCCACGCAGGCGCGCGAGCGGAGCGGGCGCGGGGCCGAGCACCTCCACGCCCTCGGCCTCGACGTCACGAGCGACGCTCGCCAGGCGCTCCGCCTCACGGGCGACGACCGCCTCGTCGGTGGCTTCGAGTCGGACCAACGCGAGCCGCGAGTACGGCGGATAGCGAAGCTCGTGACGCGCGGCGAGCTCGTGCTCGAGAAAGCCCTGCACGTCGTGCGTGGCCGCGAAGAGGATCGCGGGGTGCTCGGGCTGGCGGGTCTGGATGAGGACGCGGCCGGGCGTGTCGCCGCGCCCGGCGCGCCCCGCGACCTGCACGATGAGCTGGAACGTGCGCTCGGCGGCGCGGAAATCGGGTAGCGAGAGCGCGGCATCGGCGTTCAGCACGCCGACGAGCGTCACGTTGGGTAAATCGTGGCCCTTGGTGACCATCTGCGTGCCGACCAGGATATCGAGCTCGCCACGCCGCATGCGCTCGATGATGCGCGCGCTCTTGTTGCCGGACGCCACGTCGCGATCGAGCCGCCCCACGCGCGCACCCGGCAGCGCCGTCGCGAGCGTGCTCTCGATGCGCTCGGTGCCCGCCCCCTCCTCGATGAGCGCCCGCTCGCCGCAGTTCGGGCACGCCTCGGGAATGGCCACCGTGAGATCGCAGTAGTGACAGACCAGGCGCTCGGCGCGCGCCCGGTGGAGCGTGAGCGCCACCGAGCAATTTTCACATTCGACGATCTTTCCGCAAGCCTCGCACACGAGGCTCGGCGAAAATCCACGCCGGTTGAGAAACAGAATCGCCTGCTCCTTCTTCGCGACGACTTCCTCGAGCGCGCGAAAGAGCGGCACGCTGATGAGCCGCTCGCCGCCCGGCCCCGGGCCCATGCGGCGCAGATCGACGATCTCGACGCTCGGCAGCGAGCTTGCCGCACGCGCGCGCGCCGGCAACACCAGGTGCTCGAGCTTGCCGGTCCGCGCGAGCTCGACGCTCGTGACCGACGGCGTGGCCGAGCCGAGCACGCACACGGCGCCGGCGCGATGCGCGCGCAACAGCGCCATGTCGCGCGCGTGATAGCGCACGCCCTCCTCCTGCTTGAACGAACCATCGTGCTCCTCGTCAACGCAGACAAGGCCGAGCTCGGCGACGGGCGCGAACAGGGCCGAACGCGCGCCGATCGCGATCTTGACCTCCCCGGCGCGAAGCGCGCGCCACATCGCGTGACGCGACACCTCTGCGAGGGCGCTGTGCAACACCGCGATGCGCCGGCCGAGACGTGCGCGGAAGCGCGCCACGAGCTGCGGCGTGAGGGCGATCTCGGGCACGAGCACGATCACACCACGGCCGAGCGCGACGGTTCGCTCGGCCGCGCGCATGTACACCTCGGTCTTGCCGGAAGCCGTGACGCCCTCGAGCAAAAACGCCCGCTGCTCCTTCGCCTCGAGCGCGTGCAAGAGCCCGCGCACGGCGACGGCCTGCGGCAAGGTGAGATCGGGTGGGAGATCCGACTCCACCTCGCGCTCGAACGGATCGGGCAGCTGCCCCTGCTTGTCGAGCACGACGAGGCCCGCCTCGGCGAGGCGCTTGAGCGCGCCACGCGCACCCGGGAAACGCTCGGCGAGGTCGGTGACGGCCACGGGGCCCGACTGCTTCAGGTGAGCGAGCAGCGCGGGTGCCGAGCCGCGTAGCGGCGCTTGGGGCTCACCGTCGAGCGCGCGCGCCACCTGCACGACCCTGCCGACACGCTTCGCTGGCAGCTCGAGCGTGGTCTGGGTGGGGCTGCGTTCCACGGCGGGCAGCGCGAGCTGCATGACCTCACCCATGGGCGCGACGTAGTAGCGCGCGAGCTCCTGGAGGAAGGAGAGGAGCTCCTCGGGCAGCACGGGCTCGGGATCGACGACCGCGAGCACGGGCTTGAGCCGCGCGCGATCGACCTCGGGCTCCCGATCCGCGACCTCGAGCACGACGCCGAGCACTTTGCGGGCGCCGAGCTCGCAAAGCACACGCGCTCCGCGTCGAACCCCCTCGGCGAGCGGCGGCGGGACCGCGTAGGTGAACGCCTGTCCGAGCGGGACGGGCACGGCGACGCGGGCGAGCAGCACGGCGGGGAACACTACCCCGTCGCGGCACGCCGCCGAGGAAGACCGGACGCGGCTCAGCCGTGCAGGTAGACGGCGAGCGCCGCGCCGGCCACGCACAGGGCGAGCCAGACCGCGGAGCTCAGCCGTCGGCGGGCCGCCCGCGCCCCCGGCTCGAGGGAGGCCGGGGGCGGCTCGAGGGGCGGGACCGTGATGGGCCCGAGCGCCATTTCGGAGGGAGGCGGCGGCAGCGCGGCGGCGCGCGGAGACGGCGTCGGATCGAGCTCACGCGTGAGCGGCATGCTCGGACGCTCGGATTCCAGGTCGGCGGAGGGCTCTGCCATCGCAATACCGTCAACGGCTCGATCGTCCCCAGGGTGTAGGGGTCTGCACAGGTATCTGACGCTCAGGCGCTAAGGGCTCGGATCCGCGGGGTCGGGCGCCCGCCCACGGGTGGGCCCGAAGGCCGGTCGCCGCGGAGACGGCCTCCATGGCGCGCCGCGGCCGCCCCGCGACCTCTCGCCGACGCGACGAGCAGCGCGCGTGCAAGCCCTTGCACGACGCCAGCGCAAGCGGCTGCACCGAAAGCCGGCGTGACGCGCGCTCGAGCGCGGATCTCGCGTGATTTCCGGCACTGCGCGCCGCGGCACGCTTGCTGCACCAAGGACGCGCTGATGGCCCACAACCCGAGGACTTCAGCCGTGAAAAAATCGCTCAGCTCCCTTTCCTTCGTCGCTCTCACCCTCCTTGCCGCCACCGGCCATGCTGCGCCGGCGGACTCGGAAGAGCCGATCGCGCCGCCGGTCGCAGCGTCGGGATCCGGCGACGCCAACGACGCCGCCGCCTGCGACACGGTGCTCCTGGATGCCGAGCAGAATCCCGACTTCGACGAGATCGTCTTCGCGACGTACCCGGAGCTCGTGGGCCGCGGCGTCATCGAGGCACTGCAGTCGGGCAATCTCGCCGAGACGATCGCTCTTTCTTTGAACTCGGACGGCGACGAGCTCGTGCTCGATCTCGGTGGCGAGCTCTACCTGCCGGTGCCCGAGCTTCCGGTCCTTTCCCTCGGCGGCGAGGTCGAGCTCGAAGCGTCGCTCTCGCGGCACGTCCTTCCCACCGGCGAGACCGTGTACGAGCTCAAGGGCGACGCCGACCTGCTCGGCGCCGGGCAGGCGTCCGTAGGCATCGCCGGCGGGGCTGTCGGTGGCGCGGAAGCGGCTTCGGTCATGTGGCGGTTTTCGAGCCCGGTCGAGCTCGCCCAGGCCGTGCAGGCGCTCGCGGTGCGGGCAGCGCTCGGGCCCCATGTCGGGCCTGCGATCGGCGACTTGAACCGCCAGATCGCGGCCGTCGACCGCGCGCTCGCGCCGCTTCGTACGGTGCGCGCTCATTTCGTCGGCTGGCTCGCGAGGTTCTTGCCGAGCTCGGTCATCCAGAGGCTCGAGGCGCTGAATCGCTCGCGCCAAAACCTCGTCCGGGCCGTGACTCGGGTCAACGAGCTTCGCACGGCGCTCACTCGCGACGAGCAATCGTTCGCGGAGCGGCCCACCTACGTCGAGCTCGAGCTCGGCGTCGAACGAAGCCGATCGCTCGGCGCGAAGCTCCTCGAAGCGGGCGGCCAGGGCGCCGGCACCATCGGCATCGAATGGGAAGGCAGGCTCGCGCCGTCGATCTCAGTGCTCGCCACGGTGCGTGGCGGCGTGCCCGAGGATGCCGAGGTCACGCTTCACATCAAGAACACCCAGAGCGTGAACGCCGGCGTGCTCGCGTCGCTCGCCGTCAACGTGGAAACCGAGCTCGAGGTCTCGGGGAAGGGCATTTTCACGACGAGCGGATTCGAGATCGAGGAGGCGAGCGACGTGGTAGAATTGTCGGTGGATCGCGGGTACAGCCCCGCCGCGTGGGCCGTCGTCGGCGCGCAATACGCCGCCGGTCGCAGGACGAGCGCTTTCACGTACCTTTCGGAGCTCTACTCGCTCGGCACCGCGGGCATCGAGGCGCTCACGTCGGGAGACCCGTCGCTTTCGGCGGGGCTACTCGCCCAGCTGCCCGTGAGCTTCGAAGGGCAGGCGCGCATCGAGCGCGGCGGGTACGTCGGGCTCACCCTGCAAGCGGGGCAGAGCTGGTCGAGCGCCGGGCTCCACGCCGCCTTCTTCTGGACCGATCAAGGGACGACGAGCTCGTTCGAAGGTCCGCCGAGCGTCGCGGAGCTCGCTCCGTTGTTCACGATGGGCGAAGCGGAACAGCGCATCCAGGACTCCATCGATCTCTTGAACGCCGTCGCGGTGGAGCTCGGTACCGACCCCCTGCTCTGAGCGCTCGCGGTCGTGCTCGAAGCGCGGCGACGCACCCCGGCAGGGGTGCGCCGCCGTTTTCGCGTCACCGGCGCGCCTGCTTGGCGACGCACGCTCGACGGCGTGCGTCGCCGTTCTCCTGTCACCGGCACCCGGTGCTCGGCGGGTCGATGTTGACGCAGCGCTCGCGCGGCGCGAGCGACCAGGCGCAGTAGTCGAGGTGGACGATGCCCGTGACGCTCACGAAGTGCGTCGGGTAGGGGAAGCTCAATGACTTCTGGGGATCGCCCGGGCCGCCCAGCGAAAGATCGCCGTACCCCACGTCGTTGGTCAACGGGAGCGCCGTTTCGGCGAAGCGGATGACGCCGTAGGGGCCGACCACGTCCTCGCCGCCGTCGTCAGGGAGGCCGTTCACGTCGGTGAGGCGCACGAGGCCGCCCGCCCAGCGCTGCACGAACGCGGCGTCGTCGCCCGCCGCCAGGTGATCGGCGTCGGCGCGCGAGAGCGGCACCGCACTTGGCGGCTCGCCGTGGCCACCCAGCGTGACGGGGCAGCTCGCCTCGACGAGCAGCTGGGGTGACGCCACGGTGCCGGAGCAGCTCGACGGCGCGTAGCTCGAGAAGCGGCCCGCGGCCGTCACGCGGTCGCCCGGTCGAACCTCGTCGGGGATGCCGTCGGAGCCCGGCACGCAGGGGTCGCCGTCGAGCGCCTCGTCGCCGTAGGAGACGAGCAAAAAGCCGCGCGGTCCGTCGTCGCCAGCATCCGCTCCAACGTACGCGCCGAAAAGGCAGCTGCCGGAGCTCGCGTGGCTCACCAGAAACTTCTGGCTCGTTGCCACGGCGTCGATGGCGGCGCGCGCCCCGAGCCGCACCTCACCGCGGCGTATCTCGTCGAACGTCACCGGCTGCGCGTCGCAGTAAACGACGGCACCCTCTCCCCCCGCAGCAGCGTCCTCGAACGCGCCAGGATCGCCGCCGGCAGACGACGCGCCGCCGCGCGCGGACGCACCGGTAGGCGCACCGCCGCCGGCATTCGTGCCGGCGCCACCGCTCGACGCCGTCACCCCCGCGTCGCGACCAGCCCCCGCGCTGCCGACCATGGCGTCCAGTCCCGCGGGTGATCCGTCGCCGGGCTCGACCGCTGCGCCGTGCGAGCCACCCGCGCCCGCGGGGACCCACGCCGCGTCCGGCTCGACGCGGCACCCGGCCGCCACGCCGACGAAGGCAACGACGAGCCACGCGCGCTTTCGCATGCGAGCTCCATCGGCTCGCGGCGCGGGTCAGTTGCGGCCCGGCGCCGTGCCCACCCCCAAAATCAAAAAGGGCACTCGCGGTCGTCGCTCCGCGGAAAGTCGGCGCGTGCTCTCGTGCGGCCGCTCGGCGCTGGGTCCGCCTTTCGGGGCTATTGCTCGGTGACCGCGCCCTTGTCGAGGCCGAAGCCCTCGTGGAGCGTGCGGACGGCGAGCTCGGTGTACTTCGCGGCGATGATGCAGCTGATCTTGATCTCGCTCGTGCTGATGGCTTGGATATTGATGGCCTCGGCGGCGAGCAGGCCGAACGTCTTCGAGGCGATGCCGGCGTGCGAGCGCATGCCGAGACCCACGATCGAGACCTTCGCGATGTCGGGGTCGTATTCGACGGTCGCACCGAGCTCGGACAAAAGGCTGTCGAGCACCTCCTTCGTGCGAGAAAGATCGGTCTTGGTGACGGTGAAGGTCACGTCCGTGGTGGAGCCGCCACCGCGAGAAGGGCTCTGGATGATCATGTCGACCGAGACGTTCTTCTCGGCGAGCAAGCCGAAGACCTTGGCGACGACGCCCGGCTTGTCGGTGACGCCGATGAGCTGCACCTTGGCCTCGCCCTTGTCGTAGGCGATGCCGCTCACGACCACGGCTTCGAGCCCCTCTTCGCTGACCACCATCGTGCCCTGGCGATCGTTGAACGACGAGCGCACGTGCACCGGAACTCCGTACTTCATGGCAACCTCCACCGAGCGGATCTGGAGCACCTTGGCGCCGAGCGACGCAAGCTCCAACATTTCTTCGTAGCTGATGCGATCGATCCGGCGCGCCGAGGGGACCACGTTCGGATCGGTCGTGTAGACGCCGTCGACGTCCGTATAGATCTCGCAAACGTCGGCCTTTATAGCGGCGGCGATGGCGACGGCCGTCGTGTCGGAACCGCCACGGCCGAGTGTCGTGATGTTGCCGTCGACGTCGATGCCCTGAAAGCCCGCCACGACCGCGACGTTGCCGTTCTTGACGGTTTCGGTGAGCTTGGCGGCGTCGATGGCGTGGATGCGCGCCTTGGTGAACGCACTGTCGGTGCGGATGCGCACCTGGTGGCCGAGCAGGCTGCGTGCCTTGCCGCCGAGCGACTGGATGGTCATGGCGACGAGCGCAGCGCTCACCTGCTCACCCGTCGAGGCGAGCACGTCCATCTCGCGCGCCTCGGGCACGGGTGCGATCTGGTGCGCGAGGCCGAGCAGCCGGTTGGTTTCGCCCGCCATGGCGCTCACGATCATGACGACCTCGTTGCCCTCGCGCTGCGTGCGGAGCGCGCGCTCCGCGACGTTCTTCATGCGCTCGAGGTTACCGACCGAAGTACCGCCGAATTTCTGGACGACGAGTGCCAAAGCCCCGGCCCCCTACCCCTCGGTGAGAGGCGCGTCAATCCCGCGCCGGCGCCCAACGGCCCCTTTTGCCAGGGGAAAATGCCGCCTGTGGCCGCGCGCCGAGAGCGGGGCGCCGCACGTCGAGCGCACACCGTTGACCAAGGTCGTCCCGACGACGAGCTCGCCGGTGCGGACCGCGCGGGGCGGACACGCGGCTCGGCGTCGCCAGCGGCGGACACGGGGAGTATACGAGGGGGCATGACGCCCCTCGGCCACTACGTCGTCGAGACACTCGTCATGTTGACGGGCGTGGCCGCGCTCGCGGTGCTCCTGCTCACCATTGGCCGGCGCCTGGGCGTGGGGCGACCGAGTGGGCCGCTCGAGCTCGTCGGGCGCCTGCCCCTCGATGGGCGCCGGGCGGTGTATCTGGTGCGCGTCGGAGAAACGGTGTACGTCGTCGGGGCGAGCGAAAGCGGCCTGACGAAGCTCGGGGAAGTGGACAAAGATGGGCTCGAGCTACCCAAGGGAGACAAGGTTCCTCGGTCGTTCGAGAGCGTGCTCGGGCGCGTGCTTTCGAAGCCCGCTTCGCCTCCGCCCGGTGGCTAGCGCGCTCCTCGCGTTGACCGGTGCGCTGCTGAGCCCGGCGCTCGCGCGAGCTGCCGAGCCGCCACTCGCCCCCGACCTCCTGTCGCGCCCGCTCACACTGATTGTCGCGATCGGCCTTGCGACGCTGTTGCCGTTCGCGTTCATGACGTTGACGGCGTTCGTGAAGATTTCCACGGTGCTGCAGATCGTCCGCGGCGCCATCGGCGCGCAGAGCGTCCCGACGAACACGGTGATCATGGCCTTCGCCGGCGCGCTCACCGTGCTCGCCATGGCTCCCGTGGGCTCGCGCATCGCCGAGCGCGCCAAGCCGCTCTTGGGCGCCGATGCCATGAGCGACAGCGCGCACTTCATCGGAGGCATGCTGGAGGCCACGGGCGAGCCGCTCCGCGCGTTCCTCAAGGCGAACGCCAGCGCGCGCGAGCGTGCTCGCTTCTACGAAATCGCGCGCACGGCCCGCCCCGAACCGGAACGCGCCGGGGTCGGCCGCGACGACATCGTCGTGCTCGTACCGGCCTTCGTCGTGAGCGAGCTCATCGAAGCCTTCGCGCTCGGGTTCGCCCTCTACCTGCCGTTCCTCGTGATCGACCTCGTGGTCTCGAACGTCCTTCTGGCCCTCGGCATGCAGATGATGACGCCCGGGCAAGTGAGCTTGCCGTTCAAGCTCCTCTTGTTCGTCGCGATCGACGGCTGGGGGCTGCTCGCGCAGGCGCTCGTGACCGGGTACAAGGCCGGTTGACCGTTCCTGCCGGGGGGCGGCCCCCGAGCCGGGCCCCGCGGTCGAGGGTGGGGGCCATGGGCGGGGCGAGTCGGCTGGGGGTCTGCGGAGGGCTCCGGGAATAGCTCGCCGAGTCGCCGGTTTCAGGGCGTGCTCGACTCTCACAGCAGGAAGGCCCCCCCTTTGGTTGACAGGGATCCCCGCGAAAGTAGGATGCCGCCGCCCGAAGGACAGGTCCCCAGCGTGCGGGGATGCTGCGAAGATCCGGGCGAGTTTTTCGAAAGCATCGTTGAAGGAGGTCGGATGACAACCGACGTCATGATCCAGGCGAGCGGCCTCACCAAGCGGTTCGGCTCAGTGCGCGCTCTCGACAAAGTAAATTTCGAGGTCAAGCGCGGCGAAGTGGTGGGCTTTCTCGGACCGAACGGCGCGGGAAAATCCACCACCATGCGCATCCTCACCTGCTACATCGCGCCGAGCTCCGGCGCGGCGAAGGTGCATGGACACGACGTGTTCGACGAACCGCTCGAGGTTCGGCGGGCGCTCGGGTACCTGCCGCAGCGCGCTCCGCTCTACACGGACATGAACGTGTGGGAGTACCTGAAGTTCGTGGCCGAGATCCGCGGGCTCGACGAGGGGCTCTTCAAGAAGCGGCTGAAGAAGGTGGTGGAGGTCTGCGGCCTCGCGCAGTCGCTCGGCAAGCAGATTGGGACGCTGTCGCACGGCTATCGCCAGCGCGTCGGCCTCGGCCAGGCGCTGATCCACGACCCGCCGATCCTCGATCCTCGACGAGCCGACGAGCGACCTGGACCCCAACGAGAAGGCCGAGGTGCTCCGTTACATCAAGGAAATCGGCAAAGATCGCACCATCTTGCTCTCGACCCACAACCTCGCCGAGGTCGAAGAGGCCTGCGCGCGAGCCATCATCGTGAGCAAGGGGCGCGTCGTCGCCGACGGCCCGCTCGATAGCATCCGCGCCAAGACGGGCAGCCTCCGCTACGTCGTCACGCTCGACGAGAAGAACGCCGAGGCCGGCCGCAAGGCACCGTCGGCGAGCGAAGCGCAGTCGGCGCTCGGCGGCCTGCCGGGGGTTCGCACGTCGCGCGAGCTGCCGACCGACGAGACCGCTCACAAGATTCGAGCTCGTCGGCCCGCAGGATTCCGATCTTCGTGCCGAGATCTTCCGCCTGGTCGTGCAGAAGGGATGGACCTTGCTCGAGCTTCGGCGCGACGCCCAGTCGCTCGACGCCGTCTTCCGCGATCTCACGCGCGGCGACGAGCGGGCCGATCGCGGCGACGCGTGGGCGGCAGCGCACGCCGCTCCCGTCGAGGATGACGACGAGGACGAGGACGAAGACGAGGACGAAGAGCAAGACAAAGAGCCCGAGGCCGCGCCCGCGAAGAAAGCCGCACCCGTCAAGGGCGGTAGCGACGAGGACGAGGACGAAGACGACGAGGATGACGACGACGAGGATGACGACGAGGACGAGGATGACGACGAGGATGACGACGCCGACGACGACAAGTCGGAGCGAAAGGGCTGAGCCATGTCGCCGATGCTGATCATTGCCAAGCGGGAGTTCCGCTCGAACTTCGACTCACCGCTCGCCTACGTGGTCATCTGCCTGAGCTTCCTCGCTCTCGGGCTCATGTTCTTCTTCCTCCGGGGCGGCTTCTGGCAGGTCGATCACGCCACCGTCCAGAAGGTATTCGAGTACACGCCCACGGGGCTGAGCCTGCTCGTCGTGCCCGTGGTCACGATGCGGCTCGTCGCCGAGGAACGCCGTAGCGGCACGCTCGAGATGCTGATCACGCTGCCCGTGAAGGACAGCGATGTCATCGGCGGGAAATACCTGGGCGCCCTGGGTCTCGTGCTCGTGCTCGTGCTCGCGACGGCGTTCTACCCGCTCGCAATGTTCAAGTTCCCGTGGAACCTCGGGCCGCTCGACACGGGCCCCGTCGTGAGCGGCTACCTCGGGCTTTTGCTCTTCTCAGCGGCGGCGGTCGCCGTGGGGTTGCTCGTGAGCTCGTTCGTCGAGAGCCAGGCCGTCGCATTCTTCATCACGTTCTTCGCCCTGGGCGCCCTCTGGTGGTTCGACGACATCGCCGAGGCGATCGGCGCGGGCTGGTTCGCGGGCGCGCTGCGCTACGTGAGCTTCCAGACGCGCCTGAGCGGGTTCTGGCGCGGCCTGGTCGATACGCGCGACGTCATCTACTTCTTGAGTGTCACGGCGATATCGCTCGTGATTTCCTTCAGGGCGCTCGAGCGCCGCAAGTGGTCCTGAGCGGGATCCTTGGAGACTGACCATGGCTACCGAAGAGCAGAAGAGAAGAGTCGCCGCCCAGGCAGGCCTATACGTGGCCGTCATCGCGGCCATCGTCATCGTGGTGAACGTGCTCGCCTCCAAGGTCTACGTCCGAAAGGACATGACCAAGACCGAGCGCTACACGCTGAGCCAGGGCAGCGGGCACCTTTTGACGACGCTAAAGAGCCCCGTCCAGGTCGATGCCTACGTGAAGAAGGGCCTGCCGCAGCTCGACGCCTTCGTCGGCGACCTCACGGACCTCTTGCAGGAGTACCAGGCCGCCGGGAAGGGCAAGTTCAAGTTCACGTTGATCGAGCCCAACACCGACGATCTGCGTAGCCAGGCGAAGGAAGCGGGCCTTCAGGAGCAGCCCTTCGTCGATCCGAGCCAGACCGGCGAGGACCAGGCGGCCATCGCCCAGGGCTACATGGGCCTCGTCTTCAAGTACGGCAGCGAGAAGGCGGTGATTCCCTTCTTGAACCCCTCGCAGTCCGAGGGCCTCGAGTTCTGGATCACCAACAAGATCCGCGAGATTCGCGACAAAGCCGACGACATCAAATACCGTATCGGCGTCATCACCGACAAAGACGAGCTCAAGCTCTCCGATCAGAACCTGGTGCCGAAGCAGGGCCGCGGGCAGGGCTCGCCGAGCATGCAGAGCATCATGGAGCAGGCGTTCCCCTTCTACAAAGTGGAGGAGGTGACGCTCAAGGAGGGCGAGCCGATCGACGACGGCTTCTCGGGCCTCATCATCACGCAGCCGCGCAAGGACTACACGGACAAGGAGCTCCGGCGCATCGACGAGTTCTTGATGAAGGGCAATAAATCGCTCGTCGTGTTCGCTTCCGCGGTGACGCTGAAGCCGCAAGACGCGACCATGAGCGCGACGCTCGACCTGCACAACCTCGACAAGCTGCTCTCGGGCTACGGCATCCAGATGAACAAGGACGCCGTGATGGACTTCGGCGCACAGTTTCGTATCGGCGTGATGGTGCCGAACGGCGGCATGGCGTGGATTCGCCATCCCGGCATCGCCCACGTCGTCAACGACCCGCGACTCGACGACGACGAACGTGCGCTCGACACTTCGTTCCCGGCGTTCTTCCGCATGGAAGAGGTGATCTTCCCGTTTCCGTCTAGCCTCACGCTGCTCAAGGACAAGCAGCCGAGCGACGTGAAGGTGCAGGTCGTCGCGCGCACGACGCCCGCGACCTCGGTCGACAAGTCGGACACGGTCGACATGAAGCTTCGCGAGCAGTGGAAGCCCAAGCCGCCCATGGAGCAGCGCATCGTGTCCGCGGCGGTCACGGGCAAGCTGAAGAGCGCTTTCGCCGGCACGCCGGACGAGGGCATCACGCACCCCGAGCGCGCGCCCAAGGACTCGCGCGTCCTCGTCGTCTCGTCGAGCCTGTTCCTCACGAACCCCTTCGCCTACGCCGGCAACGGACCGGATCTCGGCGGGCAGTTCGCAATGTTCGGCAACGTCGGCGGCGACGAGAACCTGCTGCAGATCGCGCAGCCGTACACGAAGTACCTGACGAGCACGATTCTCTCGTTCAAGAACACGCTCGACTGGATGGCCGGCGACTCGGATCTTCTCGCAGCCAGCGCGAAGCTCATCGGCGATCCGAACCTCACCTACGCGAGCCTCGCCAAGCCGAAGTTCAAGGCCGAAGACGACGAAGCCGAGAGCAAGCGCAAGGACGAGGAATACAAGCAATCGCGCAAGCGCTTGCAGCAAAGCGTCCAGTGGACGCTGACCCTCGGTGTGCCGCTCATCTTCGGCGTGTTCGGCATCCTGCGCTGGCGGCGTCGTGACGCTCAGCGCGCGATGCTCAAGGTCTAACCCCTTTTTTTTTCAGGCAGAAGGCAACATGGCAACGACCGCGGACAAGAAGCTCTACGCCGCCATCGGCGTGCTTTCGGTGCTCGGGGTGGCCCTCTTCGTGACGAACAAGAAGCAGAAGGAAGAGGAAGCGACCTACACGCTCAGCGGACAGGAAGCCCAGCTTCCGAAGATCGCCGTGAGCGACGACGACGTGAAGAAGATCGACAAGATCACGCTCAGCAAGGCGGCCGGCGAGGATGGCGGCGCCGCGACGGAGATCGAGCTCGTGAAGAAGGGCGACGATTGGGAGGTGTCCAAGCCCGTCGAGGCCAAGGCGAACCAGGCGAACGTCAAGAGCCTGCTCGACAACCTGAAGACCCTCAAGGTGAGCGAGCTGATCGATCCCGCGAAGACCGGCTACGAGAAGTTCAAGGTCTCGGACACCGAGGGCCTGCATGCCGTGTTCATGAAGGGCACCGACACGGCCCTCGATCTTCGCTTCGGTGAAAATGGTGGTCGCGGTCAGATGACTCGCGTGACAGGCAAGGACGGCGTCTATGCCGTCAAGGGCTACTCGAGCTACCTGTACGACCGCGACATGAAGGGCTGGCGCGACACCGTGATCTTCAAGTTCGAGGAGAGCGCCGTGGCGGCCGCCGTGGTCACGAACGAGCACGGGACCTTCGATTTCAAGAAGGACGGCGACAAGTGGAGCGCCAAATTCAAGGACGCGAAGACGGGTGCCACCAAGGATCTGGAGAAGTTCGACGAAGGCAAGGTCAAGGACATGATCCGCGCCTACAAGACGCTGAATGCCGACGGCTTCGCCGAGAAGGGCAAGACCGACGCGGACCTCGGTCTCGACAAGCCGACCGCCACGGTGGAGCTCACGCTCAGCGACGGCGCCAAGCGCGAGATCAAGGTGGGCGCGACGGCCGAGGGCACGAGCCGCTGGGTCCGGGCGTCGGGCGTGTCCGATCTCGTGAGCATCTCGTCGTGGGCGGCGGATTGGGCGCTCGCCGAGCCGACGAAGTTCCAGAAGACCGAAGAGAAGAAGGACGACAAGAAGGACGCCGCCGAAGACAAGAAGGACGCGGCCACTTCCGCGCCGAAGCCGGCAACGAGCGAAAAGCCCGCGGCACCGAAGCCCGCGGCACCGAAGCCCGCGGCGCCGAAGCCCGCGCCGAGCGAAAAGCCGGCCGCACCCGCACCCGCACCCGCCGCAAGCGCCGGCTGAGCGTCGCGCCCGGCGCCTTTCGCCGCGCCGGGCGTGCTCGCCTGGACCACGGCGTCGACCCACGGGCGCGGTGTGAACGCGATGCGCGGCGCTCGCTCACGGCGGCGACGAAAGCACGGTCGGGCCTCGAAGGTGCGACTCGCACCGGTGGCCGCCGACCTAGACTACCAAGGCGTTGCCTGGGTCGGTTTCAACCTGAACCAGGAGCTCGACGCCGACACCTCGGGGACGGTGCTCGTCCGCTCGACGAGCATCACCATCGGCTACACGAACAGCGGCGGCTCCCCCCTGCGCGTGCAGCTCGGCGGCCCGAACGCCTCGACTCTCGAGTCGGATCGTCCCGGGCGACGACGTCCTCTCGACGCCGTTCAGCGTGTGTCTGAACAGCGTGCGAGACGGATGAGCCAACGGTGCTAGCCTCGGCTGATGGCGCGCCGCGAGCCGCCGGGCTCCGAAATCACTCCCGAGGCGCTCTACCTGAAGCGCCGCGAGATCATCAAGAACGGCGCGCTCTATGCGGGCGCTGCCGCTCTCTTCGGCGGCGGCGTGACGTGGCTCTCGGGCGCGGGGAGGGCGGGAAAGGCCAAGAAGCAGCCCCCCGCCGAAGCCGCGTCGCTCACGATCGCCGAGCGCGGCAAGTTCGTCGTACCGGAGGCGACCACGCCTTACGACGACGTGACGAGCTACAACAATTTCTACGAGTTCGGCACGGGCAAGGGCGACCCCGCCAAAAACGCCAATACGCTCAAGCCGCGCCCCTGGACCGTGCACGTCACGGGTGAGGTGAAAAAGGCGCAAACGTTCGACATCGACACGCTGCTCGGCTGGTTCGGGCTCGAGGAGCGCGTGTACCGCATGCGCTGCGTGGAAGCCTGGTCGATGGTCATTCCGTGGGTCGGCTTCCCCCTGGCGTCGCTGATCAAGCGCCTCGAGCCCACGTCGAAAGCCAAGTACGTCGCCTTCGAAACGCTGCTCGACGAAGCCCAGATGCCGGAAACGCGCTCGGGCGTGCTCGACTGGCCGTACGTCGAGGGCCTGCGCCTGGACGAGGCGATGCACCCGCTCACGCTCATGGCCGTGGGCCTGTACGGCAAAATTCTGCCGAATCAGAACGGCGCTCCGCTCAGGCTCGTGGTCCCCTGGAAGTACGGCTTCAAGGGCATCAAGTCGATCGTGCGCATTCGCTTCGTCGAGAAGGAGCCGGAGACCACGTGGAACCGGGCCGCGCCGAACGAGTACGGCTTTTACGCCAACGTGAACCCCGCCGTGGATCACCCGCGCTGGAGCCAGGCCACGGAGCGGCGCATCGGCGAGCTCACGCGGCGCCCGACGCTACCTTTCAACGGCTACGCCGACGAGGTGGCGTCGCTCTACCGCGGCATGGATCTCGAGAAGTACTTCTGATGGCGAAAGGCACCATGGCCTGGCTCAAGCCGGCCGTCTTCACGGGGGCGCTCGTGCCACTCTTCGCGATCCTCGCGCGCGCGGCACGCCACGAGCTCGGGGCAAATCCCATCGCCGAAGGTCTGAACAGGATGGGGCTCCTCGCGCTGATTTTCATCTGGCTGACGCTCGCGTGCACACCCGCGAAGATCGCGTTCGGCTGGACCTGGCCCGCGAAGATCCGGCGCATGCTGGGCCTGTTTGGATTCTTTTACGCCTCGATGCACCTTCTCACGTACGCGGGACTCGATCAGGGCCTCGCACTCGGGAAAATCCTGAAGGACGTGGTGAAGCGCCCCTTCATCCTCGTCGGCTTTCTCGCCTGGCTCTGCCTCGTGCCGCTCGCCGTGACCTCGACCAAGCGCATGGTGCAGCGGCTCGGCTTCCGCAACTGGAAGCGCCTTCACCGCCTCGTCTACGTGATCGGCGTGCTCGGCTCCCTGCACTTCTACATGCGCGTGAAAAAAGACGTCACCGAGCCGCTCGTTTACGCCGCCGTGCTCGCGCTGCTGTTCGCGGCGCGCGTCGTGGATGCGCTCAGAAAGCGCCGGGCGAGACCGGCGGCGTCACTCCAAGCGTAGTTTGCCAAAAGGCCCGCGAAGCGAAGCGCAAGAATACGACGGCGTTTACCAAAGCTTTGTTGCGCGGGGGGCCGCCTTTGGATGGTGGCCGCTTCACCAGTGCAGGTCCGATCGCCATCGTCCAACACCCCAATGACTTCCGTGGCTCCGTTGTCGCACCTGGCGAGCAGGGGTCCGCCGGAATCTCCCAAGCACGCACCTGTGTCACCCAGGCCATCGACGACCACGTACGCTGGCTCGACGCGCGCAATTTCCTCGATGACAAACGCCAGGTTGCCGAGGTCGCCGCTCTCCGTCGTTCCGTAGCCGGCAAGCTCAACCGGTGAGCCCAGCCACGATTCGTCCATCGGGTTCACACAGGGCTGCAGCGGCTCGATCTCGATCTCGACTTCGGAGAGATCTGAAACCTGCAGCAGCCCAACGTCGAGGGTGGGATGCAACCAAGCGGCATCGGGCAGAAGCGCTGGTGCGCTGGGATCGTGCAAGCCCCCAACGACGACGGTCGCTTGCGGAACTCCCTCCGGCGTTGGATGGTCAAACACACCATCCCGGTCAGCGTCGAAACAGTGCGCGGCGGAAAGAACGAATCCGGGCGCGACAGCGACCGCGCTGCAAACCGCAGCACCCACGGCTCCTTGGGGCGAAGGAAGGAGTATTGCCACGATGGCGCGCGAACGCGGGGCATCGAGTGATCCGAGTCGGGCGGCCGACGAGCCACCGACGATGCGAGAAGTGGCGCATCGGGAGCCACCCGTCGCGATGCGCCCGTCGGAGCACGCGAGCAGAAACGCCAGCGGACCTAGGGGGAACATAAGGCGCAACACGGGACCCGTCAGGCCCGACATCCCCCTGAGCCACGCGTCTAACAACGAGTGCTGCGGGGGGAACCTCACAGGGGGTCGGAGCGCGCCGAGCCGTCGAGGTTGAGCGAAGCGACCTTGCACGTGACCGGGGGCTCCGTTCCCCCCGGGTCACCCGGCACGACCTTACCTACCAACGGCTGCTGTGCCACGCTATCCACGAGCATTTCGCCCGTATCCGCCTGAACCGTGAGTGACGGGCGCGTGGCGTCGCCGAGCATTTCGGAGGTCCGCGGCGAATAGCCGATTGTCGCCAGCAAATGTAGCGCGGTGGGGGTAACCGATGAATCGGGCACATTCCACCAGCTCACCACAACTGAGGTTGCATCGGGCGCGCCGGGCAGAAAGAACTGGTCATGGACGCCGCCACCACAGCTATTGCAATCGGGGTTATCGTTGGGGTCGTGGTCAGCGTTGAAATAGTGAGGGCCAGTCAGCAGTTTTGAGCACGCGTTGGACGTCAGGCATGCACGAACCGACAGCTCATCGGCCACCGAAATCTCCCCTTCCCACTTTGTCGTGCATTCGATGCCGGAGCCGGAGTTGGCCGGGCGTTCATTCGGGCCACTGCCGCAGCTTGGCAGCACCGCGAGGACGATGGCACATCCAACAACCGTGTGAAATTGACCATAGAGCATGAAGTGTTCCTTTCTCCCGAACGGGGCAATCACCAGCACCTCACATACGCGCGGCCGTTGCTGGTCCCGTGATAGCAACTGCCAAACCAGGGCTCAATCCACCACATCTTGTCGTAGATGCGCGACCAATGTTCGATTTCCCCCGGATTCGGACAATAAGGGTGAGCGTAGAGGGAAGAGAAGACACCGATCGCGACAGGCGTCCAGTTCGGGGGCTTGCCGATCATGTATGACTGGTTGTTTGCAGGACCACCGGAGTCGCCCTTGCACGCCCCGCGACTGGTTCGTGAAGACATCCATGTGCCAGAACGCTGTAGTCTGCGCGCTGACGCCCCCATAGAATAGCCCTCGCCTGCCGACCCCCTGGTTGCCACCGCTGTTGGCGTTCCAGCCGTATCCCTCGATCCAATAGGTGTCGTTTACGACGGTCATTTGGTTCAGCATGCGCATCCAGCTCGCCGATGTATTCGCAGGCGCGAGCCAGCTCGAATCTGGAATGACGAGCGCGAGGTCGTGAGCAATGTCACCGTTGCCCGTGTAACCTGGGTATGGCCATCCCCAGGCATTGTCGCCACTGCCACCGCAATCCCAGTTGATGCAAGGAACCTCAGGGTGTGTATTGCCATAGTCCACCCGAATATGATAACGCTGGACGCCTTCTGTGGTCGGTAGACAGTGCGCCGCAGTGAGCAGCGCGTACGGACCAATAAGGACTCCGCTACAGTAGCTGCCGTCAGTCCGAGTGATTCTCACCGTTGCAGGGTTTTGGAACTCGTAGGACACCGCTACCTTGTCCACGCGCTCGGCCGAGGGTAGGTCATCGAACTCCTCGTTGTCGGGCGCGTCGCTTGGTGCGGGCTCGCCATACGGTTCAACGACCGGCTGTGCTTCGGCATGCTCCCGGCGCAAGCGCGTGAATGTCCGCGCATCATCGCAGTTCCTTACTTGTCGCACCCCGCCATTTCTCACTGCAGCCACCGCGTCAGCGTCATCCACGGCTACGCGGTTTGCCAGCATGTCGTTCATCTTCCCGAACAGGTACCATTCGCGCTCGACCATCTCCTCGCCGCTGTTGGAATCCACGCTCCGCCACTCGGCGCAAACATCCTCGCCGTACTCGCCCACGAGAGGGTACGCGCGATCGACGAGTTGCCACTGTTCGGGGAGCACAGGCTCTTGTTCCGATCGACCAACGCTACCATCGCTGCCGCACCCAGCAAGCGCACCCAACACCGCCAAAGCGAACCCGATGTCGTTCACCCTCATAGGACCCTCCGCTGTTGATTCAGCCATGACTCTTCCGAAGGTATCCCCCCCCCACAGAAGTCCAGCGGATTCGGACGGGCGACACCCGCCGCGGACTACCAACGCGGAGCGCGCGTCGGCGGGTGCAACGTCGGACGATGCCGAGGTCAAGCGGAATGCGCGCGCTCACGCCGAGGTTCGGATTTTTCGTGCCGGGGAGGGCGACGTAGCCCGCCTGCGGAGAGGAGAGCATCCAGACCCGCGGCTTTTCGCTGAAGCGCGCCGCAGCGCGCTCCGAGCGCGCGGCGCTCACAAGCTGGAAAAGAACGCCCACTCGCGGTCCGCCCAGCCGGGCAGGTGCTCGTGGGAAAAATCCGGGAAGATGACGCGCGACTTCTTGCTACCGATCTTGTTGTAGGCCGCAAACTGTGACGACGGCGGGCAGATCGGGTCCATCAGGCCGATCGCCATCAAGACTTCGGCCTGGATGCGGGGCGCGAGGTGCTGCACGTCGATGTAGCCGAGGCGGCGGAACCACTCGTCGACGCGCTCGTGCGTCGGGTCGTGGTGGCGGAGGAACGTGCGAAGCTCGGCGTAGGCGTCCTTCGCGAGGTCCATCTCCCAGACGCGACGATAGTCGCTGAGGAAGGGATAGACGGGCGCGGCCTTTTTGATGCGCGGCTCGAGCGAGGCGCAAGCGAGCGTGAGCGCGCCACCCTGCGAGGCACCGTGTGCGCCGATGCGCTCGGAATCCACCTCGTCGAAGCCGGCGACGACGGCGAAGAGCTCCACCGTGTCGAGGAAGATGTCGCGGAAGAGGAGCTTGTCGGGCCCGTCGAACAGGCCACGCACGATGTGGCCCGACTGCGTGGTACCGCGCACGCCCCCGAGGTCTTCGCTGAGACCGCCCTGTCCGCGGCAGTCGAGCGCCGCAACCGAGAAGCCTGCGCCGACCCAGCCGAGCTTGCTCACGAAGTCGCCACTGTTCGTGGAGTAGCCGTGGAACTCGAGCAGCGCCGGGCCCTTGCCGGTGCGCTTTCGCGGGCGAAGGTACTTTGCGTGGAGGCGAGCGCCGTGCACGCCCGTGAAGTAGAGATGAAAGCATTCAGCGAACGAAGTCTGGAGCTCGGCGGGCACGAGCTCGGGCTTCGGGTCCACGCTGCGCATTTCGGCGAGCGCTCGCTCCCAGTAGGCGTCGAAGTCGTCCGGACGCGGATTCTGGCCCTGGTAGCGCTCGAGCTCCCCGAGGGGCATGTCGATGAGCGGCATGGCGCGCGGTGTTAGCACCGTTTTTCCCGCGCGGGATCTCGGCAGGCGCTGTGTTAAGCTCCGCGGCCCGATGCGCGTCTCCTACCGCTGGCTTTGCGAGCTATTGCCCGATCTCACGCTCTCGGCGACCGAGGTCGCCGACCGTCTGAGCGCCGCCGGGGTCGCGGTCGATCGCGTCGAGCCGCGTGGGACGGCGCTCGAGGCCGTTCGCCTCGCGCGCGTCGCCCGCGTGGAGCCGCACCCCAAGCGTTCGGGGCTTCGGCTCGTCACGGTGGATCACGGCGCCGGGACGCAGACCGTGGTGTGCGGCGCGTCGAACGTGCCGGACCCGGGCGGCCTCGTGGCGCTCGCCCCGCTCGGCGCGAAGCTCCCGACCCTGCCAGAGCCGCTCGGCCGGCGTGAGATCGGCGGCGTCCCGAGCGAGGGCATGCTCGTGAGCGAAGCCGAGCTCGGGCTCGGCGCGAGCGCGTCCGGCATCCTCGTGGCGCCCGATCTCTCGGGTGAGCCCGGCCTGTCGCTCGCCGAGCTCTGGCCGAGCGCGGTCGATTCGATCCTCGAGCTCGACGTGACGCCGAATCGCCCGGACGCTCTCAGCCACTTCGGCGTTGCGCGCGAGCTCGCCGCGCTGCTCTCGCTCGCGGCCCCCGCGCGTGACGGCGCGACCATCCCACTGCCGAGCTCGCCCGAGCTCGACGGCCTCATTCGCATCGACAATCGCGATCTGGAGCGCTGCCCGCACTACGCCGCCGGCGCCGTGCTCGACATAGCGGTGGGCCCGTCGCCCGCCTGGCTGCGTTTTCGGCTGGAAAGCCTGGGGGTCCGGGCCATTTCGAACGTCGTCAACGTGACGAACCTGATCTTGATGGAGCACGGGCAGCCCATGCACGCGTTCGATCTGGATCACGTGCGAGGCGGGCGCATCATCGTGCGCCGCGCCGAGGCCGGCGAGCCGTTCACGACCCTCGACGGCACGGCGCGCAAGCTCGAGGCCGACGACCTCGTGATCGCCGACGGCGAGGGCCCGACGGCGCTAGCGGGCGTCATGGGCGGGCTCGACAGCGAAATCAAGGAGAGCACGCGGCGCGTGCTGCTCGAGTGCGCGTACTTCACGCCGCGCGGCGTGCGCCGCACCTCGCGGCGCCACGGCCTGCACACCGAGTCGAGCCATCGCTTCGAGCGCGGCGTCGACTACGCCGCCGTCCCCGCCGTGCTCGAGAGCGCCAAGGCGCTGCTCGCCGAGCTCGCGGGCGGCCGCGTCGTGCACGGCGCCATCCACGCGCGCGGCCCCGTGCCCGAAAAGCGGCGCATCCCACTGCGCTCGAGCCGGCTCGACGCGCTGCTCGGCGCCCCCGTGCCGTTCGACGAGGCGGGCGCCATCCTCGAGCGGCTTGGCTTTCCCGTCGTCGCGCGCTCGGCAGCTGGCGAGCCGGCTCGGCTCGAGGTGGAGGCGGTGTCGTTCCGCCCCGACGTGACGCGCGAAGCCGATCTCGTCGACGAGGTGGCGCGCGTGCGCGGCCTCGATCTGCTGCCCGAGCGCCTGCCCGCCATCGTGCCCCAGCCGCCGCGCCCCACGGGGGTGCTCGAGCGCCAGGTGCTCGACACGCTCGCGTCGCTCGGCCTGAGCGAGGCGCTGACCTACGCCTTCGTTTCCCCGGCAGATCTCGAGCGGCTCTCGGCGCCGGCACCGACCGTGCGCCTCAAGAATCCGCTCGGCGAGGAGCGCAGCGTGATGCGCACGAGCCTCCTGCCGGGCCTGCTCGAGGCACTCTCGCGGGCACGACGCCGCGGCGAGACCCGCGTGCGCCTGTTTGCGCTCGGCGCGACCTTCCACGCGCCCGTCACCGAGCCACGCGGCGGCGCGCGACCCCGCCTCGCCGAGGACGTCGGCGCGCTGCCGAGCGAGCGGCTCGGTGTCGCCGTGGTGCTCGGCGGCCCGCGCCTCGAGCATCTCGCGCTCGAGGCGCCCGAGGTCGATGTGTACGACGCCAAAGCGATCGCGCTCGAGCTCGTGGAGCGCGTCACGGGCCGGCACGCCGACGTCCGCTTCATCGGCACGACTCCCGAGACCAGGCATCTGCACCCGCGCGGCGCCGCGCTCGTCACCGTGGGCGACACCGTGCTCGGCCGGCTCGGTCCGCTGCACCCCGACGTGTGCCAGGCGTTCGAGCTCGGCGGCCCCGCGCTCGTCGTGGAGCTCGACATCGACGCGCTCGAGGCGCTCGGCAACGTCACGCCGCGCTACCAGCCCATGTCGCGCCTGCCCGCCATCACGCGCGATCTTTCGCTCGTCGTGAGCGACCGGGTCCCCGCGGGCGACGTCTCGCGCGTGCTCGCGGGCGCGGGCGGCGAGCTCTGCGAGTCCATCGTGGTCGCCGCGGAGTTCCGCGGCGGCTCGGTCCCCACCGGACAGCGCTCGCTCACTTTTCGCGTCGTCTACCGCGACCCGAAGGCGCGCCTCGACGCGGCGGACGCCCGCACGCTCACCGACGCCGAGGTCGACGGCCTCGAGGCCCGCATGCTCGAGGCCGCGAAGGCCGAGCTCGGCGCGGCGCTGCGGAGCTAGCTGGGGCCGAGGTCCCAGCCCGACAAGACGCGTGAGTCTCGGAAGTACGGAGCACGATCGGTCGAACGGCCCGGTGCGGCTCGCGTTCGTCGTGGCACTGCTTTCGTGCGCGTGCGAGCGCAAGGCACCGGGGCCCGCCGAGTGCCAAGCGTTCGCGCTCCACGTCGCCGGCATCAACAGCCGTGACGACCTCGAATCGCCACGCGATCGCGAGAAGCTCGACAACCTCACGCGCGAGTGCCTCGTCACGCCGTACGACCGCGAGCTCTTGCGTTGTGTGGAGGTGACCAGCCAATTTCGGCTGTGTCAGGTCGAGTACCGCCGCCGGCACCCCCAGCGCTGAGCCCACGCCACCATGGGCATGCCGCGCGTCAAACGATGCCGAGCCGCCCCAGCAGCGTGCTCCGCAGCGTGCCGTTGGGATCGAGGCGGCGCTTCATGGCGCCGAGCCGCTCGATGAAGCCGCGGTGCATGTCGCGCAAGAGATCGTCGTCGCAATGGGCTTGCTTGAGCAAGAGCACGCGCACGCCGAGCTCGTCGTAGGCACGACGGCTCACCTCCGAGAGAAACGCCCGCGCTCGCTGCTCGGTTGCGCCACCGCGCCGCACGCTGAAGCTCGAGGTCAGAAGGAAGCAGCCCTCTGCCAGCCC
Organism: uncultured delta proteobacterium; assembly: GCA_963841435.1. Lineage (GTDB taxonomy): Bacteria > Myxococcota_A > Polyangia > Polyangiales > Polyangiaceae > PMG-095. Next base: position 1,019,820 of record CAWJCS010000003.1, read on the forward strand.
CGCGGCACCGTGGAGCGGCCACGCGCAGGGCGGGAGCCGGATCACGTCCTGCTGCTCGAGCCGCGACTCGAGCTCGGGAAAGTCGTCGAACACCGCGAAGTAGAGGTCCATGAACGCGCGCCGCGCCGAAACGGGCATGACGAACGTCTGGTGGCACACGCCGAGCCACGGGTTGACGCCGAACAGGCCAAGGAGGCGCGGCACGGTGCGACCGCTCGCGAGGTAGCCCTGCGCGCGGTCGTAGCTCCTCTGGTAGAAGGAAAAACCGTAGGGCGTCGCGCGAAACTGCCGACCGGGCTCGAACACCAGCGGCTGCAGCCGATGCACGACCCCGGGCAAGCGGTTCGCGAGCGCCTGCGCGACGATGTTGCGCTCGGTCCGGTCGTCGGTGAGCAAGAGCTCCCGCACGCTCTTGCCCGGCTCGCCTACCCGAACGCGATCGCCGAGCAGCACGCTCGTGCGGCGCCGGCCGAAGAAGAACAAGCCGCGACCGAGCGGGTACAGGCCGACCTGGTAGCAAGCTTCGAGTCTCTCGAGCGCACGGTAGCCGCGCGTCGGGCAACGCTCGAGTACGTTGATCTCCGCGTACTCACCCGGCAAGAGCTGCCGGAGGCAGATCTCGATGTCGAGGATGGCGCCGAGCGCCCCGAACGAGCCGACGACGACATGGAACAGCTCGCGCTCGAGCCCCTGCGCCGAGCGAGAGCAGCGATGGAGCGACCCGTCGGGCGACAGCAGCGTGAAGGCCCGCACGTAGTCCGCGAAGTAGCCGACCGCATCGTGCGTGCAGGCAGCGAGCGCTCCACCGAGCGAGATGCGATCGCCCGTCGGAGGATGATGCGGCAGGTAGCCTGGGACGGCGTGGCAGAGCTCTCGGAAGGTGATCGCCCCGGGCGCGCGGACCCAGAGCTTGCCGTCGGGTGTGGGCTCGAGCAGGGCAACCTGCCCGCCGAACCGTGAGAGTGATACCCCCTCGGCGCCCTCGGGGGGGATGAATTGCTCGCCGAACGACCGGCGCGAGCCGAGCAGCGTGAGACCGATGCCGCGGCGACGGGCGTCCTCGAACAGCGAGGCGAGCTCCTCGGGCGCTTTTGGGTAGTGCACGACCTTCTCCGTTGCGTAGAGGCCTCCGGCGCTGCGTAGCGCGTCCGTTCTTCGTTCCACCGGAGAAGGTCCTACGAGAGCGCCAGGCTCGAGCCCTCGGTGCGGACGGTGACCGTCGACCCCGGCGGGTACTTTCCCGCGAGCAGCGCTGCGGCGAGCGGGTCGTGCAAAAGCCTCGAAATCACGCGCTGCAGGGGTCGCGCGCCGAGCGCTGGCTCGTGGCCGAGCTCCGCGAGCCGATCGCGGGCGGCGTCATCGATGTCGAGCGTGATGCGGCGCTCGGTGAGCAGCGCGCAAAGCTTTGCGATCTCGAGATCGACGATACGCCGGAGCTCGGTCGGGCCGAGTGGTTTGAAGACGATCACCTCGTCGAGGCGGTTCAAGAGCTCGGGGCGGAAGAAGTCGCTGAGGCCGGCGAGCAGCGCCTGCTCGAGCGCGTCGCGTGCATCCGGAGCTTCGAAGGCCGCGGGCTCGGCGGCGAGAATCCGATCGGAGCCGAGGTTGCTCGTGAGGATCACGACCGTGTGCGAAAAATCGGCGAGGCGGCCACGACCGTCCGTGAGCCGCCCGTCGTCGAGCAGCTGCAACAAGAGATTGAAGACGTCGGCATGCGCCTTTTCGACCTCGTCGAAGAGCAGCACCGAGTACGGGCGTTTGCGCACGGCCTCGGTCAAGAAGCCGCCCTGCTCGCTATCGGCGTAGCCGGGCGGCGCGCCGAGCAGGCGCTGGGCCATGTGCCGCTCCATGAACTCGCTCATGTCGAGGCGCGTGAGCGCGCGCTCGTCGTCGAACACCACCTCGGCGAGCGCCTTGGCGAGCTCCGTCTTGCCGACCCCGCTCGGCCCGAGGAAGAGAAACGACCCGATGGGCCGTTCGGCGTCGCGAAGCCCCGTGCGGCCACGGCGCACCGCGCGCGACACGGCGACGAGCGCCGCGTCCTGCCCGACGACGCGCGCGCCGAGCCGCGCCTCGAGGCCGAGGAGCTTGTCGCTCTCGCCCTCGAGAAGGCGCGTGAGTGGCACGCCCGTGCGCGCCGCGAGCGTCCGCGCAACGTCCTCCTCGCCGAGCACGATCGTCGCCGCGGAGGCGGTTCCCGACTCGGCCGCTCCGCTCTCGGCGACACGCTTCGCCGCCGCCGCTTCGTCGATGAGGTCGAACGCGCTCTCGGGCAAGAAACGATCGGCGAGGTACCGCCTGCCGAGGTGCACGGCCGCGACGACCGCATCTTGGCCGATCTCGATCCGATGATGCACGGCGTAACGAGAAAGCGCGCCACCAACGATCGCGATGGCCTCGCCCGGCGAGGGCTCGTCGATGGAAATTTGGGTGAAAAGATGGTATATTTGGGGATCTCGCTCGCGCAAACGCCGCGCACCCTCGGGGGTCGTCGTGCCGAGTAACACGAGCTTTCCGCCGACGAGCTCCTGGCGCAGGAGATCGGTCGCCGCCGACACGACCGGCGCCTGAGCGAAGAGCTGGTTGACGCTCTCGATCACGAGCAGCGCACCGCGCCGCGTGACCTGACCGAGCGCGCTCTTCACGCGGGCTTCGACCTCGCTGCGCATCCGGGCGCTCCCGACGAGCGCACCGGCGTCCATCTCGAAGAGCGCCTGGCTCGGCAGGCCCGCGGGCACGCGCCCGCTCGCCAGGTGCCGCGCCAACAGCGCGACGAGCGCTCGCTTGCCGACGCCGCGCTCGCCGACGAGCAGCGGATGGCGCTTGTCTCGCCGCTCGAGCACGGTGAAAAGCCGCGAGAGCTCCACCGTTCGCTCGACGAGCGGATCGCTCGACGAGCGCGCGTCCGCCAGTAGGTCACGCAGCAGCCCGTCGGGCGGAACGTCGTCGGCCGGCGCGGCGGCGATGGCGCGCGAGAGGTGCTCGCGCAGCGCGCCGGGCACGATGCCGAACGCACCGAGGATCTCGCCCGCGGGGCCACGGATCTCCTGCGTGAGCGCGTGGAGCACGTGCTCGCCACGCACCTCGGCCGTGCGGTCCCGGCGCGCTTCGCGCTCGGCGCGTTCGAGCAGATCGAGCATCCGGTCGGAGAGGAACGCCGGCTCCGACGAACGAGGGAGCGCGGAGAGCGCGCGCTCGGTCTGCGAGGCGAGCTCGGCGACGTTGGCACCGGCTCGCGCGAGGGCGTCCCTGAGCCGCGCGTCACGCTCGAGAGCGCGCATGAGCAAGTGCAGGGGCTGCACCTCTCGGTGATGCTCCTCGTCGGCGAGCGACTGAGCGCCGGCGACGAGCGCCTTGGCGTCCGCCGCGTACCGGTCGAGCGAGATCGTTGACGTGCCGGGCTCGGCCATGCGCGGCCCTCGGCTAGCGTCGCATCACGCGGGCCCCGGCGACGGACTGCCAGGCAGCGCCGCCGCGAGGCCCTCGAAGCGCTCGAGCTCGGGATCCTCGAACTCGCGCTCGCCGAGGAACGCGATGCCGACGACGGCGCGCACGGCTCCGTCGCCGCTGCGCACGGGAATGGCGAGCGCGGCCTGCGCATCGACGGCCTTCGCGCCGGGCCGCACGTCGCCCGACGCGTCGGACTTGATGTTGCAGACCGCGACGGAGCGGTTGCGTTCCCAGGCGAGGCCCGCCATGCCCTTACCCTTGGGAATCGTCTCCGTCACGGCGACCACGGGAGGCGGAATGTTGACGGCGGCTCGCAGGATGAGCTCCTCGCCCTGCCGGGTGTGGACCGTTCCGGCGATGCCCCCGTGGGCACCGAGAAACTCCTTGAGCCAGCTGAGAAGCTCGGGATCGGTTTGCATGCGCGGCACGGCAGAAGCTAGCACGACGGCCCGAGCGCTCAACTTGGACTACGCTCGACGCTCCCGCCGCATGCTGCCCCCCGGCTTCGCCCCGAGCGACGTTCACCGCGAGCGCTTCCAGGTCGAGCTCGACTACCCGGTCGTCTTCTTGCGCGCTGCGCTCAGGCCGTCGGCGTCCGAGCTCGCCTGGGCGGTGGCGCGCGACGCGCCGGCGCGGCGGCATCCGGTGTTCGCCGTGCTCGACGCCGGCCTCGTCTCGGCCCAGCCCGCCTTGCCCGGCGCGCTCGCCGCCTACGTCGCGGAGCACGCCGAGACGCTCGAGCTTCGCGGCGAGCCGTTCGTGATGCCCGGCGGCGAGGCCGCGAAGAACGACCCGTCGCTCTTCGACGCGCTGAAGCGCGCGCTCGCCGACGCGCGGCTCGACCGCCACGCCACGGTCGTCGTCATCGGGGGCGGCGCCGTGCTCGACGCGGCTGGTTTCGCTGCTTCGATCACCCATCGCGGCCTTCGCTGCCTACGCCTGCCGAGCACGGTGCTCGCCCAGTGCGACGGCGGCGTGGGCGTGAAGACGGGCGTCAACGCTTTCGGCGCGAAGAATCTGTTCGGCACCTTTGCGCCGCCGTGGGCCGTGCTCGACGATTTCGACCTGCTCGCGACGCTGCCCCTGCGTGACGCGCGCGCCGGCATGGCCGAAGCCGTGAAAGTGGCGCTGATCCGCGATGCTGCGTTGTTCGCGTGGCTCGAGACGCACGCCGACGCGCTGTCGCGCGGCGAGCCGGACCCCGTCGAGGCGCTCGTGCGGCGCACGGCCGTTTTGCACCTCGAGCACATCGCGCGTGGGGGCGATCCGTTCGAGTCGGGCAGCGCGCGGCCGCTCGACTACGGGCACTGGGCTGCCCACCGGCTCGAGATCCTGAGCGGTCACGAGCTCAGGCACGGCGAGGCCGTTGCGATTGGTATGCTGCTCGACGCCCGCTACGCCGAGCGAAAGGGCCTGCTCGCCGGCGCCGACCTCGAGCGGCTCGCCCGCTTGCTCGAACGCCTAGGGCTGCCGCTCGGTCACGCGGCGCTCGGGGCGCGCACAGGGAGAAAGCTCGACCTTTTGCGCGGCCTCGAGGATTTTCGCGAGCACCTCGGCGGCGAGCTCAGCGTGACGCTGCTCACGGCCATCGGTCGCTCCGAGGAGGTCCACGCCATGGACCCCGCGCTCGTCGAGGAGGCGATCGCCTGGCTCGGGGAGCGAGCGGGGTCGCCGTGAGGCTCGAGAGCGCCGAGGAGCGCCACCTCACCTATTGCACCAACATCCACCCGGGCGAAACCTGGGCGGACGTCGCGCGGGTGCTCGAGAGATTCGTGCCCGACGTGAAGCGGCGCGTCGCGCCCACGGCTCCGTTCGGCGTGGGGCTGCGCCTCTCGGGTCGCGCGGCCGCCGAGCTCGAAGCCCCCGCAACGCTCGAACGTGCCCGCGACGCGCTCGACGCGAGCGGTCTCTACGTCTTTTCGCTCAACGGCTTCCCGTTCGGCGCCTTTCACGGCACACGCGTCAAAGAGCGCGTGTACCAGCCCGACTGGCTCTCGGAGGCGCGCCTCCTCTACACGGCGTCGCTCGCCCGCGTCCTCGCCGCGCTCCTTCCGGAGGGCATGCTCGGCAGCATCAGCACCGTGCCGGGCTGCTTTGCCCCCGATGGCATCGGTGCGACGGAGCGCGCGCGCATCGCGCGAAATCTCGCGGAGAGCGCCGCTTCGCTCGTCGCCCTCGAGCGCGACACGGGAAAGCGCATCGTGCTCGCGCTCGAGCCGGAGCCCGCCTGCCTACTCGAGAGAAGCGACCAGGCGCTCGCGCTGTTCGAGGGCGAGCTCGCGAGCGCCGGCGTGCTCGACCACTTTGCAAAGCTCGCCGGCCTCGCGCGAAAGGAAGCCGAAGCAACGCTGCGCCGGCACCTCGGCGTGTGCCTCGACACCTGCCATGCGTCGGTGGAGTTCGAGGCACCGCGCGCCGTGCTCGCGAAGCTCACGGCCGCGGGCATCGAGGTGCCGAAGATCCAGCTGAGCGCGGGGCTCCGGCTCTCGCGACCGGATGCCGAGGCACGGCGCGCGCTCGCCGCGTTCGACGACGAGGTGTACCTGCACCAGACCGTGGTAAAAAAGGCCGAGGACGGCACGCTCGTCCGCTTCGTCGATCTCGACCGCGCCCTGTCCGAGGCTCCCGCGCTCGGCGAGAACGCCGAGTGGCGCGTGCACTACCACGTGCCGATCTTCGAGCGCGAGCTGCCGCCCTTCACGAGCACGCGCGACGATCTCGCCGATTTGCTCGCAAATGCCCCGTCGCTCGCGCCGCACCTCGAGGTCGAGACCTACACGTTCGGCATCTTGCCGGCGCGCTACCGCACGCTCGACGTGACCGAGGCCATCGCGCGCGAGCTCGACTGGGCGCTCGCCGCGCTGGGCGCGCGTCGATGACGGGCAAGACGTTGCTCCAGCTCGGCCGGGTGTCGAACCTGCCGACGGTCGTCTCGAACGTGCTCTGTGGCGCCGCGCTCGCTGGAGCCCCGCTGCGCGTCGGCGCGTTGCTCGCGGCCGTGGTCGCCGGCTGCCTGTTTTACGTCGGCGGCATGGTGCTAAACGACGCCTTCGACGCCGACATCGACGCACGCGAGCGACCCGAACGACCCATCCCGTCGGGTCGCGCCACGCGGAGCGCGGTGTTCCGCCTGGGTTTTGGCTTGCTCTTCGCGGCGCTCGCATTGCTCGCCGCGGTTGCCGCAACGGGGCTCTCGCCCGCGGGAGCGGAGCTGCTCGGTGCCGGCGCGTTCACGGCGCTCGCCATCGTCGTGTACGACCGTCATCACAAGGGCGTCGCGTGGTCGCCGCTCGTCATGGGGCTCTGCCGCGCCGGGCTCTACTTCGTCGGCGCCTTGAGCGTGACGGCGGAACCGGAGCCCAGGCTCTTCGTCGGCGCGCTGTTGCTCACTCTATACGTCTTCGGGCTCACGCACGTGGCGCGCTTCGAGAACGCTTCGCGCGTGGGCCGACTCTGGCCGGCGCTGCTCGTGCTCCTGCCGCTGCCGTGGGCGCTCGTGCAGGGGCCGCGCGAGGGCCTCGCGCTCGCGGGCGCCCTATTCGCGGGCTGGGCGCTGTACAGCCTGTCGCTCGCCGCGCGGGGCGGCAGGAACATCGGTCGCGCCGTCGTCTCGCTCATCGCCGGCATCTCGCTGCTCGATGTCGTGCTCGCCGGCTCGACGGGCGCCTGGGGTATCGCCGCCCTGGCGATCGCCGCGTGGACCGTCACGCTCGCCGGGCAGCGCTGGGTGTTGGGGACATAGGCAACACTTTTGTTCGCCACCCGAAAATTGTCGGCGCCGAGGCTGAATTCGCGCAGGCGACCGCGAAGACTGCCGGGTCCGCCTGCCCCGCGGGTACGTTGCTGAGAGATGAAGACCAAGACCGGCTCTCCGGGTCGACCCACGACGGGAGCCGCGAGGTCCCTCCGGCGGAGCGCAGCCATGCTCGGCCTGGGGGCGGCGCTCCTCGCGTCCGCCTGCGCCGACAACCCGTCGGGCGCTGCCAAGGCCGGCGCCGGCACGTCCGGCTCCGCAGGCACGGGCGGCGGCTCGGCAACGGGCGGCGTCGGCGGGACCGCCGGCACGGCACCCGGAGGAAACGCCGGGGGCGGCGCCATGGGTGGGACGGGCGGCTCCGCGGGCAGCGGCGGCGCTAGCGGCGCGGCGACGGGCGGCGCTAGCGGCTCGGGTGGCTCGAGCGGCTCGAGCGCGGCGGCCGGCTCGGGTGGCTCGGGTGGCTCGGACGCCGCAGGCGCCGGCAGCGCGAACGGAGGAAGCTCCGGCAGCAGCGACGCCGGCACGACGTCGAGCGGCGGCGACGCGGGCTCGAGCGTGTCGGGCGCGGGCGGCAGCGCCGGTGGCGGCGGCAGCTCGGGCGCAGCCGGCGCTACGCCGAGCGATGGTTGCGGCATGACGGCGCCCGAGAGCAAGCGTTACACGATCGACGTGAGCGGCACGTCGCGCGAGTACATCTTGAAGCTGCCGGCCGGTTACGATCCAACCCGCCCCTACCCCATCATCTTCGGCTGGCACGGGCGCATGTACTCGGCCGACTGGGTCGCAAACGGCGACCCGCCGCAGACCGGACCCTGGTTCGGCATCGAAGAGGAAGCGAACGGCAACGCCATCTTGGTCGCACCACAAGCGCTCGACACCGGCTGGTCCAATCAGAACGGGCGAGACATCGCGTTCTTGGACACGATGCTCGCGGGGTTCGAGGGCGAGCTCTGCATCGACGAGAGCCGTGTATTTTCTGCCGGATTCAGCTTCGGCGCCATGATGACGATCGCGCTCGGCTGCGCCGAGGCGGACGTGTTCCGCGCCGTGGCCGCGATGTCGGGGTCACTGCAGGTCGGCTGCGCGGCGGGGACGCATCCCATCGCGTACTGGGGCTCGCACGGCGACATGGATCCGACGGTTCCCATCGCGAGCGGCGAGGCGGCGCGCGACGAGTTCATCGCGCGCAACCACTGCACGATGCAAACCATGCCGACGACGCCGACGGGCTGCGTCGCGTACCAGGGTTGCGACCAGGGCTACCCCGTCAACTGGTGCGTGTTCAGCGGCGTGCACGAGCCGCCCACGTTCTCGGGCCCCGGCATCTGGGCGTTCTTCTCGCAATTCTGAGCCGAGCGACCGCGACGTTACCGCGCTCGGACGGCGGGGCTCAGTCGAACAGATGGCGTAGCAAGAGCTTCTTCACGCTCGTCGCATCGACGGCGCCTTCGGGAAGCAGCCGCGGCTCGGACGACATGAAGAGCGGGCCGTCCTCGGCGCGGTCCGTCACGCGACCGTGCGACCCGCGGACGAGCCGCGCGTCGAGCGGGATCACGTCGAGCAGCGTGCGAAACCCCAGCTTTCGCGCCAAAAGCTTGCGCCCGACCGTGAGCATGGGCACGGCGAGCGCCGGATCGAGGAAGAGCTCCACCGGGTCGTAACCGGGCTTCAGGTGGATATCGACGGTGCGCGCGTAGTCGGGAGCGCGATCCTCGTCGAGGAAGAAGTAGTAGGAAAACCAGCGATCGGCCTCCGCAATGGCGACGAGCTCTCCCGAGCGTTCGTGATTGAGGCCGAGCGCGCGTTGCTCCTCGCGGTCGAGGACGCGCTCGATGCCGTCGAGCCTCTCGACGAGGCGCCGCACCTCGTTCACGCGCGACGGGTCCTTCACGTACACGTGGGCAATCTGGTGGTCGGCGACGGCGAACGCATCGCTCGCGCCTGCGTCGAGCTGCTCGCGCCCGAGCTCTTCGCGCACGCGAAGCAGCTCGGCCTCGCGCAGCGCGCGGTTGAGGTGAACGGCGTCGTCAACGGCGGTCATGCCGTACTCCGAGAGAACGACGACGCGCAGCGAGCGCCGGCGTGCTAGCTCGAACAGCTCGCCACAGAGCGCGTCAACCTCGCCGAGCGCCTTATGAATGCGCGGATCGCCTGGGCCGAAGCGCTGCAGGTCATAGTCGAGGTGCGGCAGGTACGTGAGCGTGAGCGTCGGCGCGTGCTCCTCGATGACGCGCGCCGTCGCCCGTGCAATCCAGCGCGACGACGCGATCCCAGCGCGCGGCCCCCAGAATTCGAACAGCGGGAAGCGACCGAGCTCCTCCGACAGCTTCTTCCCGAGCTCGGGCGGCTCGCCGTACACGTCGGGGATCTTGCGGCCATCGGCCGTGTACATCGGCCGCGGCGTCAACGAGAGGTCCGCCGTCGAGTACATGTTGTACCACCAGAAGAGCTTGGCGACGGTGAAGCTCGGGTCGCGACGTCGCGCGGCGTCCCAGATCTTTTCGCCGTGCACGAGGTGGTTCGACTGCCGCCAGAGCCACACCTGACCGAGATCACGAAAGTACCAGCCGTTGCCGACGATGCCGTGCTCGCGCGGCATGAGCCCCGTCACGAAGGTCGACTGCACCGAGCAGGTCACGGCCGGCGTGATCGTCGAGAGCGGCCGCCACGCGTTCTGATCGCGAAAGCGCAGAAGCTCGGGTGTGTGCGGACCGACGAGGCTCGGCGTCAGGCCGACCACGTCGAGGACGAGCGTGGGCGTCATCGTCACGGCCCGGCCACCTTAGCCGAGCGGCGCCGGGCGCGGGGGAGCGCGCGGCCCCGGCACCCGCGCGCGGCTCGGAGCCTCGGCGGCGAGGCACCTCCGTGGCGGTCCCGGAGAGCCGATGGGGCGCCCGCGGCCTGGCAGGGTCCGAGGGCCATGCTACTCTGTGGGACCGGTTCCAGATCCCGGCGTGCGCCGCGTTTTCGCCGAAAGGATTCGCCCATGAGGTTCGGTCTCCTCGCCATTCCCACGTTGCTCGTCGCCTCGCTGTCCGTCTTGCCCGCGTGCGGTTCGGGCGGCGACGCGCAACAGACTTACCCCGGCCAGGCCGGCACGGGCGGCTCCGGCGGCTCCGGCACGGGCGGCAGCGGCGGCAGCGGCGGCACGAGCGGCACGAGCCCCGACTCGGAGCTCGGCACGGGCACGATGTCCGGCTCCGGCTCTTCTGCCGAGCGCTACCACACCGCGCAAGTCTCGCGCGACGGCGTGCCTTACCTCTTCATCACCAATGGCTGGGGCCCCGGCTTCGTGAGCCACAACATCTCGTGGGAAGGAACGTCGTTCGTCGTCGAAAGCATGACGGGCGACCCGGGAACGGCCGGGCAGCCCGCCTCCTACCCCAGCCTTTTCTGCGGCAAGTACTCCATCATGGAGGTGCCGAATTGCGGCCTCCCAGCGGCGATCGATGCGCTCTCCTCGCTCCGTACCGGCTGGCGCTGGGCGGCGAACGGCAACATGGGCATCTACAACGCCGCCTACGACATCTGGCTCGGCGACGGCACGAAGCTCCAGGGGTATCTGATGGTGTGGCTCCGCGATCCGCCGGGCGCGCAGCCTGCGGGCACCTACAACGGCCAATACTCGAGCATCGCGGTCGCGAACGTGCCGGGCGTCTGGAACGTCTGGAACGGCACGGTCAACGGCCTGCCCATCGTGAACTACGTGCGCGCCGAAAACAGCGACAGCTCGGAGATCGAGTTCGACGTGATGGATGTGCTCCGCGACGCCGAGGCGCGCGGGCTCAGCGTGCCGGGCACGCACGTCAACGCCGTGGCGGTGGGCTTCGAGATCTGGAAAGGTCCCGTCACCGATCTGACAACCGAAGATTTCTACGTGAAGGTCGAGTAGGGGTCAGCGATCCTTGCGCGGCGTCTGGCCGCGCAGCACGGAGTTGCCCTCGAACAGCTCACTCTGGTCAACGGCGGCGTCCGCTTCGAGCTCTGCGGGCTCGAAGCGTCCGCTCTGGGCGAAGAAGGCGATTGGGTTCTTCCAGCACACGGTCTCGATCGTCGCCTCGGGGATGCCCGCCTCGCGGAAAGCCTGCGCGGTCTTCGGCACCTTGAGTGGATCGCTCACGCCCCAGTCGGCGGCGGAATTGACGAGTATCCGCTCGGCCCCATAGCGCTTCACGAGCGCCACCATGCGCGGCTCGTCCATCTTGGTTTTGGGGTAGATGGAGTGGCCCGCCCAGCACCCCGAGTCGAGCACGGAGGGAAGCGTTTCCTCGTTGTTGTGATCGACGAGCGTGCGCTCGGGCGAAAACCCCGACTCGCGCACGAGCGCGAGAGTGCGCTCGGTGCCTTGCTTCTTGTCGCGATGCGGCGTGTGGATGAGGATCGGCAGTTCGGCCTGCTTGGCGAGCTCGATCTGGCGGGCGAAACAGCGTTCCTCGGCCGGCGTCACGTCGTCGAAGCCGATTTCCCCGACGGCCACGACGCCTTCCTTCTCGAGGTAGAGCGGTATCAGCGCGAGCACGCCGGCCGCGACGCGCTCCGTGTTCGCCTCCTTCGGGTTCAGGCCGATGGTCGCGAAGTGTCGGATCCCGAATTGGCTCGCGCGAAAGCGCTCCCAGCCGAGCAGCGACAGGAAATAGTCCTCGAACGTGCCGACGTGGGTGCGCGGCTGTCCGACCCAGAACGCGGGCTCGACGATGGCGCGAATGCCCGCATCGGCCATGGCCTGGTAGTCGTCGGTGGTCCGACTCGTCATGTGGATGTGCGGATCGAAAAGCTTCATGGCATCCGTCCTTCCAGAATGTGGCCCACGTCCTCGGGCACGGGCCGCCCGGCGGCGCGCCGTTCGCTCGCGTAGTCCTCGAGCATCCGCAAAAGCTCCGCGCCCCGACGTGCCCCGAGACCCTCGATGCCGGCCACGGGCACGCCCATGAAGATCGCCTTCATCACGAGCTGATTGAAGCCTCGCTCGGGAAAGTGAGCGGCCGGATAGGCGTTATGGCAGGCGATGGCCTCGAACACCCGACCGGCGTTCGCGCGGGCACCGAGCAAGCCCGTCTCGACGAAGCGCGCCGGGCCGGGCAAAAGCCCGAGGATCCTCAGCAAGCTCTCCTGCTCGCCAATCTCCCCGCTCTCGAACAGCGCGAGCACCTCGCGCGGCTGCGCGTCGGGCGCGACCCGGGCGAGAGAGGTGAGCAGCAACGCGGCACGGGCCAAGTCGAGCCCGGTTTGGCCCCCCCCTGGCGGGAGGGGGAAAAGGTCGGGCCGGGGGGACGGGCGCTCGCGGGCGCCCGGGCCGAGCTTGCGAGCCGCCGCCGCGAAGGCGGTGCGGAAGCCGACGCTCGACGGCGCCTCCGGCCCGTCGAGCACGCGGCCGAGCCAGGCGCGCGCCGAACCCGAAAGAGCGATGGCTTCGAGCAAGCGCTCAGGTTCCGCCATGACAGACGAGGCGTACTAGCATGGCGGGGTTGCCCTCGCTCGCCGAGTTCCCGCCGTCGTTCCTGCTCGCCGTCGCGGTCGCTCTCGGGCTCGTGCTCGGTAGCTTCCTGAACGTCGTCATCCATCGCTTGCCGCGTGGCGAGAGCATTGCCTTCCCAGGGTCTCATTGCCCGGGCTGCGGCAAGCCCATCGCACCGCGCGACAACGTCCCCGTCCTAAGCTACCTGGTCTTGCGCGGGCGCGCTCGTTGTTGTGGCACGCGCATCTCACCGCGCTACCCGCTCGTGGAGGCGATCGGCGGTCTGCTCGCCTGGGCCATCATGAGCACGATCGTGCTCGACTTGCCGCTCGACACGTCGCTCGGTCGGGCCGCGGGGCTCTTCGCCGTCAATCTGGCGCTCGGGCTCGGCCTCGTCGCGGCGGCGTTCATCGATCTCGATCACATGCTCTTGCCCGACGAGATCACGCTCGGCGGGCTCGTGCTCGGCATCGCGAGCGTCCCCTTGCGCCCGGGGGCAACGTTTCTCGAGTCGCTCATCGGCGCGGCCGTGGGCTTCTTCATCGTGTGGCTGCCGTTCGGCCTCTTGTACAGGCTCGTCAGGGGCCGACACGGCATGGGTCTCGGTGACGCGAAGCTCGTCGCGCTCGCGGGGGCGTGGTTCGGGTGGCCCGGCGCCGCGTTCGCGCTGCTCGCGGGCGCCGTGCAAGCCACCGCCACCCTGCTCGTGGTCTTTTCGCTCGGCAAGAAGCTCGACGAGCCAGCGTCCGTCGTCGAGGAGCGCCGGGCGCTCCGCGCCGCCATCGAAGCCGCCGAAGGCCCGGAACGCGACGCCCTCGAGCGCGAGCTCGCCGAGGATCCGCTGGGCACCGAGCCCGACCCGGGGATCGGCGCGATGCGGCTGCCGTTCGGGCCGTTCATCGTGCTCGCCATCGTCGAATACCTGCTCTTCGGCCCACTCATCCGCGCCGAGCTCTTCGGCGGTCTCGCCGACCTGCCGTGAGAGCGAGCCAGAGGGCGCCGGACAGGCGTCCGGCCTCGGACGAACGCGCTGTCCCCATCGAGCGAGGCGTGCGGCGAAGCGCGGGGAGACAAGCGACGAAAGAGCGGGAAATGGGCGGCAGTCGCCGCTCTCTGCGAGCCCGGCACGCCGCCTGCGAGGCGAAGGGACTCGAGAGGTCAATCATGGACATTCGAATCTTCCCCAAGAACGAGCTCCCCATCGCGCTCGGCACCGTGCGAGCCACCGACTCCCTGCCGACGCGCGACCAGGACCGCTTCCTCCGCGCGCTGTCTCGGCTACACGGGCAGGACATCGATCCGCGCACGCTGCCGGCGCCGAGCACCCCCGAGGTCGCCCTCGCCATCCAGAATCCACACCGGCGCAAGCGGCTCGTGGAGCTCGCCATCGTGATGAGCATGATCGGGCGCTTCCCGGCGGTCGCGGAGCGCTACCGCGCACTCGGCTCGCTGCCTCGAGGCAGCTTCGGGCGCGCCTATTACGAGCACTGTCGCTCGCGCAACTTCCCATTTCCGGGCGAGGCGAGCGGGATCCCCATCCCGCCGCTCGGATCGCCCGGCCAGCGCGCGGCGTGAAGGACCGGGCGCCTCCGATCGGGCCGCGCTCACCCGGGCTTTCGGGTCGCTCGACGCCGTTGCTTGCCCTCGCCTATTGTCCGCCTTCCGCCATGCCGCGCGCGTTTTTGCTCGGGCTCCTCGCGGTGCTCGCCTGCAGCCCGATCACACGCCTGCCGCCGCGTGGTCCGCATCCCGCGCACGTGCAGGAGTTTTTGTCCGTGCCGTATCCGCCGCCACCTGCCGAGGTGGAGGAGATGAGCTACCGGCACGACGACGACGACTGCGTGTGGATCGACGGCTACTACGCCTGGAACGGTCGCTGGGTGTGGCAGCGTGGAAAGTGGGTGCTGCCGCCCGCCGATTGCTACTACGCGCCGTCCGTCGTCGCGTGGTCGAGGACCGCGGAGCCACGGCTCTACTTCACGCCGCCGCGCTGGTTCAAGAACGACGCCATCGCGCTGAGCGAAAGCCAGGCGGTGTGCCCCGCGCCCAAGGCATGCCGGTAGAGATCGATTCGCTGAGCTCCGTCGGGCGGCAGGCGCCAGGCGCACGCGAACCGACGAGCCGTGGCCGTTCGCGGGCTTGGCGCGAGCAGCGGCGAGCGCGCGCGTGCTCTGCTAAGGTCCGGCCCTCCATGACTTTCGTATCCCACGTCTTTCGCGAGTACGACGTGCGCGGCGTGGCGGACCGTGACCTCACCGACGCGTTCGCCGAACGCATGGGTCGCGGCCTCGCCGAGCTGCTTCGACCGGACGGCGCGACTCGCCCTCCACGCATCGCCGTCGGGCGCGATTGCCGCCTCTCTGGGCCTCGCCTGTTCGAGGCGCTCGCACGCGGCCTGATCGCGGGCGGCGCGAACGTCGTCAACGTGGGGGTGGGCCCCACGCCCAAGCTCTACTTCTCCGTCCATCACCTCGACGCCGACGGCGGCATCATGATCACGGGCAGCCACAACCCGGCCGAGGACAACGGCTTCAAGATCATGCGCGGCAAGGCGAGCTTCTTCGGCGACGCCATCCAGAAGCTCAGGACCCTGGTCGAAGGCCCGGCGCAGCCCACCGTTCCCGGCGGCTCGCTCGGCACCGAGGACATCGACGACGCGTACGTCGCGAGGCTCGTCTCCGACATCGCGCCCGGCCCGCGCGATTTCGAGATCGTCGTCAACGCCGGCAACGGCGCCGGTGGGCCGCTCGGGATCCGCGCGCTTCGCGCAGCAGGATTTTCGCCCGTTGCGCTCTTCTGCGACATGGATGGTCGCTTCCCGAACCACCATCCAGATCCGACGGTGCCGAAGAATCTGGAGACGCTCATTGCGCGCGTGCGCTCCGAGGGTGCGCGCGTCGGCATCGCGTGGGACGGCGACGCGGACCGCCTGGGCGTCGTCGACGCGACGGGAGAAATCGTCTGGGGCGATCGGCTGCTCGCGCTGTTCGCGCGCGGCATCCTCGCGAAGAGTCCGGGAAGGGCCGTGATTGCCGACGTTAAGTGCTCGCAGGCGCTGTTCGACGACGTCGCGAAGCACGGCGGGCGCCCCATCATGTGGAAGACGGGACACTCGCTGATCAAGACCAAGATGAAGGAGGAGCACGCGGCCGTCGCGGGCGAGATGAGCGGTCATTTCTTCTTCGCAGACCGCTATTTCGGCTACGACGACGCGCTCTACGCCACGTTGCGGCTGCTCGAGCAGCTCGCGAGCAGCGGCCTCACCGTGCTCGAGGAGCTCGCCGACCTGCCGCCGTCGTTCTCGACGCCGGAGCTTCGCGTCGACTGCCCGGATGCGCTCAAGTTCGAGGTCGTCGAGCGCGTGCGCACGGCACTCGCCGACCGCGGGGAAACCAACACGCTCGACGGTGTGCGCGTGAAGTATCCGGACGGCGCCTGGTCGCTCGTGCGCGCCTCGAATACCGGTCCCGTGATCGTGCTGCGCTTCGAGGCGCCGAGCGAGGCCCGGCTCGCGGCGATCCGGAACAACGTCGAGAGCGTCGTCGAAAAGGCGCGCGCGGCCAGCGGAGCGAAGTGAGCGACCCCTGGACGATCGGCCGCGTGTTGCGCTGGGCCGCGGAGGACTTCGGCAAGCGCGGTAGCCCGAGCCCGCGGCTCGACGCCGAGCTGCTCCTCGCGCACGCGCTCGGAACCGACCGCGTGCGGCTCGTGATCGATGCCGACCGCGAGCTCGATACCCCGGAGCTCACGGCATATCGCGAGCTCATCGCGCGGCGGCGCAGCGGCGAGCCCGTGGCGTACATCCGGGGCACGCGCGAATTCTTCGGGCTCGAGCTGGTCGTCGATCCGCGCGCGCTCGTGCCGCGACCCGACACCGAGACGCTCGTCGAGGTCGCGCTCGAGCGGACACGGCAACGCTCCGAATACGGCCGGGCACTCGATCTATGCACGGGCAGCGGCTGCGTCGCCATCGCCTTCGCGAAGACGCGGCCCACCTGGCGCGTCACCGCGACCGACGTGTCGGCCGAGGCCGTCGCGCTCGCCTGGGAAAACGCGCGCCGCCAGGGCGTCGCCTTCTCGCTCGCCACGCGAGTGGGCGACCTGTTCGCACCCGTCGAGGGCTCACGCTTCGAGCTCGTCGTCGCCAACCCGCCGTACATCCCGAGCCGTGCCATCGGGGGCCTCAACGTCGACGTGCGCGACTTCGAGCCGCGCGCGGCGCTCGACGGCGGCGACGACGGCCTCGAGCTGGTACGCGCCGTGGTCGAGCGCGCGCCGCGTCACCTCGAGCCCGGCGGCGTGCTCGCCATCGAGGTCGGCCACGACCAGGCGGTGCGCGCCGAAGCGCTGTTCCACGCCGCGGGCTTTTCGGCCATCGAGCGGCGGCGCGACTACGGCGGGCACGAGCGTGTCGTGAGCGGCCGTCTCGACTGACGGCGAGCGTCCCGCGCCCGGTCGAGGAATCTGGCCCGCGATGCTCAGCGGCGCCCTGGCGGCCGTGAGCGAATCTTCGACCGACGAGGCGCGCGGAAACTTGGCCCGGCCTCGAGCCCCATGACAGGCCGGAACGACCATGGACGCGGTTTTTTCTCACCGCCACCTGGTCGCCGTCGTGGTGCTTGCTCTCGGCGCGACCGCTTGCGCCAACGCGAACAAGGACGGCATCTCTCTGTCCAAGCAGGCAACGGCCGAGATCCCGAAGGTGCCCGTGCCCTCGGAGAACGGCCCGCACCTCGCCTCCGTCGCCGACCGCACGCCGGTCTTCGATCGCCCCGGCGCCGGCGCGCACGAGCTCGGCTACCTGCACGCAGGCGGGCGCGTCGCGCGGGCCCAGGAGCCTTTCTCGAAGGACGGCTGCGCTGAAGGGTGGTTCCCCGTGCGACCCGCAGGCTTCGTCTGCGCGGGTGGCAGCGCAACGACCGATCTCCGGCACCCGACGCTCGCCGCGATGGCGATCCAGCCGCTCTTCGATCAGCCCCTTCCCTACACCTACGCGCGCACCATCGCGGACACGCCGCTGTACGAGCGACGCGCGGGCGAGCAAGGGCGCGTGCAGGAGGTCGGCAAGCTCAAGAGCCGCGCGGGAATGGCCGTGGTCGGGAGCTGGAGCGCCCAGGTGCCCGAGGGTGGCACGGAGCGCCTCGCGCTGCTCACGAGCGGCAAGTTCGTCAAGGCCTCGGACCTCGAAGCCGCGTCGCCTTCCGATTTCGCGGGCATCGAGCTCAGCGAGAAGAAAGAGCTCCCGGTCGCCTTCGTCGTCAAGCGCGGCGTGCGCACGTTCACGCTCAATCGTGACGTCGCCAAGCAGGCAGCCGAGCTCGACGTGCATCAGAAGATCGATCTGACGGGGCGCTACCGCACCGTGCACGGCGAAAAGCTCTGGGCGCTCTCGAACGACCAGTGGGTGCGCTATCGCAACGTCACCGTCGTGCTCGCTCGCAGCACGTTCCCCGACTTCGCGACGGACGGCCAGAAATGGCTCGACGTGAGCCTCGTCATGGGAACGCTCGTCGCCTACGAAGGCAAGCGGCCGTTCTTCGTGACCCTCGTGAGCGTGGGTCGCACGGCGCCGGGGGCCGAGAACGCGGGGGGCGATGCGCCCATCACGGGCGCGCCCTCGGCCGCATGGGGGCTCGGCACGTTCGAGGTGAAGCGCAAGGAAGTGACGCTGGTGGGCGCCGACCCGTTCATGGCGCGTGAGGGCTACGAGCTTTACGACCTTCCCTGGGCCTTCGAGCTTTCGTCGGGACGCATGGGCTACGCCGCGTACTGGCACGAGCGCTTCGGCGTCGAGCACGGCCCGGGCAGCCTCGAGCTCTCTCCCGCGGACGCCGTGCGCCTCTGGCAGTGGATGACGCCGAACGTCCCCGAAGGCTGGCACGGCAAGACCCTCGCCGAAAAAGAGCCGAAGACGCTCGTCGTCTTGCGCAAGTAGCTCCCCCGCTCGAGTCGGCCGCGACGCTGCTAGGGAATGCTCTTGGCCGCGAGCGCGCTCATCCACGCGTCGGCCACCATGCCGCTGCCGGCCGCGTTCGGGTGCACGCCGTCCCCCGTGAGCGCGGAGCTCGGCACGTAGGCGCTCGCGTTGCCAATCGACCCGTAGATGTCGACGACGTAGATGGGCGACGCGCCGGTCGAAAGCCCCGTGGCCCAGCCCGGAATCGCGGCATTGAGCTCCTGGACCCGCGAGTCCGGGCAACCGCTCGCGCTGCCCATACAGCCATCGGGATGCATGGGCAGGATCTGCGCCGCGAAGATGATGGCGCTCGGGTTCGCGCCGCGGATGGCGGTCACGATCTTGGTGAGGGCACCCGTGATCGTGGCGATGGGGATGTCGCTCGTCCACGCATCGTTGGTGCCGAGATGCATGAGCACGACGTCGGGCTTGGGGCTCGCCGCCATCCACGTCGTAAGCTCGCTCGGCGAGCCCTTGCCGCTGCAGCTCGAGGCCGCGCGGTCGCCGGTGATGCACGTCGCGAGGTACCCGCCGTGACCCTCGCTCTTGACGTTCGGCGCGTTGGTGATCGCGCCGTCGGTGCAGCTCTGGTTGTTCGTGACGGTGCCGACGAACGCGAACGTCGTCTTGCCGGCATTCTTGAGCTTTTGCGAGAGAAGCTGCGGGTAGCAAGTCGTGCCCGTGATCGAGTCGCCGAGCGGCATGATGTTCCAGGTGCCCGTGTGCGAGCTACCGCCCGTACCGCCGCCGCCCGTGCCGGCGCCGCCCGCACCCGAGCTGCCGCTCGTGCCACCCTGACCCGCACCCGACGCACCACCGCTGCCGGCACCTCCCGCGCCGACGCCCCCGCCGCTCGTTCCACCTGCGCCCGCACCGGACACGCCGCCCGCGCCGCTTCCCGCACTGCCGCCCACGGCCCCGCCAGAGCCGCCCCCCGCGAGCCCCGTGCCCGCGTTGCCACCTTGGAGCGCTCCGGCGCTCCCACCGGTCCCGCTGGACCCACCCGAAGCAGACCCGCCCGCGGCCGCTCCGCCCACGCCAGCCGCCGCACCAGCCGCCTGGCCCGCGCTGCCGCCGCTCGCCCCGACTCCCTGGTTCGAGGAGGGATCTTGAGAGTTACTGCACGCGTAGGCGAGGAGCGCGCAGAGCGCGAGCGAAGAAGAAGCGTTCGGATGCATCGGCGAAAGCGCGCTCAGCGTGCCACGGATCGCGCCCCGCAGGTAGGCGCTCGACTGCCGGGCTCGTACCCGGCTTGCGCGTGTCTTGCGCGTGTCCGCGCGGCAGCCCTGCCGTCACCGCCGACGTGGTCGGTAACCGCTCACTCTTTTCTGAGGCGGTCCAAGATGTGTCGCGACGCGAGCGAGCGATTCAAAGTGTAAAAGTGCACACCGGGGGCACCGCCCGCGACGAGCCCACGGCACTGCTCGGTGGCGTGCTCGACTCCAATCGCGCGGACCGCCTCGGGGTCGACGGCGGCCGCCTCGAGCCGCGTGAGCAAGCCAGCGGGGATGCGCGCCGCCGAGAGGCTCGTGATGCGCTTGATTTGCGCCAGATTGGTGATCGGCATGATGCCCGCGATGATGGGCACCGCAATGCCGACTTTGCGCGCCCGCTCGACGAAACGAAAGTAGTCCGCGTTATCGTAAAATAGCTGCGTGATCAGAAAGTCGACGCCCGCGTCAACCTTGGCCTTGAGGTGCCGAAGGTCGGTTTCCAGATCGGACGCCTCCTGGTGCTTTTCGGGATAGCAGGCCGCGGCGAGGCAAAAATCATAGCGGGCCCGGATGAAGGCCACGAGCTCCGACGCGCTCCCGAATCCTCCTTCGTGACGGACGAAGCTCGTCGCGCCGCGCGGCGGATCACCGCGGAGCGCGATCACGTTCTCGATGCCGGAGGCCGCGAGCTCGTCGAGCACGCTCGCGATCTCCTCGCGCGTCGCGCCCACGCACGTGAGGTGCGCCATCGCCTCGATGCCCGCCTCGCGCTTGATGCGGCGGACGAGATCCACCGTGAGTCGCCGCGTGCTGCCCCCCGCGCCGTAGGTCACGGAAACGTAGGCGGGCGCATAGCCGCGAAGCTCCGCGATGGTCTCGAAAAGGCGCTCGACCCCCTCCGCGTCCTTCGGCGGAAAGAACTCGAAGGAGAAGAGCGGCTCTCCGCCCAGGCGCTCGGCGATTCTCATGCAACCGCGAAGCTAGCAGCCCCCTCGGGTCGCGGCCAAATGGGCGCGCGCCCGTGCTAAGTTCCACTCGCTCCGAGCCATGCACATTCACGTCGTTGCGGTCGCGGGAACGGGCATGGGGGCACTCGCGGGCCTGTTGCGCGAGCTCGGCCACGACGTCTCGGGCAGTGACGTGGCGTTCGATCCGCCCATGGGGCCCGCGCTCGAAGCCTGGGGCATCCGCTGCCTCACGGGCTTTCGACCGGAGCACCTCGAGCCTCGGCCGGATCTCGTGATCATCGGCAACGTGTGCCGCGCGGACAATCCCGAAGCGCGCGCGGCGATCGACGGCGGCCTTCCCTACACGCACATCGCGGGCGCTCTCGGGCGCTTCGCGCTTGCTCAGGCCTCGCCGCTCGTCGTCGCCGGAACCCATGGCAAGACGACCACGACGGCGCTCGCGGCCTGGCTGCTCGATCGCACGGGCTTCGAACCGGGCTTCTTGATCGGCGGGCTTCCAAAGGGCTTCGATCGCAGCTTTCGGGCCGCGAAGACCACGCGCCGCCTCGCGTCGGCGGGGCGACCCGAGCGTCGCGCCCCGTTCGTCATCGAGGGTGACGAGTACGACACGGCGTTCTTCGAGAAGAGCGCCAAGTTTCTGCACTACGCGCCCGAGGTCGCCATCATCACGTCCATCGAACACGACCACGTCGACATCTACCCGACGCTCGCGTCGTATCTCGACGCCTTCGAACGCTTCGTCGAGCTCGTGCCCGAGCACGGCCTCGTCATCGCCAACGCAGCAGACGAAGCCGTGGTGCGCATCGTCGAACGGCACGCCCGGGCCGAGGTCGCGTGGTTCGCGCTCGCCGGCGAGCCCACGCACGGCGTCCCACCCCATTGGCTCGCCGCGCCCGCGGGCTCCGACGAGCGCGCGCAGGCCTTCGATCTTTATGCGGGCGGCGTCGCATGCGGCCGGCTCGCGTTGCCGCTCTCCGGACGACACAACCTCAAGAACGCGCTCGCGGCGCTCGCGGCCGCGGCGCAGGGCTTCGGCGCGCGGCTCGCCGACCTCGGCCCCGCCCTCGCGTCGTTTCAAGGCGTTCGACGCCGCCAGGATCTCATCGGCAGCCCGAACGGCGTGCTCGTCTACGACGACTTCGCCCACCACCCGACGGCCGTGCGCGAAACGCTCGCGGCGCTCAGAAGCCGGCATCCGAGCGGCCGCCTGCTCGTCGCCTTCGAGGCCCGCAGCGCCACGGCGTGTCGCCGCATGCACCAAGAGGAGTACGCAGAGAGCTTCGACGCCGCCGATGAAGTGCTGTTCCCACCGCTCGGCCGCCAGAACCTGCCGCCGGACCAAGCGCTCGATCTCGATCGCCTCGTCGCGGACCTCGCGGACAAAGGAAAGCGCGCCCTCAGGCTGGGCTCGGTCGACGCGCTCGTGGCGCACGTCGCGGCCACCGCCCGGCCGGGTGACGTCGTGGCGCTCCTTTCGAACGGTGCGTTCGGCGGCGCTCACCAGAAGCTGCTGAGCGCGCTCGGCCGCCCCGCATCCACGACCTCGACGTGAGAGCTCGGGGAGGGAAGGATTTTTTTGGGTTTGGCGACCGCCGTCCGAAGAGGGCCGACGCCGGCGGGGCGCACCGTTCCACGCCCGCGGAGCTCGCGCCGCACGGCGTCATTTCGGCGCCGCTGACGAGCGTTCTGCCGACACTTGCCAAGGACGGCGAGAGTGGTGTTAGACGCGGGGACCATGACCTGCCCGTGCGGCAAAGGCGAGACGCTCGAAACCTGCTGCGGCCCCTACCTCGCGGGCACCGCCGCTCCGGAAACGGCCGAAGCGCTCATGCGCGCCCGCTACACGGCGTACGCCACCGGCAACGTCGACTACGTCGTCGAGTCGCACGACCCCGATCGCCGTTCGGACGTCGATCGCAAGAACACCGAGCTCTGGTCCAAGAGCTCGGAATGGATGGGCCTCGAGATCCTCTCCACCGAGAAGGGGCAGCCCGGCGACGACACGGGCATCGTGGAGTTCATCGCGCGCTACAAGGTCAAGGGCACCAAGATCGAGCACCGCGAGCGCGCGCTCTTCCGCAAGCACGGCAGCCGCTGGGTGTTCGTCGATGGCATCGAGATCAAGGGGCCGCCCGTCGTGAACACCGAGCCCCGCGTGGGCAGAAACGACCCCTGCCCCTGTGGCAGCGGCAAGAAATACAAGAAGTGTCACGGAGCGGCGGCCTGAGCCATACTGCGCGGAGCATGGCCGAGGTGAGCCTCTATCAGGAGCTCGGCGGCGAGCCGGCGCTACGGCGCGTGATCGAGCGCTTCGTGGACCGCGTCTTCGACGACACGATGATCGGTTACCTGTTTCGCAACGCCGACCGCACGCGGGTAAAGCAGAAGGAATTCGAGCACGCCGCCGAGCACCTCGGCGCAGGCATCGTTTACACGGGGCGGCCGATCGAGAGCGTGCACCGCCCCCACCAGATCCGTGGAGGCCAGTTCATGCGGCGCCTCAAGATCCTCGAGGAGACGCTCGACGAGCTCGGCACGCCACCGCGCGTGCGCGACCACTTTCTGTCCCACACCCTCTCGCTCCAGAGCCTCGTCACGGCCGATGAAGGCGGCGTGTGCGATCCCACGCTGGGGGCGCCCGGGCCCGGACGCCCGGCAGGGGCGGGATGAGCGTGCGCGCGTTTGGCCTTGGCCCGGCGCCGAAGCTCGCGCTGGCGCTCACACTGGGGGCCGCAGCCTGTTCGACCGCCGGCACGCGCTGGATGGAGGAGCCGCTCACGGCCGACGACGCGCCTCTGGTCGGTCCGCCCCGACAGGCCGCGCCGAGCGAGCCGGGAGGCGCGGCGCGGCGCCCACCGCCCCGGAGCGTGACGCTCGGCAGCGGCGCCGAAGAGCGCGAGGCGGCCGAGCGAGCACGAGCGGGCGAGACGATTCCGGGCGGGGGCCGCTCGCTCGGAACCTTCCGCAACACCTATTACGACTTCCCGAGCGAGCGCGACTTCAGCGGCGAGACGGTGACGCTCTGGAATCGTGACTGCCAGGCGATCAGTAGCGTGCCGAAGGGCTTCTACGAGGCGGTGTGCGTCCAGGGCAGCGGCATGCTGCGCCGCGGCGCCACCGTGAGCTTCGCGCGGCGCGACTGCACGTGCGCCGAGACCTGTCCGCGTACGGGCCAGAAGATCTGCTTCGACGAGCTCGATCAGCGGCAATTTCCGTGGGGCCGCGGCGCCATGGGGCAAGCCATCACGCCGCTCGTCACCGTGGCGGTCGATCCGGCCGTCATCCCGCTCGGCACCGCGCTTTACGTGCCGGAGCTCGACGGGCTGCCGCGCGACCCCGCCGGCACGTCCGCGCACGACGGATGCTTCGTGGCGCAGGACAAGGGCCTCAAGGTCCAGGGCAAGCACCTCGACGTGTTCACGGGCGACCACTCCGTCACGACGCTCTGGAACCGCCGCGTTCCGAGCAACGCCGGCGTCACCGTGATCGTCGATAGCCCACGCTGCTCGCGCGCGCCCTGACTCGCGTCAGCCCGAACGCGACGCGAGCCCCAAGCGCCCGAGGAGCTCGAACACCCGGTCGAACGCCGATGCGCGCCCGAGCTGCAGGAGGTGCGAGCCCGGGAGTGACACGAGCGGCGCACGGAAATGCGTGGCGAGGCGCCGCGCGTGGGAAAATGGCGTGATGCGATCGGCGCGCGCGCCGAGCACGAGCACGCGCTCGCTCGAGCCGATGAGCGGCCGATGCACCGGGCTCACGAGGCGGTACGCCGACTCGATGAGATGGTACTCGCGAGCGCGCGGCTCGGGAGCCTCGGGAAGCTCGCCCTGCTCGAGCGCGAAGTCGGCGAGCGACGCGAGCGGCACCATCGGCACGACGAAATCGAGCTTTGCTTCGACGGTCGCGCTGAGCGCCGCCGTGTAGCCGCCCAGGCTCGTCCCCATGATGCCCACGGCGGGATGGCCACGACGCCTGAGAAACCCCGCGAGCTCGCGCACGTCGGTGACGGCCTGTCGAAAGCCTTCGTTGCCGAACGCCGGATCGCGCCCCGGGAACTCGGGGCGCCCGCTGCGTCGCGCATCCGCGCGCCGGCCGTGAAACGGCAGCACCATGAACGCGCTGTCGAGCCCGAGCGCGTCGAGCTTTTGGACCGGCCAGAGCCGCTCCTCGAGCGAGAGCTGGCCGAGCAGGTAGCCGTGCAGGAAGATGGCCACGGGGCGAGGCGTCGGGCGTGCGAGCAGCCGGCCAACGACGCTCCGGTTCTCGACGGTGCGAAAGAAACTCGCCTGGAGCTCCGGCAAGAAGCTCTCTTCGAGGCTCGGCCAGGCCAGATCGAAGCGCGTGAGCTCGCCCATGCGGCCGTGCTCGCTGGTCAGCGGGTCGATCGCCCGCGGAGCGGGAAAGAAGCGCGTCGTGTCGAGCGCGGCGTAGCGATCGAGCAGCATGCTCATGAGACGCAGGCGCGTTTCGTGCGGCAGCGCTGCCGCGTCGTCTTCCGCTCCGGCGGAGCTCGCGCGCACGGCGAGCGTGACGGCGCGATCGAGCCCGGCGGCCGCGCGCGCCGCGAGCCGCGTGGCAAGGCTCGGCCGGCCTCTCAAGCGCCGCCCCGTATGACCCGCGGCGCGTGCGGCAACAGATTCGCATAGTCGAACAAAAGCTCGAGACTGCCGGCTTCGCGGAGCCAGCGCTGGTCGTGCGGGCCGGGCGTCACGCGGAGCCGCGCGTCGATGCCCTTCTTCTGGAGGCGCGACGCCAGCCGTTCGCTCGCCGGGCGTCCCTTGTCCCAGCCCGACGTCGCGACACGCACGGGTCTCGGCCCAACCCGCGCGAAGGCGCGCTCGAAGCGCGCGCCGTACGCGTCGGCGAGCGCCGTGCCGAATGCTCCCTGGGTGCTGCCCACCGCGTCGAACGCCTCGGGCCGGCGCAGGAAGACCTCGAGCGACACGTAGCCTCCGAGCGACACGCCGTCGATCGCCGTCGGCGGCCGGTCACCGGCGAAGCCGAGCTCGCGCTGGATCGCGGGCAGGACGCCGTCGGCAAGCCACGCGGCGTAGTGATCGAGCGCGGCGGGCGTCGAGGGCTGGCGAAATACGTTGGGCGTGAAAGGGCACGCCACGACGAGCCCCTCGTACGGGTGGCGTGCGAGTGCCTCGTTGAGGTCGCGCAGACGCTCGTCGGTGAGGTACACGGCGTCCTTCAGCGTGCGCACGACAGGCGGCCGTCGAAGCCGCGCGTGAGCCGAGACGAGCCCGTAGCGGTCGGCCCAGGCCCGGATGCCCACCGCCTCGCTGTGGGTTTCGCCGAGCCCGTGGCAGAGCACGAGCAACCGGTCCCGGCCCGCCGGAGCCTTGGGCACGAGGAGCAGGCAGCGCCGCGAAAGCCGCTCGCCCGGCACCTCGAGCTCTCGCTCCTCGAGCTCGATTTTGCTCTCCGCCGCATGGCCCAGGCGGCTCGCGAGCAAGGCTCCCGCGCCGGAAAGCAGCTGCCGCCTGTGGAGCCGCATCTGTCGAAGTATAGCCCCGCGGTCTCCGATGGTTTGTCCGCCCGGCTGGACCACGGTATGAAACCGAGCAAGAAGGCCGTGTGCCTTCTGCCCGGGAGCCATGAAGCAAAGTCTCGTTTTCGCCTGTGTGCTGCCGTTTTTCACCGCTTGCTCGAGTGACGAGCCGGGGCCCGGCGCCGCGGGGAGCCGTTTGCGCACCGAGGGCGGATTTTGTACGGAGTGGGCGCGCGTCGCCTGCAATCCGGCCGTCGTCAACGCCTGCGAGTCGGACAGCGACGGCTGCCAGGGGCGCCAGGCGGCCTTCTGCGAGGACCTCGTGCCGACGGGCTACAACGCGAAGAACGCCGAGGACTGCATCGCCGCCGTCAAGACGGCCTACTCCGACGCCACCCTCACCGCGAAGGAGGCAGCGATCGTCCTACACCTCGCCGCCGATTGCTCCAAGCTCGTGGTCGGCGGCCGCCACGCGGGCGAGTCGTGTGCCGATTCGTTCGAGTGTGACACCGTGCACGACTACGAATGCGTCATCAAGCCGGGCGCGAGCACGGGGACGTGCCAGGTGCCCGAAGTCGCAGCCGGCGGCCAGCGCTGCGACGAGCCGCAGATCGTGTGCGAGGACGGCAACTACTGCGACCCGGACGCCGGTCGCTGCTTCGAGATCGCGTCCGAGGGCGACGACTGCCAGAACGACGCCATGTGCGGACCCGACGCGCTCTGCACGATTGCCGCGGACACGCCGGCGGGCACCTGCGGCCCGAAGCTCCAACCCCGCGACCCCTGCGCGAGCGATCAGCAGTGCGAGTCGGGGTTCTGCGTGAACCAGACCTGCCGCACGAGCGTCGATCTTTCGCTCGATACGCCTCTTTGCAACGACCTCTGACGGGACCGAACGTGTCGTCGCCTCGCGCCATCGCCCTTCTCTGCCTCGTCGCGCTCGCGGCGTGCGAGGACAAGCCGGCTCCCGCGCCCACAGAGAGTGCCACGGCAGCGCCCGAGCCGCCGCCTCCGCCCGCAAAGCCGACGCTGCCCCCGACGATCGCCATCGACACCGGCGGCGTGCTCGTCGGCGGCAATCGCGTCACGCTCGAGGGAGCCGGTGTGGCGGCGCGCCTGAAGGGCGAGCTCGAGGGGCATCAAGCGTTCCTGCAGAACCAGGAGGTGCGCATCTCGGCCGAGCGCAAGGTAAGCCCCGCGTTCGTCGCGCGGGTGCTCGAGGGGCTCGGCGACGCCGGCGCGAGCCGCGTGCTCGTTCGCACGTCGACGCGGGCCGACTTCCCGACGGAGGTCGGGTTCCTGCCGCCCGAAAAGGCGCGCAGCGCGCCGCGTTGCAGCGTGGTGTCGATGATCCTCGCCGATCGCAGCACGGCGACGTGGCAGCTCGGCGGCGGCGTCGCCGGCAAACGCAGCAAGGGCATGGCAGGCCCCGACCTCACGCTGACGGGCGAGACGATCGCGGAGCGTGCGAAGCGCTGCAAGGAGTCGCAGGTCGTCTTCGTGACGGGCGCGGAGGGCGTCGAGTGGGGGCTGGTCTACGACCTTGCCGCCTCGACGAAGACGCTGGGCCAAGCCTATTTCTCGGATGCCGCGCTCGTCGCCGGGGGCGACCAGGTACCGGTTCCGGGTCGGCCGGTCGAGCTCGGGCGCTGAGCCGCGGCGCGAAGACCTAGCCCACGAGCCGCAGAACTTCTTCAACGTCGGCGACGGTGAAGGGCTTCTCGAGCTGTGCCCCCGAATAGCGGGCGAGAAAATCTTCCGCCCAGCTCGAGCAGGCACCGCCCGTCATGAGCACGAAGCGCGCCAGGAGCGACGGGTGCTTCTCGGTGAGCACCTCGTGCACCGCGCGGCCGTTGACACCGGGCATGTCGAGGTCACAGAGCACGAGGTCGAACCGCGGATCGCGCGTGAGCCTCTCGAGCGCATCCGCGCCGCCCGCCGCCACGACGACGTTGTGGTTCTCCTCGAGCATGAAGCTCAACGTCTGACAGAGCAGCGGCTCGTCATCCACGACGAGAATGCGCGCACGCCCGGTCCACGCCCCCGTGCGGTGGAGCCCGCTGTCCTCGGCTCTCGAAACGTCGACGGCCCTTTGCTCGTTGCCGGTCCTCATGCACGACCCCTCGGCTGTAGACAGATTCATAGCACGACCGGCCTGGCTCACAAAAACCGTGCTTTGCGGAGCCGGATTCGGCTTCGACGGCCCGTTGGGGCCGCCGAATGGCACCCGCGGGGCAAACCGCACCCGACCAATGCTAAGCCATGCCTCGGACGGCAGCATGACTCGCAAGGCGACCAAACCAAGGGCTCGACGCGAAGGGCCCGCGCCAGCGGGAGCTAGCGACGCGGCGTTCGGCGACGACGAGCTCGGTGACGGGCCCGGCGTCGAGGGCGAGCTCGACGGCGAAGGCGAGCTGTCGGGCGAAGGCGAGCTGTCGGGCGAAGGCGAGCTGTCGGGCGACGCCGAGCTGTCGGGCGAAGGCGAGCTGTCGGGCGACGCCGAGCTGTCGGGCGACGCCGAGCTGTCGGACGACGCCGAGCTGTCGGACGACGCCGAGCCGTCGGACGACGCCGAGCCGTCGAGCAACGACGGCGCGCCTGGTGACACCGACGAGTCACCGCGCTCGATCGCGCGCTACGACGCGATGCAGGCGTACATGAGCGAGATCCGGCGGCACCCGCTGCTTTCGCCCGACGACGAGCACAGGCTCGCCGTCGAATACTCGAAGACGGGCGACGTTGACGTTGCCGCGCGCCTCGTGACCGCGAATCTCAGGCTCGTCGTGAAGCTCGCGTACGAGTACCGCCGCGCCTACAAGAACATGATGGACCTCGTGCAGGAGGGAAACATCGGCCTCATGCAGGCAGTGAAGCGCTACGACCCCTATCGCGGGGTCAAGCTCTCGAGCTACGCGGCCTGGTGGATCCGCGCCTACATGCTGAGGTTCATCCTCAACAACTGGCGCCTCGTGAAGCTCGGCACGACGCAGGCGCAGCGCAAGCTCTTCTTCAACCTGAACAAGGAGCGCCAGCGTCTGACGGCACTCGGGATCGAGCCAACGAGCGCCGAAATCGCCAAGCGCCTCGACGTCCAGGAATCCGAGGTCGTGGAGATGGATCGCCGCCTCGCGCGCGCGGACGCGTCGCTCGACAGCCCCGTCACGGAAGGTGACGGTCGCACGACGACGCGCCTCGAGCTCTTGCCCGGCGACGGCGAGTCGCCCGAGAACGTCGCCGAGAGCGCCGAGCTCGAGAGGCTCCTCCACGAGCAGCTCGCGGAGTTCCGCCGCACGCTCACCGGCAAGGAGGTGCTCATCTTCGAGAAACGGCTCGTGGCAGACGAGCCGCTGACACTCCAGCAGCTCGGCGACCAGTTCGGCGTGTCGCGAGAGCGGGTGCGCCAGCTCGAGGCGCGCCTCGCGGGGCGCCTGCGCGAGCACCTCAAGAAGACGCTGGGCGACGCCGTCGGCGTCGGCTGAGCGCGACCGTGCCGACGCTCTTCGTCGTCGCCACGCCGATCGGCAACCTGGGCGACCTCGGCGCCCGGGCCGCCGAGGTGCTGCGAAGCGCGGAGCGCGTCTTCGCCGAGGACACGCGGCGCACCCGAGCGCTGCTCGCGCACCTCGGTGCCGGCAGAAAAGCCGTGCTGCGCGTCGACGCCCACGCCGATCCGTCGCACATCGGGCGCCTGCTCGACGACCTGCCGCCCGACGCGAACGTCGCGCTCGTGACGGACGCCGGCATGCCCGGCGTGAGCGACCCCGGCGCCGAGCTCGTCCGACAGGCGGCCGCGCGCGACGTGCGCATCCTCGCGATCCCGGGGCCCAGCGCGCTCACGGCGGCTGTCGCGGTGTCCGGGCTCGTCGAGGGGCCCTTCGTCTTTCTCGGCTTCCTGCCGCGGCACGGCAAGAAGCGGCGCGCGGCACTCTCGCGCATCGCGGCGAGCACGGATCCGGTCGTCTTGTTCGAGGCGCCCGCGCGCATCTCGGACACTTTGCGCGAGCTTGCCGCCGAGAGCCCGACGCGACCCGCGGCCGTTTGTCGCGAGCTCACGAAGTTGTTCGAGGAAACGCTGCGCGGCTCGCTCGCGGAGCTAGCCGCCATCGAGCGCGAATGGCTGGGCGAGGTCACGCTCGTCATCGGGGGCGGCGAACCGCGGGCGGCCGTCGCGCCCGAGGACGACGGAGCGGTGGACGAGGAGATCGCGCGGCGCCTCGCCAAGGGCGAGCACCCACGCGGACTTTCCGTCGAGCTCGCGGGGCGACTCGGCGTGCCACGCCGGCTCGCCTACGCGCGCGTGCTCGCCGTCCGGGAACGCGGCTGATGCGCGCGGCCGCCGCTTTGCTGTTCGCCTCGCTGGTGCTCGTCGCGGGCAAGAGCCACGCCACGTATTCGGTCGCCGCCGTCGATTCTCGCGCGCCGCGAGGTCGGCGGCGCGGGCACGTCGTGCCTGAGCGGCAGCGACGTCATCATCATCTACGGCTCGGTGCCCGGCACGGGCGTCGTCCACGCCCAAGCGCGCTTCAACCAGGCCGCGCGCGACCAGGCCGTCGCGCTGCTCGCCGGCGGAACGGCCCCCGCGGAGGTGATCGCGGCGATCACGTCGGCGGAGTTCGACGCGGACGCCGCGACGCGCCAGTACGGCGTCGTTGACCTTGCCGGTCGCGTGGCCGGCTACACGGGCTCGGGCACGACGGCGTACGCTGGGGATCGTCAGGGCAGCGCCGGGAGTTACGTGTACTCCGTGCAGGGGAACATCCTCACGAGCGCGCGCGTCGTTGACCAGGCGGCGGCTGCGTTCGAATCGGGCGGCTGCGATCTCGCGGCGCGCTTGCTCGCCGCACTCCGCGCCGGGGCGGAAGGCGGCGAGGGGGACAGCCGCTGCACCGAGAGCCGGGGCATTCCCTCCGACTCCGCATTTCTCGAAGTCGATCGGGAGGGCGAGCCTGCGGGCACGTACGCCGCCTTGCGCGTCCCGACCTCGGGCGACGCCGATCCGCTCGTTTCGCTCGCCGCGGCGTACGATACGTTTCGAGAGGCCCACCCCTGCCCCTCGAACGGAGCGGCCGGGAGCGCCGGCAACGCGGGGAGCTCGGGGAATGAAGCGGGCGGCTCGGGCGTTGGCAGCGGCTCGAAGGGCGCTCCGCCGAGCGCAGAACCGGCGGGGGGCTGCGGGTGCCGCACGGCGGTAACCCCCCGTCCGACGGGCAGAGCCGCCGCGTGGCTCGCCTGCGTGGCGTTGGCTCTTCGAGCGCGGCGTCGGTGGAACCGCCACGCCCTTCGGTGCTAAAAGCCCCGCGGTGTTCGAGGCGCTGACCAAGGGATTTCGCGAGGCACAGAACCGCCTCGCGGGGCTGACGGAGCTCAACGAGAAGAACGTCCAAGTGGCGCTCGCCGAGGTGCGCACCTCGCTGCTCGAGGCCGACGTCGAGCTCGGGGTCGTGAAGCGATTTCTGGCGGACGTCGAAGCGAAGGCGCTCGGCACCACGGTGCAGACGCGCGTGAAGCACGGCGGAGAAACCCACAAGGTGGGCGCCGGCGAGCAGTTCGTGAAGATCTGCCACGAAGAGCTCGTCGAGATGATGAGCTTCGAGGGCGACCCGATCCGCTTCGACTCGCCACCCCCCACGGGCGTGATGATGGTCGGCCTGCAGGGCTCGGGCAAGACGACGACGGCCGCGAAGGTCGCGCGCTGGCTCACGGAGCAGGGCAAGGCGCCGCTGCTCGTCGCCGCCGACATGCAGCGGCCCGCGGCGGTCGAGCAGCTGCAGATCCTGGGCCAGCAAATCGACGTCCCGGTCTTCAACCTGGCCAACGAGTCGCCGCTCGAGATCTGCCGCGCGGCGCCGGCGGAAGCGGCGCGCCTCGGCCGCGACGTGATCGTGTACGACACGGCGGGCCGCCTCGCGGTGGACGAGCCGCTCATGCAGGAGCTCTCCGCCATCAAGCGCGCGGTCGAGCCGAGCAACGTGTTGCTCGTCGTCGACGCGATGATCGGCCAGGACGCCGTCAAAACGGCCAAAAGCTTCCACGAAAGGCTCGGCCTGAGCGGCGTCGTGCTCACCAAGCTCGATGGCGACGCCCGCGGCGGCGCAGCCCTCAGCGTGAAGGCCGTCACCGGCGCCCCCGTCGTCCTCACGGGCACGGGCGAGACACTCGACAAGCTCGAGCCGTTCAGGGCCGAGGGCATGGCGAGCCGCGTGCTCGGCATGGGCGACGTCGTGGGCCTGATTCAGGACTTCGAGAAGGTCGTCGATCAGAAGAAGGCCGAGGTCGACGCGCAGCGCATGATGCGCGGAGACTTCACGCTCGATGATTTCTTGAACCAGGTGCGCATGCTGCAGAAGATGGGCTCGCTCTCGGAGCTCGTCGACAAGATCCCGGGCCTTTCGGGCATGGTGCCGCCGGGCGCCGCACAGAGCCTCGATGATCGCGAGCTCGTGCGCATCGAAGCCATGATTCAATCGATGACGCTCGTCGAGCGCGACGACCCGCAGGTGCTGGTGCGCGAGCCCTCGCGCGTGAAGCGCATCGCCCGGGGCTCGGGCCAGCCCGCCGAGGGCGTGGGCGAGCTCGTTCAGAAATTCTTGTTCATGCGCCAGATGATGGGCGGGCTCGGGCAGAACATGGGCCTGATGGGCAACATCCCGGGACTGCGCAACGTCGCGATGGCCAACCAGGCGCGAAAAGCCATGAAAGGGGGCCTGCCGGGCATGGGTATGCCCGGGATGGGGTTCCCGGGGATGGGCTTTCCGGGTATGGGCATGCCCGGATTCCCGTCAGCCGAGGAGGCGCCCCGCATGCGCGCGCTGTCGAAGGCCGAGCGAAACGCGAGGAAGAACCAGCGCAAGCGCGAGCGCGACGCACGCAAGAAAGGCAAGAAGCGATGACACGCATCACCTGGAGCGCCGCCCTTTTGCTGCCGCTCGCCATCGGCTGCGCGACGCGCTCGGAGCCGAGCGGTGAGGGCACCTCCACCAGCGGCGTCCTGTCGAGCATGCCCGCCGAGGTCGGCACGCGCACCCGCGTGGACTTCGGGGGCACGCTCGAGCTGCTCGGCTGGGACCTGAGCGCCACGACGGCCGAGCCCGGCGCGACCCTGCACCTCAGCTCGTACTTCCGCGTGACGCGGCCGCTCGCTCCCGGCTACAGCGTGGTCACCGAGCTCGTGCCGCTCGGCCCGCTCGCCAAACCGCCCGCCGAGGACGACGACGAGAAGCCCGAGGCAGACGCCGCACCGGACGAAAAACAGGCCCCCGAGGTGACCGCGCTCGCAAAGCCCTGGCCCGACGGGACGCCCACCTTCGCGATCGTGGTTGACGAGCGCGACATCGAGGTGCCAAAAGACGTGACGGCGCCGTCCCTCTCGCTCGCGCTCAGCATCGCGCACGACCCCGTGCAGGTCGAAGGCGCGGAGATCGAAGGGCTCTCGGCGCTCCGGCTGCCCATCCTCAGCGGCCTGTCGGACGGCGACGGGCGTGCTCTCGTCGCGCGGCTCGCGACGGGCGTCGTGCCGGGCCAGGCGCGCGCCCAGAAAGGTCAGCGACGCAAGCTCGATCGGCGGCGGCGTCCCCCCGGCAATCGGGCACCTCGGCCCGCGCTGAGCGCTCTGCGCCGCGCCTTTCCGCTCCACCCCCCGGTGGTCCCCAAGGAGAATCCATGAAGACGCGTGCCCTCATTGCCTTGCTCGCGCTGGCGCTCGCCGCGGGCTGTTCGAAAAAGACGACTCCGAGCGAGGGCGGGTCGAAGCTCAAGGCGTACGTGCTCAACACCGCACCCGCGCTGGACCACCCTCTCGACGTCGACTTCGACGGTAAGGTCGAGCTCATCGGGTACAAGGCCCCCTCCTCCACCATCAAGCCGAACCAGAAGGTGAAGCTGACGCTCTACTGGAGGGTCAAGCAGAAGGTGAGCGGCGACTGGCGCTTGTTCACGCACGTGCTCGACGGCTCCGGCGATCGCGTCCTGAACCTCGACCACCACAGCGCGATCCGCGCGGGAAAGAGCAAGCCCGCACTGCCACCCTCGGTCTGGATTCCCGGCAAAGTGTACGTTGACGAGCTCACCTTCAAGGTGCCGAAGCGCGTGAAGACGGACCGCATCCGCGTCGTCGCGGGACTGATGAGCGGCGACATCCGCATGCCGATCGTCAAGGGCCAGAAGGACAGCGAGCACCGCGCCATCGTGGCCGATCTCAAGTTTCAGCCCTCGATCAAGCGCAGCAGCGCCGTGCCGGACGTTTTCATCGAGAAGCTCGACTCCTCCGTCAAGATCAAGATCGACGGCAAGCTCGACGAGGACGCCTGGTCGAAGGCGCTCGTGCTCGGCCCGTTCGTCGACGTGAAGACGGGCGACCCGAACAAGACCTTCCCCGTCAACGGCAAGGGCCGTCTGCTCTGGAACGATCAGGCGCTCTACGTCGGGGTCGAGGTCGAGGAGAAGAACGTCGTCGGCGGCTTCCGCGCGGACGAAAAGGATCCCCACCTCTGGACCAAGGATACGATCGAGATCATGATCGATCCCGACTGGGATCGCAAAAACACCGACTATTACGAGATCCAGATCAATCCACAGAACCTCGTGTTCGACACGCAGTGGGACGACTACAATGCCCCCAAGCCGACGCCGAACGGGCCGTTCGGACACGAGGACTGGTCCGCGGAGCTGAAGAGCGCCGTCGTCGTCGACGGGACGATCGACAAGAGCGACGACACAGACAAGGGCTACACCGTCGAGGCGATGCTCCCCTGGAAGAGCTTCAGCAAGGCGAAGCAGACGCCGCCAGCGCTGGGCGACGCGTGGCGCATCAACCTCTACGCCATGCGGGAGAACTCCGGCGTCGCGTGGTCGCCGATCCTCGGCCGCGGCAACTTCCACCGCTCGGCTCGCTTCGGGCGCGTGCACTTCGTGAAGAAGGGATTCGTCCCGCCGGGCGCGAGCGCGTCGGCGGCCGCGTCGGCTTCGGCGGCGCCGAGCAGCGCACCACCGCGCGCGAGCGCCAAGCTGCCCGCGCCAACCGCTCCGAAGCCCGCAAGCTCCGGCGCCATGAAGTAGCGGAG
Organism: uncultured delta proteobacterium; assembly: GCA_963841435.1. Lineage (GTDB taxonomy): Bacteria > Myxococcota_A > Polyangia > Polyangiales > Polyangiaceae > PMG-095. The sequence continues at coordinate 1,055,176 of CAWJCS010000003.1, forward strand.
CAGCGGGTCGGGCCAGAACCGGGGGCACGAAGGGCCCGCCGGGCGCGAAACTCGCTCAGCGAAGCTCGTACTTTCGCACCATCTCGCCCTCGACGGTCGTACAGCGCTCGGTGAGCGCGCGCGCCCGCTCGAGGTCGTCGCTCGCGGCCCTGAGCTTCACGGCCGCGGGCTCCGCGCCGCCGTCGGCGACGATCCGCCGCGCTGCGGAGAGCCCCTCGAGGGCCCTCACGTGCAGCTCGTAGGCCGAGAGGCAGGTTGCCCGCACGGCACACACGTCCTCGTTCTGGCAGCGCGCATCACGCAGCGATTCGAGTCGCGCGGCCTTGGCCGGATTGTCGGCGTCGCGCAGGGCGTTGACGGCCCGGCTCACGAGCGCCGCCTCGGAGCGAGCCGCGCCCTCGTGATCGCGGCAGCCCGCGAGCAGAAGAGCCAAAAAGAGCCCGAGCGGCCAGGGGCCGGATCGAACAGCCGCGCGAGCCACGACGGCGCTTGGGATCAGTCCGAGGCCTTGGGAGGCGGACCCATCTGGACGCGCTCGCCCATGTATGCACCGATCAGCGTGAAGAGCACGCCCAGCGCCGAGAGCAGGACGTACATGAACGCGGGCATCGTCTTCACCGTCTGACCCGAATAGAGGATCAGGGCCGTCGGGATCGCGACCAAGAAGACCGCGATCATCGGCTCGATGAACGTGCGCCCGGGCGACACGAGCCCGATCAGCATGCCGCCGAAGAACCAGACTGGAATCGAGACCAGCATCCCCGCCGAGCCTTCGAAGTCGAGCGCCGGAACGACCATGGGCAGCCCCATGACGAACGCCGCGGTCGTGACCGTCATGATCGCGATCGACACCATGAACCAGGTGAGACTGAAGCTCTCCTGCTGGTAACGCCGCTCGAGCTCCTCCTGCCGCGACAGCTGGCGCTTGACCTCCTCGACCTTCGCACCGCAGGAGACGCAGCGGTTGTTCGCGAGCGGGGGAGTGTTTGCAAAGCCGCAGGAAGGGCAGAGGATCTTCTTCGTGGGTGAGGCCATGCTCGACGCCTTCCGATGCTAACAACCCTTCCTGTAAAAGTCCCGTGATATGGTCCCCTGGCCGCGAAACACGCGGCCCCTGGCCGTTGTCGGACCGGACATGGAGCTAGAGCCGCCTACATCGTCCCCCCCTACCGAGTCCGTGCCCCCGGGCGCGCCAAAAGAGCGCGTCGAAGCCTCGAGACCCCGGGGCCCCGACCACGAGCTCGTCGGCCTGCCGGCCCCGCGTCGGCCCTGGCGCCGGGCCACCCTCGTCACGCTTTCGGCGGGAGCCCTCGCGTCGCTCGCGCTCGCCGCCGCGGTGCTGCCCGACGTTCGCTACTCGCTCGGGGCGGGGTCGGCCCGCGACATCGGCGACCTCGCGCATGCGTCGCTCGGGCCCGACCTTCGCGACGCTTGGGTCCGCGCCGAAGGCTCGCTCTCGGCAACCCAGGCGATTCGCTATAGCCGTCCGCTCGAGCGCGACTCCTACCGATTGGCGCAGGCGGGCGACAACCCCCGCGTGTGGGTCCAGATCCGCGTGCCCGCCGGAGAGGAAGATCCACGCTTCGTGCCACCCGATTCGTTCGTCGGGCGCCTTTTGCCCGTCGGGGAGCTCGGTCTGCGCCAGCGCGGGCTCGCCGAAGCCGTGGCAAGCACGGGGCTCGACCCGTTGCCGAACGACGCCTGGCTCTTGCTCGACGGTGAATCGCCCGCCGCGACGCGCTGGGTGCTCGGCCTGCTCGGCCTGCTGCTCGGCTTCGCGGCGTTCAACGTCGCGGGCCTGGTTCGGCTGCTGCGTCCGATTCCGAACGTGCCCGGACCGAGCCCGTGACAGCGACGATCGTGATCGTCGGGGGCGGGGTGATGGGGTGCGCTTGCGCCTGGGAGCTCGCGAGGCAGGGCAAGCGCGTCGTCGTGCTCGAGCGCAGCGTGCCCGGCGCCGAGGCGTCGAGCGCGGCAGCCGGCATCCTCGGGGCGTCGGTCGAGATGCACGCCGACGGTCCGCTCGCGCGGCTCGCGCGCACGAGCCGCGCCCTTTACCCGCGCTGGGCGCGCGCGCTCGCGCGCGAGACGGACATCGACGTTGAGTTGCGCCCGTGCGGCGTCGTGCGTGTCGCGACGACCGAGCGCGAGCTAGCGCGCGTGGCACGCGCCGCAGCCTGGCAGTCGCCGCGCCCGAAGCTGCTCGACCGGCGCGCCCTCTCGCGGCGCGAGCCCCAGCTCGACCGGCGGCTGGCCGGGGGTGTCTTGTTCGCGGACGATGCGCGCATCGAGCCGCGCGCGCTGCTCGCCGCACTGCGCATCGCGGCGTCGCGCGCGGGCGCGACGTTCCGCTCGGGTGCCTACGTGCGCCGCGTGATCACGACGCGAGGACGAGCCAGCGGCGTCGCGCTCGACGACGGCAGCGTGGTGAGCGGCGAGCACGTCGTCGTCGCGGCCGGCAGCTGGACGACGCTAATAGACGGTGCGGGCTTGCCGCCCGGCAGCGTGGTGCCCGCGCGCGGGCAGATCGTCGTCGTCAAGGCCACCGAGCCGCCGCTCGCGGGCGTGGTCTTCGGACCACGGGCGTATCTCGTGCCGCGGGACGACGGCCGTGTTCTCGTCGGGTTGACGCTCGAGTTCGTGGGTTACCGGCGTGACGTCACGGCGGGCGCCGTGCGCGATCTGCTCGTCGCCGCCATCGAGCTCGTCCCGGCGCTCTCCGCCGCCAGCTTCTCCGACAGCTGGTCGAGCTTCCGCCCCTACACGAAAGACGAGCTACCCATCATCGGTGCGGCGTCCGTCGAGGGACTCTGGCTTGCCACCGGACACCACCGCAACGGAATCCTCCTCGCGCCGGTGACCGCGGCGATCGTGTCGGCGCTGATTCGAGGTCGGCGACCGCCGCTGCCCATCGGACCGTTCGCGCCGCTCCGCGCGGCGCCCGCTCGACGCACACGCGCCCCCCGAAGTCCGCGGCAGTAGCGTCGCGCCCGGCGGGAGCAGGGCGACGAGCCATGCTATGAAGACGGGCGATGCCCCTCGAGCTCGGCGTCCTGGTGTCGGGGAACGGCACCAATCTCCAGGCGATCCTCGACGCCGTGGAGCGCGGCGCGCTCGACGCGCGCGTGCGCTGCGTGATCTCGAACCGCACCGGCGCTCAGGCGCTCGAGCGCGCCGCGCGCGCCGGCGTGCCCGCCCTCGCCATCCCGCACACGAGCTTCGACACGCGTGAGGCGTTCGATCGCGCGGTCGTGGCCGCGCTGCGCGAGCATTCCGTCGAGTGGGTGGCGCTCGCGGGCTTCATGCGCGTGCTCACGCCCGAGCTCTTGCGGGCGTTCCCTGGACGCATCATCAACATTCACCCCGCGTTGCTGCCCTCGTTCCGCGGCACGCACGCCATCCGGCAGGCCCTCGAGCACGGCGTGACGATCACCGGCTGCACCGTGCACTTCGTCGACGAGGGCGTCGACACGGGCCCCATCATCGCGCAGCGCGCCGTGCCGGTCTTGCCCGGCGACGACGAGGCAAGCCTCACCGAGCGAATGCACGAGGCCGAGCACGAGCTCTACGTGAAGGTCCTTTCCGACCTGTCGCGCGGCGCGATTGCTCCGCGCGCGCTGGGGGCTCGCCGGGGCACTTCGTGAGCACGCGCTACTACGACGCCATCGTGCTCGGCCGTTCGCTCGGCAGCCTCGCGACGGCTGCGCTGCTCGCCCGCCGCGATTTCCGCGTGCTCTTGCTCGGCAACGGGCAGCGACCCTCGAGCTACCGTTTCGACGGCCGCTGGCTCGGACGGCGCACGTTCTCGTTGCTCTTCGGCGCGTCGCCGGTCTGGCGGCGCATCCTCCACGAGCTGGCGCAGAGCCCGCAATTTCGCCGGCGCGTCACGCCGCTCGATCCCATGTTCGCCGTGCTCGCAGGCGAGCACCGGATCGAGCTGCCGCCCGACGTTCGAGCGCTTCGGTCGCGAGATCGATCGCGAATTCCCCGAGGTGCGCCAGGTGGTGGACGAGCTCTACCGCACGATCGCCGACGTCAACGGCGCGACGGACGCTGCGTTCGAGCGCGATGCCGTCTGGCCCCCCGGCACGCTGTGGGAGCGCCTCGAGACGAGCCAGGCGGCGGCGGCGCTGCCCTTCGAGCGCGGCGAGCGCGCCCCCGAGCTTTTCGCCAAGTTCCCGAGCGGCCACCCCTTCCGAGAGATCGTCGCGATTCCGGCGCAGTTCGGCAGCCACCTCGCGGCGAGCCTGTCCGAGCTGCCCGCGCTGTCCCTCGCGCGCCTGCACGGCGCGTGGGCGCGTGGCGTGGTCGCGCTCAAGGGCGGCGAGCAAGAGCTTTCGGCGTTCCTCATCGAGCGCATCGAGGCGCACGGCGGGGTCTGCCTGCTCGATCGAAGGGCCCAGTCGCTCGTCGTGCGCAACGGTTCCGCCGCCGGCGTCGTGCTCGACGGCGACGACGAGGTCACGGGAGCGAGCGCCGTCATCACCGATCAGTGGGGCGAATCGCTCGCGGAGCTTTCGGGCGGCGACGGTGTGACGCGCGCCGCTCAGCGCGAATGGCCGCGCCTGACGCCGGAAACGGGACGGTTCATCGTGACGATGGTGGTGCGGCGCGAAGCCCTGCCCGAGCCGCTACCCGAGGAAGTGTTCATCGCGCCACCAGGCTCGCCGCGCGACCCGCGGCGCCCCGTGCTCCACCTGCAGAGCGTTCTCCCCGCACCGCGCGCCGACGGTGCTCCCGACGAGAACGAAGCACTGCTCGTCGCCGAGTGCCTCGTGCCCACGCGAGGCGCACTCACGCTGCTCGAGGCGCGGCGCGCCGTCGTCGAGGTGCTAAAGAGCGAGCTCGTGTTTCTCGACGACCATTTGCTGGTCCTGGACTCGCCGCACGACGGGCTGCCACTCGAAGATCGGACGACGGGCACGGTCCGGGAGATCGACCGGTTGCACCTCGTGGGAGCCGCGCCGGGGGCGGAGCCGATGGAGCGACAGTACGCCGTTGACCCGCCGGGCTATCGCGGCCTGTCGGGCGAGCCCCTCCGGGGCCCGATTCCCGGGACGTTCCTGGTCGGGCCGACGGTCTTGCCCGCGCTCGGTCAGGAAGGCGAGCTCATGGCAGCCTGGAGCGTCGCGCGTCTCATCACGCGACGTGACCGCACCCGTCAGCGCATGCGGCAAAAGCTCTGGTCCAAGCTCGAGACCACGTGAGCACCTCGCCGCGCGTGATCGCCGGCCGCTTCCACGGACGCCCGCTGCGCGTTCCGCGCGGTCTTGCCACTCGTCCCACCGCCGCCCGCGTTCGAAAATCGCTGTTCGACATCCTCGGCAACCTCGAGGGGGCGCGCGTGCTCGACCTGTACGCCGGTTCGGGAGCGCTCGCGATCGAAGCGCTGTCACACGGCGCGTCGTTCGCGGCCCTCGTCGAGCGCGACCGGCGAGCGCTCGAATGCATCACGCAGAACCTCTCGCTCGTCGGCGCCACCGCGATGACACGCGTGCTCGGCGTCCCCGCGGAGCGCGCCGTCGAGCGCCTGCGAGGCGGTGCCCCGTTCGACGTGGTGCTCTCCGACCCGCCCTGGGACGCCGTCGAGGCGGCCCTCGAGGTGGTCGGCGGGCTCGTGGCCGCAGGGCTCCTCGCCGAGCGTGGCGTCGTAACGCTCGAGCACCGGAAGGACGCTCGGCCGCTTGCCCCTCCGGGGCTCGCCGCGTACGATCGACGGACGTTCGGGGACGCGGGCATCACCTTCTTCAGGCTCGTCTCGCACCCCGACGAGTGACGCCCCCATCCGGCCCACTGTCCGGGACGCCGCCGTGTTAGCGCTTCCGGCGGCAGCGCCACCACCGGTATATTCTTTCACGCTCGCGAGCCATGACCACGTCCCTCCCCCCTCCGAAGTCAGGTAGCAGCAAGCCGTTCGCGATCGCCGCCCTGCTGATGCTGTTGCTGATGGGCGGGCTCGTCTACGTGAAGCTTTCCGGCTCAGACGAACCGAAGCCTGAGCCGGCGCCGCCGCGTTCCGCACCGAAGCCGGTCATTGACCAGGTGATCCCACCGCCCCCGCCACCTCCGGAGCCCCCGCCTTCCGCATCGGCGTCGGCACCGGTGAAGAAGTCGGCGCCGAAGAACGATACGGGCTGCTCCACGTGCGGCAACTGCCAGGGCACCGAAGCAGGCGGCTTCCGCGGCGCGATCGCCGGACGCGCGGCACTTGCCCAGCGCTGCTACGAGAAGGCGCTCGGGCAGCAGGAGCAGCTCACGGGCAAGCTCACCGTGGGGGTCTGCGTCGGCGTGGGAGGCCAGGTCTGCTCGGCCCGCATCGAGAAAGACTCGCTCGGCAGCCCCCTGGTTGCCCAGTGCGTGCTGAACCTCTACCGGTCCGTGACGTTCCCCTCCCCGAAAAACGGTTGCGTTCAGGCTGCCGTTCCGCTGAACTTCATCCCACAGAAGCTATGAGCGCCTCCCACCGCGTTCAGACCAGGTTGGTCCTGTCGCTCTGCCTCATCGGCTCGGGGAGCCTGTTGTTTTCGGCTTGCGGCGAGGACGGCGAGTCGCCGCTCTGCCCCGAGGTCCGCCGCTACGACGTTGCGAAGGCGGGCGAGCGCAACAGCCCGGAGGCCGCCGAGGATCGCGCGGCCGCCATCGACGCGGGCTGCATGACCGCGCTCATGGACGCGAGCACCGACTGAGCGCCCCACGGAGCGCGGGAGCCGGGTGACGCCCGACGAAGCAACAGGCGCGGCATCCCACGGCGTATTGCTCACCGTGGCTTACGACGGCGCGAGCCTCGCCGGGTTCGCGCGTCAACCCAACGTGCGGACCGTCGCCGGCGAGCTCGACGGCGCCGTGCACAGCGTGGCGCCGCGCGCCAGCCTGGTGCGGGGCGCGAGTCGTACCGATGCGGGCGTGCACGCACGCGCACAGCGCGTGGCATTCGACGTCGACCAGCTCATCCCGACGCGTGGCTGGGTGAAGGCGCTCAACGCTGCACTGCCCCAGGAGATCGCGGTCACTCGGGCGGCGCGCGTCGAGCCGGGCTACGAGCCGCGCTTCAGAGCCATCGCCAAGGTGTACCGCTATCGGATCTTGGAGAGCCACGTGCCCGATCCGTTTTTGCGCGGCCGGGCCTGGCGCATCGGCGAGAGGTTGAACCACGAGGCGATGCGCGAAGCGGCGGCACCACTGGTCGGTGAGCACGATTTCCGGGCCTTTCGCGCCGCGGGCGACGAACGCACGGACACGGTGCGTCGCATCGTTCGCATCGAGCTCGCACGGTCGCAAACCGCCGATCCTCCACGCTGCGAGGTGGTCGTCGAAGGCAACCGCTTCCTCTACCGAATGGTCCGCATCATCGTCGGATCGCTGGTCGATGTCGGTCTCGGTCGCCTCGACGCGTCCCGGCTCACGCTCGCGCTCGCAGCGGGCGATCGCGCGCTCCTCGGGCGCACCGCGCCTCCCGACGGGCTTTGCCTCGACCGGATCACGCTCGACGACGACGGCAGCGACCCGTGGCCGATTGACGAAGCACCGTCCCTCGCGTAGCGTCCCGGCCACTCGTGGGCTTCCGCCAGCGAATTCTCGAACGAAGTCGGAAAGCGTTGCTTGGGCCCGCCGTCATGCGGTGGGTCTCCGACGATCGCGTGATGCGTGCGGCCGAAGGCCTGCTCGACGCGCGAACGCGCGTGCAGGCCGCCTGGACGGTGCTGAAGAACGGCCACGCCCTGCCGAACATCGACCCCGCGCTCGACGAGACGATCGGCGAGCCCGGACCCGAGAAACCCGCGCCGGAAGTCGCGAAGGCACGCGCCAACGGCAACGGCGCCGCCCACCCGACCCGCGGCTCCGACGACATGCACGAGTCGCTCAAGGAGCGCAACACGCTCGCGAGCATCGGGGGCAAGGACATCTTCGAGAAGTGCCGCAAGTTCATGGCGGCGGACAACGCGCGCAAGATGGGGATCTACCCCTTCTTCCGCCCGCTCGATCTCAACGACGGGCCCGAGGCCGTGATCGACGGCCGGCGCGTGGTCATGCTCGGCTCGAACAACTACCTCGGCCTGACGACGCACCCCAAGGTGCGTGAAGCCGCCAAGCTCGCGATCGATCGCTTCGGGACGAGCATGACCGGCTCGCGCCTCGTCAACGGCTCGATGAAGCTGCACGAGGAGTTCGAGGCCAAGCTCGCCGCGTGGCTTGGCAAGGAATCGGCGCTCGTGTTCACCACGGGCTACCAGGTGAACCTCGCCACCTGCTCGGCGTTGCTCAGCAACAAAGCGAGCGTCGCCGTCATCGATCGCAACGTCCACGCCTCGCTCTACGACGGCGCTCGGCTGGGCCAGGCCGCCGGCGCACGGCTCGTTCGCTACCGCCACAACGACCCAGAGTCACTCGATAAGACGCTCGAGAAGCTCGAGGCCGAGGAAGGTGCGCTCGTCATCACGGACGGCGTGTTCAGCGCGGAAGGCGAGATCGCCAAGGTCGACGAGATCGTTCGCGTCGTGAAGGCGCACGGCGCGCGGTTGCTCGTCGATGACGCGCACGCGCTCGGAGTGATCGGCCCCGGCGGCCGCGGCACTTCGCACAGCTTCGGGGTCTCCGATCAGGTCGACCTCATCGGCGGCACATTCTCGAAGTCGCTCGCCAGTATCGGCGGCTGGCTCGTCGGCGAGCGCAAGGTGCTCGACTACATCCGTCACTTCGCGCCTTCGTTCATGTTCGCGGCCGCCGCAGCGCCGCCCTGCGTGGCCGCCGCGATGGCCGCCTTCGAGACCATGCAGGAGGAGCCCTGGCGCATCGAGAAGCTCCGGGAAAACTTCACTTACATGCGCGACGAGCTCAAGAAGCTGGGCTTCGAGCTCGGCCACACGCAAACCGCCGTGATCCCGATCTACGTTCGCCAGGATCTTCGCACGATCATGATGTGGCGCGACCTGCTCGAGGAGCACGGCATCTACACGAACCCCTTCATCTCGCCCGGCGTGCCGCCGAAGAGCGCGATGCTGCGCACTAGCTACATGGCGACGCACGAGCGTCCGCAGCTCGATCGCGCCCTCGAGGCGTTTCGCGTGGTCGGCAAGAAGTACGGTGTGATTTCGGGCTGAGCCTCGGAGTCGGAGGGAGACCATGGTGCGCGGCGCGCTGGTCGGGCTGTTGGGTGCGGCGCTCCTCGCCGGCTGCCAAGCGACGCTGCCGAGCTGCGACGCCGAGGTCGAGGCACCCCACGTCGATTACGCGCTCGTCGAGTACCGCCTGAACGAGGAGACGGGCGCGCGGTGTACGAGCTCGAGCGCGAAAAGAGCCTTTCCACCTACGTCGCTGCCAAGGAGCTCGGAGCCGAAGTCGTGTTCGTCTTCAACCACCTCGAGACGGCGAACGTCACGGCAGGCTCGAGCAAGCTCGCGACCAGCAAGGTCTACCAGTCGGACGAGCACGGAGCGCGCGGCGCGCCACTTTCGCTCGACGACCAAACCCGCTCCGCATTCGTCGCGTCCACGCGCGAGGCCGCCGCCAAGTCCGTCGAGCCCGGGCGCGTCGTCGCCTTGAGCGCGGTGCTCGACTGTACGGCGATCGCCACGAGCACGGGCGAGAGCATCTGGTTTTACCGACGAACCGTCGCGAGACCGACCGAGGCGAAGCAGGGCCTGCGGCTGCTCTTCGGACGAAAGCCGGGCGGCGACTGGACACCCGCGGCGCCGGTCGAGCCCGCCGCCATCGACCAGACGGCGCCGCCCGAGGGCACGTTCGACTCCGAGCCCCGGCGACGCCTACGCCGAGGAACGGCTCGAGCTCGTTCGCAAGGGGGCGGAGCACTTCGTCGGCGCGTTCCGGAGCGGAGCGCTCCAGGAGGAGGGAGGGTGACCCGCGTCGCTGCCGTCGCGGCCGCGGCATGCCTCGCCGCCATGATGACGGGCGCGCCTGCCCATGCGCAGAGCGCACCGGCACCGGGTGCAGAGCTGCCGCCACTGCCACCGCCTCCGCCTCCGCCTCCGCCTCCGCCGCCCCCCGCCGCCGAGAGCCCCGGCGATTCGCCGCCGCCCGCCGCTCTGCCCAATGCCGGGCTCCAGGCTACGCCCGCTCCCCCCGTCGACGGCGCCGCTTTCCCGGTGACGCTGTCGCCGTCGGCCCCCGACCTTGCCTGGTACCTGCCTCCCGAAGGCGAGCGCTTCGTGCCACCCCAGGCCCCCGAGCGCCGCTGGCTGGCTCACTTCGTCGCCGCCGCGCGCTTTCGCGCCATGTACATGCTCGACGCGCAGCAAGTGGAGGTCGAAGCATCGGCACGCGCCGGCATCGAGGCGATCGCCGGCGTGCTCGGCGTGGTCACGGTCGACGGCGATCCGGTGCCGCTCGCTGGCATCGAGGCACTCGGCTACTTCGGCGTCGACGCGTTCGACGAGAACGGCTTTTTGGGTCAGGTGCTCTTGCCGAGCATCGAGCTTTCGCTCGCTTTCGATCGCCGCTGGGTCATGCGCGCAGGCAGCGGCATCTCCGGTTTCCGTCTCACGAAGTGCCTGGGGTCGATGAGCCTGGTCGGGCAGCTGCGTATCCCGATTATCGACGTCTGGGCCGTGCCCGATAGGGACTTTCGCGACCCCCTGGTGTCGCTCGGCACGATGCTCGAGCTCGGCATGGCGCTCTGACGCCGCCTCCTCGGCGTCTTTGCGCGAACCCTCGTGCGAAAGAGCCCACGCACGACCGACGATCGAGCGCACGGCGCGTCCGCTCGATTGACGCGGCCCTGGCCAGGGACTACGCCCCGGGCCTCATGCCCATCGAAATCCGCGAGATCCCCATCGGCGGACGCGTCGAAGGCTTCCTCGACCTGGTGGACTACGTGTACCGGGACGACCCCTGTTACGTGCGCCCCCTCGATCTGGACATGAAGCAGCGCCTCGGCAAAAAGCACCCGTTCTTCGACCACGCCGAAGGCACGCTATTCACCGCGCACCGCAACGGCTGGTGCGTCGGCCGCGCGAGCGCGCAGATCGACCGTGAGCACCTTGCCCTCCACAAGGACGACGCCGGATTCTTCGGCTTCTTCGACACGATCGACGACGAAGAAGTCGCAACTGGCCTCCTCGACGCCGCGGCGCGCTGGCTCAAGGCGCGCGGTATGAAGCGCATGCGCGGCCCGTTCTCGTTTTCGATCAACGAAGAGCTCGGCTGCCTCGTGGAGGGTTTCGACACCCCACCCATGATCATGATGCAGCACCACCGACCCTACCAGGGCGGGCTCATCGAGGGCGCCGGCCTGAAGCGGCTCAAGGATTTCTACGCCTGGCGTTACACCGTCGGCAAGGTGCCGCCTCGCGCCCAGAAAGCCCACGACGAAATCGAGGCGATGCCAAACGTGACATCGCGTCACATCGACATGAAGAACCTCGATGCCGACGTCCACACGGTGATGGACATCTTCAACGACGCCTGGCAGGACAACTGGAGCTTCGTCCCGTTCACCGAAAGCGAGCTGCAAAAGCTCGCGGCCGATCTACGCATGATCGCGATTCCGGCGCTCAGCTACATCACACAAGTGGATGGCGAGCCGGCCGCGGTGGCCGTGGCGCTGCCGAACCTCAACGAGCTCATCAAGGACCTGCACGGCAGCCTGTTCCCGGTCGGGCTTCCCAAGCTGCTCTGGCGACTGAAGGTCGTCGGGCCGAAGACCGCGCGCCTGATCATCCTCGGTATCAAGCGAAAGTTCCGCAGCCAGCGAAAGTACGCCGGGCTCAGCACGTACCTCTACACGAAGATGAACCACACCGGTCGTGACCTCGGCTTCGAGTGGGGCGAGCTTTCCTGGACCGACGAGGACAACGGCCCCGTGAACGTGGCGATCAAGTTCATGGGCGGCAAGATCTACAAGCGGTACCGTGTCTACGAGCGCGAGCTCTGAATGACGGTCCTCGTTACGGGTGCCACGGGCTTTCTGGGCTCGCACGTCGTGGAGCAGCTCGCGCGCTCCGGGCGCGCGGTTCGAGCGCTCGCGCGAAAGACGAGCGATACGCGGTTTCTGGTCTCGCTGGGCGTGGAGATCGCCGAGGGCGCCATCGAGGATCGTGACGCCGTGGCGCGCGCCGCCCGCGGCGTCACCGGCATCGTGCACGCGGCGGGCCTCGTCAAGGCGAGGTCACCCGAAGAGTTCATGCGGACCAACCACGGCGGCACGCAAAACCTGCTCGAAGCCGCGCTCGAGGAGCCGGCGCTCGAGCGTTTCGTGCTGGTCTCGAGCCTATCCGCGCTGCGCCCGAGCGACGGCAGCGGCACCCCCATCCCCGAAGATGCCGAGCCCCACCCCGTCACCGAGTACGGCAAGAGTAAGCTCGCGGCGGAGCACGCCGCGCGCGCGCTCGAAGGCCGCATCCCGATCACGATCGTGCGACCGCCCGCGATCTACGGCCCGCGCGACCGCGAGATCCTCGCGTTCTTCAAATCGATGAAGCTCGGCATTTTGCCGCTGCTCGGCTCGACCCAGAACAAGCTCAGCATGATCTACGGCAGCGACTGCGCCGCGGCTTGCATCGCAGCGCTCGCAGCGCGACTACCGAGCGGAACGGCGCTGCACGTCGACGACGGCCAGGTGCACACCATGCAGGAGCTCATCGAGCGAGCGGAAGCCGCCATGGGCTCGCGCGCGCGCTTGAGATTCCATCTACCGCGCCGGCTCGTCGAAACGGCGGCGCTCGGCGCCGAGCTCTACGGGCGTGCGACGAACCGCGCCGTCATGCTCACTCGCGACAAATGCAACGAGCTCTTCGAGCAGTGGGTCTGTGACGGCGCGCGAGCCAGGGGGCTGCTCGGCTGGCAACCCGAAGTTCGCTTCGCGGACGGCATCGAGCGGACCGTGCGCTGGTACCGAGAAGCGGGCTGGCTGTAGCGCCCGACCGGCCCCGCAGCCGCGTTCCACCGTTGCTGGACCGCGAATGCCAAACGAGAAACGTTTGACTCTGAAGGATCCCCGGGGGAGCTACTTTCGCATCCGTCACCAGCTCGTCACGCGTCCGTCACGCATTGACGGTGGAAGTAAGCGAAAAGGACCGCTGCGCCGCCATGACACACTTCGAAGAGACCCTCGAGCGTGACGCGGCGCGCATTCGGCGCAAGATGCAGGAGATGGCCGGCCTGTGCGGCATGGCGCTCGAAGGCTGCCTGAAGGCGCTCGCGGAGAAAAATCGCCAGCTTGCCTACTCGGTCATCATGCGCGACCAGCGCATCGACGAGCTGGAAAAGGAAATCGACAGGCTTTGCCTCGAGTTCATCGTGCGCCAACAACCGGTCGCCGGCACGCTGCGTTTCGTGTACGCAACGATCAAGGTGAACTCGGAGCTCGAGCGCGTCGGCGACTACGCCGAAAGCATGGCCCGGCAAATCCTCTTGCTCTCGGAGCTCGACGTGCGGGTTCCCATCGAGCGCTTCCGGGAGATTGCGGGGCTCGCGATCCCCATGTTCCACGGCGCCGTCGAAGCGTTCCTCGCCCAAGACCCCGATCGGGCTCGTCGCACGATGGAGAGCGAGGAACCGGTCGATCGACTGCGCCATGACCTGAGCAGCGATCTCATCCAGATGCGCCAGGACCAGGAAATTCCGCTCGAGGCGCTCGCGCCGCTGATGGCAATCGTCAACCGCTTCGAGCGGGTCGCCGATCAGGCGAAGAGCATCTGTCAGGAAGCAATCTACGTGAGCACGGGGGAGTACCTGAAGCACTCGGGTAGCGAGGTCTTTCGTGTGCTGTTCGTCGACGAGCACAATGCCTGTCGCAGTCAAATGGCGGAGGCCGTCGGTATCGCGCTCGGGCAGCCGAAGTTCGTGTTCACGAGCGCAGGGCTCGACCGCGAGCCAGTCGACCCCGGCACCATCAGGATCCTCACGGAACACGGCATCGACGTTTCACATCTCACGGCGAAAACCGTCGCCCAGGTGCCGCACCTCGACCACTACCAAATCATCGTGGCGCTCGCAAAAGAGGCCCGACGCGTGTTTCCGCCGCCTCCGACCAAGGCCGTGTGCCTCGACTGGAGTATGCCGGATCCCTCCAAGTTGGGGGGCACGCCCGAGCAGGTTCGCGAAGCCTACGACCGAACGTACAAGGCCCTGGAAGGCTATGTCCGAGACCTCGTGGAGGCCGTCCTCGGCGACGGCTAGTGAAGGAAGAACCATGACTAAGCAAACTTGGATTCTTGCCGCCTCGCGCGGCCTGCCGCTGGCGCGCCGCGCCGTCACCCTGGGCATCGTGGCGTTGTTGGCGGGCGGAGCCTGCAAGAAGAAGGCGGACACTTCTCAGGAAAGCGCTGGGGCGACCCCGGACAAGCTCTCGGTCCAGAACATCGGGTCCGACACCATGGTGAATCTCGCCCAGGCCTGGGCGGAGGAGTACGCGAAGGTGGAGCCGAACGTCTCCGTCGAGGTCTCCGGTGGCGGCTCCGGCGTCGGGATCGCTGCGCTCATCAACAAGACAGCCGACATTGCCAATGCGAGCCGCAAGATGGAGCCCGAAGAGATGGAGAAGGCCAAGGCGAACGTCGGGGCGATGCCGACGGAATTCTTGGTGGGCTACGACGGGCTCGCGGTCTACGTGAACAAGGACAACCCGCTCGATAGCATCAGCATCGAGGAGCTCGGCGGCATCTATCGTGAGGGCGGCACGATTTCACACTGGGCGCAGGTCGGCGTCGCAGGCATCCCCGGCTCGAAAAGCGACGACATCATCCGCATCAGCCGCCAGAACAACTCGGGCACGTATGCGTATTTTCGCGAAACCGTCGTCGGCAAGGGGCATGACTACAAGCCTGGGTCTCTCGACATGAACGGCTCGAAGGACGTCGTCGAGCAGGTGGCGAAGACCCCCGGCGCCATCGGCTACGCCGGTCTCGGCTATGCGACGCACGAGGTGAAAATCCTCAAGGTTTCCGCGAAGAAAGGCGAACCCGGCGTGCTGCCGAGCATCGCCACCGTGCACGACAAGAGCTATCCGATCTCCCGACCGATGTTCATGTACACGCCGGGGGCACCCGCGCCACACGTCAGGAAGTACATCGAGTGGACCATGTCACCCGCTGGTCAGAAGATCGTGGAGGAGACGGGGTACGTCCCGCTGCTGCGGTAGGCCACCATGGAGGAACGCGTCGTGGATGTGTCCCCTCAGTCGGCCCCGGGTGCTAGCTCGGTAGCCGTGCGCCCGCGCCCCCACGTGCGGCGACGGCCGTGGGAGCAGCCACTCGAGATCGGCCTCGAGTGGCTGATTCGCGTGTGCGGCGTCAGCGCCATCCTCTTCGTCTTCAGCATCTTCTTCTTCGTCTTCCGTGAAGGCGTCGGCATGCTGTTCGGCGGGCTCGACCTCACGCAGTTCTTCTTCTCCACCGAGTGGTACCCGACGTCGGTGAGGCACGTCCGCTACGGCGCGCTCGCTCTGATCGTCGGAACCTTCAGCGTTACGTCGCTCGCGATGTTCATCGCCGTGCCGTTCGGGCTCGGCGGAGCCGTGTTCGTCTCCGAGTTCTGCGGCCCGCGCCTGCGCGAGACACTGAAGATCGTCATCGAGCTCCTCGCCGCCATTCCCTCGGTGGTCTGGGGCTTCATCGGGCTCTCGGTCATGAATCCCCTGATTCAGGAGCTCTTCCACGTACCCGTGGGGCTCAACGTGCTGAACGGTGCGCTCCTGCTCGCTCTGATGAGCGTTCCCATCATGGTGAGCATCGGCGAGGACGCGCTCAAGGCCGTGCCCGATTCGTATCGCGAGGCTGCGCTCGCGATGGGCGCCACGCGCTGGCAGGCCGTCTACCGCGTGCTCCTGCCAGCGGCGCGCAATGGCCTGCTCGCCGCCGTCCTGCTCGGCGTCGGGCGCGCCGTCGGCGAGACCATGGCCGTCCTGATGGCGACCGGGCACGCCATCAACATCCCGAAGAGCATCTTCGATCCGGTCCGGACCCTCACCGCCACCATCGCCGCCGAGCTCGGCGAGGCGTCCGTGGGCTCCGCACACTACCAGGTGCTGTTCGTCATCGGCATCCTGCTTTTCACCATCACTTTCGTCGTGAATCTCGTCGCCGACCTCGTGGTCAAGGGCACGGGCAAGGAATAGCGCGTGTTCACCGAGACTCCCCACATCAAGAGGAAACGCCGCGAGGAGCGGCTGATGCACGTCATCCTCGGCCTGATGGCGGGCGCCATGGTCGTGCCGCTCGTGGTCATCGTCACCTACCTCCTCGTGCAGGCGTGGCCGCTCCTGTCGCTCGATTTTCTGCTGACGAACCCGGCGGGAGGCATGCGCCGAGGCGGCATCTGGTCCGCGCTGCTCGGCACCTTCTACCTGGTGACGACGTCGCTCTTGATCGCGGCGCCCATCGGCGTGCTCGCTGCCGTCTACCTGAACGAGTACGCGAAGAAGAACGTCTTCACGCGCATCATCAACCTCGCCGTCGTGAACCTCGCGGGGGTGCCCAGTATCGTTCACGCCCTGTTCGGGCTCGGCGCGTTCGTGCTCTTCGCGGGCATCGGCCGCTCGATCCTCGCGGCCTCGCTCACGCTGGCGATCATGACGTTGCCCGTGATCATCGCCAGCACGAAGGAGGCGCTTTCCTCCGTCCCCATGTCGTTCCGTGAGGCCTGCTGGAACGTGGGGGCGACGCGCTGGCAGACGATCCGCGGCATCGTCCTGCCGAATTCGATCAGCGGGATCCTCACGGGCGTCATCCTGCAGGTGTCGCGCACGGCAGGTGAAACGGCTCCCATCATGTTCACCGGCGCCGTTTTCTTCAAGAAGATCCCGGAGGGTGACCTCTTTGCCTACAACCTGACGGATCAGTGCATGGCCCTCTCCATGCATTTGTTCACGATCACGACCCAGGTCACGGAGGCGCCCCACGCGCTTCCCTATGCCACCGCCGTCGTGCTGCTCGGCGCCGTGTTGCTCGTCAACGCCGCGGCCATCTTGGTGCGAGTCAAGCTGCGCGCGAGGAAGAAGTGGTAGAAGCCGCCCCCGCTCACGGGCGCGCGAAGATCGCGGTGAGCGATCTTCGCCTGAGATACGGGGACCGAGAGGTGATTCACGGCATCTCGTTCGACGTCGAACCGAACGAGATTTTCGCCGTCATTGGACCCGCCCAATCCGGCAAGAGCTCGCTTTTGCGGTGCTTGAATCGGACCATCGAGTTCGAGCCCGAGGCGCGGGCCTCGGGCTCGATCCGCATCGACGGTCTCGACGTCTCCATGGTGAAGAACGTCTACGAGCTCCGGCGCCGCGTGGGCATGGTGGCTCCGCTGCCCGTCGGCTTGCCCCTCAGCATTTACGAGAACGTCGCGTTCGCGCCGAGGGCCTCCGGCCTACGCGACAAAGCCGAGCTCGACGCCCTGGTCGAACGCTGCCTCAGGCAGGCCGCGCTGTGGGACGAGGTGAAGGATCGACTGCATTCGCTCGGTACCAAGCTCTCCGGTGGGCAGCAGCAGCGGCTCACGATCGCGCGCGCGCTGTCGCACGAGCCCGAGATCCTGTGTCTCGACGAGTTCTCGATTGCCATCGATCCCGTGACCACGATGCGCATCGAAGAGGTCCTGAAAAAGCTCAAGCAGCAGATGACGATCGTGCTCGTCACCAATCTGGTCCAGCAGGCTCGCCGGCTCGCGAGCCACACCATGTTCCTGTGGAACGGCGAAATCATCGAGGTGGGGACGACCGATCTGTTGTTCTCGGACAAGCCGAAGGACCAGAGAACCTACGACTACGTGAACGGCATCTTCGGATGATGGCGGCGCTACGTTCCACCGCGCCGCCGCCGGAGACGCTCGAGGGCGGCGGGATCGAGACCCGAGAGCTGTCGCTGTGGTACGCCGACTTTCAGGCGCTCCACGCCGTGACGCTCAGCATGAAGCGCGGCCTCATCACCTCGCTGATTGGTCCGTCGGGCTGCGGCAAGACCACGCTTCTACGCTGCTTCAACCGCGTCAACGAGCGCTACGGCTACGTGCGCACGACCGGCGAGATTCGCATCCTCGACAAGAATATCTACGACCCGGACGTTTCACTCGTCGAGCTCAGAAAGTCCGTGGGCATGGTGTTTCAGCGCCCGAACCCGTTGCCCATTTCCGTGTACGAGAACGTGGCGTTCGGGCTGCGCATCCACCATCCGCGCTCGGAGCTCAAGAAATCGCACGTCGACGAGGCCGTGGCCAAGGCGCTCACCGAGGTCGGTCTGTTCGACGACCTCAAGGACCGCCTGTCCAGCCGTGCCACCGACCTACAGCTCGAACAGCAGCAGAAGCTCTGCATCGCGCGCCTCTTGCCGGTCCAGCCGAAAATCATCCTCATGGACGAGCCGTGCTCGGCGCTCGAACGTCGAGGGGACGCGCGCCATCGAGGAGCTGATGTGGACGTTGCGAGGCCGCTACACGATCGTCATCGTGACGCACAACATGGCCCAGGCGCGGCGCGCCAGCGACGAATGCATCTTCATGTTGCTCGGCGAAATCATCGAGCACCGGCGCACCGAGGATCTGTTCCTGACGCCCTCGGACCCGCGCACGGCGGAGTACGTCGAAGGGCGCTACGGCTGAGCCGCTCGCGAAGCCGGCCGCAACGCCTCGATGCTCACTCTCGACCTGGAAGTTCCAGCGCCGCGCGACCCAGACGGGCGCGCAGCGCGTTGACGATACGAAGCACGCGGGGACGCGCGATGAGCCGGCGCTCGAGGCGCCGCTTGCCCGGAAAATCGAGCAGCACGATGCCGAGGACGATGGTGAGGATCCCCTGCCCCGGCAGGATCAACATCAGAACCCCCGCGACGACGAGCACCGCTCCGAGCACGTTTTTCAGCACGCGCCGCGCCATCCCGAGCGGGCTCGCCGCGTCCGCCCGGGGCTCCTCGCGCACGAGGTAATTCGCGGGCAGCCGGGCGACAACGAGTGGCACGACGAGCGCGCCGAGCAAGAACGCCAGCCCCGATAGCACGGCCAGGCCCTCGAGCCTCCCCGGGGTGAGGACGCTCCGAACGGCGACCAGGAGACGCTCGGGCAATCAGCTTCGGCTGCCGCGGTGGGCTTTGGCGGCGGAAATGGCGGCGAGCGCCGCGCGAGCCTTGTTCCAAGTCTCCTTCGCCTCGAGCTCCGGACGACTGTCGGCGACGATGCCGGCCCCGGCGGTGACCTCGAAGCGATCGTCGGCAATGACCACCGTGCGGATCGCGATGGCGAGGTCGAGATCGCTGCTGCGCGTCACGTAGCCGATGGCGCCTCCGTAAACGCCGCGTGGTCGGGTTTCGAGCTCGCGGATGATCTGCATGGCGCGCACCTTGGGCGCGCCGGTGAGCGTCCCCGCGGGGAAGGTGGCGCGGATGACGTCCCAGGCGCCGAGGTGCGGTGCGAGCTCGCCGCGCACCTCGCTCACGATGTGCATGACGTGACTGTAGCGCTCCACGAGCAGGCGCTCGGGCGTCGTGACGGTGCCCGCTTTGGCGACGCGGCCGACGTCGTTGCGGGCGAGGTCGATGAGCATGACGTGCTCGGCGCGCTCCTTCGGATCGGACAGCATTTCCTCGGCGAGGCGCGTGTCTTCGTCCGCCGTGCGACCGCGGCGCCGCGTGCCGGCAATCGGGCGAAGCGTGACCCCGCCGTGCTCCGAGCGCACCAGCGTTTCCGGGCTCGCGCCGGCGACGGCCACGGCCGGCGCGCCGGCGTGAGCCGGCAGCTCGAGCAGATACATGTACGGAGCGGGCGAGAGGACGCGCAACGCGCGATACACCTGGAAGGGGTCGGCGCCGCCCGTGGGGACCGAGAAGGTGCGCGCAGGAACGATCTGGAACGCGTCACCCGCGCGGATGTACTCCTTCGCTCGCTCGACGGCGACACCGTACTCCTGGTCGCTCATCGTGACGTCGATGCCCGCCGGCATGGCCGTCGGGTCCGGCGGCGCCACCAGATCGAGCCCGGGCGCCGACACGAGGTCGTGCTCCGCCCGCTCGAGATCGGCCTGATCCGGCGCGGCGATCACGGCCGTGTGCTCGAGGTTGTCGAACACCACCACGGTGAAGTCCCGCATCAAGCGCGCCACGGGGCGACGATCGGAATCCGGCCAGGGCTCGACCTTCGTCGCATAGTGGACGATGTCGTACGGGATCATGCCGACGGCGGCGCGCGCGAAGCGGGTCGCGACGTCCGCGTCGGGCGGCTCACCCGTCGTGAACGCCTCGGACAGCCGCGTGAAGGGATCCACGCCCCGCTCGCCGTAGTGGGTGATGAGGGCGCGCGGCCGATACCCGAGAATCGAGTAGCGGCCCCAGCGCTCGCCGGGCACGACGCTCTCCAGCAAGAAAGAGCCGGCGTCGGAACGATTGCGAAGCCCCTGGTAGGCACCTACCGGGGTAAGCCCGTCGACGACCAGGGTCTTCTTGTGCATCGGCCCCGGCAATCCTTATGCGCCGCGCGCGAGCTGTCCACTGTCGTAGCGGCCGGCGGCAAGCCGGCTCGGCGGAAAGTCGAGCCCCTGCGAGTCTCCTGTTCCCTGCTGGCACTGGCGGCTCTAGCCTGCGAGTTCCATCATGAAGGAAAGCTCGCTGACTTCCAGTGCGGCGCTCGCGGCGTTCTCCGAGCAATTCGTCGAAGGCCGCCGTGCGCTCGTCTTCGGCAGCTCGCTGTCCGCGGTACCTCGGCTGCTCATAGAACGGGGCGCGCGCATCGTGCAGGTCTGCGACCCGGTGCCCTCGCGCGTCGAGGAGGCGACGACACGCCTCGCCGCTCCTGGGCTCGCCTTCGCCACCTTCGCCGACGAGCTCTTGCAGTCGCGCGAGGGCGGTTTCGACTTCGTGCTCGTGGAGCACCTCGGTGCGTTCGACGCGCGCACGGTGGTGACGCGCGCGAAGCGCCTGCTCGCGGCCCGCGGGGTCGCGCTGTTCGCCACGCCGAACCGCGAGTGCACGGCGCCCCTCTTGCCCGCGCCCGAGCCCGGCGCCGCCCCGCTCGACTACTACGCGCTCTACGATCTCGTGGCCTCCGAGTTCGAGCACGTGCGCATGCTGGGCCAGGCACCGTTCGTCGGGTATGCCGTCGTGGACTTCGCGCCCGAGGGCAACCCCGACCCGGTCATCGACAGCGAGCTCGTGCCGCGCGGCAGTGAGGAGCCCGAGCTCTTCGTCGCTGTCGCGAGCCGTCATCGGGCGAGCGTGATGGGCTACACGGTGATTCAGCTTCCCATGCACCGTGTGCTATCGCGCCAGGCTTCGACGCAAAAAGCCGGGCCGCCCGCGCCCGTGCGCGAGCTGCGCGCGCCGGCCGAGGTCGATGCGCGGCTCGCGCGTCAGGAAGCCTGGATCCGCGAGCTCGAATCCCGTGCCGAGACAGCGGACGCACGTGCCGATGCGGCCGAGGAGCGCGCCGAAGAGATCGAGCGCGAGCTCGAGGCGGCGCGCAGCGACACGCGGGCCGGCGGCGAGGCCCAGCGCGCGCTCGCGCAGGCCAACGCGCGTATTGCCGAGCTGGCGCGAAAGCCCGACGAGCGTCCCGCGCTCGCGGCACGCATCGCCGAGCTCGAGGCGCTCCTCGTGGAGCGCGAGGCCACGCTGCGCAAGCGCGACGTTGCCGTCGCCGATCGCGACCGCGCGATCACCGAGCGCGACCAGCGCATCACCGAGCTCGAAATCAGCGCGACTCCGGACTCGGTCGACGACCTTGCGCGGCACGAAGAGCAGCTCGTCGAGCGCGGGGTGGCGCTGCGTCGTCTCGAGCGTGAGCTCGCCGAGGCCGAACGCGTGGGCCGCGAGCTGGTCGCCGAGCTCGAGCGCGCGCGCCGGCCCGACCGAGCGACGGCATCGGCGCTTTCCGAGCTCGGCGCGCGGCTCGCGCGGAGCGAAGCCGACCGGCAGGCGCTCAGCTGGTTTTCAGGCTTGCCGGGGCACGGCGGCGGGCAGCCCGGGCCGCCGACGGGGTGAGCCGGCCCTCGACCACGCCTCGGCCAAAAGGCCGGCCGTGCCGGCTGGCGCTCGCTCGCGTTGACAGCGCGAAAGGAAGTCTTACCTTGGCCGGCGGCGTGTGCCGAGCCCAGCAAACATGAGCCAGAAGCGGGACTATTACGAGGTGCTCTGCGTCGCCCGAGAGGCCTCGGCCGACGAAATCAAGCGGGCATACCGGCAGGCCGCGCTCAAGCACCACCCCGACCGCAACCCCGGGGACACCGCGGCCGAAAGCCGTTTCAAGGAGGCCACCGAGGCGTACACGGTGCTTTCCGACACCACGAAGCGGGGCCAGTACGACCGTTTCGGCCACCAGGGAGTGCAGGGCGGGTTCGATTTCGAGGGAGCCGGCGTCGGCGACATCCTGAGCCAATTCCAGGAGATGTTCGCCGATTTCTTCGGCGGGTTCGGGGGCGGCTTCGGGGGACAGCAGCGCCGACGCACCGCGCGCGGCCAGGACGTGCGCGTCCACGCAAGCCTCACGCTCGCGGACACAATGGTCGGCGGCAAGCACGAGGTCGCGATTCGAGGCCAGGCCCCCTGCGAGACATGCGCGGGCTCCGGCGCGAGCCCCGGGACGACCCCAGAGACGTGCTCGGCCTGCCGGGGCACGGGACAGGTGACGGCGCAGCGCGGCTTCATCATGTTCTCGAGCACGTGCGCGCGCTGCCGCGGCAGTGGTCGCGTCGTCGCGAGCCCCTGCGAAACCTGCTCGGGCCGAGGCAACGTCGAGCGCCAGCGCAAGGTGCTCGTGAGCTTCCCGCCGGGCATCGACACGGGGCATCGCTTGCGCGTTCCGGGTCAAGGCATGCCGGGCCCCGCGGGCGCGCCCCCTGGGGATCTTTACGTCAACGTCGAGATGGAGGCACACGAGCGCTTCGAGCGTCACGGGGACGATCTCGCCGTGCGCGTGGACCTGTCCTTTTCCGAGGCGGCGCTCGGAACGAAGGTCGAGCTGACGCTGCCGGACGACGCCGTGGTGACGGCGTCGATTCCGGGTGGCACTCAGCCGAACTCCATCGTCACCGTGAAGGGCAAGGGCGTGCCGCTCCTGCACGAATCGGGTCGCGGCGACTTGCACGTCGTGGTCGCCGTTTCGGTCCCAACGCGGCTCAGCAAGCGCGCCAAGAAGCTGCTCGAGGAGCTCGACGTAGAGCTACGCGGCGATAGCCAGCGGGCCTCCGGCTAGAGCCCGCGGCGCGGCTTCGACGAGCCGTTGGCGGACCCCGGGCACCGCTCAGTCGAGCGTCCGCGCAAAGCGCTTTTCGAGCTCGAGCAGGCTCGCCAGCGTCGCGTCGAAGGGCGAGCTTTCCCCGGGCGCCTGCGCGAGGAAACGCTCGAGCGCGGGCATGGCGGCTATCGCGAGATCGAGCCGCGCGTCGCTGCCCGATGCGTAGGCGCCGAGCGTCACGAGGTCGCGTTTGTCCTCGAACGTGCCGAGCAGCGTGCGAAGGCGGCGCGCGGCTCGCCGATGCTCCGGCGTCACGACCCGGTCCGCCACGCGCGACACCGAGCGCGTCACGTCGATGGCGGGGTAGCGGCCGCGCGCGGCCACGGCGCGGTCGAGCACGACGTGCCCGTCGAGGATGCCGCGCACCTCGTCGGCGATGGGCTCGTCCATGTCGTCGCCTTCGACGAGCACGGTGTAAATGGCCGTGATCGCGCCGCTCGGGCCTTGCCCCGTGCGCTCGAGCAGTCGCGGGAGCATGGCGAACACGCTCGGCGGATAGCCGCGACGCGCAGGTGGCTCACCCGCGGCGAGCCCGATCTCGCGTTGCGCACGCGCGATGCGCGTCACCGAATCGAGCAAGAAGAGCACGTTCTGCCCGGCGTCGCGGAACGACTCGGCGATGGCCGTCGCGACGTGCGCAGCGCGCAGACGCTCGACGGGCGGCGCGTCGCTCGTCGCGGCCACGACGACGGCACGGCTCCTGCCCGCCTCGCCGAGCGACTGCTCGAGGAACTCGGAGACCTCGCGCCCACGCTCTCCGATGAGCGCGACCACGATGACGTCGGCGACCGCGGCGCGCGCGATCGAGCCGAGCAGGGTGCTCTTGCCGACACCCGAGCCCGCGAAGAGCCCCACGCGCTGGCCGATGCCGAGCGTGAGCAGCGCGTCGATGGCGCGGACGCCGGTCGCGAACGGCTCGCTCACGGGGCGTCGGCCGAGCGCTCGCGGGGGCTCCCGGTCCACGGGCGCGGCCCGGAGGCCACGCGGCAGCGGCTGGCCGTCGAGCGGGCGCCCGAGGCCGTCCAGAACGCGGCCGACCAGGCCCGGCCCGACCCCAACCTCGAGCCCGCCACCAAGCGCCTCGACCGAGTCGTCCGGGCCGATCCCCGAGAGCTCCCCGAGCGGCAGGGCCATGGCCTCCCCTTCGGCGAAGCTCACCACTTCGGCGGGCAGGGCGCCGCCCCGCCCGCGCACGACGACCAGATCTCCGATCTTGGCGCCAGGCACCCGTACGCGAACGAGGAGCCCGGTGACCCCTACGACCCGCCCCGTAGGGCGCAGCGTCGGAGTCGACGCAAGCCGCGCGCGGAGCGCGTCGAGGTCCACGGCCCGAGGGTACCAGCCGCCCCCGAAATCGCGCAGACAGATTTGCCCACGCTCGACCGGAGGTGCCACGCTGTCGGCGTGCGCATCCCAAGCACCCTCGCGCTCCTTTTCGTCTGCGCCTGCCAGGCGTCCGTGCAGGGCAACGCCAATGTGAGCACCCAGGCCGGTGGCGACGCCGATCTCGAGGCCCAGATCCAGTCGGAGCGGGCGACGGGACCGGGCGGTTCATCGGCGGACGGCGGGACGATCCCCGAGGCGGGAACGGCGTTGCTCGGCGCGCGGCGCGACCTCACGCTTGCGAGCGGGCAGGGCTCGACCAAGTGCTCGTGCCTCAGGGTGGCGTTGGGCGGGGTCGGCTCGGACGCTTTCCGATGGAAGGCGGCCGCGCCGGCCGTCGACCCGAAAACCCAGCTCGTCATCGGGCTGAGCTCGGAAGGCGCCGGCTGCCCCAACGACAAGGGAAGCGCCGGGGCCTCCTACTGGGGCTACAAGCGCTCGGGAGACAATATTTTAGTGTACGTGGAAAATGCCATCAAGGACCGCCCCATCGTGGCGGGCGGCATCATTCCGAAGCCGTTTGGCGCAGGCCAGGTCTTCCTCGGGCCCATCAAGGGCTCGCCTTACGGCAAGACTTCCGACGGCAAGGGAAACTGCAAGGTCGGCAACCCGGGAGCGGCGAGAACGTCACCCGTGAGCCCTTCGGAGGACGGCGAGAGCCCCGAAGAGGCGCCCACAGACGGCTGATCGCGAGCCGAAACGCCCCGCTCGCGGGCACTATTGGGCACTCGGCCCCCAATCTCGAAACATCCTCCAGGATCTTGTCGTAGACTATGGATAGGCGCGGCCGAGTTGAGCACCACCCCCCTCCCCCCACCAAGTGCCCTCGGTCGCGCCGCTAACGTTGCGGCGGGGTGAGTGACGGCGGTGTGTCGCGGCATGGCATTGCTCACCAGGCGAAGGCCTCGGGCGACGTCTTGTACGGTGGGAAGATCTCGTCGAGCCTCGTGAGCGTCGCTGCGTCGAGCTCGACCTCGAGCGCGCGCACCGAGCTTTCGAGCTGCTCCATCGTTCGCGGACCGACGATCGGCGCACTCACCTGAGGGCGCGACGCGACCCAGGCGAGCGCTATGTCCGCCGGCTCGCGCCCGAGCTCGCGACAGAGCCCTTCGTAGCGCTCGAGCGTGGGGCCGTGCTTGCCGAGCTCCCGCTTCGCGTACTCGCTCTCGCGCCGGGGGTTCTGCGCCTCCCCGCGGCGCCCGGAGCGTGAGAGTAGACCCCCTGCGAGTGGGCTGTAGGGAACGAGCCCGATGCCGTAGTGCTGAGCGGCGGGGACGACCTCCATCTCGACCTGCCGCGTGAGGAGATTGTACTTGCACTGCTCGGAGACGAGCCCCAAAAACGAGCGCCGTCGCGCGCTCTCGGAGGCTGCGGCGAGGTGCCAACCGGCGTGGTTCGACGAGCCCACGTAGAGCACCTTGCCCTGCTGCACGAGCACCTCCATCGCCTGCCAGATCTCGTCCCAGGGTGTCACGCGATCGACGTGATGCATCTGGTAGAGGTCGATGAAGTCGGTATTCAGCCGCCTCAGGCTGTCCTCGCATGCGCGCCGGATCGAGAGGGCCGAAAGCCGACTCTGGTTCGGCCACTTTCCCATTTCTCCGTAAACCTTGGTCGCGAGCACGACCTTCTCGCGACGCCCGCCGCCCTGCAGAAAGTAGCGTCCGATGATGCGCTCGGTGATCCCCTCGCCGATCTTCCAACCGTAGACGTTCGCGGTATCGAAGAAATTCAGCCCGAGCTCGAGCGCCCTATCCATGATCGCGAACGAGTCGGACTCGCTCGTGTGGGGCCCGAAATTCATCGTGCCGAGGCAAAGGCGGCTCACTTTCAAGCCTGTACGACCGAGCTGCGTCAGTTCCATGTGGCGCTCCTCCTTCGGGGAACTGTTGGATCGTTCGCGACCGCCGCGCCAGAGAAAATCGCGTCAGCGGCGGTGCGCCCGGAACAGCCGAAAATCGTGACCCTCGGCGGCCCCCCCGTCGGACACGAAGACGAGGTCGCAGAGATCGCGCGAGAAGCTCGGATCGCTCTCACTCGATTCGTCGCTCGTTTGGTTGACGTCGCCGAGCGGGGCGGCCGGCGTGAGTGGCCGACCCGTGCTCGCGTCGAGCGCCACGGCGTAGAGATCGGTGGCGGCGCCATCGACGGGCAGGCAGCCGGAATCGAGCGCCGGCGCGCGCAGCAGCATCAAGTTGCCGCTCGGCGTGACCCAGGGCGTCGCGTCGTCGCCCGTGCGGGGGCAAGTCGTCGTGCCGTCGCGCGCGAGAAGCGTCACGTCGAGGACATCGTCGTTGCCGCTGCCGAAGGTGCCGGTCCTGAGTGACGGCCCGCCGTCACGCGTGCTCATCCAATAGGCGCGCCGCGTGCTCGAAGCGACCGCCACGCTGTAGGTGTCGAACCCGCCGGGGCTCAGCGGGGAGCTCAGCGACGCAACGTTACCGAGCGTGCTGCCGTCCCAGCTTGCCGAGCGTACGACGAGCTGCGCGTCGGTCGCCTCGCCGAACACTGCGTCGAACGAAAGGCTCCCGGGATTGTCGAGGTAGAGCAACGCGAGGCGCGACGGGTCCTGCGCGTCGCCGATCGGAGCGCTCGCCTGTCCAAGAACGTCCGCCGAGTACCAGAGCTCGGAGCGCTGCGCGGTCGCGACGGTGTAAAAAAGCGATGCAGCGGGTCCGCCCTGGCGAGGGAAGCGGAGGTCGGCCGAGGGGTGATCCAAGAACATCTGGGGCGCGTCGAACTGAATGCTCGAGAGGTCCGAGCAGTCCCGACAGCTGCCGCCGCGGCAGTACTGGCCGACCGCGCACGAGCACGACGGCGCGCCCGCCCCGCCGGAGCCCGCCCCGCCTGCACCCGCCCCGGCGCTTCCGCCGCCTCCGAGCCCGCCACCCGAGGTCCCCGAGCTCCCCGAGCCGCCCCCGTCCGACGCGGCGCCGAAGCGGCTGGTGCCGCAACCTAGCGCGCCGAGGAGCGCGAGGAGCGCGGACGCCACGCCGGGTCGCATCCCACCAAGTGTCCGGGAATCCGAGCGGGGAGGCAATGAGGAAGGCCTGCTCGGCCGTATGCTCGAGGCACGGCGCTTGACCTTCGATGTGCTCTTTGCTTGGCTCTCGCGCCGGGAGAAGGCACTGTTGGTGATCGGTTCCGACCAAACATCGGGAGGCGGTTCGGAAGGATCGCCCCCACCCCAGGCACCGCTGCCTGCGCCAATCCCGAGCGAACCTCCCGCGGCGCCCGCGCCCGCGCTTGCGAAACGACCGGGGGCAGTGCGACGGACCTGGGAGTGGTTCTGGCGGGGACGGGCGATGGCCGAGGTCAAGGCGCAGCGAGGGCTCGGGACCGCGCGCGCCGCGGAGCTTTTGCGGCGCGGTTGGTCGGCGCTCGAGGTTGCCAAGCGGACGCTCGATCCGCCGGTCCGCTTCACGGACGGCCCGGCTGACGCCGTCGCTTGGGAGGTCGCGCGTCAGGCCGTGTATTGGGGGCTGCGCGCAGCGCTCCTTTCGCGAACCGGCGAGGACGATGCTGTCTCGCCGAACGACCTGCCGAAGCTCTTCGCTCAGTCACGCGAGCGGTGCCTAGCGGCCGCGGGCGACGACGCCGAGCTCGCCGCGATCGAAGCGATGCTGTCGGGTCATAGCTACGCCGACTTCGGTGATTTGCCGCCGGAAGAGCAGGGCCGGAGCTCGCGCAAGCTCACCGCCTTCGCGAGCGCGCTGCTCAAGGGCATCGAGGCGCCACGCGTACGGCTCGATCGCTTCTGGTTCCAGCGCCTGACGCGCATGAGCCTCGTCGTCGCGCTCGTGGGTGGCATCGTGGGCGGTGTCGTCTGGACGCGCAGCTTACAAGAGAGGCGTCGTGACATCGCGCGCGGCAAGGAATGGCGTGCGAGCTCGGCGTTTCCGGGCATCACGCCGTGCGCGTCGCCCGCGCAGGAGTGCACCGAGAGCCCGTTCTTCTTTTTCCACACGCTCGACGAAGACAAACCCTGGATCGAGATCGACCTCGGTAGCAAGCAGCGCTTCACGGGCACGCGCATCGTCAATCGCGAGGACTGCTGCGCCGATCGCGCGGTGCCGCTCGCGGTCGAGGTGAGCAGCGATCACAAGAGCTGGCGCGAGGTGGCTCGCCGCACCGAGGTGTTCGGCGACTGGAAGGCATCGTTCAACCCGGTCAGCGCGCGCTGGGTGCGCGTGCGCACGCTCAAGCGCGCCACGCTGCACCTGCACCGCGTGATGATCCTGCGCTAGCGCGACCCCGCCGCCCTGCGGCGAAACCCACGCTAGGACGTGAGTTAGCGACGTGCCACGCGCTCAGCCGTCCGTTTCGGGGCCGCTGCGGCGTTCGAGCGCGCTCCGGCCGGGCAGTGGCGGCAGGTTCAGCTCGCGCGCGGCGACGTAGAGCGGTCGCCGCTTGATCTCCTCGTAGATCCTGCCGATGTACTCGCCGAGTATGCCCGTCATGACGAGCTGGGCCGAGAAGCCGAACGTGACGGCGACCATGATGCCGGTCCAGCCGGGAACGGCGCCGCGCGCGAAGAACTTCACGTAAAACAGCCAGATGCCGACGCCCACGGCGACGACGCCCGCGAACAGTCCGAGCCAGGTCGCCAGGCGCAGCGGCAGCACCGAGAACGAGGTGATGCCGTCGACGGCGAAGCGCAGCATCTTGCGGAACGGGTACTTGGTCTCGCCCGCGAACCGCGCGTCGCGATCGTACAACACCGCCGTCTGCCGGAATCCCACCCAGGCCACCATGCCGCGCACGAAGCGATGTTGCTCCCTGAGCGCGCGCAGGGTGAGCACGACGGGGCGTGCCATCAGCCGAAAGTCTCCAGCGTCGCGCGGAATGTCAACCTGCGTCATCCCGCGAATGAAGCGATAAAAGAGCGCAGCCGTGCCGCGCTTGAAGATCGTCTCCGCACGGCGCTTGCGCCGCACGGCGTAGACCACCTGAAACCCCGCGGCCGCCTGCTCGAGCATGCGTTCGACCACCTCGGGGGGATCCTGCAGGTCGGCGTCCATGACGACCACGTAGTCTCCTTCGGCGCGGTCGAGCCCCGCGGTGATGGCGATCTGGTGCCCGAAATTGCGGGAGAACCCGATGAGCTTGTAGCGGGGCTCGCTCGCCGCAAGACCCGCCAGAAAATCACCCGAACCGTCGCGCGAGCCGTCGTCGATGAAGACCACCTCCCAGGCATCGCCGACACTGACGAGCTTCTCGAGCAGGCCCCGGAGGCGCCGATCGAGCTCGGGCAGCGACTCCATCTCGTTGAACACGGGCACGACGAGCGAGAGCTTGGGCCGCGACATGTGTGCGGGTGAGCCTAGCACAGGCCCTCGCGCGCCCTAGCGTGCCAGTCACAGTCCGATGATCTGTTTGCCCTGATCGTTCCTGCTCCGATCGCCGCCGCGCTTCCAGAGCGCGAAGTTGCCCCGGCGGCCGACGTACCCGTACTTGCCCGTAGCGATGGCGGTCGCGAGGATCTGGTGGGTGGTGCCACTGCGTGCCTCGTCGAGGTTCATGAGGAGGTAATCGGCATCGTCGTAGGTGAAGCGCAGCGTGAAGCAGTAGCGGCGACTCGAGACGTGCGGCGCTTCCATCTCCGTGGCGGCGACCGAAGCGCTCTTCGGGATCTGCTTGACGAGCTCGTACAGATCCTTGTGCCGCTTCTGGTCTTCGCGCGAGATCTTGAACTGGATCTGACGGAAGCCTCCCACGAAGCTCGCGCGCTGGAGGATCGCCCCTTGGCTGTAGCTGAAGATGGTCGCCGTCGCGAGGATGGCGAGCACGGCTGCGGGTACCCTGAACGTTCGCTGACCGAGCAGCGCGTCCCGCTCGCGCCAGTACGACATCACGATGACCGCAGAAAAAAAGATGTAAGCGGTGTAGTTCGACGTGTACTGAAAGAAGGTCTGGTAGAGCGGCTTGTAGCCCCACGAAAGGAGCGTGAACATCGCCGGAGGGATGAACAGAATCCACGTGCGCGGGTGCCGGAACGGCAAGAGCAGCACGGGGCCCATCATCTTCACGATGTAGGTGAGCTTGTCTTGCTCGAGCAGCGAGTTGAACGTGAAGATCGGGTTCGACCCCATCGTGCGCAGCACGCCCTTGAAGCCGGTTTCCCCGGGTGGAATCAGACCCTGGAACATCCAGGTGAAGCTGTTGGCATCCGACCAGGTTCGGTGGAGCGGCATGACCACGAATTTTACGACCACGAAATAGATCGCCGACAGGATGCCGCCGACGAGCGCCCAGCGCGTGCGCTTGCCCGTCGCGAGATAGAAGAGGCCGCCCGCCGCCAGCACGGCGCTCGTGTCCTCGCGCAGGAGCAGCGCGCAGAGCCACGCCGCAATCAGCCAACCCTTCTTCTCGGCCTCGAAGAAGTAGATCACCCAGGCGATCCAGAACGGCGCGAGCGTCGCGAAGTGAAAATCGTAGAAAACGGGCCCGTGGAGCGGGGCGTGGACGAGGTACGCGTAAGCGATCACGAGCGCGCCCCAGGCACTGCCGATGCGACGCTTCGCGATCAGGTAGATGGGGATGGCGGCCGCCGAAACCGTCACGCCCTGAATCACGAGCAGCGTTTGGGCGTGCTGGTAGAGCGCGTAGATGGGGCCGTAGAGATAGGCGAGGAAGGTGGCGTGAAACTGGATGTGGGAGCCCGTACGGCCCAGATCCGGACTGGCCGCGAACCAGCTGCCGCGGATCAGGTTCCACATGATGTTGTCGAAAATAGCGAGGTCCCAGCTGGCCGTGCCGAGCCGGTAGTGGTTCATCATCGTGAAGTACGAGAGGTACCAACCGACGAACGAGGCCATGCCCACGAGCAGAAGCGGCGGCGCCCACGCATGCAGGCGGGGGTAGCGACGCACGCTGCGCGCGTACCAGCCCGCGATGCCCGTCCAGTCGATCGACCCGAACGACAGCCTGAGCGTGCGCTCGAGCCCTAGGCCGAAAAGGACGGCCGCGAGCACGAAGGTCCACTCGTTGCGCTGCGTCCAGCGATAGTCGAAAAGGACGGGCACAGGGAACAGCACGAGCAGCGGGGAGACGATGCGCCCCGCGCGCAATAGCGCCGTGAGAGCCGCATCCGAGAAGCGCCGTACGGCGAGGTAGATGGCGCCCGCGACGACGAGCCCCGCGCCCGCGACGAGCATCGAAACGAGCAGCACGTCGCGTGACGCCCTGTCCATGGCGTTCGACGTGACGTGATCGAGCACGCGGTCGTACTCGAGCAGGTACGCGCAGCTCGCCACCGAGGCGCCGACCCCGAAGAGCAGTATCGCACTGGCGACGAGGCGCGACTCCGCGGGGGTGCGTTCGACGTGCATGGGCGAGCGACGGAAGCCGTCTGTTAGTAGCGCGACGCGCCGGGACCAGGCAAGTCGCTTTCCGGTATGGAAAACACGTTCTCGGCGCCGCCCGCCGGACTACCCGGGGGATTGCGACGGGCTACGATCCGTATCAGGCTTCGACGCACGATGCCGGACAAGAAGCCCCGGGTGGTGATTTTCGTCGTCGCCTACCACGCCGAAAGCACGCTCGAAGCGGTCCTTTCTCGCATCCCCGCGTCGCTGTTTTCGGACTACGACTGCTCGATTCTCGTGGTCGACGACGCCTCGAAGGACCACACGGTCGAGGTGGGCCAGAGCTACCAGCGTATGCATCCGGAGGTGCCGCTAACCGTGCTCCGGAACGAGTACAATCAGGGTTACGGCGGCAACCAGAAGGTGGGCTACACCCACGCCATTGCCGAAGGCGCCGACGCCGTCGCGCTCCTGCACGGCGACGCCCAGTACGCGCCCGAGGAGCTACCGAAGCTGCTCGGGCCCGTCTGCCGCGGCGAGGCGGACGCCGTTTTCGGTAGCCGCATGATGGAGCGCTTTGGCGCGCTCCGTGGCGGCATGCCGCTCTACAAATACGTCGGCAACAAAGTACTGACGACGGTGCAGAACCGGCTGCTCGGCACGCGCCTTTCGGAGTTTCACAGCGGCTACCGCGTCTACTCCGTACCGTTCCTCGAGAAGATTCACTTCAAGCTCAACTCCAACGATTTCCACTTCGACAGCGAGATCATCATCCAGATCCTGAACGCGGGGGGCCGCATCCTCGAGCTGCCGATTCCCACCTACTACGGCGACGAGATCTGCCGCGTGAACGGGATGAAGTACGCGAGGGACGTCGTGCGCGTCACGCTGCAGAACGTGGCCCATCGCGCGGGCCTTCTGCACCAGCGCCGCTTCGACCCCGTGGGCGGCGCCAACACCCACTACGACCTCAAGCTCGGCTATGCGAGCAGCCACAGCTACGCGCTCGAACGCGTGCCGGACGGCTCCCGCGTGCTCGACATCGGCGCCGGACCGGGCGGCATGGCGCGCGAGCTCGTGAAAAAGCACTGCGACGTCACCGTCGTCGACGAGCACGCCCCCGCCGAAGCGACGCCGGGCGTCACCGTGCTCGAGCAGGACCTCGATACCGGGCTTTCGTTCAACCCCGGGCGCTACGACGTGCTCCTGATGCTCGACGTGATCGAGCACCTCAAGCGGCCGGAAGATTTCCTCGACAAGCTGCGAGACAATTTCGATCACTCCCAGAAGAAGCTGATCCTCACCACGCCCAACGTGGCGTTCGCGCCACAGCGGCTCATGCTGCTCTTCGGGCAATTCAACTACGGCAAGGCGGGCATCCTCGACCTCACGCACACGCGCCTGTTCACCTTCCGCTCCATCGAGCAGCTGCTCAAGGACGCAGGGTTCCGCATTCGCGAGGTCCGGGGCGTCCCGGCGCCCTTTCCCAAGGTGCTTGGTAACGGCGTGCTCGGCCGCACCGCAACGCAGCTGAACGAGCTTGCGATCCGCTTTAGCAAGACGCTTTTTTCCTACCAAATCCTGATCACGGCCGAGGGCACGCCGACGCCCGAGTTCCTCGTGGACGACGCGCGCGTTCGCAGCGGCCTCACGGGACTCAATCTGAGCTTCAGCCAGCGTGGCCCCATCGCGAGCGCGTGAGTGGGTGCCACCGGCCGCCGGGGGTCGGGCACGGCCCCGCGGGCCGCTGCTCAGTGCTTGGCGCGGGAACGGCGCACGTAGAGCTGCGAGCGGCCGCGCGCCGAGGCGTAGTCGAAGCGCTTGCCGGGGTTCACGTCGGGGTGGCACGGCGTCTCGACGACGACGAAGTCACCCCTTTCGAGAGGAGCGTCGGATGCATGGAGTGGCTCGACGGGGTCGGGCGGCGGTGCCGGATCGACGGCGGGCAAGGTGAGCTGCGAGAGCTTGTACCAGCCCGTGCGGTAGGGCGGACCGCAGCCGAAGTAGGCGACGTTCGAACTCGGTTCGCGTTTCGGAAGGACGGGGCTCGGGCACGCGCGCCACCCACTGGCCCGCGACGATGCGGCGCTCCTCGGTGGCGCGGTAGGCATAGTTGTAAAAGGCGAGATCTTCGCCGACGGAATCGCGACCGATGCTGTACGGCGGCCACACGAGGTCGGTGACGCCAAGGCGGCGCAGCTGGTCGTTGATGCGCGCGGGGCTCGCAAGCCTCGCGTAGTTGAACTTGAGCTGGTGCAGGTCCGTGACCCAATTGCGGTCGAGGCCCAAGATCATGATGTTGTCGTGCGCGAGCACCGTCGCGTCCGGAGGCAAAGCACGCCCGATCGTGCTGAGCGGCTCGTAGATATCGAGCCGATTTTCCTGTCTCTCGAAGGCCGAAGCCAGGAACAGCGCCACGACGCGGATCGGCGAATCGTGAAGGAGGTTGTGAGTACGAATGAAGGGCGTGTCGCCCGCCCAGACCACCTGGAGCCCACCGAGCAGCGCGAGAGCGATGCGCGGCTTGTAGCCGCTGCGTGCCACGAGCACGAACGTCGTCGCCGTGGCTCCTGCCATCAGCGGCACGGCGGCCACGAGGTAGCGATCGTAGTGCGTGAGCAGGTACCAGACGAAGACCGCGGCCATCCCCAGCGCGTAGAGCCACGCCACGCGGGCCGCTCCCTTGACGAAGAGCAAGCAGGGCAAAGTCAGCGTGAACAGCGAGCCGAACACGGGCCAGTTGCCATAGAGGAACTCCCAATTGTTCGGCTCGAACGAGAACGTCAGCGTCGCCTTCGCCGCGGCGAAGAGCCCCTCTGCGTTGACGGAGCCGGGGCGGCCGGTGGCCTCGAGGATCGAGAGCCGTGCCGCCGCTTCCGGAGCCCACGGATGGGACGGGAAAAAGCGGTGCAGCATCGGATAGATGGGGTCGCCGTACCAGACCCAGTTCTTGAGCCAGTGGGGGGCCGTGAGGATCAGCGGCAGCGTCACGAGGGCGGCGAGGGCAATGCCCTCCGTCTTCGTGCGTCGGCGCAAGGTGAGCCAGAGCCCACGCGCGAGCAAGGCGAAGGCCGGCGGCAGCACGATGCTCAACGCCGTGTACTTGGTGAGCGTCGCCGCTGCGATGAACACACTGAACAGCGCTGCGTTCAAAGGCGTGAAGCGACGCCAGGCACGAAAGAAGGTGAGCGCAATCGGGATCGCGAAAAAGCCCGTTACGCGATCCGCCCCCGAGTGAAGGTTGAGATCGTAGACGTAGAGCCCCGGGAACATGAGCAACGTGACCCAGGTGATGCCCACGTAGCGTCCCGGAGCTAGACGCCGGACCAGCACGGGGACCTGCGCGAGCATGGCGAGGAACAGCACGAACTCCAGATGCGCGCAGAGCTCCACCCGGTCGAAAAGCAGCGTTTTGGGCGCGAGAAACGCCCAGGCGTACACGTAACTCCACAGGTGGGGAAAGGCGACCGGCCAGAAGCCTTCCTCGAAGCGGCTGACCGCGCCCGACAGCGCGTACCGCTGTGCAATCGGCATGTGGTACCAGCGCACGTCGAAGCTCACGACCTCCGGCGAGAGGATCGTGAAGTACACGATGCCGAGCGCGAGCACGGCGAGCACCAGAACGGGGACTTGCCAAGCTGGCACGCGCCACTCGGAGCGCAGCGTTCTCCGCGCGAAATGAAGTAGCTCCTTGCCCGAGCGGCGGTACCCAAAAAGGGCGAAGACAGCGGGCAGCAGGAAGAACGTGAGCACGGAAAGTCCGTGCGCGAGGCCAACGAAAAACACGCCCAGCCCGAAGCACAGGACGCCGAGCGCGAGGCCCAGTGTGAGCTGCTCGAGCTTAGGCAGCGCCCCACGCACGAGCACGCCGCAAAGCGCGTAGCCCGCGAGCAGGCAGGACGCGAGCCACGCGAGCGAGACGACCCAATAGGCCGCGTAGCGAAGGAAGAGCCAGTCCTTTACGGGGTAGACGCCGTCGACCTTCACCCCGAAGTAGACGAGCCCCGCGGCGAGCACGGCGACGAGGAAGAAGCCCCTGGCGCGCTCGAGCGAAGGCAGCGTGAAGGGCATCGAGGGTGCCCGGCTCAGTGAGGCCGACGACCGCTGGCGGCCAGGACCCATCCGAGCGCGATCGTTTCCACTTGCAGCGCCTCCGCACCCGCGTGTCCGAGGACGGTGGTCAGGCGCTCCGGTGTCATTTTCGTGGGGTGGATGTGCTTGCGACTGAAATGTTGAAGCCTGGCTATGGCTTCGAGCGCCGTCGCCTCGATCAGGCGCAGCGACGTCGAGGCGTAGTTGGGGGTCGTCAAGAACAGCGCCCCGTTGGGCTTGAGAACGCGGAGGATCTCGCGTGTCCAGGCCACGGGTTCCGGGACGTGCTCGATGACATCCATCGAAACGACCAGATCGAACCGTGCGTCCGGGTACGGGAGCCCTCGTCCGGGGTCGATCACGTCCGCGCCCGCGAGCTTGTGTCCATGAAGGCTCTTGGCAAGCTCCACGGCCCGCTCGTCGATGTCACAGATCGTGAAACTTCGTCCGCGGCGCTCGAGGCGCTCGAGCTCGAAGAACGGCCCCGACCCGACGTTCAAGACATCGGGCCCGGGACTCTGCTCCACGGCGTGCTGTAACGAGCGCACGATAGGACCGTGGTAGAGGTTCCACGGGAACCGCAGCTTCAGGCTGTGGTTCGAGAAATAGTCCGGCTGAGGGGCGGACATCGCTCACTCGATCCGGCGGCGACCGATCGCCAGAAACTCGGCCGTGGGGGTCGGATCACTCTTGTCGAGGAGCGACTTTGCCAGGGCGTAGATCGGCAAAGCGAGCCCACGGCGCACCGAGGGGAAATTGGTCCAGCGCGTCGTCAGGTGTTTGTTCAACAAACCTGCGAGCGACGGGAGCAGCAACGCCTCGAACGCTACCGTCGTGGCCGTCGAGAGCACCGGTTCCACGTGCTCGACCTCGAAACCGCCGTCCACGAGCACCTGCCGCCAGCCCTGCTCGTCGTAGAGGTGATGGTGCTTGAAGAGGGTATCGATGGCCGTCTGCAGGGTCTCCGCGAGGCCCGTTGCCCCAACGCCGGCTAGCAGCCGGTAGCTCAAGAATTGCTTGGCCCAGTCCCGATTGGGAACGAACATGAGCACGCGCCCCCCGGGCTTGAGGCAGTCGTGGATCGTCTTCATTGCCAGGTCGAGACGCGGCACGTGCTCGAGCGAGCAGTTGGCGACACAGGTTTCGAAGAAGGCCTGGGGGAGCCTGGCGCGCGTGACGTCGCCGAGCACCACTTGCGCGTAGGCGCGACTCGCGGCGGCCCAGCGGCCCTCCTTGGCGTCGATGTCGATGCCCCAGACTTCCGCGTCGGCGAACGCAACGCTCGCGAACAAGCCATCGCCGCAGCCCACGTCGAGGATCGGGCCCGGACAATCGTAGCGACGCAGGACGGAGAGGCGCGCGCACTCCTTGACGCAGAGAGCCGCGGGAGTGTGGGGGAAATACCGCTGAAAGTCGGCGAGGCTGATCTCGGGCGCGCGGCTCGTCATGGGGCCTAAGTTGCCGCCGTGATTAGCTTACCGGGAGGCGGATCGCAACCGGGCCCTCGCCGCCGTGCGTGGCATTTTCACGCCGATTCGCGCGGCTTTTCCTCGCCGGGCATGACCATGGCAAGCTTCGGCCGCCGACGGATCGTCGTCGCGTGGGCCAAGAAGAAGCACCGCATGAAAGTCGTCATCCTCGCAGGCGGGCTGGGCAGCCGGCTCTCGGAGCACACAGCCCTCAAGCCGAAGCCCATGGTCGAGATCGGACAGTATCCGATCTTGTTCCACATCCTGAACATCTACGCGGCGCACGGCTTCGACGATTTCGTGATTGCGTGCGGCTACAAGGGGGAGGTCATCAAGGAGTACTTCCAGGGCTTCCATCTCAGGCATACCGACTTCACGGTGCGCCTCCGCGACGGCGAGCTCAGCACGCTGAAGAACGATGCGCCGCCCTGGACCGTGACGTTGATCGACACGGGGCTCAGCACCATGACGGGGGGCCGCGTTCGCCGGCTCGCGAGCGTGATCGGCGAGGAGACGTTCATGGTGACGTACGGTGACGGCGTCGGAAACGTTAACATCACGAAGCTCGTCGCCTTTCACCGCTCCCACGGAAAGGCAGCGACGGTCACCGCCGTCCGGCCGCCGTCGCGCTTCGGCGGGCTCGTCGTCGAGGGCGGCCGCGTACGCGAATTCACGGAGAAACCTCAGACCGGCGAGGGCTGGATCAACGGCGGATTCTTCGTGTTCGAGCCGCGCGTCTTTTCGTACCTCGACGGGGACGAGAGCGTGCTCGAGAAGACCCCACTCGAGCGTCTCGCGCGAGACGGCGAGCTCATGGCCTTCGAGCACCACGATTTCTGGCAGCCGATGGACACGCTGCGCGAAAAGCGCGTGCTCGACGAGCTCTGGGCTTCGGGGAAGGCGCCCTGGAAGATTCTGGTGATGGCGCCGGTGCTCGAGTTCTTCCGCGGCCGGCGCGTGCTCGTGACCGGTCACACCGGCTTCAAGGGCGCCTGGCTCTGTGAGTGGCTCTTGACGCTCGGCGCCAACGTCGTGGGCTTCGCGCGCCCTCCGGACCAGGAGCCGAGCCTCTTCGCGGCAACCGGGCTCGCGTCACGCCTCGTGTCCGTGATGGGCCATGTCGAAGATGCCGAGGCCGTGCTGTCGCTTTTCCGGACGCATCGGCCCGAGCTCGTGCTGCACCTCGCAGCGCAAGCGCTCGTCAGGCGCTCGTACCAGTCGCCGCTCGACACCTACGCAACGAACGTCATGGGCACGGCGCACGTTCTCGAGGCAGCACGGAAGACGCCGTCGGTGAGGAGCGTGGTGATCGTCACCTCCGACAAGTGCTACGAAAACGTGGGCCTCGAGCGCGGCTACGTCGAGACGGATCCGATGGGCGGCCACGATCCGTACAGCTCGAGCAAGGGCGCCGCCGAACTCGTCACGCAGGGCTATCGACGCTCGTTCTTCCACGAGCCAGGCGACGCCGGCGTCGCGTCCGCCCGCGCCGGCAACGTGATCGGGGGCGGCGACTGGTTGACCGATCGTCTCGTGCCGGATCTGGTCCGCGGGATCACGCGCGGCGAGCCGGTCGTGATCCGGAACCCCGACGCCACCCGGCCCTTTCAGCACGTGCTCGAACCGCTCTACGGTTACCTCGTCCTCGCGCGCCAAGCTCACGAAAAGCCGCGGCTCTTCTCGCAGGGATACAACTTCGGGCCACGGGACGGCACGCTCCGCGTCCGCGACCTCGCCGAGCGCTTCGTCGCGACGTTCGGGCGCGGCGACATCGTTCTGCCCCCTCCCGACGACGCCGGCCCCCACGAGGCCCGCACGCTGAGCCTCGACAGCGCGAAGGCGCACCGCGAGCTCGACTGGACGCCCCGCCTCGACATCGCCGACACCGTTTCGCTCACGGCGAGCTGGTACAAGGCCTACTACGACGACCCGCGCAGCGCGCGCGCCACGACCGAGGCGCAGATCGCCGAGTACATGGCGCGGCAGGCGGCAGCGGGAGCATGAGCGGAGCCGTCCTCGTGACGGGCGGCGACGGCTTCATCGGCCGGCGCGTGGTCGCCGCCTTCGCCCGCGACGGCGCGACCGTGCACTGCCTCGTTCGTGCCGGGTCGAAAGGCGGAAAGGCGCCCCCCGGACACGTCGAGCGTCACGAGCTGCCGAGCGAACCGGGAGCGCTCACGGCGATCGTCGAACGCCTGCGACCCGAGGTCCTGGTGAATCTCGCGACTTACGGTGTCGCCCCCGACCAGCTCGATCCCCGGCGCATGGTCGAAGCGAACGTCGGGCTCGTCACCGAGCTCATCGACGCCTGCCGCAGCCTGCGGCCTCGCTTCTTGCAGATCGGCAGCTGTTCGGAATACGCGCGCACCGAGCGGCCACGCCTGATCGACGAGCAGACGCGCTGCGTCCCGACCACGCCGTACGGCGCCGCCAAGCACGCGGCCACGCTGTGGGGCGGCGCCCTCGCGCGGCGCTTCGAGATCCCGTTCTTCGTGCTCAGGCCGTTCGGTGTGTACGGACCGGGCGAGAGCCCACACCGCCTCGTCCCGTACGTTGCGAGCCGCCTTGCCCGGGACCAAACCGCGGCGTTGACGCCCGGCGACCAGGTGCGCGATTTTTCTTACGTGGACGACGTCGCGAGCGCCATCCTGGCCGCCAGCAAGCGTGAGCTCGAAAGCGGTACCGCCTACAACCTTTGCACGGGCGTCGGCACCTCGGTGCGAGAGCTCGCCCTCGCAGTGTGCGAGCGCTTGGGCAAGCCGGCGTCGCTGCTCGACTTCGGGGCGCGGCCCTACCGGCCGGGTGACGACCTCTGGATCGTCGGGGATCCGACCCGGTTCCGCCTAGCCACCGGCTTCATGCCCGAGACACCGCTCGCGCTCGGCATCGAGAGCACCCTCTCGGCAGCGGCCGCTCACCGATGAGGCCGCGCTTGCCTCGGGACCGCACATCGAGCATGGCTTCGGGGAAAGCAGGATGATGAGCCTGTTCGACCGCATTCTCGGCAACCCGTGGGTGTACGAGTACGTGCGGCCGCTCGCGGCGGGCGGGCTCGACTACGCCCACGCCTATCGCCGCCTCAGGTGCGGCCCTTCGGCGCACGTGCTCGACCTCGGCTGCGGCACGGGCGACGCCCTGCGCTACCTCGATACCTACGAGGCTTACCTCGGGATCGACACCGACGAGCGCGCGATCCGCTACGCAGCCTCACGCTGGCAGGGTCGCGCGGGCACGCGCTTCGAGTGCCGCCTCTGCACGCCCGACGACGTGCGGGCGTTTGCGCCCACCCACGCGGCGCTGATTGGGCTCTTGCACCACCTCGACGACGGTGACGCGGTGTCGATGCTGAAGATGCTTCGCGAGTCACCACGTCTCGAGCGCGCCGTGACGCTCGATACGGTGTACCTCCGCAGGCACCCCTACAACAACCTGCTCACGCGGCTCGACCGTGGGCGCTTCGGTCGCTCCGAGCCCGCCTACGTCGCACTGGCCGAGCGGGCGGGGCTCCGGGTGGTCGAGCACTACATCGTGAAGAGCCACCCGACGCGCGGGCTCGTGAAGTTCTGCGTGCTCGTGCTCGAGCCCTGAGCCCTGTTGCCGCGGCGGGGCGCGCGGTGCACCATGCCGGTCCCATGAACCGTGGAGCCGGCTGGGCCTTGGCGCTCTCGCTCATGCTTGCGAGCTGCGAGAAAAAGCCCTTGGAGATCCGCCTGATGCCGGGGCCGGATCTCAGCGGCTGGCGCCGTGTCCCGATCCAAGCGCTCGCCGAGAAACCAGTGTGGAACGTCAGCGACAAGATGTTGCTCGTCAACGGCGTGGGAGCGAAAGAGATGCTCCTGTTCGAGCAAGAGCTCGCCGACGGAGTCGTCCACGTCGAATGGCGGTTCCGCAAGAGCACCGACCCGGCCGCCGTGTACAACGGTGGCATCTACGTTCGCACGGCGCTCGATGGCAAGGTGTACGTCCAGGCGCAGGTGGCGCACGCCGAGAAGGCGCCCACCACGGGCGACCTGATTGCCCAGGTGCCGGGCGTCACAGAGCGCGTCAACGTGTACCAGAAAGCGGCGAGCGTCGAGCACTCAGTCGGCGAGTGGAACACGACCGACATCATGATGCGTGGACGCAACATCGGGGTCACGGTCAACGGCACGCCGACGGTCACCTGGACCGACTGCCCGATGCTGAGCGGCCACGTCGGCATCCAGGCCGAAGGCGCTTTCGTCGAGGTGCGAGCGCTGAGCTACCGCCCGTGACCGCCTTTTTCCGCGGCGATTTTCTGGCCATTCTATGGGTCAAAACGCTAGCTTCGAGACACCATGCCACCGCTCGACTTCGTCCGAGTCCCTCGCCGCCGGCTGTTCATCCTGGTGCCACCCGCGCTCACGGTGCTCCTTGCCGCCGCCTGCGAGAAACTGCCGGCCTCGTGCGGCGACGTGAGCGGTCTGACCGAAGACGAAGCCGCCCTGCGAAAGACGATGGGCTACTCCGATCTGGCACCGAGCGCCGACAAGCGCTGTGTGACCTGCCGGCACTACGTCGCCGCGTCGAGCCAGTCGAGCTGCGGCAGCTGCAAGCTCCTCAAAGGCCCGATTCACCCGAACGGCTACTGCCAAGCGTACACGTCACTCTGACGCCGGCGGCGCCGCGACGACCGCAGGCGCGCGCACGGGGACGCCCAGATTGCGCGAAAGCATGTCCTGGAGCGCGACGAGCGTGTAGGGCTTGGGGAGCACGTCATCGAACGGTGTGCCCGTCATCACGAAGTCCGTCCCGCTCGACAGCACGACACGAAGGTCGGGCCGAATGGCGTGGATCGCGCGGGCAAAGTCGGCGCCCGTCATGCTGGGCATGGACATGTCGGTGACGACCATGCAAAACCGCGCCGGATCGCGCTCGAGCAGCGAAAGCGCTTCCGCGGGTGAGGTCAGCGGCAGCGCCCTGTGACCGAGGTGAATGAGGAGACGCACGAGCGTGAAGCCGATCATCGGCTCGTCGTCGACGACCAGAACTTCGCCGCTCGGCTGCGGGCGCGATGCCGACACCGGGGCCGGTCGCGGGTCCTCGGCCGTGCTCGGAACTGCCGCCGCGGGCGCCTCGCTCACCGCAGGCGCGGGGCTCGCGGCCGGGATCAGCACGCGGAAGGTCGTCCCTGCGCCAGTCGCGGAACGGACGCGGAGGGCTCCGCCGTGCTCGAGGACGATGCCATGCACGACGCTGAGCCCGAGGCCCGTCCCTTCGCCGCGCGGCTTGGTCGTGAAGAAGGGGTCGAACATGCGTGCCTGCGTGGGAGCGTCCATGCCGGCACCGTCGTCCTCGACGCAGAGCTCGATGTAGCTGCCGGGGGCGAGACCTTCGTCTTCGACGCCGTCCGCCACTCGACGCACGGTGAAGCGGATGCGACCGGGACGGTCGCCGATCGCCTGCGAGGCGTTGGTGCCAAGGTTCATGAGCACCTGGTGGATCTGCGCGACGCTGCCCGTAAAGCGCGGGCGCCCCTCCGAGACGAGCTCGAGGGCATGGCGCGCGGGTAGTGCCGCACGCAACAGCGCCACCACCTCCTCGACGAGCTCGACGGCGTCGACGGACTCGACGACCGCGGGATCCCGGCGTGAAAACGTCAGAATGCGCCGCACAACGTCGCGGGCCCGGGTCGCTCCGGCACGCAGCCCGTCCACCGATTCGCGCGCCTCGGGCGGCAGCGACCGTTGGCCGTGCAAGAGCTCGACGTGACCGAGCATCGCAGTGAGCAAATTGTTGAAGTCGTGAGCAATGCCGCCCGCGAGCGTGCCCAGGGACTCGAGACGCTGCGAATGGGAGAGGCGCTCCTCGAGCTCCCGGCTGCGAGCCTCGGCGGCCAGCAGCCGCTCGCTGACCTCGAGCATGACGCTCTGGCGCAGAGCAGCAGCAATCACGACGCCGACCATGCACAGCGTGACCGCGAGCCGCACCTGAGGGAAGAGCTCGCTCGAGAGCAACATGGCGACCGCAGCCGTCACGACGAGCGCGAGCGGAACGAGCCGCGAGCCGATGCCGTAACCGCGACGCAAGGCGCCCACCACTTCGACCTCGCCCGGATCGAACGACGCGACACCCGCGCCGAGCAGCAGGGCGCCGTACGAAAACGCGTAGTTTAGGAGCGTCGCATCGTCGAGCTCGCCGTTCAGCGTCGCGAGGTTCCATTCCATCCACAAGAGGCCCTGGCCGAGGACGGCCGCGAACAGCAAGAAAAGCCCAGGTTTGGGGGGTACCATGAGCTCGAGCGCCACCACGGCGATGAGCGCCGTCACGGTCAAGAGCGCCGTCGGGTAGGCCACGAGCACGGCGAGCGTCGGCGCGTCGAAGTCCCCACGGCGCGGGAGATAGGCAGCGAGCGTCAGCGCGAGCATCGCGAGCCCAAGACCGACGCCATCGAGGCCCACGGCAATGCGGCGCGAGCGCCGCTGGTCGCGCGTGAGGCAGACCACGCCGAGTCCCAAAAGGGGACCGACCGCAACGAAGGCGAGATCGGAGGGACCCGGAAATGGATTCCACCCGATCGCGACCTGGACGTCCCAGAGCACCTGGCCGAAGAACAGAGCGAACAGCGCTCGCGTGAACCACGTGCGGGCTCGGCAGAGAGCACCTCGCGCGCGCCGGCGCGAGAGCCAAGCGAGCGCGAATGCGGACGCGTACGACAGCGTCCAGTGGGCGTTGTCCCAGAAACGGACGGCGGTGGTGTCCTCTGCGACCCGCGTCGCCGCGACCGCGAACGTCGTCGCCGCGAACCCGAAAAGCAGCGTCACGCGCTCGGCGTGGGACCAGCTCGAAGCGGCATCACGGGGGAGAACGTGCGTAGACACGCCTTGTCATTCCCAACTCGAGCGCTTGGCGCTCCAACACTCAGGATACACCTTCCGCGACGCGCGCTCACGCGGATCCGAGTTCCGCGCGGCTGGAGGCGGTGTTTTCATCGGGCCTGGCGCGCGACGACACGCCTCGCGCCACGCGACCTTTCGCTGTCGTCGGTCGCCGTCACGCAAAACCGCGGCGTTCGAGGCCGGCCAGGATGCGTTCGAAGCGGGGCTCGAGTCGATGCAGAAGGAGCACCTTGTCGCGAGCGGCGCGGCCAATCGTGCGGCGTTCGTCGTCCGAAGCCTGCAGGCGCTCCGCCTTGCTCACGAGATCGGCGCGGCCGCCGAACCGGGCCCCACTGGTGCGCCAACCGTCATCGCCATGGACCGTCATCCCGAGCG
Organism: uncultured delta proteobacterium; assembly: GCA_963841435.1. Taxonomy (GTDB): domain Bacteria; phylum Myxococcota_A; class Polyangia; order Polyangiales; family Polyangiaceae; genus PMG-095. The sequence goes on from CAWJCS010000003.1 coordinate 1,099,813, forward strand.
GCGGGAGCGCTGCAACGCGGCCCGCCCTGAGCCCATGGGAGCGCGCCGTTGAGCCAATCGGCGACCTCGGAGGGCGAGGCGCCCCGGGGCCTGGCGATGGTGGTCGGCCACCGGGCGTCTCGATGCCGCGAGCCACCGCGCGCTCGGCGCGCTCGGCCCAACCGGCACCATATGTCCCCTCACCGCCTGCCAGCGACGGCAGAGGCCGACTCGATGGTAGATTGTCGCAAGCATGGCCGAGCTCGAGCGACGGATCCGAGACCTGGTCGCTGGCTCCGACCTCGAGGAGCGCCTGAGCCTCGTCCCGCCCTCCGCAATGCTACGCGGGTTGTATTTTCGCAACACCGTCGCGGTGCTGCGAAACGCGGGAGCACTGGCAAGCTACGAGGCCCTCTATTCGGAGAGTCACTCGGCCGTGCGCTGGTACCCGCTCTCGGACTTCCTCGAACGCGCCGCGGTCGCAGCGGCGCTGCTCAAGGGCCCGGACGGGATCCACGAAGGGTTACGCGAGATCGGGCGCCGCAACGTGCTCGCTTTTTCCGAGAGCCTCATCGGTCGGACGCTGCTGCGCATCCTGCCGAACGATCCCGTCAGCCTGCTCAAACAGGCGTGCGCTGGGCGGCGGCAAAGCTGCCGCTATGGGCGCTGGGAGGTCACGTTTCCGGAGCCGGGCAAGGCGGTGATGGCGATGTTCGAGGAGTATCTCTGGATCGAGTCGAACGTGCTCGGTGCGGCCGAGGGCACGTTCGCGGCGGTCGGTCGTGACGTGCACGTGACAGTGGAGCTGGACTCGAAATTCAAGGGGCGCCACATCCTCACGTGGTCTGACGAGGGGCGATGACATCGCCAGCGGGCAACCCAATCGTGGTATGAGCGGCGACGAGCACGTCGGGGGTCACTTAACATTGCTGTCCGCCCGACCGTCGAGAGCCTGCGCCACGTGCTTGATCGTAAAAAACTGGCTTTTGCCGTAGCAAGCGACGCGCCGCCGGCGCGCTCGAGCCCCCCGGACGAAACGCTCGGGGCTGGTGCGTCCCGCCGCGAATCAGGCATCGTCGAACGCGGGCGGGCCGACGCCGACGGGCTGACCGTGCCAAAGGGCGCGGTCATCGACTCGACGCTCAGCCCCGAATCAGCGGCGGCGCGCATCGTCAACGCGCTCGTGGCGCGCGGTGTGGAGACGTACTTCGGGATCCCGGGCGGGCCCATCTGTCCGCTCGTCGAGGCGCTACGGTTGCACCCCGCTGCGCGCTTCATCGAGTCGCGCCACGAAAGTCACGCGGCATTCGCGGCAGCAGCGTACTTTCGGGCGAGCGGACGCGTCGCGGGGGTCGTCGTCACGGCGGGACCGGGGGTCACGAACGCCGTCACGGGCGTCGCGTCCGCGTTCCTCGAACGCATCCCGTTGCTGGTCCTCGCGGGCGACGTGGCCTGGGCCACCCACGGCGGGCGGCTCGCGCAGGATTCGGGACCGGAAGGCATCGACATCGAGCAGCTACTCGGCTCGGTAACGCGCGCCCGTGTGCGGGTTACGAACGGCCGCAGCGCCGTGAGTCAGGTCCTCTGTGCCCTGGATGCGGCGACGAGCCCGCTGTCCCCCGGTCCGGCCCTGCTCGTCCTCCCCATCGATCGCGCCACGGAAATGGCGCCCGTCTGTCGGATCATCCCTTCGACCCCGCCCCTCGCCGGCGTCCCGGATCTCGAACCGGTGATGGCGACCGCGCGGCTGCTCGCGGAAGCGGAGCGCCCCCTCTTGGTTCTCGGTGGCGCCTGCCTCTCGCACGCGGGCTGGGTTCGCCAGCTCGTCGACATGCTCAACGTCCCCTTCGTCACGACGCCGCGGGCCAAGGGTGTCGTGAGCGAAGAACACCCCCGCTCTCTGCGCAACGGCGGCATGGCCGCGTCGCTCTGGGCCCGGCGCTACACCGCGAAGCCCGTCGACGCGGCGCTCGTGCTCGGTAGCGACCTCGACGATACCTCCGTCGGCGCGACGCCCTACGTGGGCGCGGGCGGGCGCCTCATTCACGTCGACCTCGACCCGCGGGTCTTCAACCGAAACTTGCCGACGACGCTCGGCATCACGGCAGACCTCGCGACGTTCGCGCGGGAGCTCTACCAGGTGGTATCGGGGCTCGGCTCGAAGAACCCGCGCACGAGCTCACTGATGCGAGAGGCGCGCGCGGTGTCACCCTATGACGAAGCAGAGTTCGAGACCGACGGCGGCAGTCTGATCCCGCCGCATCGTGCCATCGCCGACCTCGCCCGAGCCGTCGAGGACGACGCGCGTTTCGTCACCGACATCGGCGAGCACATGCTGTTCGCTCTGCACTACCTCACGGCGCGCGGTCCGCTCGATTTCAACATCCAGCTCAATCTCGGCAGCATGGGCAGCGGCATCGCGGGCGCGCTGGGCCTCGCGCTCGCCGATCCCACGCGCCAGGTCGTGTGCATCGCGGGTGACGGCGGCATGCAGATGTCGGGCATGGAGATCCTCACCTGCAAAAAGCTCCGGCTGCCGGTGCTCTACGCCGTGTTCAACGACTCCCGCTACAACATGGTGCACCACGGCATGCGGCAGATCTTCGGGCAGACGGGCGACCACGGCATGCCCCAGGTCGATTTCGCGGCGTGGGCGGCGTCCATGGGCGTCCCCGCTCGGACCATCCACGCCGCCGGGGAGATCGATCGCGAGCTCTTGGCCGAGCTCTCGCGTCACGGAGGCCCGGTCCTGCTCGACATCCGCATCGACCCCGAGGTGCGCCTGCGAGCCGGCGGTCGCGTCGAGGCCCTGCAGCACATGTCCATGCTGTCGAAAGCCGCGGGGAGCGCGTGATGAACGCCGCCATCGCGGGGATCGGCGCCTGGTACCCGGAGCGGGTGCGCACGAACGACGAGTGGCCCGCCGACTTCGCCGCGGCCTCCCGCAGCGCCGGAGACCGGCTTTTCAACGACATTCCGCGGTCGCCCGACGACGCGCTCCGGGTCACGGACCGCTACCTCGCGGCGGAAGCGCATGATCCCTTCCTCGGCGCGAAGGAGCGTCGCGTCGCCGACGACGCGACGAGCTCGGTCGATGCCGAGGTGCTCGCCGCGCGACGCGCGCTCGACGATGCCGGCGTTTCCGTCCGGGAGATCGACGTGGTCATCTCGTACTCGGTCGTTCCCGATCGCGTGACGCCGGCGTCGGCGTGCGCCGTCGCGAACCGCCTGGGAGTGCCGGGCGCGCTCGCATTCTCGATGGATGCTGCCTGCGCGACGGCGCTCGTCCAGATCCAGAACGCCAAAGCGCTCGTCGAGTCCGGCCAGGCGAAAGCGGTCCTGCTCACGCAATCGCACCTCTTGCTCCGCACCTTTCCCATGCTGCACCCGGCGGCTCCGGGGCTCGGCGACGCTGCAACGGCGCTCGTCGTGAAGCGCGACGGTCGCTTCCCCATCCTCGGCGTTCTGGGTCGAACTCATGGCGAGTACTACCCGGCCGTGACCTGGGTGCGCGGCTCTACGCCCGAGGAGGACACGCCCTGGTGGCTCGCCGGGGGGCCGCTACGCGTAGGCAGCCGCGATCGAGAGCAAGCCAAGGTGCTGCAGAGAGACACCGTAGCCTACGGGGTCGAGACGCTGCGGGAGGTCGCCCGGGAGGCCCGCGTCGACCTCGAGAGGATCGACGTGCTCGCGAGCGTCCAGCCCCGGGGCTGGGTCCCCGTGGCCATGGCCGAGGTGCTGGGGCTCGACCCGGGGGTCGTCCCGAGCGTTTACGAGACCCGCGGCCACCTCGGTGCGTGCGGCCCGATCGCGAACTTGGAGCTCTGGTACCGAACCCGGCGGACCGCGGGGTCTCGCGTCGGGGCCCTGTATGCTCAGGGCGCCGGTTTCACGCGGGCCGCCGTTCTTCTCGACCTCGCCTCAAGCGAGTGACGACGAAACGGGGCCAGGGCGCTAACCTGGGCGCCCCGCGCTCCTTCCGAGCCGCGCGAGCATTCGTCGAGCCATGGTCGCCCCGATCGACACCTTCGTGTACTTCACGACCGAGGAGGCCTTCCAAAGGCTCGGCGCGCCGTTCACGTTGCGTAGCGAGCTCGGCGGCGGACGCGTGGAGACGCGCTTGCTCGAGCGCGAGGTACCGGCCGGCGTAGCGCTGGCGCGGTCCACCGTCGGGTCCTCGCCACTCGGTGTCGTGGCGACGTCGGAACCGCAGGCTCTCGAGGCGATCGGGGCGGGCGCCGACGAGGCCGTCGTGCTGGCGGAGCCGCATCCCGCGGCCATCACGGCGTTCGTCGATCGCGTGCGCGTGCGTGCGTGGAACCGTCGGGAACGCGAGCAGCGAACGCAGGACTTGAGCCAGGCCGAACGCCTCGCGACGCTCGGAACGCTCGTCGCCGGAGTCGGGCACGAGCTCAACAATTCCCTCGCGATGATTGCGCTCGGCTTCGACCTCTTGCGCGACGCCCTCTTGCCCGACCTCAACGTGATCTGGACGGCACGCGGGCGCATTCTCGGCTCGGGCGAGCTGACGCCAGACGCCGCGAAGGAGCTCGCCGGCGCGCTGCGCGGCGACGGCGTCGCCGTCACCCAGATCCTGGACGATCTCAGCGTCTCGACCAAAGCCGTGACGCAGGTCGTGCGCGATCTCCGGACGTTCGGCGGAGGCAACGTCGTCGAGGGGCCGTCCCTCTTCCAGCCTCGCGAGGTGATTCAGCAGGCCTTGCGCCTGGTGCGCCGCGAGCTGCCCCCGAAGACCGTGCTCGAAGAGGACTACGACGACGACCTTCCCACGCTCTACCTGCCGCGAAACCGACTGGCACAGGTGCTCACGAACCTGCTCGTGAACGCCGGGCAGGCGCTGCGCGAGGTCACCCGCGAGATCCATCGCGTGCGCGTCGGAGCGCGCCGGGACGAGCAATCGCTCGCCATCTCCGTCACGGACACGGGCCCGGGCATCGACGACGAAGCCCTGGAACGCATATTCGATCCCTTCTTCACGACCAAGCGCGAGGGCCAGGGTCTCGGGCTTTCGATCTCTCGCTCGATCATCCAGCAGATGGGCGGCGACCTCGTCGCGTCGTTGACGTTGGGCGAAGGAGCGAGCTTCGTGTGCTTCCTGCCACTGCCGAACGATGCCGATCTGCAGAAGGCAAAGCATTCGCTTCGGGGCACGTGGCTTGGGGGCCCGAGCGAAGCACGTCGGTCGGTGCTCATCATCGACGACGACGAGCGTGTGCTACGGGCCACGGCGCGTGCCCTGAGCGAGCAGTGCAAGGTGCTCGTGGCTCGCGACGGCGAAGAGGCACGCCAACTCTTGAAATCCGGCTCCCACGTTAACGCGATCGTGATGGAGCTCGTCTTGCCGGAGCTCGACGCCATCGCCTTTTGCGACTGGCTCGTCACGTTCGACGCCGACCTCGCCCGCCGCGTCGTGATCGCCACCGCCGCCCACGAGCGCCCCCAGCACCGCGCCTTCCTGGAGGAGCGGGCAGCGCTCGTGCTGCACAAGCCCTTCCACCGCGAGGACTTGCTGGCCGCCGTCGCGCGCGTCACCGGCGGCTGACGACGCCGACGATGCCGCGTGCGGCACCCGCGTCCACCCGAACCTACTTCGCGCTCGGTGCGCACGCTTGGCGGGCGCGACCCTCTTGCAACGAGCCCGGCGACAGCCGAGAAAGCTCGCTCTGGGCCTCGGCGGTGCGACCCATGCCGCAGAGCGCATGGATCTTCGCGGCGACGCGCTCTTGCACGAGAGTCCCATGGGGAAACTCTCGCTCGTGCTCGGCGAGCAGGCGAAGCGCTCCCGCGAAGCGACCGGCGTGGAGCTCCGTCTCCGCACGCGACAGGATCGCGACTTCCTCGGCAAGCCGATTCGGACGGGCGGCGCGGAGCGACGGTGCGCTCGGGCTCGGGAGCGGCAGGAGACGGAGCGTGCTCCGGGAGCGCCTGCGCGGCCGGAGCCGGCGGCTCCTCGACGACCGGCGCGACCGGTGGGGGCGCCGTCGCGACGCTCGGCTGCGCGGCCGCGGGCACGGGCCGCGTCGGCCGTTCGCGCGTTCGCTCGAACAGCACGGCACCGCCCACGGCGAGGCCGACGACGATCAGCGAAATCGTGGACCACCCGACGCCGGCGCTCGGCGCGGCCGGGGCCGGTGCCCCCGTGGGGAGGTCGCCGGCGGCGATGCGCCCGCTGAGCTCACGGAACACGCGCTCGCGATCCGCGACCGTCGGACGCAGTCCCTTTCGACCCGCTCTGACGAGCGCTGCTGCCTCGGGACCGAGCTCGTTCACGGGCGACCTCCGGCGTCACGGCTGGCGCTGCGCGCGAGCTCCTCCCCGAAGGCGATCCTTGCGGCCCGCAGTCGCGAGTAAGCGGTATTGAGCGGGATCTCGAGCGCCTCCGCAATCTCGGGAACGGTCATCTCCTCCAGCTCGGCCAGCATGAAGACCTCCCGCTTCGGAAAGTCGATCTTCTCGAGCAGGGCGAACAGCACCTTGATCTCGTCGCTTTGCTCCGTGAGATCGTGTGGGGTCGGCGGCGCACGGTGTCGCACCCCTGCTTCGACCGCCAAGGCCTCACCGCCGGCGTGCCTGCTGCGCTGCGACCGATGGTGATCGCTCACGGTGCGCCGGACGACGCCGTAGATCCAGCTTCGGAGCGAGCTCGGTTGCCTGAGCGTTTCGACCTTCGCGTGGATCACCAAGAATATCTCCTGAACGACATCATCCATCGACGACGCGCTCACACCGAGGCGCCGTGCCGAGGCCCAAACGAAATCGAAGTGCTGTTGGTAGATGGCTTCGAACGTTGGGACTTCTTCGATTGCCACGACCCGGGCGTGCTCCACCTGGTTCGGCGGCCCCATGGCACGAGCCGCAGCGCTCCGTCCTAACATCGTCGGTCCCAAAGGCAGTGGCGCCACGCGCGGGTGTCCGTCAAAAAATCCACTCCGAGGCGAGCCCGAACGACCCCCAGACCCGCCCAAGTTGACGAATTTCCCCGAAGTCTTCGATGATCAGGCGCGGCCGGGAGGTTTCCAATCCGACCGAAGCCGTGCCGACCAAGGCGAGCCAATCGCGTAGGTAAACGTGCGACACCGCACCGCTGCCGACCACGACCGAAACCCGTTGCGCCGAGCGGGCAGCGACCGTGGCTCCGACGCCACGAGCAGTAAAGCGATCGAGCCCCAAGCCGACGCACGGCCCGATCTCGAGCCACGACGCTTGCCACTGACGACACGCCGAGAGCTCCGCCGTCATACGGCCGACGTGCGCGCCAACATCGGGGACCTCGCGCGACCAAAGGGTTTCCGCCTTGAAGATTCGACCCAGCGCGACGAAGCGCCAAGCCTCGAAGCGCACGCCGAGACCCGCGCCGAGCCCGAACCCGGCCTTCGGCAGCGGACCCACGTTGACCGTTCCGAACGGTGCGCGAAGGATGGCCTGGAGCCTGCCCCCATCGGGTACTTCACGCTTCGTCTTGGTGTCGGCACGCTCGTTCTTGCTCGGAACGACGTCGGGCGCCGTCGCGGCGCGCGGAGGCTCCTCGGGGGCGACGGTTTCGTCCTTCCCCGGCTCGTTGGCATGCTCCGAGGAGGATGCGGCCTCCGCTTCCTTCGTTGACGCCCCTTTCCCCGGCTCGCTCCGAAGCAACAAGCCGAGGGCAACGGCAGCAGCCCCTGCGAGGTCCGCGCACGAGTCGGAATCGATCACGCGCGTTCGAACGCTGCTCCCGTCGCGCACGGTCAGCGTGAGACGATAGCGATCGTCTTTCTTTACCACCTGCCCCTCGGCATGAAGCTCGCCTGCGGCCCGCAGCGACTCGCCGGCGAGCGAGCGAATGCGCTCACGCACGGCATCCTGCTGGGGACAGACCGGCGGCGCGTCCCAGGCAAGGTCCAGTGGCCCCTGGGCCATGACGCGCGCAGGCAGAAGCACCGCCGCGAGCCCCCACGCGACGATGCCGAGCAAGCGCCCGTCGCGGCTGCGTCGGTCAGGGAGCGGCACGGATCGAAACATCGTCCACGTAAACGGTGGTGGCGGGCGGCGTGAGCGCATTCGCCAGGTTCCCGACGTACCAAAGTTCCGGCTCGGGAACGTCCGTGATGATCCCCCGTGCTTCGAGCACCAGCTGCCCGTCCTGGTAGAGCGCGACCTCACCGCTCGCGTCCAGCGAGCGCAACCAGTGAAATTCGAGGTGAAACCACGAGCCGATCGGGATTTCGGGTGCGGTCAGCGACGCGCGGACCATCGAGCGCAAGAAGTCGAACACGTAGAGGGCGAGCCCACCGCCGTCCGTGTTTCCGAGCGAGACGTCCCAGAGCTTTTGCTGGGGGCTCCGAAAGTGCATGAGGTTCCAGTTGTCCGCGTTCGTCGCCGCCGCAGGCACGTAGTACCAGGCGCCGTAGACACCGTCGTCGGGCAGCGCGCCCTCTCGCACGCAACGCGCCTGCAGGCCGTCGAGCTCAACGTCGGAGGTGACCGAGAAGGCGGCCGCGCGTTTCCCGGAATGGACGGGCGCGGTGACGATGTCGAAGCCGGCTCCCGGATTGGCGACGCAAAAGCCATTGACGCGGGCGTAGTCACAGAAGCCGCCCTCGAAGCCGGTCGTCCAGGGAACGGGCACCGGATCGGTGGCTGGTGCCGCGACATCGGCGCCAGCGTCCGGAACGCCCAGGGCGGACCCACAGTTCCACTTTCCGACCGTAAGGTCCGGGTCGCAGGCCGCCGAGAGGCAGGCGAGCAGCAAGCCCAAGGGGCACCCGATAACCCGCACAGGGGGCGGGCGGACGCCCGGTGGGCGCCGGCGATGGCCGGGCGCCAGCCGGGGGTCGAGACTCGCCGACACGCCGCCCGAGTCTCCATGCACGACCTCGCCTTGTCACTCTCCCCAAAATGGCGCAAGCGAACAGCAAAAGGCCGCCCGATCCGGGACAGGCTTAACGGAAATGGGAGCGCCAGCCCACTGCTTTTCGCATGGCTCCGTCCGAAAGCACCTCGAGAACGTCCCGTTTCTCGCCGGGGGGAACACCGCGGCCGCTCCGCGGGCGAGGGCCAGCCCCACGATGAACGCCCCCGCGCTACCGGGCCCACTTGCGCCAGAACATGACCCATGGCCGAGCTGCGCTCAATCAAAGGAAAGCCTGTGCGCGCGGTACGCGCCGCGCGTCACGCGCCTGCTGCGCCACGCGCTCGGACGCGATTCCGAGCACGAGGACCTGCTTCACGAGATCTTGATCGTCGTCTTCACTCGCGTCGATACGGTTCGTGATCCCGGCTGTATGGACAGTTGGGTAAACCAGGTGGCCCTTACGACCATCCACAGCACGCTGCGCCGCCGCTACACCCGCCCGTTCGCCGCGCCCGACGCCGAGCTCGACCTCCCGGCGCGCCCCGTCGATGGGGACGCGAGTCTGGTCGCGGCGCACGCGCTCGATGCCATCGGACGCCTGCGGGAGGCGGATCGTCAGCTCCTCGAGCGACGGTGGTTCCGCCCCGGTACCATCGCTGCTCTCGCCTCGCAGTATGGCTGCTCCGCCATGACATTGCGCCGTCGCTTGCGGCGCGCCGAAGCTCGTTTCGTCCGTCTCGCCGCGCGCGACCCCCTGCTCCGAGCGCGACTCGAAAGCTCTAAGCTCGTGAGGACCACCGCCCGCACCCCGGCCAAGCTGGAAAGAGCCGGGAACCGCGCCGGCCGAGCGCCCCTGAGATAGGGCGGCCGGCAGCCGGGCGCCTCACGACCGATCCAAGGACCGGGCGCCTGGCCGGCCGACCGCCGGCGGCCGCTTTTGCACACGGGGTCCAGGGCGACTTTACGCCTCGACTTGGCATGAAATGGGCCGATCGGCCCATTGACCGGCGCGGCTCTCGAAGGGCTCCATCTACTGCCGACATGGGCTTCGACCATCAGCCGCCACAAAAGAAAGACAACAAAACGGGCCCCAACGACAGGAGCCCATCATGAGCCAACCGCGCGTGCTCGTCGTGCTGGGGACCGCCGACGTGTGGTCCCGCGGAATCCTTCGGGGTTTTACCGCCGTCGCTCGCGAGAGCGGCTGGGGGTTGCTCCACTACCATCCGTCCGCCGACCTCGCCTGGTTGGCGAGGGAATGGGACCCGTCGATCGCCGTGCTCGGCCCAGACGCGGCGGGTGTCGTCCCGCACCTGCGCTGTCCGATGATTTCGGTCAACGCGGACCGCGTCCGCGAGCAAGCAGCCTGCGTTCTGCCCGACGAACAACGGATTGGCGAGCTGGCTCTTCGGCACTTCGTTGCTCGCGGGCTGGAGCACGTGACGACATTTCGCTTCGATCAATCAGCGTTCGCCATTGCTCGCGAGCGCGCGTTCGAAGGGTGCGCGAGACAGGCAGGGGCCCAGCTTGCCACCCCCCATCGACCCGGACCTTCGGAGCCACATTCCACCGAAGACCGAGCCGAGATGGTCAGCTGGCTTCGAGCCTTGCCACGTCCCTGCGGCATCTTCACCTGCTGCGATTCGTGGGGGCGTGTCGTTGCGCGCTATGCCATGGCGGCCGGCCTGCGCGTCCCCGAGGACATTGCCCTCGTCGGGGCCGACAACGACATCGTCGAATGCGAGCTCATCGCCCCGCCGCTCTCCAGCGTCGCCATCCCATGGCGCACTCTCGGCGAGGAAGCGGCGAGGCTCGTCGCGCTCGCCCTGGCAGGGACGGACATTGCGGGCAGACGCGTCATCGTGCCGCCTGTGGACGTGGTGGCGCGCCGCTCGTCGGACGTTCTGGCGATCGACGATCCCGTCGTCGCCGACGCGGTGGCGTGGATTGGCTCGCACGCCACGGGGCGCTTGCGGGTGCCGATGGTGGCGCGGGCCGCGGCGTGCAGCCGCCAGCGGCTGGAGCGCGGGTTTCGCGCAGCCCTCGGCCGGACCATTCGCGAGGAGATCCAGCGCGTCCGCGTCGAATCCGCGAAGACCATCCTCCGCGCCACGACGCTGGATCTGAAGGACGTCGCGAGGCAGACCGGCTTTACGACCGCGGCACTGCTGAACGAGGCCTTTCGGCGCGAGCTCGAGATGACGCCCGGCGTCTACCGGCGCCGGATGAGGGCCGCCATCGACGCGGAAGCCTGACGAGCGAGGCGGCGGCACGCGGGCCCGTCGCTTGAGGCGACACAGCTTCCTTCCGTCGCGAAAAGAAAGATCCAAGCGCCAGCGCGCTATGCCGCATGGCCGGCTACGCCGGGCGTGCTCGGCGATTTAGCGGGCTTTTCGCCGATCTTTGCTCGCGGGCCGACGAATTCGAAATGGGGACTGCGCGCTGGCGCATGTAGGGGGCGAGTCCGTGTCCGGATCCCGCGAACCGCACGACAGCACCACGAGCACCACCGAATGCGACTGCTTGGCCACCCGAAGCGCTCGATATACGCCAGCTTTCCCCAGCTCTTGCTCGCCGGCCGGGCCAGCGCCGGTCAGGGTCGAGCGTCCGCCGGCCGCCGGCTCGACCCGAACGATAGCGGGGACTCGGGCACCGGCGGGGGCGCGGGCTCGCACGGCGACGCGCGCTCGGAATGTTTTGGCCGGTTGGGGCCGAAGGAGGCAAGCATGCGACGGTCAAACGTAACGAAAAGCTGGCAAGCCCGCTGGCTGGCTCGAGGCATCGTCCTCGTCGGTCTGTTGGTCGGTGCCTCGTGCTCCCAGGACCCGGGCCAGCCGTCGTCACCGGCCCCGAGCGGTCCTGGTAGCTGCATCGCGCCTGCCCAAGCCTGCAACGGCGCCTGCGCCAACCTGTCAGTCGATCCGACGAACTGCGGGACCTGCGGCGTGGCATGCCTCGCCGGACAGGCCTGTCAGGCGGGACACTGCACGCTGAGCTGCACGGCGCCCGAGCTCGACTGTGGGGGCCTCTGCGCCAACCCCGCGAGCAATGCGCTGCACTGCGGCGGCTGCAACCGGCCCTGTGCGTCCGGCCAGATCTGTCAGAGCGGGGCCTGCGTGACCGGGAGCTGCGCGGCGGGGCAGTCCCTGTGCAACGGCGCCTGCGTCGATACGCTCGTTGACCTTGCGAACTGCGGCGGCTGCGCCGCTGCCTGTGCGGTGGGCCAGAGCTGCCAGGCGGGAATGTGCGTCGCTGCAGGGTGCCCTTTTGGGCAGTCGCCGTGCAGCGGCGTTTGCACCGACCTGACCACCCCCACGAACTGTGGGGGCTGCGGGGCGACATGTGCCGTCGGTCAAAGCTGCCAGGCGGGAATGTGCGTCACCGACCAAGGGAGCGCTGGAAGCGCCGGCGCGGGCGCCGGAGGCACTGCAGGAACGGGCGCGGGCGGAAATGCCGGGACGAGCACGGGTGGTATTGCCGGAACGAGCCCCGGAGGCGCAGGGGGAACGAGCGGCGGCGCCGGGCAAGGCGGCACCGCGACCGGCGGCAGCGGCAGCGGCGGAACCGGTCCAGGCGTCAGTGAGTCGTCCAGTTGCCCGAACATCACCTGGCCGACCGCCAATGGCTCGAAGAACCTCGGCGGCGGGATGACCGTGGCCGCGAATCAGGTCTACGACGGCGGCATGGCGGTCCACGAGGGGTCACTCGAGGACTGCTCCACCGGCAATCAAGACACGGTGGCTCCGCTCATCGACGTCGCCAATGGCGGCACGGTGCGAAACGTCATCATGGGCAAGAATGTCGGCGACGGCATTCACTGCGAAGGCTCGTGCACGATCGAGAACGTGTGGTTCCCGTACGTCTGCGACGACGCGATATCGGTGCTCGGCTCGGGCACGGTGTCGATCAAGAACTCGGGCTTCAAGAACGCTCGCGACAAGACCATCCAGCACAACGGGACCGCCAGCGTCACCATCGACAACGTGTACGTCGAGACCGCAGGCAAGCTCTACCGCTCCTGTGGCGAGGGCTGCAGCAGCAGCTCGAGCCGCACGGCGACCCTCTCGAACATCGTCGCAATCGGAGTCGACCAAATTGCCGGCGCGAGCGAACGCGACACGGTCACCCTCAAGAACATCTGCATGTACCGCAGCTCGGCGGTCTGCACCGTTTACAAGCCGGGCACGAGCGACGAGTCCACCACGGGCGTCAATAGCTCCGACGAGGGGCCCAATTCGAATTGCAAATTCACGTCTGGGGACACGCATGCGTTGTTGACTCGCGTCGGCGGCATTCCTTTCACGACGGACGCCGTCTGCGGTGGCCCCAACGCCTACAAGTCGGGCAGCACGGCGACGAGCTGCGTGTCTGGCTTCGACAAGTGTTTGAAGGCGTGCATGCCGGGCGGCTATGGGTTCAAGGAAATCACCTGCACGAACGGGCGATATGCCGAAGGGACCGGCGCGATCTGCGCCATGCCCACCGATCCCACGGCGGCGCAGAACCTCGCTCAGGCGCGAGTCACGTCCGGCGCCTCGGCGATGGTCAACAACAACGACGATTGCCCGACGGAGTGGGCGCTCGGCATCGAAACCTCGAACAACGCCAACTACTGCGTCTGCGTGCACAAGCCGGGCTACTACCAACACGACAACTGGCTCGCTTGGGACTGTCAGCGCAGGTGGTGGTAGCGCGTGCCGCTCGGAACCAAGCTCAAGACCCTCCGCGCCGCGTTCCTGGTCTCGCTGGCGCTGCCTGGGGCCTGCACGGACAACGCGCCTTCGCGCGACGTCAACGGCGGCCCTACGAAGGATGCCGGAGCGGGCTCTGGCGGAACCGGTGCAAAGCCCCCGGACGCCTCGGGGGGGACGGCAGGAACGGCCGGCACGACGGGCGGCGCCTCGGGCGCCAGCGGCTCGGACGCCGGACCGAGCGTCGATGCGTGTCTGCCCGAATGCAACGACCCGAATGGCTGCGAGCTCACGCCCCTCGAGCAAGCCGAGGTGGACTTCTGCAGGCTCTACGCGAAACGCTGCCCCGACCAGCCGGCGGACGTGCTGATGGACCCTGGTCCCGGCAAATCCGTCCCTGCGGGCCCCGTCGCACCCTCCACCCTCGCGCGGCCGCAGCTCGGCGAGGCCGAAGCCGACGGCCTTTACACGCTCGAGAAGACCTTCGAGGCGGGCGGCATTTACACGGTCAGCTATTCCGGCGGTGGAACGGGCGGCGACGCGGCGGGTGCCGGCGGCGAGGGCGGTGACGGGACCGGAGCCGGTGGCGAGGGAGGCAGCGGCGTCAGCGAGCCGCTCGGAGAGCGGACCCTGTCATACACCTCCGAGGACGACTGGGATCCAAGAGGCGACATCGAAGACGTGACGAAGATCGTCCCGGGCCTCGTCGTCGATCCGGACGGCGATCCGGAAATGGACGGCACCTACAAGACGATCCAGTCGGCGATCAGCGCTGCCGTCGTGGTCGCGGGGTGCCCGCGGGTCTTCATCAAGGTCATGCCGGGCACGTACCGTGAAAAGATCACGGTGCCCGCGAAGACCTCCTCGCCGCCCGTCACGCTTTACGGTGTCGACCGCGACCCGAGCCAGATCGTGATCGTCGCCGGCCACTCGGCAGCAGGCGCCGAGGGCGACGGTACACCGCTCACCATTCACCAGTCGGCCACGTTCTCGAATTCGCTGCCCCAGGCCTTCCAGGCGAGAAACCTCACGATCGCCAACGACTACGTCGCCGGGACCTGGCCGGGCGACGCGGAGAGCCAGACCGCCGTTGCCCTTTTGAACCAGGGCGACAGGGCGGCGTTCGACAACGTTCGCATCGTCGGCCATCGCAACACCCTGTACGTCAAGTCAACGGGAACCAACGAGGTGGCACGCGCCTACTTTCGGAACTGCTACATCGAAGGGGACGAGGACATCATCCTCGGGCGAGGGGCGGCGGTGATCGACGGGTGCCGCATCCATTCGCTCGGCGATCGCGTCTCGAGCGGCGCCATCGCGGCGCCGTCAACGCGCGTGGACAACCCACACGGGCTCCTGATCATCAACAGTCAATTCACCGCCGACGCGAGCGTCTCGGACGTCTACCTCGGCCACCAGTGGTACGAGGGCGAAACCGAAGAGGCAGTCGGAAAGACGATCGTTCGCAACTCGATACTCGGCGCGCACATTCGCCTGGGGGACCCCTGGGCGCCGACGCTGCGCCTGACACCCAACAACCCGACGCTGCCCGAGCCCCTCGTCCTCTACACGTCGGACGACTACTACGCACCTGGAACCGGTCTGATTCCGCCCGAGATCTTTGTGGCGGAATTCGGCAACTCCGGTCCAGGCGCCGCCCAGTGAAGCAGATGAAAACCCCGCTAGGAGCTCAGACGAACATCATGAAACGCTCAGCCATGCGATCATCAGGCAAGAACGTGAGCGCTCTGCTCACTTGGCTGTTTCGAGGCTCGATCCTCGTGGGCATGCCGTGCCTCGTCGGCTGCTCCTCGGGGGAAACACCACCGGCGTCGGACACGCCGAACAACCCGGTCACGTGCACGGCGCCCGAGGTCGATTGTGGCGGACGCTGCGTCAACCCCGCGAGCAACGCGCTCCACTGCGGCGGATGCAACCAGGCGTGCGGGTCCGGAGAAATCTGCGAAGGCAGCTCCTGTGTGACCGGCAGCTGCCCGACAGGACAGGACTTGTGCAACGGAGCTTGTGTCGACAAGCAGACGGATCCCGCGAACTGCGGAGCCTGTGATGCCCCATGCCCCTCGGGCCAGAGCTGCGACTCCGGCGCCTGCGTCGGCGGCGGCAGCGGCGCGGGTGGGACCGGTGGAGCCGGTGGCAGCGGCGTCGGGGGGAGCAGCGGAGCCGGCGGCGGTTCCGGAGCCGGTGGCACGGGCGCGTCGAGCGGAACCGGAGGCGACGCGGGAGCCAGCGGCAGCGGTGCCGGCGGGAGCAGCGGAACCGGCGGTGACGCGGGAGCCAGCGGCACGGGCGCGTCGAGCGGAACCGGAGGCGGCTCAGGAACGGGCGGAACCGCAGGCAGCGCCGGAACGGGCGGCAGCGGGGGCGGCACGAGCGGTGACTGCCGCGTCTGGCTCGCTACGGACGGCAACGACAGCAACGACGGGTCCGAGGCTTCGCCGGTCAAGACGCTGCTGCATGCCTACGACCTGATGTGTCCGAAACCCCCCGACGGCACCGAGAACGGGGCGGAGTGCCTGGGCGCCGCGCCGAGGACCATCTGCGCGAAGGCCGGCACGTACCCGGTAACGGAGCGCTTGGAATTCAAGAAGACCCGCATGGGGACGGCGAGCAATCGCCTCATTCTGCAGGGCGATCCGGGCTCCACGGAGAGGCCGGTGTTCGACTTCCGCACCCAGGAGCGCCTCACTTGCGGGGCCAACCCCGACAACATCGGCGGCCTGACCGTCAATGCAAACTACGTGACGGTCAAGAACATCGCCGTACGAGGCGCCAACGACAACTGCATTCTGGTGCAAGGCAGCGAGGGTATGATCGAGCACGTCCTGACTTACGAGTGCGCCGACACCGGAATCCAGATCAGCTCCGGCGGCGAATTCACGGGCAGCGGCACGAACAATACGATCCTCAACTGCGATTCGCACAGCAACTACGACGTGCAGTGCAGCGGAGAGAACGCCGACGGCTTTGCCATCAAGGAGGGCACGGGAACGGGCAATGCGTTCATCGGTTGCCGCTCCTGGGACAACACCGACGACGGCTACGATCTCTACGCCTGGACCTCACCGGTGCGCGTCGAGAATTGCTGGGCCTTCGACCAGAGCAAGACCACCCAGGACACTGGCAGCGACGGCAATGGCTTCAAGCTCGGTGGCGACGGTGTCTCGGCCACTCACCAGCTCAAGGATCTGATCGCGGTCGGCAACAGCCGCGGCACGGGCAACGGCTTCACGGAGAATTCGAATCCGGCGTCGATGACCTGTACCGGGACCTGCGCTTCCTGGGGCAACAAGGTGGACGTCAACTCTATCGGCGGCGTGAGCACCACCGCGATCGGCAACGCCAACGTCACCAACATGGCCGCCGACAGCGCTCGCAATGCCGACGGGAGCCTGAAGTCGATCTCGTCGCTCTGACGCTCGAAGAGAAACGGCACGAGTCGATCTCGATGAAAGCAGCGCGCCTCCTTCGCCATTTCATGCTGGTCGCCCTGGGCGTCGGCGCGCCGTCCTGCTTCACGGACAACCCGGCGTCTTATCGGGGCATTTTAGGGCCCGAGAGGAAGCCGACCGAGGGGCCTTCTTTGCCCTCGGGCGGCGCCGGCACCGGCGGGACCGCGGGCGCCACGGCGGGAGGCCCCGCGGCGGGCGCCGGCGGAGCATCCGCGGGCAGTGCGGGAACGAGCGAAGCAGGAGAGGCAGGCGCCGGCGAGGGCGGCAACGGCGCGACGGCCGCAACCGGTGGCAAGGGCGGCAGCAGTGGAGCGAGTGGAACCGGTGTGACGGCCGGAACCGGGGCCACCGAAGAGAATCCTCCCATCGATCCGAACTTCTCCCCGGCTTGCTTCATGGGCCCGACCGAAGCCGGCGAGGAGATCAAGAAGGGCACTCCCTGCACCTCCGCGGATCCACCCGTGTGCTACCGCCCGTGCGGGCCCAATCAAACGGGGTGGAAGGCGGAGACCTGTCTCGCCGGCGTGTATGCCGAAGGTGACTGCACGTTCCCACCCGAGAAGGATTACGGCTGCTATGCGATCCCCAACGTCATCGACGAGAGCGCGTGCGGGGTCGATGCTGCCCCCGCCGCGACCGACGAGTGCAACGCGCCGTTGTGCATGACCTGCAACTTCGGCGGCTTCTACCAGGACAGCGGCTCCAACGCGAAGGAGGGGTATTGCACCTGCAGGGAGCCCGACAAGGAAGGCGTGCGTCGCTGGACGTGCGCCAGCACCACCGCGTGGCCCTGCCCCTTCAACCAAGGCTGTTGATGTTGCGCTTCCTACTCATTGCCCTCATCGGCACCCTTTCGCTCGTCGGCTGTGGCGGACTGCAAAACGACCCCGCGGGCTACGAGTACGTGTGTGACACGAGCCAGGAGGCCGCCTTCGACTACTCGGGCGGGCTGGTTCACTGCGGTGAGGGCGATCCGAATCTGCCGCCCGAGCCAACGCTCCCCACCGATGTGTGCCGCACGCTCGTGGCGAACAAGTCAACTCCCGACGAGAGCGACCTCGATACGGCCCGCGTGCAGGCTGCGCTCGACGCGTGCAGGGGCAGGGCCGTCAAGCTGGTCGCGAACGGTGCGAACAACGCCTTCATCACCTCGCACATCGAGATCGACAGCGTCGTCTTGTGGGTCGACGAGGGAGTCTGGCTCTACGCCTCGCGCAATCCCGACCTCTACCAGGAATCGGGCAACTGCGGAAAGCCTGGGCTCACCGACTCCGGTGCTTGCCTCGACTTCATCCAGGTGCGCGGCACGAGCCCCGGCATCGTCGGTAGTGGCCACATCGACGGCCAGGGCGGAGAGCCCCTCGTCGGTCAAGACTACTCCTGGTGGCAGCTCTCGGGGGCGCTAAGAGGCATCAACGGCAGCATCGGCAATCCTCAGCTCATCAACCTCGAGCGCGGCGTCACGGGATTCGTGCTGTACGGCGTCCACCTGCACGACGCCGCGAAGTTCCACGTCAAGATCACCGCCGCACCCGAAGACGGCATCTGCGACGTCCCCGGCAAGGGCTACACCATCTGGGGCATCACCATCCTCACGCCCCGCAAGCTCTACAACAGCCAGGGGATCCTGATGACGCCGCACTTTGCACGCAACACGGACGGAATCGATCCGGGCACGACCAACTCCGCCACGTGCGGCGTCATCGCCTGCAACACCGTGAGCACGGCCGATGACCAGATCGCCATCAAGGGCGGCCACCTGGTCAAGGATCTGATCATCGCCCACAACCATTTCGGCACCGGCCACGGCCTGTCGATCGGCAGCGAAACGTACGGCCAGACCATCAACACCGAGGGGGAGGTGGAGCGCGGAATACAGAACGTCTTGGCCTACGACATCACCATCGATGCCGATTCTCGCAGCGTGGGCTACGACGCCACGGACGCGGACTTCAACGGCATTCGCATCAAGAGCGACATCAGCCGCGGCGGGTTGGTCGAGAACATCGTGTATCGCGACATCTGTATGCGAGACATGAACAACCCCTTGCTGATCAGCACGGCCTACAACCCCCTGTACGCCGGCGATCTGTTCCCCCAGTTCGGGTCGGTGACGTTCCAGGACGTGCGCCACGTCACGTGCATGAATACCAAACCCCTCGCGGTCAGCATGGAGGGACACAGCACGGTGCGCCGCGCGGGGCCCATCATCCTCGACAACGTGGTCATCGACAACATCGGCCCCCCGAACGTGTACTCGGAGTACGCCGACATCGTGATCGGGCCCGGTGGCGCCAACTTCCGCCCCGCCGGCCCGGACGTGAACGTGACGGACAACAGCAGCGGGACGAGCACTCCCAAGCAGTGCGTCTTTCCGAAGCTGCCCGCCCCCGAGCTCCCGGAAGGCTGGCTCAGGGAGTGATGATGACCAAGCGACGGTCCGGAAGAACCCTCGTGCATGGGCCCAGGCGTGCACTCTGCTGGGCGCTCGTGTGCGCCGCATCGCTCGTTGGCTCCGCCGCTTGCTGGTCGGATCCCGCAGCGCTCGACGGAACCTGCGAGGTCCTCCCCCCCTCGGTCCTCGACTGCCGCGTCGCGGGTTACGACGATGCGCTCCAGCCGGCCGGCCTCGTGGCGTATGGGTGCACCGGCTCGGCGCGACCGGACCTCGGCGCGACCATCTCGGAGGGAGTCCCGTCGGGCGTCTTGTGCGCCGACAAGGGCCCCATCGAAGGCTCCGACGAGCAGACGTATTGCTGCACCGAGAACGTCGTCCCCTGCGCCTACAATCCCGCCGAGGAGTGCGAGCAAGGCACCGTCGGCTACGAGTGCTGGGGCAACAACCGGCCCGAATCGCTGAATCCCGCGATCTCGTGCGGCAACGGCACCAGCGAGCGCGGTCTCGATCACTACTGCTGCACCGGACGGCCGGAGCCGTCTCCCTGCAAGGAGTCGACCGCGGTCGGCTGCGGGGATCGGTTGCTCGGCTTTCTGTGCGAGGGTGACGGGCTGCCGCGAGGGGAAGACTGGGGCGCCAACAAGAGCCGGGCGGACACCTTCTATCCGATTTGCAGCATCGCAAGGCCGGCTCCGAACCCCGCTTTCAACAGCTACTGCTGCTACGTGAGCCTGCCCGTACCGGCCGGCGGGACTTGTGAACGCAGCCCCAACGTACCGGGCTGTGCGCCGGGTCGCTTCGGCTTTGCCTGTTACGGACCGGACACGCCCGAAGACGACTTCCCGCCCATCGTCTGCCCGGACGCCGGGTCTCCGGGCAGGAGCGCAGAAGGCTACGAAGCCACCCTGTACTGCTGCGACTTTACCTGACGGGTCCAACTCACCACGAGCTTCTTGCTGTCGAGCATCTGCCAACCACTGACGAAAGATCGCCGTGACTCGTACGTTCTTCCTAGTCAAAAGTTCACTCTCCGCCGCACTCGCCATCGTGGCATTGTCGAGCCTCGGTCTCGCTCAAGAGCCAGCTCGAGAGCCCGCAGAGTCAACGCCACCGTCGGATCCTTTCGGTCCCGCGGAGCCGGCAGAGCCACAGCGCGAGCCCGCACCCGCCGACCAAGCCGTGGAACCGACGGCAGCGGAGCCATCGGACGGCCCCGCCTCACCCGCCGAGCCGGCGCCGCCGCCAGCCCTCACGCCGCGGCCGACGCGAGCCGCGGAAACGCCCGCCGTCGAGGCTCCGAGGTCTTGGTTCTACCGAGATCCGATCTCCTTCAAGCTCGGCAAGCGAGTCACGCTCACCTGGTACGGCGAGGTTCAGGCGAACCTCATCTACGACACCACGCGTAGCTACGGCGACACCATCGGCTCCAGCCTGGTCGCGCGCGAAGACACGTACGAGGGCACCGTGGGCCGCTTTCAGGCTTCCTCTCGCGGCAGCCGTTTCGGCATGGCCGTCGGGGCGACGCCCATCGCGGGCGTGACGCCTTTGGCCGTGCTGGAGGCAGACTTCTCGGGCGACCAGCCGACCTCCAACGTCGGATCGTCCGAACGCTCGTACTACGACAGCCCGACGCTCCGCCTGCGCCACGCGTACCTCAGCCTCGAGAACGACGCCGTCAACGTGCTCTTCGGACAGACCGACGACGTGTTCGGCTGGCAAAACACCCCGAGCTCGACCTTCCGTCACACGCAATTTCGACTCTCACGCTCGTTCCTCGCGTCGGCACCCGTGGGCATCGACGCGGCCGCGGCCGTGCTGCGCCCCGCGCAGCGTGATTCCCGACTGCCGGACGCCCAAGCGGGACTCAGGTTCACCGTCAACGGGTGGAAGGGCATTTACACGCGGGACGGCATTCCCAGCGCGCGCAAGCTATCGCTCGGCGTGTCCGGCGTCGCGAGGCAGTTCGACGCCGACGCCTTCACGCCACCGCCGACTCAAACCTCGAACAAGGTGATCGGGTGGGGCCTCTCCATCGACGCCATGCTGCCGGTGATTCCCGCCCGCGACGAATACGACCGGAGCAACGCCCTCACGATCGCCGGTTCGTACGTGATGGGCACCGGCACCGGTGATCTGCTGCGCGTCGATGGCGGCGCGAAGTTCCCGCCGCTGCCGAACCCTGCGCGCGCATCCCCTCCCCCGCAGTACGATGCCAACGTCAACGAAGGCCTCGTCACCTTCGACCGGCTCGGCGTGCTCAACACGATCGACTGGGAGGGCTTCCGCGTCGATGCACAATACTATCTACCGCCGAGCGGACGCGTGAGGCTCGCGGCGATCTTCACCCAGGCCCATTCGAAGAACATGTCCGACCTCTACCCCCAGGGCGGCGAGGAAATCGAGCTTTTGACCCACGTGGCGGACCGCGTCCGTTACATCGAGGGCAACGTGTTCTGGGACGTGACGCCCGAGGTGCGCCTCGGGGCGGCCGGGATCTACACGACCGTGAGGTACCTCGACGACGAGCGACCTCAGAACATCCGCGCGAAATTCACCGGGCACTACTTCTTCTAGCCGACGCCCGAAAGGGCCACACCGCTACGCCAGAAGCTCGGTGATCTCGCGGGGGGCGTAGCGGTAGCGCGGGTGGCGGCCGGAGCCCATGCCGGACGAGAGCTGGTACGGCTTGAGGATGGTGTCGTAGAGGTCGACGACGTTGTAGACCTTGTCGTAAAAGCCGGGGCGGAAGTGGCCGTTGCCCCCCGCTACGGCGTGAAAGACGCCCTCCGGAATGTGACCGGTCGAGGTGCCGCCGCCCCCGTAGTCGGTGCCGACGATCACCAGCGTGTTGTCGAGCAGGGTCTTGCCGTTCGATTCGAGATAGTTCGGATCGTCGAACGAGAGCAGCGCGCTCGCAAGGCTCGTCTGACAGTAGTGCGCGTGCAGGCGGCACTTGTCCCAGCGATTGTTATGAAAATAGGCGTCGTGCGGGCTCGTGCCCGGCAGGTCCTGCGTGAAATTCACGCTCTGCCCGAGCGCGTTGTACGTGCCGCGCAGGCCGACGTGGCCGCCCGCGCCGACGAACAGCATACTGCCGAAGCGCAGCACGTCGCAGCGCAGGGCGAGCGCCATCAGCTCGCCCTGAAGCTGGAAGGCGGCCGAGAAATCCTCGTGCTTGATGATGGGCGCGCTGCCGCCCGAGCCACCCTGGGCAAGATCATAGGGAACGTCGGTTCCGGGGTCCATGACGCTGGTCGGCAGCTTGCAGTTCGCGGACTCCTGCGCGACCGCATCATCGACGGCGCTCTCGACGGGCGCCAGCCGCTTCTCGACGTTGCGGATGTTGTCGAGGTGCACGGAGAGCTTGGCTTTCGACTCGGCACCGAGCGGGGAGGCGTCGCCCGTGTAGTGCTCGTACTCGCCCACGACGGCATCGAGGACGCTCCGCTTCAGGTGACGCTCCGTCACGGCCGCGGGATCTTCGGTGCCGCCCGGGGTGCCCGGGGTGGTGAAGCCCCCGAACAGCTGCTCGAAGATGCGGGTGGGGCTTCGCTCGGGGCGCTCGCCCGGGCTGCCATCCTGGTTCCAGTGGCGCGTGTACTGCGAGACGGAGCCCGTGCGAAACCACATGCCGACGGACTTCGAACCGATCAACGTGGGGACGCCCTGCGGATGGAGCTGCTTTTTCACGAGCTGCTCGAGGGAAGGTCCAGAAGCTTCGTACTCGCGCTTCTGCGGATCGCCGACGAACACGACGTCACCCACCTTGAAGTGCGGCTCACCGGAGCCGAAATCGTGAGCTTGCTTGACCTCCAGGTTGGTGAAGAACGCCATCTTGCTTGCGAGCGGCTTGTAGGGCTCGAGCGGCCCGGCAAACTGCTTCGTCGACTCGTCGTGCGCGACGCCGAGACCGAAGAACAGGGTGATGAGGCGCATGGGAGGCTCGGCCGCCTGGGCACGCGCGGCTCGCGGCCGCATCTCTTCGAGGAAGGGCATCCCGATGAGCACGCCGCCCGTGCCGTGCAAGAACGTGCGACGCGAGAGAATCTTCCTCATGGCTGGGTCCCCGCGGGCTCCGTCAGGATGGTTCGGAAGAGCGGGCTCTCTGCCACGGCAGAGACCATCGCCGACAGCGTGCTGCCGTTCGCGAGGTACCGCTGGCCGACGCCCTCGGCCTGGAGCCGCGCCAGCTCGTCGCTGCTGCGCGCGGTGGCGAAGGCGATGAAATGCTCGGTCATGCAGGTCTGCACGACCGGATTGGTTGCCAGAATTCGCATGTAGCTTGCCACGTCGGTGTACTGCGGCTCGTCGGACTCACCGGTCGGCACCCAGCCGTCGAGCGGCAGCGGCTTACCGTCCATATCCGTCTCGCCGACATAGCGTCCCGCGCCGTCGAAACGCGAGAACCCGAAAGCGAGCGGCTCGAACTGACTGTGACAACCCCAGCATTGGCTGCGCGATCTGCGAATCGCCGAGCGCTCGTGCTCGTTGAGGCCAGTCGTATCGGCGTTGAAAGCCTCGATGTCGGCCGCGAGGTCGACCGGTACCGCGACCGGGTTCTGACACAAGAGGCGCTCCATCAGGTATTTGCCACGATTGACGAACGAGCCCGTCTCGCGGTCACCCATGCCGGCGATGATCCCCGGGTGGGACATCAGCCCGATGCGCTGCGGCAGCCCGGCTACGTCAACGACCTGCAGACCCGGGCCGGTGGCGCCGAGGCCGAGCAGCTGAGCGACGGTCGAGTTGACGACGAAACGGGTGGTCGTGAAAAGGTCCGCGATGCTGCCGTGCTGGGTCCAGAAGTGATCCTGGAACGTGGCGATGATGGATTCGTTCAGCGCGGTTCGATCCGCGTCGGTTGCGCCCTCGAAGGAGGCGAAGCGCGCACGACTGAAGTCGGCCGCAAACCCCTCCGTGAAGCGCTGTGCCTTCGGGTCGGCGAGCATGCGCGCGACTTGAGCGTCGAGGATCTCGGG
This sequence comes from uncultured delta proteobacterium, assembly GCA_963841435.1. GTDB lineage: Bacteria > Myxococcota_A > Polyangia > Polyangiales > Polyangiaceae > PMG-095. The sequence continues at coordinate 1,124,181 of CAWJCS010000003.1, forward strand.
CCGGACCAGGCTCTGGTCCGCCGCCGCAGCCAGGAGCGCGTCGTCCGGAACGCTCAGCCAGAGGAACGACGACAATCGCGTCGCAAGCTCGTAGCCGTCCAGGTCGCGCTGCTGGCCGGACACGCCCACGGTCTCGCGCTCCATGCGGAACAGGAACTGTGGCACCTGCATGAGCGCCTGGAGGGTCCAGCGGGTGGCCTCCACGAAGTCGAGCTGCTCGCCGAGCGCGGCGGTGTAAACCGCGAGCATCGCGTCAACCTCGCGCTGCTCGAGAGGTCGACGGAACAGCCGCCGTCCGACGGCCTGGACGATGGCCGTGCCGCAGGCCGCCGTCGGCTCGGTGCAGGTTCCGAGGCGCTCGGCGAGCGCAGCGATGTCCACGCGTTTGGCAGCAGCTTCTGCGACCTGAAAGTACGCGAGCGCGTGTTGCTCGACGCTCGTCTGCTTGTCAGCGACGTGCTTGAAAACGCCGTCGCCGGTGTCGTCCGGAATACCACCCGCGGCGGCGTCGAGCTCCGTGGGCAGCAAGCTCACGCCCAGCGCGTCGAGGACGCTGTTCTGATACTCGACCTTGCTCAGGCGCGCAGCGAGACCAACGCGACTGAACACCACGGGCGCACTCGACGTTCCGGCGCTCGCCGGTGCGCCTGCAGACGAGGGAATACCCGCCATTCCGCCGCTCGCCGCGGGAGTCCCGCCCGCAGCGACACCGCCCGCAGCGACACCACCGCCGACCGACCCGCCCGTTTGGCCGGCGCTACCACCGCTTTGCATGGCCTCCGTTCCCGACGGACCCAACACGTTCCCCGTGCAGGCAGCAACGACGGCCCCCGCCAGGATGATCGCCGCTTTGGATGCTCGATGATGGGTCACGCTAATTGTCCCGCCAGCTCGGGACCATTGTCGGGACTCGCCGCTCGAATGTACAGTCCCGAGATCCTCAATTCGACTTACGACTGATATGCGATCTCTCGCTACGCGTTTGCACTCGCTGCGCTCGAACGCTGGCTACTTTCGTACGCTCGTGGTCTCTCCGACCGCGCGCCACTCTTGAGAGTTGAGTCGACCCGGAAAAGGCACGACGGAAAATCCAAGTATGGAAAGATCGCGGCACCGATTCCGAATTCGCAACGACGCAGACAGAGCGCGTTCGGCCGAACGAGATGAAGGTCGCCTCTTCTCGAGCTCCGACCCGGGACGAGCCCCCGCGAGCGCGACTCAGCCAGAAATTCGCTCGAACGTCACGGCCCCCGCCACGACGCGCACGTCCGCGCCGCCCTCGAGCGCACCCGAAAAGGAGACACCGCTCAGACTGCCGGGCCAAGCGCTGGCGGGCAGATTCACGAGCAGGACGAGGCCACTCCCGTCCGTTGCGGTCGCCGTGTCACTGAACGTTCCGCTCGCGCCGTACACGACCACCTCCGCGCTCGGGTCGAGCACGCTCACACCCGCGAGTGGAGCGCCCTGCGCATTCGTCACCTTGAGCACCGCCGACGCGCGCTCCGGGTTGCGCGCCGTCGGCACCGTCAGCAAGTTGAGGATGATGTCGATCAAGTCCGACTCCACGAGCGTGAAGTCCACGCCGACGCTTCCGTTCTCGTCGGGCTGGGTGGTGTCAACCGGGCCGAGCGTCGGCAACGCGATCGAGCCCTGGGGCGGCACGGCGAGCACCCACACTTCCTTGGCCGACAGGACTTGCTCGAGAACGTAGGGGCCGACGCCGTCGTACCTGGTGGTGACGACAACGCCGGCCTGCCCCTCGGCGCTGATGGTCGTGCCCGGGTCAGTGAGCTTGAGCGCGCTCTGGAAGTCGAAATCGTTGACCACGAGCAGGTCGCCTTCCAGGGTGACGCCCTCGCCCGCGTTGGCGCCGAGCCCCGCCTCACCGCCGCCGGTGCCCGCGCTGCCACCACTGCCAGGCAGCCCGACACCGCCGCCGGTCTGGACCCCGCAGCCGACGCACGTCACAGGCGCGCGCTCCGCCGGCTGCGAGCACGCGGGGAGCGCAGCCAACAGCAGCACGAGCCATTCTGAAGCGGTCAAGTCCCGTTTGCTCATCTGGGGCGCCTTTTCCCTCCCAGCGTACGGCGAGCCGGCCACCGGTCGCAAGAAACGTGGAGGCGCGGGGCCGTTCGCCGCCGTGCTTGCCCGTCCGCGCTGACCCGTTCGGCGTGCCATGTTACTTTCCCTCGAGAACGCGCGCGGTGACCTCGGCTACGTCTCGCGAGAAGAGCTTCGCACCCTGCGCGTCGAGATGCAGATCGTCGGCGAAGAATCGGTCGTCGATCCAGCTCGGCGCGGCGCTGTTCGCGCAGCGCCCACCGTGGCGTTCGACCTCACGGCACATCGCCGCGCGGACGACCCCCGCGTTGGGCGCCTGGTTCTGCGCGTTCCTGTAGTCGGCGGGCATCGGCAACTCGACGACGAGCGACTCCACGCCGTGCTCCTTGGCGAGCGCGAGCCACGCCAAAAATGCCGGATGAAACGGCACGCGGTCCGGAAAACCGCCGAGCTGCTGCGCCATCTCAGTTCGCATGCCCTCCGCCAGGGCGCGCATGTCCGCGACCAGACCGAAGCGGTTGCGTTCGCTCGAAGCAGGTTTGCCGATGAGCCGATCCTGGAAGCGCTGAACGTGGGCCCAGGTGAGCGAGCCATACGACAAAAGTGGCCGTGAGCGCTGAACGAGGAACCGGAAACCGTCGTCGAAGTGGTGCCAGGGAAAGCCAGGGTAAAGCAGCGCCACGTCGCCCGGCTCTGACCAACCGAGAACGACGACCTGGTTGCCGATGAGCCTTTCGGGAGGCTCGGGCCTGGCGAGAATCGAATCCAGCGTCACGCCGAGCAAAAGGAGACGCGGTCGGCGCGCGTACTCCACGAGATAACGCCGGAGGGCCACGTGGTGCGCCGCGATGTCCCCCGCCCCGATCGCGAGCTGCGCGTGGCACGCCGCGGGGTCGTCGCGCTGCAAGCGCTCGAGCAGCACCTCGGACACCAGCCCTGCCACCATGCGCGAGTCGCCGAACGTCGCGACGCAGCCTTGCCCGGCCGCGACCGCCGCGACGAGGGACCGTTCGGGAATGAACGTCTTTCGGACACGCCGGCCGTAGCTCACGTCGACCACGGCGAGCGCGAGGAGCGCAGTGAGCACGCGGATCCAGAGCTTGGACGAAGCCATCAGAAGTCGATGTAGATGAACTTTGCGGCGCGACCCGCAAAGCTCAGGACGAGCAGGAGCAAGCCCACCCAATAGAGCCCGGTCAGGATCGAAACGACGGGTGACGCAGCGTAGCGCCGGGGCAGCGGGCGCGCGCCGCCGAGCATTTCCAGAAGGAGAGCGAGCCTCGCTACCATGGGCCGTTCACGACACGCGCCGCCGCCGCCTCGAAATGCCGGAGGTCCATGCAGAAAAGGGCCCAGCCGAACGTGACCGCCACGAACGTCAGCCCGATCGAGAAAAGCCCCCACGCGCGGCCCGTGGGGCGCCCCGGCCAGTGGCGAAACAGCCGGTGCACGACCAGACACACCCCATGCCAGAGGCCCCACAAAAGGAAGTTGTACGCGGCCCCGTGCCAGAGCCCCGACACCGCGAAGGTGACGAGCAGGTTCACTGCAGCGCGGAAGTTGCCTCGTCTGGAGCCACCGAGGGGCGCGTAGATGTAGTCGAAGATCCAGCGGCCCAGCGAGATGTGCCAGCGGCGCCAGAATTCGCGGATATTGGGACTCGTGTAGGGCCAGGCGAAGTTCTCCGGGACGTGGATGCCGAACAGGTACCCGCTACCGATCGCGACGTCCGAATAGCCAGAGAAGTCGAGGTAGATCTTCATCCCGTACGCGAGCACCCAGGCGAGCACTTCCGGAGCGGTGGCCGTCGCGACCGCGGGGCCGTTCAGTTGATTCGACCATAGGCCGAAGGTGTCGGCAAGGACGTGCTTCTTGGCGAGACCCGCCAGAATACGGGTGATGCCACGCGAGAACAGCTCAGGATCGAAGCGTGCGCTCTCGAGTTGCGGCGCGAACTCCTGATATCGCTTGATGGGCCCCGCGACCATGGTCGGAAAGAAGAAGACGAAGGCAGCATAGCGATCGAGCGGGGGCCGTTCGAGCTTGCCCGCGTACACGTCGGTGGCGACGTGAATGAACTCGAAGGTGAAGAAGCTGACCCCGAGCGGGACGATCAACTTGGGCAGCGACGGCGTGCGTGCGAGACCGAGCGCCGACGCGAGATCGGCGAGCGCCTCGGAAGCGAACGAAGAATATTTGAAGACGGCGAGGATCAGAGATCGCTTGCAGGATGCCGAGGATGCACAGCCGCGAGCCACGCCGGTACCAGCGCGAAACCACGAGCTCCGCGACGAAGATGAGAATCGCGAGCGCACCCCACGCGCCGCCGAAGTAGATCGACCCGTAGTAGGCGAAAAACAGAGCGCCGAAGCCAGCCGGAATCCAGGGGCGCAGCGCGCGACCAAAGGGCGCTCGGGTGCGACCCGCCCAGTGGAACGAGAGAACGCTCGGCCCCAAAAACAGAAGGAAGAACGAGAATTCGTTGAAGATCACGTCGTCGTCTCACGCCGGAGCCCACCAGGCGCACGAGCCGCGGTGAATCGCGTTCGCTTTCGGGCCGGAGCAATGCTGCCGGGCGAAGGAGCGTGGGACGTCACCAGGAGGCCGGCCATACCACGGTGCACCCGGATCGTCTCGCTCGGGGTCCGGCCGGCAGGCTGGATTGCGCCTCGATGAACGACCAAGCAGATGCGACGGCTTCTCGACACTCATACCACCGCCGAGCTGGGTAGAGCGCGGGGGAAAGTGGAGCTTCTCCATCTGCCTCTGCCACCTGCACGGTGATGCACTGTGGGACCGGATCGTGAGCGCTCGAGTGCAACCGCAGCGGGCCGCGACGCGCGGTCAGCGGCGATCAGCTGTCCGTGACGGTCACACGGTCAGTCACGCTCGCTCCCTCGGTGATGCGCAAGAGCTCACTCACCAGGCTTCCGAACACGTCCTTCAGGGTGCTGGTGTTTCCGAGCGGAAAGGGCGGCGCGAAATCCACGTCCGACGCGAGCGAGGTGCCCCTACGATCTGGTAGCGGAAAGTGCAGCGAGTGGACGGCCCGGGTCCGCAGGCTGACCGCGAGGTCCGAGGCCGGACGCTCGAGCATCTGTTCGAGCGGCTCGAGCTCTCGACGGAGCGCGACCGCCGGGACCGAGACGGTTCCGCTCGCGAGCGCTTCCCCCAGCTGGTGAAGGGACTGGAACGCGGCGGATGGCTCGCCTCCTTCGAGGTGATGCTGCACGTTGTCCCGCAGCATGGCGTAGACGATCCAGCGTCGCTCGAAGCTGCCGTTCGGTCCTTCGAAGGTGAGGCTCACGCTCGAGAGACTAGCCTTTCCCCGCACGGGCCGGCAACGAAGCACTGGCCGGGGCTCATGAGACGGCTCGGAGGGGTGGGCGCCGCTGCTTCGCTCGCGGCCGCAACGCGCGAACGCGCGCACCGCGTGTCCATTTACTCGGAACCAAAAGCACCGGCCGCGGGCTGGTGCGAGCGATACGCTCGGCGGTGGGCGCGATCACACCTTTTGTGCGCCCCTTGCCGACGACGATCAGGCTGGCATCGATCTCTAGGGCCGTCTCCAGCACCGTGCCTGCCACGGCGCCCGATTTGACCAGGATGCGGACATCGGCGGCCATGCGCCGCTCCGCGTCGTAGAGCTGTTGCCGTAGCCGTTGGCCGACGGCGGCGACCTGCTTGTCGAGCAGCTGCTGGTAGGCTTGGCGCTCGGCGCGAGACACCGGCCGATACCAGTGCAGGCGCTTGTCCAATGCCTCGACGACGTGCACGACCACCAAGGATGCGCCGGCGGCCCCGGCAAGTCTCAGCGCCGTGCGGAGGGCCGACCCCGACGCCTGGGTCGCGTCCGTCGCGCAAAGGAAGGTCTCGCGCGTGGGCTGCCGCTTGACCTTGCCGCGGGCAGCGGTGAACGCGGGCTGAGACATGCTCATTTCTTCTTCCTGCGTGGCCGGGGAGCTTGTGCGAGCGCGCTGCCAGCTGCGCGCCGCCCCGTGGGGCTCGTGGCGCGCTTGGCAAGGGCCCGGCCTGCGGCGCTGGCTGCACGGAGTCCCGTGCGCGCCGGGCGCCCGGTCTGGGACAGGGCGCTCGCCGCCGCTGTTCTGGCCGACGGGATGGCTTTCGGATTCCTGAGCGTCTTGCTGGCGGCGCTGGCCGCCTTGTTGCTCGTGCGTGCGATCCTTCTGGCCATGCGGCGTCTCCTCGCGTGAGTCCCAGAGCTTGTTGGACGTTCATGCCAGAACGTCGCGTCGCGGACAAGCTGTTGCGCGCCCCGAAGACGCGCACGCCCATCGAGCGCTTGTCTTCCAAGACAGCCTCAATCGAGTCTAGTGTGGGACGGTCTGGAGCTCGGTGAACTCGAGCAGGCCTTCGTCACCGCCTTCGCGACCGTAGCCCGAGTGCTTCATGCCCCCGAACGGCGCCTCGGGCGTCGGACCGGTTCCGCTGTTGAGCGCGACGTGGCCAAACCGGAGCGCGGCGGCCACGCGGTCGCCGCGCTCGAGATCCCTCGTGAACACGTAGGCGGCCAGGCCGTACTCGGTGTCGTTGGCGGCTCGCACGACCTCCGCTTCGCTCTCGAACGTCACGAGCGGCACCACCGGGCCGAAAGCCTCCTCGCGGAGGATCGCCATCCCGTCGCGCACGCCCGTGAGGACGGTCGGCGGATAGAACGCGCCGCCTTGGGAGCTCGTGTCAGCCGGCCCACCGACGAGGCGCTGCGCCCCCTTCTTCACGGCATCGTCAACCAGCCGTGTGACCTTTGCGACCGCGGCGGCGTCAATCATCGGTCCGATCTGGCTGTTCGGATCGAGCCCCGGGCCGAGCTTCAACTCCCGAACTTTGCCGGCAATGAGCTCGGTGAACGCCCGCGCGACGGGAGCCCCCACGTAGATCCGGTTCGCCGAGACGCAGGTCTGCCCCGAGCAGCGAAACTTGGTGGCCATCAGCTGCTCGGCAGCGACCCCCAGATCGGCATCCTCGAACACGATGAACGGCGCGTTGCCCCCGAGCTCCAACGCCAGACGCTTGAAGTGGGGTGCGGCCTGCGTCGCCAGCAGTCTACCGACCCCCGTCGACCCGGTGAAGCTGATGACACGAACCGCCGGGTGCTCGCAAAGGACGCGGCCGATGGCGGGCGCATCACCGAAGACGAGACTCACCATGCCCCGCGGCAGGTCGAGCCGGTGGAGCAAGTGAAAGAGCGCGATGGTCGTGAGCGGCGTCTTCTCGGCCGGCTTCGTCACCGAGGGCGCGCCCGCAGCGATCGCACCCGAGAGCTTCTTCGCCAGCATCGCCAGCGGGAAGTTCCAGGGCGTGATCAGGCCGACAACCCCAGCGGGCCGCGCATGGACGGTCCAGGTCAGCCCCTTGGGCCGAGCGGCGAGCGTGCGGGGCGCGAGTGCGCTGGACTCCGCCGCCGAACGGTAGAAACCCGCCGCGTAGTCAACCTCGCCTTCGGCTTCGAGCAACGGCTTGCCGTTCTCGAGCGTGATGATGCGTCCGAGCTCCCGCCGTTCAGCGACCAGAGCGTCAGCGATCGCCCGCAGCCAGGCCGCGCGCTGCTCCAGGCGCGGCGGCGACTCGAGCGCGCGCTCGGCCGACGCCACCATGCGCTTCGCCTGCGCCTCGCCGTAGCTCGGGAGCTCCGCCAGAAGCTCGCCCGTGGCCGGGTTCTGGACGCGGAACGTGGGACCGGGGTGCTCGTCGAGGAAGGCTCCACCCTCGTAGCCGGCTAGACGCGAAATCAGAGGAGAGTTGAACATGGCTCGTCCTTCCCGGTTCGGCACGCTCATAGGCTCGGCTCCGTCGCGGCGCTCACGATCTCGCATTCCTCGCTGCCGACGTTGCGAAAGCGATGCGGGATCCGGCTTTGGAAGTAGTAGGCGTCGCCCGGTCCGAGCACGCGCTCGTCGCCGCCGACGTTGATCAGGACCTTGCCACGTGTCACCACCCCGGCTTCTTCGCCCTGGTGCGAGAGGAGCTCCTCGCCCGTGTCCGCGCCCGGGGCATAGCGTTCGTGCAAGACTTGCAGCTTGCGTGCGTTCGTCGTCAGGCCGACCAGGCGCAACGACACCTGACCAGCTCCGATATCCGGCAGGTCGGCCGCCTTGAAGAACGGCGCGTCGGCCAGGCGCTCGAGATCGAAAGTGAAGAACTCGGACAGGGTGAGCGAGAGCGCTCGGGTGAGCCGACGCAGGGAGCCGATCGACGGGTTGACCTGCCCCTGCTCGATCAGCGACACCGACCCGTTGGTGAGACCTGCACGGCGCGCGAGCTCGCGTTGCGACAGACCGAACTGGACGCGGATCGCCTTGAGGCGCGCGCCCAGCTCTTGGTCGGTCCCGTCCAGCTCCGAGAGGCGCTTGTCCGGGCGTTTCTCTTCAGAGTGTTTAATGGATTGAGTCATTTTTGTTCGCTGGCGGATAATATTGTGAATAAATAGCCTAAAGTCGCGTGGCGGCGCAACTGCTTGTTTAGCGAACCATTACGAAACAGCACGGCCGTGGCTTCGGCACCCTCTGCTCGACCTCGACCGAACGGGCATCGCGATCGAGGTTGACGAAGCGTGGCTTAGCCTGTGTGCGCTGCGGCCCGCGGATTGAGCCACTCGATGACCGCCGCGTAGCCCTGGCTTTCGGGATCGTCGCGCAGATAGTTCCCGACCACGGCGATCACCTTGAAGCCGTGGCTGAGCTGGAACGAGAGTGTGGGGCCATCGAGCTCACCGCTTTCGACCTTGCGCGCGTACTGCTCCGGGCTCATTTCCGCCGCCACCTTGCCGTAGCCGCGCAGGCGTGCCCCGGCGCGGATCCTGAGCAGACCGAGCCGTTCGACCAGACCACGCCGCGCGGCGTAGAGCTTGCTGCCGACTCCGCGGCGCTGAATCGTGGGGTCCACCATGACCTCCGCGCCGTACAGCGTCCGACCCGAGGTGTCGTGATTGGTGAACCGGCCGACATCGGTAAAGTCGCGCCAGTTGCCGTCCATCTCGTAGTCGTCCCACGAGACGATCAGGCTCGCGGCCATGCCGACCACGGCGCCGTTCGCGGGATCGACAGCCACGAACTGGCCCTCGGCGAACATGCTCAGGTGCGAGGAGAGCTGCTCCTCGGTCCAGGGGTGGCTCTTCGGGTAGACGCGCCGGCAAAGCGCGATGATGCCGGAGAAGTCGCCCGGCGTGGTGGCGCGGACGACGATCGCCGGCTTGCCTCCGCTCATAACGTGGTGACGTGGGTCTGTGCCACGAGCTCGCTGGTCTTCAGGCTGTCGTTGAGTGGGAGCACCGTGCCGTTGGTACGCGATTCGGCGAGGGTTTCCATGTTGAGCTCGCCGATCACCATCGTTTCCTGATTGGGGATGCCCTCGGCAAGAACCCCGTCTCGGGCGAAGGGAAAGTCGCTCGGGGTCAGGATGGCCGCCTGGCCATAGTTGAGGGAAACCGCCGGAACCATGGGGAGCGAGCCGACGGTGGGCGACTGCACCACGTAGATCTGGTTTTCGATGGCGCGCGCGTGGGAGCAGATGCGAACCCTGGTGAATGCCTGGCGATCGTCGGTGCAGCTCGGGACGAAAAGCACCTGCACGCCCATGCGCGCGTAGGCGCGCGCCACCTCCGGGAACTCCACGTCGTAGCAAATCGTCACGCCGATCCGACCAAAGCGGGTCTCGACGACCTGGACGCGCCCGCTCGATGACACGTCCCACTCCTCGGATTCGAAGCGGGTCATGTGAAGCTTGCCCTGTACCGCGTGATCTCCGTTCGGCCCGAACACGAAGCACTCGTTGTGAACCGTGCCGCTGGCTCCTTGGGTGAGAATGGTGCCGCCGACGATGTAAATGTCGTGCTTGCGCGCGAGGCCCGTCAAAAGCTCGATGTAACGGTCCACGTAGCGAGGAAGGTCGCGCACCTGCTCCCTGATCGGTCGCTTGAGGTCACCCAGCGTCAGGAGCTGAAGCGTGAAGTACTCCGGGAAGACCACGACCTGGCACTTGTAGTCAGCTGCCGTCGTGACGAGCCCTTCGACCTGGTCCACGAACTGCTCGAAGCGTTGGACGGGGCGGATGAAGTACTGAAGCGACGCAACGCGAACTCGAGACATCGTTCCAACGAATACCACGAGCCCCGTCTGGTCGTGATCCACTCCCGGCGCGTGGATTCGCCCATGGACCGGAGCCTGACAGGGCGCCCAGTGTCAGCCACGGCCTGTGTGCGAGTTGCGACGCACTCTATATGAACGTCGTTGGCTGCGGATCCGGCGAGGCCGCCGTGAAGCGCCTGCAGTGCGGCGAGCGCAATGATGTCATTGTCACGGATCTCGTCATGTCCGGCATGACCGGAACCGAGTTGATGCCCTTGGGCTACCGAGTGGCGGTGGACGACTTGGGTGCCGGCTACGCAGGGCGGTCTTGCGTCAACCTGCTCGAGCCAGACATCGTCAAGCTCGATATGTCACTGATCCGCAATGTGGATGTATCCGCGCGCAAGCGATCGTTGGTCGGCTCGATGCTCCGGGTCTGTCAGCTCGCCGCGCTGGTCGCGGCGGGAGCGACTTTGTTGCAGGGCTATCTGTTCGCCAGCGTTGCCGCTCAAGGACATCACGGCACGCACCGGGCTCGGCGATCCGAGCACGCTTTTTCGCGTGTTCACCGAGCGGCTCGGCGTGACACCCGCGGCGTATCGGGAGCGGTTCGCGAGCGCGACCAAGCGCGCTGCCCGGTGAGCTCTGGATGACGCGGGTCCGACACCGGTGCGAGCCCGCGAGCTTCGTGGGCTCCTTCACGGGCCTGCGGCAAAATCGATCGACAGGGTCTCTGCGAAGGATCACCAGATAGCCGTCACCGGAAAGGGCCCCCTCGGCGCCCGTGCCCCCACTCGAGGTCCCGGCAAATCCGCCGGATTCCGCGCGAGCTCTCGGACGACGCCGAGCGACCCGCGCACGCGACGCTGCCGGCGAGCGCGACCCCGAGCGCGGCGGAGGCTCAAAACCTGGCTCGAGCCCGGCGGCCGAGCGATGAGAGCGCGACCGAGGACGCGAGCAGCGGCTCACGGCGGCAGCGCGCAAACTCCCTCGAGGCAGATTGCGGTCGCCGGGGCGACGTCGCAGCTCGCACACGTCCAGGGCAGCGAGCTACTCAGCCCACAGGCCGTGAGCTCGTCGTCGAGACGAGTGAACTCGGCCAGGTCTCCACTCGCGCCGAGCAGAAACTCGCTGCCGCAGCCTCCACCGACGATGCTGCAGACGGAGTCCACGACCGAACAGTCGGTATCGGTCGTGCACTCCTGGTGCGTGGCCACGTAGTCGCGGAGAGCGCAATCGTACGTGCTGCAGTCATCGGGACAGGCGCCGTCGAAGAGCCAGCGGCTGGGGCTCGCTCCGTCACAGGACGCCACGGTCCAACCGGTGCCGTTCGCGCAGCGGTAACCGCAGCTCGGCGAACCGGTGAAGCGACTGAAGCGACAGTCCGAGCCGAGGTCCGGACGCGTGCTGGGACAGGGCGCGGGGCCGTCGCCGCCCGCGCCGAGCGGCCCCCATGCCCCTCCCCGGCATTGCACCTGGAAGTCTCCCCCCTCGCAGGAGTCGAAGGGTGCGCAACCCTGATCGTCCACGGTCCAGATCCCGTTGGCGCAACGATAGGTGAGCTCCAGCGGTCCACTCTGACAGTCGAGCGCGTAGCGACAGCCCTGCTCCGGCACGCCGACCGGGCAGCTCGCCGCCAATGCGCCAGGAGCCTTGTCAGGGCACCCGACCGCGGGAGCCCCGGAGTTTCCTCCCGCCGGCATCGATCCGCCGCGCCCACCCGAGCCGTCCAGTCCGCTCACCCCACCGCTGCCGGGCTCCACGACGCGCGATTCGCCGCCGCAGGCCAGCGCCCACAGCGCGGCGCCGACGGCCACGCGCGCCCCGCCGAGCAAGCGCCGACCCATGCTCGCTCCGCGCATGCTTGAAGCCTAGCATTCCAGTGCGACGGCAGGGAAGCATGACGGTCGGGGGGTTGCTCTTCAACGAACGAGATCCACGACTCGACGGCGTCCGGCTCGAGCCCCCGTCACTCGTCCGCGCGACTCGGGAGCTCGAGACGGGCGAACCAGAGCAGCAGCACGGAGACCAACGCGAGCACGACGCCCGAAAGGGTGAGCGGGCGGAAGGACACGCCGCGCGGCGGCTCCACGAAGAACGCAGCGACGAAGACGGCGGGGGCGGCGAGCAGGCCGATGCCTCCGCACGCTTCCAGCACGCCTTGGGGACGACCACGTCGCGGCGGACGCAGTGCGCCGGCCATCAGGTTTAGCAGACCACTCATCAAGACGTAGATGTGGTTGGCGCGAAACTGGTAGCGCACCGCGATGTTCTGAGCGTACGCGTCCGGAAAGCGCACGGACAGGAACAGGCCAGTCAACAAGAACAGCATGAGGGTCAGCACGCCGACCAGCGCGTGCGGCAACTTCAAGGTCATGGCGACCTCGTAGTGCGCTCCGCGCGAGAGACGCGCAACGAACGCGAGTCATGGTGGCCCTCGCCGTGCGTTTTGGGAGCAACGATGCTCTGACGATGGCTTTCGAGTGTGGAAGGTAGGATTTGCGTCGCGCCGAGCATCGCCCCTAAACTGATCCATTTTTCACGGTGCGGGAATGTATGGAGCACCATGAAACGTGCAGTCATGCTCGCGGGCCTGTTGGCCTCCACCGCCGCTTGTGGGAGCTCCCAGAGCGGGGACACTCCGTCGAGCGGTGGAGGCCCGCCCGGCGGTGGGACCGGTGGCAACCCAATCACGGGGGGAACAGCAGGTGCGACCGCATCCGGTGGCGCGGGCCTCGGAGGCACGAGCGCAACTGGGGGCGCAGCAGCCACCGCCGGTGTCACGGGCGGCAGCGGCACGTCAGGAGGCACGTCGGGAAGCGGTGGCTCATTCGCGCAAGGCGGCGCCTCGGGCGGCGGCGCCTCGGGCGGCGGCGCCTCAGGCGGTGGTGTCCCCGACGGCGGCACCGCGGGTGGTGGCACTTCGGGCGGTGGCACTTCGGGCGCGGCAGCTGGCAGCGGTGGTCAGGCTGCCGGAATGGCCGGCGCCGAACCGGGGGGAGCAGGAGGGGCCGGGGCCGGTGGCCAGGCGGGAGGCACGGGTGCCGACGGTGGAGTAGCCGGGTCGGGCGGCGGTTCGCCGAGCAGCTGCGTCGGCAAAGCGTGGCCCACTGCCAATCCCACCAGCGCGGGGCCGTTCCAGGTCACGGTAGACAAGAACGTCGGCCCGCTAGCGGGCTATCTCCCGGATCCGATCTACGGGGACGTGCAACAGCGGTTCAACGTTTATCGACCGAGCAATCTCGCCACCAGTGGGTACTGCCATCCGATTTTAGTCTGGGCGAATGGTCACGGCGACAATCCCGAACAGCACCCCCCGGAATGCGTCGTCAACTCCGCCACCAACCGCTGGTGTGGAACCTATCCGGTGCTGATCAATCAGCTCGCCTCGCATGGCTTCGTGGTGGTTGCGTCGCTCAGCACCACGACCTCGCGGGGTGACCCACTCCCGACGATCGTCGGTTTGAACTGGTTGCTCGAGCAGGCGGAAGATTCGACGAGCCCCTACTATCACCACCTCGACACGGTCCGCATCGGAGCTGCCGGGCATTCGGAAGGCGGACTGTCAACCTGCAAGGCCGCTGCGGATCCGCGCATCACCACGATCGCGACGGTGTCCGGGTCGGCAACGCCCACCGGCCTGCAGGGCCCGGCGCTGTTCATCTGCGGCGGAAAGGACACCGTCGTCTCGTGTGACAGCGTGGCCAATACTTACAACACCGTGACGAATCAACCAGCCATGCTGATGGACAATCTGAGTGCGGACCATGGCAGCTGGCTCTATCAGAACGGCGCCCAAGGCCCCGACATCTTCGCGCTCACCGCCTGGTTCCGGGTGCAGTTGATGGACGATACCGCGAATCGCAAGTACTTCTATGGTCAGGGCTGCACGCTGTGCTCGGACAACCGGGTGACGGTCCAGCGCAACAGCCTCATGATGCAGTAGATGCGACGGGTCGCGGTGGCATCCGAGCCGCCGCTACGCCCGAGGGCATGCTTCGACGGGAAGCGACTCAAGCCGGCCGACAAGAGCTCGACCGCCTTCGTGCTCGCCGGCGCGAGCTCGCCTCGGGTTTTCCGACCGCGAAAGTCTCCCGACGCGTTCCGGACGACCGGACGAGTCAATGACGTCTCTCGCCACAACATTTGCCGGGCGCGGCGAGCCGCAGTCGCGTCGATTTGTGACCGTCCAAGCGCGCCATCCGCTACTACTACGTCGGCTGGTGGACAGCTTCGGTGGGTCGCCCAAGAGGACCGCGATCCGATGAGCACGTCGCGGGGTGCTCGCCCGAGCCCTTCGCCGGCAATGTGACGCGAGGACGGCCGACGCGCATCGGCAGAACAAAAGAGAAAGGGAGGTACGGCAATGTCCAAAGCAGCATGGGTGAGGGTCGCGGCTTTCAGGGCGTTTCTGAGGGCTTCGCTGGTGAGCGTTGCCGTCTGTGGGTGCTCCGATGGAGCTCAGACGAGCTCACCACGCGAGTCGACGGTTCAACGACAAGATCCGCTAGCCGGGACCGCTTCAAGGATCGCGCGGCCGAATCGCCCGTCGCAGGCAGGCTTCGAAGCGCTGACCGCCCTTCAGGCTCCGCTCGCCGGGGCGTCGTTCACGGCCCATCAGCCGGACGTGAAATGGCACGGCCGGATTCAGGCGGTAGCGATCGATCCATCGAACCCCGACTTCGTCGTGGCGGCGTCCGATCACGGTGGCGCGTTTGGCTCCGTGGACGGGGGACAACACTGGAACCGTTTCGACTCCCTGCGGCCGAACAATCTCGCCGACGTAGCGGTTTGTCCCGAGGACCCGACCAAGCTTGCAGTCTCGGCTTTTCGCGGGCTCGGCAGGGACTTGGCAAGCGATCCGGGCGGGATTTGGCGGAGCTTCGACGGGGGCAGCACCTGGAATCGCGCGACCATCGTTGGCACGACCGATCCACACGATGGGCTCGGTCTCGCATTCGAACCTGGGACAGCCTGCGGAACTCTCTATGCAGGGACGTCGTTCGGCCTCGCTCGCTGCACGAGCCCGGACTCCTGCGAAAACATTGCGCTGCCCGAAGGCGGCCCCGTCTTCTCGCTTCAGGTTCGGCCGAACGGCACCGTCCACACGCACACCGCGCAGGGGTATCGGCGCTGGAATGGTTCGAGCTGGTATCCGACCGCTCCGTGCAATCCAGTCAACCCGGTGACGCCCTGCGCGGGCGGGCTCCCACCGAGCCTGTTTGTCGGGATTCCGAACGAACGAAACCCGGACCTCCAACACACACACACGCTAGCGGTGTCCCCCCTCAACGAGCAGGTTCTGTTTGCAGGCGCCTACGTAGTTGACAACGGAACGGTGAAGTGTAACGACCAGGGCTGTTTCGAAGCCTACGAATCGGACGATGGTGGCGACACCTGGGTGAGCCTCGGCCTTCAGAAGCCGAGTGGCTCGCGGCTTACCTTCGTTGCCGTGGCGCCCGCGCGCTCCGGCGACACTTCCAAATTCGACCTGTACTTCGCGCACGGTCCCGACATGTCGCGCACGACGTGCACGGAGAGCGGCGGCTCGGCGCCGCGCTGCGCGGGCTCCCCGTGGGAGCTCATCAATCTGCGTTCGGCCTTCGCAGGGGAAAACGGCAACCCGACGGACGGCTCGGCCTGCGGAGACAACGGGACGACGCCCTGCTCCCACAGCAATCCGTCCGAGCTCGTTTTTGACCCCACGACTCACTGTCCGCTCTACCTCGCCGGGGACGGCGGCGTGCTCAAGCTGACGGACGGTTCGGTTCCACCGGACTGCGGGCAGAGCGGACAGATGCTCACAATCGGCTCGGGCCTGCATGCACTCGAGATCTTCGAGGTCGCGGGTCAAGTGCACCCCAACAGCGCACTGCAGACGGACCTGTTCATCGGGACGCAGGACGACGGCATCTGGGCATCCACCGACGCGGGCTCCACCTGGCCGCGTCCCGGGGGCCTCGAGGGGCATGGCTTCTCGCTGCCGCACAGCGCCCCATCCCGAGACGACACGATCGTGACGTACTTCGACGGCGGCGGCACCGGAGTCGTCGAGGCGCGCCCCGGGTTCGTTCCGGATACGCCGAAGCAGCGAACGTCGGCCTGGGGCTACGGCGTCGATGGGCTACGGAAGAACCGCGTCGTGTGCGTCGATGCCGATGCCGATGGCACCTGCGACCAGGACCCATCCATCCTGTGCAGCTCGAGTGCGCCTCTGCCCAATCCGGGTGTGACGTGCATCCCCACGGCATGTAGCCAACCCAAGGACGATCCGCTCTGCGGAAGGCTCACCGTGCAGGGCGGCTTCTACCCGAACGCCGTCGAGGCGGGCGTGTACCTTCAGTGGGACGGCGGCGCCGCGTCGTCAGACGGAAGCACACTCGTCGCACCTATCCAGCTCTACCTGTCGCGAGACAGCGGCATGACGTGGGCTCCGCTGCCGAACGTGGCGCTAGGCCAGGTGGGTGATGCGCCCAGTGAGGTGCGCGTCCCGTGGGCTGTCGGAGCGGTTGCGGTCGACGCCAACGGAAAGTTCGTCTTCTACCAGCGGACGACGCACCCGAATTTCGGCGACGGCGTGGTCAAGGTGGTCGACGTCCTCGGGTCAACCCCGACTCTAGAGCTCATCGACGGCTCTCTGCCCAGCCTTCTGGGCAACCTCTTCTTTTCGAACGCATGGACGGTGAACACACGGGGCTTTTCCGCGGATCCAGCCAACGCGGATCGCCTCTTCGCACGCACGGGCGCCGGCGTCCTCCGAAGCGACGACGGCGGAGGACAGTGGACGACCGACGCTGGGACGCTTCAGCTCGACCATCTAGCGTCGGCTCGTTTCGAAACGAGAAACCTGATTTCGCTGGAATTCGATCCCGTTCATCCCGAGCGGCTCGTGGCGGGCACGGCGCAGGCCGGCGCGATGAGTTCGCTCGACGGCGGGAGCACCTGGGCGAGACTCTGCGGCTCCGATCGCATTCCGATGATCGCCAGCTGGTTCTTCGATGAGGTCGAAGACAACGTCTATGCCGCGTCCTGGGGTCGCGGTCTGTGGAAGGTGGATATAACGCGGCAGCAGGTGCCGGTGTTCACGCAGCCGATTCCGGCCGTCACCGCCCAGAATTGCGGCGCCGTGGACATCGGCCAGGCGCAGGCGACCGATCAGTGCGAGGGCGCCTCGGTCGTGGTCCAGGCGGGGCTCGGCGCGCAGGCACCCGCCCCGTACGCCGGCTGCGACAGCGGAGTCCGCCCTTGCGGCAACTTCCCGCTCGGCTCGACCACCGTTCCCTGGACGGCCACCGATGAGTTCGGCGACGTATCGCAGACGACGAGCGTCGTCACCGTGACGGACTCGACGGGGCCGGTCTTCACCTCCGTGCCGCCCGACATCACCACGACGACCTGCACGGGGCTCACCCTGGGGCAGCCAACCGCGGCGGACGAGTGCGGAGGATTGGTCACGTTCACCAACGATGCGCCGTCGAAGTTCCCGCTCGGTCCGACGACGGTGACCTGGACCGCCCACGATGCACGGGGAAACACCCGCACGGCGACGCAACGGGTCACGGTTCTCCTCGGCGACGATCCAAGCTGTTGCCCGGCGGGGACACACGTCATCCTCGGCACTTCCAACAACGACACGTTGACCGGCACGAGTGGGCCCGATTGCATCCTCGGTCGCGGCGCCCAAGACACCATCAACGGAAATGGGGGCAACGACTTCATTTCCGGCGGCGACGGCGACGACGTGATCACGGGCGGCTCGGGCAACGACACGATCTTCGGAGGGTCGGGTCAGGACACGATCAACGGCAACGACGGCAACGACGCACTCTATGGCGGCGACGGTAACGACACGTTGCTCGGTGGCGTCGGCGCCGATTTCCTCTACGGCGGACAGGGGCAGGACTCGCTCCAGGGTCAGGACGGCGACGACCGCCTCTTCGGAGGCACGGGCGACGACACCCTCCTGGGAGGCAACGGCAACGACATTCTCGCAGGCGAAAGCGGTAACGACCATTGCACGGACACGGCTGGTACGAACGTGTTCGAGCAGTGCGAGTATGGAGCGCCGAACTCGTGCGCCAACCTCGTCGTCGATGGCACGGAGACCGCCGTGGACTGCGGCGGCGGTTGTGCCCCCTGCGACGAGACGCTGGCCTGCTTGGCCGGCAGCGATTGTCAGAGCAACCTGTGCGCCGCAGGCGTCTGCCAGACGCTCCCGGGCGGGATTGCCGTCGTGCTCGTCTTGGATGCCGATTGGGGCGGCGGCTACTGCGCCCGGCTCAACGTGACGAACGTGAAGGACGTGCCTACGACGAGCTGGACCGCAAGCGTCAACACGAACCAGTCGACGATCTACGCGAGCTGGAACGGCAACTTCTCGCCGAGCTCCGGCGTCGTTGTCGTGACACCAACCCAGGCGAGCAACCAGGCCATCGGTCCGAACCTCACGGACGGGTCGATTGGGTTTTGCGCGAATCGGAGCGTGCAGGGCAGCAGCGCCTTGCCGTACGTCGTAAGCGCAGCGGCTTCGTACTGAGGAGAATTGCGATGCCGAAACCCCCGATTGCCTGTTTGGCGCTCCTATTGGTGGCGAGCGGGAGCGTGACGGCTTGCGCAGGAGGAGCGGCGCCTTGTCCCGTTTTGGATCCAGGCGCGCCACAGGGATCGCTCGCGATCCACGAGGCTCACGAGTTCGGCAGGCTCTACGAGGTGTTCGAGGCCACCTACTTCATCGACGACTGCGTGCTGTCGCAGACGAACGATACCGCCGTCCTCCGGCGTGCCGATGTGGAGTATCCGCCGCGCGCTCTCGCCGCGGGGAACCACTCGCTTCGGTTCGCCTTCAAGCTCCGCGCGGACTTCGACTCGAACATGCAAGGCTGGGAGTGGTATTATCGTGGTCAAGTCGCCTTCCTCGTCCCCGAGAGCGGCGCGGTGCGCGCCAACGTGCGGATGTTCGAGGAGGGCGAAGGCAATCCACGGAAGCGCTTGAAGGTCGCGCTCTCCTTCGAGTAGCTCGCGCGGACGGCGGCGGCGGCGGCGGCGGCGGCGACCAGCGGCGCTCCAGCGACATGGTCGTCGAGCTCGACACGGTGACCGAGTGCTTCGGGCGCCTCGGCGCAGACGGGCCTCAGAACCCGAACGACGCCGGCACCAAGATCACGTGGACGCGCCCGCCGTAGTCGGCCTCGAGCGTGAGCGTCTTGCCGAGCACGGAGCCCGGATAACCGGCGGCTTTCATGCGCGCGAACTCTCGCGGCAAGCAGTACTCGACCAGCCGGCGCCGCGCCTCCGCGAGATCGGAAACCAGCTTCTGATGGCCGACGACGAGGACCACGCTGCCGGCGGCGTACGCATAAGCGCCCAGCTGGCTGCCGGTTCCGGAGCCAACGCAGATGATGCCGTCGTCCGTGATGGCGTGGACGCTGCCGACGATGAAGTCGGGCGCCGCTGCGAGTTTGCGCATTTCACGGCCCTGCGTCGTCCGGTCCATCGCTTTGAGCCGCCGGCGAATGGAGTCGTAGCGGCCGGACTCGTCAATCACCTCGCTGATGCCCAGCTCCTTCAGCGTCTCCGAAAGCGCACTGTGGACTTCTGCGCCCTCGCGCAACGCCGCAAGCGCGAGCTCCTTCGCGTGCTCTCGATCGTTCGCGACCTCGGCCTTGAAGCCCCGCGCACGCAGAGCCTGGCACGTCCGCGCGAGCCGCTCCGCCGTGGCTGGCTTTTCGAACTCCAGATTGGGCTCACCCGGATCGGGAAGGGTCCTCGCCATCGCAAACCTCTTCGGTGATTGGCCAAGTCAACCGCACGGCAGTCCTCGACGCTAGCACGCGCGCGAACGGGCAGCGCGACTCGACGGGAGCGAAGCGACACCTCACCTGTGGCCGAAGGCCGCGAGGGACTCGAGCCGAAAGCTGACGCGCTCCCGGACCCATGCTCGTTGGGAAATGATGGTGGTTGGGGGCACGTGGCCACCGGCGAACCCGTAGGTTCGAGCGCGGGCATCGGCGCGCAAGGACGACCAGACGCGATGAGCGAGGCCCGCTTCGCTACGGGACCACGCTCATGTGGCCACCGGCGATCTGCCAGCGACCGCCCTCGGAAATCCAGACCCTGGTGTAGCGCAGGGTGGCGGAGGTGAGGTTGCCCGCCACCAGAGCCGCGGCATCCATCTTGACGCTGGTGATGGCTCCTCCAGGGATGACGCGCACTCGGAATTCCAGTGGATCGAGCTTCGTGATCTTCAATGCCCCTGACCGGTGTTGCTGTAGGTCTGCGGCCTTCGTCTCCAACGAGCCGCTCAGCCCCGTGAACAGAAGGTCCTCCGCGATCAGATCATCGAGCGCCGCCACGTCAGCCGAAAGCTGCGCTCTCCACAGACGTTCCTCCAGCACCCGAACCGTTGACTCTACATCCGGCATCCCCGGAAACACTAACAGCGTCAACGAGACATTCAACCCCTCGGCCGGCCTCACACCCTCAACTCCGGGAAGCAAGCCGACCATGGAGGACAGGCAGGACTGCACGCAGGCCGGATGGGCTACCCTCATTCGAGGTCAACCAAGTGCGATGCGCAGGACCGGTCACGCTCGCTCGGCATCGATGCCATGCGGAGAAGTCCCTCCTCGGGGGCGAGCGTCAGCGAGTCCTCACTGGTTTCACGGCCGTAGGCCGGGAGGGACTTGAGCCGAAAGCTGAGGTCGAAGACCGAAGCGAGGCCGACGACCTCCTCGGGCGCGAGCGTCAGCGAGTGCACGAGGAGGGACTTGAACCCACACACCTTGCGGTACCGGAACCTAAATCGGGGGCGTACGCGGTGAACGGAGGCGAACCGCGGTGAATGACGGGATTTCTTGAGGGCGAATGGCGTCGTTGGGGCTCGTTGGGAGCGGTTGCCGACGATATTCCGACGATTCGAGGCGGGTCGCCTCTGCTCCGATCAGGAGCCGTTCGTCTGCTGAACAGGAGCGTCATCAGGCGAGCCGACGCCAGCCTCCATCGCATGCGTGGGGTCCAGATGGTGATAGAGCACCGCCTTCTCCATGGGCTGGTACTCTTCCTGCTCAAGAAGTATTGGGCTGCGATCGGAGCGACGGTAGCCAAAGCCTTCGTACATCGGCACGCGATCCTTGATCGCGTTCAGGCACACCCTCTTGCAGTCAGATTGGCGAGCCAACGTGTCGGCAAATCTGACCAGAATTCCAGCGTAGCCCTTCCCGCGAGAACGTCGGCGCGATGACGACCTCGGCCACGGAAAAAGTATCTCCGTCGTTGATGGACGGTCAGGAAGCCCAAATCCTCGGCCGCCGATTCCAGGACGTAGGTGCAGGTCCTCGGATTGGCCTGCATCTGGAAAAATCGGTCTCCCCAAGTTGCCCGGTCGATGGAAGGCACGCCGGAGACTATTGGGTTTCTGACCCTTCCATCACGAACCGCTGTTGGCAAGGCCAAGCAGTTCGCTCGCCGCGCTGCTCCGCGGAGCACGTCGTCACTGATGAACACGAACGCGACGCTGCTACCGCGTCGCTCGGACGGGAAGCCCGGCACGGCAGCCGCGCGATTCGGGCGGGCTTGTCCACAGTAGCGAGCCGCGGACAATCAACGTCCCAGCCCTTGGCGACTCTCGTTGAAGCCCCAGTGCCCTTCTGGCTTCATCGGCCTCGCGATGCCTCCCCCTAGCCAAGTCACGTGGAGCGACCTCACCCATGTGAACCACGAGAAGGCGTGGAGCGTGCTCCAGCGCATGGATCGCGAAGCGATGTTGATCGTCCTGTCGCGGGCGCTTCGTTGCCTCGCCGCGGACCAGCTTGAGACGGTCTTCCGTGACTACGCCTGGCCGCATGAGGTCGGCGAGGTCGGAGAACCCCAGAGCCGCCCGCTCATGCTGGCCGTGCGCGAGTTCACGGATGCTGCCCTGCGCGGCGACTACTACCAGGACTTCTTCGTGAACTCGCAGAACTTCATGAGCAAGTCGCGAAAGACGCAGGACTTCGGCGCGAAGCTCGACGCCTTGTTCGACCGCTGCGTCGCCGAAGCGGCCCACACCGAACCAGCGCAAGTGTGCGGCGCGTACGAGTTGCTCTTCGACCTTCTCCGCGAGATCGACAAGTTCGAGAAGGACATCGTCTTCTTTGCCGACGAGGGCGGGGTCTGGCAGTTCGGCATCCAGTGGAAGCGAGTCCTACCGGGCTACTTTCGCTGCCTGCACCTCGCGTTCGGCCCTGAGGAAGCGGTGCGGCGAGCCGAAACCTTCATTGAGGAGATCCTGGATCCTTGCGATCGTGGCGGCGCACGGGAGATGCTTCGCCAAACCGCAAGGACACCACCGTGAACTACGAAACCTTCCGTGCTGCGTGGGCGAACGCCCTCCGTGAGTCCCGTCTCCCGATGATCGGCCTCCACGGAAACGAGACGCTCGATCTGCGATCCCTGGATCGTGAGCACAAGATCTACGTCGAGCCACTCGGAGGCCAGGACGCGCCGCCTTTCCACGTCACGGCGACGCTTTCGTGGAGCTGGCACGCTCTGCAAACGGCTCGTGCCGGCACAAGAGACGAGGACGTCCTCAGCGAGATGCTCGGACGTGATCAGGCCGAGGGCCTCGTCACGGAGAAGCCCTGCGTCCGGGTCAACATCAAGCTCTCGGCCCGAGCGCCCTACGACAAGCCGCTACCGATGCCCTCGAAGGCGGCCTGGGCGAAGTGGGTTTTCGAGGCGGTCCGGCGCCTTGATCACGTGGAGCCCCTGCTCCCCGACGAGCTGGTGCGTGAGAACCGCATGGGCATGACCGAAGTGCTCGCGTGGCAACAGGCGCCGAAGGTCACGGCGGTGTGCAGCCCGACCGGCGACCTCTTGCTCGAAGCTGTCGAGATTTCGGCCGGTCAGATCATCGAGTTGCCGAGGGTGATCGACGGCTCCGACGGCGACGCCGATGAAGACCCAGAGGTCCAGCTCACCGAACTCTTCGAGCGCGTCCGTGCGTCGCTCTCTGCGTGGATGCAGGCGGTGGATCACCTGAGGCCGAGGTAGCAGGAGGCTGCCTGCGTTCGCCCCGGGGGGCGACGACGCAACCCCGTGGTAACCACTGGCCGGTGTTCACGCTCCGTTGCACCGCGAAGCTCCTCAAGCGGCTCAAGATCTCGGCTGATCCGACGCCGCCGCGGTCCACGACCAAGCTCGGCGACTGGTATGCGAACCTACTCTACGTCGACCGGCAGCAGCTCATCTTGTGCGTGAGCGAGGTCACGCTGCTCCCCGTGCTCCTGCGAGCGCGAGGGGACAGGCCGCTGGCAGCCAGGCTGCCGAGCGCGGTGGGCGAGATGCTCACGGCTCTCGGCATCCCGGAACGCACCGTGCGCGAGGAGACCGCCGAGATGAACGAGGTCACGATCGCCGCGACCGCGAGCCGCAGCGTGCTCGGGTCGATGAACGACTTCGTCTACCTCTTCGACGGGTACTGGGACCCCGATGAGACGCTGCTCCGTATCGCGCTCCGAATTGCGGAGGCTCCATGCCGGCCACTGAAGATGGAGAGGCCGAAGGATGTCGTCATCGAAACCCTCGGCGTCGGCCCTATCGCCAGGGGCCGCCCGGAGCCCACGTCAACGTGAACGAGTCGGGCCCGTTCCCCGCGCGAAGGACTGGCAGCACGAAATCCCGCAGCGCGGCGATGAGCCGACCGAGGGGCGGCGCTTCCTTCTGCAACCTCGCCCGACGCACGAAGGCCGCCCATTGCGCAACCTTCGTGTCGTCCGTCGCGAACTCGTCTGTAAGACCAGTGGGTATCGCCTTGGGAAGCTCCGTCTGCCGCCGCTCGAACGTGGCGCGAACCGCATCAACCAGCACCTGCCCGTCGAAGGCGTACTCGGTGGAGAGGAACCACAGGTCGTAGAAGTCCTTCATGCGGCTGTTCGCCAGGCCAAGCTCGACAAGCGCGTGAAGCTTCTCGGCGATCGTCAACTCCCGCGCGTATACCTTCAGCTTCGGCGGCGGGAGATCCAGCAGCACAGGCAGCTCCGTCTCGCGGGGCTCGGGGACTGTTGTGTCACCGAATCCAACGTCGACCTGCACCGGGATCTCCGCCGTACCGAGCGTCGCTAGAAAACGGAGCCGGATGCCATCGTAGAGAGCTTCTTCCCGAATCGACTCCGCGACGATCGTATCGCCGAGGAACGTGATCCCGTCATCTGGAACGGCCACTCGACAGACCTCACGGAAGATCTCGGCAAGGCGGGCCGGGTCGGGGGTACCGCTTCCAAGAAGGTCGAGGTCCTTGGTTGCTCGGTGTGGCCGCGCCGACCAGATGACGAAGAGAACGGCGCCTTTCAGCACGAACTCGCCCGCGTGCGCTGACGCACCAAGCCGGTACAGAAGCCGCTCGATGACGTAGCGCACGAGCAGCGCATTGAAGTCCTCACCTGCTTCGCGGGCCCGCTGAAGGAGGCGTGCCTTCACCGAGTGGGCGACGTTCGTCGGCGGTGTACCCTTCTTCCGCGTCATGTCATCGCCTCCAGGTACGCTCGAAGCGTGCGTTCAACCCGACAGAATCGAGCAGCCTCGAAAAGATCATCCATCGAGCGACGACTTCGCCGGTAGTCGCGCAGAGCCTGAACGGCAACGTCAACACCGATCTTGTTCCGGTACTTGAGGCAATCGGCCACCGTCTTGGCAGGCGACGTCACGCGGACACGGACGCCGTCGATGGACCGTTGGGTGACACCGAACGAGAGCACCTCGGAAGACCACCACACGACCTCTAGCGGCGGCCAGTCGAGCTGGGGCAGGCGTGCCTTGCGATCGATGGCCAGCCACACCTTCGACGGATTCTGGTCCGTGAGGTCGTGGAGGCGCAGAGCGGTGAGCAGGCAGACCACGCCGCCGGGGACGCGCTTCGCCACTTGGACCAGCGACTCGGACTCGCTGACCTCGCGACCGGGCAGGGCGTAGAGCCCACGGCCCACCCTCTCCAGCTTCCCGGCTTTGGCGAGGCGGAGAACCGTGGCTCTGGGGATACCGGCTCGCTCGAAGTCACGAAGGCGTGCGACCCTGTTTCTCCGCAGGATCTTGGCTGCTCCAGCAGCGGCGCTCGATCGTTTAGTCGGCATGTTTACAAATGTGCCGACATATTGGATCGTTGTAACAAGGCCGGCAAGCCAATCCGGCCTCAGCGGCGACTGAACTTCCCGCAGGGGGCGCCCATACGCGGGGCCGTCCGATGCCACGCGCCCCGAGACCTTGCGGTGCCCGGCCGGGGTCAACCCCGCTACCGGAACATCACGAGCGGGTTCGGCTTCATCATGGAGATCCTCGCGCTCGGAGCCCGTTGAGATCCGCCACTACGGGACCGGGCCTGCGCTCGGCTTCCCAATGGGGAACGCGATCGTGGCGCTCCACCTCCAGGAAGGGTCCCGCGGCCCGACGGCCCACTCGTACCATGCGCGAGCGTTGGCTCTCCCGCTCGCGCAGCGGATTCATCGCCGCGACGGGAGTGATTGGATTGGCCAGCAGGAGGATGACCGACGAAGTGCGCACACGCCTCCACGGCGTTGAGCCACCGGCGAGAAACCGGGCCAAGCGTCGCCCCACTTCTCGGCGCGGCTCGAATCGACTAAGGTCTCCCGCCCATGAGCCCCCGCATCCAAGCCATCGTCACCAAGTTCGTCGAGGACCTCACAGCCGCAATCCAAGAAGAAGGCGCCGCCGCCTTCAAGGCCGCCATCGCAGGAGACGACGGCCCGCTTCCAATCCCCTACCGCCGAGGCAAGCCGGGCCCGAAGCCGAAGGCCGGCAAGCGACCAAAAGGGGCGAAGAGGACTGCCGAGGAGATCGACACCCTGACGAAGAGCCTGCTCACGGCGATCAAAAAGAAGCCCGGTCAGCGTATCGAGGAGATTGGCAAGGCCATGAGCGTGAGCACCAAGGACCTCGCGCTGCCGGTCGCGAAGCTGTTCGATGCGAAGGCGATCAGGACCACCGGAACTCGCAGAGCGACGAAGTATTTTCCGAGGTGACGAGCGGACTTCAGAACAAGCCGCGCTGCCCGCTCGGCTTGTTCTTGGTGATGCTCTGCCAAATCTTGTCTCCCCGCTCGCTCTTCGACGCATAGACCAAGTAGTAGAGCGGCAGGTTCACGAGGACGCCGGCAAGCACGGCTCCCGTCTGAATGTCCTGGCACGCCTCGGCGACCGCTGGAAGATCGTCGCCGATGATCACCGCGGCATCCGACCAGAATTGAACCTGAGGCAGCGTCTTCGGCATCGACCTGCCCCGGTGAGAGTTCCGGCGAAGGTCCGCTGCCGCAGATACGAAGCCGTCATAGGCGCGGGCAGCCTCCGCCCAGTCCTGCACGACTCGGCTGCCGAAACCGAGGAGGTCCACGAAGGCCACGTATTGCTCCCGCTTCTCTGCCATCAGCTTCGAGAGAATCCCGGAGTAACTGTCGCGCTTGGTCATCGTGCTCGGCCCCGGGTCCAGCTTCCTCTAACTGCTCGCGTCGTCCGTGAAACGATAGCAGCCGCTCGGCAAAAGCGTTCGTAAGGAAGGCCCCGTCGGGATGCCCACGGTCAGTATTCGGACCAGATCGGCGCCGTTTGACGCTGGGGAACCTCTACCTGACGAGCATCGACGCCGAGCTGCTCGCTGACGATGCGCCCCGGCTCGTGGGGCTGAGCGAGGAGACCACCTGCTACGTCACGCCCGAAGCCTTCGAAGGGGAGCCGTTCGCAGACTTCGTTGTCCATGAGGCCGCGCACATTTTCCACAACTGCAAACGGAGGACCGTCGGTCTCACCGAGACGCGCACCAAAGAGTGGCTGCTCGACATCGAGTTCCGGAAGCGGGAAACGTTCGCGTACTCATGCGAGGCGTACTCCCGTGTGCTCGCTCGAGCGGCGAGCCCGAAGAAGCGAAGGGACCTCGCGGAGGAGTACGGTCGGAAGGTTCGAATCTCCGAAGACCGCGTGGATCCGGATGAGGTCGCGAGCATCGTCGTCGAGGCAGCGTCCTTGAGGAACGGGTGGAAGGTGATTCTCTCGAGGTGCGCCCCCCTACGACGTGCCAGCCGGGTTGCGACCGGGTCCGCGATGCTGGCCGAGGTGGACGCGGCCATCGTGAACTCGTGACGCCGAAGACCTTCGAGGGTTACTGGCGCATCACGGAGACCGCCTTGTGGGACCGGGATGCGCTCGACATGATGGCTCCAGCGCACATCTCGTTTGGCGAGTCCTGCACGCTCGGGATGATCGCGATCACGGCGAGCCTCGACTGCAAGTACGAGGCCGACCGCGTCGAGTTCTCGTGTCTGGGCGATGACGACGGTGATTTGCTCGCCGGCAGGGGATGGGCCGAGATCGACGTGGCGGGCACCCTGAACGGCATGTTGTTCATCCATGACGGCGACGAGAGCGGATTCACTGCCGAGAGGTCGGAACCGGGTCTTCCCTGCCGAGGCCCTTCCCAGGTACCGCCGCCGTCGTGCCGGACTCCCTCTCTCGACCGACCACGCGGGCCACAAGCTCCGGGAAGCCTTGACGCTGGCCGGACAGGAACGCCCGAAGCTCTTCCAACGCGACGTGAACCGGATCCCCATGCGAGCCCACGACCTGAGAGCAACGTTCGTCACGCTCGCTCTGGCTCTCGGGAAGACGGAGGACTGGGTGACGCGCAGAACCGGTCACTCGTCATCCATCATGCTCGCCCGCTACAGACGAGACGCCCAGACGATCCGCGAACATGATCTCGGCTGGCTCGTCAACCTCCACGAGCACATTCCCGAGTTCAAGAATTCGAACGCGGAGCCGGCGATATCGTCGGGATAACGTCGGGAAAGCCGACTCGGTTACTCAAGAATCGTTTTCGCCGTCGCCGACTTTCCGAATCGTCTCGCTGTAGTGCACGAGGAGGGACTTGAACCCCCACACCTTGCGGTACCGGAACCTAAATCCGGCGCGTCTGCCAATTCCGCCACTCGTGCGTCGGCGCGGAAGGTAGCACGGCGGGGCTTTAGCGTCGGCCACCTCGCGCGCGACGGCGCTCGGGTGCTTCTGCGCCACGCTCGTCCGCGTGGCGACGCTTAGCGTCCGTCGCGGCGACGCAATGCGTCGAGCGTTTTTCGGATGTCGTCGGGCATGGGCTCTTCGAACTGGAGCGGGGCGCCCGTCGTCGGGTGCGTGAAGCCGAGCTCGAAGGCGTGGAGCATCAGGCGCGGGGCGGGGAGGCGCTCGCCGGTGAAGGTTTTGCCGTAGACGCGCTCGCCGAGCAGGGGGTGGCCAGCCTCGGCAAGGTGGATGCGGATCTGGTGGGTGCGGCCGGTTTCGAGGCGACATTCGACGAGTGTCGCGCCTGGCAGGCGCTCGATGACGCGCACGTGCGTGATGGCGTCGCGGCCGAGGCGCGGGTTGTCCGTCGAGCCGCGGCGGCCGTCGCCGCGATCCTGGACGAGACGCGAGCGCAGCGTGCCGGCCTCGACGGCGCCGTGCGCGAGGGCGAGGTAGCGACGCGCCACGGTATGGAAGCGGAATTGCTGCTTTAGCGCACGTTTTGCCGCGAGGCTCCGCGCGAACACGACGAGGCCGCTCGTTTCTTTGTCGAGCCGGTGCACGACGCCGAGCGACGCGCCCGGGCCGAACCGGCGCTTCATGGCGGCTTCGACCAGCTCGGAAAGCGCCCCGCGCTCGCGCTCGTCGAACGGCACCGTGCTCACGCCAGCCGGCTTTCTCACGACGACGACGTGCGCGTCGGCGTGCACGATGGTCTCAGCGGGAAGCGTCGTCTCGGGCCGCGGCTTCGGCGCCGTCATGGTGACGGTGATGCGCGCGCCCTTCGACACCGGTCGCGCCGCGTCGAGCACGCGCTCGCCGTCGATAGTCACCTTGCCGGTCTCAATCAGCCGCCGGACGGCGGCCCAGCTCGTCTCGGGACGCAGCGCGCGAAGCGCCCGGTCGAGCCTGCCGTCGATGGGCGACGGGTCGCCCGCGGCGTCGCGCTCTGCGTCAGCGGGCGGTCTTGGGCTCACGGCGTGCGCTTCCAGCGCGGCGCGAGGTGCACCGAAAGGATGTCGCGGAAGAGCCCAACGTGTGCGCAATGGTCGAGCGGGCCGTTACCGGCGTAGCCGAGCACGTGCAGCCCCTTGCGATCGAAGCGGTCGATGAGCTCGAGTCCCATCGGGTCGCTGCTACGTGGCTTCATGCGGCGCGAGTGCCCACCGACGGCGTCAACGAGGTAGTGCGAGGTCTCGGTGGTGGAGGCGTAGCCGGGCGGGACAATCGACGAGTGGCTCACGACCATCAGGCGCTTGCCGGCCGCTGCGAGCTTCGCAAACTGCACGAAAGGGCGAAGTGCCACCTACGTCGAGCCCATCGCCGACGTAGTCGCAGTGCAAGCCGTCGAGCAGCATCACGGCGTCAACGCGCTCGCGCGCCGCGGGCGAGCGCAGGATGGCTTCGACGGCGCCATAGCCCGCGCTCCAAGCGCTCAGTGCCACGCGTCGAGCGTGCGCCCCCTTCCTGCCGGTGCGCTCGGCGACGACACGCTCAACGTCGGCGAGCAAACGCGCGAACGCGTCCGGCGACTGGAACGCACTCTGGTACACGCCGGAGCCGTTGCCGAGCGTGATGCCGACGAACACTTCGTGACGCATGACGCGTACCCACTCTTTTCGCGCGGCGTCGTGACCGTGAAAATGAATGAGCAACGTCGAAGTCGCCGCGCGACGAGAGCTCGCGCGCAGGCGGCACGAGCACGAGCCCGGGCCCTTCGAGGTGCGCCCACGAGCGGTAGCGGCCGAAGCCGGGATCGGGAGTGTTGCAGGGATTTTCGCCACGCTCGGCGCTGGGTTTTTGCACCTGCGTCGCCGGCGCCGGCTTCACCAAGAACCACGGCTTTGCGCCGCTGGGCTCCGCGCGCGACGCGGGTCCGACGAGGACCAGCGCGGCCGCGAGGGCCGCGCATCGTCGAACGCACCGAATCGCAAGCATCCTGTGTCGAGCCACCAAACCACGTTGTCTCAGACGGGCGAGATCCCCTCAAGTTTTCGACTGAGACTGCACCGAAACACCCGCCCCGAGCCTTGCCTTAAGCGTTTTAGGGCGGTAACTTGCGCTCCCCGGGCTCGCCGCCCGCTCGCCTCGCAGGAGATTTCCCATGCGCTTTGCTCTTTCTGGCTTCGGTTCGACCTTCGCCTTGCTGACCGCCGTCATGGCCATTTCCACCGTGGGCTGTGGCGCCAAAGGTGACGACGACGACAGCAGCAACACCGGCGGTACCGGGGGCACCGGCGGCAACCCGGTGGAGATGGTCTTCGCCTTCGACACTACCACCGAGGGCTTCACCTTCCAGGACTACGCGCCCGGCGACGCGATGTATCACAACATTTTTCACGAAGACATGTCGTCCTGCACCCTCACGAACGACGGTGGTGACGGCTCGGACGGCATGCCGGGCCGCGCGAAGCTCGTCATGAACTTCAGCGACTGGAACCAGCTCGCCGACATCCAGGTCAACTTCTCGGGCGACAGCGTGAAGAGCTGGCTCAACAAGAAGCTAAAGGCCCAGGTCATGCTCGAGACGGGCTTCTCGACCAACCCGAGCTGCCCCGGCGGCACGTACATGTTCCTCAAGACAGGCGCCACCTACGTGTGGGCGCGTGGCCAGGAAACCAACCTGGACCAGACCGGGATCGGTACGTGGAATACCGTCACGTTCACGGCCGACATTCCGAGCCAGGCGAACGACAAGTACGATCCGGCGGAGGTCGTGTCGATCGGACTGCAGTTTTACTCGGGCAGCGGCACCAGCTGCCCGGAGATGCCGCGCCCGGTGACCGCGTACGTCGATTCGTTCACGGTCGAAAACGCCCCGGCCAACTGAGCGAGCACGAGCGCTCGCCGGCGTGAGCGTCGGCGGGCCCGCGGGCGCGAGGCGTCGCCCTGCGCACGTTGCGGGGTGGTGCGGGCGTCCGCTAACCTCCGGGCGTGCGCACCGCAACCCGACTCGAGGCCGACGGCACCGCGACCGAGGTGCCGATGCGCGCCGTGGCCGAGGAGGCCGTGCGCGGCGGGATCTTCATCGTGCCGCGCTGCCTGGGTGAGTTCGGGCATTTCCAGACGATCCTCGCGACGACCGAGGACGTGCTGAAGGAGGTCGTCGGGCACGAGAAGGCCGAGGCCGTCCAGAGCCGTGGGTACCAGGCGATTCACGAGCTCCTGTCGCCGTCTGAGCTGATGACCGTCGCCGACGCCATCCAGCGTCGTCTCGAGCACGTGATGCCCCGAGCCGTGCGGGACCTGGTGGCGGGCGTTCTGCAGCACGACGGGGCCTTTCACTACGAGCTCCACCCGAACGTCCGCTTCCACGTTCCCTACGATGTCTACCGCCCCCACGCGGCCGAGTACGAAAAGTACGCGCGCGATCACGGCGAGGGAAAGCTCTCGCCACACGACCCACATCGCGACCAGTGGTATCGCTGCCCCGAGAACGCCATCAACGTGTGGATCGCGATTGGCCCGGTGGAGCGCGGCAACGGGATGAGCCTTTATCCCGACCTTTACGATCGTCCGGTGCGGCGCGAAAAGAGCGGTAGCGTCTCGCACGATCAGCCGTTCGGGCGCCGCGTAAACTTCTCGCTCGAGCCCGATGACGCCCTCATCTTCCAGGGCCGGCACATGCACGCCTCGGAGCTCAACCGTACGCCGCACACGCGCTACGTCGTGAGCTTTCGCATGACGCTGAGCCGCCCGCGCGTCCGCAAGCTGTCGAACCACCACTACCTTTGGTCCGCGTACGATCGAGGCAGGCTAGGGCGCGCTCTCGGCCTGGGAGAGAAGGTCATTCGCAACCTGGAAACGGTGTTGAGCCCGACGCCGCGCGAGGAAGCGCCGGCCCTCGCCCCCGTGCCGGAGCTCGCCGCGCGCGAAGACGGCGGCACCCTCAGCTTCGCCGCCTCGGCCGTCACGGCGGACACGCTTTCGCCCCTGCCGAAGCGACTCTGCGCGACGCGCGTCAACGGCAAGGTCGTCGTGTTTCGGCGCATCTGCCCGCACGCCGCCGCGGATCTCGCGATGGGCTCGGTCGCGAACGGCGTCGTCTCGTGCCCCGAGCACAATCTGCCGTTCGACCTTCGCACCGGTAAGAGCCCCTGCACGTCTCTCGCGTCGTTGCGCCTGCTTCCCTCGAAGGAAGAAGACGGCGAGGTCGTCGTCACGCTGCGCGCGGATCGGACCGAAGCGACGACCGAGCCCACCCAAGCCTAGCGTCCCGCGCGGCCGCGGTGAGCGTCTGGTTACTCGCCGACCGCGAGCAGGTGATCGCGAAACGTCATGGCGTAGTCGCTCGGGGGCTCGGCTCCCGAATAGCTCGAAATAAGAGCCCAGGGTTGTCCCTCGCTGCCGGCCGCGCGGGGGATGCACTCGGAGCCCGTGTTCCAGGACCATGCGAGATAGCCGATGTTTCGCGCGTCGAGCCAGCTCATCAGCGGCGTGAGGTAGGTGTCGCCGTTGCAATCCGACTGACCGATCTCCGTTGCGACGACCGGCACGACGGCGGCGACGCCGCCGGGCTCCGCGTCCCAGCAGGCGGAAAACCGGCAGCGATTGAAGTCGTACGCGTGCCAGACGGCGCCCAGGTTGTCGAGCGGATCGACGGGCTCGTAGGCGAGCCACTGATTGAGCCCGTTCGAATACTCGATGCCACCGAGCAAGATCAGGTGAGGCGCTCCCGTTTCGCGAATCGCGTCGACGAGCGCCTGCATGCCGACCGCCTCGTAACCTTCCATGGCGTTCCACGGGAAGGCTTCACAGCCGTTCAGCCAGCAATCCCAGGCGGCGTCGGTGTTGCGGTTTCTGTCGGGGTAGGGCTCGTTGAACGGCTCGAAAATGACGCCGTCGTTGTCGAGGAACGTGAGCGCCACGTCTCGCCAGAAATCCACGCTGTGGTCGGCGTTCGGCATCGGCATGAGCCCGTTCGGCACAACGTCACCCGGGGCGGACCAGTGAAGGTCGAGGATGGGCACGATGCCGAAGCGCTGCAGTCGCTGCACGTAGTCGCGAATCGCCTGCTGGTAGGGTTTCCCGGAAAAGCGGCTCGAAATCCCGGGACCGCCACGCCAGCAGCCCTCGTTGAGCGGGATGCGAACCGCGTTGATCTTCCAGGAGAGCATCGCCAAAATCGATTGGTTGGAGACCTCTCCGTCGAAGATGCCGGAGCTCTTCGTGCAGGTGTACTCGCTGCCTGAACGATTGACACCGCGGAGGATCACCCGGTTGCCGTCCGCGTCGTGGATCTCGTTGCCGACGGCGTGCAGTCCCGTCGGGGCAGGTAGCCCCGGCGGAAGCACGGCGCCCTCGCCGCCCTCGCCGCCCTCACCGCCCTCACCGCCCTCACCGCCCTGCCCGCCCATGTCCGTCAACCCGCCGGAGCCGCCGGAGCCCGAGCGGCCGCCGGTCGATCCTGCGGCTCCGTCGTGGCTGTCGATGGCCCAGTCGCTGCCGCAGGCGTAGGCGGCGAACGATGCGACCAGAACGATCGCGACGGGACGCAGACGCGCCACGGGCCGGCGGAAGTCGGCGGGAAACCCGCCAGGCGTTCCGGCGGTAGCGCTACTCTTTCGTTTTGTAGAAAGAGACATCGTCGAGCCACAGGTCCCAGTCCCCTGCCGCAATCAAGAACTGAAGCTTCACGAGATTCCCCGTGTCGAGCGGCCCCGGCACCTGAACGCCGAAGCCCTTCTGCACGAGGTCCCCGAACGGAATGGTGAAAAACTGCCACTCGTCCTTCAGCGTGACGACAATGCCGCGCACGTCGCACTTCGAGGTATCGCTCGACTCCGTGCCTGCCTCGACGACGGACGCAGCGCTGACACACGCGGGGTCGCCGCCGGGGTTCGTGCTCGGATCACCCACGGCGACCGTGATTGCCGTACCGCCGGAGTCGCTGCCGCGCTTTGCCCAGAACGCCACGCCGTCCCAGCACGACGCGTCCAGACCATCGACCCCCGCAGCGGCCCGCCCTTCCAGCGGGTCTCTGCAGCCGCCGCCACCGGGCAAGAGATCACCGATGGGCAATGTCTCGAGCTGCGCATTGCCACCCCAGCCGACCTTGCCGTTTTCCGACGGGCAGAGACCGAGGTCCCCGGCGCGAATGTTCAAACCTTGGCTCGGCGAACCACAGCGGCCCCCCACGATCGGATCGCCTCCGAAGACGTCGCCCAAACCGGGGTGGATGCTGTTCGGGCTATGGCAGTCGTCCTGAAAGTTCCAGTACGCCTTGCAGGAGGCGGTGTCGTCGGCGACGAGCGGATTGCAAAGCGCCTTGGTCACCCCCGTGGGCTCGAAATCCATGATGGGGGTGAGCTCGAACGAATCCACGACCTCGCACCAGTCGGTCGGTTCCGTTTCCGGCGCCGTGGGCTCGGCCGCCGCGGGTCGCCCGTCGTCCGTGCCGCCGCAACCGGCGAGCGCGAAGCACAGCGCGAAAAGGGCCACGGAGCCGAGCGAGGCGCGCGACGCATCGAGGCGGGCCAACCGCGCGCGCACCGTCACCACCACATGCTCGCCGTGAGCGAGAAGGTGTCCGAATCGGGCTCGACCCAGGGCGTGTCGCGCGGCGGGTAACCCTGCCGCACGGTCACGGCCGAGCCGTACATCCAGTGCGAGTACTGCAGCGTCACCTGGTCC
This sequence comes from uncultured delta proteobacterium, assembly GCA_963841435.1. GTDB lineage: Bacteria > Myxococcota_A > Polyangia > Polyangiales > Polyangiaceae > PMG-095. Next base: position 1,158,994 of record CAWJCS010000003.1, read on the forward strand.
TGGCTGTTGAAGTCCGTCCGGAAGATCAAGCGCGGTGAGATGATGGCAAACGTCTTGGCCATCAGGTCCGTGTCACCGAGCACTCGATCATAGCGCACGCCACCCGCGAGCCAAGACAGCGCGCTGTACGTCGCCTCGGCGCCGTATTTCAGCTTGTTCACGCCGTCGTAGATCGGGCGCCCGCCGGGCCGATCGTAAAGCACGTCACCATTGTCGAGGCGAAGCTCGGTCGTTTTGTCGTCGCTCGTCACGTGCGTGAACATGCCGAACAGGCTCACGATGATGTCGGGGCCGTAGCCCGAGAACGGGTGCGGGGCGCGAACGATTTCTCCGATGCTCACGTCGTACTGCGCGCCGATCGTCGCAAGCTTCCCGTTGCCACCAGACTCGGGACCGAAGTACTCGCGCATGAGCCCGGGCCCACCCGCCGTGTTGAGCACGCGAACGACTCCCGAGACGCTGCGCGCGTCCTTGGCGGAAGTGAGCGACCCGGCGAGGTACGCGCGGCCGAACGGAGCGAACTGACCCTCCAGGTCGGCGCCGAACACGGAAATGCTGCCGTCGGGCTGGCTCGGCGCCGTGCGATCGTCGTGCGTCCAGGCGACGACCGAGTGCAGGCCGACCATCGCCTGCGCGCCGAGCGCGAGCCCCAGATGCTCGTGGTGCGCGAAGCTCGTGCCGACGTTGGGGTCGGCGAAATCGTTCCAGCCGGCGGGCTCGACGCCGAGCGGCGCTCGATCCCACTGGCCCATCATGCCGATCTCGGCGAGTAGCGCGAGGTCGCCCGTGATCGGCACGCTGGCGCGCGTCGTTTCGCCGACGCCGGCGACGCGTGCGATGACGGGCGTGTCGTAGCGGCCGGTGTCGTACTCGCCCATCGAGCCGTAGCGGTTCGCGAACGCGCCCACGTCGAACTCAACGTCGGCGGCCTCCCAGTGGGGAGTGAACGTCAAGAAGGCGTCGTTGATGCCGAGCTGGGTCGGGGGGTTGAAGTAGCCCTGCGCGTTGCTCACGCTCTTCGCCGCGATGATGACGTTGGCGACAACGTCGGTATTGCCGAAAGAGAAACCGAGCTGAACCCACGGCTCGGGCACGGTGCCCGTGTGCTCGAAGCGCTCGTGCTCGTCGGGGACGACGGGCGGGCCGTGCATCACCGTCGTGTACTGGGTCTTCAGCGGGTGCTCGCGCTGGTTGATGCCGAGCCGGAACGGCACGTTGAGAAAGCCGTGGAAGTCGAACTTCCAGTCGTTCGAAGAAACCGATTTCAGGCCGTACGACGGATGCAGCCGACCCGGCAGCGAGGCCGTGTCGGGCGTCGCGAGCGCGAGCCCGAGCAGCGGGTGCTTGGGCTCTTCCTTCTTCTTCTTGGGCACCGTTCAACGCCTGAGCGGCGGTCGCGCTCGAGGCGGCCCCCGTCGTGACCGTGCTCGCTTCGGGTGCAGGAGTCGGCGCCGGCGCGGGGACCGCCGCAGGAGCCACGGGAGCTTCGGGCGCAGGCGTGCCGGGCGCGGGCGCGGCCGGTGTCGCCGGGGCAGCGGCATCCGGAGCAGCGGGGCTCGCGGGAGCGGTCGGCGCAGCCGGGGAAGGCGCGGCCGTAGCGGGCGTCGGTGCAGGTGCCGCGGGCGCAGTGGTCGGAGCCGGTGCCGCGGCAGGTGCGGCGGCGGTTGGTGGCGGTGGAGCCGCGGCGGGCTTCGTCTGGGCGTACGAGACGCCCGGCGCGAGCGCCGCGGTGACTCCAAGGATTAGTGCAGGGCTAGGCTTCATGGTCACCACCACAGGGTTCCGAAGACGGCGAGCAGGTCCTCGTCGGGTTGGTCGGTTTGGTTCGAGACTTGGCCGCCCGAGTTCAGCGTCACGAGGTGAAAGTCCGAACGGTAGAGAAACCTCGAGTATTGGACGGTGAGCGCCTCACGCGCCGACCAGCCGCTCTTGAAAACGGCCTTGGCGGTGAGGACGGTGTACGAGTTGTCGTTCTGATTCGGGTAGAGGAGGCATTCACCCTTCGGACCGACGTGATTCGAGCCGCACACCCGCTGGAGCTCGTCGGGTGGGAGATTCAACGCCTTCGGTGCGTGGGCGTACGGCACCGCGCGGTCGATGCGACCGGTCATCGCGAGCCACGAGAGGAACGAATAGGTGCCCTCGATGCCGAGCTTGTACTTGTCCTCACCGTCGCGCGCGGGATCGTCGGCGGTGATGTGCGCGTACATGCCGTAGAGGGTGAGCTTGAGATCGGGACCTTCACCGAAGAACTCGTCCGGGTAGCGCAAGAGCTCTCCGAGGCTCACCGTGTATTCGGCGCCCGCGAGCAGGAGCCTGCCGCGCCCGTCGTCGTTGTTGCGCCCGAAGTAGCGGTCCATGAGGTCACGGCCACCGCCCGCGTTCAGGATCTGCACGACGCCGGAAACGGTGCGAATGCGGTCGGCCGTCACGTGCGAAACGCCGAGGTACAGGTGACCGAAGCGCTTGAGCTTCATGCTCACGTCGGCCGCGAGGATCTGGAGCGAGCCGTCGGCGTGGTCTAGCTCCGGGTGCTCCTCGGTCGGCGTGGCCGGCGCATGGCCGGCGTAGCCGGCGCGCAGGTTGCCGAGCGCGACGTCGTCGCCCGTGTCGTCACGCGACGATGCCTGGATGTAGTGCAGCGCCGGACGGATCATCCCGGCGTACTCGGCGCCGAGGTGCAGGTGGTTGACGAAGGTCTGCCCCTCCCAGGGTTTCGCCCAGTTGTTCGTGGGGCCAACGGGCAGGTCGGCGGGCGGACGATCGAGGTTCGACTTGATGCCGTGCTCGACGTCGACGACCCAGTCCTTGCCGATCGGCAGTGAGGCGGAGAGCGTTTCTCCGACGCCGGGAATCGTCGCGATGAGCGGCGCGCCGTATTGGCCACTCGAGTACTCGGCCATCCAGCCGTAGCGATCCTCGTAAACACCGACCTTCCAGGTGAGCTTGACCGGGTCGAGCCCGCGAGGCTGATAGGTGAGAAACGCGTCGCGCACCCAGAGCTGCGCGTTCGGCATGAACGAGCCCGCCGACTCCATGGCCTCGGAGAGATCCCAGGCGCCGAGCGAGATGGTCGCCGTGACCATCGGCGTGACGTACGCGAAGCGAAGCTCCGCCCACGTGTACGGCACGACGTTGGTGTTCTCGAACACGTTGCCGCGCGGCACGAGCGGATCGCCGTGCCACACGGTCTTCTCCTGGCCTTCGCGGGCGCGCGAGCGCGAATTGAAGCCCGCGCGGCCGCCGCCCTGCAGGTAGCCGTGGAACTCGAGCTTCGAGCCCTCTTGCGGCCGATAAGGAGCGCCGAACGCGGGCGCGATCGCCGCTGGCAGCACCGACTGCAACCCAGGGACATGGGGCGAGAGTCCGAGCCCCTGGCGTTCACGGTGGCCCGGCAGGTAGCCCGTCGGGGGCATCGGCGGCTCGCCGAGGCCTTCGTCGAGATCTTCCTCTTCTTCGGGGGCGGGCGTCGCGACTCGCGCGGCGGCCGCGGGTGGTGAAGACGGCGCGGCCGGCGCAGCGGCTCCGGGCGCGGTCGGTGCGGATGCGGCGGAACCGCCAGGCGCCACCCGAGCCGCGGGCGCATCCGACCCAGCAGCTCCTGCGGGTGCCGTCGGTGCCGCCGGCGCCGTCGGCACGATCGGCGCGGGAGGCGCGGGGGTCTGCGCGAGACCGCGCTCGGTCGCGAGCAGGAACGCGACGGCCGACAACAGAGCGAGCGGGCTCGAGACCGCACGCCGAACCGGCGTCATCGCTTCCTCCGATAAAAGCCGATGTCGTCGAGCCAGAGATCCCAGGAGCCACGCCCGTACTCGACGGCGATGGAAAAGAGGTCGCTCGTATCGAGACCGGGCGAGGCCGCACCCCAGCCACCCTGCTGCAGCTCCGAAAACGGCACGCGGTAGACGGTGAACGTGGGGTCGAGCGTGATGAACTTCGACCACTTGTCACAGCCGTCGGCGCTGTCGTTCTGATTCGTGTATGGGTTGCAGATGCAGCCTTTGTCGTCCGTCGCGCGATCGGCGGCGCGCACCTTCACGGACGCCTGGCTGCCCGGCCCGATGCGCGCCCAGAGCACGATGCCGTCCCACTCGCTCGCGTCGAAGCCGATGCACCCCTTCTGACCGCGCGTGGTTGCATCGCCAATCGAGCACGCGCCGACGTCGGGAACGCCGGGGTCGAGTGGGCAGTAGTACGGCGCCGTGGTTGGATCCTTGAGATCCGTGGGCTCGTTCGGGGGACAGCGCGTGAGCGTCTGGCCGAGCTGCCCGCCGTTGTTCGTGAGGTTGCCCGTCACGATGTGCATGGCGCCGTGCGCCTCGGGCTCCAAAACGGCGGGGCACTCGCCGCGGGGCGTCTGTGCCGAGGGCTCCCCAATGACGGGGGTCACGAGCTCGCAAACGCGAGCGGCGTCGGCCAACGGCGCCACACCCACGCAGCGCCCCCCGGGAATGACGCTCAAGTGCGGCGGCTCGTTGGTGTCGACGGGCGGATCCTGCTCGGCGGTACGGTCGTTGTTCACGTACCAGGCCTGGCTGGTGACGTACGGCTCGAAGTCGTCGAGCAACATCACCTCGAAGCCGTCGAGCGCGTTGCAATCGACCGGGCCACCCCAGGTGTCAGGGTAGTCGGCGAGTGGCACGATGGGCCGGCACGCGTTCGCGGGGGCGGACCGCCTCGGCACGTCGCTATTGCCTCCGCACGCCGCCACGCAAAGCCCGAGCGCCGCGAGCAGAAAGAGACGCCGAATCATCGCTCGCCTCCTTCACAGACGAACGCGATGTCGTCGATCCAGATGTCGTAGTCCCGACCGGCGCCGTTGAACTCCCACTCGAGCTTGAGCACCTGGTCCGTCTGGAGGGACGGATAGGGCTCGCCCCAGCCGGCGCGCTGCTGCATCCACTCGAAGCGAATCGTGTACTTTCGCCACTCGGGCTCGAGCGCGAGCACGATGCCGAAGTCGTTGTAGCAATCCTTGCAGATGCCGCCCTCGGGGCCCGTGTGCACGTCGGGGATCTCGAAGCGCACACGCCCCGGGCCCTTGGCCCAGAAGGTGACACCCGAATACTTCGATGCGTCGTAGGGACCGTGCGGCTCGGTGAACCAGAGCCCAATGCCCGCGTAGATGCTGTTGCCGGTCGACGCCATGTGACCGCTCATGTGCGCGGCGCCCTTCGAGCCGAGTCGTCCGGGCGAGCCCATCTTGAAGGGCCAACCTTGCGGCGAGATTGTCGAGCCTGACGGATCGACGAACGAGAACCAGTAGCCGCCACGGCCTTCGAGCGTGCGGCCGCGCGGATCGAGATCCTCGCCGTCCTCGATGATGGCGTTCTCGCCGCAGGGCGGGACGTTCGAGCTCCTTGGCCTGCGCCGTCGAGCCGTACTCCCAGGCGGGCGCCGTGATGCAGCCGGTCCCGACGAGCGCCGCACCGGCAAGCAAGAAAAGCTCGAGCGAACGCGGCATCGGCCTAGCCATGGCCTCCCTGCACCCAGCCGTACGCGACGAGCAGCGCGGGCCGGCGAACGCTCACGAACGGCGATTTCTTACCGCTGCCGGGGCCTGCGTTGAGGCACGCCGGCGCTTCGTTGGCGAAGCGCCGCGCGTACTCGCCGAGCAGCTTGCCCGTCGCGTCGTCCTTGTAAAACGCGTAGTGGTCGTAATCGGGATAGCGCGGCTTGTCCTCGTCGATGCCGGAGAGGATCCACGGCAAGAAGCCGTTGCCACCGCGCCGGAGCATGATCTCGTTCCAGCGGTGGTAAGCGCGCCGCCGCTCGGGCCAACCCTTGATGACCTCACCGAGATTGCCCTCGGAACGCTCGACCCTCGCGCCGTACTCTTCCAGCACGCTCGGCTTGCCGAGTCTACGCGCAACGCGCAGGTGGTCGTCGATCCACTTCTCGCCCCATTCGAGCTTCGCGCCCCAGTCCTCGGGGTAGCTGTGGAACGTCTGGAAATCGACGCCCGCGAGCGCCGTCAGCGCCTCGTTGTCGACGCCGTCGTTCGCCTTGTAGGCCCAGTGGTCGCCACCGCCGTTCAGAAAGCCCTCGTCGCCGACGGAGACCATGTGATTCTGATCGAGCGACTTGATGTATTTCGACATCTCGTCGGCCCAGTCGGTGAGCGTGCTCGTCGTCCAGCCGGTGCCGCGGTCGAAAGAGTTGCCACCCTTCATGCGCGGCTCGTTGGCGAGCTCCCAGGAAAAAACGGCTGGATCGTCCTTGTAGAGCCGGCCGTTGATGGTGTTCCTGCGCGTGACGACGTGCGCGACCCAATCTTTGTAGGCCTGCTTCACCTCGGGCGCCGTGAAAAACTCGTCGTGTTTGTCGCGGCCGTACCACATCAGGTACTGGTCCACGCCGCCGAAGGCGCGCCAGTTGTTGATGAGGACGACGATGATCTTGAGGTTTAGCTCCGCGGCCTTCGCGAGCGCGTAGTCGAGGCGTTCGAGGCCGTCCGGGCCGTCGTTGTACGCAGGGGCCTTCTTCGCCGGGTCCCAGTACTGAAAATAGACGCCCTGCTTGTCGCCGCCGTCGGGATCGGCATTGGGGACGCTGCCGTCGAGCGAGCCGCGGTCCATCATGCCCCAGATGCGCATGACGCGAAAATCGAGCGCGACTGCCGCCTCGTACAGATCGTCGACGACGGGGCGCGGCTTGAAGATCGGATAGTAGTTGTTCGAGCCCGCGAAGCAGAAGGGCTCGCCGTCGACCTCGAAGTTCGCGGGCGGGTGCTCTTTCACGTCGAGCGCCGACGACGCGTAGCGGTCCGGCGTTTTGAGGCAACCCGTGAGCGCGAGGGCAAGCGCGCAGGCAGACAGACCCCGCCGCGCCAGGGTTGCTGCGAGAAAGTTGCCCAGGGTCATCGAGCTGAAACGCTTTAGTACCGGACTTTCCGCGATTGAGTCAAGGGCCGCTACCAGCCCATCAGATCGGCGACGACGGGAATCAGCTGCGTGTGGCCATTCCACTCTTGGGTGCCGGCGATCTGGGCGTGCTCGTCGCCGCTCGGGTGGGAGCTGCAGCCGCGACCAATCGTGCGGTCGATGGGTTGGCTCTTCACCGAATCGATTCCCATCGAAGAGTAGTGCTCTTCGACGGCTGCGATGGATTCATCCAGATCGTCGCGGAACGTGTACGTCTCGTCGGGATAGTTGTTGCCGAGCATGGGGCTGCCGAGCAGCAAGAACTTCGCGTCGGGGTAGTACGCGTCGCTCATCAGCTTGTCGATGAAGTCGATGTAGTTCGACACGTACTCGTCAACCGAAATCTTGGGATGGTTCGCGAGCACGTCGCCCGGCGAAAAGTCGTTCGTTCCGAGAACGATGAGCACGAGGTCCGGCACGAAGCCCTTGGGATCCCACGCCGGCGAATCCGGATCCTGCAAGAGCACGCTGTCGTACACCTCGGGCAGCGGGCGCAGATCGTCATCCGGGCTGCTCGAGTAGGTGTGCATGAGCCCGATGCCGGACACCGCGACCGCCTGGAAGTCGGCATCGAAGTGCTCGGCGACGAGCGAGCCGAACGCCTTGTACGCGTTGTGGTACGGCACGCCCCAGTTGTCCTCGGCGCACATGGTATCGAACGTGACGCCGTCGGGGCGGTCGTCCACGGGGATGAGGTCGTCACCCACGCCGCAGCTGATGGAATCCCCGATGATCACGACCTTTCGGTCCGGCGCCGGGGGCGCTTCGAGCGCATCACCGGCGAACCCGAAGCCGCGAAACGTCACGTTGCCGATGCTCGACTCCGTGCGCTTCACGAAGACTGCCGTGTGCTCACCGGCCGCGAGGCCCCACACGGCGGGGTATTCCGTCTGACCCGGCTTCGGCGCGATCTTCGCGCGCCGCTCGCAATCGCTGCCCTGATCGACGATCACGTCGAAGTAGTTGCGGCGACCCCAGCGAAATTCGTCTTCGAGCTTGACCGAAATCGCGGTGCCGTCGAAGCGCACCTTCGCGTAGGCCGCGGGAGCCGAGTAGAGCGGCCCCTTGGGGTCCGAAAATCCATGCGCCCGCCGTACGAGATCGCGGGATCGTCCGCGTCGATCGAGCTCGTCATGTCGGGCGCCTTGTCGGGGCCGCCCCCGACCGTGCCGCAGAGGCTCTCCTTTGCCGGGGCCGCGGCGTCGTCGTCACCGCCCGAGCAAGCGCCCATGATCGGCGCGGCAGCCAGTACTGCAAGGATCGCCGCGCGGTCGAAATTCAGACGAAGTGGCGCCATCGGCGCCCACAAGAAACACGAGCCAGAGTCCGGTGCAACCCTCAACTTTTGAGACGCTGCGCCGCTTTTGGCAGGATTTAGAGGTGCGCGCCGCGGCGCGGCGTCAGGCTGGCGCGGTCCAAAGCCCCGAAATTGGCGAGGCTCCCGTCGTTACGAACGTGGGTGTCTCGTTCGCCTTGATCGCACCGAGCGGATCGCTGGTCTTGAGGAAGGCCTGGGCGACCGACAGCCACACGTCGTTGTGCGAGCGGTTGGAATTCTGGAAATTCTGGAATTGTCCGCCCTTCATGCCGAGGGCTTTGCCGCCGAAGATGAGCGCGGGGATGTTCGAGCGGGGCAGGTGAGCCGCCTGGGCAACCTCGGTCACGTAAGGCACGACGGTGTGGTCGAGCAGGGTGTTGCCGTAAACGTCGGTTGCCGACTTGAAGCTGTTCAGGATGTCGGCGGTCTTGGCGTTGTACCAAGTGTTCACGTTCACCAAGAACTCGAAGATCGAGGCGTTGGTGCCGCTCGTGGGTGGGGAACCGTCGAAGAACGCCGGGTCCTGCACCTTGTGGCTCAAGGGGTGGTGCATGTAGATGGCGTTCGTATCGGCCGGGTACATGCCCTTGAACGAGACGTGGTTCGTGCCGGGCGACCACTGGAAGGTCGCGACGCGGATGAGGTCGCACTGGAAGGCGGCCATGATGATGCCGGCGTGCACCTTGCCGACCTGCTCGTGGAGCGCGTCGTCCGCGGTGTTCGTCAGCGGGTTATCGTAGTCGAACTTCGAGCCCGTCTTGCCGAGCAGGTTCGGATCGGGCGCGGCCGGAGCCATGCAGCCCATGCTCGATGGCGTGGGGTTCGCGAGCTGGTCGGAGATCTGAAGCTCGATCTTGCGGATCGCTTCCGCGTGCAGATCGATCTTCGAGGCTTCGCTGCCGGGCGCGATGAGCTTGATGCTGGCGAGCTCGCCGAGCGCGTAGTCGAGCACGCTCTTTCTCGCGCGGAGCGCCCTCAAAATCGCGTCCTCGTTGCCCGTCGAGCCGCCCGGCATGAAGTTGCCGAACAGGTTCATGTAGAGCTGCACGGGGCTCAGCACCGGCAGGAGCGGCGTGGCCTCGCTGAGCTGGCCACCGGGGCGCGCGGAAGCGATCGAGCGCTTCGTGTACGAGTACGAAAGGCACTGCGTCGAGGTCTCGTACGAATCGATGCGCGCATCGCAGATGGCGTTGGCGTAACCCGCACCGGAGCGCTGGAGATCGGGCACGTTCTTGAGCAGGATCTGATCCCACGAAGGGCCGCCCGCGCAGCCGTCGTCGTCCTCACCCTGGTTGTCGCGGGTGCCCGGGGAGTTCGCGCCGGTCGTCATGAAGGGCGTCCCGTCCTCGTGACCACCGCCCAGGCCCGTGAAGCCGTGCTTCAGGCCGTAGAGCACGATCATGTCCTCGCGCAGCCCCGCGTCCTCGAACGGCTGCAAGATGCGCGACGTCGTGTAGCTCGTGCCGCTGCCGCTCGGCACCCAGTGGTAGCGAAGGGTGCCCACGGGCCAGTGCGTCATCAGGAAGCGCGGCGGCGAGGTCATGCCCTGGGCCTGCGCCTCGAGGTTCTCGAGCATGAGCTTTAGCCCGATGGCGCCGCCGATGCTGCCGAGGAAGGCGCGTCGCGTGAAGCGATACGATCTCATTGGTTGACTCCTGCGGAGCGCGTCATGAGCGTGTTGGAGAGAGCGATCGAGCGCGCCAAATCGCTGAAGCTCTTCGTGCCGCTCGCGTTGAAGCCGGTCGCCACGGCGCCCGTCGCGCAGCCCGTCGTGGCCAGCGACGTGTCCGCCGTCGGCGGGATCTCGGCGAGCGCGTAGGCGAGCAGGTTGCTCGCGAGGCAGGTACCGAAGGCGCCGCTCGCCACCAGGGCGTTCGCCATCTCGACGGGGCTCGTCACCATGACGCTGCCGGCGTTCTCGGGCAGCGTGGTCGTGGCGTCGATGGGCCTGCCCTGCTCGTCCATCGTGCGGTAGCGGCCGACGAGGTCGTAGTTCTCGAGCGACAGGCCGTAGGGGTCGAAGCCGGTGTGGCAGCCGTTGCACGGTGGCGTCGTCGCGCGATAGTCGGCGCGCTCGCGCTCGCTCGCATCCATGAGCACGGCCGCGGCGGCCGCAATCTTGTCCAAGGTGGCTTGATCGTCGGGGAACGGCGGGTTGTCGCCGCAGAGGATGGTGCCGTTCACGAGCAAGCCGCGACGCACGACCGACTCGGCGTCAGGGTTCGACTTTTCGGTGAGAAAGCCGCTCAGGGTCAAGAGGCCCGCGCGATCGGCCGGCAGCTGGATGGGAGCAAACCCGTCGGCATCGGGCGTGACGCCGGCAGGCGGAAACTGAACACCGTAGAGCGTGGCGATGTTCGAATTCACGACCGTTTCGCGCGAGGTGAGCAGGCCGTCGAGCGGGCCGGACCAGAGGTTGTCCTGCAGGAAGAGCTCGGCCTCGTGATACATCGACGCGCGAAGGCCCTCGGTCCACGCCGGCGTCTTCATGGGGTCGATGTTCACGACCTCGAGCACGGGGAGCGTGAAGTACGCGAACATCGCCGCGGCGAGGTTCGTCTTCACCGGGTCGGTTGCGAGCAGGCGGTCGACCTGGCTCGCCACGTTGACGTTGCCGGCGGCGGCGGCGTCGAGCAGGGGCTGATCGGGCGGGCCGTCGGCGAGGAAGAAGGAGAGCTGGCTCGCAACCTCGTAGGGCTGGAGGCCGCCGGCGTTCGCTGCCGCGTCGCCGAACTCCGTACGATAGAGGAACTGTGGCGACTCGAAGATGGCGTACACGCTGTAGCGTACGGCCTCCTGAATGGTCATCTCCGTATCGGTGCCGCCGCCGGGGGCGATCGGCGTGTACACACCGTCCATCAGGCGCATGGTCTCTTCTGTCGTCAGCGGGCGGCGGTAGGCTTCCTCGGCGAGGCGGGCGACGTACGCTCTCGCGCACGCGTCCGTGGGCGTCGCCGTGCAGCCGGTGACGGTCGCGAAGTTTTCGAACACGTAGTCGCCGAGGTCGTTGGCGATGTGATCGCCGGACTGCCAGTTCGCGTCGGTGATCGACGAGCCTTCGCGAGGATTGGCGAGCGGCGGGAAGGTGCGATGGGTAAGATCGCCAATCTCGTAGGTCTGTGCGATGGCGTCTGCTTCGGCGTTGCCGAAGATGGAGCGGATCGACGCGGCGATCTGGTTGAACGTGAGCCTTACCATCCGCTTCGCGGCGACGATGTTCCGACCCCGTGCAGCCGGGCGGGACCATGCCCGAGCCACCGACGCCCGAGCCGCCCGCGCCGCCCGCGCCGCTCGTCGAGCCGCCGGTGCCCGTGCCCGCGGTCGCGCCCCCGGTCGCCGCCGAGCCCGCCGAACCGCCCACTCCAGACCCCGAGGCACCGCCGGCGCCGCCCACCGCGCCGGAACCAGTGGCGCCGGAGCCCGGGGGCTGTGTCGGATTACCGACGTCCCCGTGCAGGCGACCAGGAGGGCAGCGCCGACGAACCCTGTCAGGGCTCGCCACGGCGTGGGGAATGTTTTGGCTCTCGGCATCGCGAGTCGTCTCCGAGTGACTGCGTTAAGGGTGCCCCCGCGGCGGTCGAACTCGATCACCAAAAGACTCATCATACGGTGGAATTCTGGGTCACACCCGCTCCACTCGCGTTTCTGGGTCGGATAAGGTGCGCTGCACGGACGAGATGCCACACTTCATGCATCGTTCTCGCAACCACGGCCCCAGCGAAAGGGGGCGCCCCATCTCGGTGCGAATCATCCGCGTGATCTCGCGCATATCGTGCGTTTCGATCGAGCCCGTCGTCCCGGGCCCGGTTGCCGGACGGGCACGACCAGCGGGCCCTGCGCGCCGCTGGATGCTAGGCCGGGCAGTATCTGGGATGTGGACGCGCTCGCGCACCTTGCCCCTGTGCCTCGCCGTCGCGTTCTGGGCGGCCGGCTGCGCGCCCCAGGTCGTGGATGTGGTCGAGGCGAACCGCGGTGGAGCGGGCGGCGGCAGCTCGGGCACGGGAGCATTGGCCGGCGGGGGCGCCGGCTCGGGCGGGGCCGCGGGCCGACCCTGCGACGATCCCGAACGCGACCGAGACGAGGACGGGACGCCCGATTGCTACGAGGACTGCCCCGACCAGCCCCTCAAGACCACGCCGGGCATCTGCGGCTGCGAGTTCCCGGACGACGACACCGACGGTGTGGCGGGATGCGTCAACTTGCTGGACGTTCTCGTGCACCGGTATCCGTTCGACGGCACGGGCACCATCGTCGTCAACTCGAAGGGGAGCGCCGACGGCGTGCTCGTGGGTGGTGCCACGCTCGACGGGTCGGGCGCGGTGACGCTCGGTGGCGGCCGTCGCGGCGAATACGTCGACCTCCCGAACGGGATCCTATCCGAAAACGCGTCCGTGACACTCGAAGCGTTCGTCAGGTGGTCGGGCGGCTCCCCGTGGCAGCGCATCTTCGACTTCGGTGACGACGGCAGCGGCACCGAAGGGAGCCGCAACGGGGGCGGGAGCTCGACCTACTTCTTTCTCACCACGCAGATACCCGATGACTCCGCCGAGGGACCGGTGGCACGCGTCGCCTACCAAAAGGGTGGGGGCGTAGAGGCCCAAGTGGACGCCAAGCGCGGCTTCCCCTACGGCGTCGTCACCCACGTCGCCGTGACGTTCGACTACCTGTCCAAGACCCTCGCGCTCTACATGGACGGCTCACTCGAGGGCGCCCATGCTTTCACGGGCGACAACGAGGTCCAGATCCGCCTCTCGGAAGTCAACGACATCAACTCCTGGCTGGGACGCTCGCTCTACGTGGCCGATTCCGATTTCGGCGGGCTCATCTACGAATTTCGTATCTACTCGCAGGCGCTCAGCGCCGAGCAGGTGCTCACGAGCTACCGGGCCGGCCCCGATGCGGCGTATCTGCCCTGAAGAAGCGCGTGCAGCCGATGGCGATCCCAGGCGAGCGCGGACCTCAGAGCACGCCCGCGACGCTCGCGCTGACGAGCACCATGGGCGAGCCCGCCGTGGCCGCCTGCTCTCCCGCGATCCGGACCATCGTGCGAGCCCAAGCTTCGAGCACCTCGGCCTGGAGGGACACGGCGAAGCCCGCGCCAGGCTGCAGCCAGATCCCGGCGCCCGCGCCCGTGGCGCCGGACCACGTGCGACGCGTGCGAGCGACGTAGGGCGCGTCGGCGACGCCGTCCGTGTCGGTGAGATAGGCGCCGGAGCTCAGTGAGAGCAGGGGCTCGACCGCGCCGGTCGCGTTGAAGCGCGCGACGAGGCCGACGGTGCCGAGCCCTTGCCGCACGCGGGCCTCACCGCTAGCCGTGCTCGTGGTGGCTTGGCTGCCGAATGCGCTGGCGGTCAAGACGACGTTGAGCGAAACCGGTCCGTCCCCGAGCCAGGACGACGGAAGCGTCGCGCCCAGACGCAGGAGCGGCGCCACGGAGGAGGCCAGCCCTTCGAAACCGAGGAGCATCCCCGCGCCCGCCTCGAGGCGAAAGCCGTCGCCTGGGCGCGGTGGAGGAGGAAGGGGCGACGGCGGCAGCGGGGGTGGCGACGACGGCGGCGTTTCGGGGCGAGCTTGCCGCGTCACGGAGAGCTCGGCGAGGTCCGCCTTGAGGATCTCCGCAACCTGGACGGCTACGCGCGCCGAGTCCTTGCCGGGATCGGCGGGATCGACCGCGTAGGTGAGCACGAAGGTGCGGCGCAAGAGCCGATCCGAAAGCCAGATCTCCGCGCTGTGTGGGCGATCGGCCGCCGCGGGCGGATCGACGACGAAGAGAACGGCCGCGGGCTGCAGCTCGCGCGCCGCGGTCTCGCTGAGTGTCTTCGGGTCATCCATCCCGCCGACTTGCAGCGTTACGACATCGAAGCCCGCGGCGCTGAGCTCGCCGCGCAGGCGCGCCCGCACCTCGACGGTGTTCGCCGCGTCCTCCGGCTCGAGCACGACGACACGGTGCCGGTACTGGGCGACGGCAGCGCCCGAGAACAACGAAAAGAGCGCGAGGAGGCAGAGCGAAAGGAGCCGCCGCGCGCGAGCCGCCGCGCGCGAGCCCGCGCTCACGGAGCGGACGCTGCCGGATCCTCGGTGATCTTGCGTGCGGCGGCCGCGTAGGGCCCTGCCGGGAAGCGCACGAGGTAGTCGTCGGCAATCGCGCGAGCCCCCGAGGCGCCCCGCTGCTGGTAGGCGAGCATCATCTTGCGACCCAATGCTTGAGAGGCATACGTCCCGCGCGGGCTGTCCGCAAGATAACGCTCGTACCACTCGATGGCGCCCCCGCCCCCGTCTTCGGCGAGGCGCCCCAGGAAGAACGCCGCGTCCCGCGCGGCATTGGAGCTCGGAAAGCGCTTGCGTTCGGCCAGAAGCGCCCGCTTCGCGATGGAAGCGCGCCGCGCGTAGCGCGCGGAATCGGCCAGCGCGCCGATGTCGGCGAGCGAGGCCGTCGCCAGCGTTGCGTCGAGACCGCGCCGCTCCGCCAACTCGATGACCGAGGCGAAGTCACCCTGGGCCGCGCGGCGGGCCCAGTCGAGGGTCGCGTCGGCCGTGGCCGTGTCGCTCGGCGCGGCAGGCTCGCTCGCCGCGGTCTCCGCGGCGGGGGCGGCGGGGGCCTGCACGTCCGCGGTCTTTTCGGGGGCGGCGTTGATGCTGTTGACCACGAGCTGGCCGTCGCCGAGCGTCGTCTTGACGTGCTGGCCGGCGTGGAGCGCCATGCCGGCGCCCACGAGCGGCCCGCTCACGATCACGCTGCCGTGCTGCATCGCAATCTCGAAGGCCTGGTCGCGCTTCGACCAATGGAGCGAGAACGCCGTGCCGGTGACGCGCACCGAGTAGGGCCCGGCCGCGAGCGTCCAGGCGGCGCCCGGGCGGCGCGTGATGGCGACGCGCGCCGTGCCGTCGTCGAGGCTCACGTGACCGCCGTTCTCGTCGAGGGTCTCGATGCGGGTGTCGGCGCCCGGGTCGAGCGCGAGCTGGGAGCCGTCGGAGAAACGGATGCTCGTGTGGGCGCCCGCGATGACGTGATCGCCGTTGACCACGGCGCCGTTGACGACGCGATAGGTGATGTCGTGCGTGCGCGTGGCGACGAAGGCGCCCGCGGCGATGGCGAGCATGGTGGCGGCCGCTGCGACCGAGGCCAGCACGCGGCGTCGCGTCTTGATGCGCGCGACCTTCACGGCGACCCTGGCGAAGCTCGCGTCGTCACGCCGGCCGGCGTCGCCCTGCAAACCTTGCCGGGCGAGCCGAGCGAACGAGGTGACGGCCCGATCGCCTTCCACGGGTGCCAGCCCTTCGTGGGTCATTGGGCACGGCCTCCGCGAAGCTCGCCCAGGTATTCCTTGAGGAAGGGGTCGCGACCAGCGAGCAACGAGACGCGCTTGTAAGCGCGGGTGAAGCAGCGGCGCGCCGTGGGCACGGAGGTCTGGAGGGCGGAGGCCACGTCAGCGACTTCCATACCCTCGATGTAGCGAAGCACGAAGGCGTTCCGGTCACGGGCTCGGACGCCGTCGAGGATCTTGTAGAAACGGAGCAGCGCCTCCCTCGACTCCGGGTTCGACTCGACCACCCGAATGTCCGGCAGCTCCGAGGTCGGGGAGAGCCCCACCCAACGCCGGACGCGGCGCCGGCGGAGCTCGTAGCTCACGTTGTGCAGGGTCACCGATACAATGAATGCCCGGAAGGCGGCCGGTTCGCGCAGTCGCGACGGTTTTGCAAAGAGGGTCGCGAAGACGTCCTGCACGACGTCCTCCACTTCCTGCTCGGGACCCAGGGACCGGCGCACGATGCGGCGCACCATCGGGGCGAAACGCGTCCAGACGGCACGGGGCGCCGCCGGATGCCGGTCGATGAGCGCGCGGGCCAGCCCGGCGTCATCGAGCGCCGCCAGGTTGGCTACGCCGCCACTGTCGGGCGCCTCAAGTTCCACGACGGGGGTGCTGTCCACGGCCAAGGCGGAGACGGCACCAAAAAGGGCCGTGACTCCCCAATCCTTGGTTCGTAACCCAGGAGGGGGGGCCTCGCAAGGCAAGCGCAGCACACGAGCAGTCACAACACTTAGTCGAGTACCCGGAGTGGGTAACAGGCGATCAGGAAAGTTGAACGACTTCCAGTCTGCCGGAAACATGTAGGCACCTGTCGTTCGCCCGAAGAGCATCTTTTCGATTTTCCTGATCCGTTTCGCTGGACTGCGGACACTGCGATCCGCCTGGTGAATGTTTGCATTCCAGGCGGGGCGCGAGCGCAAAATGCGCAATCGCCCGGCCGCCCGCCGGCAGCGGAGCTCCGCACCGGAGCACCGCGAGCGGCGCGCTAGTCGCGCGGCTCTTGCTGCGTGGAGCAGTGCAAGGTCCCGAGCCCGAGCACCAGGTCGCGCGCGTGGATGCCCACCACCTCACGCTCGGGGAAGAGCTCCCCGAGCACGCCGAGCGCGACGCGATCCTGCGGATCGTCGAACGTCGGCACGAGAACGGCGTCGTTCGCGACGTAGAAGTTCGCGTAGCTCGCGGGCAGCCGCTGGCGCTTGAACGCAACGGGCGCGGGCATCGGCAACGGAACGATCTCGAGGCGCCGGCCCCGCGCGTCGCGAGCGCCCGAGAGCCGCTCGCGCGCCTCGGACAACACGCGATGGTTCGGATCGCGACCGTTGGTTTCGAGTGAGAGCGCGATGCGTCCGGGCGCGACGAAGCGCGCGAAGTCGTCGACGTGCCCGCCCGTGTCGTCGCCCGCGATCCCACGGCCGAGCCACAAGACCCGTTCCGCTCCGACGAAGTCGCGCAGCACTTGCTCGGTGAGCGCGCGGCCGAGCTTGGGGTTGCGTGCCTGCTTGCCGTCGAGCAGGCACTCTTCGGTGGCGAGCAGCGTGCCCTCGCCGTCCACGTCGATGGCGCCGCCCTCGAGCACGACGTGATACGGGCGGCGGCCGAGCGTGAGCACGGGCGCGAGCAGCGGCACGCCGGCCCACGTGGCCGCTGCGGCGCCGGCCTTGGCGTCGGCGTGGTGGTTTTTGTATTTGCTCCAGCCGTTGAAGCGCCAGCCGATCGCCGCGAGCGCGCCGCCGCGTTTGCCGCGCTTCGCGCGCTTGACGAAGGTCGGGACGAAGTCGCGCGTCCACGAGCGATCGGTCTTCGCGGTCACGAAGTCCACGCGAGAAAGGTTGACGCCCGACATGCCGAGCGCACCCCGCGCCGCCAGCCGATCGCGCGGGCCGCGCACGATCAGGCGCACCCGCTCTCCTCGCGTGAGCACGCGCGCGAGCTCCGCGAAGACCCAGGGGATGGCCGCGAACTTCCCGGGCCAGTCGGTGACCTCGTGCGGCCACGCGAGCCAGGTCGCGGCGTGCGGCTCCCACTCGGCGGGCATGGCGTAGCCTGCCGCGAAGGGTGTCGTTGACGTGCCGACGGCGGGCGCCGACTTTCGTCGCGGAGCGCGGGCGCTCATCGCGCGATGCCGCCCGTGCCGCCCGTGCCGCGCGGTGCGTCGAGAAGGCGCGAGGAGATGCCGCCGTAGGCGTCGACCCGGCGATCGCGCAGGAAGGGCCAGCCGCGACGCACGTTCTCGATGCGCGAAAGATCGCACTCGACGAGCAACGTTTCCTCGCCTTCGCCCGCTTCCGCGAGCACGACGCCGGACGGGTCGACCACGAACGAGTGGCCCCAGAAGTCGAGACCGCCGTCCTTGGGTCCCTCGTGCCCCACGCGGTTGACGGCCACGACGAAGACGCCGTTGGCGACGGCGTGCGACCGCTGGATGGTTTGCCACGCGGCGAGCTGCGATGCCCCAAGCTCCGCCTTCTCGCTCGGGTGCCAGCCGATCGCCGTCGGGTACACGAGGATCTCGGCGCCGGACAGCGCCGTGAGCCGCGCCGCCTCCGGGTACCATTGGTCCCAGCAGATCAGTGGACCGAGGGCGGCCGGCGGCGTCGGCACGCTCATGAACCCGAGGTCACCGGGCGTGAAGTAGAACTTTTCGTAAAAGAGCGGATCGTCCGGGATGTGCATCTTGCGGTAGTGGCCGAGGATCTCCCCGCTCGGACCGACCACGACGAGGCTGTTGTGATAGACGCCCGCCGCGCGACGCTCGAACACGGGAACGACAATCGTGCAGCCGGCGCTCTTGGCGAGCTCGGCCATCGCCTGCGTCGTTGGCCCCGGAATGGGCTCGGCGAGGTCGAACAACGCCGCGTCCTCTACCTGACAGAAGTATTCCGTTGCGAAGAGCTCCTCGAGGCAGACGAGCGCGGCGCCACGCGCCGCGAGGTCCGTAACGAGGCGACCCGTCTTCTCCAGGTTCTGCGCCTTGTCGTTGCCGACGGCCGTCTGCACCAGGCCGACTTTCACCACGCGCGTCTGCATGTGAGGGGCGCAAGCTAGCCCCAGCCGGCAGTCGCGCCAAGCCCGGGCGACCGACGCGAACCCGCGCGCACCCGTTCGTCACGTCGTAGAGCTTTCGGGGTCATGCCGCGCTGCCTCGGGCCGCGGCTTCGGGAGCGCGAGGGCTCAGGCCCTGAGATGGAGTCGAGTGCCGACCGAGCCCGTCGGCTCGGTGCGGTTGATGCCGAGCTCGCCCTCGGGGCCGCCGCCCGCCGCGGAAGTCGGGGCAGGCGCGTGCGCATTCTTGACACATCGGTCAACAAATGGCTCGATGGGCACTTGTCCGGCCGCCCGCGAGAATTCGACCGCGACCAGGCGCTCGACCGCGCCATGCAGCTTTTCTGGAGGCGGGGCTACGAGAAGACGAGCATGAGCGATCTCACCGAAGCGCTCGGCATCGGTCGCCAGAGCCTCTACGGAGCGTTCGGTGACAAGCGCGCGCTGTTCGTCGAATGCCTCGAACGCTACACGGACGACGTGCTCGAGCGCACGGTGATCGCGCCGCTCGACGCGCCCGGCTCCGGGCTAACGAACGTGCGCCGCACGCTCGACGCCTGGCAAGCGTACGCGGAGAGCGACGCGTTCCAGGGGTGCTTGCTCGGCAACTCGCTCGCCGAGCTCGGCATGCAGGATCCCGATCTCGATCGCGTCATCAAAAAGAAGCTCGATAGGTTGCGAGCGGCGTTCGAGCGCGCCCTCGCACGCGCCAAGACCGACGGTGAGCTCGGTCGCGGCACCGACGCCGCGGCGCTCGCGCGCAGTCTAACGGCGTTCGCCCAGGGCGCGGCGATGGTCGCAAAGGTGTGGCGCGAGAAGAGCGCCATCCGCGACACGCTCGCGGGCGCGCACACGCTCATCGACGCCCACGTGCGCTGAGGCCCGGGGAAAGACGGCGAGCTACGACCTGCGGCCAATTCTGGAACGAATGGTCAAAAACAAGGAGAAGGCACCATGCGCTTGAAAGACAGGGTTTGCATCATCACGGGGGGGACGTCCGGGATCGGGCTGGCGACCGCGCGCCTGTTCGCGCGCGAGGGCGGCCGCGTCACGACGACGGGCAGCTCGCCCGCGAGCGTCGAGCGGGCGCGCACCGAGCTCGGCGCCAACGTCGAGGTGGTGTTGTCGGACGCGCGTAGCGCCGACGCGAGCCTCGCGCTCGTCGCGGGTGTCACGAGCCGTCACGGAGGCATCGACGTGCTGTTCCTCAACGCCGGGCGCGCGCTCGTCGCACCCATCGCATCGATGGAGGAAGCGGCGTTCGACGACCTCTTCGCAACGAACCTCAAGGGACCCTGGCTCCTATTGCGTGCCGCCATCCCCCATCTGAGGCCCGGCGCCTCGGTGCTCTTCAACACCTCGATCGCGAACGCGTCGGGGGCCGCCGGGCTGAGCGCCTACGCGGCGACCAAGGCAGGCTTGAGGGCGCTCTCGCGGGTGGCCGCTTTTGAGCTCCTACCGCTCGGCGCGCGAGTGAACGCGCTGAGCCCCGGCCCCATCGACACCCCCATCGTTTCCAAGCTCTCGTTGCCCCTGGAACAGGAGCGCGCCGTGCGGCAGCACTTGCTCGAATCGGTGCCCATGGGGCGCTTCGGAACGCCCGAGGAAGTGGCCGAGGCGGCTCTGTTTCTCGTGAGCGCCGCGGGGTCCTTCATCAACGGCGTGGAGCTCGTGGTGGACGGCGGGGTCACGGCGCTCTAGGAGCCCCACGATGTTGCTCATCGGACAGTACGATTCGCCCTTCGTGCGCCGCGCCGCGGTCGCCCTGAAGCTCTACGACATGCCGTACGAGCATCGCCCCTGGTCAACGTGGGCCGACGCCGAGCGCATCGCCGAGCTGAGCCCGCTCGGCCGAGTGCCCGTGCTCGTGCTCGACGACGGCGAAGCGCTGTTGGATAGCGCGTCGATCCTCGACTTTCTCGACGGCGAGGTCGGCCCCGAGCGCGCGCTCTGCCCCGCGCGGGGGCCCGAGCAACGTCTCTCGCTCTACGTCGCCGCGCTCGCGACGGGCCTCGCCGACAAGGCCGTTTCGCTCTTCTACGAGAGGCTCCTGCACCCGACGGTATCGGACACCTGGGTCGCTCGCTGTAGCGGCCAGATCGAGCGGACGCTGTCGACGCTCGAGAGCGACCGAGCCCGACAGACGACACCATACTGGCTCGGCACGAGCATCGGCCACGCGGACATCGCCGTCGCGTGCGCGCTCAGGTTCACGAGCGAGGCCCACCCGGGGCACTTCGATCTGGAGCGCTACCCGGCGCTCGCCGAGCACGCCGCGCGCTGCGAAACGCTCGCGGCGTTCCGTGCCGTGGTACAGCCGTTCCTCGTGAAGACGGCGTGAAACGGCTCTACCGCCGACGGGGCTTGCGACGGCGGCTATAGCTTTGGCACCCTGCGCCCGAACTTTCATGCTTGGCGAGCAACCCACCCTCGACATTTCCGTCGTCGTCCCCGTCTACAACGAGGAGGAAAGCTTGCCGCACCTGGTGTCGGAGCTGCACGCCGCGCTCCGCCCGCTCGGTCGGAGCTACGAGCTCGTGCTCGTTGACGACGGCTCGCGCGACTCGAGCTTCGCGTTGCTCGAGCGCATGGCCGACAGCGACCCGGCGCTGAACATCCTGCAATTTCGGCGTAACTTCGGGCAGACCGCAGCCATGCAGGCCGGCATCGACGCCGCGCGTGGCCGGCGCATCGTCACGATGGACGCCGATCTGCAGAACGATCCGGCCGACATCCCCAAGCTCCTCGCCAAGCTCGACGAGGGCTACGACCTCGTGGCCGGCTGGCGCAAGGACCGCAAGGACCCCTTCCTCAGCAGGCGCCTGCCGTCGATCCTCGCCAACAAGCTCATCGCCGCCGCGACCAAGGTCAAGCTCCACGACAACGGCTGCACGCTCAGGGCCATGACGTCGGAAGTTGCCAAGGATCTGCGCCTGTACGGCGAGATGCACCGCTTCATCGCCGCCGTCGCGACGTGGGTCGGGGCGCGGATCGTCGAGGTCCCCGTCAATCACCGCGCGCGGCGCTACGGTCATTCCAAGTACGGCATCGGTCGCACGTTGCGCGTCGTGCTCGACCTCATCACCGTGCGCTTCATCCAGTCGTATCTCACGCGCCCCATGCAGGTTTTCGGCCTCGCGGGTCTCGCGAGCCTCGGGCTCGGCACGCTGACGTGCGCGTGGCTCGCCCTGGAAAAGCTCGCCTTTCACGCCAGCCTCTCCGATCGACCGCTGCTCCTGCTCGGCGTGCTGCTGATCGTCGTGGGGCTGCAGCTCTTGTCGCTCGGGCTCGTCGCCGACGTCGTGTCGCGCACGTACCACGAGTCACAGAACAAGCGGCCGTACTACGTGCGCACGCACCGCGTGGGCGCGGGTGCGACGGGACCAGTCGCCGCGCCACTGCCGTCGCCCGCCCAGCACGTGACGGGCTGACGCCGGCACCCCGGTCGTTCGAGGGCGATGCGCGGGTGCCCGGCGGGCACTAGCCGACGAACGGACCGCAGTGCATGGCCGACAGGTGGCAAGTGTAGGTGTCGGGGTCGGGGCAGTCGTCGGCGACGGTGCACGAGCACGCGTCGATGGGAACGCAGTCGCCGTAGCAGCTGCCTTCGACGCTCGGCACCTGCAGGGCAGGGCAGCTCGGAGGCGAGCGTTAACAGGTGACGACGCTGGTGTCACAGCTCGTCGTGGCTCCCGCGGTGCCGCCCGAAGCCGTTCCCGCGGTGCCGCCCGAGCCGGCAAGCGGCGCGCCGGAGCCGGCGGCACCAACTGGGGACGGGCCGCCGGGGCTCGACTCGCCGCTACAGCCGACGACGAGCACCATGCCGAAGGCGATCACCCAAGCGGCGCGCGGACCCGGGGCAGCGTGCGCTCGTCGCATCGAGCCAGCGTATCACGGCCGAAGCTTGGAGAGGTCGAGCAGCTCGAGGGTTCCCGCGGCGTACACGATGGCACGCTCGGGCGGCGTTTCGAGAAAGAAGCCGCGCGCTTTTCCGGCGTCGAAGGCACGCTCAATCTCGGCATCGAACGGCGCGAAATAGTCGGGGCCATGCTCGAGGTAGCGTCGGTCGACGAGCACGTGCGTCACGCCGAAGCGTTCGCCGAGCGCCGCGAGCGGCGCGGCGTCGCTCGCAAAATACGCCGCAATCAGCGCGCGCATGCGCTCCCGCATGCGATCGGCGTAGCGCACGTGGAACGGCATGTGCGTCTCCCGGGAGACGAGCACGGCGCGCTTCGATAGGTAGGGGATGCTATCGACCGTCTCACCGGGGAACCCGGCGACGACGGCAGCGACAGGTAGCTTGGCGAGCGCGTCGTAGAGAGGCTGCTCCCCGCGAGGCACGTGGACGGTGATGCCGGCCCACCCCGAGCCGTGCGCGCCGACGAGCGCGAGCACCGCAAGGACGTACGCCCACGGCAGAGCGCGGAGCGCTCGACGCTTCGCGAAGCCTAGCGCAGCGAGCGTCGCGGGGACGCCGAGCAGCGCGACAATCGGCACACCGTAGGCGACGTAACGCTCCGGGAGGAACAACCATGGGCTCACGAGGAGCGACAGCGTGTGGCAGACGACGAGGCTCGCTGGGAGCATCGCGAGGCGCAGCGCATCCGGGCGACGCCGGGCATTCGCGACCCAGCCGAGCGCCGCAAAAATCGCCAGGAGCGAGGCCAAATACGGCGCGCGCTCGCGAACGTCGAGCGCGGGGACGAGCGCCCGCTCGGCACCGAGCAGCGTCGCCTCGAGGGGTGCGCGCGCAGCGAACGGCAGGGCCGGAAACGGCGGACGGTCGACGGCGTCGAAGCGACCGTTCGGCCCCGCCTCGGGGTAACGGTCGTAGAGCGCGGGCGTGATGGGGTCGCCGTAGCGGGCGATGCGCACGACGGACGGGAGGAGCAGGAGCCCGGCGGCGAGCGCCGCGGCCGCAGCGACGACGGCACGCCGGCGCAGCGACCAGCCAGAGGCCGTCCCGCGCGCGCGCGCAGGCAAGAGGAGCAGCCCTACGAGCGAGCCGCCGAGCATGAGGCCCGCCATCGGATAGGTCCCCGCGGCGAGCACCGTGAGGGCGGCCAAGAACACGACGCGACCCTCGACGAGGCAGGCGGCGCCCGCGGCGAGCAGGAGGGGCGCAAACCCGCGCGGCAAGCCCCCGCTCATGCGGGCGAGCAGTAAGGACGATCCGAGAGCGAGAGACAGCGTACCGAGTACGCCCGCAAGACCGGCGAGTCGATGGGCGGAGAACGCAAGCAGCGCAAGCGTCGCGGCGAGGAGCGCGTACGGAAGGAGCTTACTCAAGAGCTCGACGCCGACCACTCGGCCGACGACGACGTAGAACAGATGGTAGAGATCGGGCAGACCCGCGAGGTAGTAGTCGGCGACCTCGTCGTTCGGGAAGAGCCGCGGAGCCTCGATCCGGAACAGCGGGTAGATGATGACGCGCACGTCGTCGGCGAAGTGGAAGCGGCCGAGCGAAAGGCGAACGTGCTCGAAGAGCGGCCGAGCGTGCATCACGAAAAGCGCCAGCCCGACGGCCGCCGCGGCCAGAGGGCCCCGAAGCCGCTCGAGGCGCTGCGCGAGCGAGCGGTGCTGTGGCACGCGGCGAAGCCTATAACACGATTGTCGCGGGTTTGACGCCGCGCTAGTACGGCGTCCCGTATGCTCGAGCGGCTCTCGCGCCATTTCAAGCTCGGCGTCCGCTCGCTCTTCGTGCTCTCGGTGCTCGTCGGCGCGCTCGTCGTGTTCGCGCGCATCGTCGACGAGCACTACCCCATCGACGAGTGGCTGTTCTGGCGGTTCGCGGCCTACTGGGTTTGCTCGGCCGCGTGGCTCGTGGGTGTGCTCGGCGTCGGGCAGCTCACCGTGACGCGGCTCTTTCGCCTCGAGCTGCCGCTCCACGAGACGACCGTCATTGCCGTGGCCGTCGGACTGTTCGAGTTCGAGCTCGCGATGCTCGGCGTGGGCGCCCTGCACGGCTTCCAACCCGCGACCTTCGGGCTGGTTCCGCTCGTGTTCCTCGCGGGCGGATACCGCGGCGCGCAGTCGCTGTTCGCGCGGTTTCGCGCGCTGTTCGAGCGGCGGCGGCCGACGCTCGGCGCGCTCGAGCTCGCCGCTGTCGCCTTCGGCCTGCTCGTCTTCGCACTGATCTACTTCGCGATGCTCACGCCCGAGAACGTGCAGTTCGACTCGCGCTGGAAGCACATGTCGCTCGCCGAGGACTGGGTCGCGTATGGCGGGCTCCGACGACAGGCTGAGGGCTGGCTCTTCGCGGCGCGGCCGCACATGACGAGCCTGCTGTTCAGCTGGGCGTTTCTCCTGCCCGGCGCCCGCCTGTTCGACAAGATGCTGCTCTGTGCCCACCTCGAGCTCGTCATCTTCATGGTGACGACGCTCGTCGGCATCCCCGCACTCGTGCGCCGACTCGTGCCGGGGGTGGATCCGCGCGTGGTGTGGGTGGCGCGTTTTCTCTTCCCCGGCGTCCTACTCTACGACAGCTCGCTGAGCGCCGGCATCGACCACATCGGCGCGCTCTTCATGATCCCGGCGGCGCTCTGTCTCACGAGGGCCTGGCCTCGCCTCGACCCTCGCCCGACGCTGCTGCTCGCGTTGATGCTCGCGGCCGGGCTGGTCGTGAAGGAAACCATCGCCCTCATGCTCCTGCCCGTCCCGGTCGCGACCGTGATCGCGCGCGCTCTCTTCCTTTTGGTTCAGGGCTTGCGGGGCAAGGTCCAGCCGGGGCTCTTGCGAAACGCCTGGCGCTCGCCGCTCCTGGCCGCCGCGGTCGCCGTCCTCGCGACGGCGCCGCTCTGGCTCGAGAATCTGATCTGGTTCGGCGATCCACTCTACCCGACCCTGCATGCTTTCTTCTCGCCGCACCCCTGGTCGGCGAATGCGGCCTACCGCTTCCGCTGGGGCTACGAACAAGCCCAGATGTGGGCCCCGGATCGCGACCTCGAGGGCGTGGCGCAGACGCTGCGCGCGCTCGTGACGTTCTCGTTCGAGCCTCACGATTGGAAGCGCTTCCACAAGAGCGTGCCGGTGTTCGGCTCGCTGTTCACGCTGCTCTGCGCCGTTTTGCCGTTCTGCAAGGGCACGAAGCGCATCTGGGCGCTCGTCGGCTGGATCTACGTCGCGATCTTCGCCTGGTTCTCCGTGCACCATCAGGACCGCTACCTGCAGGGCCTCATGCCGCTCATGGCGAGCGCGACCGCGGCGACGATGGCGCTCGTCTGGCGACAACATGGCACCGTCGTGCGCGGCGCGCTCTCGGCGCTCGTCGGCCTGCAGATCATCTGGGGCGGCGACGTGGCGTTCTTCCAGACGCACGCCATGGCCCGCTCACCGCTGAAGAAGTCCATCGACCTCTTGAGCGCCGGCTTCGAGCATCGCTACGGCTCGCGCTTCAACATCCAGACGAGCTACCAGAACATCGGCAAGCGCCTGCCGCCCGGTGCGCGCGTGTTGATGCACGAAACCAACATCAATCTTGGCACGGGGCACACCACCGTGCTCGACAACCCCGGCTGGCAGTACGCCATCGAGTACGGCATGCAGAAGAGCCCCGCGGAGCTCCACGCGTTGCTCTCGAGCCTGGGCGTCACGCATCTTCACGCGCGCATCGACAAGTCGAAGGGGACCGACAGCCTCGCCGGTGACATCCGCTTTTACGACTACCTGCGCCGCTACGCGCAAAACCCCGAGCGGCTCTCGAGCGGGCTGCTCGCGGAGCTCGGCGATGCTCCCGAAGGACCCTTCGACGACAGCGTCGCCATACTGAGCTGCGGGCACGACTACCAGCCGGGGCTCTACAAGGTTCTGGACCTCGCCACGCCGCCGTTCGGGCCGCGCATGGACGAGCTGCCCGAACCACGCACGCCCGCGACGCTGCCTGACGACACCCCGCGGCTCGTCCGCGAGGCCGAGTTCGTCGTGGTCAACCCCCGCTGCTTCGACGGCGGCGTTCCCGGGCTGCGCAGCGACCACTCGCTGCTCATCCGTCGCAACGGCTCGAAGGCGATGTCGTCCTACGAGATTCTGGGTCCGGGGCTCGCTCGAGCGGCCGGGACGGGAGCCAATCGGCGAGGATCGCGAACAGGACGACGACGTTCCGGGCGACGCGCCCGACGAGGACGGGACGACGGAGTAACCCGCCGCGGAGCGCGGCTCGCGTCGGGTCAGGACGGCAGGCTCGTATCGGAGGCCGAAAGGGCACGCACGACGCCCCAGACGAGCACCTCCGCGACGAGCGAGGCTGCGCGCGAGATGACGACGGCGCCGAGCGCGCCGGCCGCACCGACGGACGGGGTGAGCCCAGCGAGCAGCACGGCTTCGCGAACGCCGAGCCCGGCGGGCGCCGCGAGCACGACGAAGCCGGCGACCGACGCGATCACGTAAAAGCCCATCGCGGTCAGACCGGCGTCGGCGCTCGCGCCGAGCGCGCGGCTCAGGAGCAGGCCGTGCAGCGCGACGAGCGACCAGTAGCCGACCTGCACGAGCGGCACGAAAAGCGGCACCACGGGACCCTGCCCGCCCGGCGCGATGAGCAGCCGGACCCTGGCCGGGATGAAACGCCGGTCGAGCACGAGGAGCGCGACCAGGCCGAGCAGCGCCCCGACGAAGCCGGGCAGCGCGAGGCGACCGAGCACGCCACCGAGCCCCGCGTTCGGCGTGGTCACGGAGAGCACGGCGAAGCCGACCACGGCTCCCGTCGCCGTCCACGACAGCGACTCGACGAGCACGGACACGCCGACCAGCGTGCGCGTCAAGCCGATGCGCGGCGCACCCTCCATGCGCACGAGCGGCAAGCCCACCTTGCCGGGCGTGTAGCGCGCAAGCTGCGACAACAAGTAAAGCGCGAGCGAGCGCGTGCGCGGCACACGCCGGTCTGCCATGCGCTCGACCAGAACGATCCACGCCGTCCCCTGCACGAGGCACGAAAGCAGGAGCGGAATGCAGGCCACGACGGCGGCCCCCGGGGCGAGCGTGACGCTGCTGCCTTCCCAGCTCGTAACGAGGTCGCGCGCGGCCAGAACCACGAACGCGGCCGCGAGCACGTTCATCACGGGCCGGAGCCAGCGCTTGAACTTGCCGGCCTGCGCCACCGCGTCGAGCGGGACGTCGTTTTCGGGCGTGCCGTTCATGGCCGTGCTGGGTCAGAGACCCCAGTCGTCCAGCAGCTGAGCGTTGCCCTCGGTGGAATAGCCCTTCTTCATGAGCGCAAAATCGCCGACGCGCCGGAAAACCCCGTAGCGCCCCGACTCGAGAGCCTCCTTCATCGTCGGTCGCGTTTTCGAGAGCTTGAGCTCACGGCTCGAGCCCAAGATCCATTCGGCCCACTGGGGCCCGCCGCGCATGGAGAAGAAGTTCACGCGCGAGGACAGGTGCGGGCCGACCTTCTCGGTCGCGGCAACCGGCGCGTCCGGCGGAATGCTCGTGATGATCTCCATCAGCTCGTCGTGACGGGCGCGCTCCTCGTCGCTTAGCGTGAACTCGATGCGGTTGAATCCGGCCTTGAAGCTGCCCTCTCGACGCGCAAAAGCTCCATAGTTGTAGGAGAGCACGATCGTGGACGCGGCCATGGCGGCGATGGCGGCGTGCGAGCGCACGACGCCTTCTGGGCCCGTCGCGCGAATCGCCGCAAGAGCGAGGGCGCTCGCCATGAAAAGGTAGGGGGCCCAATGCATGATGTAGTGGAAGGAAAACGTCACGGGCGGGTCGTAATTCGTGACGAGCAGCGTGAGAAAGCCTCCCGGGACGAGCGCCGCCCAGAGGTACCAGCGCCTGAGCGGCAGGAACACGATCGGCAACAAGAGGTGCAGAAGGTAGAGGATCTTCTTCTCGACGATCACCTTGTCGAGCACGAACATGGGATTGGTGACGAGCGTTTTGATGACGCTGCGGAAGCCGCGCTCCCCGTCCGCCCACAGGTCCTTGTACATGTTCGGGAACCACCAACTGCCGGCCTGCTCCATCACGTAGAATCGGAGGAAGCAGAAGTAGCTCGTCGCCACACAGGCGATCACGAGGCCGGGCAGCGGGCGATAACCCGTGAGCAAAAGGAAGACGCCGAATACGGCGATGCCGATGGCGACGTCCTCGCGCATGAGCAGCGCTGCGGCGACGGCGAATGCGAGCACGCGGTAGCGCTTCGCGTCCGCCGCCCAGACCGACAAGAACACGAAGAAGGCCGCGACGGGCAGCGCCTGGAACTCGGAGAAGCTCGCCCCGTGAAGCGGGTAATACGAGAGGTAGCAAAGGCTCACGAAGACGGCGATCCACTCGGGCACGTGGCGCTTCGCGAACGCGAACAACGGGAGCGCCCCGAAACCGACGAAAAAAGACTGGAGCACGAGCAGCGTCTCGGGCCGCGGCACGAGCGCGTAGATCGGCAGGAACAGGTAGGCGCCGAACTTGGCGTGGTTCGCGAGGTACTTCGGCGGTTCCTTGGGAAAGACCACGGGGCTTTCGAGGAAGTGGCCGTGAAGGCCGCCGTACATCAGGTTGTTGTTGATCGAGAGATCGTAGTTTCCCGTTCTCAGTTTGTAGTGCCAGCGGAGCGTGTAAAAACTGAAGAACGCTGCGTAGCCGAGCGCTGCGATCACCACGGTCGCGAGGGCGCCGTGTCGCCGCGCGATGGGGGGGATCTGGGCGAACGCTTCCTCGAACCAGGCGGCCACGCTCGCCGGTACGTTCGAGAGCGACTGGACCGCCAGTCGCTCGAAGATCACGACGAGGAAGAGCAGGGCCGGCAGCAGCGCGTCGTAGCGGCTCACCCAGATCCGAGCGCGGAACATCAGGGGAACGAACGGCAGGAGCACGAGCGGGGACAAAAACCAGGCCCAGCGCTCCACAATCGCGAGATCGAGGCCACGGCGCTGCCGGAAGAAGAGCACGCCTGCGCCAACGAGCGCGCCGGCCACGAGCCCGACGCCGAACATCGTGATGAGCGGCTGGCGCTGGCCCGGCTCGAGCGTGTTCTCGAGCACGAAGGTGTCGAGCCACGGCGCGCGGAACGCAACCTGCGTCCATGACGCGACGGCGGCCCCGATCAGGGTCGAGATCAAGATGACGCGGGCGCTCAGCGTGAAGAGCGCATCACGCGCCGAGGCGTCGAGCGGCATCGACCGAGCGCGACTCGGCATAGCCGGAGTCGAGACGGCGGGGGCGTCGGCTTCGGGTGCCGTCGTCTCGGGCGGGGAGTCCGGGCGCGCGTCCTCGATGGGGGGCGTGCCCTGCGCGCCGGGATCGCCGGTCGTGACCCCGGCGTCACCCCCACCCTCGAAAGCCACGGGTGCGGCGCCGACGGAGCCTTCGGTGCTCGACG
Organism: uncultured delta proteobacterium; assembly: GCA_963841435.1. GTDB lineage: Bacteria > Myxococcota_A > Polyangia > Polyangiales > Polyangiaceae > PMG-095. The sequence continues at coordinate 1,188,901 of CAWJCS010000003.1, forward strand.
CACCTTCGCCGTCCGGAGCGGGCTCGGCCGGCTCGGAGGGTGCGCTGGGGCGGGTGCTGCGGACCTCCTCGGAGCCGCTCATCGTCGCCCGTACTACATCAAAGCCGGGCCGCGGGCGAACCACGGGAGGACGCACACGGGCCTTCGTGCTACGAAGAACATGATGCGTTGGGCGGTGCTGGTTTCGCTGGCGTTCTCTGCCGCGGTGGGGTGCGGCGGGCGTTCCGACTACTTCGACGAGGGCGTGGGCGGCACCTTCGGGACGGGTGGAAGCGGGGGCAAGGGTGGCTCCAGCGTCGGCGGCTCCAGCGTCGGCGGCTCCAGCGTCGGCGGCTCTAGCGTCGGCGGCTCTAGCGTCGGCGGCTCTAGCGTCGGCGGCTCCAGCGTCGGTGGCTCCAGCGTCGGTGGCGTCGGGGGGGCAGGGGGCAGCATCGGTGGCGTGGGTGGCGCGTTTGGCGGCAGCGGCGGCACCGGTGGCGTCAGCGCCTCCGGGGGAACCGGCGGCTCGGCGGTGGGAGGCGCCGGCGGCGTCGGCGGCTCGTTCGGCGGCAAGGGCGGCACCGGTGGCGTCGGCGGTTCGTTCGGCGGCACGGCAGGCTCCGCGGGCAAGGGCGGCACCGGCGGCACGGGAGGCTCCGCGGGCAAGGGCGGCACCGGCGGCTCCGCGGGCGCATCGCCCGGCGCCTGCCTCGACTGTCTCAACAGTACCTGCCCGGAGGCACAGCAGTGCTTCAGCAACACCGTCTGCGTCAACGGCATCATCTGCGGGCTCGGCGCTTGCCCGGGGCTCCAGGGTAGCGAGGCCATCGACTGCTGGATTGAGTGCTTCGGGGGAGACACCGGTCTCGCATTCACCGCCATCGGGGCCGCGCTCTGCCTGGGTGAGAACTGTTCGTCGGTCTGCTCGGGCTTTGGGCCGTAGCGTCGTGACGCGTGCTCGCCTCGGGCTGCTCACCGCCGCCCTGGTGCTCGCCGGGTCGAGCCCGCTCTACGCGCAGTTCAATCCCGCTGGCCGCACGAAGAAGCCCCGCCCGACGCCCGCACCGGCGCACCGAGCCAGGCCGGCCCCCGGAAAGCCCACCAAGCCCGCCGCACCGGCAAAGCCCGTCGCGGACAAGGGTCCCGGACGCGAAGCGCTCATGGCGCGCTATCTCGGCGCCGCGCTGGCGCAACCCGGCGCCGAATTTCCGCTACAGCGCCTCGCCGAGCTCTACCGCGAGCGCGACGGCAACCTCGACGCGCTGATCGTCGAGCTCGAGCGGCGCGCCAACGGCTCCCCCGACGACCGATACGCCGCCCTGTTAGCGCTCGCCGGTGTCGAGAGCCTCGAAGGCCACGTCGATCGAGCGCTTTCGAGCTACGCCCGCGCGAGCACCGAGCGCCCCAAGAGCCCGGCCGCGGAGCTTGCCATCGCTCGCCTCCTCGAGCGACGCGGCGACCGCGCCGAGGCGCGCGAGCATTTCGCGGCGGCTCTCGAGCGCACGCAGGAGGACGCTGAGCGCGAGCAGATCCTGCGCTCGCTACGCGGCCTGTCGCTCGATCTGGGCGATCAGGCGGCCGCCGTGCGCTACCACGAGGAGCTCGTGAAGCGCGCCCACGGCTCGTTCTTCGTGCGCGCCGAGCTCGGGCGCGATCTGTTGGCGCGCGGGGAGAACCAGCTCGCCGTCGACGAGCTGCGCAAGGTCGTGAACGCGGCGAGCGGCGACAACCGGGTGCTCGCGCCCGCGCTCAGGGACCTCGGGCTTGCGCTGTCGCGCGCTGGCCGGAGACAGGAGGCGCTCGTCGAGCTCGAACGGGCGCTCACCGTCGCTGGGGCGAGCGCGGGGGTGCGGCGCGAGGTCTACCAGGCGATGACCGAGGTTTACCGCGCCGACGACCGCGTTCCGGAGCTCGTCGCACGGCTCGAGAGGTCGGGGGCGCGCGGCGCCGAAGAGCTCCGCCTGCTCGGAAGCCTGTACGAGGAGGGAGGCCAGATCGACAAGGCGCTCGCCACGTACCGGCGCGTGCTCGCGCTCGAGCCGAGTGACGTTTCGACGCACCTCAAGGTGGTGAGCCTGCTCGAGGCACAGGGTGCGCTCGAAAAGGCCATCGCCGAGTACGAGTCCTTGATTCGCGCTGCTCCGCGAAACCCCGAATACGTGTTCCGGCTCGTGGGCGCGCTCCTGCAGCGCGGTGACCGCGCGCGGGCCCTCCGGGAGCTCGCCGAGCTCGAAGCACGCTCCGGCAACGACGAGGACGTGCTCTCGGCGCTCGTCGAATACTACGAGCGCATCGGAGAAAAGGAGCGGAGCGTGGCCCTGCTCGAGCGAGTCGCGGCGTCGTCGACGCGCGATCCGCAGCATCTCGTGGAGCTTGGCACGCGCTACTTCGCCGCGGGTGACAAGGCACGCGCACGCGCCACGTGGCAGCGCATCCGTCAAGTCGGCAGCGATCGCGTGAAGGCGCTGCTCACGCTGGGCGAGGTCCTGATGGAGCACGACCTCGTCAAGGAGGCGCTCGAGGCGCTGAGCGAGGCCACCAAGCTCGAGCCCGGTCCATCGCGAGCCCAGCGCGCCTATGCGCTCGGACTGGAAAGGGCCGGCGGCGGCGCGGCGACGCCCGAAGCCCGCCGCGCGCTCCACGACCAGGCGCTCGCGCTGTGGGAAAAACTCCTGCGCGAGGGCGGTGACAAGCCGGAGCTCGCGCGCGAGGCGCGCCAGCACATCGTGACGCTGTGGGGGCTGCGTGGCCAGCTCGCGCAGCGCATGACGGGGCTCTTGAAGCGCTTCGCCCAGGACCCGCCGGATCTCGACGCGGGGCGACTGCTTTCGGAAGCCGAAATTCGCCTCCGGCGCCACGCCGACGCCGAGCGCACGCTGCACAAGCTCATCGAACGGGCGCCGGGCGACCAGGAATCGCTCGAACGGCTCGAGCGCGTGCTCGTGCTCGAGCGCAAGCTCGGAGACGCCATCACGGTGCTCGAGCGGCTCGTCGCGCTCGAGCCCAAGCGCGCGCGCGAATACTACCAGCGCATGGCCGAGTACTCGGCCGAGCTGTACCGCGACGACGATGCGATCCGCTACGCCGCGCGCGCCGTCGAGCTCGGGCCCGACGACGCGGACGGGCACGCGAAGCTCGGCCGCATGTACCGCCGGCGCCAGCAGAACGACAAGGCCATCGTCGAGCTTAGGCTCGCCATCTCGAAGAACGACCGAGCGTTCCCCGTGTACCTCGAGCTCTCCGAGCTGCTCGTCGAGAGCGGGCAGCTCGACGAGGCGGACTTGCTGCTGCGTCGGGTGATACGGGCCTCGCCCGACGAGGAGCTCGTCGTTCGCGCGGCGCGCCTCTCGATCCAGCTGAATCTCGGCCGCGGGACGCTGGAATCGCTCGAGCGCGACATCCTGCCGCTCGCGCTCGGCAACCCGGAGCGCCCGATTTACCGACGTCTGCTGGTCGAAATCTACGGCACCCTCGCGTACCCGCTCGTGCACCGCGCACGGACCGGCTCGCCCGAGGAGGCAGCCCGGGCGCGTGCCGCACTCGAGAGCATCGGCGAGCGCGCCGTCAAACCGCTGCTCGACGCGCTCGGGGACGAGCGGGCAACGCAGCAGCAGGTAGCGATCACCCTGCTCTCCCACGTCGGCACGCGCGCCGCCGGACCCGCGCTCGTTGCCTACGCGAACGGCTCCGCGGACGCCGACCTGCGCACGCGCGCCATGATCGCGGCGGGCACGCTCGGCGACCCCTCGCTCCTGCCCCGCTTCAAGGCATTGCTCGCACCCGACGATCGGTTGCGCTCGGACTACTCCGACCCCGTGACCACCGCCACGGCTTGGGCGGTCGCGCGCCTCGGCTCGGCCACGGCCAAACCCCTGCTCACGAGCTTGCTCGCGACGGACGCGCCGAGCCTGCGCGCGCTCGGCGCGATCGGGCTCGGCCTCGTGCACGACACCGCGTCGCTGCCAGCGCTCACGCGCCTCGCACGCTCCACCGACAGCGGCAACGTCGCGCGCGCGGCGGCGGCGAGGGCGCTCGGCATGCTGGGCGCGCGCAGCGAAACCGAGCTGCTCGCCGAGCTTGCGCACGCTCCGGACGCGATCCTGCGCGGCAGCGCCCTGCTCGCGCTGGCCGAGCTCAAGGCGCCCGAGGCGCCCCCCGCCATCGCGGAAGCGCTGCTCGACGACGATCCGGAGCTCCGCTCCGTCGCTGCGCTCGCGGCCGCCGCGACCTTCACTCAGAGCTACCGCGCGCCGCCCGATCCGTTGCCCCCGCCGGACGCGCGCGTCGACGCAAAGGAAGTGCTCCGCTCGATGCGACCAGGCCCCTACTCCGAGTCGGAACGCGTCGGCGCCCTCGAGCGACTCGCCCCGGAGCTCTCGCGGGCGGCAAGCTCGCTTGCGCTGAGCTCCCCGGAGCGCGCGCAGTCGGTCGTCGAGGCACTCGGTCTGGGTCGAGGACAGAACCCGGTCCCGGCGCTCGTCGGAGACGTGACGGGTGCGAATCGCGAGCGAGCAACCAAGGTCGTCGGCTCCATCGCGAGCACGCTCGTTCCGGTACTCGCGCCGCTTTCGACGCACCCGTACGCCGCGGTGCGCATCGCGGCCGTCGAGTTCCTGGGACAGCGACCGGAACCCGCCGCGAGGGACGCGCTGTTGCGCGCGCTCGACGATGCCGACTCGAGCGTGCGCCGGGCGACCGTGAGCTCGCTCGCCACCGCCGACGAGCGCCTCGCTACCGCCGTCGCGGGGCGCCTCTCGGTCGAGCCCGACTGGGGCCTGCGCGTCGCGCTGTCGGAAGCACTCGCCCGCGTGGGAAGCGCCGCGCCTGCCGCCGCGATCAGCGCGCTCTCGCGCACCGTCGAGAAGGACGAATACGCGCTCGTGCGGGAAGCCGCAGCGCGGGCCATCCACGCCGTCGATCCGGTCGCGGCGCGGCCGCTGCTCGAGCGCGTGGGCAGGCAAGACGCCGAGCCCCGTGTTAGAGAAACCGCGTGGAAGCTCCTCGACGGCTCCCCCTGAGCGTGATCTCGGCCGCGCTCGGCCTTGCCCTCTTTGCCTGCCGCTCGCTCGAGCGATTCGACACGGAGCCGCCCGCCGCGTACTGCGGCTCGCTCGTGGGCGCACCGCTCTTTCACGAGGGGTTCGTCCCCACCGGAGCGCCACCGAGCCTGAGCCTGGAGCTCGAGCTCGACACGAACTCGTTCACGACGCGCCCCGGCACACTGACCTCGAACGACCGCACGACGGGGTTCTGCAGCGACAAGGGTCGCCCCCTGTTCGAAGGAGCCTCGCTGCGCGCTATCCCGCAGCTTTCGAACGACGCGCTGTCGCAGGCCGATTTCGGCGAGGGGCACGACCACGATTTTTTCGCGTGGGTGGACTCGACGTGCCAGGGCACGATGCTCGCCGTCGTGTCCCTATTGAAGAATGGAGACGTCGAGGTGCGGCTGCTCAAGCCCGCCCCCGATCCGCCGCCGAGCGCCGGCCCCGAAAGGCAGCCGGGCTTCGCGCTCTTCTACCTCGTGCGCCACGAAACTGGCTGCAACTTCTGACGAGACCCTGCGACGCGCTCAGCCAAACTCGACCGACCGCCGCGTGAACGACCCGCCGGCTGCTTCCCAGAAACCGGTGATCGGGAAGCGCACGCTCTCGGTTCCCCGTGAGGCGCCCGCGGCGACGATCACGGGCACGAAGTGCTCCGTCGTGGGCAGCGCCGTGCGCGCGGCGGGGCCGCGCGCCAGAAAGTCGATGAGTGCGTCATGGTCGCGCTTTTCCAGCACCTCTCGGACCCACGCGTCGAACTCGACGGCCCAGCTCGGCGTGCCGGGTCGAAACGCGAACCGCATGTTGTGCGTGAGAAACCCGCTGCCGACGATGAGCACCCCCTCGTTTCGCAGGGGTGACAGCACCTCCCCGAGCGCGTAGAGCTCTTTCGGGTCGAGCGAGGGCAGCGAGAGCTGCAGGACGGGAACGTCCGCCTCCGGGTACATGCAGACGAGCGGGACGTAGGCGCCGTGATCGAGCCCACGCTCACTCCTCGCGACATCCATGCCGCGCTCGGAGAGCAGCTCCTCGACACGCGCGGCGAGCGCCGGCGCGCCGGGCGCCGGGTACGTCACCTGGTAGTAGCGCTCCGGGAAGCCGTAAAAGTCGTAGGTGAGTGGGACCGTGTGCGTGGCGCCAAACGTCGCCGGGCGCTTTTCCCAGTGCGCCGACAGCATCAGCACGGCGCTCGGCCGCGGCAGGGCTTTCGACCAGGCACGAAGCTCACCGACCCAGCTCGCGTCGTCGAGCAGAACGGGTGCACCGTGAGCCAAGAAGATCACGGGCATGGTGGCGGCGGCCGACGGGGTCTCGATGGGCATAGGCTTCGCGTCTTTCTTCCGACACGCCGGGAGGGCGAGCGCGCTCGTGCCGAGCAAGAGCTTCAACGTCGAGCGGCGATCGACCGGCACGCGACTCATCCTTCTACCGCGCCGGTCGCTTCGCAAGCCCCCGAGCCGGCAAGCCCTGGTGCGCAGGTGGTGCTAAAGAGCGGCCCGTGCTCGTTCTGGGACTCGAGAGCTCCTGCGACGAAACCGGCGCCGCCGTCGTCCGCTCCGACGGACAGGTGCTGAGTGACGTCGTGCAAAGTCAGGTCGAGGTGCACGCACCCTACGGCGGCGTGGTGCCCGAGCTCGCTTCCCGCGACCACCTGCGCAACGCCGACCCCGTGGTGCGCGAGGCCGTGACCCGCGCGGGCGTCCGGCTCGCCGACGTCGATGGGATCGCCGTCACGTGCCGCCCCGGGCTCACGGGTGCACTGCTGGTCGGTGTGCAGGTCGCGCGGGGGCTCGCCTGGTCGCTCGAAAAGCCGCTCGTCGGCGTCGACCACCTGGTCGGCCATCTGCTGTCGGTGTTCTTACGCTTCGAGGGCATCACGGGCCCCGAGCCGCCAGCGTACCCATTCGTGGCCTTGCTCGCGTCGGGGGGCCACACGGCGCTCTATCGTGTCAACGGCCCGGCGCTCACGGCAATCCGCGAGCTCGGCGCCACGCGCGACGACGCCGCGGGCGAAGCGTTCGACAAGGTCGCCAAGCTGCTCGGCCTCGGCTACCCGGGCGGCCCCGTCATCGACCGGCTCGCCCAGCAGGGCAACCCCGACGCGATCGAGCTCGTGTGGCCCATGCGCCGGCGGGGATCGCTCGAGTTTAGCTTCTCCGGCCTCAAGACGGACGTGATGCGCTGGGTCGAGCGGCACGGGCGCCCGGCGGACACCCGCGTCCTTTGCGACCTGTGTGCGAGCTTCCAGCGGCGCGTCGTGGACACGCTCGTGGGCAAGGCCGTCGTGGCCGCCACGCGCGAAGGGGTCCGAGCGCTCGTGCTGGCAGGCGGCGTCGCCGCGAACCGCGAGCTCCGAGAGCGTGCCGCTCGAGCGGCCGAGTCGCACGGCCTCAGACTCGTCGTGCCACCGTTTCGAGCCTGCACGGACAACGCCGCCATGATCGCGTACGCGGGGGCCCAGCGCCTCGCTCGCGGCGAGGACGACAGCCGAGCGCTCGAAACGAGCCCGAGCACGGCTCTCTTGCGCGCGACGAAAAAGGGGCCCGGCCGCCGCGCGGCGCCGCCCTGAGCTCGCCGCGCTCGGGGCGAACGCGTGTCCTTCGATGGCCGAACGGCGACGGTCCGGCGACGGCTCGAGCCTACTTCTTGGTCTTCTTCGTCGCGGCAGGCTTGCTTTTCGTCTTGCTTGCAGCCTTCGTCGGCTTCGCTTCGGGTGCGCTGATCAAGAGCTCCACGAAGTCCCGGCGCAGTCGCACACGGTAGGGGGGAACGCCGTCGCGGAACGTGAGTCGCACCTGCGCGCCGCCCGGCGTGTTGGTCGTGCGCAGACGCGCGATGCGCGTGTCGCGCTTGGCGATGGCGCCGCCCTCCTCCATGAGCTTCCTGCCCGGCACGAGCACCGTGAATCCGTTGGCGTCCGCCACACCGCGTAGCTCGCCACCCGGAGCGTCGAGCCTCAGGCGCGAGATGGTCGGCAGGTGCATCCGCCCGCGACCGAAGGGCGCGACGTCCTCGGGTCGCTTGGCGCTCCGCTCGTCGCTCTTCTTCGAGCTCGAGCTGCGCGGGCTCACCGCCTCGACGAACTCCTCGTCCTCGGCGGCCGGAGGCGTGAGCGCCTTGGCGGCAGCAAGCTCGGCGGCCTCCTCGGCGGCTGACGTCCCCGTGGGCGGCGGTCCGAGCGGCGCCGGTTCCACGGTGGCGAGCGGCGTCGGGCCGAAGAGAGGCACGTTCGCCGTCACGGGAGCGCCCGGCGCCGGCGCGGCGGCCAGGCCCGTGGGGAGCGCGGGCGCCGGCGCGGCGGCGGTCGTCGGCGCCTGCGTCGCCGGCGCGGCGGGCGGCGGCAGAGCCTTCTTGTCGGCGCCGCCCGCGGAGTGCAGCGTCATCGCTGCGGCCGTTCCGAACAGCATGGTCGCAGCGACGCCGATGGCGATCTGCTTCTTCGTTGCCAGGCGGCGCGGCGGTGCGGCCTCGGGGCGTCCAGACTGGGGGCGTAGCCTGCGCCCCTCGCCGGAAGGGGGGGCTTCGGGGGCGGGCAACGTCGAGCGGCGTTTGACGGGCGCGTTCTTCTGCCTCATCGCGCGAAGCTTCGCGGGCATGCCGCCCATCGCCTTGCCGAGATCCTGGAAGGCCGAGAAGCCCCAGCGCATCGCGCGCCCGCTTGCATCACGCGCCACGACGCCCGCTTGCTCGGCAGCCACGCCGAGCCGCCGGGCGGCCCGCGCCGATGCGGACACCCCGGCATCGGCATCGGCCTCGACGCCGTCGGCGTCAACCGCGTCGTCTTCCTCGGCGGCCGGCTGGTCGCCGGACGGCTCGGGGTCGGCCGCGTCGGCTTGGACGCTCGCCGCGTCGGTGGTCACACGAGCGGCCTCGAGGCGCAGGGCCTGTGGTGCGGCCCCGGGCTCTCGCAGATCGGTCACGGTCGGCTGGGGCGTGTCCTCGGTCGCGCCCTCGTAGCGAAGCGCCACGACGAGCTCGGGCACCAACGTCTTCGGATTGATGAGCACCTCGACACCGTCGATGAGCGCCGCGCGGCGTCCGCCGGCCTCAACGTCCTCGACCTCGAGCCGGCGCCCGACCCGGAGAAACTCGAGACTCGAGCCGACCTGGACCTTGCGCTTGCCGGCGAGGTTCTTCACGCGCGCCTTCATCGGCGAGCCGAGACCTTCGATGTGCAGGCGCACCCTGGAGCCTTCCGTCCCCTCGGCGGCGTCGGCGCCGCTCGGCTCCGTCGGCTTCAAGAGCCCCCGCAGCACGTCCACGCTGCGCGCGTCGAGCGCCGTGAAGCTCACGCCGAAGTCGCCGCCCTTCTCTCGCTCCTTGCGCCAGGCGACGACGCCTTCGACGACAATCTCTCGGCCCTGATCCTCGAAGCGGCAGACGAGCGGGGCCCCTTCGTCCGGAAGGTACGCGGTACGAAGGTGCATGCCGCGGGCACTCACGTCGAGCGACTCCGCCTCGAATGCCGGAATGCCGGGCTCGTTGCCGCAGAATCTCGACCAGCGTTTCGATGGCCACGCGGCCTGCGCCGGGGGCGCGTCGTTCCTGAACGTCCATCATGGCTGCCTCGGGGGGGCGCCTCGGAAGAGGGCCCGCCTGCCCCGGCGATAGGGCCTCGGCCGCCTGCGGGCCAAGTTTCGGGCGGCGCCCCGGGCCACCCGCGGGCAGGTTGCCCGCCGCCGAGTAGTATCGGGAGCATGGCTCTGACGGTCGTGGTCCGCTCCGGCGACACCTCGGGACCCACGACCATCACGTTCGACGCTCCCCGCATCGTGATTGGCCGCGGCGAGGGGTGCGAGGTGCGACTGCCGGACCCGAGCGTGAGCCACCGGCACGCTTCGATCCGCCAGCGCGGCAACGACTACGTCATCGTCAACGAGGGCAGCACGAACGGCACCTTTGCGGGGCCCGTCAAGCTCTCGCCGCAGGCGCCTCGCGTTTTGCGGCAAAGCGAGCTGTTACGCGTCGGGCGAATTTGGCTCGAGGTCCGCGCCGAGCAGGCAGTGCCCACGGCGAACCCCCAGGAGACGACGCGCGAGATTGCCCTAGCGCTCGTGCAGGGCGCCATGCAGGCGCAGGGTGAGCCGCTCGTCGCCCGCATCGTCGTGGAGCAGGGTCCGGACGAGGGCAAACAGCTCGCGCTCGCCGACTTCGAGCGCACCTACGTGATAGGTCGCGCACCCGACGCCGATCTCGTCATCTCCGACAACGACGCCTCGCGCCGCCACGTGGAAATCACGCGGCGTGGCGATCAGGTGTGCATCAAAGATCTCGGCTCGAAGAACGGCTCGACGCTCGACGACGCGCGCCTCGTCGCGGGCAAGGAAACGCGCTGGCCGCCGGGACTGCGCCTCGCCATCGGCACCACCCGGCTCTCCCTCGATGACCCGCTCGTCCAGGCGCTCGCCGAGCTCGAGGGGTGCAGCGACGAGGCGATGCAGAACGACGAGCGCGTCAACCCGCCCGCGCCCGAGGGGGAATCGAGCCCTGCCCCCGCGGAGCCCAGGGGACGCGCCGCGGCCGCGCCCCTCGTCGAAGCCCCCCGCCCGGCGCTGGCCGCGGAGCGCACGAGCGGAGGCCGATTTCGCACCGCCAATCTCTTCGTAGCGCTGCTCGCGCTCGCCGTGCTGACGCTGAGCCTGCTCGGCCTGTCGTGGGTGCTCCGCTCGAATTGAGGCTCGGGACGGGCGGCGCGTCGCCGAGCAACCGGGCTCTTGCCCACGCCGCAAGCGTCGCGCTGGCGACAGAGGGCGGCGCGCGACCAGCGCCGTTCAGCGATCGATCGCGCGATCGAGGCGCGCTTCGGGCGAAAACCCTGCGAGCGTGTCGACGACGAAGCGCGGGCGCCGCTTCAGGACCTCGTAGACCTTCGCCAGGTACGTCCCGATGACGCCGAGCAGCACGAACAAGACGCCGAACATGAGCGACATCACCGTCATCACCGAAGCCCAGCCCGGGACGACGCGCCCCTCGGTGTACGTGTAGAAGATGTAGCAAAGCTCCACGAACGCGAGGGCGCTCGTCACGAAACCTGCGAAGATGCCCAGGCGCAGCGGGAGTGCCGAAAAAGACACGATGGCGTCCCCCGAAAAGCGCAGCATCTTGCGCAGCGTGAATTTCGAGGCGCCGGAGCGCCGGGGGTCGGCACGATACGGCACGAGCAGAGTCCGGTAGCCGAGCCAGTTGACGAGCCCGCGCAGGAACAGATCGGCGTCGCCGAGGCGCACGAGAGCGTCGACGGCGCGCCGGTCCAGGAGTCGAAAGTCCGACGATCCGGGCTCCATCTTCACGCCGGTGAGCCGCGAGAACAGCCCGTAGAACGCCCGCGAAGTCGTGCGCTTGAACCAGCCGGTGTCGTTGCTGTCGGTACGGCGCGTGTTGACGACGGGGTAGCCCTGTTTCCACGCCGCGAGCAGCTCGAGCAGAACCCGAGGGGGATGCTGCAGGTCGCCGTCCATCGTGACCACGGCACGCCCGGCAGCGAGGTTCAGCCCGGCGAGCAGAGCACCCTGGTGGCCGAAGTTGCGCGAAAGGCAGACCCCGCGGACGGCGCCGTGCGCGTCCGCCGCCTCGACGATCGCTTGCCAGGTCCCGTCGCGGCTACCGTCGTCGACGAGGATGATTTCGCAATCGACACCCGCCCCATTCAGCACCTCGAGCACGGCGTCGACGAACGCTCGGACGTTCGCCGCCTCGTTGTACATCGGCGCGACGACGCTCAGCTCCGGACGACCGTCGGCATGCGTTAACGGAGGCGCAGGGCTCGCGGGCACGCGCCCATACTATCGCATTGCGCAGGGCTACAAGCTCGACTAGTGCTCTCCCATCCGAACCGTGCAGAAGTGGCTGAAAGAGCGGCGAGACGAGCTCCTCGAGCGCGCACGGCGCTTGCCCGAACAGGTGAAGAGCCTCGGGCCGTTCGATTGGCTCAAGCTCGCCAGTAGCGTGGTGTTGCTGGTCGTCGCCCTCTTCTGGCTACGGAGCTGGTACGACGGCAACGAGCCCATCCTGCGCGATCCGTTCCTGCAGCCGGACGACGCGCGCACGGCAATCTTTCCCTTCCACCGCTACGGCCCGGGCGCGCCGCTCGCCGACGACCCCATCGCCAACGAGATGCTCGAGTACCAGCCGTACGCGTACCGGCTGCTGTTCCGCGTCACCGTGCCCTTCGTCGGCCTGCTCATGGCGACGAAGTACGTCCAGGCGCTGCTCATCGGCATCGTGCTCGCGACCGGCGTCGTGCTTGCCGAGAACCGGCGCGCCGGCCTCGCGACGGGCGTCCTCTTCGTCTTCGTGTACCTGCACGACACCTCCGTTCAAGATCGCATCTGCGGAGGGCTACCGCGCGGCTTCGGGTTCCCCGTGGTCGGGCTGTGGCTCGCCGGCGCGTTGATGGACCGGCCGTGGGTGCGCCGCGCCGGGGCCATCCTCGGCGCGCTCACCTACCCTTCGGGCCTCGCCATCACGCTCGGCGCGGAGGGGGTCTACGCGCTGCGTGGCCTCGGCCGCATCGGTCGCCACACGATCCTCCGGCGCTTGCGCCACTACGCCCTTTTGGTCGCGGCGTGCGTGGCGCTGCTCGCACCGACCGTGCTGTTCGGCATGTCGAACGGCGGCCCGATCCACACGCTGGAGCAAGCCGAAAAGGAGCCCGCCTTCGGGCGCACGGGCAGGCTCCGCGTGCTGCCCTTTCCTGATCCAGCCCAGGAGTTCGCCAAGGCCTTCTTCGGCGCGTTCGAGCAGAAGGGACCGTCGCCTTTCGAAGGCATGCGGGACTTCGTCAAGGAGCACGACGCCGAGGTGGCGCTGTCGGCCGCCGCCGCGCTCGTCGCTCTGCCGCTATTGCGCGTGGCCCCCATCCCCTTGCCGGCGACGGCTTGCCTCGTGTCGAGCCTGGTGCTCTACGTGCTGGCGCGCGGGTTCGCTTTCCGGCTGTATTCGCCGGAACGCTACTATCTCATCGGAATGCGCACGGTCGCGCTCGCGCTCATCGTGTCGGGCGTGGGGCTCGTGGGGCCCCGACTCTCGCGCCGCTACCGGAGCACGGTGCGCAACCTCGCGGCGACGCTCGCCATCGTCGCGATCTGGGGCGGGCTCGGCAACGGCGTGCGCATCCCGGAGATGGGATACGACATCGATTACCGCAGGGATCAACCGCTCTGGGAGTTCATCAAGAAGCTGCCCATCGGGACGCGCTTCGGCTGTCACATCGGGGACTGCGACAGCATCCCGCTCTTCACGGCACGCGCGAACACGGGAGGATTCGAGACGTTGCAGCCCTGGCTCACGGAGTCGTGGGCGCGCCAGAAGGTCCGCACGCACGACGTGCTCTCGGCCATCTACGCCACGGACACGGACGCGCTCTTCGCGTTCTGCGACGAGTACAAGGTCACCCATCTCTTGGTGAACCAGAACCGCTACCACGACGACTTCGTCGCACGAGCGCGGAGCTTCGAGCCGTTCACGACGTTCACGCGCGATCTCTTGCGCGGCGTGCATACCGAGGATCTCGTGCTCGGCCACGTCCCGCCGGAGGCGGTGATCTTCCGCTACCGAGCGTACCTTCTCGTGAGCGTCGACCGCTTACGCACGGCTTGGGAGAAGTGAGCGACGCGCACGCCCGCGCGCGTCAACCGAGCGACGCGCGCGTCTCGTCGAGCCCCTCGGCGAGGCCCACGAGCGTGCCGAGGTAGCGCTCCGGCAGGCGCGGCTCGAGCAGCGAAACTCCGAGATCCCCCTCTCGCGACGGGCGATCCTCTATTTTACTCCCGCTTTTCGTCACGTTCAAGATCGTCTGGGCGAGCTCGAGCGTGGTCGTCGGAACGCCCGTGCCGACATTCGCGACGTTTTCGCTGACGACACCCGTCAGCGCGAGAACGTTCATGCGCGCGACGTCTTTTACGTACACGTAATCGCGCACACAACCGCCGTCACCGGGAGCCTTCCTTGCGTTGACGAACAGGGTACGCCCGGCGCGCGCGGCGTCGAGGAAGATTGCAATCACGCCGGCCTCGCCGTGCGGGTCTTGACGCGGGCCGTAGACGTTGGCGTAGCGAAGAATGCGCGCGTCGAGGCCGCGATGGCGTCGGTACATCGCGAGCAAGAGCTCGAGCGTTAGCTTGTGGATCGCATACGGGCTCTCGGGGGCGGGCGGCGTCGATTCGTCCGCGCGCGTTCCGATCGGCACCTCGCCGTAGATGGCTCCGCCCGTGCTCGCGAACACCACACGCTCGACGTCGACGGCGAGGCAAGCCTCCACGAGGTGCAATCCGCCGAGCACGTTCACCTCGGCATCGAGGATCGGCTCGCGCATGCTCACGGCGACGCTCGCCTGCGCTGCCTGGTGGCAGACAGCCTGCGGTCGCACCTCGGCAAGCACGCCGGCCGTCGCCTCGCGATCGCGCAGATCCGTGACGAAGAGCCGCGCACCGGACGGCACGTTCTCGCGCCGTCCAGAGCTCAGATTGTCGAGGATTGTGACCTCGTGCCCCCCCGCGAGCAGCTGATCTGCCACGTGGCTTCCGATGAAGCCGGCGCCGCCGGTGACGAGGACACGCACGGCACGGCTCGTATCACGACCACGCTTCGCTTCCCAGGTGGGAAACGCGCGGAGCCCCGAGGATCAGGGCTAGTCGTCCCCGTCGTCCTGGTCTTCTTTGTCGCCCTTGGGGCCGCCGTCGTACGAGCGTGGCCGGTACTTCTTTTGCACGCCGCCGTGCTCCTTGCCGTGGTGCACGATGTCGGTCGCCAGAAACGCGAGCCAGCTGCCCGGGTGGGCGTCGGCCATGCTCAGAAGCTCGCTCTCGTGGGGCTCGATGTGCTTTTCGTCCCAGAGGCACTGCAAGGCGAGGGCGATCAGGTTGGGGTCGTTCGGCGCGAGCTCGAAACCGCGCACGTAGCTCGGCCAGGCGTCGGAGACGCGGTGCAAACGGCAGAGCGTGTCGCCGAGATAGATGTGGGCCATGGCCCAGCGCGGCGCTAGCTCGAGCGCACGCTGGTTGGCAGCGAGGCGCTCGTCGAGACGGCCGCGTGCCCCGACCATCACCGAGTAGTTGAGGTGGGCCTTCGCGCTGTTGCCGACGGAGTTCTTGGTCGCGCGCCAGAACACGAGATCGTCGGTGTAGTCGAAGGCGTGCCAGCGGGCCTGGGCCGCCTGGAAGCCGAACCACAGCGCGAGGGCGTAGGCCGCGCGCCGTGAGGGAAAGCGGTGGCGCAGCCACGGCACGAGCGGCGCGAGCAGCATGACGGCGCCCATGGCGGGCAGGTACCAGAAGCGCTCGGCGCGCACCGTGGGCAGGAGCACCGGGATGTTCGAGTGCGGAAAGTAGGCGACGGGGACCCACAAGAGCCCGACGGCGACGAGCCCGCGGACGCGCGTTCCGAGCCCGAGCGGAGCGACCTCGCCGGGCGAGACGGTCGCCGGCCTCTGCGCGCGATCGCGCCGCTCGGCAAAGAGCGCGCTCACCCACACTCCCAACGCGACGAGCGGCGGCAGGAGCAACGCGAGGCCGCCAAGCACGCTCTCGACGCCGAACAAGCGCGCGGGGACCGGCTCCGCCGGGAAGGAGTAGTCGCCGCTCAGCCGCCACGGAAAGACGAGCTGCCCGAGCCCGCGCGCGTAGACGCGCATAGCCCCGGAGATGCGATGCGGCAGGTCGGCCCCGACGAGCGGGTTGTTGATCGGGTCGTGCGGCAAGGGTGGCTGGGCGAACCAGCGCAAGAAGGCGTGGAATGCGCGCAACGGCGCCCACTCCGAGCTGAGCTGAGCGGCGGACTCGGGCGATGCGACCGGAAAAAAGCGACGGCGAAGGTACGTGTAGGCGACGAGCGCCAGCAACGAGAAGACGAGCGTCGCGCCGGCGCGCAGCACGCGGCGGGGTCGCGCGTGCAGGAACGGCGCGAGGCAGAGCGCCGCCCACGTGACGAGCGGCAGAGCGACGATCACGCTCTCCTTGGAGAGCAGCCCCAAGAACAGCGCCAGAAAGACGCCGAGCGGCAGAAGCCAACCGGAAAGCCTGAGCGCGTGCAGCGCCGCGACCACCCCCAGCCCCCCGAGCACGTCGGCGATGCCCACGACGCCCGACACCGCTTCGGTGAGCACCGCAAACGAAAGAAACATGCCGCCGGCGATCCAGCCGTGGTCGCGGCGACGGGTCACCGCGAAAACGAAGCTCGCGAGCAGCGCGGCGTTGAGCGCGTGCACGACGACGTTGACGAGGTGATGCAAGAAGGGCGCGGTGCTCACGTGCCAGAGCGCGCGCCAGATGAGGTTTGGCAGCGGGCGGTAGGAGCCAATGCTGCGATCGGCGGCGAGACCCCAGAAGTCGCGGCGGAACGCCTCCCAGAAGGCGAGACCCCGGCCGTTGACGTAGGGGTTCGCGAGCAGTGCCTCCTGCTCGTCGAAGATGTAGTTCGACAGCGGGCTTCTCGTGTAGAGCAGCGCCGAAATCAAGAGTGAAAGCCCGAAGGTCGCCTTGAACGTCGGGTCGCGGTCGGCGACGTGGCGGACGAGACTCGACGCCGTCGCCCGCAGGCTCTCGGCCAGGCGGCGCCCCAGGGAGGGCCGCGTCGGGATGGGGAGCTGGTTCACCTCGGGGGCCTTCGGGTAGCACCGCGCGGCCGGGTCGAGTAGTCCCGCCGGCATGGGCGCCCTGCCGGCCTTCGACGGTTGCGACGTGACGGAGAAGATCCGTGGCGGCCCGATCGTCGAGCAGTACCGGGCCACTCAGATCCCCCTCGGTCGTTCGGTGACGATCAAGGCGCTCGGTCCGAGCATCCTACCGTCGTCGCCGTTCGCCGCCGCGCTCGAGCGCGAGGCCCAGCTGCTCGCGAAGCTCGGCCACCCGAACGTGATCACGCTTCACGATTTCATCCAGCGCGGCGAGCGCATGTGGCTCGTGCTCGAGTACATCGACGGCTGGTCGCTCGCCGAGGTGCGCGGGCGCGTGGGACGCCTGCCGGAGCCCGCCGCCGTCGCCATCGCCCTCGCGATCGCCGAAGGGCTCGCGCATGCGCACTCGCGCGGCGTCGTGCACCGCGACCTCTCGCCGACGAACGTGCTCGTCTCGCGCGAAGGCGAGGTGAAGATCACCGATTTTTCCGTCGCCTCCGACCAGCGCTTGCCGACGGCGCCCGAGCTCTTCGCGGGCGCTCAGAGCAAGAGCTCGCTCGCGTACTCGTCGCCGGAGCAAGTGCTCGGCGAGCAGCCCGATCCGCGCAGTGACCTGTTCTCGCTCGGCGTGTTGTTGTTCGAGTTGCTCGCGGGTCAGCCTCCGTTCGGCGGCGACGACGATCCGGGAGCAACGGTGCGAATTCGCAACGAGCAGGCGCCGCCGCTCGGACGTTTCGTGCCGACGGTTTCCCCCTCCGTCGAGCGCGTCGTGCAGCGCTGCCTGCAGAAGCTGCCCGCGGATCGCTTTCAGTCGGCCGAAGAGCTCGCGCACGCCCTAAAAGGGGCGCTCACCGAGCTCGGCGTGGGGCGCGAGGAAGGCGTCCTCAGCGCGCTCGCCGCCGCCGATCTGCTTCCCAACGAGCCAGGCACTCAGGTGGCGCCGCCGGGGACTCGGAAGAGCGGCAGCACCGTGCGCGGCGTCGCACGGGTGCTCGTGCTCGCGGGCTTGCTCATCGTCGGAGGCACCGCGGCGATTCAGCTCCTACTGCAACGCAGTGGAACCGATCCGGGGCGTGCGGCACGCGGGAGGCTCGACCTCGCCCCGGCGAGCCCGGCCTACTTGAGGGTCGTCGCGGAACCCTGGGCCGACGTGATCGTCGACGGGCAAAAGGTGGAGACCACGCCGTTCGCTCGACCGATCGCGCTATCGTCGGGTGTCCACTACGTTCGACTCGAACATCCCCAGGCGCCGCCGGAACGTCGCACCGTCGAGTTCGCACCCGGGGAGACCGTCTTGCTCGACGTGACCATGCGGGTGCGTCGGCCGCCGAGCACGACGGCGCCGGGGGCATCGCTGCCCTCGGCCACCGAACCGGCGGATTCATCCCCCTGACCATCCCCCTGACACAGAGGCGCAGGCGTTAGCGCGGGGAAGCTCGCCAAGGGCCCGGTCGTGTGGTTCAATTTCGAAGAGTCTCTGGGCCCTGGGGTCCGTATCGGGACTATCCACCGCCAGAACCAACACCATGCACGTCGAGCTGCGATCGGGGTCGCGACTGGGTCGCTACGAGCTCTTGGTGGAGCTCGGGCTCGGCGGCATGGCCAGCGTCTGGATCGCCCGCGAGCCGAGTGACGTCGGGGACCGCCTCGTCGCCCTGAAGGCGATGCTGCCCGAGCTCGCGCAGCAGCCCGACTTTCGCACGATGTTCCTCGAGGAGGGGCAGATCGTCCGGAGCATCGAGCACCCGAACGTCGTTCGTGTGCATGAGGTCGGCGAGGACCGCGGCACGCTGTTCATGGCGATGGAGTGGGTCCGCGGCGACTCGCTGCGTGCCGTCATCCGCGAGGCGCGTCGGCGTCGGCCCATTCCGTCGGAAATGGCGGTGCGCATCATCGCCGACACGGCCGCGGGGCTGCACGCGGCTCACGAGCTGCGCGGCTGGGACGGCGAGCTCCGCAATCTCGTCCACTGCGACGTTTCGCCCCACAACATCCTGGTGGGTGTCGACGGCAAAGCGCGGCTCGTCAACTTCGGCGTCGCAAACGGCACCGCCTACGGCGATCCCGATGGTGACGAGAAGGTGAAGGGTAAGTTCGGCTACATGTCGCCGGAGCAGGCGGCCGGCGCTCGCATCGATCGGCGCAGCGACGTGTTCGCGCTCGGGATCGTGCTGTTCGAGCTGACGACCGGCGAGCGGCTATTCCGCGGTGAAACTCCAGCGCACACGCTCGAGCTCGTCACGGCCGCCCAGGTCCCCCACCCCGGGCAAGTGCTCGAAGGGTACCCCGAAGGCCTCGTGCCGATCGTGCAGAAGGCGCTCGCGCACGACCCCGGTGAGCGCTTCCAGACGGCCGAGGAAATGCGCAACGCGCTCGATCAATTCCTGGTCAGCGAGCGGATGCTGGTCTCGCACGCGAGCGTCGGAAAGCTGGTGCGCAAGGTGCTCTTGCCTCGCCTCGAGCAGCAGGACGAGGCGCTGCGCCGCGCGCTTTTGGCCACCGACGGCATGGTGCGCGCCGGCCTGGTGCCCGAGATGGCGGCGTTCGATTCGCATCCCGGGCGGCTGTCCGAGCCCCCGACGAGCAGCCATCCCTTCGGTAGCGCCGGCCCCTTTCAGCAGACGCTCCGCAACACCCGTTCGCCGCGGCGCGCCCCCATCGGCGCGGTGGTGTTCGGGGCGCTCGGCGTGCTGGCCGCCGTCGGCGCGATCGTGTGGACGACGCTCCAGGTGAAGCCGAACGTGCTCGTGACGGCGCCGGGCACGCCATCGCGTAGTGGGGCCGCCCGGGCGACGAACGAGCCCGCTCACCCGGGTGCCGACGCCGTGAGCTTCGACGGAATCCCCGTGCTCGAAAAGGACCTCGGGCGCGCTCCCCAGAACAATCCCGGCGTCGCTGCGCCCCATCGGGTCACCGTCAAGCTCGACGAAGAACCGGGCTCTGCCGGGCCAGCAACGACGACGCCACCAAAGCGGGAGAAGGTCGTGCTCGAGGAGTCGGCGCAGCACGCCGTCCCGCGCCCGGCCCCGACGGCAACCACGACGGCAACGGCGGTCGCCGTGACGCTCGACGAGCAGCCGACGACAGCCAAGACGGCGACCGTCGTACCAGAGAGCGAGCGGGGGCCGCTCAATCGGGGTGCCGCACTCTCCGCGCTGTCGGCCGCCGCCAATCGTGCGACGGCGTGCCGCAACCCGGACGGGCCGTCGGGCTCTGGGCGCGCGATGGTCACGTTTTCGCCCGACGGGCCCGTGAGCGCGGTCTCTCTGCCCGCGCCGTTTTCGGGCACGGGCGTGGGGTCGTGCGTCAGCACGGCTTTCCGCGCCGCCCACGTGCCCGCGTTCACCGGCAGCGCCGTCACGCTACCCCAGAGCTTTCGCATCCCCTGAGTCGACGCGTTCGGCGGTCGCGCCCGTGGCCGAGCTCGGCGAGCTCGGAAGCACCGACGCACAGCGCGGCGCGTCGGCGACACCGACGGTTCGCCTGGCCGCACCAAACCGCAATTTCGGGCTCGAGCAGGGCCTCGACGTGAACCGCCTGCTCGTCCGCTTCGACCAGGGGGCGTGGCCAACGACTGCGTCGGCGCCCCGCCGCCGCTCACGCCCTGGCCCGGTTCGAACGCGGTCATCACCGTGGACGGCGTGGCGACCTTCGGCGGCAACCTGAGCGACCTCTACTACGAGACCGGGACGCCCGACGCCCTCCCCGACAGCACGCTCCGTCCCCGAGCTCGTTCTTCGACGAGGCAACGGGCCTGCCCTACGACCCGACCGTCCACCCGAACCACGGCACGGGCGTCTTCTTCGTGGGCGTCGAGGCAAACGGCATGATCTACGCCTACGCGCTCGATCCGGGGACCGTGGACTTCGGCGCGCGCTTCCGGAACTCCGTCGCCTGGGACGAAAAGGCCCTGCGCGACGAGCCCTCAACCTACCTCGCGGGCTACCGCTGGTTTCCCTACGAATGGGGCGCGCGCTACCTGTGGTTCTCCTTTCAAGCCGATGGGCTCGACGGCGTGCTCGCCCGCTACGCCTCGCCGCCCCTCACGACGCGCACGCTCATGGCGAGCGTCGACGCCGCGCTCGACGACCTCGGGCCTCCCGCCGAGCTGCCTTCTCCCGTCCCGCCGTCCGAGTGGGCACCGTTCACCGACACGACGCTCGGGGCCTTCGGCGTCTTTCTGGTGCTGCTCCACGCGACCCAAGCGGTCGAGGAGGCCCGCACGCTCGCGCTCGGCTGGCGAGGCGATCGACTCTCCGTGCTCGCGGGCACGACCGACGACGCGCCCACGGCGGCGGTGCTCGCCATCGAGTTCTCTGATGCTGCGACCGCCGCGACGGTCACCTTGCGGTTCGCTGCGTTCCGGTCAGCCCGCGTGCAACGCACCGACGCGCGCGTCGTGATGGCGGTCGCGACCACCTCGACGCCTCTCGACTGGGCGTTCTCGCCCTGAGCGCTCTCAGCCGTTCCTGCTGCGCGCGATGAGCGCCTTGGCTTCCGCGGGGTGTTGCTGGCACTCGAGCAGCGCCGTCAGGACGAGCGGCGCGACGATCGTCGCGTCCGACTCGATGACGAACATCGGCGTCGATTCCGTGAGCTTGTCCCAGGTGATCTTCTCGTTGGGCGTCGCACCCGAGTACGAGCCGTACGACGTCGTCGAATCGGAGATCTGGCAGAAATAGGCCCAAGGCTTGGCCGGCTGCTCGAGGTCGTACTTAATCGACGGCACGACGCAGATCGGGAAGTCACCCGCAATGCCCCCGCCGATCTGGAAAAATCCGCATCCCGTGCCCGTCGAGAGCTCGCGATACTGGTCGTAGAAGGCGGCCATGTATTCGATGCCGGACTTCACGATGCTTGCACCGGCGTGGCCGAGCTTGACGTGTGACGCGAAGATGTTGCCGAAGGTCGAGTCTTCGTGGCCGGGAACCACGAGTGGCAGGTGCGCCTTCGCGGCGGCGAGCAACCAGCATTCGTCGGGATCGCCCTGGTACAGGCTCGCCGGGATCGTCTGAATGAGCTCGTAGAAGTACTCGTGCCAGAAGCGGCGCTCGCCTCTCTCGGTGGCGTTCTTCCACATTGGCACGATGAATTTCTCGACGGCGCGAAATGCCTCATCCTCCGGAATGCTGGTGTCCGTCACGCGCCGCATTCGATCGTTCAAGATGCGCGTGTCATCGGACTTGGTGAGGTAGCGGTAGTCGGGAAAGTCCTGGTAGTGGCGGTGCGCCACGAGGCGAAACAGCGATTCCTCGAGATTCGCTCCTGTCACCGACAGGCCGTGCACGAGGCCGGCCCGAATCGCGGGCGCGAGCGTGATGCCGAGCTGGGCCGAGGACATGGCGCCGGCGATCGCCCAGAACATCTTGCCGCCGGACTCGATGTGAGCCTGGTAGGCGAGCAGCGCGTCGCGCGTCGCGCGGGCGTTGAAGTTCGTGTAGTTCTTGAGGACGAATCCGAGAGTCGGCAGCGAGGCCATCGGCATGCCGGCCCACTTAATCCGGAGTGGCCCGCCGGGCCAGCCCTCACCGCGAGCGGGCGGAAATCCACCCTGCCTGGTTCGTTTTGGTCCGCGCCTGGCGAAGGATCGGTGACGAACCCCTCGGTTTTCGCCGAGGCGCCGCTCGGTGCTGCTACGGCCGGCCGCGCCAGCGCTGACGCTCTTCGTCGAACAGGCGCGAGAGCCGGCGCTGCTCCTGCATCAGCGCGCCGTACGAGCGGGGCACGCGCGTGTCGCGACGGAAGGCCGCGAAGACGGCGAGCGCCGCATCGGCATCGTCCGTAGCACGGTGGGCCTGCTCGAGCTTGATGCCGAGCCGCTCGGCGACCTCAGAAAGCGCGCGACTCTTCTCGGCGCGCTGCAGCTCGCGGGCCCAGATGAGCGGGTCGATCCATTCGACCGCGCGGCGCGTCGCCGGGACGGTCGCTTGCAGCGAGATCCCGGCGCGCGACAGCTCCGCCGTCAACACCTTGCGGTCGTACTCGGCGTTGTAGGCGAGCGGCACCGCGCCCACGAGCGCCTCGAGGACCTCCGCGGCGATGGCGGCGAACGGCGGCGCGTCCTTGACCTTCTCGTCGTCGATGCCGGTCACGTCCGACGATGCCTTGGGGATCGGCCGGCCTGGATTCACGAGCCACGAACGCCGCACGGTTTCCGCGCCGGGCACCACCCGCACACAGGCGATTTCGACGACGCGGTCAACCTCCGCGTCGAGCCCCGTCGTCTCGGTATCGATGGCCACGACGGTGAGGTCGTCGAGGGCCGTCTCACTGGCAAATTCCTCGGCAAGACCGGCCGCCACCACGCGCAAGAGGTGCGCGATACCGGGATAGTGCCGGCCGGTCGGGAAGCAGCCGAGGCCTTCGGCACCGCCTCTCATGGAGTCGAACGCGGCGGGCGCCGCGGACGGCGCCGAACGAGGAACGAGCGTGAGCTCGAGCGCGATCCAGTCCTCGAGGTCCTGTTTGAAATCGGGACTACCCGGGAATTTCCGTCCGTTCACGAAGAGGCTCGGCGTGCTGTCGAGCTTGAGCGCTTCACCCTGCTTGCGGTCGCGCGCAACAACGTCGGCCGTGGCCTCGCTGTCCCGATCCTGCCGGAAGCGTGTGAGATCGAGCCCAGCTTTCTCCGCGAGCTTTTCGACGTTCTCGGGCGTGAGCTGGGTCTGGTTGTCGAACAGGAGCGCGTGCATTTCCCAGAATTTACCCTGCTTGGCGGCGGCGACCGCCGCGCGCGCTGCTTTTTCGGCGTGCGGGTGCATCGACAGCGGGAAGTGCTTGAAGACGACCGCGACCTCGTTCGGATGCTTGTCGTACACCTCGTCGATCGCGGGCCGCGCCGCGCCACAGGCCGGGCATTCGAAGTCGGCAAACTCGACGATCACCACGGGCGCGTCCTTCGGGCCCTTCCTCGGCGAGCCTTCGATCTCGAGCTTCGTCACTTGATCGGCGGCGAAACGTGCGCGGTACGCGGCCTCGATCTGCGTGCGGGTGCGCCCACGCTGTACCTGCTCGAGGAGGTAACGCGCCGCTGGCAAGCACGCAGCGCAGGGTCGCGACTCGCGAACGCACTGGGCGACGCTGACGGGATGCTCGGAGCACGGCCCAAGCAGCTCGGACACGGCGCTCGACCACTCGGAGCGCTCGCGCGCCGTGAGCGAGGACGTATCGACGCCTTTGAGCTCCACCGCCTTCTCGGGGTGCGGATTGCTGGCATCGCCGCCGCCCTCGCCCGGCGAGCGGCAAGTCGTGAGCCGGCTCGAGAACAGGGCGAGCAAGCCGAGCACGGCAACGACTTTCGGGGTCATGGCGGAGAGAGCCTACCCCAGGGCGGCGGGCTTGGGGGCCATGGGCCTACCGCGGGCTTGAGCCGCTATTTTCGGGGGTTTCCGCGCCAGCGCGGCGATCTTTGGTAGATCGGCCCGAGCGATGATTCCGTCCTCGCCCCCACCCCCGCCGCCGTCGTCGCCACCCGCGAGCGCCCGACACGTGATCGCCATCGGCGGCGGACGCGGCGGCGTGGGAAAAAGCGTGATTGCGCTAAACCTCGCGGTCTACCTCGCCCAGCTCGGACGCTCGGTCGTGATCGTCGATGCCGACCCGGTGGGCGCGAGCCTCCACACGTTGCTCGGCATCGAGCTCGAGACGTCCACGCAGCACGACGAACCGGAAGAGGACGACTTCGCGAGGGTGCCGACGGCGGTGCCGGGGCTCGCCCTCGTGCCGCAGACGTATCGCGTCGGCTCGACCGCCCCGACGCGTCCCGGGCGACGGCCACACATGAGCCAGGAGCTGCGTCGCTTGCCCGTAGACTACGTCGTGCTCGATCTAGGCGCGGGCACGGCGCCAGCGACGCTCGATCTGTTCCTCGGCGCCGATCTCGGGCTCACGGTGGTGACGCCGGAGCCACCAAGCGTCGAAGCAGTGTATCGCACGCTGCGCGGGTTGTTCCAGCGCCTCGTGCGGCGGCTCCTGCTCGGTGACCGCTTTCGCATGCGGCTCTTCGAGCGCGCCCAGAGCGAGCTCGGCCCGCTGCCCGCGCCCGCCCTGCTCACCGAGGCACTCACGCGCTATGACGCAAACCTCGGTCGCCTCGCGGCAACGGAGCTCGCCCGGCTGCGCCCGCGCCTGTTGGTCAACGAGACCCGGCTGCGCAACGACACGGAGCTCGGAACCACCATGGCGGAGATGTCGAAGCGTC
The DNA here is from genome assembly GCA_963841435.1 of uncultured delta proteobacterium. GTDB lineage: Bacteria > Myxococcota_A > Polyangia > Polyangiales > Polyangiaceae > PMG-095. The sequence goes on from CAWJCS010000003.1 coordinate 1,213,733, forward strand.
ACCTGGGCGTCGAGCTCGACTACGTCGGCCACGTCGAGCACGACGACGCGGCGTGGCTCAGCGTCGTCCGGCGCCGCCCGCTGCTCATCGACAACCCGACGGCCAAGAGCGCACGCAACCTCGAGCGCATCGCGCGGCGCGTCCTCGCACTTCTGCTGACCCGTGACGCCGAGCGCACGGCCGAGCCCGCGCCGCCCGTCACTCTGGAACCGAACCTCTACGAAGTGCTCGGACTGCATCGCGGGGCAACGGACGAGGAGCTCCGGCGCGCCTACAAGCGACAGAAGGAGAACTACCAGCCCGGCAGCCTGCCGCTCACCTCCGTGCTGACAGCGGTGGCCGTGCGGCGCGAGCAAGCGCGCATCGAGGAGGCGCACGACACACTGCTCGATCCGGTCCGCAAGAAGGCCTACGATGCCTCGACCTTCCCGGACGAGCCGGCGGACTCACCGCGGCGTCCCCGGCCCGTCGACGGGGCGCTCGAAGCCGAACGCGAGCTCAGCCGGCGCGAGCTCAGCCGGGAAATCAACGCCGAAACGGAGTACACGGGCCGGCTCCTCTGCAAGGTGCGCGAATCCCGCGGCATCGAGCTCGAGGACATCGCGAAAGCAACCAAAATCTCGATGAGCCACCTGAAAGCCATCGAAGCCGAGGCCTTCGCGGAGCTGCCCGCTCTCGTCTACACTCGGGGGTTCGTGCAGGAGCTCGCCAAATACCTGAAGCTCGACGCCGCCCAGGTGACGAAGACTTACATCCGCAGGCTGCGTGACTTTCGCGCGGCGTCCGAGGGGAAAGCGCCGACGTGAGATTGCCGGGCGCGAGCATCCTCGACAATCGCCGGGACTACCTCTACACGGCGGTGGTCGCGCTCGTGGCGCTGTTGCCACGGCTCTACGTCGCCATCGCGTGGAGCAAGGAACCCGTCTGGGACGGGCACTACTATCATCTCGGCGCCGAGCGGATCGCCGCCGGCATGGGCTATTCCGAAGACGCGCTCGTCAGCGGACACCTGCTCTGGAAGCCGTGGGTCCACTACCCCGTCGGCTACAGCGCTCTCCTCGCCGCGTTCTACGTCGTGCTCGGCTCCGGGTTGCTCGTCGCGCCCGTGCTCAACGCGATCTTCGGCGGCGCGCTCGCCGCTGTCTCACACCGCGTGGCCTACTATTTCACGACGCCGAGCCGCGCGCGGCTCGCGGCGGCGCTCGTCGCGCTGCACCCCGGGCTCATCGCCTACTCGCCGCTCGTGATGACGGAGGTGCTCTCGGCACTACTTTTGCTCGCCGCGGCGCTCGTCGTGCTCGTTCGTCCGACGTCGATGAAGAGCTACCTCGCCGCAGGCCTGATCCTCGGCTTCGCGGGGCTGGTGAGACCGGTGTCCCTGCTTGGGCTGCCGCTGCTCGTGCTGATGAGCGGCCCTCATTCCAAAGCCGTGCTCCGCACGCTCGCGGCGACGGGCATGGCGTGCCTCGTCGTCCTGCCCTGGACGTACAGGAACTGCCGCCGCCTCGACGGCTGCGCGCTCATCTCGACGAACGGCGGCTGGAATCTCGCCATCGGCGCGATCACGCCGACGGGACGTTTCCATACGCTGCATGCCTCGGACGGCTGCGCCGTCGTCACGGGACAGGTGCAGCAGGACCGCTGCTGGCTCGAGGTCGGCAAGAAGATCATCACGAACAATCCCCTGCGCTGGCTCGGCATCGTGCCGAAGAAGCTCGAGCAGACGTACAACCACGAGTCCTTTCAGGTCGAGTACCTGCACGAGGCGGACCCTCAGACGTGGACCGAGCCACGGCGCATCGCAGGGCGCGACTTTCTGACTTTCTTCCACCGGCTCTTGTTGGTGGCCGCGGCGCTCAGCGCGGTTTCCGCGCTGCACTGGGTCAAGCCCCCGCCCTGGGACGACGCGGTGCAAATCGGCGTGCTCGTGGCGACGATGATGTTCGCGACCTTCGCTGCGACGCGCGACGAACGCCCATTTTACTGGCTGCCGGCTCTCTTACCGCTCGTTGCGATCTTGCCGCTCCCCGGCCGACCGGCGCTCGGGCCCGCGGGTCGCTACCTGATGGGCACGCTCGCGATGACGACGCTCGTGCATGCCGTGTTTTTCGGTGAGGATCGCTACCACCTCGTGATCACGCCGTTGCTCTGCATTCTCGCGGCGGGAGCGCTTCGTCCCTCGCGTAGGGCGACGACGGCATAGGGAAGAGTCGCCTCGAGTCGCCCCTCGGCTCGAGCGCTCCCGTGCTGTCCCAGGGGCGAATCCGGGACTGTCCCTTCGCCGAAGGGCTCCCGAGCGTATGCTCGATGGCATGCGGGCTCCCTTTTTCAGCTTCCCCGTCCAGTCCGGGCAGCCGGGCCGGCGCGTGGCCGCCCAGGATCTGGTCACCGCCGTGCTCGCCGAGCTCAAGGCGGGCCACCTGCCGGCCGGCGGCCGCTTGCCCCCCGTGCGCGTGCTCGAGCGGCAGCTCGGCCTTTCGAAGAACACGGTGCAGGCAGCCTACGACGAGCTCGTCGCCCGCGGCGCGCTCGAGACGCGCGAGCGCGAGGGCGTGTTCGTGGCGCGCGGCCCGAGCGCAGCCCCACCGTTCGAACCGCGGGCCGTGCCGCCCAAACCTTCGATGCGGCCCCCGCCGTCGCTGTTCCGGCAGGCACCGCCGCCCGGCTCGATCGCACTCAGCACGGTGCTCATCGACCCGGCGCTCCTGCCGCGCGAACGCATCGCGGATTGCGTGCGCTCGGCATTGCGCGCTCCGGGCATGAGCGCGCTCTACGACTTTCAGGGTCATCCGCTCTTGCGGCAGCTCATCGCCGATCGGCTATCGGCCCGGGGCATCCCCGCGACGGCCGCCGAGGTGATAACGACGATCGGCTCGCAGCAAGCGCTCGATCTCGTCGCGCGCGCCCTCGACGTGCGGCGCATCGCCATCGAAGATCCGGTGTACGCCCACGCCCGCTCGCTGTTCGAAACCCACGGGCATGCGCTCACGCCGCTGCCGCTCGACCCGTTTTCGCGCGTGCCGCTCGAGCGCTGGGAGGCGCTCCTTTCGCGCGACAAGCCCGGCCTGCTCTACGCCGTCACGAGCTTTCAGAACCCGACCGGCTACTCCTACGCGACGCACGAGCTCGCGTTCCTCCTCGAACAGGCCGAGCGGCACGGTTTTGCGCTCATGGAGGACGACTGGGGCTCGGACATGCTCTCCGACAGCGACGTTCGGCCCGCGCTCCGGGCGCTCGGCGGCGAGAACGTGCTCTACGTCAACAGCTTCACGAAGAAGCTCTTGCCCTCGCTGCGCGTCGGCTTCCTCGTCGCGCCGAAGGAGCTCGTGCCGACGCTCGTCGCCATGAAGCGCCTTTCCACGCTCGGCAGCCCCTGGCTGCCCGAGGCGACGCTCGCCGAATTCCTCGATCGCGGCTACTACGACACGCACCTGCTCGAGCTGCAGCGCGCCCTCGACGCCCGCTACCGCTCCTGTCTCGACACCCTCCGAACCCTCATGCCCGAAGAGGTGCGCTTCACGACGCCGGGCGGCGGCCCCACGCTCTGGCTCGACTTCCCCACGCGCGTCTCGCTGCCCGAGCTCCGCTCCCGCCTGCTTGCGCGCGGCGTTTTCGCCGAGGACACGAGCTCCGCGTTCCACGGCACCCCGCACCTGAACGGCTTCCGCGTGAGCTACGCGTACGTGCCCGAAGGGGACCTCGTGCGCGCGCTCGAGGTCGTCGCGACGGAAGCACGGCGGCTGCTCGAAGCGAGCTGACGGAGCCGCGCCGCCTTTTCGCCTACCCCTTCGTCTGCGGCGCGACCCGCTTCGGATCGTACCAGCGCGCCTTGCCCTCGAGCACGTCGTTGGCTTCCTGCGGGCCCCAGGTGCCCGGCTCGTATTCGTAGCTCGGCGTCACGTCACCGAGAATGGGCTGCACGATGCGCCATGCGGATTCGACGCCGTCGGCGCGGGCGAACAGGTTCGCGTCGCCGCGCATCGCGTCGCCGATCAGGCGCTCGTAGGCGCTCATCTCGTCGGGGCGCTGGTTTCGCACCATCAGCTCCACGCCTTCCCCCGCCATGACGTCACCCGCCCGCTTGGCGCGGGCGCCGATGGCGATCGCCACTTCGGGCCCCAGGCGGAAGCGGAAGTAGTTGGTGAGCGACGGCGCGGGCTCCGGAAACACCATATGCGGCGGTCGCGCGAGGTCGACGAGCACCTCGGTCGCCGTGGTCGGCAGGTTCTTACCGGCGCGTACGTAGAACGGCACCCCGGCCCAGCGCCACGAGTCCACGTGCAGCCGCATCGCAGCGAACGTTTCGACGCTCGAGTCGCGCGCCACGCCCTCCTCGTCACGGTAGCCCTTGAACTGCCCGCGCACGAGCTGCTCCGGCGCGAGCGGCCGAATGGCCTTGAAGACCTTGGTCTTCTCGTCGCGGAGAGCCTCGCGATCGCCCGCGGGCGGCGGCTCCATGGCGAGAAAGGCGACGATCTCGAGCAGGTGGTTCTGCACAACGTCACGAATGCAACCCGTCTCCTCGTAGAAGCGGCCGCGGCCGGCAACGCCGAAGTTTTCTGCCATCGTGATCTGCACGCTGCTCACGTAGTTGCGGTTCCAGATCGGCTCGAGGAAAGCGTTCGCGAAGCGGAAGTAGAGGAGATTCTGCACCGGCTCCTTGCCGAGGAAGTGGTCGATGCGAAAAATCGAGCGCTCGGGAAAGACCGTGGTGAGCACCTTGTTGAGCTGCTGGGCCGAAACGAGATCGCGCCCGAATGGCTTCTCCACGACGACGCGCGCCCCCTGCGAGCAGCCCGTGCGGCCCAGTAGCTCGATCACCTGGGGGAACACGCTGGGCGGGATCGAGAGGTAGTAAAGGGGGTTCGTCGCCGACCCGAGCGCCTCGCGAAGCTTCGTGAAAAGCTCTTCGGTACGGTAATCGCCGTCGACGTACGACAGGTTCTTCGCCAACGTCTCGAAGGCCTTCTGGTCAACGCCGCCACCGTACTCCTCGATGCTCTTTCGAACGCGGTCGCGCAGCATTTCCAGGCTCGAACCGCCGCGAGACACGCCGATCACGGGAAACCCGGGGCTGCCGCGCCGGATCATCCAGCTCAACGCGGGGAAGATCTTTTTGTAAGCGAGATCGCCGGTCGCCCCGAAGAGGACCAGAGCGTCCGAATGCGGGTGGTCACTCATCGCACCGACTCTGGTATGGCTGCCGGCCGGCGTAAAGGGCGCTCAGCGGCGCCGCATGAACGCCATGAGGGTGTGCGAGCCGAGGTCGCGATTCGCCACGAGGCGCAGCATCCTGAGCCGGCCCGTGCGCCGCAGATGATGGATGGGCTGCGTCGTATGGAGCACGATCCAGACACGGTGGCCGGGCCGGGCTCCCGCGTCGAGCGCGTCGCGCATCTCGTCGTCGTCAACCAAGCAGCGGACGTTGTAGGACTCGGGCAGCGTCGTGCCAACGGTGCGCGAGAGCTTCGGGTGATACTGCGTGTAATAAAGCCACGGATCGCAGCTCCGGCGGTCCAGGATCAGTGTGTCCCGTTGCTCGGGCGGCGCGGGCTTGCGGAGCCGCGCGAGGTACTCGACGACGTTGGGGAACGTGGAATCGTAGGTGAAGGTGCGCTTGTGCTCGTTCCAGCCCGTTTCGAAGAAAAGCAGCGGCGCCGCGACGAGCACGAGCGTGGGGACGGGCGCAAACCAGCGTTCTTCGTCGGCGCCCGGAGCGTCGAGCGCAGACGCCGCGATGGCGGAGCTATACGCCAACGTGAACACGTTGGTGCGGAAGGCACCGAGCGGCCAGAAGCCCGCGCGGTTGAAGATCAAGAGCACCACGAGCGGCATGACGATGAGCAGCGCCTCGCGCCAGCGCGCCCGGACGGCCAGAACCCAGAGCCCGAGCGCGTGCAGCCACAGCCACGCATAGGTATCGACGCTCCGCAGCATCTCCTTCTGTTCGAAGGTGATGTAGTCACTATTCCACAGCGTGCGCCGGATGCCCGGCATCGCCACGAGGTCGAGGTAGCGGTCGGTGGCCCACGCGATGTACGAGCGCGTGTGCGACGTCGTGTAGAAGATGTCGTACTTGCTGCCCCAAAACTCGCTGCTCTCCTTGGGCAAGTGGCGCCACATCAGGAGGTATTGGGTGCCCAGACCGGCGAGGATCAGGCCCGCCGTCCCAACGACGAGCCATAGATCGCGTTTGCTGCGGGAGTGCGCCTCCCAGCCGAGCAACAGGAACAGCCCCGGGAACGCCAGCACCAGGTCCTGCGAGAACAGGCTGCCAATGGCAGCGGCCGCGAGCACCACGCCGAGCGCGTGCCGCCCGGCGCCCTGAATGTATCTCAGCGCTGCGAGCATGATCCCGATGTGCAGCGCGAGCGCGACCGAGTACGGCTTGAATTCCTTGCTGAAGTCGATGGCGCACGGGCTCAGGCAGATGACGGAGACGAACAGAAGACGCGCCGCGAGCCCCGTGAACAGCCGCCGCGCGAGCAACGGCGAGAGCAGCACTGCCATGACACCTGCCCCCCATGGCAGCGCCCTCAGCACCATCTCGCTCGGGGAAAACGCGACCGCGAGCACCTTGCTGACGGCAAGAAAGCCGATTGGCCGGAGCCTGCTCTCGACGAGCGGGCGCGTGAACAGCCGCATCGCCCAGCTCGCCTCGTCGAGCCAGAAGCCCGTCGCGTCGAACAGGTAGCCCCGCACGCGCAAGGTCAATCCCGTGACCAAGGCGACGATCATGAGCACCGCGACGATGCGCTCGGCCCAGCTCACCGAGCGCCCGAGTCGCGCCCAGCCGAAGAGAAACTCCAAGGCGTTCCGAACGCGCTGCCTGGCCGACGACACGCGCGAAACCCTACGCGGCCCGCGACGGAAGTAAAGCGCGCGCGGCGGCGCGGGTGGCCCTCGGAACGCCGGACCGATTGCCCGGCGTCGCGCGTTCGGGACGGCGCGTCATGGGCCCGAGCGCCTCGGCGGCGGCTCGCTTGGCGGCCGCCCCGGCGCCGGCTGCGCGGGCTCGACCTTCCATTGAAGCCCAACCAGGAGATGCCCTGCGATGTGCATCGCGGTCATCACCTCGACCCCCGGCAGCGCGCCGCCGCGCTCCATCAGGTCGAGCATGCTCGAGTCGTGCAGCACGAGCCAGGTCCAGCCGGGTGGATGGGGCATGACCCCACGGATCACCCGCCCGAGCTGCCCGTCCTCGGCCACGCAACGGGGCCGGAAGTAGCGCGAGATCTGCGGCCGGAGGACATCGGCCGTACCGGGGTGGTAGCGCGTGTAGAAGCGGAACGGGTCGCAGCTCCGGCGGTCGAGGATCAACGGCGCGGCGGACTGGCCGCGAGAACGCTCGCGCCGGATCGCCGCCTTGAGAACGCGCGGGAAGTCGGCGTGATACGTGAGCGCCGCCTTGCGCGCGCTCCAGCTGCGGTCGAAAAGCAGCATCGGTAGCAGGATGAGCACGAGCGCGGGCACGCACGAGCGGAACGTCGGCACCGTGGCGCGTGTGAGCGCGAACGGCATGCACGCGATCGCCGCCGCGTAAGCGAGCACGAAGAGGTTTGCACGGAAGGCACCCGCCGGCCAGAACTCGAGCGCGTTGAACAGCCACAGCACGGCGAGCGGCGTCAGGAACAACAGCGCGTTCCGGTAGTCGCGGCGGAAGGCCAGCGCGGCGACACCCGCAACGTGCAGGCCGAGCCACAGCCGGGTGTCGGCCACGCGCGCCGACGCGAGCGCGTCAGGAGAGAGCCAGGTCGCGTTCCACAGCCGTCTGCGAAAACCCGCGAACTCGACCATGTCCCGGTAGTGGGTCAGCCACCATTCCCAGTAGTCGAGTGACAACGTCGAGGTGTGAAAAACGTCGTATTTGTCGCCCCAGAATTGCGCCTCATGAGCGGGCATCTGGCTCCAGATGAGCGCGTATTGCCCGAGGAGAAGCGCGATGATCACGATGGCGCCCGCCCCGATCGGCAAAAGCTGCCGGCGGTCCTTGCGCAGCGCCGCCACGCCCATCAGGAGGAAGGCGCCCGGGTAGGCGAACAGCAGATCCTGTGCGAATAGCTGTCCTATGACCGCGAGCCCGAGCGCCAACAAGAGATCGCGACGCTTGCCCGACTCGATATAGACGAGCACGCGGTGCATGAGCAGCAGGTGCTCGAACAGGCTCACCGAGTACGGCTTGAACTCCTTCGAAAAGTCGATCGCGCACGGGTGCAGCGCAATCAGCGCAACGAAGAGCAGGCGAGCCGCAGGGGCCTTGAAGAGGCGCTCTGCGAGCCTCGGCGCCAAGAGAACGCTTCCCATTCCCGCGAGCCAGGGCATGGCCCGGAGCACCGGCTCCGTGGGACCGAGCACCGCCGCGAGCGCCTTGGAAACCAGAATGAAGCCGATCGGCCGGTGGAGGATCTCGCTGATCGGCTGCTCGATGAGCATGATCGCCCACGAGCATTCGTCGAGCCAGAACGACGGGGGATCGAAGAGGTAGCCGTGAATCCGTAGCGCGAGCCCGAGAATCAGGAAGCCGATTGTCAATAGCTCGTAGGTACGGTGGCCGGGCGGCAGGGCGCGCAGCGCCCTGAGCCACAGCCTCGCGCTCTCCCGGGCTTCGGAGGCGAGCATAGCGAGCCGAGACACGCCCGCACCGTAAGGCGAGCGGAAACAAAGTGAAAGCGTGACGAGGCCCGGTGCTCGCCGGCCAAAGGGCCAGAAATTCGGGTCATCCGGGGTCGATCGAAGCGGGTGAGTCGATTTCGTACAGATCGGATCTGCCCGGAAGGTGGTGCTCCAACGCGTGCTCGGCGAGGAAGCGCCCGACGCGGGAGCGAGGCCGCACGGACCCGATGACGTGGGTGACACGGTATCGCTTCAGAATCGCCATCCGCTCGCTATCTGACGCGCCGGGCGCAAAGAAGCGGGCCGCGTCCCTCGCCCGCTGATCGGCATCTTTGATGAGTGGATTGCGGTGGTGCAAGGTCACGACCTTCGGCCCGAACGTCGGCAGTGACCACGATTCGAGCGGCGTCCCGAGCACCACGGCGTCGTCGCCCGCGAGCGCCGAGACCCGACGTCCCACGCGCACGACGAGGCTCTCGCGCGGCACGAGTCTCGGGCTCACGCGCGCAAAGCGCTCGTAAGCCATTTCGACGTTCTGGACGACCAACATTAGGAGTGAGAGCAACACCGCCGCCGCGAGAGAGCGACGCAGCCAGGGTCGCCCCCGAATGTCGGCCGGCGCCTCGGCGGGCCAGGCGGCGAGCAGCAGCCAGACGAGCCCGATCTGGAGAAAAAGCATGGAAAGCAGCACGTAGCGGTGCCCCAGCGGGATCGGCACGAACGCGGTGAGCGCGAAGGCCGCAAGCATGAGCGCGGTGCCGAGCGGAACGAACAAAAGGCGGCGCCGCAGCACGAAATAGGGCAGCAGCGGCAGCGCGACCGCCGTGTATCCCACGATCCTCCACAGCATGGCTGGCGAGTAGAACGGGTGAAGCGCGACGCCGCCCGCGGCGAGGTCGTGCTTCACGCGACCCGCGGTGCCCCCAATGACCATGCCGAGCGCCGGATAGTAGGGCCAGAGGGCAGAGGCCAGAAAGCCCGCCGCAACGCCCGCCACGAGCTCCAGCCTTCGTCGAAGCGCGACGCCGGGCTCCGTGAGAGCGAGGAGCGCAGCGGCGGGCAATCCCATCGTCGCCGTGAGCGGGTGGGTGACGTACACGTCGGTCCACAAGAGCGCGAAGCCGACGAGCGTGATCGGACGCAGGCGCCCGCGACCGAGCAGCGTCACCGTCCAGGCGAGGCCGAGCAGGGTGAGCCCGAGCGCCGTCGTCGACGGGTAGCCCGCGACACTGAAGTAGATGTCGAGCTGATAAACGTTGGAAAAGTGCGGCGCATCGAACCAGCTGCAGAACAGCACGACGAGGCCGAACAACGGCGCACGAGGGTCGCGAAAGTAGACGCGAAAGAACAGCCAGATCCCAGCGAGAAAGAGCAGTGTATTGAGCACCGCAGCGACCCCCATCGCGCCGAGCGCATCGAGCCCGAAGAGGCGCCCGACGAGCGCCGTGAAGAGCGCATGCGGACCGAAGCGCGGGGAGCTTACCGCGTCGGCGATCAACGGGTGCCGCGGATGGATGGGGTCCTGCATGAGCGCGTGCAGGACCGCGGTGTGCTCCCAGTAATCGGAACCGGAGCTGAACGTGATGAGGCGAAAGGAAAAGCTGTCCCAGCCCACCCAGGCGAGCAGGGCGGCCGAGAGCAAGAGGAACGTGATGTCGGCCCAGTGCCGCTGCATCAGCTACCCTCGCGCGAACGGAACGGCCCCCGACGTCGCAGCGCGTAGAGGCCCGGGAGCCCCGCGACGACCGTGTAGGCGAGCAGGACGATGCGATCGATGCTGGCGGCAGCGATGCCACGCCCGTAGTCGGCGCCGAGCTGCGTTGACAAGACGGCGAGCGCGAGCTCGCGCAGCCCGAGATTTCCGGGAGTCACGTTCACGAGCGTGAACAGCACCGTCGTCGAAGCCAGCATTCCCGCCTGCAAAACGCTGATGTTCGTACCGAGCACGCCGAAGCAAATCCACATGCGCAGCCCCGCCATGCAAACTTTGGAGAACGCGAGGCCAATCGGCACCAAGATGCCGCCACCGGTGCGCAGCGCCGTCATGCCGTCGGCGAGTGACCGCAACCGGCCGAAGACGAACCCCGAGCGATCCGGGATCCACGCGCGCGGCAGGAACACGAGCGCCATGGCCCCCATGAACGCGAGCGTGTAAAAAGAGAGCAGCGGTAGCGAGCCCACTCCGAAGCCGTCGGAAGAGACGACGCTCGTAACGCCGATCACCGCGGCGACGGACAGGTTGAGCAGAGCGTTGACCGTGACGAGCGCGAGGTATTTCGCGTAAGGCAGCGCGTGGTCGCGCTTGAGGACGGCAGCGCGCATGACGAGGCCCGCGTTGAAGGGCAAGTAGTTGAGCAAGAATCCCGCGCCCGTCAAAAGGAAGCCCTCGGCGAAGGGCTCGTGCACGTCGAGGCGCCGCAGCATGTAGGTAAATTCGAAGGTCCGCTGCAGGTGCCCCACGAACATCAGCGCCACGAGCGCCGCGATCGATCTCGCGTCGAGATCGACGGCATGCCCGAGCTCGGCTCGCTCCGCGTAGAGGACGTGCGCCACGTAGGCCACGCAGGCGAGCTGGAAAAGCAGGACCAGGACCGCGCGCGGCCGAAAGCGCGAGCGCGCCTCGCTCGGCGCGTCGCTCGCCTCGGTGCTCGACGAAACACCGTTCGGCGCGCCGGGGAGCGGCCGATCGGCGCGCGAATCCTGGGGGCTCACGAGTCCGGCTCTTAGCACGAGGGCCGCGATTTCAGGCTGCTTTTCGCGGCCACCCGGCAGTAGTATGCGCCGGCGTTCCCGTCGCGCCTGATGAAGCTCTTCATCCAGATCCCGTGCCACAACGAGGAGGCGTCGTTGCCGATCGCGCTTGCGGCACTGCCCAAGGCGGTTCCTGGCGTCGATAGCGTCGAGGTGCTGATCATCAACGACGGCAGCACCGACAGGACGGTGGAAGTCGCGCGGGAGCATGGCGTCGCCCACGTCGTCGGGTTCCCCCGAAACCAGGGGCTCGCCAAGGCGTTCATGCTCGGCATTCGTTCCTGCCTCGAGCGTGGCGCCGACATCATCGTCAACACCGACGCCGACAATCAGTACGATGCGCGCGACATCCCCGCGCTCATCCAACCGATCCTGCAGGGTCGGGCCGAGATCGTGGTGGGCGCGCGCCCGATCGCCACCATCGAGCATTTCTCGCCCGTGAAGAAGCTCTTGCAACGCGTCGGCAGCGGCGTCGTCGCCAGGGTGAGCGGCACGCGAGTCGCGGACGCACCGAGTGGCTTTCGCGCCTTCTCGCGCGACGCCGCCGCCAAGCTCAACGTCTTCAGCGAATACACCTACACGCTGGAGACGATCATCCAGGCCGGCCAGAAGAACATGAGCATCGTGTCGGTCCCCGTGCGCGTGAACGCCGATCTCCGGCCGTCGCGGCTCGTGCGAAGCCTCGCGTCTTACGTGCGGCGCTCGATGGTCACGATGATCCGCATCTTGATCATCTATCGACCCTTCCAGTTCTTCATGAGCCTGGGCGCGGTGTTGTTCGTCTCGGGACTCGCGCTGGGCGGCCGGTTCGTGTATTATTATTTGAGCGGGCAACGCACCGGGCACGTTCAGTCGCTGATCCTCGCGGGCGTGCTGATGACGTTCGGGTTCCAGACCGGCCTTCTAGCGTTCATCGCGGATCTACTCAGCGTGAACCGGCGGCTGCTCGAGGAGCTGCTCGAGGCGAAGCGCATCGGGCCCAAGGACCACGATGGCTGATTTTCGGCTCTCGGCCGCGCTGGGCCTCGTCCTCGCGCTCGCCGCGCCAGAACGGCCGGCGCGCGCTTTCACCCACGTCGTTTCGCAAGGCGAGACGCTCGCGTCGATCGCCGAGCGCTTCTACGGCAGAATCCAGGACGAGCGCTTGCTCGTCGCGGCAAACTTCCTCGACGCGCGCGGCGGAACGCCCATCGTGCGGGGCATGCGGCTCGAGGTCCCCGCGCTCGAGCATCGGCGCATCGTCCAGGGAGACAGCTGGGAGGCGCTCGCCACGGAACTGCTCGGCGCGCCGTCCCGTGCCGACGTGCTGTCGATGGCCAACGGCTCCAACCCCTGGCTCACCCCCGAGGTGGGCGCCGAGATCATCGTCCCGTACAACCTGCGCGTCGCGGTCGCGGAGGGCGAGCAGCTCGTGACGATCGCCTATCGCCATCTCGGGAACATGAACAAGGCCTGGGTGCTCGATCGCTACAACGGGCTCGACGGGCGAGCCGTCGAACGCGGCGACGTGCTGCTCGTGCCGCTCACGGAGCTCACGCTCACCGACGCGGGCAAGGAAGCCGCCGCGGCGGCTGCGGGCGCCGCCTGCTCGGAAGCCGGTGGTCGCGCGCGTACCTTGCAGCAGCGCGTGGGCAGCGAGCTGCCAGCGCTCGTGGCGGACGTGAGAGCTGGGCGCTATGCCGAAGCCGTGACCCGCGGCACCCGCTTCCTCGCCTCGGCCTCGCTCACGGAGCCTCAAATCGCCCTCGTACAGGAACAGCTCACCAAGGCCTACGTCGCCCTCGACGCCGTGGGCCTCGCGGCGGCCGCCTGCAAGGAATGGCGCAAGCGCGACCGCGGCGCGACGCTCGACCCGGCTCTCACGAGCCCGAAGGTCGTGCGCGCCTGCGAGCGTGCGGAGTAACGTGGCACTTGCCACGGCGCTCGACTGGGGAGCCCTTGCGCCGCTACGACTGCGCGCGCGCGGGACGGCGCTCGGCGCGCTCGCCGGAAGCCACCGGAGCGCGCGGCGCGGAGCGGGCGTCGAATTCGCCGGCCACCGCGCCTACACGCCGGGCGACGACCTGAGGTTTCTCGATCGTCACGCGCTCGTGCGGCACGGCGCGCTCGTCTTGCGCGAGTTCGAGACGGAAACGGAGCGCACGCTTTCGCTGCTCGTCAACGCCACGGCATCGATGAGCTTTCGCGGCGCGCGCGCTCCCGGTGCGAAGCTCGCATTCGCAGCGCTCGTGGCCGCGGCGCTCGGCTACGTCGCGCTGCGCAACGGCGACCGCGTGAGGCTCGACTGGCTCGGCGGCGAGGGCCTGCCACCGCTCGACCCGCGCGGCGGCAGCCACGGCTTCGAGCACCTACTCGACACGCTCGAGGGTGCCGCGGCCAGCGGCGAGCTCGACCTCGCGGTGCTCGACCGCGCGCTGTCGACGGCAGGCCGCACGCGCACCGGGACGATCACGGTGCTCTTGAGCGATCTGCTCGACTTGCCGGCGGAGGCGCCGGACAGGGTCGCGGCGCTCGGCGGACCCGGCCGCGCCCTGCTCGTCGTCCAGGTCCTCGACGACGAGGAGATCGAGCTGCCGTTCGACGGTCCCGTGCGGCTGCGCTCGCTCGAGGGCGACGTCGTCGTGGACACGGACGCGCCACGCGTACGCGCCGCGTACAAGGCGGAGCTCGAGAAGCTCCGGGCGCGCTGGGCGCGAGCGCTCGCGAACCGCGCCGGCGAGCTCGTCACGGCTTCGACCTCCGACGACCCGGTCGAGGTCGTGCGGCGCGCGCTGTTCGCCCTCGGAGGGCGCGTCCGGTGAGCGTGCTGTACGGCGCCGCGCTCGCGGTGGGCCTTTTCGTCGCACTGCCAGCCATCGCGCACCTGCTCAGGCGCGGCCGCGCGAACGAACGGCCGTTTCCACCCGCGCGGCTCGTGCCGACCTCGCGCACCGTGGCCCGCCGCGAGCGGCGCGTGGAGGATCAAGCGCTCTTCTCGCTGCGTGCCTTCTCGGTGCTCCTGCTCGCGTGCCTGGGGGCAGCGCCGCTCGTAAAGTGCTCGAGGCTGTCGCTGGCGCGTGACGCCGGTGGCTCGGTGGCGGTGGCGTTCGTGCTCGACGACTCGCTCAGCATGCGGGCGGCGCCGGCAGGGGCAGAGCCCCGCTTCGAGCAGGCGCTGACGGCGGCCCGCGAAATCCTCGCGTCGATGCGCGAGGGCGACGCCGTCGCTCTCGTGCTCGCGGGCAAGCCCGCACGCCTGGCGCTCGGGTCTACGACGGATCTCGGACTCGCGCGTCGCGTGCTCGACGAGATTTCCCCGAGCGACCGTGCCACCGACCTCACCGGGGCCGTGGCGCTCGCGCGCGGCGTGCTCGTCGACCCCGCGCGGCAGGATCGACGGCTCATCGTGCTGAGCGACTTCGCCGGGGATCCCCTCCCGCCGGGCGAGCCGCTTGCGTCGGCGCCGCTTCCGGCGCTCGGCGAGCCCGCGCCCGACTGTGGCGTCGTGAGCGCCCAACGCCGGGGTGGCAGCGTGCGCGTCAGCGTCGCGTGCAACGAAGCGGCGAGCGGTCAGGGTCGCACCGTCGAGCTCGTCGCCGAGCAGGGCTCCACCACCGACCCCGGACCCGCCGCTCCCGCGAAGCTCGCGGGCCTCCCGGCGCTTTCCAGCGTGCCCCTCGAAGCGCGGGTCGGCCTCCAGGCGCTCTCGCTCCGCGTCGCAGACGAAGACGCGTCCCGGCGCCTCGCGGTTCGTCTCACGGGCACGGATCGGCTCCTCTACGACGACATCGCCCCGGTCATGCCCGACTCCGCGTCGCTCGGCGTCGCGGTCCTGAGCGCGACCCCCGACCAGGGGGAGCCGATGGGCGGAGCACCCGTCGTCGAGCAGGCACTCGCGGCCCTCGACAAAGGGGTGAACGTCCGCCCGCTGTCCGTGCTGCCCGATCAGGCCTCCGAGCTCGACGCGTATGCCCTCATTTTGCTGGACGATCCCCCGGGAACGAGCCCCGAAGCACGCGAGGCACTGACGCGCTTCGTCGAAGGCGGCGGCGTGGCGGTCGCCTTGCTCGGACCGCACGTGGAGTCGACGAAGCTCGGCTCGACGCTCGAGCCCTTCGCGCGCGGCTCGGTGCGCTGGGAGCGCGACCCTTCGCCCCGGGGCGCCGACGTTGCGTCGATCGCGTGGCTCGGTACGGAAGGCAAGAGCCTTTCGGACCTCGCGCTGCACGGCCGCGCGGTGCTCGATCCGGGAGCCGAGGCCACGGTGCTCGCGACGCTGAACGACGGCGCGCCCTTCGTGATCGAGCGCCGGCTCGGCGCGGGACGCGTGTTCACCGTCACCGTGCCAAGCTCGCTCGACGAGAGCGATTTCGCGCTGAGGCCGGGCTTCGTGGCTCTCGTCGCGCACGTTCTCGACGTTGCGGAGCAGTGCCGCGGCGTTCGCCAAAGCGTCGCGGGTGCGAGCTGGCGCTTCGAGGACGACCGCACGCGCATCGACGGACCCGAAGGCGCCGTGGAGCTCCACGAGACGCCCGAGCAGGGGCGCGTGGCGACGCCCGCGGTGCGGGGCACCTACCGGGTCACGACCCCCCGCGGCGCGGAGCTTCGCACCGTCACGCTGGACCCCACCGAGATCCTGACCCCGCCGCGACCGCCCGGGGCCGCCGTGGACCAGCGCGCTGGCCACGAAAGAGAGAGCTATCACGACCTCTCGACCGAGACCGCGGCCGCGCTGCTCGCCGTGCTCGCGCTCGAGCTCGCGCTGCGCTCACTCGGGCGCTCGAAACGCGGGCGACCGGCGGCGGAGCGCGCGGCCGCCTGACGCGGCGCGGCGCCCGGCCCGCGCCGCTCGGGCCCGCGTCTCGACGCGCGCGGCGGAGTCGGCTAAAGGCAGCGGCGATGGTGAAAAGGAGCTCGCCGCTCGCCGCGCTTTCGGTGCTCGTGCTTTCCGGTCTTTTGGCCGTGGCGTGCCATTCCGCCGGCAAGTGGGGCTTCGCACGAAGCTACGCGGCGCGCTCGGAGGAGGAGGACGCCGCCGAGGGGGCCCGCAGGTACGACCCGGTGATGATCGAGCGCGAGCCCGAGAGCTGGCGCGGCGCCAAGCTCAGCATCTTCGGCGTCGTGAGGAGTCGCTCGCAGGCGCCCGGTGGCGCTGCCTATCTGACGCTGAGCGTACGCACGCTCGCCGAGCGAAACCTGTGCGACGAAATGGCCGAGGACACCTGCCGCGTCACCGTGAGCGACCACGAGTTTGCGCTCATCCACGCAATCGTCAAACTCGAGCCCGAGGACGACATCGGCAAGCTCAGCATCGGCCAGGGGTCGCTCGTCCGCGTGATCGGCACGCTGACCGACAGCGTCGACAAGAACGACGGCATGCAGGTGCTCCGAGCCAGCTACTATCGGCACTGGCCGCGCAACTACTTCGTGACCGACGCCGATCGCACGCACATGAGGATGTGACAGGCATGAAATCTCGCTCGCTGCGAACGATCCTGGGCCTTTCGCTCGTGCTCGCCCTCGCCGGCACGACGGGCACGGCCCGGGCCACGCTCGTCGAGCGCATCGTCGCCGTCGTGGGGGAGCACGCCATCCTGCTGAGCGACCTCAGGGCACGCGCCCATCCCTTCCTCTTGCAGATCTATCAGGGCGTTCCGGCGGGGGCGCAGCGCAGCGCCGCCATTTCCCAGCTCTACAAGGGCCTCATAGAGAAGCTCGTCGACGAGGAGCTCGAGCAGCGAGCAGCCGCCCAGGCCAAGGTGTCGGTCACGGCGCGCGAGGTCGAGGAAGCGCTGGAGCGCGTCGCGCAGCAAAACGGCATCACGCCGGCGAAGCTGCTCGCGGAAGCGCGCCGCACGGGGCTCGACGACGCCGACTACCGCGACGAGCTTCGCCGCCAGCTCTTGCAGACCAAGCTCATCAACGTGCGGCTCCAGGGGCGCATTCGCGTCAGCGAGGACGATCTTCGCGCCTACTATCGGAAGCTGGCCCTCGAAGAGCGCGAGAAGCTCGGGTTTCGCGCCGCGTGGATCGTGCTCGACGCGAGCGGCGGCGCCACCTCGCGCAAGGCCGCGGAAGTCATCGCGAGGAGCGCGCGCGCGGGCGGCGACTTCGCGAACCTCGCACGGCGCTATTCGAATGATCCCGCGACGCGGAGCAAAGGGGGCGTCATGACCCAGACGCGCCCCGAGGAGCTACCGCCTACTCTCGGACGCGTCATGCTGGGCCTCAACGTCGGTGAGACCTCGGGCGTCATTGCCCTTCCGGGCGCGTTCGCCATCGTGAAAATCCTCTCTCGCGATGAATCCTCGCTACCGACCTACGAGGAAGCAGCGAACGAGCTTTCGCAGCGGGTGTACCTCGAGAAGATGACGCAGGCACGCCGCACGTGGCTCGACAACCTGCGTCGTCAGCAGCACGTCGAAGTCAGGCTCTGACGCTCCTACGGCGCGGACGGTGCCGCGGTTGACCCCCCGCGCTCGCCGCAGGCGAGCAACGAAACCGCCCCGGAGCCGAGCGACCGCACGCGGCGCGCCAGACGGATCTCGCCTTTCAACAGCGTCTCGAGCTCCGCGGGCGAGAGCGCGCCCGGCACCTTGCGACCGTTGACGAAGTAAGTGGGCGCGCCCGTCACACCGAGCTTGCGCGCCAGGGCGGCATCCGCGTCAACGGTGGCGTCGTGGGCGCCGTCTCGCGCGGGGCCGAGCAGCGCGTCGAGGTCGAGCCCGGCGCGCGACGCCGCTCGCTCGAGGCCGGCCTCGTCGGGCTTCATGCCCGTCTGCAGCAGCGTGTCGGCGAACGCCCAGAATCCCTTGTCGCCGCCCACGCGACGCGCCTCGAGCGCGGCGTTCGCGAGGTAGCGCGCGAGCCGATGCTGCGGAAGCGGGAAATGCTTGAGCACGGCGCCAAGCTCGCCGGGGTGAGCCCGGAGCGCCCCGCGCAGTGCCTCGGCCCCCTGACGGCAGAGCTCGCATTCGAAGTCCGTGAACTCGACGACCGTGACGAGCGGCTCGGCGGCACCACGCCGGGCCGACTCGCCGACGGGCACGCAGGCGCGCACGGGCGGATCCTCGCCGAGGTTTACCAGGTTGTGCTCGGCGCGGGTTCGATAGAGCGCCGCCGGCGCAACGCCCGCCGCGAGCGTGAGGTACGCGGCGCCGAGCTCGCGATCGAGCACCTCGTCGAGCGCGGGCTTGGACGGGTGGCCGTCGAGGCGCACGCCGTTGACGAACGCCGTGGGCGTCTCGCGCACGAACAGGCTCGCGGCGAGCAGCTGGTCGGTGTCGAGCGCTTGCTTGACACTGGGCGCTGCGAGCTCCGCCGCCGTCGGCTCGAGCCCGACGGACGAGAGGGCGCGCTCGAGCTTGGACTTGTCGAGCGGGCCTGGCTCGCGCAGTAGCGCCGCGAGGGCGCGCCAGAACGCAGCGTCGCCTCGAGCGTTCTTGAGAGCGACGAGCACCTCCGCCGCGTGCTGCCCGAACGCGTGCTGGCTCAGCGGGTAGTGTCGGAACGAAAGCCTGAGGTCGTCGCCACGTCGCCGCTTCTCGGCGAGCACCGCGCGCAAAAGCGCCACGGAGTGTGGGCACTCGAGGTCCGCGAAGACGGTGAGCGTGAGCGCCATCGCGCTTTCGCCCCACACCGGGCTCGTCGCCGTGACCGGCAGGGGCGCCCGAGCGTCGTCGGGGGACGGTGGCTCGCTCCTGAAAGGCAGCGCGGCGCGCGGCGGCGGCCCGGGCGGCGGGGCCATGCTCGGCCCGACGGGGGGCGGCGGGGCGGGCGGTCGCAGCACCGGCGATGGCAGCGCAGCGACGGGCGTGGGCGCCGGGAGCCAGCGCTTGGCTGACCAATAGAGGTAGACGATACCCCCCACCATGACGACCGCGCCGAGCGTCAGGACGACGGCGCCCAGGAGGCGGCTGGGGCCGCGCGACACGGGGGGCTGGGCGCCGCCCGTGGTCGGCGACGGCGGTTGGCCGGACATGCTCCACCCACCGTACCAGTCGATTGCCACTTTGGCAGCACGCGCCGCTTCCAGGACAGCGTGACCCGAGCGCGGCAACGGTGCAGCCGTTCGGAGCTGCGGCGGGCAGCGCTCGAACCAGCATTTGCCGGCTGGCACGCCCTGTGCTCAATAGCCAGGGCGATGGTCCCCGGGCGCCTCACCCTGCTCGCCGCGACGCTGCTCGGGGCGTCCGTTTTGCCCGCGACCGCGCTGGCCCAGACGCTCACGCTGCCCGCCGGGACCCTCGGCGTGGTCCGCGACCACGACGACAGCACGCTGCCGCTCACGTACATCAATCACCAAAACTGCATCGACGACGAAACGATCACCTTCCAGGTCACCGTCGAGAGCGGCCCGAGCAGCTCCTACTACCTCGAGGCGTGGGTGGGGTCGGCGTGCGAGACGCCGGCCAACCGAGTCGGCGCCGCCACGACCTGCCGCCGCCTCGCGAGCCAACCCTGGCAACGGGCGTCGAGCGTGCGCGTCCCGGTCCGCAGCATCATTTCAGGCGTCAACGTGACGTTGTCCGCGACGACCGAGACCGACGCGGATGCCGGCACTGACGCGGATGCCGGCACTGACGCCGACGCGGGCGCGACCGACGCCGGCACCGACGCGTCAGTCGCGGTGTGCGACGGCAGCGATCGCCCTGTGAAGTTCACGCTGTTCTTCTTGCTGGTCGACGGCAGCAACGCCGAGCCCGCGGGTTATGCGCCGACAAGCTGGAACGGGCAGTTCGATCTCAAGGGGCCTGCCGCTCCGTCGGGCGTGACCGCGGGCGTCGGCGAGAACACGCTCGTCGTGAGCTGGACGGCGCCGAGCGGCATCAACACCAGCGAGCTTCTCGAGTACCGGATCTTTTGCGACCCGCCGCCCGGAACGGACGCGACGAGCGGCTCCAGCGCGTGCCCCTCGCCGAACCTGCCGCCCGGCGGCGTGCCCGACGAAGCCTACTCGTGCGGCACGGCACCCGGGACCGCGACGAACGCCGAAACCGGCAGCCTGACCAACGGCGTCGAATACACCGTGGCCATCGCAGGTCGCGACTACTTTCACAACTACGGCGAGCTCTCGACCCCCGCCTGCAACACGCCGCAGGAGGTGACCGGGTTCTACGAGGCCTACCGCGCCGCGGGCGGCCAAGCGGGCGGCGGCTTCTGCGCCATCCACGCTCGCCCGCGCCCGGTGCTCTCCGCGCTGTTCGCCCTCACGCTGCTCGGCCTCGTCGTCCGGCGCCGCAGCGCTCAGCGCCGGAGGGGGCCGCGAGCATGAGGCTCGGTCCGGCCTTGGGCGCGCTAACGGCGCTCGCGCTCGGTCCGCTTCTGGGCACGGCGCGCGCGCAGGGCATGGATGAGTTCGGCGCGTACGGCGATCTGCAGACTCGCGGCCGCACCCGCTCACCCCAGGAGATCGCGTTCGAAGCACGCTTCGGTCAGTACCCAACGCGCATCGACGACGGGGTGGCCGGCAGCCCCTACAGCGACACCTTCGGCACGAAGAAGCGCTGGCAGGGCGGCGCCGAGCTCGATTGGCAGATCTTCCGGATCAAAAACACTCTGAGCCTCGGTCCCGGCATCGGCTTTGCCCTCACGAACGCCACGGCCAAGGCCCCGCTCGCGGACGGCACGGGGGACTCCGCTCAGAACACCAAGCTCAACATCCTGCCCTTCTTCGGGGTCGCCGTGCTGCGCCTCGACGCCCTCGCCGACCGCACGGTCGTGCCGATCGCGCCGTACGCGAAGCTCGGCTTCGGCTACGCGCTCTGGTGGTCCGTCGACGGGGAGAAGTCCGCGCACGCCAACGGCATCGTCGGGCGCGACACCTCGTACGGCTTCGTCACCGCGCTAGGGCTCGTCGTGCGCCTCGACTGGCTCGACCCCGCCGACGCCGCCGCCGCCGACGCGGCCATCGGGCTCAACCATTCCGGGCTCTTCGCCGAATGGTTCCACGCCGATCTCGGAGGCTTGGGTGCGAAGAGCGTCATGGACGTCGGCACGAGCACCTGGGTCGCGGGCCTGACGCTCGAGATGTGACGCCCAGTCGGCGCGGACGCCTCACGCGGGCGGACGCGGGGCAGCTCGGCGAAAGCTCGCCACGCCGACTTTCGGGCCGCTCAGCGGGCGCGCAGCAGGCGGTCGATGTGCTTCTGCTCCCACGCGATCGCCCGTTCGTACTGGGCGAACTCCCGCTCTCGGCGCAAGAGCTCCGGCGGGTGAACGCCGGCCGACGTGAACGGAATCAGGTGGTGCAAAAGCTCGTGGTAGACGATGTAGGCCACGAAGTAGCGGGGGACCCAGCTGCGGTCGAGCGCCGGGTGGATGCGCACGAGCCGCTCGGTGGCGCTGTAGCTGCCAAGCTTGATGGTACGCCGCGCCTCCCCGCGGGGCGTCGTCCGCCGCCCCCAGGTGATGAGGACATCGCCCACGGCAGCCGGGAAGTAACGCCCCCCCACGTCGGCAAGGATGGCCCCGAGGTCATGAGCGCGCCCCCGCGTGGAAAGCGGCCACGTCACCGGCTGGGAGGCACGGATACGGTGTTGATTTTGTTCGATGAACTCGCCGACAACCTGGGACGCCCGACGCTCCCCGCGCACGACGTACTCGACGAGGGCCTGACGCACGCGTTCCGGCGCGCCCAAAAACATCATGTGGACGCGGACCCGCAGCGTCCCCCGAACGCGGGTCCGCGAGACCATGCGCCGCAGGTTGTCCGTGACCGCGAGCTGCACCGGACCCTGGAAGGCAAGGCCGAGGCGCCGCTCGAGCGCCTGACGCGCCCCCTCGTGAATGAAGATGCGGGGACCGATGTAGGACGCGCGCGCCCCGAGCTCACGCCCGTGCGGGATGCGGAGCGCGGCCATCGACATGCGTGGCGCCAACGCGCGGCTAGCCGCCCGCCCAAGCCGCTTGGGCGGAGCGAAAAGCCAGGAGGTGGGGAGCTCTGCAGACACGGTGACGTTCGCTCGCGGGTCTCGAAATCTCGACCTAAGAGACCGGATCCGGTCCGTCAAGAAAAGCAAATAACAACAAATATTCCCGCAGGTTACCGGGAAAAACCTCGTGGAGCATGGAGAGCCGCCTAAGTACCCGTGGCCTCATCGCTTCCAGGAGTCGGCCGCTCGGCTGCTGGGAAATTCCTGCCCTGGGGTGCCCTGACCCCACCGGCCCCCAGGAAGTCCCCAGGTGGGCCCCAGACGGGCTTCAGTGGCTCGCCGCGGGCTCTCCGATGGGCGCAACCGAGCGCCGGCCGCGCACGGCGAGAGCCGCACACGGACCGCACGCTCGGCCCCCGCGCGTGATCAGCTCGGGCGCGCTGGCTGCGGCGACCGCGGTGATTTGGCCGACCCGTTCGCCGCGGGCCGCGCGGGCTCGGCCTCACCTTTTCCCGGCGGCGTGCCCTGGGCGGCCGGTGCAGCCGCCGGCTCTCCGGCCCTCTTGATGCCGCTGGCCACCAGTACCTTCTGCTCGAGCGTGTCGAGTAAGGCGGGGTGCTGCTCGAGGTAGCCGCGAGCGTTGTCGCGACCCTGGCCGATGCGCTCGCCGTCGAGCGAGAACCAAGACCCGCTCTTTTGCACGATGTTCAAATCCGACGCCATATCGAGGATTTCGCCCGAGCGGCTCACGCCCTGCCCGTAGAGGATGTCGAACTCGACTTCGCGGAATGGCGCCGCGAGCTTGTTCTTCACGACCTTCACGCGCGTGCGGTTGCCGACGACGACCATATCCTTGCCGGGAGGCCCGGCTTCCTTGATGGCGCCGATGCGACGTACGTCGAGGCGCACCGAGGCATAGAACTTGAGAGCGTTGCCGCCCGACGTCGTCTCGGGGCTGCCGAACATCACGCCGATTTTCATGCGGATCTGATTGGTAAAGAAGATCAGACACTGAGAGCGCGACACCGAGCCCGTCACCTTGCGGAGCGCCTGACTCATCAGACGCGCCTGCAGCCCGACGTGCGAGTCACCCATGTCGCCTTCGATCTCGGCCTTGGGAACCAGCGCCGCCACCGAGTCGATCACGACCATGTCGACCGCGCCGGAGCGCACCAGCATGTCCGCGATCTCGAGTGCTTGCTCGCCGTAGTCGGGCTGGCTGATGAGAAGCTCGTCCGTCTTCACGCCGAGCTTCTTCGCGTAGGTCACGTCGAGGGCGTGCTCGGCGTCGATGAACGCGGCGACGCCGCCTCGCCGCTGGACGCTGGCGATGGCGTGCAGCGTCAGCGTCGTTTTGCCGCTGGATTCCGGCCCATAGACCTCGATGATGCGGCCCCGAGGATAGCCACCGATGCCGAGGGCGATGTCGAGGCCGAGCGAGCCCGAGGGGACCACCGGGACGTCGCCGCCGATCTTCTCGCCATCCTTGAGGCGCATGATGGCGCCCTCCCCGAACTCCTTTTGCACGCCTGCGATGGCAAGCTCGAGGGCCTTGCTCTTCTGCTTTTCCTCCATGGGACGACCTCGTGTGCCCGCTCGGGGGCGCTTGGGGAAACCCTGACAGCCCGACGCAGGGACTGGCGGTGGGCCTCCAACTAGGTGGCACAACGGATACTGTGCGGCTGTTCAGATGTCAAGAAGCCCGGGGCTCCTCCCCGGTCATTCTCTGGCCGTGCTGGCCCCGAGTCCTTGACCTATCGATCGATAGAATTAGACTATCGATCGATAGGAGAAAGGCCCCATGACCCCTTCCCGTGACACCAAGGTTTTCTATCCGGTCCGCGCCATCGTGGCCGTCGCGCTCGCCGCGCTCGTCGTGCTTTTGGAGCTCGTCGCGTTCTCGTCGCTCATCATGCCGCTCTTCCCGCTCGTCCCCGTGTTCGTCGCCGTCATGCTCGGCAACGCGCTCTGGGTCGCTCACGTGGTTCACTGGGCCGCTTCCCTCGGCCGGCGCGAGCCGCTAAGGAAGATCGGTGTCGAGGCCGCGAGCCATGAGACCGCGCCCGCCGCCCGGACCCAAGCGCACGCCGCGTGATCCGCGGCCGCCCGCGCGGCGAGAGGAGGTGCTCGAGGCGGGCCTCGAGCTCGTCGCCGAGCGCGGCGTCGCCGGAGCCTCGCTCCGGCGCCTCGCCGAGAAGCTCGGCATGAGCCAGCCGAGCCTCTATCACTACTTTCGCAGCAAGGACGACCTCATCACGCAGATCGTCGAGCACTCGACGACGCGCATGCTGGGCGCGGGCGATGCCCGGAGCGCGCCGGCGCGCGTCGAGGATCTGCCCCGCTTCGTCAAGGACGGCGTGCTCGGGCTCTACGCCAGCGAAAGTCACCCGCGCTTCGTGCGCTTCTTGTTCCTCGTGGCCATCGAGAGCAAAAAGCACCGCCCGGTCATCGAGCGCATGTTCGAGGAGCGCCTCAACCCCTCGTTTTCCGCGCTGGCGCAGGCCTTCGCGAAGGACCCTCGCGAGCGCGAGCAGCTCAGGCAGGTGCTGCGCATGATCGTCTACTCCGTCGGCTTCATGCTGCTCGACGAGCGGGCCTTGCGGCGCCACGCGCAAGCGAGCGCCGACACGCTCGCCTACGCCGAGTGGGCGGTGACGGCCGGGGAGCGGCTGCTCGCCCGCTGAGGCGTGCCCGCGCGCGTCGTCACTCGTCGGCGTCCGACTGGCTGATGCGGCGAACCTCGACGCGCTCGGCGCGGCGCGCGCCCGCGCGCAGCACCGTGTAGCGAAAGTTGCCCTGCTCGACGCTGTCACCGACGCGCGGCACGCGTCCCACGAGCTCGGCGACGAAGCCCGCCATGGTGACGCTCTCGGTCTCCTCCTCGATGCCGAGCAGCTCGAACACCTTGCGCGTCTCGGCGAGCCCCCTGCAGACGAGCACGTCCGCCGACCGTCGCACGATGGTCGGATCGACGCGATCGCTCTCGTCCTCGATCTCCCCGACAATCTCCTCGAGCACGTCTTCGAGCGTCACGATGCCCTGCGCCCCGCCGTACTCGTCGACGATCAGCGCGAGGTGGCGGCGCTCCTCCTGGAACGTCCTGAGGAGCCGTTCGAGCGGCGCGCTCGAGGGGACGACGAGGATGGGGGTCGAGAGATCGGACAGATCCGTCGAGCCTTTTTCGCGCAGACGAAAGAGCAGGTCCTTCACGAGAACCACGCCCTTCACGCTGTCGAGCTCGCCGTCCGGCGTGTAGGGGAAGCGGCTGTGCCCCGAGCGGCGCGCCACCTCGAGGTTCTCCTCGAGATCGAGCGCACCCGAAAGCACCACGACGAGCGCGCGTGGGACCATCACGTCGTACGCCGTGAGCTCGCGCAGTCGCGCGGCGCCCTCGATCATGTCGGCGAGGCGGGTGCCGAGCGCACCCTCGGAGCGGCCGACGGCGACGAGCAGGCGGATTTCCTCCATCGAGGTCACGGGGGCCACGACGCCCCCGCGTACGAGCCGCGCGAACAGGTTCGTGATCCAGAGCAACGGCCGCAGGATGAACACGAGCCCCGAGACGCCGTAGGCGACGGGCGGGGCAAACTCCTTGGCGAAGGTGACGCCGAGCGTCTTCGGCACGATCTCCGAGAAAATCAGCACGAGGATCGTGAACACGAGCGAGAACACCCAGAGCGTCCCCGCGCCGAACAAGTCGACGTAGATCGCGCCGCTCACGGACGCGCCCACGGTGTGCGCGACGGTATGGAAAGCGACGATCGCGGCGATCGGCAGGTCGATCTCGCGCTTGTAGTGGGACAAGAGCCGCGCCGCGCCCGTCTTGCCGAGCGACTGGATCTGCGCGTGCGTGAGGCTGAGGATCACCGCCTCGGCGACCGAGCACACGAAGGACACGGCGAGCGACCAGAGCACGGTCGCGACTAGGGTCACCACGGCCGGACCTCGTCGGCGCGCGCAGGGCGCACCCTCCGACCTCCCTCGGAACCCGGGTGCTTCACGCGCGCCGTTGGGCGCCCGCGAGCTTTTGTTGCTGTTCCTGCAGGTACTGCGCGACCGCGCGGGAGCGCTCGATCGCGAACTGCTTCACCTCGCGGTTCGACGAGCCCGCGAGAGCGTTCAAAAGGCGGGTGACCTTGTCGAGCTGGCGTTTCTGGAACAAGGCCTCGAAATAGTTGTTCGCGAGCCGTACGTCGTTCGCCATCTTGCTCTCGTGCTTCGAGAGCAGGGCGATGACGGCCTCGAGATCCCCCTTCTGGCCGTGCAGCGCGGAGAGCGAGATCAGGGCGAGCGGATCGTTCTCGTTGCGCTCGACCGCCTTGTTCGCAAATTCGATGGCGCGCTCACGCGTCGCCTCGTCGCCGGCGTAGAGGCCCTGCAGCGCGACGTAGGGCGCGGCCGAGCGCTGGTTCGCTTCCTTCGAGGCGAGGTCTTCCACGGCCTTGATGGCAAGATCCTCGGTCTCGGTGCGCCGCACGAACGAGTAGAGCGCCGCCCAGCCATCGACGCCGCCCGGCGCGAGGGTGATCGCCTTCTCGATGGCGCCGCGCTCCGATTCCTTGTCGCTCTTGCCCTCGTAGACCTTCGAGAGGTGAAGCAGGGGCAGCGGATTGTCCGGCAAGAGGTTCTGCGCGCCGCGCAGCGTGGCCTCCGCCTTTTCCCATTTGTCCTGGCGCAGCTGCGTCACGCCGAGCCCGAGCCAATCCTCCCCAGTGCCGCCGAGCGCGACGACCTTCGCGAGCACCTTCTCGGCCTGCTCGAAGCGCGAGTACTTCACGAGCTCCTGCGCGAGCAGGCGGCCGCGGTTGAGATCGGAGCTGTCGTCGGCCCAGTGCTTCTCGAGCCCCGAGACCAGATCGTTCAGGCCAATCGCAATCGGACGGCCGTCGGCGTCCTGCACCTGGACGGCCGGGCCGTTGAAGCCGAGCTCCTTCCACATCTGGTCGATCTCGAGCGCGACGGGACCTTTCTTGATCGCAGTCGCGAGCTCGTCGCTCGGCTTGGAGAGTGGCAAAACCACGAGTGCGTTGCCGGGCACGCCTCCGGGGAATGCGCTCACGGGGGCGACGATGGCGGCGCCGCCCTGGAGCTGGAGGTTCGGGGCGCGCTCGGGGAGAGGATTTTTCTGAGTCATAGAACCAGTGGGTGACGCGGCGTGCGAGCTTTTCGCCCGCGCGGGTTCACCCGTAGTACGGCGTCTAGCAGCGCGTCCGGGGCCCGGCAATACTAGCTCACGAGGTGGCCGCTACACCGCTCGAAATACTCCACACGCCGCCCGATGGCGGCATTCGACGCGCGACGCTATAGTTGATGCTGGTCAGCATGGGCTACGTCGTTGCGGGAATTCTCGGGTTGGCGTTGCTCATGGTCGTGCACGAGGCCGGCCACCTCATCGCAGCGCGCGCCTTCGGCATGCGAGTGCAGCGCTTCAGCATCGGCTTCGGACCGCCACTCTGGCGCTACCAAGCCAAGGGCAGCGAAACGATCTACCAGGTCGCGCTGATCCCGTTCCTCGCCTACGTTCAGATCGCGGGGATGAACCCCTTCGAGGAAGTCGACCCCGATGACAAGACCAGTTACGCGAACGCGTCACTGGTCGCGCGCATCTCGGCGATCGTCGCGGGGCCGCTCGCGAATTACCTCTTCGCGTCGGTCTTCTTTTTCGCGGCACTGATGATCGGCGGGCGCGGCGTCCCCACGACGAGCGTGCAGGTACTCGACGGGCCTGCCAAGGCCGCGCACCTCAAGGACGGCGACAAGGTCGTCACCATCGACGGCAAGAAGGTCGAAGACTGGGAGGACCTGCGGCAGAAGGTGATGGCGAGCCCCAATCATCCGCTCGAGATCGGCGTCGTGCGCGAGGGTCGGAAGCTCGTCTTCCAGGTGACGCCGGCCATGAAGGAAGGTCGCGCGATGATCGGCGTGCAGACCCAGGAAAAGCGCGTCCCCGTCTCGTTTCGCGAGGCGACGATCGAGTCGTTGGTTTGGCCGGCGCGCGTGGTCGAGCAGCTCGTCGTGAGCCTCTCGCGCATCGTCACCGGCAAGGACAAGCCACAGCTCGCCGGACCGGTCGGCATCGTGAAGGAAACCTCGCGCGCCGCCGAAAAGAGCTGGACGGACTACCTCGCGTGGCTCGGCGTCCTCAGCGCATACCTCGGCGGTTTCAACCTCCTGCCGTTCCCGGCGCTCGACGGCGGTCGCCTCGCCTTCCTGAGCTACGAGGCCATCACGCGCCGCCGCCCCAACGCCCGCGTCGAGGCACGGGTGCACTTCTTCGGGCTCGTGATGCTGCTGGCGCTCATCGCGGTCGTCAGCGTTTTCGACGTCGCAGACATTCGCGGCAACTGAACGCCCCCGCGAGGGCGCGTCGTCGAGAAGGTCCTAGCTCGGGGCGTCCGGCCCGGCGGGCTCCCACCAGAGCGACAAGTTGCGTTCCGGTTTTCGCGGCTCTGTCGCGTAGTGCGAGATGTCGTTGAACAGCATCAAGCGCGCGCGGAGCGGGCCCTTGAAGTCGAGCACGTTCAGGCAAGCGGGGGACTGCTCGAGCCGGTCTCGGTAGCCGCGCGGATCGATGCCGAGGAGGCTCGCCAGAACGAGCCGTAGCGTGGCCTTGTGCGAAATGACGAGCACCACGTCGTCCGGATGGGCCAGCACGATGTCGCGGATCACGGGTAGCGCACGCACGATCACGGCGGCTCCCGATTCGCCTCCCGCCGGCGCCACCGTGAACGGATCGGATTCCCAGGCGAGGTATTCGGCGGTGAAGCGCTGCTCGACCTCCGCCCGTTTGAGGCCCTCGAAGTGGCCGTGTCCGATCTCTCGCAAGCCGTCGCGCTTCTCCACCGCGAGACCGTGCGGCCGCGCCAGGATTTCGGCCGTCTCGAGCGTGCGCGAGAGCGGGCTCGAGAACACCCGGCGGACGGGCTGACCGCCCAGACGCTCGGCAAGGGCTCGAACCTGCGCCCCGGGATTGTACCAGCTCGGCGGTCGATCCGCCGCGGCGTTGGCGCGACCGTCGTCAGCCGGGGGGCCGAGCGTGGCCTTCGCTCCCGTCCACCCGTCCGCCGCTGAGCGCCCAGGTGACGGCGCCGAGCTCGTGCGACAGCGCCGCGTCGTGCGTCACGATCACGAGCGTGAGCGGCGACACCCTGGCTTCCCCGTGCAGGCTCGTACCGCGTGCTACCCGCCTCATGAGCTCGCAAACGTCGCGCCGCAACGCCGGGTCGAGCGCGCTCGTGGGCTCGTCGAGCAGGAGCACTTTGGCGCCCTGGGCGAGCGCGCGCGCGATGGCGACACGCTGGCGCTGACCGCCGGAGAGCTCCGAGGGACGCGCCGCGGCGCGATCACCGAGCCCCACGAGCTCGAGCAGCGCGCGGGCGTCGCGCTCGGCCTCCGCCCGCGTCACGCGACGCACGACGCGGGGCGCGAGCGTGACGTTGTCGAGCGCCGAGAGGTGCGGAAAGAGGTGTAGCTCCTGGAACACCATGCCGACGGCGGCGCGCAGGCGCGTGAGCTCGTCCGCCGACGGCCCGGGGCCCGGCCCGAGCGTGAACCCGGCCACGTCGATTTGCCCGTGATCGAACGGCTCGAGCCCGTTCAGACAGCGGAGCAGCGTCGATTTCCCCGATCCGGACGCGCCGACAACCGTCACGATCGCGCCCTCGGGCGCCTCCGCGTCGACCCCCGCTAGGACGCTGCGCGCGCCGAACCTTTTATGCAAGTCGCGGATGCGAATCATGCGTGAGGCTCCGTTCGAGTCGCAGCGAAAGGCGCGCAAGCGGGAAGCTCATGGCAAAGTAGAGCGCGGCGCACGCGAGACCGGGCACGACCCAGTCCCTGAGGTTGACGGCGGCGATCGTCATGCGTTTGGTGAGCTCCACCACGGTGATGACGCTGACGAGCGAGGAGTCCTTGAGCAGGGCCACGAAGTCGTTGGTGAGCGCCGGAAGCGCGATGCGAAGCGACTGTGGCAGGAGCACGTGGCGAAGCGACTGGAACGGGCCGAGCCCGAGCGAGCGCGCCGCCTCGGTCTGTCCACGCGGCAAGGCGAGCAGCGCGCCCCGGTGCACCTCCGCTTCGTACGCCGCATAGTTGAGGCCGAGCCCGAGGATCGCGGCCTCGAAGGGCCCGAGCCGGACGAGCGGCGCGAGGCCGTAGTAAAGGATGTAGAGCTGGAGGAGAACGGGCGTGCCGCGGAAGATCTCGACGTACGCGGCGGCCGCCCAGCGAATCAGACCCCCACCGTAGCTTCGCGCGATGGCGAGCGTGAGGCCGAAGGGCAGAGCGATGGCGAAGGCGCCGATCGAGAGCAAGAGCGTCACGAGCGCGCCCTTGAGGAACAGAAGCGCCTGCGCGAGGTCGAACGGTCGCGGCCCCGGCACCACCGCGACCGACGGCTCGGGCGCGGCGCTCGCGACGGCCGAAGGGCTCGCCGCGGAGGGAACGCTCTCGGGCTGCGATCGCGAGGGCAGCTCGTCCTGGCGTGCGTCCCACAGCTTGTAGCGAGTGAGGATCTTGCGAAGCTCGCCGTCGGCGATCATCGCGCCGAGCAGACGATCGATCTCTCGCTTGAGCTCCGGCTGGTCCTGGCGGATGCCGATGACATAGACGCCGCGCGCCACGTCCTCGGGCAAGCAGTGCACGCCTGGCAGCGGACAGCCGTAAAGGTCGGCGATGACGTTGTCGAGCAGCACGCCATCGACGCGCCCATGGGCGAGATCGAAGTACGGCTCCTGCTGGCCCTCGTAGAGCACCACGGAGACCGGTCGCGCCTGCAGGATGTCGTGTGCCACCGTCTGGTTCATCGTCGCGACGCGATGCCCCGAGAGCTCGTCGAGCGACGAGACCTTCGACCCCTTGCGCACCGCAAGCGTCTCTCCGTAGACGAAGTACGGAACGCTCAGCAGGATGCGCGCACGCCGGGCCGGGGTGTCTTCGAGGCCGTTGAGCGCGATGTCGAAATCACCGCGCTCCAGCGCCGGAACGAGGTTCGACCAGTCGTTCTGGGCGAAGCGAGCGCGCACGCCGAGGCGCCGCGCGAGAGCATCGGCGATTTCCACCTCGAAACCGCGGATCTTTCCCGAGCCCGACTCGTCCTCGAAAACGTACGGCGCGCCGCCCTGCAAGTCGCCGCCCCAGGCGAGCTCCCCGCGCTGCTTCAGGGAAGCCACGGCATCCGCATGCGCCACGCGCGCCACCGTCAGCGACGCGAGGGCGATGACGACAAGAAGGAGGGCTCGCATGAATATCGACCCGAACGCCGCTCGCCCGATTCTAACGCGCCCGGGAGCTTCCGTGCCGTGATAGATTCGCGGCCCGATGAGCCGCCTCACGGCGTCGATCCTCTTGGGGCTTGCCCTCACCGGTGTTGCGTGTCGGCCCGAGCCCGTGCGCCTCGGCGAAGGGCCGCGCGAGTACGTGGCCACCGACTACTCGTCCGTCCTGCGTCAGTGGACCCGTAGCGCCCAGCTCACGAGCCTGGACGCCATGGACAACGTCCTCACGGTCACGGCGACCTACGAGTCCTGGGACTTTCGCTGGGCCTACGCCGTCCGCTACAGCGAGGACTACCGCCTCACCGTCGACCAGCGGCAGGCGCTGCTCGAACGGACGCTCGCCGAAACGCGCGATCGGCACCAATTTTACGTGGCGCTCTACGCCGAGAAGCACAAGTGGAACGACCTCACGGCCGAGCAGCCCGCCTGGATCGTGCGCCTCGTCGACGACGAAGGCACGGAAACCGCCCCCTCCGAGATCACGTCGATCCGTCGCCCCGGCGCGATCGAGCTCACCTACTTCCCCTACACGTCACCCTGGCGCAGTGCGTTCCGGATCTCGTTTCCGCGCATTCGCGCTGACGGGCGCCTCACGATCCCTCCTGATGCCCACTGGTTCGGCCTGCGTTTCGCGGGCCCCCAGGGCAACAAGGAGATCGTTTGGCTCATCGACCGCGGCTGAGCGGCCCGGTTCCTGCACTGGCTCCGCGCACGAGACCCGGCGTTCTGCGTCGCGCCCTGGGGCGCCGGCCAGCCCATCGTTTCAGGACGTAGCGAGGAGCTCGAGCAGCGGCGGCACGCTCACGAGCAGCTCGTGCGTCGCCATGCGATCAACGACGAGGAGCAGGGCGCCGTGCGCGCTCGCACGGACCGTCGCGGGGGCCTGGTCGTGGGACAGGACCGCCGAGGCGAATAGCAGATCCCCGACGGTGAGCTCGCCGCTCACGACACCGTCCCGCACGAGCTCCATGTGCCCCCCGCCCACGACGAACAGCCCTGGAACGGCCTCCCCCTGCTCGATGACCGTTTCGCCGGGCGCGAGATAACGCACCTCGGCGCGTTCGGTCACCATGGCCCGCATGCCGTCGTCGAGCCGCTCGCCGAGCGGCCCCATCGCCGAGCCAGCGAGGGCCTGGTAGCGATCGGCGACCGCGCGAAGCTCCTCGGCGACCCAGGGGCACGTCTCGAGCAGGTGCGCGAAATCCTCGGGCTGCCACACGGCGACTTCGGCGCCCTTCAACTCGGCCACGGCGCGGAGCGACACCCCTTCCGAGAGGTTGCCCTGCGAGAAGATGGGCTCGCCCTCGCGGGCGCGGCCGCAAACGCCCTCCGCGATCGTCGGCATCACGAGCACGCTGCCTCGAGTCACGAGCGCCAGCCCGAAGTCGCTGACCTCCTGGTCGGGACCGAGGGACTCGACACGCGCCTTCGCGGCGAGCTCCTTCTGGGTTTCGGTGGGCAGATCCTCGAGGCCGCGACAAGCCTCGAGCAGTGCGGGCTCGATACCGAGCGAGGCGGGCGGCGCGACGGACGGCTTGTCAATTTCCGGGGGAACGGACGGCGGAGCGGGCGGCGGCTCGCTCGCCACCGCCGCGGGGGCGGGCATCCCGAACAGCGGCGGCAAGTCGATCTTGGACGTGACGAGATCCGGATCGGGAGCATCGCCGTGCGGCGAGCTGGGAGGCAGGCCGAGCGCCGGCGACGTAGGCGGCTCCGAGCTCTGCGGCGGCGGCTCGGGCGCCACGATGCGCAGCTGCGGGCGGCCGCGCCGGCTCGAGGGGCGGGGCTCTTCGTCGGCTGTGGCCCCGCCCGAAGGCGGCTTGCTCGAGCGCGGCTCGGGCAGCGGCAAGCGTGGAATCGGCGGGGGCGGCAGCTTGAAGGGTTGCCCTTCGGGGGGACGGAGCGTCGCCATGTCGGGGGCATCGCTGTCGAACCGCGGTCGCTCGCGCTCCACCGGCTCCGGCGCCGGCTCGGGCTCTGCTGCGCCCCGGCCATCGTCGATGAAATCGACGTCGATGGCCTCGATATCCTCGACATCCTGGACGTCGGGGAGGTCCTCGATGTCCGTGTCGTCGAGCGGCTCTGAAAAATGCTGCGCGTCATGCGCTTCGGCCTCGATGGCATCGATGAGGCTCTGGGTGGGCGCCTCGAGGCGCACGGCCTCGATCGCCGGGGCGTCGCTCGCGAGCAGCGCATCGACGCCGTCGTCCTCGTCGGGGGCGGGCCCGACGGCACCCCGCTCGATCCACCCCTCGACGGCGCGGGCCCCCCGCTCGAGGTCGGCGGCGCGACCGAACTCGCCCGACTCCACGGCCGCTTGAGCCGCTCGCCGCAGCCACACCACCGCATCCGCGTGCCCGCCGCGCTCCCACTGGACCAGTGCGGTCTGGAGCGCCCAGGCCACGTCGTCGTCGTCGTCGTCGAGCGCCTTGGGGAAGGCGGGCGGCTCCGCGCTCATGGCCGGACGGGATCTAGCACGGTCACCGGGACGGCTCCGCTAGAATTCGCCGCTCACGGCGGGGGAACGAGGACCTCTCGGTCCCGAGAGCCGTTTGGAGGTCCCACGAGGCCCCGTCGCTCCATCGTTTCCACGATCTTGGCGGCTCGATTGTAACCGATGGTCAGCTTGCGCTGCAGCCACGACGTGGAGCAGCGCTGCGTTTCGGCCACGATCCGCACGGCCTCGTCGAAGCGCGAGTCGAGCTCCTGCTCGTCGGCCGCGGCCGCGTCGTCGTCCTCGGACGCCTCGAGGATTGCCGCGTGGTACTCGGGCGCGCCCTGCTTGCGCAGGTGATCGGTCAACCGGGTCACCTCGTCCTCGCTCACGAAGGGGCACTGCGCGCGCCGAGTGTCGTTCGCGCCGTTGAGCTTCACGAGCATGTCGCCGCGGCCGAGCAGGAGCTCGGCGCCCTGCTCGTCGAGGATGGTCTTGCTGTCGACGCGCTGCGCCACGCGAAACGCGATGCGCGAGGGGAAGTTCGCTTTGATGGTTCCCGTGATGACGTCGACGCTCGGACGCTGCGTCGCGAGCACGACGTGCATGCCCGCCGCGCGCGCCTTCTGAGCGAGTCGCGCGACGGCGGCCTCGACGTCTTTGCCCTGTTGCATCATCAAATCGGCGAACTCGTCGACGACGATCACGATGTACGGCAGCTTGCCGGGCATCGGTCGCCCGTCGGAGCCCTGCTTCGCAGCAGGCACGGTGACGAGCGCGCCGTCGGCCGAGAGCGCCTCGACCTCCGCGGGCAGGGGCGCCGGCAGCTCGCCGTCCTGCACGCGCTTCACCCACCCGTTGTACGTCGTGATGTTCTTCGTGCCGGCGTTGGCGAAGAGCTGATAGCGCCGCTCCATCTCCTCGACGGCCCAGCGCAGCGCTGTCGCCGCCTGCTTCATGTCGGTGACGACCGGCAAAAGCATGTGGGGAATGCCGTCGAACGGCGCGAGCTCCACGACCTTCGGATCGATCATGAGGAGCCGGAGCTCGTCGGGCGTTCGCCGGGAAAGAAGGCTCGAAAGCATGACGTTCAAGCCGACGCTCTTGCCCGCACCCGTGGCACCGGCCACGATCACGTGGGGCATCGACGCGAGGTCGGCGTAGAAGGGCGCACCGACGATGTCGCGCCCGAGCACGACGGGCAAGGGCGCCCGCTCGGCGAGCTTTTCGAAGCGCTGGTCCTCGAGCAGCTCGCGCAGAACCACGGGCTGGCGCTCGTCGTTCGGCAGCTCGAAGCCGATCAAGCTCTTGCCGGGAATCGGCGCGATGATGCGCACCTTGCGCGAGAGACCGAGCGCGAGATCGTCGGCCAGGCTCGCAACCTTGCTGACGCGCGTGCCGGCCTCGCAGGCGACCTCGTACATCGTCACGGTGGGACCCGGCCGAACCTCCTCCACCTTGCCCGTGACGCCGTAGTCGGCGAGGGTCTTCTCGAGCCGCCGCGCGTGCCCGAAGATCGCCTCACGATCGACCTCGACGGTGCCGCTCGGCGCCGGCTCGAACAGATCGCTCGGGGGCAGCTGGAACTGTCCGC
Organism: uncultured delta proteobacterium; assembly: GCA_963841435.1. GTDB lineage: Bacteria > Myxococcota_A > Polyangia > Polyangiales > Polyangiaceae > PMG-095. The sequence continues at coordinate 1,249,253 of CAWJCS010000003.1, forward strand.
GCTTCGGCCTCGGAAGAGGAGCCGCGGGCAGAACGCGCTCCACCTCGCGCTGCGGGAGCGTATCGATGATGCGAAGCTCGGCCCCCGTGCCATCGGTGCTTGCCTTGGCGCGCGGCGCCCGCTCCGATTCGACCGGGGGCGGAGCGCTCGACGCGCCGACCTCGGTGCCCGGTGTCGGCTCGATGTTGGGCGCCGGCTCCACGGCCGTCGCCGACTTCGCCGTCTTCTGACGAGGCTCCGGGCCCCGAGTCTTGATGCGCCCGCTCCGTGCCGCGGGGGCCGCGGGCGACCCTTCGACGCGGGGCGCCGACGGCGTCTCGCCGAGCAAGGCGAGCGCCGCGGTTGGGCGGCCGTCGCGCAGAGCTTGCGACAAGGCGAGGGGCGGCGCGCCGGTGCGGTCGATGGGGATCCAGTCGGCGTCGTCTTCGGTGAGATGAAGGAGCACGGCCTCGTCGGGCTCGCTGAGGTCGATGTGAGGCTGTTGCTGCTTTCTGGCGTGGTCCCGTTCGGAACGCCGCACCGCGAGCGCCTCGCGCCAGGCCGCAGCGATACGCGCCGACAGCGACGCGCCCCGTGCCGACAGAGCCCGCGCAAACGCGAGGAGCCTGTGGCACGCGCTGATGAACGAGAACGAGCTTCGCCCGATGAGGATCAGCCCGACGACGGTCGGCCCAATGAGAAAGGACCCCGCCGTGGAGAAGAGCTCGCGCATGAGCTCGCCGAAAAGAAGCCCGACGTTGCCAGCGGCCGGGGCATGCCCGAAGGCCTGCGCACCGGGGGCAGCGACCTGGACGAGCGCCGAGAGCACGACCAGGAGCACGAGATCGGTGGCGAGCCGAAGCCCCAGGTCGCCGGGGGACCGGCGCTGGAACAGGGGCACGGCGAGCAGGCAGAACTCGACGGGGACCAGCCAGGCGACCACGCCGAAGGCCTGCGCGAGCACGCGGCCGAGCAATGCGCCCGACGGGCCGACCCAGCTCGTCTGCCCGAAGAACGGGTCGAGCGGGTCGAAACGACAACTAGCAAGCGCGAGTACGAGGAAAGCCGCCCCGGCAGCGAGCAAGAGCGCAGCAGCTTCTCCGAGGCGGCTCGGGGGCCGATGCGTCTGGCCGGCTGGGGGGGCGGTGGCCGCACCGCGGGGCATGAACAGCCGTGCACCCATTTGACTACCTATAACTACATTTACCTACCCAGTGGGCCAAGTTCGCGGACCCTGCATTCGCGCTTGGGCAAAGCTTGAGTCGATGGCGAACGGGCATGTAGACTGCTCCCTCGGCTCGGGTTCGAGGCTGAAAATGAGGGCCAAGTGACCGACATGACGGGGCAAACCACGAAAAATGCAAGTTGGTTGGGTGGGGTGCGCCGCGGGCCCTTCGCCCTCGCTGCTGCCGCGCTCGTGTCGCTCGCAGTCACGACGGCGGGCTGCCGCACGGATAAAGACAACGTCGAGCGCTGGGCCTCCACGGTGCAGGGCCCCAAAAAGCTCGTCGCCGTCCTAACGCACGACAAGTACCCGATCGACCTCAGGGTCGAGGCCGCACTCGCGCTCGTGCGCATGAAGCCGCGGAACGGACGCCGCGTCGGCATCGACGGCTCCGACGACGTCCCGGGGTTGATTGCCTCCCTCGCGCAGCTGCCGCCCGCGTCGAGAAACGCGATCGTTGCTCGGCTCGTGCCAGCGCTCGAAGCCGAAACGCTCCGCAAGCCGCCCGTCGTGCAGGGCGGCCAGGCGCCCCCCGATCCTTCGGTCCCGTACAAGGACGCGGCCTTTGCGCTGCTCACCAACGAGCGCGGGCGGCTCGTGAGCGATCCGGCGCTGCGTCAGCGGCTGCGGGCGGCACTCTCGCAATGGATTTCCAACGGTTTCGCCCAACGATACGACGATTCTTCGCAGACCTACTCGATCAAGCAGATGGTGGCCGAGCTCCGCTCGGAAGCGGTCAAGTCCCTGCCCGCGCTGATCGTGCCGGGCGCCGGGAAGATCGACGCGCTGGCCGAGCTCATCGCCGACTTCGGCGATGCGTCCACCAAGCTCGCTGCGAGCGAGCGCCTCGTGACGGTGGCCAGCGAGGTCGCGTCGGAGAACTGGATCAAGCAGAAGAGCCCGGGCGTGGAGGCGGCCAACAAGGCGTCGAAGCTCAATCCGACGCCCGAGCAGTTCCGCGCCCAGATGGAACAGTACCAGGAGGAGGAGCTGCTCCGCGTGTTCGCTTCGATGAAGCGCATCGGCGGACCGCCCGCGATCGACTTCCTGCTCAAGTTCTCGCAAGACGCCAACCAGAGCGCGAAGCGGCGTTCCGGAGCGCTGGCAGCGCTCCAGGGCAACCTCGATCGCAGCAGCGTCGCACACGCCGAGGCTGTGCTCTCGGTCGCGGCTGCCGCAGAGACCCCCGATCAGGTGCGTGACGTGGCGCTGCAGCGCGTCGGTGAATTCCCGCGCCAAGTCGTGATTGAGCGGCTCTACACGCTATTTGCGAACCCGAACTGGAAGGTTCGCTGGGTGGCGGCGGAGCTCGTGCTGAAGATGAGCGACACGAGTCAGCTCGGAGAATTCTTCGATCGCATCGGGCGTATCGAGGGCATGGCCATCACCGAGCCGCTCCGCTACGGTGCGTTGGTCGCCGAGATGAAAGGGCCGAAGAAGCCGGAAGAGGTCGCGTCGAGCTACCTCACGCCGAGCCACCCCGCTCCGGCACGCCTGACGGCGCTCGGCTACTACTACAACCGAGGCACGAAAGCGGACCTCGAGCGCCTTTCGAACCTCGCTCAAGATCGCCAGCGGACGCCGACGTGCGCCAAGGACGCCAAGGACTGCGAGTGGAAGTGCGAGGTCGCCGCGGACGGGAAGCGCGAGACCAAAGACATCGACACCGTGGGGGATTTTTTCGAGTTCTGCGTGAAGCCGGCGGTGGAGAAGCGCGGCACCCCATGAGCCAGGATCAGAACAAGAAGGTCACCAAGAGCTTCCAGGTACGCGACGCTCTCTGGTCGAAGTTCGAGCAGATGTCCAAGGAGCTCGAGTGCTCGGTGGACTACCTGATCAACGACGCCATGAAGCAGTACGCGCGCCAGCGTGGCTACGGCGCGGCGCCGGTCGGGGCCAATCCCTCGCTGCCCCCGGCGCCAGCAGCGCCGCAGCCCCTCCCACCGCCACCGCCCGTGGCCTCGGCTGGACGGATGCCGGGCGTTGCCCCGCCGCCGCCTATCCCGCCGCCCAAGCGCGGCGGTGCACCGCCGCCCCCACCGCCCACGGGCTCACGCAAGGCTCCGCCGCCGCTCGCGCCCTCGCGCAGCATGCCGCCGGCCCGAGGCGGGAGCGTTCATCCCGCGGGGATGAACCTCACTATCCACTATCAGGGCGAAACGTTCCCCGTCACGAAGGATCGCTTCATCATCGGCCGCGGCAAACAGACGAGTGATCTTACGATCAAGGATCCGAACGTTTCGCGCCAGCACGCGATGATCGAGTTCTCCGGCGGCCAGTACTACATCGTCAACATGGGCTCGACGAACGGCGTCGAGTACAATGGCCAACGCGTGCAGCGCAAAGTGATCAACGAGGGTGACACCTTCCGAGTCTGCGATCACGAGCTCAACTTCACGTACGACTGAGCTCCCGTGCGCCCCCCCCGGCGTGGTCGTCTCGTCCGCGCGGTCGCCCGGCGCGAAAGCGCGCCGTCTCGCCGGCGCGGCGTGCTTTCTCACGGCGGCGGCGCTCGTGCTCACGCCAGCGACGGCTCACGCAACGCCGTCGCCGCACAGCCTGGAGGTCGTGCGCCCCGATGAGCCCATCCGCATGCGACCGGACGCCTCCGCGCCGCGCCGCGGCGCGGCCCTGCGCGGCGCCCGGTTGCCGGAGCTCGGCAGGGCGTCGGGGCCGGGATGTGCGGGCGACTGGTACGCCGTCGGGCCCATCGCGTGGATCTGCGCCGAGGGCGTCGAGCCCTCCCGCCTGCCGCCAGGGACCGAGCTTCGGCCCACGCCGGGACCCGGCCTCCCGTTTGCCTACTATTTCGTAAAGAAGGACGGCTCGTTCGGCTACCGCAACCTCGCGACGGCCGAGGACGGCGTCCCCGACGCTCAGTTCCTTCCGGGCTTCGGCGTCGCGCTCCGACGGATCGAGAACAAGCCGGGCGGCGATCCGTTCGGTCTCACCACTCACTCTCTTTGGGTTCCGCTGCGCGATCTCGGAGGCCCCGTGCGCGCGCCGGAACCGCTCGCCGTCGAGCTCGGCGGCGAGCCCGTCGCATGGGTGAACGTCACGCGCGCCGCCGTCCGGCGCAAGCCCGGCGGCCAGCGGGTAGCGTGGCTCGACGCCATGACGCGCGTCGTCCCGCTCGAGACGCGCGAGATCGGCGAAAGCACGTGGCTACGCGTGGGAAACGACGCGTGGGTCGCCGCGCGCGACACCACGAGCCCGCGACCCGCCGCGCCGCCCGCGGAAACGCTGCCCGGTGAGCGCTGGATCGACGTCAACCTCGAGCGCCAGGTGCTAACGGCTTACGCTGGAGAGCTAGGCCTGTTCGCCATGCCGGTCTCCACGGGGCGCGGCCCGGCCGGCAGCGAGCTCGCAACACCCACCGGCGCGCACCGGCTCTGGGTCAAGCTCGCCTCGAGCGACATGGACAACCTCGAGAACCTCGAGGCCGAGGAGAACTACGCCATTCAGGCGGTGCCCTGGGTGATGTACTTCGACCGCGGCGTGGGCCTGCACGGTACGTTCTGGCACCACGCCTTCGGGCGCGTTCAGAGCCACGGCTGTGTCAACCTGACGCCCGGCGACGCGGCTCGCCTGTTCGCGTGGACCAGCCCTCGTCTGCCGAGCGGCTGGTCCGCCGTCCTGCCCACCGACTACGAGCGCGGCACGCTCGTGCGCGTGCGTTGAAGAACGAGGCGCGCTGCGGCCCGAGCGAGCCGCGGCGGCCGGCGCCGTGCGCTAGACCTTTTGCTGAAGCAAGTAGGCGATGAACACCGCGAACAGCACCAGCGACTCGATGAGCGCGAGACCCAGAATCATCGGCGTCTGAATGCGCGGGGCGGCGCCGGGGTTGCGGCTGATACCTTCGAGCGCTGCCGCAGCGGCACGGCCCTGACCGAGTCCACCGCCGAGCACGGCGAGGCCGACGGCGAGGCCGGCACCGAGGGCTGCCATGGCCTGTCCGCTCCCGCTCGTCGCCGCAGAATCGGCTTGCTGCGCGAAGGCGTTCGACGTCATCAGCGTCGTCAGCGCCAGGGTGGTAAGCGGCAGGTACTTCTTCGACATCGTCAGGATCTCCTTGTCTCTGCTTTTCCGAAGGGAAGGCTCGAGGCCAGCGCGGCCGGCGACGGCTTTAGTGTGGTTTTGACGAGATCGCCAGTCTTTCCGTCATCCGCCGAGGATCAGTGGGCGCCTTCTGTTTCGTGCTCGGTCGCGAGCGCGATGTAGACGCAGGCCAGCAAGGTGAAAACCAGGGTCTGAACGAGGACCACCAGGATCCCGAGCAGCATCAGTGGAATCGGCACCAGAATCGCAACCAGCCCCGTGAACAGCCCGAGGATCAGGTGATCCACGGCCATGTTGATCATGAGCCTCACCCCCAGGGTGACGGGGCGGACGCAGAGCGAGATCACCTCGATGGGAAATACGAGGGGCGCGAGCCACCACTTGGGGCCCGCGAGATGATGGATGTACGACTTCCCGTTCGTCAGCAGGCCATAGGCGTTGAAGAGCAGAAACACGATGATGCCGCTGCCGAACGTGATGTTCAGATTGCTCGTCGCGATCGGCATGCCGGGAACGAGCGCCATCACGTTCGCGCAGAATACGAACACGGCCGAGGTGCCGATCAGCGGAAAGTAGCGCTTGGCCCGTTCCGCATCCATGACGCTCTTCGCGAGATCGTAGAAGTAGCCGAGAAAAACCTCGGCAAAGGTGCGCAGGGTCAGCCGATCCTCGGGAATGACGGCGCGTTCGCTGTCGCCGAGTCGCGAACGGACGAGCAGCGACACGACGATCACGATGACGAACACCAAAAGCGACGCCGCAAGAGGCTCGAACCGATCCCAGGTCGGGGGCACTTTGCCGAGCAGGCTCTCGCCGACGACGTTCGCGTTGTGCTCGAGGGTATCCTTGAAGTGGGCGAGGATGAGCGTGAGAAAGCTGGCGTGCTCGGGCATCGTTCAGCCCTCCCGCCCGGCAGGTGCGCCCTTCGTCACCTGACCGAACACGATGCCGAGCGGCAGCGCTGCGTAGCCGAGCGCCAGCGGCAGAGCGTCCGCCCAGTGGTTCTTCAGGACGACGGCGACGACGCCGATCAGCACGGCGAATTTCGCGGCGGCGAGCGCGCCCCAGGAAAGCCCCTGGCCGCGCAAGAATCCACGAATGACGACGGCGATCGCCCACAGATTACCGACCCCCATCGCGGCCCCGATGGCGACGCCAATCGCGCCACGCGGCGCGCCGACCACGAAGGGCGACAGCGCGGTGAGAAGCACACCTGCGATGGCGACGGGCCCGAGCAGACCCCCGATGCCTTGCTCCCTAGTCGTGCCGTTCATCTCGATATTTCTTTCGCTCCTCGCGCTCGCGCCGGTCGAGCTCTTCGGCCTCACGTGTGGCCTCTTGCGCCGCTCTGTAGAGCGCTCGCACGCCGGCCGCAACGCCATATGCCAGACCGAGCAGGGTGAGCCACCCGCCGGTGCCCAGGCGCTGGTCCAAGTAATGGCCAGCCACGAGCCCGAGCACGATGCTGAGCGCGAGCTCGAGCCCGACCGTGCCGTACCGCCCGACGCCTTTCCAGTCTTGCTTCACAGCGTCCCAAACTAGGGCGGCGACCTAGCACGACTCCGGCACCAGCACTAATGTTGCTGGATGAACGGCGCCCTGACGCCTGCGGCGCTCGCCGTGTGTTTCCTCACGATTCCGGCCCGGGCCCAGGCCGCACCACCAGCCGCTTCCGCAGCGCCGACGCCACCACCCTCACCGCCCGCCGCGACCGCGCCCTCCCCGGCCCCGGCGGCACCGCCTTCGGCGCGGCCCACGGAGTTACCACCGGGCTACTACGTCGAGGGACAAGAGGCGGCCGGCGGCCAGCCTCCCGCGGTGGACGCCCCTGCTCCCCTCGAGCCACCTGCTCCGGCCGAGTCGCCCGAAGCGGCTCCGCCGCGGAACGTGATCATCGAGCCGCCGCCGCCGGGGCTCGGGCCTATCGTCGAGCCGCCGCCACCGCCAATCGCGCGTCACGTCGCGCCTCGCACAGCGATCTGGGCGGGCCTGCGCGCGGGCTGGTTCGTGCCGTTCGGCAACCTCTACGCTCGTGCGAGCCCGCCGGATCGCTACGGCGTCGTCGTCCTCGATCCGGTCCGCTGGAGCTCCTACGCAAGCACGGGGCTCGCGCTGGAACTCGACGTCGGGGCGCGAGTGGCCAGAAACTACAACGTTTTCGCGTTGTGGGAGCGTGCGCAGCTCGGCGGGGGTGACGCCGAATCCGACGTCCATCGCCAGACCAGCGCCGACAGCGACTTCTGGGCCATCGCCGTGCGCGCGAGCTCGAGCCCCGACGATCTCGGGCTCATCACCGAGATCGCTCTCGGCTACCGGCAGGCGCGCACCCACTTCGACGACGGGGGGGCGCTCGAGCTCACCGATGGCTTGTTCGAAGGGCGGCTCGGCGTCGGCGCGGACATCCGCGTCAACCCCTGGCTGTCGGTGTCACCCATGGCGACGCTCGGTGTCGGCTCCTTCGGTAGTGTCCACCGCGTGCTCGGAACCGGCGTCGGGTACGACGACACCGGGCAGTACGACAGCGCCGACAGCCACGCCTGGTTCACCCTGACCGTCGGCGGGCACGTCGATCTCTTCCCCTCCGACTGAGCCCGCAAGCTAGGGGTATCCCGCCCAGGGGTCGGCGCGCGCACGCGTGGCGCGCACCCGCCGCTCAGGGCTCGCACTCGCGGAGACGCTTCGCGAGCGCACGCACGAGCAAATCGCGCATCGCACGGGCGGCGCGAGCGCGGTGGCTCACCCGATTCTTCTCGGTCTCGTCGAGCTCGGCCATCGCGCGCCCGCCGAGCTCCGGCAAAATAAAGAGCGGATCATAGCCGAACCCACCACTGCCGCGTGGCGCCCGCGCGATGTACCCCTCGACGGTTCCCTCGACGGTCTCCACGCGCTCGGGCTCCCAGGGGCTCGCGAGCGCGAGCACGCAACGGAAGCGCGCCGCGCGGTCCGCGTCCGCCACCTCGTCGAGCTCGCGCAAGAGGGCGGCGTTGTTTTCGGCATCGGTGGCGCGCTCGTGGGCGAAGCGCGCAGAGCGCACGCCCGGGCGCCCGTCGAGCGCCTTCACCTCGAGCCCGCTGTCGTCGGCGAGCGCGTAGAGGCCCGTCGCTTCGCACGCAGCGCGCGCCTTGGTCACGGCGTTGGCCTCGAATGTGACACCATCCTCGGAGGGCGGCGCCCGATCCGGCAGCACGCTCGCTACTGGCAGGAGCTGCACGGGCAGGTCGGCGAACAGCGCGCGGAGCTCGCCGAGCTTTCCCTCGTTGGAGGTAGCGAAAAGGAGCGTCAGGACGTTGGCCATCGTGATCCCAACACTATATCGCGCCTTTCTCGCGAGATCCCACGGGCAGACTCACGACGAAGCGCGCCCCCTTGCCGCCGGGGCCCGGCTCGCAGGCGATGCTGCCCCCGTGCGCCAGCACGATGTGCTGCGTGATCGCCAGACCGAGCCCCGTCCCGTGAGTCTTGGTCGTGAAGAAGGGCTCGAACAGCCGCGCTTGCACGTCGGGCTTCAGGCCGGGACCATCGTCGTCCACGGTGATGACGACGAAGCGCTCGCCGTCGGCGCGAAGACCGATGCGTACGCCGCCACCCTGCGGCATCGCGTCTCGGGCATTTTGCACGAGATTGAGCAAAACCTGCTTGACCTGCGCCTCGTCGCACGCGACCGCCGGCAGCTCGCCTTCGACGCTCACCGCGACACGAATGCCGCGTTGCTCGAGCTCGGGGCGCACGAACTCGACGGCTTCCTGGACGAGCGCCGGGATGTCCTCCGGCTCGCGCGCCTGCAGCTTGCTGCGTGCCACGGCCAGATACTGGCGACTCAGGCCCGAGAGGCGCTCGACCTCCTTGCCGATGGCACGAAACAGCGTCCGCGCCTCGACGTCACCCTCGGGGAGCTGCTCTTCGAGGAGCTCGAGGTTGAGCGCGATCGACGAGAGCGGATTGCGGATCTCGTGCGTCACGTGCGCGGCCATCTTGCCGATGGTCGCGAAGCGTTCGGCGGCGACGAGCTGCTCGTTGGCGCGCGCGATCGCAGCGACCATCTGCTCGAAGGTGCCGGCCAGCTCGCCGATCTCGTCGTCCGAGGCAACGGCCGTGCGGGGCTCGAGGTCGCCGCGAGCGACGGCGCGAGCCCGTTCGGTCACGGCCCCGAGCGGCCGGAGCACGCGCCGTGCATAAAACGCCATCAGCACGCCGACGAGCACCGTGAGCACCGAGAGCGCCACCAAAAGTCGAATCGCGAGCAGCTCGCGGGCGCTCGCGCGGTCGAGCAAGAGGTTGACGTGCCGCCGCATGTCCTGCTCGAGCCCTGCGAGACGCGAGGAAGCCTGCGACCCGCGCGTCACGAGCTCGTCGCGCAGGTGCTCGGCCGCGCTCACCTCGCCGCGATCGAGCGTGGAGAAGAGCCGGTCGAGAAGCTCCGTGTCCTCCCCCACGAAGCGCTCGATGGCAGTCACCTGCTGCAAGAGATCGTTGCCGACCTGGCGAGTGCGCGCGTCACCCTGCGCGAGGAAGGCGCGCGTGATGTCGAGCCGGACGGCGTCGAACGCCCTCGGGCGCCCGACGCGAAGCGATACGTCGAACCACACGTGGATGTCGGCGGGGTTCTTCGCGGCCGTGATGTGATTGAGCTGCGTGTTCCAGGTATCTTGCTTGGCGACGAGGTCGCGGACGGCAAGCGCGAGCGGGAAGTAGCCCGCGCGGACGAGCTGGGTTTCGCGCGCGGAGGAGCGCTGAGCGGAGAAGCTCCACCCCGCGACGGCCGCGAACGCCAGTGTCACGAGCGCGTACGAAGCGAGCACGCGCGCGGCAACGCTACGACGGAACGTCGTGGGGGACCGGCTGTCACCCACTCGAGAGGCTCCGGGAAAGCACGCTCGCGATATCGACAACGCGCGCCCCCTGGACTCTGAGCCAGCCGAGGCTCGACGCGCACCCGGTGACGATGGTGCCGCCACCGAGCCGGTCGTGCTCGGAAAGGCGGTCGGCCGCAATGGCGCGCGCGGTGCGCGGCATCGCGAAGGGCAAGAGCGCGCCCGAGCCGGCGCAAACGCTGCCGCCTTCACGCCGCTCGAACTCGGCCACGGGCGCACCGAGCGCACGCTCGAGCACGACGCGCGGCTCGCGCACCACGCCGAGCCCGCGCGCGAGACGGCACGGGTCGTGCCAGCGAAAGATCCCCTCGGCCGAGAGCGCCGGCCGCAACCGCTCGGGATGCTCCGCGGCCGCCTCCACGAGCGTGCGCGCGCCCAGGCTCCTGAGCTCGAGCGCGCACCCGGCGTCGGCGATGAGCAACCGCCGCCCGTCGAGCTCCCGCTCGAGCGCGAGACGCTCGGCTCGTGCGCGCTCGGGGTCGCCCGCCTCTCGCGAGCCGAGCCCACAGCAGCCGCCGAGCACTTCGACGGGTCCGAGCAGCGCGCGCGCAACGTGGAGCGCGTCGCTTGCTTCGGGCCCGGGCCGCGCGAGGTAGCCACAACCGACCAGGAGCGCGCTACCCGCACCCCGATCCCCGAGTCGCCGCGCCGCCGCCGCCGCTCGCTCCCGCCCCGCACGAAGCACGGCGTCGAGCCGTCGCGTGCGCTCCGGCAAAAGGCCGCGCGCGCGATAGGCCGCCCGTGCGTCAGCGAGCGTCTCGGCCACGGGATTCTCGTGGGCGCAGCGATCCCGACAGGCGAGACAGCCCGTGCATGCCCAGGGAAGGGCCGCAAAATCGGCATCGGGCTCCACGTCGCCGCGCGCGGCGTACCAGGTGAACGTCATCTTGCCCCACGGGATCAGCGCCTCGCTCGCCTCGGCTTCGGACACGGGACAGGCCGAGCGACAGAGCTTCGGACAATAGCCGCACGTCTCGAGCGCCGCGCGCCGGTCCTCGAGCATGGCGAGGCGTCGAGGGCCGCTCATGACGGACCACCCGCCGGCGCCGGCTCCTTGAAGGCCGGGCCGGTGTCGGGCGGTGCCTGGGGCAGATGAAGCTCGAACGTCGCGCCTGCCGCGCTCGACCGCACCTCGACGCGGCCGCCGTGCTCCTCGACGATTTTCTTGACGATCGCCAGGCCGAGTCCCGTTCCATCGCGCTTGCCGGACGTTACGAAGGAATGAAAAATCCTATCTTCGATCTCTGCAGGAATGCCCGGGCCGGTGTCGCTCACCTTGATCAAGAGCTCGCCGGTGCCGAGCGTGGCTTGCACGACGAGGGTCCCGCCCTTTTGTCCCATTGCCTCGATGGCGTTGCGCGCCAGGTTGTGAATGGCGCGAGCGATGCGCGCTTCGTCGAAACGCGCCACGACCTTCGGACCGACCGAGAACTCGACCTTGATCGGCAAACCTTCGATCTCGAGCGCGACTTGGCGCTCGAGCTCACCGAAGAACTTCTTCAGGTACACGCGCCGCACGAAAATAGAGCTTTTGCCCCGTGCAAATTCGAGCACTTCGCGCTGCATCGACGAGAGCACGTCGAACTGCTTCAGGATGAGCTCGCAGTACTCCTGACGCGCTACGCGATCGTCCGAGTCGACCATGAGCTGGACGGAGCCGCTGATGACGGTCATCGGCGTCTTGAAGTCGTGAATCACCTGAGAGAGAAGCCGACCGATCAACGTCAGCCGTTCGCCGAGCTCTCGGGCGCGGCTGGCGTTGAAGAGTCGGAGGGCCGTGGAGACGTTGGCTGCGACGAGGCGCACGAGCCCCACGTCGGCTTCCCCCAGGCGGCGCTCGTCCGGGCTCGTAAACAGTGCGAGCGCGCCCACGGCCTCGCGCTCGCCCTCGAGCGGGATCGCGATCACGGAGGCCACGGGGAACGGGTAGGCGGCGTCGGCGCGCGCATCGCCCACGGCGTTCTCGACGAGCAGCGGCTCGCCCGACACCATGGCCGCCCCCAGGAAGCCCACGCCCGCTTTGGCCGCCCGGCGGCGCGGCGGGTCCGATTGCTCGCGATCGAACAGGCGCTCGACGAGGTCGCCCGTTTCCTCGTCGGCGATGAGCAGCCCGCCGCCGCGAGCGTCGCTCGCGCGTGTCACTTGTTCGAGCGTCGCGCGGGCGAGCTCGTCGATGCTACCGGCGCGAGCCGTCGCTCGCTCGAGCTCGAACAATAGCGAAAGCTCGCGAAACTTTCGCTCGAGCTGCTCCTTGGTGTCGAGGAGCTGCTTGTTCTTCTGGATGAGCGAGAGCACGAGCCGGGAATTGTCGATCGCGACGGCCGCCTGCGTGCCGAGTGCGCCGAGGATCGATTCGTCGTCGTCGGTGAAACCTCGGCCGCCCCGCTTGTTCAGCACCTGGAGCACACCGATGATCCGCCCCACGTGATTTTTCAGTGGCGCCGCCAGCATGCTCGTCGTCCGGTGCCCGGCGAGAAGGTCCCATTCCTTCTCGAAGCGCGGATCCTCGTAGGCGTCCTCGACCCGGAGTGGCTCCCCCGTCTGGGCCACGAGCCCGACGATGCCGTGCCCCACTTTCATGCGAATCGACCGGACCTCGCTGCCAGCGACGATCTTCGAAACCAGCTCGTCCCGGGCCTCGTCGAGCAAATACAGCGTGGCGCGATCCGCCTCGACGAGCTCGGTGAGCCTCGCCAGAATCAGCTCCAGAAGCTCGTCGAGGTCGATGGTCGTGCCGAGGGCGGTTCCAACGTCACGCAAAGCCCGCGATACACGTCGCTCGCGACGCAGAGCCTCCGCAAGGCGCGCCGCCGCATCGTCGCCGAGCGACGCCTTTTCCGGCGGTGCCTCGCTGCTCACGGCCTGATCGAATCACGAACGCGGGCGCGAATCCAGGCTCCCCACCGTGCTCCGAGCGGAGCGAGCGCTCCGGTTGCACGCGCGCGACGCGTTCGGTACTGATCCTTCGAATCAATGGCTTTGAAACAGCTTCAGCTCACGGTGCGGGGACGAGTGCAGGGCGTCTACTTTCGCGCGTCGGCCCAGCGCGAGGCGCGGCGCCTGGGGCTCACGGGGTGGGTGAAGAACCGCGCGGACGGGTCGGTCGACATTCTCGCCGAAGGCGAAGAGATCCCGATTCGCGAGCTCTACGGCTGGGCACAAAAGGGTCCGGGTGCGGCTCGCGTCGATCGTGTCGAGTCGCGCTGGCGCAGCTTCACGGGCGAGTTCCCGGATTTTCGAATCCTGGATTGATGACTGCGAACGCGCGCCGTCTGCCAGCCGTCGCCGCGCTGGCTCTGCTGCTCGGCGCCGCCGGCAGCGCGCGCGCCGAGCCGGCGTCCGCCGCATCCGCCGCGGCCGTGGCGGCGCCCGGACAGCACGAGCTTCCCGAGTTACCACGCGTCCCCTCGCGCGAACCCAAGGTGCCGTCGGAGACGGACGTCGCCGACGTGGACGACATCGTTTCACGCGTCACGGGTGACGACGCCGCCAAGCGCGAGGACGGGGTGCGCCGCATCGTCGAGCTCACGCCGCGCGTCGTGTGGGCCGTCCGGCGCCGGCTCGAAGGCATCGCGAGCAAGGCCGACAAGGAAGCGATGAAGCGCCTGCTCGGCGAGATCCGGAAGCGCGAAAAGAACGCGCACGACGACGAGGCGGACGATGCCGAGGCGCGCGATCGCGACATCGATTACCTGGATTTCGTGCTCAAACGCGCACGCCCGAACGACGAAACCTGGCGCAACCTCGCCGCGACGCTCGCGCTGCGCCGCATGCTCGAGACGCTCGCCACGACCCCGGCCGCGCGCGGCATCGTCGAGGTCTACGTGCGCTTCGGTGACTTCCTGCGCGTCGATACGCAGCGGGCGCTCGCTCGTCTCGGCGATCGTGCCGTACCGGCCTTGATCGAGGCGCGCCGCCACCCGGCCGAAAAGATCGCGCGCTGGGCCGCGCGGCAGCTCGACGCGCTCGGTCGCTCGACGCCCGGTCAGGCCGCGCAGATCGCGGATCCTCTGGTCCAGGCCGACGTGCTTCGAGCCTGGGGCTACACGCGCGACCTCGACGCCGCGAGCATCATCGTGAGCTTCGCGGGCAGCGAACGCGCGCAACTGCGCGAAGCCGCGCGGCAGGCCGTCGCGATGCTCGGCGAGGCCGGCCACTGGCAGCTCCGGGAAGCGTACGAGAACGTCGTCGGCAAGCGAGCGGCACGCGACTGGACGTGGGAGCGCACGGCGCGCGAGCTGTTCGGTCAGCTCGACCGGCTGAGGCGCGTCGAGGTCGAGGAGCGCTTCGATAGCGGGCTCAAAGCCCAGGCGGCCGGCGATCTCGACGCGATGCGGGCCTCGTTCGACGACGTGCTGGCGCGCGCCCCGTTCTTCCAGCGTGCCGACGAAATGGTCGGCGGCTACTGGGAATACGGCAAGCGCCACGCCGACGATCGGCCGGCGGACGCGCTCACGGCGCTCCGCCGCGCAGAGCGGCTCAGCCGCGGCGCGACCCACCACGATCGCATCGAGAGCCTGGCGCTCACGCTCGAGTGGGAGCGCCTCGCCGCCGCTGGCGTCGTCGATCGTCACCTGCTCGTGCGCGCGCTCGAGCTCGACCCGAAGAATGCGCGCGCGCGGGAGGCCGAAGCCGGCCTCACGAAGCCGATCGCCGAGCTCGACCGCAAGCGCCGCTACGGGATCGCCTTCGCGATCGTGCTCGCGGGCCTGCTCGGCGTGCTCGGCGTGCTCTTCGGACCGTGGGTCTTGCGGCGATTTCAGCGTCGCGTCGCGTCGGACGAGTCGTGAGCCTTCGGCCGTCGCGGCCGCGCCGACTTACTCGTCCTTCGGCTTGGCCGTCTTCTTCGCGCGCTTGGCGGCGGGCTTCTCGCCCTCGTCGGCCTTCTTGTCGGTGGCTTGCGCCTTCTTCTCCGCGGCGGCCTCCGCCTTCTTGCCTTCGGTCTTCTTGCCGGGCTCGGCCTTGGCCTTCTTGCCGTCCTTTTTGGCCTCGCCCGCGGGTGCGGCACCCGACGCTTGAGCGCCGAGCTCCACGAACTCGATGAGCGACATCGGCGCGTTGTCGCCGCGACGACGACCGAGCTTCACGATGCGCGTGTACCCACCCGGCCGATCCCGGAAGCGCCGCGCCAGGTCGAGAAATACCTTCTCGATGAGATCGACGCGCCTGAGCTCACCGCCCGGGGCGCTGACGGTCGCGAAGCGCCTCAGGAAGCGACCGACGCGCTGTTGCGCGGCGAGGCGGCGCGCGCGATCCGCAACACCGAGGTCAGCCTGGGGCGTGTACGCCACGGGGCCCAGGCGAATGGCGCGCGTGATCAAGCGCTCCGCGACGCGCCGAAGCTCCTTCGCCTTGGCGTCCGTGGTCTCGATCCGCTCGTTGGCGACCAGGTTCGCCGTGAGCCCCCGGAACATGGCGCGGCGATGGCTGGTGTTGCGGCTGAATTGCCGCCCGGATTTCTTGTGTCGCATCGGTCACCCTTGGGCTTGCTGCTGCTGCTTCCAGCGCTCGAGCATCGCCGGCCAGCTGTCGAACTTCATACCGAGGCTAAGGCCCATCGTGCCGAGGATCTCTTTGATCTCCTTCAGCGACTTGCGGCCGAAGTTCTTGGTCTTGAGCATGTCCTGCTCGGTGCGCTGAACCAGCTCGCCGATCAGGGTGATGTTGGCGTTCTGCAGGCAGTTCGCGGAGCGCACGGAGAGCTCGAGCTCGTCCACCGAGCGGAACAGGTTCTCGTTGAGCGGCTCCTCGTCGAGACCCGCCGAAGGGTACGCCGCTTCCTCGCTCTCCTCGAAGTTGATCCAGATGGTGAGCTGCTCCTTGAGGATCTTGGCCGCAAAGGCCACCGCGTCGACCGGGCGCACCGCGCCGTTCGTCCACACCTCGAGCACGAGCTTGTCGTAGTCGGTGACCTGACCCACGCGCGCGTTCTGGACGGTGTAGTTCACCTTGCGGATCGGCGAGAAGAGCGCGTCGATCGGGATGGTGCCGATCGGCATGGTCGGGGTCTTGTTGCGCTCGGCCGGCACGTAGCCGCGGCCCACGTTGACCGTGAGCTCCATGGCGAGCGGGCCCTTCTTGTCGAGCGTGGCGATGGGGTGGTCGGGGTTCAGCACCGTGAGGCCGTCGACGAGCTTGATGTCGCCCGCCGTCACCGGGCCCGGGCCCTCCTTCTCGAGGCGCAGCGTGTACGACTTCGGGGCGTCGGCCTTGATCACGACTTCCTTGAGATTGAGGATGATGTCGGTCACGTCCTCGACGACGTCGGGGATGGTGGTGAACTCGTGCAGCGCGCCGTCGATGCGGACAGCCGTGATGGCAGCACCCTGGAGCGAAGCAAGCAGCACGCGGCGCAGCGAGTTGCCGATCGTGATGCCGAAGCCGCGCTCGAGCGGCTCGCACGTGAACTTGCCGTAGAGTCTGGCTGTTCGACTCGGGATCGAGCTGGATCGCCTTGGGGCGGATGAGATCGCGCCAATTGCGGCTCGTCATCTGCGTGATCATGCTGTGCTCTCCTTCTTTTTTCCGGGGTGATCGCGCGGCCGTCCCGGCCCGGTGAGGAACCCGCTCCTCGATCCGGTGCCCGCGGCCTGCCCGCAAGTGACTCTATCAGCGCGAGTAGTACTCGACGACGTACTGCTCTCGAACCATCGGCTCGTTCATCTCGTCGCGAACGGGCATCGAGCGGAAGGTGCCGCTCATGCCGTCCTTGTCGACCTCGAGCCAAGTGCCGCGCGGACGGCCTTCGGCCGCCGCGAGCGCTGCGGCGACGAAGCCGATCTTCTTGCTCTTCTCGGCGATCTCGAGCTTGTCGCTCGGCTTGACGCGAAAGCTCGGGATGTTGACGCGCTTGCCGTTCACGAGCACGTGGTTGTGGCGCACGAGCTGGCGCCCCTGGGCGCGCTCGCCGCGAAGCCCATGCGGTAGACGACGTTGTCGAGGCGGCGCTCGATGAGCCCGAGCATCTCCTCGCCCGTGCGCCCCTGCAGGCGCGTCGCCTCGCCGTAGTAACGCGCGGAACTGCTTCTCGAGCAGACCGTAGATGCGGCGCATCTTCTGCTTCTCGCGCAGCCGGATGCCGTACTCGCTGAGCTTGATGCGGCCCTGGCCGTGCTGGCCGGGCGGATAGGGGCGACGGTTGAACGCGCACTTGTCGGTGAAGCAGCGCTCGCCCTTGAGATAGAGCTTCACGCCCTTCGCGGCGGCAAAGCTTGCAAACGGGACCGATGATAACGCGCCATGGCGTAAAGCTTCCTGACATCAGACGCGGCGGCGCTTGGGCGGCCGGCAACCGTTGTGCGGGATGGGAGTCACGTCGCGGATCAGGGTGACGCGGAAGCCCGCCTGCTGAAGCGCGCGCAGCGCGCTCTCGCGCCCGGCGCCGGGGCCCTTCACGAACACCGCCACCGAGCGCATGCCGTGCTCCATCGCGCGGCGCGCCGCCTCTTCGGCGGCGAGCTGGGCCGCGAACGGCGTGCTCTTGCGCGAGCCCTTGAAGCCGCGCGAGCCGGCGCTCGCCCACGAGATGGTGTTGCCCGCTGAGGTCGGTGATGGTGACGATGGTGTTGTTGAAGGTCGACTGGATGTGGGCGATGCCCGCGTAGACGTTCTTCGGACGACCTTCTTCTTCGGTCCGCCCTTGGCGGCCGGGGCAATGCTGGCGGTCTTTGCTTGGGCCATGCTCTAGCTCCTCGTGCGGCTCAGCCCGCGCGGCGCGCGAGGTTCTTGCGCGGACCCTTGCGCGTGCGCGCGTTGGTGTGAGTGCGCTGCCCGCGCACGGGGAGACCCTTGCGGTGACGGAGCCCGCGGTAGCAGCCGAGGTCCATCAGGCGCTTGATGTTCTGCTGGACCTCGCGGCGCAGGTCGCCTTCGACCTTGAAGTTCGCGTCGATGGCATCGCGGATCGCCTTCACGTCGGCGTCGGTCAGCTCGTCCACCTTCTTGTGCTCGGGGATCTTCGCGAGCGTCGCAGAGCTCGCGAGCCGTCGCTGGACCGATCCCGTAGATGTACGGGAAGCGCGAAGGCGATGGCCTTGCGGCGGGGAAGATCGACACCGGCAATACGAGCCATGACTCTCCTCAGCCTTGGCGCTGCTTGTGGCGCGGGTTCGTGCAGATGATGCGCACGACGCCTTTGCGCCGCACGATCTTGCACTTGTCGCAGATCTTCTTGACGCTCGGTCGTACCTTCATGGTCCGCTTCCTTCAGGGAGCTTCTCGACAATCTGGCCTCGGCTCGGGTCGCGGGACGCGATGTCCACCCTGACCTTGCTACCGGCGATGAGCCTCACGACCGCGTGCCGGAGGCGTGGGGCCATGCCGGCCAACACCTCGCGACCATCGCTCGAGTCGCACTCGAAAGAGCGCGCCTGGGAGCACTTCTTCCACCGTTCCGATTCCAGAGTCCTTCGTGCTTGCCTCCGTGCTCTCATGTCGAGAGCCCGAGCGCACCGAGCACGCGGGCCGTCACTCCTCGGGTTCTCCCACCCCGTCGACCCGGCTGAGGACGCCCAGCCGATCGTAGTAGGGCAGGAGCGCGGCCGTGATGCGCGTCGTACTGATCGAGACGCTTTTTGACCGTTTCCTCCCGGTCGTCGGCCCGATGTTCGAGATCGGCGTCCGGGGGCGGGGGACTGTACTTTAGGTGGTAGATTTGTCCAGTTCGTTTGTCCGTGCGCCGGAGGGTGGTCCGCTCGATCAAAAGGTCCCTGAGGAACGTCGATTTGCAGTACCCGGCCGAGCGGCCGATCCAGGCGCTCGAGCAGCGCGCCGAGGGCGTCCGCCTGGGCGACGGTGCGCGGGAAGCCGTCGAGAATGAACCCGGCCTTCGCATCCGGCTCGGCCAGCCGTTCCTCGACCAAGCCGATCACCACGGAGTCCGGGACGAGCTTTCCAGCGTCCATGTAGCTCTTGGCCTCGAGGCCGAGCCGGTGCCCGCCGCGCGGTGGCCGCGCGCAGCATGTCGCCCGGTCGAGATCTGCGGGACTGTGAAGCTTGTCCGACGAGCACGGCTGCCTGCGTGCCCTTGCCGCTGCCGGGGGGCCCGAGCAGAACGATGTCTCACGCAGGCCCTCCGCCCGCTCAGCCGCGTCATGCGCGGACCGGTGAGCCCTTCGTAGCTGCGCGTGATGAGGTGCGCCTCGATCTGATTGACCGTCTCGAGCGCGACACCGACCACGATCATCAGGCTCGTGCCGCCGAACTGGAACGGGAACGCGGAAGCTGAGTCGCGATGACCGTCGGGACGATGCAGATGGCGGCGATGTAGATCGAGCCGCCGACGGTGAGGCGCGTGAGCACGCGATCGATGTACTCGGCCGTCTGCTTGCCGGGTCGGATGCCCGGGATGTTCGCCTGCTGCTTCTTCAGGTTCTCGGCGACGTCGACCGGCTGGAACGTGACCGCCGTGTAGAAGAACGTGAAGAAGATGATGAGCACCGCGAAGAGGGTGTGGAACATCCAGTCGCCGCGGTTCAGGTGCGAGCTGAAGGTGGCCATGCCCGGGATGTTGAAGTTCGCGAGCGTCGCCGGGAACATCAGCAGGCTCGAAGCGAAGATGGGCGGGATCATGCTCGCCATGTTCACCTTGAGCGGCAGGTGAGCGCGCTGCCCGCCGTACACGTGGCGCCCCACCTGGCGACGCGAGTACTGGATCGGGATCCGGCGCTGGGCGCGCTCGAAGAACACGACGATGCCGATGCTGACGACGAGCACGGCCGTGAGCAGCGCGACCGTCAGGGGCTGCATGTCGCCGGCGTGGCCCTGCCAGTAGTTCATCAGCCCCGCGGGGATGCCGCTCACGATGCCGGCGAAGATGATCAGCGAGATGCCGTTGCCGATGCCGCGCTCGGTCGCCTGCTCGCCGAGCCACATCAAGAGGCCCGTGCCCGTCGTTAGCGTCACGATGGTCATCAGGCGGAAGCCCCAGCCCGGCTCGCCCACGACGTCGCCGAAGCGACCGCCACCCATGTCCGAGTTGTTCATGCCCTCGAGCATCATCGCCACGCCGAACGCCTGGAAGATGCTGAGGAGCGATCGTGCCGTAGCGCGTCCACTGATCGAGCTTGCGGCGGCCCGCTTCGCCCTCTTTCCGCAGCTCTTCGACCTGCTTGCTGACGAGGCCGAGGAGCTGGAAGATGATGCTGGCGGACACGTACGGCATGATGCCGAGCGCGAAGATCGACAGATTGCCGAGCGCGCCGCCCGAGAACAGGTTGAACAGGCCGAGCAAGCCGCCCTGCCCCTTCACGATGTTCTGCATCACGCTGCGATCGACACCCGGCGTCGTGATGAAGATCCCGACGCGGTAGATCGCGATCATGGCGAGGGTGAAACCGATGCGGCGCCGGAGCTCCGGCACCTTGCCGATGTTCGTGAACCCTTCGAGTGCGGCCATGGCAGCTGCCCGGCCTAGTGTTCTGAGTCCGCGGCCTGCCCAGGCGCGGGGAGGACGACCACGCTGCCGCCCGCCTTCTCGATCTTCTGTTTGGCGCTCTCCGAGAAGCCGTGTGCGGACACCGTCAGCTTCTTCGTGAGGTCGCCCTCGCCGAGGATCTTCACGCGCACGCCACGGCCCTGCACGAGCCGCGCGGCGCGGAGGGCCGCCTCGTCGACGGTGGCGCCCGAGTCGAAACGCTCGAGCTCGCTGACGTTGACCGCCGCGGTGTGCACCGGGAAGGGCACGCGGAAGCCGCGCTTGGGCAAGCGGCGCTGGATGGGCGTCTGCCCGCCCTGGAAGTGCAGCTTGCCGATGTTGCCGCCGCTGCGGGCCTTCTGGCCCTTCGTGCCGCGACCGCAGGTCTTGCCGAGGCCGCTGCCGATGCCGCGCCCGACTCGCTTCTCGTTGTGGCGTGCGCCCTCGGGCGGCGTCAGCCGTGAAAGCACGTTGCTCACGATTCGACCTCCTCGACGCTCACGAGGTGCAAAACTTTCTTGATCATGCCGCGGAAAGACGGCGTGTTGTCGACGACCACCGTCGAGCCGGGCCCGCGCAGGCCGAGGCCCTTGATGACGCGGTGCTGCGGGTGCGGGCGGCCGATCGTGCTGACCCGCTGGCGCACCTGGAGCCGGACCTTTTCGGCCATCACTCGTTACCTCCGACGTGCGTTCCGGCGACGATCGAGGCCGCCGTGTTCGCGCGCGACGAGGCCACGGCGACCGGATAGTCGCCCGCGACGTCTTCCACGCTACGGCCGCGCGACGCAGCCACGAGCTCGGGCGAGCGCAGACGGCGAAGCGCGTCCACCGTCGCGTGCACGGCGTTGTACTTGTTGGACGAGCCGAGACACTTGCTGAGCACGTCGTGGATGCCCGCCGACTCGACGACGGCGCGCACGGCGCCGCCGGCGATGACGCCCGTACCGGGTGCGGCGGGCCGCAGCAGCACACGGCCGGAGCCGAAGTGGCCCGTCACGTCGTGCGGCACGGTGGAGCCGATCATGGGCACGCGGAACAGGTTCTTGCGCGCCTGGTCGTTGCCCTTGCGGATGGCCTCCGGCACCTCGTTCGCCTTGCCCAGTCCGACGCCGACGTGGCCGGACTCGTCGCCCACGACGACGAGCGCCGAAAAGCTGAAGCGGCGCCCGCCCTTGACGACCTTCGCCACGCGATTGATGTGAATCACGCGTTCCTTGAGCTTTTCCTCGTCGATATTGTGGTCCATTTAAATCGAAGCCTTGATGGTGGGCGGGGAGGACGTGGCGCGGGAAGAGTGTGATGACTCGTGTACGTCTAGAACTTGAGACCGGCTTCACGGGCCGCGTCGGCGAGGGCCTTGATTCGACCGTGATAGAGGTAGCCGTTGCGGTCGAAGACCACCTTGTCGATCTTGCGCTCGAGGCAAATCTTGGCAATGAGGGCGCCCACTTTCTTGGCGGCGTCCGTCTTTTTGTCCTCACCGAGCGTCCCCTTGAGGTCGCGCGAGAGGGTGGAGGCGGCCGCCAGGGTGCGTCCGTCCGAGTCGTTGACGACCTGGGCGTAGACATGGCGCCCGCTGCGAAAGACGCTGAGGCGCGGGCGCAGGTCGCTGCCCGATATCTTGGTGCGGATGCGAA
Source organism: uncultured delta proteobacterium (assembly GCA_963841435.1). Classification (GTDB taxonomy): domain Bacteria; phylum Myxococcota_A; class Polyangia; order Polyangiales; family Polyangiaceae; genus PMG-095. The sequence continues at coordinate 1,271,440 of CAWJCS010000003.1, forward strand.
GCTTGCGCCGCGTGCGGCCGGTGAGTTCGGATGCCATCGGGTGCCTCTACTTTGACTTGGCCTTGGCGGCCTTGCCCGCCTTGCGACGAATCGCCTCGCCGCGGTAGCGAATGCCTTTGCCCCCGTAGGGCTCCGGCGGGCGCAGGGCGCGAATGGTCGCCGCCGTCTGGCCGAGCACCGACTTGTCGGGGGAGCTCATGACGAGCTGCGTGCCCTTGGAGTCCGGCGGCACGACGGCCGAGACCGCCGCGGGTAGCTCGACGATGGCAGGGTGGGAAAAGCCGAGCTGCATGGTGAGGGTCCGACCCTTCACCTCGCAGCGATAGCCCGTGCCAACGAGCTCGAGTGTGACCTCGAAGCCCACGCTCGCGCCCCTCAACATGCTCGCAACGAGCGCGCGGCCGAGACCCTGCAGGCGGGCGCCGTCGCGGCCTTCTGCCGAGCTCTCGATGCGCACGGCCTCGCCTTCCTTCAGCGCGGCCACGTCAGGCGGCAGCTCGAGCGAGAGCTTGCCCTTCGGACCCTGCACCGAAATCTGGCGTCCCGCGATGGTGAGCGTCACGCCCTTGGGAACGGCCACGGGGCGCTTGCCCACGCGTGAGACGCGCTTCGCGCTCTCGGCGACCGCGGGCTCCATCACCACACCTCGCAAAGGAGCTCGCCGCCGACGCGGCGTCGGCGGGCTTCTTTGTCCGTCATCACGCCCTGCGACGTGCTCAGGATCGAGACCCCGAGACCGCTCAAGACGCGCGGGATCGAATCGTGCCGTACGTAGACGCGGCGACCGGGACGCGACACGCGCCGGATGCCGTGGAACGCGCAATCGCCGCGATCGTTGCCGTACTTGAGCACGATCGTCAGTGTGCTGTGCTTCTTCGGGCCCCATTCCTCGACGCGAACGTCGGAAACGTAGCCTTCGACCTTGAGCAGCTCGGCAATGGCCTTGTTCACACCGCTTGCGGGAAGCCGTGTGAGCTCGTGGCGCGCCATTGCCGCATTGCGAATGCGGGCCAGCATGTCGGAGATGGGATCACTCGTCATCAGTTGGCTCCGGGGCTTACCAGCTGGCCTTGGTCACGCCCGGCAGCTCGCCGCGCAGGGCAAGCAGGCGCAGACAGATCCGGCAAAGACCGAAATCACGGTAGAAGGCCCGCGGACGACCGCAGACCTTGCAGCGGTTCATGGTCCGCGTCGAGAACTTCGGCGGACGGTTCAACTTGGCCCATTGACTCGCGCGTGCCATGGCTCAGCTCCTGAAGGGCATCCCGAGCTGGGCGAGAAGCTCCTTGGCTTCCTCGTCCGTCGGGGCGGTGGTGACGAAGGTGACGTTCATGCCCTTGACCTTCTCGACTCGATCGAAGTCGATCTCGGGGAACACGATCTGCTCGCGCAGGCCGAGCGTGTAGTTGCCGGCGCCGTCGAACGCCTTGGCGCTCGTACCGCGAAAGTCGCGAACACGAGGCAGCGCCAGCGTGACGAGCCGGTCCAAGAACTCCCACATGCGCTCGCGGCGCAGCGTGACCATGGCGCCGATGGGCATGCCCTGGCGCAACTTGAAGGTGGCGATCGCCTTCTTGGCGCGCGTGATCACGGGCTTCTGGCCCACGATCGCGGTGAGCTCCAAGACTGCGGCATCGGCGAGCTTGGGGTTCGAAACCGCCTCACCGAGACCCATGTTCACGACGATCTTGCTCAGGCGCGGCACCTGCATCGGGTTCTTGTACCCGAAGCGCTTCATGAGCGCGGGCACGATGTCGCTCTTGTATTTGGCGCGCAGGCGCGGCTGGTACTCGGCAGGTTCGCTCATCGGCGCTGCTCCGGAATCTCGGCGCCGCCCTTGGCGACGCGCACCTTGCCCTCGCCCTTCGTCTTGTAACCGACGCGGGTGGGCTTGCCCGTGGTCGGATCCACCGGCATGACCTTGCTGAGCGCGATGGGCGCCTCGATCTCGAGGATGCCGCCGCCGCGCTGGGGCGTGGGCTTCACGTGACGCTTCACGCGGCGGACGCCCTCGACGATCACGGCGCCGCGCTCCTTGAGCAACCGCGTGACCTTGCCGCGCTTGCCCTTGTCGTTGCCGCTGATGACGACCACCTCGTCACCGACCGAGATACGCTGCATCACAGCACCTCCGGAGCGAGCGAGATGATCTTCATGAAGCGCTTGGCGCGCAGCTCGCGCGCGACCGGGCCAAAGATGCGGGTTCCGACCGGCTCGAGCTGCGGGTTGATGAGAACGGCGCTGTTGTCGTCGAACTTGATGTAGCTGCCGTCGCTGCGGCGGCACTCGCGCTTGGTGCGAACGACGACGGCCTTGGCCGTATCGCCCTTCTTCACCTTGCTGCCCGGGAGCGCCTCCTTGATGCTGACGACGATCACGTCGCCGAGGCTCGGCGTACCGCCGTCGCGAGCCGCCCAGCACCTTGATGCACTGGACGAGCTTGGCGCCCGAGTTGTCCGCCACGACGAGGAAGGTCTGCATCTGGATCATGGCAGCACCTAGGAAAGCTCCTGAGCCGGGCGATCGATCAACCGCACGACCTCCCAGCTCTTCTCGCGCGAGAACGGCGAGCGCTCCTCGATCTCGACGCGATCGCCGACCTTGTATTCGTTCTTCTCGTCGTGCGCCTTGTAGCGCTTCCGCACGCGAACGTACTTCTTGTAGACGGCTTCGCGCTTGAACCGCACGACCTCCACCACGACGGTCTTCTGCATCTTGTCGCTCGCGACGCGCCCGATCAGGCGGCGGCGGCGGACCGTTTTATCGGTCGTTTCTTCGGCTTGGCTCACGGCGTGCCTCCAGCGGCGGCGCGCGCTCGCTCACCCAGGATGAGCTGGATGCGTGCGAGGTCGCGCCGCGTCTTCATCAGCAGGCTCGTGTCCTCGAGCTGCCCGGTGTGGTTCTTCATCCGGAAAGAAAACAGATCCTTCTCGAGCTGAGCACGAAGCTCGCCGAGATCGTCCGTCGTTCGCTCACGCAAGTCCTTGGCCTTCATCGCGTACCTTCAGTCGCGCAACCGCGCGAGGAACCGGGTTTCGACCGGCAGCTTGGCCGCCGCGAGCCGGAAAGCGTCTCGTGCGTCCTTCTCGGCGACACCGGCGATCTCGAACAGCACGCGGCCTGGCTTGATCACCGCAACCCAGCCCTCGACGGCGCCCTTGCCAGAGCCCATGCGCACTTCGAGCGGCTTCTTGGTGACGGGCTTGTCGGGGAAGATACGGATCCAGAGCTTGCCGGCACGCTTGACGTGACGCTGGATCGCCATGCGGCCTGCCTCGATCTGGCGTGCGGTGAGATGCGACGCGCCGATCGCCTGCAGGCCGAAGTCGCCGAACGACACGTCGGAGCCGCGCCAGGCGAGCCCGCGGTTCTTGCCCTTCTGTTGCTTGCGGAACTTCGTCCGCTTGGGAGACATCTGCGACATGGGCTACTCCAGGATGCGACGCGCCTTGCGCTGCAAAACCTCACCCTTGAAGATCCAGACTTTCACGCCGATGACGCCGTAGGTGGTGCGGGCCTCGGCCTGGCCGTAGTCGACGTCGGCGCGCAGCGTGTGCAGCGGCACGCGACCCTCGCGGTAACCGTCGACGCGGCCCATCTCCGAGCCGCCGAGACGCCCGGCGCAGCGCACGCGAATGCCCTTGGCGCCGAACTTCATGGCCGTCGTCAGGGCCTTCTTCATGGCGCGGCGAAACGCGATGCGGCGCTCGAGCTGCGTCGCGATGTTCTCGGCGACGAGCTGCGCATTGGTCTCGGCCTTCCGGACCTCCTGCACGTCGATGAAGACCTCGTTTTGCGTGAGCGACTGCACGCCCGGGAACTTCGTCTCGCCCTTCGCGGCGGTTTCGAGATTGCCCGTCTTCAGGATCTCGATGCCCTTGCCGCCCTTGCCGATGACCATGCCGGGGCGCGCGGTGTAGACGATGACCTTCGCCTTGTTGGCGGCGCGCTCGACTTCGACACCGGCGACGTTGGCGTTGTAGAGGTACTCTTTCACCGCACGCTTGATGCGGATGTCCTCGTGCAGCCACTGAACGTAGCGCTTGTCCTCGTACCACTTGCTCGTCCACGTCTTGATGACGCCGAGCCGGAAGCCATAGGGGTGTGTTTTTTGTCCCATGTTGCCTTAGACCAGCGCCGAAGCCCGCTGCGCACGAACCTCGAAGCGCGAACCGGTCGAGGCCCAGCCTCGACCCGAAACGACCTTGGAGCCTTGAACGAACCTCATCACCGCTCGTCCAATTCAATCGAAATATGGCTGATGCCCTTTTGAACCTGCGTGGCGCGCCCCTGCGCGCGCGGGCGCCAGCGGCGCATGTGGGAGTTCGGGCCCTTGTCGACGGCGCAGCGGCTCACGAAGAGCGTGTCGACGTCGATGTCGGGGCGCTTGCGCTTGGCGTTGGCAACGGCGCTCGCGAGCAGCTTCTTCACGAAGGGCGCGCCCGCCTTGGGCGTGAACTCGAGGAGCTGCAGCGCTTCCGCGGCATCACGACCACGGATGAGGTTGATGACCATCCGGGCCTTGCGCGGGCTGATACGCTGGAATCTGGCTGTAGCGCTGCTGATCATGTCGAGGGTTTCCCTGGCCGAGACCCGTCGGCCCCTGGAGCGCGCGCCCGAGTGCGCGCGGTCCGCAGTCGCTCCGTCGAACCCGCGGCGTACCAAAGGCGACTCGAGAGCCGCACCGCGAGCCGCTAGGGGGCGGCTGGCGAGCCCCGCCGGGCCGAAGCCCGTGGACCCGCAAAGGGGTGCGCTACCTAGCAGGGGTTTTTGGCGTGCGCAAGGGAAGCGGCACGCCGCGGACGATCCCTTAGCTTACCCCTGTTCCGATGAGCAGTGCCAAGGTCTTTGCTCCCGGCCCCCCGCGCCGGTAGGGGACCTTCGGTGGCGATTGAAATCCGAGCGGCGCGGCGCGGCGACGAGGGCACCCTGTTCGAGCTCGTGCTCGAGCTCGCTCGATTCGAGCACCTCGAGGGGGCCGTGACGGGGAGCTCCGAAGCGCTCGCCGGTGCCCTTTTCGGCGACCGACCGGCCGCCGAGGCGTTCCTCGCGCACGATTCGCGCGATGCGCGCGTGCTCGGCTACGCGCTCTTTTTCACGACCTATTCGACGTTTCTCACGCGGCGGGGCCTTTACCTCGAGGACCTCTTCGTCCGGGAAGCGGAGCGCGGGCGCGGCGTAGGGCGAGCGCTCCTCGGTCGGGTGGCGGCGATCGCGCATGAGCGCGATGCGGGCCGCGTGGAGTGGGCCGTGCTCGACTGGAACGTGAGGGCCATCGGGTTCTACGAGCGGGTCGGCGCGAGCGTGCTCCCCGACTGGCGCCTCTGCAGGATAGCCCCGGCAGGCCTCGCGCGCGGGACGAGCGACCGCGCCTGAGCGGGCGCTGGTGATCGATCCCGCTCCGGGCGGGATCCAGGCGCGTGCGCGAGTCGGCGCCGACGGCACGATGTGCGCCGTGGGCGACTTTTGCAACTGACGGGCGTTCCGGCCTCCGCGCGCGTGAGTCGCCTCAGAAATCGAGCTCGAGCGAGCTCTTCGATCTCCACGTCGAGTGGATCGACGCCGGGGGGCACGACGGCCTCGCGGCGCACCTCGAGGTCGAAGCGGGACGCGAGCGTCTTGTTCACCGAGAGCTTCACGCCGAGCACACTGAGGAGCCAGTAGTCGCTGAAGTCGTCGAAGCGCGGCTGCACGTAGAGCGTCTCGCTCACCGAGACATTCTCTTCCTGGTGGAACTCCAGGCGCAGGTAGTTGTTCCAGCGCAGGGCGTTGACCTGGCGACGCCCCGGTACCTCGTCACCACGCCGCGTGACCTCGAGCATGGCGGAGGTGCCGTAATAGGCGTCGGTGAGCCTGCTCGAAAGGATCCGGAAACGAGGACCCGATCCCAGAAGCTCCCGCGATTTCAAGCTCCGAAAGCGATCCGTCTCGACCTGGGCGAACAGCTCGCCCCAAACACCTTGCGTGAACCGGTAGTTGTAGCGCGAGTGGGCGAAGGTATTCGCCACGTCGAGGGTGCCCTCCTGGCGCGAATAGTCTCCGGAGAGCGTGAGGTAGATGAGGTGCGGGCCCTCGGAGAGGCCGCCGAGCAGCGAGCCGCCGATCTCGAAGCCCTGCGAGTTTCCGGCACGGCCCGTGAGCGCGAAGCGCGCGTTCAGCGTGTGCCCCTGCGCGGCAAGGCGGGCCCGCATCGGCTCGACGTTGACCTGCGCCTGCACGACGCCGCCCCCGCACGCGAGCGAGGCGACGACACCTGCCATGGGCAGCGGCCTCACGCCGTCGCGTCTAGCAGCCTCCGCCGCCTTCGGCGAGCCCCGAGGGTTCCGCGTCACCGACCGGGCGGGCGTTCGGTGCCTGCCGCTCGGCGAGCGTCACCCCCACCGGACATGGCAAAAGCGTGAGCCCGCTCGCGGGGTACCCCGGCGCGTCCTCGGTGAGCGAGGGCTCGAAACGACCCGCAAGCCCTGCGACGAGCAGCGCATCCTCGATCTGAGCAACCTGTTGGCCCGGGCAGGTGTGGAGCCCTCCGCCGAACGGGAAGTACGCGTAGCGTGGCAGGCGCGCCCGGTCCGAAAGCCAACGCTCGGGTCGGAACGCCTTCGGCTCGTCGTACCAGCGCGACGAGCGGTGCACGGCCCATTGCGGGATTTGGAGCTCCGAGCCCTTGGGCAGGCGTACCCCGCCGAGCTCGACGGCGGCGTTCGTCGTGCGCCCGATGCGATGCGTCGGCGGGTAGAGGCGATAGGTCTCCTTGAGCACGGCGTTCAGGTAAGAAAGCCGCGGAAGCTCGTCGAGCGCGGGGAGCCGTCCGGCCACGTGCTCATCGAGCTCGGCGCGCAGACGCGAGAGCGCGGCGGGGTGCTTTGCGAGCAGATAGAGCGCCCAGCTCACCGCCGCGGCGGCCGTTTCGTGGCCGGCGAGCGCAATGGTCACGGCCTCGTCGCGCACCGCCGAAGGGCGCATCGGGCACCCGTCGTGATCCTCGCCGCGGACGAGGCGGTCGAAGAACGTCGGCGGGCCGTCGGGCTCGGCGGCGCGGCGGCGGCGCAGCGCTTCGAGCGCTGCGTCGAGCCCGCGGATACGCTTCGCGTGGCGGCGGCGGTGAACGCCGGGCAAGAGGAACGTCCACGGCGCACGACGCGAGTCCTGCTCCACCTCGTGACACATGAGCGCGACATCGCGGATGGTGGCCGAGAGCCCAGGCGACTCGACGCCGTAAAAAAAGCCGGTGAGCTGCGTCAGGCACACGTCGACCACCAGCTGGTAAACGTCATGCGTCCCGGGCGCGAGGTCGCTCAGCATGCGAGCGACACGTTGCGCGAGCATCTCCGTGTACGCCGCGTGGTGCGCGGGATGAAACGCCGGCTGAACGATGCGACGCCGGTGCTGGTAGCGAGCCCCGTCGGCGACGAGCAACCCCTCGCCGAAGATCCAGCGGCTGCCCTTCAGGAACATTGGCTTGTCGAACTTGGGCGCCTGGTGCACGAGCACCTGCTCGATGAGATCCGGCCCAGTGACGACGTAGAGCGGCCGGTGGTAAAGCCGGATGCGGACGAGCGGTCCGAGCTTTTCGCAGCGCTCGTACAGCCCGAACAGATCTCGATCGAAGTCTTTGGCGTGCCCCGAGATCGCGGAGGTCGCCGGAAGCGAAGGAAGCAAGGCGGGCGCGAGTAGCACGAAACCTGAGCCGGCGAATAGTGTCGCGGCGCCCGCTAGCGCGTCACTAGAGTGGCTCGCGTGAGCGAGCCCCGGACCAGCAGCAAGGCGGCAGCAGCGGACCACGAGCTGGAGGACCAGCTCGAGCACCGCTTCGTCGAGGTACCCGCGAGGGTGAAGAATGCTTCGACCAAGCTACGTCTTCACTACGTGAGGACGCGCCCGTTTCCCGAGTGTTTCGCCGGGACGGACCCTCGAGCCGCACCGCTCACCGTCCTTTTGCACGGCTTTCCGGACTTCTGGTACTCGTGGCGTCATCAGCTCGCCTTCCTCGCGGCGCGGGGCCTGCCCGCCGTCGCGCTCGACGTGAGGGGCTACGCTCGTTCCGATAAACCCCTGGGGGTGGAGCACTACGCCCCCGACGTGCTCGCCGAGGACGTGCGGCGCGTCATCGAGGCAAACGGCGCAGATCGCGCCATCATCGTCGGGCACGATCTCGGCGGGATGCTCGCCTACGTGTTCGCGATGGAGCATCCGAGCATGGTGGAGGCGCTGATGGTGCTCAACTGTCCCCATCCGGGTCACCTGCTCCGGATGCTCGCCTCGCCGAGACAGTTGGCGAGGAGCTGGTACGTCTTCTTCTTCCAGCTGCCGGGGCTACCGCGCTGGTACCTCGGGGCGGGCAGGCTCTGGGCATTGCGCGAGACGTATCGGCGATACCTCGCGACCCCGATGAACGAGACCGAGATTCAACGCTACGTGGACGCGCTGGGGGGCGCGTCCACGCAGGCGTGCCTCGACCACTATCGGGCGTTGCTCAGGTGGTGGGTGAGCTTTGCCCAGAGGCCCCCGGCGCCGAGCCCGATCGTCACGCAGGTGCTCTGGGGAAAGAACGACCCCTTCCTCGGCGCGGAGTTCGCGCTGCCGCCTGCAGCGTGGCTCCCGTCGGCGCGCGTCACGCTCGTGGACGCGGGGCACTGGCCGCACCTCGATCGGCCCGACTTCGTGAACGCGGAGCTCGAGCGCCTGGTTCGGAGCGTGAGAGACGGTTTGCAGAGCGGGCCCTGACGCCCGCCACGCTCAGGCGCCACGCGCCCAGGTGACGAGCCGCTGCGCGAGCTCCGGGCCGGCATCCTCCTGAACGAAGTGGCCGCCACGAATGCGAGCGTGAGGCTGCCCGGCCGCGCCCGGCACGTGCTCGATCAGCGGGCGATCGGCGCGCCCGAGGATCGGGTCGTCCCGACCGAACACGCAGAGGAATGGCTTGTCGAACCGACCGAGCGCATCCCAGGCGCGCTGGTTCGCGGCTGCGGCTGGGTCATCCTCGCTCGTCGGCACGAGCCTCGGGAACGCGCGCGCTCCCGCCTCGTAGGCCGCGCCGGGAAACGGCGCGTCGTACGCGCTCAGCTCCGCCGCACCGAGCGAGCGAAGGGTGGCGGCGCGAACGATGCGAGCGATGGGAAACCACGGCGAGTAGCGGGCGAAGGCGCGCCACACGAGAAAACTCGGCGGCATGCGCCCCCGCCCCGTCGGCAAGAACCCATTCGACACCATGATGCGCGCGAACCGCTCGGGTTCTTCGCCCGCGAGGCGCAGCGCGAGCAACGCGCCCCAGTCCTGGCAGAAGACCGTAACGTTCGTCAGACTCACGGCATCGAGGAACGTGCGCAGCCAAGCGAGGTGCGAGGCATAGCTGTAGTCCGAAATGCTCGCCGGCTTGTCCGAGCGACCAAAACCGATGAAGTCGGGCGCGACGACGCGAAACCCGGCGGCCGCGAGCGGGCCTATCATCTTGCGATAGAGTAGCTCCAGGTGGGCTCGCCGTGGAGCAGCAGCACCGGACTTTCATGCCCAGATCTCCCGCTTCCGTCGCCCGGGCGGGCGCCTGCGTGCGCGGTCCTGGACCACGCCTGGCCGCCGGCCCAAGATCGACGGCGGCCCATCGTGCTCCCTTTGTTGCTCGCCTACATCACGGTTTGTGTCGCCTCGCTCGGACTCAAGTGGCTCAATCTGCGCTACGCCGAGCGCAAGGGCGACCGGGTACCACCCGAGCTCGCCTTCGTGGTGGACGCCGAGCGCCTGCGCCACATCGGAGCCTACACGCGCGATCGCGCCCGCTTCGGCATCGTCGGCGCGCTGCTGCGTGACGCGGCCATCGGCGTGTTCCTCTTCGGCGGTCCGCTCGGCACCTACGACCGCCTGACCTCCGGCCTGACGACCTCACCCGTGTCCGCGGGCGTGCTCTTTTTCGTCGGGCTATCGGCAGCGAGCGCCGTGCTCGGCATCCCCTTCGCTGCCTACTCGAGCTTCGTCATCGAGGCGCGCCATGGCTTCAACCGCACGTCCGCAGGCCTTTTCCTGGCGGACTGGCTCAAAAGCACGTTGCTCTCGCTCGTGTTCGTCGCGGGAATGTCGGCCGCGGCGCTTGGGCTCGTGATGCGCGCCCCCGAGCTCTGGTGGCTCTGGGCGTGGGCCGTCTTCGTTCTCGTGAGCGTGGTCCTCACGTACCTTTCGCCCTACCTGATCGAGCCGCTGTTCTTCAAAATGCGGCCGCTAGCGGTGGCGGGGCTCGAAACCGAGGTGCGCTCGCTCGCCGAAAAAGCGGGCGTGCACGTGAGTCGCGTGCTCGAGGTCGACGCCTCGCGACGCAGCTCGCACAGCAACGCGTACTTCACGGGCATTGGCCACGTGAAGCGTGTCGTGTTGTTCGACACGTTGCTCGGCCAGATGAACCACGCCGAGATCCTCGCCGTGCTCGCGCACGAGCTCGGCCATTGGAAGAAGAAGCACGTGCTGAGCCGCACGTTGCTGTCGTACGGCGTCGCGCTCGTCGCCTTCTACCTCGCGGCGCGGTTCGCGCCGGCGAGCTTCGTGCCCGAGCTGGTCGGGCTCGACGCTGCCTCGCTGCCGGCGCGCTGGCTCGTGCTCGCAACGCTCGGGTCGATCGTCACCTTTCCGCTCACTCCGCTCGCCTCGTACTGGTCGCGCCGTCACGAGTGGCAGGCCGACGAGTTCGCCACCGAGCTCCAGGGCCAGCCCGCCGCTCTCGCCAGCGCCCTCGCGAAGCTCGCCAGCGAGAACCTCTCGAACCTGCACCCCCACCCGCTCTACGCCGCCTACTACTACTCGCACCCGCCCATGGCGGAGAGGATCAAAAGGCTCGTGGGCGGCGCCACCGAGGGCCAAACGCCCGCGTAACGGGCACCGCGTGCGGGGCGCGTGCGGGGGAGAAAAACCGCGGGGCTGCGCGGCACGACGGGCGTATGATGTTCGCTTCCTCGAAGGGTGGCCTCATGCGCGTGGTCGGGCTCTCTGCTTTGATGGCGGTCCTCCTGACGCTGGCGAGCCCGTGCTGGGCGGCCGATCCCCTGGAGCTCGTCTACGTTCGAGGGCCCGGCGCCGAGGCCTGCCCGGGCGAGATGTCGCTGAGGCTCGCGGTGACGCACCGCCTCGGCTACGACCCGTTCCAGTCCGGGCCACGGCGCCGCGCGGTCGTGTTGTTGGAGGTCGACGGCGAGCGCCTGCTCGCGCGCTTCGACATGGTCGACGAGCTCGGTGTCTCGAGCGGCGCCAGAAGTCTCACCGGGACGACCGAGCTCTGCGCCGAGCTCGTCCGCGCGCTGGCCCTCTCGATCAGTATCGCGATCGACGCCGACCGGAACGAGGCCGTCAGCGACGAGCCACCGAGTGCCTGGCGCTTCGCGCGCTCCGACACGGCCGCCGAGCACGATGCGGGCTCTTCTGCCGGTGGGCTTGCCCTCGATCGAGACGCGATGCCGCGCTTTTCGTTCCGCTTGGGTCTCGGGGGCCAAGCGGCGGTCGGGGTCGCGCCAGGAGTGGCGTGGGGCGCGCTGGTCTCGGGGTCGGTGCGCCACACCTGGTATTCCGTGGGCGTAGAGCTTCGGGCGGACGCGCCGACTTCCGAGGCGATCACCGGGGGCGGGGAATTTTCGTCGCGCCTGCTCGCCGGTACGGTGGCACCCTGCCTGCACCTCAACGTCGCGATGGCGTGCGCCCTCGGATCGGTCGGGGCCGTACGAGCCGCGTCGCATGGGATTGCCCAACCACGGAGCGACAGCGGGCTCTACGCCGCCCTGGGCCTCCGTGCCGGCGCCGAGTGGCAGCTAGGAGCGGTGGCCCTGCAGGCCAACATCGACGCGCGGAAACCGCTCAAGGTGCTCCACATCGCCGTCGACGACCATTCCGTCTGGACCTCCCCACCACTGTCGTTCGCAGGCGGCGGCAGCGTCCTCTGGCAGTTCCTGTGATGGAAGCCCCGCCCGTCAACCAAGTCTTTGTCGTGCAGCCGGCGGAGACCATCGAGGGTGTCATGGGGGCGGCCCCCGAGGCACCGACTGCGAACGAGGTCGTCCCGCGCGTGCCTGCGCCGGGCGAGTTTCGCGCGCTGTTCGAGCTCTACTTCCGGTACGTGTGGCACACCCTCGCGCGGCTCGGGGTGCCCGCGCGCGACCTCGAGGACGTGACGCACGACGTATTCCTCGAAATCCACCGCCACCTGTCCGAGTTCGACCCTACTCGTAGCTTGCGCCCGTGGATTTTCGCGTTCGCCTTCCGGGTGGGGTCGCACTACCGGCGACGAGCGCGGCATCGGTACGAAACGCTCGGGGACGCCGAGGCTTTCGACGGCGCTCCGTCTGCGCTCGAGCGCGTGCTGACATCGGAGACGCTCGAAGTTGCCCATGCGGCGCTCGGCGCCATCGAGGTGGAGCGGCGCGCCGTGCTTCTCCTGCACGACGTTCAACGGGTGCTCGATGCCGGAGGTGGCAGAGGCCCTCGGCGTACCACTCAACACCGCGTACTCGCGCCTGCGGCTCGCCCGGAAGGAATTTCGGGAACGCGTGGCCCGGCTGCGGCTCCGCCGGGGGGATCCGTGACGCCCGAGGTCGAAGGCTTGCCCGAGCTCGGCGCGCTACGCGACGAGTGCGCCCGATCGCCGGACGGTGCCACGGCGGATCGCGTGTTCGCTCGGCTCCGCACACACCTCGTCGCAGCCGCTGTTGCTCCGGAGCCCCGCCCGCAGACGCTCACCGACCAGCGACCGGCAAACACTCCCGAGGTGCTCCGTCCGACGAGTGGCCTCGCGGGGATCCTCCTCAGAGGCCCGACGCTGGCACTTTCCGCAGCGTTCTTGCTGGGGGGTGCAACTGGGGTCGCTTTGCACGCCGCGCTCGCACGAAGCTCTGCTCCGCGCGTCGTCTACGCCGACCGGCCGTCGCCCGGCTCCAGGATGCGATCCGAGCCCATGCTCGAAAACCAACCATCGCCCCGCCCTCCCGGCCTCCGTGGCGCGTTGCCGACCCCGATCCCGTCGGTAGAGGCAACCCCGCCGCCGGCGCGTGCACGCCGTCCACGGCCGGCCGTGGCGGCAGCTCGGAAAGTTGCGGGGTCGTCGCTTGCCGAAGAGCAGGTCGTGCTCGATCGAGCGCGGGCGGCGCTCGGCAGCGAAGACTTCGGCTCCGCGCTGCAGCTGACCCGTGTGCACGCCGCACAATTCGGCGCGAGCGTCCTCGAGGAGGAACGCGAGGCGATCGCCATCAAAGCGCTCGCCGGGGCACACCAGGACGCTGTCGCTCGAGCCCGGCTCGAGCAGTTCGAGCAGCGCTTTCCGCGCAGCCCGTCCCTGGCGTCGCTTCGACGCGCGGTCACGAAGATCCCGTGACGGAAGCGGGCCGCGCCCGGCAATCTCAAGGTGTGACCAACACGGGCGTAACACGAGGTAGACCGATTTTCGGCGCGGGGCTCGCGGCAGCCGCGCTGCTCTTCACCGGCTGTGGCGACGACACCCTGGATGCCGGTTCGACGCGCGATGCGGGCGCTCAGGCCGAGCCGCCGAGCGGCGCCGCCCTTCCCGAATGGCCCGATGCCGCCGCCTGTGCGGCTTCGTCCGATTCGGACCTGGTAGGCCTGTGGGAGGGAGCGGTCCAGTCGGCCACGTTCGAGCGCCTCGCTAGGCTACGCGTCGAGGTTCTCGGCGCGAGCGAAACCGGAGGTGTGTGCGGCACCGTGCACTTCGGCGAGGACGCCCCGCCGCTACCCGCGGCGACGGATCCGAACGAGCACTTTCCCGAAAGCTACCCGCCTGGCTGGGAAGGGTTCTACGACGGGGTCGCCTACACGATCCTCGAAGGCGCGATGCAGCGTGATCGCATCCACTTCGTCGTGTCGCGAGCCGAGCTCTTCAAGGGGTGGTGCGAGCTCCACGAGAGCTACTACGTCGGCCATTCGGAATGGTTCTGCATCCCCACGCGTAGTTACATGGCGGTCAGCGAAACGGTGTGTCGCTACGTCGATCTTCGCAACGGGAGCACGCACAACGTCGACTTCGAACAGTGCAACGCCTGCATGGGGGGCACGTGCGCCTGCAACGACGAGGGCTGCACGGCCACGGGCGACCCCAACGAGCGCCTCACCTTCGACCTGCAGCGTGAAGGCGACGAGATCCTCGGCAACCTCGACCCGCGGGACGACACGGTGCTCCTCGACCGGCAAAAGTAGCCACTCGGGCGCACACGCCCTCGGCGGACGCCGCTCGGGCGGACTGGGTTGACGGGCCGTGGCGTGAGGCGGCCGACGGCCCCGCCGAGCGCGCTTCACGGCCGCCGAAGGGCTACTTCTTGCCCGGCGGCTTCTTGCCGCCTGGGGGGCCGCTCGGCGTGCCGCCGCCCTTCTTGTCGCCGGCATGGCCGTGGAAGGTGCGCGTCGGCGCGAACTCGCCGAGCTTGTGGCCGACCATGTTCTCGCTGACGAACACCGGCACGAACTTGCGACCGTTGTGGACGGCGAAAGTAAGGCCGACGGCCTCCGGGAAGATGGTCGAACGGCGTGACCAGGTTTTGATCACCTTCTTGGCGGCGCCCTGGCTATGCGCCTCTTCGATCTTCTTCAACAGATGCCCGTCGATGAACGGACCCTTTTTGATACTGCGTGCCATCGAAAATCCTTCGAGCGCGAGCTGACGCTCAGCCCTTCGCCTTGCGGTGCTTGATGATCATGCCGTCGGTCCGCTTGTTGTTACGGGTCTTGAGACCCTTGGAGAGTACGCCCCAGGGAGAGCAAGGATGGCGTCCGCCGCTCGTGCGGCCTTCACCACCGCCCATCGGGTGGTCCACCGGGTTCATCGTGACGCCGCGGTTGTGCGGACGGCGACCCAGCCAGCGGCTGCGACCCGCCTTGCCGAGACTGATGTTCTGGTGCTCGAGGTTCGAGACCTGGCCCACCGTCGCCCGGCAGAGAATGTGCACCTTTCGCACCTCACCGCTCGGGAGCTTCACCTGGGCGTAGTCACCGTCCTTCGCCATGAGCTGGGCGGCGCCGCCCGCGGAGCGCACGAGTTGTCCGCCGCGCCCACGCTTCATCTCGATGTTGTGGATCATCGTGCCGGCCGGGATCTCCCCGACGGGCATGCAATTGCCCGGCTGGATGTCAGCGTGCTTGCTCGACACGACGCTGTCGCCCTGCTTGAGACCGTCGGGCGCCAGGATGTAGCGCTTGTCGCCGTCCGCATAGAAGAGCAGCGCGATACGCGCCGTTCGGTTCGGATCGTACTCGATCTGCGCCACCTTGGCGGGCACGCCGACTTTGTCGCGACGAAAGTCGATCACGCGGTAGCGGCGCTTGTGCCCGCCGCCGCGGAAACGCGACGTGATGCGGCCGTAGTGGTTGCGGCCGCCGGTCGAAGGCTTCGCCTCGCAGAGCTTTCTGTGCGGCACGTCGGTCGTGATGCCGGCAAAATCGGACACTTCGTAGAAGCGACGGCCGGGGGAGGTCGGTTTGGAAGCTCGGATGCCCATGGTTACTCCTTCGACTCGTCGAAGAACTGGATGTCACTTCCCTCGGCCAGCGTCACCACCGCCTTCTTCCAGTTCGGGCGCTTGCCAGCCAGGCGCCCCAGGCGGCGCGGCTTGCCGCGCTGCACGAGGGTATTCACGTTTTGAACCTTGACGGCGAAGAGCGACTCGACGGCGCTCTTGATCTGGATCTTGTTCGCGTCCATCGCGACTTCGAACACGACCTGATTGCCTTCCTTGAGTCGCGCCGCCTTCTCGGTGAGCGCAATGGGGCGCTTGATGACTTCGGCGTTCTTCATGACTTCTGCTCCAGACAGCGCGCCTCGAGCGCCTTGGCGGCGTTCTTGGAAACGACGAGGTGGTCGTGCCGCAAGAGGTCGTAGACGTTGACGCCTTCGGGCGGCAAAAACCGGCTGTGCTCGAGGTTGCGCATCGAGAGCCGGAGGTTCTCGTTCGACTTGTCGTCGACGAGGAGCGCCCCGGTCGGCGTCTTCAGCGTGTTCAGCACGCCGACGAGCTTCTTGGTCTTGATCTCGCCGAGATCGATGTTCTCGACGACGAGCACGCGCCCTTCCTTGAGCAGCAGGCTGAGCGCACTCTTGAGCGCGCCCACACGCACCCGCCGCGGGGGGCGATACGAGAAATCCTGCGGCTTGGGGGGGTGAGCACGACCTCCACCCACGAAGATCGGCGCGCGAACCGAGCCGTGCCGCGCGCGGCCCGTGCCCTTCTGCTTGAAGATCTTCTTGCTGGAGCCCGACACCGCGGAGCGTTCCTTGGCGGCCTTCGTTCCAGCGCGGTGGGAAGCGAGCTGCGCGACGACGACCTCGTGGAGCAGGTGCTCCTTGACCTCGGCACCGAATACCTCGTCGGAGAGATCGACCTCACCGACCTTTTGGCGCTTCAAGTTGTAAACGTTGACTTTGGCCATGGTGTCCTCAGCTCTTGATTTCGACGTCGACACCCGCTGAAAGGTCGAGCTTCATGAGCGCGTCCAGGGTCTGCGGCGTGGGCTCGAGAATGTCGATCAGGCGCTTGTGCGTGCGCACTTCGAACTGCTCTCGTGATTTCTTGTCAACGTGCGGGCCACGCAGCACCGTGTAGCGGCGAATGGCCGTGGGTAGCGGCACGGGCCCCGCGACGCGCGCGCCCGTGCGTCGCGCCGTCTCGACGATGTCCGTGGTGGACTTGTCGAGCAGCTGGTGATCGAAAGCCTTGAGTCGAATTCTGATTTTCGTTGCGTCAGCCATTAGTAGGCTCTCCGGATGGAAACGAGCGGGGTTGAGGCCCCGCGAGGGGCGTCGGGGCGGAGCCCCGACCGAAAGCTACTGGCGAGGCCTGCGCACCCTGCCTTCGACGAGCGAAGGTCGCGGGGCGCGCCCGGTCGATCCGAGAAAGTAAGGGAATGCATCGGCCTCTTCGGTCCTGGGACTACTCGACGATCTTGGTGACGACGCCGGCGCCCACCGTTTTGCCGCCCTCGCGGATGGCGAAACGCATCTGCTCCTCGAGCGCGACGCTGGTGATGAGCTCGACCTCCATCGTGATGTTGTCGCCCGGCATCACCATCTTCACGCCGTCCGGCAGCTTCACGCTGCCCGTCACGTCCGTCGTGCGGATGTAGAACTGCGGCCGGTAGTTGGTGAAGAACGGGGTGTGACGCCCACCCTCCTCCTTCTTGAGGATGTAGACCTCGCCCATGAACTTCTTGTGCGGGTGGATGCTGCCCGGCTTGGCCAGCACCTGGCCGCGCTCGATGCCTTCCTTCTCGATGCCGCGCAGAAGGCAGCCGACGTTGTCGCCCGCCTGACCCTCGTCCAGCTGCTTTCGGAACATCTCCACGCCCGTGACGACCGTCTTGTTCGACTTGTCGAACCCGATGATCTCCACCTCGTCGTTGATGTGCACCTTGCCGCGCTCGATGCGCCCCGTTGCCACCGTCCCGCGGCCCTTGATCGAGAACACGTCCTCGACCGCCATCAAGAACGGCTTGTCCACCTCGCGAACCGGCTGCGGGATCTCCGCGTCGAGCGCCGCGAGAAGCTCGTCGATCGTCGCCTCCCACTTCGCGTCGCCGTTGAGCGCCGGCAGCGCCGCCCCCTTGACCACCTTCGCGTCGTCGCCCTTGAACTGGTACTTCGCCAGAAGCTCCCGCACTTCCATCTCCACCAGCTCCAGCATCTCCGGGTCTTCCACCGCGTCGCACTTGTTCAAGAAAACCACGATGTGGTTCAGACCCACCTGACGCGCCAAAAGAACGTGCTCGCGCGTCTGCGGCATCACGCTGTCCAGCGCGCTCACCACCAGAATCGCTCCGTCCATCTGCGCCGCGCCCGTGATCATGTTCTTGATGTAGTCGGCATGGCCGGGGCAATCCACGTGCGCGTAGTGCCGATTCGCCGTCTCGTACTCCACGTGGCTCACCGCGATCGTCACCGTCTTCGTCTCGTCGCGCACGATCCCGCCCTTCGCGATGTCCGCGTACTTGATCTCCTTCGCGAGATTCTTCTTCGACTGCACCTTCACCAGCGCCGCCGTCAGCGTCGTCTTCCCGTGGTCGATGTGCCCAATCGTGCCCACGTTCACGTGCGGCTTCGTACGGTTGAACTTCTCCTTGGCCATGGTCTTGATTCCCTCGTTCTACTGGGTGGTTCTGCGAGCTACTGGGGGGATCCCAGTCGCAAAATGGCGCATCAACGTGTGCCTCGTATCCTCGCGACGATCTCTTCCTGGACGGGGGCGGGGCACGCCTCGTAGTGCGAAAACTGCATGGTGTAGGTCGCGCGACCCTGCGTCTTGCTGCGAAGGTCGGTGGCGTACCCGAACATGGTGGCGAGCGGCACTTCGGCCGTCACGACCTGGGTGTTCTTGCCGCGCTGGCTCATACCCTGGATCTTGCCGCGCCGGCTATTGAGATCGCCAATCACGTCGCCCATGTTCATCTCGGGCGTCACGACCTCGACGGCCATCACCGGCTCGAGCAAGTGCAAGCCCGCGCGCTTCGTGGCGTCCTGGAATGCCATGGAGGCCGCGATCTCGAAGGCGGGACCCGACGAGTCCACCTCGTGGAAGCTCCCGTCGAAGAGGCGGACCTTGACGTCGACCATCGGGTAGCCGGCGAGCACGCCGCGCGTGAGCGCGTCGCGAATGCCCTTCTCGATCGAGGGAATGAACTCCTTCGGGATGACGCCGCCGATGATGTCGTTATCGAACAAGAAGCCCGAGCCACGCTCCCCCGGCTCGACCTCGATCTTGACGTGGCCGTACTGGCCGTGGCCGCCCGTCTGACGGATGAACTTGCCCTCGGCCTCGACCTTCTTGTTGATCGCCTCACGGTAGGCAACCTCGGGCTTGCCGACGTTGGCCTCGACCTTGAACTCGCGCTTGAGCCGATCGACGATGATCTCGAGGTGCAGCTCGCCCATGCCGGCGATGATGGTCTGTGCCGTTTCCTCGTTGGTGTAGGTACGGAACGAGGGATCCTCGTGGGCTAGCTTCTGGAGGCTCAGACCGAGCTTGTCGAGATCGGCCTGCGTCCTCGGCTCGATGGCAATCGAGATCACGGGCTCGGGGAAGGTCATGCGCTCGAGCACGACGGGCGACTTCTCGTCGCAAAGCGTGTCGCCGGTGCGCGTGTCGCGCAGGCCCACCGCCGCGTAGATGTTGCCCGCGACGCACTCCTTGAGCTCCTCCCGCTTGTTGGCATGCATGCGCAGGATGCGGCCGAAGCGCTCGCGCTTGCCGCGCGTCGAGTTCAAGACGCTCGTGCCACTCGTGACGCTGCCGGAATAGACACGGAAGAACGTCAGGTTGCCGACGAAGGGGTCGTTCGCAATCTTGAAGGCGAGCGCAGCGAACGGCTCGCCGTCGTCGGCCTTGCGCTCCACGAACTTGCTCGGATCCGACGGCAGCGTGCCCTTGACGGGCGGGATGTCGAGCGGCGACGGCAAGAAGTTCACCACGGCGTCGAGCAGCATCTGCACGCCCTTGTTCTTGAAGGCGGAGCCGCAGAGCACGGGCACGAACTTGAAGCTGCAGGTTGCCTTGCGGATGGCGGCGTAGATCTCGGCGTCCGTGACCTGCGCCGAGCGGCCGTCGAGGAACTTCTGCATGATCGCGTCGTCAACGTCGGCGCAGGCCTCGATGAGCTGCTCGCGAAGCTCGCGACATTTCGCCTCGAGATCGGCCGGCACGGGCACCCAGCTGTAATTGGCGCCCAGCGTGTCGTCGTCGAACAGCGCTGCCTGCATGCGCACGAGGTCGACGACGCCGCGATGCTGATCCTCCTGCCCCACGGGCCACTGCACGGGCACGGGATCCACCCCGAGGCGCTCGCGCATCGAGTCGAGGTTCATCTGAAAATCTGCGCCGACCTTGTCCATCTTGTTGACGAACGCGAGGCGGGGCACGTTGTAGCGATCGGCCTGACGCCAGACGGTCTCGCTCTGCGGCTCGACGCCGTTGCCGCCGTCGAACACACCCACCGCGCCGTCGAGCACGCGGAGACTGCGCTCGACCTCGATCGTGAAATCGACGTGGCCGGGCGTATCGATGATGTTGATACGGTGCCGCTTGCTCTGATCGGGGCCGAACTCGGGAGTCCAGAAGCAGTTCGTCGCGGCGCTCGTGATGGTGATGCCGCGCTCCTGCTCCTGCTCCATCCAGTCCATCGTCGCCGTCCCCTCGTGGACCTCGCCGATCTTGTGGCTGATGCCCGTGTAGTAGAGGATGCGCTCGGTGCAGGTGGTCTTCCCGGCATCGATGTGGGCCATGATGCCGATGTTGCGCGTGCGCTCGAGCGGGAACTCACGGGACATGGCGCGGCTCCCCAAAGAGGTGACCGCAGGCGCCGCTGAACGCAGCCGATCGCTCCGGGGGAAAGCCCGGGCTCGTTGCGGCTAGCGGTCGGTCACGGAACGTCATCTCTTTTTCCAGACTCTTCACGTACGAAACCCCCTCCGGACCCTGGCTCCCACCATCGGGGAGCGCTTTCGTTTCCGGAAGGGGCGTCGGGGTGCGGTGGCCGCCTGGTGAGGCGGGGCGCCCTTGCGAGGGCACCTTCACGCAACCCGTCCCTATGTCGTCTTCGTCATACGGTCGCTCGGATCTCCTACCAGCGGTAATGGGCGAAGGCCTTGTTGGCCTCGGCCATCTTGTGCGTATCGTCCTTCTTTTTCACGGCGTTGCCGCGCAGCTGCGAGGCGTCGACCAGCTCGGCGGCGAGGCGCTCACGCATGGTCTTTTCACCGCGATCGCGCGAATAGGCGACGAGCCAGCGCATGCCGAGGGCGACGCGGCGCTCGGGTCGGACCTCGACGGGGACCTGGTAGGTCGCGCCGCCGACGCGTCGGCTCTTGACCTCGAGCTTCGGCTTCACGTTGTCGAGCGCCTTGCGGAAGATCTCGAGCGGGTCCTCCTTGTGGCGGGCCTGGATGACATCGAACGCACCGTAGAGGATGCCTTCGGCGACCGACTTCTTGCCGCCGAGCATGAGGCAGTTCGTGAACTTCGTGACGAGCTTGTCCTTGAACTTCGGGTCCGGAATGATTTTGCGCTTGGGTACGTCTCGACGGCGGGGCATCGGCTTCTCCGTTTATTGCTTGGGCCGCTTGACGCCGTACTTCGACCGGCTGCGATTGCGGTTGGCCTTGTTCGTGCTGCTCGGACCGATGGCACCGGACGCGTCGAGCGTGCCGCGAACCACGTGGTAGCGAACTCCCGGCAGATCCTTCACACGACCCCCACGGATGAGCACCACGCTGTGCTCCTGCAGGTTGTGCCCTTCACCTGGGATGTAGGTGATGACTTCCATGCTGTTGGTGAGCCGCACGCGGCACACCTTGCGCAGAGCCGAGTTCGGCTTCTTCGGAGTCACCGTGTAAACGCGAAGGCAGACGCCGCGCTTCTGCGGGCAATCGCGCAGCGCGGGTGACGCGGTGCGGGTCCCGATGGCGTGGCGACCGCGACGGATGAGCTGCTGGATCGTGGGCATGAATTGGGGTGCCGGCTTTTGAGGGACCGGGAGGGTAGCCGGGGAGGGTTTCCTGTCAAGCTCGCCGGAGGACCCCCCTCGTTGAGCGTGGGAAGGCGGCGGGCCGGCCCTGGGGTCCGGTCGCCGGGCGGGGTAGGGTCGAAGGGACAGTGCCCCATCGCGAGCTCAATTTCGACGGTCTCGTCGGGCCGAGCCACCACCATGCGGGCTTGAGCCCAGGCAATCTCGCTAGCGAGCAGCACCGCGGGGAAGTCGGGAACCCGCGGGCCGCTGCCCTGCAGGGGCTCCAGAAGATGCGCCTGCTCGCGGACCTCGGCGTCGGCCAGGCGGTGCTCCCTCCTCAACCACGGCCCGACCTCGGGTTCCTGCGACGCTTGGGGTTCGGCGGGGACGAGGGCGCGGCCCTCGGGCGGGCGCGGCGGGAGGCGCCCGAGCTGCTGTCGGCGGCTTGGAGCGCCAGCGCGATGTGGGCGGCAAACGCCGCCACCGTCGCCCCCTCGTGCGACGCGCTCGACGGGCGCGTCCACCTCGTCCCCGCGAACCTCTGCGCCATGCTCCACCGTGGCATCGAGCCCGTCTACACGCGGCGCGCGCTCCTTGGGATCTTCCCCGATCCCGAGCGCTTCGTCGTGCACGAACCGCTGCCCGCGAGCGACGTGCTCGGCGACGAGGGCGCCGCGAACCACCTGGCGCTCCGAACGAAGGACGCCACCGTGCACCTTTTCGGCTGGGGTCGCGCGCACGACGCTGACGAGCGGCCGCGGCGCTATCCCGCGCGCCAGACGCGCGAAGCGAGCGAGGCCGTGGCGCGACTGCTCGCGCTCGAGCCGCAGACGGCGCTCTTCTGGCAGCAGTCGCCGGAGGGCATCGACGCCGGCGCATTTCACAGCGACGTGCTCGCCGTCGGAAACCAGTCGTTTCTGATGCTGCACGAAGCGGCATTCCTCGAGAGCGAGCGCCTGCTCGAAACGCTGGAGCAGCGCCTCGGCCCGGGGTTTTCGTACTGCCTGGCGAGCGCGAGCGAGCTTCCTCTTCGTGACGCGATCGCTGCGTACCCGTACAACTCCCAGGTCGTGACGCTGCCGACGGGGTCGATGGCGATCGTGGCACCGCGCGAGGCCGAACGCTCGGCGACGGCGCGGCGCTTTCTCGAGCGCGTGGTCGCGGGCGACAACCCCGTGACGGCGCTCCACTACGTTGACGTGAACGATTCGATGCTAAACGGCGGCGGGCCGGCATGCCTCAGGGTGCGTGTCGCGCTCGAAAGCGCCGAGCAAGCGGCGCTCGGCGGCCGGGTGCTCTTCGACGACGAGCTCGAGGCGAAGCTCAGAGCGTGCATCGAATCGCGCTATCGAGACCGGGTGACGCTCGACGACCTTGCGGACCCGAGCTTCGTCGAGGAGTGCCGCGCCGCGCTCGACGACGTGACGCAACTCCTCGAGCTCGGCTCGCTCTACGACTTTCAGCGAGCCTGAACGCCGGCTCGCGCCCCGGCCCAACGCGACTTACGACGCCGGAGCCCCACGAGGCCGAGTAGGGCCGACAGCAGCGCGAGCGGGACGTCGTTGGTCGAGCCACCGGGCACGGCGCAGCCGCAGCCGCCGCTCTTCTTGCTGACCGAGGTCCTGCCAACCCCTGGCGCTTCGCCGGCTTGGCCCGCTTCGGGGCTCTCGCCGCCGACCGACGCGCCGCCCGTGCCGCTCCGACCACCGCCTGGGGCAGCGCCACTGCCACCCGTCCCACCGCCCGTCGTCTCGTTGCCTGCCTCGCCGCCGGCGCCCGCCTCAACCGCGCCGGCCTCGCCGCCGCTCGCCGTGGTGCCACCCGTCCCACCCGTCTGCGTCGCCGAACCGCCGCGACCGCCCGACGTGCTGCCCGTGCCACCCGTCCCACCCGTCCCGCCCGTTCCACCCGTCCCGCCGCCGCCCGTGGCGGCACCGGCTCCACCCGTCCCGCCACCGCCGCTGCCGCTGCCGGCGCTGCCCGCCGTGCCGCCCGTGCCGCCCGTGCTGGGCTCGCACACCCCCGCGGAGCAGAGCCCACCCGTGCACGGGGTGTCGTCGGCGGCGCTCGGGTTCGAACAGGTGCCGCTCGCAGGATTGCAGGTTCCGGCGACGTGGCAGGCGTCACTCGCGGAGCACACGACGGGCGCGCCGGCGCAGACGCCGCCGCCGCAGGTGTCGCTCGCCGTGCAGGCGTCGCCGTCGTCGCAGGCGACGTTGTTGTTCGCGTGCACGCAGCCCGTCACCGTGTCGCACGAGTCCGTGGTGCAGGGGTTGGTATCGTCGCAGCTTAACGCCGAGCCCGGCTGGCAGCTCCCGCCGCTGCACTGGTCGCTCACCGTGCAGGCGTTACCGTCGTCGCAGGGCGTGGCGTTCGCGGCGCCGGCGCAGGTCGCCGTCGCGCGGTCGGCCATCACGATGCCGTATCCCGAGTCGCGGTCGACACCCGAGGCCGCGATGTCGAGCGACGTCGTCTGGAGCACGGTGCGCATCTGTGTGGGCGTGAGTGCCGGCTTCGACTGGAGCAGCAGCGCGGCGATGGCAGCGGCGTGAGGCGCGGCCGCCGACGTGCCCGTGAAGGTGGCGAACCCGGGCGTCGCCGTTGCCACGCGATCCGCGGCAACGAGGTCGGGCTTCTGGCGCACGATGCCGCCCGTCGCCGAGTAGTTGCCCGGCGTGAGAGGCGTGCCGTCCGCGGCGAAGAACATGCGGCGCGGGCCGTCCGCGCTGAACGTTTCGACGGAGTTCGTCGAGCCCCCGACGAACGCGCCACCACCCGCACCGAGGACGCTCGTCGCGCCGACCGCGTAGGCGCTCGCAGCCGCGGCGTGGCCCCAGATTTGCCCCGGCGTGGCCGTGGAAAGCCCCCCGCCGGTGGCGATGACGCGCAGGAATCGATTCGCGCCCGAGTAGAGACCCACGACGAGGCGGCGCCCGGCGTCGTTCGTGCTCGAGCTGTCGAGGAACTCGAAACCGTCCTCCGTGCCCGCCTGAAGGTTGATGCTCGCATCGATCACCGTGGAGAGCGACCCGTCGAGCAAGAACAGGTCGTAGTCGTTGGCGGACGCCAGCATCGCGTCCGCCCATTGCAGCGTGATCCACGAGGTGGGATCGACGCTGATCAGGTCCGACACCTGGCCGCCGCCGAAGTCATGCAGTGCCGTGACCTGCATCTCCTGGGCATTGACGGGCGCGAGCGTGCTCGAGGCCAACGCAAAGTCGCCCTCCCAGACGCTCGCCGTGCCGGCGTCGAAGTTGCCGCCGTTGCCCGCCGAGGAAAAGTAGAGCACGCCCGTCGCCGTCACGTTCTCGACCGCCTGAGCAACGAGGTCGTCCTGGAGAGCCGCTTCGTTGACGTAGACGACGTCGTCGACGATCACATCGGCGCCCCGCGACGCGAGCTCGGTGATGTTCTGTGCGAACTGGGCCATTCCGCCGCCGGCGGTCGCGAACAAGAGCTGTGCTCCCGGCGCGAGATCGTAGAGAACCTCGAGCATCGCCGTGCCCTCGTCGCCGCTTCCCGCCTGACCCGGCACGACCGTCACCGCGGGCAGATCGCCGGTGGCCTGCCGCGCGGCGAGCGAGTTGACACCGTTCGAGAGCAGGCCGATTTTGATGCCGGTTCCGTCGATGGAGTGGCTCGAACGCGCCACAGCGGCGCGGTGCGCGACGTCACCCTGCGAGGTGTTGGTCTTCTGCACCAACGCGGGTGCGGCGCGCCGGATTGTGCGTACCCCAGGCTCGGCCGCCAGGCTCTCGAGACCAGAAAGCGGCATGGTCGCACGAAGCGCGCCGAAGCGCGGAACCCAGCTCTTGACCACGCCGCCGAGCGCGCGCAGGCGCTCGAGCACGCGCTCGCCATCGGTGACGCGGATATCGACGAGCACCGCGCCGTCATGGAGCTCGACGGTGGAGCGCAGATCCGGAAGCGCGCGAAACAGCTCGTCGCCACGCTGCCGCCGGACCTCGAGGAGGAGCGACGAATCGATCTTGCGTTGCGTGGCGGTGAAGGCGCGCTTTTCGGCCCCCAAGCGCCGCATTTGCTCGAGCGCGCTCGTCTGGATGCGCGAGCGGTCGGGCGGCGCGACGGGAGCTCTCGCCGTGTCATCGCCGAGCGGGCGCTCTTCGGACGGCGCGAGCTTGCCGCAGCCGAGAGCAAGCGCTCCGAGCGCGGCAAGGCTCAGGGCTCGCAACAGCTGCTTTTCAACAATCATCGATTCCCCGACCGCACCTCATTTATATCCAGGTATCGGTGCCTCGTCTAGCGCTCTTTCACCCCGCCACTCGCCCCACCACTTCCGCCGCGACGGCGGCGCTCGGTCAGGCGCGCCCGGCCTCGAGCCATCGCCCGACTGTCGGCTCAGCGCTCGCCCTCGAGGTCCACGGTGCTGGCGAACTCGCGGTAAAGGGCCGCGTAGTGGCCACCCTTCGCCAAGAGCTCGTGATGGTCACCCCGCTCGACGATACGACCCTGATCGAGCACCAGGACCTGGTCGGCGTGGCGCACCGTGCTCAGCCGGTGGGCGACGACGAAGCTCGTGCGACCCGCGAGCAGTCGAACGAGAGCCGCCTGCACCCGTGCCTCCGTCACGGTGTCGACCGAGCTCGTCGCTTCGTCGAGCAAGAGGATGCGAGGATTGGCGAGCATGGCGCGCGCGAAGCAGACGATCTGGCGCTGCCCCAGCGAAAGGCCGCTCCCTCGCTCGCCGACCTGGGTTTCGAGACCGTCCGGCAAGCCCTCGAGCAGGTCGAGCACGTCGAGCGAGCGCGCCGCCTCACGGACCTCGGAAAGCGATGCTCCCGGCCTTCCGAGTCGGATGTTGTCCGCGACGCTGCCGGTGAACACGAAGTTTGCCTGCGTTACGCTCGCGATCTGGCGGCGTAGTGACCGGCTCGTCACGCCGGCGATGTCCCGCCCGTCGACCAGAATCGTGCCGCTCGTCGGTAGATAGAGCTTGGCGACGAGGCTCATGAGCGTGCTCTTGCCGCCGCCCGTCGGGCCGACGAGTGCCAGCGTCTGACCGGGCCCTGCCGCGAGCGACACGTGGTCGAGCACGCGCCGACCGGGTTCGTACTCGAACACGACATCGCGAAGCTCGACGCGCCCCTCGACGGGCGGCAGCTCGGCGGCGCCCGGGGCGTCGCGGAAGTCGGGTGGCTGGTCGAGCAGGGCGAAGACCCGCTCGGCGCCGGCCATGGCCGCGAGCGCCTGGTTGTACTGGTTGCCGAGCATGGGAATCGCGCCGAAGAAGGCGTTCGACAGGAAGAGGAAGGCGATGAGCGCGTCGAGCGGCACGTGGCCGGCGAGCGCCTGGTAGCCGCCGACCACGAGCAAGATGGCCAAAAACAGTTGCCCATTGAGCTCGAGCAGCGGCTGGAACACGGCAGCCTGCTTGGCGGCGCCGAAGTTGTAGCGAGAATGGTCGAAAATGAGCTGGGCGAACAATTCGCCGTTGAGCCCCTGCCGCACGAAGCTCTGGATCTCGCGGATGCCGGTGACGCTCTCGGCGAGCCGCGCCGTCACACGGCTGAAGCTCTCCTGCTGCGCTCGGTAGGCGCGGCTGAGACCGAGCCGGAAGTAGCGCACGAGCCCCCAAAGGATGGGCGCCATCGCGAGCACCACCAGAAAGAGCTGCCAGTCGTAGTAAAGCATCATGGCCGCCGAGATCAGCAGATTGCCCAGCTGAACGGTGCTGACGAACGCCACGTCTTGCACGCCGACGCGCACAACGTCGACGTCAGAGGTGATGCGGCCGAGCAGGCGACCGATCGGCGTGCGCCGAAAGAACGCCATCTGCATCGTCAGCAGGTGCGCGTAGATCTCGTTTCTCAAGTCGTGGACGACGGCTTCTCCGAGCTCGAGCGCCAGTCGCGAGCGATACACGAAGCAGATCTCCGTCACGACGACGAGGGCAAGGAGCCCCGTGACACCACGCACGATGCCGGGTGCGTCCTGGTGCGCGATGGGTCCGCTGATGACGCGGGCGGTCGCCCAGGTGACGAACGGCAGCTGGATGGAGCGCACGACGACCAGAAAAAATAGCCAGTTTCGCAGCCGCCGGTGCGGGCGCGTGTAGCCGAGCAAGCGCCGGATGATGGCCGCTTCGAGCGGACGCTGGTTGAACGCTCCGGGGCGGGCGTTTCACGCGCGCACCCCCCGGCCCTCGAGCAGGCTCTGGCTCTCGGGGTCCGCAATCTGTAGGGCGGCGTTTTCGAAGTACAGCCCTCGCCGTCGCATGAGCTGTTCGTGCGTGCCGTCCTCGACGAGCCGCCCCCGGTCGAGCACGACGATGCGCTCGGCGCGCCGGAGCGTCGACAGACGGTTGGCGACGAGGAGCGTCGTGCGACCGCGCCGCGCGCCGTCGATGGCATCGAGGATCTCCGTCTCGGTCCTCGCGTCCACGGCCGTCGTGGGGTCGTCGAGCAGCAGGATGGGCGGATCGGCGAGCACGGCGCGCGCGATGGCGAGGCGCTGTCGTTGTCCCCCGGAAAGATTGCCCGCGCCCTCCTCGAGGAGCGTGTCGTAACCTTCGGGAAGGCGCGCCACGAATTCGTGAGCCCCGGCGAGCCGCGCTGCCGCCTCGATGCGCTCCCGGCTCGCGCCCGGCAGGCCGAACGCGACGTTTTCCGCCACCGTGGCGCGGAAAAGCAGGCTCTCTTGGAAGACCAGGCCCACCTGCCGCCGCAGGCAGTCGAGGTCGAGCGACCTCACGTCGAAGCCCCCGACTTTCACGCTGCCGGCGGTGGCGTCGAAGAAGCGCGGTACGAGCCCGAGCAGCGTGCTCTTGCCGGCGCCCGTCGCGCCGAGGATCGCGACGCAGGTCCCGGGCTCGATCCGAAGATCGATGTCGGAAAGCACGTCGCCTGAGCCATAGCGGAACGACACGTGCAATAGCTCGATGCTGCCCTCTAGGCGCTCACGCACGACCGGCGACGGCGGGCTCTTCACGTCGAGCGGCGCGTCGAGCACCTCGAACACGCGCTCTGCGCCACTCAGGCTCTGTTGCAGCGTATTGACGATGCCGGCCGCGCTCGCCACCTGCGCCGAGAACTGCTGCAGGAGCCCCGCGAACACGATGAGCTCACCCAGTGAGAGCACGCCGCGCACGACGAGCGTACCGCCGTACGAAAGCAGCACGGCAACGTTCAGCTGAGAAATGAAGCCGATCGTGGGACTGAAGCGCGAAACGCGCACGAACAGCGAGTGCTGCGCCGTGCGCACCTCGCGGTTGCGCTCGCGAAAGCGCGCCATCTCCTCCGGCTCGCGCCCGAACACCTTCACGACGAGCATGCCGCGGATGCCCTCGGCCATCGCCAGAAGCAGGCGGTCGGCGAGCTCGCGCACGTGGAGGTAGCCCGGGCGCACGAGCCGCGAGAAGCGCACCGTCACGAACCACAAGAGCGGGGTGAGCGCGAGGCACACGAACGTCAAAGCGACGTGCGTGCGCAGCATGTAGACGAGGTAGAGGCCCAGCGAGAGCACCATGATCAGCCCTTGCAGGAGCACCCCGTCGACGAACGAGCGCACGGACTGCACGTCGCCCGTGACGCGATTGATGATCGAGCCGCTCGCGTTGTCGTCGAAGAAGCGGAAGCTGAGACGCTGGAGCTTGTCGAACACCCGCGTGCGGAGCTCGGGCACGAGACGGAGGTGCACGAGCTTACCGACCGTGCTGGAATACGCGTACGAAAGCAGCGTACGCACGAGCGCCATCCCCAGCACGGCCGCGCCGAGGGCGAGGAGCGTCCGCTCGACACCGAAGCTCTCGGGCGGCGCGACACCGAGCGGCCAGCGCGGAGCCGGAGAGCCGGGCCTGAGCGCTTTGCGGACGATGTCAACGGCGACGCCGCTCAGACCGAGACCCGTCACGCCGAGCGCGAGCAACGCGACCTGGGTCGCGAAAATCGTGATGCACTCGCGGGGATAGTCGAAAGCTCAGGGCGAGGAGGCGCCTCACGAGCCCGGCGCTTTCGCTTTCGCGGGGGGCTCCGGGGTCTGACATCGCGGGCGCTTCTTAGCACCGCTCTTCGGGTTCCCGCGCACCGGCTGAACCCGAAGGCACTTGCCGAAGGTCGGGCGCTGGATTATTCTGAAGTTCGTGAGTTCGGTGCATCGTTTCTATTGGTTCGGCTATTGGCCCGCGGACACGCGGTGCCCAGGGTCGAGCCCCGGCTAGAACACGAAGCTGCCGAAAGTCGAAACCCCTGGTCGCCGCAAGCGCCCGGGGGTTTTTCGTTTAGGGACCCCTTTTCATGCACGAAACCAAGAACCTTCGCATCGTCGATACCACCTTGCTTCAGAGCCCGGAGACCATCACGACCGAGATCCCCCTCACCCCGAGGGCGGCCGACGTCGTGGTGCGCGCGCGGCGCGAGGTCGAGGCGACAATCCTGGGCAAGAGCCCCAAGCCCATCGTGATCGTCGGGCCTTGCTCGATTCACGACCCCGAGGCCGCCATCGACTACGCCACGCGCCTGGTTCGACTGCGCGAGCGCGTTTCCGACGCGCTCACCGTGATCATGCGCGTCTACTTCGAGAAGCCGCGCACCACGGTCGGCTGGAAGGGGCTCATCAACGATCCGCACCTGAACGGCACGTTCGACATCCCGACGGGCATTCGGCGCGCCCGCTCGTTGCTACGCGATCTCGCCGAGCTCGGGATGCCCGCCGCCACGGAGCTGCTCGACCCAATCATCCCGCAGTACATCGCGGATCTCGGTTTCCTGGGCCGCCATCGGCGCGCGAACCACGGAGAGCCAGACCCACCGCGAGATGGCGAGCGGCCTCTCGATGCCGGTCGGCTTCAAGAATGGCACGGACGGCTCCTTCGGCGTCGCCATCAACGCCATGCTCGCGGCCGCGCAAGCCCACAGTTTTCTGGGCATCGACGCGCTCGGCCGCGTGAGCGTCGTACGAACGGCGGGCAACCCTCACACGCACCTCGTGCTGCGCGGCGGCGCGAGCGGACCGAACTACGACGCGGCAGCCGTGGCCCGGGCCGTGGAAGCGCTCGGCCGCGCGCACGTGACACCGCGCGTGCTCGTCGATGCGAGCCACGACAACAGCCAGAAAAATCACGAGCGCCAGACGGAGGTGTTGGCCGAGGTGGGTCGGCAGTGGCGCGCGCCGTCGCCCCACGTGATGGGCGTCATGATCGAGAGCAACCTCGTGGCCGGCCGTCAGGATCTCAGGCACGGCGAGCGGCTCGCCTACGGACAGAGCATCACGGATGCGTGCGTCAACTTTGCGACGACCGAGCAGGCGCTGCTCACCCTCGCCGAAGACGCGGCTCGGCGCAATCTTCCCGTGGCAGCGGCCGGCTGAGCGGTTCCTGCTCGACTGGCGCGCCGTTTCGGGCCAAAAACCGGAGATGCGCTGGAGCGCCCGGGCACGCCTCGTACCGCTTTGGCTTTGCGGCGCCCTCGCTGCGTGCGCCAACGACGCGAGCGAATCACCGGGCGGCTCGGGCGGCACGCCGAGCGGCGGAGCGGCGGGCACCGCGGCGGCGGGTACGGCGGGCGCGCCCGGTGGCGGCGCCGGAACCGCGAGCGGTGGCGGCGCGGGAGTAGGCGCCGCGGGCTCGAGCAGCGGCGGCAGCGCGGCGACGGGCGGCGCGGGTGCAGGCGGGGCAGGCGCGAGCGGCGGGGCGGGCGCAGGCGCCGCGGGCAGCGCGGGTCTCGGCGGCAACGCGGGCGGCGCGGGCACGGCGGGCGCGGGAGCTGGAACTGGTGGCGGCGCGGGAGACGCCGGAGCGGCCGGCATGCCGGGCATCGCGATCCCGCGGGCCGGGCGCTGTGCGGCGCCGAGCGGTGCGCTCGTGAGTGACGCACGCGCTGCGTACGACAAGTGGAAGGCCGATCTCGTGTGGTCGGACGGCGCGAACGGCGCGCTACGCGTGCGTCGCCCGGATTCGAACGGGGCCGAGGTCAATTCGACGGTCTCCGAAGGCATCGCGTACGGCATGCTCGCCGCGGTCACGATGGACGACCAGACGACCTTCGACCAATTCTGGCGCTATTCCCAGCAGTGGCTCGACGGGAACGGTCTGATGAACTGGTACATCAACGCCGCCGGCACCCAGGCGCTCGGCACGGGTGCGGCGAGCGACGCCGACGAGGACATCGCGTTCGCACTGCTGCTCGCCGACGCGCGCTGGGGCGGCAGCGGCAGCCTTTCCGACAGCTATGCCACGCTCGCGGCAAAGCAGATCGACGCGATCTGGCAGCACGAGGTCGACCACGGCAGAAACGACGTGCTCACGCCCGGGGACCAGTTCGCCGACGGCTCGGTTATCAACATTTCCTACTTTGCCCCGGCGTTCTATCGGGCGTTCGGACGCGCGACGAACCAAGAGGCCAACTGGACGGGGGTCGTCAACGCGAGCTACGACGCCATCGAGGCGGCGCTCAACGCCACCAACGGGAATCAAGACAACGGGCTGGTCCCAGCCTGGTCCACGCCGGCCGGCGTCCCCCAGACTCCCCCGAACACGAGCCACCCGATCCACCACCAGCTCGACTCCTGTCGGACGCCCTACCGTCTCGCGCAGGATTACTGCTGGAACGGCGAGCCACGCGCGCTTGCCTACCTCGAGAAGATTGGCTCGTTTTACGCCACGGTGGGCGCCATGAACATCGTGGACGGCTACGACCTCGACGGGACGCCGCACCCGCAGTTCGCGTCCGTCGGCAATCAGTCCGCCGCCTTCGTGGGCACGGCGGCAGTGGGCGCCATGGCGACGCCGGCGTTCGCCCAGCTGCGCGACGAAGCGTACGCCGAGGTGGCGACACTCACGCTCTTCGCGGGCAGCACGTACTACAACGAGTCGTGGACGGTGCTCTCGCTCGTCATGCTAACGGGCATGATGGACGACTTGACGCTCGGGCCCGAGCCCTGAGCGGACGGCGAGCCGGGGCACTCGCGCCGCCGAACGTCGCTCCGGGCGGCCGCGGCGCGTCACGCTCCGTCGAGCGCGGTCCGCACGGCACGCGCGAGGTCGTCGGGCAGGTAGGGTTTCGACAGGAAATTCACGCCGGCGTCGACGATACCGTGGTGCACGATGGTGTTCTCCGCGTAGCCCGACGTATAGAGCACCCGGAGCCCGGGGCGTACCTTGAGTAGGCGATCGGCGAGCTCCTTGCCGGTCATCCTCGGCATCACGAGGTCCGTGACGAGAAGCGCTACCTCGTTCTTCTCGAACAGGGAGAGCGCTTCGTGGGGGTCGCCCGTGTCGAGGACGCGATACCCGTGCGCAGCCAGGATTCGACCCGCAACCCGTCGCACCATCGCGTCGTCCTCGACCATCAGGACGGTCTCTTGCCCGCCTGGCGAGGGCGCTTTCAGCTGAGCGGGTCGCGGCGCTTCGACCTTGATCACGCGCGGCAGGTACACCTTGAAACAACTGCCCCTTCCGACCTCGCTGTACACGGAGATGGTGCCGCCACCTTGCTTCACGATGCCGTAGCAAGTGGCCAGTCCGAGACCGGTACCCTTGCCGGGCGCCTTCGTCGTGAAGAACGGCTCGAAGATGTGCTGCAGCGTCGCGGCGTCGATGCCGAGACCCGTGTCGCTGACACTCAGCATGACGTAGTCACCCGGCGCGACCTCGGGATGCAACCCAACGTAGCTCTCGTCGAGCGTCACGTTGCGCGTCTCGAGCGTGAGCACGCCTCCACGTTCCATGGCGTCGCGCGCGTTCACGATCAGGTTCACGACCACTTGCTCGATGCGACCGGGGTCGGCGCTCACGATGCCGAGGCCGGCGCCACACTCGGTGACGAGCTGGATGTGCTCGCCGATCAGGCGCCGCAACATCCGGTCGAGATTTTTGACGAGCTCGTTGAGGTCGAGGGGCCGGGGCTCCACGATCTGGCGTCGCGCAAACGCGAGGAGCTGTTGCGTGAGCTCGGAGGCCCGCTCGGCCGCCGAGCGGATTTGTCCGAGATCGTCACGTAGCTGGGCACTGGCGGCCGACAAACCCAGGAGATCGACCACGGACAAGATCACGGTCAAGAGGTTGTTGAAGTCGTGCGCGACACCTCCCGCGAGCCGCCCGACGCTTTCCATGCGCTGTGCCTGCCGGAGCTGCTCTTCGAGGCTACGCCGAGCCGAAATGTCCCGGAGCGCCGTCACGCGCAGGCGGCGCTCACCGAGAAGGAGCGTCTTTCCCTGTGCCTCGACCGGGAACGTCGTGCCGTCGGCGCGGCGCGCCATGTGCTCGTACAAGCCCTCCGCTCCCGAGCGAATGTGCGCTTCCACCTTGCTTCGGCTTTCGGGTGCGACAAATTCCATCACCGGCTTGCCAATGAGATCCTCGCGCGACACGCCGAGGAGGCTGGCGAGCTGCTGGTTCACCTCGACGACGAGGCCCTGCTCGGTGATTCCGATCCCCTCGAATGCCGCTTCCGAGAGCTTGCGAAAACGCTCCTCGCTCTCCCTCAGCGACTGCTCGGCCGCCTGGCGCTCGCCGATGTCCCGCGCCACGACGCAGAGTAGCGTCCTTCCGTCAACCACTGTGCGCCCGATCCGCACGTCGACGCTGATGAGCGAGCCGTCGTGGCGCCGCAGCGGACGCGTTCCCAGTGCGATTTCACCCGTGCGCAGAACCTCGTCGGCGCGCGCCCGCATGACGTCGCTCGACAACGTCACGACCTGCTCGAGCGGAAGGTCGGCGACCTCCGCGGGCGAATACCCGAGCTGCTGGCAAAACGCCTGGTTCGCCGTGATGACGCTGAGCGTCGTGGGATCGACGAGGACCACGACATCGGTCTCCAGCGACATCACCGCCGCCCCCAGAAAGCGAAGATAGTCGTCCGCGCCGCTCACCGGGGCAGTGTCTTCTGCAGGTCCTCGGCGTCAAGCACGTGCCCCTCCTGTCGCTCAGTTCAGTCGGATCTCCGATCCCACCTCGGCACGCTGACGCCGCGCCCTGCTCACGGTTGCGGCGTGGATCGGATCGGCCCCGATCGTGCCCTCGAGCGCCGTCAGGTACTCCTCGGCGCTCACGCGCTCGAGCTCTCGCTCGGCGAAGACCAGGCGCTCCTCGATGCCGAGCCGCAGCGCTTCTTCGCGATGGCCTGGGCGCGTCAAGAACTCGCGCAGCGCGTGCACGTGGCGTGTCCAGAGCTCGAACGTCCCTCTCTTGCTTCACGAGTAACCGTTCAGCGTACCAGTCGCTGCCGAGCAATGCCTCGCGCATGAACATCGCGCGCACGTCCGGATGCCGCGCGTCTTTGCCCTCGAAATGGCCGTGAAGCATGATGTGGAGCAGCGCGCGTACCGGCGGACAAGCATCTTCGACACTGCCGTCCTTGAAGTAGGCGGCGGCGACGCGGCGCTGAGCGTCGACGATGTTGTCGACGCCGTCGGCGAACACATCGAGGTCCTGCTGCTCCGGGCGCAGAATCTCTTCGCTGAAAACGCTGCCCGGGTTGTCGAACACTCGTCCGAAGAAGGTGTGCACGAACTTGTCGGTGATGCGATAGCCGAGCCGACTCGCGAGCACGCGCCGTCCGCCATGGTCGAAATCCTCGACTCGCTCGAGATGCCCTTCGGCGATGAGCCGCTCGGGGTCGCGTTCGCGCGGGAACAGCCGGCACCAGAGCTCGGGCACGAGCAGGCTGATGTCGTGATCGAAACGATAGTGCGGGCCGATCCAGCCTGCCGCCGAGCTGAAGCCCGCGTAGTCGCACAGGATCATCGAAACGAGCGCGTTGTTGAGGTCGGCCGTCGCGCAGAGCGCGTTGAAGGGTCCCTTCGTGAGCGCGCCTTCCGTCCCCGCGCCGGTCGTGCTCGGGGACTTGCCCGTCACGGAACAGATGTAGTCCATGAAGAGCTCTGGCAGCTCCTGATAGTGAATCGGCCCGTACACGCAGAGCGGCTTGATGGCGCCGTCGGGCGGATTGTTGCGCCGCCCCGAGAGCACGCTGATCACGGGGAACACCACGGGCTCCTCGATGGGGATCTTGCGGCTCAGGCGCGCGCCCATGTCCGCCACGTAGCGATCGATCGGTCGCGACGCGTCCGGGCGCGTCTGCAGGTAGCGCGGGTTCTTGCTGGGCTTGCCGCCGACCAGGCGCGGCCGCGCGGAGCAGATCGAGTAGCCGGGACCGCGCGCACCGTTGTACCCGAGGTGCTTGCGCATCGGCTCCGTGAACGCGTCGAACAGGGCCACCTCCTCGACGATGTTCAGGACGTCAGCCTGCCCGAGCGGCTGGAAGTTCGAACAGAAGAGACCCGGCGAAGCCATGTCCGACTCCGTCTGCTTGTCGAAGCCCGGGTGAATGGCCTCGTCGGGGCGCTGGAACAGCCGCCACTCGCAATTTTCGGCAATTTTCAAGCTGGGATGGCCGTCGTACTCCTTGGGCAGCCCCAAGAGAGCCGTCGCGGGAACCACGGTCGAGGCACTGATGTCGTCCTCCATCTGCACCTTGTCGGCCGCGACGAAATCCTGGCGCAGCTTGTACGTGCGCCACGCACCGTTCTCCTCCAGACCGATCCGGAGGTAGCTGCCAACGAGCTTGCGCTTGTCGTACTTGAGCTCGTGGCCGGGAGCCCCGTTGATGATGTCGACGCTGAAGTGCCGCTGCCAGTCGTCGCCCCAATCGGCGCGATAGAAGCGCTTGATCACGAACACGAGCGCGCGGATGTGCTGCGGCAGGCTCTCGACCCAAGCGTTGTGCTCTGCCGCGTAGTCCGAGCTCGGCGTGAGTAGCTTGATCACCGAGCCGAGCGAGCGCTCCTGCGAAAGAATCGGCCGACTGCTGCGCGAGTCCTCGTGCCCATCGGGGTAAAATTCCCGCTTCAAGATCGAGTTGACGAGCTCGAGATCAGCCTTCAAATTCTGTACGAGGATGGGTCCATAGAGCACGGCATCGCTCAGGCTCTTGCTGATCTCGGACTTTCCTCCACCCGACACCGTGCACGGCTTGTGACAGAACGTCCCCTCGGGCACGGTGCCCACGAGGCGGTAGCTCGGCGCCGCCGGGTGCTTCTCCAGGCGGATTTTGTAGCCGTTCGGCAGGATGTACACGTGCCCCGGCAGGAGCTTCAGCCGCGCCTCGTCGTCGCCGCGCGCCCACTTCACCACCTGCTTCTTGACGTCGAAATCGGAGTCCTCGGGCACGTAGTGGATCTGGGGGTAGAGCCGGTCGGTGGCGTAGCCCGACGCGTGAAGATCCACCCGATCTCCGAGAAGCTCGAGCGCGTCGGTGAAACGGTGCTCGGCGGCGATGTGACGGCCGTCCGGCGCGTAGCCGTCGCCGTGGCTCACGGTCGAGAACGCGAGGGCCCCACCGGCGTGCTCCTCCTCGGCGAGACCGTAGAGGTTCGCGCTGTAGCTGATCTGCGTCTTTACCTCTTTCTTGCAGTAGCCGAAGTAGTTGTCAGCGAGGATCGTCACCATCACGCCGCGCTCGCTACGCGCCGTGATCTTGAAGGGGCTGCCGCCGTTGTACGGCTCGCTCTCGTCCGACCAGCACATGCCGTTCGCGCGCTGCTCTTCGGTTGCCTCGCTCGCGTGAGGCAGGCCGAGATCCTTCTTCTTGAGGCGCGTGAGATGCGGCGCGAGGATCACGCAGCCGGTGTGTCCGGTCCACCTCTCGACGTCGAGGCCCGCATCGTTCTCGGGTAGGTACGGATCGCCCCAATTGCCGAAGATGCTCTCGACGAAATCGAGATTCGACACGAGGCCGCCCGGCGCAAAAAAGCGCACTTCGAGCCGTTTCTCGCTCGAGAGCCGCGGCACGGCGGGGCAGACGAGCGGGCGCAAGAGCAGCGAAACCATGGTCTCCACGGGCTCGTCCCAGCCGGAGCTGAACGGCAGGCGCAAAAGATGCGCCGGCGGCCTGAACGCCTCCCGCAGCATGCGCGCGTACGCCACGAGCGGCACGGCCACCTTGTCCCCCGGTACCGGCAGGCCCACCTGTGCGACGTGGAAGACACCCTGCGTCGTGCGTCTGTCGTTGAGCGGATTGTGGAGCACGCCGTTGTCGAGGCGGTAGCTCGTGACGACCTCGTTGTGCCAGTGGTCCGCGTCGATCGGCAGCGAGAGCTCGCGCGCGAGCCCGTAGCGATCGAGAATGAAGGTCCCGGAAGGAATGCGGAGCTCGGGCTCGTCCGGAAGCTCTCTAAACAGGTCGTCGAGAAAATCTTTGACGCGGCGATCGGTGGGGCAGAGGTGATCGCTGAGCAAGCGGCTCTGCTCGCGAAAACGCGCGAACAGATCGCGCCCCAGATCGAGCACCTCGGTATCGCCGACGTGCCTCGGCACGCGAAATCCCATCGCCGCGAGCTTGAGCACGATGGAGCGGATGACCACGCGGCGGTCGGGGACCGCCATTTGCCCGTCCCCCCTGAGACCAACCTGTCGCTCGAGATCCATGGGGCCTCCTTCGCCGGACTTTTGCCGGAGCGGGACGATATCAAGAACGGGAACCCGGGACCACCGGGCGGGCGCCGATCCCCCCGTTTTCCCGGGGACGGTGCGGCCCGCGTGACGCGGCTATGATCGGGTCGTGCCGGATCTCGTCGCCCCCGCCCCGAGCGCTCGTGCCAAATGCCGCGGTTGCGGCAAGCCGATCGAGAAGGGCTCGCTACGTTTCGGCGAAGCGGATCAGAATCCGTTCGGCGAGGGCGAGACGCATCGCTGGTTCCACCTCTTGTGTGCGGCCCTGCGGCGCCCGGAGCGCTTCGAGGCCCTGCTCGAAACGGGCGTCGAGGTCCCCGATGCCGAGCATCTACTCACGCTCGCCGCAGAGGGCATCGAGCACCACCGCTTGCCGCGCATCGCCGGCGCCGCGCGCGCCACATCGGGACGCGCTCATTGCCGTCATTGCCGCGAGCTCATCGACAAGGGCAGCCTACGCATCGTGCTCGAGATCTGGGAGGAGGGTCGCTTCTCGCCGATGGGCTTCATCCACACACGCTGCGCGCGCGACTACTTCGGTGCTACCGGCACCTTCGAACGCGTCGAGCTCATCGGTACCTCGCTCGCGCCCGACGAGCTCGCCGCGCTCGCGCAAGAGCTCGGCGGCTAGACTCGGATCCCGGCCCTGGGCCCAAGCGCCGACGCCGGTGGCGTACAAAAAGGCGACGGCGGCGCTCGTGGAACGCCGCCGTCACCGGGCCGAAGGAAGCCTTCGCGCCTATTCCTCGCCGACGGCGGCAAGCTCGATGGGCTGCACCTTGGCGAACTGCGGGGGTGCGTAGGTCGGGGCCTTTTCGTCGACCACCACCTGGAGCCGCTTGTACGCCGGCAGGCCCGTGCCCGCCGGGATCAGGCGACCCATGATGACGTTCTCCTTGATGCCGCGAAGATCGTCCGTTTTGCCGCAGATGGCCGCTTCGGTGAGCACCTTGGTCGTCTCCTGGAACGACGAGGCGCTGATGAACGACTCGGTCGAGAGCGACGCCTTGGTGATGCCGAGCAGCATCGGCTCGGCGACGGCCGGTTGACCGCCGCGTTCCATCACGCGCGCATTCTCCTTCTCGAACAGGTGCTTTTCGACCTGCTCGTCGATCAGGAACGTGGTGTCACCCACCTCCTTGATGCGAACGCGCCGTAGCATCTGCCGCACGATCGTCTCGATATGCTTGTCGTTGATACCGACGCCCTGCAGGCGGTAGACCTGCTGGATCTCGTTCACGAGCCAGGCAGCGAGCTCCTTTTCGCCCTTCACGCGCAAGATGTCGTGCGGGTTCGCGGGGCCGTCCTGCAACGGATCGCCGGCGCGCATGTGATCGCCGGGCTGCACCTGGATGTGCT
This sequence comes from uncultured delta proteobacterium, assembly GCA_963841435.1. GTDB lineage: Bacteria > Myxococcota_A > Polyangia > Polyangiales > Polyangiaceae > PMG-095. Next base: position 1,310,663 of record CAWJCS010000003.1, read on the forward strand.
TGCCCTTCGGGATCAGATACTCGCGCGACTGCTCGGTGAGTGCGACGCCGTCGTGAGCGTACGGGGTGATGACCACCTTGCGCTTGCCCTTGGTGTCCTTGCCGAAGGAGACCACGCCGTCGATCTCGCTGATGATCGCGTGATCCTTGGGCTTTCTGGCCTCGAACAGCTCGGCCACACGAGGCAGACCGCCCGTGATGTCCTGCACCTTCGTCGTGTCGCGCGGGATCTTGGCGATCGCCTCGCCCGGCGTGATGTGCTCGCCTTCGACGGCGACGAGGTTCGCGCCCACCGGTAGGAGGTAACGCGCGTCGAGGTCCGTGCCCGGCAGCTTCACCGGCTCGCCCGTCTCGGGATCGATGATCGCGATGCGCGGGCGCAGATCCACCGCGCGCGACTCGATCACGATCTTGCGGGAGAGGCCCGTGACTTCGTCGACCTTCTCCATCGAGGTCACGCCTTCGACGAGGTCGCCGTACTGAATGACACCGCCGACCTCGGTGAGAATCGGTGAAGCGAACGGGTCCCACTCGGCCACGATCTGGCCGGCGGCCACGCGCCCGCCGTCCTCGGTCTTGAGCACGGCGCCGTACACCAGGCGATGGTGCTCGCGCTCGCGGCCGGTGTCGTCCATCACGATCAGCTCGCCGTGGCGGTTCATCACCACGACGGTGTTGTCGCGCTTGCGGACGAGCTGGGCGTTGCGGATGTGGATCGTGCCCTCCGTACGCGTCTCGAGCGAGCTCTGCTCGATCTTGCCGCGCGCGGCAGCGCCACCGATGTGGAACGTCCGCATCGTGAGCTGCGTACCGGGCTCGCCGATCGACTGAGCGGCGATGATGCCGACCGCCTCGCCGATGTTGACGCGATAGCCGCGAGCGAGGTCGCGCCCATAGCACATGGCGCAGATCGCCGCGTCGCGTCTGGCAGGTGAGCGCCGAGCGGATGACGACCTCCTCGATGCCCGCCTCCTCGATGGAGCGCACGCTCTCCTCGTCGAGCTCGGTGTTCGCCTTGACGATGAGCTCGCCGTTGAGCGGATCGACCACGTCTTCGAGCGCCACGCGGCCGAGGATACGGTCGCCGAGCGGCTGGATGACCTCGCCGGCCTCCTCGAGCTTGGTGACGCGGATGCCGTCGAGCGTGCCGCAGTCGAACTCGGTGACCACGCAGTCCTGCGCCACGTCGACCAGGCGCCGCGTGAGGTAACCGGAGTTCGCCGTCTTGAGCGCCGTGTCGGCCAGACCCTTGCGCGCGCCGTGGGTCGACACGAAGTACTGGAGCACGCTCAGGCCCTCGCGGAAGTTCGCCGTGATGGGCGTCTCGATGATCTCGCCGGACGGCTTCGCCATCAGACCGCGCATGGCGGCGAGCTGCCGCATCTGCTGCGGGGAGCCTCGCGCGCCCGAGTCGGCCATGATGTAAATCGGGTTGAAGCTCGACTCCTCGGAGCTGTGACCGGTCTCGGGGTCCTTGATGACCTCCTTGCCGATACCGACCATCATCTCCTCGGCGACGCGGTCGGCGACGCCCGCCCAGATGTCGACGACCTTGTTGTAGCGCTCGCCGTCGGTGATGAGCCCTTCCTGGTACTGATCGACGACGCGCTCGAGCTCGGCCTGAGCCACGTCGACCAGCTCCTTCTTCTTGTCGGGGATCACCATGTCGTCCATGCACACCGACACGCCGGCATTCGTCGCGAAGGTGAAGCCGAGCGTGCGGAGTCGATCCGCGAGCAGCACCGTCTCCTTGTTCTTGTGCTTGCGGTAGCAGACGTCGATGAGCTGGCTCAGAGCCTTCTTGTTCATCACCTTGTTGGCCGTCTCGAACGGCACGCCCGGAGGCAGCACCTCGCTGACGAGCACGCGACCCACCGTGGTCTGCACGATGTGCTCGGTCTCGTCGCCCTCGTCGTCCACGTCGACGATGCGCACCTTGACGCCCGCGTGCAGGTCGACGACGCCGTTGTCGTACGCCATGCGCACTTCGTCCACGGAGCTGAACACGCCGCGCAGGTAGCCCGAGACGCTCTTGTCGCCGTCGTCGTACGTTAGGCTGCCCTCGCGAAACGAGCCCGCGCGCGTAGCGGCGCATGCGCGTCGCGTAGTAGAGGCCGAGGACGATGTCCTGCGTCGGGTTGATGATCGGGCGACCGTTCGCCGGCGACAGGATGTTGTTCGTGCTCATCATCAAGACGCGCGCTTCCATCTGCGCCTCGATCGAGAGCGGCACGTGCACCGCCATCTGGTCGCCGTCGAAGTCGGCGTTGAAGGCCACGCACACGAGCGGGTGAAGCTGGATGGCCTTGCCCTCGATCAGCACGGGCTCGAACGCCTGGATGCCGAGTCGATGCAGCGTGGGCGCACGGTTCAGGAGCACCGGGTGCTCGCTGATCACCTCGTCGAGGATGTCCCACACCTCGGGGCGCTCCTTCTCCACCATCTTCTTCGCGCTCTTGATGGTGTTGACGTAGCCGCGCTCCTCGAGCTTGTTGTAGATGAACGGCTTGAACAGCTCGAGCGCCATCTTCTTCGGCAAGCCGCACTGGTGCAGCTTGAGCGTCGGACCGACGACGATCACGCTACGGCCCGAGTAGTCGACGCGCTTGCCGAGCAGGTTCTGGCGGAAGCGTCCCTGCTTGCCCTTGAGCATGTCGGACAGGCTCTTCAGCGGGCGCTTGTTGGGACCGGTGATGGTCTTGCCGCGGCGGCCGTTGTCGAACAGCGCGTCCACCGCTTCCTGAAGCATGCGGCGCTCGTTGCGGATGATGATCTCCGGAGCGTTGAGCTCGAGCAGACGCTTCAGGCGGTTGTTGCGGTTGATGACGCGGCGGTACAGGTCGTTGAGATCGCTGGTCGCGAAGCGGCCGCCGTCGAGCGGCACGAGCGGCCGCAGATCCGGCGGCAGCACCGGGATCACGGTGAGCATCATCCACTCCGGGCGGTTGCCGCTGCCGCGGAAGGCTTCGACCACCTTCAGGCGCTTGGCGTACTTCTTCCTCTTGGCTTCGCTGGTGGACGAAATCATCTCGGCGCGGAGCTGCTCGGCGAGCGAGTGGACGTCCACGCGCTTGAGCATCTCGAGCACGGCCTCGCCGCCCATGCCGGCCTCGAAGGCTTCGTCGCCGTACTCCTCGAGCAGCTGTGCGTAGCGCTCCTCGCTCAAGAGCTCGCCGGCCTCGAGGGTCGTCGCCTTGGCATCGATGACGATGTACGCCTCGCAATAGAGGACCTTCTCGAGGTCCTTGAGCGAGATGTCGAGGATGTTGCCGATGCGCGAGGGCAGGCTCTTCAAGAACCAGATGTGCGCGACCGGCGTGGCCAGGCTGATGTGACCGAGGCGCTCACGGCGCACCTTGGACTGAATCACCTCGACGCCGCACTTCTCGCAGACGATGCCGCGGTGCTTCATGCGCTTGTACTTGCCGCAGATGCACTCGTAGTCCTTCACCGGGCCAAAGATCTTGGCGCAGAACAGGCCATCCCGCTCCGGCTTGAACGTGCGGTAGTTGATGGTCTCCGGCTTCTTCACTTCGCCGTGCGACCACTCGCGAATCTTCTCGGGGCTCGCGAGCGAGATCCGCATCGCGGAAAACGAAAGCGGATCCTTGGGCTTCTCGAAAAAGGAGAAAATGTCACTCATGGGTTATCCTCCTTCGCTCAGTCCTCAGCGGCGGCAGCGTTTTGGCCGCCCGGGTTGGTCTCGACGAGCTCCACGTTCAGGCACAGCGACTGGAGCTCCTTGATCAGCACGTTGAAGCTTTCGGGCAGGCCCGCTTCGAGCGCGTAGTCACCCTTGACGATCGACTCGTACATGCGCGTCCTGCCCTGCACGTCGTCGCTCTTGACGGTCAAGAACTCCTGCAGCGCGTAGGCCGCGCCGTAGGCTTCCATGGCCCAGACCTCCATTTCGCCGAGGCGCTGGCCGCCGAACTGCGCCTTGCCGCCCAGCGGCTGCTGGGTGACGAGCGAGTAGGGGCCGATCGACCGGGCGTGGATCTTGTCGTCGACCAGGTGGTGGAGCTTCAGCATGTACATCACGCCGACCGTCACGTCCTGCTCGAAGGGGTCGCCGGTGCGGCCGTCGAACAGGATGGCCTGGCCACTCGGTGAGCGACCGGCCCGCGTCGAGCGTGCTCTTGATCGTCGATTCCTCGGCGCCGTCGAACACCGGCGACCCGAAGAACAGGCCGGCGCGGAGCTTGTGGGCGAGCCGCGTCACGTCCCCGTCTTCCATGCCCTTCACGGCCTTCGCGAAGTTCTTGTCGTCGTCGTACGACTCGACGAGCCGCTGGCGCAGCTTGTCGGGCGAGAAACGCTCGTCGATGGCCCGCTGAAGCTGCCGGCCGAGCTCGCGCGCACCCCAGCCGAGGTGCGTCTCGAGGATCTGACCGACGTTCATGCGGCTCGGCACGCCGAGTGGGTTCAGCACGATGTCGACCGGCGTGCCGTCCTCGAGGAACGGCATGTCCTCTTCGGGCAAGATGCGGCTGACGACGCCCTTGTTACCGTGCCGTCCGGCCATCTTGTCGCCGACCTGCAGCTTGCTCTTGATGGCGATGTACACCTTCACCATCTTGATGACGCCGGGCGGGAGCTCGTCGCCGCGACTCAGGCGCTCGATCTTGTCGCTTGAAGTGCTCCTCGCGCTCTCGCACTAGAGTCTCGAGGTCGGCAAGCAGCTGCTGCACCTGATCGGCGCCCGTCTCGAGCGGGATTTCGCCCCAGTATTTGCTGCGGAACGCCCTCGAGCGTCGTGTCGTCGAGCACGGCGCCCTTGTTGAGCAGCACCTTGCCCTTGTCGTCGACGAGCTTGCCGCTCGTCGTCTTGCCGGCGAGCACGCGCCCGAGCTTGCGGAAGAACGAGTCCCGGAGGATCTTCACCTCTTCCTCGCGGCTACGCTCGAGGCGAGCGCGCTCCTGATCCTCGATCGCCTTGGCGCGCTCGTCCTTCTCCGTGCCCTTGCGCGAGAAGATGCGGGCGTTGATCACGATGCCGCTGACTCCCGGCGGGACCTTCAGCGAGCTGTCGCGCACGTCGCCGGCCTTCTCGCCGAAGATCGCGCGCAGCAGCTTCTCCTCCGGGGAGAGCTGGCTCTCGCCCTTCGGCGTGATCTTGCCGACCAGGATGTCGCCCGGCTTGACCTCGGCGCCGATGCGCACGACGCCCGCGTCGTCGAGGTCCTTCAGGGCCTCCTCGCCGACGTTCGGGATGTCCTTCGTGATCTCTTCCTTGCCGAGCTTGGTGTCGCGGGCGACGCACTCGAACTCCTCGATGTGAATCGAGGTGAAAACGTCGTCCTTGGCGATGCGCTCGCTCACGAGGATGGAGTCCTCGAAGTTGTAGCCCTGCCACGGCATGAACGCGACGAGCACGTTCTGGCCGAGCGCGAGCTCGCCCATGTCGCACGCGGGGCCGTCGGCCAGCACGTCGCCCGCCTTCACGACCTCGCCGGGGCGTGACGATGGGCTTCTGGTTGTAGCAAGTGCTCTGGTTCGAGCGCTGGTACTTCGTGAGGTGGTAGATGTCCGGCACCTCGTCGCCGTGCTCGGCCGTGGCGCGCACGACGATGCGCTCGGCATCGACGCTCTCGACCACGCCGTCGCGCTTGGCGATGACGCACACGCCGGAATCGATGGCCACGCGGCGCTCCATGCCGGTGCCGACGAGCGGCGCCTCGGTGCGGACGAGCGGCACCGCCTGACGCTGCATGTTGGCGCCCATGAGCGCGCGGTTCGCGTCGTCGTGCTCGAGGAACGGCACGAGCGCTGCGGCCACGCTGACCATCTGGTTCGGGGCCACGTCCATCAGCTGGACCTGTTCCTGAACCGCCATGCGAGGCTCGCCGTTGAAACGAGCGAGGACGAGGTGCTCCTTGAACTTGCCCTTGTCGTCCATCGCGGTCGTGGCCTGGGCGATGTACTTGCCCTCTTCCTCGAGGGCGCTGTACCAGCGCACGTCCTGCCTCACGATGCCGCCCTCGACGCCGCGGTACGGCGTCTCGACGAAGCCATACTCGTTGACGCGCGCGAAGGTCGACAGCGAGGCGATGAGGCCGATGTTCGGACCTTCCGGCGTCTCGATCGGACAGATGCGGCCGTAGTGCGTGGCATGCACGTCGCGCACCTCGAAGCCGGCGCGCTCGCGCGTGAGGCCGCCGGGGCCGAGCGCGGAGAGGCGGCGTTTGTGCGTCACCTCGGACAGCGGGTTCGTCTGATCCATGAACTGCGAGAGCTGACTCGAGCCGAAGTACTCCTTGACGACGGCGCCGACCGGCTTCGCGTTGATGAGATCGTGCGGCATCAACGTGTCGATTTCCTGCGACACGCTCATGCGCTCCTTGATGGCGCGCGCCATGCGAACGAGGCCGATGCGATACTGATTTTCCATCAGCTCGCCCACGGCGCGCACGCGGCGGTTGCCGAGGTGGTCGATGTCGTCGACCGAGCCGCGCCCGTTCTTGAGCTCGATGAGATGCCTCACCGTCTCGAGGATGTCGCTCGGCGTGAGCACCGTCTGGTCGAGGCCCGGCTTCTGGTCCTCCGGCAAATCCCGGTAGAACTTGTAGTTGAGCTTCAGGCGACCGACGGCCGAGAGGTCGTAGCGCTCGGCGTTGAAAAACAGGTTGTGGAACAGCTGCTTCGCCGTCTCGAGCGTGGGAGGATCGCCGGGCCGCAGGCGCCGGTAGATCTCCATGATCGCATCCTCGGTGGTCTTGACCTTGTCGGCGATCAGCGTGTCGCGCAGGTACGGGCCGACGTTCAGACCGTCGATGAACAGCACCCTGAGCTCGGCGACGTTGGCCTCGCGCAGGCGCTCGAGCGTCACCTCGGTGACCTCCTCGTTGCACTCGAGCAGGACCTCGCCCGTCTCCTTGTCGACGACGTCCTCGGCGCTCACCTTGCCGACGAGCTCGGGGAGCTCGATGGGCAGACGGTCGAGGCTCGCGTCCTTCAGGCGCTTGATCGCCGCGCGCGTGAACTTGGTGTTCTTCTTGACCACGACCTCGCTGCCGATTTTGATGTCGCGCGTCGCGCGCTGACCGGCGAGCAGGTCGTACTCGATGCTCTTGGCGAATTTCCCGCCTTTTTCGATGTAGACGGTTTCGGTCGAGTAAAAATAGTTGAGCAGCTCCTGCGTGCTGTAGCCGAGCGCGCGCAAAAGCACCGTGGCGTGCATCTTCCGGCGCCGGTCGATGCGCACGAACATGATGTCTTTGTGGTCGAACTCGAAGTCGAGCCACGAGCCCGAGTACGGGATGATGCGCGCGGAGTAGAGCAGCTTACCGCTCGAGTGGGTCTTGCCCTTGTCGTGGTCGAAGAAGACGCCGGGGCTGCGGTGCAGCTGGGAGACGACGACGCGCTCAGTGCCGTTGATGATGAAGGTGCCCGTCTCCGTCATCAGCGGGATCTCGCCGAAGTAGACCTCCTGCTCCTTGATGTCGCGCACGATGCGCTCGCCGCCCTCGCGGGTGTCGTAGACCATGAGCTGGGTCGTGACCTTGATCGGCGCGGCGTACGTCATGCCGCGCTGGCGGCACTCGTCGACGTCGTACTTGGGCCTCTCGAGGTTGTAGGAGACGTAGACGAGCTCGCTCGTTCCGTCGAAGTCCTTGATGGGAAACACGCTGCGGAACACCGCCTCGAGCCCGATTTCCTTCCTCTCGCGCGGACCGAGATCCGACTGAAGGAACTTGTCGTAGCTGGACTTCTGAATATCGATGAGATTCGGAATCTCCTCGATCGAGTCCACGCGGCCTAGATTGGTACGATGCCGGAAGTTCGACTGGACCTTGGCTACCATCGCGGTCACTGCCTCCACGGACGATGCGGCGCCCGGCCCTTGGGGCCGGGCATCGGGGCAAACGGAGCCGTGCCCGCGATGCTCGGGGAGCTCGCAGGCGCGACTTTGGCTGAATCACGGACGAATCGATCGCGCCGGAACCCTTGGGTCCCGTCGACGGGTGCTTGAGCGTTGAGGGCGGGCAAGGGGGCCTACTTGACCTCCACTTTGGCGCCCGCCGCTTCGAGCTTCTTCTTGATGTCCTCGGACTCTTCCTTGCCGATGCCTTCCTTGATGGCCTTCGGCGCGCCCTCGACGAGATCCTTCGCCTCCTTGAGCCCGAGCGCGGTGATCTCGCGCACTGCCTTGATGACGTTGATCTTGTTGGGGCCGGCGTCGGCGAGGATGACGTTGAACTCCGTCTTCTCCTCTGCTGCCGGAGCCGCGGCCGCCCCACCGCCCACGGCGGCAACCGCCACCGGCGCGGCGCTGACGCCCCACTTCGTCTCGAGCTCCTTCACCAGCTCGGCGAGCTGAATGACGGGCATGTTTGAAAGGAAATCGACGACCTGCTCACGAGTGATATCAGCCATGACTAACGTCTCCTGCACTTATTCAAAATACGTTCTTGGGTTTCAGGCGGGGCTCAACCGCCGTCTTTGCGCTCTTTGGCCGCGAGCACACCGACGAACTCGCGGGCCGGAGCATTGAGCAACATTACGAAGCGCTGCGCGGGCGCCATCAGCGTCGCGAGGAACCGCGCCCGCATCTCGTCCTTGCTGGGCAAGGTCGCGAGCTGGTTTTCGACCGCGCTCGCGTCGAGCACCTCGCCGTCGAGGACGCCCGCCTTGATCTTGAGCTTCTCGTTCTCCCTCGAGGCGTCGCGCAAGAGGCGCGCCGCGGCGCTCGGCTCCTCGAAGCTCCACGCGATGCCCGTCATGCCGCGCAGGGCGGATCCGAGCTTGTCGACGTAGGAGAGGTCGGAGAGCGCCTTTTCGACGAGCGTGTTCTTGACGACCTTGTAGGCGATGCCCTGGGCGCGGAAGGTGTCGCGAAGCTTCGTGACCTCTTCCACCGTCATCCCGGTGAAGTCGACGAACACCGCCGACGTCATCCGGTCGAAGTTCGAGCGGATGTCTTTGACGAGCTCTGCTTTTTGCGCGCGGTCCATCAGTGCTCCTCCTCGCTCTCCGACACGACGCTGCTCGTGTCGACGCGGATCCCGGGGCCCATGGTGCTCGTCAGCGTGATGCTGCGAATGTAGATGCCCTTGGCCGTCGAGGGCTTCTTGGCGACGAGCTCGCGAAGGAGCGCCGTCGCGTTCTCGGAGAGCTTCAGCGGATCGAACGACCTTCGGCCGACGCGGCAGTGCACGATGCCCGCCTTATCGACGCGGTACTCGACCTTGCCTGCCTTGGCCTCGCGGACGGCCGTCTTGACGTCGAAGGTGACGGTGCCGACCTTGGGGTTCGGCATCAGACCGCGCGGGCCGAGCACGCGACCGAGCTTGCCGACGGCGCCCATCATGTCAGGCGTCGCGATCACGCGGTCGAACTCCATGAAGCCCTCTTGCACGCGCTGCACGAGCTCGTCCGAGCCCGCGTGGTCGGCGCCGGCCTCGAGCGCCTCCTTCTCCTTTTCGCCGCGCGCAAACACGAGCACGCGAATGCTCTTGCCCGTGCCGTGCGGCAGCACGATGGCGCCACGCACCATCTGATCGGCGTGCTTGGGGTTGACCCCCAGGCGCACCGCCAGGTCCACGCTTTCGTCGAACTTCGCGAAAGCGCTCGCCTTCAACACCGCGACGGCTTCGTCGACGGTGTGCCGCTTGGCGCGGTCCACTTTCGAGACCGCCGCGGTCATGTTCTTGGATAGCTTCGTTGCCATTTGTTTCGTCTTTCGACTCCTGGGATACGGTCGAAACGAGCTCGTCGCTCGCCGCCGCTCCAGTACCTACGAGACCCCCATCAACCGACGTCGACCCCCATGCTCCTCGCCGTGCCCGCGATGCTCCGCGCGGCCGCTTCGAGGTCGGTCGTGTTCATGTCCTTGATCTTCTCCTTGGCGATCGTGCGCACCTGATCCCAAGTGAGGCTGCCCACCTTGGTCTTGTTCGGCTCCTTCGAGCCCGAGCCCGGCTTCTTCGACGAGGACAGGCCGCAAGCCTGCTTGACCAGCACGCTCGCCGGCGGGGACTTCATCACGAACGAGTAAGAGCGATCCGCGTACACCGTGATGACGACCGGGAGGATCGTCTCGCCGAGCGGCGCGCTGCGGGCGTTGAAGTCCTTGCAGAACTGCATGATGTTCACGCCGTGCTGGCCCAGGGCGGGGCCAACGGGCGGCGACGGATTCGCCTTCCCGGCGGGAAGCTGCAGCTTGATGTAGGCGGAGATTTTTTTCTTGGAGCTCATTCGGGATTTCCTCGAGCCTGGACCGTCAGAGAGGCCGGAGAGAGCTGGTCTTGCCGGTGAGGCGCGCGCAAAGGTTGCGGCGTCCATCGCGGTCGGCAAGGAGGCCGGTGCTGGCCTCGCCAGTTCTTCGGTTCGGGGTGTGGTCTCTCATGACGATCGTGATTTGGTGTTCCAAGACTTTCTGGGTTGAGCCGGGGCGCTGCGCGCCGCCCTACCGCTTCTCCACGTGGGAGAAATCCAGCTCCACGGGGGTGGGCCGGCCGAAGATGCTCACCATGACCTTGAGCTTCTGCTTGTCGGGCTTGACCTCTTGAACGGTGCCCGAGAAGTTCGCGAATGCGCCCACCACCACACGGACCTCGTCGCCCTCCTGGAACTGGTGGCGCGGCTTGGGCTTGACGGCCCCTTCGACGATCCCCTTGCGAAGGTTCTCGATGTGCGGGGACTTCACCTCTTGCGGGCGCTGGTTGCCGATGAAGCCCGTCACCTTGGGCGTGTCCTTGACGAGGTGCCAGGCGTGCTCGCTCATTTCCATCTCGACGAAGAGATAGCCAGGGAAGCTCGTCTTGGTCCGGACGCGCTGCTTGCCGTCCTTGCTCGTGTCGGTGACCGTTTCGGAGGGGATCAGGATCTCCCCGAACTTCTCCTCCATCTTGTACTGCCGGATCCGCTCCAAGAGGGCAGACTTCACCTTGCTCTCGTAGCCAGAGTAGGTGGTCACGACGTACCACTTCTTTTCGGAAACCTGGACTTCTGCCTCGTTCATACGCCGTACACCAGGGTGGTGAGGAAGCTCCAAAATCGGTCCAGCAGGGCGACGTAGACGGTTGCGATGGTGCTCGCCACGATCACCACCACCGTCCCGTTCACCGTCGTCTCGCGCGAGGGCCAGGTGACGCGCGAGAGCTCGCTCGCGACGTCGTCCGCCCAACGGCGCACTTTTTCCTTACGGTAAGATTGAATCACCATCACCGTGCCGATGGCGGCGCCGATGACGAGCGCGATGCCTTCACGCTGCTCCTCGCCGTAGGCGACGAGCTGCGGCACGGCGGTGACAGCCGCGGGCCACTCCGCAATCGTGCCCCAGCCGAGCACGATGAGCTTGCTCGAGATGTAGGCGCCGATGATCGCGGCGAGGAAGAACGCGGCGTGGACGTAGCGAGCCGCGCCGAGCGAACCGGTGGCGGTCGCCTCGATCTCGTCCTGCTCGTCGACGCTCACCTCCTCGGTCGCGGACCGTTCCACGATCGCGTCGGCGGACGTCTCCGTCGAGGTCTCTTCCTCGGACGGATTCAACTTGTCGTCGTCGTCGCTTGCCATCGTTCTACTCGTCACAGCAGGGGCGGAGAGACTCGAACTCCCGGCCCGCGGATTTGGAATCCGCTGCTCTACCAACTGAGCTACGCCCCTGGAGCCGGGTCGCATGAATTGCCCGGAGATTCCTCAGGCTGACTTACCTTCCTTCGATGTGCACCGTGTGGTGATTACAACCGCTACAGAATTTCTTGAGCTTCAGAACCGTGCCCCCGTCGCGGGGGATCTTCTTGGTCGGATAATTTCGCTTGCCGCACACCGTGCAGGCCAAGACGACCCGGATGCGGCGCCCGTGGGGGGCTGCCGGCTCGCGGGACGCCATCGGCCTACTCGACGATCTTGGTGACGACGCCGGCGCCCACCGTTTTGCCGCCCTCGCGGATGGCGAAACGCATCTGCTCCTCGAGCGCGACGCTGGTGATGAGCTCGACCTCCATCGTGATGTTGTCGCCCGGCATCACCATCTTCACGCCGTCCGGCAGCTTCACGCTGCCCGTCACGTCCGTCGTGCGGATGTAGAACTGCGGCCGGTAGTTGGTGAAGAACGGGGTGTGACGCCCACCCTCCTCCTTCTTGAGGATGTAGACCTCGCCCATGAACTTCTTGTGCGGGTGGATGCTGCCCGGCTTGGCCAGCACCTGGCCGCGCTCGATGCCTTCCTTCTCGATGCCGCGCAGAAGGCAGCCGACGTTGTCGCCCGCCTGACCCTCGTCCAGCTGCTTTCGGAACATCTCCACGCCCGTGACGACCGTCTTGTTCGACTTGTCGAACCCGATGATCTCCACCTCGTCGTTGATGTGCACCTTGCCGCGCTCGATGCGCCCCGTTGCCACCGTCCCGCGGCCCTTGATCGAGAACACGTCCTCGACCGCCATCAAGAACGGCTTGTCCACCTCGCGAACCGGCTGCGGGATCTCCGCGTCGAGCGCCGCGAGAAGCTCGTCGATCGTCGCCTCCCACTTCGCGTCGCCGTTGAGCGCCGGCAGCGCCGCGCCCTTGACCACCTTCGCGTCGTCGCCCTTGAACTGGTACTTCGCCAGAAGCTCCCGCACTTCCATCTCCACCAGCTCCAGCATCTCCGGGTCTTCCACCGCGTCGCACTTGTTCAAGAAAACCACGATGTGGTTCAGACCCACCTGACGCGCCAAAAGAACGTGCTCGCGCGTCTGCGGCATCACGCTGTCCAGCGCGCTCACCACCAGAATCGCTCCGTCCATCTGCGCCGCGCCCGTGATCATGTTCTTGATGTAGTCGGCATGGCCGGGGCAATCCACGTGCGCGTAGTGCCGATTCGCCGTCTCGTACTCCACGTGGCTCACCGCGATCGTCACCGTCTTCGTCTCGTCGCGCACGATCCCGCCCTTCGCGATGTCCGCGTACTTGATCTCCTTCGCGAGATTCTTCTTCGACTGCACCTTCACCAGCGCCGCCGTCAGCGTCGTCTTCCCGTGGTCGATGTGCCCAATCGTGCCCACGTTCACGTGCGGCTTCGTACGGTTGAACTTCTCCTTGGCCATGGCTGCTTCCGGGTTCCTTCCTAAGCGTTGCGAGACGGTTGTTGGGTTCGATCGGACGATGACTTCGAGCCCACAACCAGGATTGAACTGGTGACCTCGTCCTTACCAAGGACGCGCTCTGCCATCTGAGCTATGTGGGCGAGCTTGGGAGCCGTGCACGCGCACCGCGAAGCGGCGGCTGCTAGCACCGGCCGCGGCCCTCGGCCGCGGCCCGCGAAGACCTGGCGGTCTTGGAGGACCAGATCACGATCGGCAATAGCGGCCACGCGCCCCACAAAAGGCCGGCGAGGCCGGAGCGCGCTGCTCGGAGCCCGCAACTGACGCACGCTGCCAGGGGCCGCCGAACAGACTCAACAAACCAGAGCGGGAGATGGGACTCGAACCCACGACGTTCAGCTTGGAAGGCTGATGCTCTACCAATTGAGCTACTCCCGCGAGATCGTTGCGGCGGGAGACGGGACTCGAAACCGGAGCCACGGACCGCACGTGCCCGCAACGTGCCGCACCCGACGCACCCCGCCGGTACGCCAGGTAGCGCAGGCCGCCCTCGCGGCCGCCCAGTGCCGTCGACGCGCAAGCGCTCACTGCCGTCGGCGCGCAAGCAACCAGCGCCGTCGACTCTGCCCGCGGCGCGCAAGCGCCGCCCACCACGACCTCTGAGTCTTGGAAGAACAGATCACGATCGGCGTGAGCGGCGACGAGCCCCAACGAAACCCGGCGAGGCCGGCGCGGCCTGCTCAGCCCTTGCGAAGGTCGCAGAGCCTGGTGATCCGCCGAAACCCCAGAACTAGTGGAGGGTGTTGGATTCGAACCAACGTAGGCAAACGCCGGCAGGTTTACAGCCTGCTCCCTTTGGCCACTCGGGCAACCCTCCGGGGTCAGGTGCGACGAAGTCGAGCTGGCGGGGGGACTCGAACCCCCAACCACCTGTTTACAAAACAGGTGCTCTGCCGGTTGAGCTACGCCAGCCGAGAGCATGCGTTCGCGCGCGCGCCGCGATGTGCGGCACGAGAGCATCGGCACTGAAGGGCGAGGGCGTCGATCGTGCATCGGCAGGTCGGACGTTGGCGCGCGGAATCGGGAAGCGACGTGCGCCGGAAAAAAGGGGCACCCCACCCGTTGCCTCCCCCTCGAGGACCATGTAACGGGGAAGGGACGCGGCGGGGTCGACGAGAACCGGGGCCTCTTAGCGCCGGGTACGGGGACCGTCAAGCATAATTCATACCGCTTTTTCGCGGCGCAAGGGCCCTAGGCTGCGAAAGAGAATTATTTTGACATTTTGTGGGTTTATTGAGTCATTTCGGGGTCGGGGCCTGAGCTTTGCTGCGGGCTTGGGCGCGCTTCTTGATCTCCGCGAGGGCCTCCTCCAGGTCGGCGCGGCTATACGGCAAACGGTCGAGCGCCGCGAGCTCCGCTTGTTCTGCTGCACGTATGTCCAGGAGCGACTGGCGGGCGCGGTCAACCCAGAGCGAGCGCTCGCCCTCGCGCTCGGCCATCGCCATCGTGTGCTCCATCATGCCGCGCGCCTTTTCGAGCAAAACCTCGTAGCGCAGGCGCATGGCGCCCTCGAACAGCTGCCGACGCGCGTCGGTGTCGGCCGGGGCCGGCGCGGGCATCGCCATGAGATCGCGATGCAGGCTCTCGTACATCTCGCCGAGCCGGTAGCCCGCTAGCGTGGACCAGTGGGCATCGTAGGCCCGCCAGGTCTCCGAGTAGGCGTGCTGTGCATCGAGGATGAGCTGACAACGCCGTTCGAGGACCGCAGAAAAGTCGGCGGGGATTGGGTCGAAGCGGATGCGCTCGGCCCTGAGCCGCTGTGCCTCGCCGAGTGCGTAATAGAGCGGGGCGAGGTCACGCGGCAGCTTTCCGGCCAGATCTAGCCTTTCGCGCTCGACGATGTCGCGTCCCCGCTCGACGTAGGAGCTGGCGCGAGCGTCGTCCCCCTCGTCGACGAGCGCGAGGGCTTTGCCGCCGTAGGCGACGATGGACTCCATGGGCCGGAGGTCGGGCTCGGCGAGAAGCCGATCGGCGAAGCGTCCCGCCCACGCGAAGTCGTCGACGTAGGTGAGCAGCCGCACGAGCCGGAGCATCGAGAGCCGCGAGCGGGGATGCCCAAGGTGATGCTCGACGATGCCACGATAGCGCTCGATGGCAGCCTGGTGGTGGCCGAGGCGGTCGTGAATGTCGCCGGAGCGAAACAGCGCCTCGCCGGCAAGCTCACCGGCGGGCTCGAGCTCGGCGACCCTGTCGAAGCCGCCGGTTGCGAGCGCGAGCTCACCGGCGCGCTCGTGGCGCTCGGCTTCCGCGAAAAGCTCCTCGAGCGTTGCCGTTCGCGTCGGCGTGACCACGACGCGCGGCACCTCGATGAGCCGCTCGGGCGAGGCGGGGACAGGCGCCTCTGCCCGCGGGACCGCGGCACAACCCGTGAGCAGCACGAAGGCCAGCGCGCGCATCCGAGGAAGCGTACCGCTACCTGACGGAGCCCGCCGCCGGGGCGCAGCTCGATCGGAATTTGCCGCTCGGAGTGGGCTCTGTTTCGGCAACAGAGCAATCTGACCACGCTGGCGTTTCGGGCTTGGGGAAGCACGATTCTTGCGAGCGTCGCCAGGGTGCTTTCGGGTGAAGAGCACCATTGACGGCCATGGCCCGTCGCTTACCCTAAAAGGCGCATGGCGCGATCGACCGCGGTGGGGAATGACGCGACGGGACGGGGCGTCATGCAAGGTGCCCGCCGCCCGGGCAATGACGAAGGAGGCAGAGTGCGATGAAGCAAGTCGTCGTCGAGCAGTACCTCACGAATCTCGAGGCTCGCCACAAGGATCTGGCCACGGCAGTCGCCGAGCTCGGCCGGCGCGCCTACCTCACACCGAGCGAGCAGCGCGAGGTTGCCGATCTGAAGAAGGAGAAGCTATTGACGAAGGACCGCATCGTCGCCCTGCGGCGCTCCGACCCTCCACTTGGTTGAGCGGCGCGCTCGCGCTACGGCGCGGCGTGTGCGCTTCCCGACCCTGACTCGGCGGACTTGTCGACGAACTCGGCCGAGTCCTTGTCGAAGCGCTCCGACCCTCCGTACACGTCGTTGTTCAGATCGGTGAGCGACTTCTCGAGGCGGTCGCGCCATTCCTGATTGAGCCCACCGGGCTGCGCGTGATCGATGGCGCGCGCGACGGCGAGCCAGTGGCGAGCATAGGGGCGGAAGCCTAGGCGGTAGTCGGTCATACCGCGGAGGTAGGCGTAGCGCGCCTGATCGTTGACGGTGAGGGAGTCCGTGTCGGGCTCGAGGACGCGCCAGATCGCGAGCGCGTGCTCGTACTGGTTCTCCTCGTAGAGGCGCTGGCCGCGGTTCAAATCCTCGCGGTAGGTCGAGCACCCGAGCAGGGCGAGAGCGAGAAGGGCGTACCGCATGATCGGGAGGGGAGGGTACCCTGCCCCGAGCCCGGGGAGCAAGACACGAGCCCCAGCGGCGGGCGCAGGGGGTCTCACCCGAGCCTCCGGTAGTGAAGGCGCGTGATCGGCAAGCCGTCGGCCAGCGCCCGCCGCTCGCGGGGGCTTCGCGCGCCGAAGGGGTTCTCGGCGACGCGCGGGGCCTCGTTCACGGGGGCGAAGGCGGCATGCGCGTCCAAGAGCGACTGGTACCCGGCGGCGCGCTCCTCGACGTCGGTCTGGATGAAGAGCTCGCCGCCGGGCAAGAGGACCCGCGCGAGCTCGTCGAGCACGAAGGCGGACAGCACGAGTCGCTTGGTGTGGCGCTTCTTCCACCAGGGATCGGGAAAGTGAACGAAGACGGCACCCACGCAGCCGTCGACGAAGCGGGGAAGAGCGTCCCGCGCATCCTCCGCGAACACGCGAGCCCTTGCCCCGTGACCGAGCGCCGCGAGCTTCTGGTTGACGAGCGTCGCCCATTTTCGCCGGATCTCGAGCCCGAGGATCCGTACGTCCGGGCCCAGAGTGACGCGCTCCAGCATGAACCCGCCGCGCCCCGGACCAATCTCGAGCTCGACCGGGGTGCCCGGGGCGCCGAGCAGCACCCGGGGGTCGACGGGGGGACCCTCCGGTAGGCGCGGGGCGTCGGCGTAGGGTCGAGGAGCGCGGGTCACGGGGGGGCGCCGGTCCTCGGCGGGCCGGCTCGAGGCCCCTCTAGTATAGAAGCCACCGTGCAGCGAGCGATCGAGGTGCCCGAAAGCCTCGCGAGCGTCGGTCCGGCGCTCGCCCGCGCACTTCGTCGCCATGGGTTGCGCCTCGCCGTGACGGGCACTCTCGCCGTCGTCGCGACGCGCGCCATCCTGCACGCGACCGGTGGCGAACCGGCAGTGCCGCTCGACGATGCCTTCATCCACTTTCAGTACGCGCGCTCGTTCTGGGAGGGACACGGGCTCGCCTACGCGCCGGGCGGAGCGCCGGTCCCGGGCGCAACCAGCCTACTCTGGCCGTTCCTCTTGTCCGTGCCGTACGGGCTCGGCCTGCGTGGCACGTCAATCATCTGGGCCGCGTGGGCGTTCGGATGGGTGTCGCTCGGGCTTCTCGGCTACGAGACTCGACGCGTCGCCGAGCGGCTCGTGAGCGCCGACGGCGCGCTCGCGGCCGAGCTCATGGTGCTCTGCTTCGGTGGCCACGTCTGGTTCGCCGCGAGCGGCATGGAGGTCGTGCCGCTGGCCTTTCTGCTCATGCGCACCGCAAGGCGCGCCGCCGAGCTCGCCGAGGCCCCCGAGCGTCGCGCGCCACCGTGGGAACTGCTCGCCCTCGCGACACTCGGACCGCTCTTGCGCCCGGAAGGCGCCCTCGCCGCGCTCATGGTCGCTGGCACGCTCGGGGTGCGCGCTCGCGGGCGAAAGAAGGCCTGGGCACTCGTCGCCCTCGCCGCGCTCCTGCTGCCGGGCCTCGTGAACTGGCTTTTGTCCGGCTCGGCGACGACCACGACGGCGGCCGTGAAGTGGCTCTTGCTCAGCCCGTACCTCGAGGGTCGCGAGCTGTTCGCGGCGGTGCTCGACAATGTCAGGCTCCTTTTTCGCACGTTGCTCGACGGTGAGGTGTGGAGCGCGGTGTTCTTGCCCAAGGGCTCGGCGGTCGTGCTCTGGCCTGCGGTGCCTGCGCTGATCATCGCGGGCGTTCGGCGCGGAGCGCGCGCGCGAGCGCTGCTCGTCGCGGTCGTGGCGCTCGGGATGCTCATGCCGACGACGTACGACAGCTTCCTCTGGAACCGGCTGCGCTACCTCTGGCCGTTCACCGCGGCCTGGTTCGTCGGTGTCGCCGCACTCGGCGATGCGGTCGGCGCGCTCGCTGCGCGGCTCGACCCGTCCCTCGCGAGGTTCCGCCTGCTCGCGTCGGGCGTCGTGATTGGCTGCTTGCTCAGCCACCTCGGCTGGACGATCGACGATCTGTCGACGAGCGCGAACGCGATTCGGTCGCAGCAAGTCGCGCTGGGGCGCTGGGCCCGGGACAACCTCCCCGACGACGCGGTGATCGGCGTGAACGACACGGGGGCGATTGCGTATCTCTCGGGGCACCGCACGTTCGACGTCGTCGGGCTCACGACGCGCGGCGAGGCCCGCTACTGGGTCGCGGGCGCCGGCTCTCGTTTCGAACACTACGAGCGGCTCGGAGCAGCGCACCTGCCGACTCACTTCTTCGTGTACGAAGGTTGGTTCGGGCTCCGCCCGCTGCTCGGCGAGCTCCTGACCCAGCGCACCGTTCCGGGCGCGACGATCCTCGGCGGCGAAACCATGGTCGCGCGGCGCGCGAGCTACGCGGCGCTCGGCAGCGGCGCGCGGCCGAGCGATGCGGCGTTCTCCGGCTGTCCTCTCGTCGACGAGCTCGACGTTTCGGACCTCGAGAGCGAGGCCGCCCACGACTACGCCCTCTTCGACGCCGTGGCCGCCGAGAACGTCGCGCTCGAGGAGAACGGCCGCGTGGACGGGGCACGCGAGGAGCGCACGCTCGAGCAGTTCGTGCTCCGACACGCGCCGGGGGGGCGATGGGTCGCGCGCATCGCGCTCGACGAGGCGCGAACCGTCGAGGTCCGCGCGGCGGGGCACGTGGTGTTTCGCGCGGAGGTCCAGCCGGACGCCTGGCGCGAGCTCGTCGTCCCCGTCCCTTCCGGTCTCCCGGCTGGCGCGGTCGGGCTCACGCTCGAGGCGGGCGGCGCGCCCTTCACGGCGCTCCACTACTGGTCGTTCGGCGCGTGCGGCCACGGGCACCCCGAGCGAGCTCTGGCTGAGTAGCGCGAGGGTCTCGGGAGGGTTCGGCGTGGTATATCGTTCTGGATGCGCCAGCGCGATCTCGGCAACACGGGCCTCAAGGTGAGCGAGCTCTCGCTCGGGACCTGGGGCCTCAGCGGCGACGGATACGGCACGGTCGCCGAGAGCGATCAGGATGCCGTCATCGAGCGCGCGCTCGCCACGGGCATCACGCTGTTCGAAACCGCCGACAGCTACGCCGAGGGGAAGATGGAGGCGCGGCTCGGCCAACGCTTGCCGAAAGAGGGCGTCTTGGTCGCCACCAAGCTCGGCACCGAGGGCGAGGGCGGCTCGCGCCGCAAGGATTTCGGCGCCGAGCACCTGAAAGCGTCGGCTGAGCGCTCTCGCGAGCGGCTCGCGCGCGAAGCGATCGACATCGTGCTGCTCCACAACCCCTCGCCACGGACGGTGGCGCGGGGTGAGGCCACGGGCGCACTCGCCGAGCTCGTTTCGAGCGGCGTCGCGCGAGCATGGGGCGTGAGCGCAGGGTCAGTCGAGGTGGCGGCCGCCGCCGTCACGGCGGGCGCGCCGGTCATCGAGGTGCCGTACAACGCGTACCACCCGCGCGTGCTCGACCGCATCGCCGCTGACGTCACCGAGAAGAAGGTCGGCATCCTTGGGCACTCGGTGCTGGCGTACGGGCTGCTTTGCGGCGCCTGGCCCATGACGAAGGAATTTCCCCCCGCCGATCACCGGAGCGAACGCTGGACGACCGACGAGCTCAAGCGGCGCATCATGCAGCTCAACGCCATGCGGCCGAGCGTCACGGGGAGCGCGTCGAGCCTGCGCGCCGTCGCCCTGCGCTACGTGCTCTCGAACAAGCTCGTTTCGAGCGCCGTGCTCGGGCCGCGCAAAGTGGCACAGCTCGACCAGCTGGTGCGTGACGCCGGCAAGGAGCGCCGCTACCTGCCGGAGGGCGGTCGCGAGGCGCTCGAGAACCGCTTGCGCAACCTCGGGGTCCGCCCGTGAAAGGGGCCATACTCGACGCACTCGTCGCGATTGCGGCCGAGGCCGCACGCGTCGTGAAGGCCATCTACGCGACGCCGTTCGAGGTCGAGTACAAGGGGCCGGCCGACCCGGTGACGCTCGCCGACCGGCAAGCGAACGACCTCATCTGCGAACGCCTCCAACGGGATTTTCCTGGAATCCCGATCGTGGCCGAGGAGAGCCCCGTCGAGTCCTTCGCGGGATTCCGCGATTCACGCGAGATTTTCTTCGTCGACCCCGTGGACGGCACCAACGAGTTCATCGAACGGCGCCCCGAGTTCGTCGTGATGATCGGGCTCGTCCAGGGCGACAGGCCGACGCATGCGGTGATCCACGCGCCCGTCTTCGACGAGGCCTGGGCCGGGGCCGTCGGCGACGGCGCGTTTCGGATCGGGTCGGATGGAGCCAGGTCGCCCATTCGAGTCAGCGAAGTGACGACGCTCGCCGAGGCGAGGCTGGTCTCGTCGCGCTCCCACCGCAGCGAACGCCTGGAACGGTTGATCGCGGCGCTCGGCGTGAAGGGCACCGTGCCGCTCGGCAGCGCCGGCCTCAAGGGCGTGGAGGTGGCGCGAGGAGGTGCGGAGGCCTACGTCGCGCCGTTTCACGCCGGCAAGCGCTGGGACGTCTGTGCGGCCGAAGCAATCGTCAACGCGGCCGGGGGTCGCGTGACCGATGCCTCGGGTACGTTGCTCGACTATCGCGGTGCGAGCCTCTCGAACGACCTCGGCGTGGTCGCATCGAACGGCCACGTGCACGACCAGCTCGTCGCGCGACTCCACCAGATCCGCGCCTCCGGCGCGTGAGCTCGCGACCGACTCACCCTTGCCTACATTCACCTACCCCCGCTGCCGTGTGTCGATGAACGGCGCGTGATCGCGACGGTCCCGTTTGACAGGCCACGGACGAGCGGCCTACCGTCAGGGCCACAAAAAGCTAGGGCTTTTTTGGGGTCCCCGACCAGGAGAAACGCTCCCATGCGAACGTCACGCGCCACCCTGTCTCTCGTCCGCTCCCTCTTGCTCGGCTCGAGCCTGACCACGGCGGTGCTCGTCACCCCCGTGCTCGTCGGCTGCAAAGACGAGAGCCAACCGGAGTACTGGGTCGACAAGCTCGACGACGCCACGTGGCGCGCCCGCGCCGTGACCCGCCTGGCGCAGTTCTTCGAGGACACGCTCACCCGCAAGAACAACGACCTGAAGGCTCCCGAGGTGCAGGAGCTCATCAACAAGACGATCGAGCCGCTCACCAAGCTCTACACCGAGCAGTACGACAACATCGACTCGAAGACGCGCGTTGCGCTCATCAAGCTGCTCGCCGACTACCGTGACAAGCGCACGGAGCCCGCGCTCAAGAAGGCTTTCGAAGCGTTCGCAAAGCTCCCGAAAACCAGCCGAGACGAAACCGACATCAAATGGGCGGCTCGGGCCAACGAGGACCTCAAGCTCGAAGGCCTGGCGATGCCCATGCTCGAGGCGTTCATGAAGCTCCGCACGAGCACGATGCTGGGCGGCGTCGCGTACCGCGACATGACCGAAGCCATGATCGCCCAGCCTCCCAACAAGGCGTGGGTCGGCCCGCTCATCAAGATGATCGAGGTCCAGGTAACGCCGCCGAACGACAAGGACAAAACGTCGTTCGACGAATGGAAGGACCAGATCGTCTGGCAGGACACCGCCTCCAAGGTGCTCGGCAAGATCGGTGACGCGAGGGCAGTCGAACCGCTCATTCGCGCAATGCTCGACCCGACCAAGGGCATGAAGGAGTTTACGACCGTGCAGATCACGAGCGTGCTCGCGCTCGTGAAGATCGGAAAGCCCGCCGCCGATGCAGCCGGCAAGCTTCTGAAGAGCGACTACGAGAAGCTCCAGACCTTCCAACTCAGGCGCATCCGCGAGGTCACCGGGTCCGACGAGAAGGGTCGGCCGTGGGTGCAGACCGCCGCCATCATTCTCGGCACCATCGGTCGCCAGGACTCGATCCCGACGATGCTCGAGGCGCTCAAGGACGAGAAGGACGACTCGACGAAGGCCATCATCGCGCGCGAGCTCACGAAGATCCCGGCGACGCCCGCTTCGCTTGCGGGCTTCAAGGAAGCCTTCGAATCGCTGCCACTCAGCGCCGAGGTCCAAGGCGCCGGTGCGGTCGAAGCCCTCAGCGAGGCGGCGGGTCGCTTCGCCGACGCCGAGCTCGTACCCTGGCTGCTCGAGGCGGCCGGCAAGCTGAAGGGTGACGCGGACGACCGTAAGGCCGCGCAGGCCGCCATCACGGTGACAGCGCTGAAGCTCTGCACGCCGGACCAGCTCGCCGACGTGCGTGGCGCCGTGAGCCGCTACGGCACGGATCTCGAAAAGGAGCTCTTGAAGAGCGTCGAGACGGTGCTCGGAGCCTGCAAGGTGGACGTGAGCTGTTACCTCGGAGTGATGCAGAAGCCCGAGGTGCAGAAGGTCGAAAATCAATTCCAGGGCATCAAGGCGGGCTACATGATCGCGGAGCTCGGCGACGAGCAGGCACGCGACAAGCTCGTCGTGGCCCTCGAGGGCAACATTCCGAACGCGGGCCTGCGCTACGTCGCGTCGCAGGCCATCGACCGGCTCTCGCCCAAGGGCTCGAAGTCCGCTGCCGAGAAGCTCGACGCGATCATCACCACCAACGCGAAGAGCCCCGACCGCGACAAGGCGGCCGGCGACTCGAGCCTGAAGGAAGTGATGTACCGGCTGAACGCGCGCGGCGGCTGAGACCCGCCCTGATGGCGCGCATCGCGATCGAGATCCTGTCGGGCAACGAGGCGGGACGGGTCGCGGAGCTCGACGCCGACTCCGTGCGCATCGGCCGCGGTGGGCAGGACGACTTCGTCCTCACCGACGAGCTCGTCTCGACCGGGCACGCCCGCATCGTCGCGGGCGTCGAGGGCTTTCTCGTCGAGGATCTCGAGAGCGACGGGGGCACGACGCTCGAGCGCGATGGCACCACGAGCGCCGTAGTCGGGCTCGTGCCGCTCCACTCGGGTGACGTCCTATCGCTCGGCACCGACCCCGCGCGGGCGGTTCGGCTGAGGGTGCGGTTCGAGCCCGAGCCCGAGCCCGAGCAGATCGTCGAGCTCAGACCGCTCGGCGAGCTCGGGAGGCAGCTCGGGGCGCCCGACGAAGCCGCGGATCGCCTGCGGGCGCTGCTCTCGGCCCAGCGCGCGCTCGGAGCGAGCCTTGGGCTCGACAGCGTGGTCACCGTGCTAGCCGACGCGGCGCTCGAGCTCGTGCCACGCGCCACGCACGCCACGGTGTCGCTCTGCGAGAACCCGAACGCCGGACGCGACGCGCCGCTCGTGACGGTCGTCACGCGCCTCCGCGGCGCGGACGGCAAGCCCACGGCGCCTTCCGGCACCGTTCCCGCGACGCGCAGCGTGGCGCGCAAGGTCGTACGCGAGCGCGCCGCCGTGCTGGCTGCCGATGCTCCGAGCGAGTCGTTCAGCTCGGAGTCGCTCCTCGGGGCCAGCATCCGCAGCACTATCGGCGTGCCACTCTGGAAGGGCAACGAGATCCTCGGTGTGCTGCAGGTCGACAACCGCGCCGCCCCGGCCATGTTCGCCGCGCGCGACGTCGATGCGCTCGGCGTGCTTGCGGCCGACGCCTCGCTCGCCGTCGCGAATGCGCGCCTCATTGCGCGGCTCGAGCTCGCCGAGCAGCGCCTCCAGGGCGAAAATCAGTTCCTGAAGGGCCGCGAACGGGCGCGTGCAGGTCGGGCGCGACTCGTGGGCGAGAGCAAGGCGATGAGCGAGCTGTTGCGACAGCTCGACAAGGTGGCGGACACGAAGGTCACGGTGCTCATCGAGGGTGAGACGGGCAGCGGCAAAGAGCTCGTGGCGTCCGCGCTCCACGAGCGCTCGCGACGCCGCGACAAGCTCTTCGTGGCCCAAAACTGCGCGGCTTTCCCCGAGCAGCTACTCGAGAGCGAGCTTTTCGGCCACAAGCGCGGAGCCTTCACGGGTGCCGGCGAAGACCGTAAAGGCCTCTTCGAAGTGGCCGACGGCGGCACGCTGTTCCTCGACGAGATTGGCGAGATGCCGCTCGGCTTGCAGGCAAAGCTGCTTCGAGTGCTGCAGGAAGGCGAAATCCGACCGCTCGGCTCGAATCAGGTCAGGCAGGTCAACGTGCGCATCGTGACGGCGACCAATCGCACGCTCGAAGACGAGGTTGCCGCGGGGCGCTTCCGTCAGGACCTCTTTTATCGCCTGAAGGTATTCCCGATCCGCGTGCCTTCGCTACGCGAGCGCCGCGAGGACATTCCCACCCTCGCTGCGCACTTTCTCGGGCGCTACTCGAAGGAGATCGGCAAGTCGGTCGCTGGGTTTTCGGCGGAAACGCTCACGCTACTCAAGAGCTACGGCTGGCCGGGCAACGTGCGCGAGCTCGAGAACGAGGTGCAGCGTCTGGTGATCCAGGTCGAGCCCGGAGCGTTCGTCACGCCCGATTTGTTGAGCCCGGCGGTCGCGGGCGGCACGCTGGCTCAGCCCGCGGTGGCGAGCGCGAGCGGCACGCTCAGGGATCGCGTGGACCAGGTCGAGCGTGTGATCGTGCTCGAGGTGCTAAAGGAGCACGGCAACAACAAGACGAGCGCCGCGCGCGCGCTCGGCATCACGCGCGAAGGCTTGCACAAGAAGATGAAGCTACTCGGGATCGCCTGAGCCGCGGCGTCCGCGGCGTTGCTATTGGATGCCGTACTCGCGCAGGCGACGATAAAACGTGCGCCGCGGAATGCCGCTCACCTCGGCGGCGCGCACGCGATTCCAGTTGCAGCGCTTCAGGGCGTCGAGGATGCGCTCGCGCTCCTCGCGGCGGTGCTCCGACACGGTCCCCTTGCGCGCTTGAGCGGCCCCAGGCTCGGGCTTCTGGCCGGCGTTCCCGGCCACCGGAGCGACCGGCTCCGAGCGCGACACCCAGCCGTCGGGCAGCTCGAGCTCGTCGGCTAGCAGCTCCGGCTCCTCGCTCATGACCCACGCGTTGAGAAGCACGTTCTCGAGCTGCCGCACGTTGCCGGGCCAGTCGTATTCGCCGAGGCGGCGCATGGCGTCGCGCGACAGCGCCTTCTTGTCGCGCCGGTAGCGCGCCGCGAAAATCCCCAGAAAGTGATCGACGAGCTGGGGGATGTCCTCGAGGCGCTCGCGCAGCGAGGGCAGCCGCACCTCGACGACGTGGATGCGATAGTAGAGGTCCTCGCGAAAGCTGCCGCTCTGGACGAGCTCGTTCAGATCGCGATTCGTGGCGAAGATCACGCGCGTGTCCACCGGCTCCTCGCGCGTGCCGCCGACGGATCGAACCGTGCGCTCCTGCAGCACGCGGAGCAGCCCCGCCTGCATCTTCTTGGGCGTCTCGCCGATCTCGTCGAGCAGAATCGTGCCGCCCTCGCACTCGCGGAACAGGCCCTTGCGCTCGCGGTCTGCTCCCGTGAAAGCGCCGCGCACGTGCCCGAAGAGCTCGCTCTCGAGCAGATTTTCCGGGATGGCGCCGCAGTTGACGCCGAGAAACTTCGCCGCGGCGCGGGGGGACGAGGTGTGGATGGCGCGTGCCACCATTTCCTTGCCGGTGCCGCTCTCACCCGTGATGAGAACGGGCACGTCGGTCTCCTTGAGACGGTCGATGAGGGCGTACACGCGACGCATCGCCGCGCTCGTGCCGACGAGACCCCGATAGCCGAAGTGCCCGTAGAGCGTGTCCCGGGCGTCGCGCAGGCGACGTCGCGTGCGGCGCAGCTGCTCGGTCCGATCGCCGAGCGTCTCCTCGAGCCTTTGCCGCGCCTCTTCGAGGCTCGCGTTTGCAACCTCGAGTGCCTCGGCTCGCTCGCGGTTCTCGCGAATCAGCCGCGCGTTCTCCAGCGCAATCGCGACTTGATCGGCGAAGGCGCGCAGCGTCCCGAGCTCGCGCTCGAAATGCGAGCCACGGCGCAGACGTGTCTCGACGTACAGGGCGCCGATGGCACCGCCCGAAGGGGCCAGGATGGGGACGCACGCCACCGACTCCAGCATCATCTGGTGCACGGATGCGTAGGCGCCCACCTGCGCATCGTCGCGGGCGTTCACGGCCACGACCGCCTCGCGCGTCTCGATCACGCGATGCGCGATGGAGCGGGAAAATTCGGCATGCGCTTCGTCGCCCCGGCGCGTACGCGAGGTGTGCACCGTGAGCGAGCCGTCGGGCTGGCTGAGCAGCACGAAGCCCCGCTCCGCGCGCGCGAGGTCGACGGCGTGATCGGTGACGCGCGCCGTCAGTTTCTCCAGGTCGAGCTCGCCCACGAGGTCGCTATTCACCTCGAGGATGCGCGCCAGGCGCTGCTCGAGCGGCGTCACGAGCTGAGACACCGTGCCGAGCCCCGTCAAGGTCGTCGCCGAGCGTACGGTCTGCACGGGAGCGCGCGTTCCTGGCCCGCTCCACGACACGAGCTCGGTCGCTGCCACGGCGGCCGCTCCCGGCACCTCGGCGCGGAGCTTCTTGCGTCTCGGGTCGTTCCAGTACACCTCGCGCAAATCGCGGGGCAGCCGAGCGCCAATCCCCTCGAGCACGGCGAGCGCCTCCTCGCGGTCGCGGCGCGCGAGCAGCGGTTGTCCGCCGAGCTCCTCGAGCTCGGCGCGCGCCTCGAGCGCCCGCCAGATCCAGTCCTTTTGCCCTGCCTCGCGGGCCGCGGCGATGGCGGCGTCGAAGCCCTCGCGCGCTCCCACCTCGTCGCCTGCGAGGTCGGCGACACGAGCGGTCGCGAGCAGGAAGAGCGGCTTGTGCGCGGGCGCCTCGCCGAGCGCCGCGCGCGCCTTGGTGAGCCGCTTTCGCTGTGCCGCGAGGTCCGGCGAGCCGCTGCGGGCCGACGCGAGCAGCGCTTCGAAGCGCGCCTCGGCGGCATCGACGCCGTGACCGATGCTCTCGAACGCGTCCGCGCACTGGTCGAACAGCTCGGCCGCCCTGCCGAGCTGACCCTGCTGCGCGAGGAGCTCCGCCTGCCGGCCGAGCAGCTGGGGCTTCATCATGGCGGGCAGCTCGTGCTTCTGCTCCTCGAGCGCTTCGATGCTCGCACGCGCCCGTGCGAGTCGTCCGAGGTAAAGGTCCGTGTTGGCGAGATTGAGAAGGGCTTGGCGCACCGTGGCGCGCCGGCCCGAGCGACGCCCCATGTCGACGGCGGCCGCGTACGAATCGATCGCTCCGGCCATGTCGCCCTGGATTTTGAGCAAGCCGGCGAGATTGAGCTGCACCGCTGCGAGCGTTCCGGCATCCCCCGCGCGCTCTGCGGCCTCGATGGCGCGCTGGTACGCCGCGCGCGCCGGGTCGCCCTGATCGGCGCGCTGCAGCGAAAGGCCGAGGCAGGCGAGCACGAGTGCCTCGACCCTGGGCGACCGTAGGCGCTCGGCAAGCAGAAGGGAGTGCTCGAGACGCGCGCGGGCCTCGTCGTGCCTCCCGAGCAGCGACAACGCGAGCCCGACGTAGGCTGCCGCTTCGGCGCCCACGAGGTCGTCGGCGCCGGCGAGGGGCTCGAGCAGCGCGAGTGCCTCCGGGTAGCTGCCGGTGCCCACTTGCGCGCGGCCGAGGTAGAGCGCGTGCCGGCGCCGGTCGTCCTCGCTCGAGGACTCGAGGGCCGCAGCCACCCGCTCGAGCTCCGCCCGAGCGTGCGCGGCCTCGCCCCAGCCGAGCTCGAGGCGTGCCCGTGCGATGCCGACGGCGACGCGTTCGTCGCCCGTCAGGAGCTCGAGCGCGGCCCTTGCGTCATTGAAGCGACCACGATCCAGGAAGTAGCTCGCGCGCAGGAGCGCGTCGTCCGGCACGGTCACGCGCACGGCGGAGGCCCCTAGCTTTTCCTCGATATCCTCGGCCGAAGCGACGGCGTCCGCGGCAATGAGGCGCACGAGACGCCTGAGCTCGCCGGGCCGTCCCCCCGAAAGCTCCACGACGCGCCGGAGCAGCTTGTCGGTGAGCGAAGGCACGACGCGCCGGACGAGCTCCATGGCGGCGCGTTCGTCGAGGGGCGGCACCGCGAAGTCTCGCGCGCCTTCCTGAAACCGTGTGCCGCCGACGAGCACGAGGCGTGCCCCCGCCTCCCGGGCGCGGGCGAGCCG
This sequence comes from uncultured delta proteobacterium, assembly GCA_963841435.1. Lineage (GTDB taxonomy): Bacteria > Myxococcota_A > Polyangia > Polyangiales > Polyangiaceae > PMG-095. Next base: position 1,338,996 of record CAWJCS010000003.1, read on the forward strand.
CTCGACGCTCTCGGCGTCGAGCGCGTCCGAGTCGTCAACGAGCACCACAACGTCGCGCAGCGCGGGATGCGCCTCGAGCTCGGCCTGCAGCGACAGCGCCGAGCTCGGATCGTCGACGGACGCGAGCGCGCGACCTTCGGCACCGAGCGACCACGCGAGCCGGCGCACGAGCGCGCTCCGCCCCGACGACGGTGGCCCCTGAATCCTGAGGACGCCGCCCTCGGGGAGCGCGAGGACGGCGTCCAAGAGCTGCGCCGACGTGGCGTCGATGCCCACGATCGGCCAGAGCGCTACGTCGCCGAGCGCCGCGGCGGGCTGCTGCGGCAGACCCGAGGCCCGGCGCACGGCGATGGCAACCTCGTCAACCGATGGGTAGCGGTCGTCGGGGCTCGGCGCCGTTGCCCGGGCCACGACGGCCGCGAGCTCGCGCGCGACGAGCGGCGCCCGCTGCGCGGCGCGCGTCGCCTCGAGGATTTCCCCGAGCGTCACGCCGAGGGCGTAGACTTCGGCGCGGACCGTGAGCGGGCGACCCTCGAAGAGCTCGGGAGCGGCGTAGCGGGGCGTGAGACCTTCCGCCGTCGTGCCGCCTTCGCGCCAGGGCGCGGCGAGGCCGAGGTCGACGAAGGTGACGCGACCGTCCGCCTCGACGATGACGTTCGCCGGCTTCACGTCGCCATGGAGCAGGCCCGCCCGGTGCACGAGCGTGAGCTGATCTGCCGCACGCGTCAGCGCGGAGAGCAGCGCCTCGAGCGACGAGCCGTCGCGCACGAGCTCCTCGAGGCTCTTGCCCTCGACGAGCTCACGCAGGAGGTAGGCGCGCCCAGACGCCGCGAGCCGGCCGAACCTGAGCACGCGCGGCACGCCGAGCCCTTCGAGACCCGACAGCGCCACGGCTTCGCGCACGAGGGCGGCGAGCTCGCGCGGGCCTGCCGAGCCCGCGAGCAGCTTGAGTGCGTAGCTCCTTCTCGTGAAGCGATCGCGGACCGACCAAACTTCCCCGCCCCCGCCCTGCCCGAGGCGCGTGAGCGGCTCGTAGCGCGACGGAAGCTCGGTGTCGCTCACGGCCGCGCTGTTCTCACAGGCCGTAGTCCGCGCCCAGCCCGAAGAACACCTGGCCGATACCGATACCGAAATCCAATCGTCCTACGAAGCGGCGATGGGGCTTGAAGCGAAGGCCCATCTGGAGCGCGAGCCACGGCATGATGATCGGCTTGTTGCCGCCGTCGGCCCAGCTCGGCTCTTGGTAGTCACCGAAGTGCTGCTTGTCGCCGTGCTTGGGATCGGGGGCGCAGTAGTTCGGGTCGGGATTGCTCGGCCCGTTGCAGAGCGTCCAGGCGCCGTTGGGGCCGCGGTAGGCCTGCGCGCGGTAAAGCGCTCCCCACACGAATCCGAGCCCGGCGCTCCCACCGTAGAGCAGACTTACCTGGGGGCTGAACTCCTTGCCCCACAAAAAGTCGGCCGTGAAATAGAGCACCTTGATGTGGCTCTCGACGAGCTCCATCGCCTCCGGGGGATTGGACGGCGCTTTGAACGGCGTCCGATCCATCGGGTAGGCGGTGTAGGTGATGGCAAAGTCGTATTCGAAGCCGTCCCGGCGGATGGTAAACTCCGGGCCAATCGACGGGCCGAGCACGGTCTTGCCACCGTCGCCGAACGCTTCGATGATGAAGCTCGGGATCACGACAGCGCGCCCGCGGAGCCCCGCGAAGTAGTAGCTCTTGCCCTTCTTCTCGACCGGTGAGCCGTCCTCGCTGCCGCCGGACGATGCCTCGGACGCCTCGTCCTCGCCCTGGTCGCTCGCTTCCTTCGCCCCCTCCTCGGCGGGCTTGTCCTCCGCGGCCTCCGCGGAATCGCCCTCGGCGGGCTCGTCCTTTTTTTCGGAGCCCTCGTCGAGACTCACGTCTTCGGCCGCCGCCTCCTTTTCGGGCTCCGCCTTTTTTTCCTTGGCGAAAGCCAGGGATGGGGCGCCGAGCGCAAGCGACAGAATGAAAAGGAGCGGAAGAGAACGAAAGGGGTGCGACATGGCCTTTAGGTACCCGCTGCCCCGCGGGCGCCGGCATCGTGCCACGCCTGTGTGCCACGCCGCAAAGATGTTCGCATTTGTCTGTATTGAATAGCTATTTTCGTGCCAGTCCGTGGCACAGCGGCCGACTTGACCCCAAACTCAATGGCGGATATCGGGGTAAGATTCCATGAGGTGTGAGGGCGCACAGGCTCGCGTGCGGGCATTCGTCCTGCTGGTCGCGCTCCTGCTCTCGCTCGTGGCCTGCGGCAGGCGGGAGGCGGCGCGCTCCGACGACAAAGGCCCGACGGGCGGTGCCGACCAGGTGACCGAAGCCGCGCAGCGGCAGATCGCGGCCCTGGTGCGGGACAAGGGCACGCGCCCGCCCGCGCAACGGAAGCTCGACTCGCAGCTCGTTTACGCGCTCAGGATGCGACGCGGCGAGCCGATCGCGGCGGGCATCGAGCGGCTCGAGACGTCGGTTTCCGTCGCGCCGGATGGCAGCGTCGCCGTCGAGATCGACACGCACGCGGTCGAGCCCGTCACGGCGCTCGTCGCGGACGTGGGAGGCGAGGTCATCGGGGTGTATCCGGGGTTCGGCGGCGTCACGGCCCGCGTTCCCCTCACCGCACTCGAACGATTCGGCGCCTTGCCCGACGTGAAGTTCGTGCGGGAGCTTCGGGCACCCGTTCTCAATCGCGAGGTGGGCGAACGCGCGCAGTCGCTCGCTGCCGTCGAGCGCGCGGAAGGGCTCGGCGGCGCCTACCCCACGCGCGAGCGCCTGCGCGAGGCGCTCGCCGAGGCGGAACGGCGGCGCTCGGACCTCACGGGCGCAGGCCACAACGCCGTCGGGGGCCAGACCAACCTCGTGAATACGTCGCAGGGCGTTACCGTGCACCGCGCGGACGTCGCACAGTCGACCTACGGGGCGCTCGGACAGGGCATCAAGGTCGGCGTCCTGTCGGACAGCGTCGATTACCTCGCCCAGGTGCAGGCGCAGGGAGACCTGCCGGCCGTCACGGTGCTGTCCGGCCAGAGCGGCGTCCCCGGCACGGGCGAGGGCACGGCGATGCTCGAGATCGTGCACGACATGGCGCCGAGCGCCGAGCTCTACTTCGCGACGGCCTTTGGCGGCGTTGCGAGCTTCGCCGCAAACATCGTCGCGCTCCGTGCGGCGGGCTGCGACATCATCGTCGACGACGTCTTTTACTTCAACGAGTCGCCGTTCCAGGACGGGCCGATCGCGGCGGCGGTCAGCACCGTCACCGCGGCGGGCGCCATCTATCTGTCGTCGGCGGGCAACGCAGGCTCGCTCGGCAAGGGAACGGCGGGGGTCTACGAGGGAAACTTCGTCGACAGTGGCACGAGCATCGCGCCGCTCAGCGGATTCGGCGCCATCAACCAATTTACGGACGGAACCACGACACTCAACTACAACCGTGTCGCCGGGACGAACGGCAGCGCCCCCGTCACGCTTTTTTGGTCGGACAGGCTCGGTGGTTCGAGCAACGACTACGATCTCTTCATCCTGAACTCGACGCTCACGGCCGTCGTCAACGCGTCCACGAATTTCCAGACGGGCACGCAGGACCCGTACGAGCAGAGCGGCATCTCGCCCTCGGTGGGGCGCCGCATCGTCGTCGTCAAGGCCACGAGCGCGCAGACCCGCTACCTCCACCTCAACTCCAACCGCGGTCGGCTCGACATCGTCACGACGGGCCAGAACAAGGGTCATTCGGCCGCCGCCGACGCGTTCGCCGTCGCGGCCACGCCGGCCGCAAACGCCATCGGAGCAGGGCAGCCCGCGGGGCCCTACCCGAGCGCATTCAGCGCAGCGAACGTCGTCGAGAATTTCTCGTCGGACGGTGCGCGGCGCATCTTCTACGACCAGGGCGGCACGCTGCTCAACACGACGAACCCGAGCCTGCTCGCCGACGGCGGCGTGCTGCGTCAGAAGCCGGACATCACGGCGGCGGACGGCGTGTCGACGGCGACGCCCGGCTTCGATCCGTTCTTCGGCACGAGCGCGGCCGCGCCGCACGCGGCGGGCATCGTGGCGCAGATGAAAAGCGCGGCGCCCGCGGCGACGCCCGCCGAGATCCGGCTCGCGCTCACGACGACGGCCATCGATATCGAGGGCGCGGGCGTCGAGGTGAACTCGGGAGCGGGTATCGTGATGTCCGACAAGGCCGTCGCCGCCATCGCGGGCTCGCCCGACGGCACGGTCTGCACCGATGCGAGCGAATGCTCGTCGGGCAACTGCATCGACGGGGTCTGCTGCGACGAACCGTGCGGCGGCGGCGACCCGAACGACTGCCAGGCCTGCAGCGCCGCCGGCGTGTGCGGCGCCGCGCCTTCGAGCACGGTCTGCCGCGCGGCCGTCGGCGCCTGCGACGTCGAGGAGACGTGCGGGGGCGCGGGCGTGTGTCCAGCGGATGCCGCCGTGACGCCGGGCACGGCGTGCGGCGGAGCCCCGACGGGCGTCTGCGACGCGCAAGACACCTGCTCGGGCACGGTGGGCGCCACCGCGACGTGCGCCGCCAATTTCCAACCGAGCTCCGTGGAGTGTCGGCCGGCTGCCGGCGCCTGCGACGTTGCCGAGTCGTGCACGGGCACGGGCCCCAACTGTCCGAGCGACCTGCGCGTCGCTGCGGGGACGACCTGCCGCGGTGCCGCCGACACGTGCGACGCGGTAGAGACCTGCGACGGCGTCGGCGTCGACTGTCCGACCGACGCGCGGATCCCGGCGGGAACGACCTGCCGCCCCGCTGCGGGCGTCTGCGACGTCGCGGAAGCCTGCGATGGACTGGGCGTGAGCTGCCCGGGCGACGCGCGCCTTGCGGCCGGGACCGTGTGTCGGCCGTCGTCCGGAGCGTGCGACCCCGCAGAGGCCTGCGACGGCTCGGTGGACTGCCCGGTCGATGCCGCCGCTCCCGTGGGCACGCCCTGCGGCGGCGCGCCGAGCGGTGTCTGCGACGCCCAGGACACCTGCTCGGGAACCGTCGGCGCCTCCGCCACCTGCACTCCCCAATATCAGCCCTCCTCCGTCGTCTGCCGGTCAGCCGCAGGCGCCTGTGACGTCGCCGAGTCCTGCACCGGGTCTTCCGCGAGCTGCCCCAACGACACGCTCGTCGCGAGTGGCACCGTCTGCCGGCCCGCTGCGAGCGCTTGTGACGTCGCCGAGGCGTGTGACGGCGCGAGCCCAGCCTGCGACGCCGATGCCGCCGCTCCCGTGGGCACGCCCTGCGGCGGCACGCCGAGCGGTGTCTGCGACGCCCAGGACACCTGCTCGGGAACCGTCGGCGCCTCCGCCACGTGCACCGCCAACTACCAGCCGGCCTCCGTCGTCTGCCGACCTGCGGCTGGCGCTTGTGACGTCGCCGAGGCGTGCACCGGGGCTGCCACGAGCTGCCCCAACGACACGCTCGTCGCGAGTGGCACCGTCTGCCGGCCCGCTGCGAGCGCTTGCGACGTCGCCGAGGCGTGTGACGGCGCGAGCCCAGCCTGCGACGCCGATGCCGCCGCTCCCGTGGGCACGCCCTGCGGCGGCGCGCCGAGCGGTGTCTGCGACGCCCAGGACACCTGCTCGGGAACCGTCGGCGCCTCCGCCACCTGCACCGCCAACTATCAGCCGGCCTCCGTCGTCTGCCGACCTGCGGCTGGCGCTTGTGACGTCGCCGAGGCGTGCACCGGGGCGTCCAGGAGCTGCCCCAACGACACGCTCGTCGCGAGTGGCACCGTCTGCCGGCCCGCCGCGAGCGCCTGTGACGTCGCCGAGGCCTGTGACGGCGCGAGCCCGGCCTGCGACGCCGATGCCGCCGCTCCCGTGGGGACGCCTTGCGGCGGCGCGCCGAGCGGTGTTTGCGACGCCCAGGACACCTGCTCGGGAACCGTCGGCGCCTCCGCCACGTGCACCGCCAACTACCAGCCGGCCTCCGTCGTCTGCCGGCCCGCGGCAGGCGACTGTGACATCGCCGAAGCGTGCAGCGGCGCTTCGGCGAGCTGTCCGAGCGACGCGCTACGGCCCTCGGCCACGGTCTGCCGGCCCGCCGCGGGCAGCTGCGACGTACCCGAGGCGTGCACCGGTACGGCCCCCGCATGCCCCCAAGACGCGCTCGTGTCGGCGGGCACCGTGTGCCGCGACGCCGTGAGCGAGTGCGACGCGGCGGAGACCTGCACGGGAGCGAGCCCGAGCTGCGCGGCCGACGCCGCCAAGCCCGTGGGGACGGCATGCGGAGCAGCGCCGAGCGGCGCGTGCGACGCGCAAGACACCTGCTCCGGAACGGTCGGCGCGTCTGCGGCTTGCTCGGCGATGTTCCAACCGTCCGGGACCGTGTGTCGTTCCGCTGCGGGCGATTGCGACGTCGCCGAGGTGTGCACGGGCGCGGCCGCGGCCTGTCCGAGCGACGCGCTTTCGGCGTCGGGGGCAACGTGCTCGGACGGCGACGCGTGCACGAGCGGCGACGCCTGTGACGGGACGGGGGCGTGCACGCCGGGCGCGGCGCTCGACTGCGACGACCAAAACCCGTGCACGGCGGACGGCTGCGATCCCACGCTGGGATGCGTCGCGACACCCGTGCCCGACGGCACGGCATGCAGCGACGACAACGCCTGCACGGCCGGCGACGCCTGCACGAGTGGCAGCTGTGGCGCCGGACCCGCGCTCGACTGCGACGACCAAAACCCGTGTACGATCGACCAGTGCGACACCGGCTCGGGGTGCGTGCACGTGCTCGCGTCCGCCGGGGCCGCCTGCGAGGACGGCGACGTTTGTACGAGCGGCGACGCCTGCGACGGGACCGGCACCTGCACGCGCGGGAGCCCGCTCGACTGCGACGACGGCAACGAGTGCACGGCGGACGTTTGCCGCCAGCGGCGTGGCTGCGTGCACGACGCGCTCGATGGGCGCCCCTGCAGAGCGGGCGCAGGGCGCTGCGTCGGCGACACGTGCGAGCTCGGTCCCGATGGCAGCGCCGGCGAGAGCGGTGCACCGGGCGAGGGCGGCTCCTCCGGCTCGGCGGGATCGACCGCCGGTCGCGGTGGCGCGACGACGGGCGGCGTGTCGAGCGGGGGCACGAAGACGGGCGGGAGTGCCGCGACGGGCGCCGCAGGATCGAATGGTGAGGCCGGCGAGGGCCTCGGCGGCGAGGGCGGCGAGGGCGGCGAGAGCACCGGTACCGGGGCGAAGGCACCCGAGCCGCCCTTCATCACGCATCACCGAGGATGCGGTTGTCGCGCTAGCCCGAGCCCCGGGGGCCAGAGCGCGTGGTGGCTCGGCATGATGCTGGCGTCGATGCTCGTCCGACGACGCGGACGAGTGGAACGGCGCGCCTCGACCTCATTTCGGCGCGGGACTGGGGTCGCCTCAACCCATCCCCCGCCGCCGGGTCGCAAAGCTCGACGCTAGAGCTTGGACACGTTGAACGTGAAGCTGCGGTCGTTCGGACCGGTGAGCGTCACGGCGATGGTGTCGGCGTCAACGCGCGAGAAGTCGAGGGAGAGGTGCTTGTCTTCCGGAGTCGTGAGCGTGTAGCTGCCGGCCTGGGGCACCGGATCGGCCCAGCGCATCTCGACGCCGTTGACGCCGAGGTTCCAGTCGCCGCGAGCTCCGCTCCACGAGCGCGTGCCCACGATGCGGATGCCCTCCGCGATGCCGCCGTCCAGCGCCATCTGCGTGCGATCGCCGTCGCCCACGCCCGTGCGCCCCGACGCGAGGTGCGTCCACTCCGCATGGTGCACGACGTGCCGCTCCTTGGCGGCAAAATCCCAGGTCACGTCGGCGTCGCCGTCGAGCATGATCACGCCATTCGAGAAGGCGCTCCACTCGTGGTGGACGAGCACCTGGTCGTCGGCGTTCTTCTCGACGCTCACGGTCGTCGTGCCCGTGAACTCGTGTCCACGGTAGCTGCAGTTACCGGGGTTCACACCGTATTCCACCGTCAGCGTGGCACCCGACAGCGTGACCTCGGCGCACGGCAGCTGGCTCTCGACGAAGCTCCGGATTTCACCCGCGGCCTGCTCGAGCGCGGCTCCGAGCGTGAAATTGGTCGAAATCTCGATACTTGCCGATGCGAGTGCATCCGCCTCCGTGGCGTCGCTCGACTCCTCGAGGGCGGCTTGAGCCTCCGCGCGGGTGAACGGCTCTTCGCTCTTTTCGCGCGGGCAACCGGCGAGCACGAAGGAGAAGGGCAGGGCAAGCAGGGCGATGTGATTGAAACGCATGGTCGTTGGGTCCTCCAGACAGGATGACCAAGCAGGGGGCGTGCCAGCGCCCGTGCGCACCTCCACCTACCGCCGTCATGGGTCAGCCGCCGGCCGCCCCACGTCGCCCGGCTCGGATCTGAGCGACCGCCCACGGTCCGAGCACGTTCCTCAGCTGTTGCTCTCGCCCGGGGTCGAGCCCGCGCGAGACGAGGCGTGGTCGCCCGCCCTCGACCACGATGCGTACCTCGGCGCGCTCGATGGCGTCGTCGCTGAGCAAGTCCTCGAAATCGTCGAAGAGACGGTCCGGGAGGCGCCCCTTCGCGAGGCGGGGCTTGCCCTCGACCACGTCGACCCGCGCGAGAAGCGGCGGACCACGCAGCACCCAGAGCACGAGCGACAGCGTCAGGACGGCGAGCACGAGCGGCCACATCGAGCGCCTGATACGACCTCGGCGGGCGACGCGCCAACGCCCCGAGCCGCTGCGGCAGCGCCGGGCTGCGCGCTCAGCCCTTGGCGTCGCCGCGCGCGAAGATCGATGCGACGTAGTTCGAGGACGTCCGTCGCGCTGACCTCGTTGTAGCCGAAGTAGCGGATGAGCCGCGCCTTGATGATGTCGATCTTCTCCTGCGTCTCGTGGTCGACGACGGCGCTCACCAGCGTCTTCAGCTTGATGCTGTCCTTCTGGTCCTCGAACAGCTTGAGCTCGAGCGCGCGACGCAGGCGATCGTTGGTCTGCCAGTCGAACTTCTTGCCTTCGACGGCCTTGGCGCCGATGAAGTTCATGATCTCGCGACGGAAGTCGTCCTTCCGATTCTCCGGGATGTCGATCTTCTCCTCGATCGACCGCATCAACCGCTCGTCCGGCTCCTCGTCCTGGCCGGTGTAGCGGTTCTTGACCTTCTCCTTGAGCGTGTAGGCCTTGATGTTGTCGATGTAGTTCGCCGCGAGCTTGCTGATCGCCTCCTCGTCGGCGCTGATGGCGCGCTGGACCTCGTTCTTGACGATCTCCTCGTACTCGCGCTTCACGACGCCGATCGAGCTCGCGGTAGCGCTTGCGCTGCTCCTCGCTCGTGATGAGGGAGTGGTGCGTGAGGCCCTTCTCGAGCTCGTTGAGCACCATGAACGGGTTGATGGTCGCCCTCGCCCTGATCGCTCACGAGCGCGTTCGAGATCTTGTCCTGAACGTAGCGCGGGCTGATGCCTTCCATGCCCTCGCGCTTGGACTCCTTGCGAAGCTCCTTCACGGTGTCCTGCGTGTAGCCCGGCAGCACCTTGCCGTCGTAGAGCTTCATCTTCTGCAAGAGCTGCAGGTTGTGCTTCTTCGGCTCCTCGAGCCGCGTGAGCACCGCCCACATGGCGGCCACCTCGAGCGTGTGCGGGGCGACGTGCTTGCCGCGCACGCGCTCCTGACCGAAGTCCTTCTCGTAGATGCGGATCTCGTCGGATAGCCGCGTGATGTAGGGGATGTCGATCTTGATGGTGCGGTCGCGCAGCGCCTCCATGAACTCGTTGTTGAGCAGGCGCTTGTACTCCGCCTCGTTCGTGTGACCGATGATCACCTCGTCGATGTCGGTCTGCGCGAACTTCTTGGGCTTGATGCGGTGCTCCTGCGAGGCGCCGAGCAGGTCGTAGAGGAACGCGACGTCGAGCTTGAGCACCTCGACGAACTCGACGATGCCGCGGTTCGCGATGTTGAACTCGCCGTCGAAGTTGAACGCGCGCGGGTCCGAATCGGAGCCGTACTCGGCGATCTTTCGGTAGTTGATGTCGCCCGTGAGCTCGGTCGAGTCCTGGTTCTTCTCGTCCTTGGGCTGGAAGGTGCCGATGCCGACGCGGTTCTTCTCGCTCAGCGTCAGGCGCCGCACACGCACGTGGTTCTCGATGACCTTGCCCCAGTCGCCCTCGTAGCGCTGGAGCAGCCCGCTGAAGATGAAGCGGCTCGCCGGGTCGAGGTCGCCCTCGACGCGCACGCGGAACTTGTCGCTCGTGAGGCCGAAATCGGTAGGCGGCGTCGCGCCATTCGGGCGGCACGAGGCGCAGCGGCTCCTCGTGCATCGGGGAATCGAAGGTGTCGGCGCTGCCGCTCGCGAGCCCCGTGCTCTCGAGGTTCACCCAGGAGAACGTGTAGAGCGCGCCCTCGGGCGTCGCCGAGTAGCGCTCGAGTCCCTTCTTCAAGAGCCGCGCAATGGTCGACTTCGAGGAGCCGACCGGTCCGTGCAGGAGGATGACGCGTCGCTCGGGCCCGTAGCCCTCGGACGCGGCCTTGAGCACGTTCATCAGGCGCATCAGCGGGATGTCGAGGCCGAAGACGGCGTCCTTGCCGCCGTCCGCTTCGTCACGGAAGAAGTTGTATCGGACGAGCTTCTTCTTGTTGTCGATGTACTCCTCGGTCCCGTAGCGAGATCACCATGTCGTAGACGCGCTGGAACGCGTTGCGCGTGACCTGCGGGCGCTCGCGAACGATCTGTAGGTATTCTTCGAAGCTTCCCTCCCAGGCCAGATCCCGGTAGCGGTCGTAATCCTGAAGCGCGGCGATCTGCGCGACCAGGGTCGTTTTCCCCGGTGACCGGCCCGACTCCGGCTGAGCCTTGGGCGTTTCAACGTCACTCATTATCCAAAAGTAAACCACATCGAGCCGGTGACGTCCGCTCCACTCCCGTTTGTGCCCGCGTTTCGGGCTCCGCCTCCCGCTCGATGCGACGCTCGGCGCGGAGCGGCCCAGCGCGGCGTCGGCGGCGTTTCAGTCGAGCGGCCGACCTGAACGCCTGGAGAGGTGCATGAAGACGTTGAAACATTTGAAAGAACGGCTGTGGGCGTTGGGGCAGACGAGCACCCCGAGCTAGGATGCCGCCTCGCCGTACCCTCCATGAGCAGTGTCACCGATCTCACCCGCATCTTTCCGAGCGTGCCCACGGAGACCCCGGTCGCCTCGGCCTCGGCGCACAAGCTCGACGACCCGAGCCTTTTCATCAACCGCGAGCTCTCCTGGCTCGAGTTCAACTCCCGGGTGCTCGCCGAGGCGGGGGACGAGCGCGTCCCGCTGTACGAGCGACTCAAGTTCCTGGCGATTTTCGCCACGAATCTCGACGAGTTCTTCATGGTGCGCGCCGCGGGGCTCCTCGCCCAGCTCGTGGGCGAGGTCGACGAGGTGTCCCCGGACGGCATGAGCGCCGAGCAGCAGCTCGCCGCTTTGGCGCGCCGCTCACACGAGCTCGTCGATGAGCAGTACCGCATCTGGAATCGCGGCGTGAAGCGCGAGCTCCGCGCAGCGGGCGTTGCGCTCGTCACGCCCGATGAGCTCGACCCCAAGGAGCAGGCGGCGCTCGACGAGCACTTCGACAAGAACATCTTCCCGGTGCTCACGCCGATCGCCATCGACCCCGCGCACCCGTTCCCGCACGTGCGCAACAAGGGCATCAACGTCGGGCTCATCTTCGAGAAGCGCCCCCAGACTCCGGAACCCACCTTCGGTCTCGTGCAGGTCCCGGCGAGCTTGCCGCGCCTCGTGCGCGTGCCGTTCGAGGGGAGTCGACGGGCGTTCGTGCCGCTCGAGGATCTGATCGTTCGGCACCGGCAGAAGATCTTTCCGCAGCTCCGCATCGCGGGGCACTACGTCTTCCGTGTCACTCGTAACTTCGACATGGAGGTCGACGACGAGGAGGCGGAAGATCTCTTGCTCACCGTGCAGGCCGGCCTCCGGCAGCGCGAGCGCGGCCGCGCGGTGCGCCTCGAGGTGAGCGAGCACGCGCCGGAGGCGCCCACCCAGTGGCTCTGTCGCGAGCTCGGGCTCGATCGTCAGCGCGACGTTTACCCGGTGGACGGCCCCGTGTCGCTCGCCGAAATGACGGTGCTCACCGCGGCGGACGAGCGCCGCGACCTCCGTGACGAGGCCTTCACGCCGCAGTACGTCCCTCCCCTCCGCGACTCGGATGACTTCTGGAGCACCATCGCCGAGCGCGACGTCCTGCTCCACCACCCCTACGAGTCGTTCGAGGCCGTGACCGATTTCCTCGGTCAAGCCGCCGAAGACCCGGGCGTGCTCGCCATCAAGCAGACGCTCTACCGCACGGGCGGTGAGTCGCCGCTCGTGCGCGCCTTGCAGCGCGCAGCCGAGCTGGGCAAGCAAGTGACGGCGCTCGTGGAGCTCAAGGCCCGCTTCGACGAGGAGAGCAACATTCGCTGGGCGCGCCAGCTCGAGCGCTCCGGCGTCAACGTGATGTACGGGCTCATCGGCTTCAAGACGCACGCCAAGGTGCTCCTGGTCGTGCGCAAGGAGCGCACGGGGCTCAGGCGCTACGTGCACCTCGCCACGGGCAACTACAACCAGCAGACAGCGCGTCTCTACACGGATCTCTCCCTCTTCACCGCGCGCGAGGACATCGCCGAGGACGCCACGGCGTTCTTCAACATGCTGACCGGCTACAGCGCACCGTCGCGCTGGAATCGCTTGATCGTGTCGCCACTCGGCCTGCACGAGGCCGTGCTCGGCCTGATTTCGCGCGAAACGGAGCACGCGCGCGCCGGCCGAGAAGCGCGCATCGTCGCCAAGATGAACTCGCTCGTCGACGCCGACGTGATCGCGGCGCTCTACTCGGCCTCGCAGGCGGGCGTTTCGGTGGATCTGCTCGTGCGCGGCATCTGCTGCCTGCGCCCCGGCATCCCGGGTGTGAGCGAGAACATCCGCGTGCGCGCGCTCATCGATCGCTTCCTGGAGCACGCGCGCGTGATCTACTTCGAGAACGGCGGTAACGAGGAAGTGTACGGCTCGAGCGCCGACTGGATGCCCCGCAACTTCCGGCGCCGCGTGGAGGTCATGTACCCGATCCTCGACGAGTCGCTGAAGCGGCGGGTGATCGAGGAGATCCTCGGGAACACCTGGCGGGACACCGCGAAGGCCTGGTCGCTTCAGGCGAGCGGCACCTACACGCGGCTCGCGGCGCCGGAAGGCGAGTCTGCGTTGCGCAGCCAGCAGCGCTTCATGGAGCTCACGCGCGAACGCGCCCGCGAGGCGGAGGGCATTCTCGGCCTGCCATCGAAGACGCTGCCCGGCCCGGCGCGGGCGCTCGACAAGCTCCGCCGCCGCGCCAAAAAGAAGAAGCACCGCAACCGCGGCGAGTGAGCCCTACGGATCCAGCGGGAAGAGCTCGGTCACCTGCGCGTCGGATGCGACGATCTCGTCGCCCGCGAGCCACGACACGTAGGTGCCACCGCACGCGCCGTCGAGCAGGACGTCGACGCTGACACCGGCGCCCGGCTCGGTCTGCAGCGTGAAGGCGTCGATGTCGTCGCCCGTGGTCGTGAGGAGCTGCACGGCGTTCGGATCCGGATCGCCGACGAAGCGCGCCAGAGAGTCGCTCGGCTCGAGACCTTCGGGCGCCACGTCCGAAAGCTCCGCGTCGATCGTGCTCACGATGAGGTCCCACTCGCAGGGAAGCCCGCTGTAGAAGGTGTCGCAGCTCACGGCGAAGCGCCAGAAACCGCCACCCGCGTACTCCACCGTCGCGCCAGCGCCGAGCCCCGGGTCGAGGTCCAGAAAGCCGCTGCGATCGATGTCGGTCTGCAAGATGCCTGGGGCGCAACCGTCGTCGTAGTAGCCGTCGTCGTAGCCCGAGTGGTGGCCGCCGGAGTCGTGATCGCCGTAGCAGCCGGTGGCGAGCGCCGCGACCAGCAGCGCGGCTCCGGCGCGGCTCGTCATCGCCGCACCCGCGTGTGCGGGACCCCGGGGGCGCGCGTCGGAGCGAGGCGTGGCTCGGTGCGCTTGATGTCAAAGCTCGACGGACGTGGCGCGCGACGCGTGGGCGAGGGGGCGGGTGTGCGCTCGACGGGGGCGAGGCGCGGCGCCGGCAAGCGTTGGCGCGGCGCCGGCGACGGAAGCGGCGCCGGCGTGGAGCGCTCGGGGGCGAAGCCTGGAGCGCGCCGCGAAGCGGGCGCCGGAGCCCGGAGTGGCGCCGCGGGGGCAACGGGGGAACGCGCGGCGACGCTCGGCGCCGAGACCCGCTTTCGCGGCACGGCGCGGTCCGGGACGTTGGCAGCGCGCGTCGTTGGGCTCTGCGGCACCGCGCGGACGCGATCGGGCGGGTGAGGCGACGCAGGATGGTACGGCCGCGTGTGCGATGCCGCGTAGCCCACGTGATAGTGATCGCGAACCACGTAGTGGTGCACGTGGCCGTAGAACACGTACTGGGTGGGGCAGAAGACCCAGGGGTAGTACCACCCGTAGCCGTAGACCAAGGCCACGCCGCCGAACCACACCCATGCGGGCGGCAGGGGCGCCCACCCGATGTAGCCGTACGAGCCCGTGCGCCAAGCCACCCAGGCCGGCGCATACCGCAGACCGGGAATCCAGACCCAGCCCCGCGCGTCGGTCCAGACCCAGCGCCCGTAGTGGAACACGACGCCACCGAACGGATAATCGCTGACCCAGATCCAGTTCTGGCCTTCGTCGAGCGCCCAGTGGCCACTGCTGACGTAGGGCGCGAAGTCCCGGCCGACGACATGCCCGTAGGGCACCCACACGCGTCCGTAGACCCCGTCGTCGACCCAGGTGCCGTAGGGGGCAAGCTCGGTGTTCCACGCGGTGAGCGCGCGCGGATCCTGATCTTCGGTGCTGGCGGCGGGCGCCTGCTCTTCCCCACGCGCCAGAAGGGGGCTCGGCGCGAGCGGCGGGCGCGGGTCGGGCGCCGGGCTCGCGGCAGCGGGCGCCGCCTTCGGTGAGGTCCCTGACGCCGTGGGCGCGGGGGCGTCGAACCAGCCGTCGTCCTCCTGGGCGACGGCGCGGGGCGAGATTGCCGAGACGGCGACCACGGCGAGCGCGAGCCGCGCGAAGGGGACGAGCGTCTTCACGAGACCGATCATGGTCCCGCGACCGGCCTCGAGCAACCGACTCCACCGCGACACGGCGACGATTTCATCGGTCGGGGCGGCGCGAGAGTTGCGCGATGACGCTCGCACGGCGTGCGACTTCGAGCACATGGCGACGATAGTACGCCCGCGCTCCATGCACCCTTCCCGCCGGACGCCCGTCCTCGGCGAGCCCGGCGAGCGCCCACCCATGCTGCGGCATGGCAGACTCGCCGCCGTTGGCCTGCATGTTACGCCCGATGCTGATTGCCGCAGCGCTTTCCGCGGCATGCGCGCCGAACGCGGCGAACGCGCCCTCGGCGCCGCCGAGCCGCGCGGACGCGGGAAAAGCGGGCACGGCCCCCATCCCGGAGCGGGAGGCGGAAGCGCCCGACGCCCGAGCGGGAGCGCTCGCGGTGCCGGGGTTCGGCGACGCCGTGCTCGTCGCGCCCGCGACGAGCGACCCGCTGCCGTTGTTCTGCGCAGCGCACGGCGCCGGCGACGGCCCGGAGTATCAATGCGAGTACTGGTCGGCCGCGCTCGCGGGGCGCTACGTCGTCGTGTGCCCGCGCGGGCGTTCGCTCGGCAAGAACCAGGGGGGCTACTACTTCGAAAATCACTTCACCCTCGAACGCGAGGTGCTCGCCGTCGTGGACGCCGTGCGCGCGGCGCTCGGGGCGCGGCTGTCGGCGAGCGACGGCGTCTACGCGGGCTACTCGCAGGGCGCCACCATGGGTGCGCTGATGCTCGTGGATCACGGCAGCCTCTTTCCGCACCTCCTGCTCGTCGAGGGTGGCTCCGGAGAGTTCTCGCTTTCGCGCGGGCGGCGTTTTCGCCAAACCGGGGGCAAGAGCGTGGCGATCGTCTGTGGGACGTCACCTTGCGCGGCACGCGCGCGGCGCACGGTGACCGTGCTCGAGCGTGCCGGCCTGCGCGCACGGGCCGAGCACGTGGAGGGCGGAGGCCACACCTACGACGGCGAGGTCGGGGAGCGCGCCATCGACGTGCTCTTTCACTGGCTCGTCGGGAGCTGAAGCTCCGGGCGCGAGCCGTCAGCGATGCGCGTCGAGCTGCTCGCGCACGATCCTGAGCAGCATGTCCGGTTCGTACGGCTTCGACAGGAAGGCGACGCCCGAGCCCGGCTCGCCCATGCCGCCCAGCGCGTCCGTGTAGCCGCTGCAAAGCACGACGGCCACCGAAGGCGCGATCGCGCGGATCTCGGCGATGGCCTCGGCGCCGCTCTTGTTGGGCATCACGGCATCGGCGAGCACGAGTCGGATGGCCGTCGGGCTTTCGCGAAAACGCTCGACCGCCTGCTCACCGTCGTCGGCAGTGACGACCTCGTAGCCTGCACGTTGCAAGATGCGCACGACGACGGCCCTGACGCGTGCCTCGTCTTCGGCGACCAGGATCGTTTCGCGGCCGCCGACCACGGGCGACTCCACCTTCGTCCCCACGTCGGCTGCGTCACGCTCCGCGACCGGAAGGTACACCTTGAAGGTCGTGCCCTTGCCGACCTCGCTGTAGACGTGCACGAAGCCGCCGTGCCGCTGCACCGTGCCGTACACGCTCGCGAGGCCGAGTCCCGTGCCGTGGGGCTTGGTGGTGTAAAACGGCTCGAACACGTGGTCGAGCGCCTCCGGCGGGATACCCACGCCCGTGTCGGTGAGACTCACGAGCACGTACCGCCCTGGGCGAGCCCAGGGGTGCGTCTCCCGGAACCGTCCGTTGATGACGACGCTCTCGGTCTCGATCGCCAGCTTGCCGCCGTTGGGCATGGCGTCGCGGGCGTTGACGCACAGGTTCACGACCACCTGCTCGAGCTGCCCGCGATCGGCGAGCACGCGCGGCAGCCGGTGAGCGGGGATCAGGTCGATCTCGACGCTCTCGGGCAGCAATCGGCGCAGCAGCCGGAGCGTGTCCGAGAGCACGGCGTTCATGTCGAGCGCGGCCTGATTGAGCGGCTGGCGCGTGCTGAACGCCAACAGCTGGCGAGTGAGCTCGGCGGCGCGATTCGCTGCGGCTGTCGCCTCCAAGAGCAGCTGATTGCGTTCGCCGGGCTCTTCGCTGCGACCCGCAAGCGTCATGTTGCCGATGATGGCGACGAGCAGGTTGTTGAAGTCGTGCGCCACGCCCCCGGCGAGCTGCCCGATGGCCTCGAGCTTCTGCGAGCGCTGGTGCTGAGTCTCCGTGCGCTTGCCGTGGGTGATGTCGAGCACTCCGCCGATGAGCCGAGTCGTCTTGCCGCTCGCGTCGCGGAGCGCACGCCCCTTGGCGATGATCCAGCGCACCGACCCATCGGGCACGACGATTCGGCAGGAAAAGTCCTGGTAGGTGCCCGTCTCGACCCCCGCGGCCATGCTCGCCCGCATGCGCTCGCGGTCGTCGGGATGCATGCGGTCGATGAAGTCCTCGAAGGCAATGCGCTGCTCGTCCTCGGGCCACACGAAGATGCGCCTGGCCGCGGCGTCCCACGTGACCTGGTCGCTCGCGACGTCCCACGACCACTGTCCCATGCCCGATGCCTCGAGCGCCCAGCGCAGCTGTTCGTCGCGGAGCGCGAGCGCTGCTTGAGCTTCCTTTTGAGGCGAGACGTCGGTTCCGATGCAGAGCAACCAACTGAACGCGCCGTCACGTTGGATGGGGACGATGCGCGTGTCCCAAAAGTGACCGGTCCGGCTCCGAACCTCGACGCGCTGCGGGTGCTTCGACTTCACGGCATCCGAGAGGGCACTGCGCCAGGCCGGCCGATACTCGGGCGGTAGAAAGTCCGCCGAGTCACGACCGATGATCGCCTTCGCATCGGCCCCCGGGACCGTGCGACTCACGTACAGGAGCTTCCCCTCGAGATCGAGAATCGAGATCACGTCGGGCGAGTGGGCGAGAATGCCCGCGAGCCACTCGGCACGGTCGACATCCACGCTCGTCGCGCCGGCGCCCTCGGTGGCGAGGGCGTTCCTGAGCTCGGAGAGATCGTCGAGCAGCCGCTCAACCAGCCTCTTGTCCATCCAACCTCGAGCCCTCCACCCTGTCATGTCTCCTCACCGAACGGAATCCAAACCGCGCCGCGGCTCTGCTATCGGTGAGGGGTGCGCGCACCCCGGCCGAAACCCCGTGAATCCCCGGCTGCCCTCGCTGCCAGATCTCAGGGGCGGCGCTCGGCCGTGCCCGCCGGACGGCTCGGGCGGGCGTAGAGCCACACGATGGGGACGCCGTCGAAGAGCCGCATCTCGACGGGCGACACGGTGCCGTAGTCGACCCACACCTGGTACTCGACCCGCTGCATGTGTTGCTCGTGATGGTAGAGCGCGAGGGACGACGCGCTGATCGACAGCGTGGCCCTGAGATCGCTCCGGACGCGACCGTCCTCGCGCAAGAGCTCCCAGCTTGCGAGCGCGGTGTCGTGGAGGTAGACGGCGGCATTCGGTGGCGCGCGTTCGTTCAACGCATCCGTCAAAACGCCCGTCGTGTAGCCCCAAAAACCTCGGTTCTGGCCGAGGCTCGCGGCGCCCGGGACGCCGCCGACGAGCGGCGTGTAAAAGCTCAAGCCGTACGGGTGCGCATGGAGCGACATGAGCACCGGTCCGATGAGGCAGCTTCCGAGCAAGGCCCCCGCCACGGCGGGCTCGTGGCGGACGGAGAAAGGGTGGCACGCGGCGACTCTTCGTCGCACGAGCGATAATCCGCGCCCGGCAAACAGGCAGAGGAACGGGTACGCGGTGATCCAATGCTTCGTGCCGCCGAAGATCGGCGTGTCGCTCGAAAGCCAGGGTGCATAGCTCACGAGCAGGCCGACGAGCCAAAAGGCGTCGAGCGACGTGCGGTCGGTCTTGGAGCGAGCGAGCGCGGCGCGCCCGCCGTCGTAAAGGCCGATCGCGAACAGGCAGAGTGTGACGGCCGGGACCGTGCCGAGCGTCATGAGCCACGCGTAGAGGCGAGGCATGGGCGGCTTGTAGTAGGTCTGCCCCAGAAACTCCATGTTGTAATAGTCGTGCTCGAGGTGGAATCGCACCCACTCGGCGAGACGCTGGAAGGTGTCGAACCAGATCCAGGGCCAGACCAAGTAGAAGACCACGGGGCCGAGCAGCAGCACCGACAGGAGCGCGGGCGGGACGAGCGGGCCCTCGCGCGGCAAGCCACGACGGTGGCGCAGCACGCGCACGAGAGCGAGGTGCAAGACGATCGCGAACGGGAACAGCCAGGCGTTGTGCTTGGTATCGAGGAAGAGGCCGTAGAGGACCCCCGCCGCAATCACGAAGCCGCGGCTCCGCTCGACCAGGCCACGATAGTACGCGTAGCCCGTCACCAGCCACATGGCCGCGGCGGCAACGTCGAGACAGGCAAGGTGCGCGTGAAAGAAAACGTGCGGCAAAAACGCGAAGGCCGCTGCCGAGAAGAAGCCGGCAAGGCGGCCCATGGCCTGACGACCCCAGAGGTAGATGACGGCGACGGCCAGGCCGCCCATGGCCATCGCGGGGAAGCGATAGGCGGTGCCGCTCTCGGCGAACAGGTGATGCCGCTCGTACAAGAAGCGGTGCGACAACGCGAAGAGCGTCTTCATCAGACCGGGGTGCTCGTGCACGGGGCCGAAGTGGCGGTCGATGAAGCCCTGACGAAAGGCGTCCCAGCCAACCGAGTCGAGCACGTCGAACCACCCCTCGACGGCGCGCGCCGCGACGGCGTAAAAGCCCTCGTCGCGCGCGTAACCGAGTTGCCGCGTGCCCGCGAGCAGGATGGCGACGTAGACGAGCCCGAGGCCGGCCGCGAACGCGAGGTCGTTCCGATCGGGCGCCGTCTCCGACTCGTCGTGGTCAGCCTCGCTCATGGCACGCTCTCCAACACGAAGCAGAAGTCGCGCGCCGCCGCGTGCTCGGCGCGCACCTCGAGCACGAGGTCCGCCGTCGTCCCGGCGTGACGCCCCGTGCCGAGCGAAAAGCCGCGCCACCCCCACTCGTCCTCGTGCCGATAGCTCGAGAGGCGCTCACCGGCGACCCAGGCGGTGAGCTCTACGGGCTCGCGCCCACCGTCGCGAAAGAGGAAGTAGGAAAGACCCGCGAAGCCCACCAGCGAGCGGCCCAGCGGCACGCCCGAGAGCCTCAGCCGCAGGCTGCCTCGCGGGGGGGGCTGGGCCCACACGCAGCGGCGCGGCCGATACTGCTGGTCGTCGATCACGGTGATGCCGACGAAGTCCGACTCGCGCGGTCCACAGCGGAAGCGCGCGCGCGGGAACGCCACCTCGCCGTGCAGACCGCCCGTGACGGCACGCGCCGCGCCCGTGAACTCGCACGGGCGCTCGGCGCCGTCGGTCACGACCGTCACCTCGAGCTCGGCGGGCGTCAGGTGGTCGAGCAGTCGGTAGGTCGAGCGGCGTGGGCTCGGGTTCTCGAGCGTGCGCAGCGTGAACGGGCCGCTCTCGCGCTCACCGACGACGCGGAAGCCGCTCGCCTCCGCGCTTCGCCCGCCGAGCAGCGAAAGCTCGAGAGCGCGCGGATAGTCTTCGATGTCGGAGCGCGCGAGCTCCGCGAGCGGGAACGCCGCGTCGCCGAGCACGTGCCTCGCGATCGGCTCCGCCCACTCGGGAGCGACCACGAGCGGCTCACCCGCACGCTTCATGCCGGCAACGACGGGGGCGAGCGCCCGCCACTGGTCCAGCGTCGGCGCGCGGTGAGCGACGGCAAGCTCGGCGCCGAGCTCGACGAGCCCGAGGGCGGGGACCAGGAGCCAGAGGAAGCGGGCCTGCAACGCGCCGCGCAATCTGCCATCATCGCCCTTGCCCCGGAAGCGCCCTCGCTCGACACCGGGGCGCGCACGCTCGATGACCCACTCCGAAAGCTACCTGACCGAAGCGGTGCGCGTGCTCAAGGAGCTCGACGCCGGAGCCATCGAGGAGCTCGCCGACGAGCTTTTCGCATTGCGGGAGCGCGGGGGGCGCCTGTTCGTGCTGGGCGTGGGCGGAGGTGCGGCCCACGCCTCGCACGCCGTGAACGATTTTCGGAAGCTCTGCGGCATCGAGGCCTACGCGCCGACGGACAACGTCGCGGAGCTGACGGCTCGCGTGAACGACGAAGGCTGGGAGAGCACGTTCTCCGGCTGGCTCGAGGTGAGCCACCTGGGACCTTCGGACATGCTGTTCATTTTTTCGGTCGGCGGCGGCAACCGTGAAGCAGGGGTGAGCGCGAACCTCGTCGCCGCCCTCGAGCTTGCACGGAGCGTGGGGGCGCGCATCGGAGGCATCGTCGGGCGGGACGGCGGCCACACCAAGAAGCTCGCCCACGCTGCGGTGCTCGTCCCCGTCGCGCGACCCGAGGCCGTCACGCCGCACACGGAAGGCACGCAGGCCGTGGTGTGGCACCTGCTCGTCAGCCACCCCAAGCTGCAAATCCGCCCGACGAAGTGGTAGAGACTGCTCTGGTGCTCTTTCTGGATAGCTCCGAGCCCGCCGAGATGCGGGATTTGTTCGCGTGGGGCGTGCTCGGAGGCGTCACGACGAATCCGCTGATGCTCTCCCGGGAGGCGCCGGCCGTGGAGCTCGAGACGCGCATTCGCGCCGTCTGCGAGGCCTCACACGGCCCCGTGTCGGTGGAGCTGCTCGCCGAGTCGGAGGCGGAGATGCTCGAGGAGGGGCTTCGCTATCACGCGTGGGTCCCCGATCGCATCTGCGTCAAGGTCCCGCTCACGGGCGAGGTCGCCCTGCGCGTGGTCCATGCGCTGTCCGAGCGCGGCGTCACGACGAACGCCACCTGCTTGATGAGCTTTCAGCAGGCCTACCTGGCGGCGCTCGCGGGGGCCACGTTCGTCAGTCTCTTCAGCGGTCGAATTCGTGATCTCGGTCAGGACGCGCGACCCGTGATCGCGGCAACCCGCTCGACGTTCGACCAGGAGAAGCTCGCGGCGCGCATCATCGTCGGCTCGATACGTCAGGCGATCGACGTGACGGACGCGCTCGAGGCCGGCGCGCACATCGTCACCGTGCCACCCGCGATCCTCCGCCGCATGCTCGTCCACCCGCAGACCGAGCGCACCGCGCGCGAGTTCTCGGACGCCTGGAAGAACCGCGGCAACGGGTGAGCCACGTGGCAGGCGACGCGCGCCCCGCGAGCTCGCGCATGGCGCGCCTTGCCCGCTTTCGCCTCGACGACCGCGTGGGCCTCCCGCGCGCCGAGCCTTGGCTCGAGCGTCTCGGCGAGGCGTGCATGCTCGCTGCAACGCTCTGGCTCTTCGGCGTCGGGGTCTGGGAGATTGGTGCGCCGTTTTCCGCCGGCCACTACGCCGCCGCCACGGCCGTGCTCACGGGCGCCGAGAACATGCTGCGTTTCGGCGTCATCGCACCCGTGAACCACGTCATCTCGGCTCCGCCGTCGCCGTCGGACTACTACTGTCACCACCCGTTCGGCATCTTCTGGACGGCCGTGCCCTTCGCCGCGCTCTTCGGGCACCACGCGTGGGTCTGCCGCTTGCCGGCGGTGCTCATGACGGGCGCGATGCCGTGGCTCGTTTACCGCGGCACGCGCGCGGCCCTCGGGCCCGTCGCCGGTGGGGTCGCAGCGCTCGGCTACTCGGTTTTGCCCATCACGCTCGCCTACGCCCAGTTCTTCGCACTCGAGGTGCCCGTGATGTTCGGCATGGCGCTCGCCACGTGGGCGCTCGTGCGCTTCTTCCAGGCGGGCAGCCAACGCTACGCCGTGCTCGCGCTCTTCGGGCTCGGCTACGCCTCCGCAGCCGATTGGCCCGGCATGCTGTTTGCGGGGCTCGTGCTCGCCGCGCTCTTCCTGCGCGGCTTCGCGCTCAGGCGCTTTTACCCGACCCTGCCCTTCGAACGCTTCGCCGTGCTCTGGTCGAGCGCCGTCGGCGTCCTCGGGCTCGTCGTCGCGTTCCACTTGGCAGCGCTCGTGAAGCTCGACCAGCTCGGCGAGCTACTGCGTCAGGGCGAGTTTCGCTCATTGGGGGCGAGCCGCCCACTGTCGGAAACGCTGGCAGCGCGGCATTACTGGATCGCGCTCGCCTTCACGCCGCTCGCCGTGGCCATGGGCAAGCTCGCGCTGCCGGTGCTGATTGCACGAGCCGTGCTCGTGCGGCGCGAGCTCGAGCTCGTCGTGCTCGCCATCTTCGCGACGGCGGCGGCACAGTACGTGGTGTTCAAGCAGGGCGCCGACATCCACTTCTTCTGGCCGCAGTACTTCGCACTCTACTTCGCCTACGCCTTCGGCGCGCTGACGGCGACGCTGGAAGCCGCCGGTTGACGTTTCGCGCCGCGCTTCGGGTCCTCGCCCGGGCGGTCATCGGCTGCGGCACTCGCCGTCGGGCTCGCGACGCTCTTCTGGGTCTTGCCCGACGGCGTGCGCGCGCTCGTCTACGCCCGCAAGACGGGCGGCCGCTTCAACGAGAAGGGCGCGCTCATCTATCCCGACGTTGACAAGGAGGCCGCGTTCGAGGCCCTCGCCGGCGAGCTGCCGGAAGACGCGCTCGTCGGCGTTGACCCCGGGATGCGGCCGATGTACTGGATGGACTGGGCGCTCGGGCGTCCCGTCGGTATCGCGCCGCTGCCGCGTCTCGGGCGACCTCTTCGCCACACCCACTTCGTGCTCGACACGCGTTTCGCGAGCGCCCTTGCGGCCACGGCGCTCGTCCGCGAGTTTGCCGTGCAAGCCTACGGACCGTTCTTGGTCGCAGACCTCAGGGCCGCGAGGACGCCGCTTGCCGCCAACGCACTCAGGCCCCGCTCGCCCACGCTCCTCGAGCGCCTGTTCGTCACGGCGACGCAGTCACGCTACGAGGTCACGCGCGACCCCTACCTCCGATGGGAGCTCGCCTTACACTTCGGCGACCGTGCCACGAAGCCCCCCGCCGTGCCCCCCGGCAGCGGCGACGATCTGCGCATCGCCCACAACCTCGCGGTCGCCCGGGGTGACACGGCCCTCGCCGCCGAGCTCGAGAAGCGACTCTTCGCCGACGCGGACCGCCGCATCGCGCGCCAATTCACGCACGGAGTCGAGCTCCTGGGCCGCCGCTTCGAGCCCGGCGCCGACCGCCTCACGCTTTACTTCCGGACGACCGCCGAGCTCGGCGCCGACTTTCCCTTCGGCATCGTCTCGGAAGTGCTCGACGCGCCGCGCTGGTCCACGACGCCGCGTGACCCGCTGCTCCGGGACACGGGCCTGCCCTGCCCGATCCCCACGTCGCTCTGGCGCCCCGGCTTCATCTACGCCGCCACGACGGAGATCCTGCGGCGTCCGGGGCGCGAGCGCTACCTCGGTGCTTTTCGCGGGCCCGGCGCGCCCGAGCCCGAGGGCGGACCGCCCGAAGTCGAGCTCCTCGCGCTAGAGTAGCCCCGTGAGCGCGCCCGCACGCTTCCTCGTCGTCGGCGGCGCGGGCTTCATCGGAAGCCACCTCGTCGACCGCCTTTTAGAGCGCGGCACGGTCACGCTGTTCGACAACCTCTCCGTGGGGCGCCGCGAGCTCGTCCGAGGACCGCTGGCGAGCGGCCGCGCGCAAATCGTCGAGGCCGACGCCCTGGATCTCGACGCGCTCACTCGCGCCACCGAAGGGCACGACGCG
Source organism: uncultured delta proteobacterium (assembly GCA_963841435.1). Lineage (GTDB taxonomy): Bacteria > Myxococcota_A > Polyangia > Polyangiales > Polyangiaceae > PMG-095. Next base: position 1,363,597 of record CAWJCS010000003.1, read on the forward strand.
GTCTTTCACCTTTCCGCGAACCCCGAGGCACGCCACGGCCTCGAGAACACGCGTCTCGACCTCGAGCAGGGTACGATCGTCACGCACCACGTGCTCGAGGCCATGCGCCGCACGGGTGTGCGGCGGCTCGTGCTGGCGTCGTCCGGCACCGTGTACGGCGACACCCCCGAGCCGTGCGCGGAGGACGACCTCGGGCACCTGCCGATTCTCGCTCTACGGTGCCGCGAAGCTCGCCGCCGAGGCGCTCGCGAGCGCACACGTCGAGTGCTTCGGGCTCTCCGCCTGGATCTTCCGCTTCGGCAACGTGGTCGGCCCCCGTGGCACACACGGAGCGGCGCTCGATTTTCTGCGCAAGCTGGAGAAAAATCCGCGCGAGCTCGAGGTACTCGGTGACGGCGCCCAAGCGAAGCCGTACGTGTACGTGAGCGACTGCGTTGACGGCATGCTGTTCGGCTTCGACCACGCGCCAGGGCCGCTCGCCGTCTACAACATCGCTCCACCCGACACGACGAGCGTCCGGCGCATCGCGGAGCTCTGCGTCGCCGCCTCGCCTTACCCCGAAGCGACCATCCGGTACACGGGCGGCACGCGCGGCTGGGCCGGCGACATCCCTCGCTCGCGGCTCGACCCGGGTCGCCTCGCCACGCTCGGTTTCCGGGTCACGCATTCGAGCGACGAAGCCGTGCGCCGCGCCGTCACGGCGCTCGCCGGCGAGGTATTCGGAGAGCGCGCGGGGGCTCGGTGATGCAGGCCGTGATCCTGGCCGGAGGCCTGGCCACGCGTCTGGGCGAGCGGGCACGCGATCAACCCAAATCGCTGCTCGTCGTGGGTGGTCGCCCATTCCTCGCGTGGCAGCTCGAGGCGCTCGCGCGCGCCGGCATCGCTGACGTGGTGCTCTGTATCGCGCACCTCGGCGAGAGCATCCGCGCCTTCGCAGGCGACGGCAGCGCCTTCGGTCTCCGCGTCCGCTACGCCGAGGACGGACCGACGCCGCTCGGCACGGGAGGCGCGCTTCGCGCCGCCCTCGACGTGCTCGAGCCCGAGCTCGTCGTCACGTACGGCGACAGCTACCTGCCCTTCGACTATTCGGCGCTGCTCGTCGATCTTCGTGCTCACCCCGAAGCGAGCGGCACGATGTCGGTCTACGAGAACCGCGGGCGATGGGACTCGAGCAACGTCGCCGTCGAGCGGGATCTCGTGGTGCGGTACGAGAAGGGGGCGCGCGACCCGGCGCTCCGTTACATCGACTACGGCGCGACGGCCCTGAGAAGGAGCGTGATCGGAGGGCTTGCCGCCGGTGAGCCGCTCGGTCTCGAGCAGCTGCTCGGCACGCTCGTCGCGAGCCTCACGCTCAGAGCCTACGTCGCTGACACGCGCTTTTACGAGATCGGCTCCGAGGCGGGGCTCGCCGAGCTCGACCGTCACCTTCGCGTTCGAAAGGGCGGCTGAACGGCCTGTATTCGGCATGCGCTCCCAACACTTACGTGAGAGCACCCGGCCGAACAATGTCCGCCCATGACGCGGGCGCCTCTTGACCGCAGGGGGCAGCGAGCCGAAAAAGCTCGGGTGGAGTCTCTCGCCGTCGTGACCGCGCCGATCGACCCGAAGCGGTCCGCCGACGCAAAGCCATTCGTGAAATGGGTCGGCGGCAAGCGCCAGCTGCTCGCCGCAATCGGCGAGCGCGTGCGCTTCGGCACGAAGGGCACGTACCACGAGCCGTTCGTCGGCGGCGGCGCGGTGTTCTTTCACTTGCAGCCGCGTCGTGCCGTGCTCACCGATTCGAACGAGCGCCTGATCCGCACGTATCGCGGCATCAAGAACGACGTCGAAGGCGTCATTCGTCGCCTGCGCTCCTACCCGCACGACAAGAGCTTCTATCTCGAAATGCGCGCTCGCGACATCGATGGGGCGAGCGACGTCGATGTGGCCGCCTGGTTCATCTACCTGAATCGCACGGGCTACAACGGCCTCTACCGCGTCAACAGCCGGAACGGCTTCAACGTCCCCTTCGGCGACTACAAGAACCCCACGATCTGCGATCGGGACACCCTGCGCGCCTGCGCCGCGGCCCTGCGCGGCGCGAAGCTCATGGTGAGCGATTTCGAAACCGTGGCCAATCGTGCAAAAGCCGGCGATTTCGTGTATTTCGACCCGCCGTACATCCCCCTCACCGCCACGTCGCGCTTCACGGACTACACGAGCGAGGGTTTTTCGGACGCCGAGCAGGTTCGCCTGCGTGACCTCGCCCTCGCGCTCCGCAAGCGTCGCGTTCACGTGCTGCTCTCGAACTCCTCCGCTCCTCGTGTGTACGACCTCTACGCGGATTTCAACTGCGTCGAGGTCGACGCGCGGCGCTCGGTCAACTGCAAACCGGACGGCCGGGGGCGCATTTCCGAGCTCCTGATCTTCTGATGGCAGGCCGCTCCTCGGCCGCTTCCGGCGGCGAGAATCTCGAGCTCGAGGTCATGGCCCTCGCCGAGCGGCTCGGGCTGGAAGCCCGGCGTCAGGTGAAGGTCGGGCGCCGGCTCTGGGGAGCCGAGCGGCGCATCGACGTGGTCGTGACGGAGCCCGTGAGCCGCCGCCGGCTCGGCCTCGAATGCAAGTTCCAGGCTGTCGCAGGGTCGGCCGAGGAGAAAATTCCAACCACCATCCAGGACATTCAAGCCTGGCCCATCCCGGGCATCGTCGTGTTCTCCGGCGACGGTTTCAGCCCGTACATGCGCTCCTTTCTGATCGCATCCGGCCGCGCCGTCGAGCTCGTCGACCTCGAGAGCTGGCTCAGGCTGTTTTTCGGCCTGCCGATCGACTGAGCCGGCGCAAAACCGCCACACCCGCCGTCCACGGAGCGTCGCGCTTTCGGTACGACGGCGCGTGCCGCGTGGCGATTGTCCAGGTCGTTCGACTCCTGCGTCACTCTCGCGACGCGCTGCCACCACCCGAGGGAATCACGTCGAAATGGACGAGGCCGTCAACGTGCAGGCTCGTGTAGTCGAGCTCGAAGGAGCGCGGCTCGCCGACGGGCGGGTGATAGAGCCTGTCCGAGCGGGCCCTCGCGTAGTCGAACGCAACGACCCCATCGACTCTGAGCTTCGCTCGCAGGATCGCCAAGCCAAGCTGCACGCGAAAGCCCAGCGTCGTCGCGTGTTGCTCTTCGAACTTGAGGTAGTGAAGCGCCGGGCCGCCACCCACGAAGAGCTCCCGCGTGCGCGCGGCGTCCACCGGGAGCTCGAGGTTGACCGTCCCGACCTCGCTCACACGGATGAACTGAAAAAGGCGCGTCGATCCCGACGAATCGGCGACGGCAGCAACCTTGGGTCCCCAGCCGAGCTCCGACGAGGCCTGAATCCTAAAAAAACGCGTGGGCGAGAAGTTGACCGACACCTCGGGCAGGTAGAAGATGACGAGCTTCTCGGCCTGCTCTTGCAGGAATACGAAGTCGCCGCGTGAGGTGACCCAGTCGGTCATGTATCGATTCGGGTCCGTCGGCGAAAAGAACAGGCCGAACCCGGCGCCGAACCCGAGCATGAACATCGCGGGGCGAACGGGCGGCGGGAGCGCAGGCGGCGCGGGCACCGGACCCGGTGGCACGCTCGCCGGCACGACCGATGCCGAGGGCGGTGGCGCGACCGGCTGGGCGCTGGACGCCGGCGTGACGGGAAGCGCGCCAGGCGCGGGCGGCGCGGCACCGTCGGCGGTAGCGGCATCACCCCCAACCGAGGGTGCCCCGGATGACGCCGTCGCCGTCCCGCCGGGAGCCGGCGGCGCCACGCTCGGTGCCGACGGCTCGGCGCTACCGGCGGGCTCATCGAAAGGAAAGCTCGCCGTGGGCGGTGCGGTCCCCGGGGTAGGTGAAGGTGCGGCAGGTTGTGCGCCCGCGCGCGGCGTCGCGATCACAACGAGCGCACACCACCCGAAGAGCGAGCTTGCGCGACCGAACAGCACGGTTCGGGACGAGGCTATGGGTCGCCCGCTCCGCCCGCAAGCGTGAACGCCGGCCGCGCGGCAACGACGTTGAACGAAGCGCACGATCGGTCAAACTAGAGCTATGGATGGCGATCTCCGCGCGTCGGAGCCGCCTGACGGCGGCGCGTCGTTCCGAAAGCAGATGCTGGCCCGGATTCCGGGCTGGTATTCCCCGCTCGGACACCTCACCGCCACCGTGGGCATCGGCGTCGTCACGCTCGCCGTCGCGATGGCCCGCCTCGGCTCGCCCGCGCTCCGCGACCTGGCCGTGATTCCGGCAACGGTCGTCTTCGCGAACCTCGTGGAGTGGCTCGCCCATCGCTTCCTCATGCACGAGCGTCACCGCCCGTTCACGGTCCTCTTCGACCGCCACACGCCCGAGCACCACCGCGTTTATCGCTACGAGAGCATGGAGATCGAAAGCCTGCGCGAGCTCAGGCTCGTGTTGATTCCGGCCGCTGGCGTGCTCGGCATCGTGCTCCTCGCGGCGCCGGTCGCGCTGCTGCTCGGCACCATGCTCTCTGCCGACGCCGGCTGGCTGTTCCTCGCGACCTCGGCCCTCTACGTGGTCGGCTACGAGCTGTCGCACCTCGCCTACCACCTGCCGGAGACCTCGCCCGTGTACCGGCTACCGTTTCTACGGGCGCTGCGCGAGCACCACGCGCGCCACCATCTGCCCGGGCTCATGCAGAAGGCGAACTTCAACGTCACCATCCCGCTCGCGGACGTGCTGTTCCGCACCCGCGCCCGGCGAGCCACCGTCGAGCAGGCGCTCGCCCGACAGTGGGCAAACGAGGCCCGCAAGCGCCACGCGGCGGCGACCCGGGCGGCCTAGCTGCTCCGCCAGTCTTTTTGGCAGGAGCAGCTCTCGAAGACCGAGCTAGCTGCGGCTCACTGAGCGAGCTCGATGGCCTGCTTGTCCCAGAAGGCCCCGGCAGCGGGCGCACCGTTGCAGGCGCCGTCCGACTCGCCCGGGCGCTTGAGCCAGAGGTAGGCGTCGATGTGCTCCGGATCGTCCGTCTCGAGCGTCGGAGGAACGCCGAGCTTGCGGCCGGGCGGATTGCACCACTCGACGCCGTAAGGGCCGGCTCCGTTGCGGCTCGTGTCGATGACGTAGTGGGCGCCGCCGAGAAGCTCGCTGAGCTTCTTGCCGAACGGCAAAAGCTCGTCCATGCCGCGATAGTTCGACGTGTTGAGCGCGAAGCCGTTCGCATCCTCGACACCCGCCATCTTCAAGAGACGGGCGTGCTCCTCCACGGGGTGCCAGCGCGAGTGCCCGCCGTCGAGGTAGACGATGGTCTTCGGATTCTGGCGTAGGACCTTGATGGCGTCGTGGAGCAGGAAGACGCGCTCTTCCTGCTGAGCCTTCGTGAGGCAGTTTTCCTTCTCGAGCAGGCCGAGGGCGTCGGGCTCGAGCACGATGACGGCGGCACGATCGCCGATGCCCGCAGCAATCTTGCGGATCCAGCGCTGGTAGGCTTCCTTCGACTTCAAGCCGCCCGCGGAGTGCTGGCCGCAGTCGCGACCGGGCACGTTGTACGCGATGAAGATCGGCACTTCGTCGTTCTGGGATGCCTGATCGACGGTCCACTTCACCTTGCGGTAGACATTGCTGTTCCACTCGCCGAGCCAGAGAGCCTGCGGGTATTTCGCGATCTTCTCGCGGAAGAGCTTGGCAATGTCCGGCTGCGTCTTTTCGAGGGCGTTGGCACGCAGGGCGGCGTTGGTCTCGGGATCGACCCAGAGCTTCATGCCCTTGAGCGGGTTGCCGACGGACTTCGGCGGTGTCGGCGCTTCGACGATCGGAGCGTCGTCGGGCGGGCCGTAGTCGTTGGTCGGCGCGAGCGCCGTGCTGGCTGGTGCCGTCGTGGGGGGCGCCCCCGTCTCGGATTGCGACGCACAGCCCGAGAGCGCGAGGACGGCGAACAACGGCGCGAGCGCGCTCGTCAGGACGCGCCGCGGGGTGAGGGCTTGGGGGCGATTCGAGATAACCATTGGGGGGTCCTTTATGCCGGGTTTTTCACGCTTGCAAGCGGGTCTGCAACCGGTTCCAGGCCGGTGGACCCGGAATAGCAAAAGAAAGGCGAAAACGCAGGCTGCGCTCCGGCCCTTGGGAGCCCGTGCCGGTGATACCATTCGAGCTCCATGCTGGATGCCATGGCCGGGGAGCGCCCCGACGATCGCCGATTCGTGCCTGCCGGCCCCGCCCGCCGCGTGGGCCGCGCCCCAGCCCCTCTTGCGACCCCCTCCGCAGTCCCCCCCACGGCCCCCTCATGATCGTCTCCCGGGCACCCCTGCGCTTCTCGCTCGGCGGCGGCGGCAGCGACCTGCCCGCCTACTATTCACGCTTCGGGGGATTCGTCGTGAGCGCGGCGATCGACCGCTACGTCTACGTCGCGGCCAACGAGCGCTTCTACGACGACATCCGACTCGCGTACTCCCAGACCGAGATCGTGCCGGACGTAGCGTCGATTCACCACCCGATCTTCCGCGAGGCGTTGCGCCTCATGGGCATCGACCACGGCATCGAGCTCGTCAGCGTCGCCGACCTGCCCTCCAACAGCGGGCTCGGCTCCTCGTCGAGCTTCACCGTGGCGCTGCTCAACGCGCTCCACGCCTACCGGCGAGACTTCGTCTCGTCCACGCGCCTCGCCGAGGAGGCGTGCGAGATCGAAATGGTGCGGCTCGGCGAGCCGATCGGCAAACAGGACCAGTACATGGCGGCGTTCGGCAACGTGACGGCGCTCGACATCGACCACGACGGGCACGTGACGGCCCAGCCCGTACCGGTGCGGGACGAGGTGCTCGACGACCTGCAAAATGCACTGCTGATCTTCTACTCGGGTGTCGAGCGCCCCGCGAAAGTGGTGCTCGGCGAGCAGGGACGGCGGCTCGAAACCGGTGACGCTGCCACGCTCGAAGGCATGCATCGCATCGCGGCCCTGGGGCGGGAGGTCTACGACCTTTTGGTGCGAGGCGACGTCGACCGGTACGGGGACATCCTGCACGAGCACTGGGAGCAAAAGCGAAAGCTCGCGAGCTCGATGACGGATCCGCGTCTAGACGAGACTTACGAGGTGGCCCGCCGCGCTGGCGCCGTCGGGGGCAAGCTCATGGGCGCCGGCGGCGGCGGCTTCTTCATGTTCTACGTCCGCCCTCAGGAGCGGCGACGGGTGTTCGAGGCGCTCGCGGCGCGCGGCCTGAAGCCGCTGCGATTCCACTTCGATCGCGCCGGCGCGCGCATCGTCACCAACGTCCAGCGCGGCTGAAGCCGTCGCAGGCCTGCCCGGTGACGCGACGACCCTCGGGCTTCGTCGAAAAGACACCGGCGGAAGACCGCCCGGCTGCAGCCACCGGGCCGCAACGGCAGAAACGAGCGCTCGCGAGCCCGGCGCCCGTGCCGCGCACACTGGAACCGACAGCACCGTTGGTGGCACGTCGACCGTGGCCCGGAGCACTTTTGTGATCGCGTCACAATTGACACGCCTAGCGCGAGGAGCGAGAGTCAGCTCTCAGTGGTGCGGTGCCTGCACCAGGAGCCTTCCCATGAAAGCGAGTCAGTTCGGGTGTGTTGTTGGCCTCGTCGTGTTGCTGCTGCCCATGACGGCCCAGGCTTACGTCGGGCCGGGCGCGGGGCTCACCGCCATCGGCGCCCTGCTCGCGCTGATCGGCGGCTTCTTTCTCGCGATTCTCGGCTTCATTTGGTACCCGATTCGTCGTCTGCTTCGGGCCATGAAGCGCACGCCTCCGGCTGAGAAGGGTGCTCCCGCAGCTGCGACGGCAGCGGCCGCCACGGCAGCGCCCGCCACGGCGAAAAGTCCCAGCACGCCCCCGGCCTGAGCGGCTCCAACCTGGCGCCCGTGCTCTACGTCGCTGCAGCCATCGCTGTCGCCACCTTCCTCGCCGCGTTCCAGTGGCTCAAGCTGGTTCCCACGGCGGTGGCGGCCGCCGACGTCGCCAAGCAAGCGCTCGCCTCTGCCCGCGATCCTCGTCTGAGTGACGACGAAAAGGAGGCCTTGGCGCGGAAGAGCTCCGTGCGGCTGCTCGGTAGCTTCGTCTCCATCAGCGCGCGCGGGGCGCTCGCTTTCGCGGCTTCGGTCGTACCGTTGTTCGCGATCCAGGCGCTCCTCCATGTCCCCGTCGGTGACGTCGTGAGCTTGCTTTCGAGCTGGCCCGCGATCATCGTCGCCTTCGTGCTCACCACAGCCGTGATCCTACTCATGCGCAAGCGAACATGACCTTCGAGCGCAACTACTCGAGTCTCGACCGCTGGGTGCACTGGCTCGCCTTTTCTGGCCGCGCCGTGCAGCAAACCGCCGAAGACATGGAGGGCATGCTCTTCGCCAAGCACTTTCGAGACATCGAGGTGCGGCGACCGGTATTCGTTACCTCGCTCCCGCGCGCGGGCACGACGCTCTTGCTCGACGTCATCAATCAAAGCCCCGCCTTCGCAACGCACAGCTACCGGGACATGCCATTCGTCTTCGCTCCCATCTTGTGGCAGGCGCTCTCGGGGGGCTTCCAGAAGCGCGCGGAGCTCGCCGAGCGCGCTCACGGCGACGGCATGAAGGTCGGTTACGACAGCCCCGAAGCGTTCGAAGAGGTGCTGTGGAAGGGCGCGTGGCCCCAGAAGTTCGTCAACGGCGGCATCGAGCTCTGGAGCGACGACGAAAGCGCCCCCGCGTTCGAAACGTCATTCGCCAATCACATGCGGAAGATCATCGCGTTGCGCGCGCCGGCCGGCGCGGAGAAGAGCGTGCGCTACGTCTCGAAGAACAACGCCAACGTCGCGCGACTCGGCTACCTACGGCGCCTGTTCGCCGACGCCGACATCCTGATCCCCTTCCGCGATCCATTCGCTCAGGCGGGCTCGCTCTTGAACCAGCACACTCGCTTCCTCGAGGTGCACCAGAACGAGTCCTTCTCCCGGCGCTACATGGAAGACATCGGCCACCTGGAGTTCGGAGCGCTGCATCGGCCGATCCTTTTTCCCAAGATGGCGGAGGTGATCGAACGCTACAAGCCCGAGCAGCGCGACTACTGGGTTGCGTACTGGGTCGCCGCGTTCGAGCACGTGCTTTCGCACGACGCCGGGGCGAAGCTCGTTTCTTACGAGCGCGCCTGCGTCGATCGCCAAAAGACGCTCGCCGCTCTCGCCGCGGCGCTCGGCATCCCCGAGGAAAGCTTCGCCGCCGTTCCCGCCGACCTGTTTCACGCACCGAGGGCGCCGACCGAGCCGCCCACGACGGCCGATCCGGCTCTCGCCGCGCGCGCTCACGAGCTCCACGAGGCCTGCCTCGCGCGCAGCATCGTGTGAGCGGGCGACGCGCGCTCGTTCCGAGGGGCGTCGCGTCAGGCGCGCCGGCGCGCTCGCTCGACGCGCGCGACGAGTCGTGACCACGGCGCGAAGATCCCCGAAAGCGTGAGCAGCGCGAGGGGGACCGACCACGTCAGCGTGCGGGGCGCGTAACGAAACGTCAGCGTGCGGCCGCCGGGCGGCAGTCGCGCGGCGACGAGCCCCGCGTGGTCGAGCGCGGGCGAGCCGTCGGCGCGCCACCCCGGATCGTAGTTCATGTCGTAGACGACGAGCGCGCCCGCGGGGGCCCCCTCGACGGCGAGCGTGACGCTATTCGGCGTCCAGCGCGTCACCTCGACTCGACCAGGGCCTTCGTCAACGTACGCGAGACCGCGATAGCGCGACGAATCGATCGGCACGGCGGCACCGTGGAACGCGGGGTCGACGCCATAACAGCTGATGACGCCCGTGTTGGCGAACATGGCGAGCAGCACCGGCTCGGCCCAATCGCGAACCACGTAGGAGACGGGTGAGTGCCGGCGATGCACGAACGGCACCGCCACCTCGATGTTCTGGGGTGCTCGCATCCAGAATGCTTGCTCGAACGGCGTGCGTGAGAAACGCGCCATGTCCCAGCCGAACAGCGCCACCGGCAGGAGCAGGGCGAGGTCGAGCAGCGGCCGCACCGCGAGCCGACGTTCGAGTGCCTTTTGCACGCCGAGCACGAAGCCGAGCCCCAGGAAGAGCAACATCGGATAGTGGAAACGCGAGGGGACGTGCTGCGACGCGAACAGCGGCAGCCGGTGCAGGAGCGTCCAGGGGGCGAGCGGGTGAAAGGCGCCGAACCCGAGCAGCAGCGCCACGGCGCCGAGCAGCGCGTACGAACGGCCCCGAGCTTCACGCGTCCAGGTCAGCCCCACGACGAGCGCCACCACCCCCACGGGGCCCACGTAGATGCCCCACTCGTGCCAGTTGTAGGCGGGCACGGGGACAGGGCGGGTCCCGAAACGCTGGTCCTCGAGCGTGAGCATCGAGAACAGGTCTCGCGGCCCGATGACCTCCGTCAACTCGATGAGCCGCGGCAGAGTGCGCAGTTGATCGAGTGCCGCGAACAGCTTGGGTGCCGACAGGCCGATGGCCGTCGTGCCCGCGACGGCGAGTGCCCAGAGCGGCCGAGCCCGACGCTCGAGCCCGGCGCGAAACAGCGCCAAGAGCGAGAGGAAGAGCGCCGTATGCGGTAGCGGGTAGACGCCTCCCCAGTAACACTCGAGCGCGAGGCAAATCCCGGCGCCGGCCGCCCAGCGCAGCGACCGCCCGCCGAGCGCACGCTCGAAGCAAAAGAACGCCCACGGCAGGAGCGAGTACTGGAGATGCCAGGTGTGCCCGACGGCCGCCTGCAACGCCCAGCGTCCGTTCAAGACGAACAGCGCTGCGACGAACGCACGCAGTGCCACGCTGCTCGTGAAGCAGCCGGCCAGCAGGTAGCTGCCCGAAAGAGCCAGGAGCCCCTGCGCGACCACTTCGAGCCGGAGCGCCGCGCGCAGATCGAAGAGCAGGTAGAGGGGCAAGAAGGGCGACACGAAGTTCGTCGCACCTTCGGAGTACCCGAAGGCCTGCACGCCGCCGCACAGATACGGATGCCACCAGGGTCCTTCGCCGTTTCTCAGGCTGAGCACGGTGATGTAGCGGTAGGCGGTCGCGACGTCCCAGTCGTGGAAGCCGTAGGTCGAAAAATCCGCGAGCATCGGCGCGAGCACCCACGCGAGCAACGCAGCGAGCAGCGCCGCGGCCAGCGCGTGCGTGACCATCGACCGAGCGCGCGCCTGCCCCAGCCGAAAAAGGTGCCCTCCTGCCATGCGGGCGAAGCGCGCGAGCGGGGAGGGGTTCATCGGCGGGGGAGTGTAGACTAAGGTTTGCCGTGGTTTCCGACACGAGGCACTTCTACGACGCCGTCTGGACGGACATCGCCAAGCTGGACGACCAGAGCCCCGCGTCGTTTCACCGGCGGCGACTGATTCGCAAGCTCACGCTGCGTTTCGCGCGGGATCCCGCGACGGTCCTCGACGCGGGCTGCGGCCCCGGGCAGCTGCTCGCGGAGCTCGCCGTGCACCTGCCGCACGCGGCGCTCGCGGGCGGCGACGTGTCGCCGGCGTCGCTCGACCTCGCGCGCCAGCGCTGCTCGACGGCGGACCTGTTCGAGCTCGACCTCGAGGGCGCGGATTTCGAGACGCGCCAGGCTGCGCGGCTCGGCAGCTTCAATCTCGTCGTGTGCTCGGAGGTGCTCGAGCACATCGCCGACGACGCCCGCGCGGTCGCGCGCCTGCGCGAGCTCGTCACCGAAGGTGGTGTGCTCGTCGTCACCGTGCCTTCGGGCAAGATGTCGCGCTTCGACGAAGCCATCGGCCATCAACGCCACTACCGGCTCGCCGAGCTCCGCGCGCTACTCGCGGCCAACGGCTTCGAGCCGCTCTTCGCGATGGCGTGGGGGTTTCCGTTCCAGAACCTCTATCGCAGCGCCGTTCGCGTGGCGTCGCGCTTCGCGTTCGCGCCCGGCTCGAAGAGCGGGGCGCCCAAAAAGCCGCTCGGCCTCGCCTACCTCGCCTTCGGACAGCTCCTGCGCCCGCTGTTCTTCCTCAACCTGCCCGTTTGGGGCGAGCAGCTGTTCGCCGTCGCGCGGCGGCGGGAGAGCTGACCGCGAACGTGCGTCGCCACCGGGCCCCCTCGGCCGAGCCGACGCCTCAGGTCGCGTCGCTCGAGCGCCGGTAGCCGAAGAAACCGCGCCGCTTGATGAGCTCGGCGATTTCGCTCGGCACCGCTTGCTCCCACCCCGTATCGCCGCGCGCGATGCCCGCCAGCACCTCGCGCGAAAAGATCGGCAGGCACGCCCTGTCGAAACCTTCGAGCCCGACGATGGCGCCGCGGTCGACCAGGTGCCCGTAGAGCTTGGCGAGCTCCGTCGGGACGGGCAGGTTGTGAACGGTCGTGAGCTCGCCGGTGGCGCGGTCGAGCAACGGGTAGACGTAGAGGCGCGTCTCGTTCTTGAAGAGCCGGCCGAACGACTCGAGGATGCCGCCGTCGAGATCGGTGTAGTACTTTTCGTCGAACAGCGTCACGACGCTGCCGGCGCCGAGCGCGATCCCCACGGGGCGCTGCGTGTGGCGCCGAATGTACGCCGCGAGCCGGTGATACTCGGGGAAGTCCGAGATGAGCACCGTGCGGCCAGCCGCACCGAGCAGATCGGCGCGGGCGAGGAAATCGCGATAGTCGATGCTGCCAGCCTCGAGCAGGTTGCGCATCGTGATCTCCATCAGCTCGATCACGTCATCAGCCGCGCCGTCGCCCCCGTTTGCGTCGAGCGAGCCCACGAACACCTCGTGCGCGCAGCGCAGCATGTCGAGGTTCACGTGCGTCACGGGACGGAAGCTGCCCCGCTCCACGAGCACGGAGCGCTTGTAGAGCACCTCGGAGGGCTGGAGCACCTCGCCCTGCGGGCCAAACATGGCTGCGCCCGACAGGCCGAGCTCGACGAGCTTCAGGCTCATCACGCGGTTGTCGACGTGCCTGAACTCGATGCCCGAGAACTCGATCATGTCGATCTCGATGCGATCCGTGCTCAGGTTGTCGAGCAGCGATTCGAGCAGGCGATCGGGATCGTGATGCAAGAAGAACGCGCCGTAGAGCAGGTTGACGCCGACGATACCGAGCGCTTCCTGCTGCAACGCGGCCTCGCCGTCGAGCATGCGCACGTGCACGATGATCTGGCTGTCTTGATCGCGCGGGTGTGCCTGGAAGCGCACCCCCATCCAGCCGTGGCACTCGTTCTGCCCACGGAAGCTCTTCGTGGACACCGTGTCGGCGAAGGCGAAGAACGCGGTGGTGTCACCGCGGCCCTCCCGCAAACGCTCGACGTTCAGCGTGTGCTCGTAGCTCAGCATGTCCTCGAGACGCTGGCGGCAGACGTAGCGTTTGGCGCGACCGTAGATCGCGTCGCTCACGGCCATGTCGTACGCGGAGATGCTCTTGGCGATCGTCCCTGAAGCGCCGCCCACGCGGAAGAACCAGCGCACGACTTCCTGGCCTGCGCCGATCTCGGCGAAGGTGCCGTAGCGCTTCGAGTCGAGGTTGGTGGCGAGCGCTTTCTGATGCGTATCGAGGGTATCGTCGCCGCGAGCCGAAGACTGCGTCACCATGTCGTCACCAGCGGCCGGTGGGACGGGACCTTGAGGGGACACCCGAGGGGCGTCGAGAGCGAGACAGCTTCAGCCATGGCGATCTTTGCGCGGAAACAGGAGGTTCTGCGCGCCGTCCGGAGGCTAGCGCGAATCCCAGCAAACGTGGTCCCCGAAGGTCGGTTGAGGTAGAGTTGCGGTTCGCACACGGGCCGATATCGAGAGCCTCGCTGCGCACGCCATGCCCACGGACCGTCGTCACACCGACCGCGAGTACGAGAGCGAGCTCGAAACCTTGCGGGAGCAAATCCTGTTCATGGGGGCTCGCGTCGAGGAGATGATGACGTTCGCGCTACGCGCGTATTCGAACCGAAACGCGCAGCTCGCACAGAGCACGATCGCCACGGATCGGCACGTCAACGCGGCCGAGAAACGCATCGACGAGCTCTGCCTCAGGATCTTGGCCCTCCGGCAGCCCGTGGCGTCCGACCTTCGTTTCATCACGACGACGCTCAAGCTGGTGACCGACCTCGAGCGCATCGCCGACCTCTGCGTCAACGTCTGCGAGCGCGTGGTGGAGATCGAAGACGCCCCGAACACGCTCTCCGACGCCGCCATCACCCGCATCGGCGCTCTCGCGCAGAGCATGGTGCACGACGCGCTCGACGCCTTCGTGGGCGGCGACGCGGTCAAGGCCGAGCAGGTGATGGAGCGCGACGAAACGGTGGATCGCCTGCACGCCGAGCTCGTCCCGGAGCTCGCGGCGCTCATGGCGCGCGACTCGACCGCCGTCGCCCGTTCGATTCGGCTCGTGTCCATCGGCAAGTACCTCGAACGCATCGCCGATCACGCGACCAACATCGCGGAGATGGTCGTGTTCATGGTGCGCGGGCAGGACATTCGCCACATGGCGTTGCCGAGCGAGTGAGCCCGGCCCTCGTCAGCGGCCGAGACCGCGCAGCGTGTCCACGATGAAGGCCAGAAGCTCTCGCCCGGCGCGTCCGAGCTCCACCCAGTCACCGACGTCCTCGCGCGGCACGACGGGGCGCGAAAGCGCGGCCTCGACGCGGCGCTCGCGCTCTCTCCGGTCGAGCTCCACAGCCTCGCGCAGGCGCGCACGCTCGAGACCGCCCGCCTGAACGAAGGCGAGCACGCGAGGCAGCTCCCCGGCATCGAACCAGACCCCGTGGCGCGCGCAGACATCGACGACGATACCGCTCGTTTCCCCGAAGTTCTTGCGATTCATCATCGCTGTGCACGAGGGACAGGGCAAATAGCGCACGGGCCTGTCGAGAGGATTCTCGCGCCGCAAGACGCGCGGCACGCCCCGGTACACCTCGCGTCGCTCGAGCAGCTCCGCGAGCAGCGCGTGCTCGACGAATTGTCCGCCGCAGCCCGTGCACTCCGAGAGCCGACCCGCCACACCCGCGAAGCCCGAGAACGGTCGCTGACAGTCGGGGCAAACGAGGTCGCTCGCGCGCGCGAGCGGCTCGAGACCCAGCTCGTGGCCGCAGCCGCTACAGTGCAGGGCCTCGGCGGCGTTCAGGGCGTAGCAACTGCTGCAGCGCACCGTGAAGAGCGGCGACGCGCAGTAGCCGCAGCTCGAGGCGCCGGCCTCGACGGGCCCGCCGCAGACCGGGCAACGTCGTACCTCGGCTTCGGCCATCAAGAGAGTTTAGCGGACGGGTTCGCGCGCGAAAGGCACACGATCTGAAAGCCCAAAAGTCCGGGCCACAGAGCGCAGAGCCGCGTCTCCGCGGGCTCGACGTAGCGCTGGTACGCCCGGAAGGCCGGCGAGTCGCCGAGCGCCAGGTGCTCCCCGGCGTCAACGCGCGCCTCGAGCGGCAGGCGCAAGAGCGGCGCCGCGGCCTGCACGAGCGACGGGCTCGAACCCTCGGCGACGATCTCACGTCCGGCGTGCTGCAAGAGCTCCAAGAGCGAGCGCCGCGTGAAGAAGCGGAGGTGGGTCCGATCGTAAAGCCCCGACCAGGCGTAGGAAAACGACCCCGCCAGCGTACGCAGTCTATTGTACCACACCGCGTAGTTCGGCACCGAAACGAGCCAGGCCGCGGCGCGTGTCCCCGGGTGCTCGGCCAGACGGCGCAGCAGGCGCAGCGGATCGGCAACGTGCTCGATCACGCAGGAGAGCACGACCAAGTCGAAGCGGCGGTCCTCGGCGAGCTCGAGCCACGCTTCGAGCGTTCCCTCGAATACGTCGTCGCACGCGCTCCGCGCGAGAGCGGCAGCGCGCGCGTCAGGCTCGATGCCGACCAGCGTGGCTTCGGGAGCGAGACGACGGATCTCGCGCGCGTTCGCCCCGGCGCCCGAGCCCACGTCGAGCACCACGGGGTGGGGCTTTTCGGTCAAGACGTGGCGGCGGAAGAGCTCGAGGAGCGCGGCATTCGGCCGTTCGGCGTAGGCGTAGCCGCGAGCCTTCAGATCCAGGGGGTAGCGACGCTCGCTCCGAGGCATGCCGACGGTTGCTACCTTACATGAAGGGGCAGTAGCTTGCGCCCCGAGTCGTGCACCCCGGCCCCCGAACAGAACCGACCGCGGCGTTCGCCCGAGCCGCCGGTCGTCCGAGGACGGTGCTCGACGTTTTCTCGGGCGACGGCGCGCGCGGCGCCTGGTTGCGGGAGCGCGGGGCACGCGTGACCGGCATCGGGGCCGAGGCGCCGCTCGCGACAGTCGCAAGGTCGAGCCACGACGAGGTGCTGACGCTCGATCCGGAAGGGGCGGGCGCGGAAACGGCGCTCGGTGAGCGACGCTTCGAGCTCGTCGTGCTCGGCGAGTCACTCGGTCGCTCGTCGGATCCCGCGGCTTTCACTGCACGCTACGCGCGCTACGTCGAGCCGGAGGGACGCTTGCTCCTGGCAGGAGAGTCGCGGCCGGGTGTCCGCGAGGCGCTCGAGCGAGCGGGCCTCGTGCCGATCACGCCGGGCGGACTCGTTGCGGCGCGCCGTCCACCCGCGAAGGGTCCCCTCTCGCTGACCGTCGGCATGCTCACGATGGACGAGGAGCCGAGCGTGGCCAAGATGATCGCCGCCATCCGCGAGCACGCTCCGGACGCGGGCATTCTCGTAGTCGATAGCTCCCGCCACGATCGGACGCCCGAGATCGCCACGGCGCTCGGCGCCACGGTGCTTCGGCAGCTGCCGCCGCGCGGCCACGGGCCGGCCATGGAGCTCTTGATGCGAGAGGCGTCGCTCCGGAGCGACGCCCTCATCTACCTCGACTGCGACTTCACCTATCCACCCGCCGTGATCCCCAAGATCCGCGCCATCCTCGAAGCCGGGGTCGATGTCGTGAATGCGGCGCGCGTGCGCGAGCGACCGGCCGCAATGCCGTTGCCAAACTACGTGGCGAACAAGGCGTTCGTCGCCTGTGCTCGCGCTGTGCACGGCGTGCCCGTGGGCGATTTGCACAGCGGCATGCGCGGCTACCGCTCGGCCTGCATCCGTTCGTTCGCGTTCGACGGCGAGGGTGATGCGCTCCCGATCGACACGCTGCTCTGGCCGGCGCGCGCCGGCTACCGCGTGGTCGAGATCCCGATCGACTACCAGGAGCGAGTCGGGCAATCGAAGCTCAGAAAGCTGGCTGGGACGGCGTGGACGTTCGTGCGCCTGGCCCGCATGCTCGGCGTCGGCGAGCGACGCGCCGACACCTACGAAGTCTGGTCGAGCGACAGCCGGCCCTGACGGCACGCACGCTACTTCGACGCTCTGGCGTCGCTCCGCGGCACGTAGATGTCGAAGTCCTCGATCGTGGTGACAAGCTCGTATTTTCCGAAGACGAGCGCGGAAAGCGCCGGAAAGCCGAGGAGCTCTCGCGCCGAATCGAGCGAATTGCCCGTCACCGCGGGAAAAACGTCGGCGTGCTGCACGGCGATCGCCGCGGGGGGCGACGCGCGCAGATCGTGCATCAGGTCCTGGCGAGCGCGCTCGCGCTCCCACGACGTGCGCTGCGGCACGTCGTAGATGAAGCGCGTAGCCGGCCGGCGATCGGCGAGCCAGTAGATGATGGGCTCGAAGCCCCACACGAACACCGGGGCGTTCCCCTTCGTCCTTCCGCGCAGGTCGCGCGCCACGGCGCGATCGGCCGTGAGGCTCACGTCCGCCACCGTTCCCAGCTCCTCCTCGAGCTCGTCACGATTGCGATGAGACGAAAACAGGTAGCGCATGCGGAGCGCCGAGCGGTCCCAAAAATCCTGCGGGAGATCGGTCACGGCCTGGCGCATCGCCACGCACACGGCGATGAACGCCACGAACGCGAACACGCCGCCGGCACCGCCGGCAAGGCAGCGACGCCAGAGCTTGTAGAGGCCGAGCCCCGCGAGCAGAGCCACGAGCGGCAGGGTGCTCCCGTAGTGGTAGGAAAAGAACTTTCCCTGCATCGCGATGCCCGTCACGTGCACGGCGATCACGCCGAGCACGAGGAACATGCCTTCGCGCTCCCGCAGGTTCATGGGCGTCGTGGTGATGGCTGCGATCACGCCGGCGGCGCCCAGCGCGGAGAACTTGAAGAAGACCTCGAGGAGCGCGTAGTAGAACATCCCGGCCGCGTGCTGGCCCTCCCAGCCGAGCGCCGTGTAGCCGGGCGTGAAGTCGCGCATCGTCCAAACGAGCGCGGCGAATCCGCCGCGCGCCGCGAACCAGGCCGCCGTGGCGAGAATCGGCACCAAAAAGCCCGCGGAAATCGCGAGGACGGGTCGCAGGGCGGCACGCGACGAGTCACCTCGCTGCTGCTCCCGCGTCGCGAGGTAGGCCGCACAGACGAGCGCGGCGCCGCCGAGCGGTGGCTTGAGCAGCGCCGCACAGCCGAGCACGGCGCCCACGGCCGCGAACCGCCACGTCTTGCGAGCGCGCTTGCCCTCCACGCCCGTGAGCACGAGCGCCACCATCGTCAGCATGCCGCCGAAAGTTTCGGGTTGCCCCGTGTGCCAGAACTCCATCTGGGCGTGCATGAGCGCCGCCAGGGCGCCGCCGAGGTAGCCGGCGGTGCGGCTGCCGAAAAACGTGTCGCTGAGCCGGGCCGAGCACGCGACGACGACGACGAGCCCGATCACCTCGACGAGGCGCGGCGCCAGCATCGTCTTGCCGAAGACGCCCTGCGCGAACGCGTACACGAGGTAGATGCCGGGGGGCTTGAAGTCCCAGAGATCGCGGTACGGCACGTCCCCCTTGAGCATGCCGTCGCCGATCAGCGCGTAGATGCCCTGGTCGCGACCGAACGGAAACAGCAGGATCTGAAGCGCCGACAGCGCGACGACGGTGACGGCCGCCACGCGCAGCCACCCATCCGGATCCCGGACGTGCACCTCGGGCACGACGTCCGCGACGGGCGGCAGGGACTCGGGCATGGCGGCAAGCTACAACAATTTGACTCCGTCGCCCGCCCCGCCGAACGTCACCTTCGAGGTTGCTCGGCCCGTGACCATGCAGGAACGAGCCTTCGGGAAAGACCCGAAAGGACGAGGACCACGAGCACGCCCGAGAGCACCACGAGCGCGTGCCGCGCGTAGACCGGGCCCGAGGCCACGCCGCGCAGCACGGGGACGACGAGCGTCGCGCCGACGTACAGAGCGAGCGGCCAGCCGATCGCGGCACGGACCGGCGCACCGCGCCTCAGACACCGGTCGGCGAAGGCGTAGAGCAAGAGCAGGCCCGCGAGGTAGACGCAAACCCCGAGAGCGCGGTGAAGCTCGTGCGGCGAAAGGCCGAGAACCGCTGCGAGCCGTTGCCCGAATGCGAGCCAGCTGGCGATGCGCATCGCATTGACGAAAAGCGTCGCGCCGTAGGAAAGAGCGCCCGACGCGACCAGCCACAGCGCGGCCGTCGAGACGCGACGATGTCGGCGACTGAAACCGACGACGAGCGAGACGAAGGCGACGACGAGGAAGTTCACGCCGGCGCAGACGGGCGCGATGACGAGGCCTGCTTCCCGGGAGAGGTAGCCCGCACCGAGCTCGCGCTCGAAGGCGTGCCCGGTCACCCGTTCGACGAGCCACGCCGTCGGCGCGAGCAAGAAACCGAGCTCGTCGGCGCCGGCGCGCGAGCACGCGCCTTTCACCAGCGCGGCGCTGGCGAGCGCGAGCGCGGCGAGAACGAGATCCAGCGCGCGCAGCGGGCGCACGCCCGGGAGCGCAGGCCAGGCGAGACGCCCCGTCATCGCGTCACCAGCGCGGCGCGGCGGCGCCCGCGAAGCGCCAAGAACGCTGCTCCGAGGAGGCCCGAGGCGAGCAGCAGGAAAAGCAGCCCCGGCTCGTCCGCCGAGCTCAGCGGCTCGCCGATCGCGCTGTTCGACACAGCGCGCGGCAGGGCCAGCGGCTGCTTCACGTCGTCGGCCGGGGCGCCGGGGTTTCGCACCGTGGTCGTCACGGCGACGAACGACGTGTAAGCGGTGAGCAAATCATAACGAAGGCCGAGCTCGACGATCTTTTTCTTGGCCGCCTCGGGCGGCTCGCCGAACGCGAAATCCGAGAGCTCGGCGATGCGCGTGCGCGCCCAGAGCGGCCGGAGCGCGCGGTGCTCCGCGCGCGGCACGACCCGCGACACGTCGAAGCGCTGCCGGTAGGCCCCGCGCCCGCCGACACCCGACACTTCGATGGTACCGCGGGGGGTGCCCCGGTACTTGCCGAAGGCGATCACGGGCCGCGCCGCGAGCACGTCCGGCACGGCGCGCGGCATCACGTCGTACACGTCGAAATCGCCGTAGTCGATGCGCACGTTCGTGAGCACCGGAGCACGGACGTAGTCGCGGAAACGGTGCGCCGCCTGCGCTGCGTCGGCCTCGTTGGTGACGACGAACGGCTCCCCGAAGCCCGCGCGCGCGACGCCTTCGATGAGGTAGCGATTCACCGAATCGCCGATGCCGAACGCGAAGGCATTGGCCTCTCCGAGGTGCTGGCGCACGAAGTCCATCGCCTGTCGGTCGGCGTCAACGAAGCCGTCGGTGACGACGATGAAACTGCGCGAGACCCCGACCTCGGGCGACAGCGAGAGCGCCTGCTCGAGTGCCGGCAGGAGCTCGGTGCCGCCACCGCCGTGCTGCTCGTCGATGGCGCGCACGGCACGAGCGACGTTCTCGGGCGTCGCAGGAAGAGAGCGCGGCGAGAGCAGCTCGGATGCCCCCGCGAAGAGCAGTACGTCGAAGCGATCGCTCGGGCGCAGCCCGCCGACGAGATCACGCAGCAGGGACTTGGCCGTTTCGAGCGGGAAGCCCGCCATGCTGCCCGAAACGTCGACGATGAAGACGTACTCGCGGGGCGGCAGATCGGCGTCCGTCACGCGCGCAGGCGGTTCGACCTCGAGCAGGAAAAACTTCTCGCTGCCCGCGTCGAACAGCGTGAGCCCCGACTGGATGGCGTCCCCGGCGAGCCGGTAGTCGAGCACGAAGTCGCGGTCGCCGCCGTGCACCTCGCTCGCATCCAGCGAAAAGCGCAAAAGACCCGGATTGTCGAAGCTCTGCTCGAGCCGGTGCGAGGGGCTCGTCACGTCAGCGAGGGGGATGCCCGAGGCCAGTGTGCCGGTGATTTGGAGGGTCGACGTGGGTGGCACGCCGGCGCGAAGGTACGGCGTCGCGACGAACTGGTCCGAGGGTGCGGCGGTCTTTTCGGGCTGGTTCGAATAGCGCGGCCCGACGACCGTCGGAAAGACGAGCTCGTAGCGGCCGTCCGTGGGGACGATGAGCTCGGTGTATCGGAGCGTCACGTCGATGTGGTCGCCGGGCATCACGTTGGCGACGCTCATCGTGAACACGTTCGGGCGCTCCTGTTCGAGCAGCGTCGCGCTCTTGCCGTCACGCTTGGCCGCCTCGAACGTCCGCTTGGCCTGGTCGCGCTCCTTGATCTTGGCCAAGATGAGCTGACTACCGATGCGCATCGTGAGCCCGTCGACGGCGGCGCGCGTCGATGCAGGAAAGACGTAGGTCGCGTTGATCGGACGCGAGCCGCGGTTTTCGTAGCGCTGCGTCACCGTCACGGCGGCGATGACGTCCGTGACGGCGATATCGACTTTGGTCGAGGCAAGCGGGAGCTGGTCAACGTTCGGATCGGCGTGCTCGACCCGAAAATACGGAGCCAGCGTCTTATCGGCCGAGTCCACCGACGCCAGGGCGCGGGGCGCGACGACGAGCAGCAAAAAGAGGGTCGAGACCGGGAGGACGAATGAGCGAAGCGATGATTTCACGGGGCGGAGTCCTTTCGGGACACCGCTTCTGCAAGCGCCGTGCAGAGCCGGCACCGTCGCCGTTCAACGCCTGAAATGGCGGCGTTGCAGGGCGAATCTGCACGGACGCCCCCGAGGCGGCTGCGGTGCGACGTGTCGCCACCGACACGCCGCGCGGTGCGCGCACCACGGGTCGGGCGTGACCGCCCTCGTCTCGGCGTGGCCGGGGTACAATCGTCTCGGTGAGCACGCGGTACGAGGAGCCGAGCCCGACCGACCTCGATGCCGCGAGCGCGGCCGGGCTCGAGCAGCTCGTCGAGCTCCTCGGGGGCGGGCGCGTGCTCGTGCTCACGGGAGCGGGCGTGAGCACGGCGTCGGGCATCCCCGACTACCGCGACGCCGAGGGTGCCTGGAAGCACCGGCAGCCCATGCAGATCCGCGAGTTTTTTGGCTCAGAGGCCGCGCGCCGGCGCTACTTTGCGCGAAGCCTGGTCGGCTTCGCTCGGCTCGGGGACGCGCGTCCCAACGCGGCCCACCGCGCGCTCGCCGCCCTCGAGGGCGCCGGGCTCGTGACGGCGCTCGTGACGCAGAACGTCGACGGCCTGCACCAGGCCGCCGGCAGTCGGAACGTCGTCGACCTGCACGGTCGCATCGATCGCGTCATTTGCGTCGGATGCCGCCGTGTGACGCCACGCGCCGAGCTGCAACGCCAGCTCGCGGAGCAGAACCCGAGCTTCGTTGCCCGCGCCGCGACGACGACACCGGACGGCGACGCCGAGCTCGGCGACGTGGACTACGGCGCGTTTCGCCTGATCGACTGCGCTGCGTGCGCCGGCGTTCTCAAGCCCGACGTCGTGTTCTTCGGCGAGGGCGTGCCTGCCGAGCGCGTCCAGAGCGCCATGACCGCGCTGGAGGAAGCGCGAGCGCTCGTGGTGGTTGGCTCGTCGCTGATGGTGTTCTCGGGCTATCGCTTCGCGCGCGCGGCGGCGCGGCGTTCGATTCCGCTCGTGCTCGTCAACCAGGGGCGCACGCGTGCCGACGAGCTTGCCACGCTGAAGATCACGGCCGAGGCCGGCGCGGTGCTCACGGCAGCCGTCCGCGCCCTCGCGAACGCGCAGACGGGCGCGTCGTTACGCTCTGACGGAGAGGCGGCGCGCCCGGCGCTCGCGCCCCGTTCCGCTCGAACGCGCCAAGCAACCTAGCGAGGGATGGCGACCGTGCCCGTTTCGGGCCCGTCGGCCCCGAGCCGAAGATTGTTCGGCGAGTCCGCACCCAGCGGTTCCGGATGCTCGCTTTTTACGATCGCGAGCTCGGTCCAGACGGAAAGCAGGCCGTCGACGATCTCGGGGTCGAAGGAATTGCCTCGCTCCTTCTGGAAGAACTCGAGCAGCCGCTCACGGGGCCAGGCATCCTTGTAGCATCGAGCACGCCCGAGAGCGTCGTACACGTCCACGACGCCCACCACACGCGCCTCCCACAGGCACTCGCTTCCGACCAGGCCATCCGGATAGCCACTGCCGTTCCAGCGTTCGTGATGGCCGCGCGCCACGTCGGCCGCCAGGTCCAAGAACGGGTGGCTCGAGCCGCCGAGCAATTCGCCTCCAATTTCGGCATGCCGCTTCATGATGGCGAACTCCTCGTCCGTCAGCTTGCCGGGTTTCGTGAGGATCGCGTCGGGAATCGCGATCTTGCCGATGTCGTGCAGCATGGCGACGCGACCCAGCCGGGAGGCCTCGGCTTCCGACCTGCCGAGCGCAAGCGCGACGCAGCGCGTCGACTCGGCCATGCGGCGCACGTGAGCGCCTGTTTCGATGTGGCGCAAATCCCAAGCATGGCTCAGCTGGTTTGCGAGATTGAAAGGCAATCGCTCGAGCAGCGCGCTCACCCCTTCGGGCGATGCAGTCGGATCGAGGTCGATGGCTGGCCGTCCGGCACGCGTGCTCGCATGCCGGGCGCGAGTGAGCGCCAGCGTTATTTCGGCTTCCAGCGTGAGCGGGTCCGCTGGCTTGTGAAGGTACGCCGTGGCGCCCCTCGAAAGGGCGCTTCGCATGTCCGCGGTGGCATCACTCGCCGTGAGCACCACGACACTGATGGCCGCACCGGACGCTCGAATCGCACCGAGAACATCCAGCCCGTCTCCGTCGGGCAAGCTCAGGTCGAGCAGAACGACCTCCGGTGCGCGATCCGAGATCGCGCGAAGCGCTTCGGTGCTCGTGGCCGCCTCGACGACGGTGTGGCCGGCCCTCGTCAGAATGCGTCGCAGAGAGCGACGGAGCTCCGGTTCGTCGTCGACGACCAGGATCGTACCCGTCTCCGGGGATAGTCCGTGATGTCCTCTCATTCGAAACAGTCGCGCTCCCTCCGGTCGAGATGCCCGTCTTCGACGCGGCCGAAGACCCTCCAGGATAGCCCTCACCGCTCAGCATGGGTATCTTCTCCCAGGAGGCCCGCGTGAAGAACGCGCCGAAGGCTGGCTGGGGCGCCCGCACCGCCGGCTAAGCGTCTAAATCAATTGAAGTATTCAGCCGGTCGTCTCCCTGCTTCAGTCGTCGGCGGTCGCGACCACGGCGGCACTCGCGAGCGCCGCACTCGGGTCCTTCGCGCAAGGCCGCGCCAAGGCCCGCGGAGCCGTCACGAGCGCAGACGCCCGCCTACCAGCCAAATGACGGGAAAGGCTTACCGGGCTTGGCGAGGAGATAGCCCTGCAACAGGTCGACGCCGGCATGGACGAGAGCCTCGCGTTCTTCGATGGTCTCGATGCCCTCGGCCACGACCGACATGCCGAGATCTTTGCAAAGGGTCGTCATCGACCGCACCAACTTCTCCTTCACGGGGTTCTTGTCAACGCCGCGAATCAGAGACATGTCGAGCTTCACGAACTCTGGCTCCAGCGTTGCGAAGCTCGTGAGGCCGGCATAGCCGGCACCGAGATCATCGATGGCAATGCGAAACCCCAGACCCCTGAGCTCCGCGATCACCGCGCGGAACGTCCTTCACCTCGTCCAGCGCGACGCGCTCCGTGACTTCCAAGACCACACGCTTGGCGACGAGGGAAAGTGGAGCGTCCGGCGAGCGGAGCGTTGGGTCTAGGAGATCGTGGGCATGGAGGTTGACGAAGAAGACGCAGGATGGCGCCGCGTCCGTCATGCTGCAGCACGCGAGCGCGCGCACACTCTGCCCGAGCTCGTGCAGGCGCCCCAGGCGTTCCG
The DNA here is from genome assembly GCA_963841435.1 of uncultured delta proteobacterium. GTDB lineage: Bacteria > Myxococcota_A > Polyangia > Polyangiales > Polyangiaceae > PMG-095. Next base: position 1,388,399 of record CAWJCS010000003.1, read on the forward strand.
CCGCGTCCAGAACGGCCGCCGGGTGAGGCAACGACGCCTCTTCGCTCCGCAGCAACGCTTCATAGCCGAACAAGGAGCGGCTTCCTGCGCTCACGATGGGTTGATAGGCGAGCCACAGCGTGTCCAGAGCGCTTCGAAAGCTGGCCTCGAGTGCCGCGCGGTCGGCGTTCCCGAGGCCGCCATGATCCAGGAGCTCCAACGCCTGGCGCTTGAGCTTCGCGACCTGGTTCAGGCGCACGGCCTTCGCGACGGCGCGCTCGAGCTCGGTCATGTCTACTGGCTTGCTCAAATACAGATGGGCACCGTGCGCGATCGCCTGCATGGCTGTCTTCACGTCGGGGACCCCCGTGACCAAGATCACGGGCACGTCGAGGTCTCGCTCGCGAATGATCTGTAAGAGCCGGATGCCGCTCATGCGCGGCATGTCGATGTCGCTGACGACGGTATCGAACGTGGTCTCCGCCAGCAGGGCCGACGCAGTGGGCCCGTCTTTCGCCGTCTGCACTTCGTAGCCCTCGGCGGTCAGAATGCGCGCGGTGATGCGAAGCAAGGCGTCTTCGTCGTCAACCAGGAGGATCCTGCCGCGCGAGTGGCGCGGCTCCACGCCCATGCTCGGCACGGCGTTCATTCCGGGTTCTCCTGCCGCGCCGGGGGCAACGTCGGCGCCCGGAGGTGGCCCTGGCTCGACACACCCTCGAACGACGGCGGCGGGCCGCTCCCGTACGGGCGCTCGTCGAGAACCTCTCGCAGCTTTCGGAGCAGCGCGTTCGGCGTGATCGGCTTTTGAAGAAACGCGACATCGGAATCCAAGACACCGTGGCGGACGATGGAGTCGTCGGTGTAGCCCGACATGTAGATGATCCGCATCGCCGGCCGGAGGGAGCCGACACGCTCCGCCAAGACCCTGCCGCTCATGCGCGGCATGACCACGTCCGTCAGAAGCAAATGAATCGTCGCCGTATGCTGCTCACAGATGAGCAGCGCGTCGCCCCCGTTCTGCGCCACGAGGACACGATAGCCGGCTCGCTCGAGGATGGTGCGAGTGACGAGCCGCACCGACTCGTCGTCCTCGACGAGCAGGACCGTCTCGGACGCGCGCCTCGGAACCGCTGCGACGGCCGCCTCGCTCCGGACGACGCCGTCAGTCCGCCGGAGGTACACTTTGATTGTCGTGCCCGCGCCGGGTTCACTATAAACCCAGATGCTGCCGCCGGTCTGCTGGACGATGCCAAAGACGGTGGAAAGCCCGAGTCCGGTACCGCGTCCGAGCTCCTTGGTCGTGAAAAACGGGTCGAACATGCGCGCGACGGTCGCCGGTTCCATACCGACGCCCGTGTCGGTCACCGCGAGCATCACGTACGAGCCGGGCTCGACCCCGGTGTGCTGGGACGTATAGGAAAGATCGAGCTCGACGTTGGCCGTCTCGATGGTGAGCTTACCCCCCGTCGGCATCGCGTCGCGCGCATTGACCACCAGATTCATCAGGACTTGCTCGATTTGTCCGGGATCGGCCCGGACTTTACCCAGGTCTTGGCTAGCAACGACGTTCAACTCCACGTCCTCCCCGACTAGGCGCCGCAGCATCCTCGCAATGCCGGACATCACGGCGTTCAGGTCCAGGATCTTGGGGTCGAGCACCTGCTGCCGGCTAAAGGCGAGAAGCTGACGGGTCAGTTCTGCGGCCCGCGTGCCGGCCCTCGCGATCTCTTCGAGGTCCGCTCGCGTCGGATCCCCGGGTTTCAACGTGCTGATGAGCATCTTGCTGTAGCTGAGGATCACGGAAAGCAGATTGTTGAAATCGTGCGCCACGCCACCCGCGAGGCTACCGATAGCCTCCATTTTTTGGGCCTGTCGGAGCTGCGCCTCGAGTCGGTTCCGCTCGGTCGCATCGACCGCGATCTTCAAGGCGCACGGTCTGCCATCGAACACGAAGTTCTGGACGGTGATATCGACATCGATCACCGTTCCATCTCTTTTCTTGTACTGGGAAGCGCCCGACTGAATGGCCGCGGAAGGAGTGGCGCTGAAGCCCGCAGGGAAGCCCGGCACGTCCTCGTTCGGACGCATGTCCGAAATGGTCATCCCCGAGAACTCCGCGCGCGAATAGCCGAAGCACGCAACAGCGGCGTCATTCACGGCGAGATACCGAAGCGTCTCGTTGTCGTACAAGAACTTCGGCAGCGGCGACTGCTCGAACAGCGTCCGATACTGGGTCGCCAGCGCCAAGAGCGCCTCCTCCGCCTGTTTTCTCGCGGAGATGTCGGTGACGTAGCTGATCCACTCGGTCGTGCCCTGCAGGTATGCAAAGCCCACCAGTGTGGCGATGTAGCGCCCGTCCTTGTGGACGAAGTCTCGCTCTCGGAGCGGAAGAAATCCGGTCGTTCGGAGCTGCTGGCGGTCATCGATGTCGGAAACGAGACGATCGAGCGGCGTGATCGCCTCCCAGTTGAGCTTGCCGGCCAGCATGTCCTCGTGCGTGTAGCCCAACATTTTCAAGAAGGCGGCGTTCGCTTCTTTGAAGTTGCCGTCGAAGTCCGAAATAGTGACTCCCGCGACACCCGAGTCGAACAACCGCCGGAAGCGGAGCTCGCGGTTTCTGAGCGTGGCCTGCTGCTCTACGAGGCGCTCGGCAATCAGGACGCGAGTCTCGAGAGCCGCGGGGCCGAGCGAGGTTGCATAGAGGTCGGTCGCTCCTGCCTCGAGAAGCTCAGGCAGTCGGTCATCGCGGCTCGTGATGACCAGAATCACCGCGTCAGCACCCTCCGGCGAGGCGCGCACGCGCCGACAAAACTCGGTGGCGGGCATGTCATCGAGCGGATCGTTCACCACGATCAACGGCGGCGCTTCGCTGGCGACCATGACGAGCGCGGTCCCGCCGTTTTCGGCCACGAGCTGGTTGTGACCCCGCGCTCCCAGCACGCTGCCTACGGTGCTCCCCCAGCCAGAGTCGGTTCCGACCAAGAGGGCCTTCATCGCGAGCTTTCCGCGCTGCCGTGGCCTGGCTTCGGCCGGGAGCCACCGAGAGCGTCAGAGCCTCGTTCTTCGCGGCCCGTCGCCGTGGGGTTTGGCCCGAGCACTTCACGAACCTTGAGCGCGAGGGCGTGGGGCGTGATGGGTTTTTGAAGGAACGTGATCGTCGAGTCGAGAATCCCGTGCCGCACCACCGCGTCGTCGGTGTAGCCGGACATGTAGAGCACCTTCATCGCGGGGCGGACGCTCAGCAAACGCTCGGCCAGCTGTCGGCCGCTCATGCGGGGCATCACCACGTCGGTCAAGAGCAGGTGAATCGTCTCTGGATGCTGCTCACACAAGAGGAACGCATCGCCTCCGCTGTGGGCTTCGAGCACGTCGTAGCCGTACCTGCGCAAGATCGTCCGCGCGAGGACGCGCACGCGCTCCTCGTCTTCGACCAGCAGGATGGTTTCGGACCCGTGCAGGTTGAGCAATCCGGGAGGGGGCGCCGAAGCGGCAATCGGAACGGTGTGCTCCGCGATCGGGAAATCGACGCGAAATGTCGTGCCGCGGTCAACCTCGCTGTCGACCCAGATGGTCGCGCCGCTTTGCCGAACGATCCCGAACACGGTCGCGAGCCCTAGCCCGGTCCCTTGTCGGCCCTCCTTGGTCGTGAAGAAGGGTTCGAACATGCGGGACTGAGTGGCCTCATCCATGCCGACACCCGTATCGCTGACGGCGAGCATGACATGGACTCCAGCCGTCACGCCGGCATGTTCCAGCGCGTATGCTTCGTCCAATACGACTTCCGCGGTCTCGATCGTGAGCTTGCCGCCGCGCGGCATGGCATCCCGGGCGTTGACCGCCAGGTTCACGATGACTCGCTCCAGCTGGCCCGGGTCGGCGAGAATCTTACCCAGCGCCGGCGCCGGGCGTGACGCAAAGTCCACGTCCTCTCCGATCACCCGGCGCAGCATCGTTTCCATGCCCGTGCAGATGGCATTCAGATCAACGACGCGGGGCAGCAGGACCTGCTGGCGGCTGAATGCGAGCAGCTGACGTGTCAGGTCGGCCGCGCGCAGACCGGCTCCGTTGATCTCCTCCAGATCGGCCCGCATCGGATCGCCCGGCCGGAGGTCCGCAGCGAGCATTTCGCTGTAGCTCAGGATGACGGACAACAGATTGTTGAAGTCGTGAGCGACGCCGCCGGCCAGGCTTCCGACTGCTTCCATCTTCTGAGCTTGCCGGAGTTGCTCCTCGCTCCGGTTCAGGGCCTGCTGCGCTTGCCTGCGTTCAATCGAATGCCGTATGACGCGTTCCATGAGCTGCGGTGTGATCTGGTCTTTGACCAGGTAGTCGGCGGCACCCGCCTTCATCGCTTCGATGTCCACCAAGCGGTCGCCCTGCCCGGTCAGCAGAATCATGGGCCCCCCGAAGCCCCCCGCCACCGCGGCCTCGATGAGATTTAGCCCAGTGTGAGCACCCAAACGGTAGTCCACCAAGCACGCGCTGTACGGTGCGCGGAGCTCCTCCAACCCTTCCTCGTAGCTTCGCACCCATTTCACGTCGAAGGCCACGCGGCCGTCCATCTCGAGGAGTTTCCGGGTGAGGAGATAGTCTTCCTCGTCGTCCTCCACGATCAACACGCGAACCGCGGGCCTTTCTACGGCTAGCATCCGCTTGCAGCCTCCGGAAGCGTGACGATCTTGAACCAGTACTCCCCCAGCGCGAGGGCCACCTGGACCAGTCCTGCTTGAGTCACCGGCTTGCTGATGTAGGAGTTGCTGCCAAGGTCGTAGGTCCGAAAGATGTCCTCCTCGGCCTTGGATGTCGTCATGACGACGACGGGGATGCGACGCAGCGCCCGGTCCGCTTTGATCTCCATCAATGCCTCGCGCCCGTCCCTTCGCGGCATGTTGAGATCGAGCAGGATGAGCCCTGGTGTCGGCGACAGCGCTGGGGGCGCGTATTTCCCAGTGTGGCGCAAGAACTCCAGCAGCTCCTCACCGTCACCGACGGTGTAGATCTGGAGCGGGAACGGCACCTTGTTGAAGGCGTTGCGGGTCATTTCCTGGTCGTCGGGATCGTCGTCGGCCAAAAGGACGATGACCGCAGGCGCGTCCGTCCTCACGACGGCACCATGTTCTTCTGCATCAGAGGCAAAGTGACGATGAAGGTCGCGCCCTGCCCCGGACGACTCCGCGCGGTGATCGTCCCGGCGTGTCGCTCTACGATCCTGCGGCAAATCGCCAACCCGATCCCCGTCCCCTCGTAATCGCCTCGCCCGTGGAGCCGTTGGAAGATCTTGAACACCCGGTCGAGGTACTTCTCGTCGAAGCCGATGCCGTTGTCGGCAACGGACAAGCGGCACGCTGCTTCGGGCACGCTCACGCCTCGGGCGTCCACGGCGTCGATGATCTCGCCGCTCACTTGCACGACCGCCGGCTCGTCCTTCTTGTGGAACTTGAGCCCATTGCCGATCAGATTCTGGAGCAGCTGACGCATTTGGAACGAATCGCTTGCAACGACGGGTAGCTCACCCACCTGGACGCGCCCGCCGGTCTCGGCGAGACGCACCTCCAAGTCCGAGATGACACCCATGAGTACCTCGTTGAGGTCGACCGCCGTGAACGGCCTTGCTTGGGACGAGACCCGCGAAAACTCGAGCAGGTCGGAGACCAGGATCGTCATGCGGGAGGCGGCGTTCTGGATGCGATCGAGGTAGTTGCGCCCTTCGACGCTGAGGACTGCCGACTGCTCGTCTCTCAGGCAGCCCACGAACGCGTGCACCTTCCGCAATGGCTCCTGTAGATCGTGTGAAGCCACGGTCGCGAAGTCCTCGAGCTCGCGGTTGCTCTGCAGCAGGCTCACGCTCGACGCTCGAAGCTGATCTTCCGTTCGCTTGCGCTCGTCGATGTCGGTGCACGTTCCAAGCCACCTCGTGATGGCGCCCACCTCGTTTCGGACGGCCAGCGCGCGTGTCAGGTACCAGCGGTAGCTGCCGTCGGCATGCTTGAGACGGTACTCAATCTCGTACGCGCGCCCGGTGGCGATGGCCAAGCGCCAGCGTTCCACGGCGTGCTGCTGGTCATCGGGGTGCACGACATCCGCCCAGCTGGCATCCCCCAGTACCCCTTCGGGCCTGCCGGTGAAGTCGTACCAGCGCCGATTGTAGTAGTCGAAATGACCATCAGGGCGCGCCCCCCAGACGACCTGGGGCATGGCGTCGGCGAGCTCTCGGAATCGGCGCTCGCCTTCACGGAGCGAGTGCTCGGTCAACTTGCGCTGGGTGATGTCACTGTGGATGCCGGCCCATTCCCGAATCGTCCCGTTGTCCGCGAACACGGGCACGGCCCGGACGGAGAAGTAGCGGTACTCGCCGTCATGGCGACGAAGCCGATGCTCGTACTCGCAGGGGCCGCGCGCGATGACCGCTCGCTCCCAGATGACCTGATCGCTCGAGCGGTCGTCGACATGCACGGCATCCAGCCAACCGGCGCCCGCGTATTGTTCGGCCGTCTGTCCCGTGTAGGCAGCCCAGCTCGGCTGCTCGCCAACCATCTGACCCTTCGGGTCGCGCGTCCAAATGATCTGGGCGAGCGCCAAGACGAGCGATTGGTACCGATCGAGGTTGGCGCGCAGGAGGGTCGCGGCATTACCGCTCTGCTCGATCGCCTCCCGCTCCAGGGTGGCGATGCGCAACTTGCCCCGGGCCAGCTCTGCCTCCTGGCTTTCGGTGAGTCGCGCGTTCGGTCTATCAGACATTGTCGCCATTTTCCCCGCGACCGTGGCGCTGCCTGAGCCAAGCTCGCTCCCTTCGTCCGAAGACGAGCCCAAGCCCACATTGACGCACACGTCTGCTCGCCGGCGTCCGACGTCGGAAAGGCCCAGTATGTTCGAATTTGCCAGGTTACTCCAAACGGTTACCCCTCACCAATCGACAGATCGCATGACATCTATCGATCTCGTCGATTGAATGGTGATACCTTCCCCGAGAGGGTCACCGTGAAATTGTCTGGGGTGGACGCGAACCTGCTACCAGCGCTCGACGCGCTCTTGCAGGAAAGGAACGTGACTCGCGCGGCGCTGCGGCTCGGAGTCGGGCAGCCGGCGGTGAGCCATTCGCTGGCCCGCCTCAGAAATCACTTCCATGACGAGTTGCTCGTGCTCAGGGGGCGCACCTATTTTCTGACGGAGAAGGGCGAGAAGCTGGCGGAGGTGGTGAAAAACGCAACGCGCGCGATGGCTGCGGTTTTCGAGGAACCGCCCGGCTTCGAGGCGTCGACGTCGTCGTCGCGCTTCGTGGTGGCTTGTTCCGACTTGCTCGGCTTCATCATCCTCCCGGAGCTGCTGCGGACGCTGCAAAGCGAGGCAGAGCACCTCGAGGTCGAGCTCAGAGCCCCGAGCACCGGGTCGAAAGAATCGCTTCTCGAGCGGGGAGTCGATCTGGCGCTCGGCATTTTCGAAGGCGTCCCTCCCAGCATGAACCAGGAGGCCATCTACGAAGATGCAGCAGCTTGTGTCGTGCGCGAGGACCACGGCGGGATCGGCGACCACCTCACGCTCGAAGCGTACGGCGACCTTCCCCACCTGGAGATAGGCCCCACCTTCGACTCGATACCCGAGCTCCACGTCGAACGGGCGCTGGCGGCCCTCGGAAAGCGCCGGCGCGTGACGTTGCGCACCCCGTACTTTTTGCTGGCACCACGCATCCTCGAGCGAACGGACCACGTCGCCACCCTCCCGGCGAGCGCCGCGGAGCTGTTCGCCAAGATGGCTCGCCTTCGCGTCTTGTCGCCTCCGGTTGACCTCCCGACCTACAAATTTTCGCAGATTTGGTGGAACAACCGGAACGAGGACCGCGGACACGCGTGGCTTCGCGAACACGTCGCCAGCATCTACCGCCGCGCGCGTCGGAGCGACCGAACATGAACGACCAACAAAAGAGGCGGCTCGTGGAACAACTCGTCCTACTGGCGCTCGATCGCAACACCGGAGCTTGGAGCGCACGCCTGTACGTCGCAACGGCGCTGTGGCTCGAGTCGGAGCTCGGCTCCCAAGGTCGGGACTCGCTCACGAGCGCTGCAGAGCGTGTCAAGAAGCGGGAGCGAGGCACGGAGCCTGCCAACTTTCGCGGCCTCCTGGAGTCCTGGCTGGCGCCCGCAAGATACGGGTGACACAGGATTCGCCACCGACGATCTGTAACCAGTGTGTCCGGTTAGGACCGGTTGTGGATGGCGCGCCCCGTAGGATTCGCCACCGTCGGCCCACTGCGTCACCACGTCGCACGCCGAGCTGCGGACAGCGCCCGGCTCCGCACGTAGGTCGAATCCGCTCGCGCAGTTGCTGGATTGTCGCCCGACCTTGATTGTAGGTTTGTGGTTCCAGCGCGCCCCGTAGGATTCGAACCTACGACCCCCGGATTCGAAGTCCGGTGCTCTATCCAGCTGAGCTAGGGGCGCGAAGGCCGAGGAGATAGCACGATCAGGCCCGAAGTTGGGGCCCGACCCGCGCCGAGCCGACGCTACGCGCCGTCGTAGCGCCGGAGCACCAGCGACGCGTTGGCACCCCCGAACCCGAACGAGTTCTTGAGGCCCACCGCCACCCGCTGTTCCCGCGCGCTCGACACCACCTCGATGTCGCAAGCGGGGTCCCGCGCGTCGTAGTTGATGGTGGGCGGAATCACCGAACGGGCGATGCTGAGCGCAAGGATCGCGGTCTCGATGCCGCCCGCGGCGCCGAGCGTGTGGCCGATCATCGACTTGGGCGCGGTGACGGCGATTCCCTTCGCTCCGGCACCGAACACACGTTGCAGGGCGCGCGCTTCGGCCTCGTCGCCGATCGGCGTGGAGGTCGCATGGGCGTTGACGTGCACGACGTCCCCCGTGGCGGCGCGGGCGGAAGCGAGCGCGCTCTGCATGGCGAGGCGCATCCCCTCGCCTTCGGGGTGCGGCGCCGTCAGGTGGTGGGCGTCGCCGCTCGCGCCGTAACCGGCGAGCTCTGCGTAAATGGTCGCGCCGCGCGCGCGAGCCCGCTCGAGCTCTTCGACGATGAGCACGCCGGCGCCCTCGGCAATCACGAAGCCGTCGCGTCCGAGTGCAAACGGCCGGCTCGCGGCGTGCGGCGTGTCGTTGCGCGTGGAAAGCGCCCGCATGGCACAGAATCCGGACACGCAGAGCTCCGTGAGCGTCGCTTCCACACCGCCCGTGATGACCGTGTGACACACGCCGCGGCGCACGAGCTCGAGACTTTCCCCGAGCGCGTGCGCGCCCGAGGCGCACGCCGTGGTGAAGGTCGCGTTCGGACCCCGCGCGCCGTAACGAATGCCCAACATGCCGGGCGCCGTGTTGCCGAGCATCATCGGCACCATGAACGGGCTCATGCGATCCGGCCCCTTCTCGAGCAAGAGGGCGTGATGGTGCTCGAGGCTCGCAAGGCCCCCGAGCGCGACGCCGAGCAGCACGCCCACGTGCGGGGCCTCGCTTTCGTCGAGCTCGAGGCCCGCGTCGGCCACCGCCTCGTCCGCGGCGACGACGGCCAGCTGCGAGTAGCGATCCGTGCGGCGAAGCGTCGGCTTGTCGAGGTGCGCGCTCGCGTCGAACGCGGGAACCTCACCGCCGAAGCGCGTTTTGAGTCGCGACGCGTCGAAGTGCTCGAACGATCGGATACCACTCCGCCCCTCGAGCATTTGCCCGAAGCTCTTCTCGCGGCCGACACCGAGCGGCGTGACCAGACCAATGCCCGTGATGACCGCGCGTCTCATCGTCTCGCCTTCGCCTTTCCTCGTGACTTTTTGGCCGTCGCCGTGTGCGAACGCCGGACGCGACGCCCGGAGGCGACGCGCGGGGCCTTCTGATCGTCGAGGCCGACGAGCTTCCGGGCCTGCGTGTGGCACGCCCGAAGGATCTTCTTGGCGCGCGCCCGGTCGGGCACGGCGCGCGAGAGCAGCACTCCACCGACGGCGAGCGCAACGGCAGCGATGACCTCGTCCTCGCCGAGCGCTACCTCGCCGCGCGTCCGCTCGGCGACGAGCGCGAGCATGCCCTCGAACCGCCGTGCGAACTGCCGCCGCGTGGCCGGCGTGGCGCGCGCGATCTCGGCGGCCAGGCTGGGCATGATGCAGCCGTGCGCCGCGTCCTCGCGATGAGCGGGGTCGAGGTAACGCTGGAACAGGCCCTCGAGCCATGCCCGCCCCCGCCGATCGGCGAACGGCGCTGAGAGGCGCGCCCACGACGCCGCACCACTCTCTTCGACGACCTCGCGCACGAGGGACGCCTTCGACGGGAAGTGGGCGTAGAAGCCACCTGCCGTGAAGCCGGCACGCGCCATCACTGCATCGACACCCGTCGCCGCGATGCCGCGCCCGCGGAATAGCTGACCCGCCGCAGTAACGATGCGCGCGCGGGTCTTGCGCTTGCGATCGGGAGGATAGCGCATGGCGGTTGTATATGACGATCGTACTACCATGGCAAGTCGCGCTTCCAGCGAAAACGGAGCAGCGTAGGTCGATTGGCTTTGGACGCGCAGTTTTGTATTACGATCGTACTTTTATCGACGGGCGGACGACTCGACTCGAATCGAGCTAGCACTCCGCCCCGCGCTGCGACGCCCCGGGCGACGCGGCGACGCTGGCCGCGGCGGTCACTCCAGATAGAAGACGCTCACGTCGTCGGCGGCGGACCCGCCCTGACGATCCGCTCCGCCTGGAAGGTAGATGCGGTCGTCGATCACGGCCGCACCGAAGCCGTGGCGCGGAATGTCCATCGTGCCGACCTTCACCCAGGTGTCGGTCCCAGGGATGTAGCCGTCGATGTCCGGGAAGACGCCATCCGCTCGGTCGGCGTTGCCCTCGCCGCCGAAGAGGAACACCTCACCGCCGAGCACGCCGCCCGCCATGCCGCCACGCGGCGTCGGGATGGGTTTGATCTGCTTGTAGCCGGGTTCTCTGGGGTCGAACTCGAGCGACGACGGCTCGAAGTTGAGGATGCTGTCGATGCGACCGCCGAGGATGTAGATTTTGCCGTTCACGGTGGCGGCGACGCAGTGCTCGCGGGCGACGGGCATGTCCGGCAGCGGGTCCCACGCATCCATCGCGGGATCGTAGGCGGCAGCAAAGGCGACACTCACGGCGCCTGCCCCGCCGCCAAAGACGTAGATGCGGTCTTCGAAGACCGCCGCGCAGCCGGCGCCGCGGGCGGTGCCCGTCGGGAGCGGCGCGACGGGCGTCCAGGCGTCGGCGTCGGGATCGTACACCTGCGAATCGGTGGTCGCGTCGCGCATGCTCGTGGCCGTGTAGTGGCCGAGCACGTAGAGCTTGTCGCCGACGACGCCGACGTTCGGGTGATTGAGGGGGGTCGGATAGTCCGCAACGCTCCGCCACGTCATCGCTTTCGGGTCGTACGCCATGACGCTCGCGGTGATGTTCGGTGCGTACCCGCCGATGACGTACGCCTCGCCGCGCAATGCTGCGACCCCGTGCTCCTGGCGCACCGCCATCAACGACGGCAGCGCCTCCTCCACCGGATCGCCCGTGGGGATCGGAGTGCCCGCGCTACCACCGCTACCCGAGCTGCCGCTGCTGCCGGCGCTGGGCGCGCCCGCCTCACCGGAGCTCGTGCCGCCTGCACCATCGCCCGAGGAACCGCCCAATGCGGCATTGCCTGCGGCACCGGACGCGCCCGACCCGGCCGAAGCACCCGCCGCACCGCCTGCCGAGCCGCTCGTTCCCACGTTCGGCATGCCGCCCGTGCCCGCAGCCGCGCCACCCGCGCCACCGCTTCCAGCGTCGCTGCCCGCCGCGCCACTTTGCGCGACGCTGCCGCCAGCACCGGCCCCTCCGCCGGCACCCGACGCACCGCCGTTGCCCTTGAACGGCGACTCCTCGCCACTGCATGCGGCGAGCAGCACCATCGCGCACCAGCCGAGCGAAACGCGCGCCGCCATCTCGAACAATCCGTAGCCCCTTGCAGCATGAGCGGCAACCGATGACGTCCCGAGCGTCTCTCGACGAGACACATCCGGACGGTGTCGTCTTCCAGAGTGAGACAACGTCTACCGTACGAGTGGTTTTCCTGCACCGTTTGCATCCCTTTTCACGAGGCACACTGCTTGCTGAGCAACGGGCGTGACCAAGACGACAGAACGCACGCAAGTGGAACAACTCAGGGCGGAGGCAAGAGTCCATGCCGCCGGAGGCCGGTTGGCCGTGGCGCTGGAGCTTTACTGCCGCGCCACAGAGCTCGCGCCGAGCGATCCCTGGATCGCTCACGGCGCGGCCGAGTTCGCCCGCCGACTCAAGCGCGACGACCTCGCCCTCGCGTACCTTCGTCGCGCGGCGGCAGCGTTCGTGGCCATGGGGCAAACGCGCTACGCGCTGCCCGCGCTCAGAAGTTGCTGGCTGCTCTCGCGTGCTCGGCTTCCCGAGGGCGAGCCCGCGTTCCAGGAGATCACCGAAGAGCTCGCCGCGGTGCAGCGGGATCTGGAATTCCACACCGACGCCAGCACGACCGAAGCGCTCGCGGCCGACGCACGTCGCTCGCACGGACTCGGCGCGCGATCGGAACCGCCTCGCGCACCACTCGAAAGTCTGGTGCGCTCCCTCGCTGCCCCGGCACCCTCTCCTTCGATGACGCACCCGGAGAAGCCGAGCTTCATCGCCCGCGTGCGCCGCGCCCTCTGCGCCTGACGGGTTGACGGCAAGGCGACCATCACGCACTTTCACCCACGGATCGCAGTTCCGGGGGCCGCGTCCTTGAACGCACGCGCGAGTTCGGGCATCAAAGTGGGGATGCTGAGGGCTCTCGGTGCATCGCTGGTCGTGGCGGGGCTGGCTGCAATCGCCACGGCGGCGTGCGGCTCCGCCGAAAGCGCCAGGGTCGACACGGGCATGAGCTGCCCGGCCATCGTCAACGACGGGGGCGACACCATTCCGCCACCGCCGGACGGCGTCTCGCTGTGCCCGGCCGGGACCTGCAACTACCAGAGCCAGAGCGGCTGCGGCGCGGACACCGCGTGCCAGCCGACACAGGTTGCCGGCGAAGCGAACGTCGAGCCTGGCTGCGTGCCGGCGGGAAGCGGCCACTCGGGCGAGCCGTGTGACGTGGACAACCCCTGCGACAAGGGATTCTTCTGCGCGAACGGGTACTGCCGAAAGCTTTGCTGCGGGCGCGACTGGTCGGCGTGCGACGAAGGCGAGAGCTGCTTTCGGAACCTCTTGCTGCGCATCGGCAACAACGTCGTGGATAGCGGCGCCTGGCTCTGCTTTCCCGTCAACGAATGCGACGTGCTCACCTCTGCCACGTGCGAGACTCAGGGATTCGACTGCAAGATGGTCAACCCGCGCGGCAAGGAAGCCTGCATCCCGCCCAGCCCGGAAAAGCTCGGCGAGCCCTGCTCGGGCGACGGCGCCTGCGCGCGCGGCCTCACCTGTGTCGGGGATCCGGGGGCGGCACACTGCCGGCGGCTGTGCCGCGCCGAAGAATGTGGAGAGCCCGCCTGCCCGCCGGAGGAGGGGCTTTGCGTGCACTTCAACCGCGACCCGCCTCTGGTCGGCGAGTGCACCCCGGGCTTCACCCCCGCTGAGCCTTGAAACAACCGCCCGCCTTTGGTAAGAGCGCCATCCCAAGTGGTCGGCACCCCCGGCCGCCCGGCCCGGGTCATTAGCTCAATTGGTAGAGCAGCGGACTCTTAATCCGTTGGCTTCTGGTTCGAGTCCAGAATGGCCCACTAGTAATCGTTGAACAATCCGTCGTCGCTTGGTGCAGGCTTGGTGCGGCTGCACCAAAAACTGCACCAAGACGACCTGGGCGCCGCGAGCAAGTCCATGACATGGGGGGCCAGATCGTCCGGGCTTCGGGCGCGAACGGACGACCCGGGAGCCGCAGGGACTCGGCCGGAGCGAGTGCTGCGGAAGCCCGATGCGTTGACCTTCAGGCATCGCTCGATCCCGAGGCCGGCCCAGCCGCTCCGTTCGTCGCCTTCCCCGCTGATGCCACGGCGCCGGTACGCTTCGGGTCTTCAGCCAGCTCGGGGATCGCGTCGCAAAGGGGAACCCAGTCGCCGAGGCTCTGCTCTTGGTGGCCCCGAGCCCAGCGCTTGTAGCGGTTGATCATCTGGCTCGACATGTGGCCCGTGCGGTCGGCGACCCACGACTCGGTCTTGTTGTTAGCGAGGGCCACGGTCACGAACGAAGCACGAAGATCGTGGGCTCGGAGGTGCAGCCGATGCTCGTCGCTCTGGTAGAGCTGCGCACGCTGGACACCGGCAAGCTTGAGGAAGCTGCGCAGCCGCTCGGCAAGTAGGTACGGGTCGAGCAGAGAGCCGTCAGCCAGGGCGAACACGTGGGCGCTCGGACTCTTGGAGCGCATGTAGCGGTCTCGGTACCTAGCCAACGCTTTGAGGGTGCCGGGCTGGAGCGGCCAGTCCTTCGGACGACCCGTCTTGGTCTCGTCCACGTGACCCCAGCCGTGATCGAAGTCCACCTCACGAAGTTGCAGATCCCGAACCTCCCCAACTCGGGGACCTTCTCGGGCGAGGAAGCCGTAGAACAGACGCTCGACAAGCGGCACGTCCCGGCAGGCCATCAGCTTCAGATCCTCGTCCGGGTACACGTAGGCTTTCGCCTTCTCGGCGCCCGGCTTTGGCAGGAAGCCAAGCGGCAGCGGATGCGCGGCAAGAATGTCGGCGAGCGCCGGAAAGCGCGGAAATCTGAGCGAGGCCGCCTGACGGCGTAGTTGGCCCCGGCCGCGCGAGCGGCGGAGGATCTCGGCCCGCCCCAAATAGGAAGGGCCCGGAGACTTCACCTCTCCGAGCCCGGGTCGCCGCGAGTGGACGCGTTCGACGCGATGGTTGTCGCACGAGTCCGCGAGGGTGGCCGAGTTCTCGGCGGCCGCGCTCGCGAGTGGACGATTTCCGGCAGATCCAGTGCTTGGTCGATGACTGCCGGCGGCTGTTCCACCTGTGCCGGGGTTGCGATCGCGGACACGTCTACTGCCCGGACGGACGGCACGACGCCAAGCGCGCGAGCACGCGCCGGGACTCGAAGCGGCGGCACTGGCGGAGCCGTGGAGGACGGCGGACTACAGCGGCACGGCTGCGACGCTTCCGAGCTCGTCGGCGAAAAATAGAAACGGACAGGGGTCGCCGAGAAGTTGGCCTGTCCCCGATCGTGGTCGTCGCCGAGCGCTCCGCCGTCGCGGTGACGGTCGAGTCGCCCGGCAAGGAAACGACCGATGGAATCGATTTGGATGGGAATTGCGCCGGGTTCGGCGACGACCCGGGTCTTGGCGATGGCGGGCCCCGGCGAGACGCTGCTCAAAGGCATGCTGCGGGGGACCCCGTCGCATGCGCGGGCGCTGCCGACGCTGCTCGAGGCGGTGGCGCTCTGGCAGGGAGCCCCGGTCCGCGCTGTGCTTTGTGCGGACGCGAGGGCCGCTTCGTCCGACTCGCCCCTCTCGCACGTTGCGTGGGACGAGGGCGGCGCGCTCTACAACGTCACCTTCGTTCCCGGGCTCGACCGCCCCCGGCGGCGCAGCGGCGTTCGTGGGGTCGGAGACTTCCGTGATCTCGAGCGGCTGCTGGTCTGGGAGGTGGCGCGATGATCTCCGAGGAGCTCCGTTCGCGCATCCGGCGGCTGTTCTTCGCCGAGCACTGGACGATCGGCACCATCGCCACCGAGCTCGGCTTGCACCGGGACACGGTTGCGCTGGCCGTGGAAACGTCTCGCTTCGCGACGGCGCGGTTCCAGAGCCGCGCGATGATCCTCGACCCGTATCGCGACTTCGTGCGGGCGACGCTCGAGCAGTACCCGCGGCTCCGCTCGACGCGGCTGTTCGAGATGATTCGCGCTCGCGGCTACGAGGGCAGCGTTTTCCCGCTCCGCCGCTACGTGCGTCACATCCGCCCGGCGCCGGCGCACGAGGCGTTTTTCCGCCTGAGCACGCTGCCCGGTGAGGAGGCCCAGGTCAACTGGGGGTCGTTCGGAAAGCTCCGCGTCGGTAACGCTGAGAGGCCGCTCTCGTGCTTCGTGCTCGTGCTTTCGTGGTCTCGGGCGACCTTCGCGCGCTTCACGCTCGACCAGACCCTCGAGAGCTTTCTGCGCTGCCACGTGGCGGCGTTCCAGCGCCTCGGAGGTGTACCGAGGACCATCCTCTACGACAACCTAAAAAGCGTCGTCCTCGAGCGGGAGGGCGACCTCATCCGCTTCCACAACCGCATCCTCGAGCTCGCCGGTCACTGCCACTTCGCCCCCAAGCCCGTCGCCGTCGCGCGGGGCAACGAAAAAGGCCGTGTCGAAAGACGGATCAGGGACCTCAGAGAATCCTTCTTTGCCGCACGCTCCTTCAGCTCGCTCGCCGATCTCAACCGGCAGCTCGAAAGTTGGCTCGAGCACGTCGCTCACCAGCGCGGCGTTCCCGGCGAGCTCGAGAAGCGCGTCTCAGAGGCGCTCGACGAGGAGCGCCCCCGACTCTTGCCGCTGCCCGAGCATCCGTTCCAAACCGACGCGATTCGCGCCATTTCTTCTGGGAAAACCCCGTATCTCCGCTTCGACAAGAATGACTATTCGATCCCTCACACCCTGATCAGAAAGCCGCTGACGCTCGTTGCCTCCGAGACCACCGTCCGTGTGCTCGACGGCAACGCCGAGGTTGCTCGTCACCGCCGCTCTTGGGGAGCTCGCCAGCAAGTCGAGGACGAGACCCATCTCGCGGCTCTCGCCGCCGCCAAGCACAAGGCACGCGAGCACCGAGGCAGAAATCGGCTCTTCGTCGCTTGCTCTGCCGCTCAGCCGTTCCTCGCCGAGGTTGCTCTCCACGGCGGGCACCTCGGCGGCACGACCAGCCGCTTGCTCCGCTTGCTCGATCAGTACGGCGCCGCCGAGCTCAACGCCGCCCTCGCCGACGCGCACCAGCGCGGCGCCTTCGCCGCTCAGTCCGTCGCCCACGTCCTCGATCAGCGCCGTCGCGCCCGCGGCGCTCCGGTCCCGCTCGAAGTCACGCTCCCGAGCGACCCGCGCATCCAGAGCCTCGTCGTCACACCCCACGCCCTCGACCGCTACGACCGGCTCTCCCAATCTTCCGATCCGGCAGAAAAACAGGTGAAGCCGTGACCGAGCGCGATCTCCGGGCCCTGCTCCGCGCTCTCGGTCTCACCGCCACCGCCGACGCGCTCGACGACCTCATCGCCCTCGCCACCAAGAAGCGCTTCGGCCCACTCGAGCTCTTCCAGCACGTCGCGGGCCTCGAGGAAAAAGAGCGCGCTCGGCGCGGACTCGAGCGCCGCATCCGGCGCAGCCGCCTGGAGCGTTTCAAACCCATGGCCGACTTCGACTGGAACTGGCCCTCGAAAATCGATCGCCCCCTCGTCGAGTCCGTCCTCCGCCTCGACTTCCTCGAAGAGCCCAGAAACGTCGTGCTCGTCGCGCCACAGGGCCTGGGGAAAACCATGATCGCCCAAAATGTCGCCCACAACGCCGCGCTCGGTGGTCACGGCGTCCTCTTCATCTCCGCCGCTCAGCTCCTGCTCGACCTCGGCGCTCAGGAGTCCGCCCGCGCCCTCGAGCGCAGGCTCAAGCACTACGCCAAAATCGGCCTCCTCGTGCTCGACGAGATCGGCTTCCTCGCCTTCGACAACCGCAACGCCGACCTCCTGTTCCAGGTCATCAGCCGCCGCTACGAGAAGAAAAGCACCGTCCTCACCACCAATCTCGCCTTCAGCGGCTGGCCCACCATCTTCCCCAACGCCACCTGCGCCACCGCGCTCATCGACCGCGTCGTCCACCACGCCGACGTGATCGCCATCGAAGGCGAGAGCTATCGCGCTCGCGACGCCGAGGCTCAGGCCAAGGAACGTCGCTCGCGTAGAAAGGAGAAACCCGAGCCTGAGCCCGCTGCCTGACCAATCAGCTCCGCTCCGGAGGACAGCCCGAGCGCGACTGCGTCGCGCCCGGGCTGTTCAGATTTCGACGGAAACCGGGGCTCGGCAACACAAGAAGATGAAGCGGGTGAACCGCAAGTCGCAGCACGTACCGAATGACCTGGCCAACCTGGCGCGCGGTTGCGTCGCTCAGCTCGGCTCGTGGCGGCAGCGCCGCCATCACGCTTTCCGCAAGCTCCAGGCCCTTCGGAGCAACGAATTCCTCGATCGGCACCTGCCCGATGTGATCGTACACGTAGATCCTCAACCGCGCCGCATCGTCCGAGGCCGACTTCTTCGACCTCACGTAGCGGGGGTAGAGTTGGGCAAGCTTGCCACTGGTCCACAGCTCCCCGAGTTCCTTGAACGTCATGCCGGGCCAGATGGTGCCGTTGCTCGGGCGACCGGGAACCCTTGAAGCGCGTGCCGCATCCGCGCGGGCCTTGACGAACGTCTTGCAGTAGCGCCTGGCGACGTCATCTTCCTGAACAGTCTTGGGCACCCGGTGCATCTTCCACAGCCCGACCTTCACGCGGTACTTCAGCACCCACTGCGCGTGCTGGTCGGAATACCAGGCGAACCAGTACTCCCCTTGGATCCGACGTCGCTCAGCCACCGCGACGGTCCGCTTTCTGGGCGTTGCCCAAAGCGAGGAGGTTGACATCGTCGAGATCCTCGGCGTCTTGCCTGAGCAACCACTCGTCAGCGTCGGGAACAACGATCCGGAGGAGCTTCCCGTACCCCCGCGTTGGAAGGCCGGCCCCGATCAGCTTGTCGAGCGTGCGGACGCTGTAGCCGACCCGATCAGCGTACTCGCCCTTCCGCATGAGCAGGGGAGCACGGTCGGCTGGCAGACCGCCGCCCCCGATGGCGTCACGCACCTGAGCGACCAGGTTCGGGTTCTCGGCTGCGAGCCTGAGGACCGCCTGAGCCAGCTCGACCAAGAGGCCGTCAGCGAACCCGCGTGGAGCAGTCGGTGGGGGCGGCAGGCGCGCTGGGCGTAGCGGGAGGACCTCGGCGGCAGGAGGTGGCACCCTCTTGGTACGCCTGGCATGAGCTGCACGTGAACCCGCTACGGACGCTTGCCCGTTCGGCTTTTCGGACCTCGACACGATGGACCTCTGGCGTTCGGCCTAGGAAGTCCGGGAGCGAGGTTGGGTCGGCGCAATGACGACACCGCGTCGGTCACGGTTGGTGAGCCGAGGGCTTGGCTCGGCCCCCTCCGCATTGATATCTGCGAGGCCCCTGCGAGATCAACATCAATGATTTCCTTGTAAACCCGCAGGCTGGACCCGTTCCGATTTCGCAACGGTTCACCCCTTCCTTGGCCGCCGCGTTCCTCTTCCATGAGGATCAGCCCCGCAATGCCGCGCGGAAACTGGGTGGTCACCCCGAACAAGTTCCTGGACGCTCAGCAGGTCGCTGCCCTGCGCGGGACCATGGACACGCAGCGGCCCAAGGGCGACCGCTACGACGTAAGGAACGCTGCGATCATCGAGACGCTGCTCGGTACCGGTCTCCGAGTCAGCGAGCTGTGTGCGCTGGTGGTCGGGGATCTCTACCTCGATCGTGGAGCCGCCCAGGTGCTCGTGCGCCGTGGCAAGGGTGGCAAGACCCGTCTCGTGGCCATCAGCGTCGGCCTCGCGGAGTACCTCTCGAAGTTCATCAAGGGGAAAGCCGAGATGGGCGAACCAGTCGAGCCGAACAGCCCGCTCTTTGTGAGCGAGCGCGGGTGCAGACTCCACCGGTCAGCCGTGCATCGGATCTGGAAGGCCGCCCTGAAGCTCGTAGGCCTCCCGCTACACCACGGCGTTCACGCGACCCGGCACTCCTACGCCGTCGAGGTATACCGGAGGACGAGAGACCTTCGGCTCACGCAACGGTTGCTCGGCCATTCGAGTCCGAACACGACGCAGGTCTACGCAAGCCTGCTCGACGAGGATGTGAGGCGAGGGGTGGAGGCGATCTGGGCGGCGTAGTAGAGCGCCCCGCTATTTGGGGCCATTGATGTGCATCATGATCGAGCGACGGTAGACGAGGCCGGGATCGATCTTGCGTGCGATCCTCGCGATCCGCGCCTTCCATTCCGAATGCTCGGCCCGTGCGACTCGGTCGGCCACGCAGAGGAGGTAGCCAACCATGTCGGCGAGCTGGAGCAGCGGGGAGCGGGCGCTGTCAGAGAAGGCGGGCTCGCCCAGATTGCGCAGGTTCGTCTTGTACTCGACCCAGGGGACGGGCTTGGCCTCTGAGGCAACCCGACCCCACTGGGTGATGTGACCACCGAACATGAAGGCGTCGTACGCATGCCGATCCACCGGTTGCAGGTTCCTCCTCAGCGCTTGTTGCTGAGGCGGCACACCGTCGAACACCGGGAAGACCAGGCCTTCTTCGGGCAGGCGCAGCGCTTCCACGACCTCACGGAAGTTATGGCTGTACAGCTTGTCGCCGGGATCCATGTTCGCCTTGGTGAAGTGCTCCCGGATCTTCTTGGCCCCTGAGTGCCCAACCCTGACGATTTCGAGGCGTTCCGCGTTCACCAAGGCCACGATCTTCTCGAAGACCTTGAAGCGATGGTCATCCGTGACACCGCCAACGTCTCGGAGCAGATCGACGGCGTGCAGCTCGACGGCCGCCGGATGCTCGTGGCCGGCTTCGATGAGTGCCTCCTGGGCGATGCGGAGGACTGCATCGCGAACATCCGCGTACTGCTCAGCGGGGACGAAGACACCCGTCAACCACGCAGTGTCGAGGTCTACGGACTCGTCGAGGAAGAGAAAGGTGACGTCCATCTCCGCTACGTACCTCTCGCTGGCCCGCTGCCAAGTCGGCCGGGAAGCCTCGTCCCGTCTGATGAGTCATCGCCTTGCGGTCTTCCCCATCCTTGCGGTTTCTGACCGGTGCTGAGGTCGACGGGCCCACCGGTGCTGGCGTCATAATTCGGAGGAGATCAAGCTACCCATCATGGAAGGCATTTTCGATCGACCCGTCCTCGGAGCTGATGTGGATGAATGGGACTTCACGCCCGACTACGAGCGCTTCGAGGAACGGATGGTGCAAGACCTCACGGAGGAGTTCACCCCGACTGGTTATCGTTGCCTGAAGCGCCGCTTGTTCGAATTCGACGACGGGGTGGAGATTTGTCCCGACGCGGTGGTGGTCGTCAACGCGACCACGGGATCGGAAGTTGAATGTGTTGCTGATGCCAAGCTTCGAAAGGAGCTGAGAAAGCAGCACATCGATAAGATGATCACCTACAAGACCCGCCTCAGCGCCGGAGAAGCGCGAATATACGTTCCGTCGTCCTGCCGGGTTCCACGTTCGGTGCATCACTACGCGAACGAGAACGGTATCGTCATTCGCGACGATCTCGTCCCGTAGTCCGTAGAGGTGCGCAACGCCTGCTCCCTGCACGTCCCGGACCCCCTACTTGGTCGAGTCGCCGCCTGCATCCCACGGTTCGAAGGGACGCTTTCGCGAAAACACCTCACCCGAGTCCAGGTCGAAGATCGCTCGGACCTTGTCGCGGACCTGTTCAAACCGGTTCTCGGCCTGCGCACCAGAAGCTCGCTTCTTCTTGTCATCGGCCTCTTGCCTCGCCTTGATCCTTGTCCGGGCGTACTCGCCGACGATTCCGAGAATGACGTCGGGCAGCGGCAGCGCCGGATCTTCTCCCTTCCTCGCCCGGCACACGGTAGGGGCTTCCACGGGGCGCCGCGACTTCGCGTTGGCGAGCTGCTCGTAGGCGACCGAGACCGTCCCCGACAAGCTCGCGCGGTCGATCTTGCTGTTCTCCTCCGCCAGGACCTCGATGGCGCAACGGTCGTAGCGGACAAGGCGGCCCTGAACGAGCTTGAACAGGAGGTGCCGGTAGGTCGCTTGGTAGGTGGCCTTGCTTTGGTCGGCGAGTGACGCGAAGGCGACGAAGCACCGGAACGGCAGAGCGCGAACTCGCTCCGTAAGCTTGCTCCGGTCATCGGGCACCAGCTCGTTCCAATGCAAGCCCTTCCTCGAAAGGGTCGTCTTATCGGTGGCCCCATAGGGATCGTTGCCCAAGGTCTTCAGGAGGCCGTCGAGGCTTGCTCGCACAACGTCAACGTCCTCGACTACGGCGAGGGCGAGGAGCATGACTGGTCCGACCCGACCCTCAACGACCGACTCGTCGACGAGGAACAGGACCTTCCGGGCGAGGGGGGCCCCCTGACTACAGCAGTTTTCAATGAGATGGATCACGGAGAGGGGTATCCGCAGTGGCCGAACCATCCGGCGGAGTCGGCCGGCGTGATCGCGTGAAGCGCATCGGCGACGGCGCAGACCAGTCGTCGCCACGTGCGGACACCAAGGCGACGCAGGAGCGCTTTCGCCTTCGACCAGGCCAGTTCGATCGGGTTGAGGTCGGGAGAGTAGGGTGGCAGGAACTCGAGCCGCGCGCCGGTGCACTCGACAGCGAGGCGCACCTCGAAGTCGGTGTGAATGCCCAGGTTGTCCCAGATGGACGATGTCTCCCGGCTTCAGGAGCGGGACAAGGAACTCCCGAGCCCAGACGCGCATCGCCTCGGTGTTCATCGCGCCGGGCAGCAACAACGGTGCATGCACGCCGTCGAGCGACAGCGCGGCGATCAGCGAGAAGTTCTCCCAGCGCCTGCCCGGAACGTGGTCAACGAGCCGCTCGCCGCGCGGAGCCCAACCGTTTGCCCGCGTGAGCGCGAGGTTGACCCCACTCTCGTCCACGAACCAAAGGCGTCTCTTGCGCCAGCGCTGCCGACGCTTGCAGAATACCTCCCGGGCGCAGACTACGTCCGGCCGCTCGCGCTCCGAGGCCTGGAGGGACTTTTTTTTCGAGTCAGGCCGAGCCGGCGCAGGCTCCGCCACATCGTCGTCTCGCTGACCGCGACGGCGGTCTGCTTCGCCAGCAACTCCGACAGCTCCACGAGGGAAGCGTCCGGCCGCTTCGCAGCGAGCTTTCGTAGCCGTCGCTCCGTCGCCCCCTTCACAAAGCGCTCCTTGCCCGGGGCCTTTCCCGGTGCCGGATCCCCCGTTTCCCGAACCTGGATCCGAAGCTTCCGAACGAAGCTCGCGCTCACCGCGAACCTCCGTCCCACCCGCAACAGCGAAGCGAAACGTTCACTGACGAGCAGACTATCCCCGGGCCCAAACGCAACGTCGCCAAATTCCGATCCCCACGTCTCGAGTTCCACTTGGTACGGCGGCTGCCATCTCAACATGCCAACGAATCGATTGCATGCAGGGCATCGTGGCGCGTCTCCCACGTTGTGCGGTTCCGTCGGTAGAAAATCCGTCGTTGCGGCTCCGACAGGTCCCGGGTTCTGCAGCAGATAGATCACGGCAGCCCCCCCGGAAAGCGCTGCAGCATCTCGGGCCGTTGATAAGCGGAGTGTAGATACGACTCGAATTGTGCTGGCGTCGCATTCGGATTTGCTCGTATCCATCCAGATACTTCGGCGTCGAGCGCTCGGGACGGCCGTCGCACAAGCCAAGTTTACCACCACTCCTCCCTCTCCAGAAGCGCGCAGAATTGCCCCGCAATGCGCTCCATTTCTCGCCGCCGCAGGAAGCACTCGTGCAGGTGGTCGCTGCCAGATTCGCGCCAGAGACACCGCTCCGCGCCTTGTTCGTCCGTGAGGAGTAGGATGTCATAGCGATCGAAAGCCGACATTCCGACGTGCGAAATATGAAACCGGTCGTAGGCGTCGGCAATCGCAGGAAGTCGAGGATCCCTGTTCATCACCGGATCGTAGATGCGGGCGAATACTTCCTTTGCAGAAAGGGCGAACAGCCCCGGCTCGAACCTGATGCGCGGAACGCTCTCAAAGTCTCTCAGCCAGCGATGACACCCACGGAGGTCTACCGAGTCATGCCAATTCCCCAGTGCGTGACCACACAGCCAGAAGCGAAGGTGCCCGAGCACCCATTCATCGACGCGCTCGTCGATTTCGCATTCGATGGCAAACCTCTGAGGATTACCTTCTATCATAGCCCATTCAACCTATCAACGGCGGCTGCTCCCAGTCGAAAAGATCCAACGTAAACACGATCCCAAACCTATCGGCATCGAGTTCAAGCCAATGTAGCGCCCGTGCGTCGTCGCTCGAACTGCTCACCTTGGCTGTCTCGTAGAGCGCGACTCGGCGCGGCGGACCAAAGAAATCAAGGTGGCCTCGAACAACGTGCGCCAATTCGTGATGAAGAAAGAAGGACACGGCCGCACCGAACACATCCTCGAAGAGGCAACGTCGGATGCAAGGTCTGGCGTCCTGCACCGACGGCGGTTGCGCGACTGCCTCGATGCCAGCGCCGGCCCGACCGGTTTTGCGTAGGTTCTCGCCAACTCTTCTAAGGCGTGTTGCTGCCGAGGCAGCCTCGTCCGCCGGCACCTCCAGCTCGGGCCAGACATCCGCACACATGATCGCCGCGTGGCAAAGCGTCGCAAGAGCGGGCAGAGCGCCCGCGAACACCCCGATGAAATTGCGCGCACCTTCGGCGAAGGCAACCGCATTGACGGTATCGTTGTCAACGAAGTCGAAGTAGATCGATTTGTAAGCCGCGCGCAGACGTGGGTCGGGAACCTCACGCTCGCCCGACAACCGCGCCATCATCAGCCCTTGGAAATTGTCTCCCCACTGCTCGCGGCGACTGTTGGGAAGGCGTCCGCCGTCCCCCCGCGTTAGACGATGGAATTCGTCTGGGCTCACGTCGCGACGGTCGAATGCGGTTCGAAGGAGTCGTACCCAGCGACCAATCACGACGTGGCCCTCGTCGAGGTCTTGCTCACGTGTTCACGAAGGCTTGATAGCGCCAAAGGCGATAGTCACGAACATCAGTGCCAGGGAACCAACGTATGAATTGTGCGCAAACCAATCCCAGCTTGCAACAGGTGCGCCGCCGACCGCGAACACCCAGACCGGGAAGGCGATTGCTGCCAGTACAAGCTGCATTGCAACGGGCCTCTTCCCTTCCCGATCGGCGACGACGGCCAGGTAGACGGGGACGAAGGCCCAAACGGTGATTGCAACAGCCCAAAGTACCCACGACGCTGCACTCGCGGGCACGATCGCGCGTGCGGACAGGTATAGACGTACCCGTTCACCGGGTCCGCGGGAGTCAGCTGAGGAGTTGAGGGGCAGGCTGGTTGCGTAGCATGGCAGTGCAGGCGTCGGTGAGGAACGAGAGGACGTGACGCTTCTGTTTTCGGAGGGTGTGGACGGTGGTCATGACGCGCTCGGCGAAGCGCTCGCCGCGGTCGCTCTGGGATCCGAAGCAGCGTTTTCGCCACAGGACGAAAGCCCTGAGCTCGCGCTCGGCGTGGTTGTTGGTTGGCTCGACGCCGGGCACGTGGACGAAGGTCCAAAGTGCTGCGCGGTGCTCGAGGATGTCGGAAAGGCTCCCGCTGACGCCGCGCACGCCAAGGGAAGCCCCGCGCGCGAGCAGATCTTCGACATGCGGCTGGAGCGCCGCCATCTTGCGCTGGAAGTCGGGGCGGCTGAGGGTCCCGTCGCGGATGCGATGCCACTCGTGAAAAAGGACCTGGGTCAGAAGCACGAGGCCGGTGCCGATCTCGGCGACCGGCCCTTGGGAGTTTTCGGAGAACTCGACGAATTTTCGATGCAGGTGCGCCCAGCAGATCTGCCGCCGCCCCATGGCCCAGAATCCGAACTGGGTGCCGCGGTCGCTGACCAGGATCCCGCGTGCTCCGCGCAGGAAGCGCTTGATCGTGTCGAGCGTCGCGTCCTTGCTGATCGAGAACACCGTCGAGAGCTCGGTCGCGATGGTCCAGAGCGCTCGGTACTTGCCCGCACGGCGCCAGGTTGTGCCGTCCACGTGCTTGACGGGCTGGCTGACAGCGTGAGCGTGAGCGTGCTGCACGGGTTTTTCCAGGGCGCGACTCACGCGTCCTTCGAGCTCGCTCAGTGCCCCGAGCGAGATGCAGACGCCGAGCATGTCGCCGAGGAGGCTGCGTGCTTGCCGGCGGCTCAAGTGAAAGAAGCCGGTCAGGAGCGCCACGAACGCCATCAGCCGAGGGCCGCACATCCCCGCCGGCACGCCCAGCGGCAGCGTCGCGCGGCTTGCCCGCCCACAGCGTCCGCAGCAAACGGCGTGCAGCCGATGCTCGGTCACGTCGGGCTCGATCGCTGGCAACTCGAGAACCTGGTGGATCAGCGGATTCTCGTCCTCTCGACGAGGCAGCTTGTTGCCGCATCCCAGACACGCTGGCGGGAAGTGCTCTTCGGTCCGCGTCACCTTCTCCGGCGGCAAGAGCGCTCGCATCCGGGCCTTGTGTCCGGGCTGCCCGCCGGGCTTGCGCCCCGTCGGAGGCTTCTTCGCCCGCTCGTCCCGCTGAGCCGGGGTGTCCGCCGACGGTGGCTGGCTCGAGTTGCGCGACGAGCGCCCCATCAGCAACTCGAGATGAGCAATTCGCTTCCGAAGCTCGGCGTTTTCCGCTCGAAGCTCGCCGATCAGCTCGTCGCGCTCGTCCTGCGCCACGAACCGATTGGTGCCCTGAATCGCTGCCGATGGAAAGCCTCACGTGATCATGGAAGAAAATCGATCACTTACCCGACCCTCACACCGCACGACCCCGGTGAACGGGTACGTATAGACCCACCATCTCCGCAGGAATGTACTTTAGGAGGCGCTCAAAGAACGCCTCAGGACTTTGCGGAGTGGTCCCCGTCGATCCAGTTGGAGCGGCACCAAATCTCGTTGTGCTAGACGGAACAGCAATCGTTCGACTCATGAGTCCCTCGCAACATGATTATCCTTTGGTTGGGGCGAAAGGTCCAGCAAACGTTCTCCGGACGCGTAGGCCAGTCCTGCTCACATTGCAACTGGTCAGAGCTTGGGCCAGAGGTCGCTGTATCACGTTGGAAACGGAACCAAACGACCAAACGATGTGACGCAGGTGGCGAGACGGAGGGCCAAGACATAGAGCGGTTCTATGCGGCGTGGCCTACCACGCGGGATGCTGCATGAGCCACCAGCGGCAGGCGCGCCTTTTGCTTAGTGCTTGCTCGCCGCTACCGTCGGACCGCGTCCATCTCACTTAACCGAGTGCGGTACGGTTTCAGATAGTAGCCCCCGGTCTCAGGATAGTTGCCGCCTCTCGTAGCTTAGGCGCGGGAGGATTTCCGATGGCACAGGGGGCACTCGGAAGCGGCAATGAAGTATTCGGAATCGTTCAAGGCGAAGATGGTGCAGAAGATGGCGAGAGGGCGGAGCGCGAGTTCGCTGTCCCCGGAGGTGGGGGTGAATCAGCCGACGCTATCGAGGTGGCTGCGTGATGCGGGTAGATTGCGGTTGGTGAAGCGACCGCAGGACGACAAGGACAGGGAAACCACGGCGAGGCGCCCGGACGAATGGAGCGCGGAGGAGAAGCTCCAGGCCGTGCTGGAAGCGAAAGGGCTGACAGAGAGCGAACTTGGAGAGTTTCTGCGGCGACGGGGGCTGCACGAGAAGCAGCTACGTGAATGGGAGGCTGCGGCGGTGGAGTCGCTGCGCGGGCACAAGGCGCGCGGCAAGTCTGCCGAGGCGAAGCGGGTGAAGGAGCTCGAGCGGGAGCTACGGCGCAAGGAGAAGGCGCTGGCGGAGACAGCAGCGCTCTTGGTGCTCCGAAAAAAAGCGGAAGCTCTGTGGGGGGACGAGGACGCCTCCACGGAGCCGAACAGCGACGACGAGTCCTCGAACTGATCACCGAAGCCGTGACCGCGGGAGCGCGCCAGCGGGCGGCCAGCCGCGAGCTCGGGCTGGATGCCCGCACGGTGCAACGATGGCGCGCAGGCGCCGACGAGGACCGCCGGTCGGGGCCGCGGCGTCATCCGCCGAGCGCCGTCAGCGAACAGCAACGGCGGCACGTCCTGGCGCTCTTGACGAGCCCGCGCTTCCGGGACCTGTCGCCGAGGCAGGTCGTGCCGACCCTCGCGGACGAGGGAATTTACACGGTTTCGGAGGCCACGATGTACCGTCTCCTCCGAAGCGAGCGGTTGCTGACTCACCGAGCGAGCTCGCGACCGCGGACGCACCACCGGCCGCCGGAGCTCGTGGCGGCGACCCCGAACACGGTGTGGTGTTGGGACATCACGTACTTGCGGGCGCCGGTGCGCGGCACCTTCTACTACCTGTACCTGCTCGAGGATCTCTACAGCCGTCGGATTGTCGGCTGGCAGGTGCTCGACTGCGAATCGGCGGAAGCCGCTGCATTGCTCGTCGAACGGACGTGCGCCGAGCTCAAGGTCGACTCGTCGAGGTTGCACCTGCACGCGGACAACGGCGGGCCCATGAAGGGAGCGACGATGCTGGCGACGCTCCAGCGACTGGGCGTCGTCGCGTCCTTCAGCAGACCGCGAGTGAGCGACGACAACCCATTTGCCGAGTCACTTTTTCGCACACTCAAGTACCGACCTGGCTTCCCAAGTCGGCCCTTCCGTGATATCGAGGAAGCACGTCAGTGGGTGAGCGGCTTCGTGCGCTGGTACAACGAACAGCATCTGCACTCGGCGCTGAACTTCGTCACGCCGAACGACCGCTATTTCGGCCGCGACGCGGCAATTCTCGCCGCCCGCCATCTCGTCTACCAGCGCGCGCGGGGCCGGCATCCGGAACGCTGGACCGGTGAAACTCGCAACTGGTCGCCGGCACCAGCCGTCACCCTCAACCCGAACCAAGCGAGCAGCTCGTAGCGACGACACTCTCGATTCAGATCAAGCGGCAACTATCCTGAAACTCGCCGGTAGTGCACGACGGCTTCCGACAAATCCTGGGTGTCAACTGGTTTCGAGCCCGTCGGGTCCAACGGGACCGTTTTGGCGGCGATGCCGTTGAACTTTGCATCAGGCATTGGCCTTAGAAAATCTAAGGCTCCGGCTGAGGCTACGCTCGATCTCATTCGGGGGCTCATGCCTGGCTCAGTCGCGTCAAGGATCGGACCCCCGCTGGTGTCCGGCTGCGCCGGATGGTTAACGACGATTGCGCGTATCCGGAGCGCAGACCCCGTACTTCACGAGTTCGTGACGAGCGTGCAGGCTCGCGCGAATGAAAGCGGAGACACAAGCCGTTTGGGCGGAGCGGGTCGAGGCATGGCGGGGGAGCGGGAAGACCGCTCCTGAGTTCGCGGCGGACAAGCCATACGCAGGCTCGACGTTGCAGTGGGCGGCATCGCGACTGCGGCGGTCGGGCGGCGGGGGTCGGAAACGACGAGTCGCGGGGGCGAGTCGGCACCCGGCGGCCGGCATCGAGTTGACGGAGGTCGTTCGGCGCCCGGGGCGAGGAGCAGTCGCCGAGGACATGGTGCTCGAGGTCGCAGGGGCACGCATCGCGGTGCGCCGCGGATTCGACGCGGCGCTGCTGCGAGACGTTGTTCAGGCTCTGCGGGGGGCGCGATGATCCCGAGCGGCGTTCAGATTTTCGTGGCGCTCGAGCCGGTCGACATGCGCTGGTCGTTCGACAGACTCGCCGGGGCGGCGCTCGAGCGCATCGGCTACGACGCACGGAGCGGGGCGCTCTTCATCTACTTCGGAAAGCGAAAGACCGCGGTGAAGGTGCTGTTCTTCGACGGCTCAGGAATGTGTCTCTTTTACAAGCGCTTGGATCGTGGGGTGTTTCGCGTGCCGGAGGCGGGCACGCCGGGGGCGCGCCACGTCGAGCTCGACGAAAGCCTGCTCGACGCGTTGCTCGACGGAGTCGACCTCGCTCGAGCGTCGAGGCCTGCGCCGCGATCGCGCGTTCGCGTTCACTGACCTCGCGGCGGTCACGCCCTCGGGCGACGCTCGAAGTGGCGTTTGTGCTCGACAAATTCGACTCGCTTCAGGTAGAGCCATGCCTGCCGTGAGCGTCGCTGAAGCAGAATCGTCGTCGCGTGTTCAAGCGCTCGAAGCTCTCGTCGCTCACATGCAGCGCGAGCTCGCGTTGACCAGCGACCAGCTCGCGTTGACCAGCGATCGGCTCGCCGGTGTCATCAGCGAGCGCGACAACCTCCGCCGCGCTTACCGGCAGCTCATGGAGCAGTTCGAGCTGCTCCGCCGGCGCATCTTCATCGCCAAGGCCGAGCGCGTCGACGCGACCCAGCTCGAGCTCGAATTCGCGAGCACCAAGCAGAAGCTTGACGAGCTTGCTCGGAAGCTCGACGCAGAGGCCGAGTCAGGCGCGGCCGGCGATGGCCCCGGTGCTCGGCCCGCTGGTAAACCACCGGCAAGGGCCAAAACCAAGCCCAGAGGTCGCAGAAATCTGGCGGACGCCGACCACCTGCCCGAGCGCCGCATCGAGATCCGCGATGCCGAGCTCGCAAGCAAGGGCACCTTCATCGGCTGGGAAACGAGCTACAAGCTCGGCTACCAACGGCCCGAGGCCGTCCGCGTCGTCATCGCGCGGGCCAAGTACAGGACCGCCACCGACCCCAATTCTCCCGCCGCTCTGCCCGAGGACGCCACCGTGCTCGAGCAGGACGGCGCGCGCTTCACCATCCTCACGGCGCCGCTGCCGCGCCTGCTCGTGCGCCGCGGCCTCTGCGCTCCGAGCATGCTCGCTCGCATCATCGTGCAGAAGTTTCGCTTCGGCTTGCCCTACTTCCGGCAGGAAGAGCAGCTCACAGCCGACGGCATCGAGCTCGATCGCGGCACCATGGCCCGCTCGGTCGAGGACGTGGGCGCCTCGCTCGGCCCCATCGTGCTCGCTTGCGCCGACGACGCCCGCAAACACGCCTTCTGCCTTTCGACCGATGCCACCGGAGTCGCGATCCGCCCGGAGCCACTTCCAGACGGAAGGCGGCAACCCTGCAAAAAGGGCCACTTCTTCGTCGTTTTGGCCGACCGGAAGCACGTCTTCTTCGAGTACCAGCCCAAGCACACCAGCGCCGCCGTCTGCGACATGTTCCGCGGCTTCTCCGGCTACATCCAAGCCGACGCTCACGCCATCTACGACGCCCTGTTCCGTGGCGATGCCGTCGATGACGCGAGCGACGCGCCCACCGAGGTCGCCTGCTGGAGTCACTGCCGCCGGCGCTTCTGGGAAGCCGCAGTCTCCGGCTTCGCCGTCGGTCGCGAAGGTCTGCTGCGGATCAGAAGGCTCTACGAGCTCGATCAGGCGTGGAACGACTTGCCTCCCGCCGCTCGACTCCAGAAGCGGCAGACCATCCTCAGGCCCTTCGTCGACGAGTTCTTCGCCTGCGTGCGCGCCCAAGACGACCTGACGAGCCAACAACGCGGGCTCGTCAACAAGGCCCTCGGCTACGCCATGCGCCAAGAGCTTGCCCTGCGCCGCTTCCTCGACGACGGCAGGCTGCGCATGGACAACAACCCGAGCGAAAATGCCCTCCGAATCGTCGCCACCGGCAGAAAAGCCTGGCTCTTCTTCGGCTCCGACGACCACGCCGAGGCCGCCGCCAACCTCTACTCCCTCATCGCTAGCTGCAAGCTCCACGACCTCGACCCCGAGTGCTACCTCGCCGAGGTGATCCGCGTCATGCCCTACTGGCCTCGCGACCGTTACCTCGAGCTCGCTCCCGCCTACTGGGCGCGAACGCGCGAGCGACTCGACCAGACCGAGCTCGCCGCCGAGCTTGGCCACGTCACCGTCCCGTCCTCGCCTCTGGACACGACCGAGCAGCCGCCGCCGAGCTGAAGTCGCACGCTCCGTCACCACGCGACTATCGCGTCAGGCCGCTACCCCTTCAAGTACGGGGTCCGCGCTCCGGATACAACAGCACGTTTCGAGAGCGCTCGACCTGATCCGCAGCCGTCGTTGCCCCGAGGTGCAGGTGCTGGATGTCCCAGTCGTTAAGCAGGCGGTCGTGGAAGTTCGGATCCGCGGCGTCGCGGCAGGCGTTGCTCAGGTGCGGGTTGACGTCCTCCCCTCGCTCAAGCCTGCCCCGTAGCTCGGCGAGCCCCTGCTGATTCTCCGGCGGACAGTGGAAGGTATCGGCCACCTTCACCTCCCGCGGTTGCGGCTCAATGAACCGTCGGACGCAGTTCCAATAAGCGAAGGAAATCTGCTGGTGAGCCCGCCCGGGGGCGATCTTCACGCCGCGCCGCTGAAGCTGATCCTCTAGGATGGCGCCCCAGTCGTCGAGGAAGTTGGCGATCAACAACCCCTCATCTCGGAAAATACTTCGTCGCTCTGCGAGTCCCCGTGGTCCTGATCGCCTTCGCATCGAACAGTTTCGCGACCGGCAGCGCGAGGTCCTTGGTGCTCACGTTCATCCCTTTGCCGATCTCTTCGATGCGCTGACCGGGCTTCTTCTTGATTGCAGCGAGCAAGCTCTTCGTCACCGCGTCGATCTCCTCGGCAGTCCTCTTCGCCCCCTTGGCACGCTTGGCGGCCTTGGGCTTTGGCCCCGGCTTCCGACGGCCGTTGCCCACCTGACCGGCGAGAGTACGGCGGCCGTTGCCGACCTCGTGCTCACCGGCGATGGCGGCCTTGAAGGCGGCGGCGCCTTCTTCTTGGATTGCGGCGGTGAGGTCTTCGACGAACTGGGTGACGATAGCGTGGATGCGGGGGCTCATGGGCGGGAGACGTTAGTCGATCAGGGACCATGCCGAAACACGAGACAGGGGTGCGAGCCGGTCGAGTCGTTCCCCACCTGGCGGTTCACGCAGGCGGGGAGTGGTCAGAAGCAAGTCGAGCCCGCGCCCCGCCGAAGACGTGAACGGTCCGCGTGCCGGCGCCGACGCTCATCCTCTGGCGGGTGCCTCTCGGGACCAATAGCTCATCGCCTCGGGTCAGCTCGATCGTCCGATCGCCTAGGTGGACGACGCAGCGCCCTTCGATGACGAAGACGTACTCGTCGAAGTCGTGGGAGTGCTCCGCCGAGGTTCGGTCCTTCGTGCACGTCCAGAAGGCGACTTGGCTCCCATCCGCCCCTTCGAACATGTACCCCTCGATATCGTCGGTGTACTGTGAGGAAGCGGCGATCCGGTTCAGCGGGCTCTTCATGAAGGCGGGGAAGTCGGTCATCGATTCGTTCCGTAGGCTTCGCTGGCGGGGCAAGCGTGTGAGCGGGTCTCGTCGCGCGAAGAAAGTCTGCACGACGTTGTGGCTCGGTGGGAATGCCTCCATGCTGACGAGCGTACGAAGGCCGGAAATGATGTCTGTTGCGCGACCACTGCCCACCGATCCTCTTTGGGCTCGTTGGCTGCTCGGCCGCGGCGCCTCCCGCACCCCAGCCGACACCAGGAACCCTCACGCTCGGCTCGCACTTGACCCTCACCCTTGCGTCGCCGGGTCGAACACCGTTCGAGCGGCAGTCGTCATCACGGGCGTTGGTAGGGCCGTCCGGTACGCCACGCCGGCTGACGGTCAGCTCCGAGTCGCGCTGCTGAGGAAGGGCGGCTCGGCGTCCCCGGCCGAGGTCCGATGGCTCGATACTCCGAACCCGGGGCAGCAGGTGGCGCTCACGCGCGTGACGTGGAACGCCGAGGTTCGTTTCGAGAGCCCGCAGGCGGGAGCGTGCCCCGTCCGGATCGAGTTCCAGTCGTCGGACGCTGCCGCTGCCGAGGGGCTGGGGCCAGCGGTGACGACGATCGTGCTCAAGGGGCCGCCGCCGGCTCCGGCGATACGTCAGTGAACGGAAGGCGTGGCTGCGGCGGTGCGACGCCCCACTCGTCGGGCGTCCGGGTGCGCCGTTGCTTCCTCGTCGATCCAATTTCCGTGGTGCCGCGGGCGGTCGCTCTTCACCGAGCGGCGGAACCGATCGACTCGAACAAATGGAACGTCACCGAGTCGGGCGCGATGTCGAAGTCGAGCCGGCCCTTCTTTCGCCGCTCCGCCATGGTGTAGTTGCAGCTCACGATCAAGAGTCGGCTGGAGCCTGCAACTTGCGCGAATTGGAGCGGCCGGATCGAGTAGCTGGGGCGGCCATCGTCCACGAGCTTCATGACGAAGTCCTTGAGCGAGATCCTGATGCCGTAGTGCTCGGCGAGGACCTGGCACAGCTTCGCGTGGTTGTCCTTCTCGTGCTTGTGGTAGGGCGCGAAGATGTCGTCCTGGCTCGCGCCCTGGAGGGTTCGAGCCTTTCGCGCCTGGTCGATCAGCCGCGTCGCCTCCTTGGGCGTCACACTGCGGTGCTGGAAGCGGCCCTCGGGAAGATTTTCGCGGTCGATGTGCCAGAAGGAGACCGTGAGCTGTGGCCGGCGCCTTGCCTTGGCCCCGCGCGGTGCCTTGACGGCTGGTCGCGAGACCTTTGTGAGGGCTCGTCTCGCTTTCGCGGCGTTCGTGCGCCTACGGTCGGGCGTCATCTTGGCGCGGAGGACGTTGAAGCTCTTGCTCATCGGTGACCTCGGGGGCTGGGTGCTCGCCGGTCTGGGACCTCACCGGTCCGCCTTCGCTCCACGGGACCTCACGACCGGCCGCGCCCAGCTCGGCGTGATACCATTTGGACAAGGAGATTCACCCTGGCATTTCCCGCGGCTTCAACGACAACGGGTGGCGTCCTCGTCTTGGACGTTGCCTCGCTGCTTGCCCGCCTGCCGGCTAGCGCTCGTGCCCACGTCGCCTGGGCCGCTCCGCCGATCGCGGCCGGACTCCGCCGACTGCGGACCGAGCCCCTTGATGACGCCCTGCTCGGGGAAGTTGCACGTGCCACGTTCATGCCCTTGCGAGCGCTGACCAAGCCCTTCTTGGAACTGTTGGCAGCGAATCGCGATGAACTTAGGGCGGCCTTGATGGAGGACCTTCAGCGCGACGAGGTTCGCCTCACCGCCTACCTCGAAGACCCGGACGCCGTCAACACCCTGACGTGGGTCCTGGCCTTCCTGCGTTCCTTGTACGGTACGGTCGTTACGCTCCTCGACCCAGCGCAATTGGCGGCTCTTGGCAACGAGGAAGTGGAGGAGCACCTCCAAGATCAGCGGTGGCTTCCGATGCTCAAGGGGCAGATCGCCGTGATGGCCGCGCTGGACGCGATGAAGGACGGCGACCCCCCTGATCGCTCGATCGAGTTGATTGAAACTGCCTTTCTCGCCTTCATGGACATTCGGGACCACCTCCGCCGAGAGGGCGTGTGGCTCTCGCCGTTTCCGAGCGAGACCTCGGAAGAACGACGGTCGGGTGCCCTTAAGTACGGGCTTCGGCTGCGAGACACGCTGACCGACAGCGACTGGAAAGCGCTGGACCATGCCCGCATGGGTGACCTGCGCTGATGCTGCTCGACACGAATGTCGTGTCAGCTTTCCTGAAGGGAAAGACGCCGAGGATCGACGAGTTTGTCCAGACCCTCCTTACCACCCAGAACCTCACCGTCTCGTTCGTCACGCAGTTCGAGCTGCGCCGCGGCATCGAGGATCTCGTCCTCCGGGGCCAAGGTCGACGCCGAAAGGTGGCGCTCCTGAAGTTCCTCGACCGTTGCGAGGTGCTCGGACTCGACGCCGCGGGCGGAGCGGGTTGGAATCACGCTGCCGATCTTTGGGCCCGAGCGAAGGTCCACAAGCCGAGCATCGTTTTCACGGACGCGGACCTGTTGATCGCCGCCACCGCCTCGTTCCACGGGCAGACGCTGGTCACGTCCGAAGCCGGCCTGGTCGCGAACCTCGAAGCGGTCGGCGTGGTTGACGTTCATCTCCTGTCTGCCACATGACGCACCGGGGGCCGGGTCACGCCGCGACGGACAGCCGAACGGGTGGTCGACCAGTAGGGCCGCCACGCCGCGCGCCCTTACGGCGGCACGGAAAGATGGAAGATTTCGCACCGTTACACGTCTCGTCCCAGGGCGGCCGACGCGATGGATTGACAAGTGATTGCAAGCACTTATACGGTGGACCAAGCTCAAGGGGTAGAAGCGCTGCTCCTGCCGCCGGAGCGAAAATCTGCCGGCGCAAGTACCGACCCCTCCTCCATGCCATCCGGACCCAAGTACCCGAACCAACAGCTCAGGTCGGTTTCGCTGGAGGCCCACTTCCCGGGCAGGCTCGGCGTGTACGCGCGTATGGGGGAACTTCAGGCGGCGGTCGAGCACGAGCTGCCAAACCTGTACGTGCCGAACATCCAGCCCGGTGAGGCGGCTGCGCTCCGTCCGTTCCAGCTACGTGACGGCAAGCAGCGTCGTTCGCTCGCGGTTGCCATCAACCAGGCAACCTACATCGCGTTCGAGTATCCGGGACACGAGTCGTTCATTGCAGAGGCCGTGGCCGTGCTTTCGCGAGCGCTGGGTTGCATCGAGGTGCCCAAGCTGAACCGGGTCGTCTACAGGTACGAGAACGAAGTCGGAATCGCACGCGACACGGAAGGCGGCTTGGCGATCGAACCGGCGTTTCCGGGTGTGATCCCGGCCGTATTTGCTGGACAGCCTGCGAGAGCACTCAATGCGGCGTTCGAGCACTCTTGGAGCACGGGTGCGTTCCGTGGCGTTCGCGGGTTCCACGCGCGTTTCGAGGAAGGAGCCGGCGCGGGCGTGCTTGGAGTTTCCGTCTTCGGTACTGTGGAAGGCTGCGAGGCCTCACAGCTTGGCGCGTGCGCTGCCGAGGCGCATCGGGTTGGGGTGGACCTCTTCGAATCTCTAATCAGTCCGAAATTTCGCGACTTCATCAGCTCGGACGGCAAGGAGTAGCCACGGATGCTCGCCGAGAAGCTCAAGGACGTGACCAGGGCGGAGGGAACCAGCGAAGGCTTTGCGAGAGCACCACGTCCCGAAAAGTACGAGCCGGCCAACCCAGGGCCGGCCAGCAGCAGCCTGATCTTCATGGGACCGCGAATGCAAGTCCGCACCCAAGTTGCGTTCGGGTCGCGCCGCTATCACTTGAGGGACGTGTTCGTCGTGGCCTTGGAGTACGCGGAGACCGGCGAAGTCTTCGCAACTCACCGCCAGCTCCCGGTTCACGGGCAGGGCATGGATCAGGCTGAAGCCCTGGCTTCATTCTGCGAGACGTTCGACTTTCAATGGCGCAACCTGGTGGACGTACCGCTCGACTCGCTGACGCCCGGAGGCCAAACGCGCAGGAGAGCCATGGAAGCCGTGGTCGACCGCGTCGAAGAGATTTGACCTGGCGTTCGGATGCCTTCGCTACCGCGCGACGACGTTGAAGCCAGTCTGAAGAAGAAGGGGTTCAACCAGGAGGAGGGGGACCACCGCTTCTACAAGCTCATCGTCGGCGGCAAGTACACGGGCATCTGCACGAAGACTTCGCGCGGGAAGGAATACAAGAGCCTCGGCGACAACCTGGTGAGCCAGATGGCCAGGCAGCTTCGCCTCACGACCAAGGAGTTCGTCAGTCTCGTTGATTGCACGCTGAGCGGTCCCGCGTACGTCGAGCTGCTGCGCGAGCACGGGGAGCTGTGACCCCGCACGCGCCTTTGGTACAGCGTGGTGCAGTCCCGGATTTCAGGTCCGTTGGTGCCGCCTCGTGCCGTTGGGGATCGTCCAGTTCCGAACGATTGCAGCAGGTTGCGGCACCACGCCGCACCACGCGCTTGGTACAGCCCTCTCTTAATCCGTTGGCTTCTGGTTCGAGTCCAGAATGGCCCACTAGTTTCGGCGAATACAATCAAGGGGGCGAGACGTTCCAGGACTGAACGACGGGCGTTCAAGTAGCTGACGGCCCGCCCTACTGCAGGTTGAACACCTCGTCGGTCTCTTGGAAGACCGTGGCTCCGTTCTTCTCGGCGCGCAGCACCAGGTGACACTTCGTCCCCGACGCTGGCGCCGTGATCATGACCGACTTGGTCGCGACGGAGGCCAGCGGCACGTCGACCGAGAACGTGCCCGTGGCGCCCAGCGTCCCCGTGGCGCTGTCGGTGTGGACCTCCCACGTCACGTCGACGGTCGTGCCGGAGAACGTGTCGTTGAAGATCAGTAACGTCGTCGCGCGCGTCGCCCCCTTTGCGATGCTCGGTATGGTCGCCGGCCAATCACCGTTGGTGTTGGACATCTTGGCAGCCTCCCAATACGCCTGGTCCGCCACGAGCACGGGACTGAAGCCGGCTTGGATGCGGCGAATGATCGGGCTGGACCACGGCTCCGGCAGGTTGTCCTCGCCGAACACGGGAGGCCCGCCCTGCTCGATCGTCATCTTCGAAGCCAACACGCCGGGGACGAAGCTGGCCCACCCGGAAAGCAGCGTGTACGGGCGCACGTCCGAGGCGTTCTGGCGACGCATCGCCATCGCCGAGGTTCCAAACCAGGTAAGCCCCTGGCGCGTGTTGTCGTGGCTCCAGATGTATTCGCCCTGGCCGTAGGGGTTGTCGTTGCTGACGTTGACCTCTTCGGAATAGGCGCCAAGGCCGCTGCTGTAGTGGTGGATGGCGGCAAAGGCCGGCGCGGGCAACCCATAGTTTCCGCCACCAAACCAAAGATCGACGCTGACCGGGCGCGTGGGGTCGAGCTCGGTGATGGCGTTGAACAGCTCGGCCTCGAATTGATTCGAGTCCGTGCTGGCACCATTCGGTTCGTTGACCTGGCTCCAGCGGATGATCGCGGGGTGGTTGCGATCGCGAAGCACCATCGCCTTGGCGTGGTTGACCATGTTGTCGTGGCCGGCCGAAAAGTCCTGGTCGTTGCTGCTGCCGCGGATGGCGGTCTCGCCCATCAGCATCAATCCGAGCTCGTCGGCGGTATCGAGCATGTAGGGGGCGGCGAGCTCCTGGTGGACGCGGACGAAGTTGTAGTTGAGCCGCTGGTAGTTGCGGACAGCCTGCGGCCAGCCGGGGTTCTTTTCGGTCGGCGGCATGAACCCTGGGAGCGTGTCGTAGGCGTCCCCCTTGCCCCCGTTGTCGATGCTGTCGTAATCCGCGCCCTGAATGTTGTCGCCCCGCAAATTCACGCGGATCCCGTTCAGGTAATAGTAGACGTGCGAGCTGTCCGCCCGGCGCCGCTCACTCTGCCGAAAACCAAAGCGGACGACCTTGGTTTGGATTGGCTGGCCGCCTCGGCTCACCTGCAGGGTTAGGTCGTGAAGGCTGGCCTTGTAGTCGGCTTGATAGGGAACGTTGGGCCACCAATACGACGTGGCCCCCAGGCCCCACGTGATCGGCCCGATCGTCGTCGTGGTCGTGGTCCCGGCCGCGGCAGTGACGGTCGTCTCCGGGATCGACGGGTAGGTAAAGCCGTCGCAACTCCACGAGCTCAGCGCGCCGGACAGGGTCACTTGCTGACTGGAAGCGCCCGTGTTCGCGATCGACACGTCGTAGGTCAGCGTGTCGTCCGCGACGCTCGTCCGCACGAACGCGTCGCTGATGTACACGTCCGGATAGACGCGCAGCGTCGCCGAGCGAAAAATCCCCTGAGCAACGTTTTGCGACCAGCCGGCGGCGTTGGGCACGATGGACTTGCCGCCGGACTTCAGCGCCCCGCCCCCGTTGACCAGGACGGAGATCGCGTGCTGCTGTCCGGGCGTCACGAACTTCGTGACGTCGAAAACCGACGGCGTGAACGCCGTGGTGTTGGTGGCGACCACGTTGCCGTCCACCGACAGCGTTGCCTGGTAATTGACGGCGCCGAACTCGATCAGCGTGGTCTGCGGGCCGCCCGAATCCGGCACGGTGATCTGGGTTTCGTACGTGCCGCTGGAGGCGTTGATCCCCTGCTTGAGCCAACCGCCGCCCGGCACCTGAATCGACCGTTTGGTGCCACCCGAGGGCGTGAAGTCCCAGGCTCCCTCGATGGACTTCGAGAACGGCTCGACTGGCGCGGCCCCACATGGGTCACCGGCTGAGCCCCCCGTACCGCCGGCGCCGGAGCCGGCGCCACCGCCGGCGTCGGAGCCCGCGCCACCGCCAACGTCAGAGCCCGCGCCACCGCCGACGTCGGAGCCCGCGCCAGAGCCCGCGGCCGCGCCGGCACCCGAGCCGCCCGTCGAGCTCCCCCCGTCGCCACCGCCTCCCGCGCCCGTGTTGATGCCACCGGTCCCGGAGAGACCGGTGCCCCCTGATCCGCCGGTCGCCGACGCGCCGCCCGTTGCTTGTCCCCCGGAGCCCGAACCGGCCGCCGCGCCGCCGACGCCAGCGGGGCCCGTTCCGCTGCTTCCGCTTTTTTCGCCGGAACCTCCGGACTGGCAGGCGCTGAGCAAGATGACCGCCAGCAACGACGCCGCACGGAGGCGGATAGGCTTCGTCACAATGACCTATTGTCGAATCGCGCGCGCGATTGTCCCGAAAATGCCGGAACGGCGCGAGGACGCACGCGGACCCGAAGCGCCGAGCTCGGCCTTGGGCGTGCTAGCCGCGTTCCGTGGTCCTGCGGCTGCCGATGCGGCGCCGCTCTTTTGCGCTCGGTGCCAAGGCACTTTGCGCCGCGGGTGAAGACGCGATCGGTCCCGCGCCGCAGGTTGTTCGAAACGGCACCCCGGGCGCGGCAGTCCGCCGGTTGCGCCGGGAAGTGCCGAAAGGAGCGACCCCGCATGCGACACAACACCCCCGCGAAGAAGCTTTTCCTCGACGTGCACGACCTCGGACCCGGCAAGGTCAGCGAAAGCGACGTTGCGGCCGCGCACCGACTCGATCTCGCGGCACAGGACAAGTACGGAGTCGCCTTCAAGGCGTATTGGGTGGACGAAAAGCACGGCAAGATCTACTGCCTCGCCGAGGCGCCTTCCGCTGAAGCGACGGCCGCGGTCCACGCAGAAGCGCACGGCCTGCTCGCTCACGAGATCATGGAAGTGACCGCCGACAACGGGAGCTGGACGCCTTCGCCCGACATGCAGCTCTTTCTCGACGTGCATCACCTCGGCGCCGGAAACGTCACCGCCGAGGCGGTGGCAGAGGCCCATGCGAAGGACCTAGCGGTTCAGGAAAAGCACCACGTGAGCTATCTCAACTACTGGTTCGACGAGAAGACCGGCACGGTCGTCTGCCTGGTGGAAGCACCGAATGCCAAAGCAGCCATCGAGGTGCACCGAGAGGCGCACGGCCTGATCCCCGACTCGATCGATGAAGTGACCGAGGGGCGCTAGCACTACTGTCAGAGTCTTGGAGGAACAGATCACGATCCGGCAGAGAGAACATGAGCCACGAAAGCAACGGGCGCGGCCAGCGGGCGGCCGTCTTCGAGCACGAAATGGACGCAAGACGTGGGCGCCGCCGTCCGAAAAGTTCGCCGCTCGCCAATCTGCGAATTTCTCGAAGGAAACGCGAATCTCTGACAGTACATCGACGGCCAAGGCATAGAGAAAGTGCCCCGGATCCGCGGGGGAGCTCTCGAGCTCACGCAGCGCTCCCGTCGAGCGGTCGAGCTCGAGCGACGCAACGCCGCCGATGAGCCTCGAGACGTAGACGAGCTCTCGTGGGTCGTCGCCGCGGGCGCCGCCGGCGCCGGCCGCTCCACCTTCCCCCCCACCGCTCGCGCCGGGCTCGCCTCCGTCGCCGGCATCGTCCGCCTCGCCTGCGTGGCCGAGCGTCCCCCCCGAGGCGCCCACGCTCGCGCCCGATGAGCCGCCGGTTGCCGCATGCCCACCAGCACCGCCCCCGGAGCCGGCGTGACCTCCCGATCCGGCGCGTCCGCCTCCTGGCCCCGCGCGTCCGCCTCCGCTCGCGCCAGCGCCCCCGACCCCGCCGGACGAGCGTCCTTTCGTGCCACCACCAGTCGATGGACCTGACGTTCCTCCTCGCCCTCCCTGCGCGGCGCCGGCGACTGCGCCTGCCGCGTTTGGGGTTCGGCCGTCGGCGTCGTCATGACCGCACGCCGCCCCCGAGAGGGAGCCTGCGAGCAGCAAAAAGGCGAGTGATCCGTTTCGATTCAGATGGTGCATGAAAATGCGCCTCGCCTAGCGACCTTCGGAGACTCGTTCGATCGAGTCTGGAAGGAGACCGTGGGCTTCCTTGTGCACGGCGATCGCCGCCTCGGCGCTCGGCGCCTCGACGAGACACATGATCGTGCCGCTCGCCTCGTCGAACCAATCGGTCGTCGATCGACCGCCCGACGCCCTCGAACCTGGGGGCCGCTCGCAGCAACGTCTTGGGCGTGGGTGCATCGGGCGTTGGCGCCTGGCGCAATTCGAACGAGCCGGTCAACTTCCCCTCGTGGTGACGACGGGCTACGCTCGACGCGCGATGGCCCTCACCCTCTACTACGGCTCGGGCTCTCCCTACTCGTGGCGCGTTCAGCTCGCGCTCGGCCACAAGGGCATCGACTACGAGCCGCGGCTGCTCTCGTTCTCGAAGGGCGAGCACCGGACGCCCGAGATGCTGAAGCGTAATCCTCGCGGTCGCGTGCCGGTCCTCGACGACGACGGCTTCTCGCTTTACGAGTCCGCCGCCATCGTCGAGTACCTCGAAGAAAGGTTTCCCGATCGTCCGGCGCTCTTTCCAGGCGACACCCGCGCGCGCGCTCTCGTCCGCCGCGAACGCGAAGAGGCCGACGCGTACTTCGGCGCGCCGTCGGAAGTGCTCTCCGGCGAGCTCTTCTTCAAGCCCCGCGAACAATGGGAGCGTCCCCGCATCGACCGGGCCCGCGCCGAGCTGTTCGAAGAGCTCGCGCGGCGCGAGGGAGCGCTCGACGGAGAGTTTCTGGCAGGTCCGCTCTCCGCGGCGGACTTCACGCTCTATCCGTTCGTGGCACTCATGGCGCGGCACGAGCTCAAGGACCCGACCCTCGAGCTCACGCGCGCCGTCGGCCCGAAGCTTCGGGCATGGATGCAGCGCATCGAGGCGCTGCCCTACTTCGAGGCGACCTACCCGCCGCACTGGCGGAGCTGACGCCTGGCGTGCGAAAACCCGCACCCGAGCTAGGAAACGATAAGTCCGGTGCCCGTTCTGCTTTCAGCCCGAGGGCTGGGCCACGCCTTCGGCGCGCGCCCCCTGTTCGAAGGCATCAGCTTCACGCTTTCCGACGGCGATCGCGTGGGGCTCATCGGGCCGAACGGCGCCGGTAAGTCCACGCTGCTCAAGATCATCGCCGGCGAGATCGCTCCCGACAGT
Source organism: uncultured delta proteobacterium (assembly GCA_963841435.1). Lineage (GTDB taxonomy): Bacteria > Myxococcota_A > Polyangia > Polyangiales > Polyangiaceae > PMG-095. The sequence continues at coordinate 1,431,107 of CAWJCS010000003.1, forward strand.
GGGGAGGTCGCGCGGCGGGGTGGCCTGCGCGTGGGGTATCTCGGCCAGGCCGCCGAGCTGCCGTTCGCGACCGCGCGCGACGCCGTGCGCGCCGGGCTCGTGTCGCCCGATCCCGATTCAGCGGAGCCTCTGGTCGAAAAGTGGCTCAATCGCCTCGAGCTCGATCCCGACGCAGCGCTCGAGGGTCGCTCGGGTGGGTGGCTGAAGCGCGTGGCGCTGGCGCGCGCGCTGGTCTCCGACCCGGAGCTCTTGCTGCTCGACGAGCCGACGAACCATCTCGACGTCGAGGGCATTCTTTGGCTCGAACGCTTTCTCGCCGCCGCGCGCTTCGCGACGCTCACCGTCACCCACGATCGCCTGTTCTTGCAGCGCGTCTCGCGGCGCATCCTGGAGCTCGACCGCAGGAACGCCGGAGGCCTTCTCGACGTGGCGGGCGACTACGCCACCTACACGGAGCTCAAGGCCGAGCGCATGGCGGCGCAGGAGCAGCGCGAGCAGGCGCTCAGGAACACCCTACGGCGTGAAACCGAGTGGCTACGCCGCGGCCCATCGGCGCGCGGCACCAAACAGAACGCCCGTATCGAGCGAGCTGCGGCTTTGAGCGACGAGGTCTCGACGCTCGCGCAGCGCAATCGCACGGGTCGCGTCGATCTCGACTTCCAGGGAGGCGATCCCAACGCCACGAGCCCCAAGCGGCTGATCGAGGCCCGCGGCATCAGCAAGCGCTACGGCGATCAGACGGTTTTGCGCGAGCTCGACGTGTTCATCGGTCCGCGCACGCGCCTCGGCCTTTTGGGCCGCAACGGCTCGGGCAAGACCACGCTGCTTCGCCTGTTGACGGGCCGCGAGGTGCCCGACAGCGGCGAGATCATCACGGCGGAACGATTCGAGGTGGCGTTCTTCGATCAGCACCGGGCGGCGCTCGACCCGAGCCGAACACTCGCCGAGACGGTGAGCCCCGACGGCGATTTCGTGCTCTACCGCGGGGCGCACGTCCATCGCCACGGCTACCTCGAGCGCTTCCTGTTCCGTCCCGACCAGATGGCCCAGCCCGTCGGAAGCCTTTCCGGGGGCGAGCAGAGCCGGCTCCTGCTGGCCGAGCTCATGCTCACACCGGCCAACGTTCTCGTGCTGGACGAGCCGACCAACGACCTGGATCTGGAGACGCTCATGGTGCTCGAGGATGCGCTCCAGAGCTTCGAGGGAGCGGTCCTCCTCGTGACGCACGATCGCTATTTTTTGGATCAGGTTGCCACCGAGATCCTCGCGTTCCACACCCATCCGGACGAGCTCGGACGGGTCACGAAGCTCGCGGGGCTCGAACAGTGGGAGGCGTTCCACGCGACCCAGCAAAAGGCGGCGTCGAGCGCCGCAAAGCTCGGGGCCCAGTCGAAGTCCGGCGCGCCCGCGCTTCCGGTGAAGAAGAGGAAGCTCAGCTTCAAGGATCAGCGCGACTACGACACGATCGAAGCGCGCATCCTCGCGGCGGAGCGGGCCCTCGGGTCGCTCGAAGCCGAGTGCGACCACCCCGAGGTGGTGTCCGACAGCGCGCGGCTCGTCGCGTTGCAGGCGTCCATCGCGAAAGCGAAAAAGGAAATCGACGGGCTCTACGCCCGCTGGGCCGAGCTCGAGGCGATCGCACCCGGACCGGCGTGAGACGCGCGCTCGCGCGGGGCGTGGTCGGGGCTCGCCGGGCCGGCCATTTCGGTTGCCCCGGTCTCAGTGCCGCGTGTAGCGGTGTTTCACGCCCTTTTGGAAATAGCTCGGATCGCCATGCGGAAGCAGCATCGTTTCGATGCTGCGCCGTGCCGCGGGGACGTAGTGCGAAAACTCGCTGTTGACCCGAGCGAGATGATGCTCGATCGAGCGCGCGAGGTCGGCGGCGAGCTTCGCGTCAGGGGCACCGCCTTCGGCGAGCTCGATCGTCACGCGCAGCCGAGCGTCGAGCGCCTCGTCCTCGACGACCTCGAGCACGAATTTGCCGGTAACGAAGGCCATGAGCTCCGGGGTCTCCACGCCCAGCGCGACGTTTTCCGGATACACGTTCGCCCCGTAGTACGAAACGGCGAAGCTCGAACGGCCGAACACGTAGACGAACGGCAGCGAGCTCGCCTCGTGGCCGAAGAGGCGTTGCGCATCGAGCCCGTTCTCGGCGAGGAACCGCCGCATCACGGCGCGCGGGATGACGCCGCCGTGATCGAGGATATCGTAGCGCACGAGCGGCACGCGACCCTCGCCCGAGAACACTAGCCGCCCCTCGACCGCTTCGAAGTAGCGGTGCAACGGGTCGAACTCGCACAGCGTCGGCAGGCGTGGCTCACCGAAGAGCTCGAGCGCGAGCTCCGGCCGTTCACCGAGGGCGCGCCGGATGCGAATCGTAGCGGGCGTTTCGTTGGCGAGCACGCCGCCGTCGGCGGTGCCGTAGAGTGACGCCGTCACCGTGGTCGGGTCGCTCGCCCCCACGCGCCGCGCCACCCAGTCGCGAAAGGACTCGCTGAACACCTCCCCGGCCATGACGAGCTTCGTGCCGAATCTCGACCAGTTGACGCCGACGCGCGCGCCCGCGTCGAGCACGTCCTTGAGGAACGGCGGGTAGCCGAACAGCACGATTTGCTCGAAGAGCGGCCCCGCAGCCCCGACCACCCGCAGGATCTCCTGGAGATTGCTGCCCGGCGTGACGAGCGTCAGCGGATAGCCCTTCGCGGCAAGGTGCCGGCACGCGGCCGTCGTGTACATGCCGCCGACCCAGCTGCCGAGCGCAAAGCACACGACGCCGAGCGTCTTTCGCCGGTCCGCGCCGAACGTGCCGGTGAGCACTTGCTCGAAACGCCGTGCCGTACCGAGCTCGTCGGCGACGGAGCGCGGCCAGAGCGTCGGCTCACCCGTCGAGCCGGACGACACGGCAAGCATGTCGCAGTCCTCGAGACGCCCGTGCCGGCAGAGCTCGGCGAGCGGGTAGGCCTGGTGGTAGTTTTGCTTGGTCGTGGGCGGCAGCGCGCAAAACTGCTCGAGCGTGCGAACGGTGGCCGGCTCGACGGCACGCTTCGCGAGAAAATCACGATAAGCGGGGACCTCCTCGGCCGCCGCACGGAACAGCGCGAGCAGGTGCGCTTCCCTTTCGGCGCGGCTCGCCTCGAACGAAGCAAGCGGCGCTGCGTAGAAGGCCTCGAGCGCCGCGAGAATTCGTCGCGAGCCAGGCTGGGGACGCTCGTCCCTGGGGCGATCGGTGGAAACCAACGGGAAGTGCCTCCTTTTACGGGGTCACGACGGCGCGGCCAACCAGTCGCCCTTCCATGAGGTCGCGCAGGGCCTTGGGCGCGTCGGCGAGAGCGTAGCTTCGTTCGACGACCGGCGTGAGCTTCCCGGCTTCCAGGAGACGGGCGAGCGCGGCCATCAGCTCCCGCTTGGCGGGCATCGTGAAGTCGGCGCGCGGCAGATGGGTCGTGAAAGGCGTCCGGGCGACGAGGAAAAGCAACTGGGGGATGCTACCGAGGATCGAGTGTCCGCGCGCGCCGTAGTGATCGTGCCCGATCACCAGGTACTTGCCGGTCGGCGTGAGGACGCGCACGCAATCGCCGAAGCGTAGGTTGGACGCCACGTCGAACACGAGGTCGTATTTTTCGCTGCCGCGCCTGAAGTCCTCGGCCTGGTAGTCGATGGTGCGGTCCGCGCCGAGCGAGCGCAGCATCGCGAGCTTGTCGGCGCGGTCGACGGCGGTGACGACCGCACCGTGAGCTTTGGCGAGCTGGACGGCGATCGTGCCCACGCCGCCGCCGGCCCCGTTGACGAGCACGGCCTCGCCCGGCTTCGGCAGCCCGGCGCTCCTCAGGTTGAAGAGCGCGATCATGCCCGAGGTGGGCACGGTGGCCGCCTGCTCGAAGCTCACGAAAGGCGGCTTCTTCGCGAGGTTCGCCGCGGGGGCGGTGACGTACTCCGCGTAGGTGCCGCCGTTTTGCCACTGCATCTTCGGGAGCGTTTCACCGAAGACCTCGTCGCCGACGACGAAGTCGGCGACACCGGGACCGAGGGCCTCGACGAGGCCCGCCATGTCGGTGCCGGGGATGGGATTTTTAGGTTTTTGGAGCCCGGCGCCCATCAGGCGAAGAACGTAGGGGATGCCGCTCACGACGTGCCAAACGTCCGGGTGCACCGACGCCGCGCGAACGCGCACGAGCACCTCGCCGTCACGAGCGACCGGCCGCTCGACCTCCGCCACGCGCAGAGCGTCGACCGAGCCGTAGCGGTCCTGAACGATCGCCTTCATCTCAGGCACGGCGCTCGACGGGGCGACGACGCGCGGGAAACCTCCGCTTTCGGCCGCGGCTCTCGCGACGCGGTGGAGTTGTCAAGAGCACGCAGCGCTCCGCGTGACCGTCGCAGTCGCAGTCGACGGACTTGGCTAGCAGCGAGCGCGCTGCCCGGAGCTCCGCGATGCCCCGATCCAGCTCGGCGAGCTTTTCTCGAACGGTTCGCCGCCAACGGTCGCGCGTGCGCTCCGCCTCGCCGAGGGCGAGAAACCCCTGGACCTCCGTGAGCGTGAAACCCGCCCGTTTCAACGCAAGCACGAGGCGCACGACGACGAGCGACTCGTCGTCGTAGCGCCGGCTTCCCGAGACGCGCCCCGCGGGAGCGACGAGCCCCAGGCTCTCGTAGTAGCGCACGGTCGGCGGCGTCAAACCGAGCGCCTTCGCGAATTGTCCGATCCTCATTGACCTCAAGTCTACTTGAAGTTGCAGCCTTTTGCCCGGCGCCCGTGAACGACGACGCGCCGAAGGAGACGAGACATGACCGACACACGGAACGCTGGACCCATTGCCTGCGACATCAGCCAGATCCCGGCGGAGCTTCGCGAGCGCCTCACCGTCGAGCTGAAGAAGACCTTCGAACGCGTGCGTGCCGTGCACCCGCTCGAAGACGGCTACGCGCTCGAATTCCCCAGCGAGCACGGCACCGTCGAGAATCTCGGCGAGATCATCGAGTACGACCGGCGCTGCTGCCCGTTCATTCGCCATGCGCTCATCGACGAGCCTTGGGGCGGCCCGATCCGGCTCGAGCTCACCGGCACGCCGGAGGTGCGCGCGTTCGTGGCGGCGGAGCTCCTGCCGCTCTTGCCGCCGGGCGTCCGCGTGCCGTCGGACACGCGAACGGTGGCGGGCGAAGCAGAGCACCGCTGACGAGGCGCACCTGATGGCACGGCGTGGCGGCGCGCCTGGCGCCTACTTCATCCCAGCGGGCGCCGCGCTCTTGCTCGCGAACTTTTCCGGCTCTTTTTCGAACCGCTCGCGGCACGATTCCGAGCAAAAATAGAAGTGCTTGCCCGCGTGCTCGGCCTTTGGCGTATCCGTAGCGACACGCACGCTCATGCCGCAAACCGGATCGGTCGCGATGCTCGGCAGCTCGCTCGCCGGGGGAGCGGCGCTCGCCGGGGCGGACGCCGCGGCACCGGCTGGCACGGATGCCGTGCTCCGCCCGGTTGCGGCGGCGGCCTTTGCCTCGGGCGCCTTCGCGACCGGCTCGGGCGCTCGTTGCGACAGCACGTAGGCGACGAGCCGTTCGAGCTCGTCCTTGGACAGCTCCTCGGAGAACGATGGCATGAGATTCAAGTAGCCGCGCACGAGCTTGACGCCGGGGGCTGTGATCGATTCGCGGACGTACGCGGCGTCCGCGGTCGCGCTGCCACCGCCTTCGAAGGAAACGGCGCGACCCGCGAGCCCGGCGACGGCGGGCGCGACCTTGGGGTCGTCGTGACAGGCGGCACAGCGGAGCGAGGCGTAGAGCGCCTCGCCGGTGGCGTCACCGGGGCGCCGAGGGGTGCCGGCACCGCCGAGCAGCGAGCTCGCGTCGTCGGCGAGCCGGTCGAGGGCCCGAGCGTCGCTGCTGTCGTAAACGCCACGCACGCTGCCGCGTCCGTCGACGAGAAAAAACATGCTGCTGTGGACGATGGGGTTTTGGGGGTCGTCGCTCGTCTCGCGGGCGACGCGCATACCCTGCGTGATCTCGGCAAGCCCCTTTTCATCGGTCCTAAGGAGGAGCCAGCGGGTCTCGGCCGGGTTCCATTTTTCTTGGTAGCTTGCGAGGGCCTGCTCGGTGTCGTGCTCGGGGTCGACCGAGAAGGACACGAAGCGCAGCGCCGGCTGAGTGAGGCGTCGCTGCACGGCGACCATCCGCGCCGTGATGAGGGGGCAAGCGCTCGTGCACGTCGTGTAGATGAAGTCGGCGACGAAAGGACGGCCCGCGAGATCGCCGAGCTTCGTGACCTTGCCGTGCTGGTCGTTGAAGGCAAAGCTCGGCGCTTGCCAGAGCTCGGGCAGACCCGCGTCGGTCGTGAGCTTTCTGTACGCGAACGTCTCGGCGGCCGGCCCGGCCGCCGAGACTCGGACGCTGTGGTAGGCGAGCACGCCGAGCACGAGCGTGCCCGCGGCGAGAACGACGAGGAGCGCGATGAGGGGGCGCGTCACTGGGTTCGGTCCCGCCGGGGGACGCTCGGCTCGCGGCGGGGGGCGCATGGCGGCGCACCTTACCGCTCGAAGCCGGGCCGGCAAATCCGGGCGTACCATTGGCACGACGCGATCATCCCGGCATCCCCATAGGCAAGCTGGCGCGCGACCGCGCGCCAAGCGATTCGCGGACTTCGCTGCTTGTTGCCACTCGGCAGGCGCTTGGCGGTACCTGAACGGTATGAGCACCCAAGCGGACGGCGGCCCGGGGCAGAGCTCGGCCCCGATCCCCGAGGATTCTGACGCGATCGACGCGGGCTGGGATGACGCAGCGGTGACGGAAGCCCCGGCGAGCTCGGGCATGGCCGCTGCACGCGACGAAACGGAAGCCGCCGCGGTGCAGCTCGCCCAACCCGAAAGGGCCGAGCCGGTCGGCTCGATGACCGCCGTTCCGAGCAAAACGTCCACCCTGGCTGCGAAGGGAACGAAAAGCGATACGAGGACCACCGCCGCGAACGGACGAGCGCGCGTCAGTGACGACGACGGCACGCTGCGGCCGAGCGCAGTTCAGACGCCCGAGGGCGATCGCGAGGCGCGGGGCCTCGCGCGGTTCGTGACGACGCTCGCGATCGCGGCCGTCCTCGCGCTCGTGGGTCTGGTCGCGCTGCGACAAGGCGGGCGGAGCGCGCCCGAGGCCGAACGCGGCGCCGTCACGCACACGGAAGAGACTCCGCCGAAGGTAGCCGCCCAGGCCCCGACTCCGACCGAGCCGAGCCCGCCCGCCATGGCGACCGACCCGACTCCTGCCGCGGCTCCCGCCAGCCCCGCCGAAGCGACTCCACCCGCGGCGCCTCCCGCAAGCTCGGTCGAGGCGGCGGCCCCGAGCGAGCCGGAGGCGAAGCCCGCCCCGACGAGCCCCGCGGCCGCGAGCGCCACCGAGGTGACCGTGAGGTCCGTCCCTGCGGGAGCCATCTTCTTCCAGAGCGGAAGGAAGCTCGGCGTGGGGACGGTGACCGTTAGCGTCGAGCCACGCTCGAAGCGGCATCTCACGGCGCTGCTCAACGGCTACGCGCCCATGAACTTCGCGGTCAACGGCTCACGGAGCGAGGTCACGGTGCTGCTCAAGCCGGTGCCCCGACCGAGCCCCGCCGAGCAGGACGTCGCCGACGGCGCGCAGACCGACGTACACGCCGGCGCTGCCGACGAGAGCCCCGCGAGCAATCAGGGGCAGTAGTAGACGACGCGGTAGCAGCACTCGCTGTCCTTGTCGCTCGTGAGCACGTACTCGTCGAGCGAATCGTAACCGTTCAGGGTCTCGATGGCGTCGAGCTGCTGACCGCTCGGGCAGCCGCTCGCCGGGTCCCAGCTTGCGGCGAGCTGGAGCAGGGACGACGAGGCGCCGGAAGAGGTCGCCTGCCCGCCTTCGCCACCCTGACCACCTGCGGACGAACCGAGCGCGGTGTCGCGCTGCGTCCGGAGCTGGACGAGGGTGTAACAGTCGGCACCGTCCGGCGGGCACGAGCTACCGCAGGCGGACGGCAACCACGCCGTAGCCAAGCAGACGAGAAGTCCCAGACTCGGAGCAAGCCAGCGCACGGGCACCCTTTTACGCCCGAGCCGCCGGGAACACGAAGAAATCGGGACCCCATCGGCGGCGGCAGCCTCAGGGGCTTTCCTGGACGATGAGCGTGTGACCGTCGCGGTCGCGCACGAGCGCACGATGCTCGGCCGGCGGCACCGGGACGGTGGTCCCTCCGTTGCTCTTTGCCGCGCGCTCGACCTCGGCGACGCTCGCGGCGGAAAGCACGAGCCGCGTCGAAAAGAGGTCGTTCGGTCGCACGTCGGCAGGCGCCGTCCGGCCGCCGCGCGGCGCCAGGTACTCGAGCAGCTCGATGCCCATCCCCGACGGCGCGCGCAGCGCCGGTGATCCTCAGGTGGGCGCCGAACACGCCGTTCAGGTGCTCCTGCTCGGGCCCGAAGTTGTCCGCCTCACCCGCAACGCGCAGGCCGAGGGCGTCACGGTAAAAGCCGAGGCTCGCATCCGTGTCGGAGACGGTGATGGCGGTGTGGTCGATGCCCTGGAAAAGACAGAGTTCGTGCGGGGAGCGTCGGCACGAGGCGGCGCGTTGCCAGCGTGGGTCGCCCTTGCCCCGCGGGAAGTGAATGAGCTCGAGTGGGTGGCCGTCGGGGTCGGCGAAGTAGAAGGCTTCGATGCCGCCCGCCGCGCGGTTCCACGCGGGAAGCTTCTGCGGTGTCGAGGAGATCTGCGAGACGTGGTGTGCGCGAAGCCAGGCGTAGGAGCGCCCCATGTCGCTTACGACAATCGCGAGGTGCTGGAACCAGAGAATCGTTGCCTTGGGTGTCGGCTGGCACGGGCCGGCCGCCGCGAGGGGCCGAGAACTCGAGCAGTAGGATGCGTTCGCTGCCGAGCGTGAGCTCCTGGCTTCGCACCCGCGCCGCGCCGGCACCGACGCGCGCCGTCCCGGCTGGAGCGGCATCGGTCGCGGGGCTCGCTTCGAAGCCCAAGAGCTCGAAGAACGAGCGCGAGCGCTCGAGGTCGGCAACGACAATCTCCACGCGCTCGACGGCGCGCGCGAGAGGCGGCGTGTCAGCGACGACCGGTGCGGGCTCACCCGCTTGGGCGCGCGAGGCACCGAGCCCGAACAGCGTGGCCGCGAGCACGGCGCAGAGGAAGCGGGGCGACGACATGCCGCCTCTACGCTCGCGTGCCGGCAGGGTTACAGCGCCGGGGAGGTGGGAGTCGCGAGCGTCGGCGCCGGTGGAAGCGTCGCTGCGGTCGTCGGGGTCGAGTCCGTAACCGGGTGCCGGGGCTCGGCGTAGCCGCGCCGATGACGATCCACGCCGCCCGAGAGGGGGTCCGTGCCGACGGTGCAGCCTCGGATGCAAAAGACTCCCCGGCAACGAGGCTCGGCGTCGGAGCGTACCTCATGGACGGCGCGCTGCTCGGGCTCTTCATGATCTCGGCGTGCGGCTTCGTCGCGCTTTTCGAGCACCCGGCGTCCCCCGTTCACGCGCTCGTCCCTTCGGCGTTCGTGCGGCGCGCGCTCGTCGGTCTCGCCATGGGGGTAACGGCCGTCCTGCTCATTTACAGCCCGTGGGGCAAGCGCAGCGGCGCGCTGATGAACCCCGCCATGACGCTCTCGTTCCTCAGGCTCCAAAAGCTCTCGCCCACCCAAGCGCTCGGCTTCGCGAGCGCTCAGTTCGGCCTGGGCGCGCTGGGCGTGGTCCTTTCGAAGCTCGCGCTCGGGCGCTGGGTGAGCGACCCGGCGGTTCGCTACGCCGTCACCGAACCCGGGGCGTACGGCGCGGGCGTCGCGTGGGTCGCCGAGCTCGGCATCGCGTTCGTGCTCGTGACCGTCGTCATGGCCGTCAATCGCGTCCCCGCGCTCGCGCGCTTCGGGGGCTTCTTCGCCGCGGCGCTCGTCGCGCTCTACATCACGTTCGAGGCGCCGCTCTCGGGCATGAGCCTGAACCCCGCGCGCACCTTCGCGTCCGCCGTGGTCGCCGGCTCGTACGACGGCATCTGGATTTATCTCACGGCGCCGACGCTCGGCATGCTGCTCGGCGTCGAGTGGGATCGCCGGCGCAACGCGCCGGGCGAGCCGTGCGGCAAGCTCTGCCACGACGCCGGCACGCCCTCGGCGATTCCGTGTCGTTGCCTCGAGCCCCGTTCGAGCGCCGCCTCTTCCGACCGCGAAGCCGGGGATGGGGCGGGGGCCGGCCGCCCGCAGGGCCGAAGGCCCGAGGACGGACGGGGGTAGGCGCCCGAGCTTCAAACGGCGGGAGCGAGCTCGGACGTGCACGCCTTGCAGCGCGTCGCCTGCTTGGGAACGCTTTCGAGGCAGAAGGGACACGCGCGCGTGTCGGGCTCGGCTGCGGGCGGTGGCGGCGCTGCGAGCCGCGCCTCGGCCGCCTTGACGATGCGACTCACGATTAAAAAGAGCGCCATGGCAACGATGAGGAAGTCGAGCACGGCACCGAAAAAATCGCCGTACTTCAGCACGACGCTGTCCTTGGGATCCGCCGCTTCACGCAAGACGAAGACGTGATTGCGCCAGTCACCGCTCGGCAGGACCAGGGCCACGAAGGGCATCACGAGGTCGGCGACGAGCGCCGAAACGATCTTGCCGAACGCGCCACCGATGATCACGCCGACGGCGAGGTCGACGACGTTGCCCTTGAACGCGAACTTCTTGAAATCGTCGAGAAGCGCCATGATGTAGCTAGCCTCCTTTGTCCCGCGGGACCCCGCTCAGCCTTCCTTCTTTGCAGAGCTGTAGGAGTACACCAAGTTGAGAGTCGTCGCCGTGTCGAGCTTCTTCTTGTCCGGCAAGGGCATATTGTCGAAGCGTGCGTTGAATCCGACGCCGAGCGCAAAGCCTCCCACGACCTGCGCCGTGAAGAGGATGTCGTAGTTGGCGCGATAGCGGGACGAGTCGACGACGCTTTGCAAGTACTCGATGCCGTTCGCGAGCGTCACGTTATCATTGAAATCATGACGAAATCCGAGGTAGGCACGCACCGAGTGGTCGGTCGCCGTCTTGTCGACCAGGCCCGTCGGGTTGCCCGCATCGTCGGTCACGACGCGCCCCTCGTCCGTGCGGACGTCGTACTGGAAATCGTAGCCGAGCTCGCCCCAGAGCGCAGTGCTCTTCAGGTTCACGAACAGGTATTTCACGCCGGGGTCGAGGTTGAGCCGGAAGGCGACGCCCTGCAGCCGATCGTGCCGCCCCGTCACGAGGGCGAAGAGGCTCAAACGATCGACGACGTAATAGTCGTAACGCAGGCGCCCCTGCAGGTTCTCGGCCGTCGTTTCCAACGGATCGCCGGGAGCGGCGCTGCGGCCGTAGTTGCCGATGAGCGACGCACCGAGACCGTGGGGGCCGACACGCGCTTCGACGTTGCCGCTGCCGGTGCTCGCGACCATGCGCGAGTTGCCGGTGGACGAGAGCGCGCCGGCCGAAACACTCACGGCAACGCCATCGGGCTTCTCTTCGACCTTCGGCGCCTCCGGGGCGGCGCCCGGGCCCTTCGCCACCTTCTCGATGTCGGGCGGCGGAGCCGCGGCCAGATCCTCGGCGCGAGCTCGGGACGCAGACAAAACGATGCCGAATGCTGCGGCAAAAAGGGCGAATCGCGGGGCGAATCCGGATTGCGAGAGCGGCATGGTCTTGACCTCCTAGGCTGAAGCGAACGGCCGGCGCCCGGGGGACTCTAGAGACCTCGCCCTCGAGCAACAAGCCCTGTCGAAGCGGTCAAGGTGGGACACTCTTGCAGCCGCGAGCCCTCCCGGACGAAACTCGGCCGCATGCATCGCGGCCTGTCGCTCCTGATTGCCCTCGCTTCTGTCGCGAGCCCGGCCTGCAACATCCCGAGGCCGACGCCCTACACCGGTGGCCCGGGGTTCCCGAGCTCCAGCCAACCGGCGGGCGGTCAGATGGCCGCTTCGGACGCTTCGGCAGCCGCCGCTGCGGGCGCGAGCGCGACGCCCGACAATCCGTTGCTCGGCCTTTGGAAGTCTTCCGATCAACAACTCGACATCAAAGGCGACGGCACGATCGTCATCAACGGCGAGCCCTTCACGTACGCCGTCGGCGGCCACACGCTGTTCGTGCAGGGGCCCGAGGGGACGGCTGCGTCATACCCCTTCGAGCTCTCGGGTGACGAGCTCAAGGTCACGGTGAACGGTCGCCTCGTCGTCTACAAGCGCCAGTCGCAGGGCATCATGGCGAACCTGGCGCCGCCGCCGGGCGGTGCGCCTGCGGCCACGCCTTCGGAGCTCGTCGGTAAGTGGTGCTACGTGGCGAACGTCACGGCGAACGACGGCGGTCGCCAGTCGAGCACGTGCTTCACGCTGAATCCCGACGGGTCGTACCAGTACCACTCCGAAACGAGCTCGAGCGGCCAGGTGAGCGGCCAGGGCTGGGGCACTTCGTCGCAGAACGACGACCAGGGGCGCTGGCAGGCGAGCGGGAACACCCTCACCGCGCAGTCGCAGAGCGGCAAGGTCTCGACGTTCACCTTCGAGAAGAGAAACCACCCGAAGACGAACGATCCGATGCTGGTCTTCGGCAATCAGGCGTTCGTCACGTACTACCAGAAGCCGCCCTGGTAGCGGGCTCGTACTACTCCGCCAGTCTTTTTCAGGAGCAGATCTCGATCGAGTCGCGCTAGAGCGTACCGCCGAGCGAGGCGACGCCGCGCCGTCCGTTGACGCGAAAGCTCGGGTCGCGTGCCTCGAGCTCCCTTTGGCGCTCGGCGTCGAGCCCGACGAGCGGGTCGCTCTTGTTGGTGCGAAGAGCGAGCAGGGGTGCGGGAAAGTAATCCGTCGCCTCGGCGAAGGAGACGCCGGGCGGGTAGCTCGCGTCACCGAGCGCACGCCGGTAATTCGCGTCACCCTTGAGGATGACGAGACGCGCCCCGGCGAGCTCCGCCACCAGCTCCGCCGGCGCTTGCCAGAGTGAGTCGGGGCCGTTCCAGAACGGGTGCGACCGAAGCTCGATGCGGCCGTCAGCGAGCGCCGCCCGGAGCCGCTCGAGGAAAGTCCGCCCCGCGACGAACCTCGGCTCGCGCTCGGCGGGCGGCCGGAGGAAACCGAGGACGTCCGCCTTCGTGGCGTCGCTGACGAACGTCGGGTGAATCTTCAGGTGGAGCACGACGTTCGCTGCCAGGTGCCTGAGCACGAAGTCCACGAGCACGAGATCCAGCGTGAGCTCCGTGCCCGCGTTGTCGACGACGACGTGGACGGGACCCGGCCGAGCGCGTGCGAGCTCGGCGGCTCGCTCGCGATCGTCGAGCAAGAGGTCATCGCTCGAAGCCTCGAGACCGTGCTCGCGAGACGCCGCGAAGCTCAGGTCCATGCGGTTGCCGAACAGCGCCGCGAAGAACAGCGCGCCGAGATCGGCGCCGCGCGCCTCGGCGAGGGCGAGCCCGCTCTCGAAGGCACGCGCGTGGGCGGGGCTCGCGTATTCTTCCTCTTTGGTCGAAAGGAACGGATCGCGGCCGGTCTCGAAATAGCCGACCCGCTCGGCCAGCTGCCGGTACGCGTACGTTTCGGCGAAGAACCAGTCGCTCGAGAGCCAGCCCTCACCCTGGCGCGCCTCGAGGGCTCGCGAAAACCCCGAGTCCGGCTGCGAGCGGACGAGTGACGGAAAAGGAGCACCGGCTCTCAGGTCGTCTGCCAGCTCCCGAACGGAGGTCGCGATCGACGCCGAGTAGTCGGGGTTCTGCGCGAGCACCGTCTCGAGGATAGCGGGCACGCGCACGGCCATGGTGTGCCGCGCGAATTCGTTGTCGTCGGTGCGGATCCGCGGCGGACGCGAGAGCAAGGGGGACGGAATGCTCGCGCGGGCGCCCGCCGCGGGCAACCCCGGGAGGCGACCCACGCGTTCTCGAGCCGCGGCGGACTGCGTGCGGTCGACGACGTGATCCGGGTGCTGGCGCCGCTCGACGAAGCCTGGCGCGGCCGTCCGGGAGCAGGGCCGCGCTGACGCCGTCCGGGCCCGCTGACTCGAGCTCGGTTCGCCGGCCAGTCGGGGGGCCGGGTGGGTGGGTGGACGGAACGTGACCACCCGTTTTCGTGATCGGGGAACGCTCGACGCGCATTGATGCGGCTGGCGTGACGACCACGCCGGCCTTCGCCTCGCCGGGACCCGTGAGCGACGGAGCCCTTGTCGGCGCGTCCCCGCATGCCCCCATCCATTCCGAGGCTCCTTTCGTACCCGTCGTCGGTGCTCGTCCTGGGCGCCGCGCTCGGTTCGTCGTTGGCGAGCGTCTCGGCCCGCGCCCAGGAGATGGCCGAGCCCCCGGAGCAGGCGGAGCGGCCGACCCCCGCTCCACTCCCAACCGCGAGGCGCGCCAAGCCTCTGCAGTTCACCGTGGGAGCCCCGCCGAGCTCGCAGGACCTCGGTAGCGAGGCGGACCTCACCTCCCAGTCGGGTCCAACCCAGGATCTTGCCGCCGTGCTCGGCCAGTGGTCCTTCGTCCTCAAGGGCTCGGTGCGCGTGCCCATGCGGGTCGGCATCGGCCCCCGGAACGACGGCCGGTCCGGCAGGGAGCTGCACTCGCCGCCCCGCATCGTGGGGCTCAGCTCGGGTGACTGGAACTACGTCGCGCTCGCGCCGAACGCGTCGGCGGGGCTGACGCTGCAGGCGGGCAACCCACTCGCGACGGGAACGCTGATCTTCAAGGCGAGTCACCTCATCGACCCCGGCTACCACGTCACCGACGACACGGGCCTCGACTCCGCGTACCTGACGCTGAAATTCCCTGACGCATTCGGGTCGCGGGGCGGGTTCGCCGTGCTCGCCGGCGTGTTCTCCGAGCGCTTCGGCATGTCGGGGCGCTACCAGAAGAGCTCCGGCCACTACTCGACGTACCTGTTCGGTCGCACGCACCAGGCGGGCGAATCGGTGACGTTCGACATCGACATCACGCCGAAGGTCGAGCTTTTGCTGGAGAACGGCGTGGGAGCGAAGACGGACGTCGTGCCGTTCCTCTCGAAACCGCCGGAAGCCGATTTCATCCAGGGCCAGGGGCCGCAGCCGTACGGCTCGACGTTCGTCCACCACTCGCACGCGTCGGTGATCATCGACAACTGGTTGCGCTTCTCGGGGCACTACCTGATGTCGTGGTCACCGGACGACAACTCGCTCGCGCTCGAGCATGCCCCCTTGTCGCGCCTGGTCTCCACGGGCGGCGAAGTGCACGCCGACAGCGAGAACCTGAACGCGTACGTCGGCTACTCGCACATCGACGGCCAGAATCTCTTTCCGTTGGGTGACGCGCTCCAGGTCCTCCACAGCGGCGCGGGGCGCGCCTTCAAGCTCAACTATTTCGGCCAAAAAGGCCGGCTTCCCGACGACGATCCGCGGCTTCAGGGAGGCCTCACGCCCAGCAACGTCGCGGGCACGCTCGACACCATCCTGTGGGAGGCCGTCGGTCACTCGGCGTTCTTCGGTGACCCGTTCGGCGGGCGCGACCTCAACGTCGGCATCTACGGCATGTTCAACGTAGCCCGCAGCCCGGTCGTGGATCCCAACGACAAGAGCGCGTTCGACATCCACACCTACAAGCTGAAGCTCGGCGTCGACGCCGAGATCGAAGCGCTGCGCTTCATGTCCGTCGCCCTACGCGCCGACCGCGTGATCCCGAAGCTCGGCGTCGCGCCCGAAGACTCGGATGCCTACACGGCGCTGTCGCCGCGTCTCACGTTCCACACCAGGCCCGGGAGCAAAGAGCATGTTCACCTCCAATACACGCACTTCTTCCTCGGACCACGAACCGTCCCCGGCTCGCCCTACACCGACGGCTACTACAAGGCCGACCCGGACATGGTCGTGCTCACGGGCAGGATGTCCTTTTAGCCATGACCCCGCGTAAGCTCCGCACGTCCTTCGTCACGGCGCTCGCCTTCGCCACCCTGCCGAGCGCAGCGCGTGCCCAGCCAGCCCCCAATCCTGTCACCAAAGAGGAGGCCCCGTCGTCACCCGAGGCTCCCGCAGAGCCCGTCGCGGCTCCCGCCGCCACCGCCGAGGCACCGGCGGCGCCGGCCGCGCCAACCGCCGCGCAAGCCCCCAAGGAGGACGCAAAGCCAAAGCCTCCGCCCACGGTTTTTCCTCCGCCCGTCACGCGCCCGCCGCGCCCCATGCGCGGCAAGCCCCAGGTGACGACGCTCGGTCCGGACCCGGCCGCGCCTGACTTCGGCGCCGAAGCGGACCTCGTCAGCACCTCGGGAGCACCGAAGCCGCCCCTGCAAAACCGTCGCTGGTCTTACACGCTGAGCGGCTTCTTCCGTGCACCGGCACGGGTGGGCATCGGGCCCGAGACGGGAAGCACCGACGGCACGCAGCTGCACAGCCCACCGCGCATGGTCGGTCGCACCCCACACGAGTGGAGCTACATCAACGTCGCGCCGCCACCGGTCGGCCAGTTCGGCCTCACCGTCGCCAACCGACGCGTGTCGGCGAACCTCCTGCTCGGCGGCGACACCTTCGTCGACGCCGCCTATCCGATCCTCGACGAGCTCGGCGGGTTCACCCAGGCCTGGGTGACGCTCACCTGGCCCGAGCTCTTCGGGACCGACGGTGGCCTCGGCTGTTCGGTGGGAGCTTTCTCCGAGCGCTTCGGCATGGCGGGGCCCTATCAGGAGTCGAGCGGCTACTACGGCACGTATCTCTTCGGCCGCACGCACGTCGCGGGCGAGTCGTGCACCATCGACATCGACGTCGGCGACGACACCGAAATCATGGTCGAAGAGGGCGTGGGCGCGAAGGTCGAGGTCGTTCCGTTCCAGAAGTCGGGGGCCCCCGTGGCGCCCTACCTGCCGAACCAGGGCCCGGTCCCGCAGGGGTCGACGTACCTCGTGCACGGGCACGTGGGCTTGCAGCAGAGCGACTGGCTGCGCATTGCCGCCCACTACCTGTACGCGTTTTCGCCCGACGATCTCGCTGACGCCAAGCTCACGCCCTCGCGTACGGCGAAGCTCACCATCCTGGGCGGCGAGATCCATGCCGACCATCCGGTCGCGGGCAGCGGCTACATCGGCTACTCGTACATCGACGCGAGGCGCATCTTGCCGCTCTCGGACGCCGTCGAGGTCCTTCACAGCACGACCGGCGCCGTGTTCAAGGAAAACTACTTCGGGCCATTGCCGGCGGCGACGGCTTCGGGGCTGCTCACCAACAACGATCGCCCCGGACGCGACGACTCGGGCACGGTTCAATCGGTGCTGCTCCAGTACATCATCAGACTGGCGCCCCTGCTCGGCCGTCGCGAGCCCGGCGCCGACGTGGCGCTCGCCGTCTACGGCATGCTCAATCACGTCGAGGCCCCGAAGACGGAGCTCAACGGTCAGCTCTTCTTACCGGGAACGAGCCAGCCCGTGCCCGCCTACACGCTCAAGCAAGATCGCTTCAAGCTCGGCGGAGAGCTCCAGGTCTCGCCGCTTCATCACGTGTCGGTCGGAGCGCGGTTCGACCGCGTGATGCCGGACGGCGGCAATGCCGACGTCGCCTACTCGGCCCTTTCGCCGCGTGTCGTCCTGCACACCAACTGGCTGAGCCGCGAGTACATCGTCCTCAATTACACGCACTTTTTCCTCGGCAAGGGCGTGCGCCCGAGCGCGCCCTACGATCAGCCGAGCCCCCCGGAAGAGCCGTACAGGTCGCTCACCACGCCCGATCCGAACCTCATCTCGCTGACCGCGATGCTGGCGTTCTGAGCCGGCGGCCGTGCCGCGCAGGGGTGCCGTTCAGGTGGCAGCGCTCGAGCGCGTGAACACGCCCGCGACGCGCCAGCTGCGAGCTGGTCCGCGCTCAGGGCTCGGTGACGTGCACGTCGTCGAAGACGGCGACGCAGTCGCGCGTGCCGAGCGCGATGCCACCCTGGGCGAGCGGCGCGTCATCCGTCGCCGTTCCGAGCACCTCGCCGTTGACCTCGAGCGTCACGTCCGCGCCGGCGAGCGTGAGAGCGAGCGTGTGCCACGTTCCCATGCCCGCCACGATGGGGTCGATATCGAAGGTCAAGACATCGGTGCTGCTACCGTTGGTCTTGCGACGCACCTTCGGCTTGCCGTCGGAGCGAAACTCCGCAAAGTAGTAGTTCTTGTCGCCGGGCGCCCAGCGTGCGCCAAGGTAGATGAGCCCGTCCCCGGCGGCGGTTTCGGACACGAACATCACGCGCGCTTCGATGCGCACGTCGGTCCAGTATCGATCGCCGCCAACCGTCCAGCTCTCGTCGCCGTAGGCGGTGCCCTCCTGATAGACCTTGTTGCCGCCATCGTCGATGACGGACCAATCGCCCACGACACTGCTGTCGGCGGGCGTCGGCGCGTCCGCGAACCAATCGAGGGCGTCTCCGTCCTCGAAATCGTCGGTGTAGGGCAGCGGGATGGTCGCCTTCGGTCCGGCGGCGGTGACGCCGGCCGTACCGCTCGTGCCGCTCGTGCCGCCCGTCGCGCTCGTACCGCCGCGACCGGCGGTTGCCCCGCTGCCGCCCATGGAACCGCCGCTGCCCGACGACCCCGAGGCGCCGCCCCCGCTGCTGCCGCTCGAGCCGCCCGCATCGACGCCCGCGCCGCCCGTCGCGGGCTCGCCGCCCGTGCCCGACGTACCGGCCACCTCGGAGCCACCGAGACCGGACCCCGACGACCCCGACGTGCCGCCGCCGACGCTCGGGCCGTCACCGAGCACGATGGGGTCGCTCTCTGCCGTGGCGCACGCCGTCACGAGCGACAGCGCCGCCAAGGTCCTACCGAGCCTCGGTACGTCGCGCATCGTCACCGGACGATCTGATCCGGACAGCCGTAGATGATCTGGACGGTGTCCGAGCCGCTCTCCTTCACCTTCTCGCACCAGCTGCCGTAGATCTCGACGACGGTCTGCGCTGCGTCGTTGTACGACCAGCCGTCCACCTTGGTGTCGTCGGGCGGCACCTTCTCGCCGTCGATGTTGACGGCGATGTTCGACGGATCGTCGGGCTTGCTCTGGAGCGGGAACACGCACGTTTTCACGTCGATGGCGATCGCTTCGAGAGCCGCCGTCAGCTGCTCGGTGCTGTTGCCGAGATAAAACGCGTTGGCACGCGGATTGGCGGATGGAGCGGGACGCCCGCCGGCCGTCGCCATGGCGTTCAGCGTGTCGACCGCCGAGGTCTTGTTGGTACCGACACCCATCACGAAGGTCGGGATACCGAGGCCGAGCGCCTCGGTGATGGCATCGATCGCGTAGGGTCGCGCCGCGCTCTGCCCCTCGTCGCCGTCGCCTGGGCCCACGTTGATGCACGACGGCTCGCCGTCGGTGGCGAGCAGAATGTACTTCGGGTTCGTGTCGTCGAGCGTCGTCAGGTAAGTGACCGCCCGACGAATAGTGTCGCCCGTCGGCGTGCCGTCACCGTCGTCGGACTCGGCGTTGATGGCGCTCGTGACGGCGCCGGCATTCTGCTCCGCCACGGGCACGTCGATGCGATCGGTGAGTGACTCGGCGAGACACGCATCGCCGTCACCCGTCCCGCCCTCGGGGAAGGTCTTCATGCCCCAGTTGATCGCAGTGTCTGTCGCGGGGATGACCGTCAAGAGCGCGGGGCGGATGAGATCCCACTTGGGCGTCGTCACCGTCATGCCGTTCATGTCAACGTAATCTTCGGGCGGGTCCTGTTGCGACGCCGAGCGGTCGAGCAGGAGCAGGACGTCGGCCGGCTTGCGCTCGAGGTCGAAATACTGGAGCCCGCACTGCGTCGCCCCCGCGCTACCACCGCTTTCCACGCTGATCGTGCCGCCGGAGCCCGAGCCCGAGCTCGAGCCACCCGTGGCGCCGGAGCCGCCCACGCCCGACGAAGCGCCGCTCCCGGAGCTGCCGCCCGCCCCGCCCGTCGTGGCGAGCGTGCCACCCGTTGCCGCCGTGCCCAGAATCCTCCGGGGCGCCCGATTTGCCCGCGGAGCACGCCGCGAGCACGGGCAGCACGACCCACGCGGTGCGCGCACCGATTGCTCTGCCCGGAGCCATGGTCCAAGCGGACATGCGCGTCACTCCGGAACGAACCACTTGTTCGTCGAGCCGCAGGCCCAGCGCATCGTGCCGTTCGTGTTCAGGCAAACGCAGCCGTGCTGCGTCGTACCGTCCACGAAGTTGCGCGCGATGCACTCTTGCCACTCGACGGCGCAGGGGCTGTTCTTCAGGTAGGCCTCGTCGCCCGTCGCGAACTCGACACAGGAAGGGGCGCGGTCGGGGATCATCTGCTGGCTGGGCGTCCCACAAGCCCATTGTGGCCCGATGCCACCGTCGACGCACGTGCAGCCCTCCTGCAGCGCCGGGTCGGAGATGCTGCGGTCGATGCACTGAGTGCCGAGCAGTCCCGTGCACGTCCTACCGCGCAGCGCCGGAGCCGTCGCCGTCAGCGGGTCACAGGAGGGGGCCGTGGTCGCGCCCTGCCAGCTCCTCGGCGGAAAACAGGGGCATTGGGTGTAGACGCCACCCGCGCAGGTGCACACTTTGGTGCCGAGCGAGCTGAAGCCGCACGTGGTCACGGCGTCGTGCGTGCACAAGTTACCTGGATGCGGGTCGTTCGCGTTGGCATCGTAGCCCTGGTCGAAGGCATACGTACCATCGCGCAAGTCGTCGCTACCGCTCGAGCAGCCGACCGCGACGGCGGCGAAGGCCAGCAACGCGGCACTCGCCGCACGCACCGATCTTCGCCACCGTGCCATGGACACTCGAGCCCACCTCACATCGCCCACGTCGAAGGCGGCTTGTCGCAATCCCAAATCTGAGCCGACTCGTCGTCGAGGAAGCAGACACACGCTTCGCCGTTCGCCGCGCCCTCGCAGGTCGCGCCGAGCGTCGCGCAGGGGACGGTGTCCTGCTCGGCGCCGGTGCAGGGCGTGATGTCGGCGGGCTTCGATTTTGCCCAGTCGAACGGTGACGCCGAAAAGTCGCACGCGGTGCAGCTCCAGTTGGTCGCGCAATCGCAGACGCGCGTCCCACTGTCGCCGAGGCCGCACACGAGGTTGTCGCAGTGCAGACCCTCGTTGGGGCATGCCATGTTGGTCTTGATGCCTTTGCAGTTGGGGTCGGTGTTGGCGGTCCCGGAGGTCCCACCGCTGCCGCTCGAGGTGCCGCCCGTGCCACCGGTCGTGCCGCCCGTGCCGCCGGTCGTGCCACCCGTGCCGCCGGAGCCACCGCTGGCCCCCGTGCCGCCCGTCGACGGGTCGCCGCCAGCGGGGGTTTCCGCGCTGGAACAACCGCTGTAGACCCAGACCTGGGCGCACACCAACAGAACCGTTGCCAATTTCGCTCGACGCATCGTCATGACCTCGCTGTCCGTCCTTTCAGAGCCGCGCCACGGGGGCCTGCGGGGGAACAATGCCGACGGCCCGCCGTTCGATCACGAAAAGCAGCCGTTGAGCGGCCTCGCCGTGATCGTCACCCACCCTGGGGAGCATTAGACGCCCATGGCCGACGCACCCGCCACCCCGCCGCAAGAGCCGACGCCCGCACCCAACGCTCTGGGCCAGGCCATTGGCAGGCATCGCTGGCTGATCTGCATGCTCCTGTTTCTGGCGACGACGGTCAATTACATGGACCGGCAGATCCTCTCGCTCCTAAAGCCGATGCTCGACAGGGATCTCGGCTGGACCAACGAGCAGTTCGGCGAGGTCAATGCCGCCTTCCAGGGCGCGTATGCCGTCGGCCTGCTCCTGTTCGGCGCCTTCATCGATCGCTTCGGGACCAAGATCGGTTACGCGGTGTCCATCGCTGCATGGAGCGTCGCCGCCGTGGCCCATGCAGCCGCGGCGAGCGTCGGCGGCTTCTTCGCGGCGCGCGTCGCACTGGGACTCGGGGAAGGCGGCAACTTCCCATCCGCGATCAAAGCCGTCGCGATCTGGTTCCCGAAGCGCGAGCGGGCTTACGCCACGGCGCTCTTCAATTCCGGCACCAACGTCGGCGCCATCATTGCGCCCGCCATCGTGCCCTGGCTCGCGCTCAACTACGGCTGGCGCTCGGCCTTCGTCGCGGCGGGCATCGCGGGCTTTTTGTGGCTCGGGCTCTGGATCCCGCTTTACAACGTGCCGGAGAAGGTGAAGGCGCTGAGCCCCGCCGAGAAGGCCTACATCGAGAGTGACCGGGACGACCCTGCGGCCGAAAACAAGGTCAGCTGGCTCAGAATCCTGCGCTACCGGGCCGCCTGGTCGTTCATCGTGTCGAAGTTTTTGACCGATCCGGTGTGGTGGTTTTTCCTGATCTGGCTGCCGGACTACTTCAAGAAGACGCGGAACCTCGACATCAAACAGAGCTGGGTGCACCTCGTGACGATCTACGTGATCGTGACGGTGCTGAGCATCATCGGCGGGTGGCTCGTCGGCTACATGGTGCGCCGAGGGCAGAGCGTTTCCCGCGCCCGCAAGACGAGCATGCTCGGATGCGCCCTGCTCGTGTTGCCGATCCTGCTCGTCACGAAGGTGGGCGTGTGGGGGGCCGTCGGGCTCATCGGCCTCGCCGGCGCCGCCCACCAGGCGTGGTCCGCGAACCTTTTTACCACCGTGTCCGACATGTTCCCGAAGCGCGCCGTCGCGTCGGTCGTCGGCATCGGTGGCATGGCCGGCTCCTTCGGCGGCATCTTGTTCCCGATCTACACGGGGAAATTGCTCGACCGCTTCCAGGCATCCGGGAACGTGACGGCCGGCTACGCTGCGCTGTTCGCCATCTGCGGATCCGCGTACCTGATTGCGTTCGCACTGAGCCACGTGCTCTCGCCACGCTTCGAACCCATCAAGCTGGACGACGCGCGCTGAGCCGCCGCGGGCGGCCGGCGTGCGCCCCGGTGTACCGCCCGTCGATTCGCGCGCGCTCAGCGCAAGAAAACGCTGTTCGAGTCGTACTGGCAGAAGACGCCGTTAACGTCGCTCTTCGTCTTCGTGGGCTCGAGCCCCTTCGAGTTGCCAATCCACTTCTGGCAAACGGGAAAGCTCGGCTTGACGGCGCGGTAGATGGTGTTGATACCGCGAAAGACCGCTTCGTCGCCGTAGTTCTCGTTGATGCCGACGAGGCACGACGAGCGCTTCCCCACGACGGCGGTGACGTTCTCGACGATCACGCGACGCTTCCCCTGGCGGCTGCAGTTGCCGCAAGAGCGGTAGAGCTTGCCGAAGTGCTCCACGTAGAAATTCTTGATGATCATGGTGCCCTGGCCGTTGTTCTGGAACACCTTGTCCATGGCACCGCTCGCGCCACCGCGATCGATGATCATCACGTCGCTGGGCACCTGCCCGCGGAAGGTCGCCGCGTCCTCACCGACGCGCTCCCACCAGACGTTGCGCAGTGTGCACGAGCCGTAGCAGTGGATGCCGTCGGCCGCTGGGTCACCGATGATGACGTTCTCGAGCACGGCGCCGTCCGAGAGGCGAAACAGCGGAGCTTGGTTTTCGTCCTGGCCGCTCGTGCCGAGCTCGTCCACGCCGTAAAAGCGCTGCATCTTACCGTCGAAATGGCCCGCGATGCGGCGTGTCGCGTCAACTCCCACCTCGCCCGTCGGCGTCGGCCAGCGGACGAGCGGGGACGCCGCGGGATGGCGGTTGAAGTAAGTGACGTTCTCGGCCTCACCCGCGCAGGCCGGGAGCCCCGCGGCCAAAAGCCCCACGAGCGCTGCGCCGAGCGACGCGCTTAGTCGTCTTTTCGAACGTCTCACGATCGTTTTCGCCTTCCGCGCCTCAGCGCCCGAGCCAACCCCCGTCCACGGCGAGCAGGTGCCCGTGGATGTAGTCACTCGCCGGAGCGCAGAGAAACACGGCCGCGCCGGCGATGTCGGAGGGCTCCGCCCAGCGGCCAGCGGGGATCCGCTCCAGGATCTGCCGGCTGCGCGTCGCGTCCTTCTGCAAGGCGGCCGTGTTGTCGGTCTTCACGTAGCCCGGCGCGATGGCGTTGACGTTCACGCCGAGCGACGCCCACTCGTTGGCGAGCGCCTTCGTGAGCTGCGCGACACCACCCTTGGACGCTGCGTAGGCCGGCACGGTGATGCCGCCCTGGAACGACAAGAGCGAGGCAATGTTGATGATCTTGCCGGTGCCCTGGAGAATCATGCGCCGGCCGGCGGCCTGGCAGAGGCGAAAGACACTCGATAGATTCACCTCGATGACGGTCGCCCAGTCCTCCTCCGAATACTCGACGGCCGGTGCGCGACGGATGGTCCCCGCGTTGTTCACGAGTATGTCGATGCGCCCGAGGCCCTGGAGCGTGTCCTCGACGAGCTGTGTCGCGGTCTCACTACGAGCGAGGTCGCCCCGCAGCGCGAGAGCGTTCTTACCGAGCTCGCGCACGCGCTGGCTCGTGGCGTCGGGCTTGCGCGCGTTGCCGTGGCAGGCCACGTCGGCTCCGGCCGCAGCGAGCGCCGTAGCGATGGCGGCGCCGATGCCCGTGGCGGCACCGGTGACGAGCGCCGCCATGCCGTCGAGACGGAAGGGGTCCTGACTCATCGCCCTCCGCCGGTCGCGTCGTGGCTCGCCTCGAGCCCGGAGCCTGCCTGATCGAAGCCGGGCTGCACGTTGACGACGCCGAATTGGCGATCCTCGACCTCGCGGTGCGCGGCCATGATCCAAATGAAATTGATGCTGTGCCCGGGGGCGGCGACGTTCGGGTGATACCCGGCGGGCATGAGCACGGCGTCGCCGTCGTGCACGAGGTTCACGAACTCGGGCTTGTCGGCCTGCGTGTAGACGAGCTGAATGCCGAACGCGGGCGCCGGCATGTCGAAGTACACGTAGAGCTCCTCGAGCATCTTCGTGTGCTCGTGGGGCGGCCAGCTCGTCCAGTTGCCCGGCACCGAGCGCGTGAAACCAGCCAGTAGCCGCCCGGCCTCGACGTTCTTGCCGATGATGATGTTGAGGTCGCGCGAGGTCGAGTCGCCGCCGGCACGAAAGTGCAGCGCCGGATCCTGCTTGACGTCGGCATATCGCACGATCTGAAGCGGGTACTTGCCCTCGACCGCCGCCGAGCACTCCACGAGGTCGACCTCCTTCGTGGTGGTCACCTTCACGCTGCTGTCGCGGGGGACGTAAATCGCGTCGTAGGTGTCGATCGGGTAGAGCTTCCCGTTGACGGTCACCTCACAGGCGCCGCCCATGCAAAGGAGCGCCGTCTCGTGGCTGCCCGTGTCGAACGCCACGCTCGAGGTCTCGCCGTCGAGGCGGATGCGCCCGTAGTGGAGGTGGTTTAGGTCACTGTTTTCCGGGGAGACGGCGCGCGAGCGGCCCGTTTTCGACGCGGTGCCGGAGAAGATCAATCGCTTGGGGTCGAGGACTGCCGTTAACATGGTCGTTTAGTACCGGTCCGCATGGCGCCGCGCAATCGCGCCCCGCGCGTTCGGCTCTCGGCCGGTTCCACGACGAAGGGCACCCCTCGGGGCACCCGACGACGTTTCCCTAATGCGCGCCGCGCGCGCTTTGATCACGACTGCTGTTCGAGAGCCCCGCTCGGGCGCGCACATGCCAAAAGGGTCGCCCCGTTTCCGCCGGCACGGAAATTGCGCGCCCTGCCACATCAGTGCGGCCCGACCCCGGCGCGGAGCCGATCCTCGAGGCCGCTCGTGCCGTCGAGCTCGTACGGATAGGGCGGCGTGAAGACGCCGGAACCGACGTCCGCCGTGCTGCCGCTGACGCTCAGGTAGAGGTTGCCGCGCGAGGACGCCACGCTCTCGGCGTTCGAGTAGTCCGTGGTGTCGATGGGGTCGGAAACGCCGATGAAGACGTTGTTCTCCGTGAGCACGTTCGCGTTCCAGCCAATCCCCACGCAGTAGTTGTTGCCGGACGCGGTGTAGAGGTTGTTGAACAGGTGGACGAGGCCGTAGCGGACGCGCGGCATGCGCTCGTGCGCCCGGTCAGCCCACCAGTCGTGGTGGAAGGTGACCCTGAGGTGACCCATGTCACCCGTGGCGCTGTCGCTCCCACCGATCAAGTTCGAGAAATGGTGACCGCCATCGCGCTCGTGCGAGTACCAAAACTTCGACCAGGAGACCGTCACGTAATCGGACTGTTCGGTGATGTCGAGGTTTCCGTCCGAGCCGTCCGAGATGTCGCAATGGTCAACCCAAACGTGGTGGGCGCCGCTGCGAATCGTCACGGCGTCGGAGCCCGAGGAGCAGTCGGGCACGCCGCCGTTCGTCCCTTGCGCATCCGCGCAGTCGTTCCCCACGACCTTGAGGTTTCTCAGGATCACGTTGAACGACTCGTCGATGCGCACGGCGCCGTGAATTTCCGCCCCCGTCGCACCCTCGACGGTCTTGTTCGAACCGATCGAGATGCGTTCACCGTCGCCCACGCTGCCGTTGACGCGGACGACCCGTGGCGCCGTGCCGGCGATGGCGCTCAGCAATTCGGCCGTCGTGCTCACTTCGACGAGGTCGCCACCGTCGCCCCCCGTGGTTCCGTTCTGCCCGAGCGCATCGACCGAGGCCCAGCCGGTCGGGCTCGCGTCGTCGGGCGGGGGTGGTGGTGGAGGGTTTTCGCCTTCCATTCCCGCGCTGCCGTCGGCGGGCGCTGGAAAGCCAGTCGGCGCGCTCGAGCATGCGGCACCCGCTAGCAACGCAACCATGGCCATCGACACGCTTCTCATCGGCTTCACCCGTCGCGCAGGCGCACGGCCTGGCGTCCTACTTCTGGCTTCGTCGAGACTTTCTTCTTCGCAGCGCCGAGCTCGTTGTCACTCACGACGATGCGGGCGCTCTTCTCGCCGCTCACCTCGAGGAAGACCCCCGTGCCCGGGGCCGCGCGGCAGCCGTGCACGAAGAGGTCGCGCGCGTCCGAGACGCGGATGACCGGGCTCACGCCGTCGAGCGCGCGCCCCGCCACACGGCTGAGCTCCATGTCCTCCACGTGCTCGAGAATCGAGCGCCGGGCCCTCGGCCGCTTCCACGGCGAGCCCGTCGAACGAAACACCGCGCGCTTCGGCCACGGCCACGCCGTGCTGGGCCCGCAGGCGCACGTCGCTCAAGGTCACGTCCTCGATGGGCGCCTCGGGCAGGCCCAAAATGCGTACCGCCGTCTTCGCCTCGCCGGTCACCCCGCTCACGTGAATGCGCCGAAAGTGCGGGGTTCGCTCGGAAACCGGCTCTTCGGGTGCGTCCGTGTAGTGCAGGTTCAGCATCAAGGCCTCCTCGCGGATGCCCTTCATGACGACGTTGCTCACGCGCACGTCCTCTACGACGCCGCCGCGTCCGCGCGTCGACTTGATGCGGATGCCCCTGTCGGTGCCGTCGAACACGCAGTTGTCGATGACGATCTTTCGCACGCTCCCCGACATCTCGCTGCCGATGACGACGCCCCCGTGCCCCCGCAGCATGGTCGAGTTCGTGATGGTGTAGTTCTCGGCGGGGCGGCCGATGCGGCGACCCTGCCGGTCTCGCCCACTCTTGATGGTGATGCAGTCGTCGCCGACGCTGATGTGGCAGTCGGAAATGTGCACATTTCGGCACGAGTCGGGGTTGATGCCGTCGGTGTTGGGGCCGTCCTCGGGGTTCTCGATCGTGACGCCCGAGACCGTCACGCCGTCGCAGTACACGGGGTTCAGCGTCCAGAACGGCGAGCGCGTGAGGCGGACGTCGCGCACGGACACGTTCCGGCAGTCGATGAGCTGCACGAGGGGCGGCCTGAGGAAGCCGATCTCGAGCAGCAAAGGGTCGTCGGGCAGCTCGAGACCCCTATTTTGCCGCGCGAACTCGAGCTCGTAGCGCGACGGTGCGCTCACCTTGCCCGTCCGCTGCCGCTCCTCCTTGAGCTCGCGAAAGCGGTGCCACCAGGGCTCGCCTTGCCCGTCGATCGTACCGCGCCCGTGGATCGCGACGTTCTCGACGTTCACGGCGTAGATGAGCGGCGAGAACCCCATCACCTCGGTGCCCTCCCAACGCAGACGCACCATCGGCAGGTAGTCGTCGAAATTCTGGCTGAAGCGCAGCGTGGCGCCGGCGTCGACGAACAGCGTGACGTTGCTCGCGAGGCGGATGGGACCGGTGAGGTAGTCGCCCGCGGGGAACACCACGGTACCGCCACCGCGCGCGGTCGCCGCCGCGATGGCGCGGGCGATCGCGGCCGTGCCCATGGTCTTGCCGTCGGGCGCGGCACCGTGCTCTCGCACGTCGAAAAACGGCGCGTCATAACGCCGCGCCGCCGGGGGTGCGTCGGGTGGCAGGGCGCCGGCGCCAGGAGCCCCGGGCGGTCGCGCGGGCGCGCAGCCCACCGCCGTCAGGCAGCCGAGCACGACATCACGCCGGTCAACGACGAAGCTCATCCCACTCCAGGCTGGCGAGAATGAACGCGCCGTAACCCTTGGGATCGTCCGCCACCACCTCGGTCGAGGTATAATAGTCGTAAGAGCCGTCGCGGTAGGGGTTGCCGCCGAGGCCCGCCACCTTGCACACGCTCTTTAGCGTGACGTTGCCGCCGCTATCGCTCGCGAACTCGTGCACGAGCCCGCGGTAGGCGCGCTCCGCCACGGGACCGTAGGTCTCGTCGTCGAGCCAGCCGTTCCGGACCGCCTTCGAGAGGGCGTAGGTGAACATCGCCGAGGCCGACGCCTCGCGGTAGTTCTTGTCGCGCCCCGGAGCGTCGAGCACCTGCCAAAAGACGCCGGTCGCGGGGTCTTGCACGGAAGCGATCGCTTTGGCCGTGCGCCCGAGGACGGCGAGGACCTGAGCGCGCTTCGGGTGATTCTTGGGAAAGCGCTCGAGCACGTCGACGAGCGCCATCGCGTACCAGCCCATGCCGCGACCCCAGAAATTCGAGGAACGACCCGTCTTCGGGTCGGCCCAGCGCTCCTTCCGGCTCTCGTCGTAGCCATGATAGAGAAGGCCCGTCTTCGCGTCGCGCGTGCCCGCTTCCGCGAGCGAGATCTGCCGTGCGACCTCGTCGAACAGCGCGGGCTCGTCGAACAGCACCGCGTAGCGCGCGAGGAACGGCGAAGTCATGTACACGCCGTCGAGCCACTGCTGGTTGGGGTAGATCTTCTTGTGCCAGAAGGCACCGGCGCGCGTGCGGGGGTGCCCGCGCATCTGCTCACGGAGCTCGCCGAGCGCCTTCTTGTAGCGGGCCTTGTCCTTGGGGTCCTTCGCGTCCTCGTAGAGGTCGAAGACGACCTTTCCCATGTTGACGTTGTCGCTGTTGTATTCGTCCCGCGAATACCCGCCGAGCACGTGGCCGTCCGGAGCGAGCATGCCGTCGATGGTGCGCTTCGCCCACGCGCCGAAGCGCTTGTCGCCCGTGGCGTCGCCGACGCGCTGGCAAGCGCGCAGCTCGAGCCCGGGGTCGTAGCGCCATTCTTTGGTGAGCACGTCGGGGTTCTTGGCGAGCAGCGTGTCGCAGGCGCGGACCGCCCACGACGCCGTGAGCTCGGGCGTCACGAGCGCTCGGCCCGGCGCGAGCCGGACGCGCAGGGGCGAAGCCACGCGCCGCGCGAAGGCGAGCGCTTGCCGGTGCCAGTCCGCGGCGTCGCGCACGTCTCCACGAGCGTCCCAGGCGAACCCCGCGTAGTAGGTCGAAGGACCACGCGTCACGAGCACGAAATCCGAGTCGGTCTCGCGGAAGTCGGCGACCGCGCGCGGCGCCGCGACGATGGCGCAGCCGAGGCTCCCGTTCTCCCGCTTGAGCGGCTCGAAGGTCGTCAGGACGCCCGCCTTTTTGTCGACGGTGGGCAGGCCGCCCGTGTGGCGCGCGATACCGAGCCCCACGTCGAGCGGCCGCGCGGGACCGTCGATGCTGAACGTGCTCTCGAAGCAATCGAAGCTCGACCCGGCGTCGAGCACGACGCGCTTGGTCTCGCGCACGCGGAGCCCGCCGGCGTCCCAGGGCTCGAAATCCAGCTCGAAAACCAGGCGGATCGGGCCGTTCGACAGCACGCGCGAACGCACGAAATTCTGCGACGAAAAGAGCTTGCCGTGCGACCAGATGCCGAGCCCGCCGCAACCCCTCGACTTGCCGACGGAGTAGAGGTCCGCGCCTTCACCGTGGTCCTGGTGGTAGTCGTCGGTCATGTACCATTCGTTGGCGACGAGGCGCGGGGTGCGCTTGGTCCAGACGTCCACACCGCTGCTCGTGAGCGGCTCCTTTTGCCAGGTTTGGAGGTCGGGCCCGTACATGCGATGAGCCACGCGATCGTTTTCCCAGACGAAGTCGTCGTGGCGCTCGCGCACGAAGCGGCCATAGACCTTGAATTGTTCGGGCGACGGCGTGCGTCGCGGGCCGGTCTGCACGGTGAACGTCTTGGTCTGGCTCGCTCTGAAGTCGGCCTGGAACACGAGCTCGTCCGGCTCGTCGTCCGCGTTCACGTCCACCCACTGGGAGAGCACGAGCTTGCCCTGCTGGTCTGCGACCACGGTGCTCGCCGGCTCGAGGCCCGACGCAACGCGCCGCAGGTCCGACAGCCGCACGGACAGCGTCTCCGCGGGCCTCGCTAGCCCAATCGGGTTCGTGGCCCGCACGACCACGGCGTCCGCGGCGCGAGCGGCAGCGGGCCACGACGCGGCGGCGAGGACCAGGAGGGCGAAAGTCGGGGAGCGGGACACGGATCCGGCGACCGGCTAAATGCCCCGGACCCGCCGAACGATCACGGATCGGGCTGGCTGGCCCGGGTCGGCAGCCTCCGAGCCCCCGGCCGCGGGGCTTACCGCGGCCGGGAGGGCATCACGAGGGGCCCCGGCGGGGTATGAAGGAGCAGCCCCGAGGCCCCGGGGCATGACCATGCTCTCGAAGATCCTGCTCGGCGTCGGCTTGGTGCTTTTGGGCCTAAAGCTCGGCCTGAAAGCCCGACTGCGCGAGCTCGGACGCGTCGTCGACCGCCTGGTGAATCTGGTCCTCGTCGTCATCATCGTTTCGTACGTCCTGCAGCTCGGAATCTGGTTTTTCACCCACTGACCGCCCGGCCTCGAGCCCGGCATTCGGTTGACCTCGAGCGGGCGATCGGAGAGATTTTCGAACTTCGAGCACGAGCGACCATGAGCCGCCGCACCTTTGCCATCGGGGACATTCACGGGGAGGCGACCCACCTCTACAAGCTCCTCTCCTGCCTCCCGACGTTGGACGCCGAGGACACGATCGTGTTTCTCGGGGACTACCTGGATCGCGGGCCGCGATCGAAGGAAGTCATCGACTACATTCGATCATTTCCGACGCGCACCCCGGCGAAGGTCGTGGCGCTCCGCGGCAATCACGAAGACGCCTGGCTCAGGGTCTGCAAGAAAGGCTGGGACGAGTTCGTGCTGCCGCCGGGCAACGGATGCCTCGCGGCGATGCGGTCTTTCACGGGCGGTTCGTTTCCGGCGGAGGGCGAGGCGGCGCAACCGGACGAGCTCATGGAGCTCACGACGGGCATGTTCTTTCCCACCGACGTCATCGATTGGCTCGACGCGCTGCCCTACTACTACGAGGACGATCACGCGATATACGTGCACGCGGGTCTGCCGCCGGCGAACGGCACCTTCTTGCACCCCTCGGAGGTGGACGATCCGATCGTGCTCCTGTGGATCAGGACGGAAGGGTTCTTCCGTGACTACCGGGGCAAGCTCGTCGTCTTCGGCCACACACGCACCGAGTTTCTGCCGCAGGAACTCTCCGGTTACACGCCCGACGACCCCACCGACCTCTGGGCTGGCGAAAACGTGATCGGCATCGATACGGGGTGCGGCAGCGGAGGCTTCCTGACGGCCGTCGAGCTGCCGGCCATGAATGTCTACGAATCCCGCTGAGGATCCGGCGTGTTTCAGGCCACAATCGCGGCCAAAAGGCGCTAGCTCGGGGTCCGGCTTGAGCGCGCCCGGGGTTCTGGGATAGTTCCAGAAGCAGGTGTGAACCCCGTCCCAGAGCCTCAGGCGCCGGGCGGCTCCCGGATCATTGGCCCGGGGGACGTGCTCGGCCGTTACGAGTTGCTCCTGCCCGTGGCTGCGGGCGGCATGGCGATGGTGTGGGCGGCGCGCCTCAAGGGCTCGCGGGGCTTCCAGAAGATCGTCGCCGTCAAGACGATGCTGCCGAAGCTAAGCGAGGATCCTCAGTTCGAGAAGATGTTCCTCGACGAGGCCTCGCTCGCCTCCCGCATTCACCATCCCAACGTCGTCGAGGTGCTGGATCTCGGCGAAGAGAGCGGCGTCCTTTTCATCGCCATGGAGTGGCTCGACGGCGCTCCGCTGAACCAGGTGATGAAGGCGGCCAAGACTGCCCAGGGTATTCCGATCCCGGTCGCCATCCACATCCTCACGCACGCGGCCGAGGGCCTGCACGCGGCCCACGAGCTGCGCGACGACAAGGGCACGCTCGTGGGGCTCGTGCATCGCGACGTTTCTCCACAGAACATCCTGGTCGGCTACGACGGTTTCACCAAAATGGTGGATTTCGGCCTCGCCAAGGCCACCGCGCTCGGCGACGGCGCCACGCGCGTCGGCCAGCTCAAGGGCAAGATCAGCTACATGGCACCCGAGCAGGTGCGGGGCGAGCCGATCGACCGGCGAGCCGACGTGTTCGCGCTCGGCGTCGTCTTGTACGCCGTCACGACGGGCAAGCATCCCTTCCGTCGCGAGTCCGAGGGCGCCACGCTGTTCGCGATCTCCGCCACGGACCCCGCGCCTGCTCCAAGCCGCTTCATGACCTACCCGCCCGAGCTCGAGGCGGTCCTCATGAAGGCGATCGCCAAGAATCCGAACGAGCGCTACTCCTCGTCGCTCGAGTTCGCGCGCGCCCTCGAGCAGACGCTGCCGGAGCCCGAGCGAGCTCATGGCGGCGAGCGTGTCTCCGTGTTCGTGAAGGCCCTGCTCGGTACGCAGCACGAGCAGTCGAAGACGGCCCTTTCCGAGGCCTTGCGCCGCGCTGACCGCATGAGCATGTCGCCGAACCACGCCTCGATGGAGGGGCTGAGCCCGGCGGGCACGTCGGGGGTGAGCAGCCTTTCCGCCGTGGGATTGACCGCGCGCGGCGGCCAGGACCTCGACAGCTCGCTCGGCTTGCGCCCGACGACGCCCTGGCAGCGCACCCGCCTGCCTCTCGGCCTCGTGGTGATGGCGCTCGGCGTCGGAGCAGCCGCCTATGCCATCACGCGTAGCGCGACGCAGACGAAAGGCGCACCCGCGGTGGCCGTCGGCGTCCCGTCGGCGCCAAACAGCGCGAGCGCGGAGCCCAATGCGCCCCAGGTG
Organism: uncultured delta proteobacterium; assembly: GCA_963841435.1. Taxonomy (GTDB): domain Bacteria; phylum Myxococcota_A; class Polyangia; order Polyangiales; family Polyangiaceae; genus PMG-095. The sequence goes on from CAWJCS010000003.1 coordinate 1,464,217, forward strand.
GCGCTCGATGCGCTGCCCGTCGACTCTGCTTCGAGCGACGTCACGATGGAGCCCACGCCGGACAACGAAGGGCAGTCTCACGGCTCGACGAAGACGACTGGCAAGGGCGCGTCCACCACGACCGCGACGAGCGAACCGGCACCCGGGTCTGCGCCCACACACAAGCGGTCGTGGCGCCAGGACCCAGGCTTTTAGTAGCCGTCCTTCAGGGTGCCTGCGCGGGGTGGATCACGACGGCAAGGTGCGTCGTGCGCCCGGAGTACGGGATCGACCAGCTCGGCGTGTAGTTGCCGGGGTTCGGCAGCGCGGCGCTCCCGGCGCTGATGTACTGGCCGAAGGCGCGCATGGCCGCGCCATTGTTCACTTCGGGTGAGCTCAAGAGCTCCGTCAACGTCAACCCGCTCGACGGCGACACACTCCACGTCGGGCAGCCCGATGTCACCGTGTTCGTCGGACAGTTCAGGTTGCTCATCCAGAGCGCGGAGACGAAGCTGTAAATACGTGACCCGGTCGTCGCAATTGTGACGGTGTGACCGATCACCGACGGATCGGGGCTTTCCGGGTTTCCCGTGGTGCCGAGGAAGCCACCGTTGTACGCGCTGATGGGCGTCGCCTGCCGGACGCCCTGGAACTCGATGAGGTTCGCGATGATCTCCGAGGGACTCGGGCTCGTCGCCCCGTTGATGACGACGCTCTGATTGCCCGATTTGCCGCCGATGCCGGATTCGACCAGGTAGTACACGAAGTGGTCGGGGCCCCACCAGTCACCGAGACCGGCCTGCTCCGGCCCCGCCACCATCGTCGTGCCTCCGTACGTCACGCTGTCGGGTCGTGCGCCGGCGATGCCGTTGCCACCGCTCTCCGCGACGACGGCGAGCAGAATCAGGCGATTGGTGCCGGGCTGCAGACCGTGGGTGAGATTGAGCGTGCTGCTCGCCGACGTGGCGTCAACGTCGTTGACGAGCGTGATCTGAGCCTGACATTTGTAGCTGCTGCCGGTGAGCACGCAGTAAGGCGTGCTGCCGTTGCAAACGTTGCCGCACGCGCCGCAGGCGCTGGCCGAGCTGAGATCGGCCTCGCAGCCGTTGTTCGGGTTGCCGTCGCAATCGCCGAAGCCCGTGCTGCAGGAGGGCGAGCAGGCGCGGTTCCCGGCCCCGCCGCTACAGCTCGTCGTGCCGTGCGAGTTCGTGCACTGCACGTTGCACGCGCCGCATGCCGCCGTGGTGTTGAGCTGCGTCTCGCAGCCCGGCGAAGCGGTGCAATCACCGTAGTCGGCGCTACAGCTGCCCTGCGTGCAGACACCCGTGGAGCACGACGCCCCGGCGTTCGGGAACGCGCAGGTGACGCCGCAGTCGCCGCAGTCGGTCAGCGTGCGGATGTTGCGCTCGCAGCCGTTGTTCGGGTTGCTGTCGCAGCTCTTGTAGCCGGTGGCGCAGGTCGGCGCGCAGGCGCCGCTCGTGCACGCCGTGGAGCCGTTGGCGTTCGTGCACTGCACGTTGCATGCGCCGCACGCCGCCGTGCTGTTGAGCTGCGTCTCGCAGTCGCCACCCGGCACGCAGTCGCCCCAGCCGCTGTCGCAGCCGGTCATGATGCACGTACCCGTGGCGCAGCTTTCGCCGCCATGCGAAAAGCTGCACGCGACGCCGCAGTCACCGCAGTCCGTGAGTGTACGGACGTCCCGTTCGCAGCCGTTGTCGGAGTTGTTGTCGCAGCTCTTGTAGCCGGAGTCGCAGCTCGGCGAGCAGCTGTAGCTGCCGGCGGTGCCCGCGCACTGAGTGGCGCCGTGGGTATTCGTGCAGGGCTTACCGCACGCCGAGCAGTTGATGTTGGTGCCGAGCGGGTCGCAGGCCGTGGCCGGGTTGCCGTCGCAGTCGGCGTAGCCCGTGGAGCAGCCCGTCGCGACGCACGTGCCCGTGGCGCACGACTCGGAGGAATTCGGGAAGTCGCAGGGGACACCGCAGTCACCGCAGTCGGTCAGCGTGCGGATGTTGCGCTCGCAGCCGTTGTCCGGATTGCCGTCGCAGCTCTTGTAGCCTGCGGCGCACACCGGGGAGCACCCCGTGGACGTATTGCAGCTCGTCGTGCCGTTGGCGTTGGCGCAGGCCTCGGTGCAGGAGCGGCAGTGGGTGACGTTGCCGAGCGTGGTCTCGCAGCTGCCGTTCGTATCGCAGTCGGCATGCGTGGCGTCGCACGAGGTGGCCGTGCACGTGCCCGTCGCACACGTTTCGCCCGAACCGGGGATGTCGCAGCTCACGCCACAGGCGCCACAGTCCGTCAGGCTGCCGAGCGACGTCTCCACAGCCGTTGGAGGCGTTGTTGTCGCAGGCGTCCCACAGGCCGTTGCACGTGTAGGAGCAGCTGCCGCCCGAGCAGCTCGCCACGCCGTGGGCGTTCACGCACCCTGCGCCGCAAGCCGAGCAGTTCGCCGTCGTGCCGCCTTGGGTCTCGCAGCCGGGCGAGGTCGAGCAGTCGAACCAGCCTGAATCGCAGGACGCGACGACGCAGGTCCCGGTCGAGCACGACTCGGTCGAGTGGGGCAGGACACACGGGACGCTGCAGTCGCCACAGTCGGTGAGCGTGCGGATGTTGCGCTCGCAACCGTTGCCGCGGTTGCCGTCGCAGCTCTTGTAGCCCGCGTTGCAGACGGGGTTGCAGCCCGTGGCGGTGCAGGTGTTCGTGCCGTTCACCGGCTGGCAGGCGTCGCCGCAAGCGAGGCAGTTCGAGGTCGTGCCGAGCGTCGTTTCGCAGCCGGCCTGGCTCGTACAGTCGGCGCGACCGGTGTTGCAACCGGTCAGCACGCATTGCCCGGTCCCACACGACTCGGTGCCACCGGCCAGGTCGCACACGACTCCACAGCCGCCGCAGTTCGAAAGACTGTTGAGCTGCGTCTCACAACCGTTGGGCGGCGACTCGTTGTTGCAGTCGTCCCAGCCCGCGTCGCACATCACGATCTCGCAGGTGCCCGAGCCGCAGCTCTCCGTGCCGTGCGCCTTGTTGCAGGCGACGCCACAGCCGCCGCAATTGTAGAGCGTCGTGAGCGAGGTCTCGCAGCCGTTGTTCGGGTTGCCGTCGCAGTCACCCCAGCCCGACTGGCAAGTCGGCTTGCAGCCGGTCGAGGTGCAGGCGTTCGCCCCGTTCACCTGCTCGCACTTCTCACCACAGGTGCGACAGTTATCGGTGGTGGCGAGAGGCGTCTCGCAACCGTCCTCGGGCAGGCTGTTGCAATCGGCGTAGCCGCTTGCGCAGCTGTCGAGAGCGCAGGTCCCGCTGCTGCAGACGCCCGATGCGTGCGGGAAGCGCGTGGTGCAATTCGTCCCGCAGTTCCCGCAAAACTCGTCCGTCGTGCGAAGGTCGGTCTCGCACTGCTTGTTGTCGCCGGGGATGCACTCCTCGTACGGGAACGTGCACGTCGAGATGCCGCACACGCCGTCCGTACAGACCGCGGTTCCCACCGACGAATCGCAGACGTTGCCGCACGAACCGCAATTGGTGGGGCTAAGGTCGATGTTGGTCTCGCAGCCGTCGGCGGCACCGCCCGTGCAATCGGCGAAGCCTTCTGCGCACGTGACGCTGCAGGCGCCGGCGTCGCAGGTGGGGATACCGCCTATGTCGGAGCAGACGTTGCTGCAGGTGCCGCACGTCTCGGGTGACGAGAGGTCCGCTTCACAGCCGTCCGAGGGGTCGCCGTTGCAGTCGGCGAAGCCGTCGTCGCACTCGGCATGGCAAACGCCGTCGTCGCAGGTGCCGGTGGCATTGGCCGGCCGGCAGCGCACCCCGCAGCCGCCGCAATTCGAAAGCGACGTGCCGACGTTGGTCTCGCAGCCGTCGCTCGCCTCCCCGTTGCAGTCGGAGTAGCCGCTCGCGCAGCGCGGCACGCATTCGCCGTTCTGGCAATCCGTGCTGCCGTGACCGTTGGTGCAGGCGGTGTCGCAGTCACCGCAGTGCTTGACGTCGTCGTCGAGCGAGATCTCGCAGCCGGTGTCGACGGAGTCGTCGCAGTCACCGTAGCCGTCGTCGCAGGCGATGTCACAGCTACCGTTATTGCACGCGGCCTCGCCGTTCGTGCTGTTGCAGGAATGCCCGCACATGCCGCAGTCATCGACCGTCGTGAGATCCGTCTCGCAGTGGTCGGCCTCGCTTTCGTTGCAATCGGCGGTTCCCGGCGCGCAATCCATGGTCGTGCACGTGCCGCCGCTGCAGAAGTTCGACGCACACGCGACGTGACACTTGCCGCAGTTCGTAGGGTCCGAGCGCACGTCAACCTCGCAACCGTTCGACGCCTCACCGTCGCACTCCGCGAGCCCCGCCTCGCACGGACCATTGCCGCACACGCCGTTCCAACAGGCGCCACCCTCGTCGCAAGAGTGACCGCACCCCCCGCAGCTCGCGGCGTCGGTCTCGGGGTTCTGGCACGTGCCGTCGCAACAGGACCAGCCTGCGGGGCAGGTGTCGCCGCCCGTGCAGCCGGGCGTGCAGACGGCATCGATGCAGGCCGTACCAGGCTTGCAATCAGCGTCGCTCGTGCAGTTGATGCAGAGGCCGACGCTCGTGTCGCAGGTGAGCCCGTTGCAGCCGCTGTCGTCAACACAGCCCACGGCGCAGCGCCCGCTGGTGTCGCAAAAAAGGCCGTCGCTGCAACGATCGAGCTCGTCCTCGCGCTTGGGATCACATTCGACGCAATAGCCCGTGTCGGGACTGCAGACCTCGGTGGCGCTGAGCCCCGCGCATTCCTCGTCCGTGGAGCACGCCGTCTGGGTGGACGGGCCCGGCGGCGGGCCACCCTCCATGTCCGATCCGGCGTCCGGATTCGGGACGAAGTTGTAGTCGGGGCTCGAGCATGACACCGCAACCGCAACACCCAGGAAACCAAGAAAGAGGCGCCCCAAGGAGCGCGTAGATAGTTTGCTCACGCTCGTTGAGCATAACAGTCGGCCGACCCCTCCGCAGCTTTCTACGCGCGCGCGAAGGAGGCCGGCACGAAGGCGGTCATGTAGCGAAAAGTGTGCGCCTGCTCGGAAGCAAGTCGAGGTACTTGCCCGACCGCCGGTCGGTTCATTCGCGTCGGCGCGAGCTCAGAACGAAGCCGCGATGCCAGCGCCGGCGGTGCCGCGCGGGCCGCCCGGAAGGAGCATGAGACCGCTCGTCGTCTTCACTGGTGCGGTCTTCTTCTTCTGGAAGAACAACATCCACACCGAGACGCCAATCGCCGCAACGCCGACGCCGGCCGCCACGGGCGCTGCGTACCCGTAGAAACGCAGGCGATTGTAGGTGTCCTTGTACTGCACGGGGCAGTGTTCGGCATCAGGGCACTTGTTCTCGAGGTCAGCTTGGGTGGTCTGCTTGAGGACGAACAGGACACCACCGGCGGCGAGCGCCCCGATGCCCGCGCCACCGATGACGTAAGGCACGACGCGGCTCGGCGCCTCTTCCCGCGTCACGACGACGATCTCCTTTTCGGGTGGCGGGGGCGGCGCCGGCTTCGGCTCGGGCAAAAGCTCCAGCACGACGCGCGTCGTCTCGCGTTCCTTGAGGTCCGCAGTGATCGTGAACTGCTGGTACCCGGGCGCCAACGCCACCACCGAGTGCGGCCCCGGATCGAGCGGCACCTCGACTCCAATCGAGGACGCGCCGACATCGACGCCGTCGAGCTGGACGAGGGCTGCATCGGCGCCCTCGCCACGCTCGATGAGAAGCTTCGGAATGCGCTCGCGCAGCCGAGCGATGGCGCCCTCGACTTCCGTGCGAAAGTCACCACCCACCTGGTCGGCCTGGCTCAACGCGAGCTCGTAACCCCCGAGCGCCGTCACGAGACGACCGAGCCCTTCCTCGCAAAAGGCGATGTGAAAGCGCACCTGCGGCGTCATGCGCACCTGCCCGACTTCGCGGAACACCTGAATCGCGTCCGACCAGTTGCTCGCCTGCTCGAGCTCGACGCCGCGCTGAAACTGGGCGCGCGCCTTCTTGAGCTCGGCGGGCGTCTCCGCGCGGGCGGCGGTCGCCGCAGCGACCGTCGCGAGGCCGAGCGCGATCGCGACGAAGAGCGGGCGAGACCGGCAAAGAACCGTCATGGGGGATGCGGCCGAGTTACGTACCAGCATCCGAGCCGTGCCGCGAACATGAAAATGGCGTCCGATGGGCGCCGGACCCGACGAAGCCCGGGAATCGCGGCGCCGGGGCGCCCCTCATGGCGTGTGAGCAGGCTGGATGGGCACGGCGAGATGGGTGATTCGCCCGGCGTACTCGGGGACCCAGGTGATCGTGAGGTTGCCGCTGCCGGGGGAGCTTGCGGACCCCGAGCTCACGAACATCGCGTAGGCCCTGAGCGGCTCGGTACCGGTGCCGTAGAACTGGGGCATCGCGAAGGTTTCGTTGGCCGTGAGCCCGGAGGGAGCGATGGTCCAGGTGGGACAGCCCGCCGTCGTCACGTTCACGGGGCAGTCGTTGGTCGGCGTCCACATCGCCACAACGAAGCTGTACACGCGCGAGCCCGGGGTCGCGATGTTCAGGGTGTTGCCGATGGTGAAGGGCTCGCTCGGGTCCGGCGAGCCGACGGTGCCCCCGGCCTTGGTCCCGAGGGGGCTCGACTGGTCAACACCGGTCAGCTCCAGCACGTTCGCCGCGATCGAGCTCGGGCTCGGCGACGAGGCGCCGTTGATGACGACCTGCTGGTTGTTCGTCTTCGACCCGATGCCGGAGTTGGTGAGCGTGTAAAAGAAGATCGACGGACCCCACCAGTCGTTGACGCCTGCTTGCTCGGCCGCGAGCGTCATCCCCGTACCGCCGTAGGTGACGCTGTCGGGCCGCGCGCCATTGACTCCGTTGCCACCGCTCACCGACCCGACCGCAACCAGAATCAAGCGATTGGCTCCGGCTTGGAGGGAGTGCGTCAGCGTCAGCGTGTTGCCCGAGACCTGCCCGTCAACGTCGTTCACGAGCGTGACGGTCGCCTGGCAGCGAGTGCTCGAGCCCTGCACGCAGCTCGACGTGTTGCCGCTGCAAGCCGTGCCGCAGGCACCGCAGTTCGTGTCGGCGTTGAGCTGCGTGAGGCAGCCATTCTCGGGACTCGAGCAGGCCCCCCAGCCGGCCTCACAGCTCGGACTGCACGAGCCCGACGAGCAGCTCGACGCCGTGGAGTGGCGATTCGGCGAGCCGCTCGTGCCGAACAGGCACTGCTGGCCGCAAGCGCCGCAGTTCGAGGCGTTCTGCGTCGTCTCGCAGCCGTCGTTCGCCGACCCAAAGTTGCAATCGAGCCGGTTGCTGCTGCAGGTGAGCACGCAGCGGCCCTGCGAGTCGCAGCTCGCACCCGAGGCGTTCGCCGTGCTGCACGCCGTGCAACCGCCGCAATGGGCCTCGTTGCCGGCTCCTGTCGTCGCTGTCTCGCAACCGTTCGTCGGGTTCGAGTCGCAGCTCGCGTGCGTGGAGTTGCAGGTGGGCACGCAGGTGCCGCTCCCGTTGCAGGTCGTGCTCGTAGTGCCCGCGCTCGAGCACGACGTGCTGCAGCCGCCGCAGTGGGTGACGGCCGAGCTGCCGGTGGTGGCCGTTTCGCACCCGTTCGGCACGTTCATGTCGCAGCTCGCGTGCGTTGCGTCACAGCTCAGCATGCATGTGCCACCGACGCACGAGTTCGTCCCACCGACTGTCTGGCACGCCGTCGAACAGTCACCGCAGTGCTGGTCGCTGTTGGTGAGGTTCGTCTCGCAGCCGTTCGCCGACGTGCAGTCGTCGAAGTCTTGCGCGCACTTATCGAGCTCGCAGGCGCCGTCCACGCACTTTCCCGTGGCGTTCTGGAACACCGTGTCGCACTGCACCCCGGCGGAACCGCAGCCGCCGCAGCTGTCCTTGTCCGTCGAGATCTGACGCTCGCAGCCGTTGTCGTAGTCGCCGTCGCAATCGCCGTAGCCGGTCTGACAGCCCATGACCTGGCATTCGCCGTCGACGCACGTCGCCGTCCCGTTGGCGGCCGAACATTTGTTGCCACAGGCTCCGCAATTGTCCACGGAATCGTCGGTGTTGACCTCGCAGCCGTCGTCGTAGCCGCCGTCCGAGTTGTCGCTGTTGCAGTTGGCCCAGCCGCCGTCACAGTCGCTGACGACGCAGCCGTCGTCGGGGTCGCACGCGGGCGTGCCGTGAGCAACGCTGCAGAGGCCTCCGCAGCGACCGCAGCTCGTGATGTCGGACGTGAGGTCCTGCTCGCAGCCGTCGCCCGGATCACCGTTGCAGTTGCCGAACCCCGGGTCGCACGTCGTCTGGCCGCACTCGCCGTCGAGACAATAGGCCGTCTTGCCGGCGTCCTCCGGGCATTCGGTGTCGCAGCCGCCGCAGTGCGCGACGTCGTTCGCTACCGTGCTCTCGCAGCCGTCCTTGGTGTCGTCGTTGCAGTCCTCGAAGCCCTTGTCGCAGGCGATCCTGCAGGCGGAGTCCTCGCACGAGGGCTTTCCATGGGTGTCGGGGCACTCGCTGCCGCACGCTCCGCAATCCCCGGCGCTCGCGCTGGTGTCCGTCTCGCACCCGTCCGAGGGATCGTTGTTGCAGTCGTCCCAGGGCGGCTCACAGCTCGCTAGCTCGCACTCGCCTCCCGAGCAGGCCGCCACGGCGTGGTCGAATTCACAGGCGTTGTCACAGGAGCCGCAATGGTCGACGGAGGTGAGCAGGTTCGTCTCGCACTCGTCGCTGAGGTCGGCGTCACACTCGCCGCGACCCTGGACGCAGAAGACGACGCAGCGCATCGTGTCTTCGTCGCAGACGCCGCTCGTGCAGTCGCTCGAGACGAGGCAAGGTGAGCCGGGCGGACAGGGGTCGCAGGTGCCGCCGCAGTCGCGCGCGGTTTCGTTACCGTTCTTGACGCCGTCGGTACAAGTGGCACCGGCGCAGTAGCCGTCCTCGCAGATCGAGCTCTTGCAGTCGCCGGGGACCAGGCAGAGCTGCCCCGCCTCGCAGGGCTTGCAGTCACCGCCACAGTCGATGTCGGTTTCCTTGCCGTCGAGGACTTCGTTGTCGCAACCAGGCTCCTGACAGAAACCTTCGATGCACTGCCCCTGGCGACAATCCAACGCCACCCCGCAGCCCATACCGAGGTCGCACCCGCGACAGGGGCCGCCGCAGTCCCTGTCGGTCTCCCCGGTGGCCGGCTCGAACAGATCGTTTTCGCAGTGACCCGCGGCAGGCGGGTTCGGAACGAAGCGATAGTCCGGAGACGAGCACGCGACGGCGAGCGCGAGTCCAGCCAAGCTCCGAAGCACGGCACGCAGGCCGAACGTTCGAAAAGGCAGCACCGTCACTAAGATAACAGCGTTTCGGCCGCGCGTCAGCTTCCGCGCATCAAGTCCACGTACTTACGAATGGCCGCTTTCGCCTCGTCAGGGGCGTTCTCGAACTCGAAGCCCGTGGCATGTCAACCGGCCCTGCCTGTCTTGGTCCAGCGCGACACGGCGGTCGTCCGGCAGATCCGCCCCGTGATGGGCTCCGCGAAGCGAAACTCACCGCCGTCTCCGGCGGCGATGCCGCGGGCCGCGATGAACTGCACCCCACCCTCGGAAATCTCCTCGACCTGACCCGCGATCGTCTCTCCCGTCGCGAGGGTGAGCTGTGCCGGCGTGGTGTACGGCGCGCGCGGGAACCGGCGCTTGCCCGTCGCCGGCGTCACACCGGCGGCAGCACCCGCGGGCATCGAGCGAGCGACCGGCGTGTCGGCAAGTGTGTGCTTGTTGGAGCCGTCAGCGTCCGCCGTGGGCGGCGGACCGACATCCGGAGCGCCGACGAGCTCGACGAGCCCTTCGCGCACCTCCTCCATGCTTTGAAAGCGATTCGCAGGGTCACGCGCGAGGCAGCGCTCGACGATCGAGACGAGCTCCTTCGGCACGTCGGGACGCAGCGCCGCAAGCGAGGGCAACGACTTGGTCGATACCTGAACGAGCACCTCGGCGTAGCGGCCCTCGAACGGGACGGCGCCCGTCAAGAGCTCGAAGAGCACGACGCCGAGCGAGTACACGTCGACGCGGTGATCCTGCTCGCCGTGGAGCTCGAGCGCCTCGGGCGCCATGTATTCGGGCGTGCCGACGATGGCACCCTCCTGGGTGAGCTTCTGCGCGGGCGCGGTGTGCGGCGCGTCGAGCATGCGCGCGATGCCGAAGTCGAAGAGCTTGACACCGCCCGAGCCGGCGGGCGTTGCGAACAGATTGTCGGGCTTGAGGTCCCGGTGGACGACGCCTCGCGCGTGACAGTGGCCGACAATCTGGGCGGTGCGCGCGCCGATGAGCGACACATCTTCCCAACCGAGCTTGGCGCGCGCCGCGAGCAAGCCGCCGAGCGTGCGGCCCTCGATGAGCTCGAGCACGAGATACGGCGCCGGGCCGTGTCTCCCTGCGTCGAGGATGTCGACGACGCCAGGATGCCTCGCCCGCGCGAGAGCGTCACCCTCGCGGAGCAGTCGCTCGTGAACGGCGGGGTCGCGTTCGCGGTCGCGGCGCGGCATCTTGAGCGCCACCTCGCGCCCCGTGACCCGATGGGTCGCGGCGTAGAGCTCGGCGGTTCCACCCGCCGCTATGAAGCGGCGGACCACGTAGCGGTGTTCGACGACGATCCCAGGCTCGAGCGGCGCGCCTTCCATAGATACCCCTAGTAATAACGGACATTTTGACGCTAGCATAAGGGCTCGTCTCTCGCTCGGATCTTCGCCGGAGCGCGGCGAGTAGCGAAATGCGCGACGGAACGCCCACACGTGCCCACCGTGCACTACCCGTGAGGCGCATGCTCGGCGGTTTTCCTGGCTGGGCGTGGTGGCTCGTCGCCCTGTTCGCGCTCCTCTGCCACGCCTTCTGGGAGGGGCACGGGCTTTTCGATCCCGCGTTCCGAAACCCCAACGTCGCAGGCATCGCGTACAACGCACGACTGCTCGCGTCCGGCGCGTTGCCCTACGTCGCGTCCAGCGACATCAAGCCGCCCGGCGCGTTCTTCCTGTTCACACCGCTGCTCGACCTCGGAGGAATGCGCGCCGTGTGGGGCATGGCCGTCTTCTGGGGCGCTTCCTTGTCGATCGCAACCGGCATCCTCGCAGAGCTCGTGTGGGGGCGGGGCGCGGGTCTGCGGGCGGTGATGCTGCACGCGCTGTGCGCGGCCGTCGCTTCCGACGCGGACATCAACTACTCCTTCTGGATGGCGGCGCCGTTCACGCTGTCCGCCGCCTGCGCGTGCCACGCCACGCGGGTCCTGGTCGCTCGTCGCGCCAACGTTTCCTGGGCGCTCTGCGGCGCGCTCGCGATGCTCGCCGTCGCCATCAAGCCTTCGGCGTGGCCGCTCGCCCTGCTCTTCGCGGCGCTGCTCGGACGCGAGGTCCTGCGCGGCAACCGGAAACGCGCGGCGCTCGGCGCACTTTCCGGCGCCGGGGGCGCCGTGGTCGTCGCGGCGCTCGTCGCGTTGCCGTACGCGGTCTTCGGGGAGTTCGGTGCGCTGGCCGCTGGAATGCGAGACGTTTCCACCTTCGGCAACGAGTACGTGGCCGCCGTGCGGGACCCTTCGGGCGGCCGACTTCCCGCGATCTTGCGCGGGCTCCCCTGCTTTGCGGAGCAGATGCCGGGGCCGATGGTCCTCGCAGCGCTCGGGCTCGGCGGCCTGTTCTCGCACGAGAAACCCCGCGCGCCGCTCGCGCTCGGCGCCTACGCGTTCCTCGTGGCGGCCTTCGTGGGGACGACCTTCACGCTGAGGTTTTTCTCGCACGACAACGCGGAGCTGTGGCCGGCGCTCGCTGTGATCGCGGTGCGTCCCGCCGGCGTGCTCGGCAGGGCGCTCGACGGGTTGAAAGCCGTCGTGGGTCGGCTGCGCGGCGTGCCGCATCGGGTGCGAGCGCTCGCCGTTCCCGCCGTCACCCTGGCCGTGGGCGTCGCCGCGGCGTGGCCCGGGTTCGAGTCGCGCTGGGGATACGTGCACTGGATGGCGGAGCGCGATCACGAGGTGCACGCGATCTGCGACGGGCTCTCGGATCGGTTGCCACCCGGCGAGCCGGTTCTCGCCTGGGGTTGGAACGCTTGGAGCGTGTACGAGCACTGCCAAAGGCGCGCGCCGGGCCGCGTGTTCAAGGTCATCGCTTCGGTCACCAGCGTGAACACCAACACGTGCAACGCAGGCTTCGGGCCCATGGTGCTGAGGAACGACGCCGGCCCGAGCACTTTCCTCGAGGAGGTCGTGCGGCATCCGCCGAGCCTCCTGCTCTGGTCAACCTATTTCGAGGAAATGGGGGGCGACCCACTCGACGGTTGGGCAGCACTCAAGACGTTCATTGGCGAGCGCTACGTCGCCGTCGAAGCGCGTGGGCCCTTCGTTGCCTTGTTGCGGAGCGACCTGGTAGACGGCAAGCCCGGTGCGAGCGCTCAGCTCGGGGCGTCGTCCTTCGAAGCCTCGGGGAGCGGGACGTACGGCTGGTCCGCTCGCGCCGGCTCGGTGTGGACGAGCACGTCACGGACTCCCGAGAACTTGCCCTTGATGGCATCGATGACCCAGTGCGTGACGCGGTGAGCCTCGACGACGGTGAGCGTGGGCGCGACCTGGATGTGGAGGTCGACGTAGATGCGGCCGGGAATACCACGGGTGCGGACCTTGTGCGCGCTGGCGACGCCCGGTACCGCACAGGCCACGTGCTCGACGAGATCCGCCTCGAGACGCGCCGAGTCGGCGAGGTAGCCGAGATTCTCGCGCAGCACGCCGATGCCGGCCCAGGCGATGAATCCCGCGACCGCGACGGCCGCGAAGACGTCGGCGCGCGTGAACCCTAGCCGAACCAGCACGGCGGTCGCGAGCACGCCGAGCGTCACCAGGACGTCCGAACGCGTGTGCGCCGCATCGCTCACCAAAAAGGGGCTCCCCAGCGCTTCGCCCCGCGAGCGCTCGTAACGCGAGACGCCCACGTTGACGGCGAGCGTCCCGAGCAGCACGACGAAGGCCATCGCGTCGATCCTGGGAACGGAGCCGCTGCCCGCGGTGAGCTCGCGCACGCCGCCGCTGACAACGTCGGCGGCCATGCCGAGCAAGCTTATCCCGAGCAGCCCGGCCGCAATCACCTCGAACTTGTGGTGACCGTAAGGATGGCCTCGATCCGCAGGTCGGCTGGCGAGCCACAACCCCACGAGCCCGACCAGGTTGTTGGCCGAGTCGGTGAGCGAATGGAAGCCGTCGGCGCGGATCGAGAGGGCGTTCGCGACGTGACCGTAGGCGATCTTCGCCGCGGCGACGGCGAGGTTCAGCAGCAGCGTTAGCCAGACGACCCGGCGAACGGCGCGGTCCCGATCGTCCTCGGGGTCCGCGGACGAGGTCATGTCAGGGGGTCTTCCTGAGCGTCGCGGCCGTCGCCTTCGCGGCCTTTGCGTACTCGTGCGCGAGTGGCACCGCCGCCGTGTCGACGGCGTTCGCACCCTTCTCGAGCAACTTCTCGGCCTTGGAAAAGCGCGCCACGATGTCGTCCCAGAACGTGGGATCGTTCTGCCTGGGCGCCAGCTGGAGGAGGTACGCCGCGTCGAAGGCGGCGCGCCCCGCGTAGCGCGAGCGCCGCGCCACTTCGGCGTCGAGGGCGCTCACGTCACCCGTCCCGTTGACGAAGGGGCCCTTGACCATGAGCTCGGCCGCGTCCTCGGGGCCGTTGACGAGCGCCTTCGCGATGGCCAAAAGGAGCCTTTTGCCGTCGTCGAGCTTGTCGGTCGAGAGCAGCGCGCTCGCGCGCTGAAAGGCGCGCGCCCTGAAGTAGCGCTGGCCCAACTCGACGAGGGCGTGCGCGAGAAGCGCGCGAGCCGCCGGAGGTGCGCCGGGTACCTCCACCTTTTTCTGAAGCTTTGCGGGAAATCCTCGCCCAAGCAGGGCGCGCAGGAGCTTCGTGTCGGTTGGATCCGCATCGGGGACCAGCTCGCCCATGTAGAAGGTGGGAAGCTGGTTCGCCAGCACGAGCTCGGGCCGCGAGGTGTCGAGCTCGGGCAAATCGGGGAGCATGAGGCGATCGAGCGTGTCCACGCGGCTCCCGCTCCAGAGCTTGGTGAGCAGCGCACGCGCGCGCTCGACGCGTTCGTCGTGAACGGACCCGATGGCCGCGAAGGCACGCAGCCCCACGAGCGCGGCGTCACGACCGCGGACCTTCCGCGGCTCGAGCGCCTCGTCGAGCGCCGCGTAGTACGTCGCTTCGACGGCCTTGTCCGCCTTCATCTCGTCGGGAAGCGACACCGCGCGGACCATCTCGACGAAGCGCAAGTCGGCGTTGCCCGCTGCGATAGCGGCGACGCCACGGCCGTAGCCACCAAGGTGCGCGCCGGTGAGCGAGAGCTTCTCGATCGCCGCGGCTTGCGAGAGAACCCACGGCGTTAGCACCTCGGCAAAGAACGCCTGAAAGCGCTGCTTGGTCACGGGGGGCTCGGGGCTCGGCGGATCGGCGAGCAGGCGCGCAAGCCGCGCCGAGACGACGAGCCCGAGCATCAAGCCCTCGGTCTCGCGGGAAAGCCCTTCCGGAGGGTTCTCGAGCACGGGCGTCACGAGCGCGTCGGCGCAGCCACTCGGGCCGATCTCGGCGCGCAGGGCGCGCACGAGGCCAGGGGGGAAGTCGGGCAGGTTCTCGATGCACGCGAGCGCCGCGTCACTCTGCCCCGAGGGACCGTGCTCGACGGCGGCCGCCAGCGCAACGAGCGCCGGGCCCGAGGGCGCGCAGCCGTTCGTCGGGTGAGCGGCCAGCGCCTCGCACTCGGCGGGCGGCGGAGGAACCGCGGCCGCCTCGATCCCGGGCTTCTCGGCGACGGGCGGCTCGGGCTCGGGCGCGACGGGAGCCGGCGGCGGCACGCTCACCGGCGGCGGCGGGCTCGCGGCACAACCGGCGGCGAGGAAGAGCAGCAGGGCTGCCGAGGGTCGCATGCCGTCGAGCTTAGGCAAAAGCCGCCGTTCCTGCGCGAGATTCTCCGAGCCTAGCCGCTCCCTGCGCCCTCGCCCGGCCCGAACGGCGGTTCGGCGGCGGGTGGCTCGGCATTCGGCGCGGGCACGGGAGGCGTCACGACAACTGGAGCCGGCGGCTGCTCGGCCTGGACGGCGCGGCGGGCGAGCGGAAAGCCGACGGCGAACGTGAGGATCGTGGTGAACACGGCGGCAAACACGGCAACCGGCAGCGTTTGCGTCCCGGGCACGCCAGCCGCGGCGGGGAGCGTGGCGAGGACCCCGGCCGCCATGCCGCGCGGCAAGCTCACCACCACGATTTTGGTCTGACCGGGTGACAGGCCGCTGCCGAGCACGGCGAGTCGCGCCGCAGGAACCCGCACCAAGAAGAGCACGATGCCGAGGAGCAGCCCGAGCGCGATGAGGGGCCAGGGCGGCCCCAGCATGGCGCCGATGAACACGAAGAAGAACGACTTGATGATGAAGGTCATCTGCCGGTGAAAGCCGCGCACCGAGCTGTCGAGCTCCACGGGCGTCGCGAGCCCGATGCCCTTGGTGAGCGTCTTCGCGTTGCCCAAGACCACGGCGAACGTGAGAATGCCGAACGCGGCGCTGCCGCCCGCGCGCTCGACGGCGACGTAAAGCACGAGCAGGGCCGAGAGCGTGATCGGATAGGCGTGCTCGCTCTTCGCGAGCCAGTGCAGGAGCAGGAGCCAGAACACGCCCGAGACCAGCCCGACGGCGAGCGCGATGCCGAACTGGCGACCCAACGTGAGGAGCGGGCTCTCGCTAGGACCGGCGGCGCTGCCTAGCAGCACCGCCATCAACGCCGTCGTCCCGACGACGCAGAGCGCGTCGGTGAGGGCGGACTCGAGGCCGACGAGGTTCGCGACCTTGGGCTCCATCCTGGCGCGGCTCATGGCCGGCATGACGATGATGGAGCTCGAACCGCCGAGGATCGTACCGAGCATGAAGCCGTGAACGAGCGTCCACTCGGGTGGCAAGAGGCCGAGCGCGCGAGCCGCCATGCTCATGAGCGCCATCACGAGCACGGCCGAGGAAAAGGTGAGCGAAGCGAGCAGGAGCGATCTCGGTGCCGCCTGCGAAAGCTCGCCGAGCCGGAGCGCGCTGCCACCTTCGAAGAGCACGATCACGAGCGTGATGGCCGCAAAGAACGGCGCGATCTGCCCCAGGAGCTCGCGCGAGACCATCCCCGTGATCGGACCGAGCAAAATGCCGGCCACGATGAGCCAGATCACGTCCGGGACGTTGGTGCGCTGGAAAACGATTTCTCCCAGTGCACCGAGCAGGAAGATCCCGGCGATGGAGAGAAGGAACATGGAGACCGGGCCCATCGGGGGATCATATCAGGTGCGAAAGCCCGAGCGCGTGCCATGATGGCGCGAGAAATGAGCGCCCCGTCGCCCCGAGCATTGCTGCTCCTCGCCGCGGTGTCCGGAGGAGTGGTCGGCGGCTTCGTGTCGTACGGCGTGATGCGCGCCGGGCACCCCGCGACGAAGGCCGCGCCCAGCGCGAGCGCCGCGAACGACCTCGACGAGCGGATGGCGGCGCTCGAAGCCAAGGTCGGCGCGCTCGGGCGACAGAGGGCGCTCGGCCCGGCGTTGCGCGCGGTGCTGGCCGCCCCTGCGAAGAATGCCGCCGCACCTGCGACGAGCGGCGGTGACGACACCAGGGGCAGCGCCGACGGGTCCGCCTTGGTCGACGACCCGGTGTTCGAAGCAGCCGTGCGTAACGTCGTGGATCGAGCGCAGGAAGAGCGTGAAAACGAACGGCAGCTGCAGCGCGACGAGCAGCGGCGCGCTGCAGCACAACGGTGGTCGTCCGAGCTCGGTGAAAAACTCGGTTTGCGCGACGAGCAGAAAGCAGCGCTCGAGACGCTGGCGCGAGAATTCTACGACGGTCTTCGTGAAACGTTGCGTGGCGGTGACGCGGGCGCTCCCGTCGGCTTCGAGGCGAGGCGCGAGGCGGTGCGAACCTTGCGCGACAAGTACGAGGGGAAGCTCGGCGGGGTGCTCGATGCCGGCCAGATGCGCGAGTACGAAAAGCTCGACGACGCGCTCAAGCTCGGCGCCAGGCCCCGCTTTCGCGGACCACCGTGAGCCGGAGCTCCGGGCGGGCGTCCGCGGGCGCCTCGGTCACGGAAGCAGCTTGAACTCGATGCGGCGGTTCTTCTGCCGCCCGCTTTGGCCCTTGTTGTCGGCTATCGGTTGCTCCGAGCCCGCGCCGCGCGTGCGGATGCGCTTCTCGTCCATGCCGTGCTCGACGAACCACTTCTTCACGGCCTCGGCGCGCTGCCGAGACAGCGTGAGGTTGTCCTCCGGCTTTCCAACGTCGTCGGTGTGCCCGGAAATCTCGATGCGCGTCTGCGGAAATTCCTGGAGCACGAGCAACGCGGCGTTCAGGACGCCCTCGGACACCCGACGGATCGTGTCCTTGCCGGTGTCGAATTCGATGCCCTGGATGACGCCCGTGAACTTTCGCACCTTCTCGGGCACTTCGTCGGGGCAGCCGTCGTCGTCATCGAAACCATTGTGGGTCTCGGGCTCGTCCGGGCAGCGGTCGTTCGGGGCGAGCACGCCGTCGTGATCGGGGTCGAGGTCCGGACAGCCGTTGACGGTCCCGGGCTCGGAGGGACAGTGGTCGTACTCGTCGGGCAAGCCGTCCGAGTCGGTGTCGCGCACGGGGCAGCCGCCGCGTCTCGCGCCGCCGGGTTCCGTTGGGCAAACGTCCTTCGAATCCGAGATGCCGTCGCCGTCAACGTCGCCGTCCGGGCAGCCGTCGGGGACGAGGCCGGGCTCGAGAGGGCAGCGATCGCTCGGGTCGACGATGCCGTCCCGGTCGGAGTCCCGGGGAGCGACGGCCGGAACGCAGCGCTCGTGGCGCGGCTCGAGTGCCACCGCGACACCAATCTGGAGCTCGGGGTCGTGGGTCAGATGTCCCTGGGCGGCGTTGGAACGCTGAATCAGGGTGTCGCGCAGGTCGAGCCGGAGCGACACGTTTTCGATCAGCGCGAGCTTCATGCCTGCGCCGAAGTGGAGCGCCGGATCGGTGTCGGTGCCCATGCTGCTGCTCGCCCCACCGAGCGCTCCGCCCCCGAACAGCGCGAACGGGACGAAGCGACCCAGGGGAAACTGGGCAATCGCATGGATACGTGCGCCGAAGATGGCCGCCGACCCGTCGCTGTCCGTGCTCGAGTGAAGCCGCATCCCCTCGATCTCGGCGCCGGCGTAGCGCACCGGCAAAAAACCCACGCGGAGAGCGCCACCGACGCTCGTACCGTACGGCTCGAGGGCGTCGTGCTCGTCACGGAGGTTGTGGTGGGGGGAGGGCACCATGACCGACAGGCTCGCACCGATGCTCCATTCGAGGTCGCGCGGCTCGAGCGCCCGGGCATCGGAGGTGGTTTCGGAGGCCGGCGGCGCCACGCCGGGGGCCGCTTGCACCTCGCCCGCGAGAGCGGCGACGAAGAGCACTGACGCGAGAATCGAGCTGCGCGCCGTGGGCATCGGTCCGTCTCCCAGCGCCGTCACGGGCTCAGGCGTCAACCGTGACACCGAGGCGCTCACGCACCGACAGGTGGGCCCGGCCGACCGAGTAAACGAGCAGATCGCGTGCCCGCGCGACCGATTCCTGGGCGCCGGGGCGCGCCGCCTCGTTGCGCACGAAATTCGCGGCCACGTCGAGATCACCGCAGAGGATGAGCCCGGCGCGGTCGGCTGCCTGATCGACCGAGCGTATCCAACGCTTGAGGTCGAGCGCGGCACTGTCGGACAAGAGCTTCGACACGGTGTGCACGAGGTGATCGCGGTACTCACCGCTCGCGGCTCCCTGAAGCACGGATGCAGCCTCGGCAACCGACGCCTCGAGCTCGGGCGCGACCGGGAACTTCGGCTTCACGAGGCGAATCGCGCCGAGCAGCCAGGCCTTGAGCGCCGTGAGGTTCGGCAGCACCGTCCGGAGGCGCAGCCCGGGCAGCTGGTGAGCGAGCTCCGAGCCGGCGAGGAACGCGCTTTCGAGCGGCCCCATGTCCTCGGAGAACGCGCCCGCGCCGAGCACGACGGCCGGGTCCGGCGTCGCGAGCGGCGTTACGCGCGCCGGATCGGTCTGGCGCTGGAAGATGCGCGGCTCATCGGCCGGAAGGACCTGCGCGCCGTGGTAGAATGCATAAACGAGCCCGTGGGGGTAACGCTCCATATCGAGCTCGTCCTCGATGGACAGACCGTAGGCCGTCTCGGGCCGCCCGCGCACCGAGAGCACGTACGGCTGAATCAGGGAGAAGAGCGACGTGATGAGCGGCTCGCCGTCCGCGGGCATCACGAGCTCCATCCATTCCTCGGCCGACAGCCGGCGGCGCGCCACGACGAGCTCTTCGTTGCGGAAACGCGCGTAGAAACGCGACTCGTCCGGCTGCGCCTGGCCGAGGACGTGCAGCGCTTGGCAGCTCAGCCAGGCGCCGTCGGCGTGGCGTGACTGCGTGTGGACCCGCCGCATCAGTTGGTAGGGGTCGGGGCGGTACGGATCCACCTCGACCCAGAGTGCGAGCGTGTCGATGGCCTGGTCGGCGTAGGCAGCGTCGCTGGCGTAGGTGCGCGCGAGGCGCTCGAGCCATCTGACGCCGTCCGGCTCGACGTCGAGCGCCGACTCGTAGACGCGCGCCGCCTGCTCGACGCTGCCGAGGCGCTCGTAGGTCTCGCCGAGCTCGTCGAGCGTCGACAGAAGCTCCTTGTGCTGCCCGGCGGCGGCAAGCTTTTGCGCGCGAGCCTTGAGGAGGTCCTTGATGCCATCCCAGTCCGCAAGCCGCCGGCGAATGGCAAGCGCCTCCTGCATCGCGCCCTCGTGCGAGGGGTCGGCTTCGAGGGCGGCGTCGAGCAACCCGAGCGCCAGGTCGGGATCGCCGATTTCGCGCGCAGCGACCATGGCCGCCGTGTGCAAATACTTCGCCTTTTGCTTGGGATCGTCGACGAGCTCGGCGAGGCGCGTCACCACCTCGAGCAGGCGCGACCAGTCCTTCTCGGCGCTGAAGAGCTGCATGAGCCGCATGAGAATCCGGCGATCGTTCGGCGCGAGGTCGAGCGCCATGAGGAAGCAGCGCCCCGCGTAGTCGTTGTCGCCGAGCTTGTCGGCGACGATCTCGCCGAGCTCGACGAGCAACGGGACCCGCGCCTCGCCCTCGAGGAGCTCGATCTCGCGGCGCCGCATGTCCACGCTGCGCTGGAGGTCGCCGAGATCGGCGTACACGTCCGCGAGCGCATGGAGCGCCAAGCGCGATTCGGGGTCGAGGTGGACGGCGCGGTCGAGCTCCGCGAGCGCCTGTTGCCCCTTGCCCTGCTTGCGCAGCGCGTCGCCCAGCAGTCGCCGCGCGAGCGCCTCCTCGGCCGGTTCGAGCAGCTCGGCGTGCTCCTCGAGGAGCCGCCGCACGAGCTCCGCCGTGCGCTGCGGCGAGCCGTGCGCCGCGCTGATCTCGCACACCGGCAAGAGGAAGCTCGCGCTCTTGCCCAGCACGTCCAGAAACTGATCCGCTGCGGCGAGCGCCTTGTCGTGCGCGCCGGACTTCGCCAGCGAATCGACGTAGGCGAAGATCGTTTCGGCGACCTCGTCCTCGGGCAGTGCCTCCGCCTGAGTGACCACGGACTCGAGGCGCTTCGTGGCCTCGACGTAGCGCCCGTCGGCGTACGCGACGCGCGCCTGCACGCGCAGACCGTCGAGGTTCGTGGGGTCGAGGTGCAGCGCCATCTGCGCCATCGCCATGGCGCGCTCGTCGTCGCTCAGGTGCCGGTGGCACACGAGCGCGATCTGACCTGCCACGGCCGCACGCGCACGGTCGCCTTGCGTCGCCGCGAGGCGCTCCTCGAGCAGCTCGACAGCCGCGGCGTGGTGCCCGACGTCGATGTACGCGGCGATCAGCTTGCGACTGGCCGTCGCGTGCTCCGGCACGGCATCGAGCGCGCGTTTGAGCTCGCGAATCGCGCCATGCTGATCGCCACGCTCGCGCAAGAGCTCCGCGGCTCGTACGAAGTGCTCGGCGCGATCGTTGGGTGTCGCCGCCGTGTCGGCGAGGCGCTCGATGGCAGCGAGCGCGCTCTCCGAGTCGCCGACGCGTGAGCGCAACCCCGCCAGGGCCGCGAGCGCGGCGGAGTGTTGCGGCGCAAGCTCGAGGACGCGCTCGAGCTCCTCGATGGCCCGTGTGAGGAGCCCGAGTCGCTCGTCGAACAACCGGGCGAGCGCGAGACCGGCGTCGATCTTCCACTCCTTGTCGGTCGACACTTCGATCTGGGACTCGTAGAGGTCTCGAAGCTCGTTCCAGCGCTCGAGGCGCCGGTAGTGGCGGGACAAATCCATCGCGGCATTCGAGCGCGACGGGTCGAGCGAAAGCACGGCCTCCAGTGCCGCGGCGGCCTGCGTCGGGTCGAGGTACTCCTCGTCGTAGATGCCGGCGAGCCGCTCGTAGAAGCCGATCTTCTGCCGCGGCGTCACGCTGAGCTCGATCTCCTGCTTTAGGACATCGACGAGCTCCCGGTAGCGCTGGCCTCGGCTCAGCACGCGATCGAGGCCGCGCAGCGCGTCGAGCTGCTTGGGGTCCTCCGCAAGGATGCGGCGAAACAACCGCTCCGCTTCGTCAACCTCGTCGAGCTCGACCTCGTAGGCCTCGGCAATCTGCATCACCTGGCGGTAGCGTTCCTCACCGCGCAGCGAGAGCGCGCGCGATTCGAGCAGCTCGAGCGCACGGCGGTTCTCACCGCGCGCCCTGAGCACGCCGGCCATGCCCTCCGCCGCCTTGCCGTGCCCCGGATCCTCGGCCAAAACCGCGGCGAAGAGCTCCTCGGCGGCGGCCGGGTTGCCGAGGCGCGTCGCGAGCACGTCGGCCGCCTCGGCGCGCAGGTCACGCGCCACGGGCGGCGCCGCAACGTCGGCCCGCCGCACGAGCACTTGCCCGAGCTCGGTCCATTGCTGGGCCTTGCGGTAGAGATCCGCCAGGGCCGTGAGCGCGGCATCGTTGCTGGGGTCGCGGGCGAGCACGGCGCTCAGGAGCTCTCGTGCCATGTCCTGCCGCGACAGCTTGCTCGCGTACCAGTCCGCGGCGCGAAGCAAGAGCGCCACGCGTGCCTCCTCGGCAAGCTCACCGTTGGCGGCGTCGGCGCAGCGGTCGAGCACCTCGGCCCAGGCCTTGCTGTTGCCGGAGGCGATGCGCTCGACGGCGCGCACGCGCTCCTCGGACAGCGGGTCTTCGCAGAAGGCCTGCGCGAACGCGACCACGGCCTGGTCCTTGTCGGCGAGCTCGCCGGCATAAAGCTCGCCGATCTCGGCGTAGCACTCGGCGCGCTCGAACGCCGACTTTGCCGCCTCGCTCCGCGCGAGGAAGAGCTCGACGAGCGACTCGTGCTTCTTCAAGCGCTTCCGCAGGCGGACGAGCGCGGCGAAGCTCGAGGCGTCGCTCTCGTCGAGCTCGACGAGCCTCTCGTAGAGCGCTTCGGCCTGCTCGTAGTCGCCACCCGTCTCGAACAGGCGCGCGGCGCGCATCAACAAGCGCGGGATGGCGCGGCTCGCGCCGGGCGGGTCACGCTCCTCGACGACGTTGACGGCGTCGCAGAAACCCTGTGCGATGCGCAGCGCGTCCGCGCCCAGATCGACGCTCGCTTCGAGCGCCGCCGCCTCCTGCTCGTCGAGTGGGTTTTCGGCGAGGATCGCGAAGCGCCCCTCGAGCCGCTCGTCACTGACCCAGCTCGGCGGCCGCGTGGAAGCGCGCCAGACGCGACGGAGCGCCTCGAGCAGCTCGCTGCCGTCACGCGGCCGGTTGGCGGGCTCGCAATCGATGAGCAGCTGCACGAACGCGTCAACGTCCGGCCCCACGCCGCGCGCTCCCAGGAACGAGAGCGGCTCGGGCGTCTCCATGAGGTGCGAGACGGCGGTGTCGGCGGCGCTGCTGCCCTCGAAGGGGTCCTTGCCCGACAGGACCTGGTAGGCGAGCACGCCGAACGCGTACACGTCGCTCGTCGGCTCGACGCCCTTGCCGCGCAGCGTTTCGGGAGCGATCCCCGACATCCAGCTACGATGCTGCACGCCCGGCGCGAGGGGCAGCGTGGGGCGGAGCAGGTGCGCCCCCGGATCGAGCAACATGACGCGTGGCGACGATAGTGAGCCGTCGAGCACGAGCACGTTGGCGAGGTGCAGCGCCCCGTGCACGAGGCGCCGCTCGTGCAGCATGGCAAGCGGTTCCGCGATGGCGTGGAGCAGGGGTAAAAGCTCGTTCACGTGGCGCGGCCCCGTGCGCTTGAGCGTCTCTGCCAGCGTCTCGCCCTCCAAAAAAGGGTGAGCGACGAGGAACGCGCCGCCCGCTTCTCGAGCGATCACGCCTTCGGGGAGTCCCGGGTGCGTCACGCCCGCAGCACGGCGGGTCGCGAGGAGGTAACGCTGCGCGTCGCTCGTCGGCGCACCGGTGACGATGCGGAGCCGCATCAAGTCGCCGTCGTAGTACGCGCGGTGAACGACGGCGTTCGGCCCCGTGCCGAGCTCGGCGACGAGCGTGAAACCGGCCGCGTGAAGGGCGTCTTCCGTCGGTGGGATCGACGCGCCGTTCTTCGTGCGCAGCGCGCGACCTTCGGTCTGGCGCGCTCCCTCGACGGCGTCGATCAGCGCCTCGACGGCATCGTGCTCGACACAGCGCTCGGCGAGCGAACGCGCGAAGGACGCCTTGGCGCCGGCGCCGCCGATCGCATCGGGCTCGAGGCCGAGCACGGCCAGTCCAAAATCCTGGAGCTCGACGAGATCGAAAAGGCGCTCGAGCTCCGCGCTCAGGGTGTCACTGGAGAGGGCCACGGGCGGTCTTTTACCACTACTGTAAGCGCCCGGCGTTATTCGCCACGCGGGCGCCAGAGACACCCGGAAGAGCCCCCACGCGGCCGGGCCGGCTGCGGCCGGGCCGGGCCGGGCGTGCGGGGCAGGGCCCCTGCTTCCCGCCGCGATGCATCAAGGCCAGTCGACGAGCGCGCCGCGGAGCTTCCAGTCGCCGTCCGTGTCGGCGTCAGCGTAGACGAGCTCGTCGGCCTCGAGCGCGAGCGGCACGCCCACGGCGGCCCGCGACCCGAGGCTCAAAAGCCGGCGGGGCTTGAACGACCCGAGATCGGACGGCACCACCGCGCCGTAGATCCCGGCGTCGTTTCCGGCTCGGATCGACACGAGCACGTGGCAGCGGTCGGCGACGCAATCCAGGGCGAGCGCCATGGGCTCGCCGCTCTCGAGTGGGAAGCGCCGCGGCTGGCCGCGGGCCGCGCCCGACGCGTCGATGAGCTCGAAGACCACGGCGGCGCTGCCAGGCGCTTCCTCCCGACCGCGCTCGAGCCAACCAAGCAGGAAGCCGTCGCCGAGCGGCTCGAGCTTGGGGGAAAACGAATGCCCGCGCGTGGCCATCACGCGCCGCTCGGCGCCCATGGGCGTCGCGTCGCGGCTCGCGAGCCGCGCGAGGTAAATGTCGGCCTCCCCAGGCTGCTCGGGGTCCCGCGCGTCGGCCCAGGCGACGAGCCCCGAATCGCCCGCCGCGACCAGTGTGGCACCCGTGGCCGAGCCCTTTGCCTTGGTCACGCGCTGCTCGCTACCGATGCGGGTTAGCTTGGCGTCGAACGCGCGACGCATAGAGCTCCGGATCGCCGTCGCGCTCGTCGACCCAGGCGAGCAGCCAGCCGGTGTCGACGGGCGCGGCGGCAACGTCACCCGCGTCGCCGCTCTTGCGCGTCAGCATCCGCTGCGAGCGCCGCGTTCCGTCAGCCGTGAGCAGCGTGAGGAACACCTGCGGCTGCCCGGCGTCGACGCCCGTCCACGCCGCGAGCAGGTCGCCGGCGGCCGAACCGGGCGCGAGCGCGATGCCGCCGATCGAATGCGCGCGCAAGGACAGCGAGACCGGAGTGCCGCGCGGCGCACCCGACGCCTCGAGCGGCAGCAGATCGAGCTGGGCGCGCAGCGGTTCGTAGCGTCCGTCGGGAGCAGGCGCCCTCAGCTTCACCCACGGCGTCGTGGGGTCGAAATCGGTGACGTAGCCGGCGAGCCAGGCGGACCCGGCACGCGTGAGCGCAACGTCCGCGAGGGCGTCGGTGCTCGCGAGGACGCGATTTTCGCGGATGCGCGGGCGCTCGCCGCCACCGATGCGTCCGGCGGCGGGGCGAAACGTGTCCGAGCGGTGCTCGAGCTTCACGAGATAGACGGGCGCGGGCGCCTGGGCGAGCGCGGCGAGCGCGAAGCAGCGCGCGTCGCCGCACGAGAGACCGAAACCGAGCTCGGCCGGCTCCCCGGCGAGGGCGGCGAGGCGAAACGGCTCGGAGGCGCGAAGCTCGAGGCTCGGACCGAGGCGCACGTAGGTCGGCAGCACGTCGGCGTCGTCGCACTTGGCGCCGCGCCCGCAGGCCGCGCCGAGCGTCAGCGCCGCCACGCCGTCGCCGACGGCGGCCAGCTCTGGCACGGAGGCGTCGTCGGAATCGAACCAGACGCGGCCCCGCTCGGCGCTGGCTCGCCCACCGGCGTCGATGGCCGCAATGTCGAAGGCGCGCAGCGTGCCGTTGCGCGCGGAGGGGCTTTCCCACGCGGCGTAGGCGCGAGCGCCGCCGGGGCGCGAGACGAGGCGCACGAGAACCTGTTCGCCGAGCGGCTGCGTCAGCGGGCCGGCCGGCACGCGGACGGTGCCGTCGGCGCCCACGACGGCCCGGTAGACGCGGCTCTCGCCGTCGCGCGAGTCGGACCAGGCGGCTATCACGTTGGTGCCCAGCGCCGCGAGATCGAAGTCGAGCCCGGCGTGCCCCGGCGCGCTCACGGGCACGGGCGCGCCGCCGGCCTCCCCGTCCGACCCGAGCAAGCGAACCTCCACTGCCCCGTCGGCGCGGACGACGCCGATGGCCGCGCCGCCGGCGAACGGAATCGCCTGCCAGGCGCGTACCCCGGTCACGAGCGGCCGAGGATCGCCCTCGGGCTCGCCCTTGTCGCCGAGCACGACGCCGACGAGCTCCGCGCTCTCGTCGCGCTGCACGGCCCACGCGACGAGCCAGCGCTTCCCGAGCGGCACCACCTCGATCCAGAGCGCGCGCGTCCCGAGCTCGACGAGCGCCCGCGGCGGCGCGACGAGCTCGCCATTGTCGCGAACCAAGGTCACCTCCACCCACTCGCCGAGCCCCGTGCGGCGCGTGCTCGCCACGGCGAGCACGGAGGCGCCCGGCCCGCCGCGCACCACGACGAGCCCGATGTCGGGCGGCGCGTCCGCGATGCGGCGCGCCGGCGCGATGGGCGTCCCGTCGGCGTCGGCCGCCAGCGCGTGCCAGCCGCGCCCACCCTCCTCGGCCGCGGCCCACACGACGAGCGCACCATGCGCGCTCTCGCCGACGTACGGCCCGAAGGTGCCGTCCGGCACGCGTGCGACCTCGGTGGCGTGCAGCGCCGGTACCGCGGGCTCGCTCGCACCGGCCACGGCTTTCGGCGGCGCGCGGCGCGCGCTCTTCGGCAAGGGCGTGCTCGAGCCGCAGGCGAGCGAAAGTGCGAAAGCGACGCAGGCGAACGCGAGCCGTCGGTCCATGAGGGCGCGAAACGTACCACCGACCCCGGCGCTCTCAAGCTACGATGGCACGGTGACGCTGGCCGTGCGCCTGCTCCTGGCGATCGCCGCGGTGACGCTCACGACCGCTGCCCTCGCCGGCTTTGCGGTACGGGAGGCGTGGCGGCGCGCCGAGGAAGATCGTTTCGCAAAGGAGTTTCGCGGCGGCGCGACCCTGCTCGGCGAGGCCCTGAAGAGCGAGCTCGGGGCGCTCCCGCCACTCGTCGAGCCCGTGTGCCGTCACGATCCGATCGTCGATAGCGCGCTCGTGGGGCTTTCTGCCGGGGATCTCGGCGCGCGAAAATTGTCGATCGGCCTGCGCGTGCCGGAGCTCGGGCGCGGCCTCGGGCTCGACGAGCTCGTGCTCGTGACCTCGCGTGGGGAGATCTTGGGCGCGCTCGGACGGGGGGCCACGGCGGCGGACTCGCGACGGCTCGTCGAGCGCATCGCGAACGGCGGCGGCGCGGGCGTGCGCAGCGAGGCACCGCTCGCCGTCGAGGCGACGTGCCGCCACGGCGATGCTCGCGAATGGGTCGGTCTGTATGCGGCGCGTCACCTGGACGCGCTCCTCGCACGCGTCGGCCGTTCGTTCGACTTCAAGCTCCAGCTCGGCGAACCTGCGCCCGACCCCACGCTGCTCACCGAGACGCTGAGCCTCCCCGAGCTCCCCGGCGTGACGATCACGGCGTCACGCTCGCGCCGGCCGCTCGTGCAAGCCCTGCGCGGCCTCGACGCGACGCTCGTCGCCATCGGCGCCATCGCCCTCGCCGGCGCGCTGCTCTCGGCACTCCTGCTTTCGCGCGGGCTCGCGCGGCCGATCGTCGAAATGTCCCGGCAAGCGGCCGCCGTCGTGCACGGCGAGCCCCAGCCGGTCGCGCCCGGCGGCGGGCGCGAGCTCGTCCAGTTCGCCGAAGCGTTCAACCGTGCGATTTCCGACCTTGCGGCGCTACGCAAGCGTCTCGCGGCGACCGAGCGCATCGCGGCACGTCGCGAAATCGCGCGCCGCGTCGCCCACGAGATCAAAAACCCACTCTTGCCCATTCGGGCGGCGGTGGAAACGCTGCGCCGCCTGCGCGCCCGCGCCGACCCCGCGTTCGACGAGTACTTCGACGAGGCGACGCGCACCGTGCTCGACGAGGTCGCACGCATCAGCAACATCGTCGGTGAGTTCACACGCTTCGCCCGCCTGCCACCGCCACGTCCGGCGCCGATGGATCTCGTGGAGGCAGCGAGGGCCGTTGTCGGGCTGCACGCCGGCGAAGGCGCGAAGGTGACGCTCGCGGGCGAGTCGCGGCTCGCCATCGTTGCCGATCGCGACCAGATGGTGCAGGTCGTGACGAACCTCGTGCAAAACTCGCTCGACGCGGTTCAGGGCCGGCCCGACGCGGAGGTGACCGTCAGCGTGCAGCTGCGCGACGCGCGAGCGTGCCTCGTCGTGACGGACAACGGACCCGGCTTCCCGCGCGAGCTCGTCGAGCGCCCGTTCGAGCCGTACTTCACGACGAAGGCCCATGGCACCGGCCTCGGGCTCGCCATCGTCGAGCGGATCGTCGTCGAGCACGCGGGAACCATCCAGCTCGACACCGCTTACCAGGGGGGCGCCCGCCTCGTCATCGAGCTGCCGATTTCCGGACCGACCCTACTTACCGAAGCGCCCCCGGTGCCGAGCTCCGAGCGGGAGACCGGCTCCTAGGCCCAGGTAGCCGGGAAAAAGCTGCTGCTCTTGTTCCGAGGGCCTCGACCTGAGTACGATTTCGATCTGCGGTGCCGCCTCGAGCCCTCGGGCGCGGCCACCGACTCGCGATGGAAAGCCTTACACCACGACAGGTTCTGGGGATCGGGGCGCTGATCGCGAGCCTGCTCGCGACATCGCTCGTCGCGGGCTTCGAACAGCGAGCGTTCGTGCTCGGCGCGATCGTCACGCTCGTGGGCGCGATCGCCATCATCTATGCGGGCGGCGGCGGTGGCTCGAAGGAAACGGTCGAGCGGCTGCGTGCGGCCGCTCAGAAGGTCCTCGAGGGCAAGCGCCCCGACGTGCCGCCGGCGGCGCCGCCCGACGTCGCGCGGGCGTACGAATCACTCGGCGACGCAGCGGATGCCGTGGCGGCACGCGTTCGCGCCACGGAGACGCTCGCCGACGGACTTACGGCGCTCGTCACGGGCCTCAAGCAGCTCACCGAAGGGGTCGCGACCCAGCTCACGGCCAGCGAAGAAGCCACGCGCTACGTCAAGGAGACCGCCGAGTCGTTGCGAGCCGCGGGGCAGAACGTCGAGGTGCTCGCCGCGAGCGCCGAGGAGTCGGGCTCGTCGATCATCGAGATGACGGCCAGCAACGAGACCGTGGCCGAGAACATCGTGGAGCTTGCCGGCAGCGTGCGCGAGACGGTCGCGTCGATCGAGGAGATGGCCTATTCCATCAAAGAAGTCGCCAAGAACGTCGACGCGCTCTCGCTCACCGCCGAGGAGACCAGCTCCAGCATGAACGAGATGGACGTTCTCGATCGACCAGGTCCAGTCGAACGCGAACGAGACGGCGCGCCTCTCGGAGGAGGTCGCTCACGACGCCGAGCGCGGCGCCGAATCCATCCTCAAGACCATCGGCGAGATTTACCGCATCAAGGAGAGCAGCCAGGAAGCCGTCAGCGTGATCTCGAATCTGGGGTCGCGGATCGACGCCATCGGGCAAATCCTCAACGTGATCGACGACGTTGCGGAGCAGACCAACCTGCTCGCGCTCAACGCCGCCATCATCGCCGCGCAGGCCGGCGAGCACGGCAAGGGGTTCGCCGTCGTGGCCGACGAGATCAAGGATCTCGCGGAGCGAGCGGGCGCGAGCACCAAGGAGATCGCCGATCTCATCAAGACCATCCAGTCCGAGAGCAAGAACGCCATCTCGGCCGTGGAGCGCGGCGCGCAGAACGTCGACCGCGGCGTCGAAGTCTCGAACGAGGCCGAGCGGGCTCTGAAGAAGATCCTCGAAAGCTCGCAGAAGAGCACCAACATGGTGCGCGCCATCGCGCGGGCCACGGTCGAACAGGCCAAGGGCAGCAAGCAAGTGACCGACGCCATCGGCCGCATCGCCAGCACCGTGCAGCAGATCGCCGCCGCGACCGCACAGCAGGCGCGCGGCTCGGAGCTCATCATGCGGAGCGGCGAAAAGATGCGCACCATCGCGCAGCAGGTCGAGCGCTCGACGCAGGAGCAGTCGCGTGGCAGCCGACAGATCACGCAGGCGATGGAGAGCATCAACAGCATGGTCGGGCAGCTGTCGACGGCCCAGCGCGCGCAGGTGCGCGGCGCCGAGCGAGGCCTAGCGATCGTGTCGCAGCTCGACGAGGCCGCGCGCAAGCAAGACGCGGCCCTGCGCGAGATCACCGTCAAGGCCGAGCGCACCCAAAAGCGCGCGTAGCCTCACGGCTGCTCGTCCCAGCCGATCTCGCGAGCCGTCAGCTTTCCGACGTGGAGCTCCGCGAGCGAGCTCGGGCGCGCCTCCTCGGTGAGCGACACGGCGCGGTTTCGCGCCATGATCTCGGCGTAGCGCTGCGGGTAGCGCGGCTCGCGCTCGGGCTCGGCCAGCCCGTCCGGCAGCAGCACTCGACCGTCCGGCCCGTAGCGGTCATTGGCCCCGAGCGTGTGAAAAAGCTCGTGAGCTGCGACGAACAGCGCCGTATCGACCGTCTCCTCGTCGAGCTCGGCGAGCGCCACGCCCACGCGTCCGCCGTGCTCGCTCATGCCCTCCACGAGCGCGCGATCGGTCGTCGGGCGCAGGACGAGATAGACGCGAGCATCGAAGCCGCGCGACGGCACGGCGAGGCGCCGGTTGACGTTGCGCGTGAAACGGTAGAGATCGAGAGCGTGGTGTGCGGCAGCGACGAGGCCGTCCGCGGGGGCCGGCGGGGGTGCGACACCGAGCGCTGCCGGCCCGTAGATCGCGAACGAAAACGGCTTCGGGGCGCTCGGCCGGTAGCGCGCGAGCTCGTCGTGCAGACGGACGCCGAGATCGGGCACGCGCGCGCGCAGCGCCTCGAGCGCGGGCGCGTCCACGGCGCCGTCGGTCACGATCACGAACGCGATGTCGAGGGTCCGGTGCCACTCGTTGCGCTCGTGCCGGCGCGACACGTCGTGCCACGCGTAGAGCAGCACGCAGCCCAGCACCGCGAGTAAAAAGAGGAGACGGAGCGTGCGCGCGCGCATCCGGCCGCCGCCGCCTCAGTGACTCTTGCCGCAGCTACCCGCGCCGGGGGTCGTCGCCTCGAGCGCGTAGTCGCCCACGTCGATCTGCAAGGGCACGGTGAGCTCGGCCGCGAAGCGGCCGCCGCCCTCGGTGGGGACCGAACCCAGCGCGAAAGCGCGCCCGTCGCGGCCGCGCAGCGAAAGATCGACGCGCGCGAACGGGCAGGGCTCCCCCTCCGCGCGAACGCTGCCGTGCAGGCGGATGCGACCGCCGCGCCGCGCGTCGCCGGAATCGAGCGCGAGCTCGACCATCGACGCGGGTCGATCGGAAGCATCGTGGAGAGCTCCCTCTTCGGACGACGCGCCGGCGTCCGGCGCGAACGACGCGGAGGCGCCGGGCGCCGCCGTGGATCCCGTGCCGGTGCGGCCCCCCGGCGAAGCCGGGCCCTGACCGGCGAGCGGCAGCACCGAGCGCGCGAGCGTGCTCTCGGCGCTCTCCGAGCCCGCCGGCCAGGCGAACGGATCGTCGGGGGGCACGTGCGGCGAGGCGCGCGAGGCAGGATCGAGCTCGAAGCGCCCGACGGCACCGCCGAGATCGATGCGATGCCAGATGGCGGCGTCGAACACCTCGACCCAGGCGTGCGCCTCGTTGCGCACGAGGCGCGCCGGCAGGCCCAGCCCGAGCGCCGTGATCACGAAGGCAAACGCGCGGTGGCGGCAGACGCCCTTCTTCGACAACGCGAGCTCCCGGTAGAGCTCGACCGGCTGCCGTGACGTCGGCAGGTCGTCGGACGACGCGAAACTGCGAAAGTGCGCGACGAGCGTCGCGAGGGCGTCGCGCGGCGACACGCGCTGGGAAAGGTGCAGCGACGAGAGCACGTCGCCCGCGGCGTTGCGCAACGCCGCGGGCAGAAGCGGCGCGCTCGGCACGAGGCTCCCCCAGCTCACGTCGGGAAACGGCGAGCCGAACGACGCGCGCGGCGCCGCGAGCTGCATGACCAGACGCAGCCGCTGCCGTGTGGAGCCGAGCAAGAACCAGTTTTCGGCACCGTCGCGCACGATCTCGACGGGTACGGGCGGCTCGACGCGCAGCGCGAGCAC
Source organism: uncultured delta proteobacterium (assembly GCA_963841435.1). Lineage (GTDB taxonomy): Bacteria > Myxococcota_A > Polyangia > Polyangiales > Polyangiaceae > PMG-095. The sequence goes on from CAWJCS010000003.1 coordinate 1,495,967, forward strand.
GCGCGCGCCCGGACCCACGCTCGGAATGCGCACGGGCACGCCAATGGCGCTATCGACGAACAGATCGCCGAAGAATTGGTCCTCGCCGGGCAGCGCGCCGCCCCCCATCTCGACGCGCCGCAGGCGGCGGTCGGCGACCGTGAGCTCGGCGGAGTCGTCGGGGGCGTCGTAGGCGTAGAGCCGCTTGAACGGGGTCACCGACGGAACGAAGGGGTCGTCGTAGCTTGCCGCATCGGGGCGCCTCGTGTCGCGATCGATGCGGTAGCTCGCGTCGATGCTGTCGGGCGTCGAGCTGCCGCCGTAGGCGCGCTCGGGCGGAGGACGGCGCTCGGCGGGTGCGGGCACGACGCCGCTCGGCGTGTCAACGGCAGCGGGCAAGCGACCGTCGGCCGTCGTCGCGTGCAGCGCGAGATCGTCGGCGGGATCCGGCGGGATGAACTCATGCTCGACGAGACCCTCGGCGAGCACGGGAGCCGCAAGCAGCACGACGAGCGCAAAGGGCGCCACGCGCCTCGCCGTCCTCGGCTGTCGAACCCGGAGCATCCCGCGAATCCTACGCCGCATCGTGGGCCTGCGCCGCTCAGAACCCGAGCGCCTGGTCGAAGTAGTAGCTGAGCTTGAGCGTGACCTCCTGAAAGCCGCTCACGGCGTTCCCGGCGATGGGAGCGTCACGGCGATACACCAGGTAGAGGTCGCTGCCCGGAAGGTACTGGTAGCGCAGACGGGCTTGCGACCCGAAACGCTGCTTGTTCGGTTCGAGCGTGAGGCGCGCGAGCAAGTCGAGGCTCAAGGTCGGGGTCGCCGAGAGCACGAAGCCGCCGTTCATGACGCCGAACGCGAAGCGCTCGCTCGCATCGTCGAGTCGCCCATCGAGGTAGCGATAGCTCACGTTGGCCTGAAAGTAGCGGCTCGGCTGCAGTGCGAGCCCCTCCGTCAGGTCGTGGCGGTAACCGCCGAATACGCGCAGGTACGAGTAGTTGAGGCTTGCGTCGAGCGAGCGCCGGATGGGCGTGGTCAGGCTCAACGCGAGCACGGGGCCGCGGTAGACGCCCGCCGCCACCTCGTAGCCGAAGAGCCGGAAATCGTCGTCAACGTGGTCGATGGCGTAGCTGGCCGAGGCTTCTGCAATCTGCCCCGTTTCCATTCTGACGGTCATGAGAGCGGTGACGTTGTCCTTGAGGGCGCGCGAGTAGTCCTGGCTGAACGTCCCGCTGGCGACGCCACCGAGCTGGACCTGTTCGATGCCCCAGCTGTTCAGGCGCGGCACGACGCGAAGCGTGGCGTAGTGCTCGGCGGCGGAAAGGCGACTGTAGTAGCCGAGCGCCGGATCGAAGTCGTGGCTGCTCAAGGACCAGTCTGCGTACGTTCTGACGACGCGTCCAGCGTACTGGAGCCTCGCATAGGCGCTCTCGCCACGTGCGGTGCGCTCGGGCTCTCCGCCCGCGAGCTCACCGGTCGTCGGGTCGAGCGCCCCGGCCACGGCCGGCTCTTCGGTCATCACACCCGTGGCAAAGCCGTAGAGGCTGAATTTGCCGTCCTCGGAGCGCAGCTCACCGTCCACGCCGAGCGCCAGGTGGTCGCCGGGCGCCACGCGCTGCCGGGTGGCGCCGATCACGCCGACGAACCCGCGCCGCCCGAGCGTGTGGCGTAGCCGCGCCACCGCCACGGTGTCCGCCGGGCTGCCGGGGTCGGTCGGGACACGCTCATCGGCCAGGCGCGGGAGCGTTTGCACCGCGAGCAGCGAATACGAGAGGCTGCCCGTGTGCCCGTAGGCCTTCCCCGCGGCCAGGATCGGCACCACCTTGTCGCCGTCGAGACCGATGCGTCGCGTGTCAACCAGCTGGCGGTACTTGGGCTGCCCGAAGCGAAGCTCGTTCAAGCCGTTGATGAAAAACGGGCGTTGCTCGGGAAAGAAGAGTGGGAAGCGATCGCTCTGCACCTCGACCTGATCGATGGCGACGTGCGAAAAGTCGGTGAGTAGGCTGAGCTCGGCATACGAGCCCGGCCCGGTTTGCACGCGCGCGTCGACGCCGGCGCTCAGGTTCGGCCGGTCGCGGGGATCAACCGCAAAATCGCGGGTGAAGTCGGTCCGCGCCACGACGTACGGCACGATCTCGAGCGCGCGCTGAGTGCGGATGCCGGAGAGGCCGCCCAGGGTACCGTACGTCGAGGGTGCGTCTGCCTTCTGGGGAGGGTCGGCGAGCTGAAGGTCGCTTTCGGTGCTTGGCGTCACCGTCGTCCGGCTCACGCTGAAGCCCATCCGCCGAACGGTGCTCGCTTGAACGCCGAGGATCGAAAACGGGATTCGGTATTCGACGACGTATTCGCCAGCTGCTCGACCGACCCTCGCCTCCCACACGCCGTCCCACTGCGGCACGACGCTGCGCCCGTCGTCGTCGACGATGGCGTCGTATTTTGCCTCGCTCGCGTTGACGGCGAACAGGAACGCGGCGCCCTGTGCGCGATTCGGCTCGATGCGCAGCACGACGCCGTCGTCGTCACGGATGGCCTCGTCGTCGCGACGCAGCGTGCGGGCCACGGGCTGGACGCGCGTGCCGGCGCGCACGAGCACGAAGAGCGCCTCGTCGTCGTACGCCACCTGGATCACGGTCGGTTCGCGGGCTGGGCGGCCGTAGACGGGCACGCGCTCGACGAAGCCCCCGGCGCGGGGAGCCCGCCGCCAGACGAGGTCGTCGGCCTTGCCGTCGACGACGACGGGCTCGCGCACGCGTTCGGCGCGGACGAAAGCGGAAGCCGCCGGCACCGCCGGTGCGCCCGGCGGCACGGGTGCCTCGGCCCAGGCCTCGCCGCCCGTTGCCATCACGCCCGCCACGAGCCGCGCGCCGCGAAAACGCCGCGCCCGGCGGCGACCCATCTCGAGAACCTGCACCGAGCTCGTCACCGTAGGTCGCACGGCGCGCCGAGGAAAGGGGTTCCATTGAGGTGCCGGTCCCCGGGGCCCGCATCGGCTAGCCTTCGTGCATGTGCGGTCGCTACACCAACGAGGCGGCGCTCAGCGACGTGAGGCTCACGTTCGAGGTGGAGCAGGTCGAGCTCTTCCGCGACTGGAAGCCCACCTACAACATCACGCCGTCGTACGGCCCCGGTTTCGAGCAGCTCATCGTCGTCCGCACGCGCGACGGGGTGCGCACGCTGAGGCTCGGGCGTTTCTGGATGATTCCGCCTCATTTCAACAAGCCGCTCGCGGAGCTGCCCACCTCCTTCAACGCTCGCGCCGAGGAGCTCGCCAAGAAGCCGATGTGGCGAGGGGCCTTCCGTTCGTCGCGCTGCCTCGTGCCCGCCACCGGCTGGCGCGAGTTCACGGGGCCCGCCGGGGCCAAGCAGCCGTACCATTTCCACTTCGGCCACTCGCTTTTCGCGTTCGCGGGGCTCTTTTCCCAGTGGCAGTCGCCCGACGGCGAGCTCGTCAACTCGTTTGCCATCGTCACCACCGAGCCCAACGCCGTCGCCGCGCCCATCCACGACCGCATGCCGCTCGTGATGCCGAAGCACCGCTACGCGGATTGGCTCGACCCGGGCGTCGACCCCGCCTCGGTGCTCGCCGAAGCCGAACTAAAAAGCCGTACGCTCGTCGTCGAGGTGTACCCGTCCGATCCCATCGCCAACGGCGGGCGCTACGAGGGGCCGCTTGCCATCGCACGGCTCGCGAAACCGGAGCCGCGACCCACGCCCGTGCAAACGTCGCTGTTCGGCGACGAGACCGCCCCAAAAAAGGCGCGGCGTCGCTGAGGGCAGAGGCCCGACGCGAAGCGCCTCGCCCGAAAAGCAGCCATACCGCCGGCCGCGCGGTGTATGACACGCGCTGGTGCCGAGCGTCGCTCCCTCACCCTCGCTGATCTTCGACGACGCCGACCCGGGTCTCACGGCGCGCGCGCACGGTGGCGGCACGCTCCTGTCCGTGGAGCGGAGCGTGCCCGCCGCTCGCTTCACCTGCCGGCTCGGCAAGCCCCGCGGCGTCACGCGCGCCGTCGCGCTCTTTCGCTACGAGCCGTTCTGGATGATGCCCCGCCCCATCGCCGACGTGGGCGCTGTCCCGCCCGACACCCAGCTTCTGCTGCTCGAGCTCGGCTCGGGTGCGGTTGCGCTCGTCGTGCCGCTGCTCGCGCCGCCGTACCGTGTGGGGCTCGCGGGCGCGGACGGAGCGCTCGTCGCCGTCGCCGACAGCGGCGATCCGGAGACGAGCGGCAAGCGGGCCGACCTCGTGTACGTCGCCGTCGGCTCCGATCTCCACGCGCTCGTCGCGAACGGCGCCGACGACGTGGCCCGACTGCTCGGCGTGCGCCTGCGCCGCGCCGAGCACCCTCCTGACTTCGTCGATCGATTCGGCTGGTGCACGTGGGATGCCTTCTACCGAGATGTCTCGCACGAGCGGGTGCGCGAGGGCCTCGAGAGCTTCCGGAAGGGCGGCGTCGAGCCGCGGTTCTTGATCCTGGATGACGGCTGGCAGCCCGTTCGAAAGGCCCCGACGGGCGAAGAACGCTTGGGCGGCGTCGGCGCGAACGAGAAATTCCCAGGTGGCCTCGGCCCCACCGTGCGGCTCGCCAAGGAGTCGTTCTCGGTCACGACCTTCCTGGTCTGGCACGCCGTGCACGGCTACTGGGGCGGGCTCGACGAGCAAGCCTTCCCCGACCTCGGCGTCTCCTCGACGCTGCGCTGGCAGTCACCGGAAATCCTGGCCCACTTTCCGCAAGGCAACTGGGAGTTCTGGGGCGCGATGGTCGGCCGCCCCGCGCCGAGTGCCGTGCCGGGCTTTTACGACCGCTACCATGCCGCGCTCGCCGCCGAGGGCGTCGACGGCGTGAAGGTCGACAATCAAGCGTCGATCGAAGGGCTCGCCCACGGCGCCGGGGGCCGCGTCGAGGCCGCACGCGAGGTGCGCGCCGGCCTCGAAGCGAGCGTCGCGCGGCACTTCCGAGGCCGGCTCATCAACTGCATGTCGTGCTCGACGGACCTCCTCTACCAGACGAAGCACTTCGGGCTCACGCGCACTTCCACTGATTTTTGGCCCAATCGGCCGGAATCGCACGGCCTACACGCCTACACCAATGCGCTCGTGAGCCTGTGGTTCGGCGAGTTCGCCGACGTGGACTTCGACATGTTCCAATCGGGGCACCCCGCGGGCGCCTTTCATGCTGCGCTGCGCGCCGTGAGCGGCGGCCCCGTGTACGTCTCCGACAAGCCCGGCAGCCACGACTTCGAGCTCCTGAAAAGGCTCGTGCTCTCGGACGGCAGCGTGCTCCGTGCGCGCCACCCCGGCCGACCCACGCGCGATTGCCTGTTCGAGAACGTCCTCGACGCCCCCGTCCTCTTCAAGATCTGGAACGAGAACAGGAGCGGCAGTGGGGTCGTCGGCCTCTTCAACGTACGCCACGTCGACGGCGGCGGGCTCGTCGGCGGCCACGTGTGCCCTAGCGACGTGCCGACGCTGTCTGGCGACGATTTCGCCGTTTACCTGTACGGCGCGCGCACGGTCGCACGCGTCCGCCGCCAACAGCGCGTCGCCGTGTCGCTCGGCCCCCTGCGGGCCGAAGTCGCGACGATCGTGCCCGTGACCGAAGGTTTTGCCGCGCTCGGCCTCGCCGACAAGCTGAACAGCGGCGGCGCCGTGACCGCCGTACGCCACCAGCCGCAAGGGGTCGAGATCGACCTCTGCGACGGCGGTTCGTTCGTCGCGTACGCCGCTCGTCGGCCGCGAGCCGTGCGAGTCGACGAAAGGAACGTGCCCTTCGAGCACGAGGGCACGCTCCTTACCGTCGCCGTTCCCGTCGGGCAGCCGCGAAGCATCGCGGTCGAGCCCTGACCGAGCGCGCTCAGGCCGCCTGCGTCGCGGAAGCCTTCACGGCCTGCACCTCGAGCTCGAGCTCGACCTTCTCACCGACGAGCACGCCGCCTGCCTCGAGCGCCTGGTTCCACTTGAGCCCGTAGTCACGCCGGTCGAGGCTCCCCTTCGCCGTGAACAGAGCGCGCTGGTTGCCCCAGGGGTCCTTGGCAAGACCGCCGAACTCCGCATCGAGCGTGATGTCGCGCGTCACGTCGCGGATCGTGAGCTTGCCGTGCACCTTGAGGCTGCCGCCGCCCAGGTCCTCGACGCGCGTGCTCTTGAAGGAGAGCTCGGGGAACTTTTCGGCGTCGAAGAAGTCCGCGGAGCGGAGATGCTTGTCACGATCGCCGGTGCCCGTGTCGATGCTGCTCGCGTCGATGGTCACTTCGACCGACGAGCGCTCGAGCTGCTCCGGATCGAGGTGCACGGTGCCCTGGAAGGTGTCGAACCGACCGCGCACCTTGGCGAAGACCATGTGTCGTACGGCGAAGCCGACGCCGGAATGATGGGGATCGAGCTTGAAATCTTGAGTCGTCATGGGTTCCTCCTGCGTTCGCCATCCAACATGTAACCGTTCGGCCCATTGGACTAGGCCACTAAATTGGAATATACTGTTGCTCCATTGGAACAATCTCGAAGGCGGACCCAGGGGGATCTGAACGAGGTGCTCGCCTTTGCCGCGGTCGTGCGGACGGGCAGCTTCACGCGCGCGGGCAGCGAGCTTTCACTGCCGAAGTCGAGTGTCAGTCGCAAGGTCGCGGACCTCGAAGCGAGGCTCGGCTCGCGGTTGCTCCAGCGCACCACGCGCAGCCTCAGCCTGACGGACGCGGGTCGGGCCTTCTACGAGCACGCGCAACGCATCGTCGCCGAGCTCGAGGCGGCAACCGACACGGTGCTCGAGCTCGAGCAGGCGCCGCGCGGGCTCTTGCGAGTGACGACGCCCCTCAACTTCGGCACCTTCGCGCTCCTCGCTTCGTCCTTCGTCAGGCGCTACCCCGAGGTCGCGCTCGATTCTGGTGTGCTCGGACCGCATGGTCGACCTCGTCGAGGAAAAGTTCGACGTGGCGATCCGCGCGAGCAAGCTCGCCGACTCGAGCCTCGTCGCTCGCCCGCTCGGGATCCTCAGAAGCTTCCTCGTCGCGGCGCCCTCGTACCTCCGGGCCCACGGCACGCCGCGAAAACCGGGCGACCTTTCGTCTCACGAGTGCCTGGTGTTCGGGGCCGGCACCGATCGCGGCCATTTTCGGCTGACCCGCAAGAACAAAGAGGTCGTCGTCAAGGCGCAAGGTCGCCTCGTGGTCAACGACTTCGACATCCTGCGCGGTGCCGCGCTCGACGGGCTCGGCATCACCCTCATGCCGGCGCCGCGCATCGGCGACGACCTCGAGGTCGGGCGGCTCGTGCGCGTGCTACCCGATTGGTGCTCGCCCGCGCGTCCCATCCAGGCCGTCTATCCGAGCACGCGTCACCTTTCGCCGAAGGTGCGTGTCTTCGTCGATCACCTGGCAAGCAGCACGGACAAGCTTCCCTGGGAGCCGCTGCCCCGTGCACAGAACGCGTGAAGCGCCGTCCGGACAGGGTCGCGCGCGCGGTGGACCCAGGCCGCACGTCGCGACCGCTGCCGCGGGCCGCGGATGCTACTGGAAGATGCTGGCCCGGGTCGCGTCGAGTGGGCAGGTGTCGGCGCCCCACGCCGTGAGCGGGCCGGTCCACTTCGAGTTCATGTTGAGCTCTGGGTACTCGGTGTCGCCGTACCAGAGCCACGGCGTGTAGCCCTGCTTGTTCGCGTTCGCGCGGCTGATGACGGTCTGCCACTCGACGGCGCCGCTCGAGTGCGTATTGCCGAACTCGCCGACGAGAAGGGGAATGCCCCCGCTCTGGGCGCTGTCCATGCAGCCCTGCACCATCGCCGCCGTGCCGCCGTGGCCACCGTTGTACGTGAGGTACGTGTAGATGTGCACGTCGAAGAGGATGTTGTGGAGGGGATCCGCGGTGACGATGGGGCCGCCGCCGAGCAGCGAGTCGCAGCCCTGGCCCCAGTCGTTGCCGGTGATGACGAGCGTGTGCTCGAGGCCCGCATTGCGCAAATACGCGACGGCGGCGTCGTACTCGGAATTGAAGCTCGCGGCGGCGATGTTGTACTCGTTCGCGATCCCGAGCAGCATGTAAGGCTCGTAGGCCTCGAGCACGGCCTTGTAGTCGGGGTCGTTGACCATGAGCTTTGCCATGCGCAGCGCCTCGCCGGCCTTCGTCTGCCCCGTGGGGTCGTTGATGGCGAGGATCGGGATCATCTTCAGCTCGACGACGCGGTAGAGGATCTCGGCGAGCAGCGCCGGATTCGTGCCGATGACGTTCTTTTGTGGCTGGTCGTCGCCGGGGCCGCCCGGGTCGATCGTCTGGAAAGCCCAGCCGACGCGCACGGCGTTGGCACCCTGGGCCGCGATGCCGTCGAGGCCGACGTACGCCGAGTATTGACCGCAGATGTCGTACCAGGCGTGCGAGTTGTTGACGCCGCGGACGACGAACGGGTTGCCGTAGGGATCACGAAGCTCCGCGCCCGACGTTCTGGAAGTGCGGCTGAACGACCTTCGCGGGGTCGAGCGCTGGTGGCTTCAGGAAGTCGGGCTTCACCTCACCCCAGGTGCACGTGCGGGGCGGCACGTCGTAGCCCTGGTTCTCCTTCGACTTTGGCACGACGGTCGCCGTGGTGGTGCCGGGGATGACGCAGGAGTTGTTGTCCTCCCAGCCCCAGTCCGGAAACGCGGGGTCGGACGCCATGGTGACGAAGCGGCAGAGCGGCACGCAGTCGGCCCACTTGCAGCTGTCCTCGACGGGGTCGCCGTTCAAGTAAATGCCGGGCCGCGGCTCGGGCGTCGGCAGCGGCATGAGCGTCGTGCAGGGCAGGATTGCGAGGCGCTCGGGCTCGGCTACCTCGCGTGGTCGTGGATGGGCAACAACGCCGACACCGCCCAGCTCGATTTGGCCGAAGACTGGGAGGGCCCGCTCACGACGTGGGGCCACGACGCGTTCGAGGGCGACAACGGCATCACGACGACGGCGAAACCCGCCAGCATCTTCGAGTAGGCTCGGCCCAAAGGTCATGCTGTTCGTCACCCAGCTCGTCTACGTGCACCCCGGCAAGGAAAAGGAGTTCGACGACTTCGAGGCCCGCGTGCTGCCGCTGCTACCGAAGTACGGCGGCGAGCTGCTCATGCGGCTGCGCCCCGATGCCGCCAGCATGCTCGCAGGGACACTCGAGAAGCCCTACGAGGTGCACCTCGTGCGGTTCGAGGACCAGGACGGGCTCGCGCGCTACACGGCCGATGACGAGCGGGTGAAAGTGCTCGCCCTCAAGGACGAGGCCGTCAGGAGCCAGCTGATCGTCAAAGGCCGCGCGTGAGGAGAGATTCGGCCGCGACGCGAGGTGCGAGCCGAACCCACATCCGGGGATCGACTGGCCGACGTTGCCGGTGTTGGTGCAAACTGGAAGAACCCGCCTTGTCCCCCGCTCGTTGCTTTTCGTGCCTGACACTCTCTTTTGCTCTCGTGAGCGCGGCGGCGTGCTCGAGCAAGGAGTTCACCGACGCCGCGGGCAGCGGGGGCACGAGCAGCGGCCCACCCGCGGACGTGTCGGGCATCTACACGGTGGCGCTCACGAACCGCCAGAACACGTGCAGTACCGTCACGGACTGGGTCGAGGGCGAGATGACGACGGACATCAAGCTCGACGTCATGCAGGACGGCGCCGACATCACGGGAAACGTCCAGGGGCTGGTGGGCGCGTGGCTCGCGCTGCTGATCGGCACGGCGGATTTCGAGGGCACCGTGCACGGCTCTGCCTTCAGCCTCACGGCTTACGGTACCAAGTCGAGCATGCAAGGGAACTGTACGCTGACGCTGAACGCCATCATCGACGCCACGCTGATCGGCAACTCGATCTCTGGCACGGTGACCTACAAGCCTGCCATCAGCACGAACCCGGACTGCGCGCCGTACGACTGCGAGGCCGTGCAAGAGCTCAGCGGCAGCCGACCGCCCCCGGCGGGTGGTTGATGTGCGTGGCCGACCACGGCGCCTCCTCTCGCTCGGCGCCCTGACTTTCGGCGCGCTGCTCGCCTGTGGGGGCGGGGACGACGCGGGCGTCGGCGGAACTTCAGCGAACGGCGGATCAGGGGGCGAAAACGGCGGATCGGGCGGCAAGGGCGGCGGCAGCGGGGCTTCGGCGAGCGGCAACGGCGGCGGCGGGACTTCCGCGAGCGGCAACGGCGGCGGCGGGACCGCGGCGAACGGCGGGACCGCGGCGAACGGCGGGACCGCGGCGAACGGCGGGGCGGCTGGCACGACCGGCGGGGCGGCTGGCACGACCGGCGGCTCGGCGAGCGGCGGGGCGAGCGGCTCGGGCGTCTGCTCCGACGCCTGCGCGTTCACCGGCGGCGTTGACTACCAGTGCAAAGTCCGGTTCATGTTCGGGGTGAACTACCCGTGGCAAAATTTCGGGGGCGATTTCGGCGGCGGGACCCGCGGCGTCGCGGCGACGCGGAGCACGATCCAGACCACGCTCTCGACCATGGCCTCGAACGGAGTGAACGTCGTGCGCTGGTGGGTGTGGCCGAACTTCACGGGCAACGGCGTCTCGTTCGACGCCAGCGGCAAGCCCACGGGCCTCACGAGCACGACGCTCGCGGATCTGGAGGCGGCGCTCGAGCTCGCGGAGCAGTACGACCTTTACCTGATGCTCACGCTGTTCTCGTTCGACAACTTCAAGACCTCGCTCGACGCGAACCGTCGCATGTTGACCATCGCGCTCGACGCGACGAAGCGTGCGGCCCTCGTGGACAGCGTCGTGCGCCCCTTCGCGCGGGCGGCCACGGCGAGCAGCCACGGAAGGCGCGTCATCGCGTGGGATGTCATCAACGAGCCGGAGTGGGCCGTAACGGGGCCGAGCCTGTACGGCGGCGACGACCCCTTCGACCCAGCCAGCGACTGCTCTACCATCACGCACGCTCAGATGGAAACGCTGCTCGTCGACGTCATCGCGGGGCTTCGCGCCGAGAGCCCCGCGCTCGTCACGGTGGGCGCGGCAGCCATGAAGTGGCGCCACGCCTGGTCGAGGCTGGACCAGGACTTCTATCAGTTTCACATCTACGATTGGGTGCAGGAGTTCTGGCCGTACACGACGAGCCCGTCCGAGCTCGGCGTCGCCGACAAGCCCGTCGTCATGGGCGAGTTTCCGCCTCAGGGCGTTTCAGGAGCGACCTATCGCACGATGCTGGACAGCTGGTACCAAAATGGCTACTCGGGGGCCCTGGCCTGGCGCGACGGCAGCTATCGCGTCAACTGGGCCGACGTGAAGGCGTTCGCCGATGCTCACCCCTGCGAGACGCAGTATTGATACGGTGTCGAAAAGTACCCGGCGCACAATTTGGAACGTGGTGATCGTCGTGGGCGTTCTCGCGGCGGGCAGCACGTTCGTGGTCTGGCAGACGCGGTCGCTCGAACGCCACGAAAGGCCAGTGTCGGCGCACACGGGCCCCCAGCCGGGCAACGACGCGGCGGCGGCGATCGATCTGGCCCTCCCCGACCCCTCGTCGGACCCTGCGCCGAGCGCCGCGCCGTTCGGCTCGGTGCTCACGCCCGACAAAGCCTCACGGCTCAGCATCGCCGAGCTCGAGGCGCTCGTTGCAAAGGACCCCGCCGCCGCGCTGCTCGGCTTCGATACGAGAACGGCGAAGAACGACGCCGAGGCAGAGCGGCTTGCCGTCATCGAGGTGAAGGCGCTCGTGGGCATCGGGCGCATGGGACCCGCGCGGGCGCGGGCGGCCGCCTACTACGAGCGCTGGCCCGACGGGCCTGACATCGCCGAGCTCGAGCGCCTCACGGGCCAGCATCCGACCAAGCGCACCCCTTAGCCGAGGCTAGAGCGCGACCCCCTCACGCCCGGAGCCGCTCGGAGATGCGGTGCCCGTCTCCGAGCTTTCGCCCGAAGAGGTTGACGTACAGCACGCGCGGCGTCACGCCCGACTCCGCCGTCTGGACGTGGATGCGCTCGAGGGTCGCCGGCTGGCCGTGCATCGGTACGCGCGCGTGATAGCTCTCGCGAGCCCGCCGCACGACGGCGATCTCGCGCTTTTCGAAGGCCGTGAGGCGCATCCTGAAACCCTCGGGGGCAACGCTCCCCACGACGCTGTAGCCGTAGGCAAAGTGGCGCTCGAGCCACGTGAGCCCCTCGCGTCGCCCGTCCTTGGCCTTCATCACCCAGTAGGCGCTGATCGGATCCTCGGGGTTGACGCTGCCGCTCTCGCGGAGCCGGGCGTCGTAGTGGACGACGTTCGCGTTCGTGCTGCGCGTGATGACGAAGAGCGGCAGCGCGCGGCCCCCCGCTCGCGCGGGAGCGGGGTCGAACGTCGTGACGAGCACGCCCGAGAGCGCACCCACGAGCAACTGGCGGCGATCGAGGGCCTGGGACGGCATGACCCTTCATGCAGCACGCGCTCGTCGAGGCGAAGCAGAGTGCGAATCGACGCCATCAGTTTTCGCGTCCGACCCGCGAGCGTCACGTATTCGAGCTAATCGGGTAGTCCGTGCAGGCCCCGAGCTTGGCGCGCAGGCTCCGCCGCGGTGTGCGACGAACGTTGCTCGGCGCGGTGGCTTTCCTCCTTGCGAGCTGCGTCGTGCCCACCCGGGAGGCGACACACGGCGTCGCGGCCGCGCCGCCGCCACCGGAGCAGCCGACGCACGTCGTCATCGTGACGCTCGACGGGGCGCGACCGCGAGAGATCTTCGAAGGAGTCGATCCGGAGCTCGCGCGCGCGCAGGGGCTCCCGGAGGCGGCCGTCGTGGCGGCACACACGCTGTTGCCGAACCTCTCCGAGCTGATGGGCGCAGGCGCCGTGTTCGGCTCGGCTGCGGACGGTGCTCCCATGCAGGCATCGGGGCCAAACTTCGTTTCGCTGCCTGGATACACGGAGCTCATGACGGGACGCGGCCCGAGCTCCTGCGCCGACAACGGCTGCCGCTGGGTCGGGGAGCACACGCTCGTCGACGACCTCACGCGGGCGCGCGGCTGCCGCAGCGAGCGAGCCGCCGTCGTCTCGTCGTGGCCGGACATCGGGCGCGTCGTGGCGCTCCGTGCCGAGTGCGCGACGGTCTCGAGCGGTCGCCACGGCGGCAGCAACCGGGAGCGCTTCGAGGCTTCGCCGCGCCTCGCGCGGGCGCTCGAACGCGGTGAGAAGGTCGATCCCTTCCCGGGCGTCGGCGACTTTCGGCCCGACCGGCTCACGGCGCCCCTCGCGATCGGCTACCTGGAGGAGCACGCGCCGGACTTCTTGTTCCTCGCTCTCGGAGAAACCGACGAGTACGCGCACCGGGGCGACTACCGCGGGTACCTCGCTGCCCTGCGCGAAGCCGACCGCAGCATCGGCGAGCTTCGGCGCGTGCTCGCGACCCTCGAGGCCAAGGGGCACCGAACGGCGCTGTTCGTCACGGCCGACCACGGGCGCGCGCGCTCGTTTCGTGACCACGGTGAGCGCTACCCGGAGTCGGCGAGCATCTGGCTCGTCGCCGCCGGTTCCGCGATCACGCGACCGGCGGCGCCCTCGCGCCGGGCCCACCGGCTCGCCGACGTGGCGCCCACGGTGCGCCGTCTCTTGGGCCTCGCCGACGACCGCTCCGAGCGAGCCGGCGAGCCCTTCTCAGAGCTCGTGGGCGCCCGGCTCGCGACCCGCTGACGCGGCGGCCGTGCGCCGCCCAGGCTCGAGCGGCGCATAGCCCCACCAATCGCCGTGCCGATTGTCGAGGACGACGGGCTCGGGTGCGTCCGAGAAGAGCTTGTCCTCGCGATCCTCCGCGCTGCGCACGAGAAAGTAGTCGTACCCCGCGACCTCGTTCGAGCCGTCGAAGCGGTCGGGGCGCCACTCCGCGGCGTTCTGCATGTTGACCTTCACCGCGGGCCGGTAACGCACGACGGAGATCGGGTACATCGCGAACGAGTAGCCCTGCCGACCGCCCTTCTCGACGTAGTAGTACGCCGAGTAGTGGAGGTAGGCCGGAACGCCTGGGAACACGCGCGAGTTGCGCTCGAAGATCAGCGGGCGCATCGCGAGACCGGGGCGAAGCTCGCTCGTGAGAGCGTGGAAGCCGGCGGACTCCCGATTGAACGCCGCGAGCCGCCACACGAACACACCGAGCCAAAACGCCGTGGCGAGCCCGAGGCCCGCCCGCGTCACGCCGACGAGCCACGAGCGTTTCGGCGCGCGCGGCACGAAGGCGAGCAAGAGCACCGGCAGGAAGAACGCCGGCAGGCGTGTGTGAAGCAGCACGACGCCGCGGAACATCTCCGGGAAGAGTCCGTACCCGAGGAAAAACAGCGCGAGCGGCAGGCGACGTTCGAGCGCGCCCGAGGCCTTCGCGCCGACCGAGAGCAGCACGAGCGCGAGCAGTGCCATACCGAGCACGAGCGAGAAGTGATCCGAGGCACCCATGCTCGTGAGGAGCGCCGGGAAATCGAGCCAACGCCCGGGCAGAGGATTCCAGAGGTCGCCGCCGATACGCTGTGCGGCGGGGCCGGGGAAGAACCAGGCGAACGCGACGACGAGCGGCACCGCGAGCGGCGCGAGCCGAACCAAGAGCTTGCCGGTGCCGCGGCACAACACGAGCCCCGCCGTGCCGAGAACCATGGGGAGCGCGACGCCGTGAGCCACGAGCGTCAGCGTCGTGAAGAGGGCGACGGCGAGCCCCCTCGCCAGGCTCGGCGCCCGGGCATGATCGATGGCGGCGCTCAGCGCGAAGATACCGAGCGGCACCGCGGCGAGAAAGCTGACGAACCCGAAGTAGAAGCAGAGCCCGCACGCGCTCACGAGCCCCACGAGGCAGAGCCAGGGATCATGCCCGAGGCGAGCAGCGAGGCCGCGCACCGCGAGCATCGTCGCAACGACGCTCGCCCAAACGACGAGCTTTAGCGCGGCGACGACACCGAGCACCGGCGCGAGCGCCCGCGCGAGCGGGTACGCCACGAGGTACGGCGTGCGAAAGTTCAGCTCGAAGCGCTCGAGCGTCGCGGGGTCGCCCTGATCGAGCCGGAGCCACGTGGCGATCTGCGCCGCGTGCTGCGGCAAGTTGACCATCGGCAGGTCCGGGAAGACGAAGAACGCGACGAACAGCACGGCGCTCGCCACGAGCATGCAGGCGAGCAACCGTCGATCGGTCGCCGTCGGCCCACGCGGCCCTCGTTCGAGCGCAGCCACGGACCATCTGTCGCACGCCGTGCGCGAACGATGCGTGAACAACCGTTGACGGACCCGTGAAAGCTCGACAAAAATTGGCGCGACCGGGGCCGAAGCTCGCCCCCGCCCGTGACTCGCGCCCGGAGGTCAGTCCCACCCGCGCCCGCGGGCGCGCTTCTTCTCGCTTCGCTGCCGCTTGTCCGACAGGCGCGCCTCGCGCGCCGCCCGCGACGGTTTCGTCGCCCGGCGGCGGCGCGGGACGACGAGCGCGGCCCGCACGAGCACCGACAGCCGCTCCCGTGCAAGCTCGAGGTTTCGGGGCTGCGAGCGCGTGTCGTCGACGGCAACGACCAGCCGGCCCTCGGCGTCGAGGCGCCCGCGGTTGGCACCAAGTAGCCGCGCCTTGACCCCGGCAGGGAGCACGCTGCTCGCGCGCGCATCGAACCGGAGCTCCACCTTCGTCGAGACCTTGTTGACGTTCTGACCGCCGGGGCCGCCGGAACGCACGGCCGTGAAGGCGAGCTCCCGCCCCGGGATCACGAGGGCGGAGGTGATCGCGAGGTCGTCCATCAGGGCGCCTTTTTGGCACGAACGCCCAGAAGCGCCAGCTCGAGGCTCATGTTGCCGTGTCGGTGCCGCGCGACCGAGCGGCTCTGCTCGATGACGTAGCGGCGGAGCTCGACGTAGCCGCTGTCCGAGACCGGCCCGGCTTCCGAGCCCGGCGCGAGCCCCGCGAGCTCGACGCGGCGCTCGGCTGCCCGCTCGCCCACGACGCGCACCCAATCCCAGGTCTCCGCTGCGAGCACGCCGCGTGCTGCGTCGAGATCGGCAACGAGCTCGGCGCCCGCGGCCGCGAGCAGCGCCGGGTCGAGCGCTCCGCCATCGCCCTCGACGAGCACGCGGACGCCGGCACCCACGAGCCGCGCCGCGAGCAACGTGCTCACCGCGTCGAGCTTCGTCGTGCCCGTGAGCACCACGACTGCCACGCGGCAAGGTCGGTAGCAAAAGACGTCTTCGTGGCCGAGAACCCGGTCCTGAGCGTGCTCGGGCAAGAGCTCGAGCTCCAGGGCGCGCTCGTAGCTCTTCAGGCGCCGCGCGAGACGTTCGCGATCGGCGGGCGCCGCGTCGCGCAGGATCTCGGCGACGGCGTCGGAGAAGGGGCCCAGGTCGAGCTCGGGGCGAGGCGCGGACGCGCGCGGCGGATCCGGGACCATACACGGGCCGCGTCCGAGAGGGACGGCGCCCCGCGCGCCCCGATCACGCTCGCCCGTCACACGAACGAGCGAAAGCAGCGTGTTCGGTCCCCCGGCCTTGTAGCCCGCACCAAAGCTCGACGCCTTGTGACCTCCGAAGGGCTGCCGTCCGACGATGGCTCCGGTGATGGGTCGATTCACGTAGAGGTTGCCCGCCTGCATGGCCGCGAGAAACCTTTGCTGCTCCTTTTCGTCCAGGCTTTCGAGGCCGGCGGTGAGGCCGTACGCCGTGTCGTTGGCGAGCGCGAGCGCGTGCTCGAAGTCGTCCGCCTCCATCACGGAGAGCACCGGTCCGAAGAGCTCGGTCCGGTGCGCGAAGCTGCCGGGCAGAACGCCGTAGCGGACGCCGGGCGAGACGAGCCGCTCGTTTCGTGGGTCGCGCCGGGGCGAGACGAGCCAGCGCTCGTCGGCGTCGAGCGAGGAGAGTGCTCGTGCGAGCGGCCCCGCGGGCGGACGGATGAGCGGTGTCACGACGCTTTCGGGGTTCCACGCCGACCCGACGGCGAGGCTCTGCGTTGCGTCCGCGAGCTTCTCGCGAAACGAAGCGCTTCGGTACACTTCGCGTTCGAGCACGAGCAGCGAGCAGGCGCTGCACTTCTGCCCGGCGTGGCCGAACGCCGACCGCACGACGTGCTGCACGGCTTGCTCGCGGTCGCTCATGGCGCTCACGATGATGGCGTTCTTGCCTCCCGTCTCCGCCACGAGATCGAGCTCCGGACGGAGCCTCAGGAACAGTTGCGCCGTCTCCGTGCCGCCCGTGAGCACGACCGTCGCCACGCGGCGGTCGGTGACGAGGGGCCCGGCGGCCTCGTCCTCGGCGAGCACGAGACCGAGCGCCGTCTCGGGGACGCCGGCGCGAAACAAGAGACTTGCGGCGATGGCGAGCACGAGCGGCGTTTCCGGGGGCGGCTTGAGCAGCACTCCGTTGCCGGCGACGAGGGCCGCAAGGGTCGAGCCGAGCGCGATCGACAGCGGGAAATTCCAGGGCGGCGTGACCACGACGAGGCCCTTCGGCTCGAGCACGAGCCGCTCCCGCAGCCGGGCGTGCTGCCGCGCGTAATACTCGGCGAAATCCACGGCCTCGGAGACCTCGGCGTCGGCTTCGAGAGCGCGCTTGCCCGCGTCCAGCACCATGGCACGGACGAGCTCGGCGCGTGCGCGGCGTAGCTCGTCGGCAACGGCAAGCACGATGTGCTCGCGCTCCTCGGCGGGCGTCGCCGCCCAGGCTCGTGCTCCCGGCTCGGCGAGCTCGACGGCACGCGTCACCATGGCGCGATCGGCGACGGCGTAGCGATAAGGCACTTCGCCGGGGCGCGACGGATCGAAGCCGGCCCGCTCCGACCCTCCGAGCGTCTCGCCGCCGACGCGCGAAACGGGCGTCGCGTACACCTCCTTCTGCCCTCGCGCGAGCAGCTCGGCGAGCCAGGCGCGATTGTCCGCGAGCGAGGGGTCGGTGTCCGGCTCGTTCTCGAAGCCGGCTCGCCCCGCGCGAGCGGGCTCGGCGCGGCGATCTTGGTGGCGGAAGGGCTCGGTCGAGACGCTCGGTGCCACGGCGAGCGCCCGCGCGAAACGCTCGCGCTCTTCGACGAAACCCGCGTCACCGACGTGCATCGCGAACGAGCGCCGCAGAAAGTTGTCCTCGGCCGTGTTCTCGTCGAGCCGCCGCACGAGGTAGGCGACGGCGCTCGGGAAATCGCGTTCGTCGACGCTGGGCGCGTACACCAGGACTCGTCCCGCGATGCGCTGCACGACGCGCCTGAGCGGATCCGCCATGCCCTCGAGCATTTCGAGCTCCAGTGCATCCCCGATGGCGCGCGCTTCGCGCAGCAGCAGCGCGTATGCGATGTCGAACAGGTTGTGGCTGCCGACGCCGAGACGGACGCACGCCGCGTGCTCGGCGAGCGAGCCCACCGACAGCATGTGGCGAAAGCTCGCATCGACGTCGCGCTTCGAGCGATAGGTGACGAGCGACAGCCCGCGCAGGGCCGCGTCGATCCGCTCCATCATCAGGTTTGCGCCCTTGACGAGGCGCTGGCGAATCGGAGCGCCGCCATGGCGTACGCGCTCCCGGGCGAAGCGCAGGAGCTCGGCTTGCTTTGCATGCGAATCGGGCAAGTACGCCTGGAGCACGATGCCCGCCGTGAGCTCGCGGAGCTCGGGGCGAGCGAGGACGCGGGTGAAGAGCTCCACCGTGAGGTCGAGGTCGCGGTACGCTTCCATGTCGAGGTACACGAGCTTCGGCTCGCGCGTGCCGTCGGGCCGTGCCACGGGGTGGTCGAGCGCCGCCCGGTAGATGCGGACGAGCTTTTCGGACAGGCGCGCCACGGTGGCGTCCCACGCCGCGAGATCGATGCGCGCGTCGATCGACGATAGCTTGACGCTGATCGTGTTGACCTCGGGTCGAGCCAAAAGCTCCAGGTAAGCCTCGAGGAAGCGCTCGGCATCGGCGTCACCGAGCACCTCCTCGCCGAGGCGGTTCAGATTGACGCGCAGCCCCTGCTCGGTGCGCTCGGCGAGGAACGTCGCGAGCCTCTGCGGGTCGGCCGGCGCAAGGTACGGAATGGCGTCCTCGTAGATGCGTCGGCGCACGGCGCGGGCCGTGAGCTCGGGTACGCTGCTGCCGAAGGCGCGCAGCGCGCGCAGCTCCAGTCGATCCCAGGCCGGCAGCGAGCGAGGCGCACCGAGCAGGTCGAGCAGCTGTTCGACTTGCTCCACGAGGCGCAGGCCGCTCGAGCTGCGGTGCGCCCGATCGGTGAGCGCCGACACGAACGCTTGCCCCACGGGGTCGTCGAGCAGCGCCCGCATCCGCTCGGCACGTTCGCGTTCGTTGATTTCCGTGCCGGCGTTGCTGGCCGCGAGCAACGCCGCCGCAAGGTCCGGCACGAGAGCCGGCAAGGCCCCTTCCTGGCTCGCGCGCGCCATGCCGAGGATCGCGTTGGCGTGCTCGAGCGCGGCTTCGTGGGAGGACGGCACGCGATGCTCATTTTAGCACCACTCCGCCACCGCCCGGTCCCCGCGCGGGAGCTTCGCCGGATCGGTCGCGCCAGGGGGACGAGCGTCAGGCGCCTATTCGTAGACGCACTGGTAAATCGAGTTCGTGAAGTTCTCTTGGCAGGTTCCCGCACTCGGTCCGGGGCCGCGACAGCCGCCGTCGTCGCAAAACCAGTGCACCCATCCGTAGGCGGACGCGGAGGCCGGGTTCGGCGGTGGCGCGGGGCCGCCCGAGTAGATCCACACGTAGCCGTTCACCGTGGTGCTGTTGCACGCCCAGGGGCCACCGCAGGTGTTGAAGGGCGCCGAGCCCTGCCCGCACCAGGCGTTGCAGGCCCGATCGGTCACGAGCTTCCAGTGATACGTGGCCGAGGACGCCATGCACGCGCCCATCTGGCAAACCTGGCCGCTCGGACAGGCGTTGAAGCAGGCGCCACAGTTGGCCGGGTCGGTCAGGACATTCCGCTCGCAACCATCGGCGGCGCTGCCGTTGCACTCGGCGTAGCCGCTCTTGCAAGCGTAGTTGCACGCGCCGTCAGCGCACGCCGCCGTGGCATTCACGGGCGCCGCGCAGGCAGCGCCGCACATGCCGCAGTTTTGCGGGTCAACGTAGGTGTTCGTGCACAGGCCGGCACACTCGACGAGCCCCCCCTGACAGGACAGCACGCACGCGCCCCCGTCGCAGATTTCACCGGAGGCGCACGAAATGCCGCAGGCGCCGCAGTTTCGCCGATCGTTCGCGGGGTCCGCGCACGCACCCCCGCACTCCAGGAAGGCCCGCGGGCACACGAGCTCGCACGTGCCGCCACTGCAGACCTCGTCGGAGGCACACGAAATGCCGCAGCCGCCGCAGTTGCCGGGATCGACCGAGGGATTGACGCATGCGAAGCCGCACACCGCGAGACCCGGCGGGCACACGCTGCCCGTGCCCGCGGCACCGGCGGGGTAACCGCCGACGCCACCCCGACCACCGCTCGCGCCGACGCCACCGCTCGCACCGACACCACCAGTCGCAGCGACGCCACCGCTCGCACCGACGCCACCGCTCGCACCGACGCCACCGCTCGCAGCGACGCCACCGCTCGCGCCGACACCACCAGTCGCAGCGACGCCACCGCTCGCGCCGACACCACCAGTCGCAGCGACGCCACCGCTCGCGCCGACACCACCGCTCGCCCCAACGCCACCGCGGCCACCCGTTCCACCGGCACCCGGAGCCCCACCGCTACCGTCCCCCGAGGTCCCCGACGTGCCACCCTCGGTGTAGACGGACTGACCACCGCACGCATAAAACCAAACGAGCGCAAATAGAGGAAAAAGCTTCCGTCCCACGCCCGTGGAAGCGTAGCACGCTCGACGAAGAGCCGGAAAAAAGGCTCAACGCTGTCCCCGGCCCCCCCCGGGCGCCCGACGGATTTCTGCTACTCTCCGCCGCCGTCATGCCGGAGCTCAGCGAGGAGATTTCGAAGATACCCGCGCACGTCCGGGCGCGGCTCGACTTGTACGGTTTCGACGAGGCCCGTCTCGCGCGCCTCGGGGAGCGACTGCAGCGCGGTGCCGACGACACCGGCGTCGTCACGGGGCGCGTCGAGCCCCCCGCGCCGGCGGACGTCGCGAAGCTGCCGGCGCCCGGTACGAAAGAGCGCGCCGAGCTCGAGGCGCTAGGCGCCTCGGCCCTCGCCGCGGGAAAGGTGGCACTCGTCGTGCTCGCCGGCGGCATGGCAACGCGCATGGGCGGTGTCGTCAAGGCGCTCGTCGAAGCGCTCCCGGGCAAGACCTTCCTCGACCTCAGGCTGATGGAAACCGAGGCGATCGAAGAGCAGCACGGCGCGCCGCCGCCGCTCTGGCTCATGACGAGCGCCGCCACGCACGGCGGCATCCGTGAAGCCCTCGGCGACAAGCACGACGGCGACCAGGTCGCCACGTTCACGCAGGAGCTATCACTGCGACTCACGCCGGACGGCGGTCTCTTCGTCGACGAATCCGGCCACCCGAGCGAGCACGCGCCGGGCCACGGCGACCTGCCCGATGCGCTCAAGCGCAGCGGCCTTTTGGCTCGCTTCGTCGAGCGAGGCGGCCACACGTTGATGCTGACCAACCTCGACAACCTCGGTGGCACGCTCGACCCGGCGGTGATCGGCTTTCACCTCTCGCATGGCGCCGACGTGACCTCGGAGGTCGTCAGCAAGGTCGCCGACGATCGGGGCGGCATTCCGGTGCGCGTCAACGGGCGGCTGCGCGTGCTCGAGGAGTTTCGCCTGCCACCGAGCTTCGACCCCAAGCAGGTCTCGGTGTTCAACACGAACGTGTTTCACGTCAACGCGCAGGCCCTGCTCGACCTCCAGATGGACTGGAGCTTTTACACCGTCAAAAAGCGCGTCGGCGAGCAACAGGTCGTCCAGTTCGAGCGCATCCTCAACGAAATCACCGACGAGCTCAAAACCGTGTACCTGCACCTGCCACGAACCGGCCCCGAAGCGCGCTTCTTACCCGTCAAGGATCCCGAGGAGCTCGAGCGGCGACGCGAAGAGATCGCAGTCGTGGCGCGAGCCCGGGGGATCCTGCCGTGAGCGCGCTACGCTGGCTTTTCGGCGCGGCGATTCTTCTCGCCGCCGTGCCGGCGAGCGCGCAGCTCGTCGTCGACCGCCCGACGCCGCTGCCCGCGTTCGCGCGCAGCCTCGTGACCTCGGAGGACTCGACGTCGCTCGTGCAGAACCCGGCGAATCTGTCGCTGCTCCCGGGCGCCGAGTTTCGCTGGCAAGCCGTGTACCTCGACGAGCAATCGCAGGTGCCCTACCAGGGCCACTCGTTCGCGCTCGCCGCGCCCGTGCCCCTGCTCGATTTCGGCCTCGGTTTGCGGCTCGACCTCGTGGCCCCGCCGAGCGGTGACCCGCCGGCCCGCTACGGCTCCCACTCGCGCTACCAGTGGATCACGGCGGGCATCGCGAAGGGCGCAGGTCGCGCCGGCGCGCTCGGCGCGACCTTCCAGCACGCCTACTCCGAGAGCCGGCTGCTCGACAGCCTCGATTCGTTCACGCTCGGGTACACGGCGCGTCCGGTCAACCAACTCGGGCTGGCCTTCGTGGGCCACGACCTCAACGCGCCGCACAGCCGTGGCGGCGGCTTCCTGTCGCGCTCGTACGAGCTCGGCGTCGCGATCCGGCCACTTTCGACCGCCGCGCTCGAGATCGGGCTCGAGGGAAAGTTCATCGACGCGGCGGACCCGTACTGGATCCCACGCGCGACGCTCGGCATCGACATCCCGACGCTCGGACGGCTGCGGGGCGAGGTCTCCGTCAGCGACCCCGACGACCGGGCGCAACACCGTGCCTGGCTCGCCGCCGCCGAGCTCGCCGTCTCGTTCAACGGCGCGACGGGCGGGATGGAGCTTGCTGCTGGCTCGATCTTCGGCAACGGCCTCGGCCCGAACGTGCCGAAGTGGGCGGCCGCGAACCTCACGACGGAAGTCGCGTTCCGGAGCTATCGCACGGCAGTGGCTTCCGAGGCGCCCTACCACGCGGTCCGCATTCGCATCGAAGACACGCCCGGCACGCGCGAGCACGTCGCGCTGCTCGAGCACCTCTGGGATCTCGCGGACAGCGAGCCGAGCGTCGCGGCCGTCGTGCTCGAGCTGCGCACGGCGCCGGGCCAGTCCTTCGCGCACGTGCAGGAGCTGCGCGACGCGATCTGGCACCTCCGGCAGCGCGGTAAGCGCGTGCTCTGCCACCTCGAGGACGCCGACGGCGCCTCGCTCTATCTGTGCGCGGCCGCGAGCCGCATCCTCGTCAATCCCGCGGGCGGTATCCGCTTCGCGGGCCTGCGCACGCGCTATTTCTACCTCAAGAGCCTGCTCGACAAGCTCGGCGTGCGGGCCGACTTCGTGCGCATCGGCGCCCACAAGAGCGCCCCGGAAATGTTCACGCGCGACGCCGCAAGCGACGTGGCGCGCGCCGACAAGATCGACCTCTTGCAGCAATTCGAACGGCACGTGATGCTGTCGCTCGCGGGGGGACGACACATCGGCGTCGCGACGCTGCGCGAGCGCATCGCCAAGGGGCCGTTCATCGCCGAGGAGGCACGCGCCGCGGGTCTCGTCGACGGTTTCGCGTTCGACGACGAGCTGGAAGCCGAGGTACAGAAGCTCGCGGGCTTCTCGCTCAAGCTGATCGACGACGACGACCGCGCGCCGCGCGCGTCCAACGACTTCGGCGTCGGTCGCTCCGTCGCCATCGTCTACGTGGATGGCGACATGGTCGACGGCCGCAGCCAGTACATTCCCGGCATCGGCATTCGCACCGTCGGGTCCTACACCATCGCCGATAGCCTCAAGCGGGCTCGCGAGGACCAGCGCGTGGCCGCCGTCGTGCTTCGCATCGAGTCGGGCGGCGGCAGCGCCATGGCCGCCGACGTGATGTGGCGCCAGGTTCAGCTCACGGCGCGCGTGAAGCCGGTCGTCGTGAGCATGGGGAGCGCCGCGGCGAGCGGCGGCTACTACATCGCCACGCCGGCGACGCGCGTGTTCGCGAACCCCCTCACCATCACGGGAAGCATCGGCATCTTCTACGGCAAGGCGGACGTCGCCGAGCTCTTGCGCAAGATCGGCGTCACGGTCGAGGTCTACAAGACGGCACCGCGCGCCGACGCCGAGTCGATTTTCCGTCCCTTCACCGACGAGGAGCGCACGGAGCTCGAGCACAAGGTGGCGCAGTTTTACGACATGTTCCTGTCGCGTGTCGCCGAGGGCCGGCATCTCGAGAAGGCGGCCGTCGATGCCGTCGGGCAGGGCCGCGTGTGGACCGGCGAGCAGGCGTTCTCGCGCAAGCTCGTGGATGAGATCGGCGGGTTGCGCCAGGCGCTCGCCGAGGCACGCCGCCTCGGCAACCTGCCGGAAAGCGCGCCCATCGTCGAGCTGCCGCCGCCCGAGGGCAGCCTGCTCGGCAAGCTCCTCGGCATCGAAGGCGTGAGCGCCGACTCGAAGCTCATCTTGCCGCCGGCCGTGATGGACCTCGCGCGCGCGCTCGCTCCGTTCGCCTTTTACCCCGCGGACCGGCCGCTCGCGCGCCTGGAGCTTCTGCCCGTCGTCGAGTGAGCGAAAGGTCCAGGGTGCTCGAGGCCGACGCTCAGAAGCCGCTCCTCTTGCTCGAGGGCGCGTGCATCGAAGCCGGGGGCGTTCGTGGCGCACCGCTCGACGCTCGCGGCGGCAGCCGCCGACTGACGCTCGTCGGCGATTTCCGGCCCCTCTTCCGGCTGCTCACCGCGAACGCCACGCTCACCGCGGGTCGTGCGGAGCTTTACGGCGTCCCCGTGCGAGAAGCGGCGCGCACCGGCTTCGCGGGCGTCGCGCTCCTGGACCCGCCGCTCGTCAACGACTTCACGCTCGAGCGCTACCTCGACGAAAGCGCGAGGCTGCTCGGGCTCGACGCGCCGGAGGCGTCGCGCGCCACCCAGGCCGTCATCGAGGCCCTCGAGCTCGGCCCCTTCGCGCGCCATCGGTTGGGTCGCGCCCACCCGGCGCTCCGACAGCGTGTCCCGATCGCCCAGGCCTTGCTCGGGACACCCGAGGTCGTGTGTCTCGAAGCGCCGTTTTCCGGGCTCGACCCGGCGACTGGAAGCGCGACGGGCGTCACCCTGGAGCGAGCGCTCGGCGCGGCGCGGCTCGTGCTCGGGCTGCGCTCCCTCCCGTCCGAGGGCGTCGAGCGCGCGTGGCTCGAGCGATCCGACTGGGTGATGGTCGAAGCAGCAGGGCGCATCGTCGAGCAGGGGCCCCCCGGGAAAGTGCTGGGCAGAGCGCTGCGCTACGTGGCGATCCTCACACGCGGTCGCGAGGCATTCGTTTCGGCGCTCGCCGCGCGCGGCATCTCGGTCCCGCCCGGCGCGATCACCCCCCTGCCCACGCCACCCGACGCGCCTCCCGGGGCGGCTCCGTTCGAAATCTTCATCGAGCTTCCGCCCGGCAAGGACGTGAGCGACGTGGTGTCGGCCGCGTCCGAGGCGGGCACCCCGCTCGTCGAGCTCACGGCGTCCTGAACGCTCGCCGCCTCACGCCGAAGAGCACCCCGAGCCCGAGCACGGAGAGAAGCACGAGCGGGCGCTCCGCCGGCGGCCCGTGCGACATCGAGCAAACGATGCCCGTGATGGCTCCCTGGGGTGCCCCGTTCACGCTGTACGTGGCGGCGTGCTCATCGTCGCAGTCGACGCTGCCGTCGTACGTGACGATCACGGTGTCGCCCGAATGATTTTCGAGCACGGTGTTGCCGGAGGCGGGCTGCCCCGAGCACACGGCGTCATCGGCGACCTCCTTAGTCGTCGTCGCGTCGACGGTG
The DNA here is from genome assembly GCA_963841435.1 of uncultured delta proteobacterium. GTDB lineage: Bacteria > Myxococcota_A > Polyangia > Polyangiales > Polyangiaceae > PMG-095. Next base: position 1,521,597 of record CAWJCS010000003.1, read on the forward strand.
CCCACCGGGCCCGTGCCGCCCTCGCGCGTCACGACGCCCGTGCCCGTCCACACGCTGCGCGCGCCGTAATCACCGCTCACGGCGCCGAAGTAATCGATGGTCGTCGTCACGTCGGCACGGTGAACGATGCTGAGCGAGAAATCGTACTCGCCGACATCGACGAACGTGATCTGCGCGTTCCCGTTGCGCACGTCGCCGCTCGCACCGACGCGCGTGCCGAAGTTGCGCAACGTGAGGCTCCGGTCACCATTCGCCGAGCGCTCCACGGTTGCGCTGCCGACCCACTCGGTGCCGGACACGTCGGTGCAACCGCCCTCGATGTCGAGCGTCGTGCCGTCGTCCGTCGTCACGGGGCAGCTCGGATCGCCGAAGGCCTCCTGCCCGTCCGCCACCGCGAACGGCTGGTACACGTTGACGTAAACGGCGAGGGCGCTCGCCGTCGTGGCCCAGAGGCGCACAGCGTCGATGTCGTCGAAGGAAACCGAGTCGGCGCCGCCTTCCCCTGCAGCCGCTCCGGCGTCGCCAGCTCCGCCACCCTGCGCGCCTGCGCCGCCGCCGCTGCCCCGTCCGGCGCTTCCGCCGCTACCCCCGCTGCCGGAGCCGCCGCCGCGTCCGCCGCTGGCCGCGCCTCCGCTTTCGGGCGTGACGTGAGCGTCGTCCTTGCCGCAGCCGTTCGCGAGCGCGACGGCGGGCATGAAGAGCGCGAGCCAAAGCCAGTGCCTCATCGAAGTGTCTCCTCGCGAGGCCGGAGCAGGGCGCCCCTGCTCGGACTCGCTGCCCGAAGGTTAGTCTCGAACCAAGCGGGGTCCAAAGAAATGCTCGCTACCCGGGTCGGCCGCGGGCTTTCGTCCCGTTCGCTGCAACGTGGGCGCGCGAGCCCCGAGGTCGGCTTCCTTGAAGAACTCGAGCACGGCCGGTCGCGTCACGAGGTGCGAGATGCGCTCGGCGCCGATGCGCGAAGGCAAAACGACGCGGTTTGCGCCCGCCTGCATGAGCTTCGGCTCCACACCGTGCTCTTCGCCGCGCGCGACGATGAAGAGATTGGGGCGCAGCTGGCGAGCCGTGAGCGTGATGAACACGTTCATCGCGTCGTTCGAGAGCACGCTGGCGAGCGCCCGCGCTCGGGCCAAACCGGCCGACGTGAGCGCCTCGTTCTGCGAGGCGTCGCCATGCACCACCAGGTGGCCCGCCGCGCGTGCGGCGTCGCAGCGCTCCTGGTCGGTTTCGACCACGCCGACCTGCACCCGAGCACCGACCAGCTCCTCGCACACGACGTGCCCGATTCGCCCGAAGCCGCAAACGATGGCGTGGTCCTTGAGCGCTTCCAATTCCTTGTCCATGCGACTCCTTCCGAGCACCTTCTGGAGCTGCCCCTCCGCGATCATCCGAAAAAGCCCGCTCGTGATGTAGACGAGCGACGAACAGCCCCCGATGATCACGAACATCGTGAAGATCCCGAGCGCCGGGTCGAGCTCGCGCACTTCGCCGTAGCCCACGGAGAAGACGGTGATCACCACCATGTAGAGCGCGTTGACGAGCGTGAATCCGGCGCGGACGTAGACCGCCGTGGACACGACGACGAGCAACACCAAAAAGGCGATGCCGCGAACGATGCGGCGGGACGCGGCGTCGAGCTTTCCGTACATGAACCCGTCGTCGCCCTCGTCGAACGCGGGCGCCCGAAAGCCTCCGTCGGGCTCTGTTTCTAGAACGCTTCGCCGATCAGCACGTACAGGTTGGTGTCCCCGTCGCTGCTCAGCCCCACATCCAGGCGCGCGTTGATACCGTCCTCGGGGTTCAAGGCGACTCGCAGGCCCGGGCCACCCGCGAGCTTCACGTGGCCGAGGTCGAGCTCGCCCAGGCGCGGAGCGACCTCGCCAGCGCCGAGGAACCCACAAACGCCGAGGCGCCAGAAGAGGGGGACGCGATACTCGACCTGTGCGGACACCACGTGCCGATCGATGTAGCGCGAGGCCAGAAAGCCCCGCATCCTGCCGTCTCCAGCCAGCGCGCTCAGAAGCTGGAACGGGACGCTGCCGCCCGTGTGGCGCGAGTAGACCTGCACGGCGAGCACGCTACCGAAAGCCACTCGGAAGTACGACCGCAAGTCGAGGGCGAGCGCGAAGAAACCGAGTTGAGAGCCGAGCCACGTCGGATACGTCGTCCACGAGAGCTGGTAGCGCCCGCCGCGCGTCGGAAAGCCCTCGCTGTCGCGATCGTCCCAGCTCAAGAGCGGGCCCGCACCGAGCACGCGACCACCGCCCGCGCCGAGCACGCGGCCCGAGGCGAGCTCTCTGCCAGGCTCCACGCGGGTGATGTCCGACAAGCCGAGATCGATCTGGAAGCCCACGTAGAGCTCGCCCACGGCGCGCCATTCACCGATCGCGTCGAGGCCGAACGTGTGCTGCTGGAACGCTTCCGCGGAGCCCGCGGGGCTGTCGGGGCCGATAGCGTAGTAAGTGTCCGGAAATCGCGTCGCCACGACGCTCCCCCGCACGCGGTAGCGCCCCCCCTGCAAGTACAGCGTCGGCTCGAGCGACAGCACGAACTGCGATTTCAAAGAGTAGAGCGCCACGAGCCCGAGGCTCGAACGGCGAGGCGCCGGCGCGTCCGGCGCGCGCGGCGACGGAAAGTGGTAGGCGACGAAGCCGCCGAAGAACCAGCCCGTCTCCGGCGCGTGACCCGCGAGCGGGATCCCGCTCAGGCGAGCGGAATCGTCGGGCTTCGCCGGTGCCTCCCGCTCGGCGGCAGCGGCCGGCAGGGCGAAACAGGAGACGGCGACGCTGCACGCGAAGCGGGCGAGCACGCGATGCCAGGCGCCCATGCCTCCGAGTAGGACGGCGTCGTTCCAGGTTCAACGTTTGCGGTGGACCCGCTGGGCGCACCGCGGCATCGTCGAACAGACCGTGATGCCCGCTCGCCCCGATCCGGAGGCACCCGCCAAACGCCACGAGCGACGCGGCCTGGTCCCGTGGACGCCCGGGCCGCACTTGCTAGCGGACGCACGGGCGTTTCAGCAAGGCCGCGTCCGGCTCTACCTCGGGTTTTTGCTGGTCCTGTTCGGTGTCTCGTTCGCGATGGACAGCACGACCCTCTACCTCGACCACGGGCCCCGCGGGCTCTTGGTTCCCGGGCACCTCGCCGTTTTCGGCCTGATCGTCGCGCTCACGCTGGGTTGGCTCGCCGCACGAACCGTGGAGCTGACGGGCGCGGCGCTCGCCGGCCTCGAAATCGGGACCACGCTCGCAATTGCAGGCATTGCCGTCGTGGTGCTCCAGGCAGCCTCCAGCGAACAAGTGGCCGCGGGTCCCATGCTCGCGATGGCGCTCGCGCTCGTGGCGCGCGCGGCGATCGTGCCGAGCAGCGGGCTCCGCACGCTGCTCGTGGGCGGCCTCGTGAGCACGCTCACCGTCCTCGGCTATCAGTTGCGCCCGTGGGACGTCGGAAACTTCGCGCAGTTTACCGCACCGTGGATGGTCGCCTTCACGCTGGCGTCGTCGTTCGTCTCGCGCGCGATCTACGGGCTTCAGCAGCAGGTCCGCGAGGCGCACCAGCTCGGCCAGTACGTGCTCGAAGAGCGCCTCGGAGAGGGCGGCATGGGTGTCGTCTACCGGGCGAGCCACAAGCTGCTCCGCCGCCCCACGGCCGTGAAGCTGATGGCCAACGGCACGAGCGAGCGCGAGTCCAAGCGCTTCGAGCACGAGGTGCGCCAAACCGCACGGCTCACCCACCCGAACACGGTGACCGTGTACGACTACGGCCGCACCGTGGACGGCATCTTCTACTACGCAATGGAGCTTCTCCAGGGCGCAACCCTCGATGACGTCGTGGCCGTCGGCGGCCCCATGCCTCCGGCGCGTGTCCGGCGCGTGCTCGCCGCGATGGCCGGCGCCCTCGCGGAAGCGCACCTCGAAAAGCTCATCCACCGCGACATCAAGCCCGCCAACGTGATGCTCTGCGAGCAAGGCGGCGAGCTCGAACGTCGTCAAGGTGCTCGACTTCGGTCTCGTCAAGGACCTCAGCACCGACGCGGAGCTGACGCACGCGGGCGCCCTCACGGGCACGCCCGCGTTCATGTCGCCCGAATCGATCAAGGACCCGGCCGCCGTGGGCCCGGCGAGCGACCTCTATGCCGTCGGCGCCGTCGGCTACTTCCTGCTCACGGGCGTGCTCGTCTTCGAGGGCAAGACCATCGTCGAAGTGTGCGGCCACCACCTCATGACACCACCCGTGCCGCCTTCGGAGCGCCTGGGTCGAAAGCTGCCCGCGGGGCTCGAGTCACTCGTCATGGCCTGTCTCGAGAAGCCGCCCGAGCGACGCCCGGAGTCCGCGCTCGTGCTCCGCGACCGGCTCGCCCAGCTCGGCGACGTCGGCAGCTGGACCGACAGCGACGCTCGGGCGTGGTGGGAAGCGAATCGGGACGCCCTCAAGGCCGTCCCGCGCGGGTCGAGGAGCCCGGGGGCCGCCACGCTCGAGGTGGACCTTGGCGCTCGCAGCTGACGCTCGCGCCCCGCTCCCGACGGGCACCTAAGACGATACGACGCCGATCGTGCCGTCGCTTCCGAGCCGGAGGGCCACGGGCGCCTCGCTCCGGAACAGGAAAAGCGCGCCGGCATCGGTGCTGAGCGCCGTGAGATCACCCGTCGTGGGGCCGCCGAAGTCCCCGGTATCGAACACGATGGTATCCTTCGCGCCCGCCAGGCCCGAGAGCGGCGCGAGGCGGACCCGCGTTTCGCCGAGCGCCGCGCGATAGAGCACGTACACCTTGTCGCCGAGCGGCCCGACCGCCCAGAGGTACGTGCTGTCGAACGCCGGGAGCTTCACGTCGCTCGGCTTGCAGCCGTCCATAGTGCAGTCGATGCGACCGACGGTGGCGCTGCCCTTCTCCGTCTTCATCCACGCGAGGCTTGCACCGCTCGCCGAGCACACGAGCTCGGACTCGCCGGTGCAATCGAACGGCATCGTCAGCTCCGCGGGCTTCGACCAGGAGCCCTTCTCGAAGAGCATCACCGTGACGGCCGTCTTGCCTTCCCCGCCGGTCGCCTTGCCGCTGCCTTGCCCCGACCGCGAGCCGAACACGGCAACGCCGAGCGTGTCGCCCGCCCGGCAGGTGTGGAACGCACCGGCGAAGTTGCCCTTGTAGTGCCCGCCGTCCTTCAAGCGACCGCGCGAGAGCGACTTCACGCCGAGCTCCACGCCCGATTCGGTGGGGCTCAAGTAGAGGATCTGGTCGCCGAGCGCAATCGGATCGCCGACGGTGCCCTCGAGCTTGAGCTTCGTGCCCTTGGACGCCTTCCCACCCGCAAGCTCGATGGCAACGTAACCCTCCTCGACCGCGGCCGCGCCCTTCGGCTTCTCGAACATGCCGCGGCCCTTGGCGGACTTGGCGGGTTTGGCCGGCTTGGCCGAAGGATCCGGTGCGGCGAGCGAAACGTCCTGCCCGGCCTTCTCGACGGCCACGCCGTCGCGAAGCAGGCGACCGCTGCGCCCCGCGACGGCCGACGTTTCGCCATTCTCGACGTTGTAGGCGACGAGCCCCGTCTCGGTGAGGCCCGCGGCGTAGAGGCCCCCCGCATCGTTGACGATCTCGACGCTCTGCGGCGGCAGCTCCGGCACCTTGTCGTTTGCCTTCACGCAGCGCACCTTGCCAAAGTCCGCGGCAAACTCGCACACCGTGGGGCGCACGCGACCTTCGGACTTCTTCAAAGCGAGCAAGGCCCGCCCATCACTGGTCAACACCGGGCCCGACACGCGCTCTGGCTCGGCGCTGAAGCTCTTCCAGCCCTTCGAATCCACGACGGGCGGCGGCGCTGCCGCCGGTGCCGGACCGCCCGCCCCGGGCACGATCTTCAGCTCGGCGTCCTTCGCCGCCTCCCAGAGCTCGGTCGTCACGGAAATGAGGGAGCTATCGAACGCGATGGCGCAGCTGCCCTTCGCGTCACTGCAGCCGAAGCGGTCGTGCAGCTTGCGACGCAAAATCGCCGTCTTGCCGGAGTTGTCGAGCGCGGCGTACAGATCATCGGCGTGGCTCGCGCAGCTCTTGGGCCAGGCGTCCTTGCCCGCCGAGGCCGGCGAGCTTCCCAGCATGAGCTGCCGGAGCTTCGGAACGCGCTCGGCAATGGGCGCCGATGCGGCGGGCCCCGCGAGACAGGTCGCGAGCGCGCTCCAGTGCTTTTGGCTCTCCTCGTCCGAACAGCCACAAAGTAGAGTGAACGCCGCCGCCGAAAAGACGAGCGCGCGCGAGCCCGAGGTGCCGCCTCCGATTGTCATGGGGTCGCACCATAGTCCCATTCCTCGCCTCGGTGCAGCGCTCAATTCCGTTGCGACGCGCCATGGCACGCGCAGCCCCCGAGCGGCGCAAACACGAGCTTCGAGCGACGCGGGCGGAAGAGGCGCCGAGAAATGCCCCCGCAAAAATCCGCTCTGACGGGCAGCGACTCCGCACGCGGCGCCGCCGCGGTCAAACGCTCAGGGGGGCGCGCCGCCGGCGGGCATCGGCACGCGCTCCATCGAGCGATCGTGCCGCGTACCGAACAGCGGCAGCGCGATCGCCGCGCCGACCAGCGCGAGCAACATGTCCCACTGTGCGTCCCACACGTCGCCCTGCGAGCCGAGGAACGCCACCCCGACATCCGGCGCCACGAGCACCGCCACCCACCATTCGAGAAGCTCCCAGAACGCCGCCACGGCGAGCACGACCGACAGCACCAGGAACGTGAGCCACCCGCCACGCACGAGCGGCGTCTTCCGGAGCAGCACCTCGCGCGCGATGAAGCCCGGAAACACCCCGAGCGCGAGATGCCCCACGCGATCGTAATGATTGCGCGCGAAGTGAAACGTCTCCTTCGCCCAATCGCCGAGCGGCGTCGCCGCGTACGTGTAGTACCCGCCGTAAATCAGAATCAAAAGGTGAAAGAACGTCCCCACGTACACCCAGTGCGAAAGCGGCAAGCGCCGATAAATCGCCACCAGCACCGCCACCTCGAGCAACCCGGGCCCCACCTCGAGCACAATGCTCGTCCGCCCCGCAGGCGGATCCCAGGCAGCGAGAGCCACGACGAAGAGCGCCACGCCGAGCAGCGCAAGCGGCAACCGGGCATGGCGCGCGAGGGGTTCGGACAGCGCGCCCATCACGAATCTTGCTCCCTCCACTCGCACGTCACTCGCACGTGCTCGCCTTCGGCTGCGCGCGCGCGGTCTCCTCCTTAATCATGCTCGCCTTCGGCTGCGCGTGATTGGAGGAGACGGGTCTTGCCGGTTGGGGGCATCGAGTGAGACGGCGACGTCGGTGGCCGAGGGGCGTTGGCGTCGTGAGGCTCAACACATGCCGACAGTATCACGACGGTCGGCGCGGCGGATGGTGACTCGAGCACGCGCGTCGCGTCCGGCACGGGGCCCGGGCTTCGCGGGAACGCGCACGTCGCGCGCCGTGCTCCGGTCCTTCGCACAAACGGTGACGCGCCACGCACGTCCAACTGTCAATAGCCATTGACAGCGCCACTCGCGGAGCGTAACCTGATGGCTGTGACGGCTCGGGAACTTCGACGCGTTCTCCCGCTCACACGGCTGCGTCGAGGTGCGTCAAGCCGGCTCTCATTTCCGAATCCGGTGTGGCAAATGCTTCACCACCGTGCCGGTCCACCAGGGTGAGGACATCGGCAGCGGCCTCTTGGCGAAGATCGAGCGAGACATGGAACCCTGTCTCGGGAAAGGATGGCTCAAACGATGAAACCTCGGCAAACGTATTGTGTCGTCTACGAACGCGACGAAAGTGGCTTTTGGGTTGCGAGTGTCGCCGGCATCCGCGGCTGTCACACCCAGGGCAGGACGATCGAGCAGGCGCGCGAGCGCGCCCGGGAAGCGATTCAGGCAGCGCTCGATTTGCAGCGGCCCTACGCCGGCAAGCTCGTGGACGATGTGCGGCTACCGCCACCGATCAAGAAGGTCGTCGCCTCGGCCCTGCACGCTCGAGCCAAGGCAGCCGTTGCCGACCGCGCCGCATCCGAGGGCAGCCGTCAGGCGATCGCCGCGCTCACGCGCATCGGCCTGAGCCTACGCGACGCTGGTGAGCTCCTGGGCGTCTCGCGGCAACGAGCGCAGAAGCTCGCGAGCTGACCCCACCGACGCTGACGCCCGGTCTAACTTTCGGATCAGGCTGACGAGCTTCCCACTCCGACCTCCGCAACACCCGAAGTAGGGTATCATCGGCTGCAGCATTGTGCGGGTTGCGACCAGGCACCCGCGAGCGTATGATTTGTCGCGATGGACTGGCAGAGCAGAGTCGTGATCGACCCCGCAATCCGCGCAGGTAGGCCCTGCATCCGGGGGACGCGGATCACCGTCTACGACGTTCTGGAGTACCTAGCGGGTGGGATGACCGAAGCCGACTTGCTGCGCGATTTCCCGGATCTCACTCGGGACGACGTACGCGCCAGCCTCTCCTTCGCGGCGGCTCGGGAGCGCCGCCTTTCTAGTCCGGCCGCGTGAAGCGGCCTGTATCCCGGCAGCGCTCACGTTTCAGCCGTCGGCCTTCGCGGCGCAACGGACGATGCGGTGTGGGATTTCGCTCGCGAGCATGGCTTCGCGATCGTGTCGAAGGACAATCACTTCCGGCAGCGTGGGTTCGTCGAGGGACCACCTCCGAAGATCGTCTGGCTGGACGTCGGAAACGCTGGCACGGAAGAGATCACCAAGTTTGTCCGGGAACGCCGGCCAATGACGAGCAATGTGGGGGCGACTACAAGGAACCTAGCCGCCAGCCAAAACTGAGCGCCCGACATGCCGGGCGGGTAGTACTCGTAGTCCAGCATGCCCCCGGGGATCTGGACGGTGTCGAGGCGGCCGGCGCTGTCGGGCGTCCTGACGATCTGGACGCTGTCGGGGCGGGTTTGGGTGCGGAGCATGCGGTCGGGGTCGTAAGTGTAGCTCTCTTGATGCCTCCACTCGCACGTGCTCGCCCGCAGGGCGGGCTGCGCGCGCGCGGTCTCCTCCCGAATCATGCTCGCCTACGGCTGCGCGTGATTGGTGGAGACGGGTCGTCGCGCGTTTGAGCCTCGAGGCGTTGTCCGTGAAGGGGTTGTAGTGACCGCTGACTCAGCCGAGATCTGGGCCGCTCTTCCGCGATGCGCCCCAAACTGCGATGATCCGGACGACCTGCTCGTGCTCGAGCACAACGTAGTAGACGTGGCATTTCGTCTTCGGGAGCAGCACGCGCCGGACTGCTTCGCCCTCGAAGTGACCGTAGAGCTCGTGCTTCGGTCCTTCAGCAAGCATCGCCCGTGCGGCGCGGAGCTCCTCCGTGAAGAGCTGTTTTGCATCACGATGCGCGCGCCACCACTTTCGTTCCCTACGCGCCTGGTGCCGCGCCTCCTCGGCAAGCTCGACTTTCACGGCTCGGCGTCGAGCTCGTTCAACACGTCGTCGAAGTTGGCGACTCGACCGGCACGTCCGTCCCGGATCCCCCGGGCAATCGAAGCATGCAGCTCGCGCCTTTCCGCGTCGCTCATCCCGTCCTCACTAACCACGCAAACGTCGACTACCGTACCCTCGGGAAGGTCGGTAGGTGCGTCCAGCGTGAGACGCCCGTTCCGCACTGTCGCCTTCAGCACGTCCATCCGTCCATGATACCACCGCTCTCGTGCAGGCGCTCGCTCGCCGCATCGGTGCGCCCTCGCCCCCGGGCTGGTCTCGGGCTCCGCAGGATCGCGCAACCGGCGCGCCGCGCTTCCGCTCGGCGCGTCCCCCTCGCTCTCCTCGCGCGTCACGCCGCTTGCGCCTTGGAAGGCTGCGCCCGAGCCCATCCCGGGCGCGAGGAGAACCTCCATGCTCAAGCCCAGCTTCACCGTCAGTCCCGCCCGCCAGCAGCTTCTCGCGGCCCGCGCTCATGACATGCGCGTCTTCGCCCCGGAGCCGGAGCACCGGCTCTGGCAGGAGCTTCGCGGTCAGCGGCTCGGCGTCGTGTTTAGCCGGCAGGTCGTGCTCGGGCGCCACGTCGCGGACTTCGCCGCGCCGTCGATTAGGCTCGTGGTGGAAGTGGATGGTCCCATTCATGCTCGGCACCGCTCGTACGATGCGCGGCGGGACCGGGATCTCGGCCGGCTCGGCTACCACGTGCTTCGCATCCCGGCGGCGCTCGTCATGAAGGAGTTCGCGGCGGCCATGGCCATGGTGCGCCGCACGCTGAACGAGCGCCGCCGCTGACGCGCGGTCCAACTTTCGCATCAAGCTGGCGAGGTTCGCTCGCAGCTTATCCGGGGCGTTGATCCTCACGACGGCGGACGAATGGCCGCTAGACGCCGAACTCAAGGGACCGCCCCTTCGCAAGAGCTCCGCTCGTAGTCCCACCTTCCACCGGCATCGAGGCAACGATCAATCAGCATGAATCGCCGGACCCAAAATCCACCGCCGATCGCGGCGAGCACAAGCAGCGCCAGCACGCCCACTTGGACTCCTGTGATCGGCCGGCGCTGTAACCCGGTCATCAGTACGCTGGACCGAGCCCATTCGGGCGGTAGATGGCGCACGCCTTCTTACATTCGTACTCGTCGTGCGCACCGCTGTTTCGACCGTGACGGTTCGCCGCCTGGTCGGCGTTGCACGCGCTGGCCGGATCTCCCTTCAGATGCTCGTCCGTCCATTCCCGCGCGTCAGAAATCGCTTCGGCAACGTCTTCGCGTCCACGGGCCGCTGCCTCGCAATTCGCCTTGCAGTGGAAGTACTTGTCGGCGCCAATCGTGTTTGCGTCGCGCATGTCGTTGTAATTGTCACGGAAGGCGTCGACCGCATCTGGGTAGCTCGTGAGGCGGTCAAGCTGATGCTTAAACGCTTAAACCGTTTATCCGGGGGCGTTGGAAGGGGCAAGTCTTCGGAACCCGGGCTCGGGACATGCGCGTCTATCCCTCCGAGCCTGAGCGCCGGCTCTGGCAAGAGCTCCGCGGCGCGCGGCTCGGGGTTGCGTTTCGCAGGCAGGTCGTCCTCGGAAACGTGTCCGTCCGCCGGACCGCACCCGGTGCGAGGGTTGACGCCGAGGTGTGGCCGGTCGGGCTATTCGGCGGCGGAAGGCGGCGCCGCCGCGCGCGCCACCTGCCACGGCGCCGGCAGCAAATCCCGGCAGATCCTTGAGACGCATACGGCGGGCGAGGCGCGGCAGCACGTCGGCGAGGTACTCGACGGGGTCGATCTCGGCGAGCGCCGAGCAGCCGAGGATGGTGTAGGCGATCGCAGCTCGTTCGCCGCCGGCGTCGGAGCCGGCGAAGAGAAAGTTCTTGCGCGTGAGTGCCGCGCGGACGTGCAGGCGTTCGACGACGCCGTTGTCGATGGGGATCACACCGTCTTCGAGAAACCGACCGAGCGCGACGTGGTGGTTTTGGAGGTAGCGGATCGCCGTGCCCATCGGCGAGCTCGGTGGTTCGTGCGGTTCGTGGACGTTCGCCCAGGCGACGAGCTCGTCGAAGACCGGCTTGCTCCGTGCCTGCCGCTCGACGAGCCGGGCCTCCGGCGTCGCGTCCTTCGTCCCCGCCTCGATTTCGTAAAGCTTCTTGTACGCGGCGATCGGCAGCGCCGCGCGCTTGTCACCGCCGTCGAGCGCCTCGAAGAAGTAGCGGCGAGCGTGCATGTTGCAGCCGCACTCGATGAGCGTCTCGCGCTTGAAGCTCGCATCGAAAACGCCGGCCGCGTCGGCCACCGTGTAGCCGTTTCGGAGCTTGAGCACGTCTTCCGGCCCAAGCTCACCCTTTTTCTGCCCCGTCTTTTTGCCGGTCGAGGCGTAGAGGTAGAGCGCCGTCTCTTGGTCGCCCACGTAACCCCAGAGCGTTCCGAGCTTCTTGCCGCCAGGCGCGTCCCGATCGAGCACTGGCAGGCTCGTGCCGTCCAGGTGCATCACGACCGACATCAAGACGTTCGCGATGGCCGCGCGCCAGAGCGGTCGGAGCAAGTCCGTCGCCCACGTCACCTGGTCGGCGAGCGTCGAGACGCTGATGTCGAGCCCCATTCTCTCGAAACGCTGCCTCTGACGGTGCAGCGGCAGGCCATCCCAATACTTGTCCACCAAGAGCTGGGCGACGAGTCTCGCGCCGAGCTTGCCGCCCGAGACGACCTTGTCGCCCGGCGGTGCTCGCACGAGCTCGCCCTCGCACCGCTTGCACGCAAGCTTCTCGCGAGCGTCGCGCCGCACCACGACCTCTGCCGGGATGAGCTCGATGACTTCCGTCACGTCGTGGCCGATGCACTCCCGCTCGGCTCCGCAGACCGGGCAGGGTCGCTCGGCGTCGGGCACGCGGAGCAGGTTCTCGATACGTCGCAGCTCCGGCGGCGGCGCCTTCCGCAGCGGCGGCTGCTTCTTGGGCTCCTTCGTTTCCTTCGTCTCCGGGTCCTCCTTTGCCCCGTCGTCGATGCCGGCAGCACTGCGGAGCCTTCGGTTCGCTTCGTCCCGCTCCTCGTCCGTCCCGCTCTCGCTCTCCGCCGCCGTAGCGAGTGCGTCGAGAAACAACAGCAGCTGCGCCTTCGGCACGCTCTCGTTCTTCTTGCGGCGCGACGCGATCTCGGCAAGCCGCTGCTCGAGCTCGCTATTGCGCGCCACGAGCTTCTCCACCACCGCGAGCACCTCGTCGTTGCGTCCCTCGGAGAGCAGCTCCTTGAGCACGTCGAGCACCGCCCCTCGTCGCTCGCTAGTGCTCTTCGACGCTCCGGCCACCCACGCTTTCTATTTCATCGCGATCGCCAGTGCCAAGCACAATCGCAGGGTGTCACGTGGGATCACGTAGCGTCACCCGGACGCAGATGCCCGAGCGTGCAGCGGCGGCTCCCAGCGCTTCTGCGCGTGCACCACCCGGGCGTCGATGCCCTCGAGCAGCATCGAGAGCTCGTGCACGTCGAGCTCCACGCTCTTCGCCTCGCTCGTCATCCTCTTCGCAAACGTGAAACGCCCCTGCTCGAGCCGCTTGTGCACAATCGTGAAGCCGCCGCGAGTCCACAACAAAAGCTTCACCATCGTGCGCCGTCGGTTCAGAAACACGAAGACGTGCCCGCTCAGCGGGTCGCGCCGCAGCACCTCGCGCACCTCGTTCGACAAGCCGTCGAATGACTTCCTCAAGTTCACCGGCTCCGTCCCCACGTATACGCGCACCGCGCGCGGCAGAAGCAACACGGGCCTACTGCCTCACCAGCTCGCCCACGAGCGCCACCACCCACGACGGCGGCACCCGCCCTGGATCCAGCTCGACCGCCACCCCACCCGGCAGACGCACCACGACCGGGTGCTCGGCCCTGGCGCCAGACTCAATCCGCACCACGGCCGGAACGAGACGCGAGATCGCGCCGTCGACCGACTTTCGTCCGCGCTTCGTCCCCGCTCCGAGCCGACGCTGCCAGAAATGCAGCCGCTGCGGGTCGATGCCGTGCTCACGTCCGTACGACCGAGCCGATTTCCCGCTCGCCCGCCATCGCGACAAAATCTCTCCTGCCTCGTCCGCCGTCCAGCGTGCCATCGCCGCCGAGTCTGCCGCGCCCAGCCCCGCGCAGGGGCGCCGTCAGAGGGTGCGCTCGGGCGGACGGACACTCGGAAACCGCTACGTCGCGGACTTCGCCGCGCCGGCGGTCAAGCTCGTAGTCGAGGCGGACGGCGCGGTGTCGCATGTCGGCGGCGCGCCGCGGAGCCGCGGACGCGCGGCGCGATCGAGATCTCGGTCGGCTCGGCTACCGGGTCCTCCGTATTCCAGCGGCGCTCGTCATGAAAGACTTCGCAGCAGCCGTCGCCATGGTGCGCCGCGCGCTGAGCGGGTGCCGACGCTGACGCGCTCCGCGGGGGCGCCGCTCGGATGTCTCATCTCCTGCTGCCCTGTTCTTGCATGAAGTCTCGTGCCAACTGAAACGCCTCCGTTTCCTCGTACTCAACTCGAGATATTCCGACGGTGTCAAGCCGGTATATTGTGGCTCCCGGGAGCGCCAGCAGGATTGGCGAATGAGTGGCGACGATGACTTGCGAGCCTTTGCTCTCTACGTGCGTCCGCAATTCGCCAAGGAGTTCTATTTGGCGCCGGACGGAAAGACCAGCTTCCGGCTCGTCGAGGATATACAGCCCATTCGGGCCAAAGCGATGTCTGACGAGCGTCATGAGGGACTCGCCATGAGACATTTCATGGAGCGACCTGCCGCCATAAGAGTCCAACACTGGAGGTCCGAGAACCGGTTCGCTGTCAAGGTCCTCAATGTTCGTGGCCACGTTGAAGAAACTCTCTGCTCTAAGAAAAAAACCGGTCCGCGGCCTACGGTCCGTGCGAGCAAGTCGGATGCACCGGTAGAGTTCCGACTCCGAAGCGCGAGTGGAGAATCGGAAATTCGTCGTCCCTCCTTCTGCGTTGAATCCGGATGCCAGTGCTATCGCCTCCACGATCGTCGATTTTCCGCTGCCGTTCTCCCCCACGAAGTAAGTCGCACTGGGGTTGAGTAACAAGCGTTTTTTAAGCGCGTCAACGGCGGGAATCGAGTAGGGATATCCCTTCAACTCCGCGACCTTCTCCGCGATGAGTTGAACAGACTGAACGTAGGGTGCGCTACCGAAGGCGTTGGAACGCATCGGCGCGAACCATATCAACCACCGCCCTGACTCGTCAGAGCGGCAGGTTCGAGATGCCTGAATCTGTGCCAAAGCGGTCTAAGCAGGTCCGCGTACAAGAGTCCGATGGCCTCGCGGACTTCGGATGCCGCATCAGACTGTGCCTCTTTTTCGCGTACGGACCGAAAGAGCTCCGTCAGAGCCGTGGATGCTTCGACCAACTCCCGCGAGATCGACGCAGCACTCGATTCTGACAGCTGCTCCACAAGGTCTTGCCATGGCTCTGCGTCCTCGAGAACACGAGGTTGCGCCGCGCGGCCTCCTAATGCGTCAAGAGCCCGACCAACGGCGAACTCCGTGTCCCGGAGGGCAGACCAGAAGCAGTTCGCTCCATCCCCACCCAACATGGCAGCAACCCTCGCAAGGGCGCTGTCGAAGGCCTCGATGGACGAACGTTGGGCAGTGATCATGGCCGCTAGCACCCGTTCCTTGCCATGCAGTCGTTGATGCAACGCTGGAAGCCCCAGTTGCCACCGAGGTCCTTGTCCACCTCGAGCTGGTCGGCGCAGTCCTCTCGGATGCACTTCAGCTTCACCGCGCCGCAGTCGGGAGGGGGAGGAGGCGGCGGAACAGGGCATGCAGTGGGCGCGGGGGCCGGAACCGGCTTGGGCTTCGGCCTGAAGATGTCGCGGATTGCCGCGCGACAGTCCGGACTCAGCCAACAAGCAATCGCCCCAGCACCAGCGGCCGCGCCCAGGATGGGAAGCACCGGCAAAGGGATTGGCGGGAAGATGATCTGGAGTCCGTCCGGGTCCAGGAGGTTGACAGGGTCGAGGTTGGCGTAGCCGTAGAGGTTTTCGGCCCGACTGTCGAACCTTATCGGGTCCTTGGCTGTCCACCTTCCGACCAATGAATCATAGTCGCGCACCCCAAAACGCGCGAGCCGCGTGTCGCCGTCATAGAGACCGCCTGCAAACCCAAATGGCATCCAATCAAGTCCTGTCCCGCCAAACTCGCCAAACGTTGACCAACTGGCCTGGTAAGGTACGTCAGCAGAGTCGGCTACGTTGACGACAAACATCGGGGATCCGAACTGATCTGAGAATACCCGGTATAGTGAACCTTCCCGCAATACACAATCCGGCGTATTCGACTTCGTCGTGTACGCAAACTGCGCGACGAGATTGCCTGCACCATCGAGCTCCGCCGCTGGGTAGTGCCAGGTCAGGTACACCCACTGCTTCAACAACACCCCATTCTTCTTCTTCCCCACCCGCCGCCCCACCCCATCGACCAAGTACTCCACCAAGTCCCCATTCGGGAGCCCCACGCTCAGCAAATTCCCGAGCGCATCGTACTGAAAAAGCCACTCTTGCCCAGTCGAGGAGTCGGTCTTCGTCTCCATCTCCCCATTCGCCGTGTACGTGAACACCCACGGCCCGTACGAAAGCAACCGGTCCTGGTCGTCGTACGTCCCGGTCCACGTCCCCCTCCCGGCCTTGTACCCCGCCGTCCGATTGCCGTTGGCGTCGTACTCGAAGTGCTCGTCGAGCACGCCGTTGATCGTCACGTCCGTCAGCCGTCGCAGCGCGTCGTACGTGTACTGGTACACCTTCGTCGTGCCGTTGATGACCTCCGTCTTCTGCACGATCCGCCCGAGCTTGTCCCGCTCGACGCCTGCCGCGTCATACGTGATGTCCGCGATCGGCGTCGCGCTGAACTGCGCCGTCTGCCGCGCGAGCTCGCCAAACGTGTTGTAGCTCAGCGACTCCGTCGTGTTGCCGAGCGCGATGCCGGTGATGAGCCCATTCTGCGCGCTCCGCGTGAGCCGGAGCGCATTCGCCGCACTGGTCCCGCTGCAGCTCACCGGCGACGCACAGGTGAGCAACTGGTCAGCATCGTACCCGAACACCGTCTGCGCCGTGCCGCTCGCCCCCGTGACGGTCTCGAGGATTTTCTGGAAGTCGTTGTTGTACTGCCACGCGACGCTCCCTTGGACGTCGCCGCTCCACGTGGTGCTCGTCGTGAGCATCCCGTCGTAGTCGAAGTGCAGGTTGACGCCGTACGGCCCGAGAATATCGCTCGTCTTGCCCGCGCCGCTCGGGGTGCCGGGCGGGTAGTACGCGTAGTCCAGCATGCCGCCGGGGATTTGGACGGTGTCGAGGCGGCCGGCGCTGTCGGGCGTCCTGACGATCTGGACGCTGTCGGGGCGGGTTTCGGTGCGGAGCATGCGGTCGGGGTCGTAAGTGTAGCTCTCTTGATGCCCACGCCCCGTCCGTCCTCGCAGCTTCGCTGCTGCGGGCGGCCGACCCCTCCCTTACCCGGGCGTTGCCCGGATGGGAGGGGTGAGGTCTTGGCGGGCTGGAAGGGGCGGGGCGAGGCTGCAAGCGTGCGGCGGCCGGAGTTTCCTCCGCTGGCTGGCGGGTGCCGCGGGCTGTATGATTTCTGACATGAAGCTTGTGGTCACCCTGGAGCGGGACGAGAACGGAGTGGTCGTTGCCGAGTGTCCCGCCATCCCCGGTTGCGTCAGCCAGGGCGCCACCGAGGACGAGGCGCTTGCCAACATCCGCGAGGCCGTCGTCGGGTGCCTCGAGGCTCGTGCCGAAGCTGGGATGCCTTTGACCGTGCGGACTGTCGAGCTGGACGTCGCGGTTGCCTGAGCTGCCCGTCGTTTCAGGGCGCGACGCTCGTCGGGCGTTCGAGCGGCTCGGGTGGACCTTCAACCGGCAGAAGGGTAGCCACATGATCTTGCTGCGGCCCGGGCACATTGCCTCGCTCTCGATTCCGGACCACCGCGAGCTCGCCGCTGGGACGCTTCGCAAGCTCATCCGAGCGGCGGGCATCACGGTCGACGACTTCGTCCAGGCGCTCAAGTAGCGCTCCGCGGCGCGACTCGAGCGCGGCGCCCTCGCGCCCGGCCTGGTCTCGGGCTCCGCGGGATGGCGCAACCGGCGCGCCGCGCTTCTGCTCAGCACGGCGCCTCCTCGCTCCTCGCGCGTCACGCCGCTTGCGCCGGTGAGGCTGCGCCCGAGCCCACCCCGGGCGCGAGGAGAACCGCCATGCTCAAGCACAGCCTCACCGTCAGTCCCGCCCGCCAGCAGCTTCTCGCAGCCCGCGCGCATGACATGCGGGCCTACGCTTCGGAGCCGGAGCGCCGGCTCTGGCAAGAGCTTCGCGGCGGGCCGCTCGGCGTCGTGTTTCGTCGGCAGGTCGTGCTCGGGCGCTACGTCGCGGACTTCGCCGCGCCGGCGGTCAAGCTCGTCGTGGAGGTGGACGGCGCCACTCATGCTCGGCGCCAGCGCGCTGATGAGCGCAGGGACAGGGACCTCGGGCGGCTCGGCTACTCCGTCCTCCGCGTCCCAGCGGCGCTCGTCATGAAGGACATCGTCGCCGCCGTCGCGCTGGTGCGCCGCGCGCTGGACGAGCTCCGCCGCTGACGCGCGGTCCAACTGTCGGATCAAGCTGACGAGCTTCGCTCGCAGCTTATCCGGGGCGTTGGATTGCGGAGGCCGATGCTTTCGTTATTCCGTCAGTCCTCACCAGCGGGCACGTTGCGACCTCTCAATCGAAGCGTCTCTCGTTGTGCGGCAAGAACACTGAGCAGGCTTTGAATTAGGAGACCGCTTATCGCGACTAGACGCAACGGTCCCGTGAAGACCACCTCACCTCGCATTGCCTCCAGGGCGACAACAAAACATATCCCCCCACACACCAGGTGGAGAGCGACCTTCGCGACACCAATCACTACCCCCTGGCGACGTGGCACCCCTCCTATAGACATGATGCAATTGCCGGGTCACACGGCGGCGGTGGAGCCGGCGGGGTGGGGGGTGGCGGCGGGGGCGGCGCACCACAACCGCTCGCTGGTGCCGGCGCCGGTGTCCGCGGGGGCGGCGGACACAATTCTGTAAGTGCTATGAAAAACGCTCCACACGCGACCGTGCAACCGACGGCACAGTATGGGTTTGCACCACAGGGAGCGCAGACCGCGTAGCACTCAGCAACGCCGGCGCCGCCAATAAGTATGGTGCAGAGGTCCGTCCCAAATGGATCACGCCAGTTGATCGGATCGTTGCGGCTATAAGCATAGAAATTGGTTTCGGCGCTGTTGAAGCGCGTCGGATCTCTTGCGACCCATCGACCTATTCTTGAATCGTAATCTCTGATCCCGAAACGATCAAGGCGTGTGTCGGCATCATAGGTGCCCCCCGCAAACCCAAACGGCATCCAATCGAGCCCTGTCCCCGCTGAGAGATCCCCTCATCCCCTCACGGAAAAGTTGAGGGTCTAGGAATTTGTGGTGGGGGCGTTGGGTTGAAGGGGCATGCAGGAACAAGGTCAGCCGCTTTCCCAGCCTCAAGCCGCGCACCGCTTGCGTCGGCAGCCGCCTCGTCCGACGCTTTCGCCTCGATACGTGCATCAGTTTGTCGAACGACTCATAGGAGACGATTTTCACGCGAAGCGCGTGCTTTCCCTCGCTAACGGCGTGGTGGGTACCATCCACGCCGCCGCGTTGGCGGTTCACTTTATCGGGGAGGGTTTGGCGCTTGCGGAGGGACTCGACCCAAAGCACGCGATCAAACAGGTCGACCGTTTGCTCAGCAATCCGGCGATTTCCGTCGAGAGGTTCTTCGCCCGATGGGTGCCGTTCGTCGTTGCCGAGCGGAAAGCGCTCCGGGTAGCGCTGGACTGGACGGAGTTCGATCGCGATGGGCAGATCACCATCGCGCTCTACCTGCTGACGAGGCACGGGCGGGCCACCCCGTTGCTCTGGAGGACCGTCAGGAAGAGCGACCTGAAGGAGCGACAGGGGGAATACGAAGATGCTATCGTTGAACAGCTTCACAGTCTTCTCGGCGCCGATGTGCGAGTGACGCTGCTGGCCGATCGAGGCTTTGGCGACCAGGCGCGGTACGAGCATCTCGACCGGCTCGGCTTCAGCTTCGTCATTCGTTTTCGCGAGAACATCCTGGTTGAGAGCGCCGACGGCGATTCGAAGACCGCCGCAGAATGGGTTCCGAGCAACGGCCGGCCCAAGCACCTGCGAAAAGCCAGAGTGACTGCTGACCGCGCCAACGTGGGCGCCGTCGTGTGCGTGAAATCGGCCGGAATGGCTCAGGCCTGGTGCCTCGCCACCAACCGTACCGACCTTTCGGCGACCGAGGTCGTCGAGTTGTACGGCCGCCGCTTCACGATCGAGGAGACGTTCCGCGACCAGAAAGATCTGCGCTTTGGCATGGGGCTGTCGAGCACGCACATCAAGGACCCGGCACGGCGCGATCGCCTGCTCATGCTCGCAGCCTTTGCACAGGGGCTCCTCACGCTGCTCGGCGCTGCGAGCGAAGCGTCCGGACTCGATCGCTACTTGAAGGCCAATACTGTCAAAAAGCGCACTCACTCCCTGTTTCGTCAGGGTAGCTATTACTATGCCGCGCTCCCCAACATGCGCGATGATCGCCTGTTGCCGCTCATGGACGCCTTCGGCAAGATCGTCGCCGAGCATCAGGTCTCGCGCGAACTTCTCGGTGTCATATGAGGGGATGCCTCAGCTGTCCCCGTCGCCTCACCAAACGCCGAGTACTCCGCGCCGAACGGCACATCGCTCGAATCGGCAATGTTCACCACGTACCGCGGCGACCCCAAATGGTCGCTCACCACCCGGTACGTCGCACCCCCACGCACGACGTAATCCGGCAGATTGCTCTTCGCCCCGTACGCGTACTCCGCCACGACCGCGCCCGCGCCATCGAGCTCCGCCACCGGCTTCAACGCATCCCGGTACACCCACTGCTTCAGAAGCACCCCGTTCTTCTTCTTCCCGACGCGCCGCCCCATCCCGTCCACCAAATACTCGACGAGGTCGCCATTCGGCAACCCGACAGAGAGCAAATTGCCGAGCGCGTCGTACCCGAACATCCACTCCTCCCCCGTGGAAGTATCCGTCTTCGTCTCCATCTCCCCATTTGCCGTGTACGTAAACACCCACGGCCCGTAGCTCAACAACCGGTCCTGGTCGTCGTACGTCCCCGTCCAGGTGCCGCGCCCCGCCTTGTACCCCGCCGTCCTGTTCCCGTTCTGCGTCGTAATCGAAGTGCTCATCGAGCACCCCGTTGATGGCGACGTCCGTCAGCCGTCGCAGCGCGTCGTACGTGTACTGGTACACCTTCGTGACGCCCAGCACCGTCTCCGTCTTCTGCACGATGCGCCCGAGCTTGTCGCGCTCGACGCCCGCAGCGTCGTACGTGATGTCCGCGATCGGCGTCGCCGAGTACGCGCTCGTTTGCCGCGCGAGCTCGCCGAAGGTGTTGTAGGAGAGGGTCTCCGTCGTGTTGCCAAGCGCAATCCCCGTGATGAGCCCATTCTGCGCGCTCCTCGTGAGCCGGAGCGCGTTGGCGGCGCTCGTGCCGCTGCAGCTCACCGGCGAAGCACACGTGAGCAACTGGTCGGCGTCGTACCCGAAGACGGTCTGCCCCGTGCCGCTCGCGCCGGTCACCGTCTCCAAAATCTTGTTGAAGTCGTTGTTGTACTGCCACGCCACCGAGCCCGTGACGTCCCCGCTCCACGTGGTGCTCGTGGTGAGCATCCCGTCGTACGTGAAGTGCAGATTCGTCCCGTACGGCCCGAGGACGTCGCTCGTCTTGCCGGCGCCGCTCGGCGTCCCGGGCGGGTAGTACGCGTAGTCCAGCATGCCCCCCGGGATTTGGACGGTGTCGAGGCGGCCGGCGCTGTCGGGGGTGCGGACGATTTGCACGCCGTCGGGGCGGGTTTCCGTGCGGAGCATGCGGTCGGGGTCGTAAGTGTAGCTCTCTTGATGCCCACCCCCACGCATGCTCGGGGCGTGCTCGCGTGCTCGGCTTCGCCTGCGCGCGCTGCGCGCGCTCCCTGCGCGTGCGTGCCCCTCCCTTATCCATGCTCGCCTGCGGCTGCGCGTGGATGGGAGGGGAGGCCTTTCCAACTGCAAGCTCCGGCTGGAACTGCGACGTCGGTGGCCGAAGGGGGTTGAGGTTGCGAGGCTCAACACGGACGCAGCGTATCATGACGAACGCTCAACGGCGCGGACGCGGCGAGCCCCGCGTGATAGGCTACCGGCATGCGGAACAGCCAAGCCCTTCTCGACGAAGCGCTCAAGCTACCCGACGATGAGCGGGCACTCCTTGCGCTTCGCCTCGCAGAGAGCCTGGCCGGTGCTCCCGAGCCCGAATCCGAGGCGGCCTGGGCAAAGGAAATCACTCGGCGTATCGAGCGCCTCCGCGACGGGAGCGCTCGCGTTTTGTCGGGCGCCGACGCGATGGCTCTAGCCCGCGCTGAGGTGGCCGCACGCCGTGCCTGACGTCCTCGACGCCGCGAGGCGCGAGATGGCGCACGCCGCGACGCAATACGAGGGGTGGCGCAGGGGGTACGGCCACCGGTTTCTCGATGAGGTCCAGGGCGCCTTCGACTCCATCGACCGCTTTCCGTTTCTCGGGAGCCCTTGGCTGCTCGAGGGGGTACCCGAAGGCGTCCGGCGCGTTGTGCTCCGAGCTTTTCCGTATTCGCTCGTCTACGTGACCGAGCCAAGGTGTCCGTCCGCCGGACCGCACCCGGTGCGAGGGTTGACGCCGAGGTGTGGCCGGTCGGGCTATTCGGCGGCGGAAGGCGGCGCCGCCGCGCGCGCCACCTGCCACGGCGCCGGCAGCAAATCCGGCAGATCCTTGAGACGCATACGGCGGGCGAGGCGCGGCAGCACGTCGGCGAGGTACTCGACGGGGTCGATCTCGGCGAGCGCCGAGCAGCCGAGGATGGTGTAGGCGATCGCAGCTCGTTCGCCGCCGGCGTCGGAGCCGGCGAAGAGAAAGTTCTTGCGCGTGAGTGCCGCGCGGACGTGCAGGCGTTCGACGACGCCGTTGTCGATGGGGATCACACCGTCTTCGAGAAACCGACCGAGCGCGACGTGGTGGTTTTGGAGGTAGCGGATCGCCGTGCCCATCGGCGAGCTCGGTGGTTCGTGCGGTTCGTGGACGTTCGCCCAGGCGACGAGCTCGTCGAAGACCGGCTTGCTCCGTGCCTGCCGCTCGACGAGCCGGGCCTCCGGCGTCGCGTCCTTCGTCCCCGCCTCGATTTCGTAAAGCTTCTTGTACGCGGCGATCGGCAGCGCCGCGCGCTTGTCACCGCCGTCGAGCGCCTCGAAGAAGTAGCGGCGAGCGTGCATGTTGCAGCCGCACTCGATGAGCGTCTCGCGCTTGAAGCTCGCATCGAAAACGCCGGCCGCGTCGGCCACCGTGTAGCCGTTTCGGAGCTTGAGCACGTCTTCCGGCCCAAGCTCACCCTTTTTCTGCCCCGTCTTTTTGCCGGTCGAGGCGTAGAGGTAGAGCGCCGTCTCTTGGTCGCCCACGTAACCCCAGAGCGTTCCGAGCTTCTTGCCGCCAGGCGCGTCCCGATCGAGCACTGGCAGGCTCGTGCCGTCCAGGTGCATCACGACCGACATCAAGACGTTCGCGATGGCCGCGCGCCAGAGCGGTCGGAGCAAGTCCGTCGCCCACGTCACCTGGTCGGCGAGCGTCGAGACGCTGATGTCGAGCCCCATTCTCTCGAAACGCTGCCTCTGACGGTGCAGCGGCAGGCCATCCCAATACTTGTCCACCAAGAGCTGGGCGACGAGTCTCGCGCCGAGCTTGCCGCCCGAGACGACCTTGTCGCCCGGCGGTGCTCGCACGAGCTCGCCCTCGCACCGCTTGCACGCAAGCTTCTCGCGAGCGTCGCGCCGCACCACGACCTCTGCCGGGATGAGCTCGATGACTTCCGTCACGTCGTGGCCGATGCACTCCCGCTCGGCTCCGCAGACCGGGCAGGGTCGCTCGGCGTCGGGCACGCGGAGCAGGTTCTCGATACGTCGCAGCTCCGGCGGCGGCGCCTTCCGCAGCGGCGGCTGCTTCTTGGGCTCCTTCGTTTCCTTCGTCTCCGGGTCCTCCTTTGCCCCGTCGTCGATGCCGGCAGCACTGCGGAGCCTTCGGTTCGCTTCGTCCCGCTCCTCGTCCGTCCCGCTCTCGCTCTCCGCCGCCGTAGCGAGTGCGTCGAGAAACAACAGCAGCTGCGCCTTCGGCACGCTCTCGTTCTTCTTGCGGCGCGACGCGATCTCGGCAAGCCGCTGCTCGAGCTCGCTATTGCGCGCCACGAGCTTCTCCACCACCGCGAGCACCTCGTCGTTGCGTCCCTCGGAGAGCAGCTCCTTGAGCACGTCGAGCACCGCCCCTCGTCGCTCGCTAGTGCTCTTCGACGCTCCGGCCACCCACGCTTTCTATTTCATCGCGATCGCCAGTGCCAAGCACAATCGCAGGGTGTCACGTGGGATCACGTAGCGTCACCCGGACGCAGATGCCCGAGCGTGCAGCGGCGGCTCCCAGCGCTTCTGCGCGTGCACCACCCGGGCGTCGATGCCCTCGAGCAGCATCGAGAGCTCGTGCACGTCGAGCTCCACGCTCTTCGCCTCGCTCGTCATCCTCTTCGCAAACGTGAAACGCCCCTGCTCGAGCCGCTTGTGCACAATCGTGAAGCCGCCGCGAGTCCACAACAAAAGCTTCACCATCGTGCGCCGTCGGTTCAGAAACACGAAGACGTGCCCGCTCAGCGGGTCGCGCCGCAGCACCTCGCGCACCTCGTTCGACAAGCCGTCGAATGACTTCCTCAAGTTCACCGGCTCCGTCCCCACGTATACGCGCACCGCGCGCGGCAGAAGCAACACGGGCCTACTGCCTCACCAGCTCGCCCACGAGCGCCACCACCCACGACGGCGGCACCCGCCCTGGATCCAGCTCGACCGC
This sequence comes from uncultured delta proteobacterium, assembly GCA_963841435.1. GTDB lineage: Bacteria > Myxococcota_A > Polyangia > Polyangiales > Polyangiaceae > PMG-095. Next base: position 1,545,945 of record CAWJCS010000003.1, read on the forward strand.
CACCCCACCCGGCAGACGCACCACGACCGGGTGCTCGGCCCTGGCGCCAGACTCGATCCGCACCACGGCCGGAACGAGACGCGAGATCGCGCCGTCAACCGACTTTCGTCCGCGCTTCGTCCCCGCTCCGAGCCGACGCTGCCAGAAATGCAGCCGCTGCGGGTCGATGCCGTGCTCACGTCCGTACGACCGAGCCGATTTCCCGCTCGCCCGCCATCGCGACAAAATCTCTCCTGCCTCGTCCGCCGTCCAGCGTGCCATCGCCGCCGAGTCTGCCGCGCCCAGCCCCGCGCAGGGGCGCCGTCAGAGGGTGCGCTCGGGCGGACGGACACGAGCCAAGATCCACGGTCGTCGCCATCGTGCATGCGAGCATGAGTCCAACCTACTGGATCGACCGGCTCGATGAGACCAAGTAGCGCCGCCCTCGACGGGCTCCGACGCTGACGCCCGGTCCAACTGTCGCTTGCAGCGGACGGGCGCGGACGCCCGCAGCTGAAGCGGGGGCGTTGGTCAATCCGCCGACGGATAAATGCTCAGAGCCAGGTCAATCCCGCAATGACTCAAGACCCCTAGCAGTTGTGGTGAGAGCCGAAGTGTCCGACTTCCCAAGCCCTTGGCATCCACCATCACCGCAATATCAAGTTCGGCGGCGGCCCCAGCCGCGACGATCTGGCGAAGATGCTCCGCAATGGAACCAAGATTCCTGGTTGCCTCTTCGACAAGTTGGTTCGCTCCGCTGGTTTCAGCGACCAACAGGTTGAAGCCTGGTTCCTTGGGCACTGGTCCATGCCTTCGGGGTTCGCCAGCTCGCCACTGCCGGAGCAGGCGGTCGCGTGGAAGCCACGGCATCTGATCGGCTTCAATAGAAGGCCCTTGGATCCTCAGAACGGCGGTTAGCAAGACTTACGTAGCCCCCTTAGATGCACTGATTTTGTTCGGGGACGCAATAATCGGGAAGCACGGAACACGGGTCGAGAAGGAATGGGAAGGGAATGATCCAGTCCAGATCGTCCCAGTCGTCTCCGCCTCGGTCACGCGTGTTATCGGGACCTGGTTCTCCCTCATCCTTCCATTGCTCATGCAAGTCTCTCGCCTCTTCGTGGGTGAGGTCTGCGTCGCCGGGTTGCTTGATGTTCCGATGATACCAATTCCAAAACTTTTTGGCCAATCCAAAGAGCTTGTCCTTGGGCGACAGGCCATCTTGGTCGGCCCTGTTGATGGGATCGTTGGCAGCATATGCGTAAAGATCAATGCCACCCGCGAAGAGGATTGCGTCTTTCGCCGTCCACCTACTCGTGAAAGCGTCGTAGTCCCTTGCCCCGAACCTCGTCAGCCCGGAGTCTACGTCGTAGCCACCACCGGCAAACCCGAACGGCATCCAATCAAGGCCGGTCCCAGTGAGTTCTCCGAAGCTCGAGTAGTCCGCCCGGTAGGGAACGTCAGCCGAGTTGGTCACGTTCACCACGTAGCGCGGTGATCCAAGTTGGTCGGAGACCACCCGATAAATCGCACCGCCTCGCGACACATAGTCGGGCGCATTGCGCTTCGCCCCGTACGCAAACTGCGCCACCAGGTTCCCGCTCCCATCGAGCTCCGCCACCGGCTTGAGCGCATCCCGGTACACCCACTGCTTCAACAGCACCCCATTCTTCTTCTTCCCGACCCTGCGGCCCATCCCGTCGACGAGGTACTCCACCAAATCCCCATTCGGCAGCCCCACGCTCAGCAAATTCCCGAGCGCATCGTACCCGAACATCCACTCCTCCCCCGTGGACGTATCCGTCTTCGTCTCCATCTCCCCATTTGCCGTGTACGTAAACACCCACGGCCCGTAGCTCAGCAACCGGTCCTGGTCGTCGTACGACCCCGTCCAAGTCCCGCGCCCCGCCTTGTACCCCGCCGTCCTGTTCCCGTTCTGGTCGTAGTCGAAGTGCTCGTCGAGCACGCCGTTGATCGTCACGTCCGTGAGGCGCCGGAGCGCGTCGTACGTGTACTGGTGGACCTTCGTGACCCCGTTGATCACCTCCGTCTTCTGGGTGATCCGCCCGAGCTTGTCCCGCTCGAAGCCGGCTTCGTCGTAGGTGAAGTCGGCGAGCGGCGTCGCCGAGTACTGAGCCGTCTGCTGCGCGAGCTCGCCGAAGGTGTTGTAGCTCAGCGTCTCCGTCGTGTTGCCCAGGGCGATCCCTGTGATGAGCCCATTCTGCGCGCTCCGCGTGAGCCGGAGCGCGCTCGTCGCGGACGTGCCTGCGCAGCTCACCGGCGAAGCGCACGTGAGCAATTGGTCAGCATCGTACCCGAACACCGTCTGCGCCGTGCCGCTCGCCCCCGTGACGGTCTCGAGGATTTTCTGGAAGTCGTTGTTGTACTGCCACGCGACGGAGCCCGTGACGTTGCCGCTCCACGTCGTCTGCGTCGTGAGCATGCCGTCGTACGTGAAGTGGAGATTCGTGCCGTACGGGCCCAGGATGTCGCTCGTCTTGCCCGCCCCGCTCGGGGTGCCGGGCGGGTAGTACTCGTAGTCCAGCATGCCGCCGGGGATTTGGACGGTGTCGAGACGTCCGGCGCTGTCGGGCGTGCGGACGATTCCGACGCCGTCGGGGCGGGTTTCGGTGCGGAGCATGCGGTCGGGGTCGTAAGTGTAGCTCTCTTGATGCCCACGCCCCGTCCGTCCTCGCACCTGCGGTGCTGCGGGCGGCCGACCCCTCCCTTACCCGGGCTTTGCCCGGATGGGAGGGGTGGTTATGGCGAGCTGGAAGGGTCGGGCGGGGGCGGGTAGTCAGGCCGCATCCCGGAGCCATTCGAGGATGGCCTCGCGCAGGGCTGCGTGCAGGCTGAGGCCCCTGCGGCGCGCACGGGTCTCGAGCTTCTTCCAGATGGCCGGAGGGAACCGCACCGACCGCGGCTCCGTGCCACCGACCTCCTGAAGTCGCTTGGGCCGCCCCCGTCCGACCTGCACCACGATGCCCTCGCGTGCGATGCGTTTGGCGTACGGGTTACGGCGAACGCGCCCCTTGGAGAAGTCCACCTCGGGGATCTCCTCGAGCGAAGCCTTCGACGGCTCGCGGTGCCTATGCTTGCTTGCCTTCTTCATACCGTCTCCTCTCTGTACGGGTTGCGAGGCGGGCGCTGATGATGCGCAGCTCGTCCGGGCTGCGCTCCGCAAAAACAACGACCAAGAGCCTTCCTCCAGCAGACTCGCCGAGGATCAGGGCCCGCTCCGCGTGCACTCGGTCGTTGACCACTTCAGCCAAGGCGTCGGCGAACACCGTCGCCGCCTCGGAAAACGTCACGCCGTGCTTGCTCTCATTCGAACGAGCCTTGCGGGGGTCCCAGCTGAACCGCACCTGATAAGTGTATTACACTTGCAAAGGCAACGGCAAGGACGCCCTCGCGAGCCGCCGAGACGCTTGCGCAACCTGGCCCTCGCGCCCGGGCTGGTCTCGGGCTCCGCAGGATCGCGCAACCGGCGCGCCGCGCTTCTGCTCAGCACGGCGCCTCCTCGCTCCTCGCGCGTCACGCCGCTTGCGCCGGTGAGGCTGCGCCCGAGCCCATCCCGGGCGCGAGGAGAACCTCCATGCTCAAGCCTCACCTCACCGTCAGCCCTTCCCGCCAGCAGCTACTCGCGGCCCGCGCGCATGACATGCGCGTTTACGCCTCGGAGCCGGAGCGCCGGCTCTGGCAAGCGCTTCGCGGCGGGCGGCTCGGCATCGTGTTCCGCCGGCAGGTCGTGCTCGGGCAGCGTTACGTCGCGGACTTCGCAGCGCCGGCGGTCAAGCTCGTCGTGGAGGTGGACGGCGCCACTCATGCTCGGCGCCAGCGCGCTGATGAGCGCAGGGACAGGGACCTCGGGCGGCTCGGGTACCGCGTGCTCCGCGTCCCGGCGTCGCTCGTCATGAAGGACATCGCGGCGGTGGTCGCTCTGGTGCGGAGCGCGCTGGACGAGCTCCGACGCTGACGCGCGGTCCAACTGTCGGATCAAGCTGGCGAGCTTTGCTCGCAGCTTATCCGGGGGCGTTGGATGACCTCGTTGCACGTGGCGCTGGTCACATGGATGGTGCCGGCACCGCACTTGCGTCACAGGCTCGGGCCGCAACCATGTGAACTGCTGCCGCGAGGCGAGTGTCGCCGTACTGTTCGCAGACGCGCGACAACTCACCGTACACCCCGGCTGGGGCTTGCAGAGACTCGAAAATTCGAAGGAGCTTTTGTGCATCGTCGCCCCGGCGCGCACGAGCCATCGCCGTGAACAGCAGCAATGCCTGCTGTAAGATTGCCTTTCGATCACCGGATACAATCGCGCTCTGCTCCGACAAGCGCCCGGCCAACTCGTCAAAATATTTTGGCGCGTGCACCGAGTCAAACAGCTGGTCCGCGGGTAACGCCCCGAACAACGTCGCCCTAACCTGTGGATGCACGGCGGACTGGTTCAATAGTTCAAAACCGCGCTCGGTTGCGCCTAGTCTTTCATTTAGGTGCGCGTACAGCAGCACGTCTGGCCCTCCCATATTCTCCCCTGCGAGTATGCGGTGTTCGAGCGTCAACCTACTACGCTTCAAGTATTCGATGGCGTCCGGATAGACCTTGCCCAGCACCTGGATCTTGTCCAAGAGATACGTGTTACGCACTCCCTCGAAACCGGGCTCGAGTGGCTCTGACCCCATCAAGGCGTGGCTATATGCTTCGAGCGCGTCCTTGCAGGCGCCGCGGCGGGTATAGCCCTCTCCTCGGTTCATGTACGCTTCGCGGCCTGTCTGCGCCGGCGCGACATGGGCCGGCCGGGGCACCTGGTGACCGCAAGCCGAAGCGCACATCGCCAGCGCCGCAGGCAACCTTACGAAAAGCCTCCAACAAGTCACTTGCACGGCCCTTCTTCGCAATACTGGATTCGCGCATCCCTACTGATTTTGCAGTCTCTCAGGCATAACCAATACTCGTCTGGCTCATTGCTGCATTCCGCTGGGCGGCCGATATACCTGTCCCGACATCCACGAAAGCATTTGCTTCGCTGGCGTCGGCAAGCGCTCTGCATTCGATGCATTGTTGCCCGTTAGGCTCTTTGCCCGAATCGTCACTTAGATTGACGGGATCGTCTCCCGCGTACTTGAGAAGATTCGCCTCCCGGGCGTCAAAACGAATCGGATCCTTACTTGTCCATCGACCGATCGGCGGATCGTAATCCCTTGCACCAAACCGAACGAGCCCCGTGTCCCCATCATAGATCCCCCCCGCAAACCCAAACGGCATCCAATCAAGCCCCGTCCCCGTCACCTCGCCAAAGCTCGTGTAATCCGCCCGGTACGGCACGTCCGCGGAGTCCGCAACGTTCACCACGTACCGCGGCGACCCCAGATGATCGCTCAGCACGCGATACGTCGCCCCCCCACGCACCACGTAATTCGGCACGTTGCTCTTAGACCCGT
>CAWJCS010000004.1:0-909933 GCA_963841435.1 uncultured delta proteobacterium
AGATAGCCTCCGTGGTACGTCGTATAGAGCGAGTCCGAATTCATCAGGTTGCGGACATCGAGCATCGTGCCCGTCGTCGGCGGTGGAAACTGCTTCTCAGTAGGCTCCACGAATTGCACGTCGGGCTCAGCAGCCAGTGCTCAACATGGCGCAACGCGAGCTCGACCGTCATTCCGTTGATCATCCAAGAAGTCTCTTTGACCGTGGCGCCATACCGTGCAGCGAGCTCGGTCGCATGCTGACTGTGCTCGGGTGCACGCGCCTGCTCGAGCTGGCTAATCAGCAGCGAGATTCGCTGCAGGGCATCCCGGTTGTAAGCGGAGTCTCGCGGCCTTGCGCGCGTGGCGCCTGGCCGGCGAGGGGCGGATCGTTCAGGTCAGTCGGGGCGGCGTGACCTTGCACGCGCTCGACGGTCTGCGGCGATTCGCGAGCGTGGACGCGGCCGTGGCCGCGGTCGCGTCAGCGGGGCCCCGGTGCGGCGCTTCCCGAGCATGGGCGAGGCTGTTGCGGCGATCGGCTGATCCGGTTGCGCCTCCTGAAGGCTTGAAGAGCATCGAACGTGACGAAAGCGCTGGGATCGTCCTGGTTAGCCGCTCCAGACCTTGGTCCGCGTGCGTGCGTCACAGGTTTGGGGTATGGTGTGGCGCGGCGGGTGGCGTAGGTGGGGCAATTTGTCTATAAGTAAGCGAATACGCAGAGAAAAACCTGCGGTTCGGTTATCGTTCGTTTATAGTTTAGTATAATGCTATAAGCGAACTATGCGCTTCCCTCAGAAGCCACCAAGCTCTGAAATCCAGCGACCGCGATGGGGCCTGCGGACTGGAATCGCCTTATCCCCCATTTCGCCCCGGTCCTGCCTGACGGCCGGTACCTGCACTGGAATGACCTTCGTCGTCGTCCGCCACCGGCCGGATTGGACACTCGAGAATGGTGGCTCGCCCAGTCTTGGGCCCGGCGAGGTAACCGTGTGTACATCCGAGGCCTTTCACTCAACGATTCGCTTGGCTGGTTCTGTCGCCTCGACGAAATTGACAGAGCAACCCACGAGCTGGACCGAAGCGACGCTGCCCGCGAGATGATCGAAAACATCGGGGACGTTGCGATCGGCGGCAGTATCGCATCGACCAATTGATCGAAGAAGCGATCAGTTCGTCATTGATCGAGGGTGCTCAGCTCACCACGCGCGCCCAAGCCAAAGCGATGATCAAAGCGGGGGCCGCTCCGCGATACATGGTGACCGCATGGTCGTGAACAACTACCACGCCATGCAGCACATTCTTCAACGAGGGAAGCACCCCTTGACGCTTGAGGACTTGCTCGAGATCCACTCCATCCTGGGCGATGAGCGTTGGACACGGCCGACGGAGCCGGGCGACTCGACGCGAGGACGAAAACGTTCGCGTTGAAGACACCAGAACCAATGAGGTGTGGTTTATCCCGCCAAAAGCGGGCGAACTCGAACACCGCCTGCTCATGATGCTGGAGTTTGCGAACAACGATGATCCGAAGCCGTTCCTGCACCCATTGATCCCAGCGATCGTTCTTCATTTCTGGCTCGCGTACTTGCACCCGTTCGTCGATGGCAACGGCCGCATGGCCCGAGCACTCTTCTACTGGCAGATGCTTCGCTCCGGGTACGAATTCGCTCAGTACCTGTCCATCTCCGGTCCGATCGATCGATCTCGTCGCTCCTACTATCTGGCGTTTGCGCACACGGAAACTGACGAAGGAGACCTAACGTATTTTCTTCTCAACCAGCTCAGCGTCCTGCGCAGAGCACGGGCTGATCTCGCCAAGCATCTGTCTGAACACGGGCAGCGACTGAGCCTTCTCTCTTCCGCCCTGGCCAATGCTGAATCGCTGAACCTGCGCCAACAGGAAGTCCTGATGTTTCTAGTGCGGAACCCAAATCAGCCTGTAACCGTTGGGGGCCATGGCAAGAGCCATGAGATCTCTTACCTCACCGCCCGCAAGGACCTGCAAGATCTAGAAAGGCAAAACTACCTCCGGCGCGTCCGCGCGGGAAAGACGGATCGATACTTTCCAACGCCCGATCTGGTTCAGCGCCTCACCAGCGCGGGCAGTCTAGTCGTTAGGGACCAGTCTTGATCGAAGTCCGGTCCCACTACTGCGGAACGCGCGGGCGCTTTCGTGGCAGACGAGGAACGGCGCCGTTGTCGAGGTCTCGCGCGGGCGTCACGTTGCACGAGATTGGGAGCCGCGCACCACCACCGGGGGCAATTTCGCCCTTGCCAAAAGGTGCCCATGTTCGCTTTTGCCAACGGCCGATCGGAGTCATGGGTGGCGGACCGGACCGGGCACCGCTCATCCCAAATGCTCGCCCGGTACAAGCGCCAGGCGCGCACCGCGGCGGAGCTTGACCTAGGCGACTGGACGCCCCTGGACGTGGCCCTGGGGCTCGCGAAGCGCTCGACACCACCCGGTGGCCCGAAGCGCGCGACGCCTCCGCGTGGGCGTCGCGGCGCTCGTCCTCGCCCGGGACAGCGAGTGGGACAGATAAGCGCCCCCGATACGATTCGAACGTACGACCTTGGCTTTAGGAAAGCCCTGCTCTGTCCAGCTGAGCTACGGGGGCGGTAGCGGCGCGACGATGACACGCGGGACCGGGACCAGCAAGACGCCCGGCCACCGCATGGCGCCGGCACGCCGCCGCACGCCGCGTCCCCGCACACCGCGTCTCCTGCACGCCGCGCCCCCGCGCGCCCCGTCAGAACAAGAACGATGCGCCGAACGAGGCGTACGGGCCGACGGGTGCGTACGGGGGGCTCAGGCGGAGGGTGAGGGTGGCGTTGTAGGAGAGGTGGAAGCGGCCGCCGATGAAGAAGATGACGGGGCTCAGGCCGAGGCCGCCGGAGTCGTCGATGTGCAGGGCGAGGCCGGGCTCGCCGAAGACGGACCAGCGCTGGTGGAGCCAGAAGTTCCACTGCATCACCACCGGGATCCAGAGGTAGTTGGTGTCGTCGTCGCCGCTGCCGGTCGCCTGGACGCAGACCTCGGTCCCATCGCGCAACGGGACGAACTGCACGCATTTGCCGCGCGGGCCGGAGCCGTTGCCGTTGTAGTGCACCCAGTCGAGGCCCACGCCGACGCCCACGGAGTCGTTGATGCCGCGAATGAAGCCGTTCGGTGCGACCTCGAAGGTGCCGCGCAGGCCGAGGCCGAAGCCGTCGCCCGTGCCGACGCCGGGCGGGTCGTTCCAGCCGAAAAGCAGGTGGGGCTCGAGCTCCATGGAGTAGTGCGAGCGCTTGCCCTCCATCTTGATGGTGCTCTGCGCGCGGGCTGGCGACACCCACGCGAGCGCGCTGAGCGCGGCGAGCAACGAGAGCAGGCGGGGCAGGGCAGGCATGGTGGTTCGTCGGCTCAGCAGCCGCAGCTCGCGCCGTTCACGCAGTCCGTCGGCGTCGGGTCGTTGGCGCCGCACCAGACCTGGCAGCGACCGACGCCCTCGCACTGCACGTCACACGCGCCTTCGCACACGACCTCGCACGAGGTGAGGCCACGGCAGATGACGGTGCTGTTCGGGCCGACCTGCGCGCCGCAGCGATTCGAGTTGTGGCACGTGTAGTTGCAGTCCGCGCCGCAGATGATGCCGCACGACACGGTGTCGTGGCAGTCCGCGGCGCAAGCATCACCGCAGAACGTGCTGCAGTCGTTCATGCTGTGGCAGTTGAAGTTGCACACGTCGCCACAGACGGCGCCGCAGTGCACGAGGTCGTGGCACGACGCGTTGCAGCCGGCGCCCTCGCACGACAGGTAGCAGTCGTCGCCGCCCGAGCAGTCGCAGGGCTGGCCGGGACGGCAGAAGTCGTCGTTGCCGCAGGCAGAGAGCGACGCGAGCGTCAGCGACAGCCCGGCGAGCACGAAGAGAAGGCGCGGAAGCCGCACGGCCCGGGGAGTCTAGTACAGCCGGGTGGAGCACGGCGCGCCCACGGGCATCCGACCGGGCGTCCGGCACGAATGCAAAGACGCCACGCGGCTGCGCGAAGCGTTCAGCGCGTCGGGGCGCGGCGGCGCCGGGCGCCGAACGCGAGGACGAGCGCGCCTGCGAGCCAGAGCGGAGCGCCGCTCGCCGGGGTGCCCGCGGTGCGGCAGCCGCAGCCGCCATCCGGTGGCGGGTCGTCGTCTGCCGTGTCGGTGGAGGCGTCGGGCGACTCGGGCGCCGGGGTGCAGGCGTGGAGCGCGGTCGTGCACACGTAGTCGGTGGGGCACTCGCTCTCGGTCTGACAGGGAGGCACGCAGACGCCGGGTGGCTTGCCGCTTTGCGAGTAACAAAGGTAGCCGCCAGCGCAGCCCCCGGTGCAGCTCTCGCCAAGAGGATCGGCATCGGTCGGTTCGACGCCCGCGTCCCCGGGATCCGAAGCATCGGCGCCGGCGTCGTCGGGGGCGGCGTCGGTACCGGCGTCGTCGGGCGGGCTCGCGTCGGTGCCGGCGTCCGTGGGCACGCCGCCGTCCATGGTCGTGGCGTCCGTCGTCCAGTCGGGCGGGACGTAGCCGCCGTCGCCGGCCGCGTCGACCGCCGTGTCGACGATGAGCGTCTTCCAGGAGTCGACCGCCGTGTAGATGCCGACCGTGCAGTCGGGGTCGCCGCGCGACGCGATGCCGATCACACGGCCGTCGCTGTCGAGGGCGGGGCCGCCGCTGTCACCGCTGCAGATGGGCGCCTCGGCGGCCCATTCCGTGCCCGTGGCGCCCGTGCCGGCGCATTGCGAGGCCCCCACACAGCCCACCGAAAGCCCGCCGATGCGCATGCGCTCGCCCGCGGTCGCGCCGTTCTGGTCGTTGGCCGCCTGGATGCCGTAGCCGACGGCTTCGAACGGCTCGTCGAGCGAGGGGCGCGAATCGACGCGCGGCTCGATGGGCATGGCCTGGTCGGGAGGCACGACGTCAGCGAGCTCGATGAGCGCGATATCGTTGCCGCAAAGCCGGCTGCTCGGGGGAACGATCACCTTGGTCACGGAGTGGATGGTGTTGCGCGTCGCGCCGTTGCTCACATCGTCGTCCCAGCTCACGAGCAAGTCGCTCGGAGGGACGGGCTGGCCGAACATCGTGGTGTTGCACTGCACGCCCTGGGCGGTCTCGTTGATGGGCGACACGCAGTGGTGCGCCGTCATGATGAGGTTCGGCGCGATGAGGCTCCCCGAGCAGAGTCCGAGGCTCATCGCCTGAATCACGAAGATGGCGCGGCTCGTGGCGTCGTGCGTGCCGCCGATGATGCTCACCGGGTCGCTCGTCGTCGGCTCCGTCGGGCCACTGCTGGAGCAACCGAGGGCGGCGAGCCCGGCCACCACGACGACCCACGCCGGAGCGCGCACCATGAACGCTCAGCCTAGCACCCGGCCTCACCCGTCGCGACGCCGGCGGGCGGGGTGCGCTACTTTCACGAGTTTCCCGGGCTTACCCGGAGCCGGTGCGCGAAGAGGCCGGCGCTTCGGAGCTCGGGGGTGGCACCGAAACGAGCATCCGGCCGCGCCCGCTCTGGGGCGGCGGCACATAGACGCCCCACACGTCCTTCGCGTAGCCGAGCACGGTGCGGTCGCTCGAGAAGCAACCCGAGAGCGCCACGTTGAGGATCGAGCGGCGCGTCCACTCGGCCTCGTCGTGATACGCCGCTTCGACGCTGCGCTGCGTGTGGAGGTAGCTCAAGAAATCCGCGAGCACCATGTAGTGGTCGCCGCCGTAGATGAGACTATCGACGATCGGCTTGAAGCGGCTCGGGTCCTCGGGCGAGAACATGCCGCTCGCCACGGCGTCGAGCGCCTTTCGGAGCGTGGGCTCGGCGTAGTACGTCTGCTGGGGGTCGTACCGGGCCTCGCGCGCGCTCAGCACCTGCTCGGTCGTGAGCCCGAACAGGAAGAAGTTCTCCGCGCCCACGGCCTCGCGGATCTCGACGTTGGCGCCGTCGAGCGTGCCGATGGTGAGCGCGCCGTTGAGGGCGAATTTCATGTTGCCCGTGCCGGAAGCCTCCATGCCGGCCGTGCTGATCTGCTCGGAGACGTCGGTCGCGGGGATGATGAGCTCGGCGAGCGAAACGCCGTAGTTCGGCACGAAGATCACGCGCAGGTGGTTTCTCACCTGCAAGTCGTTGTTGACCACGTGGCCGACCGCGAGGATGAGCTGGATGATGCGCTTGGCCATCTCGTAGCCGGGAGCGGCCTTGCCCCCGAAAAGGAACGTGCGCGGCACAACGTCGTAAGGCGGGGTCTGCTTGTACTGCTGGTAGAGCGCGACGACGTGCAGGATGTTGAGCAGCTGCCGCTTGTATTCGTGGATGCGCTTGACCTGCGTGTCGAGCAGATGCGTCGGATCGAGCTCGATGTTGAACTGGCTCTGCAGCGCACGCGCGAGCCGCTCCTTGTTTTGCCGTTTGACGGCGCGCCAGCTCTGCTGAAACTCGGCGTCCGTGGCGTAGGGGACGAGCTTCTCGAGCTGGTCGAGGTCGACCTCCCAGCCCGGGCCGATGCGCGACGTGATGAGCTCGGCGAGCCCGCGGTTGCACTTGAGCATCCAGCGTCGCGGCGTCACGCCGTTGGTTTCGTTGATGAACTTTTCGGGCGTGAGCTCGTAAAAATCCTTGAAGAGTAGCTCCCTCAAGAGCTGTGAGTGCAGCGCCGACACGCCGTTGACGCGCGAGGAGCCGACGACGGCGAGGTTCGCCATGCTGATGCGCTTCTCTCCGCCCTCCTCCACGATCGACATGCGAGCGAGCCGCGCGTCGTCGCCCGGGAAGCGCTCCTTCACGGCGTTCAGGTGGAGCTGGTTGATCTCGTAGATGATCTGCAGGTGGCGCGGGAGGACGCGCTCCATGAGCCACACGGGCCAACGCTCGAGCGCTTCGGGCAGGATGGTGTGGTTCGTGTACGCGAGGCAGCGCTTCGTGAGCGAGAAGGCATGGTCCCAGGTGAGACCGTGCACGTCCATGAGCAGGCGCATGAGCTCGGCCACGGCGAGCGCGGGGTGCGTGTCGTTGAGCTGGAAGACGGCCTGCTCGTGCAGGTTGTAGAGGTCGGCGTGATAGCGGATGTGGCGCGAGAGCGCGTCCTGCAGGGTCGCCGAGACGAGGAAATACTCCTGCTTGAGCCGGAGCTCCTTGCCGGCCGGCTGCTGATCGTTCGGGTAGAGCACGCGCGAGATGTTCTCGGTCGAGCTCTTGAGCTCCACGGCGCGGATGTAGTCGCCGCGGTTGAAGTACGAGATGTCGAAGTCGTGCGTGGCGCGCGCCGACCAGAGCCGGAGCGTGTTGACGACCTGATTCTTGTAGCCGGGAACCGGCACGTCATAGGGCAAGGCGTGCACGTCGTTGGTGTCGATCCACTCGTGCACGGTGCGGCCCGAGGCGCCCGTGTACTGGATCACGCGCCCGCCGAAGCGGACGGTGAGCATGCGCTCCGGCCGCGCGATCTCCCAGGGGTTGCCGAATTCGAGCCAGCGGTCGGGCGCCTCGTGCTGGGTGCCGCCGAGGATCTCCTGGCGAAAGATGCCGTAGTCGTAGCGGATGCCGTAGCCCATGCCGGCGATGCCGAGGGTCGCCATCGAATCCAGAAAGCATGCCGCGAGCCGGCCGAGGCCGCCGTTGCCGAGGCCCGCGTCGGGCTCGTGATCGAGCACCTGGTCGAGATCGATGCCGAGCCCGGCCAGCGCCTCCTGCGCGTTTTCGCGAATGCCGAGGTTCGTCAGGCCGTCGTCGAGCAGGCGCCCGAGCAGGTATTCGAGCGAGAGGTAGTAGACGATCTTGGGCTGCTGGCGTTCGCGCCGCTGCCAGGTGCGCGTCCAGCGGTCGAACATCCGATCGCGAGCGACGCGCGCGAGGCTCACGAAGTGATCGAGCCGCGTGGCGGCGTTCGGGTGCTTGCCTTGAGTGTGCTGGACGTGGTTGACGAAGCTTTCCTTGAGCGCTTCGGGGTCCAGCGGGAGCTCGTCGACCGGGATTTGGTACCTGGCGGAGTGCGACACGCTCCCGTCTTACCAGCGTTCTTTGCCGGTCGGCTACCAGGGGTGTTTCCGGGGTGGGTCATGGCGTTCTCATTGCCCTTCCCGGCGCCTCTGGCCTTGCTAGGGTCGCCCCCCCATGGCGCTACCCGTCGGTCGGATTTCTGGGTCACTGCTGCGCGCGCTGGTGCTCGGCACGGGGGCGTCCCCGCTCCGCCGCGCGCTCGCGCTCGTCGTGCGCTCGGAGCTCGAGATCGACTCCGCGCGACGGCTCGGGCGCGAGGCGCGTGGACCGGTGCCGTTCGACCTGCAACCGCGGCGAGCCCGCGCGAGCCACGCGCGTCCCACGCGTTCGCTACCGCCGCCGCCCCTTTGCACCGGGTCGCGAGCGCGGACCGCGCGCGAGCTCGTCGAGGCGTACCGGACGAAAACCTCCGATCCGCTGACGGTGGTGACGCGCGCGCTCGAGGCGGCACGCAACCTCGCGACGCGCTCCGCCCACCACCAGGTCTTCTGTGATCGCGCCGAAGACCGCGCATGCAGCGAGGCGCGTGCGAGCGCCGAACGCTGGGCGCGAGGCGAACCGCTCGGCGAGCTCGACGGGGTGCCCATCGCCGTGAAGGAAGAAATGGACGTCGAGGGCTTCGCAACGCGCCTGGGGACGAGCTTCATGCCCTTCGTCCCCGCGGCGCGCGACGCCGTGCTCGTCGCCCGCCTGCGCCGCGCGGGCGCCATCGTCATCGGGCAGACGCCGATGACCGAGTACGGGCTCTCGCCGCTCGGCGTGAACGCGAAGCGCGAGATGCCGCGAAACGCCTACGACGCTGGCCGTCTCGCGGGGGGCAGCTCCACGGGCTCGGCGGTCGCCGTCGCGCTCGGCATCGTGCCCCTCGCGCTCGGCACCGACGGCGGCGGCTCGATCCGCGTGCCCGCCGCCTACAACGGCATCTTCGGTCTCAAGCCCACCTACGGTCGCATCCCCTGCACGGGGCACGGCATGTTCGGCGGAACCTCCGTCGTCCACTTCGGTCCGCTCGGCGCGAGCACCCACGAGCTCGCGGTCGCGCTCGAGCACGCCGCCGGTCCGGATGTAGGCGATCGCGCGTCGCACTCGGCGCCGCCACTCGAAGCGGGGCAAGCCGTGGCGGCGCTCGGCCGAGGCGTCGAAGGGCTCCGCATCGGCGTGCCGGAAGCGGAATGGGCCGACGCCGATCCCGCCGTGGCGGCCCCGGGCCGCGGTGCTCTCGTTGCGCTCGAGCAGGCCGGCGCCACGCTCGTCCCGATGGCGCTTTCGCTCGCGCGTCACGCGCCGGCCATCGGCTACCTCACGATTGCGACCGAGGCGCGCGCGGCGCTGCGTGCCGTCGAAGGCGAGCATCTCGCCGATCTTGGGCTCGATCTGCGCGTCTTACTGAGTGGAGTCGACGGCTTCGTGCCCGATGATTACGTGGATGCTCAGCGCCTTCGCGAGCACCTGCGGGAAGTGCTCCAGGCGGCGCTCACGGACGTCGACGTGATTGCCCTGCCGACGACGCGCTCGGTGGCGCCCCCCGTCACCGACGCCGAAGCGGAGACTGGCTTCATCGACACGCGCGCGCTCCACGGCGCGTGCCGCTTCGTCTTCGCCGGCAACCTGAGCGGGCTGCCCGCGGCGAGCGCGCCCGTCGGGCTCGATCCGAACGAGCTTCCCGTGGGAATACAGATCCTCGGCGACGCGTGGGACGAACCCTGCGTGCTTCAGGTGCTCGCCGAGCTCGAACGCCTCGAGGTCACGCGCCTACCCCCGCCGGCGCTGGCGGCCGATCTCCTGGCCGAAGCGTAGCGAGGCGAGCGACGGGGCGCCGGGGCTCAGATTTTCCGGCCTTCGCTTGCGCGAGCCAGCCCTTGATCTCTGCCTCGATGACGCCGATGGCCGCGCTCTTGAACGGCTTGAGGAAGAACGGCACGTCGAGGTCCATCTCGATGGCGTGCGGCAGCACCTCGAGCGTGCCGTTCAGCGCCATACCCTTCACGTTGAAGGAGATGTCCGCGCGCTTGTCGCTCACCCAGCGCGCCTTGGCGTTGTACTTCGCGAATCGCGTTGCGTACGAGGAGATCGCGGCCTCCGCGACGAGCTTGGCGCGTTCCGGACCCAGATCGTGCGGCACGGCGTGCTTCATGGGGCTCGGCGTAGCTTAGGACTGGGCCGAGTCCAACCGGAAAAAGGAACGGGTGCCCTTACGGGCTCCGCGGCTGCACCGCGATTTCGGCGTACACGCCGAAGTGATCGGAGGCCCAGACGGGGCCCTCGCCGCCTGCGACGGGCTCGTGGCAGGAAAGCCGTGCGTGGAGCGGCTCGCCGCGGAGCTCGGCGTCGGGCCCACGGCAAAAGACGTAGTCGATGCGGCGCGGCGGCTCGCGGTTGCGCCGGGCGTAGTCGTTCTTCGGGTCGTAGGTTGCCCCCGCGGTTCCGTCTCCGCCGTACACCCAGGCGTCCGCGAAATAGGCGCTCTTGCCGTCCAGCACGTGCAGGCCCGTGAGGTAGCGGATCTCGTCGGCGTCGGGCGCGGCGTTGAAGTCGCCCATCAAGAGCGGCGGCAGCGTGCCCGAGAGCGGCGGGGCGATCTCGTCGATGCGCGCCGTGATGAACGCCACCTGGGCGAGCCGCACGTAGCCGTGGTCGAAGCGCCAGTTCAGGTGCGTCACGAACGCCGGTAGACGGCCCCAGGGCGTCCCGAGCAGGGTTTGCAGCAGCGCTCGCCGCTCCCCGCTGCCGCGATCGGGCAGGCGGAAGGTGCGGGACTCGAAGATCGGAAAGCGGCTGAGCAGCGCATTGCCCATCAAAAGGCCGTTGCCGTAGTCGGACGCCGACGCGAAAGCGATCTCGTAGCCGAGATCCCTTGCGACCTCGAAAGCCTGATCGTGCTCGGGCGTGATGGGCTCCTCGGTGCCCGGGCGGACGAGGCGCATCACCTCTTGCAGGCCCACCACGTCCGGCGAGAGTCGCTCGAGCTCGGCGCGGATCACGGCGAGGCGTTCCGGCCAGGGACCCGAACGGTTCCAGATGTTGAGCGTGAGCGCACGAAGGACGTCCGTCATCGCCGTCGTTTTTCGGAAGTAGGGCGATGTGCGAGGAGGTGGTTCCACCGACCCCGCTGCCCGTCGGACTGGAGCATCGAGGAACGACCAGCTAAACTCAAGACGAGACGGCCTCCGCGGGTAGCTTTCTGCCCCCAGGCCCGTGAGGAGTGCCGGATGCTCATTGGGGTCGACTTCGGAGGGACCCACGTCAAGGCAGGTATCGTCGATGGCGGCGACGTGGTCCGTTCCATCACGGCCGAAACGCCGTCGGGCTCGACCGTCAACGAGGTGCTCGCGACCATCACCAAGGCGGCGCTCGCGCTCTCGCCGCGCCCCGTCGCCGTGGGCGTGGCCATTCCGGGCGAGGTGGACGGTGAGGGCCGTTGCTGGCGGCTGACCAACGTCCCGGGGTTCGAGGGCATCAACATCGCGCGGGAGCTCGCCGAGCGGCTCGACTGTCCGATCGCGGTGGAAAACGACGCCACGGCGGCAGCGCTCGGCGAGCGGCTCTACGGGCACGGCCGGGCCTACCCGAGCTTCCTCATGGTGACGCTCGGTACGGGCATCGGCGGCGGTCTCGTGCTGGGGCACGCGCTCTATCCCGGCACGCACGGCTTCGCCGGGGAGGTCGGTCACATGAACGTCGTGCGCTCGCCCGAGGCGCCGATCTGCGCCTGTGGCCAGCGTGGCTGCATCGAAGCGTACGCCGGCACGAAGGCGTTGTTGCGGCGCTTTCGCGAGCTCGGCGGCACGGCCGACGAGGTGCTGCCGATTTCGGTCAGCGCGCGACGCGGCGACGCTGCGGGGCTGCGCGTGTTCGAGGAAATGGGCGAGGCGCTCGGCCGCGGTCTCGCGAACATCCAGAACCTGCTCGATCTGAACGCCCTGGTGTTCACGGGCGGGATTTCGGCCTCGTTCGATCTCATCGAGCCGCACGTGCGGCGTGCCATGCGCGAGTTCGCGTTCGCGCCGCCGCTCGCCGAAGTGCCGCTGCTCGTGAGCGAGCTCGGCGAGCGCGCGGGCGTCATCGGGGCCGCGCACCTCACCGAGCTCTGAAGCCAGGCCCAGCGCGGCGCTGGACGCGCCTTCGCGCTGGCCCTAGACGAGATCAACGTGAAGGCGATCGTCGTGCGAGAGCCGGGCGGGCCGGAGGTGCTCGAGCAGAGGGACATCGAGGACCCCGTGCCCGGCGAGGGCGAGGTCGTCCTCGACGTGCGCGCGACGGCGCTCAACCGCGCCAATCTCCTGCAACGCCGTGGCGTTTACCCGCCCCCCGCGGGTGCGTCGGCCGTGCTCGGGCTCGAATGCGCGGGCATCGTTGCCGCGCTCGGGCCCGGCGTCGCGAGCGCGCGCGTGGGCGACCGCGTCATGGCGCTCTTGCCCGGCGGCGGCTACGCCGAGCGCGTCAGCGTCCACGAGCGGCTCACGTTGCCCATGCCCGAGCGGCTGTCGTTCGAGCGCGCGGCGGCCGTGCCCGAGGCGTTTCTCACCGCGACCGAGGCGCTCTTCGAGCTAGGGCGGCTCAGGGCGGGTGAGTGGGTGCTCGTGCACGCAGCGGGAAGCGGCGTCGGATCGGCCGCCGTGATGCTGGCGCACCTCACGGGAGCGCGCGTCATCGCAACCACGAGCCGCGCCAAGGTCGAGCGGGTGCGCGCCCTCGGCGCCGAGCGCGTCGTGGCGCGCGAAGACGAGGATTTCGCCGAAATCGCGCTCGAGCTCAGCGAGCGGCGTGGCGTCGACGTGATCCTCAATCTCGTGGGCGCGGCCTACGCCGAGCGGCATCAAGCGTGCCTGGGCGTGCTCGGGCGGCACGTGGTCGTCGGGTTGCTCGGCGGAGCGAAGGCCGAGATCGATCTTTCGCGCCTGCTCGCGCGCCGGCAAACGCTGCTCGGCATGGTGATGCGCACGCGGCCGCTCGCCGATCGCGTGCGTGTCGTCGAACGCTTTCGTCGCGAATTTCTCGGGCACATCGCGAGCGGCGCGCTCGAGCCGCTCGTCAACTCCGTCTTTTCGCTCGGTGACGCCGCGGCCGCGCACACGCGCATGGAGCAGAACGAAAACTTCGGTAAGATCGTGCTCACCGTGCCGTGACGCGGCCGCGCCGGGGCCGATGGCGAGGGTGTCGCGGCGACGGCCGCGCTGCGCCCATTTCAACCGAGGTGCGCCTTGAGCCTCACGAGCCCGGGGCCGGGCCGCACTTGCGCCTGGCACGCCAGGCGCGACGTGCCGTCGCCACCGAGCAAGTCGAGTAGCTCCTGCTCGGGAGGCTCCGGCTCCTCGAGCAGCTCCATTCCTTCGAGCACGTCAACGTGACAGGTGCCGCAGCTCGCCGAGCGGCAGGAGAACGGCACCGGAGCGAAGTGCTCGTCGCAGATGTCCACGAGCGCGCCCCCGTCGGCGGCCTCCACGGTCTTCTTGGGGCCGAAGCCGTTTCCGAGAAACTCAATCGTGGGCACGTTTCAGCGAGCTTAGTACCAAGTGGGCCGACCGCCTGGGAAGGGGGCCGCTAGAACGCCCCGCGCGTGTCCACGAGGATCGTGACGGGGCCGTCGTTGACGAGCTCGACCTGCATCGAGGCACGGAAGCGCCCCGTCTCGACCACGAGCCCCCGCTCGCGGCAGGTGGCGACGAATAGCTCGAACAGCTCGCGCGCGGGTTCGGGCGCCATGGCGTGAGTGAAGCTCGGGCGACGGCCGCGCCGCACGTCGCCGAGCAGTGTGAACTGCGAAAGGGCGAGCAGGGCGCCCCCGGTGGCGGAAACGTCGAGGCTCATCTTGCCGGCGTCGTCCTCGAACACCCGCAGCCCGGCGACCTTGTCGGCGAGAGTCCGCGCGTCGGCCGCCGTATCGTCGTCGGCGACGCCGACCAGCGCGAGCAGCCCGCGCTCGATGTGACCTACCCGTTCGCCCTCCACGGTTACCGACGCCCGCGCCACGCGCTCGACCACGGCGCGCATCACGTCGCTTCCAGCGAGCCCGCAGCGATGGCGAGCGACAGGAGCAGCGTCACGAGCAACCAGCCGAGCGGCGCGATCTCCGGGCCGATGCCCGCTCCGAGGCCGAGCAGCGCCGCGGTGAGCAGCAGCACGCAGTAGCCATCGAAGCGAAACGGTTCTGAAGCACGGCGGCCGCGCTGTCGCCGCTCGGCGAGCTCGCACGCGGTCGCGCCGACGAGCCCCGCGGGCAGGGACGCGAAAAATCTCAGGGACTGCGGCAGAAACAGCAGGGCGGCGGCGAGCCCGAGCGCCGCGCCTACCAAAAAAAGGGTCGGGACAGGGATGCCGCCCGCGCCCCCGCGGGGCGTCGGGGGGGTCGAAGGCCGCGGCGATGATGAGGGAGCGCTCACGGTCGGCGTGGACGATAGCAAAGCGCGGGCGGTCCCGTACCCGAAAGGGCTATGCTCGGCGCGACATGGTCGATCCCGGGCGGCGATCGAGCGACGCGTTCATCGGCCAGGTGTTGCCGAGCAGGCTAAAAGCCGGGGTCAGCTACGCGGTCGAGCGGCGCCTCGGGCAGGGGGGCACCGCCACCGCCTACCTCTGCCGGCGACGCGCACCGGATGGCGAAGCGCCCGTCGTGGTCAAGATCATCCTGCCCCAGATCGTGGCCGAGTCCGACGAGCAAGCCCTCACCATCATCAAGAAGGAAGCCGTTGCGCTCGGGCGCCTGAACGAGCGTGTGCCGCCGTCGCCGAACGTCGTCAGGTTGATCGACACGGGCAGCGTGTCGCTCAGCTGGCACTCGCGCACGCTCGAGCTGCCCTGGGTCGCCCTCGAGTACGTGCACGGCGGCGTCGAAGGGACGTCTCTCGAGGAGCGTGTCAACTTCTCCGTGCGCACGACGGGCTACGCGTTCGACCCGACTCGCGTGGCACGGGCTCTCACGGGGATCGCCGGGGGGCTCGGCGAGATCCACGCGGCGGGCATCGTGCATCGCGATCTGACGCCGGGTAACGTGCTCACGTGCGGCAGCGGTGAAACGGAGATCTTCAAAATCTCCGATTTCGGCATCGCGCGGCCGCAAGGGCTCGCTGCCACCTTCGGCGACGCGCTCGTCGGTACGCTCGGCTACGCGGCGCCCGAATTGTTCCTGCCCAAGCTCGGGCTCGGCCCGCACACGGATCTTTTCAGCCTGGGCGCGATCGTCTTTTTCATGCTCACGGGCGAGCGCCTCTTCGAGGGCAGCTCGCCCGGCGAGGCGATGCTGACGCTCCAGAGCCCCGAGCGACGCAGCATCCGCACGTCGCCGACGCTTTCCTTCGAGCTCCGCGAGAGCGAAGCCGCCGTCTCTGCCATCGACCAGGTGCTCGCGAGGGCCACCGCCTACGAGCCCTGGGATCGTCCGGCGAACGCGCGCGCTCTCGCCGAGAGCCTGATGCCCTGGCTGCTCGGCGACGCGCCGGCCGACAAACCGAGCCGCCGCTGGGTGACGAGCATGGGCCACGAGAAGGCCCGCGACCTCGCGCTCGACACCACGTGGATGATGCGGCACCCGCCCGGTGACGATCGCGTCGTGACCGACGTGGCCTGGAACGCGGCGGGGCAGGCGCTCGCCGCTACGACGGACGGTCTCGCGTTCTGGGACGGCTCGCGCTGGGCCGGCGTCACGGCGAGCGACCCCGCGACGCTCGGCCCCGTCTCCTGTGTGGAGCGCCTCGGCCCGACGCGTTGGCTCGTCGGCTCCGCGGGCGGGCGGCTCTCGGAGCTCTCGCACGAGGGGCTGCGGGAGCTCGTCTGCCATCCGGACCAGCGCGTCACTTTCACGGGCGCCACGCCCGACTTCGACGACGTGGCCGTGCTCGTCGGCGACGACGGCAGCGGCACCCCGGCGCTCCACACCATGATCGGCCGCCGCTGGCTACGACCGGTCCCCGTGCGCGGCGCGCAGAGCGTCACCGACCTCAGTCGCATCGACGACGAGCGCTGGCTCGTCGTCGGCCGCAGTGACCGCGGCACGGCGTACGCCGCGATCTACCGGCCGCTCGCCTGGGAGCTCGAGCCGCTGCCGGCCCCCGCGGGGCGCGTCCTGCTCGCCTCGGCGAGCCGCCCCGAGCGGCACGCCGCCGTGGCGGTCGGTGTTGGCGGCGCCGTCTTGACGATCGACACCGACCAGGTGCGCGTCACGACCCTGCTCGGCGGGCCCGATCTCGCGTCCGTCGGCATCGACGCGCTCGGGCGCTCGTGGGCCGCGGGTCGCGGGCGCGTGTGGTCGCGGCGGGGCGGCGGCGAGTGGACGGTCGTGTGGGAGCACGCCGAATGGCAGCCGCCGTTCATCGGCATCATGGTCGAGGTGGGCGCCGTCGTCGCGATGTCGGTCAACGGCGCCGTGCTCGAGTGCCGCTCCATGCCGCTCGACAAGACCTACCCTTCGCTGTGAACGGCCGCCGTGAGCGACGGTCGGCGCGAACCGCTCAATGCCCGTAGAGCATGAAGTAGACGAGGACGCCCGTCGTCGAGACGTAGAGCCAGATCGGCAGCGTGACACGCGCGAGCGGGCGATGCTTCACGATGAGGCCCTTGAGCCCCCGCCGGATCGTGACGACCGCCATTGGTACGACCGCGGCGGCGAGGATCACGTGGGGGATGAGCACGGCGAAGTACACGGTGCGCCACACGCCCGAGCCCCGGTACGGCACCGACCCCACGCGTGCGTGGTGAACCAAATACGAGACGAGGAACACCGTCGAGATCGCGAAAGCCGTGAGCATCGCGGTGCGGTGTAGAGCCACCTTCTTCTGCTTGATGAAGACGTAGCCGGCGAGCAGCGTCACGCCCGACGCGGCGTTCAAGCACGCGTTCAGGGTCGGCAAGAAATCGAGGGTCATGCGAAAAAACGTACCTCGCGGCTCGTCTCTGCCACGTCCGCGTCGGTTTCGCCCGTTTCGGCGTGCTTGAGCAGCCGCCAGATGTGCGGGCCGATGAGGTCGAGCTCCGTCGACATGAACTGCTCGCCGCCGAACGCTCGCACGGTAGCGGCCTGAGCTTCGAGCATGCGGCGATCCTGGCCAAAGATGGAGAGCGCGACCGGCTCGAGCAGCGGCCTTAGCAGGAGGCCGGGGATCGGCGAGCGAAAGTCGACGACGGCGTAAAGACGCGTGGAAAAGTCGGAAATCGGCGTGCCCAGGGCCGTCACGAGAAAATGCGTCTCCTTGCCGAGCCGGTACTCGACCTGCGCTACCGAGGGGAGGATGAAGCGGTCCCAGTGCTCCACGGTGCCGCCGCTCGGCGAGAGCAAGAGGCCCGCGAGACCGCTCGGCCGCGGCTCGCCCGCGTACTCGACCTCGACCCGATCGGCCGTGCGACGCACGGTCGCGCGGATTTCGTTCTTCTTCTTGCCGCGAAAAAGACCTCGATGGAGAAAAGCCGTGTGCGGCACGTCGAGCGCGTTCTCGAGCGTCGCGTGCAGCGTCCCCGGCGCGTCGACGCTGCGCACGACGCGCGTGTAGCCCTTGCCGAGCTCGGGCAGCGGGAACGGGTCGCGCGAGGGCTCGCCGTCGAGCTCGGGCCAGACCCAGACGAAACCGTTCTGCTCGCGCACGGCGCACGCCGCCACGCGCCGCTCGCGCGCTTCCCCCGCGCCCGTGAGCCCTGGCACGAGGCTGCAGAGCCCGGTGCCTTCGAATTGCCAGCCGTGATACGCGCATTCGAGCGTGCCGCCCTTGGTGACCCGTCCGAGCGAAAGCGGCGCGTTGCGGTGCGCGCAGCGATCGAGCAGCGCCGCGGCTCGGCCGCGCGTCCGGAACAGCACGAGCGGGACACCCAGGACGTCACGGTGGAGCGGCCGCTGTCCGAGCTCGGCCGACGTGCAGGCGACGTACCAGGCGCGCGTGAGGCGCGCGATCGAAAGGTGGCCCTTGGTCGGGGGAGGGACGAGCCGCTCTTCGGCGCCGGGCATCGCCGTTTTTTACCACCCTTTCGAGAACGGAACCGCGTCGGCGACACGGTTGCCTTCGGCCTAGCGCGACTCCATAGTGAAGGAGGCGGGCCCATACGGCAAAAGGAGGCCGAGTGCATGGTCGACAAGAACACGGCGAGCTTCATGCGCTCGCTTTGCATGGGTCGGATCGAGGAGGACATCATCCTCCCGTTTCCCTCGCTCTCCACGAGCGAGAAAGAGACGCTCGAGGGAGTGATCACGACGCTGTCGTCGCTGCTCGGTCCGCACGAAGCCGACTTTCGTACCTGGGATCGGCAGGGCGAGCTGCCCGCGGAGTTCGTGAACGCGCTGCGCGAAGCCGGGCTTTTCAGCTTCGTGGTTCCCGAGGAGCACGGCGGGCTCGGCTTCGGTAGCAAGGCGTACTCGCGCGCGCTGCAAGAGGTGGCCAAGCACGATGCGTCCGTCGCCGTGACGATCGGCGCGCACAGCTCGATCGGCATGCGCGGCCTCCTGCTCTTCGGCACCGAGGAGCAGCGCGAGCGCTTCTACCCGAAGCTTGCCACGGGCGAGATGATCGCCGCTTTTTGCCTCACGGAGCCCGGGTCCGGCTCCGACGCCGCATCGATCAAGACGACCGCCGTTCGCGACGGCGACGACTGGGTGCTGAACGGCAGCAAGATCTGGATCACCAACGGCGGCATCGCCGACTTTTTCACCGTCTTCGCCAAGACCGGCGACGCCACGGGGCGCAAGGGGCTTTCGGCCTTCATCGTCACGCGCGACATGCCCGGCGTCACCAACGGTCCGCACGAGGACAAGATGGGCATCCGCGCGAGCTCCACGACGACCGTGAGCTTCGACAACGTGCGCGTGCCCGCGAAGAACCTGCTCGGCGAACAGGGCAAGGGCTTCAAGGTCGCCATGAACATCCTCAACTCGGGGCGCACCGGCCTCGGCGGCGGCAGCGTGGGCGGCATGAAGAAGCTCATCGCTCTCTCGACGGCGCAGGCGAACCAGCGCGTTCAGTTCGACAAGCCCATCCGCGAGTTCGGCCTGATCAAGCAGAAAGTCGGGCAAATGGTGGTCGACTGCTACGCCGCCGAGGCGACCGTCACGATGGTCGCGGGGCTCATCGACGCGGGCTACACCGACTACGCCGTCGAGGCCGCCATCAGCAAGGTTTTCGCCAGCGAGGCGCTCTGGCGTACGGCGGACGAGGCTCTGCAGATCGCGGCCGGCAACGGCTTCATGTGCGAGTTCCCCTACGAGCGGCTCGTCCGCGATTCGCGCATCAACCGCATCTTCGAGGGTACGAACGAGATCTTGCGTCTGTTCATCGCCCTGACCGCCATGAACGACGCGGGTCACTCGCTCCGGGAGCTCGCGAAGACGCTCGATGGCGTGTTCAACGATCCCATCAAGGGCTTCGGCGTGATCTCGGAATATGCGCTTCGCCGCGCCGCCATTGCGACGGGGATCGGCCGCGAAGGGACGACGTTCACGCGGCTCGACCCCGCGCTCAAGCAGGCGCAAGGCGTTTTCGAGGATGCGACGCGCGATCTTGCCGCCGCGACCGATCGCATCCTACGCAAGCACGGGCGCGCCATCATCGACAAGCAGCTCGCGACGCGCCGGCTCTCCGACATCATGATCGACCTCTTCGTGCTCGCCTGCGTGCTGAGCCGCGTGGACGCCGCCGTTCGCGCCTCGGGGTCGAGCGCCGCCGCACGCGAGCTCGAGATCCTGAACGCGTTCGCCGGCCAGGTTCGCCGCCGCGTCCGCAATACCGTGAGCGAGATCGACGACAACCAGGACGAGTCCGTGAAGGCGCTCGCCGACCACGCTTTCGAGAGCGAGCGTTACGCCTGGGACACAATCTAGAAAGCGTGGGTCGCCCCTCTTTCTTGCGGCCCGAGGGCCATGGTAGTCTCACGAGAAGGGACTGCTTATGAAGCGCTTTTCACGTATTGGCCCGCTCGTCACCTCACTCTTGCTCGTTGGCGCATGCCAGCAGCTCATCGGTCTCGGCAAGTACGAGAAAGTCGAGGACGACGGCGAGGGGGGCGGGACGGCGACCGGCGGCAAGGGCTCCGGCGGGAGCACCGGCGGTAAGGGCGGCAGCGCCGGCACCGGCACCGGCGGAGCGTCGGGCGAAGCCGGTGCGAACACGGGCGGCTCCGGCGGCAGCGGCGGCTCGAGAGGCGGACGCGGCGGCTCGACCACGGGCGGGAATGCGGGGATGTCCGGGGAGGCCGGCATGGCTGCCGATGGCGGCAGCGGTGGCTCGACGGGCGGCAGCGGTGGGAGCGGTGGCTCCACGGGTGGCAACGCGGGCGCCTCGGGCACCTCCGGCTGCACGGAGATCACACCGGAGGACGCCGTGAGCATGAGCATCGATCCGCCGGATCCGGATTTTCGCAGCGTCGTCTACAATTTTGCGCTCGCCGAGCAGCTCGGAAGCTCTCTGGCGGATCTGCTCGATCTCCAGTTTTACACGGGCACGTCGTTCGACGGCGACCTCACGGGCACGTTCGACCTCGGCGACGGCATCGACGAGAATTTCTCGACTTGCGCTCGCTGCGTGCTCGTCGAGCGAGACGCGACCACCGTCGGCGACCCCGGTAACGTCCGCTTTTATGCGCAATCCGGCACGCTCACCGTGGACGACGCATCGCTGCAGATGGAGGGCAGGCCCATCGCCAACCTGCACGACGTGACGCTCGTCGAGGTGTCGATCGACGTGGACAGCTACGTCTCGACGCCGGTCGCGAACGGGCGCTGCCTGCACATCGACGACTTCAGCTTCCAGCTGCCGCCGAGCGGATGGAACTGTCCGGACGACACCTGGGGCGACGCCGCCTGCACTTGCGGCTGCGGTGCGACGGACCTCGAGTGCACGGGCACGGCGGTCGGCGCGTGTGACGACTGCACCCAGCCCGGTAGCTGCGCGACGGACTGCTCGGAGGTCGACCTCAGCAACAACGCGGTTTGCGCTGCCGTTTCGGGCTGGACGTGCGACCCGTCGGCTTACGGCGACGGCTACTGCAGCTGCGGGTGCGGGGCGCCCGACATCGACTGCGCCGATAGCGCGAGCTGGGCCTGCGAGGTCTGCGACGACCCGGGAACCTGCAGCGACTACGACTGCCTCAACATCGACCTTGCCCAGAACTGGAGCTGCGACGCGAGCTCCCCGTGGACCTGCGACGCGACCTACTACGAGGCCCTCGACGGCTGCGATTGCGGCTGCGGCATTGTCGACCCCGACTGCTCGAGCACAGATGCAGCCGACTGCGATTTCTGCTCGGGGGTCGGTTCCTGCGCCGGCACCTGCTCCGACATCTCGACGGCCGACAACGCGCACTGCGGCTAGAGCGCGCCTGATAGGCGGCGCCCGGACGAGCGAAAGCGATAGGGCGGCGGGGGTCGGACTTGCCCCGACGGCCCCGCGCCGCACGTTGCTGGACGTCGAGCTGCGGAGGCGCGCAGCGTCGCACGAAGGTCTAAAGTCCGACAGACGGCGCCCGGACGAGCGAAAGCGATAGGGCGGCGGGGGTCGGACTTGCCCGACGGCCGCGCGCCGCACGTTGCTGGACGTCGAGCTGCGGAGGCGCGCAGCGTCGCACGAAGGTCTAAAGTCCGACAGACGGCGCCCGGACGAGCGAAAGCGATAGGGCGGCGGGGGTCGGACTTGCCCGACGGCCCCGCGCCGCACGTTGCTGAACGTCGAGCTGCGGAGGCGCGCAGCGTCGCACGAAGGTCTAAAGTCCGACAGACGGCGCCCGGACGAGCGAAAGCGAGGACGGCGGGGGTCGGACTTGCACCGACGGCCCCGCGCCGCACGTTGCTGAACGTCGAGCTGCGGAGGCGCGCAGCGTCGCACGAAGGTCTAAAGTCCGACAGACGGCGCCCGGACGAGCGAAAGCGAGGACGGGAGCCGACTGTCGGACTTGAACCGACGACCTGTGCTTTACGAAAGCACTGCTCTACCACTGAGCTAAGTCGGCGAGCTCGCCCGGGGGGCGACCGGGGCGGAGGATACGCGCGGGAGGCAGCACGTCAAGCCGAGCCGGTCGGTGCTGGAAATCCGGCGCGGGCCGGCTCGCTCCGCGTGCGATCGAGCTCAGTGCGGGCGGCCGGGCGTGGCTCGTCCGTCACTCGTAGAACCACACGTCGTCGATCCAGAGGTCGAAAGGGTGGTCAGGATCGATGGACCATTCGAGGGTATAGAGGTTCGCCGTGTCGAGCGCGTCGGCCTGGTACCCCCAACCCTCGCGCTGCATGATCTCGCTGAAGTCGAGCGTGAGCTTCTGCCATTCGGTTCCGAGCGTCGCGAGCGGCATCCCGAAGCCGTTGTAGCACTCGTCGGGCGCGCCCGACGCGGGGTTGCAGACGCCGCCGAGCGGGTACGTGCTCGAATCCTGCAGCTGGACGCGGATCGGCGCCGTGCTCTCCTTGCCGGCGCGCGCGTAGAACGTGATGCCGCGGAAAGCGCTCGCATCGAACGGAGTCACGTCGGACGTGTAGCGGAACGTCACCGAAATCACGGAGCCCCAGTCCGTGAATCCGCTGCCGCGCACGTGCATCGCGTACCGGCTGTCGCAGCGACCGCCGACGATGTGCTCGGCGCTCGGCGCCTGCTCGGCCGGGGGCTCGACCTCGCCGCCGGCCGTGCCGTCGGTCGAGACCCACCAGCCGCCGTTGCGGATACCGGTCGTCGCGGCGAGCCCGTCGCCGTCTTCCATGTCGTCGATGAGCATCGTCGGGTCGACGAGGAGGCGCTTTTCGCAGGCGGGCTCGGTGCTCGAGTCGGTTTCGGCGGGAGCGGGCTCGCTCGCACCCGAGCAGCCGAGCGCAGCCAGGGCGAGCAACCCGGCCACACCTGTGCGGAGGTGGCATCGTCTCATGCCTCCGAGCATCGCATGCTGGGTGCCGCGGTTCGAAGGAGGTTTGGCGAAGGCGGCGGTCATGGAGCGCTGGAAAGCAATCCACGTGCCTGCGCCCGCGCCGCTCCCGCGCCCCGCTCTGCTCGAGAAAGCCTTGTGGAACAGGGGCCCCAAAGGGCGCGGCACGCACGCGGCCTGCCAGGCGGACGTCCGCGGACGCTCCGCGGCCGTCGTCGCGCCACGTGTCACCCACGCGACGCGGCCGAGCGCTCCGGGAGGACGCCAGGTGACGCGAGCCCCGCCCGAGCGCCCGTGCTATCTCGCGCCCCGGTGCCATGACCGTTTCGCCGGTTCCGGGATTTCGCTTCGCCGCCGTCGCCTCTGGGATCAGAAAAGACGGGCGCATCGATACCGCGCTCGCCGTCGCCGATCGTCCGGTGGTCGTGGCGGGGGTGGTCACGAAGAATCGCGTCAAGGCGGCGCCAGTGCTCGTCGCCGAAGACCGACTGCGCGCGGGTCTGTCGCGCGGCGTGCTCGCCAACAGCGGCTGCGCGAACGCCTGCACGGGGGAGGCCGGGCTCGTCGCCGCGCGTCGCGCCACCGATGCCGTTGCGCGAGCGCTGGGCGCCGGCGAGACCGAGCTCTTGCCGGCGTTGACCGGCGTGATCGGCGCGCTCTTGCCCGCCGAGCGCATCGTCGAGCGCGCGGGCGAGCTCGTCCTGCGTCTCGCTCCGGACCGCATCGAGGAGTTCGCCCGGGCGATCTGCACGACCGATCGCTGGCCGAAGCTCGCGGAGGGGAGGCTCGAAGGCCCCGACGGCCGCGCGACGCTCGTTGGTGTCGCCAAGGGTGCCGGGATGATCCACCCGGATCTCGGGCCGCCCCACGCGACGATGCTCGCGTTCCTCTTCACCGACGCCGTGATCGACCAAGAGGCGCTGCAGTCGGCGCTCGAGCGAGCCGCCGACGAGACGTTCAACCAGGTGACCGTCAACGGTGACACGAGCACGAACGACATCGTGCTCGCGTTCGCTTCCGGCGCCTCGGGTTTCCGCGCGTCCGCTTCGGCGCTCTCAGGCACGCTTCACGGCGTGTGCAGCTCGCTCGCGCGTTCGATGGTGCGCGACGGCGAGGGTGCGGAGCACGCCGTTAACATCCGGGTTTCGGGCCTCGCAACCCACGACGAAGCGCGGCAGGTTGCTCGCACCGTCGCAACGTCGCTGCTCGTGAAGACCGCGCTCTTCGGGCGGGACGCGAACTGGGGGCGGCTGCTCGCGGCCGCGGGGCGCGCCGGCGTCGCCTTCGACCCGAACGTCGCGAGCGTCGTGATTGCGGGCGTCGAGGTGGCGCGCGGCGGCGTGGCCGTGGGTTCCGACGCGGAGAACGAGGCGCAGCGCCGCATGGCGGCCGAGACGTATACCGTCGAGCTCGAGCTCGGGTCGGGGCCGGGCAAGTCGGCCACCGTCACGAGCGACATCGGGCACGGTTACGTCAACGTGAACGCTGGCTACCGCTCGTGACGCAGCGTGAGCCCGTGCTCGGTCTCGCGGCGCTGGCTCTTTGGGGCTCGCTCGCCGCGTGCGCCCCCGAGCACGGAACGATTGGCGCCATTCTGGGTCAGGACGGCGAGGGGCACCTGTACGTGCGCGAGGTCGCGTCGGGGCTCGCTGCCGAGCAGGTCGACGTGCACGCCGGCGACGAGATCCTGCTCATCGACGGGCGCGACGCCCGCGCGATGAGCCCATCGGCCGTGCACGACGCCCTCGGCGGTACGGTCGGCGCGAAGGTCCGGCTGACCCTGGTGCGCGACGGCCGCATCGTTCGCGTCACGCTGTCCCGGACGGCCGCTCCGCGAGGCGCTGCTGCGGCGAAGACCCAGTCCGAATGACCCTTGATTTCAGGGCTTCGGGCCCCCAGGACCATCGGCCGGAAACCCCCTCATCCGCCGCAAAAGCGTGCTAGCTTCCGCCGAGCTATGAATTACCTGTTCACTTCCGAGTCCGTCACCGAGGGTCACCCGGACAAGATCTGCGACGCCGTGTCCGATGCCGTGCTCGACGCTGCGCTGGCCGGCGATCCCGCGAGCCGCGTTGCCTGCGAGACGTTATGCAAGACCGGTTTCGTCGTGGTGGCGGGCGAGATCACCACGAAGAGCACGATCGACTTCGGCAAGCTCGCCCGGCAGGTGATCAAGGACATCGGGTACACCGATTCCTCCATGGGCTTCGACTACGAGACCTGCGGCATTCTGACGGCCGTGGAGCCCCAGTCCCCCGACATCTCTCAGGGCGTGACGGAGGGAGAGGGCCTGTTCAAGGAGCAGGGTGCCGGCGACCAGGGCCTCATGTTCGGCTACGCGAGCGACGAGACGCCCGAGCTCATGCCTGCGCCAATCATGTACGCGCACGCCCTCACGCGGACGCTTGCCCAGGTGCGCAAGGCCGGCAAAGTCGATTTCTTGCGTCCGGACGGGAAGTCCCAGGTGACGCTCGAGTACGAAAATGACCGCCCGAAGCGCATCGAGACCGTCGTCGTCTCGACCCAGCACGCCCCCTCCGTGAAGCACAAGACGCTCAAGGAAGCCGTCATGGAGCTGGTCGTAAAAAAGGCGCTCCCGAAGAAGCTCGTCGACAACAAGACCAAGTACTTCATCAACCCCACGGGGCGCTTCGTGATCGGCGGCCCCTTCGGCGACGCGGGCCTCACGGGGCGCAAGATCATCGTCGATACCTACGGCGGCATGGGTCGCCACGGCGGCGGTGCCTTCAGCGGCAAGGATCCGTCGAAGGTCGATCGCTCCGCCTGCTATTACGCTCGCTACGTTGCCAAGAACATCGTCGCCTCGGGCGTGGCAACGAAATGCGAGGTCCAGGTGGCGTACGCCATCGGCGTGGCGAAGCCCATGGGCGTCTACGTGCAAACCTTTGGCACGGGCAAGGTCGACGACCACAAGCTCGCTGCTTACGTCGCCGAGCACTTCGACATGCGGCCGCGCGCGCTCATCGCAGAGCTCGATCTCCTCAGGCCCATCTACCGCGCGACGTCGGCGTACGGCCACTTCGGGCGGCCGGAGTTCAGCTGGGAGCGGACCGATCGTGCCGAGGACATTGCCGCCGACCTGCTCGGGGCGCCGCGTAAGGCCAAGCGCGCGAGCGCGGCCCGCGCGAACGGCGCGCATCGCACGAACGGCACGGCCAACGGCGTCCGCAAGCTCAACGGCCTCGCCGAAAAGAAGTCGCGCGGCGGCACCTCTCGCAGCGAACGAGCCTGAGCCGCACGACTCCCCGCGCCGCGCGGCGCCGTGCGGCCTCGTCGGGGCGAGCCGTCAGCCGCGCACGCAGTTGCGGCCGGAGGCCTTGGCTTCGTAGAGCTTGGCGTCCGCGCGCTCGTAGAGCGCCTGGAGCTGGTCGTCGTCGCTGCCACCGTGCTCGGAGACGCCGACGCTCACGGAGACCGCGAGCCGCTTGCCCTCGAAGCTGAAGAGGTGCTTCTCCGTGGCGACGCGCACGCCCTCGGCGAGCTTGCGCATGTCGGTGGCGCCGTGCCCTTCCCAGAGCACCGCGAACTCTTCACCGCCGACGCGGCCGAACACGACGTCCTCCGGCATGGCCTCGCGGGCGACCGAGCAGAGCTCGCAGAGCACGCCGTCGCCGACCACGTGGCCGTGAGTGTCGTTGATGCGCTTGAAGTGGTCGAGGTCGAACACCATGAGCGAAAGCGGCCCCGTACCAACGGTTTGTGCGGCGCGCCGCAGGCTTTCGTTGAACTGGCGCTTGTTGAAGATGCCCGTGAGCGCGTCGTAGCGCATCAGGCGCTGGAACTCCTCGTGGTACGCGGCTTCGATGTTGCCGCCCGCGAGGTACTTGAGCAGGACCTTGCCGATCTGAAGTCGGTCGCCGTCGCGCAGCTCGTGGGTCCGCACGCGCGAGCCGTTGACGAACGTGCCGTTGGTCGATCCCAAATCGACGATTCTGGTGCGCCGAGCCCGTCCATTCGACGCGCGCGTGTCGGCGGCTCACGGAGTCGGAGTCGATGAGCAGCCCGCCCTTGGCGCCGCGTCCGATTTCGACGGGTGCCTCGGCCAAGACGACGCGGCTGCCGAGACACGGCTCCGAAAGGACGATGAGCAGCGCCTGCTGTTCGCCGGCGAGCTCCACCATCTGCCGCATGTCGCGGGAAACGGTGACTTCCAGCGTGGATTCGTACGCGTCCGGCAAGCTGGGCGAGTGGGGGCGGGAAGGTCCGGAACCCATGGTTCTTAGATGCATCCCCCGTGGCCGCGTTTCATGAAGGTCGTGCTCGCGTCTACCGTTGGCCCGAAGAAGAAGGCGAAGTCCTCAGGCGTAGGGAAAAAACGATGCATCTTGGCCCCTTACGCGAGAAACCCTGCGGGGGCGTCCATATAGCAACCGGGCCTTCGGAGAAAGTCCCTTTGCACGAAATGCCCGGACGCCTGGCCCATGCCTAGAGTTTGAGCTGGGCGCCAGACGCTCGCCACCCGGAACCAATGTAGGCCCTCACCCTACACGCTGATCAGATGTCGTAGTAGAGGAAGAATTCGTAGGGCGTGGGGCGCAGGCGCATGGCCTGGACCTCGTTCTCGCGCTTGTAGTCGAGCCACATCTCGATGAGATCTTTGGTGAAGACGTCGCCCTTCAGCAAAAATTCGTGATCGGCCTCGAGGGCGTCTAGCGACTGCTCGAGCGCCGCGGGCATGCGCGGCACGTCCTTCAGCTCCTCGGGTGACAGGGAATAGATGTCCTTGTCGAGCGGGTCACCCGGGTCGATCTTGTTCTGAATCCCGTCGAGGCCCGCCATCATCATGGCCGAGAAGGCTAGGTACGGGTTGCAGCTCGGATCGGGGAAGCGAAGCTCGAGCCGCCGCGCCTTCGGCGACGGCGAGTAAGTAGAAATACGGATCGCCGCCGAGCGGTTCCGGCTCGAGTAAGCGAGATTCACGGGCGCCTCGAAGCCCGGCACGAGCCTGCGATAGCTGTTCGTCGTCGGATTGGAGATCGCCGCGATCGTGTGAGCGTGCCTGAGGATGCCGCCGATGTAGTGCAACGCGATGTCCGAAAGCCCGGCGTAGCCGTCGCCTGCGAAGAGCGGCTTGCCGTCCTTCCAGAGCGACTGATGGCAGTGCATGCCGTTGCCGTTGTCGCCGAACATCGGCTTGGGCATGAACGTCGCCGTCTTGTCGTTGCGGTGCGCGACGTTCTTCACGATGTGCTTGAACCACATCAGCTTGTCCGCCATCCGCACCATGCTGTCGAAGCGCATGTCGATCTCGCCCTGCCCGGCGGTGGCGACCTCGTGATGGCTGACCTCGACTTCGATGCCGACCTTCTCCATCTCCAGGCAGATCTCGGTCCGCAGATCCATCTGACTGTCTTGCGGCTGGACCGGGAAGTAACCTTCCTTGTGCCGGATCTTGTGCCCGAGGTTCGGCCCCTCGTCGCTGCCCGTGTTCCAGACCGCCTCGCTCGAGTCGATCGAATAGAACGCCTCGTTCGAGCCCGCGGCGTAGCGCACGTCGTCGAAGATGAAGAACTCCGCCTCGGGTCCGAAGTACGCGGTGTCCGCGACGCCCGTGGACTTCAGGTACGCCTCGGCCTTTTGCGCGATGTAGCGCGGATCACGCGTGTAACGCTGGTGCGTGATCGTGTCGGTGATCGTGCAGAGTAAGGAGATGGTCGGGTGCTTCGTGAAGGGATCCATCACCGCGGTGGAGGGGTCCGGCATCAGCAGCATGTCGCTCTGATTGATCGGCTGAAAGCCACGGATCGACGAACCGTCGAAGCCGAAGCCCTCCTCGAAAGCCTCAGGAACGAGGCGGTGGAACGGCACCGAGGTGTGCTGCCACTTGCCGATCAGGTCGATGAACTTCAAATCGACCATGACCGCCCCGTTCGCTTTCCCGAGATCGATCGCCTTCTTTGCGTCCATGCCCTTCTATTCTCCTCCTAGACGGCTTACCGCGCGCCAACGGCGCGGGCTAGATCGCTTCTTCGGCGCGCTCGCCCGTGCGAATGCGCACGGCTTCGTCGATCGGTGAAACGAAGATTTTTCCGTCACCGATGCGCCCCGTCTTGGCGCTCTTCTCGATCGCGTCGATCACCTGGTGCACCATGCCCTCGGGAACGACGATTTCGAGCTTCACCTTGGGGACGAAATCCACGACGTACGCCGATCCGCGATAAACTTCCTTCTTGCCACCGGTTCGCCCGAAGCCTTTCACCTCGGTGACGGTCATCCCTTGAATGCCGACTTCGGACAGGGCCTCCTTGACCTCGTCCAGCTTGAACGGCTTGATGATGGCCTCGACTTTCTTCATGACGGTCTCCCTGGGATAAACGGCCCTAATGGTTGAGCGTCGGCAAGGCGGGGGCTCCCGCCTCGGACTCGACCGCCCCGTTTTTGGGGGGGCCAGTTGGGACCTAGCGGGCGGTAGGTTTCTGCACTGTTTCGGAGAGAAGTCTCGATAAATTGACAGGGATCGCGTAATTTATGCACCCTCCAGCCACCACCGGCCTGGGGGCCGGTCTCGCCGGTCGGCTATGGTAGGCACCGGCGCCGAGAACCCGAGGCCCGGGTGGCCGGTTGTCTTCGAAGATGGCGGTCCAAAACAAGTCCAACGTGCCGATCGGCACCGTGCTCGCGGGAAAGTTCAGTGTCACCCGCGAGATCGGTCGCGGAGGCATGGCCGCTGTTTACGAAGCCGAGAACATCGACATCGGTAAGCGCGTCGCGGTGAAGGTGCTCGCCGCCGAGCTCATCACGTCGCGCGTCGTCAGGGAGCGTTTCATTCGCGAAGCGCGCGCCGCCTCGGCCGTGAGAAGCCCTCACATTTGCGACGTGTACGACTCGGGCATGTACGAGGAGCGGCCGTTCCTCGTGATGGAGCTGCTCGAAGGCGAAAGCTTGTACGACATGCTGACCCGGCTTCGGCGAATCGATCCGGAGACGGTGTTGAACATCGCGACGCAGACGTCGCGCGGGCTCGGCAAGGCGCACGAAGCCAACATCGTCCACCGCGATCTCAAGCCCGAGAACATCTTCGTCAGTCGCGACGAGGACGGCAAGCTCAGCGTCAAGCTGCTCGATTTCGGCCTCGCCAAGTTCTACGAACCCACGAACGACGGCGATCCGAAGACGGTGCGCCTCACGCGCGAGGGCGCGCTGTTCGGTACGCCCGCCTACATGAGCCCCGAGCAGGCCAAGGGCCAGGGCGAGGTCGATCACCGCTCGGATCTTTGGGCGCTCGGCTGCATCGTCTACGAGTGCATCACGGGGCAGACGGTGTGGAGCGTCGAGCAAGGCGTCGCGATGATCCTGGCGCAGGTCGCTAGCGCTCCCGTGCCGCGGCCGTCGCGGCTTCGTTCGGACCTGCCGCTTTCCTTCGACGTCTGGTTTGCCAAGGCGCTCGATCGAGATCCCGACAAACGCTTCCAATCCGCGCGCGAGCTGGCCGACGCGCTCCAGACCGCGCTGCGCTCCACGGACAGCGACCCGCTGCCGACCGCCCAGAGCACGCGGCAGCAGAGCTTCCACTCGGACGCCGAGGCCGTGCAGATCGATCAGCTGATGGCGGGCGAGCTGGCCCCCTCGTCGGCGAGGGCCGGGGCGGAGCCGCTGTCCGCGTCCGACGACGGTTCGGACGCCGTCACGCCCGGGCCCGTCGTCACCGAGCCGCCGCGCACGAGCGGCATCCCGGCGCTGCTGATCGCCGCGGTGGTCATGCTCGGCGGTTACGCGTTCTGGCTCAAGGTGCTGCACCCTGCGGGTGAGCGGGACCGTACCAGGGCGGCGGCTCCCGTGCTGCCGAGCGGGTCCGCGAGCGTGGTACCCGTGGCGTCGGCCGAGGAGGCGAGCGACCCCGATACCGAGCCGTTCGCCCAGCTCGTGCGGCAGGCGCAGGGACTTTTCCGCGGCGATCAGGGGGAGGCCATCGAGAAGTTCAAGGCGGCCTACGCCCTCGGCTCGGCGAGCCCGGCGCGCTCGCTTTTGTCTCACGCGAGCGTCGCCGTCGACGAAGCGACGCGCGGCGGCTGTCGCGTCGTTTCGATCTCGCGGCCCCGCCCCTATCTCATCGAGCAGGCGGCGTCGCTTCCGGCCATTTTGCAGACGACCCAGGGGACGTTACTCGCCTGGGTCGACAATCACGCCGACGCCAAGAAACGTCAGGGGCACGTCGTGCTCCTCGACGAGGCGCTGCGCCGCCGCGGTGATCCGCTCGCCATCACGCCCGAGGCGAGCAGCGTGCAAGCCCTCGACCTCTATCCCGCGGGCGATCGCGTCGCGCTCGTCTACTCGGACGAGGGCGGCAAGCAGCCCGGCATCTTTCTTCGCGAGCTCGGCCTCGACGGCCGCATCGCAAGCCCCGCCGTTCGCCTGACGCGCGCCAAGCCGGCCGATCGCCGCGTCGTCTTGACGCCCCCGAGCGACGGCAAACGATTCGTCGTGTGGCTCGAGCCCGCGTCGTCGGGCGGCACCGACGTCATGGCGGCCGTGCTCGGACCGGGGCTCGAAGTGCAGGGCGAGCCGAAGCGGCTCACGGCGCTACCGGGCATCAAGGGCTTGTCCGAGCGCGCGCAGGGCGTCGCCGCCACGCTGTCCCGGGTCGGCCTCGAGGTCGGGTTCGCGCTCGAGCTCCCGGGATCGCGCTCCGAGGTCACGCTGCTCACCACGCCGCTCGCCGTGCTCGCTTCCTCCGCGGGCGTCGAGGCTCCGAAGCCGGGCAAGCACGGCAAGGCCGAACGCGAGCCCGCCGCGCTCGGAACGTTGCGGACGATCGCCAAGGTGGTCGGGCGCGCTCCCGAGCCGCGCCTAGCATGTGAGAACGAGGGGTGCCTCCTTACGTGGGACGAGGAGAATGGCGGCGCGTTCGTCGCCTTCTTGCAGCACGGTCGCACGCAACCGCTCTGGCACCGCCAGTTCGCGCCGCGCGGCACGCGCCCCGTGCTCGCGGGCGACGCGCAGGGCATCGGTGTCGCGTGGTTCGAGGACTCGCGCCTCAGGCTCGCGCCCGCGGGTCGCGACGGGGTCGCGACGCCGAGCGTCGTCAACCGCGTCAACGGACTGCAGCCGGCCCCCGCGGTGACGCGGGGGGCTCGCCCGGGCGAATGGCTCGTGGCGTGGCGAGATTACGAGGCCGGACACCTGGAGCTGTTCGCTCTCAGGGCGGAGTGCCCATGAAACAGCAGAAGCCCGAGCGACCCTTGTCCCACCCGCCCACGCACGGGCTCACCTTCCCCTCGCGCCTTTCGCTGCGACGCACGCCGCCGTCGACGGGCCGCGTGCTGCTCATCCCGGTTGACGCGACGGACGGGCCCGAGCTCTGGGAAGCGGTCGAGGGCTCGCGCTGGCACCTCGAGCGCTGGCTGCCCTGGGTGCCGTTCAACTCCTCGCCCGACGCGAGCCTGCGCTACGCCGAGGCGTGTGCCGTCGACTGGGACGCGGGGCGCGCGGCTCGCTTCGCGCTACGCGACCGCTCGACGAACGAGCTGCTCGGCGTCGTGGGCCTCGACTCGTGCGTGCACCTGCACCGCTCGTCCGAGCTCGGCTACTGGCTGCGCCGCGAGCACACGGGGCGCGGGCTGATGACCGAAGCGGCGCGCGCGTGCGTCGAGTTCGCCTTCCAGCGCATGGGCATGCACCGCGTGCGCTGTGCGGCAGCGACCGACAACGCGCCGAGCTTGCGCGTCATCTCGCGCCTCGGGTTCCGCTTCGAGGGCATCGCGCGCGAGGCGGAGTGGGTGGGGTCGCGCTGGCTCGACCATGCGCTCTTCGCCAAGCTGGCGACGGACGAGTGAGCGGGCCACGCGGGAGGCAGATTTTCAGCCGCTTCGGCGGCCGCTGGCCGCCGTTCGTGGTGCTCGCTCCGACGCTCGTGGTGGCGTTCGGCCTGCTGCTCGGCGTGGGCATCGGCACTTTGGGCCTGCGCGAGCTCCGCCACCAGGGCGACGCGGGCGCGTCCCGCAACAGCGAGCTGCTCGCCAAGATGCTCGCGGCGCGCCTGGGCGCCATCCCGAGCGAACACTGGCAGCCCGTGCTCGAGCTTGCCGCGCTGCGCTCGGGCGCCGAGCTCTTGCTCGCCGCCAGTGACGGCCAGGTCGCGATCGATCTCACGCGCGGGGTCGGCGCGGCGCCGGACATTCGCGAGCTCATCGACGAGAGGACGGGCGAAGCCATCACCAAGCTCGGACGCACGCGCTTCCACGCCCAGCACTTGCCACGGCCGTTCCAGGCGCTGTCCCTGCTCGCCTTCGTGAGCGTGCCCGAGGCGCCGTTCGCGACGAGCTCGCTCATTCGCTCGGTGGCCGCGTTGACGGCGCTGCTCGTCGGCGCGGCGGGCCTCGTGGCATTCGCGCTCGCGCGCGACGTGCACGCCGACGTGCGTTTCGTGATGATTCGCATCGCGCGCATGGCGCGCGCCAAGAATCAGCCTGCCGGGCAGACGATCCCCGTCGGCTCCGTCGACCAGGTGGGCGCCCTCGCGAGCGCCTTCAACGTGCTCGTGGAGCGCTTCGCGGCGGCCGAGCGCGCTTATCGTCAGGATCTCACCGGGGCGCTCGCCTACGACCACGACCGGAGCGCGTTCCTCGCGGCACTCAGCCACGAGCTTCGCACGCCGCTCAACGCCATCCTCGGCTTCACGGACGTGCTTCTCTCGGAGGTGGACGGCCCGCTCAGCGCCGACGCCCGCGAGGGGCTGACGGTGGTGCGCAAGAGCGGCCAGCACCTGCGCGCGCTCATCGACGACATCCTCGACCTTTCCGCGCTCGAATCGGGCGAGCTCCGCCTGAGCCCCGGTCCCGTCGACGTTGCGGGCGTCACGGCCGACGTCGTGCGCGAGGCGCGCGTGGCCGCCGAGGCCAAGGGGCTCACGCTGACGCTCGAGGGTGCCCGTGCGACAGCCTGGGCCGACGAGCGCCGCGTGCGGCAGATCATCGGCAATGTCGTCGGCAACGCCGTGAAATACACCGATTCGGGCGGCGTCGCGGTGCGCGTGAGCCCGGGGCCGGTCGAGGCCACGGTGTCCGTCCGCGACAGCGGCCCCGGCATCGCGCCGGAGGACCACGAATCGATCTTCCAGGAATACTGGCAAACGCGCGAGGCGGCGCGCCGGCGCGCCGGCACCGGGCTCGGCCTCGCCATCGCGCGACGCCTCGTCGAGATGCACGGCGGACACATCGAGCTCACGAGCGCGCTCGGCGAGGGCTCGACATTTTCCATCGCGCTGCCCATCGACGCGCCGCCCGAATCGCGGCGTGATCGCTCACAGCCGCGCACGCTGCGCCCCTCGGAGCCGCCGTGAATCCCGCCGCTTCCCATCTGATCCGGCGCGTGCTCGGCCTGCAGGCTGCGTTCACGCTGCTCGGCGCCGCGCTGGTCGCGGTGTTGTCGCCGCGCTTCCTCCTTTTGGGTGGCTCGGTCGCGATCGAAGGCGCTCGGGCGCTCGGCGTCGGGCTCACGGCGGGCGGGCTCTTTGCGCTCGTCCCGTCGGGGCTCAGGCTAAGGCGCCATCGTTTCGTGCTGCGGGCGCTCGCGCTCGGCTCGCGTGCCGTCGAGGCGCACGATCTTTACGCGCTCGCCGAGGAGCCGCGGCGCATCATCGTCGGCTGGTTCGTCCCCTCGGCGCTCGGCTGCGCGCTTTCGACGCTGCCGTTCGGCCCGAAAACGCTGGATGGCGGCACGAGCGTCACGCTGTGCTTGCTCGGTCTCGCCATGGCGGGCTCGGCCTCGTTGCCGCTGTTCGTCATGCTGCGCACGGCCGTCGCCCGCGCGCTCATGCTCGCGCCCGTCTCCGTGATGCGCGAAGTGATCGACGACGCCGAGCGGCTCGGGCTCGTCGCGCGGCGCATCCCGCACCGCATGGTGTTGGCCGTCGCGCTACCGGTCGGCTGCCTGGCGCTCGGCTCGTTGCTCATCGTGGCCGGGCACGTGCGCCGCGCCGACGAGCGAAACCGCGAGGAGACGGCGCGTCTCGTCTCGCGCGCCGCGCTCGAGCCAGAGCCGGGGCCGCAGGCCTGGGCTGGGATTCGCGAGGCCGTCGTCCAGGCGCGCGCCCTCGGCTTCTACGCGAACTCGCAGCGTGAGCCCGACGAATACCGCGTGGAGCACGGCAAGGGTGGGCAGCTCATCGTGATAACCCCGCTCGACCGCGGCAGCGCCAGCATGGAGTTTCCGGCGTCGACCGTCACCGTGGTCAACGGCGCGGCGCTGCTCGTCGCGGCGATCGGCACGCTTCTCGCGGCCCTTGCGGGGCTCGGTGTGGGGCGTGTGCTCGGCGCGGATCTCGAAGCCGCCACGGCCGACGTTCGGGCGCTCGGCACGGAAACCGTGATCGGCGGCGGGCGGCGCCTCCTACACCGGGCACGCTTTCCGATCGTGGCGCGCCTGGGGCTCGCGATCGCGCGCCTGACGGGCCGTTTCCGCGTCTTCGCGCGCGCGCAGGAGCGCACCATCGCCGCCAAGGACGCCGCGGTGCGCATGCGCGGGCTGTTCTTCGCCTCCGTGAGCCACGATCTCAAGAGCCCGCTCAATGCCATCCTGGGGTTTACCGAGCTCGTGCGCCGCGCGCAGCCGGTCACGGCCGGTCAGGCCGAGAGCTTGAACCTCATCGAGCGGCGCGGGCGCGAGCTGCTCGCGCTCATCGAGACGATCCTCGACGCCGCGCGCGTCGAGGCGGGCCAGCTCACGCTCGTGCTCGACGCCATCGACGCGAAAACCGTGCTCGAGCAGTCGATCGTCAAGGGGCGCGACCTCGGAGGCGACTACGACGTGCAGGCCGTCGTCGAGATCGCGCCGGGACTCCGCCCGCTCTCCGTCGACCGGGTGCGTCTGCCGCGGGCTCTGTCGACCTTCCTCGCCTGCGCGATGCGCGCGGCGCGCGGCCCTACCTTTCGCATCGTGGTCTCGCCGGACGGCCCCGACCTTGCCCGCATGGAAATCGAGGTCCAGGGCGAAGCGAGCGTCACCGACATCGCGGCGATCCTCGATCCGACGCGTGCCACGGGCGGCGCGGTGCACCGGGGGTTCGCCATGGCCCTGCGCCTCGGACGTTCCATCGTCGAGCTGCACCAGGGGTCCCTCTCGCTTTCCAAGCACGAGGACGGCGGCTCGATCGTGCTCCACTTGCCGACGGTTGGCTGACGAGTAGAGTCGCGAAAGGGCCCACCCCGTATGCCGAAGAGGAAGACCCCGCACGCCGATCACGACGAGCGCGCCCGGCCTGACCCGGCGAGCGACGGCGTCCTCGATCCGGGCGAGGGCTCGGACGACGAACGTTTCGATCGCGTGTTCCGACCGACGTCGCTCGCCGAGTTCGTGGGGCAGGAGCAGCACAAGAAGAACCTGCAGGTGTACGTGGAGGCGGCGCGCCGCCGCGGCGAGCCGCTCGACCACGTGCTGCTCTGCGGTCCTCCCGGGCTCGGCAAGACCACGCTCGCGCACATCCTCGCCAGGGAGATGGGCACGCAGATCACCGTGACGAGCGGCCCGGCGGTGGAGCACAAGGGCGTGCTGACGGGCATGCTAACGCGCGTCGAGCGTGGCGACGTCGTGTTCATCGACGAGATCCACCGGCTTTCGCCACCCGTCGAGGAAGCGCTCTATCCGGCGGTCGAGGATTTTCGCATCGACGTCATGATGGGCGAGGGGGCGTTCGCCGAGAGCCTGACGCTCGACGTGAAGCCCTTCACGCTCGTCGGCGCCACGACGCGCACGGGGCTTCTCACCAAGCCCTTGCAGGAGCGCTTTGGCGTCACGCTGCGCCTCGATTTCTACCCCCCCGCCGATCTCGAGCGCATCGTCGATCGTAGCGCCCGGCTGCTCGGCGTGCCCTGCGATCCGGAGGGCGCCAGGGCGCTTGCCATGCGCTCGCGAGGCACGCCGCGCGTCGCCAACCGGCTGCTCAGGCGCGCGCGCGACTTCGCCGATATCGAGGGCTCCGGCCGCATCGATCGCCACATCGTCGAGCTGTGTTGCGAGCGAGTGGGCGTTGACGAGGTCGGCCTCGACGAGATGGACCGGCGGCTGCTGCTCGTGCTCATCGACCACTACGACGGCGGGCCCGTCGGCGTCGAAACGATCGCCGCGGCGCTCGCCGAGCCGCGCGACACCATCGAGGACGTGTACGAGCCGTACCTCTTGCAGCAAGGATTTCTGGGTCGCACGCCGCGCGGCCGCATCGCGACCAAGAAGGCGTTCGAGCACCTCGGCCGCACGCCGCGCGCCACCACCGAACAAGGAAGGCTCTTCTGATGGTTGCCACCGCCGACGTCGAGCTCGCCTCCGCTCGGCCGAGCTCGGAGCCGTGGTCTCAGGCGGGCAGCGGCGAGCGCGCGCGCCGCGGCATCCTGCTCGTGCATGGCTTCACGGGTAGCCCCGTGTCGCTCCGGCCGCTCGCCGAAGCGCTCGCCGCGCGCGGCTTCACGGTGGATCTCCCGCGTCTGCCGGGCCACGGCACCAACTTTCGCGACATGGTGAAGACCCGCTACGCCGACTGGCGCGAGGGCGTCCGAGCCGACGCCGCTCGACTGCGCGGTCGCGTGGACCGCCTGGTGATCGTCGGCCTGTCGATGGGCGGCACGCTCGCGCTCGACATTGCGAGCGGCGGGGACGTCGCGATCGATGGTGTGGTCACCATCAACGCGCAAATCCTCGACCGCGAGGGCATCGTCGTGAAGCTCGGCCCCATCATCGAGAAGCTCTTGCCCATCGTTCCCGCGGCCGTCGCCGGTATCACCAAGAACGACATCGCCAAGCCCGACGTGCTCGAACAGGCCTACACCTGGGTGCCGACCGCGGCAGGGAATTCGCTGCTCCGCGCGCTGCCGCGGGTCCGCTCTCAGCTTTCCAAAGTGTCGTGCCCCGTGCTCGTCATGGTGTCGAAGAACGACCACAGCGTCTCGCCCAAGAACTCGGCCGCTCTGCTCGAGCTCATCAAGAGCCCCAAGCTCGAGAGCCTGGTGCTCGAGCGCTCGTATCACGTCGCGACGCTCGACTACGATCGCGAGCTCATCGAAGAGCGCGTCACCGCGTTCGCCGACGCGCTGTGACGCCCGAGCCGCGCGCCGAGACGCCCTTTTCGTGTTTGGGGTAGGGGCGACCGCCGCCCGACGGCGCGAGTGACGCCGCCCAGCGCCGTTCCACCCCAGCGTCAGCGCTCGTCGCCGCCCGCCCGTCGCGGCGCGTCGCGCCGTTTTTGGTGTAAGGCGCGGCGGCGGCGCGCGTTCTCAGGTTCGAAAGGACCCCGCCATGACCCGGATGCCGCTCGCTTTGCTCTCGCTGCTCCTCTTTTCCCGTGCCGCCGC
Organism: uncultured delta proteobacterium; assembly: GCA_963841435.1. Classification (GTDB taxonomy): domain Bacteria; phylum Myxococcota_A; class Polyangia; order Polyangiales; family Polyangiaceae; genus PMG-095. Next base: position 38,083 of record CAWJCS010000004.1, read on the forward strand.
CGCACAAGAGTTCGCCGAGCCGCCCGGCGGGCCCCTGCTCCCGAGCGAGCCCCCCACCGACGCGCCCTTCGTCGAAACGCGGCCCGACCCTCCCGCCGACTCGAGCACGCTGCGCGTCAGCGTGGGCCCGGTGCTTCGCGTCGCTCGGACGACGGCGGACGGCGGGCTCGCCGCAGCGCTCGACGTGGGCTCGGGTCCGGCCGGCGCGCGGTTCACGGGCACGTGGGTGCGCGTCGGCAGCGACGAGGGACTCTCCGAATACCGCGGCGAGCTCTTCATCGACTTCGGCTCCGAACGCCGGCTCCATCCCATCGTCGGCGCGGGTGCCGGCATTGCGCGGCTCGGCAGCCCGGGGCCGGACGGAACGCCCGTCATCGCGACGTACGGCGTCGGCGTGCTCAGAGGCACGCTCGAATACGTGCTCCCCGTGTCGCGTGCCGACGCCCGCATCGGCATCGACGCGAGCGGCAGCGTGCCGGCAATCCAGGCAAAATCTGCCGCGAATGCCGGCCCCTGGCTGCTCTTTACGGCGCGCGTCGGCGTGGGTTTCTGAGCTCGCCGTCGTACGGCGCTCGGGCAAGCTCGACGGTTTGCTCGCATCTCGCGAGCGGTGCACTACGATCCCGCCCCGATGAAGGTCCGTGCCGTGGCGGTCGCCTCCGAGCGCAGCAACGCGGTCGGAACCGTCGAGCTGGAATGCACGCCGCACGGCCTGTCGCTCGTGCACCTCGGTGTGGGCGCCTTCAGCGAGGACTATGCGCCGGGGGCCCTCACGAGCGGGACGCGCGTGCTCGTGCCGTGGTCGGCCGTCGACGAAGCACAGGTCGAGGGCGAGCGGCTCTATTTGGCGTTCGATCCCGCGCTGAGCCCCCACCATCGCCTCTTGCTCTCGAGCTTTTCCACGGGCCGGAGCAGCGAGCCCCGCACCGTGCGGCGCCAGCGTGCCCTGGTGCGCGCGGCGACGGGGGCCTCGGCCATACTCGCAGCGTTGCTCTCCGCGCTCTTCGCGTCGCGCGTCACGGGGCTCGGCCCGGCGCTCGCCGTGGGCGCCGGCGCGTTCGGCGCCGTGCTCGTGCTCGCGATCGGGGTCATGGCCGACCGCCTGGTCGCTTTCGGCATCGTGCCGCCCGACACCGTGCGGGCCGAGCTCTTCGGTCAGCTCGACCGCTACTTGCCGGCGCTGGCGCGCGCCGAGGCCGCCCCGGCGAAGAAGATGCGCCGCCTCACGCTCGGCGACCTCCAGGGCGTGCTGCCACGGACGACGTTCGCCATCGTCGTCACGCTGACGGCGAGCAGCCTCGCGGCCGTGCTGGTCGCGCACTGGACGTTCGGTGACGAGCGGCGCGCGGTCCGAGCGCTGCCCGCGGCGCCGCGCGAAGAGCCCGCGAACGTGGCCGTGCAGGCGCCGCGCCCGCTCGAGCCCACGTCGCGGCCGTCCGCGGCCCCGGCGGCGCGAGCGCCGGCCCGCCCCGCGGCACCGATGGGCGGCGCAACACTCGGAGACCCCTGTCGCTGCGCGCGCGCCGATTCGCTGCTCTGGTCGGATCCCATCCCGCGCCTGAGCGTGCTTTTCCTGCGTCAGCGCGTGCGTGCGGGACGCGGCGCGCCGCACCACGAGAGCGTTCGCAAGCGCTACCTCGACCTCGACGTGGCCGTCGTGAACAACGGCGACACCGACATCGACGAGATCACGCTCGTGGTGCTCTTCTACGCGCGCGACGCGGGGGGCAAGCACCGCGAGCAGGTGGCGAGCCGCCCGCTTTTCTACGAGGGGCCGCTGCGGCCAGGGCAGGCGATCAAATGGAGCACCGACGCCGAAGGCACCGAGGTGGAGGTGCAGGCACCCGTGCTCGGCAGCCTCGGGCTCGAAGGCGAGTCGCTCGCGCCGTCGGACCGCTTCGCCGAGCTGCTCGAGGCCAACAACCGCCCCGTGCGTTTACACGCGGCGCGGCTGCTCGCGTTCCTCGGCGATCGGCGCGCGCGAGAGGGCATCTTGAAGCTACGCGAAGCGCTGCGCGAGGACGAGGCGCCGTACCTCGACCGTCTGCTGCAGGCGACCGCTGAGGCACGCGTCTGCCGGCTCGACGTCGCCGACGAGGCCGGCGGTCGCAGCGTGCGCGGCTGCCTGTTCAACGCGAGCCACGAGGCGAAGAAGGATCTCGGCGTGAAGCTCAGGGGTCTCGATCAGGGCGTCGTACCGGGCGATCCGGTCGGCGCGCCACCCACTCTGCTCGTCGAGCAGGTGCTCTCCGTCCCGGGCGAGCTCGCTGCCGAGACCGGCGTCGCGTTCACCGGTCGGCTGCCGAGCGAGGGCACACCGGTCGTTTGGGAGGCGGTCGCCGACAGGGTCGATCTGCTACGCTGAGTCCCCATGATTTCTGCTTCTTTTCCCTGCTTGGCGTTGCGAGCCGGTCGGCGCGCGGTCGTCGTGCTCGCGTTCACGCTCCCCGCCTGCGGGGGTGGGGCGGACGACGAGCCCGCGGCCGAGGCTCCCGCGCTGGTTTGCGATCCGAGCTTGCGCGCGCTCGGCGACATCACCGCGAAGAATCCGCTCGTCTCCGTCGGCGCCCGCGTCAGCGCGAGCGCCGGCGTCGAGAATCCCGAACGTGCAGTGGACGGGTACTATCACCAGAATGGCCCGGCGCGCCTGGGCACGCCGACGGACGACGCGCCGGCCTGGATCGCCATCGAGCTCGAAGGCGATTTCACGCGGCTGCTCCTGAGCTGGGACGATGCCGGCTACGGCAACTACACCCTCGCCGACGAAGCTCCGCTCGACTACGTGCTCGAGACATCGGGCGACTCGACGGACGGCGAGGACGGCAGCTGGACGAGCGTCGTCGCCGTCACCGGCAACCCAGTGCGCTCGCGTGCCCATTCCTTCGATTTCGTCGATCGACACTGGGTCAGGATCACCGTCACCGCGGGTCACGCCAAGCCGGTCACGCTCGACGAGATTTCACTCTTCGATCTCGGGGCGGTGGGTGACGGGCGCGCGCCCGACACGTGGTTCTTCCTCGGCGACAGCATCACGGCGGGCGCGTTCCAGAAGACGGCTGGCTCGTTCGGCAACTTCGACGCACGCATCCACGCGGCTCTGCCGGGCTACAGCCCCGCGGTCATCAACGGCGGCATCGGCGGCGAGCTGTTCAACGGGCGGTCGCGACCGGCTCGACCAAGTCCTCGATTCTGAATCCCGACTTCACGTTCTTCGGCATCGGCTACGGCACCAACGACTCGTGGGGCGACCAGCACCTCGAATTCACGAGCTTCGAGAGCGCCATGACCGACATCGTCGATCGGCTGCTCGCAGCGGGGAGGGTGCCCATCCTCGCGCGCATCCCCTACGCCTCGACGGCCCACGACACCCTGCCCGAGTTCAACGCCGTCATCGATCGGCTCACGCGCGAGCGCGGGCTACCCTGTGGGCCCGATCTCTACGCTCATTTCCAAGCGAGCCCGGACGAGCTCAACACCGACGGCGTGCACCCGAACAGCCTCGGTTACACGCAGATGAACGGCGTCTGGGCCGACGCTGCGCTGCCGCTCTACGCCGAGCCCTGAGCCAACCCGGCGCGCCGGCCGAGCCGCGGGGCCCGCGACGCTTCCTCGGCCGGGACCTCGCGGGCGAAGGCCGTCGCGAGCGCGTCGAACACCGCGTCCGTGCCGGTCACCTCGAGTCGCCCCGCGGCGCGGAGCGCGCGCGCGTCCTGCCCCATGAAGAGCCAGGCGAGTAGCGCGTCGATTGGACCCGTGACGACGACATCCGGCGCGGCGGCGCTGCGCTCGCTCACCGACAGGTATCCGGGCTCGAGCCCGAGCTCGAACGTCCGCGCATCGATCCGGAGCTCGACGCTGGCCCGCATGCCGCCGATGTAGCGGCGCTTGAGCGAAAGCAGCCCCCACGCGACGTTGAAACGATCGTGCGGACCGCGCTCGCCCATGTAACGCGCTCCCCAGCGCGCAAGCTCCATGACCGTCGCCTCGAGCGCGCGACCGCTCTCGGTGAGCTCGTAGACGCGCGCCGCGAGGGGCGGCGGCATCACGCGGCGCGATACGAGACCGAGCCGCTCGAGCTCCCGAAGCCGCCTCGCGAGCAGGTTCGTCGTCAGGCCGGGTAGGGCGCTCAAGAGATCCGTGTAGCGGCGCGGCCCGAGTAGGAGCTCTCTGACGAGGAGCAAGGTCCAGCGCTCGCCCACTCTGTCGAGCGCCCGGGCAAGACCGCATAACTGACTATAATTCCTCTTTGTTTCCAATCTAACTTATACTATCATATTTAATTGTTCTAACTAATAAAAAATAAAGTAGGCTGCGCGCATGGTTTCTCCCGTGGTGCGGCTCGGCATTCCCATCCTGGCGCTTTCCCTCTTGCTGCTGTTCGGGCTCGGCGTCCGCCGGGCGGAGCAGCGGCTCGGGTCACCTCCGGGGGCGGCGCTTTGGCGCGCGCTCTTCGCCGGCAGCGTGATGGCGGCGTGGATGGCGCTCATCGGCGGTCTCGCGGCGAGCGGCGCCCTCGCGCACTTCGACCGGCGTCCACCGCCGATGATGGGCGTGTTCGCGGGCACCATCGTGCTCGCGCTCGGTGCGGCGCTCTCTCCGCTCGGGCGCCGGCTCGCCGGCGGCCTGCCACTCGGCGCGCTCGTCGGCTTTCAGGCGTTTCGCCTGCCGCTCGAGCTCTTGATGCACCGGGCGGCGCAAGACGGCCTGATGCCGAGCGTCATGTCCTTCGGCGGCTACAACTACGACATCGTGACGGGCGCGAGCGCCGCGCTACTCGGCCTCTGGTTCGTCATCGGCCGGCCATCGCGCGCCGCGGTGATGCTCTGGAACGCCCTCGGGAGCACGCTCCTCTTGGTGATCACGTTGATCGCCGCGGCAGCCATGCCAAGCTTTGCCGCTTTCGGCCCCGACCAGCTCAACGTCTGGGTCACGCGCTTCCCCTACGTCTGGATGGCCATCATGGTCGGCTCGGCGTTCTTCGGGCACGTGCTCGTGTTCCGGCGCCTTTCGATGGAAGCCGCAGCACCGCTAATGTCCTGATGAAGCGCGTCTCGCGCACCCTCCGGCCCGTCACGCCAGCGGTGGCACGGGGATGTTGTTCTGTTGGAAGATGCTCGCCAGCGTCGCGCGGTCGTTGCTCTTGGCGAGGGCCTCGTCCGGGGCGACCAGGCCGTCCTTGACCAGCTTGAGCAGGCTGTCGTTCAAGAGCGCCATGCCGAGCTTGCGGCCCGTTTGCATGATCGACGGGATCTGAAAATCTTCTGCTCGCGGATGAGGTTCGCGATCGCCGGGACGGCGAACATCACCTCGAGCGCCGCCACGCGGCCGCCGCCGATCTTTTTACAGAGCATCTGACAGATGACGCCGCGCAAGCTGCTCGAAAGCATCACACGGATCTGATTTTGTTGCTCCGGTGGGAACTGATCGATGATGCGGTCGATCGTGGAAGGCGCGGAAGAGGTGTGGAGCGTCCCGAACACCAGGTGGCCCGTCTCGGCCGTCTCGATTGCGATCGACATCGTCTCGAGGTCGCGCATCTCCCCGAGCAGGACGATGTCCGGATCCTCGCGCAACGCCGCCCGCAGGGCGCGCTTGAAGGAATCAGTGTGCTCGCCGACCTGACGCTGGTTGATCAGGCACTTCTTGTTCGGATGCACGAACTCGACGGGATCCTCGATGGTGATGACGTGCGCGCTCCGCATGCGATTGATGTAATCGATGAGCGCGGCCAACGTGGTCGACTTCCCCGAGCCGGTCGGTCCCGTGACGAGCACGAGCCCCTTCGGCAGCGCGCACAGGGTGAGCAGCTCCTTGGGTAGCCCGAGCTCCTCCACCGTGAGGATCTTCGTGGGGATGACGCGCAAGACGCCGCCCATGCCGTGTAGATCCACGAACACGTTGACGCGAAAGCGCGCCTTGCCCGCAAGCTCGTACGCGAAGTCCGAATCGTGCGTGCGCTGGAATTCCTCGCGGTTTCTCGGCGGAACGATCGGCATCAAGATCTTTTGCAGCGCCTCGGCGCTGAGCGGCCCTTGTCCCGGGATGGGCGCCATCTCGCCGTCGAGTCGCAAGATGGGCGGCGCGCCCGTCGAGAGGTGCAGGTCCGAGGCGCGCTTGTCGAGCATCACGCCGAGCAGCCGGTCGATCTCCGCGGTGGAGCCCCCGCTCAGCCCGGCGTCGTAGACCAGCTTGTCCGGAGCGATCGGCGGCTGAGTCGGCAGCGGCCCGAGCCGCGCCTCGGGCTCGACGGGGGGCGGGGGAGCCGCGGGGACGCGCGGCGGGCGCTCCGGCAGGGGCGCCGCACCCGACGGATCGCAGCGGTCGAGGAACAGCGACACGTGGAGCAGGCCCACCTTGACCTCGCCGCAGGCGCGCACCGGACCCTTGCCGTCGAGATCGAAGTCCCACTCGGCCCAGCCCGAGGACAGCCCGCGCTTCGCGATCGGCGTCGCGATCGGCGCGATCAGCTCGTCGATGCGCTCCGGCGTCAGCGGATCACCGCGCACCTCGCTCTCGCCTTGCGGCAAGACGACAATCGTCCGGCGCCCCGGCACGAGCCGCACCTCTGCGGCGCCCACGGACAGCGCGCGCTTCAGCAAATCCACGAGGCTCAGCGAGGCTTGTGCCATGACAAAAGAAGACTATCGATCGCCCCTCGACGCAAGAGGCTCGCGTTCGTCCTGCCTGTCTCAGGGCCGCACGAGCACCACCGTCCCGCGCTCCTTGTTGAGCACGGCATGCCAGTCGGCCGGCACGCTCGGGTCGGTCCATTCGAAGAGCCACGCGGCATCGATGGGCGAAAGGTTCACGCAGCCGTGGCTTCGGGTTTTTCCGAATTCGTCGTGCCAGTAGGTGCCGTGCAGCGCGTAGCCCTTGTGAAAATACTGGACGAAAGGCACGTCGTGCAGGTTGAAGGAATCGGCGTGGTCCTCGTCTCCGTCCATCGTCGAGCTCACGTCCTTCTCGTAGATCATGAAGGTTCCGCGCACGGTCGAGTCGGTCTTCTCGGGATCCATCAGGCCGGAGCGTCCCGTGCTCACGAGCGTCACGTACACCGGCCGGCGACCGACGTACGCCACGAGCGACTGCTCCTTCACGGAGACATCGACCCACTTGCGATCGCCCGTGGCAAAGCTAGGGAACGACGTGCGGCGGGGGATCACGCGCAGCGCTGACGCGGCGACGAAGCTGCCGTCGGTCGCCTCGAGGACGCCGCCCGGACGGCGCTTGCCCGTGAGTGGCACCGCCTCGCGGCGCCCGAGCGCGCCGGTCGGCATGAGCGGACCTGAGCCCCGATCCTCGTAGCGTTGCGCGAAACCGGGGATCGCGAAGCCGACGGGGAGGTCGTCGCTCCCGTCGAGAGCGAGCCCGTGGAAGCTGCTCGGGACGACCGGCTTCGTGCGGTCGAGCGCGATGATGTCGAGCTCCGTCGTGAGCCCGAACAGGCGTCGTTCCCAGTCGAACGTGCGCCCGATCGCGAAGCCGCTCTCGGGGTTTGCGGCGCCCGCGTGGTAGGCGAAACGCAGCGGTTGCGCCACGCCGTGCGGCTTGACGAGCTTGTGGCCACCGAGCAAGAAGTCTGGGGGCGCGGCCGGGACGAGCAGCGCGTCGAGCCCACTGTGCACGAGCCTGCCGCGCAAGAGCTCCGTGCGCCCGGACACGTCGCCCTCCGACTCACGCATCTCGCGCGCGGACGGCAAGCGAAAGTAGAGCAGCGGCGACGGCTCGCTCGAGAGCGCGTAAAGGTACGGTAGGCCCTCGGCGCGCGTGGGTCGCGTCGAAGAGGCGACGACGACGGGATTTTGCAGATTGAGCGTCGCGCCGAGGCCGAGGCACACGAAGCCGCGCGGGTTCACGCGGTACCAGCCACCGCGGCAGCCGTCATTGACGATGGAGGGGCCGCGCACGTCGAACACCGCGCCGGCGCGCAGATAGCCGTAGCGCGTGCGCGTCGGGCCCACGTCCGTGTAAATCCACGTGCGCCAGGCGATGCTCGCCGCGCGCTCGCCCGTCGGCTCGAACGGCAGTGAATCTTGGATCGTCCCCGGGTTCGCCGCCGCGGGGCGGGCGGGCGCCGCTCGCGGCGCTTCGGCGCTGCCAATCACGACGGCCGTGGCGCGCGGTTCGCGTTCGGCGCCGGGCGGCTCGCCCCGCTCGAGGCAACCGACCGAAAGGAGCAACAACAGGCAGGCGGGTCTCACGTCGGGTCGAAATAGCACGGGGCCAGCGTGCGCGCGGCTCGTCCTCTTCGAGGGTGCCGTCGTGCTGCTCATCGTGCTCGAAATCGTACTGGGGCTTCCGCATCGCTGAGGCCCCGCTCGGACGCGACAGCGCCGCCGGAAACGGGCATGCTACCCGCCGTGAAGATACCAAGCGCGCTCTTCGGCATCGTGAAGGAGGTGGCGCGACACCTCCTGCGCCGGCCCGTCGTCGGCATCGGGGCGGCGGCGCGCACGCCGGACGGCCGTCTGCTCCTCATCCGACGCGGCGACACGGGAACGTGGGCGCTACCGGGGGGCACGCTGGAATGGGGCGAGACGCTGCGCACGGCCTTGGCGCGCGAGGTCGAAGAAGAGACGGGCGCACGTGTGCTCGGGCTCGGACGCCTCGTCGGCGTCTATTCGGGACCCGAGCGCGATGCGCGCTTTCACGCCGTCACGGTGATCGTCGAGGCTTCCGTGAGCAGGCCCGAAAAACCACCCACAAACCCGCTCGAAATCCTCGAGGTGCGGGCTTTTTCCGACGAGGAGATACCGAAGGACCTCGCCTTCGGCATGCAGGACATGCTCGGTGACGCGCGCGCCGGCCGCACGGTGTGGGAATGAAACCAACGCTCGTGTTCCTGCCACTCGTCGCGCTCTTCGGTACGGGCTGTGGCCTGCTCGGAGGCGTCCGCGTCGAGACGCTCGACGTGAGCGCCGAGAAGCCCTCGAACGTCGCGTTCTACGTGGCCGTGACCGAACAGGGGGAGCCCGTGACCGATCTCGAGCCGAAGGACTTCAAGATCTACGAAAACGATCAGCTCCTTTCGCCCGGTCAGATCGGGCGGACGTTGCTCGCCGTCGACGCCGTGACCGATCAGCGCGCGCTCTTGCTCGTGGACTTGAGCGGCAATCCAGGCGTCGATCAGCGCGCGCTCTACGCCCAGGCTGCCGCGGCGTTCGTGCGCAAGCTCGTCGAGAGCATGCCGGTCAGCGTGCGCGCGTACGCCGGCGGAGAGCGGCTGCTCGGCGTGGCCGACTTCGCGCGTGGGGCGACGCGCGTCGCCGTTCCGGGCCTGGCGACGCTGAAATCATCTGATACGTCGCGCAATCTGAACGGCGCGATCCGGGCCGGACTCGAAGAGCTCGACACGCACCAGGGCTCGACCGAAAAGCCCATCAAGCTCGGGACGCTCGTCGTGTTCGCTCGCGGCCCGGACCTTGCGGGTCGCGTCCCCGAGGACGCCGTTAGCGACGCGCTCGGCGAGACGAAGCACGCCGTGCTCGGCATCGTCATCGGCCCCGATGCTTCCCAGCTCGATTTCCTGCCGGGTGGCGTCACCCACTCGCAGGACGGCGACGCGCTGCCCATCGCGTTCGAGGAGGCCGGCTCGCGCGTCGCCAAGCTCGCCCACGGTCACTACCTGGTGGCGTACTGCTCGCCGGCGCGCGCCGGGACGCGCAACGTGCGTCTCGAGGTCGCGTACACGAACGCCGAGGGCAGCGAGCTCAGCGGCGACACCTACTACGAGCTCGACGCGACCGACTTTCGTTCGGGTTGCGACTCGAGCAAGCTGCCGCGCTTCGAGAAGCCGCCCGCGCAGAAGGGGGCCACGGCGACGCCCGCCACGGCGACGCCCGGTCCCGCGAGCGCCACCGAAGCGGAGCCCGAGGTCGTCGCACCGCCATCGGGCGGGGACTACGCCCAGTGAGCGCCCCGCCCGGCCCCAGCCCGGTGCGCGTCACGCTGGTGGAGGAGGAAGTGATCCGCGACGGCGGGCCCCGCACCGTGCGCTATTCCGTACGGCACAACGCGGGCTGGGTGCACGCGACCTCCCACCCGAGTGCGGCGGTAAAATCCCTGGATCGTGGCCCGGGGGTCGTGTTCCGAAGGCACGTCACGCTGCTGCTCGCCCCCGGCACCGAGGTCGAGCGGGTCGCGCTCGGTCCGGCGCGTCGCACTGCCTCGACGCTCGAGCACCTTACGGGTGGCGCGCGTGGTCCTCGGCAGCGACGGGACGCGACCCGGTTGCGCGTGGGCTCGAACGGCGCGCTCGAGCCCGAGGGTACAAAATAACGCGAGGGCGGCGTCGGTTTCCCGAGCCGCCCTCGCGGAAGCTGCTTGCCAGTGGTGGGCGCCATCGCGCCGCCTGCCGAGGTTCTCACCGGCTCCCCGATCCGGAGATCGGGGCATCGTTGACGACGAGTGGGTTTTCCGAACATCGTGACCGCTCGGGTTCGCGCCCATTGGTCACGCGAGGATGGCGACGGTGTTGGCGTTCGCCAGCTTCGATCGACGGGTGCCGGTTGCATCTCGCCCTCGTGGGGCTCGGCGCGGCGCAAGCGCCACGCGTGCCGGACCCTCTGCGCCGTTGGCTGAGAGAGCCCAGGGTCGGTGCCGTCGATGTCTGACGCTCCCTGTCGGCTCGCGGCCACCCCGCGCCGGCTTTCCAAGCTGCCGGCCGAGGCCGCCGACCCTTTCGGGTCGGAGCCGCGTGCCCAGGGCACCGGGGCGCCCACACCCGGATTAGGGATGCAGAGCCACGTGGTGCCCGAAGCGTCTCGTCCTGTCGATGCTCGCAGTGTTGCCACCGTGACTGCCGATCCCTGGCCTTTGGCCAACGACGCGGGGCAGGACGGGCCGAGCTTCCAGGCGCCTCCGCGCGGCTCCGTCGAGAGCACACGCGGCCACGCCGTGGATCGGGCCGGCCGAGCGTCCTTGCGGAACTCTGCCTGCCCTGGACCCGTCGATCGAGGACGTGCAAACCCACTTGTCAAAGATCAGCACCCGCGGTTCCGTGTCGGATTGCCGTCGCCGGGCCCGTTAGGGTCGGCGAGCGGCGGGCGTTGCGATTCACGTCGCTTCACCCGCTTCGGCTTCCGGACCCGCGCTCCGCATCGGCGTTCTCTTCCGAGGGGGGGCACGGCCCGTTGGCCTCTGACGCTTCCGGGCTCGCGGGGCGAGCGGTCTTGCGACGCACTCGAACCACGCACCCTGCACCTGCCGCCCCGGAGACTCTGGCGTGAACCGAGACCCGGATGCGAGCGGGTGAGAAGCGCCTTCCATCGACGACGAGAGCCCAAAAGCTCGCGCCCCGCACATCGCTGTGCGGGCATGCCGCGCATTCGGCGAACGGGGGACGAGTCCCACGCACGCCTAGACTCACCCGGTCCGACACGGCCGCAACCGCGCCCGACTCGGGGGAACCACACAGCAAGCGCCGACTTCTGCAGTCGACACGAAACCCGAGCACACCCGCCGGTGACCCGTTACCTCGTCCGCCGCGCGGTCACCCTCGCGGCGGTTGCCAGGTTTGGCTACGAGCGGCGAGATGCGAGCTTTCGCTCGAGCCCACCGGCCGTGTCGCCCCTCTCGAGCACGCACATGGCTGTGCGGAGGCCCAGGAGGAGACGGTCACGGGCTCCCTTCGTCGTCGTGCTCGCGGGTGGCGCAGCCTGGAGCGCTGTGCACTCACGAGTTGACCGAGGCGATCACCATGTGCCCGCGCGAACGGACGCACGGTGGTTGCCGCCAGGAAGCCTTCCCGCCACGAGATGCCGCGCCCGGAGGCGCTGCACGCCACCACCACTAGGGTGGCAAACGACGCTTTTTTCGCGCGCCGCGCGACTGCCCTCGACGAGGCCAGGGCGCAAACGTGCGGCAACGAGCACCGACCAGGGTGGCTCAGCTGCCAGCCCGGTCGCCGCCCGCTGCGGCGTCCCCGTGACGTTCTGCGAAACGTGTCACCCGCGAGCAGATGTGCCGCGAGCTTCATTAAATAATCTAACCACCGAAGCGTCATGATTCAAGCCCAAAACGCGCATGATCGTTGCTATTTTTTTCCACAGCTTGTCTTCAGGTTTCGGTCCCGCCGGGGTTGATGTAGTGAATCGTGCTCTCGACCAAGGATAAAAAGTGCCGATCGATCTTGGGATTCTGCAGGGTGAGCGCGACCTACTCAGGGAAGCGCTGCGTGAGACGGAAGCCGACGTCCGCAAGGTCGAGGCAGATCTCAAGACGCTTCGCCAGCGCGAGATCCAGACGAAGCGCGAGATTGAAGCGCTCACGACTCTGATTGAGATGAAAGAGCAGCGCGACGCGAAGGGACCGGACGCCGGCTAGCGCTCAGAGCTTCGTCTTGCCGAGCTCGAGGACGCGGGCGAACTCGCCCGGCGTGACCGGTACCACCGAGAGGCGAGAACGCCTCAAGAGCTGGATCGAGGCGAGCTTCTTGTCGGCGCGAATGGCTTCGAGTGAAACGGGGCTGGCCAGCGCCTTCACGGGCGCCACGTTAACGGCGGACCAGTCGCCCTCCTTCGCGGTCGGATCGGGGTAGGCCGTGCGCGCGACCTTGGCTACGCCGACGACTTCCTTGCCCTCGTTCGAGTGATAGAAGAGCAGGAGATCGCCCTTCTTCATGGCACGCAGGTTGTTGCGCGCCTCGAAGTTTCTGACGCCGTCCCAGCGCGTGAGCTTGTCCTTCTGCAGCGTTTCGAAGGCGTATTTGTAGGGCTCGCTCTTCACCAGGAAATGAGCCGGCATGGCGCGGACGATAGACAAGCCCCGTGCTGCTTGGAAGCGCCCATCGCTCCGCGCGTCGCCCCCGCGGGCGTTCGCTCGATGCGCCGAGGGGGGTCAGGGTGCCGGAGCGAACCGTTTCGGTCGGTTGACGTCGTCGATGTCGACGTAGATCGGGCAGTGGTCGCTCAGGCGCTCGACGTCGCGCTCGGGCGGGTGGCCACCCGAGCAGCCGAGCTCCGCGCAATAGCCGGACACGACGAGCTTGCGCCCCGAGGGTAGCTCGCCCAGATCGCTCGCGGCCGCCCAGTCGAGCAACGTGGTGCGTCCCTCGTAGAAGTGCGAGCAGGCGGGTGCCGCGTCGAGCCGGCGCAGGGCGGGGGAGCGAGCGGCCAGGGTCCGGTCTGCTTCGGCGAGCTCTTCGAGCGCCGACACGGACGGGGAGCAACGAGGGCACCCCATGCTGTTCATGTCGCCGATCACGAGCACGTCGTCGTCACCGCCGAGCGCGCGCGCGGCCGACACGGCATCGGCGAAGGAATTTAGCGACTTTTCCCGGAGCGAAAGCGCGCGGCGGTCGGTGCCGCTCTTCAGGTGGACGGCGATCACCGCAAGGTCGAGCCCACCCGGGAAGGCGAAGCGCGCCGCGAGGCCGGGGCGAAGCTGGTCCTTGCAGGGCTCACCGTGCGGGTTGAGCGCGCCGACGGTCGCGCTGCCTAGCAGCCGGGCGCGGCGCGCATCGAAGAGCAGCCCTACGTGCTGCTGGGACGCCCGAGGGCAGTCGTCGAGAACCACCTCGAAACGGCCGCCCGTGATGAGGTCGAGCTCCGCGCGCAGGGCGGAAAGCGCCTGGCTCGGGCGCGCTCCCGGCTTGATCTCCTCGATGGCGAGCACGTCGACGCCGAGGAAGGCGACGGCGCAGGCGAGCCATTTCACGTCCGTGCCGGGACCCTTGGGTGACTTGCCGGGCCTGCCATCGGGAAACCAATGCAGGTTCCACGCGCCGAGCCGTGCGACGCCGGCCGGCCGTCGCGCCCCAGCGTGGGCGAGGGCTGCCCGGCATGCGTCCGGGTCGTGAAAGGGCGACGCCGAAGGGAGCGGGGCGCCCTTTTTCGCCGATGTCGAAGGGCGCGCTGCGTGTTGGCCGGCGTCGCGCGAGCGGGGCCGGTGCTTTCCCGGCTCGGCATGGCTCGTCGTCCGGCGGGAGGCGCCGAACAGCGCCACGAGCACGATCCCGATGAGGACGACGAGCGCGCGCGTTCGCTTCAATGCAACGCCGGGACTTCGATCTGCCTTTGCCGCTCGGCGCCCGGCCCGAGAAGCCTGACGAGGTCCGGCTTCTCGATGGTTTCACGGTCGAGCAGCTCGATGACGAGCCGGTCGAGCTCCGGGCGGCGTGATTGCAAGAGCTGGCCGGCCGCTTCGAGGGCCTCGGCGAGGAAGCGGCGCGCCTCACCCTCGATGAGGTGGACGGTCGCGTCGCTCGTCTGGCCTTCGGTGGCGAGCATCTGGCCGAGGAACGGGTGCTCGGTGCGATGCTCGTGGTAGACGGGGCCGACCTTCGGGCTCATCCCGTAGTGCGCGACCATCTTGAAGGCGATGTCCGTCGCGCGCTTGAGGTCGCTCTCGGCGCCCGATGACACGTTGCCGAGCACGGCGCGCTCCGCCGCATAGCCGCCCAGCAGCACGCGCAGCGTGTCACGGAGCTCGGGCTCGGTGAGGATGTGACGATCGGCTCCCGGCGCCTGCTGCGTGACCCCGAGCGCCATGCCGCGCGGGATGATGGTCACGCGGTGCAGCGGCTCCGCTGACTCCGAGAAGTGGGCGACCACGGCGTGCCCGGATTCGTGCACGGCAACACGCTTTCGTTCCAGCGGGTCGAGCTTGGTCTCGCGCGGATCCCCGAGCACGATCTTGTCGTAAGCGTTCGTGAAATCGTTCATGCCCACGGCATCGGCGCCACGGCGCGTCGCGTTCAGGGCGGCCTCGTTGGCGAGGTTCGCGAGATCGGCGCCCGAGAAGCCGGGCGTGTTGCGCGCGATCTCGCCGAGGTCGACGTCGGGCACGAGTGGGATCTCGCGCGTGTGCACCTCGAGGATCGCCTTTCTCGCGCCGACCTCGGGGCGATCGATGATCACGCGTCGATCGAAGCGTCCGGGCCGGAGGAGCGCGGGGTCGAGCACGTCGGGCCTGTTGGTGGCGGCGAGCACGATGGCGAGATCGTTGCGCGAAAAGCCGTCCATCTCCGAGAGCAGCTGGTTCAGCGTCTGCTCGCGCTCGTCGTGCCCGCCGCCGAGACCGGAGCCGCGCGAGCGCCCCACGGCGTCGATCTCGTCGATGAACACGATCGCCGGAGCGACCTTCTTCGCTTCCTCGAACAGCTCTCGCACGCGCGATGCGCCGACGCCCACGAAAAGCTCGATGAACTCCGAGCCGTTGATCGAGAAAAACGGCACTCCCGCCTCGCCGGCCACCGCGCGGGCGAGCAGCGTCTTGCCGGTGCCGGGAGGGCCGACGAGCAGCACGCCGCGCGGCACCTTGCCGCCGAGGCGCCGAAAGCGTTCGGGCTCCTTCAAGAACTCGACGATCTCTTGCAGGTCCTGCTTGGCCGATTTGAGGCCGGCGACATCGTCGAACTTGGCCGAGACGTCCGTCTCCTTCTCGAAGCGGCGCGAGCGCGCCTTCAGCATCCCGAAGGGGCCGCCGCTGCCCATCATGCTCTGCGTGCGACGCGACAGGAACGTCCACACCCCGAGAATCAAGAGAAGCGGCAAAATCGAAACCAGAACCTGGAGCGCGAACGGCTGTTCCTCGCTCTTGAACTCGACCTTCACCTGCTTGTCGCGAAGCAGCGGCAACAGATCCCGATCTTCCTGGGAGGGGAGCAGCGTGCGAAAGGTCTGGCTCGTCGCGCCCTCGAGCTCGGTCGGCTTTTTGAGCTTGCCGAACAGGGTCTGCCCCTTGATGCTGACGCTCTCCACTTGGCCGTCGGAAGCGGCCTTGTAGAACGCCGTGTAGGGGATGAGCGGGCGACCGTCGTCGTGGCCCAGCATCTGGCTGACCCCCCACGAAATCGTCAGGGCGAGCGCTAGGAAGGCCCAGTTTCGCCAAGCGGACCCAGCGGGCGGGGGCGGTCCCGGTGCGCGCGACGGACGCGGTGGTGGCTCTCGGGTGCCGGGTGCCGACATTCCGGCAACCTAACGACGACCAAGGGCTTTGTCGATGGCTCGCGCGCGGCGAGCGGATCGCAGCAGCGGCCCGGCGGACGGTATCTGGGCGCCCGGGCGCGGCGGGGGTTCAGGCGAGCGTGGAAAGCGGGCCCGTGCAGTAGTCCGGCAGGCCGAACGTCGTGGTGTCGACGCCCATCGCGTTGAGGATCGTCACGAGCAAGTCCGTGTGCGAAGCGCCCGCGGCGTCGAGGTAGCGGCCCGTTTCGAAGTGCCAGCCGCCGCCCATCAGCAAAAACGGCATGTTGGTGTGCGAGTGCACGTTGCCCTCGGAAACCTCCGAGCACCAGACCAAGAGCGTGTTGTCGGCGGCCGTGCCGTCACCTTCCGGGATGGTGGCGAGTCGATCGTAGAGCCGCGCGATGAGGCCGCTGTGCCAATTCGCGCGCGCGACGAGCTGTGCGTGCGCGTCCGGATCTTCGGGTGGCATGTGCGACAGCGGATGTCCTTCCCCCAGGCTGTCGAGCCACGGATAGCGGATGCGATTGAGACCCGTCGAAATTTCGAAACTCGCGACGCGAGACAAGTCACACGCGAAGGCGATCGCGAGCAGGTCGATCTCGAGCGCGGCGATGGTCGGCATGTCAACCTCGCTCGTCGGGTCGAGCTTGGCCGGCGCGTCGGGCTTGGCGCATTCGACGGCCGCTCCCGAGAGGCGGCGCTCGACGTCACGGATGAGCTCGAGGTGCGCGTCGAGGCGTTGCTTGTCCTCGCTCGATACCTTGGTTCCCAAGATCGCGATCTGTTCCTGCACGGAGTCGAGCACGCTCTTTCTTTCCGCGATCATCGGGTCAACGGGCGGAGCGTTGGGATCATCGGGAACCACGAGATCCTTGAAGATGCGGTTGTAGACATCGAGTGGCTCGAGCATGGGCGGCAGCGGCTGGCCCGGCCCCGCGTAGGCGATGCGACCCTGTACGTCGTTTTCCGTGGCGCGCACGCCGAGCTCGAGACTCTTGAACGGCGTGTCGAGCTGGAGGTTCGCGACGACCTGGTCGATGCTGATGCCATCGGCCCAGCCGGCCTGCGAGCCGCAGCCGTCGACGAACTCGCCGTCTTGGAGCTGCTGGCCCGTGAAGAGCGTGCCGATGCCGCGCTGGTGCGGCCCACCGGGTCCACCGCTCGCGGTCTTCAGGTCCACGTTCTTCAGTAACGTCAGGCGGTCGCGGTGAAGCTCGAGCGGGGTGTGGATTTCGTTCAGCACGAAATCCTTCTCGCCGCCCCCCGTGGGCCACCACCCCGAGTGGATCTGCCCGTTCGGCGTGTACATGGTGACGAGCCGCTTCGGTGCCGCTGCCTGTTGGCCGCGCGCGCTGAGCGACGGCAGGAGCGGGACTGCGACGGCGAGGCCCGATGCGGCCCGCAGAAAGTGGCGACGGCCGAGGCGCCGACCCTTCATGGCGCCCCCATGGCGGGCCGATAGCGGAACGCGTCGGAGAGCACGATGCCGACCAAGAGCTCGCGGAACTTTCCGTTGCTCTCCTTGAAACGCTCCTTTACGTCGTCGAGGCTGCAGGTGTCCGCTTGGTCCTCGACTCGGCCCATCGCGTAGCGATACCACTGCGTGGCCAGGCAGTCTCGCACCCGACCCGAGGCGGCGAGGCGCATCGCGAGATCCGAGGCACCGGCGATGGGTCCGTCGAGCTCGGGGTCGTTCGTGTCGATGACCTCGCCGGAGGTGTCGATGGTGAGCCCATTTTCCGTGGCGCGGTAGCGGCCGAGCTGATCGTACGCCTCGAATCCGAACCCGATGCCGTCGATGAGCTCGTGGCACCCCGCGCAACTGGGGTCGGCCGTGTGCTGACGGAAGCGCTCGCGCGTCGTCGCCGTGGGATCGACGGCCGGCGGGTTGGCGTTCACGTTGGGGGGCGGCGGCTCCACCTCGACGCACATGATGTGCTCCCTCACGAATGCCCCGCGCAAAACGGGTGCCGACTGATCGGCGTGGGCGAGCACGGCCATGAGAGCGGGCTGCGTGAGAATGCCCGTGCGCTCGCCCGGTTGGGATACGGCGACGACGCCCGACGCGGGCGCTGGGGAGACGCCGTAGAGCGGGGCGAGCGCGGGCGTCACGTAGATGGTCGGGGACGTGAAGAGCGCCGCGACGTCGCCCTGAGCCCAGATCGCGTCGTCGAGAAAGGCGGACAGCGACGTCTTCCAGTCGCCGACGAAGTCGGTGGGGCCGGCGTTCACGTCGGGCGCCTGGCGGGCGGCGCCGTCGAGGCGGCCGATGCCGAGCCACTGCTGCATGAAGTCGGAGGCCATCGCGTGCGCGCGCGGGCTCGCGAGCAAGCGCGTGACCTGGGCCTCGAGCTCGGCGTCGGTCGAGAGCGTACCCGCATCGGCAGCCGCGAGCAGCTCCGCGTCGGGCGTCGAGTTCGTGAGGAAGAACGCGAGGCGCGCCCCGAGCTCGTGCGGGGCGAGCATCACGGCGCCGGTTTCTGCCGTCGGCGCGCGGTACGCGTCGACGCGGTAGAGGAACTGAGGCGACTGCAAAATCGCCCGCAGCGTGAGCTCGACGGCCTTGGCGTAGCCCTGGGGCAGCGTCGCAATGAACAGCCGGTCGAAGACGCCGATCTCGTCCGTGTCGAGCGGCCGCCGGAAGGCGCGTTCGCCGAAGGACGCGACGAAGTCGTGTCCGCAGGCTTCGCTGCCGGCGGTGTCCGCGCAAGGGGCGAGCCCCGCGAGATCGTTCGTCACGGCCGTCAGGGCGAGGGTCTCGGCGGCTGCCTGGTAGGCCTCGACGAGGCGCGGGTTCACCTTGTTCGCGGCGACGTTGTTGCGAAACCCCGCGACCTCGTTTTCGGCCGGGAACGCCGACGACGGGGCCGAGGTATCGCCCAGCAGATCGGCCACGGCATTGTCGTACTGCACGTGCGTGAGGAGCCGGATCGGCGCGGCCCCCGGCGCCGTGTCGCCACAGCTCACGACCGGCGCTCCCGCGCTGCCGCCGGCTCCGCCGCCGGCTGCTCCCGCGCCGCCCGCCCCGGCGCCACCCGCCCCGGCGCCGCCCGGTGGCATCACGGCTCCCGCGCTACCGCCTTGACCCGCGACCGCGGGGCTCGGTGGCGCGGGACTCGGCGTCGCACAGGACAGGGCCCCGAGCGCGAGGGTCCCAACGAGACGGTGGCTGACACGCATGGCGGCTCGGAGGGCGAGAAGCCCTCTCAGCGTGCCCCGGGCTCGGGGGGCCGTCAAACCCCTCGGTCCTTCCGCGCGGTGCACCGTTCCGAACGCCTGCCCCGCGACGTTCGCCTGCTGCCCGACGCCATGCCTTTCAGTGGGGCGACTCGCTGCGAGCGGCTCACAGCAACGGTGTGACTTTCGCCGCGCGGACGAACGGCGACAGGCACGGTCGTGGTAGGCTTCGGCGCGGAGGCAATCCATCATGCACCGCACCGTCACCTTCCTGCTCGTCGGCCTGGTCTCGGGTTTTGCCCTCACCGGGTGTCCCGACAAGAAGGCCGAGAAGGAGCCGCCGGCGGTCGAGGACGATCCCGCGACGGCCGAGGACCAGGGGGCCGATGACGATCAAGCGGACGAGGAAGCGGCCGATCAAAAGAAGCCGGACCCGAAGAAAGCAGACAGCGACGACAAGGACGAGGGCGGCTGGTAGGCGGCCGCGCGCGCGCGGCGGGAGCGGAACCGGGGAGCGCCGGGCGGGGCATGCTATAGACGCGGCCCCGTGAGCGACGCGACCGTGATGGACAAGAATCGTCTCCCTCTGCAAAAGGAGGGGTTTCGTCTATCCAGCGAGCGAGATCTACGGCGGCATCAACGGCTTCTGGGACTACGGGCCGCTCGGTGTCCTGCTGAAGAACAACATTCGCGATTCGTGGTGGCGGGCAATGGTCAAGTGTCCACCACTCGGCCCGGACGGGCACCCCGTGGACGTGGTGGGTCTCGACTCGTCGATCATCCAGCACCCCAAGACCTGGGTCGCGAGCGGGCATGTCGGTGGGTTCAGCGACCCGATGAGCACCTGCCGGCAGTGCAAGCGCCTGTTCCGGTCGGACCACGTGCGCGACATGTTGCGCGAGGCCGAATGGGTCAAATCGTTCTCGGAGGCTCTCGGCGGTGACGCCGAGAGCGCGCCTTTCGACGCGGGGCAAGCGAGGCAGTGGGCCGAGCGCAAGGGCAAGAAGCTCGCGCCCGGGCTCGCGCTCGTGCGTCAGACGGCGCCCACGCTCGAGCACCTCTCGCGGGATCTCGCTGCCGGGTCGGTCGTGAAGCTCGAGCGGCTGCTCGCCCTCGCGGCGAGCCCGACGCCCGGCGCCACGGAGGTGCCCTGCCCGGCGTGCGGCGGTGATCTCACGGAGCCGAGGCAGTTCAACCTGATGTTCGAGTCCCACGCGGGCGCCGTGAAGGACGAGGCGAACAAGGTCTATCTGCGCCCCGAAACCGCCCAGGGCATCTTCCTCAACTACAAGAACGTCCTCGACACCTCGCGCGTGAAGATCCCGTTCGGCGTCGCGCAGATCGGCAAGAGCTTCCGCAACGAGGTGACGCCGCGCAATTTCGTGTTCCGATCGCGCGAGTTCGAGCAGATGGAGATGGAGTGGTTCTGCCACCCCGACGAAGCCAAGGATTGGTACGAGTTCTGGAAGGCCGAGCGAATGCGTTGGTGGCGCTCGCTCGGCGTGTCCGAGCAAAACCTGCGCTTCCGCGATCACGAAGAGGACGAGCTCTCGCACTACTCGAAGATGACGGTCGATATCGAATACCGTTATCCGTTCACGGCTCCGGAATACGGTGAGCTCGAAGGTATCGCGCATCGCGGCAGCTTCGACCTCACGCAGCATCAGTCGCACTCCGGGCAGAAGCTCGAGTACTTCGACCAAGAGCTGCAGCTCAGGCTCAAGGCCGAGGGCCGGCCGGAGGAAGAGATCAAGGCGCGTAGCCGCTACCTGCCGAACGTCATCGAGCCGGCTTCGGGGCTCACGCGCGCGCTACTCGTGCTTCTGTGCGAGGGATACGCCGAGGACGCGTCGCGAGCGAGCCCCGTGTACCTGCGCTTCGACCCCAAGATGGCGCCGATCAAGTGCGGCATCTTTCCGCTCGTCAACAAGGACGGCCTGCCCGAGATCGCGGAGAAGCTCTACCTCGAGCTGCGCGGGCGCTTCGCATGCGAGTACGACGCCAAACAGTCGATCGGCAAGCGCTACGCTCGCATGGACGAGATCGGGACACCGTTCTGCGTCACCATTGACGGGCAAACGCGCGAGGACGGCAGCGTCACGCTGCGGCACCGTGACACGGCCGCCCAGGAGCGCGTCGCCATCGACCGCATCCCCGCGCTGCTCGCCGACAAGCTCCTCGACTAAGTCCAGCACTCACGCCGGACCAGAGCTGCTCCGGCCAAAAGCTGCGGAGTCATGGCCCGTCAGGCGAAGCGCCGCGTGAGCGGTGCGGCGCCGAGCGCGACCGCGAGGCTCGTCGCGAGGAAGGCGACCTCGTAGCCCACGGCGCCCACGAGCCAGCCGCCGACCCACACCGTGACGAAGGCGCCGGAGCAGAACAGCGCGTAGAGGCGCGCGAGCGCCGAAGGCGCGCGTGCGCGTGCCGAGCGTTCGACCGCCAGTGCGGACAGCGCCGGCCAGACGAGGCCGTGCGCCACGCCGAAGCCGAGCCCCAGGACGAACATCCCACCGGGCCTGAGCGCGGCGGCGCCGGCCGTGACGAACGCGTAGAGCATCAACGCGACCAGCGCGGACTGTTGCCTCCCGAAGCGATCGACCAGGCCACCGAGTCCCACGCGCACGATCAGCACGGTCACCGTGTACCCGACGAACAGCGCCGCGACGTTCTGGCCGCCGAGCGACAAGGCGTACGGCTGCGTGAACGTCGAGATCATCCCGAAGCCGACGCCGGCGGCGAAGGCGCCCGCGCCGATGGCGCGCCAACCCGAAGCATCCGCTGATTTGCGTTCGACGGGGCCGGCGAGCGAGCTTGAGGGGCTGGGCGCGCTCGACCGTGCGTTCGGTAGCGCGAGCGCGACGGCGACCCCCGCGAGCGCAATGGAGCCTGCGACCTGGAACGCCACGCGCCAGCCCCAGCTTCCGGCGAGGTACTCCGTCGCCGCGGGGCCCGCGGCGTTCATCACGAGCGAGGCCGAGCTCGCCGTGCCGAAGGCGCGACCGTGCCGCTCCGCGGGTGCGAACAGCGTGACGAACGCTCCCGTGCTGCCCATGATCGCGGCGCTCGCCACGCCGTGCAGCGCGCGCAGTCCGTAGATGAACGGCCCCATCTCCGTCGTCCGCGCGAAGAGCAGCGTTGCGACGGCGAGCAGCCCCGTGCCGGCTATCATGACGAAGCGCGCGCCACCTCGATCGAGCGCTCGCCCGACGACGGGAGTCGCCGCCACGACGGCGATGCCCGTGCACGCAGCGAGGGCGCCGATCTCGCGCGGCGTCGCGTGCAAGCTCGTGACCGCGTACTTGGGCGCCACGAGTAGCGCCGAGAAGGCGTAGCCGAAGGTCGATTGGACCAAAAGCAGCCGACGAAAGCGCGGATCGGCCCACTCGGTGCGGGCGCGTCCGAAGCTCGCGCTCGCGTCGGCCGCGGACGAAAAGGGGCTCGAAGGGGTGGGGGCGTTCATCTGGCTCCGGGAAGCCAGGTGATCGGAGGGGTTCAGGATCCAGCGACGCTGCCCTTCCGACCGCCTGGCGGGGAGGGCTGCGTCTCGTCTATCGGATCAGCGTGACGTCGAGCCCATGCCCACCGGTCGGACCGGAATCCAAAGCTTGTGGGCGCAGGTGCTCGTCGACACGGAAAACCTGTGGGGGCTATAGCGCCCACCTGATGAGTCGTCAACGCCCGCCATGGAGCTCGGACGAGGCAAATCCTTTGCGGGTGCGTTTTTCGGGCGTGCCCGTCGTCTCTCGCCATGCCGCTGAAGCTCGCGGGACTGAGCCATTTATCCTAGTCTCCGCTACCGAACGTGTTTGCCATGCGCCGCTTCGAGCTTCGCTTCTTCCTACTCGCTTCGAGCCTCGGCCCCTCCGCATTCGCGCAGACGCCGCCGACAGCCGGTTTTCCCGTCGAGCGCGCGGGCAGCGCCGCGCCCCCCGCAGCGCCCGCGCCCTCGCCGCCGAGCGCGTCGCCCGCGCCGGCAGCGCCGCCGCCGAACGCTCCGCCGGCCCCGGCGTCCCCACCGCCGACTGCAGCGCCTCCGAGCGCGACGGCGCCTGCGCCCGCCGCGCCCGTCGCACCGAGCGCTGCACCCGCCGCACCGAGCGCCGCACCACCCGCTGCGCCGTCATCGGTTGCACCTCCACCTGCTGCGCCCCCGCTCGCTGCGGCTCCACTCGCCGCGGCGCCGACCGCGGGGTCACCCGCTGCCCCCGCACCGGCTGCAAGTGAGGTGCCCGCCGAAGAACCGTCCGAGTCTGCACACCAGCTGGTCCTCGTCGAGATCCGCTTCGAGGACGAGCCGGGCTGGTCCGTGGGGCTCGAAGGGTTCGTCGGGCTCGCGTCGCTGTTCGGTACCGATACGCGTGGCGCCTACTCGCTTGCGGGCGGCGCGCTGCGCGGACGCTACCGGTTCATCGAGCTCGGACCGTATTTCGAGGCGACCGACACGCTCTCGGGGGGCGGGCACTGGAAGAGCTTCGGTGCGTATGCCGGCGCGTATCTGCCCTACCAAAACTGGGTCGATTTCCAGATCGGTGCTCGCCTCGGCAGCCGGGTCTATTCAGACTCCGACACGCGGTACGGGGTCGATGGCTACAAGCTCGGGGGCGCTGCGCTCGGCTTGGTTCTCGGCGTGTCGGACCGCGCCAAGAGTGGGCTCTTTGGGGGACGCGTCGGCAGCCAGCTGGTCACGACCTACGACTTGAAGCAGCGGGACCGCGACTGGCGACTCGAATCGGCGGATCCCGACACGGGCGTCGCGGTGGTCACGACGGGGACCACGCACGTAGGTGGCTTCTCCGCGGCGCTGTTCGTCACCGTGGCGCTCGACGTTGGCGAAGGCCCCTGAGTCCCCCGTCGCTCCGTGCTTCGAGACGCCCGCGCTCAGGGCGCGATCGTGATGACGAGCTCGTGCGTGCGCGGCTCGGATTGTTCGCTGAAACGAACGAATTCGGGCTGATTCTGTCCGCTCCACGTCGCCATGTGCAGGCCCACCGCGAAGGGGGCCCCGCGCGCCGCGAAGATGTCGCTCGCGGCGGTGCCGGAGAGCGGCACATCGACGACCGTGCCGACGTTCGCGCCCGCCAGGCTGAACATCGCGTACACCGTGCCGCTCAGAAGGTCGGCGTAGACGACCTGGCCGCTCGGACCCATGCCGTCCGACGCCACGGTCGTCACGTTGGAGCTCACGTCGAACACGCCGAGCGCCTCCGACGCGTCGCCGCTCGTGTAGTTCTCGAGCTCGAGTCGCAGTTTCACGGCCGTGATCGTGCCGGACAGCGGGGGGATCGAGAAGACGAAGTAGCTATTGTAATCGTTTGCCGTCCCGCAGGAGCAGTTGCCCGTCAGCGTGTTCTTGTTGAAGGCTTCGTGGCGGCCCGTGTTGTCCCACCAACCGCGGTCGATGGCGCCGAGCGTGAGCACGCCGGATTCGCAGTTGACCCCGCCGAGCCCCGGCGGGCAGGAGCAGCCGAAATCCACGCCGAGGGGGACGCAGGCGCCACCGTTGAGGCAGGGGTTCGGGTCGCAAGGATCTTCCGGGGCGCCTGCCGCGCCACCCTCTTCGATGATGCCCGCCGCACCGCCCGGCGGCATGCCACCTCGGCCGCCGAAGCGTCCGCCGGCCCCCGCGCCGCCGACACCCACGCCGCCGCCGACACCCCGCCCGCCGAAGCCGGTACCCGCCGTCGGGCCTCCGCCCGTGCCTGCCACGGGAAAGCCGCCCGTCGCGCCGACGCCGCCCGTCGCGCCGACGCCGCCCGTCGTGATGACGGTGCCCCCGACGCCGCCGACGCCGCCCACCATCGAGGCGCCGCCGGTGCCGCCGCTTTGCGGGAAGCCGCCCGTGGCCCCCGAGCCGGTCGCGCCGCCCGCACCTCCTTCACCCGCCTGGGGCTCCCCGTCGAGCGAAATGGAGCGTCCGCCGCACGCACCGGCCAGGGCGATCGCGCTGCCGATCCAGGTCAGCCCTCGAGCGTGCGGCACCACCAAGCGAGCTCACTCTTACCCTTCCTTGGGGAGCGGTCAAGCTGCGCGCTTTCGCCGCCTCGTCAAATCGAGTCGCGCCGTTTGAGGATGACGAGAATCGCAACGAAGGTGACGAGCATCATGAAAGCGAGCACGACCGGGGGCAGCCAGGTCTTCTGGTAGTCGACGAAACCCCAGGCACCGTTGAAGTCGGTGCTCGCGAGCTGCGCCTCCGCACAGTGGAATTTCCCTCCGAACACGAACTGATCGGCGGCGTTCAGGTCGGGTCGTTTGAGATCGAGCACCCAGGCGGTGTTGGCGGCGACCGCCATGCGCTCCTGGGCGACGAGGCCCTGAAAGCCCCAGCGTGCCGGCATCAGCATCATCGGGAACTCCAGCATGGAGTTCGTGGTCATGGGCACCATGAGGCCGCCGAGCACCACCTGGGGAATCAGCGCGATGGGCGTGAGCGCCATGGCGGCTTCGCTGCTCGAGACCAGCGTGCTCAGCAAGAGACCGGTGGCGACCGAGTTCATCGCCACGACGACGAGCGTCAGAAGCTCGATGCCGAACGCCTGCAGCCCCCCGTTGTAGCCGAGCGAGAAGAACACGATCGCCAGCAGCACCGAGCACTGGATGAGGCAGAAGAGGCTCAGCAGCAAAAACTTCGAAAAGACGTAGTTGAAGAGCCTGAGGTTCACCATGCGCTCGCGCTTGTAGATCCCGACCTCGCTCACGATCTCGCGGGCTGCGTTGCTGGTTCCGAACCAGACGGCCGCGACGACGAGAAAGAAGATCGAGCCGGCGTTGTCGGGCGTGACGGCCATGTTCTTCAGCAGATCCAAGCCTTGGCCGCCGCCTTGCGACTTGCTCGAGAGCTCCTGCAGAGCGCCCAGGCACCAGTAAGGAATCGCGTCTTTCTGCCCGCCGAACACCAGCGCGAGCAGGACGCCGATGATTGGCGCCTGCAGCAGCATGATGGCCGTGCCCCCGACGTCGCGCGCCTTGACCTTGAGGTAGCGCCCGAACAGGAGCCCGAACTGCCCTCGACTCGGTGCACGACCGGGCACGCCGTGTTGGCTGCCACCCGTGCCGACGGCGCGACGCCCGGCGTACATGCGCTGGAAGATCGGGTTCTCGGGGTTCATGAACTCCGCGTTCCATTCGCGCGCGGCCTGCATGCGCGCCCGGAAGCGCGGCGTCGACGGATCCTGGGCACGCATGGCCTCGTAGATGGGGCGCTCGCGCTGGTTCAACATGTCGAACATGTCGCGCGGATTGTCGACGACGCCGGGCTTGCCGAGCCGGTGCAGCATCGAGCCGAAGAACTGATAGCCGTCCGACGGCGGCCCATAGAACATCGTGATGCCGCCTTGCCCGAGCACGAGCGCGAGGTTGAATTTCTCGAACTCGGCCTTTGCGGGCTGGTGGATCGTGGTGATGATCGTCTTGCCCGTCTGCTTGGCGAGATCGTGGAGCAGGTTGACGAGCCCCGCCGTGTCGTCGGCGGCGAGCCCGCTCGTCGGCTCGTCGAGGAACATGATCACCGGATCGGTGACGAGCTCCATCGCGATGTTGACGCGCTTGCGCTGCCCACCCGAGAGGATCTTCTTTTCGGGGCGGCCGATCTGCAGGTGAGCGACCCCTTCGAGGCCGAGCTGCGCGAGGGTCGTTTCGACGCGGCGCGCGATTTCCTCTTCGGTGTAGTCGGGGGGGAGGCGGAATTTCGCGCTGTAGCGCACGGCCTCCCAGACCGTGAGCTCTGGGTGCACGATGTCGTCCTGCGGGACGTAGCCGATCGAGCCGCGCAGGGCGTCGTAGATGGCGTAGAGATCCTCGCCGTTGATGCGGACCTGACCGGTGGTCGGGGGCAGGTAACCGTTCAGCGTCAAGAGTAGCGTCGTCTTGCCCGCGCCGCTCGGCCCCATCAGCGCGATGAAGTCGCCCGGCAGCGCCTTGAAGCTCACGTGGTCGAGCAGCGTCTTGAGCTCGCTCGGGTTGTCCCGGTCCGGCACCTGCGACACGAGGTCCCAGGCTTCGATCTCGTAGAGGGGCCGGCCCGCCCAGTCGGCCTGGTCCTCGACGATGACCTCGACGCCCCGCCCCGACACCGCAAGGACGAGCGGCATCGGCCCGATGAAGACCTTCTCGCCGTTCTGGACGGGAACGCGCTGGCCCGGCGCGAGCCGCTGGCCCCGCACGTAGGTGCCGTTCGCGCTCGAGCGATCCTCGAGGAACAGCTGCCCGCCGATGCTGTGCAAGATGGCGTGGTGGCTCGAGACCTGTGGGTGCGGGATCTTCACGTCGTTGTCCGGCGTGCGCCCGATGGTCTTTTGCGTGGCGCCTCCCCCGCCGAGATCCACCTGGCCGATCACCGTTTTGTGGCGCGGTTTGGCGGGACTCTCGGCTGCTGGCGGCTGACCCGCCGGTGCGCTCGAGAACTGTGCGGCGAGGCCCGTCGGCGCTTGCGCCGCCGCCTGCGCGCCGGGAGCCACTCCCATGGCCTGGCCGAGCTGCAGCACGAGTGCCGCGGGCAGCACGACCGGGCCGAGCGCGACATAGGCCTGCGGTGCGAGCGGCGTCGGCCGCTCGGGCGTCAGGCGCGCCCGGTCGAGCCAGGTGCCCGAGGTCGAGCCGTGGTCGACCACGGCGAAGGGGTGAAGCTCGAAGCTCGCGTGGCGTCCCGAAACGTTCGGGTGTTGGACGACGACGTGGCACTGGTCGGGGTCGCGACCGAACACGAGTCGCCCCAGCTGCTTCGGCGCGCGGCCCACGCCGAGTAGCATCAGTGCCACGGCGGGGTGCGCGTTCGGGATGGGCGTCTGCCCGACGACGAACTGAGTGCGAAGATCGAACGGTACCGTGGCTCCCGCGGCGAGGGGAGCACCGTTCGCGAGCGTCGGCCCGGTGCCGAGATCGACGAGCAGCAGCACGCCGCCCCCCTGGTGTACGATGCGAGCGTGCTCCGCCGCGACGCCGGGCCCGCCCAAGCGGATGTCGGCATGAGGCGCACTCCCGACGACGATGGTCTGCTTGCCGAATCCGGGAACCATGCACCGGCTCTAACAGACCCAAATCCCCGATGGAACCGGACGTGGCGAAGCGGCGCGCCGCGCCTTATCTTGTGAGTATGGGTCAGGCATACATCATCGACGCCGTCCGAACGCCCCGAGGGCGTGGGAAGGCAGGCAAGGGTGCGCTGAGCGCCATCCACCCGCAGGAGCTCCTCGCGCAGGTGCTCCAGCAGATCGTGCGGCGCAACGACGTGCACGCCCAGGACATCGAAGACGTCGTGGTCGGCTGCGTCTCCCAGGTGAAGGAGCAGGGCGCGAACCTCGCGCGCAACGCCGTCCTCGCGGCTGGCCTGCCTGACGCAGTGACGGGCGTGACGCTGAATCGCTTCTGCGGGTCGGGCCTTCAGGCCTGCAATTTCGCAGCGCTCGGCGTGATGGCCGGGCAGCAGGATCTGGTCGTGGGAGGCGGCGTGGAGAGCATGTCGCGCGTGCCGATGGGCTCGGACGAAGCGATGATGGATGGTCTCAATCTCGAGCTTCGCAAGAAGGTGTTCCAGGTACCCCAGGGCATCAGCGCCGATCTCATCGCCACGCTCGACGGCCTGTCTCGTGAAGACGTGGACCGCTTCGCGCTCGAAAGCCAGGCACGCGCCGCTCGTGCCATCGAGGAGGCGCGTTTTTCGAAAAGCCTGTTCCCCGTGCTCGCGGCCGACGGCACCGTCGCGCTCGATCACGACGAGCACCCACGGGCCGACACGACGCTCGAGGGGCTCGGTTCCCTCGACCCCGCCTTCGCCAAGCTCGGCGCGATGCCCGCTGGGCCCGCCGGCGAAACGCTCGACGCACTGGCGCTCGCCCGCTACCCCGAGGCGAAAGCCATCCGGCACGTGCACCACGCCGGCAACTCGAGCGGCCTCGTCGACGGCGCCGCCGCGGTGCTCTTCGCCTCCGAGGACTACGTGAAGAAGAGCGGGCTCAAGCCTCGCGCCCGCGTGCGCTCCGTGGCGACGCTCGGGACGGAACCGGTGATCATGCTCACGGCGCCCGCCCCCGTTTCGGAGCGTGCTCTCAAGAAGGCGGGGATGAGCGTGAAGGACGTGGACCTTTTCGAGATCAACGAGGCCTTCGCCGCGATTCCGCTCGACACGATGCGAAAGCTCGAGCTGGACCACGAAAAGGTCAACGTCAACGGTGGGGCCATCGCGCTCGGGCACCCGCTCGGCGCGACCGGGGCCATTCTGCTCGGCACCGCCTTGGACGAGCTCGAGCGCCGGGGGCTCGGGACGGCGCTCGTCACCCTGTGCATCGGCGGGGGTATGGGCATCGCCACGATCATCGAGCGGCTCTGAGCGCCCGGCCGGCCGCCTCGAAAAAAAACAGCACCCGACCTGTTCAACCGGCGGCGGCGCCGTTCGATTACTGCTCGAACGCCGGCCCAATGGGGGTTGGCCTTCCGAAGGAGAATGGTCATGGAATACGTGCTTTTGATTTACGAAAACGAGGCCGAGGCGAAGGGCATGAGCCCCGAGGCGAAGGGCAAGATGTTTCAGGAGTATGGCGCCTTCACCGAGAGCATCAAGCAAAGCGGCGCCATGCGCGGCGGACAGCCGCTCGAAAGCGTCAGCACCGCGACGACCGTCCGCGTGAAGGGCGAAAAGACGCTGCGCACGGACGGCCCCTTCGCCGAGACGCGCGAGCAACTCGGTGGCTTCTATCACATCGAGGCCAAGGATCTCGACGAGGCGGTGAGCATCGCGGCGCGTATCCCGGCGTCCCGTTCGGGGTCGATCGAGGTGCGGCCCGTCATGAAGATCCCGGGCATGTGAGCGCCCTGTCGGCGGCCTTGCTCCGCGGCCCGAGTGCTAGCCTCGGGCCCGTGGACGCGGCCGTCTTCGGTGAGCTTTACCGGCGTGAGTCGGGAGCGATCGTCGCGCGCATGATCCGCGTGCTCGGCGGCGACTTCGCGCTCGCGGAAGAGGCCGTCCAGGACGCGTTCGAGGCGGCTCTCGCGCAGTGGCGAAGCGACGGCACGCCGCCCAACCAGCGCGCGTGGCTCCTGCGCACGGCGCGCAACAAGGCCATCGATCGCCTGCGGCGAGCGCGCTTCGAGGTGCCCGCCGCCGACGAGGCGCTGCTCGACGCGCTGAGCCGCGATCCTTTCGAGGACGACGCCCCACCCACCGAACAGGATGACCGGCTTCGCCTCATCTTCACCTGCTGCCACCCTGCGCTCGGGCTCGAAGCACAGGTGGCGCTCACGCTTCGCACCCTCTGTGGCCTCGGCACCGAGGAGGTGGCGCGCGCGTTTCTCGTCGAGCCGGCGACGATGGCGCAGCGCCTCGTGCGGGCCCAGCGAAAGATCAAGGTGGCCCGGATTCCGTATGCCGTGCCGGGGCGCGAGGACCTCGACGAGCGGCTCGATGCCGTGATGAGCGTCGTGTACCTGGTCTTCAACGAGGGCTACGCGGCGACGGCGGGCGACGTCCTCGTTCGGCGCGAGCTCTGCGCCGAGGCCATCCGCATCGGCCGTCTGCTCGAGGCGCTCATGCCCGAGCGTCCCGAGCCGGCGGCGCTCCTCGCGCTCATGCTGCTGCACGACGCGCGTCGCGACGCGCGCATCGACGCCGCGGGCGAGCTCGTGCTGCTCGACGCTCAGGATCGCACGAAGTGGGATCACGCGCAGATCGCCGAGGCGCTGCCGCGCGTGGAGCGGGCGCTTCGCGTGGGGGCGACGCCTTACGCCCTGCAAGCCGCGATTGCGGCGCTCCACGCGCGCGCGCCGCGTGCCGTCGACACGGATTGGCCCCAGATCGCGGCGCTCTACGCGGCGCTCGAGCGCCTCACGCCGACCGCCGTCGTGCGGCTGAATGCCGCGGTCGCGCTCGCCATGGCCTGGGGGGTCGAGCGGGGGCTCGAGGCGCTCTCGCGTCTCGAAGCGAGCGGCGAGCTCGGTCAAAATCACCTTTACTTCGCGGCGCGCGCCGAGCTCTTGAGCCGTGCAGGTCGCGATGACGAGGCGCGCGGCGACTACGAGCGCGCGCTCGCGCTCGCACGGAGCGAGCCCGAGCGGCGCTTCCTCGCGAAGAAGCTCGGACGGGCGGCGAGCTGACGGCTCGGCGCCGCCGCCTGCGTTTTACGGTGGGCACTCGCTCGTGCCCACGTAGTGGAGCCGCAGCGTATCCTCCGCGAGATCCACGACGACGTCGTCCGAGCCGCCGGCTTCGAGGAAGGCGTTCGTGTAGTCGCGGCGCGCGATCTCGCCGCCGTTGCCGTTCCGGACGATGACCGAGATGCCCTGGTCGCGCGGGACGTACTCGACGGAGTACGGCTGCATTCCGCCCGGTCCGCCACCAGCGACGCCGCTCGCCGCCGAGCCCGTGGCCCCCGCGCCCGACAGGATGCAACCGCGACCGACGAGAGTTTCCGTGCCCTGCCGCGTGTAGAATTCCTGGTACGAGAGGTACGGATCATCGCCACCGCAGCCTGCCGCGAGCGCCCCGAGCAGCCACCACCACGAAGCCCCCGAGCATCTGCTGGCACCACGGCTCATGACCTCACCTCACGGCCTTGAGTTTCCCCCTCTCGAGCCGGCCTTCAACCTCTTTCCGGCGGGCGGGGGCGTGTGGGTAGAGTCAGCCCACGCGGGCGCTGAACTCGACCGGGCCGAAGCGAACGATCGAGCCCGTGGGGATCGGCGTCCAGACGCCCGGCGAGAGGCGCGCACCGTTGACCAACGTGCCGTTGTTGCTGTTCTCGTCGCGGACGAGGAGCTGGCCGTTGTCGAGGCGCACCGTGGCGTGAACGCTGGAGACGCGCGGCTCGTTGAGCACGATGGCGCATTTTTCCGTGTCCCGGCCGGCGCGCATCTCCTGGCCGGAGAGGATGGTGAACAGTCCGGCCGAGCCCTGGAGCGTGGCGCTCGAGCCGCCGTACGGGCTCGGGGGCGCGTCCTGGGGAGGAGGCGTCGCGACGCCGAGCGCCGCCGCCTGGCCCGGGGCCCCGTACAAGAACTCGGGGCTCGGAGGCGTGCCGGGTGCTGCTCCGTAGCCGCCACCACCTGGAGGAGGACCACCGCCGTACCCACCGGGCGGGTTGCCGCCGCCGTAACCGCCGGCAGGACCGCCGCCGCCGTAACCACCGGGCGCACCCCCATAGCCACCGGGCGCACCCCCGTAGCCGCCGGGGGGCCCGTAGCCCGGACCCGCCGGGGCCGGCGGCGTCGGACCACCGCGCTTCTTGCCGCCGCCGCGGAGCAGCACGACGAGCAAGAGCGCGACGACGACGACGCCGAAGGCGCCACCGAGGATCAGCATGAGGTTGAGCGGCGGCGTCGTGCCCTTGAGCTGGATGATGCTGTCGGCGGTGACGCCGCTCGTGCGGTGCGCGCGGTTGTCGTAGAGCACGAGCCGCACTACGGCTTGCTCGCCGGAGCCGTGCAGGATCTTGTCCTTGTCGGGCGCCATGAGCTCCACGTACGTGTCGCTCGCCTCGATCGCCGTGCCCTTCATGCCCATCGCGATGAGCTGCTGCTGGGTCCGCTTGGCTTGCTCGATGTTCGCGCCCGCGAGCGCTGTCGGTAGCGGCTGCCCCGCCGGCAGGAAGTAGACTTCGGCGCGAGACTTGTCGCCGCCCCAGCAGAAATCGCCGTACACCCGGAAGCGCCCGCCGGGGTAAACGCCCTCCCGCTTGGCGATTTCCTGCGAATACTGCAGGTTCACGTCGAGCGGCCAGGTCGTCGGGTCGATGCCGATCGGCACGTCCTTGAACGTGTTGTCGCCGAGCAGCGGCGTGCTCATGTCCTTGAAGAACAGCTTGAAGCTCTGCGTCACGCTCGGGGCGACGCAGGAGACGCGCCACCTCACGAGGCTCATCTTCGAGAAGCGCTGCCGCACGGTGCCGACGATCGCGGGCGCGCGACTACCCTGACCCTCTTGCACCACCGTGAAGAACCCGCCGATGTCGGGGTTCGCGAGGTTCTGCATGAACTCGAGTGAGTTCTGGCGAAACTCGTCGAGCGTCCGGAGCGGGAAGTAGACGCTGATGACGGGGACGGGCGACTTCGGCAGCGCCGTGTTGTCCTCGGGGAAGCGGCCGTTGGCGAGATACTGCTGGAGCTGCAAGGCGCCCGGGCCCGTCGTCGCTGGGTCGGCACCGCCGAAACCGCTCGAGAGCACGACCATCGCCTGGTGCAACGGCACCTTCACGTCCTCGCCGACATTGCCGAGCGAGCCGAAGCCGTCCGTCGCCGCCGACTTGATGATCGTGAGCAGCGAGCGGTTGCGGCCGCTGTTCGGGTAGGTCTCCGTGGCGGCGGAGATGAACGCGGCGCCGCTCTTCTGGGCGCCCGCCATCCACTTCGAGTCGCGCACGACCTGGCGGTCGTTGAAGAACATCAGGTCGACGATGTCGCTCGGTCCGAGGCTCGCTATGAACTGCTGGGCGACGGCCTTCGCGTCCTCGAACGATTTGGACATGCGCCGGTCGGCGTCGATGAGGATGAGCCAGGCGGTGCCCACACCGGGCTGCTGCTGGCTATCGCCCCACGACGCGTGGCTCACGTACTTGGCGGGGAAATCGCTGCCTTCGACCGCCACGGTGAAGATGGCGTTGGACGCCGGGAAAGGGAACGGCGTGTAAAGGGCGAACGGACGCTCGAGCGCCTGGCTCATGCAGTCGAGCTGGGCGTTGCCCGTCATGCGGGCGCAGGTCGTGGTCGCGTCGCTGATGCGCTTGCTCTGTGCGACCTCGACCACCGTGGTGAGCACGGGGTTGCCGTTCTGCGACGCGGCGCGCGGGTCGATGCGCAGGATGCGCGCCTGCGGCGCCGCCAGAGCAGCGCCCGCGAGGAGCGAAGCCGCGAGCCCGGCCGCCAGCGCCTGCAATAGTCGGGAAGCCCGCATCAGACGATCTTCACGATGGCGACGTAGCCACCGAACCGCACAACGTCGCCGTCCTTCAGCTCGTGCTTCTTGCCCCGCTCCAGCATCAAATCACCCACGAACGTTCCGTTCGTGCTGCCGATGTCCTCGACCTTGATGCGGCCGG
Source organism: uncultured delta proteobacterium (assembly GCA_963841435.1). Classification (GTDB taxonomy): domain Bacteria; phylum Myxococcota_A; class Polyangia; order Polyangiales; family Polyangiaceae; genus PMG-095. Next base: position 72,188 of record CAWJCS010000004.1, read on the forward strand.
GGCGCGCCGCAGCCCAAAGGACGGCGTGGCGCGACGACGCCGTGCCGTGCTCGAGCTCGATCTGGGCCCCCGACCCCGCGCCCTTGCGCCCGACGAGCGTCTGACCCTGAAGGATCGGGTACGACACGCCGAGCTCGCTACCCTCGTAGCTCACGAGGAAACCCGCGAGCACGCGCGGCGCGTTCGGGTCAACCTGTTCGGGATCGAGCGACGGCTGTTGGCGCTCCTGAGGGCGGGGCGAGGGAGGCGGTGCTACCGGCACCATCGGCGGCTGCTGCGGACGCTGCGCGCCGTAGTCGTTCGGCATGGCGGGCGGCGGACTCGTGCCCGGATACTGATTTTGTCCCCACGGGGGCGCGGCCGGCGGGGGCTGCTGGGGAGCGCCGGGATAGGGCGTGCCGTAGCCGCCCTGATATCCCGGCTGCGGAGCTTCCTGGCCGCCTGGGTTCGGTCCCACCGTGGCGCCGAACGGGTTCGGTCCCTCGGGCGGTCCGTAGCCTGGTTGCGGGCTCGGCGCGTAGCCGCCCTGTGGCTGATAACCACCTGGCGCCGGCCGCGGCTGTCCCCACCCCGCGTTCGGATCGCCCTGAGGCGGTGGTTGCTGGGGCGGCGAGCCATAGCCCCAGTTCGGCTGGCCCTGTGGCGCTGGCTGAGGCGAGCCGTAGCCGCCCGGATTCTGGGGAGCCGGCGCCGGCTGCGGGTTGGCAGCTGGCTGGGATTGTGACGGCGTTTTCTGAACGGGCGCCCCGCACGACAAGCAAAACTTGTTCGTGGGTTGGTTCTGGGCGCCGCAGCGGGCGCAAACAATCATGCGAAAACTCCGGTCCGCGAGCATTGCCCCAGGCCGCGTCCGGGGCAAGCGCGAGGCAGCATAGCCTCCCCACCCCCTCCGAGCCTAGCGGTCCTTCTCGTCCTGGACGCGGGCGGCTTTGCCGGAGAGGTTCCTGAGGTAAAACAAGCGGCCACGGCGTACGACGCCGCGTGAGACGACCTCGATGCGCTCCAGACGAGGAGAATGGAGCATGAAAATGCGCTCGACGCCCACGCTGAAGCTCACCTTGCGGACGGTGATCGTGGACCTCACGCCCGCCCGGTGGCGCTTGATGACCACGCCACGGAAGACCTGCACGCGGAGCTTGTCTCCCTCGACGATCTTGTAGTGAACGGCGATCGTGTCGCCGACTCTGAAGTCCGGGAGATCCTTACGGATTCCAGCAGCTTCGAGGGCCTGGATCTTGGAAAGCGTGGCGAACATCGAGGGGGGCCTCTCTTGGAGAGCGGGCGCGGGATTATGCACCCTCGAGGGGGCCCGTCAAGCGGATCGGCCTCGGATTTCCCCGCAAGAGCCGCTTTCACGCCCGCTCGGCGGTTGTCTCCGTCGCTGGACCATGGGATGGGCGCTCCATGATCATTTCTGCTCTGTCTCGTCCACTGCTGCTCTCGGCCGCCGTGCTTGGAGCGGGGTGTATGGCCGGGCCCCAGGCGGGCGCGCCCCCGGCCGGCGCGCCGCAGACGATGTCGGCGGTCACGGTGGACCCAGGCCCGCCCACGAGCGCCGCCGGGACACCGTACCAGTGGAAGAACGTCACGATCCTCGGCGGTGGGTTCGTGACGGGCGTCGTGTTCAGCCCGGTGACGGCCGGAGTCGTCTACGCGCGCACCGACGTGGGCGGCGCGTACCGCTACGACCCGAAGGCCGAGGTCTGGATCCCCATCACCGATCATTTCGATCGGAAGTCGAACTTCATGGGCATCGAGAGCATCGCGGCCGATCCGGTCAACGACGAGAAGGTCTACGCGGCCGTCGGGACGTACACGCAATCGTGGGCGGGCAACGGCGCCATCCTGCGCTCCAAGGATCGAGGCAACACCTGGGAGCTGACGGACATGCCCTTCAAGATGGGCGCCAACGAGAACGGCCGCTCCAACGGCGAACGCCTCGCCATCGATCCCAACCAGCCGGCCATCCTCTATTTCGGCTCGCGCAAAAATGGCCTCTGGCGGAGCGAGGATTCGGCCGTCACGTGGAAGAAAGTGGAGAGCTTTCCCATGCAGGAAGACGCAGAGGGCCTCGGCATTCCCTTCGTCGTGTTCGATGCCAAGCGAGGCGCGAAGGGCAAGCCCACGCCCGTGATCTACGCCGGCGTGTCGCGCACCGACGTGTCGCTGTATCGGAGCACCGACGCCGGCAAGACCTGGAAGCCCGTGCCCAAGCAGCCGGCGGGGATGATGCCCGCGCACGCCGAGCTCGACGGCGCGGGGATGCTCTACCTTTCCTACGGCAACCTGCCGGGCCCGAGCGACGTGACGGACGGCGCCGTCTACAAGCTCGACCCGCGAAGCGGAGCGTTCACCGACATCACGCCACAGAAGCCGAAGAAGGACGACTCGGACAGGTTCGGCTACGCGGGGCTGTCCGTCAACACCGCTCACCCGGGCACGGTCGTGGTCACGACGATCGACCGCTGGACGAAGGGTGACGAGGCGTATAGGACGACCGACGGCGGCAAGACGTGGAAGCCGATGTTCGCCAAGGCCACGTGGGACATCGCCGGAGCGAAGTATCTGTACTGGCATCGCGACAAGCTCGGCGTGCCGCACTGGCTGGGGGACATCGACATCGATCCGTTCAACCCCGCGCACGTCATGTTCGTCACCGGTGCGGGCCTTTGGCGCACGACCGACGCGACCGAGGTCGACAGCGACAAACCGGTGCACTTTCGCTTCGCGCCCCAGGGGCTCGAGGAAACCGTCGTCAGCGTGCTCGCGAGCCCGCCCGCAGGCCCGCCGCTTTTCAGCGGCATGGGTGACATCTGCGGCTTCCGCCACGACGACCTCGCCACGGCGCCGAAGGACGGCATGTACTCGGACCCCGTTTGCAACGGCACGACGGGCCTCGACTTCGCGGAGCTAGCGCCGGATCTCGTCGTGCGCGTCGGAACGGTGTGGGGCGAAGGCAAGCACGGCGCGTACTCCGAGGACGGCGGTGTGAGCTGGAAAGCGTTCGGCAGCGAGCCCAAAAACGGCAGCACGGGGGGCAACGTCGGCATCAGCGCCGACGGCAAGACCGTGGTGTGGGTGATCAAGAAGGAAGTGCCCGTGGTCTCGAGCGATTGGGGCCGCACGTGGACAGCGATCGAGGGCCTGCCCGTGCCCGTCGACGCGCCCGACTGGGTCCCCGTGAATCTGCGCATCGCTGCTGATCGCGTGAACCCGCAAAAGTTCTACGTATACGACAGCGCCGAGGGACGCATCTACACGAGCAGCGACGGCGCACGCCATTTCCAGGCGACCGCGAGCAACATGAGCGGCCTGCCCGACTACGCTCGCTCGTCCGGCTCGATCCGCGCCGTGCCCGGCCTCGAGGGGCACGTGTGGCTCAGCACCGGCAAGGCGGTCTTTCGCTCGACCGATTCTGGCGCGAGCTTCACCGAGCTCTCGAACGTCCAGGAAAGCCACGCCATCGGCTTCGGCAAGGCAGGCCCGCGGCGCGCCCATCCGGCGGCCTATCTCGTCGGCACCGTGAGTGACGTTCTACGGATTCTTCCGCTCCGATGACGCGGGCGGGACGTGGGTGCGCATCAACGACAATCGCCATCAGTTCGGGTTCGCGGGCGTCATCACGGGTGACGCGCGCGTGTTCGGACGCGTGTACGTCGGCACGGGCGGTCGCGGCATCCTGGTCGGTACGCCGCGCTGACGGTCCGATCGTCAGCGGGCGCGTCGCGCTCGTCGGGTTGCGTCCGGCGTCCGTCGGGCAGGAGCCTTCTGCTATGCTCGTCGCGCATCGATGAGGACGGAGCGCCTGGCCCTGGTCGCGTCCCTCGCTCTCGCGCTCGCGTGCGGTGAGAGCGCCGGCGAGGCGCCCGCTGCCAGCGGCACGGGCAACGGGTCGGGTGGCAGCGCCGGGACGGGGCAGGGCGGAACGTTCGACGGGGGGCGGTCAGGTGGGGGCGGGCGGCTCGGCGGGCGGTGCGGGCGGCGCCGGTCAGGCGGGCGGTGCCGGCGCGTCGGGCGCGACGAACGAGATCGTGACCTTTAGCAACGGTGACTTCTGGAACGACACCACGGGCAAGCACATCGAGGCGCACGGCGCCGGGTTCCTCCGCGCCGGCGACACCTGGTACTGGTTCGGCGAAGACAAGTCGGGAAACTCGAGCAATTTTTTGGCCGTCAACTGCTACGCGTCGAAAGACCTCGTCACCTGGGAATTTCAGAACGCCGTCGTCACGCGGAGCACCGCGTCCGAGCTCGCGGCCGCCGACCGCATCATCGAGCGCCCGAAGGTCGTCTACAACGACACCACGAAGAAGTTCGTGATGTGGCTCCACTTCGAGGGCGCAAACTACGCCGAGGCGGCCGCCGGCGTGCTCACGAGCGACACCGTCGACGGCGACTACCACTACGAAAGCTCGTTCCGCCCGAAGAACCACATGTCGCGCGACGACAACCTGTTCAAGGACGACGACGGCAAGGCGTACTTCGTGTCGGCCGCCAACGAAAACGCCGACATGATCCTCTACGAGCTCAGCGCGGATTACCTGAGCATCGCGCGCCAGCTCGTGACGCTCTGGCCCGGCAGCTACCGGGAGGCGCCCGCGCTCTTCAAGACCGGCGGGCGCTATTTTTTGGTCACGTCCGCGGCGACCGGCTGGGACCCGAACCAGGCAAGATACGCTTCCGCAACGTCGATCGACGGCCCCTGGTCGTCGCTCTCGGATCTCGGCGACGGCACCACCTACGACACGCAGCCGAGCTACGTCATCCCCGTGGTGGGCAGCGAAGCGACGACGTTCGTCTACGCGGGTGACCGCTGGAAGGACCCCGAGCTCCGCGACTCGAAGTACATCTGGCTGCCGCTCGTCGTCGAGGGCTCCACCCTGCGGCTCGACTTCCAAGAAACGTGGCAGCTGGATCTGGGCACGGGGCGCTTCGCCGCCGTCGACGAATTCGTGCCGCGCACGGACTGGAAGCTCGTGTTCGTCGACAGCGAGGAAACCAACGGCGAGGACGGCCGCGCGACGAACGCCTTCGACGACTCGAGCTCCACCATCTGGCACACCGAATGGCAGGACGCGCAGCCGCCCCCCCCGCACGAGGTCCAGATCGACCTCGGCGCGAGCTACGCGCTCACCGCCTTTCGCTACCTGCCGCGTCAGGACAAGGACGCAAACGGCATGGTCAAGGACTACGCCTTTTACGTCAGCGACTCGACGTCGAGCTTCGGGACGCCCGTCGCGAGCGGCGCCTTCGGCAGCGGGCGCGGCGCCACGCGCGTCGATTTCCCCGAGAAAATCGGGCGCTACGTGCGCTTCGTCGCCAAGAGCGAACAGGCGGACAAGGCGTACACCAGCATGGCCGAGCTCGACGTCGTCGGGACGCGGCAGTGACGGAGGCAGTTGGCGTTCGAGCGTGCCACCGTGCCCTTCGTGGCCTCTCGCGTCCTCTACGACGCCGAAGGGCTCCTCGTCGTCGATAAGCCGCCGGGCCTCGTCGTCCACGGCGGCGACGAAGCCCTGTCGGGTGACCTCGTGTCACGGCTTGCGGCGCACAGGCGCGCGCAGGGCCGCGACGACTACCTCGGCGTGCACCAGCGACTCGACGCGCCCACCTCGGGCGTGATGCTGTTCACGACGGCGCGCGAGAGGAACGCCGAGGTCGCGGCGGCCGTCGCCGAGCACAGGCTCGGACGCCGCTACGTCGCGGGCGTCACGCTGCGCTCGACGGCGCTCGCCGCGCGGCTCGCGGCGGGACCCGAGCGGCTCGAGCACCGGCTCGCCACCGACCGGGGCGAGACACGTGTCGTCGCGGCGGGCGGCGTAAAGGCCGCGGCTCGCGTCGAGCTCGTCGAGCGGGTCGGTGCGCGCGCGCTCGTCGCGCTCGAGCCCGAGACGGGGCGCACCCATCAACTCCGCGTGCAGCTCGCCCACGAGGGTGCGCCCATCGGCGGCGACGCCGACTACGGCGGCGATCGCGCCCCGCGGCTCCTGCTCCATTCGAGCGAGCTGACGCTCGGCGAGCTGACGTTCGAGACCGCGCCGCCCGGGGCGCTCGCGCGCTGGGTGCGCGGCGAACCGGCGTCGCTCGGCGACGCGCGCGAGCTCGCGCGGGCCGTCGAGGACGCCGCCGTGCTCCGGGCGCCGCTCGCGAGCTTCACGGACGCGTACCGGCTAGCGAACGAGCTGGGCGACGGCTTGCCCGGCGTCACGATCGACCGCTACGGCGACTTTGCCGTGCTCGTCGCCACGAGCGACGAGGCGGGTCGGCGCGCTTCGGAAATCGCCGAGGTGCTGCTGGAGCTCGGCGCGCGCGGCGTGTACCTGAAGAGGCGTCGCAAGCTCGACGCGCGGCGCGCCGACGCCACGCTCGCCCCCGAAGCACCGCTCGCGGGCGAGCCGGCGCCCGAACGGCTGCTCGTCTCCGAGCGCGGCGTCCGCCTCTGGGTCGAGCTCGGGCGTGGCCTCTCGACGGGGCTCTTCGTCGATCAGCGGGAAAACAGGCGCCGCGTGCGCGAGCTCGCGAAGGGCGCGCGCGTCTTGAACCTGTTTTGTTACACCTCGAGCTTCGGCGTCGCGGCGGCGCTCGGCGGCGCGCGCGAGGTCGTGAGCGTCGACAGCTCGGCGCCCGCGCTCGCCCGTGCGCGCGAGAACTTCGGCGTTAACGGGGTCGGCGACTCCGCGCACCGTTTCGAGCACGCTGACGCGCTGGACTGGCTCGCGCGCGCGGCCCGCCGCGGCACGCGTTTCGACATCGTCGTGCTCGACCCACCGACCTTCTCGAGCTCGGCGGGGGGCGCGCCCTTCGCGGTTGGTGAGCACTACGCCGGCGCCGCGGCGCGCGCGCTCGGCGTCCTCGCTCCCGGTGGTCGTCTGTTCGCCGTCACGAACCACAGAAAGACGAGCCGCGGGCGGCTGCGCGAGATCGTGCGGCGCGCGGCGGCCGAGGCCCGCGTTGACGTGGCTCAGCTCAAGGATCTGCCCGCGGCGTTCGACTGCCCGGACGGCCCCGACGGCCCCGTGCCGTCGAAGAGCGTGCTACTCACGCGAAAATGACGAAAAACCCCTATCGCGGCGCCGATGCTCGCACGCGCGAGGCCAAGGCGAAGGGCTATCCCGCGCGCAGCGTCTTCAAGCTCGAGGAGATCGACCGCCGCGTGCGGCTGCTGCGCGCGGGCGACCGCGTGCTCGACCTCGGCGCCGCCCCGGGCTCCTGGTCGCTCTACGCGGCCACGCGCGTGGGGCCGCGCGGCCTTTTGCTCGCCGTCGACCGAACGCCCATCGAGCAGGCCTTCCCCGAAAATGTCCGCGTCGTCACCGGTGACGCGCTCACGCTCGAGACCGCAGCGCTCGCCGAGCACGCGCCGTACGACGTCGTCCTCTCCGACATGGCGCCCAACACGTCGGGCTCGAAATCGGCCGACCAGGCGCGAAGCTTCGAGCTTTTCATGCGGGCGCTCGAGGTGGCCGTCGAGCTCGTCCGCCCGGGGGGGCACTTCGTCGGCAAGCTCTTCATGAGCAACGATTTTCAGGCCGCGCGCAGCGCGGTGACGGCGGCGTTCGAGCGCTGTCAGGTGATCCGCCCGGCCGGAACGCGCAGCCAGAGCTCGGAGGTGTTCCTCGTCGGGCTCGCTCGCCGTGCGCCCGCCCTCGGCACATGACGCCTGCGCTCTGGTCTCTTTCCGTTCCCGCGCAGCGTGCCACAATGAGCCCATGCAAGGCGTTGACGACGTGCTCTCTTTCTGGTTCGAGCCGAAACCCGACACGACGGAAGCCGTCGCCAAGCGCAGCAAGTTCTGGTTCGCCGGCGACCCGGTGGTCGACCAGGAGATCAAGGCTCGCTTCCGCCCGCTCGTCGACGCGGCGCGCGCCGGTGAGCTCGGCGACTGGGCGGCGACGGTGCGCGGCCGTCTCGCGCTCACGATCCTGCTCGATCAGTTCACCCGCAACGTCTTTCGCGGCAGTCCCGAAGCGTTCGCCAAGGACCCGCTTGCGCTCGAGATTGTGAGGAGTGGCTGGGACGCTGGCCTGTTCGACGCCTGCGACGCCCTCGAGCGCGTGTTTCTCGCGCTGCCGTTTTTACACGCCGAAGATCTCGAAGTGCAGAAGCGCGGTGTCGCGCTCGAGATTGGATTGGTGGCGGGCTGCCCCGAGCACTACAAAAGCTTTCTGATCTCCGCCGTCAACTCCGCGCGCCGCCACCTCGACGTCATAGCGCGCTTCGGCCGCTTCCCGCATCGGAACGCCGTGCTCGGCCGCGCGTCGACCGCGGAAGAGCTCGCGTACCTCGTGTACCTGAAGGACGCCGGGCAGTGGCTTTGAACGCCAAAATGCGCTGACCTGCGCGAGTTTGGGGGTGGAAATGGCGGGCGCGGCCCGGCGGGGCAGGCGCCGTCGTGTCGCGCCGTTCCACCCGGGGCGTGCCGCGCCGTCCATCACCCGTGGGAGTTATGCTGTGAGCGGCCGCCGTCGGGTTGGCCGGCACTTCGTGGTCGGGTGAAGGCAAACTTTGCGCGAAGAAGCTGCCGTGGCACCTCGACGGCGCCGCGCCCCGCGCCGAACCCGGCGATTGTGTTGGTGATGTAACGAGCACGTCGCGGGGCGAGAGCGCTTTTTCGAAAAGGCGTGTATCGTGGTGTTCGATGCCGACGCACAAGCTCTGGATCGAGCACACCGAGCGTGCCGCTTGGCAGTCCGTCGATGCACTGCGCGACAAGCTCGCCGAAGCCGAGCAGCGCGCGGCCCGCCTGTCGCCGCCCGTCGAGGGTTGGCCCGCGCTCCTTCAGGCGCTCGACGCGCTGCACGCCGAGCAGAAGCTCGCGGGCGAGACTCACGCCGAGCGCGTCCGCGCCCTCGTGAGCAAGCTCGGGAGCGCGCTCGTCAGGGTGCGCGAGCTCGAGGCGGAGCTCGAACGCTCGCGTGCGACGTCAACCGTGCCGCGCTTCACCGGCAGTGAGCCCGTGCCGCGGCGCTCGCTTCCCGACGACGAGCGCGGCGAGCCGTCGCGTGGCCTCGAGCGGCTCTCGCGCGAGATCGCGCGCCGCCACAGCGAGCTTCGTCAGGGGCGCTTCGATCCCGAGGGAACGCTCGCCGACGTCGAGTCGCGCCTTTCGGACCTCGTCGATCTCGACCCGGGCGAGCTCTTCGACGCCGCCGCCGACCTTTCGGCTCTCGCGCTCGCCGTCCGGCGGGCCGCCTCGAGCGACGACTAAAAAAGCCCGAGAAATTGGGCCGGCGCACGGGCCGGGCGGTAGGGCTCGTGGGTGGCCCGCCCCCTTCATCGAGCCGCGGCTCGGCCGCTCTTCTTGCTCGGCCTGGCCGTCGCCTGCTCGGGCACGGAGCCGCCGCTTTCGCGGGCTGTGCGGGCCAGCAGTCTCTTCGGTGGCGAGGGCCAGCGTGACCCGAACCCGGGCGCCGTCCGTGCCGAGCGCGCCTTCACGAGAACGCCGGATGTCGCCGCGCACCGAGCTCCGGCCGCGTCCATCGCCCGACCACGCTCCGCCGTCACGGACGCGCTCACCGCGGCGGCCCCCACCGGGACACCCGTGGTTCCGGCGACGGCTCCGGCCGCCGAAGTCGCGGGTGGCGGGGGCCCCGAGCATCCCGCAGCCGCGTCGCCCGAGCTCGTCGCCACGGCGCGCGAGGTCATCGTTTACGAGGCGCCCACGCGCCGCTCGGAGAAGGTCGGGTACTTGCGGCTCGGCGCCCGCGTCGCCCGCGACGCGGAGCCCCGCGGACGCGAGGGCTGCCGGGGCGGCTGGTACCGGATCGCGCCCTACGGCTACGTGTGTGCCGGCCCCGCGGCGAGCCTCGATGCCGAGGAACCGCTCGGCGCGCTGGCGTCGCGTCGCCCTGACCGCGAGGCGGCGCTCCCCTATGCCTACGGGCGTTCCAAGGGTGTGCCGCCCCCGCTCTACCGGCGACTGCCGACCGCCGAGCAACAGCGGGCACTCGAAGGGCGCGTCGGCGCCTTGGACCCGACTTTCGGTGATCTCGCGCCCAGCCCCCTGCCGGAGAGTCTCGCGCGGGGCGAGACTGTGCCGGCACCGCTCGGGTTCGCCCGCGAGTCGGCGAACGCTCCCGTGCGTGCGCTGCCGAACGCGGGGTTCGCCTTGCTCGAACGTCTACGAGCACGACGGGCGTCGCTTTGGCCTCACGACCGAGCTCGAGCTCGTGCCCCTCGATCGTCTCGCGCGCGTTTTACCGAGCGAATTTCATGGCGTGACGCTCGATGCGACGACGACGCTTCCGGTCGCGTTCGTGCGCGCTCGGCACGGCATGCTCTACGAGCCCCTCGAGCCCGTCGGCGTCAAGGCGCTGCGTGCTCTGTCGTACCGCGAAGCCTTCGCCGTCGCGAAGGAAGCGCGCCTCATCGGCGGGCTGCGTTTCCTGGTCACGGCCTCGGGCGCGCTCGTCCGTGCCGACGACGTGCAGGTCGTCGAACGACCCGAGGCGCTGCCGCCCTGGGCCACGGGCTCGCGCAGCTGGATCCACGTCTCGATCGGCGCACAGAGCCTGGTGCTCTACTCCGGCGCGACGCCGGTCTACGTCACGCTGGTCTCGACCGGGTCGGGCCTCATGGGTGACCCGAAGGAGACGCACGCCACGCCGCGTGGGGAGTTCTTGATCCACACCAAGCACGTCGCCGTCACGATGAGCGGCGAGGAAGTGGGCGACGAGTTCGACCTGGGCGACGTGCCGTACGTCCAGTACTTCACCGAGGGCTATGCCCTCCACGCCGCCTACTGGCACGACGCGTTCGGCACGGCGAAGAGCCACGGCTGCGTGAATCTCTCGCCGCTCGACGCGCGCGCCCTCTTCCACGCCACGGAGCCCGCCGTGCCACAGGCCTGGCACGGCACCTACTCGCGAACCGGGACGCTCGTTTCAATCACGGGCTGACGCTCGCCTCGCGCTGAGCGATCTCGGAAGAACGGATCGAGGCTAGCGTCGCGTCACGCCGGCGGCCGCAGGAGCTCGACGCCCGTTGCCACGAAGCGCACCTCTTCGGCGCTGCCGTCGGGTGCCTTTTCGCCGAAGCGGGCGCCCTCGGACTCGAGGTGCTCGACGAGCTTGGGTGCGACGTGCCGCACGGTCAGCGTGCCTTCGAGCCGGGCGCTCGAGCCGGCCGAGTCCGTCGGCACGAAGAAGCCGTAGTCCTTGAACGTGACGCGGCAGCTCGGCGAGCTCGGATCGGCGCTCGCCGCGAGCTCCATCCAGCAGCCGCGGCGCGAGCAGGCGCGGCGCACGTGCCCTGAAAGTCCCATGGATTGGTCCGCGAAGTCCGCCGGGCGCGCGAGCACGCTCGCGAGCGACGCCGGCGGCGCGGAGCCGAGCGGTACGCCGAATCGCTTCCAGTCGCCGGCGGCACGAGCTTTTTCCGGCGTGGCGCCGGATCGCCCGTTCGGAGCGGACACGTCGGCGGCACCCGCTCGCTCGCTCTTCTCGACCGATCCCGAACGGCAGCTCACGACGAGCACGGCGACCGCGAACGCGCGTACCGTCTTCATGTGCCGAGCGCTCCCCGCACGCGGTCCGTCAGGCGCTCGCGGGCGCCCTTGATGGTGTCCCGCGCGAGGAGCACGGGATAGCTCGCTTCACCGTCGGGCATCAGCACCTCGAAGCGCAGCGGGCCCTCCGGGGCTACGTCGTTGTCGTTCCAGCGCCCGGCGCCGTGAAAGCAGAGTATCTCACCGACGTACGCGCCGGCGAGCACGGCGGCGCGCCGTTCCGCAACCTCGGTGGAGGGCGCCCCAGGCACGGCGACGCCAGGCGCGACCAAGGCGAGGAAGCGCTCGATGGCCTCCAGGCTTTCGAGCGAGCGATCGAGAGGCAAATGCACCGAGCGCTCCGCCCACAGGCCGATGGCCGAGCTCCTGAGCGTGCGTCCGAGCTCCCCCAGGCGCGAAAGCTCCGGCCAGGTCGCGGGATCCCAGGGCGTCGGGGGATCGATCGGCCTGAGGTGAGGGGCCTCGGGTGGTTCGGCTGCGGGGTGCGGGCTGGGCCCGGCGTCCAGACGCAAGGAACGGCCCGCACGCAACGCCTGCTCGACGTGGTCGAGCGGTTCGTAGCCCTCGTTGCCGTAGGAGACGATCAGCGTCGTGGGCTCGGCGACGCGACCTTGCCAGGTGCCGCCGCGCGCGAGTCGGACACACTCGCCAGCGTAGCACGCGAGCAGCATGGCGAGCGCGTACGGCGGTGTGCGAAGCTCCGGCGAGGCGACGAGGGCGAGCACGGCGTCGAGGCGTTCCAGGCTCTTCAGCGACAAGTCGTACGGTGCGAAGTGCCACGCCGCGGGCGCGCGCGTCAAAAAGGCCGCTGCTTCCGTCGCGAGCCTTGGCGCCTCGGGCATGTCGTGCACGAGCAACGTGTCGAGGCGATCGGCGGCGAGGCGCTCGAGCGTGGCGAGCGCCGCCTCGAGGTTCCCGTTCGCGAGCTCGAGCTCGAGCGGGTCCCACGTGGTGGTACCGGCCGGTCGCGGGCTCCGTAGCGCGATTTTCGGCGACGGCGGGACGCTCTCGACGGGCGCGGGCGCGGGCTCGGTGGGTACCTCGGAGCGCGGCGGCTCGAGCCGTCCGAGATTGAGGGGCGCGAACGGCGGCCCGAGACGCGCCGGTGGTGGCACGGACGGGGTCTTGAGCACGAATTGTGGAAACGTTCGCGCGCTCGACGGCGGGGGAGCCGACGGCGGCTCGTTGGGCCTCGACGGCGGGGGCGCGGGCTCGGTGGCGGGGCGCGGTGGCGGTGGCGGGCTCGTGACGCGCAAGAGCGCGCGCGCCTCCGGAAAGTCTGGGCACTGGGCGAGGACATCCTCGATGCGCTCGCGGACCGCCGCACGGTCGAGACGCCCGCGCAAGAACAGGAGGCGCGTCGTCAGATAGGTGAGCGCGGGGCCGAACGCACCCGAGGGTCCGAGCGCCGCGAGCCGCTGCTGGGCTTCCTCGAAACGCCCAGCGTCGAGGCAACCCTCGACGGCCCGAAGCCTGTCATCGTCGAGCGGGCCTCCGGACATGCCAACGGACAGGGTCGCGCGACGGCGACGGGGACGCAATTCGCGCGTACTCTGGGCCGAGTTTCCGCGCAGGATCGTCCGGTCGCGCCCGGCCCGCCGGAGGGGGGGCGCGGCCGCTCAGGGGGCCTTCGGTTCGAGCGATTTCGCGCAGCGAAAGCCGATGCCGTAGCTGAGCGCGCTCGGGGCCTGCGCGTAGCGGAACGAGGGCCGGAGCCAGCTCGCGTAGCTGCCGTTGAACGCTCCGCCGCGGATCACGCGCCGCTCGCCTGTCGCGGGGCCGGTCGGATTCTTTTCGGCATCCGGGCCGTAGGGGGCGTACCAGTCGGCGACCCACTCCCACACGTTGCCGACGACGTCATAGGGACCGAAGCGCGAGCGGCCCGCGGGGAATTTCCCGACGGGAGCCGTGCCGGCATAGCCATCGTCGTCGGGGTAGAGCGCGGCGAAGGGAGCACCGTGCCGCTTGCCCCACGTGACGCATTCGCCGCCGCACGCGTTCAGGTGCTTGGCCGTCGGGGCGTCGTCACCCCACGGGTAGACGCGACCGTCGGGCCCGCGTGTCGCGTACTCCCATTCGGCTTCGGTCGGGAGGCGTTTGCCCTGCGCCTCGCAGTAGATGCTCGCCATCTCGTGGCTGACGCAGTTGATCGGGTGGTCGGAAAGCTCGGGCTTTCCGAACGTGCAAAACCCCGCGTAAAGCCGCTTGTCCTTGGGCGTGATCTCCGGCCAGTCGAGCTCGTTGGTCACGCGCTTGCACTTGCCGATGTCGGAGCAAGCTTTGTATTTCCCGGCCGTCGTCTCGTAAAGGTCGATGCAGTAGGCGTTGAGCGTGACGTTGTGGCTCGGCTTCTCGTTGTCGAGCGCATCCTTCGCGTCGGAGCCCTGGAAGAACTGACCTGCCTTGATTGTCGCCATCTCTTCGGGGCAGGTCGGCTCGTCGGCCACGCTCTTCGCGGGGGCAGGTGCCGGCACGCTCGAAAACGACGGGAACGGGGCCGCCGGGCGCACGCTCTCGTCGCTCGCGCCGCGCCGCGCGATGAAGATGCCCCCGACGCCCAGCATGCCGACCACGACGGCGCCGAGGATGACGAGCCCGGCCTTGCCCGCGGAGGGGCGCGCGACGTCGCCGCTCGTCGCGCTCGAGCCGTCGGTCGTCGGGGAAGTGCGGGCACCGAGCGCCCCTGGCGCGAGCTCGGTGGGCGCCGTGCTCGGACGCACCCGGCCCCCCGCCGCGGCCACGCCGCTCGGCACGGCGGCACCGGGGAGCGCCGGGAGCCCCTGCAGCGCCTGACCGAGCGCCGCCCAGAATTCGCCGGCCCGCGGATAGCGGTCCTCCGGCTTCACCGAGAGGGCCTTTTCGAAGACTGCTTCCACGGCGTCGGGCAGCGCCACGCCGAGAGCGCGCGGTGTCGGCCGCTTCACGGGGTTGCCCGAAGAGAAGCCGAGCTGCACGAGATCGTCGCCCTCGAGCGCCACGTGCCCGCACAGCATCTCGACCGCCACGAGCGCGAGCGCGAACACGTCCGTCCAGGGGCCCGTGGCGCCATAGCTGCGGCTGAACTGTTCGGGCGCGCCGTACTGCGGCGTGAACGACGTGACGCCCATGCCGGTCTTCGCGAGCGCGGCTTTGAGCTGCGTGTTGTCGCTCATCATCTTGGCGACGCCGAAGTCGAGCACCTTGACGACGGCCTTGCCGTCGCGCGGATCGCCCAGCACGAACAGATTCGGCGGCTTGATGTCGCGATGCGCGATGCCGCGACCGTGCGCCACGTCGAGCGCGGCGGCCGCCTGCCCGAGCAGGGCGTAGACCTCCGAGAGGGTGAACGTGGTGCGCCCCGCCAGTCGCTCGCTCTCGATGAGCTCGTCGAGAGCGAGACCGTCGAGCCACTCGAGCACCATGTACGGCATCCACTGCCCGTCGGGTGACGTGTACGTCCCGACGTCGCGCGCCTGCACGATGGCCGCGGTCTGGCTCGAAAGCTCGGTGAGCAGCGCCCCTTCCTGGATGAACGCCTGCTGGAACAGATCGCGCTGATCGGCGGGGGCCGAGGAGAGCCCGCTGAAGAACTTGATGGCGACCGGCTTTTGCCAGATCGTGTGCATCGCCCGGTAGACGACGGCAAAGCCTCCCTCGCCCACGAGGCGCTCGACCCGATACTTCTCGGCGACGATGCGGCCGTTCAGGCCCAACGGATCGTGATCGCTCATCGGGGACGCGGATCGGGGTTCGAACCTGCCATGCTCCTCCCAACGCTCTCCCGGGACAAGGGGTCTACGCCCAAAAGCGCTCCGCGCTCCGAAAGGTCCGCGAGCAGCCTGCTCGTCCCATCGAGCACGGATGGGCTCGTCGGGACCCCAAAGCTCTCGCAGGCGAGCACGACGGCCTGCCCGAGCGCGGCCCCAGCGAGCAAGGCGTCGAGCATGGTGGCGGCCAGGGGCGAAAGCTCGAGGTAGCGCACGTCGTCGTTCGCGTCGCGGTAGACGGCGAGTGCCGTCGGCTCGCGCACGGGCTCGCTCCGGTCCGCCTCGTTCTCGGGAAGGCGATGCACGGCGTGTTCGTAGCGCGCGACGACGAGCGACGGCGAGAAAACGAGGCAGGACTCGGGAGCGAGCTCGAGGCTCGCGGTTGCGCGCGCGTCGGGGCTCGAGGCGACGACGATCGACAGGGCCTCGTGGCGCGCGAGGTCGAGGGCCCAGGCGGGGACCCGCGGATCGCGCGGCCAGAGCGGGGCGCAGAAGTCGAGCAGCTCGGTCGTCACGTCGCGCAGGTAGTGCGTGCGGGGGCCGCGCTCCGTGAGGAAGCGTGCGAAGTACTCGTCGAACAGCGGTCCGAGGCGGGCCATGGTTCGCGGGATCGCGAGCTCGAGCGCGCTCCGAAGCGTGCCGCGCGCGAGCGTGCGGTAGACCAGCAACCGCGGGAAATCGCGGCGTATCGCCGTCGCGTCGCGCCCGCTGATGCCGTGGCGCAAGAGGAACGGGTCGAGATCGCTCGGTGCGAGCGCCGGCCCGAACACGAGCTCCGCCATGGCGTCCTCAAGCGTTGCTTGCACGGCGCTCCTGCCCGAGGGCGGCATCGACCACGCTGCGCACCACGCCGACCTCGGCGACCAGCTCGTCGAGCGAGGGGACGAGGTTGTCGCGCTCGAGCAACACCGGGACGGGTCCAGTGCGCGCGAGACTGAACGAAAGGAGCTCGAGAACGCTGGGGATCACGGGGGCGCCGTGGTTGTCGATGAGCAGTCCATCGGGTCGAACGAGGTGCCCCGCGACGTGAATCTCGATCACGCGCTCGAGCGGTAGGGCCTCGATGAAAGCGAGCGGGTCGAAATCGTGATTGATGGCGTTCACGTAGACGTTGTTCACGTCGAGCAAGAGCCCCGCCTGCGTGCGCTCGAGAATGCCGGCGATGAGCTCGCTCTCGGCGAGCTCGGGCTCGCCCGGGTGCGCGTAGTAGGTGACGTTTTCTAGCGCCATCGGGCGGCCGAGCCGCTCCGAGAGCTCGTCGATGCGGTCGGCGATGCGAGGCACGGCGTCGCGTGCGAAACGGAGCGGCAAGAGCTCGTGAAAGCTCCGTGGCCCCGCGCTCGTGACGGCGAGGTGATCGGAGTGCCAGGGCGTCTCGAGGCGATCGAGCTCGTCACGCAAGGCCGCCACGAACTCGACGTCCGGCTCGCGCTCGGCGCCGAGCGACAAGGTGAGCCCATGCGTCACGATCGGGTAGCGGTCGCGCACGCGTCCGAGCGCGGCGGGGTAGTAACCGCCCCGCCGCATGTAGTTTTCGGGGGACACCTCGAAGAAGTCGATGTCGAGCGTGGGCCCGTCGATCACCTCTTCGAGAAACTCCCAGCGCAGCCCGAGCCCGATTCCGCGCGGCGCGCGGCGTAGCTCGGGACCGGGGATTGTCGTCAATGGACGTCGACGCGGCTAGCCGCAGGTGCCCGGACCGCAACCGGCCTTGGCGCCGGCCGCCTTCTTCTTGGCTGCGGGCTTCGGGGCCGCGGGTGCCGCTTCCGTTTTCGCCGGGCTCGTGGCCGCGGGCGCTTCGGCGGCGGCCGCTGCTGGCGCTGCGGCCGGGGTTGCCGCGGGGGCTTCGGCAGCGGCCGGTGCATCCATCGCCGGGGCGGCCTCGGCGGCCGCTTCCGGTGCGGGCGCTGCGGCTGGGACCTCGGTCGCCTCGACGGGGCTCGACGCCGGCTCGGCGGGAGCGGCTGCGCCGCCGCAGGCGGTCGAGCCGAGCGCTGCAAGCGCACTCGCAAAGGCATACTGACTGAGCTTGTTCATGTTCGGAATGCTCCTTGGTCGGTTTGAGCTCGGGTGGCCCGAGCATACTCAAAGGAAGGACGTTTGAGGGGGTACGGCGCCCCGGCGGTCGCGGTTTCGGTCGGTGTCGTGGCGCAGCTATTGCTTCCTCAGTCTGAGCTCCACGGAAACGCGCGCTTCGCGGGCGATTTTCCTGCTTTCCAGGGCTCGGTCACGGACCAGGGGCGCCCCGTGCCCGTCGCGCGCGCGGATGTCGTGCGTCGCAAACGACACCACGAGCGGGGTCCGCGTGTGCAGCACGAGCTCTGAGGCCGGAGGCGCTCCGGAGGTCGGACTCGGCGTCACCTCGAGCTCGACGCTCGCGGGAGCTCGCATGCCGTGCAGCGAAAGTGTCCCGCGTGCGAGCCACCCGTCCCGGTGGGTCGCTTCGAGCCCGAGAAGCTCGAAGGTCGCGACGCGCGCGCTCGCGCGAGCCGCCGCGGGAGCTTCGGCGCCGAGGCCGAGCCAGTCGAGCGCTGCTTTCGTGAGCTCGGGATCCACATCGCCGTCACCCGACAGAAGCTCGAGGGACGTGAGGTCCGCGTCGATCTTGCCGCGCGCCGACGATGGATCGTTCGGATCGAAATCGACGGAGCCGCTCGCTCGGGTCACCCTCCCCGTGGGGGAGCCCTTGCGGAGAGGCAGCTCGAGCTCGACCTTGGCCCATACGACCGCGTAGCGCGCTCGCTCCCCGGCGGGGAGGCTCCGCGCACTCGCGGGAGCGGAGGGTGGCGTCGCGGGCCAGGGCTCGGTGCGCTCCGGCTGAGGCGGCTCCCGCCGGCAGGCGACGACGAGCGCAACCAGCGCGGCCGCGGCCGTCACGGCGCGAGCGGAGCGCTTCTGCGGTCGGCCGCGCGCGGTTCGCCGATCCTTTCGCATCAGTGCCAGACTCCGATGGCGAGGCCCCAGCCGAGGTAGGCGCGTGCGACGTCCAGGGAGCCGGTCAAGCGGAACCAATTTCCTTCCGGGAACGTGCCGAAGACGTCCCAGGGCAAAAGCTTCTGATCGATGCCGAGCGTCGCATGCGCGCGTCCGCCGTCCGCATTGTCCGGAAAGCGGGTGGGCTCGAAATAGATGCCACCGCGCAGCTTCGTCCAGCGCAAAATCGGCTCGAGCTCCACGGCGAGGCGGGGCGAGAGGCTGAGGTGCCTCCCGGAGCGTTGCGCCTTGCCGTCCAAGAACCCCTCGATGCCGATGCCGCCGTCGACGTTGCCCGTGAGCACGAGCGAGCTCGTGATGAGCACGTACCGGCGAGGCAGGGCCTCGAACGTGGCACGGACCTGGCGGTCCACGTCGTCCTTGGCTTCTTCGACCTCTTCCTCGTCCCTTTCCGCTGCGAGCGCTTCTTCGCGTGCGAGCTCTTGCTCGAGCGCCGTCACGTCGGCGCCGCCGCGGCGTGCGGCCGCGATGCGTTGCCTGTCCCTTCGCGCGCGCTCGCGCGCCCCGTAGTCGACCCGGCGCCGCACGCGATCGACCACGTCGTCGGGATTGACCCAGCGCGGGTTGATGGGGCGCGGGCCGAGCTGCAGCGCGGCACCGAAGTTCAGATCCCACGGCACGGTGACGCGATCGGGTAGATACCGGTCGTCGCTGGGGTCGGCGTTGTCCGTGTTGAGCTGTTGCCTTCCGCTTTTCGGCGTTTCGGCGTTGACGGCCGTGCGAAACGCAGCGCCGACGCGCACGTGCTCCCAGTTGGGTCGCCAAACGAAGCCCGTTTCGAAACCCGCCCCCGTCGTACTGAGCAGATTCGTGCCCTCTTGGAGCACGGTGCTGCGCGTCGTGACGGTGAAGGTGGTCACGCGCATCCCGAGCCCGATCGCGAGCTGCCCGTCCCCGACTCCGTAGGCGCCGAGCACGTGGTTTTGCACGATCTGCCCGGCAAGGTCGCGCTGCCCGTCGTTCTCGAGCTCGCTTTGGCCGCGAAAGCTGTACTGCTGGAGATCGGCTGTCGCGGCGAAGCCGAAGTGGTCGATCTGGACGTGCACGGCGCCACCCAGAAAAACGTACGGTTGCTTGCCCGTGGGCAGGCACGTCTCGCGCCCCGAGTTGAAGTAGTCGTAGTGCTCGAGCCCGCTCGGGAACGTCAGGCTGCCGCCGAGCTCCTGATCGGCGCTCGAAAACGACGTTGGGGCGCGCACCGCGGGCGAGGCGGGGTTTTGGGTGTCGCCGTCGACGCCTTCGGCGATGGCCACGAAGGCGCCGGCGAGGCCGATCACGCGAGTGCTCGCGAACACCGGGCCTTGGTAGAGGTCGAGCGCGTAGTCGTTGGTGCGAAGGTCGGGCACCGTCGGAGGCCACGCCGCGCTGCCGTCGCTGCATTGTGCCTGCGCCCGCCCCGTGACGAACGCCGCCGCCGCGGCCGCGGCAAAAAGCCAGGGTCCGGCGGGGCGCATGCGCCCGCCTACCATGAATGCGTGACACGGTGGTTCCGTGCCCCAGCCTTTACCGGGCTTTTTCGGCGTGGCATTCTGGGAGCTATGGCTCGCGCAGAGGCGTTCCTCGTCGTAGCAGGCTGTGCGCTGTCGGCTCTCGGCTGTGGCAGGACGGCGGGCTCGGCGTGGCTCCGCGACGACAGCGTGCTCTTCGCGGGAGGACCCTCGGACGACGCGACCGAGGGTCTCCGGCTCCCGTCCCGCCTTGGCGGTGACGTGCTGCCGGTGTCGGCCGCGGTGGCGGGCGCTCCGAGCGTCTCGCGGCCTCGGCTCGACCACGTCGTGAACTTGGGCGAGAGCTACACATTGAACGAGGGCGCTCGGGCGAGCGCGCCGCTTTCGGGCCCCGCCCAAGCGACGGTCGTCATCGTGAACCAGGTGACGCCCTCGGCGGCGTACCAAGATGGCTACCTCGTTGCACCGGCGCTCGTCGGGGAACGCGCGCACCGCGGCGCCCCTCGGCGTACCGGGGCGGTGCGGCATCACGAGGTGCGCTCCGACGGCCCCGAGCGCGATCGGCCGGACCCAGCGGCGCCCACGCCGCGCCCGAGCGTCGAGCGCGACGGCGCGCGGGGCGTCGCCTTGTTCGTGCGCCGGCCGGTGCGCCAAGTGCCGCCCGTGCACTGAGCTTTCGTCGTGCAAGCGAGCGGGGTCGCGCGAACGATTCCGCATAGTATAGTCCGCGCGTGCCATACTCCGCCGAGTTTCGCTGCTTCAACGGCTGCGAGGGCTCCTACCCCGTCACGCAGCCCATCTACCGCTGCCCCAAGTGCGATGGCCTGCTGCAGGTCGTGCACGACGTGGAGGCGCTGCGCGACCGGGCCGGCCCCGTGTGGATGCGGCTGTTCGACGAGCGCTACCGCCAGAACGCGTGGCCCTACGGGTCGGGCGTCTGGGGCAAGCGCGAATGGGTGATGCCCCAGATCCCCGACGAGACCATCGTCAGCATGTACGAGGGCGCGACGAACCTGTTCTGGGCCGATCGCTACGGAAAGACCCTCGGGCTCGAGGAGCTCTGGGTCAAGCTCTGCGGCAACAGCCACAGCGGCTCTTTCAAGGATCTCGGCATGACCGTGCTGGTGAGCGTCGTGCGCCAGGCGATCCAGCAAGGCCTGAAAGTGAAAGCGATCGCCTGCGCCTCCACGGGCGACACCAGCGCGTCGCTCGCCGCCTACGGCGCTGCCGCCGGCCTACCCGTCGTCGTGCTCCTGCCGCACGGCAAGATCTCCACGGCGCAGCTCGTGCAGCCGCTCGCGCACGGTGCGCTCGTGCTCGGGCTCGATACGGACTTCGACGGCTGCATGGCGATCGTCCAGCGGCTGGCCGCCGAGGGCATGGTCTATCTCGCGAACTCGATGAATCCGCTACGGCTCGAGGGCCAAAAGACCGTCGCCGTGGAGATCGTGCAGCAGTTCGACTGGCAGGTGCCCGACTGGGTGATCCTGCCGAGCGGCAATCTCGGCAACGCGTCCGCCCTGTACGCGGGATTCAAGCTCATGAAGGACCTCGGCGTGATCACGCGCTTCCCGCGCCTCGCCGTGGCGCAGGCGGAAAACGCCAACCCACTTTATCGCGCCTGGAGCGCGGGCAAGCGCACCGTTGACCCCATCCAGGCGAAGAGCACGCTCGCCACGGCCATCCAGATCGGCAATCCCGTGAGCGCTCCGCGCGCCATCCAGGCGCTCGAAGCCATGAACGGCATCGTCGAGCAAGCGAGCGAGGAGGAGCTCTGCGAGGCGGCGGCGCGGGCCGACCGCACCGGCATGTACACCTGTCCGCACACCGCGGTCGGGCTCGCGGTGCTCGAGAAGCTGGTGTCGCGCGGAACGATCCAGCGCGGCGAGCGCGTCGTGTGCGTTTCCACCGCCGCCGGTCTCAAGTTCACCGAGTTCAAGGTGCGCTACCACGAGCGTGCCATCGAGGGCGTCTCGGCGAGCCTCGCGAACCCGCCCGTCAAGCTCCAGCCGAACTACGGCAACGTTGTCGACGCCATCAACCACCGCTTTTCCTGAGCTCTAGCGGCGCCGGGCGCACCTTTTGCGCTCGCCACGCTGCCGCCGTCAGGGCGCGCTCTCGAACGTCGCGCCCAAACACGCCGTGTAGAGCACGGCGCCGTTCGCGGGAACGCCCTCGCCCATGTAGCGCAGCATGCGTCGCTCGGAGGGCTGACAGCCGCTGACGAGCGATGCCGAGCCGATGCCCAGCTCGGGATCGACGTAGCAGTAGCCGTACAGGTTCGGGTCCTCCGAGCCGGACTGGCAGGCTCGTTGCGCGCTGCCCGTGAGTGCCGCGAGCTTGCAGAAGCAGAAATCGTGACAATCGATGCCGGTCGAGCCGCCGCATTGATCCGTGGCCGCCAGCTGCGCGAGCACGGCGCTCGGCAGCTTCGCGTCGCCAGCGCCCAGGGTCTCGCGTCCGTGGCTCGCATCGCAGCTGCAGGCAGCGCCGTTCTTGCGCGTGGCCTCCACGACGGCGCAGGGCACCTGACCGAAATCGGCAGCGTTTGCGTCGCGCTCGACGGGCAGCTGGCGTGGGAGGCACTGGCCGCCGAAGCGCTCGGTGAAGACCTCGAGAATGGCCTGGACCGCGGGGTTGTAACCGTAGGAGGGGTCCGCCGCGGGCGCGAGGCCGGCGGCCGGGGCCGTGTGCTTGGGACAAATGCTCGCGACGATGGCGTTTTCCCCGATGCCGCGCAGGACCTCGAGCTCGCGGACCGCCGGGTACGCCTTGGCCGCGACCTGTATGCCGTCGCCGCCCGAGGCTCCCGCGTAATCGCAGAGCGGACGATTGTTGGACTGCTCGTCGGCGTTGCAATCGCAGCTCGCCTCGTTCTGAGCGGTGCAGCGTCGTGGCTCGGGCAGATCGAACGTGCAGGCGTACTGCAGGTCGTCGCCGTGTGCGATGTTCTGTTCGTGGCCGTTGATGGGATTGGCATGGCGATCCGTTCGACGTGGCTGGCGCGAGCGGCACGTGAAGCAGCGGGTGGTCACCGCTTCTCGGTGCGAACGACTCGCGCATCAGCGGGTCGCTCGGTTGTCCGCCGTCCTTTGCGCCGAGCACGACGTCCCAGCGGCCGTTCATCTCGAGCTCGCCGGCGGTCATGAACTCGAGCCCGGCGCCGTCCCAGCTCGCCGGGGTGGAGATGTCCTGCCAGGGAACGCCGACGATCCCGGCAAGCAGGACGTGGCTCGCGTCGCGCGGCGGCGTGCCCGGCGGCGCGGCGAACAGGGGGTTCGGGACGAGCTCGCCCCTGCGGTTCGGGACCTCTTTCTTCGTCAGCCCGTCGACGTAGCGCTGCACCGGGTAGAGCAAATCGAGCCCGAAGCGCCGGCGCTGGTCGAAGCAGCGCGCGTTCGGCTGATCCTCGTCGATGCCGAGCTTCGCGTAGTCGTCGGTGGGCTCCTTCTTCGAGCACTCCGCGTCGGCCTCGTTCGGCACGCAACCCGCGGGCGCGGGCGCGGCGCAGCTGTGGCAGCAGCGGTCATCGGGGTTCTGGCAGGCCGACGACGCACGGGGTAGCCGGGTTGCTAGCGTCGTGGCGAGCCACCCCTGCGAACCGTCCTCGTCGGTGATGGAGCAGTCGTTTTCGTCCGTGAGCATCACGATCGCGACCAGCGAGTCCGGCCGCAAGAAGGCGTGTCGCTGCGCGAGGATGGTTTCGTTCACGGGACCCTTGGTCGTCACGATGGCGTGCGCGTTCGTAGCGAGGGCGGACGACACGGAGAGTGGCGGCTCGGGGTCCACGAGGAAGCGGTACCAGGCTTCGAGCTGGCCCTCGAAGCCGCAGCCGAGCTCGCCCGTCGCGATCACCTGATCGGAAAAGTCGCCGATCAGCGTGCCGAGGTTCGCCTCGCCGGGAGGCGAGTTCTTGTCCTCTCCCGGGTCCCAGGCGAGAAATCCACTGCCGTTCCAGGAGGGCAGGGGGCCGCGCACCGCGGGATTCGCCGTCGGCAGGAGCTCGGCGCGGTCGTCGGCCGTGCGCGAGGCCGTGCCGCTGTCCTTCTGTGCGTCGCACTCCACGCCGCCGTGCGCGCCGAGGCTCGACGTGATGACGCCGACGTGGATGTCCTTGACGGCTCTGAGCTCCGGCCGTCCATGCGCGCAACTCCCCTGTGTGTCGGTGACCTCGCCGTTCGGCTCGCCCTGGTCGTCAACGCAGTTCGGCGTGACGAGCCGTTCGAGCAGCACGGGAACCGCCTGCGACAGGATTTGCTGCTTGTCGACCATCGACATCGAGTTATCGACCATGAACAAAAGGTCGAGCTTTTCGACGCTGCGGTGCGGCACACTCCGCACGAGCAGATTCGTCGTCAACGGGCGGGTCAGCCCGACGGGGCGATCGAGACACGCCGCGACAAGCGGCGCGAAGGCGACGAGCGCGGCGACTCCGAACGGTGTGCGACGACGGTGGCGAGCGTGGAACGCGGGCGAATGAGCGAGCGACATGAGACGCCCTGCTCGCAAGGCCCGTGCCCTCTGCAATAACCGCACAAAGTCCGCTGACCCACGCGCCGGCGGTCGCCAACGGAGTTTCGCAGCGGGCCTGAACGGCCAACCCGGGTGGCGTCCGGCAGAGCGAGGCGCCGCCGCCTCGCGGCTCTGTCGAGCCCGCTCAGAACGTCAGCCGGGCGTTGGCGCCGCCGCTCTTCGGGCCGACGTAGGGCACGAAGTCCAGCCGCGCGCGTTCGAGGTGCCGCTGGTGCTGCGCCGCAGCCGGCGGGGGCTCGTCGTCGCTCGTGAGGAGCACGATGCCGGTCACCCCGAGCGTGATGGCGACGCCGAACGCCATGTCGGCGATGAGCGCGCTACGCTCGGTGTCGTCGGCGGACTTCGTCGTCGGGGTCTTCTTGAAGTCGCTCTTGGAGCTCAGCGCCTGGACGCCGAAGATCGTACCGACAACGGTGGCCGCGCCGGCGATGCCGAGCGTCACGTACGCAGGCACCATGCTCTTTTCCTCGCGCGGCGGAGGCGGCGGCGGGGGAGGCGGCGGCGGGGGAGGCGCCGCGGCCACGACGGGCGGGGGCGCCTCGCGCACTAGCGAGATGGTCTGCTTGAGGCTGTCGCCTCCCTTGACGTTGAGATCGACGTCCTTGGGCTGGTAGCCCTGAGCGGAGACGGTGATGCGGTGCTGGCCCGCGGTGAGCTTGAGGGTCATGGGCGGCTCACCGGGCACTGGGGTGCCGTCCACGGCGACCATCGCGACCATCGGGTTCGTGTCGAGGGTGACCTCCGCGATGAGCGTGGCCTTCAGAGCGTCGAGGCGCGTCTTGGCGTCCGCCAGCTTCGCATCCCCGGCTTTGGCGGCCTCAGGATTGGCCAGGAAGTCTTGATAGGCCTTGATGGCCTCGTCGACCTTGCGATCGGAGTCCAGCGACTTGGCGATCCAGTAGTCGGCCTGCGGCGAAGGGATCGCATCGTTCGCCTGGTGGAAGGCGTCGATGGCCGCGGCGTAGTCCCCCGCGTTGAAAGCTTTCTCGCCCTTGGCGTAGGCCTTGCGAGCGGCGTCCTTCTGCTTCTTGGTCGGCGGTTTGGCGGCTTCCGCCTTGGCGGGAGCCTCGTCGCCCGCGTGTGCGAGCGGAATTGCCGAAAAAGTCAGACCGAGCCCGGCGAAGAGGCCCACGAGGACGTGTGCCGAGAGAGCCTTGTGCTGCATGAGATGCCTCCGCCGCCCGAAACCCCGAGCGGTACCCGAGAGGCTAGTCTGCACGGGACCGAGCGTACAAGCCCCGGGTTCGCCTATAGTGTTTCCAGGGCCGCCCCGGCCGAGCGCCCAGTATCCATGCCGCCGCCCTCGCCACCTTCGGACAGCGAAGCCACCTCCGGCGACGAACGGGAGGGGAAGCCAGGAGCGCCCCGCCCCTCCGGGCATGCGCCTGCCGGTACGGTCCACCGCACGTTGCCGCCGCCCGAATGGCTGG
Source organism: uncultured delta proteobacterium (assembly GCA_963841435.1). Lineage (GTDB taxonomy): Bacteria > Myxococcota_A > Polyangia > Polyangiales > Polyangiaceae > PMG-095. The sequence continues at coordinate 97,845 of CAWJCS010000004.1, forward strand.
GGCGTGACAGTCCGAGGTCGGCGGCGTCGCTCGCGCTCGAGCGCTATCAGCTCGGGGCGGCAGTCGCCCGTCGCAGCGGCCCTCGCGCCGAGCTGACGAGCCTGTTCGCGCGCATCGAGGGCCCACCGACCGACGAGCAGACGGAACGAGCTGCGGCGGTCGCGCTTTCGCGCGCTCTTGCGACGCGCGGCACGCAGCTCGATGTCGCGACGCGTCTCGCGCGCCGCGCGCTCTTGCTCGGTGACGATCCCGTGTTGCGCGAGGAGCTCGCGGGGTGGTTCGTGTCGCTCGGCGAGCCGGCGCTCGCGGCGGCGACGCTCAGGCCGCTCGTGGCGCCGACGGGTGGCCCCGAGGCCCAAGCCCTGCTCGTTCGCATCGGCGTGCTGCTCGCGCGAGCGGGGGAGGCCAGGGCCGCGAGCGATGCTTTGGCGGACGCCGTCGACGCCGATGCACAGGATCCCGTGGCGGCGGAGCTGCGCGCGTCGATCGCAACCTGGGCGCCCGCGGCGGTGGCACCCGAAGAGGCGGCAGCCGCCTACCTCCTCGCGGCCAAGCGCCGCGAGGCGAAGGGGGACCGCTCGGGCGCCTTCGAGGCGTTGATGCGGGCGTTCGAGATTGCGCCCGCGCACGCCGACGCGGCCGAGACGCTCGCGAGCGCGCTGCTCGCACGCGGTCGTGCGGGCGCGGCCGACGAGGTTCGTCGCGAGCACGCGGACGCGCTCGACGAGGGGCGGCGCGGCGCGCACGTGCAGCGCCTCCGGCGCGCGGTCAAGGACGGCGACCTCGCGCGGGCGCTCGGCGCGGCATTCGACGCGCATCTCGACGCCGAGATCGACCTGCGCAGCGTGCTCGCGGCGATGGACCCCGAAGACGGCGCCGAGGGCGCGACGCTCGGCATCGACGGCCTGCTCGAGCGAGCGGGCATGCACGAGTTGCTCGCGGCGCGTGTCGAGGTTGCGTCGGATTTTCTCGCGGGGCGCGAGCTCGCGCGAGCGCGCGTGGCGCTCGGTTCGAACTCTACACGGGCCCGCTCGGTCGCCCCGACCGCGCCGTCGAGGCGTGGATCGAGGCGCTCGTCGCCGATCCCGGCTGCGACCTCGCGCACGACGCGCTGCGACGGCACGCGGTCGCGACGCGCGATCATGCGCCGCTCGTCGAGGCGCTCGTGCGCGTGGCGAGCCACCCGACGCCCGGCGCCCAGTCCGAGCGCGTGGCTTGCTTGCGCGAGCTCTTGACGCTCACCGAGGAGCGCATTCAGGACCCGGGTCTCGCGCTGTGGGCGACCGAACAGCTTCGGGGGGTGCTCGACGCGAGCTCCGAGCTCACGTCGGCCGCGGACCGGCTCGAACCGCGCGCCAAGCTGCAGGACGACGCGCTGTCGCTCGCCCGTGAGGAGCTTTCGCAGCTCAAGGGCGCCGAACGCGCGGGCCCGCTCGGCCGCATCGCCGCGATCTTGCGGGGGCGCCCCAACGCCGCGGACGCCTACCTCGAGACCCTGCTGGAGCTCATCGAGATCGCGCCGGACGACCGCAACCACGCGCAGGCGGCGGAGCGTGTCCTTGCACGGCTCGGACGGCATGCCGAGCTCGAGGGGTTGCTCGAGGGGTTCCTCGCTCGCGCGAGCTCGGCCGTCGAGCGCGGACGGCACCGGCTCGCGTTGGCGACGCTCAAGCGTCGCCGCGGCGACACCGACGGCGCGCTCGAGGAGCTGATGCCGCTGCTCGTCGAGCCGGGCGCGCATGGCGCTGCCTGGAACTTGGCGCTGCTCCTCGCCGCGCAACGCGAAAAGCTCGCGCCCCACGCCCAGGCCCTCTTGCGCATCGCCGGGCAGCTCTCGCCGTCGCTCCGGGCGGTGCTGACGGCCGTGGCCGCGGAGGAGCTCCTCGAGGCCGGTGACATCGATGCCGCGAGGGCCGCCGCGGAGCAGGCTTGTCACGCCGATCCGTCGCTCGCGCGTCCCGCGGCCGCGCGGGCGCGCGTCGGCGTCGTGCTCGGCGGGCGGCTGGGCGCCGAATCGATCGAGCGCGCGATGAGCATTGTCGTGCCCCGTGCGTCGCTCTGTTCGGCGCTGGCGCGGTTCTACGACGACCTCGGCGAGTCCCCGCTCGCGGCCGCGTGGGCGCAGCGGCAGAGCGCGCTCCGTCCCGGAGATCTCGCCGCCGCCGAGTGGCGCCTCTCGCGCGCCACCGCCGGCGACGACGGTGCTCGACTCGCCGACACGCTCGCCTGGGTGCTCTCGCAACCTCAAGCGCTCGGACCCGCCGCCAGCACCATCGCAAAAGGCCTCGCGCGGCTCTCCGTGCTGTCGCCCGGGCGAGCGGCCGCGCTCTCGCGCCGAGCGCTCGACGTGCTCGGTCCGCGCGACGCCGAGCTCCGAGGCGCGGCGCTCGGTGTCGCCGACACCGTGGGGGAAGGTGGGCTCGGCATTGCGGTCATCGAGCGCTGGCTCGGCAGCGGTTCACTCGGTGCGGAGCGCGGCGCCGTGCTGCTCGACCTCGCGCGCCGCCGAAAGTACGCTGGGGACGCCGACGGGGCGGCGCGGGCCCTGTACCGCGCGCTCGGCGAGGGCGCGTCCGCGCGGGAAGTGATGGAGGAGCTCGACGCGGCGCTGCCGACGCGCGGCTCGGACGGCGAGATTGCGCTTTTGCGAGCGCGCGCCGAGGCGCTGAGCGCGCTGCCCGAGGCCGATCAGCAGGGTACGGCGCGTGCGTGGCGCGAGCTCGGTGCCGCGCTCTTCGACCTCGCCTCCGACCCCGCGGGCGCGCAGCGCGCCTGGGAACGCGCGATGGCGCTCGACGCGGAGCATGGCGTCGAGAACTTCGCGAGCGATCTGATTGCGTGCGCGGGCGAGGCGGTCGCGCTCGAGCGCCTCATCGAGCACGGTAAGCGGCGTGGCGAGACCAGCGAGGCGGCCCGGTTCTTCGCGATCGCGGCAGGGATCGCCTTCGGGGCCGGCCGCTCGCGCGAGGCGTTCGAATGCGCGAAGCTCACGCTCGAGGCCGATCCCACGCGCGGCGACGCCATCGCGATCGCCGAGCGCGCCGCGAGCGAATCCGATCTCGACGCGCTCGACGCACTCTACGATCGCATGGCGGGTGCCGCGCTCGGACGCTTCGGAGAGCGCGCCGTGCGTTACCGCGCGGCACGTCAGCTCGAGCGACGTGGCGCGCTTGCGCGCGCGCTCCACCAGGCGACCCTGGCATTCGAGTCCGTGCCGTCCGAGGGCGTCGTTTTCGTCACGCTCGCGCGCCTGGCCGACCGCGCCGAGCGGCGCGACGAGATGGTGCGTGCCATCGGGCGCGTCGCCGAGCGCAGCAACGCGGCCGAGCGCTCCGCCTGGCTGCGCCGAGCGGCGCTGCTTGCCGGCGACAGCGAGGAAGGTGAGCGCCAGCGCATCGACGTTTTGCTCAGGGCGCTCTCGGTGCGCGCCGAGGCCGACCTCATCGCTTCGCTCGGCACGGCGATCGGCAACTTGGTGCGCGTCGCGCCCGACGAGCGGGACGCAGCGGAGGTGCGCTTTCGCCGCGCCGTGCTGTCGGCGCTTTCGCGGGGCGACGGTCCCGAAGGCGCGCGCATCGCCATCGAGGCGGCACGCACGGCCCTGAAGACGTTCGGTGCCGCAGGGCTCGCGGCGCAGGCGATCGAGCGCGCGTCCCTTTGCGACGGCGACCTCGACGAATTCGGCGCGCTCCTTCCCGACGCTGGGACGCTCGCCGCCGCACCGGAGTCGGAGGCGCTCGTCGCCGCGCTCGTCGAGCGCTCGAGCGAGAAGTTCGCCGGGGCCGGCGCCGTGCTGCTCGAGCTCGGCGCGGCGATTGCCACGGCGCGCGGCGACGCTGCGCGCGCGGCGGTGCTCTTGGTCGCGGCCGCGGAGCGCGATCCCGAGCGGCTCGAGCTCGTCCGCCGCGCGGAGCACGCAGCCAAGAAGACGGGGGATCGCGCGCTCGTCGAGCGGGTGCTCGACGCGATGCCGGACCGCGGCCGCTTCGCGCTGCTCATGGATCTCGCGGCGATGGCCGAGAAGTCGGGCGACGACGGGCGCGCGCTCGACGCGATCGAGCGCGCGCGAGTGCTCGTCGATGTGCTGCCCGAGCAGCGCGCCGCGCTCTTCGACCGCTCGGTCCAGCTGCTTTCGAAGCTCGGGCGCCGCGACGAGCTCGAGGCCCTGCTCGCTAACGAGATCGAGCGTCCGGATTCTGACGCCCGCCCTCGTGCCGCGCGTGGCGCGCGAGCTCGCGTCGCTCATCGGAGCGCGGGGACGGCCGCTCGCGGCGCTCGAGGTGCTCGAGGCCGCGCTCGAGAAGCACCCCGACCATCCCGAGATGTTGAGCGACACCGCGACGCTGGCGAGCCAGGCGGGCGCGCGCGAGCGGCAAGCCTGGGCGCTCGGGCGTCTCGTCGATCTGGGCGTCGAGCCCGAAGAACGCGCCTCGCAGCTCCGCGAGCTCGCAGCCTTGCTCGACTCGCTGTCGGACGACGTGGGGGCCCTCTCGCGCTGGTCCGAGCTCTACGCCCTCGAACCGAACGACCAGGAAGCGCTCGCTGCGCTCGAGCGCGACGCCGAGCGGCGCGGTGACTTCGAAGCGCTCGCTCGCCTGCTCGATCGCCGAGCGACGCTCGTGGGCCGCGTCGAGGACGTGCGGCGCCTGCGCCTGCGGCGCGCCGCCGTGCTCGAGCAGCGGCTCGGGCGGTCGGACGAGGCTCGCGCGGACCTCGAGGCGCTCGTCGCCGCCACCGGAGACCACCTGAGCGAGCTGCGCGTGCTCGCCGATCTCGACGAGCGGCTCGGCGATCCGCTGCGCGCGGCGCCGCTCTGGCTGCGCGCGTCGGGCCTCGCCGCCGATCGCGACGAGGCGGCCGAGCTGTCACGCCGCTCCTGCCAGGCGTACCTCGCGGGCGGCGACATCGAGAGCGCACACCGTGTGCTCGAGGGCATGGGCACCTGGGTCGAGCGCGAGAAGCTGCTCGAGCTCGGCGTCGAGATCGAACGCCGCCGCGAGAACCCGGCCGGCCTTTCGGAGGCGCTCGACGAGCTCGTGACGCTCTCGCGCGAGCCGGAGGAACGTCGCGCGGCGTTGCTCGTGGAGGCTGCGCGCGCGTCGCTCGCGGCAAGCCAGCCCGGGCGCGCACTCGAGCTCGCGGGGCGCGCGGCGCGCCTCGCTCCGACGCTCGCCGACGCCCAGCTTCTCGCGCGCCACCTCGAGTACACGGAGCGCGGCCCCGACGCAGGCGGCGATCCTCGCGACGTGCTCGCGGCGTTGCGCGGCGTCCGTGGCACGCTCACGGCCGAGCAGGAGGAGCTCCGCAGCTTTCTCATCGCCGAAGCGCTGGAGCGCGCCGGAGACGGCGACGCCGCGCTGTCGTTTCTCGAAGGAGAGCGCGCGCGGCTCGGTCCGCGGCCACTGCTCGCGCTCGGTATCGCCGAGCGACGCGCCGCACGCGGCGAATCGTCCGCCGCTGTGGAAGCGTTCGAGCACGCTCTCGGCGGGGACCTCATGGGCCTGCGCCGACCCGGCGAGGTGGCGCTCGGCGCCGGCGAGGTGGCGCGCCGTGCGGGCGACTTCGATCGCGCGGAGCGCTATCTCGAAAGTGCGGCGCTCGACCCCGCGCTCGCGCCCGCGGCCGAGAGCGCGCTCGAGGTGTTGCGTGCCGACCGCGCCGCGGAGCGGGAGCTCGCACAGAGCGGAGCGCCGCCCAAGAAGGCCGGCGGCTCCGAGCCGCCTCCCATTCCTCTGGTGAGGACGGCGCCGTTCCGCTCCGAGCGCCCCTTCGCGGAGCCCGAGGTCGTGCGCGCCCATGTCGTCATCGACGAGGATGACGAGCCCCCAACGACGCTCAGCGAAGCACCGCCGGCCGCCCCGGATGCCGTCCGGGCTGCGCCCGCGATCGCTCCGGAGTCGCCGGGGCCCGCGTCGGCGGCGCCACCGACGAGCGCGCCGGCCCGCCTCGTTCCGGAGCTGTCCGTGCCGCCCATCGTTTGGGAGATGAGGCACCCGCCGAGCATCTCGGACGCGACCTCCGACGCGAGCGGCCTCGTCACACAGAAGCCGCCGAGCCCCCGTGCCGCGTCACTGAGCGGGACGTTCGTCGGCAACACCGAGACGGAGGTGAAGCTGCACATTGCGCTCTCCGAGGGCTCGCGCGAAGCGGGGCTCGAGCTCTGCCGGGTGCTCGAAGGGCAGACCGATCGCGTCCACGACCTGGTCTGGGTGTGCCGGCGGCTGGCGCTCGTCACGCCGGGCGATCCACTGGTCCTCGCGCGCCTCGCGCGCGCGGCACGCGACGACCGCCACATCGCGTACGCCGTCGCCGTCGAGCACGTGCTCGATCTCGTCCGCCCCGCGCCCTCGCCGCCACGTCCGCCGTCGCTCGACGGGCTCGACGTGCATCCGGATGCCGTGCGGGGCCTGCTGTTCCGCGAAACGACGAGCCGAACGCTCGACGCCCTGGCGCTCGTCTGGGACACGGCGGAGCACCTGTTCCGGCGCGATCCCGGCGCCTACGGCATCACGGGGCTCGAACGCATCGCGCCAATGGCGCCCACGCCGCTCGCCCACGCCTACGCCGGCGCGGCACGCGCGCTCGGGTCGCTGCGCACGCCGCTCTTTCAGCGCCGCACCGCCGGCCCCGTCACCGTCGGCGTCGCGCTCCTCACGCCGCCGTCGGTCGTGCTCTCGGGCGACGTGCAGGCGGAGACGCCCGAGCTCCACTTCCACCTCGGCGCGATGCTTGCTGCTGCGTCCCCGCAGCTCGTGATGCTGTTCGGGTTGCCCGAGTCGCAGGCCCGCTCGGTGCTCTCGGCGCTCGGGTTCGCTTTCGGACCGACGCGGCCCGACGCGAGCCGGCTCGGGCCGGCACTTCGTCTCGCGGAAATGCTCTGGGAAGCCATCCCCGCTCGCCCCCAGCGGCGGTTGCGCGAGCTCTGCGACGATCCGGAGACGCTCGCCTTCGACCAGGCGATGCTGCAGGCGCGGCTCGCGGTGCGCCGCGCGGGCCTGTTCGTGGCGGGTGATTTCGCCGTGGCGGCGCACGAGGTCTGCGCGGAGGAGGGACGCTCGCCCGACGGGCTACGCTCCCCTCAGGGGTTGTTCGAGCTTTGTGGGGAAAGTCCCTCCATCCAGAGCCTCTATGCCCTCGCGCTGAGCCCCGAGTACGCAGAAATGCGCTGGCATGGCGCGCGCGGCTCGAACCGCCCGGGCTCCTGACGCGCCGCGCCGGCCCGCCGCGTCAGCTTTACTCCCCCGCTGTTTGCGACCATTATTTCCCCCCGCATGCGAGCTGCCTCCCGGGCCAAGACAGCGCTGTCACACCTGCGGGCGCCGCAGTGTCGTCCAGCGCCGCGACCCGCGTTGGCACACTCGTCGCATGGACGGCTCTTCATGCTCGCGCTCACGGCCATCACCCCGCTTTTCTCGAGCGGCTGCCTGGTCGCCGACGCGCCCGACTACGGCCCGCAGCAGCGCACGCCGCCCGTCATCGATCCGCTGAGCGTCATCCCCAATCCTGGCCTCTTCTTCACACAGACCTATCTCAAAAAGCGGTCGTTTTCCCTCACCGTGCATTCGGAAGACGCCGGTGAGGACCTGTGGGCACCGCTCTACGTCGACTATTCGGACCCGAAACTCCTGAGCTGGCAGATCGACTATCCCCTCGCGGCCTCCTCCGCGGACAAGGCCAAGTCGCTGAGCTTCGACTGGGGGCCGAACCAGCTCATCGCTCCTGGCTGCCATTCGCTCACGCTGCTCGTCGTGCACGACAGTGGCTACGACTTCATCACCCGCCTGCCCGTCCCGAAGAAATCCGACGGCGACATCGCCCAGGTCACGTGGTGGATGACCATCCCCAAGGACCCGGACGACCCCCGGGTTCCGAAAGAATGTCCCTCCCAGGAGACCGCGTCGTCCGGCGAGACGCCATGAGAGGCTGGGTCCGTCTCGCGCTACTCGCCCCGGTGCTCGGTGCCTGCGCCGTCACCGAGGTTCCCGCGCCGCAGAGCTCCATCTCGCAGAACCAGTGCGAGAGCGACGCCGACTGCCCGGGTGGCCGCTGCGGCGACGGCGCCTGCGTTGCCGGCTCGAGCACGCTCACGAGCTTGCTCGTCGAGGTCACGCCTCCGGCGAGCTTCGGAGTCCTTCCGAGCGTGCCCTTTTACACGACGCTCGGCACCAACTCGAAGCTCTGCAAGCACATCGTGCTCGATCCCATCGTCCACCTCACGGGCACGGTCACGCTCGATCCGAGCGACTGCACACCGCACTTCGTAGACCCCGAGGATTCCGAACGCCTCATCGACCCCATCGACGGGAGCATCCCGGTACAGGTTTCGTTCTCGCCGAGCACGCGCACACGCGGGCTTCCGACGCAGACGTACCGTTCGCACGTCGTTTCCCCGGGTGCCATGCCGAGCGGCAAGCACGGGTTCGACATCCAGGTCCCGCCGGGCGACTACGATCTCTACATCGAGCCGTTCGCCACGCAAGACACGGCCTGTCAGATCCCGCCGCGCCTCTTGTTGAAACAACACGTCGCCGCGAGCGGTCCGCTCGACATCAAGCTCGCGGCGCCGTCGGCGTTGACGGTTCCCGTGCACTGGCCCACCGGATCGCTCGGCGACTGGACCGTCGAGCTCGTCGATCCGATCTCGGGTCGCGTGCTCTCGGCGCCTGCCGCGCTCCGCGATCCCCCGAGCGACGAGCCGAGCGGCGCGCTCTACCAGGCGACGCTGTCGTATTCCCATGTTTTTGCCTACAATTCCATGGGTCGGCTCGCCCCCATCGACGACGGCAGCGAGATCGTGCGTCTCCGGCCGCCGGCCGACCGCGTCGCGCCCACGATCCTCGGTCAGCTGAGCGCGGTTGGCGTCGTGGCGGGCACCGCGGGCGGCATCGCGCTCACCACCCCGCTACCGGCCAACGTCCGCCTCGAAGGCCAGACCGCGGAAGCGGGCACGACCCGACCGGTCTCCGCCGCCGTCACGCTCGTCGCGACGCGCATCGACGGCATGGATCAGCAGGTGTTCGGATCCTTCTCGCGCACGGTCCAGGTCGGTACGGACGGTCTGTTCTCCGAGGTCATCCCGCCGGGCGAGTACCTGGTCGATGCCATCCCCAAGGTCGACTCGCTGTCGTGCGGCGAAGCCGGCTGCTCACGGCTCGCGGCGGTGCGCACCACCTGGACGGTTGGCGCCTCCCCCGACGTGCAGGCCGGCAAGCTGCTCGAGTTTCCCTTCGCCGCGAGCGTCAACGGCGACGCCGTGAGCAGCTCCGGAGGGTCCGTCGCAGGTGCCGCCGTCCGCGCCACGGCCTCCCCCTTCACCCTCCCCGACGACGTCTGGAACGCCGCCGATGGCCGGTTCGACGTGAGCCCCCGGGGTGGGGCGGGTCTCGTGCGCGCCGACGGCCTCTTCGACCTCTACGCGGACTCCGGGACGTTCGATTTCTTCGTCCAACCGGACCCGAGCACCCGTTTCGGCTGGTACGTACGCCCCCTCTTGAAGGTCGATTCGAACGTTCATCTCCGTCGTGTCACCTTGCCCTTACCCCTCGTGCATCGGGGTCGCGTGCAGGTGGGGGGGGCGTGCGACGACGCAACGCAGCAAACCGTCGTGCCGAACGCGCTGATTCGCGCCTACGTGTTTCTCACCCCCGAGGGTCAGTACTCTGCGGTGGCTCCGAGCGACGGGGCCGTGATCCAGGTTGCCGAAACACGCGCCGACGATAGCGGCACGTTCGAGCTCCTGATTCCAGCATCGTTGGACTCACCCGAGCTGCCCTCGCCGTGACCCGGCGGCCCGCGTACCGCTGACAGCGAAAGAGCTAGCGGGAGCGCAAAGCCGCGCCTACCCTTGTCTCGTGAAACGCTCGACCGCGCCGGCGAGCCCGCGGGAAGATCCTCCGAGTGGGGTGCATCCTGATCTAGCGGGCGCTCTGCACGAGGTGTCGAACGCGCTCACGGTCGTGCTCGGATGGCTCGACGTGGCGAGGCAACGCATGCCCGCGGGGCCCGCGCGCGATGCCGTCGAGGTTGCACGCACGCACGCGCATCTCGGACATCGCATCGCGCGCTCTGCGATTGGCGCCGAGCTGCCCGCGCGCGGTAGCAGCCGCCGCCCCGCCCGCTCCGTGGCCCGCGCGGCCGTCATGGCGGTCAGCCCGCAGGCTGAAGGGCGTGGGGTGACGCTGGTTTTGGAGGAAGGCAGCGACGGTCACGGCCTCGTGCGCGACGTGGGCGCCGTGCTGCAGATCCTCACCAACTTGCTCCTCAACGCCATCTCGTTCACGCCGCCCGGAAAATCGGTGAGCGTCTCCATTCGCGAGGACGGTCCGACGGTCGTGTTCGCCGTGCGTGACGAAGGGCCGGGCATCGACGAGGTTCGCGCCGCCTCGCTGTTCTCGAGCTCGGCTTCGACGCGGGAGGGCGGTGCGGGTCTCGGCCTGCGTCATTCGGCCGACCTCGCGCGCAGCCACGGCGGCACGCTCGAGCTCGCTTCTCGCGGCCCCGGTGCCGTTTTCGAGCTTTCGTGGCTCGTGGGTGAAGCGCTGTCGCAAGCCGGGCGCGCGCTGCCGCCCCGCCAGCCGAGCGTTGCGGGCGCGCGCGTGCTCGTCGTGGAAGACGACGCGGCCGTGCGCTCGCTCGTCGAGTTCGCGCTCGAGGCCCGTGGCGCGCAAGCCATCGTCGTCGCGAGCGGTGACGAGTTCGATTCCATCGTCACGGCAGGCGCGCCGTTCGACGCCGCGCTCGTCAACTTGTCGCCGCTCGAAGGACGCGCGACGCAGGCGCTCGAGATCCTCAAGGCGACGAGCCCGTCGATCGTCACCATTCTCATTAGTGGCGTCGCGGGGGGCGTGCCGCCGGGCGCGGAAACCCTGGTCTCCGCGTGGGTGCGCAAGCCTTTTGAGATGTCGGAAGTACTGAGCGTGATGGGCACGCTGCTCGCCTCTCCTCGAGGCAAGCTCGATTCCGTTCCGATCCTCGACTAGCGGCGCGTCGAAGCGCGCGCTGCCGTCTGCGACCCTGGCCGGTGCTCAGTCTGCCTGCGCCGTGCTCGCGAGCGCGGCCGCGCGATCGAGCATCGCGACGAGGTCTCGTCGTTCCGCGGGCGCGTCCGTGCCGAGCGCGCTTCTCAACAGGGCTCGCGCATCGCCGAGCGATTGCCCTGAAAGAGCGGGCGATCCGCGCAAAACGAGCGCGGCTTCCGCGACGGCTGCCGCGAAACGCTGATCGGCGCTCGCGCGAGCGAAGGGAACGACACTGTCCGCGACGGCACGTGACAGCTTCTTGCTGGTGTCGCCGCCCGGCGGCTTGTACCGCACCGAGACGGTGAGAAGCTCCCCGCGCCCAGCAGCCTCGGTGGGCGCGCCCGCCGTTTGGTATTTGAGCGGATCCACGGCCGGTGCCCCAGCGCTCGCCGGAACGCCGACCGGCACGACCTCGTAGAGCGCCGTCACGCTGTGTCCGGCTCCGAGATCTCCCGCGTCCTTGCGATCGTCGTTGAAGTCCTCGTTCGCGAGCAACCGGTTCTCGTAGCCGACAAGGCGGTAGCTCTCGGCGCGCGCGGGATTGAGTTCGACCTGGAGCTTCACGTCCTTCGCCACGGTGACGAGCGTTGCGCCGCCCTGCTGGACCAGCACCTTCCTCGCCTCGGCGAGCGAGTCGATGTACGCGTAGTTGCCGTTGCCCTTGTCGGCGAGAAGCTCCATCGTCGAATCCTTGAGATTGCCGTCGCCGAAGCCGAGCACCGTCAGGAATACGCCGCTTTTGCGCTCGTTTTCGATGAGGCGAACGAGCTCGCCCTGGCTCGTCGTCCCGACGTTGAAGTCGCCGTCGGTCGCGAGAATCACGCGGTTGACGCCGCCTGGCTTGAAGCTCTGGCGAGCGACCGAGTAGGCGAGCCGGATGCCGTCGCCGCCGTTGGTCGAGCCGCCCGCGCCGAGCGCCTCGAGCGCATCGAGGATCTTGTCCTGCCGGAGCCCGGTCGTCGGCGGGAGCACGAGCCCCGAGGCGCCGGCGTAAACGACGATCGCGGCCGTGTCCTCGGGCCGAATGGTGCGCGCGAGCAGCGCGAGTCCACGCTTGAGTAGCGGTAGCTTGTTCGGCTGATCCATCGAGCCCGACACGTCGAGCAAGAACACGAGGTTGCGCGGCGGCGTGCTCTCCATCGCGATGGGGCGCGTCCGGATGCCGATGCGCACGAGCCGGTGCTCCGGCGCCCAGGGGCAGCTCGAAACCTCCGTGTGGATCGCGACCGGGTCCTCGCCCGTCGGGGGCGCGTCGGCGTACGTGAAGTAGTTGAGCCACTCCTCGACCCGAATGCTGTCCTTCGGCGGTAGCCGCCCCTCGGCGAGAAAGCGCCGCGCGTTCGAGAACGACGCCGTATCGACATCGGCCGAGAAGGTGGAGAGGGGATGCTCCTTCACGCTGAGCAGGGAGCTTTCGACGATGGGCGCGTAGGCCTCGGTGTCGAACGGCGCATCCCCGCGGGCACCGAGCAGCACGCCGCGCGACGGCGGCGACGCAGCCTTCATGGCCATGCGTCGCGAAGCACCACCGAGCCTGCCGTGTCCCGAGCCGTACCCGATGCCGCCACCCGACGTGGCGCTGCCGAGCGCCCCGAGGCCGGTGGGCGCGGGCGACAGGGGCGCGGCCGGCGCGGCTTCAGCAACCGGCGGGGGCACGGCTCGCTGGTTGTCCTTCGGCCCGGCGACGGCGTACCGCTTTCCGGTCGAGCCCTCCTCACCCTTGGCGCGCGTCCCCGTACCGCCTTCCTTCTGGTCCCGGGTCGCTTCCGCGGTGGTCGGCGCCGGAGCTACTGTGGTGCAGGCGACGGCCGTGGCCAGAACGAGGAAAAGACAGGTCGTGGGCGCACGTCGGCCGCGCCCCGGCATAGAGTTCGGGTACATGAATCCTCCAGGGTGTGGGGCCGGCCGGGCCGAGGGACCTCGGTGGCTCGGGATTGCCTTTCGACGCCCGACTCCCCAAAAAGTTTCGAGCCCGGCCTTCCAGGCGCCCACCCCCCTTGCGAAGCCCCCACCGCCTGAGCTAGACCCCCGAGCCCTAACCTAGCTGGAGACGCTCGAACCTCGGCCCTTCCCGGGCCTCCCGAATCCCGAAAAATACGACTCCCCTCGCGAAGGTGGCGGAATTGGCAGACGCACTAGCTTGAGGTGCTAGCGAGGTTACTCTCATGGGGGTTCAAGTCCCCCCCTTCGCACTGTTCGACAACTGAACACGCTGTTCACGCCCGGTGGCTCGGGGTTCGGTGGGGGGACTTGGAGCTTGCGGGTCACGGGGTCGAGCGCCGAGCGGCGATGCAGCTAGACGGGCGGAACCGTCTCGCCGCTGGCAAGTCCCCCACGCCGTTGTCGCGGTGAGGCGAGGGGTGCGAGAGACCACGCTGTTCACGCGCGGTGGCTCGGGGTTCGGTGGGGGGACTTGGAGCTTGCGGGTCACGGGGTCGAGCGCCGAGCGGCGATGCAGCTAGACGGGCGGAACCGTCTCGCCGCTGGCAAGTCCCCCACGCCGTTGTCGCGGTGAGGCGAGGGGTGCGAGAGACCACGCTGTTCACGCGCGGTGGCTCGGGGTTCGGTGGGGGGACTTGGAGCTTGCGGGTCACGGGGTCGAGCGCCGAGCGGCGATGCAGCTAGACGGGCGGAACCGTCTCGCCGCTGGCAAGTCCCCCACGCCGTTGTCGCGGTGAGGCGAGGGGTGCGAGAGACCACGCTGTTCACGCGCGGTGGCTCGGGGTTCGGTGGGGGGACTTGGAGCTTGCGGGTCACGGGGTCGAGCGCCGAGCGGCGATGCAGCTAGACGGGCGGAACCGTGGCAGCGGGCGGCGGCCACAGTTGCGCCATCACCACGACCGGCGACCTCGCGTGCTGGGGCTCGAGCACGTCGGGCGAGGCCTCACCGCCGACTGGCACGTTCCAGGCGGTCGCCACGGGCGCCGACCACAGCTGCGGCATTCGGACGGATGGCACGCTCGCGTGCTGGGGCCTCGACGATCAGGGACAGGCGAGCCCACCAGGAGGGACGTTCACGGAGCTCGCGCTCGGCGCCTCCCACGGCTGCGCCGTGCACGCCGACGGGACGCTCGCCTGCTGGGGCGGCAACGTCGAGGGCCAGGCGACGCCGCCGAGCGGGACGTTCGAGAGCGTGAGCGCGGCAACGGCGCATTCGTGCGCCATCGCGACCGGCGGGAGCATCGCTTGCTGGGGGACGACTCCGAGTGGACCGACGCCCTTTACCGGCAGCCTTGCCTTGCTCGCGTCGGGCGGTGACCGCTCCTGTGCGGTCCGAGCGGACGGGAGCGCTGTATGCTGGGGTAGCTCTGCGCCTCCGCCCTACGGCGTTTTTCGTAGCGTGGCGATAGGGCCGTCCGGTATGTGCCTCGTACGAGCGGACCGGCAGCTCACGTGTTTCGTGTCGGGCTCGACGCCTCCAAGCGGCACCTTCGACGCCGTATCAATAGGGGGGCTAAGATGCGGACTCCGCACCGACGGCACCATCGACTGCTGGTGGCTCCATTTCGGGCCCCCGCTACCGCCGAGCACGTACACGGCGGTCGCCACCGGAAGGGATCACGTCTGCGCCATCGACGCGACGAGCGGGCTTGTCGCCTGCGGTGGGTGGTTCGACGAGCAAGGCTATCCCCACTACGACACGTTCACGCGTATCGCGGCCGGTGGGGACCGGACGTGCGGCATCCGCTCGGACGCGACCCTGGCCTGCTGGGCGGTAGACAGCTACCAAGAACCATTCGACCTACCGAGTGGGGCGTTCTTCGATCTTGCGCTGGGCAGCCAGCATGGCTGCGCGATCCGCACGGGCGGGCTCATCGCCTGCTTTGGCGACGACACCTACGGTCGAGCCACGCCGCCAAGCGGCCAATTTACCCACATCGCTGCCGGCGATTACCACAACTGTGCGCTGCGCCCGGATCAGTCGGTGACCTGTTGGGGCCGCAACCTGTACGGCGAGACCACGCCACCGGCCGGCACCTTCCGCAATCTGGAAATCGGAGCCGACTATTCCTGCGGCATCGACACCGACTTCCAGCTCCGTTGCTGGGGCGCGATCGTGCGCTGAGCACTCACTCCGTCAGGTGCGCTCTGCGCACAACGTTCGCACCCGGTGCCCCGCGATCCCCCGAAGCGCCGTTCGCACGCTTCACGCGGGGTAGGGGTCACATGAAGGAGGCCGGTCTCGAGCCCTCCGGGCCTTCGGCCGTCACTTTCGCGCGCCGAAATAGCGAGCGCGCAGGGCCTTTCGAGCGATATCCCAAATTTCCAGCATTGTCGCTATATCGCAAACGTTGCGCCAGGCGCGATCGAAATGAGCAGTCAGCGGGAATGCTCAGAGCACATGTGCGCACGTCCAAGCCTCGGAGCGCCGGGGGGATCGAACCCGGCGCGTTCACTCGTCGATCGTCCTTTTCACGCTCGCGGCTCTGTCGTGGCGGTGTGGTGGCGACCTGGCTGCGCCTCCGGCGCCGGCCAGTCTACTGCCGGAGAACGGGGGTGCGGGCGGGTCCGCGAGTGCCGGTGCCGGCGGGGGAGCGGGCACTTCGGATACTGGGGGCACGGGTCCGGGCGGCGCGACCGTCGTGGTGGTGCAGACGACGGGCGGAGCGGCGGGCACGGGCCCCGACCCGTCCAAGGAACCAATGTGCGGCGACGGCGCAGTCGACGCGGACCGTATGGAGGAATGCGACGACGGGGCCGCGACGAGCGGAGATGGCTGCTCGGACCTTTGCACGCTCGAGCCGGGCTGGGCCTGCCCGTTTCCGGGGCTCCCGTGCGAGGCGGCCGCGTGCGGGGACGGCATCGTTGCCGGCAAAGAGCAGTGCGACTTCGGCATGGCGCCGCCCGCCGGCTGCAATGCGACGACCTGCACGGTCGAGCCCGGGTACGCGTGCGACACGATGGATTGCCACGCGACGGTGTGCGGCGACGGCGTAGCCGAGGGCTCGGAGGGCTGCGACGACGGCAACCACGACTACGGCGACGCTTGCACGCCGGATTGCCAACGCGAGCCGGATTGTAGCGGCGCCTCCTGCGCGACGACCTGCGGTGACGGACTGCTCCTGCCCGGCGACATGACGGAAGCGTGCGACGACGGCAATGAAGCGTTGGGCGACGGCTGCTCCGCCGATTGCATGGTCGAGCCTGGTTACCTCTGCACGCCCGAAAGCTTGGCGCCCGCGGGCGAACTCGTGCTGCCGATCGTGTATCGCGACATGATCAACCGTCTGGATCCCGGCGGACACCCGAATTTCGAAGTCGATGCCGGGAGGATGGCCATGCTCGTGCCGGGCATCGTCGGTCCGCTCGGGGCACCGCTCGACGCCGACGGCAAGCCCGCCTACGCGGCCATGCCGGAGACGGACACGACCAACGCATCGAACGGCTGGACCACCAACGCGACCGACTTTTCGACCTGGTTTCGCGACTCGGACTACAGCAAAACGGTGCTCGACACCCTCACGCTGACCGAGACGCCAGCGGGCAGCGGCACGTTCGTGTTCGCCGAGACGGAGTTCTTCCCGCTCGACGGGTTGGGGTGGAACGATCCGCCGATCAACGGCAGCGCGCACAACTATTCGTTCACCAGCGAGCTCCACTACTGGTTTCAGTGGGTGGGGGGCGAGACGCTCACGTTCTTCGGCGACGACGACGTGTGGGTGTACGTCAACAAGAAGCTCGCCGTGGACATCGGCGGGATTCACGGCCCCATCACGGCGAGCGTCACCCTGGACGACGCCACGAACACTCAGCTCGGCCTCGGGCTCGTGGCAGGCAACGTGTACGAGATCGCCGTGTTCCAGGCCGAACGTCACGTCACGGGCTCGCAATACGAGCTCACGCTCAAAGGCTTCGACATTGGACGTTCCAACTGCATGAGCGTGTGCGGCGACGGTATCGTGACGCGGGACGAGCTTTGCGACGAAGGAACCGACAAGAACGTCGGGGGCTACGGGCACTGTTCGCCGGATTGCAAGACGCGCGGCGGCTACTGCGGCGACGGCATCGTCCAGGACGAAGGCGGCGAAGAATGCGACGACGGCAACACCCTGTTGGGCGACGGCTGCAATTCGGTGTGCAAGAAGGAAGTCATCCGCTAGACGCCGGCTTCCAGGTCACCACTCGACGTCGGGGAGCTGCCGGAACACCCTGCGCACGCCTTCGCTCCAGTGCTCGCTGAGCTTCACGAATTCGCTGTCACCGGGCTCGAAGCGCCGGCGATAGGCGACTTTCAGGCTGTCCTTTTCGTACCGAACAACGTCGATCGGCATGCCCACCGATAAGTTGCTACGCATGGTCGAATCGAACGAGACGAGCACGCACTTCGTCGCGTCGGCGAGGCTCGTTTCGGGGGTGATCACCCGATCGAGGATGGGCTTGCCATACTTGGCCTCACCCGTTTGCAGGTACGGTGTGCCCGGTCCGGCCTCGATGAAATTGCCTTCGGCATAGGTGCGGAAGAGGCGCGGCGGCTCGCCCTTGATTTGGCCGCCGATGATGAACGATGCGTCGAAGCGCAGGGTGGCACGCTGGAGCGAAGGACCGTCTCGCCTCTCGAGATCGCGCGTCGCGTCGGCGACGAGGGTGACGCAATCGAACATCGTCTCCGCACTGTAAAGCGTGGGGCCCGCGTTCGGGTTCGCGGCGCGCTGCCGGAGCGTCGTGATGATCGCCTGCGTCCCGGCGAGATTGCCCGAGCTCAAGAGCACGATGACACGATCGCCCTCGCGCTCGAACACCGACATCTTGCAAAACTGCGAAAAATTGTCGAACACCCGCGTGAGTTCGCGAATCCGAAGCGAGCACGAGGCCGTCGTCGAGCAGCACCCCTACGCAGTAGGTCATCGCTCATGCCGCGTGCGAAACGCGCGACACTTCCTCGGTAACAACGTCAACCTGCATTGGATGGCAATCCGGTATCCGGCTCGGATCGACAGGATACGGCCTTTTTTCGCAGGTCAGGGGGCTTTCGCGTCGGCAACGGCGCCGCGTGGCCTCCAGGCAAGTCCCGCGCCACCTTCTTGGCGCGCGGAGAGCTCGGCGAACTGCTGCGTTCTGCCCTTCGGTCACGTGCGGCAGCGCCGAGGTCGCCCCTCAGCGCGCACGCCGACGCCGACGGCGCGCCACCATCAATGCGAGAGCCGCGGCGGCGCCCATGAGCCACGGTTTCGACGGGCGGCGCGAGCCGAGGCTGCAGCCGGTGCCCTCCTTTTCGTCGCTGCTTTCCGAAGCGCCCGTGCTCACCTTGGCTGCACCTGCGAAGGTAGTCTGCGAAACGGTCCCGGGTGCGCTCCCCGTCGGGTCGAACAACAGGCCACCACCGCCCGAGCAGGTGAGCGTCACGTCCGGCCGGAGCTCGATCTCCTTGGCGATCACGCGGCCGCCGTAAGTGTGACTGTCACCGTCGCCGAGCACCGCCCGCGCCGAGCTCGCGAGCAGAGTGCCCGAGAAGTTCGACTCCAGGTAGAGCGCCGGTTGCCCGTAATACGCAACGAACGTCGAGGCGGGGGCACCCGTCGTACCCACGAAGGCACCGCGGTAGACCATCGAGCTCTTGACGAACAGGCGCGTTCCGGGAACCACCACGATGCTCGCCTGCGGCTCGACATCGAGGTTCTCGACCAGATAATCGCCGGCCGAGAGTGTGAGCTTCGAGCGTGAGTACGCGATGATCTGCCGGTGGGACCCCGGTGCCGCGCTGCCGATGGCGTCCGGCGCTAGGACAACGTCGGACGCGGGGAGCATGGTCGGGAACGAGAGCGGAGGGTTTTGCACTCCGCCGAGCGAGAGTGCCACGTGCTGCTGGATCGGCCCCGTCACGGTCGTCTGGTTTTGGCGTGTGACCACGCCGCTCGTTTTGATGAAGCCGTGGACGTTGCCGCGGTCACGGACGGATACGTTCGCGACGCTCGTGATGTCGCCGATGTGAGACTGCACGCCGACTTCGGTGAGACCGTTTCCGGCGTTCACGATCGAGCCGTAGGCCGTCGGCCCGCTCATCACCTTCGCGCGATCGGCAACCAGGAACGACCCGCCCGCCGTCGTGCCGGACACGACGTAGACGGTTTGCTGGGTCGTCGTGACGCTGCCACCGGCCGTGATCGACCACCTGACGACGTGCGTGCCCGGGACCAACGAGATCACGCCGCTCGCGGGAATCGTTCGGGGTGGGTTCAGGGCCGCGCCGTTCGTCGAAATGACCTGGCCGGTCACGCTCGGCGACTCGGCGCAGCTTCCTTGAAGCGACGGCGGTGCGAGCGTGACGTTCTGCGCCGCGCCCGTCCCGCACACCGCCGCCGTCACGGCGGGCAGCGTGGTCGGGACCGGCTTGCACGTCGTGATGGCGGCGCCGTCCGTATTGCAGATAGTCGGGCCGAACGCGATGCCGAGCTGGTGGTGTCCGGTCGGCGCCGTGGAGGACACGGTCATGTCGAACGTCACCGTGCCGCTGCCGGTCGCGTCGTCGTAGGTGCTGCGCACGTTGCTCGTCGTGATGCCGGGACCCACGCCGACCGTCACGCCCTCCGAGCCGATCGGGCAATTGTGGACATCGACGGTGACGTCGTGAACGGCCGTTCCGGGGACGGCCTGGACCACGCCCGTCACGCTCGCGTGCTCTTGGGGGCAAAGGTTCGTCGAGGCGGTGCCACCGCACACGGTGCTCGGGTCATTGCAGCTCGAAACGGCGAGGACCTTCTCTTCGACGAGCGAGGCCGTGATAGCAGTCGCTCGAGGCAAGGAGTTCGGGCCGATCGCGGCGAGCACGTCCGTGTCCCGGCTCATCACGGGCACCGCCGTGCTCGCGTCGGACGAGAGCTCGACGACGAAACGGTAGCCACCGGGTGGCAGGTTCGAGCTCGAGCAGGTCGGGTTGATGAACGTCGTGTACACGCCGTCGTTCGCCATTTCGTCGCCACCGCTGACGCCGTCGTCGTACATCGGGACGGAAATTTGCGTCGCACCGTTGACGAGCTTCGCCGCCACGGAGATGCCGGTCTCGAACGTGTTCTGAGCAATCTCGAGCCTCGCCGTGGCCTTCACGCGCTGGTTGGCGTGCGCGGTCAACGTGTCGAGCTCGATCTTCCCCCGAACTTCCGAATTCTTGTAGACGGCGAACATGGCGACCTCGGGCGCAGCCACGCTGCCCCCGACGACGCACGGTGTGCCGCCCTTCGCCCGCATCGTCCAGTGGCCGGGGATCGGGTTCGTGACGCGCCGGGTGCGCGTGAGGTATGCCGTTTCGGTGGCGGCGGGGACCACGTCCGTGCCGACGAGGTTCCCGTTCGGGTCAACGACTTCGAATCCGTAGTCTGCAAAGCGACACAGGACCGAGTTTGAGTTCGTGATGAACCCCGGCGCGCGCGCAACCTTCGGCTCGTCGATCACGGTGTATTCCGTCTGCTCGCCCATCCAGACGAACTCCGCCTGCGTGGTGCCGGGAGGCAGGTCGAAGCTACGCTCGAAGACAGACGGCTTGAGCTCCTGAACGAACATCGCTTCGCGGTAGTCGCGCACGCGGTACGCGAGCCGAGAAGCCGCCGCCTGGATGCTGACGGGCGTGGGCGAGCCAGGCGGCACTCCCGGCGGGACTGGCCCCATGCCGTTGCCGAAGTCGACCATGCGCAGATCGCCGCCGCAAAGCTGCGAAATCTGGTCGAGCAGATTGAAATCCGCGTCGCCGAACGCGAGTGAGGAAATCACCATTTGCTTGCTGCCATCGGCAGGCGTGCAGGCGGCGATGGCCGCGTTGCGCACGGCCTCGGCCGTGTCACAGCCCGTGACGGTCGGACGCCCGTCGGTGAGGAGCACCATGTGCCCGACGGCGTCGTTCGTGCCGCTCGCTCGGACCTGCGCCGTGGCGTCGTTGATGGCTTCGCACAAGTTCGTGAGGCCACTCGCGGCGAGAGGAAACTCGGCGAGCTCGTGAGGCGTGGTGAACGCCGCGTAGGGAATCGAGCGGGTGACGGCGCTGTCGAACACCGAAAGGCCCGATTTGCGTCCGGGCGGCGTGCGGTTGAAGTGCGCGAGGCCGGCGGAGAACGCGTGCTCGAACGCGGTGAGATCGAGCGCCGTCAGCCGGTAGTTCATGCTGCCCGACTTGTCGACGACGACCACAACGTCGTTGACGACCTGGTTGGCGATCAGCGAACCGGTAAACTCGCAGACCGGATCGGTCGGCAGCGGCGCCCACGGCCCGATGGGGTTCGTGAAGCTCTCGTTCTGCGGCACCACGCCCGGCCCCTGCACGAAGGCGGGCCCCGGATCGTAGCTCATGAGATCCATCCACTGCTTTTTCGCAATGTCCCACTGATTGCCGTAGTTGAGCGCGTTACTGGAGCCGACGCTCGTCCCACTGGCAAACGGGCCATTGATGGCATGCAACGTCAGGTGGGTGTTCACGTCGCACCACAGATCGGCGTCGCGGGTGCCCATCACCGAGGTGTGCCACTCGGGGCCGTTCGAGCAGACGCGAAAGCCGTAGAAGAGCGGCTGCGCGCTATCGAGAAAGTACTCGTCCAAGAGATCGTACTTCGAGTGCCCGGCCTCGTGCGCGAACACGAAGGCGGATTCGGGCACCGACTCGAGCGGGGCCTTGCCGAGCGAATCGACGCAGCGCTCGCGGTTGACCCACTTGGGGTCCGGCACGATGGTAAACCCGTCGGGACACTTGGCGTGGATGCAGATGCCGCCCGAGCACAGCGTGTGCTCGGTTTGCGTATCGGTGACGCCGTCGGGGAAGGCTCCCTCGGCCCAGGTGTGCGCGGCCTGCACGACGGCGTCGTTCAGGGCGATCACGTTGCCGCCGGTCGCCACGCCGTCGTCGCGCTTCCACTCCACGTCGTAGCGCATCGGCGCATCGCCGTAGACGAACTGGACTTGGTAGACGTAGTGCCGCCCGTTGGTGATGCGCCACATCCGCTCGGCAAAACCTTGCGCGGAACCGCAGTAATAGGTGATGTCTGCCTGGGTGAGCGGTGGCACCGAACCGTCGGCCACCTGCGGATTTAGCCACACGACGTAGCGATGCCCGCTGCGTGTGGTGTCCCCGTTGGGACCCTTTCCCTGCACGATGATTTCGGGATGATCGGCTCGCGCTGCCCCTGTGACGAGAATCAACCCTAGCCCGCACAACCCCGCGGCCACCCTGTTCATGCGACGGCTCTTAGGCGTGCTAGCGTTCCTCGTCAAGGGTTTGGGAATGCGTTCACGAAATCTGATCGCGCGGTCAACGGGCGTGACGTTGGCGTTCGCAATGTTGACGTCGTGTGGTGGCAGCTCCAAGCACGCCGGCACGAGCGCGGGCACCGGGGGAGGCTCGGGCGCGTCGGGCGGCGCAGGTGCCAGCGCAGGTTCCGGCCGGGCGGGCGGCACGAGCGGAGCCTCCGCGGGCGCGAGCGGTGCTCCGACGGGGGGCTCGGCCGGTTCGCACGTCATCAGCGACAGGCCCCAGAGCTGCACCACCAACGAGGGCGACCCGGGCATCCTGGTCAACGTGCAGCCGCTGCCTGATGGCCCACGTCCGGAATGCAATGCTCTCGCACAACCCGGCGATCCGGACGCGCGTTGCCCGAGCGAAGACCTCGTCGAATGCTCGCCGATGGACTGTTATTCGGCCGAAACGATGGCCGGCTGCTGCCGGCCGGACGGCTTCTGTGGCGTCCTGGAAATCGGCCACTGGGGTCAGGACATCGCGCTCGGCTGCATCAGCCGCGACCCCTGGATCGAAAAAGCCGACGCCCTCGGCCGCGAGATCGTTCCGATTCGCTGCGATTGACGAAAGGAGTAGAGCCCGCGCGACGTAGCGGCACAGCCGCTCGCGCTGTTGCCGATCGCGACCGTCAACGACTTGCCGAGCATGCACGTTGATGCCGCGCACCTCGGCGACCGGCTCACCGGCGGGGGGCCGGTGTCGGCGCCGCGGTCGTCCTCCTC
Organism: uncultured delta proteobacterium; assembly: GCA_963841435.1. Lineage (GTDB taxonomy): Bacteria > Myxococcota_A > Polyangia > Polyangiales > Polyangiaceae > PMG-095. Next base: position 120,797 of record CAWJCS010000004.1, read on the forward strand.
CGGCCCGAAGGTACGACCAGTTGCTCGAGGACTTTCTCGATGCGAGTGGCAGTGCGGCGCGCCACGTCTTTCACGTCCGCCATCTTCCTCCGAGTGAAGGGCGATTCGACGTTACAGCTCGCCAGTCTCGTTCAGGGTCGGGTTCGCCGGCCGGATTCCGCCTCGCCGTCTCGCGCTGCTCCGGCTCGGCGGCTGGTCGATCGAGCTCCAATTCGCGAAATTTGACTACGTGCCGTTCGGCAGCAAAACGCGCTTGGATCACCCGACACCGAGCACCTCAAGTTGGTTTTGCTGGTCGCGATGCCCGTCAGGGTTCTAGGCTCGAGCGATTGTCGCTCTGCACACGTCGCTCTGCACATAGAGATGGGAGGATAGGATGAAATACGGACAGCGAATCTCCAACACCGCGCTCCGCGCCGCGCCCGCGATGCTGCTCATGTTGCTATGCGCCGGCGAAGCGAGGGCTGGAGATCTGCCCCCCGTGCTCACGATTGGTGGAGCCAGCTGCGGCTCGACCTACACGTATGCCGTCACCTCCCTGCAGATGTTGGGGACCGGCGATGACGCCAAGATCCTCACGGACAATGGTGGCAACAACGTGAACTGGAGCCACAGTGGGTGCACCGTCGCTATCGACGGCAGCACGAGTTGCATCAACTTGGGCATAACTTTTCCGAGCAACCCGGCCTCGGACACGTCGGTCGTTCAGGCTACCGGAACGGCGAGTATGAGCGGTTCTGAAACGCTGACGGTCACCTCGACGGCCCTCGCCCCGGACAACACTCCTACTACTGATGTTTGCACGGGCAACTTCACGTTTCACGTCACCTCTCTTGGCGGCGGCTGGGGTGATCCGCACCTGACCACCGTCAACGGCGTTCACTACGATTTCCAGAGCGCCGGCGAGTTCACGGCGCTACGCGGCGACAAGGTCGAAATCCAGACTCGGCAGAGTCCGGTGCCGACCGCGAAGGTGCCGATCACGAACGAGTACACCGGCATCACGCACTGCGTGGCCATCTACACGGCCGTGGCGGCCAAGCTCGGCTCGACGCGCGTGACGTTGCAACCAAGCCCCGGCGCGGAACCCGACCCGAACAGCATGCAGCTTCGCGTGAACGGCAAGCTGACGAAGCTCGGCAACGAGCCGCTCGTCGTGCGAGCCAAACCCGAGGCAGGGGCGAAGCAAGGCAAGGTCGAGGCCACCATCACCCAGCACGCGGAAGGCCTCATCGAGATAACGGACGCCACCGGCATGCAGCTCGTCGTGACGCCGAAATATTGGGCCTCCCAGAAGGTCTGGTACCTCAACGTCAACGTTTACCAGACTGCGGCGCACGAGGGCACGATGGGAAAGCTCGGCCAGCGGAGCTGGCTGCCCGCACTGCCCGATGGCAGCTCGCTCGGCCAAAAGCCCGCTTCCGAGAACGAGCGCTATCAGGTGCTCTACGAGAAGTTCGCCGACGCGTGGCGCGTGACGGATGCCACGAGCCTCTTCGACTACGAGCCCGGCACCAACACGGCCACCTTCACGCGCGACGAGTGGCCCCGCAACCATCCGCAATCCTGCGACATCGAGGGGCAGACCGCCGTGCAGCCGGCGACGGAACAGGTCGCCGAACAGGCGTGCGAAAACGTCGCCAACGCCGTTCAGCGGGCGGATTGCGCGTTCGACGTCATGATCACCGGAAACACCGAGTTCGCGAAGAGCTACGAGGTCATGCAGGGCTTCGGGCCGCGCGGCTCCGGCTGGTACACCCCCGAGCCTCCCAAGAAGTCGCCGCCCGCCAAGACCCCACCCGACAAGACGCCGCCCGACAGGACCCCTGCACCTTGTCCAAGCCCCTGGTGCTGTTGGGCCCTCATCGTCCTCGGCATCGTGCAGCTCCTGCTCCTCGCCTTCCTCGTGAAACAGGCGCTCTCGAAGAAGTCGTAGGTGTAGCCTCCGCGTCTCGGCCGGGAGGTGGCGTGATGACCCCCCAGCTGCGGGTCATAGTGACCGCGTGGGCTCTTTGCGATTCACCTGGCTCGCTGTCGGCTGCATGAGCTGCACCACGGCACCGCGCCCGATCGCGCCCTCCGTCGCGCCGCCCCCCATCGCAGTGAGCTCCGTCGCTCCGCCCGCGGAGCCGCCCCCGACCGACACGGTGCCGCACGGCGACTGCAGCCAGGACGGCTGGTGCTGGGACAATCCGCTACCGTGCGGCGACGAGCTACGAGCCGTGTGGGGCTCCGCACCGAACGACTACTGGGCGGGCGGCAAGGGAGGCGCGCTGCTGCACTTCGACGGCAGCGGCTGGTCACGTGTCGAAGGCGCCACGTCCTCCGACGTGCGCCAGCTCTTCGGACGCGGCCAAAGTGACGTGTGGGCACTAGGCGTCCCCTGGAGCGAGCCGCTGAGGCACTGGGACGGAGCTGCCTGGTCCCGCCCGGCGCTCCCCCCGTCACCCCGTGTCGGCGGATTCGGCGAGAACGGGACGCCCTGGGTGATCGACGACAGCGGCGGCGTGTGGCGCTTCGACGGCTCGCGCTGGAAGGCCAGACTGCCCGCGTCCTGCCACGCCGACGGCTGCGGTTGGTACACGGCTCGCACCGCAAGCGGAGGCACGCTCACCGGACGCCCGACGGGTGCGGATTGGGACGGCACCCACACGTTCGAAACGCGCCTCCCGGCTCCGACGGGCCGCACCTTCGGCGGAACCCGCGAATCGCACGTCCTCTTGCTGCAGTACGCCACGGGCGGTTACGTCGAGGCATGGAGCGGGGGCCGCTGGGTGGAGCAGCCGGTACCGGACGCAACGACGCCGCGTGAGCAGCGGCCCGTCTTGCGCTCGGTCTGGGGAGCGACCGACGACAACGTCTGGGCGGTCGGTGACGGCGGCGCCCTCGCGCACTTCGACGGAAACGCGTGGACGGCCTTCGACAGCGGGACGCGCGCCAATCTCACCAACGTCTGGGGAACCAGCCGTGACGACGTGTGGACCGTGGGCGGCACGGCCCTCATCCACTGGGACGGGCACGCCTGGGCCCACGCGCGAGCCACCGTCACCGAAAACGCGCTCAACGCGGTCTGGGCGCTCGGCGGTTGCGCCGCGTTCGTCGCGGGTGATGCCGGCACCGTGCTCCGCCGCGACTGCAAGGCGTGGCAAACCTTGCCGAGCGGCCTGACCAGCGACCTTCTCGGTGTGTGGGCGAGTGACGCAAACAACGTCTGGCTCGTGGGAACGCACGGCACGTTGCTCCACTTCGACGGCCGCACGTTCGAGCCGCTCGCCCCGCTGACGGACGCGACGCTGAGGGACGTGTGGGGTACGGGGCCGCGCAACGTCTGGGTCGTCGGCGACGACGCAACCACGCTTCACTTCGACGGCGAACGCTGGCAAAAAGCGCCGAACCCTTTCCGGGAGAACCAGAGGCTGTTTCACGTCCGTGGGACCGCACCCGACCACGTGGTCGTCGTCGGGGAGCGAGGCGCGTTCGCCGTCTGGGACGGCCGGAGCTTCACCCACCGCCCCGGGCCACCCTGCTGGGGCGTCAACAACCGCTCCGACACGCTGAACACCGTGCTGCCGCTCGGCGTCAACGACTGGTGGGTCGCCTGCGACCAGGGCGGCCTCCAGCACGGCGTGCTCGGTGCCTGGGTGAGCGAGAGCACCTCGACCCATCTCAACGGGCTCGCTCGGGTGGAGTCCGAGCTCTTCGCCGTCGGCCCCTACCAGCTGTGGCAGCGAACAGCCGAGCACTGGCGCCTCACGTCCACCCGCGCCCCCTTCCGCGCCCTCGCCGCCGCACCCGACGGACGCCTTTTCGCCGTCGGCGAGCACGGCGTGATCTCGTCGCGCGCGGCCGACTAGGAACCGAATTCACCCTTCCCTCCCGCGCGTCGCCCCCGCCGGCGTCAGCCACGTCTCCGTGAACCCCACCTCACGCGGTCGCAGGCGCACGACCACGTAGTCGCCACCGAGGTACAGCGTGCCGTCCGCGTCGCGGACCTTCCACGTGCCACCGAGCACGATCCTCCAGAAGGAGGCTTTCTCGTTCTGCATTTCGCGCCTGACGATGCTCAGGCAGTAGCGACGGGCGCGACCGCCCTTGCGCGACGCTCACTTTTGCTAAGCTCGTGGCGCGTGGCCCACTCGTCCCTCCTCTTCCCGGCGTCGGCGTGCTTTCTTGTGGTCTCCTGCGCGGCAGCGGGCGACGGGAGCGCGGGCTCGGGGCAGTTTTCAGGGGACGGCAGCAGCGGCGCGGTCGGCGGCAGCGGGAGCGTGCAGGTGGGCTCGGGCGGCAGCGGGGCAAACGGGGGGAGCGGCGCCGGGATCAGCGTGGGCGGAACCGACACGGGGAGCACCGACCCGGACTGCGACAACATCCTGGAGGTCACTTATCGCGACTTCGATGAGTCGCACCCCGACATGGAGATGGCGTTCGCAGGTGACGTCGTGCGCATCCAGCTCCTCGAGCCCACGCTCGGCGCCGACGGCAAGCCCGTGTTCAAGAGCAGCACCGGTTGTCCGCGGAGCGCCGACGACCCGCTCGCTTGCGACAACTGGCAGACGACCAACCCCGTCATCACCAGCGCGGCGACGTTCGACCAGTGGTACCGGACTTCGGACGTCAACCGCGAGATCCCGGGGACGCTCGAGCTGACTCCCGACGCCAACGGCTACTACGTCTTCGACACCAACGCGTTCTTCCCGCTCGGGCCGGACGAAGGCTTCGGCATCACGCCGGCCAACAACGACCAGCACAAAAATTTCCTCTTCACGACCGAAATTCACGTGACCTTCACGTACCGCGCCGGGCAGGTGTTCTCGTTCCGGGGTGACGACGACCTGTGGATCTTCGTGAACGGGACGCTGGCGATGGACCTCGGCGGCATGCACAGCGCCGAGACCGGCACGATCGACTTCGACGCTCAGTCCACGCGGCTCGGCATCACGCCGGGCAGCGCGTACCCGATGGACATCTTCCACGCCGAGCGCCACACGCGCGACTCGAACTTCCGCTTCGAGACGAACGTCAGTTGTTTCGTGCCGGTCGTCGTTCGCTGAGCTACTTCATCAGTGCGTCAATTGAGATGCAAACATTGTGCGTAGGGGGTGACATACCCCCAGTCGTACTGGTTGGCGTTATCGGCTCGCGCGGTCCAGCGACGCGAATTCGTCAACGTCGGCATGCTGGTAAATGTCCGTACTTTTTGGATGCTTGTTTCCGGGGTGGAAGTGACGACGGTGGTAAAGAACCCGCCGCCAATCGCGATGTCGCCCACGTTGCAGTCTACCGACGACGCTGCCCAACCGTTCCTCATGGACACCTGGGTGCCAATCCGCGGCGTGACGGTTGCATTTAGATTTTTCGTGCAGGTAATGAGTACGCTGAACGTTTCGGACATGTTCGTCGAGTTGTACTCCGCCGAATACCACTGATTCTGATAGGCCGGGTACGTCGCGATGGGAATGAGCTTCGCGGGATCAGGATAGTTCGAGTCGAAGCCACCGCCCGTCGGGATCCCTCCACTGGGGCAATAGGCGAGGGCACCGCCCCCGTTGTGACTCGGGACGTTGACCGAGCTCAGCGCATAGAAATAACTGGTGAGGCCGCTGACTCCGCTCGCGCAGACCGCCCAACCCGTCAGGGCAAGGTACGCGGTGGGATGCTTGTTCACCGTCATGATCCGCCAGCCGTTGCCGACCTGCCTGCTCACCCAGACCATCATGTACTGGGCGTGCGTCCGCGCCTCCTCTTCGTAGCCAATCGCGTCGGCACCACTTCAATTCCCGGTGCGCGGAGGCCCGAATTCCCGGCGGCGACGGCAGGAGGGCGGCCGCGGCGGTGTTCCGTCAGCGGGCACCGGAGGCACGACTGGCCTCGCAGGGGGCGGTAGCGGCGACACGGCAGGCGCAAGCGGCCTGGGAGGGGCCGGCGGCATGGCAGGCGCAGGCGGCTCGGGAGTGGCCGGCAGCTCTGCGGGCGGGGGCGGTGACTCGGGGGGCGCAGTGCCCGATGGGAACGAGCCGGTGCCCAGCAGTGGTTGCGAAAAGACGCGCACGCTTCAGAATGGCACCATCAACATCACGTATAAAGCCCTGCGCGGAAATGCATTCTGCGCGTGCCCGACGCGTACGCTAGCAGCCACCCCTATCGGCTGGTCCTTGCTTGCGCCTGGTCCGGGGGGTCCACCCGACCGAATACTGCGTCTTCAGCGGCGCACACGGATGGGAGCCGAAGGATCCAGGGCAATCGGCGAGCTGGAACGCCCCCGAAGCCTGGAAGTTCATCACGCAGCTCTGAGGACGGCGCAAGGACGACCATGAGCATCTCGATGACAAGAGGCGCAAGCCGCAGCACGCCGGCCGCGCTGCTCGCCTGGGCGGTGACGGCGCTTTCCCCGGCCGCCTTGGCGGACAACCCCATCGTGCAGACCAGCTACACCGCCGATCCCGCCCCCATGGTGTACGACGGCAGGCTGTATCTTTACACCTCGCACGACGAGGACGTCACGGTGAACGACTTCTTCACCATGAACGACTGGAGGCTCTACTCCACCGTGGACATGGTGAATTGGACCGACCACGGATCGCCGGCGGGCTACAAGACCTTCACTTGGGGGACGGGCGACGCGTGGGCGCCCCACGGCGTACCGAGAAACGGCAAGTTCTATCTGTACGTACCGATCAACAACTCGACTGGCGCCAAGATCGGAGTGGCCGTCGCGGACAGTCCCGACGGCCCGTTCACGGACCCTCTCGGGAAAGCGCTCGTCTCGACGGGAAGCGGGGACATCGACCCGACCGTGTTCATCGACGACGACGACCAAGCGTATTTGTACTGGGGGAACCCCGACCTTTGGTACGTCAAGCTGAACTCGGACATGATTTCCTATCAAGGAAGTCCGACCAAGACCAACTTGACCACTGCCGGCTTCGGCACGCGCTCCAACTCCGACCGCGCGACGGCGTACGAAGAAGGCCCATGGTTCTACAAGCACGAGATGCTCTACTACCTCGTCTATCCGGCCGACGGCACGCCGGAGAAGATCAGCTACACGACGAGCAGCGGCCCGCTCGGCCCCTGGACGTTCGGCGGGGACATCATGGCGAAGGAGACGGGCGCCGGGTCGAGCTTCACCAATCACCCGGGTGTCATCGACTACCAGGGTAAATCGTACTTCTTCTATCACGATGGCGCGTTGCCGGGCGGTGGCAACTACAAGCGCTCGGTGTGCGTCGAAGAGTTCACTTACCAAACAGGCGGCAAGATCCCGACCATCCAAATGTCGACCGGGGGGCCCGCCCCGCTCACTACCTTGGATCCCTTCCAGCAGGTCGAGGCCGAAACCATCGCGTTCTCGGCAGGCCTCAAGACCGAGACGTGCACGGACACGGGCGGCGGCATGAACGTCACCTCGATCAGCAACGGCGACTACATCAAAGTGAAGAACGTCAACTTCCTGGATGGCGTCACGTCCTTCGATGCCAGGGTCTCCGCGTCAGCCGGCGTGGCGAACATCGAGCTTCACCTCGACAGTCAGAGTGGCACGCTCCTCGGGACCTGTGACGTGTCAGGCGCTTCGTCGTGGACCAAAAAGACCTGCTCGGTCAGCGGCGGTAGCGGCACGCATGACTTGTTCCTGAAGTTTACCGGGGGAAGTGGGGACCTGTTCAAGTTCAATTGGTGGCAGTTCACGGGTCCGACGACGTCGAACCCGGATGGCGGCGCGGCCGGGAGCAGTGGCACGAGCGGAGCGTCGGGCGTCGGCGGCGCTCTTGGGGGCGCGGCTGGCTCGACGAGCGTGTCGGGTGGCGCTGCGGGTGTGACAGGTGGCTCGGCGGGCACGGGCGGCAGCGGCACCGTGACCGGTGGCACGGCAGGCGAGGTCGGAGGCGGCACCGGTGGCGCGGCCAGCGGCGCGGGCGGAGCGCAGGGCGCGGCGGGGGCCGGCCCGCCACTCGGAGGGAGCGGCGGGTCGACTGCCGGCCAGGGCGGCTCGAGCGCCGGCAGCGGCACTTCAGGCACGGGGGGTAGCCCCGTGGCCAGCGGCAGTCCCGGCGCCGCAGGTGACTCGACTGGCTGCGGGTGCCGAGCGAGCTCCGGTGCGAGTCACGCGCCCATCATCACGGCCCTGTTGCTGCTTGGGCTCGGTTTGCGCCGCCGCTCCGCGAGAGCCGTGTCGCGTAGCCAAGCGGTCGAACGCCTTCCCTTTTGACCCGCGCCCGGGACCCGGTGGCCGCGACCGATGAGCCTGTCGGCGGGCGGCGGCGACCCCTCCCGCGCTCCGCCACCCACCATCTTCGGGTGCGTGCTGCTAGGGGAACTTGAGCGACGGGTAGAACGCCTCGATGTTCGCTTTTAGTGCCGTCACGTTGCTCGCGCTCAGCAGGGCATTGGTAATGAAAGCCTCACGCATGAGAACTGGATCGGGCTGGCTCAGATCGCCCCCGCCACCGAGGTGGACGGCCGTCCCTGCGTTGATATTCGCCTTGGGGGGCGAGTGCGAGAGTACCTGGGTGCCGTTCATGTAGGTGATGACCGCGTTCGCGGATGGGTCGAACTGGGTGACGACGATGGCGTTTTCGATGGGCGACGAACCGTAGTCGAACAGATCGTTGTTCTCCTCCTCCTCCGCCCCCACGCAGTAGCTGTTGTTCTTGCCGCAGTTGACGGCAATGCAGCAGCCTCCCGAATCCTTCCACCCGTACGCCAGGGCGACCATGAAATCGGTGCCGAAGGTGTCGTTCGCGTTGTACTTGTGGGCAATGCCGAAAACGCCGCAGCAATAGACCTGGTTGGGGACCGGCTTGCCGTTGTACCCGAGGCCAATGGCCTTCGACCCGCCGTTGACGCCGGTGGCAAAGGCGTCGCCCGAGAGCGCGTATTCCTGCGGCGCAACCGTCGTGAGGATCGGCAAGCCCGTCGCCTGCTCGATCGTGAACTTCGCGGCGCAGGTGTAGCCGCCGGCACTGCAGTTCGGACCCCAAGGTGCGGCCCATACGGCCGGCAAGAGGTCGTTGCTCCCGCTGTGGACCTGGGCGTAGATCTTCGAAACGACGCATTTCGACTGGGTGCCGCCGCAGTAGGCGCTCCATGTCGTCATGTCCGCCGTGTGCGCGTCGGTCTGGCCGATGTCGAGCGTCGTCGCGTTCTTGTCCGCGGCCATTCCGAGCTGGAAGAGCGGCCCCTTGTAGCTCGCCGTCATCGCCCTCGTCAGGCTGTACGCCTCCGCGCACCCGCCCGTTAGGAGGTCGCAAGGTCCCTGGTAGGTCGATGCGGTACCGGCGCTGCCGCTGGTTCCCCCGGAGGCCGAGCTTCCCCCGCTTTCGGTCCCTCCGCCGCCGGAGCTCGTTCCCGCTGTTCCTGCCTGGCCGCCCGTGCTGACGGTGCCACCCGCGTTGGCCATGCCGCCCGTGGGGGGGTCTCCGCCGGCGCCGCTGCCGCCAGTCGAGCTCGCGCCGCCCGTTGCGGTGGTTCCGCCGGTCATCGTGGCACTGCCAGCGGCGCCGCTCGCCCCGCCCGAGCTGATGGTGCCGCCGCTGTTGGCCGCGCCTCCCGAGCTGACGGTGCCGCCGCTGTTGGCAGCGCCTCCCGAGCTGACGGTGCCGCCGCTGTCGGTCGCGCCTCCCGAGCTGATGGTGCCACCGCTGTTGGTCGCACCCGCGGAGCTGTTGGTGCCGCCGCTACCAGCACCGTTGCCCGGGCCGGTGCAATCCGTGAGGGTCAAGAAGACGGCTGCACCAAACAAAAGGATGCTGGTTCTCATGGGGTCTGCTCCATCGGAGGGGTAAGGCGCTCGATGGTCGAGTGGCAAAGTCCAACCTACCGCGTGCGGCTGCCGCGGAGAAGCACAGCGGTCGATATGATTGTATTTCGGATCATCGCAACTTCCTTTGCGATGAGAACATTGTGGGCCGGACAGAGGAGACTAAGGTGACCTTAGTACCCGGGTTGCCTAGCTCCTTGCGGAACTGGCGCTTCTTCGCACTACCGGCGGAAGCGGCGCGCAACGAGGTACAGCGGGCCGGTCAGGGCGTAGCCCGCGGCGCCCATCAGGATCACGACCGAGAAGCCCAGGTTGGTAATGGCGGTCATGCCCCACGACGCGCCCCACACCGACGACAGCGTAGCCATGGCGTAGGTGGCGGGCACGGCCCCGCGGCGCCCGGCCTCCACCACGCGCTCGACGCCGAACGGGTAGAACATCCCGAGGAACGTCCCCGCGGGCGCCACGCACAACGCCACGCAGAGGATCTTGAGTGGCAAGGGGAGTGAGAGCAGGCGCGCGTTGCATAGGTGCGTGGCGAGCACGCCCCACGCGATGGCGGCCACGGCCGGCAGCACGAGCGTCGCCGGGCCGCGGAACACGCGCAGGCGGCCCTGCAAGTACGCGCCGAGGGCGTTCGACGCCAGGAACAGCGCCAGGATCACGGCCACGGCGTAGAGCGGGCTGCCGAGAAACAGCTCGGCCTTGGCGATCAGCCCGATCTCCACGCACATGTACGACACGCCCGCCACGAAGAAATAAAGCACCCACGGCCAGGGCACGCGCCGCTCGCGGTCGCGTCGCAGGCCCACGAAGGCCATGACCGCGACCGAGACCGCGCCGAAGAACAGGATGGTGAACACCTTGATCCAGCTCGAGGCGTAGAGCTGATCCACGAAGCGCGCCTTCGCGGGCAAAAGCTCGAAGTCGCGCCAGCTCACCTCGTGCACGAACGGGCGATCGTCCGTCACGAGCGGTCCGCGCGTGCGCCCCAAGACGGCGTCCACGAAGCTTGGCTCGCCCACGCCCGAGGGCGAGTAGAGCACCCTCCGCGGGTACGGCCACGACGCGATCTTCCGGTCGATGGCCGCGATCTCGTCCCGCGTGAGCCCGCCAGGCTCGACGACCATGCTGTCTTGCCCCCGGGTTGCCGGGGCGCCGAACGCGAAGACCGCCTTCCCGAAGTCGCCGAGGCCGCGCTCCGCGAAGAGCGACCGCAGGCTCTCGGCCTTGTTGAGCACGGGCTGGTTCTCGAACACAATCATCGAGCTTGCTCCCGGGGCCAAGTGGTCGAGGTACGACGCCATGGCCTCGTCGGTGTCGAGATACTTCCGTGTGTCGCCGGTGCGCTCGGCGTTGACCGAGCCGTTCGTGGCCACGAAGATGAGGTCGTAACGACCGCGGTCGTTGTTGAGAAAATCGCGCCCCTCGCGCACCACGAGGTGCATGTTGGGCCGCGCGTGGAAGGCGCGCAGGTTCATGCCCGCGAGCAGCGGCTCCCGGTACAGGTCGACCACGGCGGGGTTCAGCTCCACGCCCGTGATGTCCGCCCTGCCCTCCGCCATGCGATCGAGCTCGACCATGTCGCGCCCCACGCCCGCGAAGAGCACGAGAATGCGCTTCGGCTCGTGTCCCATGAGGAACGGCAGCGTGGGGTGCAGGCGGTAGGGCAAAAGGTCCGCAGGCTTGTCCGCCGGATCCCAGCGCGGGACCTTCACGTTGCTGACCCCGTCGTCCTGCACGATGCCCCACGCCTCCCGGCCCGCCCCCGGGTTGCCGGTGCCGGCTCTGAGGAGGCTCGTGCGCGCGAGGTCGTTCCACCGCACGCGCACCTCCTCGATTTCCATGCCCCCGCGGGCGTAACCGCCGAGCACGTAGCGCGACAGGCTCGCGGCGTCCGGGTGCTCCTCGAACACGCTCCCGCGGAACGCCAGGAACGCGATCATTAGATACCCCGTTGTACCGGCGGCCACGGCGAGGCGTCTGCGGACGAGCGGCGTGGCGGCGAGGAGCGCGAGCGCGCCGAAGAGCACCGTCATGATGGCGGGCGGCAGCCCCGCCCAGGTCAGCACGAGGGGCGCGAGGAGGCAGCCCGACGCCGCGCCCGCGAGGTCGAAGAAGTACAATCGTCCGATGCTCCGCGCGCCCTCGTCGAAGTACAGGGCCAGGAGCGCGCCGCAGATCGCGTACGACGGCAGGAAAATGCCCGAGTAGGAAAGCATGCGCGCCGCGTCCCCGTAGGGGTTCTCGAGCGAGACGTGGATGACCGGGAAGAACGCGTTTGCGATGGCGAAGAAGCCCACGAACGCGGCGGCGAGGACCGGCAGTAGTAGCACCTGCAGGATCGCGGTCAGGCGGCGTGCGTCCGGTGTTCGCTCGCGGTGCACGAGCAGCGAGCCGAGTGAAAGCCCGAAGAGCGCCACCGGGATGGCGAGGAAGTTCGAGATGCTGCCGAGAAAGAAGGCCAGCATGCGGGTGTGTAGGAGCTCCACCATCAGGCACACGAGCCCGACGAGGAAGATCCCGATTTCGACCTCCCGGTTGGGGCGCGCGGGGGCCGCCCCTTCGGGGTTCTGCGACATGGGCGCAGCCTATCGCGCCAAGGACGACGGGGGCGCGAAGCTCGGTCGCGTTCGCGGGCGGGTGGGCTCGCCTGCGCGGGTCTGCTCGTCGTTGCGTCCGTCGGTGGCGAAGCGGGTGACGCAACGACGCCGGGCGATGCGGGAGCCCCGGCGGCCGGTACAGGAGGCACGGATGGCGGTCTCTCGCCGGTCGCGAGCCCCGGCTGCGCGCTGGCGAACCCCGACGTGCCAACCTTCTTCTGGCTACTTGAGCTCGCACGCCGGGTCACGTGGTCGCGCAGCAAACGCGCAGCGCGCGCGCCGCTCACGCCCCGGACGTTACTTGAGCTGCGCCAATTGCGCGCGGACCTTGTTCGGCGTGGCGCCGACCATCTTCACGGCGTTGCGCAGCTGCGCCTCGGAGCAGTGGAACTTCTGACACCAGTACGCCCGTTCCGAGGCCTCGTTGACGTCAACGCGTGCGCGAATTTTGGGGTTGTCCGACATGTGGCTCGTGCTTTGGCGGGACTGGAAAATGTTCCGCGCGGTTACAAAGGCGCACGGCGAGCCGCCTGCGTCAACCCTGTGCTGCGCCCCTCGGTCCAATGTCGCGCGAATGACCGGGTGATCCTTCGGAAGCTCCTCTTGGAGCTTTCGCGTCACGAGGTCGAACCGGCCGCGAGCCGGCTCTACGGGCTCGGCGTCGTGACGGGCCAGCCGGCGTCGTCGAAGTAGAGGTCGGACACGTGCATGGCGAAGACATTGCCCGACGCCGACGCGTCGTACGCGTGGTACACGATGTAGGCGCGCGCGTCGTTGAACACGACGTTCGGCGCGCCGGGGCCGACCCAGCCGTTGCCGTCGCCCATCAGCTTGGTGCCGCCGCCGCTCAACAGCTGAACGCCGTCCTTGTCGACGAAACCGCCGGTCATGCTCGTCGAGCGGCCGACGCGGATGTTGTACGTGCTGCTCGCGCCCTGGCAGCACTTGTCCCACGACATGAACAGGTAATAGTAGCCGCAGCGCCGCACCATGTAGGAATTCTCGACGACGTTAGAGCCCGAGCGCCGCGCGATGTTCGTGATGGGGCTCGCCCCGTCGATCGCTCCCGCCGTGGTCAAACCGACGATGTGGATGCCGTCCCACCCGCTGCCGAAGACGAGCCACGGTGCCCCGTCCGGATCGAGGATCACGGCAGGGTCAATCGTGTTCCAGTTGACGTTCGTGTAGCTGCCGTAGGCGGGCGAGTTGGAGCAGATGATCGGGCCGCCGCTGTCGGCCCAGGCCCCCGTGCTCATCGCCGCGCGCGTCGCATGGCCGAGGCACGACGTCTTGCTGCCGAACGTCGAAGCCGCGTAGTAGAGGTGATACTGCCCGCCGAAATACGAAAAGTCGGGAGCCCAGAGGTCGCCGCCCGCCTGGTCGAAGGCGCTCACGTACGTCTTGATCCAGCTCGGGTTGGCGCCGCCGAGTCCCTGCTTGATGTTCGTCCAGGTCGTCAGGTTCGTCGAGCTTCGCGTCCAGAGGCTGAGGCCGCTGTTCGCCGAGTAATAGACGCCGTTCGCGAGAATGACCGTCGGGTCGTGCACGCTCGGGCCCCCGCTTACCGCATATGACTGGGGCGGCGTGAGCGCGTCGTAGACTGCGACGTTGCAGCGGTCATCAGAGGAGCCACCGCCGGTGCCCGAGGTGCCGCCACTCATGGCCCCACCGGTCGCGGCACCGGCCGTCAACGTCCCGCCCGTCGGAGCGCCACCGGACGCCGCTCCGCCGCTCATGGCGCCAGCAGCCGACGAGCCACCGGTCATGCTCGAGCCACCGTTCGCAGCTCCGCTCGCGCTGGTCCCGTCGCCCGCGGTCGTTCCACCGTTCGTGTCGCTACCGCCGGTCGCGGTCACGCCGCCGCTCGCGGCTCCACCCTGAGCGTCCGTGCCGGCGCTCGCCGAGGCGCCACCTTCGGGCGCGCCTCCACCCGAGCCGCCGGCGCCCGTTCCCGAGGCGCCGCCCGTGCTCTGGGCGCCCGCTCCGCCCGCGGACCCGGGCGCGCCGGACAGCGCCGCTCCGCCCCCGCTTGCCGCCGGCTGACCGCCGGAGCCCCCACTCGTTCCGGCCGCGCCGCCCAAGAGAGTCGTCGTGTCAGTCCCGTTCGACGCGCAGCTCACGACCGGCAGGCCGAGAACCAGGGCCCACCATGCCCCTTGCGGAAGGGTCCATCGTTTAGCCACGGACAACGGCATGCCATGAGCACAGTGTGCGCACGGGCCGCCCGCCAGTCACGACTGCTCGCGGTGTTCCGGTCCGGGGGGTCAGGGACTGAGAGCGCCCTTTCGCCCAACGCTCGCCGCCCGATCTGACGCGCACCATCGACCCAGTCTCGGCGGTCGAGAGCCGTGATAAGGCCGTCGTCGTGGCAACGCAACGTCGAAAGCCTGCGCGCGGCGATAACGACGATGCGCTCGTCGAGCGACTGCGCGCGATCTGCCTCGCGCTACCGGAAGCGAACGAGCGCAATTCGCACGGCGAGCCGACGTTCTTCGCGGGGCGTGGAAAGTCCTTCGCTTCGCTCAATCGGTACCATCACGGCGCGGAGCACCTGTCCGTGTGGCTCCCCCAACCGCTGGGGGTGCAAAAAACGCTCGTCGATGCCGAGCCGAAGCGCTTCTTCAGGCCGCCTTACGTTGGTTCGAGGGGCTGGGTCGGCGTCGTGCTCGATACGAAGGCCGACTGGAAGCTCGTCGAGCAGCTCGTGCGCGACGCGTATCACCACGTTGCCACGGCGAAGCTCAGGCGGAGGCTCGAGGAGGCGGCAGCCGAGCAGGGCAGGCGGCGGGAGGGCTAGCCGAGCGGGGCCACCCCCGCGAAATAGTGGTACCCTGTGCTTTCATGACCTTCATCAAGTGTCTGTGGGTGATGGGTGCGAGTCTCGCCTTGTTTGCGGCCTGTGGCAGTGGCGATGACGACGACTCCGGGGGCTCGGCCTGCGACCGCGGGTGCACGGCCACGGTCGCGGCGGCGTGTCCGATTGGGCCCTCGAGCCAGTCGGAATGCGTCTCCCAGTGCAACGCGCTCAGCACGGGCTCCTGCAGCGCGGAGTACGCCGCGCTCCAGGCCTGCGCCGACGGCAAGCCCATCACCTGCGATACCACGGGCATTCCGGTCATCGAGGCGTGCTCGAGCGAGCAAGACGCGTTCATCGCCTGCTTGAGCTGACCGGCGCGGCTCATATGCTCCGGGACGTAGGCTAGTTCGGGGCGCCGTTGAGCGCGTAGAGGTCGTCGATGAGAAAGGTGTTGCCGACGAGCTTGTTGTAATAGTCGTTGCCATTGTCAACGTCGAACTTCACGTAGAACACGGTTTTCTTGTCGGGCGTGATCTCGCGGATGGCGCCGCCCGCTCCGTAGTTGCCGAGGACGTTCCCGTTCGAGAGCTTGATGGCCATGCCGCGCGAGTAGGCCCATTCGGGGCCGTCCGTGGCGGCGTCACCGTAGAGCCACCTTCGGACCAGACGTTGGTTCGTCCGATCGATCTCGAACTCCTCGAAGGCGTGTTGGTTGGGCGCCGCCGTCGCAAAGCGACCGAAACCGGGCAGGTGCGACGAGACGAGCAGCGTTCCCTCGGGCGTGATGTTCGGGAAATGTTGCCAGAGCAGCGCCCACGGTTCGGGCGAGAACGCGTAGCTACCCTGCTGGTCCCCGTAGGTGGCGACGAGCGCGCCGCTTTCTCGGTCGATCTCCGCGATGGTGCCCTCTTCTGGGAACGAGAGCAGCACGGTGTCGGTCAGAGGATCGTAGTTTACTGTGTTCGAGTAGCAGAGAAAGCTCGACCCGAACTCTTGGGTGCAGCTCCAGATGCTGCGATCCATCCCGCCCTTGCTCAGCTCGCGCAGCTCGGCATTGCCCTGGCTCCGCTCCTCGGTGTCGTAGAGCAGCGCGCCGTCGTTCGTCATGTCGACGCAGTCGGAGAGCAGCGGAATCGTGATCGTTTCGAAGTATTGTCGGTCGAGGCTCATCTCGAGCACGGCCGGGGTTCCGCCGGGTCCGAACGAGCGCTTCTCGGTGAACAGGTACTCGCCGTCGCGCGCGGGGCGGGGAAACGAAGACACGGCGTTCGTCGAACGGGTCGGCGTAGTACCAGACGATGCGTCCCTCGCGGTCCATGGCAAAGAGCCACCACGTGCCGTCGAAGTAACAGGCTTCGCTCGTGCACCCTCCCGTCGAATCCTCGACCGCGCCGACGAGCCAGCGCTCCTTGCTGGCGAGCGCCGCGTCGTACATCATCACCGTCAACTTCGGCATGAGGCTCGGCACGGCGCCCGTCGTGCCCTCGTAGTCGCTCGTTTGGTAGTCCACGCCGCCTGCTTGGTTGACGATGCGCACCGTCACGGCCGTCGAACCGGGCACCCCGATCACAACGTCGCGATGGGCGCCGAGAGCGCCGATTTTCGGCCGGGACGTCATGACGGTGCCGCCGGCGAAGCTGAATTCGAGCCACGTCGCGTCAGCGGCCGTCGTTTGCGTCCACGTCACGTTGAGGAGCGTCTTCACGTCGGGGTGAACCGTGATGCTCACGTCCGACACGTAGGCGTCGCCCGAGCCGGCGCCCGCCGTCGCGGTGCCGCCGCTCGCGCCGCCCATCGCGCCGGCGCCTCCACCCGCGCTCGTGCCACCTGCGCTCAGGCCACCCGCGCTCAGGCCGCCCGCGCTGTCACCGCTCGCGCCGCCAACGGCCATGCCGGCGCCGCCCCCCACGCCGCCACCCGCAGACGCGCCGCCGCGCGTCGCTCCCGTCCCGCCCGTTCCGCCCCCCGCTGTCACGCCCCCGCCGCTCAATCCACCGGTGCCCTGGCTCCCGGCTCCGCCCATCGCGTTTTCGGGTGGACTATTTTCGCTCGTTTTCGGGGAGCAACCCAGCGCGAGCACGAGCGCCGGGAGGGGAAGGCGGATCCGTTGGAACGATGGCGTCAGCATCCGGGGCTGTCCCGAGAGGTGACGTGCGCCTCGCTCCGAGGTTCAAAAGATTCGGCTCGACCTCGTTTCGAGGCGTCAGGCGCGGGTTCTGCGGCGGCGCGCCATGCCGAACGAGCCGAGCGCGAGCGCCAGCATGCCGACCAGATCCATCAGGCGGGAAGGTGACGAGCCTGCCGCGCGGCAACCGCAGCCAGCCGGGTCGTCCGCCGTCCCCAGCGTCGGGTCCGCACCCGTCACGTCGCTTCCTCCGACCGACGATCCCGCGCTGCCGCTCGCGCCGCCCGTGCCGATCGTCGAGCTTCCCCCGCCGCCGAACGCATTGCCGCCCGAAGCGCCGGTGCCCGCCTGGGGAACGGTGCCTCCACCACCTGCAACGCCGCCTGTACCCGAAGCGGTTCCTCCGGAGCTCGTGCCCGCGCCGCCCGCGCTCTGTCCGGCGCCGCCCGCGGTGCCGCCTGCGCCTCCGCTGTCGGAGCCCGCGCCGCTCGCTCCGCTCGCGCCCGCGCCGCCACTGCCCGCAGCGCCGCCCGTGGAAGCGCCGCCCGTGGAAGCGCCGCCCATGCTGCCCGCAGCGCCTCCGTCGCTTGCTCCACCCGCGCCGTTGCCGCCGCTTCCGGCGCCGCCTGCACCGGCCATGGCGCCAAACTCGTAGGCACCGAGGTCCGGCGCCGAGCCGACGTAGGGAAGTGCAACGTCGGTGCCCTTGTCGATGAGTGGGCTACCGGACTTCAGCTTGAGAAAATCGATCGCCGGCATGCTGCCGTCGGCCTGTCGTGGCCCCGTGAAGCCGGTGTCGGAGGTGCTCGCGAAGTCGCCCGAGGCCTCGGAGATGCCGAGGTCCCACGTGTTGTGGTCCGTGTCGACCCCGTTCATGTTCGAGTTCTTGTTCGGGAAGCCGACGTTGTTTCTCATCCGGTGGACGAGCGACCCCGATAGGGTGATGGTCGTGTTCGGGTCACCGGCGGGGCTTGCGAGCATGTTGTACTGCACGCCGTTGTTGTACGACGTGTTGTTGAACCAGTTGTTGCCGCCCGAGGAGTGGTTCGCGTAGAAGCCCGCCGCCTTGTTCTTCCACGCGACGTTGCGCTGCACGACGTGCCTCACGCCGGTGTCGCTGCTGCCCATCTTGAAGCCGTTGCCGTTGCCGTCGGGGGGACTCGTGGAACCGCCGTTGGCGTAGCCGTTCTGAATGGCCCAGCTGTCTTCGACGGTGACGGGATATTCTTGTTGGATCAGGTCGTAGCCATCGTCGGAGTTGAGCCAGGCCCGGCAACCGCGAATGACGGTGCTGCTCCCGCTCATCTGGTAGTGCACGCCGAACCCGTCGGCGTTCTGCCCGTCGCCCTGGCTGCCGTTCTTGTCGTAGTTGTCGTGCGAATCACAGTTCAAGATCAGGTTGCCGCCGTTGCCCTTGGAGATGAAGAGCCCCGACCCGAACCCGTGGTGGAGGTTCAAGAGCTCGAAGACGTTGTTGCTCGCGCCTTCACTGCGCACGAGCGTGTACGAGTGGGCTCCGCTCGCGCCCAGTTTCGCGTTCGAGACCTCGAAGCCCCTCAAGTGCAGAAAATTCCCGGTCACGAGGATCACCGGCACGTCCGCAGCGGTGTTCGAGGTGGCGTACTGGGAGCAATCGAATATGGGCAGCTCCGACTGATAGGCGAAATACTTGATGCGGTTCGTGTCCGACTGCCCGCTCTTCGAAAGCTTGACCTGCGTCTTCAGGGAGTACGTGCCACCGCGGATCCACACGGTGTCGCCTGCTGCGGCGACGTCGTTGCCCTTCTGCAGCGACGCGAACGGTTGATCGACCGTGCCCGGATTGGAGTCGCTACCGGTCGGGGCGAGGTAGTAGTCCGCGGCGATCGCGAGTCGGGAGACGAAGCAGGGGAGCAGGCAGGCGGACGCCCCTGCCAACACGTTCATTGTCTTGTGTCTCATTCACGACCTTTTTGCCGGGGACCGCAGAATTGATAGTTTACCTCTCCCGAGCCCCGAGGCTTCGTCCGAACGCAGGCCGCGCGGCGCATGCGCGGCAGTCAGCGTGAACAAGTGCAGGGTCACTCGAATGCCGGGGTGACGCGTGCACGCAGGCGGGGTCACTTGACGATGATGGTGCTTTCGCAAGTGAAGAGGACGTCGACGTGGGCGCTGTCGTCGGCCTGAACGACAGCGCACGCTTCGGGACAGAGGAAGATGCGATCGTTCTCGATGTAGAACGCGTCGGCCTGGCAATCGGAAGGCGTCGCCGCCTGCAGGAACTTCTGCTCGCCGGAGCCGCTGCCCGGCAGGTAATTGACCGCGACCTTGTCGAGCTCGAGCGTCTTGCCGGCGGGGACGGGCGGGATGTCGAAGTCGCAGGCGAGCGTCGTGCGCGTCACGACGTCGTTGGCGATGGTGCTGAAGACGACGTCGTAGGCATCGAAGCGGCAGATGGGAAAACGGAGCCCCCCGGTGAGGATGCTGACCTCCTGATACGTGGCGCCCGCTGACGTCACATCGGGGCAGCGCATGTCGTTCACCGGCTCGTCGGGCAGGTACGGGTCGGTGCCGTTCGGCTTTTCGGCGAGACCGACGATGCTGTGGAACACGAGTTCAGGGTGAGCGGGGTCGGTGCCGAAGTGCTCGGGGGCCATGCTGGTGAGCGCCGCCAAGAAGGCGCTCGCCGTCATGTCTTCGTTGTCGTCCGACATCTCCAAGAACACCTTCTTGGCGCCCGGGCGCAGCCACTCCGACCAGCCGAGCGGCGCCTGATCCGCGCGGTCCGCGTAGTCCGAAGGGATCGGCTGCTCGTACGTACCGAGGATGATGTCGAATGAGTCGTCGCTCTCGATCTTCGTGAAGTAGTGATAGAAACGCTCGGAGAACACGGGCGCGGGCGCGGGGCAGGCGGCAAGCCCACTGAGCGGCGCTTCCACACAGATGGACGTGCTCGCCTCGGCGTTGGCGTCTCGCGCAGCCTTCCTGTGACGCGAGATGAGAATGACCCGGTAGTCAACCTCTGCGTCGTCCAGGATCTGGGCGAAGTTCACGTTGATGTTGCGCTCGACCGCGTCGAGCTCGTCGTCCATGCTGCCGGAATTGTCGAGCGCGACGATGATGTCGATCGGCTCGGTGACGAGGGTCGCTTGCGATTCAGCCTGAGCGCAGGTTTCGCCCTGGCCGGACGTGCCGCCCTGGCCGGACGTGCCGCCCTGGCCGGGCTCGATGTTCCCGCCGGTGCCGCCCGCGGCGATGGTACCGCCCGTTGCGCCGACGCCGCCGCTCCCACCCGTTCCGGGATCCACGGCCCCGCCCGTGCCGGGCTCAGCGCCAGACCCGGTGTTTGCGCCTGGGCCGGGGTCGATGGAAGTGCCCCCGCCCGCGCTGCAGGCGGCGAACGCCGCGACGAGCCAGAGGGGGCTCGAAAGAGAGACGAAAGATCGACGCATCGGAGTGTATGCGCGAAGCAGGGCCGATCGATCGAGCTTCGCGCTTTTTCCCGGGAGCGGAATCGGCTGCGCCCACATTCGTGATGCGGCGCCCGTGGCGTGGCACCCCAAGGGAGCGTCGGCTCAAGGGAGCGTCGCGGAGTCCATCAAGAGCTGCCAGAAGCGGCCGGTTGCCGCCTCGCCGTTCGATTCGGTGACGACCCAGACGTTCCCGCCCGCGTCGGGGACCAGGAGCGGCTCGGTGCCGTCCCAGCCTGAAAACGAAAACCGCATCACGCCGACCGTGAAGGACGGAATGCCGACGGCGAGCACGCCGATCTGGTCCGAAGCGAGCGGGGTGCCAAAAATATCGGGCTGCTTCGCGCGCATCCAGGCGCCGAGCGGATTGTCGGGAAGCGCGCCGAGCCGATCATCGGGCACGTCGGTGAGCTGGTCGTAGTAGGCGCTCACCTGCACGTAGCGGAGCCGCTCGGCGACAATCGCGTCGGCCCAAGGGTCCATCTCGCCATTGGGGATGCCCATGTGTGCCACCGGCTCGGCACCGAGCGACACCGTGCCCAGCGAGGCGACGACGACGATGCGCTCGGCCACGGTGGGATCGATGAGGTAGGCGTCCGCGACGTCGGTGAGGCGCCCGCCCGTCACGACGACCGTCGGCCGGTCCGGTTGGCTCAGCCGCGAGGAGGTTTCGACGATGAAGCGCGCGCCCTCGGAGTCATTCGGCGTCGTCGATTCGACGGTATCATCGTCAGGCCGCACGAGCGAGTCACCGACGCTTCGGATCGGATCCGGCAGCCCCGTGAGGCCGCTCGCGCGCGCGCTCGCCACGAGCTCTTGCCACCCGCTGAAATTCGCTTCGAGATCGTACCACATGCCGCCCGTGCTCACGACGAGCCCCGTGAGCTCGGGAGCGCGCTTTTGAGCCAGGAGCACCGCGTACTCGCCCTGCCAGTTGTCGTACGCGCCGTCGTTGCAGAGGATGATCGGGTTCTCTGCACCGACCGGCAATAGCGCCTGCGTGCGGTCGGAGCCCGCGTCCAGCGTTCCGGAGCACGCAGTGACGCCGGAGCCCAGCGTGCACGACACGATCAGGCGAGCAATGGCGGACGCCGACGCGGCACTTCGCGGGCTCACGGAGCTTGCCGGATTGCTTGCTCGATACGGGGCAAGAGCACGCTGCGCGGGAACTGCGCGCGAAAGCGCTCCGCCGCCCGGCGAGCCTCGGCGGTTCGCCCGAGACCCGAAAGCGCGGTGACCCGCAGCGCTTCTCGCTCTTCCCGCAGGCGTCCCGTGGGGAAGCGCCGTTGATGCTCCGCGATCGCGCCGAGGGCAGCTGTGTGGTTGCCGTCGGCCACCGCCGCTCGCGCCTTCTGCAAAAGAGCGAGCTCGGCCCCGTAGGCGTCGCTCGAGGACGCTGGGCGCGGCGCAGCGGTCGCCTCGGCCTTCGGCACGACCTCGGGCCCTCGGTTGCTCGCTGCCGGGATGGGTACACCGGTCGCGGGCGGAACCGGCGGTGCCGTATGGGTCGTCGCGTGCGGCTCGCTCAGGACAGTCGCCGAGGGTGCTCCCACCGGCGACTCGTCTCCCTGCGGACGGGACCGCTGCCAGGTCGCGTAGGCCGCGACCGCAAAAGCCGTCGTCGCGCCAATCGCGACGAGCTGAGGCATCCTTCGCCTCCAAAATCCCAGCGGCGGGGTCGCTGCGGCGTCGCGCAGCGCCGTGCGCGCGCGGGCCAGCGCCCGAAGACGCAACGCTTCGGATTCAGGAGGGATGCCCCGCTCCGCCGCTAGCAGGCGCTCGGTCTCGTCGGACAACGGCTCGATAGTGCTCGCCCTCATCGCTCCACTCCCTTCTGCAGCGCCCGAACGGCGCCCTCGAACTCTCGCCGCGCCTTGCGCAGGCGCGAGTACCCGGTAAAGAGGGGCAGCGACAAGGCCTTTGCAATCTCGCGCATCGGGACTCCATCGATATCGTGCATCACGAAGACCGCACGACGGGTGAGCGGCACGCGATCCAGGGCTTTGAGCACGAGAGCACGGGAGCGAGCTCTGTCGAGCGCCGCCTCGGGCCCGGGTGCCGGGCTTTCGAGGTCGTCGAGCGACCCCGGAATCTCACGCCGCGCACGTCGCCTTCGTGCTGCGACGACCCGGAAAGCGATGCCGAAAAGGTACGGGCGAAGCGGTCGGGACGCGTCGTATTCGACCCACTTGCGATGGAGCACCAGGAACACCTCCTGCACCTCGTCCTCAACGTCCTCCGGACGCACGCCGAGTCGCCGCAGAGTTCGGCACAAGTAATCGAATTCCTTCTGGAAAGCATCGAAACAGGAACCTCGCTCAATCACGCTTGCCGCCGGAGCCGAAAAGACAAGCTGCGCCAAACCCATTCTCTCATGAGATTGCTGCCCGGCCCGGCGAATTGTCACTGGAAAAGTGCGGCAAGGTCGCCCCCAAGGCCGAGACTCACGGGGGGCATCCTCCACACGGCTTTGCCGTTCAAGGTCACGTCCCAGGAAACGAGTGGCGCGAGCGCTTCGATGCGGAGCAGAAGAAGCCCGTGAGACCCAAAGCGCTGGTGGACCGACAGGCGCAACCCGACCTGCTCGACGAGCCCCGAGGGCGAGCGCGGCATGTCAACCCCGAAGCCTCGCACGCGCAGGACGCCGAGCTTGTTCACGACGCAGCCCGACCACGGCTCGATGAACCCGCAGGCGGCAAACGTGCTTGCGAGGAGGCTTTGCTCGAAGCCTTGGTCGCTGGCGGTCGCGTGACGGGCCCACAGGCTCGCTTCCGCTCCGAGCTCGAGACCGAGCTCACCTCGTCCCACGCCAGCGAAGAGCCGTCCCTCGGGAACCGCACGGGGCGCCAGGCCGAAACCCACGCTGGGGCCAAGGCCGACAAGGAAGCGCCAGTTCGAATGCCTCGGAGGGCCGGGGTCGACAGGGCCATCGGCGACTCGACGCGCAGGATCGGGTCGCGTCGTCGTCGTCGCCTCTGCGGATTTCGCGTCGGCACGGGCGGGTGACGAGGGCCGTGCGGCGTCGGCGGCGGGAGTCTCCAGACTCAAGAGCTGGATCTGGACCGCGAGCGTGAAGCCCATCGCTTTGACGAAGGCAGCGCAGTCCGGGTCATCGGACGCAAGGTCTCGTTCGCCGCGTGAATTTCCCTGGTCATCGTACCAGCGCACGAAGCCCCGGATCCCGCGCTCCGCGGCTTCGGCCCGCGCCACGATCACCTGCGGTGAGTCGGCTCGGAACGGGTCGTAGCCGAGCTGCCTTTCGACCATGCCTCGGAACGTCTCCTCGTTCGGGCAGGCGCCCAAGCCAGCGTCGGTCTGGTATCGCAGGTCGACGAACAGCCTGGACTCCGCGTGGGCCACCCTCGAGCCGAGGGCCACGATGAGCATCGGCAACACCCGCGCCATGGGTGTGCCAAACCGCGAGATCGCGGGTCTTCGAGTCAGCGCGTCGGCCTGGGGTTCGGCTACCATCGCCCGAGGCCTGCAGGCTACACCATGGCGCTCCGCGAGCGCCGTCGCCCACAAATCAGGGACGCCGAATGACGCTGGTCACGTCGAACTGGAAGAAGTCACCGACGTACGGGGAGGACGGCAGCATCACCCCGGCAAGCACCGTGTTGTGGTTGTAACACTGATGCTCGTCCGAGCCGATGATGTAAAAGTCGAGCGTCGCCTGTCCTCCGATGGGGATCGTCACGCTGTAGTCGTAGGGGTAGACGGCGTGTGGGGGGCGGTCGCTGTCCTTTTCCGCCGTGTAGTTCAGGAAGTAGTGCTCCTTCGGAGCCGACACGGTCATGGCCACCACGTTGAAGCCGTTGAAGCAGTCGTCGGTCGGGGTGATCTCCGGCGGCAAAGGGAAGGGGAGCTGGTTCGTCTTGTTCTTGCAGGCGGAGGTGAACCCGCCCACGGTGGGCACGCCCGCCGTGTAGAAGGCGTTGCTCGAAGCATCGAGCGTGCCGCCCGCATACCAATACCCTTCGAAGACGCCGCGTACGCGCAGCGTCACGTCGTAGATGGCGCCCGCGTCGCCGCCGAACGTGAGCATCACGTGCTGATTCTTCACGTCGTTCAGCTGGGGGCAGACGGCGCTCGGGCTCTGTTCCACCGTGTATGCGGTGAGGTCGCACGGGTCCAGCAGCTGGAATCCATCGAGGACCGCTGCCGCGGCCGTCTCGTCAACCATGCCGCCCTGCCCGGCGCTCCCCGCCGTGCCAGCGACGCCGGCGCCTGAGCCCCCCGCACCGGCAAGCGTGCCACCCGCGCCTGCTCCGCCGAGTCCGCCTGCTCCGCCGAGTCCGCCAACGCCGCCGGGTCCGCCAACGCCGCCGAGTCCGCCAACGCCGCCGAGTCCGCCAACGCCGCCGAGTCCCCCTCCGAGACCACCACCCCCGACGGTCCCTCCGTCGCCTGCGAGCGGCGCCGCCCCGCTGCCGCCATTGCCGGCTCCTTGACCGCCCGGGCCCACGCCTCCGCCAGCGTTCGCACCGGCCGCCTGGGAACCGCTGGACCCGCCGGCACCGCCGAGGCTCGACCCGCCGGATCCAGCGACAGCATCACCCGCCGTCGCGGCGGCGCCACCAGGGCTTTCCGAGCCCGTGCTGGACGTGCACCCCGCGAGCGCGCCCACCACGAGGCACGGAACGCCGCATGCGGCGCGGTATCGGTTCAGCATCGGATTTCGCGCCCAGTTGGCTGTGCGGTTCGAGCGCCCACGCATTGGAGTCCGCTCGCTGCTCCTACCACCCCCGGCGGCCGCCAAACGGTTCACGTTTTTGCGAGTGGCTGGCGAAAGGGGCCGATTGCTCAGGGGGCCGTCACCATGGCGGCGGAGCCGTCGTAGGCGACCATTCGGTCAGCCGTTGCGGTGACGCCGACGCCGGCGCCGTGACTCGCCGACACGAACACGACGTTGAAGGTTCGCGTCATCGGCATGCCGGTGTAGCTGCCCCCCCTCGCGCCGATGGCCAGCGTTCGGCTTGCCTCGTCCCAAGAGAACGGAATCTCGGAGTACTGGCCGTTTTCGTAGCCGTACCCATCTCCTTCGTCCTCGTAGAGCACGAAGCTTGCGTCCCGGCCCGGGTAGACCCGGATCTCGATGGGATCGACGCTCTGCGTCGCGTACTGAATGTTCGGTCCCATCGGGACGATCGAGCCCGCTCTGACGTAGAGCGGGATCTGGCTCAGTGGCGCGCTCACCGACATCGTGCTTCCACCGGTCGTGGTCGAGCCGCTCCAGAAATCGTACCAGGTGCCAGCGGGGAGGTAGATCGAGCGGCTCGTGGCTCCGGCAGTGGTGACGGGGTTCACGAGGAACGCGGGGCCGAACATGAACTGGTCCTTGACGTTGAAGACGTTCGTGTCGCTCGGGTAGTCGAAGACCAGGTGTCGCATCATCGTGTACCCCTCGTTCGTGACCTTCCACGCGAGCGAATAGACGTAGGGCATCAAGCGGTAGCGCAGCGTATCGATCGCGAGGAGGTTCGCCTTGGTGGTGCTGCTCCAGCTGTTGCTGTAAAGCTCCCGGGTGCCACCGCCGTGGATCCGGAAGGTCGGGCAAAAGGCGCCGTACTGAAACCAGCGCGTGAAAAGCTCGTTGTTCGCACTGGTCGTCCAATCTACGCTGTGGCCCCAGTAGCCGCCAATGTCGGTGGTCCAGTACGGCAACCCCGATAGCCCAAAGCCGAGGCCCGCCGGTATCTGCTTGATGAAAGTCGGAAAATCGCTATCGATGTCCCCCGACCAGCAGGTCGTCGCGTAGCGCTGTTGTCCCGCGAAGGCGCTACGCGTGAGGACGTAGACGCGCTTGCCAGTCGGGCCCGTGGCGCGCCAATTCTCGTAGAGGGCCCTGGCGTGCCCCAGCGGGTAGGCGTTGATGTAGAGCGCGCCCTTGCCGAGCGCCGTGTTGGCCGCGCGCACGTTGACGCTGTCGGGGTAACCCTGGGGCTCGGTGTTGTCCGCCCAGATGCCGTCCCAGCCGTAGGGCTCCAGTAAGCGATCGTTGATCTGCTGGAAAACCAGGGTTCGCGCGGCGTCGTTCAGCGTGTCGTAGAAGTGGTGCGAGCCGCCGCTCGAGAAGAGCGCTCCGATTGCGTCGAGCGCGTTGAAGTTGTCCATCTCGCCGGCCTTGCGCGGGGAGGCGACCGACTCGTAGAGCGGCCAGATCGAGATCATGGTGTGCACGTTGGCCGTGTGCATTTCGGAGACGAGCGCCGCCGGGTTCGGGTAGCGCGTCTCGTCCATGAAATGGGAGCCCCACGCGTAGGGTGTCCAATAGTCCCAGTCCTGGACGATGCAGTCGACGGGGATGTCGTTGTTGCGGTAGCCGTTCTTGACGGCGAGGAGTTCGGACTGGCTACTGTACTTGTCCTTGGACTGGAAGAGCCCGTACGCCCACTTGGGGAACAAGGGCGCCGCGCCGGTCGCCGTCCGGTAGAGCGCGATCACATGGTCGAGCTCGGGCCCGTAGAAGAAGTAGTAGTCGACCATTTCCCCGGCTTCGGAAACGTACCGGTACTTGGTGTTGTTGGTGTCGCCCCCGTAAAAGTCGGAAGTCGAGTAGTTGTCCCAGAAGATGCCGTAACCCTTGTTCGAGACCAGCACGGGAACGTTGATCTCCGTGTTGGCGTTCAGGATGTGGCGGTTCGTCCCTTTCCGGTTCATCACGCTGTCCTGGTGCTGGCCCAGGCCGAACAGCGCTTCGTCGGTCGGTGAATCGAACACGGTCTGAATGCGGTTCGTGCTCGTTCCCTCCACCGTGGCGGAGGTGACGCTCTTGTCGTCCTCCGACAGGACCACGGCGTCGTCGAGATCCGTGTACGTGACGAGCCCGTCGCTCAAGCCGACCTTGGCCTTCATGCGTAACGTGGTGAGCGTCACGGTCCCGCCGGCCTCGGCGACACAGAAGCTCGACGGGCCCCACGGGTTGCTAACGGAGAGCGATGCCTTGTCGGGTAGGGACGATGCGGTCGTGTATTCGACGCGGATGATGTCTGCCTGGCAAACCTGGAGGCGGAGCCGCCCGGAGCCGATCTTGAACGTGACCCCGCGGTCGTCCACCGCGTAGGCGTCGCTCGTGGGGGGAGGGTCGGGGCACGTGAGCTGCCCACCCTGGCCGCCCGCGCCACCCTGCCCGGAGCTTCCACCAGCACCAGCACCAGCACCAGCGCCCGCGCCGGCTCCAGCGCCACCGTCACCCGAGGCCCCGCCGACCGCACCGGCTGCGCCCCCCGTGCCGCCCGAGCCCGAGCCCGACCCGGCGCTCCCGCTTGCGCCGCCGGCCCCCAGGCCAGCCGCGCCGCCGGCCCCTGCGTTCGAGCCGGCAGAGCCGCCGGCCGGTGCGCCGCCCGAGCCGGAGCCCCCCGAGCCATTGGCCGCGAATCCGCCCGCGCCCGCGCCGGCGGAGACCCCCGCCGCGGCGGCGGTGCCCTGCGTGGGGGCGGCGGTATTGGAGCCGCAGGCAATGGCGAGAACCGCTGCCGAAAAGACGAGCGCCGGGGCTGCTAGGCTCGGGATTGCGGGACGAACGTGCCTGAAGCGCGCGGTTGGGCGGGTGGGCACACGAGTGATTGCCTCCCCGCACCTGCTTTTGTCATCAAAATGGTGTTGGGCGCCGCGCCCGGCGCACGAGCGCCCCGGTGGCGCGCGGCCTCACCCCTCGTAGGAGAGCTGCATCTGTTCGCGCAGGCCGGAGAAGAATTGCCGTGGACCGCAGCCGAGCTCGGTATGAAAGGTGCGGTGGCACTGCGAATACGAGCCGAAGCCCGCGGCGCTCGCAGCCGTCATCAAGTCGCGCGTCCCGGCGTCGAGCAGCCGGATGAAGTGGAGGAGACGGAGACGCATGCGATACCGGACGAGCGTCATGCCCATATCACGGTGAAAATGGCGACTGACCTCGCTCGGATGTGTTCTGAGCTCCGACGCCAATCCGCTCAGCGCGAGCTCGGGCGCGTTCGCCAAGAGCTTCAACGCGCGCCGCGTCAGGACGTGGGTCGCAGGCCTCGGGCGCTCGACGGCGCGCTGCCCCAACCAGTGGGCTCGCTGCCATAGCTCGGCGGCGAGTTGCTCGGCGCCGGCACGATCGACGATCGCTCCGGCTCGAACGACCGCGTCGTCGAATTCGATCGCGCCGAGGCGCACGTGAAAGGGCGATGTCCCCTCACCGCTTTTGCTTAGCGCTTGCTCCGAGAGTTGGCGGTCCAGACCGATGGCAAAGAGATAGAGGTCCGGCGAGCCTTCGATCAGAACGTGATCCTGGCCCGGGGGGAAAGCGAGCAACTCACCCCTGCCGGCTCGAACCACTCTGTCGCCGACCCCGAACGTTGCAGAGCCCTTGACGACGAGATTCAGCTCCGGCTCGTCGTGAAAATGACGCGGCCGCCGCCCTCCGACACAGCGCGAGTACTTCCAGACGAACGCGCGCTCGTCCCCCGCCGGCAGAAACCGCTGGTAGAGGGCGCTCTCTTCGACGTTGACCATGGGGGCACCCAACGCACGCGTGGCCTGCGAGCACCGCGAGCTTTAAATCTCTGACACGCTCGCTCGGTGACCACCAGCGGCTGGCCGAGTTTCCCCAAAAAACGCGAACTTGGCCCGTAGCCAGCCAGCGGCGGTGGCCGGAGACCCGTGCGGCAGCCTTCGCGGACCATGCCGCCGGGGGGAGCTTCCCGAGCCGCGGGGGGACTTCCGCGCGGCCGATGCGTTCCGCTACAAGGACGTGAAGAACGACCGAGACGTCTTCGGGGACCCAGGTACAAGGGCACGTCAACGAGCAGCTCTTGGGTGGCGTCGCGCACGAATTGAACAGGTCCGAAGTCCCATCGACGATGGCGTTGCCGTGACCTGACTGGTGGACGCACCAACGGAGGGGGTGCCCGCTCGAGCATCCCGCGTAGTCCGTGCAGACATGCCCCCCGGGGCTCAAGTAGGGGGGAGGCTGAGCTGGCTGCGGTGGGTTCTGAACCGTGCAGCCGTTGTTCTTGACGAACCTGTCGCGTATCGGCGTTGCCAGGCTCATCGGACACGTCGTGTCCTCGAGGCCGACCATCTGCCACAACGCGATGGGGTCGTTGCCGCCGTCGCACCCGCTGAGCTGCGCACCTTCGTAGATCGCGGCCCCACGAAACGAGTTCGCGCGGGCACACGCGAGCTCGTACGTCATGCCGCCGCCGTAGCTGAAACCGTTGGAGAAAAGGTGCGTCGTGTCAACGCAGTAGTTTTCCTCGATCAACTGGATCATGTCGTCAACGAACTTCAGATCCTGTCCGCCAGAATTGGGCCAGCCGTTGCCGAGGCCCTGGGGCGCGACGAAGATCGCGCCGTTGTTCGACAGGCTCTGGAGTCCGAAATGGGCCATGATGTACCCATTCGATCCGCCGGTATCAACGTCCTTGGACGTGCCGCCGTTCCAGTGAAAACCGAAGATCAACCAATAGGGTTTGTTCTGATCGTAGTTGTCGGGAAGCCTCATGGCGAAGCCACGAGTCTGACCGCTACTCTGGATGGTGACGTAGCCGCCGTCACCGACGCCCACGGTCTGCCCGGACTCGCCCGGCACCGATCCGAACGTGATCGTCAACGCCTTGCCGCACCCAGCGCTCGGCACGGCGCCGCCCGAGCCGCCGTTGCCACCCGAGCCGCCGCTCCCGGACACTCCCGCCATCCCGGCGCTCCCGCTTGCGCCGCCCGTCGAGCTATCTCCCGCGGACCCGGCGCGACCCGCTGCGGCCGCATCGCCGCCAACCCCGGCCATCCCGCTCGAGCCTGCGCCGCCGCCCCCGTCGCCCGAGCCCGCGGAGCCGCTCGAGGCTCCGGCGCCGCCTGACGCGAGCGTACCGCCCGAGGCACCCAGGCCGCCGGTTGCGCTCGTCCCGCCGGTACCGGGCAGACCGCTCGTACCGCCTGACCCCAGGGCAGCGGTGCCACCGACTGCGCCCGTGCCGGCGTTGCCCGCGGAGCCGCCGAGGCCGCCCCCACCGCCGAGCCCGCCGCTGGCAGAGGCTCCGCTCGAGGTGCCCGCGGTACCGCCAACGGGCACGGTGTCCTTGCTGCCATTGCAAGCCCCAGCCGAGATGACGACCACCGCGGCGACGGCGCGGTGCAACCGGTGTGAAACGAGACGCATGCGCTCTCCTCTGAGGAGTCTGTCGGCTGGCAGAGGTTCTTGTCGAACAATCGCGGGGAACGTCGCTCCGAGGGCCCTTCGCCACTCGCCTCGGAAGCCGGCCTCTTTTTCGTCAACAGAGACCGGCTTGCCGACAGAAGAGCTCGACGAAGTATTGCTCGCAAAGCGCGGCGCTTCGACGCAGTAGGCATCATGGGTCCCCGTCGCTCATCATTTGGCTCGGCGGTGGTGGTGTCGGTGCTGCTCTGCCTCGCGGCATTCGGCGTCGGCGGTTGTTCGGAAGAGAGCCCGGCACCAGGGTCCCCGAGCGGCGTCGGCGCCAACGGCGGCGGCGGGGTGAGTGGTGGCGGTGGAGCAGCCACCGGTGGAAGCGCGGGCATTGGGGGCGCCGCCGCTGCGACGGGCGGGTCAGCTGGGACCGCGGGCGCGGCAGCTCAGGGCGGGGGTGGCGGGCAAGGGGTCGGAGGCAGCGCGGCGAGCAGCGCCGTCGGTGGCTCGAGCGGTTCAGGAAATGGCGGGGCGGGCGCCGCCGGCACGGGCGGCGTTGCGGGGACCGGGGGTGCCGCGGGGGCCGCGGGCGCGGCCGGCATGAGTGGCGGATTCGCGCTGCCCGTGAAGCCAGACCCAGTCAACGGGGCATCGACGGTGACGGACGGCGCCGCTTCCGGAGGCTCTTCGATTGGCCTGGTCAACCCGGGGCAGGGCGCTCAGGCCACGGGCCTGCCCGCCGCTAGCAAGCTGGCGATTCACTACGCATCGGTGTCCGTGGGCACGATCAGCGTTTCGATCGATGGCCAGGCGGCGGTGAAGGTGAACGTTCATTCGACGGGTGCTCTCACCGGCTCGTTCATCTACGCCATCATCAGCATCGCGATTCCAGCCGACGGGACGGTCACCATCAGCCGGGCCAGCGGTGACGTTGCGGTCAACATCGACGAGATCATCGTCGGCGACGGCACGCTGGGGCTCCCGCCGGACATCTGGAACCTGCCGCCTTTCCCTGTCGCCGCAGGCCCCTACGTCGCCGACTGGAAGGCGCTGGGCCTGGCGTATGCAACGCCCGAGTGGTGGCGTGACGCCAAGCTCGGGGCGTGGGCTCACTGGGATCCGCAATCGATGCCCGAGCAGGGCGACTGGTACGCCTACCGCATGTACCAGGAGGGCTCGGCCGACTACACCTACCAGTGTGATCACTTCGGTCATCCGTCAACCTATGGCTACAAGGACATCTGCAAAACTGGGTGATCGACCAGTGGGACCCGAATGCCCTGATGGATCTCTACGTGCAGATGGGGGCCAAGTTCTTCATGGCGATGGGCGCGCACCACGACAACTTCGACTGCTGGGACTCGACGTACCAGCCTTGGAACTCCGTTCGGGTCGGCGTGAAGGTGGACCTCGTCGGTACGTGGGAACCGATCGCGCGCCAGCGTGGCCTGCGTTTCGGCATCGGGTTTCACAACACGCCAGCGCGAACGTGGGGTCAGTGGATGCCGGTGCGCTACACCAGCGACAAGCAGGGGGCGAATGCGGGCGTTCCCTACGATGCGTTGCAAACCATTCTGGATGGAAAGGGAAAGTGGTGGGAAGGCATGGATCCGGTGGATCTCTACGGTCCGCTCCATGCTTCCAGCGACCCGTCAGCCACGTCGCCCTATGCGACTCAGTTCATGTACCGCGTCGATGAAGCCATCGACAAGTACCATCCCAACGTCGTGTATTTCGACGACCACGCCGGCGATTCCCAGGTCAACCTGGGAGTCCACATGGGATTGGCGGCCCTCGCTCCGATGATCTTGGCAAACTACTACAATAAGTCCATGAGCTTCAAGCAGGGGAAGATGGACGTGGTCATGAATATGAAGGGTGTGGGCGGCCAATACGACAGCTTCCAAAATAGCGCGGCGCTTCTTCCCTTCGCCGAGCGCGCCCTGGTCAGGAGCACCGAGGCGAGCACCGAGCCGCAGATCAGCGCCTATCCCTTCCAGACGGAGCTGAGCATTCAGGATTGGCACTATCAGACCGGGCAGGGATACACGGACGCCGCCACGCTGGTGACGACTCTGATGCAAAACGTTTCCCGAAACGGGAGCTTGTTGCTCAACCTCACCCAGCACGGCCGAGGGGATCTCGATTCCCAGTGCGTTCAAATCGCTCAGGACATCGGCGGCTGGCTGAAGATCAACGGCGAAGCAGTGTATGGGTCCCGCCCGTTCGAAGTCATGGGCGACACCACGGTCGCTTACACGCGCAACAACGGCTACGTCTACGCCACACTGCTCGGCTGGAACGGCGGCGCGATCACGCTCAAGGCCTTGAGCAGCGGCGGGGCGACGCTCGGCACCGTATCCAAGGTCGAACTGCTCGGCTCGACCGTCCCGTTGACCTTCACGCAGAACAGTCAAGGGCTGACGGTAACCCCGAGCGGCACGGTTCCGGCGCAATCGGGGATCACGAACCAAACCCTGGCGTCGAGGACCCGAGTGTTGCGCGTCACTCACGACAAGGGCTGGATCAACGACGACGATCCGGGCTCGACGGCTCCCGGATGGCTGCGCAAGTGCAACCTGGGTGCCGGTGACTACAACAACGATCTCACCACGAGCACCGCCGCGGGGGACGTTTGGACTTCAGCCTTCACGGGCACCGACCTCGCCGTGTACGCCCCGAAGGAAGCGGGGAGTGGGGAGATCGAGCTCCAGATCGACGGTCAAACCCGCGCAACGGTTGCTCTTTCGACCACTGGCGCTCGTCAGGCTCAGCAGTTGGTCTCCGAGGTGACCGGGTTGGCTGCGGGCAATCATTCCATCAGCATCGTCAACCGCGGCCCAGGGCCCGTGGCGGTGGATGCCATCGTCGCTAGGTAGGCGCGACTCCCCGTCCGAGCGTGGACAGGGAGTCGCACCGCGCGCTTGCTGACGAGGCTAGGCGTGCGCGAGCCTGCGGGTCCCGTGCGACCGCAGTCGGATGCCGAGCACAATCAGCAGGGTTCCGAACATCATGGCGTAGGTGGCGATCATCCACGACACGGCCAGGGCGCCGGCACGACTGCCGAAAGCCCGGCGGCAAACGGGCACGGGGCCCGAGGAGGCCGGCGCGGCGCGGGCCTCGGGGCTCAGCCCCGGGGGCCGACGGGCCCTGGGGCGCCGCGCCTGGGGTAAGGTCGGCACCGTGCGGAACGCGTGGTCGGTCGTGCTCGCCTTCGCCATGGTGCTCGGGGTGGGGCGTCTCGCCCACGCCCAGGCGAGCGCACCGGAACCCATCTTCAGCGCATCGTTCGACTACGTCGCACCGCCCACGTGTCCGAGCTCCGGCGACTTCAAGGCGGTCGTCGTCGGTCGGCTCGGCTTCAATCCGTTCAGCAAGGACGCACTGGAGCGCGTGCTCGTGCTGATCACGGCACGAGAGGAAAGGCTGGAAGGGCGAGTCGAATGGCGCGACGACAAGGGCGACTGGGCGGGAGACCAAACATTTCCGGCACCCGATGACGATTGTACGAAGCTCGTGCACACCATGGGCTTTGCCCTCGCCGTGCAGATCAATCTGCTCGCCACGGGTGGCCGTCCCACACGCTCGAAGGCAGCGCCCGCGGAAGGGGAAACGGGTGGTTCGCCGGAGAAGCGGGCAGCCAAGGCACCTCGACCCGCCGCACCGAAGACGAAGGCGCGGGCAGACGTCCCGCGAGCTCCGGGGGCGGACGACGAGCGGAAGCGTGCGCGCTGGGTGTTTTCGCTGGGCGCGGGCGGCTCGGTCGGCTTCGGCCTGGCGTCGAGCGCGCTACTGCTCGGGCGCGCGTTCGGCAGCGTCGCCAGGGGACGCGCCTCGTTGGAGCTTGGTGGGGAGGTCTCGACTCTGAACGTCACGCAGCGCGCCGACGGAGCGGGCTTTGCCCAGCGCGCGTTGCTGGCGAGCGCGGCCGCCTGCGGCACGCAAGAGCCGTGGAGCCTCTGTGTCCTCGCCAAGGCCGGTGTGCTGAAGATCACCGGGCGGGGCGTCGATGTGCCGGCGTCGCCGACCGGCACCGCGCTCCAGGCCGGGTTGCGCTTCGGCGCTCGGGAGCGGATCGCCGGCAGCGTCTTTTTCGCGCAGCGGCTCGACGGTCTCGTCAATCTGACGCGCTGGACCGTAACGCTCGACGGATTCCGGGTTTGGAGGGCCCCGACCCTCGCTGGAATGCTGGGTGTCGATGTAGGTGTGATCTTTCAGTGAACACGGCACGCGGTCCCGACAATGTCGCATTGAAGGAGCACGCATGTCGATCGGGCTGGGATTGGAACGTCGAACGGTTCTCGCTGGGGAGCCGCACCGCCCGGGCACGGCTGCCGAAAGCCCCCCCGGGACGGGCTTTCGTGGCGCGTCGGGAGCCTCGGGAGGCAGACGGGCGAGATTTCTGTCAAAAGGTAAGGGCCAGCCGACAGTCAAGATGAACGTGGGCTATCTCCGCCTCGTCCAGGCCCCGCCGACCGAGCCGGTCGCCGAGGATGCGTGCGTCCAGGCTTTCGATCGGGAGCTCGACTACGTCTTCGCAACGCTCCGTCGCCTCGGAGCGCCGCCGAGCGATGTCGAAGACCTCGCGCACGACGTGTTCGTGGTGCTGCTCCGGAACTGGGCAACGCTCGACACCGAGCGCCCGCTCCGGCCATACCTGTTTGGGGTCGCCTTTCGCATCGTGTGCGCGCACCGGCGCCGACGCGTGCGCGAGGTGCCGCATCCCGCGCCGGACTCCGAGGACGCCGGGCCCAGTCCCGAGCGGACGCTCCAAGCGCACGAGGCGGCGGCGGTGCTTCAGGCAGCCCTCGAACGCGTTCCCCTCCCGCGGCGTGCCGTCATCATCATGCACGAGCTCGACGGTATTCCGATTGTCGAGATAGCGAAGGAGCTGTCGATCACCCGGTTTGGCGCCTACGCGAGGCTGCACAAAGGACTCAAGGAGCTCGCTACCGCGGTGCGACGTCAAAAGCTGCACGGGGTACGGCCATGAGCCGGCGCGAGACCCCCGGCGAGGTCAGCGTGCAAGCGCTGCTCGACAGCGCCAAGGCGGTACCGCCACAGCCGCAGGCGGTGCGAGCACGCGTGCTCGAGCGCGCGCGAACGACGGCGGCGTCAGCACCGCCCGTGAACGTGGTCGCGCCGGCTGCGCGTCCCCGCTTCCCGAGTCACTGGGTGGGCAAAGCGGCAGCCGCTGCGGTTGGCGTGGGGATCGCCGGCACCGTGTACGCGCTCGGTGGTGGCTGGCCACGACCCGAAGCTCCCGTTCGAGCAGCGTCGTCGCCGGCCGTCAGCAGTCGTACGGCGCCGCCGGCCGTGCCGGTGCCCGCTCCGGCGCCGGTCGCGCCGCGACCCGAGCCCCCATCCAAATCGAGCGTTCTACCCGCGGCCGAGCCCGCGGCGCCGAGCACGCCGCGTCAGGGCAGGGGACAACAGAATTACGGCGCCGAGCTCGAGCTCATGCGCAGCGCCCACACGGCGTACGCGGCCCACGAATTTGCGAACGCGCTCGTGTTGGTCAGCGAGCACGCGCGGCGCTTCCCGCGCGGGCTCCTCGCCGAAGAGCGCGAAGCGTTGCGCGTGCGGTGCCTCGCCGGCTCGGGGCGCGTGAACGAAGCGCGACGCGTCGCGGCGTCGTTCGCGAAGCGCTTCCCACGCAGCGTGCTTCTGCCGCGGCTCCAGGGGGACCTGGGGACGGGCGCCGAATAGATCCCGGCGAACCCAAGCGGTCGTCAGAGCCTCGGAATACCGGCAGGGCGTAACCCGCGGTGCTCCCGCGATCTTTGCGGTGCACAGGCCCCTCGCCTCCGACAGTAGCTTCCTAGTGGATACTTTGCGATTCTCTGCGCGCTTTCGTTCGCGAGAAGGCACCGACCAAAGTGCCGTCTCCCGATCACGCGGGGCAGGATGGCTCGTCGCCGTGGCGATGCTCGTCGCCTGCGGGTCTCCCGAGGCGCCCGCGCCCGTAGAAGGCGCGGGCGGTCACACCGGAGGGAACGGAGGCGCCGCTGCAACGTCCGGTGCGGGCGCGGGTCAAGCGGGTGGACCGACGGGCGGCGCGGCGGCGCAAGCCGGGGCGTCTTCGGGGTCGAGCGCTGGAGGAAGCGCGAACGCCGGAGCGGCGGGGTCGGGAGGGAACGGTGCCGGCGGAACGAGCGCGGGCGCTGCAGGCCTGGCGAGCGGGGGTAGCGCGATGGGCGGGGCAGGCTCGGGAGGTGCCACCGGCGGTGTGGCGGGTGCCGGCGCTCTCGCCGGCGCGGGCGGCACGGGCGGGGAGCCCGATCCCGGACCTGGCTACTACGTCTCGCCCGCGGGCAGTGACGACAATCCGGGCACCGCGAGCGCCCCGTTTCAGACGGTGGCGAAGGCGCGCGACGTTGTCCGCGCGCTCGGCGGCAGCATGACGGACGACCTCCACGTGTACCTCCGCGGCGGGACGTACCGTCTCGAGAGCACGCTCACTTTCGGCCCCGAGGACTCCGGGAAGAATGGGCACCGGATCCACTATCAAGCCTATCCGGGGGAGACTCCGGTTCTGAGTGGTGCGATCGCCGTCACCGGTTGGACGCCGTACCAGGGCGGCATCTATCAAGCGAAGCTTGGCCGAACGACGAAGCTCCGCAATCTGTACGTGAACGACGCGCGCGCCAAGATGGCCAGCAAGTCCGCCACGGCGCGCGGCGGCTCCGGTACGTACTCCGTGACGGCTGGACAAGCGACCTGGGCCTGGGCGAGCGGGAGCGGGAGTGACGGCGTGAAATACGACACGTCAGCCGTGTCGGCGGTGAGCACCAACAAAGACGACCTCGAGATCGTCAACGGCACGACCTGGAACGAGAACATCGTCTGCGTGCGGGACGTCGTCACGACGACGGACAACTACCGAGGCCTCCTCCTGCAGCAGCCGTACGGCGCGATCGCGCAGCTGCCCGGTTGGGGAGCGGGGTTCAGCACGTCAGGCACACACACGCTCTTCAATGCACTCGAGTTCTTGAGTCAACCGGGGCAGTTCTATTTCGACAAGACCACGGGCACGCTCTACTACTACCCCCGGTCGGGAGAGGATCTGACGCAGGCCAACGTCGAGGCCCCGGTGCTCGAAGAGCTGGTCGACGTCGCCGGCACGTCAACTTCCGAGCGCGTACAGAACCTCACGTTCCAGGGGCTCACGTTCGCGCACACGGACTACTCGCTCGTGAACGTCGGCGGCTCGTGCGGCAAGGCCAGCGTCCAGGGCGCCACCGTGTTCACCGCTTTCGGCGACGGCAACTGGCACAACAGCAAGTACCAGATCATCGACACGCTGCCGGCGATGATCCACGTCACGAGCGCGGACTCGATCCAGTTCGTCGGCAACGTCGTCAAGCACAGCGGCAACGAGGGCATCTCGTTCATCAACAACGTCGTCAACTCCGAGATCACGGGCAACTAC
The DNA here is from genome assembly GCA_963841435.1 of uncultured delta proteobacterium. Lineage (GTDB taxonomy): Bacteria > Myxococcota_A > Polyangia > Polyangiales > Polyangiaceae > PMG-095. The sequence goes on from CAWJCS010000004.1 coordinate 159,068, forward strand.
GTGACCGATATCGCGGGTAGCGGCATCACCATCGGTCACCCACAGCACGTGTACCTCGGTGACGGTGGAGCCCACGAGAAGTACCCGCCGGGTGTCGAGGGCATCTGTACCAAAAATTCGATCTCGAACAACGTGCTCGTCAACGTGAGCTCGCTACCTGGTTTCGGCGGGCATGCGGGTATCACGGCGTTCTTCGTCAACACCCTCTCGATCACGCACAACCACATCCAAGGTACCGCCTACAACGGCATCAACCTCGGCTGGGGCTGGACCAACTTTTTGGACTCGAAGACCGCGAAGAACAACACGGTCAGCTCGAACCGGCTCTTCGACACGCTGAGTCGGCTTCACGATAGCGGTGCCATCTACACGATCGGGCAGAACCCAGGCACCAACATCAATCAGAACTACGTGAAGGGTATCCCGCCCGCGACGTCGGGACCCACCTACGGTCTGCACAACGACGAGGGCAGCGCGTACATCACCGAGAACGATAACGTCCTCGACGTCGATCCAGGCGTCAAATACACGATCAACTGCGAAGATTTCGGCAACAAGCACGATCTGACCATCCTTCGCACGTACGCGACGGTGAACAAGATGGGTGTGAATCCGCCGAACAGCACCATCGACCCGCCCGTCGCCGTTCCGGACGCCGTGTGGGCGCCGACTCAATACGCGACCTGCGTTGCGGCGGGCGTCGAGGACGCATTCAGGAGCGCCCTTCCGAGCGGCTTGATTGCCGACGCCGACTACGTGTTCCCGGCGAGCTGTGCAACGTCGTCGAGCGCGACGCCGAGCTTGCCGATCCGGAGCCTCGGAGACTCCGCGGCGACGGTGTGGTTCGCCCCGGCCGGAACGACGCAATTCGCCGAGGGTGCGAGCATGACGCGCGCCGCCGGCGACGCGACGTCGCTCGGCGTACCGACGGCCGCGGGAACCTACAAGCTCATCGTGCTGGACGGCATGGGCAAAAAGCTCGGTGAGTCGTCCGCGCTACTGAGAGTGAAGTGATCGTTTCGGAGAATGGCTCCGTGAGCGCAGCGCGACCGCTTCGAGCCCCCTTGCCGCGACCCGTCTCGGACCGAGCGTCCGCTGGAGGCCCGGAACCGGCGCGCCTCGACGATCTCGAGCCGTACGTGCGCGGCATCGTGCAGCGCGCGCTCGGCCCCGACATCGAGCGCGACAACGTCGTGCAACAGGTACTCTGCGTAGTGCTGCGCAACCAGGAGGGCCTTCGCGAGCCATTGGCTCAGCGTGCCTGGGTGCGCACGATCACGTTCAATGTGGTGTACGACCTGCTCCGCAGGCGGCAGCTACGGCACGCGGCGCAGGGCGTTGCAGCCGCAGAGATGCGCGGGGACCTGGTGCGCACGGTCGAGGTGCGAGATCTTTTGGCCCGCCTGAAGGCGCTCGTCGAAGGGCTGCCGGTCTCGGAGCAGTCCGCTTTCGTGTTGCGGTACGTCGAGGGGCGACGGCTCGCGGAGATCGCGGCCATCGAGGGGTATTCTCTTGCGACCGCGCGCCGGAGGCTCGCTCGCGCGCGGCGCATTCTACGGGCGTTGGCCTCCCAAGCACCGTGAACTGTCGCGGTCGGGTCGACCGTTGTCGAGGGCCGTCAGGGCGCCGACGCCTGCGTGCGGAGCAGGACCTCCCAGAATCGCGCCCCGGCGACCGCGCCGTCGCAGTCGGTGACGAGCCAGCCGGAACCTTGGAGATCAGTTGCCAGATCGGGCCCCGCCGCGGCGGCGGCGTCCCGGGTCGCCAACGGAGAAACGCGCTTGACGGCGGTCGCGAACGTCGGGAGGCCTGCCGCGATGACGGAGACCTGGTCCGACGCGGGCTCCCAGTGCCAGAGGTTCGGTTGCTTGGAGGCGATCCACGTGCCGAGGGCGTTGCCAGGGAGCTCGGATAGCCGCGAATCCGGGACGTCGGTGAGCTGGTCGTAAAAGGCGCTGACCTGGACGTAGCGGAAGCGTTCGGTAACGATCGTGTCGGCCCACGGGTCGTGATCTCCGTTGGGGATCCCCATCCCGCCGCCGGAGGCGCTCAAGCTTCCGAGCGAGGAAACGACCACCACCCGTTGGGTGACCGTGGGGTCAACGAGGTACGCATCCGCAACGTCGGTGAGCGCCCCGCCCGTCGCGACCACGAGGGGCCGATAGGGAAGACCGAGGCGCTTCGACACGTCGACGATGAAGAGCGCTCCTTCGGAGCGGTTCGGCTGCGTGTCGTCGATCTCACCGCTTGCGGGCATGACCAGCGACGACCCGATGCTGGCCAACGGATCAGGGAGCCTCTGGATGCCGCTTTCTCGAGCCGCCGCGACGAGACCTCGCCAGCCGTCGACGTTGGTCTGGAGGTCCGGCCAGTCGGGGCTCGCGTTGACGACGATGCCCGCGAGCTCTGCGCCGCCTGCCGCGAGCAGCACCGCGTACTCGCCCGACCAGTTGTCGTAGGCGCCGTCGTTGACGACGACGATGGGGTTGCGCTCGTTGACCGGCAGGAGCCCGTACGGGCGATCATGGCCTGCGTCGAGTGTCTCCGTGCAACCGCAGGTCACGAGGACGGCGGCGAGCGCGCAGAGTCGCGGCCGGGCACGCGCTCGAGAGGCCGCCGAAACCACGCTCGGAGGAGGCGCTGCCTCCGCGGTCGGGGCGCGGGCGAAGCGTGCAAACCGAACACTTAGCATGGTGCTTACCAACGTCAACCCCGTCGACGAGGCCGCGTGCGGGTGACTCAGGTTTAGCGCGAAGGCTCGGGATGTCGAAGGGAAATGCCGGTCGCGCTGCACGATGCGCCGCTTGCGAACCCGTGGCAATCCGCCGGATTCGGTTGACGACGCCATCTAGGCCAACATCGTCGCCGCGGGATACGGGCACTGACGGACCGAGGAGCGCGCGCCGACCTCGTGCGTTTAGAACTGCTTGAAGAAGGCCCAGGATTCTTCGGGGATCCAGTTCGTGTTGGTGCCGGAATCGTTGGCGATGTTCGTGTGCCCACCGTTGAAGGTGCAGACCTTGGTGGGAAATGACGCCCCGCACCCCTGGAAGTCGTAGCAGACGTGATTGCCTTGTTGCCAGATCGGTATGGTCTCCGGCACGGTGCACCCGTTGTCAGTTGCGTGCTCGATGGCGATGAACTTCGAGCCCTGGGTCGTGCTGTTCCCGTTGACCCACGGACACGTCGTGTCGCTCATGCCGGTCGTTTGCATCCATGCGATCGGCTCGTGCGTTTTCGGCGGGACGTAGATGTTGTAGTTGGCGGGGGCGATGCCCACGGCGGCGCGGATGTCCTTCTGATGATTCACCGAAAGGGAGTAGGTGATCATGCCTCCGAAGCTGAATCCGGTCGCGAAGACGCGCGTCGTATCGATACAGAGATTGTCTTTGACGTAGGCCAGGATGTCGTCGAAGAGGGCGTGGTCCTTTTCTTGCCACGTTTGGCCATCCGACTGCGGCGCGACGAAGATGGCGGGCTCGTTGTCGGCGTTCGCCAGGGGCTTGAGGAAGTAGTAGTTCTGGTCGCGAACGGCCTCGGAGGTGCTGCCGATCCAGTGAGACGTGTAGAACAAGCGATACGGCTTGTTCATGTCGTAGTTGGTCGGAATGTCGATGATGTACGTTCGCTGTTGACCGGTGCTCGTGATCGTCTTCTTGCCGGTCGTTACCGTCGTGGCTTTGCCGCACCCGGCACTCAGAACCGGCGGGTTCCCGAAGGGCAGGGCGCCGCCCGTCCCGGCCGCGCCGCCCGCGCCCGCTCCTGCAGCACCGCCCGCGCCCGCTCCTGCGGCGCCGCCCGCGCCTGACTGGCCGCTCGCGCCCGAGCTGCCGCTCGCCCCAGCCGAGCCACTCGCGCCGGACGCGCCGCCACCCATGCTGCCCGCCGCACCGCCCGCGCCCGCGCCAGCGGCACCGCCCGCGCCCGAGCTGCCGCTGACCCCAGCCGAGCCACCCGCACCGGACGCGCCACCACTCAGGGTGCCCGCCGAGCCACCCGTGCCCGTGCCCGCTCCACCACCGGCGCCCGATTGAGCGCCGGTGCCGGAGCTGCCGCTGGCCGAGCCCGCGGAGCCGCCCGTCCCTGCGCCGCCCGTGGCGGTCGTTCCGGATGTCCCACCGGAGCCAGTCGTGGTCTGCCCGACCGGATCAGAACAAGCGGAGACGATGGCGCCGAGAGTACCGGCAGCTACGAGCAAGCGACTGGAAATCATTGGGTTTCTCCTCACGGCGCGCAGGAAAGGCGAACGGCAGCCCGGCCTCCCGCGGCGCTCAGGCACAGGTACCTGACGCTCGTGTGAGCTTTTTCTGCTCCGAAAATGCCGGGTGCGGCAACGCAGGGATCTCGCGCGGCTCCCGCCAGTCGTCACCGTGAAGAAATTTTTGACGAGCGTGTCGGTCAGCGCCCGGCGAACGCCGCGTCGAGCGTTGCGATATCGAGCTTTTGCATGCCGAGCATGGCTCGAAAGGCGCGGTCGGTGGCCTGGGTGTCGGAGCTCGCCATCCACGCCGTGATGCGCGTGGGCACGATTTGCCAGGACAGACCGAACGCGTCTTTCAACCAGCCGCACCTGCTCGGCTGCCCGCCTTCGGAGAGGCGCGCCCAATACTGGTCGACCTCGCGCTGGTCCTCGCACATCACCTGAAAGGAAACGGCTTCGTCGAAGCTTGCGCCGCGTGCCTCATGGCCGTCCATGGCGATGAAGTCTTGGCCCGCGAGCGTGAAGCGGCCGTGCACGACTTTGCCCTCCGGTCCGCGATCGGCGCCGTAACGTTCGATGCGGTCGATGCGGCTTTCGGGGAAGATGGCGGTGTACGCTTTCATCGCCTCCTCGGCGCGGCCGTGCTGGGCGTTCGCAAACATGAGGCAGGGAACGATCTCCGCGCTCCCCGGCGCTCGCGGGTTCGTCATCACTTGGAAGGACACGCCGAAGCGGTCCTCGACCCAGGCGTAGCGCTCGCTCCACGGGTACGCTCCGGGCGGCATCAGGAATTTCCCGCCCTCGCCGAGCACGGCGGAGAGTTGGTCCGTGCGCTCGGTCGTGTCGGTGAAGAGGAAAAAGGAGATGCTCGGGTTGATGACGAAAGGCGGGCCGCCGTTGAGAGCGGTGAACCGACGGCCGAGCACTTCGAACTCGACGGTGAGCACGCTGCCGCGCGCCTTGCCGCCCGGATTGTCGAAAGACTCCGGGTAGCGCGACCGAGCGAGCACTTGGCCGCCGCCGAACGTTCGCGTGTAGAAGGCGGCCGCTTCTTCGGCCTGGTCGTCGAACCAGAGGCAGGGGACGATGCGTGGGCTGCTATCGCTCATGGGTTTCTCCTCTTCTTGGGTCTCGTGGCCCGCGACTTAACGGGTGGTTTGAGGGTCGGTTTCGTTCCGAGCGGGCGCCGTTCGGGCGCAACGCGGAACAGGAGCTCGATGTAGCGCTCGAGGTGCTCGACCGATTCGATGGCAATGCGGGCGCTATCGCGCGCTTTGGCGAGGATGAAAGCCCCCTGCAGCACGGCCTGAGTGTGCGCGGCGAGGCTCTGCGCCGTGAAATCGCCCTCGAGGCCGCGCTTTTTCATGGCGCCCGCAAAGTCTTCGACCAGCGTTTCGGCGTGTCCAAAGATGCACGCCGCGCACGCGGCGCGTATCGCCGGGCTCGAAGCGTGCGTTTCCTGCACGAGGGTGCCGGCCACGCACGTGAACTCCGAAACGTCGCCCCGGAGGAGCGATTTGCGAAACGCGAGGTAGGCGCGCACACGCGCGAGCGGGTCGAGCGGCGAGTGGAAGGGGGCCGTCGCGAATAGCGCGGCCGTGACGCGCGACCAGTGGTTCGCCGCCTCGACCCCCAGGGCTTCCTTGCTTTCGAAGTGATGGAAGAAGGCGCCCTTGGTCACCCCCGCGCGCGTGCACAGGTCGTCGACGGTGGTGGCCGCGAAACCTTGCTCGCGGATGAGGGTGAGCGAGGCGTCGAGCAGCTTGTCTTTGGCGGTCATGCTCCGCGGAGCCATCCATACCAACTAGTTGGTATGTTCGTCAAGCGCGCCGGGCCGTTGCCCCGGGCTCGCCCGGCGTGCGCGGAAAAAAGTGGCCAGGCCCTGCCCCGATGGCGTGGGTCAGCGCCCGCCCGGCGACGCCGTCACGTAGATCTCCAGGTTGCCGCGCCTTGCCGCGAAGCGAAAACGCGGCCCCGCCTGGACGGCCGCGTGGCACGGCCGCTCGATACCGACGAAGCGGGAGCTCGCGAGCGCGGCCGAGGGATCCGCGGGCAGTGGCTCGCCGTGCGGCGGCGGACCAGGGTGGAGGACCGGCAGACGCAGCTGGGAGAGGCGATAGACGCCGCTCGGATAGGGCGTACCGCACGTGAACAGCGCCACGCGGGGGTCTTCTTCGTCGGCGCGGGGTGCCTGCCGCGGCAGCCGCGAAAGCGTGTAGCCGCCGAAGACCCGCTGATCCTCGGTATCGTGGAGCGCGTAGTCGAGAAAGGCGAAGTCGCTCGCGAGCGTGTCGCGGCCGAGCGCGTTGCCCGACCAGACGAGGTGCGTCACGCCGAGCGCCTCGAGCTCCCGATGGATCCTTGCTGGCGTGCGGAGCACGCCGTAGCTGAAACGGCTCTCGTGCACGTCGGTCACCCAGTTGCGGTCGAGCCCCAGGATGGTGATCACGTCGTGCGCGAGGATGACGGCGTTCTTCGGCGTGGCCTTCCCGATGCTACCGAGCGGCTCGTAACGGACGAGGCGGTCCGGCTTCTTTTCGAAGCCTGTCGCGAGAAACGCCTCCGCGACGCGCAGCGGCGAGTCACCGATCAGGTTGTGGGTGCGGAAAAAGGGTACGTCTCCGCCCCACGTCACCTGCAGCGCCAAGAGAACGAGCAGCGGCCCGCGCGCGAGCCAGCCCGTTTCCCAGACCCGTGCAAGACAGGCGGCCATCGTTGCAGCCATCCAGGGCAGGACCGCCTGAAGGTAGCGATCGAAGTGGTGCAGCATGTACCAGGTGAAGATCGACAGCATGATGCAGGCGTGGGCAGCGAGCAAACGTCCCGGGCGCCGCAGAAACAGCAGGCAGGGTAGGGTGAGCGTGAACAACGAGCCGAAGATCGGCACGTCTCGGTGCAGGACGTACCAGTCGTTCGGCACGAACGAGAAGCTCACGGTGGTCTTCAACGCCTCGTAGAGGTCGGCTTTCGTCCACGACCCCGTGCGCATGAACGACTGCAACACGGCGAGTGGTCCTTCGGCGTCCGGATTCCACGGGTGCACATGGAGGGCACGGTGAAGGAACGGATAAACGGGATCTCCGAACCAGATCAGGTTTCTGAGCCAGAGCGGGGTGGTGACCGCAAGCCCCGCGGCCGTCAGCGTCAAAAGGCCCCGGAGCGCGTGACGGCGACCACGCGCGGCAAGCCAGACACCGCGCGCCCCCAGAACGACGACCGGGGGCGCCGCCACGATCAGCGCCGTGAACTTCGTGAGAACCAGCGCGCCGAGACAGATCGCGACCAGCGCGGCGTTCACGGGGCGAAAGTCCCGGAAACAGCGGATGCTCGCGAGCGCTGTCGGGATCGCGAAGAACGCGGCCACGTGATCGGCGCCCGCGTGCAGATTCCCGTCGTAAAGGTAGATCGAAGGGAACGTGAGCAGCGCGAGCGCGCTGAGCGGCTGCCGAAGGCCGGGCGCGAGACGGCGCGCGAGCAATGGCACTTGCGCGAGAGTCGCGAGGAAAAGGACGAGCTCCAGGTGCAGGCAGATCTCGAGGCGATCGAACAGGAGCACGTTGGGCGTCAGAAAGGCCCACGTGTAGAGGTAGCTCGCCAGGTGCGGATTCGCCTGCTGCCAGAAGCCTTCCTCGAAGCGCCCCGTCGACCCCGTGAGCGCGTAGCGCTGAGCGATGGGCAGATGGTACCAACGCTCGTCGAAGCCGATCGTATCCGGGGTCAGGATCTGCGCGTAGATGAGCCCGACCCCGAGCACTGCCAGCGCCCAGGGCGCGAGACTCCAGAGCGGCAGGCTGATCTCGAGCTTTTTGACACGACGAACGATGCGGGGAAGATCGCGAGCCGTGCGCCGCCAACCGGCCGCGACGAGCAGCGCCGGAATGGCGACGAAGCCAGCGACCCCGAGCAGGTGCAGCTGCCCCAGGAAAAACACCAGGAGGCCGAACGAAAGCACCCCGACGGCCGATGCCAGCGCGAGCTCTTCGCGCTTCGGCAGGCTCCGCACGCCGACCCATGCGAGCAGCCCATACCCGCCGATCAGGCTCGACCCGAAAAACACCAGCGAAAGAAGCCAGGCCAGCGCGTAGCGAAAGAACAACCAGTCCTTGAGCGGGTAGTGCTGATTGACGAGGTGCGCAAAAAGCAACACGGCGCCGCCGAGCACGACCGCCAGCCCGACCGTTCGTACGCGCAGCCACGGCTCACCCCGACCCGTGAACGAGTCGCGCGCCGTCTCGGTGCGGATCTCCACCCCCGAGCGTGCCATCATGTGCCACGGGCGCTGCCCGTCTCCCTTGCCGCGACACGCACGTCACCCCGCGCACCGTCCGCGACAGCCCTGGTCCCGACCACCCGCACCATGCTTGCGGTTTAGCAATTGCCGTGCCTCCCTCGCGCACGAGGGCCGGAGGGTGTCAGGCGATCGCCGGCGTTTCCTGCAAGCGACGCCAGGAAAAATACGACAGCGCCCAGAGCACGCCCGTGGCCGCCGCCCAGCCCCAAGCCTCCACGCCGTCGCCCACCGAGAGGTGGGCGACGAGCGCAGAGCCGAGGTCGAAGGCGAAGCCGGCGTAGGCCCACTCCTTGAGCCGCGCCGGCAGCGGTGCCACGAGCAGCAGCACGCCGAGGAGCTTGGCCCACGACAACTCCGTCCGGAAGTACGCCGGGAAGCCGAGGTGGGTGAACGCGTCGGCCACCTGCGGCAGGCAAAGCTGTGCATAGGCGGTGAAGCCTATCTGCAAGCAAAAGAGTGCGGTGGCGACCCAGAAGCCGATGACGATTGCTTTGGAGCGCGACATCTTCAGCTCGCGCCGGAAGTCCAAGTGGGCATCTCGACGCCAAACTGCTTGGCGTACTCGGCGTGCAAGCGCTGCCAGCCGCCGAACTTCATGGCGTCGGGACCGACGATGCGTCCGATGGGATGGCCGGCGAGGAGCCGTTCCAGCACGTCGAAGCAGATGTGCCAGCCCGCAGCGCCCATCGCAATGAAGCGACGGTCGATGTTGGTCCAAAGCGTGAGCCGCGTGTCGCCGCTTCCCAGCGGCTCGAGCTCCCAGCGCATGTCGAAATCACCCCAGGTATATTCGAGCGCCTTCGGCTCGTCGGCCCGCTTCACGCTGGTCTCGGTGACATGCGGCGTCGGCGCACCGACGGACGAGAGCTTGGCGGTGCCGACACGACCGAGGCTCCGGTCAGCATCGAACGGAGCCCATTGTCGCAGATGCTCGGGGTCGGTGAGCGCTTGCCATACTTTGGTAGGCGGGTGGGAGAGGTTGCGGACGAGCACGAGCGTCCACTTCTCGCCGTCTTTTTGGACTTCGGCGCCGGAAGCGGCACCCGGCTCGTATTGCTCGCGGTCACTCATTTTTTCTTTCCTTTCACGGCAGGCACCATCTCCATCTTGTTCAGGTGTTGTTCGAGCGCATCGACGTGCTTGGACCAGAAGCGCCGGAAGGGGACGAGCCACGCATCGAGCTCCATGAGCGGCTCCGGCCTCAGTCGATAGAGCCGCCGCTGCGCTTCGATGCGCGCCTCCACGAACCCAGCCTCGCGCAGGACCCTGAGGTGCTTGGAGACGGACGGCTGCGACAGCCGAAGCTCGCGCTCGAGCTCGCCGACGGAGCGCTCCGACGAGAGCAAGAGGCCCAAGATGGCCCGCCTATTTGGCTCCGCGACGATGGCAAACGACGACTCCACGGTCTGTATATATCCATATAGGTATATGTCTGTCAAGTAATATTGTGCCGCCCAGGGAGCGTTCCGGATGCCGTGCATCGCCTGCTGGATGAGTGCGTCGTGACGCTTGCAGCGGCCGTCGTCGTCGAGCACGCCTGCGATTCACCCGGTGGAGGCGCAGTCGAGCGTTTCGCGTGACTCGCAGGTCGCCGAGTAAGCGTTCGACTCGCGGCGAGTCCCCGTCCGAGCGGATCACGATGGAGCCCGTCCGACTCGAGCAGGGTCAGGAGGTTGCGTTCCCCCCGCGGTTCTTGCGCGTTGGCAGGGCGAAGCGTTCGGGATGTTCCGCCGATTCCCGCTCGCCCTCGGCGCCGTTGCGGAAATGACGCCGTCGGGCGTGAATCTAGTCTGGATCCACGTTGCCAACGCGTCGCCGGGGCGCGAGGATGCCCCTCTACTCGTCCCTCCATGCCGCCCGCGCACCAGCTTCGCTTCGCCAAGGCACCCAGGCCGGGTGACCGCGTGGGCCCCTACCGGCTAGGGGCGCCGCTGGGAGAGGGCGGCGTTGCCCTGGTATTCCGGGGCACCCACGAGCAGACCGGCGCCGTCGTCGCGATCAAGACAGTGCGGGCTCCTCGGGAGCGGCTCCTCGCCAGCGTGCGCCGCGAGATCCAGTCTCTGAAGCGCATCCAGCACCCTGGTGTCATTTCCATTCTCGAAGGCGGGGTGGAAGACGGTCGCCCCTGGTACGCCATGGAGCTCCTGGAGGGCGCGACGCTGCGAAAATACCTCGGGATACCGGCGAGCACGCGGATTTCGGCCACGGTCTCGGTGATCTCGGGACAGTCCGAAACGCGCCTCGGGGCCACCGAGGACCACACCACCGGCGAAACGCCACGCCACTCCGCGCCTCCGAGCCTTCGTTCCCGCGTCGGGCGCGTGCCATGGCTGCTCGGGCTGGTCCGCGAGCTGTGCGAGCCGCTCGCGTTCATCCATGGTGAAGGTATCGTCCACCGGGATCTGACGCCGAGCAACGTGTTCGTCCGTTCCGACGGTCGCCCGGTGCTCATGGACTTCGGTCTGGTGTGGCAGCTCACGGACGAAAGTCGCGAGGTGCTTTCCGTGGACATGGTTCAGGCCGGCACGATCTCTTACATGGCGCCCGAACAGGCGCGCGGCGAGCGACTCGACGCGCGCGCCGACCTCTTTGCGCTCGGGTGCATTCTGTACGAGGTGCTCACCGGCGACGTGCCCTACCCCGTGAGCAGCTGGCGCGAGCTGATCGATGCCCACGACGGGCCTCAGCCCTTGCCGCCCTCGGCCGTGGCCGATGGCGTCCCGCCCGGTTTGGACGACCTGGTCCTCGGCCTCTTGCGGCGGCACCCGCGTGATCGCATCGGTCACGCGAGCGACGTGGCAGCGGCACTCGCGGATCTGGGTGCCTCGGACACGCGGACTTATGCCGCCCCGCGGGCGAAGGCGTACCTCTATCGCCCCGAGCTGGTCGGTCGCAGTGAGCCGCTTCGACAGGCGCTCGTTTCAGTGGCCGCGCTTTTGCGCGGCGAGGGCGGCCTCATGCTGGTCTCGGGCACGAGCGGCATCGGCAAGACCACGTTCGTCTCGGAGCTGGCTCGGCAGGTGCAGCTCGCACAGCACGCCGTCGTCGTCGGCCAGTGCGTGGCCGTCGGTGTTGCTGGGGGGCGCGGCCTCCGCCAAGGTGGCCCACTGTACCCGCTCGCCCCGTTGCTTCAGGCAGTCGGTGACCGCTGCGTCTCGGGCGACCGGGAACGAACCGACCGCTTGCTGGGCCCACGGGGCAAGATCCTCGCGACCGTCGAACCGTGGCTGCGCTCGCTGTCGGCGCTCGCACCGTATCCGGACCCCCCCGAGATACCCGGCGAAGCGGCGCGGCGCCGCTTGATCGATGCGCTGGCAGAAACTCTGTCTGCGTTCGCGGCCGAACAGTCCACGTTGCTCGTGCTCGAGGACATCCAGTGGGCGGACGATCTCACGCTCGCGTTTCTGAGCTCGCTTTCTGCGCGCTTCTACCGAGACAACCCGGTCCTGATCGTGGCAACCGTCCGCTCGGAGGAGGTGGGCCCGGCGCTCGACCACTTGTTCGCCTCCCCCCAGACTTCGACGGTCCGGCTCTCTCGCCTCGACACGACCGCCGTCGAGGAGATGGGAGCAGAGATGCTCGGGCAGAAGCTGCTCCCGCCCGGGCTGGCAGTCCTCCTCGCCGCGGAGTCGTCGGGCAACCCGTTCTTCGTCGCCGAGTATCTGCGTGCCGCGGTGGACGCGCGCTTGCTGTTTCGCGACGAGCGGGGTCGCTGGCAGCCCGAAGCCGGCAGATCGTTCGAGGCGCTCGGGCTTCCGCGGACGCTCGAGTCCCTCGTCCTGCGCCGCATCGAGGATCTCGCCGGCGTCGCTCGAACGTCTGGCGGAAGTTGCTTCGGTGCTGGGGCGGCGGGTGGAGCTCGATGTCCTGATAAAGCTCGCGCAAAGCGTCAACGTCCTCGCTGGCGAGGGCAGCCTGGAGGAGGCGCTGGAGCCGCTGCTCCAGCGTGAGATCCTCGAATCGGACACGGCCGGTTCCGTCCGCTTCTCGCACGACAAGTTGCGCGAGATCATCTACGAGAGCCTATCGCCCGTGCAGCGACGGAAGCTGCACGCCGCGAGCGCCGCCGTCCTGGAGCAGGAGCACCGAGCGCCGGGGGCACTCCAGCGGGCTGCGGCCGTGCTTGCGCACCATTTGGAGCAGGCGGAAGAATTCGAGCGCGCGACGGACTTTTACGACATGGCCGGCGCCTACGCGCATTCGGTGCACGCCAACGAGGAGGCCCGTCGTCTGCTCGAGCGAGCGCGGAGCCTCTCGACTGGGCTCGAGCACGCGCCGAGCGCACTCGTGGGTGCCCGGCGCGAACGCCTACTCGGGTTGAGCGCGCTCGCGATGGGCGACATCAATGGCGCCCTGTCTCACCTGACCGAAGCCGTCGGCGTCGCCGGGCGCCCTTGGCCTCGCTCGAAAGCGAGCTCCGTGTCCCGCTCGCTGGTCGGTTTCGTGCGAGAGATGGGCAAGCGATGGACCGCACGCGCGGAGCCGCCCTTGCTGCCCGGCGAGGAGCGTGAGCTCTTGCTGGAGGCCGCTCGCGGCTACGAGCGTCTGCTCGTCGTGCACTACTTCGCAACGGGCGACATGCTCGCGGTCGTGCTCGCGGCCTTCACCAACGTCGGCCTTGCCGAGCGAGCGGGCGGGGCGTCGGCGGAGCGCGCGCTCGGATACGCCACGCTCGCGGCGATGTTCGCGCTCGCGCGGCTCGATTCCCGCGCCCAGTCGTACGGCACGCGCGCCCTGGAGACCGGGCGCGATAGCGGCGACGAAGTGGCCCTCACGTGGGTGAAGATGAACGTCGCCCTCGTTCACCTGCAGGCGGGCCGCTGGCTCGAGATGCGAGGCCTGCTCGAAGAGGTGCGCGACTCGTCGGCACGTATGGGATTCGCTCGCCGCTGGGAGGAAGCGACCAGCCAGTTCAGCACGGGACTTCTCTTGAATGGCCGCTTGGAGGAGAGCAAATCGCTCAACGACGAGCTCTTGGGTCGCATCGAGCGCGCCGACCCTCAGAGTCGGTGCTGGGCCGAGGTGCGCGAGGCGGAGCTCAGGCTGCTCCAGGACGAATTCTCGGGCGCGCTCACGGCAGCGCGGGCTGGCGCCAACGTCTGTCGGCAGGGTCTCGGCCGCGCCGAGTGGATCTTCGCGCTCGGGACGCTCGCGATAGCCGAGCTTCGCTCCGGAAACCGCCCGGCCGCCCGGGCCGCTGCCGACCAGTGCCTGGACTGGATCCGGCGGGGAAACGCGCCGGTATTTTATCATGTCTTTCCGTACGCAGCGCTCGCCGAAACGTACCTCTCGCTTCATGCCGCGGCGACCGACCGCTCGGAGCGCGCCGAGCTCGTGCGTTGCGTGCGCCGCACCATGGCGGCGTTCCGTGCGATCGCGAGCGCCATCGCCGTCGCCGCGCCGCGCGAAAGGCTCTTCCAGGGATTCGCGGCGCTCCGCTTGGACGGCTCGCGGAGGCGCGCGCGAGGCTTCTTTGCTGCCGCACTGGAGGCCGCGCGTCGGCGTGACATGCCTTACGACGAAGCGCTCGCGCTGACGGCACTTTCGGAGGCAGAGCCAACGAGCGCCGCGCGCCGCGCGCACCTCGAGCAAGCGGCCGCCCTGTTCGCTCGGATTGGCGCCACGAGCGACCGAAGCCGCGTCCAGGCGCTGCTCGCCGGTGACGCTGCCAGCTAGACCTTGAAGAGGTCCATCAGCTTTCCCACTCGTGTGAGAAGCCCCTTCATGTCGTCGAAGAGCGGGCCGGGCAGGGCACCGCCGAGCTTGCCCACCGAGTCCCTCGCCTGCTTGTAGCGCTCCCCGATGTCCTGGTCGTAGCCCACTCCGAGTTCCTTGACGAGCGAGGCGTCGAGCGTGGCGACCATAGAGCCGAGGAACTCGCGCATCGGCTGTTCGCCACCGTAGAGCTCCATGGCGTCGAGGGCGTGCTCGAGCTTGCGGTCGAAGTCCAGGATGTCCAAGAAGTGGCCGAGCTCCAGACCCATGAGGCGGCAATCCACGCGCTTCATGAAGTCGAGGTCCTCGTGCTCTTCCTGCTCCGGATCCCAGATATCGGGCGGGTCGTAAGGCCGGTAGCTCGACGCACCGTTGTAGGTCTTGTTGCGAAGGTTCTCGATCTGGAGGCGGCCCTCCTCGAGAACGGCCGTCGCGGGCTTTTCGCTGTCGTCCTCGCCGAGCCGATCGAGAATCGCTCGGACCGCGTGCCGCGCCGACTCGTTGGCGGCTTCCATCGTGGTCATGCGCGTGTGCGTCGCCATGAAAGTGCCGCACACGACCCAGCGTGTGGCGTTGATCGAGTAGGCGATCTCGGCGTCGCCCACGGCGTCAACGCGAGGAGTGCGCCCCGGACGGTGCTCGTCGAGCCCCTTGACCGAACCGAGGAACTTCGTCGCGTTCCCTTCCTCGGTGATGGCACGGTCGAGGTGGAAGCAGCGCGGCTCTGCCATGCGATCGTGCGGGCCGATCAGCTCGGTGAGCTGATTCCACACGGTGCGCGCCACTCCGAGGCGCCGATAGCCGAGATTCTCTGCGCCCGTTAGGTCTCCCGATTCTCCCAGCTTGACGACGGACCAGAAGCTGCCCGGTTTGGGCTTGTCGGAATACTTGGCGTCGCAAATGTCAACCGACAGGACTCCGGCGTAGCCGTCGGCGAACCGCCCGCGCGTCAACCAAAACTCGGATTGGGAGATCGACGAGAGGCCCCAGTCCGAATAGGGAAAGTACATGTGCCCCTTTCCGATGCTGGTCTTGGCGTCGAAGAAGAACTGGATGCCGGTCATGTCCTTCATGGCATCGTGCTTCACGGCTTCGTCATGAAACTTGGGGATTGCGGCAAAATCGTGGGCACGCCGCGCGTCGCGCTTGAGAGGCTCGAGGAGCTCCGCGGTACGCTCGAGGCTCAACGCGAGGACGTAGAAGTCTGGCTGTAGCGCGGAATGCGGATTTTCATGCGTGAGTAGCTGGTACGAGTTTTGCGCGTAGGTCACCTTGGCGTCGATCGGCTCGCCGTTCAGACGGACGATTTTCGGCACTAGCTCGCTACCCCTCGGCTCGAGCGCGTCGAGCTTGAGGCAAAAAAACCGAACACCTTGTGACTCGAGATACTCCCGCCACGGTTCGAGCCAGGCGTCGCTCGTCGGGCCGTTGAGCGTACGATCGACGCGCGTCCCGTCCTTGAGCTGGTCGAAGAGCATCTGCAGGGCGATGTTGCCGTAGGTTCGCGCGTCAACCTCGTCAACCGAAAAAGCGAGCAGCGCCTGGGCTGCCGACTTGATTTGGGCCTGCATCGGCTTGGAGAACTTCCCCACGTCGATGAAGTCCTGCCACGATTCGTCCTCGTACTTGGCGCGGCGGCGTTCAGAGCTCGAGGTCATGTAGCGGAGCAGCTTGGCGAAGAGCAACAACGCGTCACGCTGGGTCCCTCCCAGTCGCCTGACGAAACGGTCGCTCGAATCCCTGAGGCCCTCCCAGCCGCGCGGGCGCTCGCGCGCAATCTCGACGACGATGGGCGGCTCCGCGGGTCCCTTGCCGGAGCCGGGGCGCGCACGCCGCTTCTGGGGGTAGAGCGCGGGCTCCGCATCGTCCCAGGGCACCTTGACCCCGCGCGCTCTCTGTTGGTCACGCGTGAACGCGATGCCCTGAAAGACCGTGGGGCGCAGGTTATCGAACACCGTACGCTGGCCGTCCTGGCCGCCGTCGATGATCGGAATGCGCTTCATCGTATCGTCGAGGTGACGATAGAAGGAGGGGAAGAACCGGTAGCCGTGCTCGCCCGGCAGGCGCTGCTCGATCACGTCGATTTTGAGCCAGCCATCGGGTTCGCCGGGCAGCCGCGCCGAGCCCGTACCGCGCGCGACGAATTGCGTGTCGCCGGGGTCCTTCGCGAGGGAAGCGCCAAGCGCGTCGTTCAGGAACTGGCTCCACTCTTCCAGGCGCGTGTCCGCTATCGAGCTCGCGTCGGCGACACCCGTAACGGCGTACGGCACGAGCCGGAAGTACAGAAACTCGCGCTCGAACGCAGGGATGACGAGCGCCTTTACCTGTTTTTCCAGATCGGCCCGCGATGGCAAGTGCTCCGCGGCATCCGGGGAAGCGTCGAGTAGGGCGTTGAGCAAGGCGAGCGCCAGCTGGTCGTTCGTGCTCTTGACGAGCTTCTTGTGCTCGGCGAGCGCCGCCTCGAGCTGCTGCGCGGGGGGCAGCGGCTTTCGGCGTTTCTTGAAGCGCAAGAAGCCGAGCTGGGCCCCGCGACAGACGAGGTCCCAGAGCCAGCGCTCGCGGTACTGCTCGCGCGCGGCCAGCAGGGCGTCAACCATCGGCTGGCCGAACGTTTCGGGGTCGGAATAGAGGATCTGGTGGAAGCGACTCGGCTCCTCGGTGGAAAGCCAGCGACTGCGGTTGAACGTGAAGAGCTCGACGAGCCAGCGAGCCACCTTGTTCGCCGACCCGTTGGCGTAGTCGAGAGCCAGGCTGATGAGCTCGGGGTGGACATCCTCGACATTGGCGCGCACCCGTGCCGGTTGATTGGCCGCCATGCCGCCCACCAGCGGACGTCCAGGATTGAACGGGTCTTCTGCGGCCTCCAACACTTGCACGATGAATCCGCGTTCGACCAGCTCGTGGGCCACCGTCAATCCCCCAACCCCCGCGCCGAAGATCGTCACGATCGGTGGATTGAGCGCGTGCTTGTAGGGCAAACGCGCTTCCGGCCGCAGGCTCCTGCCCTGTTGGTCCTTCAGAAAATCGCGAGGATTGGGCGCTAGCTCGATCGCGCGTCTTTCATTTCTCGGTCGGCCCATGGCGGTGATCCTTTCTCTTCGGGTAGGAGGTCGTCGGGTTCGACGAACCCGTGCCGTTGCATGGTCGAATACCGTTCCCCCAGCTCCGGAAAGGTCGGACTGCGCAACGCGCCGTGGACCCAGGCCTCCACGGCGCGAGCGAGCCGGATCACCTCGTCCACGCTTCCTCGAACGTACAAATCCCCGCACTCGGCCGCACGAGCCAACGAGAGGCTCCCGGCGACGATCGCATCGAGGCAGTCTTCGGTCACGCGGATGGCGAGCCGAGCAGGCCCGCGACCACCGACCATCGGCGCTACCCACGGGGGGCCGCCGTCCAGGCGCACCAGCGAGGGGCGCGCACGCCCGACGACGAGTCGCACGTCGAGCCCGGACAGCTCCGCCTGGAGCGCGGCGAAATGGACGGGCGCTTCGCGGGCGAGGAGCGAAAGCGAGTCCTCGAGCAGTTGGACCACGGGGTGCAGGCCGGGATCAGCCACGCATGAACTCCCCGACAGCGCTGCCGCTTCTGCTGAACGGTCCGCCCTGCGTGGTGCCGCACAGCGACGCGTCGCCCACGGCTTCGTTGAGCAGCATCAAGCGGAACGGATCGCGGTCGCCCGGCACCCCGATGCGGGCCACGGCACGTGGCCGGAAGACGAGCTCGAGCTCGTCGCCGTATCCGTGCGCCTTGACCGAGAGTGCTTCGGGTACGCCGGCGGCCGGCCCAGGCGCGATCAGGTTCGCGATGCGCGGCAGCGTGAGCCCGGGCGACGCCGCGCACGCACCCGTTGGCCGAAAGTCGAGCTCGTGACCCTGGAAGATGCGCTCGAGCCGCGAACGACGCCAGAAGAGCAGGGTCTGGCTCAGTGTTCGCTCTCGACGCCCGTCGGACACACGCGCCCACACGGCGGTGAGCTGATCGCGGTCGTCGTCGTCTGCGTCGTCGTCTGCGTGCGCATATCCCCACTCCCAGCTGATGTCGTCTCCCCAGTCGAACTGACCCCAGTTGTGGTCGTGATAAGCGGGCGCGCCCGTCAGCTCGAAGCGCTGCCCCGAGAGGTAGAGCCTCCCCCAGGTCGAAAGGCGCGCCACCATCAGCCAGTGCATCGCCGTCCGGGGACCGAGTCGGACGCACGTTGGCGTGGTCGGCGGGAAGAGCGGCGTCAGCACGAGAATCCGCCTCGATCTCCGCGCTGCGGAGCGAGAGGTGATAGTCGCCGCCCTTCACCGCGAGCGCATGATTGCCGGCCCGCAGCGCGACGCGGCCCAGCAATCCACGGACGAGGGAGGCGTCGAAGCGCTCGAACGTCTCCGTTCCAGCGCGTGTGGTGACCGAGCAGGAACAGCCGAAAGCGGGGCACCCCGCCCTCCGTGCCCAGCTCGTGGCACAGGTTGAAATTGACGAGCAAGAGGCCGCCGCCCGGCAGGGAGACGCAGAAGTGCATCCACTCTTTGTAGTTGTGAGTCCTGCCGCCGAGCGACGGCTCGCAGCGCCAGCCGTCAACTTCGTCGAGCCCAGCTGCCGCCCCCGCGTAGCCGGGCTCGCGGGAAGCCTCGAGCGCTGTCATCGGAGCACTCTTCGCGGCGGTCCAGGCGGGTCGCTCGAAGACGGTGCTTCGCTCTGGGCCTCGTCGTGGCCGGCCGGTGCAACGTCCGCGGCGGACGCCCCGAGCAGCGTGTGGTGGAGCGAGAATCAGTCCGAGCAGGGCGTGCGTGAAGCGACGCGCATGGGGAACGGGCGGGGGATTGCCCGGGATCCGCACGAGGTCGCTGACCCGATCACCGACCGACAGACAGCCGAGAACGAGCTCCAGCAAGCGGTCCTGAGATTCGAAACATTCGATTCGTCGGTCCAGCATGGCGTCAGCCGCGCTCCGAGGAGCCGGGAAACAGGGTCGCCAGCAACGCCTCCCGCTCGGGCGAGGCACTCGCGGCGGCGATCGCCGTGACGACGGTGGAGGGTAGGCCATGCTCCGGCTCCTCCTCGGTCCACAGCGTCGCGCCCTGCCAGACGAGTAGCGCCCGCTCGAGCAGCTTCGATTGTGCGATCCGCTCCCGCCATTTGTTCCCCATGGCCGTCTGAGCGAAGAGCCGGCCCTCCCGCTCGAGCGCGCTGAACAGCGCGCGGGTGGCCTCCGGATGGGCAAGGACGGCGCGCTGGAGGCTCTGCAACAGATCGCCGATCGCCCGCTCGTCGGCGTCCCGGAGGACGAGCTCGGGCATGTCTTGGTTCTCGCTCATGCGTCGCCACTCTCTGCATTCGGGCCGACGATTTCGACCTCGAGCCAGATGCGCTCGCGCGACACGCCTGCTCGGCACTCGACGGGTACGGTCACCGAGTCTCCCGCGGCGCCGCCGGTCGCCTTCACCGAAACCCGCACGACTCGGCTTTCGTTCACACCGAGGTCGCCTCGGGGGGGAGAAAGGCTGACCGTCACTCGGGGTGACTCCGGTGTCGCGTCGCCGAGGACCAGCTCGAAATGTGCCGGGCGCGGCGTCGAGTTCGTCACGCGGAAGCGTCCCGCCGCCGTGCCGCCGGGCGCGACCGAGAGGGCGAGCTCCTGGTGAACGTGGCGCACCGCGTTCTTCCGAGCGGCCCCGAGCGTCTGCTCGAGGAACCGCTCCGTGGCGAGGTGCTCTCGGTGAAGGCGCTCGGCCCGTGCGTCGAGATGCTCGAGCACGGAGGTTTGCTGGTCGTCGCCCGCCTGCGTCCGGAGCCGCGCTTGCTTTTTCCGATGCAGAGAGAGCAGGGCGGCAACGACCCCGTCCTCGGCGTTCTTCTGCTCGCGTGGTGATCCGTATCCCATTTTCAAGCAGTCCTTTCAGCGTGCTCTCTGCAAGACGAACTCGACCAAATCGCGTAAGAACCGCGCGTGGACGGAGCGATCCGTGCTCGGCCACTGTCGCTCGAGCGCACGGGATGCACGGCCGGCGAAGCGCTCCGCGATCGAACGCGCGTGCCGCAAGCTCGCGCCGCCGCGCCCGGCGATCAGCTCACGGAGCCGCTGCAGCCGTTCGGCGTCGTCGCGGGTGCGTGCGTCGGGATCGAGAGCCTGGGTGAGTAAGGCTCGCTCGGCCGAGTCGAGCCCCTGCGTCGTGTCGAGCACGCGCGCGAGCAGCGCGCGGTGCTCCGGGGTCGCGCTCGGCCCTTGTCGTCGTCGCTGCACGGCCGTCATGATGTCCAGGACTTCGCGCCAATCTCCTTCGGGCAGGGCACGCAAGGCGTGGAGCAGAGGTAGCGTGTATTTCCCTTCCCACAGGTCGCCGAGCGTGTCCTTGCCGATGGACGACTCGGGGAGCTCCAGGCTCAGGAGGTCGTCTTTGATCTGGAAGGCGATGCCCAAGCTGACGGCGAAGTAGCCGAGTCGTCGCTGCACCTCCGGGCCTGCTCCCGCTGCAAGCGCGCCGAGCATGACGGGTGCGACGAAGGAATAAAAGCTCGTCTTCTTGTGCACCATCCGCAGGTAGTCCCGGTCACCGAGATCGGTGCGCCGCGCGCGAATCCACGCGAGCTCGAGCATCTGCCCCTCGACGGACTCCCGCAAAATCCTGGAGAAGAGGCGCAAGAATCTCCAGCGCTCGGCCGAGCCCCAACACCTCGATGTTGCCGAGCAGCGGCTCGAGGGCGAGCGCGAACAGCCCGTCTCCCACGTTGACTGCAATGGGCATTCCGTGCGCCTCGTGCAACGTCGGTCCGTGACGGCGTAGGCGAGAGCCATCCTCGATGTCGTCGTGAATCAGAAATGCATTGTGAAAGAGCTCGAGCGCCGCCGCCGACGGCAGCGCGAGCTGGACGTCCCCCCCGAGCGCAGCGCACACCGCGAAGCACAGCGCCGGACGCAGGGCCTTCGCCGGTCGCATGGGATAGTCGAGCATCAGCTCGTAGAGATCGGCCGTGTGTCTCCGCTCGCGCGGCACGCGACGTTCGATTTCGTGGAGTACCAGCTCTCGACTGTGCAAAAGATATGTCTCGAGTCGTCCGCTTGGAGATGCCGACCTGGCGCGGGAAGACGACGGTGGTCGGATCGCGGTCACTTCCGGCATGGCACTGGCTTCTTGGGCTGCAACGTGACGGGAACGCGGCCGTTGCCGGGGGGGGCGCCGGCGCGGCGGAGCGAGCCCGCCATAACCTCGCGCTGTGCGCCTGTCGATTGCAGCCGCTCGCAGGGTCCCGACTTCGCTCGAGGAAGACGCGTCGGCGCGACGCCGAGACGCTCCCTTCCATGCCACCTAGGCCGGTGGTCTACTCGGGCCGAAATGGCCGAGCTCCACGAGGTCCATGGCACTCGACGTTCCCATCTGCTCGCCGAGCACCTGGTGGGCAGGAGCACCCAGTGCGCGTTGCGGCTCGCCCAGAATTACGTTTCGGCGCAACACGCGCTCGTGCGGTGGAACGGTGCGGGGTGGGAGCTCATCGACCGTGGCAGCCGCAACGGCACGCATCTCGACGGCACTCTCCTGCGTCCGGGGCGCGCCTATCCGCTGCGCCAAGGCTCTCGGATCGCGTTTGGCAGCGTGAACGATTGTTGGGAGCTCGTCGATGCAACCGAACCGCTGGCGGTGGTCGTTCGACTCGACACCGACGAGCAGCTCTCCAGCGTCGACGGAATCATCGGGATTCCTTCGGCAAGCGACCCGCAGTGCACGCTTTATCGCGGGAGCTCGGGCCACTGGCAATTGGAGTTTGCCGACGGTCACGCGCTCAGTCTGAGGGAGCGTCACACCTTCACGGTCGGAGGGCAGACGTGGTGCTTTTACGCCCCGGGACCGGTGACGGCCACTGCGACGGCGGAATTGATCAGTGGCAGGGTGGCACCGGCTCTTTCGTTCGCCGTGTCGAGCGACGAAGAGTTCGTGGCGCTTTCACTCGAGTACGAGGATCGCGTCATCGAGCTCGGCTCTCGGGCCCACAACTACCTCTTGCTCGTTCTGGCGCGCGCGCGCATCACCGACCGCGAGGGTGGGGTCTCCGAGGGGGAGTGCGGCTGGACCACGAAGGACCAGCTCGCCGAAGATCTCAAGGTCAGCCCGCCCCAGGTGGATGGGGAAGTGTTTCGTATTCGGAAGCACTTCGCGCAGCATGGCCCGGACGAGGCGGCCACCGTCATCGAGCGGCGACCCGGGACCCGCCAGCTCCGTCTCGGGTTCTCCCGCATCCACATCCAGGAACGCTAGTGCGGCGCGCCACCCGTCGAGCGCGGTCCGGCCAGAGCGGGCGGACCGGGATCGGGCATGCAGCTAGGTTTGGGCCTGCGACGTTTCGAGCTTGACCAGAAGCTCGGCCAGCTGTTTCTGCTCGGCGGTCGATAGCGCGCCGTCCATCGACGAGCACGACGCTGCCCGCAAGCAGGCCGGGATCATCGGCTACGCCGTCAACCGCCGCGCCGACAAACCGAACACGGTGGTGGTCTACCTACAGGCCGAATCGCTCGACCAGCTGAAGGCGTTCGCGTCGTCGCCGGATCTCAAGGCGGCGATGCAGAAGGCCGGCGTCGTCGGCGCGCCGCAGATCAACTTCGTCCAGGGTCAGGACTGGGCCGTCTACGAGTAGCCGGGGCCCGGTGGCCGCGGCTATTTTCCCCGTGGCGGCTCGCTTTCGGTTGTTCGCTCGGACGATGGCGCCATTTCGCCACCGCGAGGTTCGAGCCTCAAGCCGCGCCGCAGCTCGTCGAACAGGTCGCGCTCCTTGCGGCGTGGTCCGCTCGACCCTTCGACGAGCAGCGCCGCGAAGAGCAGCGAGCAGACGGGCGCCGGCAGGACGTTCTCGAGGTACTCGAGCGCAGTACCGCGCAGGCGCTCGTCCTTGCTCGAAAGCGCGCTGCGCGCGAGGCGAAACGCCTCGGGATCGAACGCAAGGCCGAGCACACCCAGCGCATGATCAGCGCGTTTTTCCGCCGCTGCTTCTTCGCCCGAGAGCTCGCGAGTGGCGACCGACACCGCCGTCTCCCGAGTCACGGGGGAGGCGACGCCCCTATGCAACATCTCCTCGAGGCCCTGCTCGACGTGCACCCGCACGTCGAAGTCCGGGTCTTGAAGGGCCCGCGCGAGGGCTGCCGCGGCCCGCTCGCCGCGTGCGTTCGTGAGCACGCGGACCAAGCGTCGCCGTACGGTAGGAGAGAAGTTTCGGTGGTCGAGCAACGCGTCGGCGAGCTGACCCGTGATGTGTTCGGCGAGTCTTCCCAGCGTCTGCATGGCCTCGGCACCGACGTCATCGCGTTCCACGAGCGGAATCACGAGGGTGGCAAGGGGGGGCTCGACCGCCCGGAGCGCGCTCCGCACCCGTTCGGGATCCCTGGAAAGTAGGTTCGAAACCACGAGCGGCAAGCCGCGCAGCGGGCTCGTTTCGGCGCGCGTTCGCGACCGAAGGGCGTCGTTCCCAAGGGCTCGGGCGAGTCGCTCCGCTGGTGGCGGGTCCTTTTGGAGCTGCTCGATTTCGCCGAGCAGCCGGTTGCGATCGAGGTGGCCCAGCGTCTGCGACAGGGTCAAGCGGGTCGTGCGATCGTGAACCTCGGAGTCATCGAGCACCGTCACTCCGCTGCGCAAGCTCGCAGCAAGCTCGACGACGTACCCTTGATACAAGCGAGCTGCGAGGACGAAGGTCCCGACGGCGAGCAACACTGCCGAAAGTGTCGCGCCCGCGATCGCGGCCGTCGGCACCAAGAGGACCAGCCCCCAGCACAGGGCGCTGCCCAGCGCGTCGCCGAGCTTGTCGAACATCACGTCGATCAGCGACTTGGTCGAACGTTTTCGGTCCTCGGAGAGCGGGGTGTAGAGGGGCTCGTAGGCGGAACGAAAGAGCGAGCTCGTCAAAGCGCCGTCCGCGCCCCTGAGGAACGTCTGGGTCCCGAGACCAGGGACCAAGAGTGCGAAGAGCCCCGAAATCGCCACGACTCCCGGTAGGCCGGCCAGCGCGACGCCGAGGCCGGCCTTATCGAGCAGGGGCGGTGTCGCGAAGCATTGCACCAGAAAGCTCGTGACGCTGACGGCCATGTAGAAAATCGAGAAAAACTTTACGAGCGCCGCGGCGTCTCGGAAGTGTTCCATCGCGCGCGCCTTGAACGCAAAGTCCATGGCGCTCGAAGCGAGCGCGGTGAGTCCGACGAAGAGGGCGAGATCACGCAGGTAGCGAGAGTCGAGCGTGGCGTTCCGCGGGGTCTGGGGGACGGGTGGCGCCAGGGCGGCTCGGGTGCGCAAGAGCCAGATGGGAAGCGCTGCGCAAGCGCTCATCATGCAGAGCGCCAGCAAGGTGTGGCGCGCCTCCGTCCAAGCCGACACTCGCTCCGCCGCCAGGGCCCCGAGAAATCCCCCGACGCTCGCGCCGAGTCCGATGCGGGCGACCGCCAGGCGGAGGGTGCGCGGGTCGAAGCGCTCGTTGACTACCGACCAGAATCCGCTCACGACGAGGCCGGCGACGGCTGAAACGTGGAGGTAGAGGATCAAGGCCACCGTGCGGGGAGCCGTCTCGAATGCAGCGTGCTCCAGCGCGAAACCCAAGGCGCTCGCGAACAGCAGTGACATCACGCTTCGCACGGGTCCGAAGGCGCGAAAGATCCGGGAGGCGGCGAGCGCGGTGAGCACGGACAAAAGGGCGCCACCCGTCATGGCCTTGGGCAGGTCGGTCGCGGGAAAATACGCGCAAAACAGCGCGTCCCGGACGGACTTTCCCGCGACGGTCAGTGCAATCACCACGCTCGAGCAGACCAGTGCTGTCCCGACTGCCGCGCGCGACGCCGGAGGAAAGGGATTCGAAGGCACCGTCGTGAGTTTGCTCGTAGGACCACGTCGCTGCGCCGCTGGCAAGGCCGCTTGGCGGCGGCCGGAGGGGTGCACCTCATCACCCGATCGTGACTGCGGGTGGGCGACAATTCCGCAAATTTTGCGCACCGGGGCGCGCAGCGGGCGCCTCGCGGATCCGGTGTCGAGCGATCGTTGCCCGGGATAGAGTCGCGACGAATTGTCCGATCCGCCCGAGCCTCACGACGTGGGCCCCGCCGATCGCCGGGCCGTCCGCGTGCCGATGCCGAGCGACGGTTGGCGCAGCCACGCGGGCCTGAGAAAGCAGCTCCCCTCGCTCTTGGTCTTCCTCCTCGGCGTGGGGCTGACGGGCTTGCTCGTCGCGCTCACCCACGTGAGAAACCGCGAGGGACACCGCGTCGAGTTCGAGCGCCTGGCGAATCGCACGACGAGCGAGCTCAGAACGAAGCTCGAGCTCCCCCTCGAGGTTCTCCAGTCGATTGCGAGCTTGTTCGACGCCTCCGACGAGGTCACGCGTCGCGACTTTCACTTGTTCGTCAAGAAGGCGCTCGAGCGCCATCCTGGAACGCGTGCCCTCGAGTGGATTCCCATCGTGCCCGCGGCGGAGCGTCAGCGCTACGAGGCTCGAGCCCGTGCCGACGGCATGACGACTTTCGAGTTCAAGGAGGAGGGAAGCAACCTGTCTCTCGTCACCGCTCGTCCGCGCGTCGAGTACATGCCCATCTACTATATGGAGCCGCCCGACCCGACCGCGCTCGGCTTCGATGTCGCGGCGAATCCGTTCAGGCGCGCACCGGCCGATCGCGCGCGGGAGACCGGCTCCGCGGTCGCCTCCGAGCGAATCCGCCTCGTCGAGGATCCGCCGACGGTCTACTCGGTGGCCGTCTTCTATCCCGTGCGCGGCCACGTAGCGGGGCAACCGGTAGGAGAGATTTGCGGTTTCGCCGCGGAAGTTTTTCGGGTGCACGCGATCGTCGAGCCGATCGTGCGGGACGTGGTCGGGCAGGGGATCGACGTCGTCCTTCAGGACACCGCGGCTTCCGCCGAACGTGGGCTCCTGTTCGAAAGCTCTCCGAATGTCCTCGGCCGCAGTCGCTCGCCGGGCGGCGAGCGGTACACGGTGAACCTTCCGTTCGCCCATCGCTCGTGGTCGCTCACGTTTTCCACGGAAAGAACGCTCAGCCATCTCCCTTGGGCGACGCTTTTCACCGGGCTCGCCGTCAGCGCGCTCTTTGCCCTGATGCTGTCCGCGTCGACGTTGATCTACCGGCTCCGGCGTCAGGTCCACGCTGCCCTTCAGCTCGGCCAGTACGTCCTCGTGGAGGAGCTCGGCGAAGGCGGCATGGGCGTCGTCTACCGAGCGCGCCACACGATGTTGCGCCGCCCGACCGCCATCAAGCTGCTTCGGCCCGATCGGCAGGACGCGCAGGACATCTCGAGGTTCGAGCGCGAGGTTCAGCTGACGAGTCGCCTCTCACACCCCAACACCATCGCGGTTTACGACTACGGCAGGACACCGGAAGGGATCTTTTACTACGCGATGGAGTTCATCGACGGCGTCACGCTCCAGGACCTGGTTGACAGCGACGGCCCCATGCCGATCGCTCGCGCGGTTCGCATCCTCATCCAGGTCTGCGGTGCGCTGGCAGAGGCTCACGCTGCCGGTATCGTTCACCGTGACGTGAAGCCGGCGAACCTGATGGTGATGGAACGTGGGGGCATTCCCGATTTCGTCAAGGTCCTCGACTTCGGGCTCGTCAAGCAGACTGCCGCCGAGGGTTCGCCGTTCGCCTCGCGCGGCACGCCGCTGCTCGGGACGCCGCTGTACCTCTCCCCCGAGGCCATCTCGTCGGGCGTCGTGGATGCACGCGCCGACCTCTACTCCCTCGGCGCCGTGGCCTACTTCTTGATCAGCGGCGTCACCGTCTTCGAGGGCGAGAACCTCGTCGAGATCTGCGCCGAGCACCTCTACACGGCGCCGGTCGCCCCGTCGTTGCGCACCAAGGCGCCGGTGCCCGCCTCGGTCGACGCGCTCATCCTTCGGTGTCTCGAAAAGAACCCGGACGAGCGCCCGGCCTCCGCCGTCGCGCTTCAGGTCGCGCTCAGGGCCATCGAAGCGGAGGTCGGCGCCTTCAGCGACGACGACGCGCGCGCGTGGTGGCAAGCGCGCGGCCGTGCGCTCGTCGCGGAGCGGAGAGCGCGGCGCCACAAAGCGGTCCTGGACCCCGTCGCTGCCTCGGTCACCGTTGCCGTCGATTCGGAGTGGGAGCGAAGGCAAGAAAAGACTCCACTTTGAAGCGTGGCTCGGCCGGCGGGCTCGACGGGACCCGGATCGCCCGGGATGGCCGTGGGGCAGGGGTCGCCGAACTGGGATTCGAAGACTAGTCGCATGCGCGGGTTGACCACGCGGCGTTTCCGTGCTGCCCTCGCCGCGGAGCCAGGCCCGTGACCGACCCGACCGACACCGAGCCAGACGAAAGGTCGCTCGTCGAGAGGACGCTCGGCCTGTTCGCGCAGGTGCGAGCGGGCGAGGGCCCGACGGCGCTCCTTTTGGCGCTCAACGTCTTCGTTTTGTTGACGGCCTACTACATCATCAAACCCGTGCGGGAGGCGCTGATCCTCGCGCTCGATTCCGGCGCCGAGTACAAGTCGTACATGAGCGCCGCCATCGCGGCGTTGCTCGTCGTGTGCGTGCCTGCCTACGCGCGCCTCTCGGACCGCGTTCCGAAGCTTCGCTTGGTGGTTGGGGCGAGCCTCTTTTTCGCGTCGCACCTGGTCTTGTTCTGGCTCGCGGGCCTCTACCCCGAGCTGCGCACGCGGCTTGGGCTCGTCTTCTACGCCTGGGTCGGCGTCTTCAACATGATGGTCGTGGCGCA
The DNA here is from genome assembly GCA_963841435.1 of uncultured delta proteobacterium. GTDB lineage: Bacteria > Myxococcota_A > Polyangia > Polyangiales > Polyangiaceae > PMG-095. The sequence continues at coordinate 186,968 of CAWJCS010000004.1, forward strand.
GTTCTGGGCGTTCGCCAACGATTTTTACGACGAGGAACGTGGCAAACGGCTGTTCCCGCTCGTGGCGCTCGGTGCGTCGCTCGGGGCGGCGCTGGGCGCGAAGATCGCGGGGTCGTTGATTCCCTTGTTCGGCGTGCTGACCATGCTGCTCGTGGCGGCGGGCTCGCTCGTGCTGTGTGCGGGGCTCTTCGTGCTCGCCGACCGCGGCCGCTCGCGTCGGACCGAGTCGGCATCTCCCCGGGGCGCGGCGGAAGCGGATCGGGGGGGGGCGTTCGCGCTCGTTTTCGGCCATCGCTACCTGCTCCTGCTCGCGGCGCTGTCGCTCCTTTTCAGCGCGGTCAACACCAACGGCGAGTACATCCTGGGCAAGCTCGTCAAAGCCGCTGCGGTGGAGGCCACCGTGAGGGGCGAGATCAGCGCCGCCGACCAGGGCCGATTCATCGGCGCGTTCTACGGGGACTTCTTCTTCTGGGTGAACCTGCTCGGGGTGCTCTTGCAGTCGTTTGCGGTCTCGCGCATCGTGAAATACCTGGGACTTCGCGTGGGACTGCTCGCGTTGCCCGTGATTGTGCTCGGCAACTCGGTCGCGCTCTTGATCGCGCCCATCCTCGCCGTCGTGCGAGTCGGCAAGGTGCTCGAAAACGGCACCGACTATTCGCTACACAACACCGTGCGGCAAATGCTCTGGCTGCCGACGAGCCAAGCCATGAAGTACAAGGCAAAGCAGGCCGTCAACACGTTCTTCGTGCGAATGGGCGACGTGAGCTCGGCGCTGCTCGTCTTCCTCGGGACCACGCTGTGGGCGTGGGGGGTCAGGGCCTTCGTCGTTTGCAACACGGTGATCGTCCTCGGCTGGCTGGTCACGGTGCTCGCCATTCTGCGCGAGAACTCCCGTTTGCACGCGAGCAGGGCTGCGCCAACCCCCGGGTCTCCCGCCCGCGCCGATGCGAAGTAGCGTCGTGCTTTTTCGTTTCGGCATGATGGCGGTAGATAGCTTCCGCGCTCGCGCTCGATCGTGCAGCCCACGTCGGGGCGATCGTGGTACACGGGCGGTCCCGAAAGGAAATCGCCTGCGAACTCTCGCATTGCCGCTTGGTCTCCTCTGCTTGGCAACGCCCGTCGTCGCCGTGGCGAGCCCCGTCGAGCCGCCTTTCGTGCCGGGCGGCAACCTCGAGGAGATCGCGCCGCCGCCGGCCGCTCGCATGCCGGAGAAGGACGACCCGCCGCGCGAGCCGCTGCGCTGGCGATGGTCGAGGTTTTCCACGGCCGAGTATTTCGTCAGCGGGGCTGCCGGCGCCGTCACGCTCGGTGCTGCCGTCGTAACGCCTCGTCGCCAGCACTCGCTGAACGGAGGCATTCTCTTCGACGACGCCGTGCGCGACGCGCTGCGCCCGGCGAGTCTCGAGACGCGCTACGAGTTTCGCGACGCCTCGGACGTCGGGGTTTCGCTGCTGGTCAGCTGGCCGTTGCTCGTGGATTCGCTCGCCACCGCCTGGTGGCACCGTGGAAGCCGCGACGCCGCGGAACAGATGGCCCTGATCGACCTCGAAACGTTGGCGATCAGCGGAGCCGTGCAAGGGATGACGAACGTGCTCGTGAGCCGCGAGCGACCCTACGGCCCGGACTGCGGCTCCCAGCTTCCTGGCGACGCGCTCGATTGCGTCCGGTCGTTTCGCTATCGAAGCTTCTTCAGCGGCCACACCGCATTCGGCTTCACGGGGGCGGCGCTGATTTGCATGCACCATTTCCAGGCCGAGCTGCTCGGCGCACCCTGGGACGCGCTGAGCTGTGCCGGGGGCTACGCCGTTGCCACGGCGACCAGCACCTTTCGGGTCGTGAGCGACGTGCACTACGCGACCGACGTCGTCGCGGGGATGCTCACCGGGACGCTGATCGGCTACGGCGTACCACTTCTGCACTACGCTTTTCCCCAGACGAACGCCGAGGACGCTCGCCTGATGCTGCGGATCGTGCCCGTCGCGGGCGGGGTCGGAGTGCTGGGGGTCTTTTGAGCCTCGCTCGTGCTTCGGTCCTTTCGGCACTCGTCGGCAGCGCGGTCCTGGCCACGCCCTGTCGCGTGAGAGCCGATCCGGCGCCGCCCGAAGCGGAGTCGGCCATTGTGGATACCGAGCGGCCGCCTCTGGGACTGTTCCCGACTTCCGAGGATGCGCTGATCGACCCCACGATGGCGCGCTCCTGGGCCGCCGCGCCGCCGCGCCTGTTTTTGTCGACGATGTTCGACGTGGGCTTCGTGTACGTGAGACCGCGCGTTTCGGTCGGCTATGGTCAACCCTTCACGCGCTGGGTGGGCGTGGACGTGAACCCGATCGTGACGAGCTCCGGGCTCGGCATGTACGGGGGAGTGCGCGGCGCGGTCCCCCACGTCGACATGCGGGTTGGCCCCCGCGCGTTTTGGGCATTCTCCCACACCTATCTCGACCCGAAGGCGAGCTACGACCGGATCGACCTCGAGACCAGCACCGGAACGAAAGCCCACGTCGTCACCTACGAGGCAGAGCTCGACGCGTCGCTCCCGCTCGGCCCAGGTGAGGTCTTGGTGCGCGCCAGTGCCTCCTACCTGACGGGGGTCCCCGTTGGCCGGCTCGTGTTCGAGGAGACGCTGCACGCGATCGTCGAGCCGCCATTCGTCTGGCGTGCGCGCCTCGGCTACGCGTTCCGGCTCGGCGGCTCCTCGCAGCACTCGATCGGATTCGTGGCCAACGTCCTGGACGTTCCCAAGCGGGACGATTCCATCACCTTGCGCGTGGGCCCCGTGCTTCGGCTCGTTCTGTCCCGACGCGTGGAAATACGGGGTAGCTTCGTCGCGACCGCCATCAGCCCCGATCACATCGGACTCGTCGGCGGTGACTTCACGGAGCTCGGCGTCCGCTACCGCTGGGCAACCGAGTGAGGGGTCGGTTTCGTCGCGAAAACGTGCTTGCTCATGGCCCCCCCGAACACCCTCGCCGTCTACCGCTCCTTTTCGCTACTCGTCGCCGCCGTCGCGCTGTGCGCGTCGGGGCACGCCTCGGCGGCCGAGCCCGGGCGTCCGAAAACGCAGCACGACGGGCCCGGTGCAAAGCGGCCCGAGCGCGTGGAGCGGCGCCCGAACGAGACCAGCCCGAAGCGCGCCGTCCCTGACTACGACGGGCGAGGTGACGAACCGACGACGGCCGGCAACGTCTTGCTCTGGGGCCCGCGCATCGTGCTCGCTCCCCTCTACCTGGTGAGCGAGTTCTTGATCCGCCGCCCGCTGGGCTGGGCCATCGCCGGAGCGGAGCGCGCCGGGTTACCCGCGGCGCTCTACGACATCTTCGCCTTCGGGCCCAATCACGACGCCGGCTTCTTCCCGACCGCCTACGTGGATTTCGGGTTCCGGTCGAGCGTGGGGCTCTACACTTTTTGGGACAATGCGTTCTTCTCAGGTCACGACCTCCGCCTTCGTGGCTCGACGGGCGGCAAGGAATGGCTGATTGGCGCGTTCACCGAACGCTTTCACTTCGCTCACCGTCGCCAGAGCACGCTCACGCTTCAGGCATCGGCACTCCGGCGCCCTGATTTCGTGTTCTTCGGGCTCGGCCCCGATACCCGGAAAAGCGCACGCATGCGCTACGGTGAGGATCGGCTCGAAGCGGGGGCTCTCTTCGAGCAAGAGCCGTCCTCGGCCACCCTCGTGAGGGCTTCCGTGGCGGGGCGCGGCGTCAACTTTCGCCCCGGTGGCTTTGGTGGCGACCCGCGGTTGAGCGACGCCATTTCAGGCGGCATGCCGGCGCCCGATGGCTACGAGGACGGGTACTCGCTGGTGGAGAGCAACGTCGTGCTCTGGTTCGATCAACGCCGGTCGAAACCGCAGCCGCCGGCGGGAGTCTTCGTCGGGGCAGCGGCAGGTCACGCCGCGGAGCTACGCGGCCGGACGAGCTTCGCCACCGTGCGCGCCCGCGCCGGCGGGTTCGTCAACGTGAATGGGCGGGGGCGCGTGGTGTCGCTCTCCGTCGCGACGGGTTTCGCCGACCCCATCGGCCACGGTGCGATCCCGTTCACGGAGCTCATCACGCTCGGCGGGGAGCAGCCCATGCGTGCGTTTCTCGCTGGACGCCTGCTGGACCGCAGCGCCCTGGCCATGGAGCTATCGTACCGCTGGCCCGTCTGGATATGGCTCGAGGGCACCGCCCGCGCCGAGGTCGGCAACGTGTTCGGCGAGCACCTCGCGGGGCTCTCGGCCGGCAAGCTGCGCTTTTCGGGCACGCTCGGCGTCGAAAGTACCGGCTCACCCGACGGCCGGCTCGAGATCCTGATCGGCGCCGGCTCGGAGACGTTCGAGTCGGGCGGCAAGATCGACACGATGCGCTTCGTGATCGGGAGCACCCATGGCCTCTGATACGACGCACGTCCTAGCGCCGTTGCTTTCGATCCTCGCGGTCGGCTGCGCTGCCGCACCGCGCTTCCCGCTACGGGCGCCGCTCGCAAGCGACACCGATCGTCGCCCCGTCAGCGTGGCGTGCGAGGCTCGCCCGACCGAGAAGGACCCAAAGCACGTCGCTTGCGCCCCGGAGCCTTACGTTTCCCCGCTCGTCTGGGATGCCGTCAACAATTCGATCTTTCGCCCGTTGGCACGCGTTTTCGCCGTCGATCCGGCGGGGCGCGCGACGAACGTCAATGCCTTCGACGAGGTGCCGGACAGCGCCTGGTTCGAAAACCGCATCGGCCGACGCAAGCTCACGCACGACGAGCTCTCGCGCGGCGCCTGCACGCCCGACGAGATGCTGGATCCGCGCGCAGCGGCGCCCGGGAGCTGGCTCATCGATCAAGGCAAGCCCAACGGCGCTTCGCCCGGCTTTCGCATCAAGGTCGAAGGGCACAAAAAGTACATGCTCAAAACCGACATCGCGATCCAACCGGAACGGCCCACGGCGGCGAGCGCGATCGGCGCGGCCATCTACTACGCGGTCGGTTTCAACACGTCGTGCGAGCAAATCGTCTACTTCGATCCGAAGGTGTTGACTCTGGCGCCCGGCCTTTCGGTGACCGACAACGCCGGCATCACCCGTCCGTTCGATCGGAGGGCTCTCGTGAGGGTGCTCGGCGAGGCCACGCGGGGTCGGGGCGCGGAGGTGCGCATGCAGGCGAGCGCCTGGCTGCCCGGCTACCTGCTCGGCCCCTTTCGCTACGAAGGCACGCGCGCCGATGATCCCAACGACGTGATCCCCCACGAAGATCGGCGCGACCTCCGGGGCGCACGGCTGCTCGCGGCCTGGATCAATCATTTCGACGCGCGTGAGCAAAACACGATGGATTCGTGGATCGCCATCGATCCGCGCGAGAAGGACTCGTCGCCCGGCTTCGTGCGCCACTACTACCTCGACACGAGCGACTCGTTCGGTAGCGAATGGGACGACGACGCCATCTCGCGTCGGCTCGGCAATTCGTACGTGCTCGACTTCGGCGACATCGGCACCGATTTCGTGACCTTCGGTGCGCGAGACGCACCGTGGGATCGCGCGCATCGCACGCCGGGCTTGGCTGATTTCGGCTACTTCAACGCCGACGACTTCGACCCCGAGGGGTGGAAGAACGAATACCCGAACCCTGCCTTCAGTCGTGCCACCGAGCACGACAACGCCTGGATGGCGCGCATCCTCGCCCACTTCGAGCATGACGACATCCGCACGCTGGTTTCGCTCGGACGCTTCTCGTCACCGGAGAAGAGCGACTTTCTCAGCCAGGTGCTCGAGCGGCGCCTCGAGCTCATCCTCGAGCGATACTTGCTGGTGCTCTCCCCGCTCGCCGACGCCAACATGGAGAGCGACAACGTGCTCGCCTTGACCGACTGGGCTCGCCGTCGAACCGTGCGTCCGGAGCGAGCCTTCAGCTACCGCGCCGTGATCCAGCGGGCGAGCGGCGCCTCCGCGCTTTCCGTGCAGGCCGACGGGGGGGGCATGGTGCGCCTGATTCTACCCCACGGCGTTTTTTCCCCGAACGTCCCCGCCAACGACGCCACTCGCTACGTCGTCCTGACCATCGACGACGGCGTGGCGCGTTACCCGTTGCAGGTGCACCTGTACGACCTCGGCGCCGGGCGAGGCTTCGTGCTCGTTGGCATCGAGCGCCCCACCGAACGGTTCGACGAGCTCGTCCGAGCCTCCTCTGGCTGAGCCCGGGCCTGGCATCGCGAGCCACTAGCGCCCGCCAAGGGAAGTTAGTACGTCGCCTTTCATGAAGCTTGCGCGTCGTATCGGTCTTGGCTTTCTCGCGAGCCCGATTTCTCCGATGCCGTGGAACAGCTTCGCCAAGCTCGACGAGGACGATCTCCGGGCCATCTATCGCTACCTCCGCAGCTTGCCGAAGGTCTCGAACGACATGGGGCCGTCGCTCGTGGAGCACTAGCGTTTCCGTGGCAGAAACGGAATCGAGCGTCCGCGGGCCCGTTCGGCGTTTCGTCGTGGTCGGGCAGACGGCGAAGGCGTCCGGCGATTTTTCGACGGAGGATTTGCCGAGCTCGGGAGGGCGTATCAACGTCCTCATCCGGTGTCTGCGCGCGGCGCTGTTGGTCTCCCACGGCGTTCGGCGCGACGTCATCGCGTATCTCGTGCTTCGTGGCGGGGAGCGCGCCCCACGCGTCTTGCGCCTCGCCGGCAAGGACGCTCAATTCTTGCGCCCCGACGAGCGCAGCCTGGCGCTGCTCGTGAAGAAGGCGCTCGGCAGGGAAATCCCGAGCAGCGGGTCCGCGTTCGTCGAGTTGAAGCCGGGACTTTCGATCGCCGACGGGGACATCGAGTGCGTGCTCGCCGAGGCACCGGACGCCACGCCCTACTGCCTTGGCGAGGAGGGGAGCGAGCTGCGCGACGAACCGCTCGATGGTGCGGACTTGCTCTTCGTTCTCGGCGATCATCTCGGCCTGGACGCACGAACTCGGGCTCGGCTCGATGCGCTCGGGTGCCGCGTCGCCCGCGTGGGGCCCGTCAGTCTGCACAGCGACAACGTCGTGACCCTCGTCAACAACGAGAATCGACCGCCGAACAGCGCGTTGACGCGCCGGTCGGCGCTCGGGCGCTCGGTCACGGTACGATGTGCCGCGGGCTCGGTCGGGTGGGTCGAGCGTCGGGTTGACGCTTGAGCGGCAACGTCGCCGGCGGCGCGCCGTGCCGCCGGCAAGCACGAAAAGGCCGGCTCCGAACGCGAAGAGGGCCGGCGCCGAAGAGCGTGCCTGCGTGAGCGAGCAGCCGCGGCTCTTCGCGGGAAGCACCACGATCGGAGGCTCGTCGGCGGGCGCGCCGCCGTTCCTGGAGGGCTCCCCGACGGCGGCGGCCGTGCCCCCCGTGGTGTCGCCGGCCGTGCCGCCCCCAACCGGCCCCTTTCCCGAGTCGCCTTGCGCAGGGTTGCCTCCCGCACCGTCGCCTCCGTTCTCACTTGAGCCGGATGCTGCACCGCCGCCGTTCGTGCCACCGCTGCCGCCGGTCGCGCCGCTCAGCTCGAGGGGCGCGCAGTGGATGCCGAGACACTGCTCGCCCGGGGGGCAGAGCTCGCCGTCGTCAACCTCCCCGTTACAGTCGTCGTCGAGGCCGTTGCACGTCTCCGCGAGCGGCGTGCCGGGGACGCAGTCGTCGGGATTGCAGGTCGGGCTTTCCCGCGCGCAGCGGCCTTCGCCGCAGCGCGGGCGCACGGAGTCCTCGTCAACCAGGCCGTCGCAGTCGTCGTCGAAGAGATTGCAGACCTCCTCCGCGCCTGGATTCCGCGTTGGGTCGGTCGGTGCGCAATCGCCGGGCTCGTCCGCGTAGCCCGCGAGCGGCAGGCAGCCGACGATGGGTGTGCCCGGAATCGTGTCGTAGTAGCCGTCGCCGTCCGGATCCGGGTACAGCGTCTCCGGCATCGCGTCTTCGTCAACCTCGCCGTCGCAGTCGTCGTCCTTGCCGTTGCAGCGCTCGGGCGCGCCGGGGTACACGCTCTTGTAAAGGTCGTCGCAGTCGTCGTCGAGCTCCGAGTAACCAGGGGGCGGCGGTTGATCGGCGCAGGCGACGAGGGTGCCAAAGTCCATCGTGCTCACGTCTGTCGCGCCCTGGTCCCGCGTGCCGTGGCCGTCGCCGTCGATGTCGAAATAGAAGAGCTTCGGCTCGCAGCCCCAGGTGAAGTTGACGTAGCCGCTGCCCGGAGCGTCGCCCGTGTTCCGGTCGTTGTTGTTTCCGGCAACGAAGAAGGCGCCGAGCACCACGGCGCCCGGATCGGTCGGCGCGGTCCAGGTGAAGTTGAAAGTGACCGTGTCGCCCACGGCGGCTTTCGGCGACGATTGGGTGAGCGCGCCGCCGGCGAGCGTGAGTCCCTGCCCGGCGCTCGTCCCGAGCGTCCCGAGGTCCGGCTTGGGAACGTAGATGCCGCCGACCTGGATGCCGGGCCACGTGATCGTCGCGGCGAACTTCACGACGTCGCCCGGCTCGACAGGATCGCGGTCCGGCGTGAGCGTGATCGTCGACCCGCCGTTCTGCGCGTGGCACCCCGTGCAGCCTGGAGCCTGGATGCCGTTCCGGCGCGCGGCCGCGGGCCCTGCGAGCAGGCACGCAAGCGTGAAGGACAGGAGCGCCGCGAGGCGTGAGGCTCCCGGATTGGGATTCATGGTCAAGCGCGTAATGCCCGCCGAGCCCGATCTGGTATCGCAACCCGGAGCGTCGCGCTCTTTCAATGCGAGAGAAGGGTGCGCTGCGTGCCGAATCGCGCAGTGCCATCGAAAAAGTACGGCGCAGCGCGCCGATTGCGCTCGATCCTCACGTGACGCGACGGCACCGCGACCGCTCGAGGCCCAACCGCATGGCGCGGGCGCGGCACTAACGGGTCAGTGACGCGCCAAGTGTCGTCAGGACTACCCCGAGGTGGCACGCGATGCCGACCTCGCCCACGAGCGGGTCGGTGCCGCCGGCGCAATGCAATCCCACACCGCGCGTGGTGCCTTCGACGTAGTAGAGCGAGCCGGAGTCTCCCGGGGCGCAGAGGTCGGGCCTTTGGGGATTGTCGTGGTGTGGCACGACGCGAAAGCCGGTCACCCCACTCGGTAGGTCCGGATAAAAGTACGTTCCGAGCCCTTCGACGCGACCGCGCGTGGTCAGCGTGGTCCGCCCCGTTTTCACGACGCGCATTCCCCGCGCGGCGTCGGCCGCCTCGTCGATGATGATTCCGCTGCTGAACATGGCGAGCGTCGAGGCGCGTCGGCCTTCGAGCTTCGCGAGCGCAGCGTCGCCCCAGAAGCCCGGCAGCGGAGCCCGGAAAAGCGTTGCCACCCTATCGCCGCTCACCGTACCTCCGTCGAAGCGAGCGGGTTGAAGGATCGGGTCTCCTTCCTGGGCGCTCGGGCCGGCGAGGACGTGAAAGGAGCTCAGGATGCAGCGCGCTCCGCTTTCCTCGTCGAACACGACGAGCCCGAGCGTCCCGGCCTTGGCCTTCGGGTTGCCGACGCTGATGCCGGGTCGTACGGGGTCGAAGCGGCCGGAGGGAAACAGCGGCGTGCCGTGGCGCGCGTAGCGCACGGCGATGACGTCGGTCGGGACACCGAGAAAGTCCGCCGGGATGCGCTCCGAGCGAGTGAGCTCCCGCTCGCGGAGCTTGTCTTTTACGTGAACCCTAATCGCGAGCCGTCGGGTTCGCTTTCTTCCAACGTACTTCGGCCCGATGTCCACGCCGGTCACGTCCGGACGCGCGGCGAGCACCGCTAGCGCGTGCGCGTACGCCTGCTCGAGCGTCGCCCGCCGCTTCTTCGGTTTCGTCATTGGTGAGCGAGCTCCATGACGGGAACGTCAACGGCCAAGAAGCCGCCGAAGTGCCAGGCCGAGCGTGGCCCAGCCAACGTCCGTCGCAGGGCCGGGACGTAGTCGACGCCCGCGCCGAGCACGAAGGGCGCCTTGAACGGCGCGAAGACGAGATAGCCACCGGGGCCGAAAAGCTGCGCCCAAGTGATGTCGGGAGTGACCTCGACCTCGGTCAGGCTCGCGTCGTCCTTTTCCGCGAATCGGACACTGGCGACGCTGCCGACATCGATGACCTTGCCGAACACCCCGAGGCGGGCGACACCGAGGGAAACCGACCACTCGAGCCCGAGTGCCAGCACGGGCGCCGCCGCGAGACTCGACGGCGCGTTGCCCTGGACGACCTCGTAGGCGAGGGAGCCGCCGGCGTAACCCTGCAGCGTGAACGTCCACGTGTCCTGGAACTTGCGCCGCCAGCTGCCAATCGGCTCCGCCAGACGGTTCAACGCCGCCTGGACGTCGCCGCTCGACTTCGCATCGGCGATGTCTGCGCCGATGCTCAGGAGCAAGCGGACTTTCTCGTCCTTTCGGCAATCTTGCTCCGGATCCTTGCAAAGCAAAAGCGGGCCGAGCTCGTCCGCCGACGTTGCGGCGGACACGACTCCCACCCAGTCGTGGTTCCAGGTTGCCGTGGCGACCTCGGCGAGCTCGTCGAGCAGGGTCTCGTGCTTGCCGCGCTCAACGTCTCCGGTTTGCTCGAGCATGACCTTCGCCAATTCCACGGCATCGCTTGCGACGGTGCTCCTCGCTTCCTTGACCTGGGACGCGGTTTTCGCCGTGTAAAGCTGCTGAATTGCCAGGTAGAGCTCGGTGGCGGCGCCGTTCAACGGAGCCGCGGACGTGTCGATGGCTTTTTCGAGCTTGGTCCACGTGCGAGCACACTCTTGGACCGACGAGAGTGCGGAGTATTGCTTCAAGAGAGCGAGTCCGGCCGAGGCGGGGCTCGTGACGATCTCTTCGACCTTGATCCGCGCCCGCAGCGCTTGCGTGATCGCGACGCCGAGGTCCACGGCGCAGAGCGCGCGCGTGGTTGACGCGAGACGCCTTCGCGCTGCCGGAGCTTGCTCGCCAGCGTGATCCTTTACCCGATCGTAGACCGACCTTAGTAGATGCCCGGGCACTTCTCGGAGATCGCGCTCTACCGTGCGCTTGAGAAGGCCGAGCCCCACCGGGTTTGCTCCCTCGTCCTGACCTTCGAGAAGGTCGCACGTTTTCGGCATGATCTTGGCGCCCTCCGCGCTGCATAGCCGCGCAAACAGCTCGACCGTGGCAAACGCGGAGACCTCCTGCTCGGCGCGCTCGGTGAGAAAATCGCCGACACCCTGCGCGACCATCGTTGCGCTCAGCCCCTGCTCTTCGACCCCACAGTCGCACGACGGTGCGGGCGCTGGAGCGACGGGCGCGGATGCCGGTGAAAGCCCGGGCGCGGCGGTTCCTCCGGCCGCCGCGGCGCTCTCTCCGGCGACGGGCGGCGCCTCGGACGGCGTCGGTGTCGGTGCAGTCGGCGGCGCCGCAGCTGCGAGCTCGCCGGACGCGCCGGACGTGCCCGGCTCGGTTGGCGCGCTCGGCCCCTGGCCGGCTGCTTTCGCCTTCTGTCCCCACGCCGTGGCAGGCGAAACAAGCACGAGCGCACCCATCATGAGGATGATCCGAAGTTTCACGGTTGGTTTCCCCTTGTCCCCGAAGATTCGCGGTGTGTGAAGACGCGCGACCGTCACTTGGGCGGCCGCGGGAGAAAATAGGGAATTTGTGCGAGGTCGGAATGCTGGCGCGCCCGCGCTCGCCGAGCCCCGCCAAGGCCCCGCGACGCAGGTGCGTCCGCGCGGCGGGCCTACCGGCGGCCGTCTCGCGACGGCAGGAGCAGGCGGGTGACACGCCGGGGAAGGTCGGCCAGCGCGGGGGCGTCGTGGAGCAGCGGACCGAGCGGGGCGGCGGACAGGGTGTGCCAGTAGAGAATGGAGCGGGGCGACGGCGGGCTCTCGTTTCTCACGAGGTCGAGCACGCACGCGAAGGTCTTCGCCGTGTAGGTCGAGTCGAGCTCGAGCCCGAGCTCGTCTCGTGCCAGCGCGAGCGCGCGCTCGGAGGCAGGCGCCGAGCGGCCGTAGCCGGGGCCGACGAAGCGCCAATCCCAGACGAGATGCTCCGCGAGGGCGCGTGCCGGCGCCGAAGCGTCGAGTCTTCGCAGCGTGCGCCGCGCGAGCCCGAGGAGCATGAAGCGAGTGAGAGGGTTCTCGAGTACGGGCACGCCGACGACGCGACTCTTCAGACCGTGGTGGACGACACCCGCGAGGATGCCGGCGCACGTCCCCCCGCTCCCCACGGGGACGACGATGAGATCCGGCTCCGGCAGCGTGCCGCGCCGTACGTCTTCGACGAGCTCGGCGACGGCGTCGGCGCAGGCGAGGGCGCCAACGACATTCGATGCGCCGGGCGGCACGATGACATCACCGAAGTTGTGGGCTCGGAGCGCGGCGAGGAGTGCGCCGAAGGGTCCGTGCGCGGGGAACACTTCGACGCCCGCGGCGATCGAGGCGCGCAGGGTGTCCTCGACGTGTGGCGTCGCGACCTGCGGCATCAGCACGGCCGCGACACGGATGCCCGCCTCGCGCGCGAACAGGCCCATCGTGAGCACGTGGTGACTGCCGGCCGTGCCGAACGTGAGGATGCGCTGCTTCTGACGGTTCGCCGCGAGCTTCACGATGCGCTCGGCCTTGCGCACCTTGTTGCCGCCGTACACGGGGTGCGTGAGCCCGTCGTTCTTCACGAAGACCCGCACCGAGCCCGCCTCGAGCGATGAACAGCGCACGATTGGCGTGGGATAGGTGGGTGGCGAAAATGGCATGATGCACAGTCAATCCATCCGGGCGTGCCGGCAGCGAGGCGGCTCGGCCCGGGAGCGCTCGTTCTACTCCCATCCGCCTGCCCAGGTGCCGTAGGTCCCCTAAATCCCAAACCCCGAAACCGATCGGCCTCGTCGGGGCGTATTCATTGCCGTGACCCCGAGGAGCACGCCCGGCCTTCGGTCATGGACGCTTTCGGTGTCACTTTCGAGCGCTTTGCTCGGGTTGGCCCCGCCGGCGCGTGCCTGCGGCGTTTCTGCCAGCGGCGTCGCTTCGTGCAACCTCGCCGAGCACGAAGAGGCGGTTCGCCCCCGCTGGGCAGTCGGCGCGAGCGGCATCTACACGGACACGTCCCTCAGGTTCCCCGACGGGGTACGCGCCCGGCAGACTCGCTACGCAGCGCTTGCCGCCCTTGGCACCATGCCGAGCAGGGATGTCGTGTTGCAGGCTGCCGTCGGGGCCACCTTTTCAGGCTCTCTAATGCTTCCCGATGGCGAGCACGAGCTCTCTCCCGGTCCGATCGCCGCGCTCGGCGCCGACTACCGTGTGTTCGACGATGGGCGTTTCTTCTCAATCGTCTCGGCCACGTTCTCGTTCTCGTCGGCGCGGAGCCGCTTCGCGAGCGAGCCCTCGGTGAGCTACACGGCGTTCGACCTCCGGCTCGGGGGTACCTTCGGCGTCAACATTGCCGACCGCGTTCGTCCCTACGCTCTCGCGCGCGTGTTCGGCGGCCCGGTTCTCTTTCGCTACCTCGGCGAGTCCGTCACCGGAACCGACGCGCATCACTTTCGAAATCGGCGGAGGCGCCGGCCTGACCCTCACGCGGCGCTTCAGTCTGTTCGCCGAAGGCGTGCCTCTCGGCGAGCGGGCCGTCGTCGTTGGCTTGGGCGCGACACTCTGAGCTCGCGTCGGGCGCGTCACGCTTCGTCCGGCTTCAGCGTGCGCACGAAATCGGTGAGCTTCTCGTTGGAGAGCAGGCGCTTGGCAAACTCGGCGAGCAAGCTGCGATCCTCGGCGTCTCCGCATTCCCAAGCCGCAATGATCGCGGCAAGCTGCCCCGCCTCCGCCTTGGTCAGATGACTCACGGCGAGGCTCGTGTCACGAATCGTCACGCCCGACGGCCGGCGGGCGCGCGCGATGGTCGGCTCCTCGTCGTCCTCGTCACGCACCCGTGACATCTGGACGACGGAGGCGAAAGGCCTGCCCGCAACCCACCCCCCGAGAGTGTTCGAGTGGTCGATGCACCGGGCGGTCGGGCGACGCAAGAATTGCAATTCGCCAGCGCGCACTTCTGCTCTTCCTGCTGACGCCTGAGCAGCGAACGGTGCTCGCCGAGCGGCCTGCCTGCCCGGGTGAAGACCCCCAGCGACGGCGACGATTGACCCGAGGCGTTCAGAAGCTGACGGACGCGACCGAAGACTTGCCGGGCGACGTGGTCACGTTGAGGGACTTTCTCCCCTTCGACGGGTGGACGAACACGATCGCGTGCGCGCCGGGCGACACGCTGACCTCGCGCGGGGTCGATCCGAGCGGCCGCCCGTCGAGCACGACGTTGGACGCGGGGCTCGACGTGATGCTCAGCGTGCCGAGCTCGGTCGCGACGACGGGCTCGCTCTCGCTCGTGTCTTCGAGGACGACCGCCGCGGCGGCGGCGCGGGCGACCGATGACACAGCGTCGTGTCCAGTCGTCCGTGTCTCGGCAATTTCGACGATGACGTCCTTTTCGGCGTTCTGATCGCTGAAAATCGACGGTCTTCTCGAGCAGCAGCGCGCCCCTTCGTGACACGCTGACGCGATAGGTGCCGGTGGGTTCCACTTCGACACGTGCGGGCAGCTCCTCGACCTCGCGGGTGACCCCTTTCCCGCTGATCTCGACGGTGACCCCCTCGGCGCCGAAGCCGGGGATCAGCCGGATCGCTCCGGGCACGAGCGGGATAGTTGGCTCGAGAACGAGCAGGCGCCTCGGGTCGAGCTCGATCTCCTGTTCGAACGGAGTGTAGCGGGGGTTGCCCGAGAGCTGCAGGCGGTGTTTGCCCGGATTGAGCCCCCTGAGCGTCGTCGGTGCCATGCCAATCTCGCGCCCATCGAGGAACACGTGGAAGCCGGGTGCGGGGGCTCGAACCTCCAAGGCGGCACGGTCGTCGGGGAGGAGCGCGAAGTGGATCGCTTCCTCGGCGCCGCGCCCCACGGTGAGCGACTTGCTCGCGCTCCTTCGGTAGGCGGGGGCCTCGACGCTCAGCAAGTGAGGGCCGCTCGACACGGTGACGCGGCAGGGCGCCGGCGTGCAGGCCTTCATGCCGTCGACGAACACGACGGCTTCGGACACCATGGCATCGAGGGGCCCTGCAGCGGTCACGAGCACGCGTCCCGTCTTCGGAAGAAGCGCCCATGCGGCGAGCCCTGCGGCGGTGACCATAGCGACGAGGAACGCCAAAACCGCGCGACCGCCACCGCGCGGCGGTCGCTTCACCACCGTCTGGTCGTCGTCAACGGAAATGAACCACGGAGCGTCGCTCGTGGTCGTGGGCTTCGTCCTCGCTCCGGATAGCGGCCGCGGGAGCTTGCGCGGAGGCGGCACGAGCGACTCGAGAGACGGCGGAAAAAGGCTGACATTCGGCTTCGACTCGACGAGCGGCGGCGGAAGGTCGGAGAGGCGCGGCCGCCGTTTCACGGCCGGCGGAGCCGCGTCGTCCGATGCGAGCGCGAGCGCGAGCGTGGCGGGCGTTGTGGTCGGCACCGGATCGGCGAGCAGCGACGACAGCTGGAGCTCGTCCGTCTCGAGCCGCAGAAGACCTCGGGCGGCGGCTATCGGGGACTCTAATGTGCCCGGCGCGTGCGCCTCGGCAGTGGCGGGCGCCACGTCACTGTCGGTGAGGGCGGGCGGTTCGTCTTGCACGACGGTCTTCTCGTCGTTGTCATCGTCATCATCCTCGACGCGGGCCTGGACGATGGTTTTCTCGTCGTCATCGTCGTCGGGCATCGCGGGCGGCGCCGGATCGGTGTCGTGCTCCGCCCCCCTGAAGGTTGCGGTATCGGGCCCCTCCTCGTCGGACGTTGCGGCGTCGGGCGCCGCCTGGTCGGAGGCTTGGGCGTCAGTCGCCGCCAAGAGCGCGGCTAAGAGCGGGGTCGATGCGACCTTCGTGATCTCGTCGTAGGCGCCAGCGACCGTGACCGCGTCGTTCGGCGTGTCATCGGGCGCTCCGGGGTCGGCTGCGTCGGGCGGCTGGTCCGACGGGGGGCCGACGAGCGTCCGCTTCACGTTCACTCGGTCGTCCTCGAGGTACGCTGTCGTCGCGGCAACGCGCGGCTCCTCTTCCCTGACCGGCGGTCCGAGGCCGACGAACGTCGCGGGCGGTGGCGACGGAGATGGCGTCGGCGCTGCGGAGGCGTCGCTCGGCTCGGGGCCCGTCTTGTCCTTCATCCCGTTCTCCGCAGTTCCCGTTTTCGCGGCTCGAGCGCCATGGCTCGTCGGCGCCCGGAGAGTAGCCCTCGAAGGCCGCCGTGCACGCGAATATTCGCCTTCCCCATCCGCCATCCGGCACAAACGCCACAGGGCTTTCCGCCCACGGTTAACTCCGGTTTGGGAAAGGCGAATGATTCTCGCTCTGGTCAATCGACCGTCGGCGGTGAACGTCAGCGGGTCGAAAGCTCGGCGATGCGCGCCCGCACGATGTCACGAGTCCGCCCGAGGTCGACGAGGCCCGCCTCGCTCAGGCTCGAAACCGTTCCTTTACGACGCTTGCGACGCTCGTCAACCTCACGGCCGTGCGCGCGCCACCACGTTTCCTCGTTCGAGCCACGCCGAACCAAACCCCGGACGCCGTAACCTCTTGCGACGCCGGCCGCGACGCCCTACATGAGCGTGCCTTCGCCGCGCCGAAGCTTCTGTTTCGGCGTCTCGCGTGCGGCGCGCGCGGAGTCGTCGGCGGCCGCCTGAGCTCGGGCCCGTTCCCGCTCCGCGAGCATTTCGAGCTCGACGTAGCCTTCGGCGAGGCGCCGCAGCATGACAGGGTAATCGGGGGAGCGTTCGGGTGTGCTCGCGAGGACGGCCTCGAGGCGCCGGAGCTCCAGCATGAGAAGCCTGCGCGACGCGTGCTCGATGGGTGTCGCCTTCGCCCTGTCGGCCGCAAGCGTCGGGTCCGGCTTTGGGATGGGCTTTGCGGCGTGCGGCGCGGGAGGCGTGGTCCGCGAAAGCTGCGCGCGCGCGTGCGTGGTCCCGTCAACGCAGCCACCCAGCGTGGGTCGCTGATCGTTTCGGCAGCGCCTACCGGTGGGCTCGGCGGCGGCGGTCGATGCGACCAACAGAAACGATAGGCCTGCGACGGCGCGTCGATGAAGTGGCATGCAGCGTGAGACACGCGCGTCGAGGCCTCGCTTTGGCAGGCGCAGGTCGGGGGGCGGACCGAGCCGGTGCAACGCTCGCCATCCGTGGCGTTGCTGCGGGGTTACTGACCTTTCAGCAGGGCCGAAGCTCGGCCGCGTCATTTTTGCACTACCCACGCTGCCGCTGGGGTGTAGGTAAGTAGGCGATAGGTGATGCCGTCCCTCGGGCACTTCCGAGTCACCGCGGGGAAAGACCCAGACCAACCGTCATGAAGCTCCGCTATCGAGCCGATCTTCGTTCGCTTGCGTTCGTCGGCATCTACTTTGCTCTTTTCGCCTGGCAGTGGCTTGCCGCCCCGAGCTGGCTCGTCGCTCAGGGGCTGCTCCTTTCGGCGACGTGCGTGTTCTCGTTTCTCGGCGCCGTCATCACGCACAACTCGATCCACTCGCCCGTGTTCACCTCGCGGACTCGTAACCGCGTGTTCCAGGTGATCCTCTCGCTCACCTACGGCTCTCCCGTCAGCTCGTACGTGCCTGGCCACAACCTGAGCCACCACAAGCACACACAGACCGAGCGAGACGTGATGCGCACCACGAAGGTTCGTTACGAATCGAACCTGCTCAACATGCTCGTGTTCGTGCCTCGCGTCGCGCTTGCCATCGCGAAGAACAACGTCGTTTACACCCGGTCGATGCGCGATCACCACCGCGCCTGGTTCAGGCAGTTTCGCATCGAGCAATTCGTCGTCTTCGGGATCACCCTTTTCCTGTTCGTGCTCGACTGGAGAAGGGCGCTGGTTTACTGGCTAATTCCGCACCTTTATGCGGCGTGGGGCGTCATCGGCATGAACTACCTGCAGCACGATGGCTGCGACGTGACGAGCCCCTTCAATCACTCGCGCAACTTCGTCGGCAAGGCCATCAATTGGTGGACGTTCAACAACGGCTACCACGGCATGCACCACCTCAATCCCGGCCTCCACTGGTCGCTACTGCCCGCCGCGCACGCCGCGCGTGTTGCCCCGTTCGTCAACTCGCGCCTCGAAGAGCCCGCCTTCCACCGCTACCTGTTCCGCACGTTCGTATGGCCCGGCAGGCGACGGACGTTCGACGGGCGACTCGTCGAGCTACCGCCGCTCACGGGTGACACCAACTGGGTGCCCCGGCCCGAGGAAACACCGGACGATCTCGGTGCCGTAACGGTGGAGTACCCGATGAAGATTGCCGTGCCGCCCGGCGAGATGCCGTCCGTCGCTGACACCGGCTCCGACCGGGGCGCAACCGCCGTCTGAGCGCCGCACCCGGCGACGCGGCGCGGTGCGCTCGCCGGACGCGCCCTCGGGGCACGGTCCCGGGGCGCGCCGAGCCACCGAGGGCGCCGGGGGATGGCGAGCGTGGGGCCGCGCTGCCTTAGCGTCCCGGATGCGATTCTCCGCGCCCTTGCACGGCGAACAGGGAGAATATTCGGCATTAAAAATGCCAGTTTGCCCGATTCCGGGCAAAAAAGTAGTCAGGGCCGGTACGGCGTGAGAGAGTGGCGGGGTGAGCGTCGCAGTCTCGGACGTGAGAAAGCGGCTCGAGGGCATCGTGGGGCTGAGCCGCGAGCAGGCCGCTCGCGCCGTCGACGAGGTGCTCGACACGCTCGAGCTCGAGGTGGACGAGTTCATCCAGCTCCGGCACGCGGAGCTCCGCGCCGAGGGACAGGACAATCCGTCGATCTTCGAGCGCATCGTGAGCGAGCTACACACGCTGCGCTTCAAGGCACCACGCCTCACGGCGCGACAGATCCGACGACGCATTTACGGCTGAACGAGGAGAGCGACTGATGTGCGGGATCATGGGTTACGTCGGCCGCGACGCGGCTTGGGAAATCGTGATGGGCGGGCTCCGGCGCCTCGAGTATCGCGGCTACGACTCGACCGGCATCGCGACCGTCTCGAAGAAAAAGCTGCGGCTCGTGCGCTGCGTGGGTCAGCTGAGCGCCCTCGCCGACGCCAATCCAGAGGGTCTCCCGGGCAGCATCGGCATCGGCCACACGCGCTGGGCGACGCACGGCGGTGTCACGGAGGAGAACGCGCACCCGCATCTCGACTCCCGCGGGCGCATCGCGATCGTGCACAACGGCATCATCGACAACGTCGAGGCGCTGCGTGCCGAGCTTTCGGCCGGCGGCGTGCGCTTCCGCTCCGACACGGACACCGAGGTCCTGGCCGAGCTCATCGGCCGCGGGGTGGAGCAGGGCCAGAGCCTGCACGACGCCGTGGTCGGTGCCATGAAGCGCATCGAGGGCACCGCGGGCCTCATCGCGCTCGACCAGGCCGATCCGGACCGGCTCGTCGCCGCGCGGCTCGGTAGCCCGGTGGTGGTCGGGCTCGGCGACGGCGCGACCTGGGTCGCTTCCGACGCCATCGCGCTCCGCCCCTACACCGATCGCATGATCGTGCTCGACGAGGGCGAGGTGGCGGATCTGACGCCAAGCTCGATCAAGACCGTGGATCTCGAGCAGAACAGCCGCGAAAAGCGCATCGAGAAGATCCTGCACCAGCCCGACGACGCCGACATCGGGTCGTTTCCTCATTTCATGCTCAAGGAGATCTTCGAGCAGCCCGCGGCGCTCGATCGCTCGATGCGCGGCCGGCTCGATCCCGTGGCGGGGTCTTCGCGCCTGGGAGGCCTGCAGACCCACGAGAGCAGACTGTTCGACATCCAGCGCGTCGTTATCTTTGCCTGCGGCACGAGCCTCTACAGTGCGCAGGTGGGCGCCTACCTGATGAGCCGCTACGCCCGCATGCCGACGACCGCCGAGGACGCGGCGGAGCTCGCGGTGAGAAACCCCATCGTCGATCGGCAGACGCTCTACATCGCCATCTCCCAGAGCGGGGAGACGGCCGACACCCTCTCGGCGCTACGCGAAATCCGGCAGAGGGGCGGGCTCCTCGCGGGCATCACCAACGTGGTCGGCAGCTCGCTATCGCGCGAGACCGACTTTGGCGTGTACGTGCACGCGGGCCCGGAAATCAGCGTCGCCTCCACGAAGGCGTTCACGGCGCAGGTGCTCGCTACCGAGCTTTTGGCGCTCCGCTTCGCGCGCATGCGCGATCTGTCGGCGAGCGAGGGTCGAGCGTGGGTGAACGGGCTCGAGCGACTGTCGAGCCAGATGCTCCAGCTGCTCGAGCAGGCGCCCGTGTGCCAGGAGCTGGCGGCGCGCTTCCACTCCGCTCGTTTCACGATGTTCGTGGGGCGCGGCGCCAACGTCGCCGTGGCGTGCGAGGGGGCGCTCAAGCTCAAGGAAATCTCGTATCTTCCGGCCGAGGGGCTCTCGGGCGCCGCCATGAAGCACGGCCCGCTCGCGCTCATCGAGCAAGGGAGCCCCGTGTGGGCTCTGGTGCCACCCGACGAGACACGCGAGCGCATGCTCGGCAATCTGCGTGAGCTCAAAGCGCGTGGCGCGTTCATCATGGCCGTGGCGGCCCACGACGACGAGGAGACGCGCGCGCTGGTCGACCGCGTCATCCCGCTGCCTGCTCACCACCCCGCGCTCTCGCCCATCCTGAACGCCGTGCCGCTGCAACTTTACGCGTACTACGTGGCGCTCGCGAACGGCTACAACATCGACCGCCCCAGAAATCTCGCGAAGTCGTTGACGGTGCTCTAGCCCGCTGACTCGGCGAGCACCTTTTTGCGGGAGGGTTTTTTTGGGGTTGAGGCGACCCTGGTTCGTCGCCGAAATGAGGTCGAGGCGCGCCGTTCCACGGACGGCCCCGGCAACACGCGGCATCAACGGCCTGCTGAGAGCGCATGCCCTCGCTCGAGTCCGACGCGCGTGTCGCCGCGCGGCTTGGCTCGGCATGGAACTTCGTGCAATCGACGCGGTCAACCGAGGAGTGCAACGCGTTCTCGTCGGCGTGCTCGCGATGGCGCTTCCAAGCTGCGCGGCGGGGCAGGGAAGGCCCGACGTGCGCGGCGGTGGGAGCGTGGCCGCGGACGCGCGCAGCCTGTCCGCAGCTTCGAGCGTCGAGGTGCGCACCGGCGTGTTGGTGCTCGCAGCACAGGCGAGCGCGCGGCGCTCACGACGCGGCCGTCGCACCGGCGTTTCCGCCGGGCTCGCGTTCTCCTTCGGTGACCCGCTGCGCGAGCCGGAGTGAGGGCTCGTGCACGAGGCGTCGCGGTGGGGACGCCTTCGGTGGCGTGGCCGGGCGTTCGCGAGCCGTGGGTGATAGGACGTGGGCATGACGCCGGCCGACGAGAGGGAGCGCATCCGCAGGGTGGTGTTGGTGGTGCTCGTGAGCGCGATCACGGCCCTCTTTCTCTGGATGATCCGCGAGTTCTTGATGGCGCTCCTGCTCGCGGCGATCGTCGCCGGCATTTTGCAGCCCGCCTACCGGCGCGTGCTCGCCCGTTTGGGTGGTCGGCGCAGCCTCGCGGCGGGTGTCGTCGTCGGGCTCTTGACCCTGCTCGGCATTGCACCGCTCGCGGGGCTCGCCGTGCTCGCCGGCGTGCAGGCCGCAGCGCTCGTGAAGGCGGCCGATCCCGTCATCCGCGCAAGCCTCGCGGGCGGTTCGCTCGTGCACCGGCTCGTCGAGCACTTCCCGCGGCTCTCGATGCTCGAGAAGTACGAAGCGCCGATCACCGAGAAGCTCGGTGAGCTCGGTGCGAGCGTCGGCAAGGTCATCGTCGGAGTGTTCACGGCGGCTGCGGGCGAGACGCTTTCCTTCCTCCTGATCGCCTTCGTGCTGCTCTACGCCATCTTCTACTTTCTCGTGGGCGGTCGCGAGGTCCTGAGGACGCTGCTCTACTATTCGCCGCTCCCCTCGGCCGACGAGGATCGCCTCGTGGGGCGGTTCCTGTCGGTGACGCGCGCGACGCTCAAGGGAACGCTGGTCGTCGGGCTCGTGCAGGGAACGCTCGGTGGGCTCGGCCTGTGGGCGGCGGACATCGGCGGCGCCGTTTTCTGGGGGGTCGTCATGACGATCCTTTCCGTCATTCCGAGTCTCGGGGTCGCCATCGTCTGGGTCCCTGCCGTCGTTTACCTCTACGCGACCGGCCACACGGTGGCCGCCACGCTGCTCCTGGCCTGGTGCACGCTCGTCGTGTCGACCGTTCGACAACGTCCTCCGCCCGGCGCTCGTCGGCAAGGACACCGAGATGCCCGACCTTCTGATCTTGCTTTCGACGATGGGGGGTATCGCGCTTTTCGGGATCATGGGATTCGTCATCGGTCCATTGATTGCGGGCATGTTCGTGACGGCGTGGGAGATCTACGGTGAAGTCTTTCGCGACGTGCTGCCCGAGGTCCTGCCGCTTTCGGGGCGAGCGGCGGAGGCGCCGAGCACCGACTCGAGCCCCTAGCCCCGCCCATTCACCGCTCGCGTACTAGTCATTTCGTGCGGGGTACGCCGTCGCTCTCCCCAGGAGAGCGGTAATTGGGCATGCTACGTTCAGCATCGTGTCCGAGTCCTTGAGTTACGTCGACGGACGCTACCGCCTGATAGCGCGCGTCGGTCAAGGCGGGATGGGCGTCGTCTACAGGGCGGTCCATGCGCTCACGGGTCGCGGGTGCGCCCTCAAGCTTCTGCGCTCGACCTGGATCGGCAACGCGGAGGTCACGCAGCGATTCTTCATCGAGGCGCGCGCGGCGACGCGTATCGCGCACGCGAACATCGTCGAGGTCATCGATGCGGGGTATTCGGCCGCCGGGCCATACCTTGCGATGGAATGGCTGGACGGCGAGACGCTCGCCACCGTGATTCGGCGGGAGCAGCGTCTTTCGCTCGAGCAGACGCTCGCCATCGTCAAGCAGGTGCTCTCGGCGCTCGAGGCGGCGCACCGGGCCGGGATCGTGCATCGCGACATCAAGCCGGCCAACGTCTTCCTCACGAGCCGCGAGCGCCGGGCTCATCGCGTCAAGGTGCTCGACTTCGGCGTCGCGAAGATGCTCGAGTCGTCGGGGTCGCTCACCGAGTCGGGGCACGTGCTCGGGACGACCGAGTATCTGTCGCCGGAGCAGGTGCAGGGCTCCGACGGCGTCGACGGGCGGAGCGATCTGTTCGCCGTCGGCATCCTTCTGTTCCAGCTTTTGAGCGGCACGTCGCCGTTTCGAGGTCCGAACGGCGTCACGACGAGCTATCGCATCGTTCACACCGAGGCCCCACGGCTCGCCGAGGCCGGCGGTCCCGACGACCCACGGCTCCAGGCTATCCTCGACCGCGCGCTCGCGAAGCGCCCCGAGGAGCGTTTTTCGAGCGCGAACGAGCTGTCCCTGGCTCTCGACGGGCTACTACCGGAGCTCGATCACGAGGCGGCGCTCCGCTCGCTCGCGCTCCAGGCGCAAGTCGAGATCGAGGGCGACGCTCCCACCGGGGTCCGCATGCAGCATCCCTCGGGCGTCCCAGGCCCGAACTCACCGACGCCCGTGGGGGTCGAGCGGGCGCCGTCGTCGCCGCGCGTGTCGCGCATCGGGGGGGCGACGCGAAGCCCCGACCCCGGTCAGGAAGCGCGCCGCGGGCGGCCCTCCGCGAAGCCCGACGCCCGCTCCGAAGAGCGCGTGCTCTCTGGCCGGGTCTTGCGGGCCCTTTACCGCACCACGCTCATGCGGCACGGCACCGATGTCGTCCGCGCCGCGCTCCAAGAGTCATCGAGCGGCAAGCGGGTCGCCCTGGACGAGCGTATCGATCCGCATGCGCGTTACGAGCTCTCGGCGTTCGATCGCTACTGTGAGGGGTTGGCGTCGGTGCTCGGCGAGACGGATCTGCGCTACTGGCACGAGCACGGACAGGCCTCCGTCGAGGCGGAGCTCGTGGTCGAGCTACGCGCGATCTTCCGGGAGCACGCGCCGCTCGCCCTCGCCGAGGCGGCGCTGCCGCTCTGGGCCTCGCTGTTCGATTTCGGCACCTTTCGACTCGAGACGAGCGAAGGAAACGCGCATGCCGTGTGCGTGGACGACTTCGAGCGCGCCAGCCCGTCCCTCCAGGCCTGGGTGGCGGGCCTCGTGGAGCAGACCTTCCGCGCGGCAGGCCTCGCGGGCGCGACCGTGAAGACGACTCACGCCCGCGAAGGCACGCCGCTGACCTTGATTCTGCGTTTCTGAGCTGGTGAGCCGGCTCAGACGGCTTCGACGATGATGCGCCCGAAGCGTTTGCGGAAGCTCGCGACGAGCTTCTTGACCTGGGCTGGTGTCGCGAGGAGCCGCAACACTTCCTTCTTCGTCAAGCGATCGAGCTTGAAGGGAGCGATCGTCCGCTCGGGCGACTTCAGGAGCTGCCCGAGGAACTTGGGGTCCGCGACGGCGCGCCCGATCAGCGCGTGGAGGCCGACCTGGGGTTTCGCGCCGCCCCGGCGCTTCTTCGCCTTGCGGCGACGCTTCCTTTTAGGAGCCGCGCTCGGCGCGGGCCCCGCCGCCTTCGTCGTTTTGCGGGTTTTTTTCTTTCTTGCAGCCATGGGGAGCTCCTCGGGTTCGCTGGGTTGATGGACAATCGTGCGATTTAGTCGATTCGGGAGACCGCGTGAGCCAGCCGAGCGAGCGAGACCTCTCCGGACAGGCGCCGGAGGTAGCCGGCGCGCTGTTCGGAATAGTCGGTGAAGGCGCGCATGCCGAGCGCCTCGGCGCTCGGCCGCGCCCGCTCGTGGAGCCGGATCGCCCGCCCGAGGGCTCGCTCGACGAGGTCGCTCTCGAACAGCGCCTTCTCGAGGGCTGCGGCGTCGCGTCGCTTCGAGGGCGCGACGCGGCGAGAGAGAGCCGCGACGAGAAAGGTTCGGTGACCGTGCGCGATGTCCCGACGAAATCCCTGGATATCGTTCGTGAGGCCGTACGCCTCACCCAGCGTTCGCACGAGCGGCGCGACGTGTCGCGCGCGCGAAAAATCTCCCTGCAGGGCGGCGACCGCGTAGAGCGGGATCTCGGCGAGGGCGGCCTTCCCGGAGTGGCGCACGAAGCTCGACATCGCATAGCGCGCTCCATGCCGCAACACCAACTCCTGCTCGACCGCCGTCGCGCGGGAGAACTCTCCGAGCGCGCGTCGACACGCGCGGCGGTACGCGGTGCTCTCGGAGCAGGCGAAGAACACCTCCGCTGCGTCCCAGATCAGGCAGTTTCCGAGCAGCAGCCACAGGGGCCTTCCTCGCCCCAGCGGTTCGTCGAGCACGTCGTCCTGTATCCGTGCGTAGAAGTAGGCGAGCGCCGTGGCCTCGAGCACGGAAAAGAGACGGCGCTCCGGGACGTTCCGGGCCATCCAGATGGGCAGATGCAGGAGCGGTGTCGCGCGCGGCCCCGAGAAGTAGCGCTCGCCATCACCACCGATGCTCTTCAGGAAAGCCGCCCCGAGGCGCCCGATCCGGCCCGGGTAGCCGGTGAGCCGCTCGTCTAGGCGACGCCAGACTTCTCGGACGATGGGCGCGCTCCTCTCGTACACTTCGAGGCGTTCGCCCTGCCTGGCGCTTCGGCTCGCCGTCACCGCGCGCTAACCAGCGTGTTGCCCGTCTCGGACGAAGCGACCTCGAGCGGCTCCACGACGTAGACGGGCGCCGCGAGCCCCGGAATCATCCCAGGGGAGAGGCTCTTGGTTGCGTAGAGTCCGCGGATGGCGTCGTGGACGCTCTCGTCGACGAGAATGGGCCCGTAGCGCACGCTGGAAGCCTGCAGCCGCTCCGAGCGCGTGAGCGCCGGTCCCAAGACGGCGAAATCCATGCGCTCACGCGAGCCGATGTTCGCCGTGATCACCATGCCCTGCGCGATGCCGATGCCGACCGAGCTCTGCACGGCGGTCGCGTCGCCCTCCGCGTCCTTCGACCGGAAGCGATCGCGCATTTCGATTGCGGCGCGGACGGCGGCGCCCGACGGATCGGGCACCTCGTAGGGCAGCCCGAACACGGCGACGAGCCCGTCCGACGAGAACTTGTCGAGCGCGCCGCCGTAGCGCAGCACGATCTCGCTGAGGATCCCCAGGTTGCGGTTGAGCAGCGCCACGATGCCCTCCGGCTCGAGGCTCTCGGCGAGAGCGCTCATGTCCTCCATGCCGACGACGAGCACGGTGGCCGTGCGCCGCTCACTCGCGACGTCCGCTCGGTCCGGATGGTCGAGGACGTGCTCGAGGGCGGGTGGTGACAGGTAGCGCTTGAGGCGGAGCTGGCGCCGCTCGAGCTCGAGCTTGCGCACGGAATCGGTTGCCGCCTTGAGCAGGAGCTGGCGCGCGGCATGCGCCACCCATGCGGCGAGCGCTCCAGAAAATGCGATGAAAGCCACGATGGTGTACTGGTCTTCGAGCGAGACGATCTTCTCGCCGTAGAGCGCCGTGTCGGACACCTCCACGAGCCCGCGAGCCACGATCCACGCCAGCAAAAGCCCTCGCTGCAAGGCCGCCATCGTCGCGGCGAAGAGCGACAACCACACGCTGTATTGCAGTCCCGTGAGGATCACGAACATCACGTAAAGGACACAGAAGATCGGCGCGAGCAGGGTTTCGTAGGCGCCCGAGTGGTTGTAGAGGCTCGTCATCGACGTGAGGCTGACGACGCTCGCGTCGGCGGCCGCGCCCACGTAGCTGAGCCACGGCAGGTGCAGCCCGCGACGGATGGCGAGGAACCCGAGCACGGCGAGCGACAGGTAGCCGAGCCCGATCAGCACACCGGCACTCGTCGCTTCGGGCGTGTTGGCACCCTGGACCGCGAGACAGCTGACGATGCCGAACGCGCCGATCACCATGCGGATCAAGAACGTCGTCCGCGACCCGCGAATGCTCTCCTTCTGCAGGATCTCGACGATGTCGTCCGGCAGCGTCGCAGCCCCGCTTCTGCTCGAAGCGATCACCAAGCCTTCTCCGAAAGCGCCCGCAGCGCCAGGCAAGTGCCGTACACGCGTCCCGCGTACCACAGCTCGGCGGGCGCACCGTCGATTGCGAAGGAACCGTCGCTCGCTTGTGAATCGAGCAGGAAATATCGTCCCCGCGCCAGGGCCGCCGCGACGCGGGGGGTCCTTCCGACGCTCGCGAGCGTGATCAGGGCCAGCGCGGTGCAGAGCGGGCTCGCGCGCGCAGGCGTGAGATCGAAGCCCCATCCGCCCTCCCTCGTCTGCCGCGCGAGCGCTTCGCGCAAGAGCCCCGGTGGCTCGAAAAGGCGGACGCCGACGTGCGCGGGGTAGAAGAGCGAGGCGTAAAAGGCGGGGTGACCCTGCCAGGTCGCGGCGTCGGCGAGGTCCTCGCGGAGCGCACCGAGGCCTTGCTTTCTGCGCTCGGTCGCGCCCGCGTGGCGCCGAAGGGCGAGGAGCGTCCAGGCGGTGACGGAAGGACCCGTGAAGTAGGCATCGTATCCGGCGGGACTGCTCGTGACGAACGTGCGAACGCGACCGTCGGGCAGCCACTGCCGCACGAGCGCGCGGCACAGCGCCCCCTTTGCTCCCGGAATGGCGAGCGATGCGGCGGCCGTGGTCTCTGCACAGGTGCCGCGCGTCTGGCTCGAATGCGAGAGGCTGCCGTCCGGCAGCCGGTGAGCGAGAACGAACTCGCTCGCCTTCGGCAGCCGCTCGCCGACCTGCCTGAGCGCGAGCAACGTGTTCACGGTGTTCCAGACGTCCGTCCCGCCTGTGGCGAAAAATGCCTCGCGTAGCGAAACCCGCCGCCTGAGGATCGCGAGCGGGTCGCGCACCGGCTCGAGCACGGCGCCGCTCGCGTGTTGGCACGAGCGCAAGAACGCAGAGGCTCGGGCGCAGGCCTCGCGCAAGAGGGAGCTCTTCGGCGGTTTCGCCACGGATGCTGGGCGCATGCTACTCGCAGCGAGGCCCAGCGAAAAAGCGGCGCGGATCGGCTCGACTTGGGCCGTCCCGGGAGGCAAGCTCGTGATCGCCGCGGCGACTCGCCCAGGGACGTTGAAGAAACTCATGCGACGCCCCAATCGAGGCTAGGGAACGAACGTGGCTCGAGCGAAGCGAAGCCCGCGAGCGAGAACCGGCATCAGACGGGCCCGCATGCTCGACGAGAAGCTCGTGCGAGCCCGCACGAGGCTGTTCGAATTGGAGGCGGGAGGCAAAAAGGCGCGGCCCATCGACGTTTCGACGGCGGCGCTCGTCGAACCTCGCGCCCGTTCGGCGCGCTGTCCGCGCTGCGACGAGCCGTTCGACGTCGTGGCCCACGAAGCAAGGAGCGAGGGCGTCGAGCGGTTGCGCGAGGCCAAGCTCGTGTGTCGTTTCTGCAAGGTCGAGCGCTCGCTCTGGTTCCGGGTCGTCGCGCGTTCGTGACGCATGCGGCACCCGTTGACGCCGTCCCCGCACGCGGATAGTGGTCGCGAAGCATGTCGCGGGTAGCCACGATTGAGAGTGCGACCGTGCAGGCGGGCGCACTGCGCGCGACCGGTCACTACTTTCTGCTCGACGAGGGGGTCACGCTCCAGGATTCCGTCCTGCTCGGGGCCGACCTCGGCATCCAGTTCTTCGCGCTCCAGCTCGGCCTGATGTCCTAGTGACGCCTGGGACGCGAGCTTGACGCGACCCCGGCGAACGCGTGGGCTCGGCGCGAGAGCTCTCGCGATGTCGGTCGTCACCGCCGCGCTCGGCAGAGCCGCCCCGAACGCCGACGCGCGCCCACCCGCCGTCGCGCCGAGCTCCCGGCCCGCACCGGGAACGGAGCCGAGCCCGTCGCCGCCGTTGCCTGTCGAGATCACTCCGCCACGGCTGCTCGGCGACGCGGAGGTGACGTACCCCGAGGGCGCTCACGGGGACGCGATCGTCGTCTTGACGCTCGTCGTCGGTCCTGACGGCAAGGTTCGCTCCGCGACGGCGAACGAGCCCCACGAGCCCTTCTCGAGCGTTGCGGAGACGGAAGCTCGAGCGTTCGAGTTCGAGCCGGCGCGGCGCGCCGGTGTTCCGGTCGCAGCGAAGATCCGGCTCCAGGTGCGTTTCGCCGAGCCGCGGCGCGAAAGAGACACCGCCGCGCCGCCGACCGCTCCCGTGTCCCCATCGCCCGTCGCCGCCGTCGCCGCTGGGGATGCTCGAGCCGGAGTCGAGGGGCGGGAGCCCACCGAGGTCGTCGTGCTCGGCCTGCGCGCCGAGCCGTCGCGCACCGCGACGCTCTCGCGCGCGGAGGTGCGCGAGATCCCGGGCACGTTCGGTGACCCCTTCCGCGCCGTAGAGACGCTGCCGGGCGTGACGCCCATCGTGTCCGGTCTGCCCTTCTTCTTCGTGCGCGGCGCGCCGCCGGGCAACGTGGGCTACTTTCTCGATGGGGTCCGCGTACCGGTGCTGTTTCACGTTGGCGCCGGTCCCTCGGTCGTCAATCCCGCGCTCATCGATCGCGTTGACTTCTACCCGGCCGGGTACCCGGCGCGGTTCGGCCACTTCGCGGGCGGTGTCGTCGCCGGCGAAACGCTGCCGCCGAGCCCCGAGCTGCACGGTGAGTACAACCTGCGCGTCTTCGACGCCGGCGCGCTCGTGGAGGCACCGTTCGCCGGCGGGCGTGCCACGGCGCTCGTCGGAGGGCGCTACTCGTTCACGGCGCTCGCGCTTTCGCTGCTCTCGCCGACGACCGCGCTCGACTACTGGGACTACCAGGCGCGCCTCAGCTACGAGGTCGGGCCGCGTGACCGCCTCGAGCTCTTTTCGTTCGGCTCGTACGACTACGTGGGCGAGCGCACGCCGACCGAGACCATCACGCTGTTCGGTACCGAGTTTCATCGCGTCGATCTGCGCTACGATCACCGCTTCTCCCCGCGCAGCAAGCTGAGGACGGCGTTCACGCTGGGGCTCGATCGCTCGCGGCTCCAGGACCGCGAGCGCCACGTGCGCGTGAAGCTGCTCTCGGGCCGCAACGAGCTCGAGCACTATTTTTCCGAGGGCGTGCTTCTCAGGGCCGGCACGGACCTCGGGCTCGAGAGCTACGACATCGAGCTCGGGACCAGCGACCTCTCGCCGAGCGCGGCGCGCGTCGCCGCAGCGTATCCGTCGCGCACCGACCTCTCGCTCGGACTGCGCGGCGACGTCGTGCTCTACTTCGGCAAGCGCTTCGAGGTCACGCCGGGCGTCCGCGCGGATCTCTACGCCTCCGACGGAAGCTCGGCGTTCGGCGTCGATCCTCGGCTCGCACTGCGCGCTCGCGCCACGCCGCACGTTTCGGTGCTGGGCGTTGCGGGCGTCGCGCACCAGCCGCCGTCGTTCGTCGTTCCGCTACCGGGTTTTCAGCCGGGCGGGCTACCGGGCGGGCTGCAGCGAGCGC
This sequence comes from uncultured delta proteobacterium, assembly GCA_963841435.1. Taxonomy (GTDB): domain Bacteria; phylum Myxococcota_A; class Polyangia; order Polyangiales; family Polyangiaceae; genus PMG-095. The sequence goes on from CAWJCS010000004.1 coordinate 217,109, forward strand.
TGCAGGAAAGTCTCGGGGTCGAGCTCGAGCTCGGTGACGGCATGACGCTGACGGCCACGGTCTTCCAGAACGCCTTCTTCAACATGAGCGATCCGCTCGGAGCGCTCGAGCCGCAGGCGAACGGCTGCCCGCCGGGCGCGTACCCGGCCGACTCGATTGGCGGTGACCTCGGCAGGCAACCGAGCGGCTCGGTGACGTGCGGCGAGCGCTTCGAGCCCGGCACGCTGGGTCCCGATCGCAGCGGCGGCGGGGGTCAGGCTGCCGACAGTCGCTCGGGACAGCGAGTGAGCCGCGCCTTCGAGGTGCGTACCCTCGGGGCCTCGCGCGGCTTCGAGCTCTACTTCAAGCGGCGCCTCACCGAGCGACTCGGCGGGTTCTTGTCCTACACGCTGTCCCGCTCGACGCGGAGCTACGAGGGAAGGCGCTACGTCGCCGCCTTCGATCGCACCCACGTCGCCAACGTTGCCGCGGCGTACGACCTCGGACTCGGCTTTCGCGCGGGCGCCCGGGTCGTCTTCTACACGGGGTTGCCCCGGCCCGCCGAGCCGAGCGGTTCCGGGTCGGCCCGTTTGCCTGCGTTTTTTCGCTTGGATGCGCGCCTCGAGAAGCGCTTCCTGCTCGGCGAGCGCGCGCGCCTCTCAGTGGTCGCGGAATGGCTGAATGCCACGCTCAGCAAGGAAGCCGTGTCGACGACGTGCACGCTCGCCGGTTGCGAGTCACAAGTCATCGGTCCTGTCACGATCCCGAGCCTCGGGATAGAAGGGGCATTTTGATGTCGCATTTTCGCGGAGCACGGCGCGCCTGGCTCCCACCCATCGCGTGGGCTCTGCTCTCGTGCTCGTCGAGCGCGCCCGGGCCGGAGCCGGTGCCGTGTGGCGAAGCGTGCCAGGACCGCGTCGCGGTGCGTGCCGTGCGCGAAATGACCAAGCTTGCCTACAACCTCTTGCTTCAAGGCAATCCCGTCGGTCCGCAATCGGAGCTAGCGCCTTGCCCGCTCGGCGGGCTCATCGCCATCGACGGCACGGCGACCTCCAACGCCTCGCAGGGTGCGACGGAGGTTGACCTCGTGTACCAATTCGACGGCTGCCACCACCTCGAGGTCGGCGGCGACCCCGAGGAGACCTACGAGATGACGCTCACCGGTGGGCTCTCGCAGCGCGGGACGCTCGCTGTCCAGCCTTCTGCGACGACGGCGCTTTTGCTGAGCAGCGACGCGATGACGATGGACGGCACCGTCCACGACCCGCCCATCGAATATCACGCCCCCGACTGCCCGCTTTCGCTCGCCCAGGACGGCAACCGGCTTTCGGGGCTCGTCTGCGATCGCGAGGTGGGTCTGGACCTCGGCGAGCAGTCGAACTGAAGATCTGGCACATTCCTCGGGCACGCCGCTTGCGTCTTCCCAGTCCATGACCATCATCCGACGCCTCCGTCCGCTCCGTTCGATCGCCGGGTTTGTGGTGCTCGCCGTCGGCTGTAGCGGGAAGACCTTCACAACGTCGGACGGGGACTCGGGCATGGCAGGCATGTCAGCAACCGGGGGCTCGGGCGGTCGCGGTGGCACAGTCGGAGGTGGGACAGGTGGAGGGGTGGGGGGAGGCAACGAGCTTGGTGGTGCGTCCGGCTTGGGTGGCACGTCGGGTCGTGGGGGCACGGCCGGCAGTGGCGCCGTGGCGGGAACCGGTGGCACGTCGGGCAGCGGTGCAACCGCGGGGGTGGGAGGCGCTTCGGGCGCAAGCGGCACGTCGGGCTCGGCCGGTACGTGGGGTGAGGCCGGGGCCGCAGGCAGCGGCGGGTCCGAGTGCCAGACGGGGCAGGGCTGCCCGGTGGAGGGTGCAACGTGCTCGCTCGGTGGCTGTTGCGCCTGCATGCACACCTGTACGAGCGGCGCGTGGGGCCAGCCGCTCTGCCCACCGTGCGCCGCGCCGACCTGTCCGGATGTCGTCCCCACGAACGGCGACGAGTGCTTCGAGTGCGACATTCCGTCCGAAGGCTGTCAATGGGACGAGCGTCCCGTCGACGGGCCCCTGTACATCGGAAAGTGCGTGATGAACCACTGGGAGGTCACGGTGGGCGGCCAGATGCCGGGATGTTGCATGGCCGACTCCGAGTGCGCGCCGCAGATCTGCGTCAACACCATCTGCGAGGTCGTCCAGCCGGGCTCCTGCTGGCGCGACGACGAGTGCGGTAGCGATCAGATCTGCGCGGGGGCCTTCGTCTGTCCCTGCACGGCAGACTGCGCCTCGCGTGACTATTCAGGAAAATGCGTCCCCGCCGGGCTCGATTGCTGCCGCACCGACGCCGATTGCGCGGGTGCGCACTGCATCGCCGGCGTCTGCAAGGAAAGCACGCTGCCGGGTTGCTGGGACCAGCGCGACTGCACCCTGCCGGCGGCCTGTGCCGGAGCAACGGTCTGTCCTTGCGGCACGAATTGCCTCGTCGCAGACAGTCCCGGCACGTGCGTCATTCCACTCTGACGCGAGCGCCTCCGAACCAGACATCGTCGCGACACATGGCGGCGGCGCGCCGGCACGTCGTGAACGATCCTGCGCTGCTGCGAGTCGCGTCGTGAGTGGCGCTTCGGCGCGTCGACTGTGGGTCGATGTGCGCCGAACGCGTCTCGACACGAGACCGCGTTCTCGCCAGCGTGTAACCTGCACGAGCAATTGACAGAGGGAGAAGCGAAGGTGTCTATTGAAGTATGGATTGCTTTCGCCTGACTCTCGCCCTGGGCGCCTGTCTCGCTGCGTGTAGCGCGAGCGCTCCTCACCCCCAAGAACCGAGCACGGCCGTGGTCCCGCCGCGCGCGCCCCAGTCACCTTCGCGCGAGGTCGCGCTGAGCGAGCCTCGGCCCGAGTCCGCCGGGTCGGCGCCGAGCGGCACTGTGCCCAACGTCACACGCGAGATCCCCACGAGCTGCAGCGGAGTCGACGGCTGCTTTCCGGAGCCGGCGTTCGCCGAGCGCGTGTGTCGAGGGAAATTTCCCGATCTGCCGCTCGCGATGTTCGCGAAGGGCACGCCCTGGCAGCACCTGTACGTGAAGGCCGTGACAGTCGCGCCGGTGAACGTCTACGGCGGGGCGCGCAGCGACCGCGAGATGCAATTCGGCGAGGAGGTCGTCGTGCTGCGACGCCGCGGCCCCGGCAGCGGCGCCGGCGTGCAGATCTCGGGACCCACCGATCTCGACGTTCTGCGTTGGGACGGCACCTGCGCCACCGTGCGCGAGGAAATGTTCGTGAGCTACATCCCGGGCGAGATGATGTCGCCGCGCATCGTCTGGAAGTATCTGGACGATCCGGTCAAGGACGGGCTGATGAAGAACGGCGTCGTCCTGCGCGCGCAAGCGAACGAGCGCAAGCACTGCCGCGACTCGTCGCCGAAGAACCCTTCGCCTGCTTGTGACAAAGCGATGAAGAAGCTCACCGACGCGATCGTGCTCGCCGTCCACCTGGGCATCGAGCTGCCCCCGGGAGCCGCTCCCGAGTGGCAGAAGCCGGAGCCGACGGCGTCACGCTGAAAGGCGCTCCGGGCGGCGATGTGGCATCCTCGCGCCGAGGAGGCTTCATGAAACCACCCCCGCCCGGATGGCCCCGCCTGAGCGCATCGATCTACTACGACGATCCACTCGCCGCTATCGACTGGCTCTGTCGCACGTTCGGCTTCGAAGTGCGCCTCAAAGTGGTCGGTGACGACGGTCGCCTCCAGCACTCCGAGCTCACCTTCGGCGAGGCCGTGGTGATGCTGGGCGGAACCGGCGGCAAGGAGCCCTACCAGGCGCTCGCGAAGAGCCCGCGCGTTGCGGGCGGCGTGACCCAGTCGCTCGCCATTTACCTCGACGACGTCGAAGCGCATCACGCGCGCGCCGTCGCGGCAGGGGCGAAGATCGTGAGAGAGCTTCGTACGGACGACTACGGCGCCGAGTATTGGAGCGACCGGTCCTACGGCGCGCTCGACCCCGAGGGGCACCTCTTTTGGTTCTTGCAACGGCTCAGCTAACGTCCTGAGCTCTGCCGTTCCCTGCAGAAAGCGAGAGCGCCGAGTAGCGTCTGCTAAAAAATTAGCAGAATTGAGTTGCTAAAATTTTAGCACCAGGAGAGGCTCGGGCGCATGAAAAGGGCGCGCCTCACGCGACGCGAGCGCGAAATCATGGACATTCTGCACCGTCGCGGGCGCGCAACCGCTCAGGAGGTGCTCGCCGAGCTCGCCGAGCCCCCGAGCTATTCGGCGGTGCGCGCGCTGCTCCGGTTGCTCGAGGAGCGGGGGCACGCACGCCACACGAAGGACGGTCTTCGCTACGTTTACCAGCCCGCGGTCTCGGCGGGCGCCGCGCGCCGCCGCGCGCTCGCTCATCTCGTCTCGACGTTCTTCGGAGGCTCCGTGGAAGAAACCATGCTCACGCTGGTCGAATCGTCACGCACCAAGCTCGACGCCGACGAGCTCGGGAGGATTGCTGCCATCGTCGAGCGTGCGAAAAAGGAGGGTCGGTGATCATGTTGCCGCTCGCGCTCTCGATCTTCTTGCGTGTTTCGCTCGTGCTCGGTGTCGCCCTCGCGGTCGCGCTCGTCGCCCGGCGCGCATCGGCCGCCTTTCGCCGGCTCGTGCTCGCGCTCGGCTTCGGCGCTGCGCTCGCCGTGCCGCTCGTCGTCGTCGCATTGCCACGCCGCCCGCTCGTCGCCGTGCTGCCGACGCCGTCCCTCGTGCACGTCGTCGCCGAAGCGCTCGTCGGGGGAGGCGCGCCGCCGGCGGACGCACGAGCGAGCGTGGGCGCCCCCGCGGGGTCGCGCCGTGTGCCCTGGGAGGCCCTGGCCTTCGCGACCTGGGCGCTCGGCGCCGGGGTCGTCGTCGCGCGTCTCGTGGCGGGTGCCGCGAGGGGGCGCAGGCTCGTCGGGCGGGCTCGTCCGGGGCCGCTCGGCGAGCTCGTGAGCGGCGAGGTCGAGGTGCCGGTCGTCGTGGGCTGGCTCGTCCCGAAGATCGTACTGCCCGAAGCCGCCGCGCGCTGGAGCGACGAGCGGCTCCGCGCGGTGCTCCTGCACGAGCGCGCCCACCAACGCAGTCGCGACGGGCTCGTGCTCGCGGTCGCCGAGCTCGGCTCGGCGCTCTACTGGGTTCATCCCTTGTCGTGGCTTTCGCGCACGTTCCTGCGGCGCGAATGCGAGCTTGCCGCGGACGAGGCCGTCTTGCGATCGGGGTTGAAGCCGAGCCGCTACGCCGAGCACCTGCTCGACATCTGCCGCTCGCTCGGACCGCCCACGACGGGTATCGCCATGGCCGGGCGGCCGTCGGAGCTCCGGCGCCGCGTCGAACGGCTCGTTTCGCGCGACCGTGTCCCTTCGCCGCCGAGCAGGCGGGAGACCTGGCTTTCGGGCGCGCTGGCCCTCTTCGTGTTGGGCGTCGCCGCCTGTGCCGGCGCCGCGCCGGCGGTCGTGTCCGCGCCCCGCACCGTTCGGATCAGCGGGGCCGAGCCCGCGCTCCGCGCCATGATCGACGCCGAAGCGGAGCGCGCGCGGCGTGAGTCGGGCGCCCGCCGCGTCGTGATTCTGGTGCTCGATGCGCGGAGCGGCCGCCTGCTCGCCGAGCACGACGACGATCCGCAGAAGCTCGTTCTGCCGGGCTCCACGCTCAAGCCCATCACGGTGGCGCTCGCGCTCGACGCAGGCCGGTTGTCGCCCGACGACCGTTTCGACTGCGGCCACGGGCAGCGGACCTATGGCGACCAGGTGCTGCGCGACGCGGGGAGCTATGGCGTACTGAGCGTGCGAGAAATTCTCGCCGTTTCTTCGAACGTGGGCCTTTCGCGTGTGTTCGATCGACTGGGCGGCGAGCGACTGGTGCGCGGCCTCGGGAGCTTTCGCCTGAGCGCCCCACGCGACGTCGAGGACGGGTCGCTCGCGGGGGCGATCGTCGCCATGGGGCAACGCGTGCCCGTGAGGCCCGCCGACCTTGCGGCCGCGTACACCGTGTTTGCCAACGAGGGCAGGTACGTCGCTGCGCCCGGCGGCGAAAAGCGCGTGATCCGCCCAGAGACGGCAAGAACGGTGCTCTCGATGCTCGAGGGAGTCGTGACGGCCGAGCGCGGCACGGGACGCGCTGCGGCGCTTTTCGGGGTGCGCGTCGCCGGAAAGACCGGCACGAGCGATTCGGACGAGGTCTTCGCGAGCTTCGTCGGCATCGTGCCAGTCGACGCGCCACGCTTCGTGATCCTCACCGGCCTTTCGGGACCGAAGCTCACCGGTGGCGGGGGAACGCTCGCGGCGCCACTGTTCCGCCGCGTGGCGCTGCGGGCCCTCGGCGCGCGCTGACGCTCGGGCCCGGTCCGCGCAAGAGCTTGCCCCGGTCGCACGGGCCGAGGATGCCCCCCGCCGTGGCAGGATCGCCACGCTTCCCAGTCCGTCTCGTCCGCGCGCGCGCGCCCGCATCGCGCTGGCACGTGTTCTGCTTCCATCGGCTCCGTGCAACACGAGCCCGCACTCGACCCGCGCGTCGGGTCCGCTCGCCGAAACGGCAACGGCGCGCGTGCATCCGTCGTGGGCGGCACCATCGACCTCGTGCGCCAGGAAGCGCGGCTCGCCGTCCTCCATGCACGCGTGCTTGGCGTCCGTGCCTCGGCGCTCGTCGCGTGGGCAGCAATCACGGCGGCGCTCGTGCAGGCGGCCGTCGTGTTGGCGGCACTCACGTTCGTCCTCTCGGGCGTGTCGTGGCATCGACTCGGTCCTATGCTGGCGACGGTCTGCGTCGCAGCCGCCGGCGCAAGCCTCATGACCTTTCGGGCGTGGCAAGCGCTGGCGACGACAACCGACGCTGCTCGCGCGGACACGGGGAGCGAGTCGGAGGGCGAATGACGCCCCCGCCGCTGCCGCTCGATGCGACCCTTTCCCGCGCGGAGAAGGACGTGGCGGTCGCGCGCGCGCAGCTTTCCGTGGGCCTGCAGGATGCCTCCCGGGCGAGCGAACGCTGGGCCACGACGGCTTTGTGGGTCGTGGCGGGGGCGTCGTTTCTCGGTGCGGCCGTCGTCGTCGCACTGGCGCTCCGGGACGCGAAGCGCCGGCCCGCGGGGGTCGAGGACTTCACCCGCCGCGCGGTGCCATCCCTCGGCAGGCTCGCGCTCAAGGCATTCTGGTCGATGGCAGAGCGTCGCCTCGGCGGGGCGCACGCGGCGAAGGCGCCCGAGGGGTAGCGTGCCTGCTCGGCGCCGTTCTCGAGCTAGCTCGCCGGCCAGGTAAGCTCAATCAGTGAGCCGCCTTCCGCACGCGCCGCGACGGAAAGCGCGCCGCCGAAGCGTTTGGCCGTCGAGTAGGCGAGGGACATCACCTGCAGGCGGTCGTCCGCGCGGTCGGCACGCGCTTCCGGCGGCTCCATGCGATCGACGGGCCCCGCGGGAGGTTGCAAGCTCGGCGCTTCGATCGCGAAAGTGGTCGCGTTTTCGTCGCCTTTCGATGCGCGCAGCGTGATGACCGTTGCGGGCGCTGCGTGCCTGAGCGCGAGGGACAGCACGCTCGTGAGCACGACCGTCGCCATCGTCCCCTCGGCGAGCTGGGCTCGGGGTACGTCGCCGTCGAGCGAAACCTCGACGCGGCGCTCGGCCGCGATGGGCCCGTAGAGCGCCATGCAATCGGCGACGACCGTTGCGGCCGACGTGGGCGTCACGTCCGGCGCCCGCTCGTGCAGGTGGCCGATCAAGGCGTGCACGCGAGCGGCGAGGCGATCCACCTGCTCTTCGATGCGGCGCGCGTTCTCCGCGGCGGACGCCGGGTCCTGGCCAGAGCGGATCAAGGCAGCGCGTCCGGCGATCACGTTGAGTGGCGTGCCGATGACGTGGCCGAGCGTCGCCGCCGTGCTCGACATCGCGGCCCGGCGGTCCATCTCACGGAGCTGGTCCAGGAGCCCGAGGAGGCTGCCGAACTCGGGCGGTGGGCGAGCGGGTGGGGAGCCCATCACCTCACCTAGACCCAGCATCAACTATTTGAAAACCCTGAACACGCGAGCGTGGCGGGCTTGCGGTCGCCGAGGCAGGATGCCACGCTCTTTTTGGGCACCGTAGCAGTCCCGCCGCCGGAAGAGCCGCGAACGTACTTCCGGCACGAGACGTGCTGCGGGGGACCCGTCTCCGATTCCGTACGAGCTCCGTGCCGCAAGTCAGTTCCTACTCGCGCGTCGGCGTGACCTCCGCCAAGCCCCGCGTCCTCGTTGTCGATGACGATCAGGAAATGTGCGAGCTCACGGAGGCGGGGCTCAGCCAGCGTGGCTATGCGGTTTCGTGGCGACAGTCTCCGCGCGACGCGCTTTCGCTGCTCGACGCCCAGGAGTTTTCGGTTCTCCTCGCGGACATTCACATGGACGAGCTCGATGGACTGTCGCTCTGTCGCAGCGCGCTCGCCAAGCGCCCCGACCTCGTCGTCGTGATGATGACTGGGTTCGGCAGCGTCGACCACGCCGTCGGCGCGATGCGCGCCGGCGCCTACGATTTCGTCACCAAGCCGGTCTCGATTGAGGCGCTTTCGCTCGTCCTTCGTCGCGCTGCCAGGCACCACGCCATGGTCGACGAGCTCGGGCGCCTGCGACAGAGCGTGCGTGACCGAGAGCTGCCGAACATGCTCGGGACGAGCCAGCCGATGCAGCGCGTCGCGGAGCTCGTCGGGCGCGTCGCGGCGACCTCGACGGCCGTGCTCGTCACGGGGGAAAGCGGAACGGGCAAGGAGCTCGTGGCTCGCGCGCTGCACGAAAGGAGCGGGCGCAAAGGACCTTTTCTGGCCGTCAACTGCGCCGCGCTCCCCGCGCCGCTGCTCGAGAGCGAGCTCTTCGGTCATGCGCGCGGTGCCTTCACCGATGCCCGCGTCGCCCGCTCGGGGCTGTTCGAAGAGGCAAACGGCGGCACGCTCCTGCTCGACGAGATCGGCGACATGCCGCTCGCCATGCAAGTCAAGATCCTACGCGCTCTGCAGGAGCGTCGCGTCCGCCCCGTGGGCGCCGCCCGTGAGGTCGAGTTCGACGCTCGTATCGTCACCGCCACGAATCGCGATCTGGACGCGGACGTTGCCGCGGGGCGTTTTCGCGAGGATCTGTACTATCGCATCAATGTCGTGCGTATCGACGTCCCGCCCCTTCGCGAGCGCGGGCCCGACGTGCTCGTGCTGGCTCAGTGCCTCCTGGAGCGGGCCGCGGCCAAGGCGAAAACTCCCGTGTCCCGGCTGGGTGAGCTCGTGGCCGAGCGTCTCCTCGCTTATCCCTGGCCGGGCAACGTTCGCGAGCTCGAAAATTGTATGGAACGCATGGTCGCGCTCGCGAGCTTCGACGAGCTCCGCGTCGCCGATCTGCCCCCGAAGGTGCGCGACTATCGCGCCGACCGCAGCCGGGTACCGCCCGCCGACCCCATGGCCATGCCGACGCTCGGCGCCGTGACCGAGCGGTACCTTCGCAAGGTGTTGCGGGCGGTGCGGGGCAACAAGACGCTCGCGGCGAGGATCCTCGGGCTCGACAGGCGCACCCTGTACCGCAAGCTCCAGCGCTACGACTGAGGGCGACCTGAACGGGCGACGCTAGGCTGATCTGCCCCGCAGTGACAAGTTGCCACGCCCTTTCGGAGCCAACTGCCGTGATCGTGTTGGCGCGCGACATGCAACGCGGTCCAACATGAAGCGCGCACTCGAGAACCCACGGCTCGCGCTGACGGGGACGCTTTGCAGCGCCATCGTATGCGGCGCGGGCGTCATCGCCCTCCAGGGCCCGGATGGCGTGCTGGTCGCCGCGATTCTACTCACGCTCGCTCTGGTTGTGGGCGGCGTGGGTGGTGCCTACGCGACGAATCGGCGCCTCGGCTGGGGCCTCGCCGTCCTCGCCGCGGCGACTCTGCCACTGTTTTTTGGGCTCTACGCCGTGGGGCTCGGCATTCTGAGGACGCTGGGACCGGGGATCGCCGGAGCCCTGCTGCTCGTGCTCGGGATCGCGCTCACGGCCGTCACGCTGCGTATCTGGCTGCATTTGTTGCGGCGTCGTGCCAAACATCCTTGAGCTTCGGCTCGAGGAGTTTGGATGGCGATACCAGGTGCGCCGCGGGCGAGCCGCGACGCAGACGAAGCAGAAGACGCGCCGCACGCGGGTTTGGGCCTCCGCCTGCGGAAAGCCGTGCGTCTCGCGCAGTGCGTTCGTCGCCACGCCGACGACGATGGCGTCAACGTCGTCGCGGCGGGGCTCGCATTCTACGCGCTGTTCGGGCTGTTCCCGGCACTCGTGGCGCTCGTGGCGCTCTACGGCCTCGTCGCGGATCCGAACGACATGGAGCGCACGGTCCAGGCGTTGTCGGCCGTGTTGCCGCATCCGGCGCAGGCCGTGCTCACGCACGATCTCGCGACGCTCGTCGCGAGGGCGCCCGCGGGCCTCGGCCTGAGCTTCGGCCTCGGCTTGCTCGTCGTGCTGTGGAGCAGCTCCACGGCCGTGAGCGCGCTCGTGCGGGCGATCAATCTCGCCTACAAGGTGGCCCCGCAGCGGGGCTTTCTGCGCCGTCGCTGGTTGTCGCTGCTTTTGACGCTCGGCGCCATGCTGGCCGTGAGTGTCGCCGTGCCGCTCGTGACGGCGTTGCCGGTGCTGTTCGAGCGCCTCGGGTGGCGGCCGACCGTGCTGGTCGTGCAGCCGCCGCTCATGGCGGCGATGGCGTTCGTCGCGCTCCTCACGGTTTATCGCTACGCGCCCGAGGACGCCCACTACCACAGCGTGCGTCGCGCCCTGCCCGGCGCGTCGTTCGCTGCGGGCTCCTGGGTCGCGATGAGCGCGCTTTACTCGGTCTACGTGGCCTACGTGGGCGACTTTGCGTCGTCGTACGGCGCGCTCGAGGGCGTCATCGTGCTCTGCCTGTGGCTCTACCTGTCGTCACTCGTCGTGCTCCTGGGTGCGGAGCTGAACGCGGAGCTCGCGCGCGCCGCGCGTGAGTCCACCACTTCCAGCGGCGCGCGCGCCGAGCGGAGCCCGGAGATCGACCCTTCTGCGTAGCGGGCCGGGTGCCCGTCAGCTGCCGTTGTGGTGGGCTTCGTTTGCGGAGTGACCCATGTCCTCGAGGCGGGCGTTGACGCGGCGCTTGGCGTCGTCGAGTCCTCGCGTCACGCGGCCGCGGAGCTCGCGCCCCGAGCTCGGTGCCATCAAGAGCGCGCAGGCGGCACCCGTAGCGGCAGCCAGGCTCATCAACCCGAGCGTTGGCAAGACGCGCTCCGCCGTGCCGCGGCGCTTCTCGAGCCCGACCGTGCCGAGCACGTCGTCGACCTCGAGCCGGTGTAGCGCCTTGAGGGCCTGCTGGGCCCCGATGAGTGAGCCGAATGTCCAGATCATCTTGTTCATGTTCATAGCGACCTCCTTTCTGGGGAATCGAACCAATGGCGGCTGCAAGACGGGTGCCAGCTTCTGGATCGACTCTGGAGCCGCCCTCGTCATTCTGCCTGCGCGGGGCCGTCGCGCGGACGCTTGTCAGCGAGCAAGCTCGCCCCGGCAGCGGACGCGATCAGCGTGACGATGATGCTCACCGAGAGCAGCGCCGGCACGCGTACCCAGTCGCCGAGGGCGAGCTTTGCCGCCGCGAAGCCCAGGACCGCCGCGAGGCCGTAGTGCAGGTAGCGAAGCCGCGTCAGGAGCCGTTCCGCTGCGATGAAAAGCGAACGCAGCCCGAGCACGGCGAAGGCATTCGAGCTGTAGACGATGAAACGATCCCGCGTGATCGACAACGCTGCCGGAACCGAATCGACCGCGAACACCACGTCGCTCACTTCGATGGCGATGAGCGCGACGAGCAGCGGCGTCGCGACGCGGCGCCCCCCTTCCCGCGCGAAAAAATGGCGACTGTGCGGCGAGCTTGCTACGGGTAGCCGCGCGGCCAGCCACGCGACGACCGGGCTTTGCTCTTCCTTGCCGAGCTCCTCGCGCATCGCATGGATGGCCGCGAGCACGAGCAAGCCCGCGAAGACGAGGCGCACCCACTCCCAGTGTTCGAGCGCCGAGACGCCGACGAGGATGAACAGGCCGCGTAGCACGAGTGCGGCAAGGATCCCCCAGACCAGAGCCGTGTGCTGGTTCTCTCTCGGGATGTGCAGGCTCCTGAAGATGAGGAGGAAGATGAACATGTTGTCGAGGCTCAGACATTTTTCCATCGCGTACGCGGCGAGGTATTCCTCCCAGTCCGACGTGCCGGAGGCGGCGACCACGCCCGCAAAGCCCGTTCCGAGCAGCACCCACAGCGCGGCCCAGAGCGCCGCCGCCTTCGGCGACGTGGCGCGACCGCGCCGGTGAACGAAGAGGTCGAGTGCGAGCAGGCCGCCGAGCAGCGTCGCGAAACAGAGCCAACGGAGGGGCCCCTGGTGCATGCAGAGGGACCAAGCCGCTTCCATGCCAACTCGCACCTGCCTGGCGTGGCACGGCGCGTGCAGCCGACGCCTTCAGCTAGTGAACAGGAGGTGATCGATGCGCGTGCGACGTGGCAATGTGCCTCGCCGGTGCCGCGCTGCCACGCACGCCTCGGGAACCACGGGGTCGTGAAGCGTCGGGCTCGGCGAGTGTCCTGGGTCGCGGTGGCGGTCACATCGCTCGCTGCCGCGTGGGTGTCGAGCGTGTGGCTCGCGGGCGTGCTCGTCGAGCGCGAGCTCGAGCGGTTCGCGACGGAGTCGGGGTTGCGTCTCGACGCGACCTCGAGACGCTCGTGGGTTCCCGGACGCGTCGTCCTCCGCGACGTGACGCTCGAGACGCGGTCCGGGGATTTTTCGCTGCGTGCGGGGAGCATCGAGCTTCACGTAGTGCTCTCGAGCCTGCTATCGCACGAGCTCGAGCTCGGCCTTTTGACGCTCGGAGACGTGGAGCTCGACCTCGGCGCGGACGTTGCGACCCCGCCCGCGGCCGCGAGGCGCCCGGACGCGGCGTCAGCGGCCGCCATGAGGTCGGCCGCGGCGGTAGCGTCACCCACGTGGGGTGTGCGCGTTGGGCGCGGGTCACTCGAGCTCCGGCGACTCAATCTTGCGGGCTCCCGGCTGAGCGGGCGCGTCACCGTCCGGCTCGACGGGCTCACAATCGCGGACGGTCGCGTTTCGGGTCGCCTCGTGCTCGAAGGCGACGGCGCGCTGTCTTCCAACGCGGGCACCCGAACGCGGCTCAGCGCGAAGCAAGGGACGAACGCCGAGCTTGGTGTGCGCGACGATCGGTCGCTCGACGTGCGGCTCGTAGCCGCCGAGGTTCGGCTTAGACACGGTGACTGGGCAATCGCCTTCCACGAAGCGCGCGCCACCGCCAACGGCGCCGCTACGGGCGCCGAGCCGACTGGCAGCGTTTCGCTCGTGAGCCCGCACGCCACGCTCGCGCACGGATCAAGCTCGTTCGATTTCGAGCTCGACGCGCAGGCCGCCATCTCCGAGCTCCATCCGGCGTCGTTCGGGGTTCGATTCGGCGACGGGCGCGTGAAGGCCCACCTCCTGGCTTCCACGAAAGGGGGGCCGTGGGGCGACCTGCGGCTGGGAGTCCGCGTCGACCGAGGCTCGCTGTCGCTCCGCAGCGGAGCGAGCGTCGTCGGCGCGCTCCACGTTGCGGGGGACGACGGTGGGTCGTTGCTCGAGGTGCTCGGGCTCCCCGGGTCCATCGAGCTTGCCTTGTCGTCGCTCTCCGGTCGCCCGTTCGACGTTCGCGCGCGGATCGATCGCACTCCGCGACGCTTCTCGATCACTCACCTCGTCGCCGAGAGCCCCGCGCTGCGTGTCGAGGGAGCCTTGGTGCGCGTTCGGGGCGTGCAGCGTCTCGCGCTGCTCGTCCACCGAGGCAGAATGGCGATGGGTGTCGCAGTGGGTCCCAATGGCGCGCGCCTCGAACCGATGCCCGAGCGTGGCTGGCTTGCGCGCGAAACGGCGAAGCTTCGCCGCGGTATGACTCCTCGCGGACATGGGCGCGCCGAAGGCGTGTCGGCACGGTAGTTGCTTGTTCGTTGAGTGAAAGGAGGACGACCATGCGAGCTTGCCATCTGCCCTACCTCGGTTGGGCGCTATTGAGTCTAGTGTCGTTCGGCTGCAGCTATCGAGAGCCGAAGGCCGACGCGAGCGAGACGAAGAAGCCGGACAAGGCCGCTGAGGCCGCCCTGAGCGCGTCGAAAACGAGCGACGCTCGGGCTGCTGCGAAGGTGGACGTCGCGGGCCTCGCGACGTGCGAGCCGACGCGCGCCGCGATGCAGTCGACCTTAGCGACTCTCGCCGCATCCGCAGACGCGGACTCCGACGGCAAAATCTCCCGCCCCGAGGCCGAATCGCTCGTGAACTTTCTCGTGGGAGGCTTCATGTTCCGCGCCGACGAAAACGGCGACGGAACGGTGACCCCTTCCGAGGGCCGCAAAGTGCGCATGGAGCTCACCGAGCAGCACCCGGCGCTCGCCGCGCTCCTCGCTCAGGTGCGTGCCGCCACGGGGACCAATCCGTTCCACGAGCTCGCCTCGCTCCTCGACGTGAACTACGAGAAACCGGTCAAGGCGAGCGACGCTCGCGCCGTGGCGCTGGTCGTTCTCGACGATGTCTTCAAGGTCGCCGATCAGAACCACGATGGTGCCATCACCGAGAGCGAGGCCAGGGCGGCGGGCATGAAGGGCGAAAATGCCCTCGGCGAGCAGGCGTTTGCCGCGGCCGACGCGAATTCGGACGGGTACCTCGACGAGAAGGAGTTCGAAAGGCCGCTCGAAGCGTCGGCGAGGATTGCGTTTCGCATCGCTGACGCGAACGACGACGACAAGCTCACCAAGGACGAGGCTCGAGCGGCGCTGGGGGGCGTCGTTCGGCAAATCGGCTTGTTGACCACGATGACGAACTGAGGCGCGCCGCGAGCAACGGTGCGGCTCTTTGCCCGAGGAGTCAGCCATGACGTTTTCGAACGAGGAGCAGCTGGACGAAGAGGTCGATGCCACCTTGCGCGAGCTCCGCCGCCGGCGGAGCGCCAAGTTGACACTCGTGATCGTGGGCATGGTGCTCGGTGGCGTGGCCGCGGTCGCCGCGACGGCGCTCATGTACTCCGATACCACCCACGCCATCGGCTCAGACCGGATCGGTTCGGGCGCAACGAAGTAGCGTCCCTGTACCGCACGGGATGGCGTAGGCTTGCCGCGCCCCGATGCCCGTCACGGAGATGAACCACTTCACGGTCCTGACCGACGATCTCGAGGCGACGCTCGCCTTCTACGTCGGGCTGCTCGAGCTCGAGCCGGGGCCGCGGCCGTCGCTCGGCTTTCCGGGGGCGTGGCTCTACGCAGGCGGGCGTGCCGTGCTTCACGTCATCGCGGGCCGGCCGCTGCCGAACGAGCCGCGCGGCGTGCTCGATCACATGGCGTTCAGCGGACGCGACCTCGCCGGGCTCGTGGCGCGCCTCGATGCTGCGGCCGTGAGCTACCGGCTCGGACGCCAGCCCGACACGGGCGTTTGGCAGCTCTTCGTCGAGGACCCGAGCGGCGCGAAGGTCGAGCTCGACTTCGACCCGAACGAGGAGCTCCCGCGCTAGCCCCGAGCTCTGCGACCGTGGAAGAACGGATTGCGATCGGCGCCGGCCGCAAAGACGCACGGGAAATACGGGCACGGCCGCTTGGGCGGGCCCGCGGCGCTCGGCGGGTGACGCACGTGCCCCGGGGCTGATACCGTGGCGGGCTGATCCATCATGAGCCTGGCCCCGGCAGCCGTCACGATCCCGGACCGCTTCAGCATCGAGCGACGGCTTGGCGCGGGCGCCTTCGGCACGGTCTTCGTCGTCTGGGATCGTGAGCGCGAGCAGCGGGTTGCCCTCAAGCGCCTCGAACGCGCGGATCCGGCGTCCATCTACCGCTTCAAGCAGGAGTTTCGGGCGCTTGCCGACCTCGTGCACCCGAATCTCGTGCGGCTGCACGAGCTGTTCGCGCTCGACGAAGGCTGGTGTTTTACGATGGATCTCGTCGACGGCGTGCGCTTCGACACCTGGGCACGCGGTTTCGACGAGGAGCCAGACGACCCGGGCTCCGACGGTGCCTCGCGTTCGGGGCCGCGGCGCGGCGCGTCCGTCGAAACGTTGCTCGACCTGCCGTCGCCGTCGGGCGACGGCCTCGTGCGGGCGCTGCCGGGGCGCCTGCCCTTCGACGAGGAGCGGGCTCGGCGCGCGGCGCGCGGGCTCTTGCGCGGGGTGATCGCGCTGCACGCCGCGGGCATCCTGCACCGTGATCTCAAGCCCTCGAACGTGCTCGTGGAGCGCGACGGCCGCGTCGTGATCCTCGACTTCGGCCTCGTCGCGACGAACGTCGTCGAGAGCCACCTGAGCCTCGACGGAACGGTCGCCGGCACGCCCGCCTACATGTCGCCGGAGCAGGCCAAGGCGCTGCCGCTCACCGCCGCGGCGGACTTCTACGCCGTCGGGGCGATGCTCTACGAAATTCTCTGCGGGCACGTGCCCTTCGCGGGCTCGATTGCCGCCATGCTCGGCGCGCGCACGCTCAAGGACGTGCCGGACCCGCGCGACGCGTGGCAAGGCTTGCCCAACGACCTCTGCGACCTTTCGCTCTCGCTCTTGCGGCGCGACCCGATGCGGCGACCGACCGCCGTCGAGCTCGTTTCGTCACTCGACCTCGAGATGGCGGCGCGCCACGTTTCGGCACCGGCAGCGACGACGTTCGTCGGGCGCCAGGCGGAGCTCGCCGCGCTCGAACGTGCGCTGGCTCAGGCGAAGGCCGGCAAGACGGTCGTCGCGCATGTCCACGGCCCGTCGGGCTACGGCAAAACCACGCTCCTAAGACGCTTCCTCGGCGGCCTCGGAGAGAGGCACGAGGTGACCGTGTTCGAGGGGCGCTGCTACGAGCGCGAATCGGTTCCGTTCAAGGCGTTCGACGAGCTCGTCGACGCGCTCGGCCGCCATCTCGCGCGGCTCAGGCCCGTCGAGGCGGCGGCGCTCGTACCCCGCGACGCGCCGGCGCTGATCCGTCTGTTCCCCGCGCTCGGTCGGCTCGACGTCATGGCCAGCGTGCCGGGGCGGCCGGCGACGGCCGATGCGCACGAGCTCCGCCGTCGCGCTTTCGGGGCGTTGCGCGAGATCGTCACGCGCCTCGGTGACAGCCGGACGCCGATTCTCGTCATCGACGACGCGCAATGGGGCGATGCCGACAGTGCGAAGCTCGCGCGGCACGTGCTGGCGCCTCCCGATGCTCCGCCGCTGCTCCTGATCGTGGCCCACCGCAGCGACGGCGAAGAGGACAACGAGCTCTTGCGCACGTTGCGCTCGCCCGAGGCCTTCGACGTGGCGTGGGAAACCGTCGACGTGCCCGTCGGGCCGCTCGCCGAGCTCGACGCGCTGTCGCTCGCGGCGAGCTTGCTCGGCTCGGATGGCGCCGAGGGCGAGCAAAGCCGCGCCATCGCCGCGGAGTCGGCCGGAAGCCCGCTGTTCGTTTCCGAGCTCGCGCGGACGGCCAAGGCCGGTCGGGGCAACGCGCAGGTGGTCTCGCTGCAGCGCGTGGTTGACGAGCGCGTGGCCTCGCTCCACGACGCGGCCAAGGTCGTGCTCGAGCTGCTCGCCTGCAGCGAGCGCCCGCTGGAAGAGGGTGAGCTGCGCGCGGCCGCCGGCCTCGACGCGCAGGGGTTATCCATGGCGATCGATCGCCTGCGCGACGAGCACCTGCTCGCCGTCGCCACGCGCCGCGGCCGCACCGTGCACGCCATCCCCCACGACAAGCTTCGACTTTCGGTGCGCGCGGGCCTCGACGCCGCGCGCATCGAGCGGCATCACCTGGCGCTGGCGCGCGCGCTCCAGTCGTCGGGTGATGCGGAGCCGGAGCACCTGGCACACCACTTCCGCGCTGCCGGTGTGCGGCACGAGAGCCTGCTCTGGAACGAGCGTGCCGGCGATCAGGCCCAGGAGGCCGCGGCTTTCGAACGCGCGGTCACGCTCTACGGTTTCTCGCTCGAGCACGCCGAGGGGCTCGAGCGGCGCCGCCTCATGCAGAAGCGCGCCGTGGCGCTCGCCAACGCGGGCAGGGGGCTCGACGCCGCCGAGGCGTACCTTTCGGCCGCTGCGGCGCTAAACGGCGACGCGGCCCTCGAGCTCCGGCAGCGCGCTGCCGAGCAGTTCTTGAGGGCAGGGCACGTCGCCGACGCGCTCGCCACCTTCGGCCCCGTGCTCAAACAAGCCGACCTCGATCTGCCGAAGTCGCCCAAGACAGCGCTCGCTTCGCTGCTCATGGCGCGCGCCAGGCTGAAGCTCCGCGGCACCCGTTTCCGCGAGCGAAAGGAGGAGGACGTGCCCACGGCGAGCTTGCACCGCATCGATCTTTGTTGGTCGCTCGGCAACGGGCTCTCCGGCATCGATTTGGTGCGGAGCGCGAGCTACCACGGTTCGAGCTTGCTTCTCTCGCTCGACGCTGGCGAGCCGTACCGCGTGGCACGGGCGCTCGCGATGCACGCCGTGATGAAGGCGCTCGAGAGCGCCGAGGGCGCACGCCACGCGGAGGAGCTCGCGGATCGCGCACACGCGCTCGCCGAGCGCACCGGTCTCGTGAGCGCGCGCGGTTGGGCCGCCGCGGCGCGCGCGATCATCGCCTGGGGCAACTCGGAATTTGCGGCGTGCGTCGCGCGTTGCGACGACGCGCAAGGGCTGCTGCGCGAGCGCTCTCAGGCCAATTTCCGCGAAATTGGCTCGCTCGAGGTCTGGTTCGCGCTCCATTCGCTGTTTCTCCTCGGCGAGCTCGACCGCTTCGCAGAACGCGCGCCGGCGTGCGCTCGCGAAGCCGAAGCGCGCGGCGACCGCTACACGCTCTCGACCGTGCGCGCCTACGACATGCCCGTGCTGTGGGCGATCCGTGATCGGCCCCTCGAGGGTCGCCGCGAGGCGAAGGCCGCCATCGAGCCGTGGCCCGAAGGCGTCTGGTACCACCAACATTGGGCGGCGGTGCGGGCCCACTGCCTGCTCGACCTCTACTCCGGCGACGGCGAGAAGGCGCTCGAGCGCGCCGCCAGCGCCCGGCCGCTCATGCAGCGCGCCATGCAGCTTCGCATCCGCACGCTCCGCCTGGAGCTCAACTACCTGGAGGCGCGCGGCGCGCTCTCGGCGGCGCTCGCCGGCAACGGCGTGGTGGAGCGCACGCGCCTCGTCGAGGAACGCGTGAAGTTGCTCGACGCCGAGCAGAGTGGCCTCGCGAGCGTCTACGCGGGCGCATTGCGGGCCGGTCTCGCCGGGCTTGCGGGAGGTCAGCCGGCGGTCGTCGCCTTCCAGCGCGTGCGCGACGCATTCCGCGCCCTGTCGATGCCGCTGCACGCCTCGGCGGCCGAGCACCGCATCGCCGAGCTCGAGGTCACGGGACGCCCGCCCGACGACGCTCTCGACCGACTGCACGCGCACGGCGTCGTCGCGCCCGAGCGCTTCGTTCGACATGCTCTTGCCCGCGGTGCGGCCGCCGGGGAGCTGAGCCAGCCCGCGCGCGACGCGCCCGAGCGCGCTAAAAATTCCGGCGCCGCCACCTTGTTTCACGTTCGTGTCGGGGGTGGCGCCCACGCGAATCCCGTGCGATCCAACGGGCCGGCCCCGTGAAGCTCCCGCTCGCGCTCGCTCCGCTCGTGATTTCCCTAGCGTGTGGTCGGTCGAGCCTCGACGACCTCCTGCTCGACGCGTCCGGTGCGGGCGGCGGCGGCTTCGGTGGTAGCTCGGGCCGCGGCGTGGGCGCGAGCGGCGGTGACGGCAATGCTCCGAGTCAGGGCGGGGACGCCGGAGGCTCACGCGGCGGCACGTCGGGTGCTTCGGTCGGCGGGGCGTCGGGTGCTTCGGTCGGCGGCGGGTCCGGAGTGGGCGGCGCCGCGGCGGGTGCGGGCGGAATCGGCGGCGCAAGCGGTGCGAGCGGCGCGGGGCGCGGTGCGGAGGCGGGCGCTGCCGGGCGACCGGACGCGCGCTGCGGCGACGGCAGCGTCGATCCGGGTGAAAGCTGCGACCCGGGCTCCGACCCAGCACCTTTTGCCCTCGAGATCCGCCAGGGCGACCTGCGCGTCGAGGTGCTCCCGCTCGTGGGCCCGAGCTCCGCCACCGACTTTTATGCCTACCGCTCGGCGAGCGCGCACACGGGGTTCGAGGCCGTCGGCGCGAGCCGGATTTACCTTTATCGTTGGAGTGCCGAGCAGGCGCTGAGCCTCGTCATGCACCACGGCATCGACGCCGGCTCGGGCGTTGCTCAGCCCGAGTCGTCGGTGATCTTCGGGATTCAAGGGTCTGCCTAGCACGGGTGTCGTCGCCGTCTCCGACGATCGCAACGAGCTCGTGCGCGACACCCCGAGCTCCGCGGTCGGTGACTGGGGATTCGACAACAACTCGGACGGCGGCGTGATCGGTGGTCTGCCCTGGCCCGGCAGCTTCCACCTCGTCGTCCAAGCGTCGTTCCTCGCGGGCATCACCGACTGGAGCTACCTGTCCGGTACGGGCAACCCCGATGTCGGCGTCGCACAAAGCTACGCGCTCGACCCCTCCCAGCCGCTCGAAATCATCGCCTCGGGCGATGCCGTCGAGTGTCGCGCCGACTGCACGCTCCCCACGTGCGGCGACGGGCACCTCGATCCAGGCGAGGTGTGCGACGACGGCAACGATGCACCGGGGGACGGCTGCGTCAGCTGCCTGCCGGAGCCTTGAGCGGGACCTCCGAGTAGGGTACCGCCCGCGCCGGTTGAGCCGCCGCGGTATGCGGCGTAGATTCGCGCTCCCTATGAAGAACGCCCCGAACGGCCGCACCGTCGTCTACACCGACGGTGCCTGCAGCGGTAACCCCGGTCCCGGCGGTTGGGCGTGGGCCGCGCAGAAGGGCCCCTTCGCGAGCGGAGCGGAGCGCCACACGACGAACCAACGCATGGAGGTGACCGCGGCCTTCGAAGCGCTGAAGACGCTCGAAGGAGCCCTCGAGATCGTGAGCGACTCGACCTACGTCGTGAACTGCTTCAACCAGCGCTGGTACGCGGGGTGGCTCAAGAAGGGTTGGCGCAACAGCCAGAACAAACCGGTGGCGAACCGCAATCTGTGGGAGCCCTTCATCGAGCTCGCTCTCGAGCGTCAGGCGCAGTTTCGCTGGGTCAAGGGTCACGGTACCGATCCGATGAACCAGCTCGTCGACGAGCTCGCCGTGCGCGCCTCGCAGCTCGGCCGCGGCGAGAGCGGTTCACGGAGTTAGGCGGGGCGGCATGGCCGAGCGCGCCTTCCTCGAGCCGGACGCCAAGCGGCGCGCCACCGCCGCCGTGCGTGCCGTCGAAGCGGGGACCTCTGTCGAGCTCGTCATCGCCGTTCGTCGCAGGGCCGACCGGCACCTCGTGACGAGCATCGCGGCGGGCGTCGCTTGCGCGGTCGTCGTCTTCGCGCTCATGTGGTTTAGCCCGCAGGTCTACGACATCGACACGATGCCGCTCGACGCGCTTTTGGGCGGGCTCCTCGGCGGGCTCGCGACGGCGTTCGTACCGGGCCTCCGGCGCCTGCTCACGCCACGCGCGCGCCGACGGGCTGCGACCGAGCGGGCCGCGCGCCGCGCCTTCGAGGAGCTCGGCGTCGCGAAGACGCGCGATCGTACGGGGCTTTTGCTCTACGTTGCCCTCTTCGAGCGCAGCGTCGTGCTGGTGGCCGACGAAGGGCTGCCGCGCTCCCTCGTCGAGCAAGACTTCCAGAAAGCGAGGGAGGCGCTCGAAGCCGCCGTGGCGCGCCTCGACGTGAGCGCGTTCCTCGAGGCCGTGGCGGCGCTTGGTCCGCCCGCGGCGGGGGCCCTGCCCAGAAAGCCCGACGACGAGAACGAGCTGTGCGACAACGTCGCCTGAACCTAGCCGGGATGCGGCTGCGCTCGTCGCCGCTCGTCGCCGCGCTCGTTCTCGTCGCCTGTTGCCTGCTCGCGACGGTCGCGCTCGCGCGACCCGGCGGCGGTCAGGCCTTCGGCGGCGGCACCCCGCACTCCTCGGGCCACGGCGGGGGCGGGGGCGGCAACGTCAACATCGGCCTCGTCATCGAGCTCGTGATCCTTTGCTTTCGCTACCCGCCGCTCGGGGGCGCCGTCGTACTCGTGGTCGTCGGCTACGCCGTCGTGCAGCGGCTCGGGCGCGGCAAGCTCACCGACTGGTCGGTGGGCGCGCCCGAGACCCGCGTGCGCTCGACGCGCCACGCCACCGTGGCCCGCAGCGCCCTCAATCGGCTCCGGCAAAGCGACCCCGCGTTTTCGGTCGTGCTGCTCGAGGACTTCGTCTACGCGCTCTACGCAGAGCTCCAGGTCCGCCGGCCGCACGGTGGCCTCCGCGCGATCGAGGCGTTCGTCGCACCCGAGGTTGCGACCGCTCTCGCCGATCCCTCGCTGGAAGCGGTCACGGGCGTCATCGTGGGCGCGCTCCGCTTCACGAGCTTCACGGCGCAGGGTGACTGGGTCGTGCTCGGCGTCGAGCTCGAGGTGAATCTCGGTGAGGCACGCGGCGGGCAGACCTCGCGCTACTACGCGGTCGATCGCCTAGTGCTCGTCCGCGCGGCCGGGGCGCGCTCACGCCCGCCCGCGCGCGCCAGAAAGCTCGACTGCGCGAACTGCGGCGCGCCGCTCGAGTCGCTGCGCGGAACGCGTTGCGCCTATTGCCAAAACGAGGTGGGCGGCGGCCGCCTCGACTGGCTCGTGCGCGAAGTGCATCGTCTGCACACCGAGGCGCGCCCGCCGCTCGTCACGGGCAACGTCGAGGAGCGCGGCAACGAGCTCCCGACGCTCCGGGACCCCGGCGCCGAGCAGCGTCTCGGCGAGCTTGCCAGCCGCGACCCGGGATTTTCGCGCGACGCCCTGTTCGCCCGCATCGGGCTCGTGTTCTCGGAGCTTCAGCGTGGCTGGTCCACTCGCAATCTCGCCCCCGTCCGCCCCTACGTCACGGACAACCTCTTTCAGTACTTCGGCTACTGGGTCAACGTGTATCAGCAAGCGCGCGCTCGCAACGTCACCGAGAACGCTCGCATCCTGCGGCTCGAGCTCGCGAACGTCCTCACCGACACGTATTACGACGCCGTCACCGTGCGCCTCTTCGCCACGGGGCTCGACTACACGCTCTCCGACGACGATGGCCGGGTGCTCTCCGGCAGCCGTCGCCGCGAGCGGGCCTACAGCGAGTACTGGACGCTCGTGCGGGGTCGCGGCGCCAAGGGCCCTGCCCGCACGACGCCGAGCTGCCCGAGCTGCGGCGCGCCGCTCAAGATCGCCATGGCGGGCAACTGCGAGTATTGCCACGCGCGCGTCGTCAGCGGCGAGTTCGATTGGGTGCTCTCGCGCATCGAGCAGGACGAGGTTTACGGGGGCTGACCGGCCGAGCGCGGCTCGTTGGTGCTCGACCGCGTGTCCGGCGATCCCTCCGGCTCGGTCGTGCGCTCGCTCGGCACGATCACCGTGTCGGGTTCGAGCGGCCTTTCGCGCCGCCACCAGAGCGACGCTCGCTCGGTTGTCCAGGGCGGCTCGAAGTGGATCGCCAGGAGCCGTTCGGCAAGCTCCCGCGCCGTTTGCGGACGCTTGTCGGGGTTCTTCTCGAGGCAAGTCATGATGAGGGCTTCGAGCTCGGCGTGGATGGGCTTGCCGACGCGGGCCGACGGTGAAAGCGGCTTCTGGTGCGCGTGCATCACGAGCATGTCGTGGCGCGTTGCCGCCTCGAACACGCGCTTTCCCGTGAGCAACCAGTAGCCGACGCAGCCGACGGCGTAGAGGTCGGCGCGCGCGTCGACGGGGGCCTGAAAGCGCACCATCTCGGGTGCCATGATCGCGGGCGTGCCGACGAAGCGCTGCTCGTCCTCGAGCTCCGCGGCCGTCGGGTGCCGGTCGAGCACGAGACCGAAGTCGAGCACCTTTACGAAATCGGCGTCGCCGCCCTGCAAGCAGGTAAACACGTTGGCCGGCTTCACGTCGCGGTGGACGAAGTCGTGGTCGTGCGCTTCGGCGAGCGAGTGACACACCTGCCGCAACAGGAATGCCGTCCGTTCCGCGTTTTGCGGGCCGAAACGCTCGACGAGCGTCTTCAAATCGACGCCGTTCAAGAGCTCCATCACGTAATAGAAGGCTCCCTCGCGCGTGATACCGAAGTCGTAGACCTGAATCGTGTGCGGTGACCGGAGTGACGCCGTCGTGCGTGCCTCGCGCAGGAAAAGCCGGAGCAGGCGCTCCGCCTCGCGGTTCCCGTGCTCGAGGACTTCCGGGCGAATCAGCTTCACGGCGGCGGGGGACGCCAGCATGAGATGGTTGGCGCGCCAGACTTCGGCCATGCCGCCCGTGCCGAGCCGCTCGACCAGCTCGTAACTGCCGATCTCGCGGGCTCGCTCGGCGCCCTCGCTGAGCCGGTGCACGACGACCGAGATGCGGTGCGCGAGCAGCGCGGCCGCGAACGGCGACGCCGCCGAGAGCAAGAAGACGCCTGGCGAAGGCGACGGCCCGCCAACGTTCGACGCGTAGAGCGACAACGGGTCCATCGCAGCCGCCAAGAGCAGCGTCGCGACCGAACCGCGCGGGGTCGCGGGGATCAGCGCACCGAACGCCAGGATGGGCACGACCGCCGGCGACACCTGGCGCAGCAGCTCGAACGCATTCCACGGCAACGCGTGGCGCATCACGGCAATGAGCAAACAAAGCAGCACGAGGTAAGCGCTGCCCAGATCGTGCACGTGTTGACGGCGCAGCCGCTCGGAGCGCGCTGCGGCGTACACCGCGGCGCTCGAAACCACGGCGAGCACGAGTGCGAGCCGGAAGCGGGGGAACGCCACCGACCAGGGCGGCGCGGTTCGGTCCGCAAAGGCAAACAGCGCGCCGAGGGCCGCGAGCAAGAGCAGCCCTGCGAGCCCCGCGATGCCGCCGAGTCGCTCGACGCCCGACGCGAGCAGCTCGCTCCGGAGCTCACGATTGGCGGCTGCACGCACCGCCTCCCGCTCGTCCCAGCCTCGCCCGCTCGGCTCGAGCCGGATGCTCCGCGGTGCGGCCGCTGGGATCGAGCCGGGCGCGCCCATCGGTCGAGCATAGTGCCGATCGACGCTTCTCGCCCCTCGTCGGGTGAGACCCCGAGCGAAGAGCGCGTCCCGCGACGCTCAGGCCGCGCGGTCCGGGCGCTCGACGACGCGCAGCGGGCGCGAGCTACGGACGCTCGCGTCGGGCTCGGAGCAGGCTTCCCCGAGCTCTGTCCTCACGATCGACTCGACGGCGGGCAGGCAACCTCCGCAGCACGAGCCGGCTCCCGTGACGCCGATGACGGCGCTGCCGTCGAGGGCACCCCCTCTGACGGCGTCGCGAATGGCACGGTCCGAAACGGCGCGGCAGTGACAGACGATCATCGTGCTCCCTCAGAGCCTAGCCTAGATGAAAAGGACTTTCAATATCAGTAGCAAGAGGCCAAAATTTCTGGGTCGGCCGGTGGGCCGCTGGCTGGCCGGGGGGCACGCGGTCCCGACCGCCCGCGACGACCAACACCTTCGAGCGAGGGGCCCGGGCAGACTTCGGCCTACACTCCGTCCATGCGCGGCGACCCCGAAATCATCGAGCTACTGAACGAGGTTTTGACGGCCGAGCTCACGGCCATCAACCAGTACTTCATCCACTATCGGATGCTCGACAACTTCGGCTACGACCGGCTCGCCAAGAAGAAGCGCGAAGAATCGATCGAAGAGATGCACCACGCCGACGAGGTGATCGAGCGCATCCTGTTCCTCGACGGCTTGCCCAACATGCAGCGCCTGTCACCCGTTCGTGTCGGCGAGGAGCCCATCGAAATGCACGACCTCGATCTCGCGGTCGAGCTCGACGCGCTCGCTCGGCTCAACCGCGGCGTGGCGCTTGCCGTCGCCAAGGGCGACAATGGAACACGGGCGTTGCTGGAAAAGATCCTTCGGTCCGAGGAGGAATCGATCGACTGGCTCGAGACGCAGCTGTCGCTCGTGAAAACGCTCGGCCGCGAGCGCTACCTGGCCGAGCAGATCGAGGGTCACTGAGCGCCCTCCGAGCCGTCCTTGGCAGTCCGGAGGAGGATCTCACGCGTCGTTTCCGCCACTTGGGCGACGCTTTTTGCGGTGCGCGTGGCCGCGGCCCAGGCGGAAGCCCCGCCGGGTGACAGCGCGCCGAGCTCGTTGCCCACGGTCGATGCGGCGCTCGAGCTCGACGCACCCGAAGGCTGCGGCACCGAGGCGGCGCTCTCCTTCAGCATCACGCGGCGCTCGGATCGCATTCGAATCGATCCCACGTCGCCTCGCCGCCTGCATATCGAGATCCGTGCCGAGGCTCAGCTCACGCGCGTCGTGCTCACGCTGTCGCAACCGAGTGGCCGGCACTCGACGCGCACGCTGCGGGCTTCGAGTTGTGACGAGGCGCTCGAGGCGGCGGCCCTCGTCGCGGCCGTGTCGCTCGATCCGGCAGCGTCCGCCGCCCTCGAGCCCGCGCCCGAGCCGCCCCCTGAAAAGCCCAAGCCAACAAAGCTCGCCGCGCCGCCACCGCCGCCGCCCGCGCCGCCGCCGGCTCGGCTTTCGGTGGGTGCGGCCCTCTACGGTGAGGCGCTCTGGGGGCCTGCGCCGAGCGCTCTGCCGGGCGCGGGGATCATGGCGAGCATCGGCTGGGATCGCCGCGCGGTGCTCTCGCCCGTCGTGCGGCTCCGCGTGGGTCTGGCTTCGCGAGGCGGCTTCGAGCCTGGCCCCGGCACCTCGGGCACCGTCACCTTCAGGGTCATCGACGCCACGCTCGAGCTCTGCCCGCTACGGTTTGGCGTGTCCATGGTGGCGGTCCTCGCCTGCGCGATGGGCAGCGGGGGCCAGCTCTGGGCAGCAGGAAGGCAAACCACGGGCACTCAGGACCACGGCGAGCCCTGGGCGGCCGTCGGTGGATCCGCGGTTCTGGCTTTCCGGCCGGTGCCGTCGATCGAGCTTCAGGCGTTCTCGACGGTCGGCGGCGTGTTGAATCGACCGGGGTACGAGTTCAGCCGTCCGGAGGAGAATATTCACATATATATTCATAGAGTTGGGACCGTCGCGCGGGCCGTGGGCGGCGCGGTCGGAATTGCGTTTCCGTGATCGACCGACCCCTGGCCCGCATGGCAAGCTTATGACGATGGCGGATGTCTCCATGCTGCTCGTCGGGCCCAAGCCCGTCGACGAGGTGGCGCGTCGCAGCAGATTGGAAAAGATGTTTCGCGCGCACCACGAGCTGGTGTGGCGCACGCTGCGCCGTCTCGGGCTCGGCCCCGAGGCCGCTGCCGACGCGACACAGCAGGCCTTCCTCATCGCCGCCGAGCGCCTCTCCGACATCCGGCACGGGAGCGAGCGCGCGTTCCTTTTCGGCACGGCCATCCGGCTCGCTCGCACGTCGTATCGTTCCGGTCGACGCTTCCAGCTCGAGGACGATATGGATCACCGCGCGGACGGCGGCTCGAAGATCGAGGAGCTCGTCGATCAGCGTCGCGCCGTCGCCCTTGCCGACCGCGTGCTGTCGCAGATGGAGCCCACGTTGTTGACCGTGTTCGTTCTGTTCGAAATCGAAGGGCTTTCGACGCCCGAAATCGCCGAGCTCGAAGGTATTCCCCTCGGGACCGCGGCCTCGCGCCTCCGGCGGGCGCGCGAGGCGTTCCGTACGACCGCGGCGCGAATGGAGCGCACGATGCGCCGGGAGGCAGCGACATGAAGCGGTTGCTCGACGAAGGCGGCTCGTCTTTCGAGCGGGATCTCTTGAGCGCGTTGAGCGACGAACGGCCGTCGCCGGAGCTCTTGGCGCGCATGCAGCAGGGGCTCGGTATTGCCTCGGGCGCCACGACAGCCGCTGCGGCCGCCACGTTCGGCTGGGCGAAGCTCGCATTCGCGGGGCTCGCTGCGGCGGGGCTCGCCGTCGGTGCCGCGGTGGTGCTGCGTCACCCGGCCGAGCCGGCGCCTCCGACCATTGCGCCGAGCCTGAAACCAGTTCCAGCCAAGGTGGAAGCGCCTGCCCTCCAGCCGGGGCCCGAGCCGGTGTCCGTGACCGACCTCGCGGTCGTGCCGGAAGAGGCGCAGGAGCCCGCCGCTCCGAGCAGGCCGCGGCCGGCCGCCTCGGTGACGGTCGACCTGAAGGAAGAGATCCGGCTGCTCGATCAGGCGCGCGCCGCCGTGCGCGGCGGCCAGGGCAGCGAGGCGCTCGCCGTGCTCGCCAAGTACAACCGACGCTACCCACGAGGCCAGTTCCGTCAGGAGGCGCAGGTCCTTCGCGTCGAAGCGCTCGAGCAGAGCGGGCAAAAGAAGGCCGCTGCCGAGCTCGGCAAGCAGTTCGTGGCCGCCCATCCCGAGAGCCCGCACGTCGAGCGGGTCGAGCGGGTCACCGGTCAATAAGGCCGTTTCGAGCCGCCTGTCTTCCCCCGCCGGGGGCATGGTGCTATTCGGCCCCCTTCGACGATGAGCGGTCATTCGAAGTGGGCGACGATCAAGCGCAAGAAGGGCGCCACGGACGCGGCGCGCGGCCGTATCTGGACCAAGCTGATCCGCGAGGTCGTGACGGCCGCTCGCATGGGCGGCGGTGACATCGACGGCAACCCACGTCTGCGCAAGGCGGTCACCGACTGCCGCGCCCAGCAGATGCCGGCGGACAACATCAAGCGCGCGATCCAGCGTGGCACGGGGGAGCTCGATGGCGCCGCGTACGACGAGGTCCTCTACGAGGGAACCGGACCGGGCGGCACGCTCTATCTCGTCGAGGGCATGACCGACAACCGCAACCGCACCGCCGCCGAGCTTCGCAAGGTGTTCGAGAAGCACAACGGCCAGATGGGCGGGGCGGGCGCCGCCGGCTGGGCGTTCGACCGCTTCGGCGTGATCACGCTCGAAAAGAGCGTCGTGAGCGAGGAAACGCTCATGGAGGCAGCGGTCGATGCGGGTGCCGACGATTACCGCGACGAGGGCGAGATCTGGGCGGTTTACACGCCGCCGCATGATCTGGACCGCGTCACGACGAGCCTCGAAGAAAAGAAGATCCCCGTGCAATCGAGCAAGCTCGCCTACGTGCCCAAGAACAAGAAGCCCGTGTCGGGTCGTGATGCCGAGGTGTGCCTGAACCTCGTCGAGGCGCTCGACGAGCACGACGACGTGCAGAACGTCTTCGGCGACTTCGATCTGTCGGACGAAGAGCTCGCGCGCATCACCGGCGCGGACTGAGCGCCGCGCAAGTCGTTCCCGCGTTCCAGCCGCGCGTCCGCGCACCGGCGGCACGCCCTCGGCGGTCTTCAGCGGCTCTTTGGGGTCGATTGCGTTGCCGCGAGACGCTTCGGCATGTCTTCGGCTTGCTGGCTCGCGCGAAACTCGATCACGCGAAAGTCGGCGAGGCCGCGGCTCACGAACGGATCCTCTTTCACGATGGCTTCGATCGCCTCGCGGCTTTCGCCGAGCGCGAGGATGATGCCGCCGTCGCGCGGGATCTTGCGGCCGGATAGGACGAAATGCCCCGAGGCATAGTGCTTCTTCAGGAAGCCCATGTGGGCGCGCATGGCGGCATCGATGGTCTCGAGATCCGCCTTGTAAGTGAGCTCGACGATGAACATGGTTCGGACGATGCGCTACTACCGCGTCGCGCGGCCGTCCAATGCAACGAGTAGCTCCCGGAGCCGGGTGCGTCCGCGAGTGGAAGGCGCGATGGGTGCGGACGGCGCTCCCTGCTATGGTTCCGCGATGCCGTTCGACGCGAGCGAGGTGAAGCGCGCGCTCGACATAGCGGTCGAGAAGGCGCGGCGAAATCGCGAGGGCGAGCCGGCGCGTTACATTCCCGAGCTCGCGAGCGTTCCGCTCGACACGCTGAGCGCCGCCGTCGTCGCGAGCGACGGACGTGCCATCGTCGCCGGCGATCACGCGGACCACGTCTTCACGTTCCAGAGCACGGCCAAGCTCGTCGTGCTCGCGGGTTTGCTAGAGGAGCGGGGGCCGGTCGAGGTGTTCGAGGTGGTGGGCTCCGAGCCCTCGGGCGACACGTTCGCTTCCGTGGCGCGCCTCGAGACCCACGGGCCGAAGCCGCCGAATCCGCTGGTGAATTCGGGCGCCATCGCGCTGTGCGGGCAGCTCCGCGGTGGCGTCGACGAGCGCGTCGCCTGGCTCGAGCGCTGGGCCGAGCGCGTGTACGGCGAGCGTCTCCCCGTGAACCAGGCGGTGCGGGCATCCGAGCGCGCCGCGGCCGACCGCAACCGCGCCATCGCCTACTACCTCAAGCACGGCGCCGTGATCGCGGGCGACGTCGAGGAGATCCTCGACGTGTATTGCGCCCTGTGCTCGCTCGAGGGCGGCGTGCAGCAGGCGGCGCACCTGCCCGCGCTGCTCGCCAACGGCGGCGTCCGCCCCGGCACGGGCGAGCGCGTGCTCTCGAAGCGCACCGTGGCGATCGTCGTCTCGCTGATGGCGACGTGCGGCATGTACGACGAATCCGGCAACTACCTGGTCGCGACCGGTATGCCCGCGAAGAGCGGCGTGAGCGGGGCGATCGTCGCCGTCGTCCCCGGCGTGGCCGGAGTCGCCGTGTCGAGCCCGCGCCTCAACGACAAGGGCGGCAGCGTGCGCGGCCATTTCATTCTCCGCGAGCTCTCGCGAAAGCTCGGCTGGCATCTGGCGCTCTCCTCGCTCCAGGATGACGCGCCGTAGCGGCTTTTTCGTCTCGCGCCAGAGAGGGTGCGGGGGCTGCCGTGGTCGCCCCGCTCAGAACGGCCAGCGAAACTGCACGACGGAGAAGTAGCTGAACACGGCGTGCGAGATCGCGCTGGGCAGCAGGCGTCCGAGCCGCGCGGCGAGGAACGTCCAGATCACGCCGCAGCCGAACGCCGCGAAGATCAGCAGCGGATTGAATCCGACTCCCTCGACGCGCAGGCTGTAGGCGGTGGGCAGGGCCGCGAAGGCGTACAGCGCCGCGGCGGCGACCCAGCCGAGGCGCGTGCCGAGCCGCTCGTTGAGTCGGTCTAGGACGAGCCCGCGCCACACGAGCTCTTCACACAGCGTGATGACCAGAAGGGTGACCGTGAGCACGACCGAGCGCAGCATGACCTCCGGGTCACCGAGCTGCGCGTAGAGCGTGAGGAGCCAAAGCATGCGGCCCGTGCCCGTGGGCACGAGCACCGACCGCGCAGCCCACGAGGCGCCGAGCAGGACCATGGCGGTCAGCGCGCCGATCGAGATGTCGCCGGCGCGAGGCACGAGGCGCGAGGCGAGCGTGCCGTCGCGGCCGAGCGCGTAGAGCGCATAGCCGGCCAGCGCGAGGTGCGGCGCACCGAACAGCCAGAAGAAGCCCATGGTGCCCGCGTGCTCGGGCCGAAAAGCAAGGGCGTAGGTCGCCGTGACGACGGCGACCACGAGGGCGACCGCTCTCACGCGGTCCTCTGCGCGAGCTCCAGGGCCACGCGCTCGAGCAGGCGATCGGCGGCCACGTGCTTCGCCGTGCGCTCGATGACCTCGCAGGTGCGCACCCCGACGAGTAGCGCGCGGACGTCGTCGCGACCGATCGACTCGTCGGCTCGATTGGCTACGACGAGGTCGACGCGCTTTTTCATCAGTTTCGAGCGGGCGCTCGCCACCGCCTTCTCGTCGGGGTCCGTCTCGAGCGCGAAGCCGACGAGTAGCGGCAAGTCGCCGTGGCGCGCGCGCCCGATCTCGGCGAGCAGATCCGGATTCGGGACGAGCTCGAGCGTGAGTCCCTCGTCGACCCGCTTGAGCTTGTCGGAGCTCGTGACGCGCGGGCGGTAGTCGGCGACGGCCGCAGCCATGATCAGCGCGTCGGCGCCGGACAGATCGCTGCCGAGCACGCGCCAGAGCGCCGTGCGCAGCGCCTCCGCGGAGCGCACGTCGATACGCTCGACGCCGGGCGGCGTGGGCAGGCCGACGGGCCCCGCGATGAGCGTCACGGCGGCGCCGCGCTGGGCGGCGCGCTCGGCGATGGCGAAACCGAACTTCCCGGACGAGCGATTGCCGAGATAGCGCACGGGATCGATGTCCTCGGCGGTCGGCCCCGCCGTGACGACCAGGTGCCTGCCGCGGAGAGGCGCCCCCGAAAGTCGGCTGAGCACGTCGGCCGCGATCAGCTCCGGCTCGGCCATCCTGCCGACGCCCGTGTCGCCGCTCGCGACCTCGCCTTCGACGGGGCCGACGAGCGCGATGCGCCCGTCGGCGAGCAGGGTCTGCACGTTGCGTTCGGTCGCCGGATGCGACCACATCGTAGGGTGCATGGCGGGTGCCACGAGGATGGGGCAGCCCGCGCACAGGCAGAGCGCCGTCACGAGGTCGTCGGCACGACCGGACGCGAGGCGCGCGAGGGTGTCGGCGCTGGCGGGCGCGACGATCACGAGGTCGCTTTCTTTGCCGAGCCGTACGTGGGGCTCGCCGCTCGCTCCCGCGGCGAACATCTCACCTACCACCGGTCTTTTCGTGAGCCCCGCGAACGTTGCTTCACCGATGAACTCGCGTGCGGAGTGCGTCATCACGACCTCGAGCACGAGGCCCTCGGCGAGCAAGAGGCGCGCGAGGGCCGCCGCCTTGTACGCGGCGATGCTGCCCGTGACGCACAGCGTGACCTGGCGACCGACGACGCCGCTGCCTTGCGGGCCGAGGTTACCGGGCAACGTCGGCTCCGGGCGCGACGGCTCGAGACCCGCGCGGCTCGGGAACGCAGGGGGCGCCGCTCTGGGCTTTGGGGGCGGGATGGTCATGGGCGCGAGCGTCTGCTCCTAAAAGCTATCACGACCGCACGCGGGCCTTCGAAACGAAGCGGTTGCCCCGCTCGAAGAAACGCCACGGCCGCGCGGCCCAGGCGCCCGCGTAATCGATGCCGACGCGCGGCGAGCGCCCGACCGCGCCCCTCGGCCCGTCCAAAAGGAACAGCCGGCCCCGGCACAGATCGGCGCCGTAGGCGGCGCGATCGATGCCGAACGCGACGCAGAGCTTGCCGGGACCATTCGTGAGTCTCACGTCGCCCGGCGAAAGCCCGCGCCGCCGTGCCATGAGCTCGACGCCTTCGAGCGGCTCGATGGCGCGCAGCAAGACAGCGTGTGGCGCACCGACGCGCGTCGTCACGAGGTTCAGGTGGTAGTGCATGCCGTAGACGAAGAACACGTACGCGTGTCCCGGGGGGCCGAACATCGCCTCGGTTCGTGCCGTGCGGCGCCCACCGAACGAATGCGCGGCGCGATCCTCCGGACCTCGGTAGGCCTCTGCCTCGACGATGCGTCCGGCGACGCGTCCGCCCGGTGCGTCGTGCACGAGCACCTTGCCGATGGCGTCCCTCGCGACCGCGAGCACGGGTCGGGCGTAGAACGACCGGGGTAGCGGTTTCACGGCCCGAGCCCGAGCAGCTTGCCGCCCTGGTAAACCAAAAAGCTCGCCGCGTACGCCAGCACGCTCATGTACGCGAACAGGAACGCCGGCCACCGGAGGCTCCTGGTCTCGCGACGCACCACGGCGAGCGTGCTCATGCACTGGCAGGCCAGCGCGAAGAACACCATCAGCGAAAGGCCGACGAGTGGCGTGTAGCGCGGCTTGCCGTCCACGCGCTCGTTCTTGATCTTTTCGCGCAGCGGTTCGGTCTTCTCGTCGGCGTCGCCGACGCCATAGACGAGCCCGAGCGTCGACACGAACACCTCGCGCGCCGCGAACGCGCCGATGATGCCCACGTCGAGCTTCCAGTCGAAGCCGAGCGGCGCGAACACGGGCTCGATCGCCTTGCCGAGCCGGCCGGCGTAGCTCTGCTCGATGCGCGGCGAGACGCTGGCATCGCGTGTGGCGACGGCGTTTGCCGTCTCCCGCGTGTGGGGGGCCGCGGTCGTCGTTTCACCGTTGCGCGGGAAGGCGAGCAGAGCCCAGAGCACGATCGTGCACGCCAGAATCACCGTGCCCGCCTCCTTCAAGAACACGGTTGCGCGCTCACCCAGGGTACGCGCCGTCACGCCGAGGCTCGGCATCCGGTACGGCGGCAGCTCGAGAATCAACGGCACTCGCCGTGCCTTCACCACGGTGCGCCCCAGCACGAGCGCGACGATGAGCGTCGTCACGATCGCGAACCCGTACATGCCCACCATCAAAAGGCCTTGCACGGGCAACCAGCCGAATAGGTGCGAGGGGGGAAACAACGTGGCGATCACCAACGTGTAGACGGGCAGGCGGGCCGAGCAGGTCATGAGCGGCACGACCAGCATCGTGAGCAGGCGGTCGCGCTGGCGTTCCATCGTGCGCGTCGCGAGGATCGCCGGCACGGCGCACGCAAAACCCGAGAGCATGGGCACGAACGCTCGCCCGTGAAGGCCGAGCGCTTTGAGCACTCGGTCCATCAAGAACGCAACACGGGCCATGTAGCCGGAATCCTCGAGCAGCCCGATGAAGAAGAACAACAGTAGGATCTGCGGCAGGAACACCACGACGTTGCCGACGCCGCCGATCACACCATCGACCACGAGGTCGCGCAGGATGCTCGGTGGCAAGAGCCAACGCACGCCCGACGCGAGCGCCGCCATGAGATCCTCGATCAGCGAGATGGCGGGGTCGGCCCAGGAAAACAGCGCCTGGAACACCACCACCATCATGCCGAGGAAGATGGCGAAGCCCCCGATGGGGTGCAAAAGGACGCGGTCGAACGCGCTCCGACGACTTTCGCTTCGGCGGGTGCCGCTCGACGCGCGCGTACAAGCCCGGCAGGGCCGCGTCGATCACGCGATAGCGCGCGGCGATG
Organism: uncultured delta proteobacterium; assembly: GCA_963841435.1. GTDB lineage: Bacteria > Myxococcota_A > Polyangia > Polyangiales > Polyangiaceae > PMG-095. The sequence continues at coordinate 251,730 of CAWJCS010000004.1, forward strand.
CGCTCCTGATCGAGGTCGCGGTCGCCCGCCCGTGCGCGCACCTTCTCGCACGCCGCGCGCAGCGCTGCGGGCACGTTCCTGAGCTCGTCGTCGTCGTCGATGCTGCCGAGCGCCCACAGGGCGAGCGAAAGGTCACTCCGCTCGTCGCGCCGCCACGAGGCTGGCAGCGCTTCGGCGACCTCCCGCGCGTCGGCGAGCAGCGCCGGCGGGTAGGGGACGTTCACGTGCCCCTTCGCCGGCGCTTCCATGGCCTTCTCGAGGGCGCGCTTGAGGTCGTCGATGCCCGTGCCGCGGCGAGCGTCCGTCCCCACCACCGGCACGCCGAAAAGGCCCTCGAGGCCGCGCAGGCTCGGCGGATTGTGCCCGACCTCGTCGAGCATGTTGACGACGACACAGAGCGGCACGCCGAGCTCGACGAGCTCGAGCAGCAGGTAGCAATTGCGGGCGAGTTGCCCGGCATCCACGACGAGCACGCACAGGGTGGGCTCGGGATGCCCGTCGACCCCCAGCACCGCCTCGAGTGTGATTTGCTCCTCGGCCGAGCGTGCGGAAAGCGAGTACGCGCCGGGCAGGTCGACGAGCTCGGCACGCCCGCCGTTCGGCAGCGCCACCCGTCCCGCGCGGCGCTCGACCGTGACGCCGGGGTAGTTGCCGATGTGGGCGCGCTCGCCCGTCAGCTGGTTGAAGAGGCTCGTCTTGCCGACGTTCGGGTTGCCGAGGAGCAAAACGACGCGGCGCTCTGCGTGCGCCCGCACCGGCTCGATGAGGACGCCCGCGCTCGCGGTCACGGCCCGCCTCGAGCCGCAGCCGGCTCGAGGCTCGGGGTATCGCGCTCCGGTCGGGGCGCGCGGTTCGGCACGGGCTCGGCGATGCGGATCGCTGCGGCCTCGGTCCTGCGGATCGACAGGCTGGCACCGCGCACCAAAAGCTCCAGCGGATCGCCGAGCGGCGCGACACCGACGAGCTCCACGCGCGTGCCGGGCACGAGGCCGAGCTCCATGAGGCGACGGCGGAAGCTGCGCGCGCCGCCGACGTGCTCGATGACGGCGCTGTCCTTGAGCCCGAGCTCGGCGAGGTGGGAGCGGCGCGCGGTCACGTCCGAAGCCTAGCTCAACTGAAAACGACTATCAAATTCAGCCCAAGGTGGGGCTTCCTGCCTGGTTTCGTGCCAGGGCACCCGCGACGCTCCTCGACAGCGAAAGCGCGTCGGTCGAACGCGGGGAGCACCCGAAGTAGAGCGCGGAGCGCCTCGAGCATCTCGACGGCCGAGCCGAAGCGCCGCTCCGGCTCGCGGTCCAGCGTCCGATGCACGGCCTGGTTCAGCTGGAGCGGCAAGGAGGGCCTCACCATGCCGAGCAGCGGCACGCGCGCGTCGCGCACGCGAAGGGCCGACTCCACCTCGGTCTCGCCACGGAACAGGCGCGCGCCCGTGAGCGCCTCCCAGAGCACGATGCCGAGCGCGAAAAGATCGCTTCGCACGCTCGGCGGCTCCCCGCGCACGAGCTCGGGCGCGAGGTAGGCGGCCTTGCCCTTGACCACGTTGGGTCGCGTGAGCCGCTCGCGATCGGTTGCGCTCGCGAGGCCGAAATCGCCGAGCTTGACGACGCCCGCGGCGTCGATGAGCACGTTGCCGGGGCTGACGTCGCGATGCAGGATGGGAGACGGTCGGCCGTGGGCGTCGAGACGCGCGTGCGCACAGGCGAGCGCTCGCAGCACCTCGATGCCGATGGCGGTCACGAGCTCCCACGGTGTCTCGATACCGTGCTGGGTGTGCGACGCCACCCAAGCGCCGAGGTCGAGCCCGCGCACGAGCTCGCTCACCAGATACGGCTCGCCGAGCTCGTCAACGCCGAAGTCGAGCACGGCGACGACGTTGGGGTGGTAGAGCTCGGCGCCGACGCGCGCCTCTTCTGCGAACATGGCAGCGGCCTCGGGCGAACCGGCGAGGTGCGGCAGCATGCGTTTGACGGCGACCGCACGCGCGAAGCGTCCCGGCCCCCGCTGAACGGCGCGCCAGACGACGGCCATGCCACCCTGGCCCAACCTCTCCACGAGCTCGTAGCGTCCAGCGATGACGCGTCCGGGAGCGTCGTCGCCCGCCATCACCGAGCCGCTGCGTTGGGGGTCGCCATCGGACGATCGTGGCGGAAGTCACCGCTGCCGACCCCTGCCGACACGCGCGAGCTTCGTTGCATCGTCGGCGACGCTACCACCTTCGAGCACCCACAAGGTAGGAGCACGCCTCACCGAACGACGGGCCAGCACGTGCGGAAGTTGAATCCGTGCCTCCGAAACGCCATGATCGAGACAATGACGAAAGCGCCCACCGCTGCGCCGCGCCGACTGCTCGGTCTCTTCGTTCTGAGCATGCCGGCCGTGATCGGGAGCGCGTGTAGCAGCTCGGACGGCGTCAACTTCTTCGATGTGCCGGGAGGCGGGAAGGCGGGCGCGCCATCGGCGGGTGGGGCCGAGAGCGCCGGCACGGCGGGAGTTGCCGGGACGAGCGCGGGGACCGGAAACGGCGGCTCGACCAACGCGGGCGGAACCGCGGGCGACGCGAGCGGTGGCACGCCGCCCGTTTTAGGCGGCGGTGGCGGGGGCGGCGAAGTCGGCGGGGCAACGGCCGTCGGCGGCAGCGCGGGCAGCGCGGGCAGCGCGGGCAGCGCGGGAACGACGCCGGAGGTCGGCGGCACGGGCGGCGAGGAAACCGGGGGCGCAGGCGAGGCCGGCGCCATGGAGGGAGGCGGCAGCGGGACGTCGGGCGTCGGCGGCACGAGCGGCGTCGGCGGCACCAGCGGCGACGGCGGCACCAGCGGCGACGGCGGCACCAGCGGCGACGGCGGCACCAGCGGCAGTGCCGGGACCGCGGGGTCGAGCGGAGACGCAGGCAGCGCGGGGACGAGCGCTGGCGGTAGCGCGGGGACGGCCGGCGGCGCGGGAACCGCGGGCACGGCGGGCAGCAGCGGTTGCGTCGCGACGACCGAGGTTTGCGACGGTCTCGACAACGATTGCCACAACGGTATCGACGACGCCGGTGTCTGTCCGGAGGGCTGCACCGGGGCGATCTTCCAGGGTCATCACTATCTCTTCTGTCAGGACATGGGTGATACGACGTGGCGTCAGGCCCGGACCTTCTGCCAGGGCGCCATGTCGCTCGGCTCTGCGTCCGTGCCCGTTGCCATGACGCTCGTCGAGGTTGAACTCGGCCGAAGAAGACAAGTTCATCGTCGATTGGATAACCGCCTCGAACCTGAACGACGACGTGTGGATGGGCGGCAGCGACATCGACACCGAAGGCACCTGGATCTGGGACCGCGCGTCGCAGAACGGGCTGCAATTCTGGAAGGGAAAGGCCAACGGGATGCCCGTCGGCAACCGCTACAACGACTGGGCGAGTGGGCAGCCGAACGACGGCACCGCGGTGACCGGCGAGGACTGCGCCCGCTTCGACGATGCTTCCAACTGGAAGTGGAACGACCGGCTCTGCACGAACGGTCTGCCGCACTTCGTTTGCGAGGAGCTGCCCTAGGCGGCCCCGCGGGGAGGGTCGTGGTCACTCGTTCCAGGGCACAATCGGCGGGCGTTCTGATCTTTCGTCGATGCTCGGGTCCGCTCGAAGTCCTGCTCGCTCACCCGGGCGGACCGATCTTTCGCGGCCGTGATCTCGGGGCGTGGACCATCCCGAAGGGCGAGATCGAGCCGGGCGAGGAGCCGCTCGCGGCGGCGCAGCGCGAGCTCGTGGAGGAGACCGGCTTTTCGCTGCCGGGGCCCTTCCTAGAGCTCGGTCAGGTCAAGCAGAAGAGCGGCAAGATCGTGCACGCGTGGGCCGCCGAAGGCGATGTGGATCTGGGAGCGTTTCAGAGCGCGACGTTTCGCATGGAGTGGCCGCCGCGCTCCGGAAAGTTCGGCGAGTTTCCCGAGCTCGACCGCGTTTCGTACTTCAACGTCAACACCGCCAAGCAGAAGCTGAACGCCGCGCAGAGCGCCTTCGTCGAGCGCCTCGTCGAGCGCGTCGGGGCTTAGGCCGTCGCGGCTCTCGGGCTACGAAGCGCCGCGAGGCGAAACAGAAACGCGTCGATTCTTTCGTGCTCTCGAATGGCTCCTCGGTCGCCTCGGCATCGAGCGCACGGGCGCCGAGAGAAGGCAGGAGCGTATCGAGCTGCTCCGGTGGCCCCTCCGGGACTCGAACCCGGACGTCCTTTCGGACAAGGGATTTTAAATCCCCGGCGTCTGCCATTCCGCCAAGGGGCCAGAGGATCGAAAGCTAGCGTAAGAGGAAGATGCCGGCCGCCACCACGATGAGCAGCGCGACGGCGAGACCGGCGATCACGGCGGTCGAGTGGCGCTGTCGGTGTGCGGAAGGCACGGTGAGGGCGCGCTTGGCCGCGACCGCCGTGGACGGCGTGGCCTTTCGGGGGCTCGATGGGCGGTCCGCACGGGGCGCGAGGGACGTTGCCGTGCGTCGCGCCAGGATCTCACGGTGTTCTTCGCTCAGGCCGGTGAGGTCGGTGGCGGTCACGCGGTCCGAGCCGCCCGCGAAGACCTCGAGCCCGGCGATGAGGGCGTGCATACCGAGCGTGCGCCGTGAAACGTCGCGCTCGAGCCCCTTGTTCACGACGCGGGCGAGATCCGGCGGCACCCAGGGTGCGACCTCGTCGACACGTCGGATCGGATCCGTGCAGATCGACACGATGAGCTCCGCGAGCGACGTCTGCTGACCCCAGAGGCGTCGGCCGCTCAGCGCTTCCCACAGGACGACGGCGAGGCTCCACACGTCGGCGCGCTCGTCCACGTCCTTCGCGTTGCGCGCCTGTTCCGGCGCCATGTACATGGGGGAGCCGAGCATGCCGCCCGTGCGCGTGAGGCTCAGGCCGAAGCCGCCCGTGCGGCCGTCGATGCGCGTGCGCTTGGCGACGCCGAAATCGCAAACCTTCACCGTCACGTCCCCCGTGTTCTCGGCCACTTGCAGGAACAGGTTCGCGGGCTTGATGTCTCGGTGAATGATGCCGTGGGCGTGCGCGGCGGCGATGCCGCGTGCGGCCTGGAGCACGACGCGCACCGCCACCTGCGGTTCGAGCGCCCCCTCGCGTTTGAGCACGCTCGACAGATCGACGCCGTGCAAGAGCTCCATGATGATGTACGGGTGGCGCAGCGTTTCGTCGCTGCCCGCATCGAGCGTCGTCACGACGTTGGGGCTCGAAATCGCGCTCGCCGCCTTCGCCTCTCGCGAGAAGCGCGCGAGGCCCGCTTCCCCGGCATGGCCCCGCGAGACGACCTTCGCGGCGAGGCGCCGGCCGTCGCTGGCCTCGACCTCGTAGACGGTGCCCATGCCGCCGCGCCCGATCAGCCGCACCACACGATAGCGAGCGTCGAGCGTCTGGCCCACGAGACCGAGATCGTCGGCGGGCTTCTGGGGCGGCGCCGGCGCCGGCGTGGGAGGAGGCTCGGAATCGAGGTCGGCGCGGGGCTCCGCCCGCGTGCGGACGTTGTGCGGCACGGCCGCGAGACCGGCGAAGGCGATGCGCTCGTCGTGCTGTGAAAGGGGCTTGAGCGTCCGCGTGAAATCTTCGAGCGTTGCCGCGCGGCGCGCCGGGTCGCGCGAAAGGGCGCGGTGCACGACGAGTGCGAGCTCCGCGCTCACCCAGGGCGCTCGATCCTGCACGTGTGGCACGTCGTCGGTCGTGACGGCGGTCGCGACGTCACTGGCTGACTCGAGGTGGCCGAACGGTGGGCTGCCCGTGACGAGCTCGTAGAGCACGGCGCCGAGACCCCACACGTCGGTGCGTTCGTCGAAGGCCTGACCTTCGAGCAGCTGCTCGGGCGCGAGGTAGTCCGGGGGGCTCACGGGTTGGACGAGGCTTCCCGCCGAGCCCGCGGCACCCAGGCGTACGCAACCGAAATCGGTGACGCGCACGACGAGCTCGTCGTCCGATTCTGAGATCCAGAAACAGGTTGGCGGGCTTGATGCCTTGATGCACGACGCCGACGCGGTGCGCTGCGTTCACGCCGCTCGCGGCTTGCAGCACCATGCGCACGGCCGCGACGGGGTCGAGCACCCCGAGCTCGGCGAGCACCTCCCTCAAGGAGCGCGCCACCACGAGCGGTCGCGCCACGTAGGCGAGGCTACGCGCCGCGTCGCTTCCGGAGCCCACGGTCTCGACGAGGTGGGGGTGCCGCAGCATGAGTAGCGTCGTCGAGTCCCGGAGGAAGCGGTGCCCGACGTCGCCCGAGGAAAACTCGGGGTAGAACACCTTGAGCGCGACGGCTCCCTCCCGGGCGTCCATGGCCCGAAAAAGGGCGCTCGCCCGGCCCGCTCCCATGAGGGCGTCCAGTCGATAACGTTCTGCAATGGTCGCGCCGATCAGGCCCGCGGCTCGTGTCGCATCGTCGGCTTCGGTCACGCGATCCGCGAGAGAATAGCGACTCGACCGAGGCTACGCTATCTCTTTCCTCGTGACGCACAGAGTGCTCATCGTCGCCGGTTCCGACTCGGGAGGGGGTGCCGGCATTCAGGCCGACATCAAGACCATCACGCTGCTCGGCGGCTACGCGGCGACCGCCGTGACGGCGCTCACGGCGCAGAATACGCTCGGCGTGCACGGTGTCGTTGCCGTCGACCCCGACTTCGTGGCCGAGCAGATGCGAGCGGTGCTCACCGACATCGGCGCCGACGCCATCAAGACGGGGATGCTCGGGTCGGCGCGGACCGTCGAGCGCGTTGCCGCCACCTGCCGCGCGTTCGCGCCGGGCGTGCCGCTCGTCGTCGATCCGGTGCTCTACGCGAAGAGCGGCGTGCCCCTCCTCGAACCGGACGCGCGCGCGGTGCTCCGCGAGGTGCTGCTCCCGATGGCGTCGCTCGTCACGCCGAACGCGCCCGAGGCCGCAGAGCTGTCCGGGGTGCGCGTGGAGTCCGTGGCCGATCTCGAGCGGGCCGCCGAGAAGCTGCTGCTGCTCGGCGCGTCGGCGGTGCTCGCCAAGGGAGGTCATCTCGGCGGGGAGCTCGTGACGGACGTTTTGCGCACGGCCGACGGCGCTGCGCTCCGCTTCACGTCGCCGCGCGTCGTCACGCGCTCGACGCACGGCACCGGCTGCACGCTCGCTTCGGCAATCGCCGCGGGAATTGCCGAGGGGCTGACGCTCGTCAACGCCGTCGAGCGCGCGCGCGACTACGTGCTCGAGGCGATTCGCACCGCACCGGGACTCGGGCAGGGCGCCGGCCCGCTCAACCACGCCCATCCCGTGCTCGGCCCGTTGGCTCGAGCGGAGCGAGGCCATGACACGCTCCACTGAGGCGCGCCTCGGCCGGCTGCTGCTCGTCGCGTCGCTCGGAGCGGTGCTTTTCGCCACCGACTGCACCTCGAACCACGACTCGCTGGCGGCGCGGCCGCGCTCGGGGAGCGGCGGCAGCGCGGGCAGCTCCGCTACGGGCGGTTCGGGAGGGCTCGGCGGCGCCGCGGCTCGCGGCGGCAGCTCGGCCCAGGGCGGCACCGGTGGCACGGGCGGTAGCGGCGGGAACAAGGTCGTGGAGCCACCGGGCGAAAGCGTGCTCACGCTGCTCCACGCGGTCGTCAACACGCCGAGCCTCGCCTTCTGCTTCGCGCGCGACGACGGTTCGGAGACGACGCTGGTCGGCGACCCGCGTCCCGCGGGAGGCCTCGCCTACGGCGCCTCGCTCGTGTTGGACCAGGTGAGCGGCGTGGACTTCGAACAGCAGGCGCTCGTTCCGTTCGCGCTCGCCGGTGAGCTCGAGCTGCTCGCGGGGCTCGACTGCGAAGCATCGGTCGCGCTCGCCGAGGCCGAGATGGCCGACGCCACGCGTGCCGCGGCCGAGCTCGCGGGCGGCGCCGGAGGCGAGGGGGGCGCCGCCACGGCCGCAGGTGCGGGCATGGGTGGCAGTGGAGGCGACGCCCCGAAGCCGCCCCGTCTACGTGTCGGGCGCTTGCCGGCGATCGCAGCGGGCACGCTCACCGAGGGGTACAGCTTGCTCTTTGCGGCCGTGGGCTGTCTGGGAGGGCCGACCTTCACCACCGACCACGAAAAGGCAATCTGTGGCGAGCTCTACACGCCGCTTCGCCCGACGCTGTCGGCCGAGCTCGTCCTTTTGTCGCGCAAGACGGCGTCGGGCGTCGTCGGCATGCAAGCTCTGCACGCCTCGACGGCGCTCGGGCAAATCTCGATCCGCGCCGTCCCCCCGGACACGACGCTCGAAGCCTGGGCGTCGATCGGCGAGCAGATGACGGAGGGCGCTCTCCGCCCGCTCGAGCCGCGTCTCGATCTCGCGCCCGCCGGCTACGGCATCGGGACGCGCACCTGGCGCGTTCAAGCGCTCGACAACGGGACCGTCGCGATCTCGGATTCCTGGTCGGTGGTCCTCGCCCGAAGCGGCGCATCGGACCCGGAAATCGGCCGCGGGTACACGCTCGTCGCGATGGGCCCCAAGAACGACGAAGGCCGCGGCTGGTGGAATGCGGCGGGGTTCACCATCGTCGACAACGACCCGAGCCCTTGATCTCGTCATGCGCTGGCGCGCTAGGATCCCGATCATGGCGTACGGTGAGGCAAAATGACCGCTCGCGAGGGGGTGCTCGTCGAGCGGTTGCCCCGCGAGGACGGGCTCCGGCAGGTGCGCGACCGTGTGCTCCGTGGGGCCCTCGGCTCGCTCGCCATCGGCGTTCCGTCCCTGAGCGTGCTGATCACGGGCATGGAGCTTTCGCGTGGCACGCTCGGCCCCGTCACGATCGTCCTCTCGCTCTACACACTCGCGTTCCCGCTACTCAGGCTCCTTGCACCACGGCTGGGCTTCCGGGCGTCGGCGCTCTGTCTTCTCGGGTTGCTCGGCCTCACGGCGTTCTTGATCCAATCGCGCGGTGGCGTGGCGGTGGGCAGCATCGCGCTGAATTTCCTGGTGCTGTTGCTCGGCTCGGTGTTCTTCGGCAGGCGGGGTGCGGTGCTCGCCTGGCTTTCCGTCGTGGCGCTCTTCGTGCTGAGTGCCGTCGTGGTTCTGCACGAGGTGGGGCCGCCGCTGACGCTCGCCATGTGGCGGCCGGACCACGCCGGCTTCTGGGTGCGGGAAACCGTCGCGCTCTGCCTGCTCGGGATCGCCATCGGTCTCACGCAGGTGTTCGTGATCGAACGACTGGCGCACGAGGCCGAACGCGAGCACACGCAGCGCCTCGCGCTGCAGCAAGCGGAGGCGGCGCGCGAGCACGAACGCGAGCAGCGGCTCATCGCCCAAAAGGCTCTCGAGGAGTCGCGTCGCATCGAGGCGTTGGCCCGGCTTTCGGGTGGCATCGCCCACGACTTCAACAACGCGCTGACGGTCATCATGGGTACGGCCGGGGTGCTGGCGACCTCGGCCGCCTCCGGCGAAGTCAAGGCGGCGGCCGGAGAAATCGTGGACGCCGCAAAGCGCGCCGCCGAGCTCACGCGCCAGCTTCTCACGCTCGGGCGGCGGCAAGTGTCGAAGCCGCGGCCGGTGCCGATGGAGCCGCTCCTCACGCGACTGCAAGGGTCGTTGCAACGCCTCCTGCCGAGCGACGTGCGCGTCACCGTCGAGGTCGCCGACCCGCTCGTGGCGCTCGTCGACCCGGGCGAGCTCGAGCGCGCGCTGTTCAACCTCGCGGCCAATGCGGGCGATGCCATGGCGGGTGGCGGGGAGCTTCGAATCGTATGTCGTCGCCACGCGGCCCTCGCCGACGGCTCGGGTCCCGGGCAGTGCGTCGAGCTCTCGGTCACGGACACCGGCGCCGGCATGAGCCCCGAGGTGCTCGACCGCATCTTCGATCCCTTCTTCACGACGAAGGGCGCCAGCGGGACCGGCCTCGGGCTCGCGACGGTGTATGCATTCGCGAAGGGAGCCCAGGGCGACGTGCTCGTCGAGTCAGTGGCGGGCCGGGGCACGACGTTCCGCCTGCGCCTGCCCGAGGCGATCTTGGACGACGGAGCGGCACACGAGGCGTCGGCGCGAGCCGCGTCGCAAATCGCGCGTGGGCCTGACACCCACGTGCTCGTCGTCGAGGATCGTGACGACGTGCGCGCCAGCATGCGGCGCATCTTCGCGAGAGCGGGGCTTCGCGTCAGCGAAGCGCCGAATGGAGCGAGGGCCCTCGAGCTCCTCGAGCGGCCCAACGACTACGCGCTGCTCTGCGTCGATGGAGTCATGCCGGGAATCGCTACGAGCGAGGTGCTCGAGCGGGTGCATGCGATCGCCCCCACGCTGCGCATCTTGTTGTGCTCGGGGTACCTCGAGGAGGATCTGCTCCGGCGAGGCGTCGCCGCCGGTCGCTACGCGTTCCTCCAGAAGCCGTTCACGGCGGAGGACCTCCTCCGGAGCGCCGCCGCGCTGCTGGAAGAGGCGACCGCGCCCGTTTGACGCGCGTCGTTCCCAGCTCGGCGCGCTACTGATACGGTCGTCAACTCATGCGTCGAGCGCCCTCGGTTTCATGGGCTTTCGTCACCCGGAGAGCCTTTCGGGCGCTGTGCAGCGCGGCGCTCGTCGGTTTCCTCGCGCCGGTGGTGCTCACCGGCTGCGAGGAGCGCCATGCCGCGAGCTGCAAGGCCGAGTGCGACGTGCGCGGTGCCTGCACGGCGAAGAGCGGGCGCTGCGTCGCCACCGACGCCGAGGACTGCACCCGCTCCAAGGACTGCGCGCAGAAGGGGCGCTGTGTGCTCTCCGGGGAGAGCTGCGTCGCGACACCCGAGCACTGCGCCGCGTCGCCCGCTTGCAGGGACGAGGGCAAATGCGGCGTGTGGCAGGGCGCCTGCGCTCCGACGAGCAATGCACATTGCGCGGCGACGGAGGGCTGCCGCACCGACGGCCGTTGCACCGCGCAGGACGGCATCTGCATCCCGCGGGGCGACGACTGTCTCCGGGCGGAGACCTGCACGCGGTTCGGCCGCTGCGGGGCCGACGGCAGCACGTGCTTCACGGCGTCGTCGAAGCATTGCGAGATGGGGGAGCTTTGCCGGATGCAGGGCTATTGCACCTACGTTAACGGAAAGTGCGAGCTCACGTCGCGCGCCGACTGCGAAAAGACGGATGGCTGCCGTTCGCTCGGCACCTGCACCTTCGTCGGCGACACGCAAAAGAGCAGTCTGCGTGCCACCCCCGGCTGTGTCGTCGGCTCGAACGCGGACTGCCGTCAGGCGAAGGCGTGCAAGGAAAACGGAGCGTGCCGCAAGGGCAAGTCGGGCTGCACGCGCTACTAGCGCCGCGCCGGGCGCCGCCGCGGTGCGGAGCAGCAGCGGACGGGCCGGCGCTCGGGGTGCGGTGAATTTTCGCAGGGCGCGCCTTGGCGCGCCCCGGAGCTCGCCGGGGCGACCCGGCGCGGGGGCTTGACGGACGCTCGCCGCGCGACGAGAGATTCGCCGGTGATTTCCAACCTCGAACCGCAGGTCACGCTGCCGTGGCTCGTCAAGCTTCGCTGGCTCGCGGTGCTCTGCCAGGTCGCCGCCCTCGCCGTAGCGCGCTGGGGTCTCGAGCTGCCCGTCGCCTGGGAACCGTTCGCCTGGATCGCCGGAGTGACGGCGGCTTCCAATGCCTTGCTTTTCTGGTCCGTGAGGCGAGCGCTGCTCGAGCGTGCTTCGGCCACCTTGATGGGTGGAGCGCTCTGCCTCGACACACTGCTGCTCACGGGTCTGCTCGCGGCCTCCGGTGGATCGATGAACCCGTTCACGGTGCTCTATCTGGTTCACATCACGCTGTCGGCGGTCGTCTTGAGCGCCCGCTGGACGACGCTCGTCACGCTGCTCGCCGTCCTCGGCTACGGCTCGCTGTTCCTGACGCCCGTTGACGCGCACGCGTTCCACCACGGCGATGGCCCGCTCGGCGCCCACTTGCACGGCATGTGGATCGCTTTCGTGCTCGCGGCCGGCCTCACCGCCTTCTTCGTGCTCCGCATCACGGCCGCGGTACGAAGGCAGCACGAGCAGCTCGCGAGGCTGCGTGAAAGCAGCGCCCGCAACGCGCGCCTCGCCTCACTCACGACGCTGGCGGCGGGAGCGGCCCACGAGCTTGGCACGCCGCTCGGAACGATCGCCGTCGCCGCCCACGAAGCGCTACTCGCGGCGGAGCGGCGGCCGGACGCCGCCGACCTCGCCGAGGACCTCCGCTTGATTCTGCTCGAAGTCGAGCGCTGCCAGCACGTGCTCGGTCGGATGGCGGCCCGCGCGAGCGGCTCGAACGACGGCGGACGGACGGTGAGGGCGGACGAGCTCGCGTCCCGGGTGCAGCAGGCCCTCGGAGCAGCGCGCGCTCGCCACGTCGAGCTGCGGTTTGCCGATCGCCTCGAGCTCGACGCGCCCGCCGCCGAGCTCACGCAGACGATCACGGCGCTCGTCCAAAACGGCCTCGACGCCTGTCCGGGCGACGCCTCGGTCACCGTCGAGCTATCGAGCAGCGCAACGGGCGTCGAGGTTTCCGTCGAGGATCGGGGCAGCGGCATCCCGGACGCGCTCTTGCAACGCGTGGGCGAGCCGTTTTTCACGACCAAGCAGCCGGGGCGCGGGCTCGGCCTCGGGGTGTTCTTGGCGCGTGCCTTCGCCGAGAGTCGCGGCGGCGTGCTGCTCATCGAATCCCGCGAAGGCAGCGGCACGCGGGCGACGCTGCGCCTGCCCAGCTCGTCTCCGGCGACGGCGGAGGCATCGTGACCACGTTGACGAAGCTCACCTACCTCGTCGTCGACGACGACGAGCGCTTCCGGGATCGCCTCGTCCGGGCGCTGGCCCAGCGGGGTCACGACGTGCTTTCGGCAGCAAGCCACGCGACGGCGATCGAGTGTGCCGCCGCGCACCCGATCGATCGCGCGATCGTCGATCTTCGCATGCCGGGTCCGAGCGGGCTCGAGGTCGTGCGCGCACTCTGCGCCCGCGATGCTCCTCCCGTCGTGGTGGTGCTCACGGGCTACGGGAGCATCGCGACGGCCGTGGAGGCGATTCGGCTCGGCGCCAAGGACTATCTCACGAAGCCCTGTCACGCCGATCGCATCCTTGCCGCCTTCGACGCCGAGGAAGAGCTCGTCGAGCCCCCCGCGTTCGAGATCCCATCACTTGCCCGCCTCGAGCGCGAGCACATCGAGCGCGTTCTGCTCGAGTGCGACGGCAACGTCTCGAAGAGCGCGCGCGTGCTCGGGCTGCACCGCCGGACCTTGCAGTACAAGCTCGCGAAATTCCCCGTTTCGCGCTGAGCGGCGCGCCCGCTGTCTGCGCAAGAATGCCGCACGGCCCTCGCTCCGGAAGCGTGCGAGAAGCGCGGCATGCCATCCGCTCGTGTTCGATTCGCGGCAGCCGTGCTGCCCGTGCTCACGCTGGTGCTTTCCAGTTGCGGAGGCGGTGACGATGAAGAGGGTGGCCCGAGCGGCGCCACCTGCCCCGAGTCCTCCGCGCTCACCTACGAGAGCTTCGGCCGCGGCTTCATGGCGGCCTACTGCACGCGCTGCCACTCGGCGTCGCTCTCCAGCAGCGACCGCAATGGCGCTCCGAGCGACCACAACTTCGACACGCTCGAGGGGATCCTCGACACGCCCGCCGAGCACCTCGACGAGCAGGCCGCCTCGGGCCCCGCGCACACCAACACGTCGATGCCGCCGGACGGTCCTGCGCCGAGCTTGGAGCAGCGCAGCAAGCTCGGCGAATGGCTCGCGTGCGGTACACCGTAGCTCTGCGCCGCTCGGGTGCTCCCGGTCGCGTGAGCGTGGCGTTGCTCGCCGTCGGTCTGGTCGCCGAGCCTTCCCCAGCGAGTGCCCAGAGTTGCCACCCGAGCGCGCTCGCGGATCCGGAGCGCGTGGGGGCGACGGTCACCCTGCGCGAGGAGAGTGCAGTCTTTCGCACGGAGCGTTACGAGGGCCACTACGAGGGCCTGGTGCTCGGGGGAGGCTTCGCGTCGTCGCGATGGTCCGCGAGCGTCGCCTTTCCCGCCTACCGGCTGGTGAGAAACGGCCAGCGGCTCATGGGCCCGGGCGACATGGCGCTCGGCGCGAGCGCGGAGGTGCTTCGTTCCGCGCCGGCCGACTCGCACCTCGGCCTCGCGTTCATGTCGACGCTTCCGACGGGAAGCGCGAAGGAGGATCTTGGCATGGGGCACACCATGCTCATGCCGGGCCTGTTCGGCGATGTCCGCCGGGGTCGCCTGCGCGCCGACGCCGGCCTCGCGTACGGCACCGCCGTCGGCGCGAGCGGCGACCACGCCGGGCACGTTCACGGCTCGAGCCCGCTCGTTGACCCCATGAATCGCTCGGAGGTCGCCCTTTCGCTCGGCGCGTCCCTTCGAGCTTCCGACGGCTTTGGCCTGCACGTCGCCATGCGGGGTGCGGTGCCGGTGGGCAGCGAGCCCGGAGCCGCTCGGGGCATCCTCGCCCTTGGCGTGACGGCGGCCGAAGGCCCAGTCGGCACGAGCGTGGGAGTCGAGCTCCCCGTCGTGGGCGCGCCGTTTTCGTCGAAGCTGGTGCTCGAGCTCGTCGTGCGGCCCTGACCTCGACTTGGCCCCCGCCGCGCCGCGAGGGTGTATGAGGAGCCGTTGACCCAGAAGCCCAGGCCGGAGCCCTCGAAGCTCGACTACGAGATCCGCGTGGTCGGCGCGCCACGCACACCGCTGCGCGATTTTTATCACGCCTTGCTCCGGCTTTCGTGGGCCGCCACGCTGGGCGTCGTGGCGGGCGGGTACTGCGTGGTCAATGCGCTGTTCGCCCTGATCTATCTCGAGGTGGGCGGCATCGCGAACGCGCGCCCGGGGTCGTTCGCCGACGCCTTTTACTTCAGCGTCGAGACCATGGGCACCATCGGTTACGGCGTGATGGCGCCCCAAACGGACGCCGCGAACGTGCTCATGGTCGTCGAATCGACGCTCGGGCTCGTGCTCACGGCTCTCGCCACGGGCCTCGTGTTCGCGAAGTTCTCGCGCCCCACGGCGCGCCTGATGTTCTCGCGGCGTGCCACGATATCCCCGATGAACGGGGTGCCCACGCTCGCGTTCCGCCTCGGCAATCTGCGCAAGAATCTCATCGTCGAAGCCACGGTACGCGTGAGCCTGGTGCGGACCGAACGCACGCTCGAGGGTAAGGATTTCTACCGCATGCTCGACCTGAAGCTGGCCCGCGATCACATCCTGTCTTTGAGTCGCGCCTGGACGGTGCTCCACGCCATCGACGAAGCGAGCCCCCTCCACGGCGACACGCCGGATTCGCTCGCACGCGACGGCGTGGAGATCCTCGTGACAGTGAGTGGCATGGACGATACCTGGATGCAGATCGTCCACGCGAGCCACCGCTACCTGGACAAGGACATCGCGTTCGGCGCTCGCCTCTCGGACGTGCTGACCGACGAGGGCGCCATCCTCACGCTCGATCTCACCCGCTTCGACGCGGTCGAGCCCACCGAGCCGACCGAGTCGTTTCCGTTCCCCCGCGCCAAGGCTCAGTGATAAAGCTCGAGCTCGGCGAGCTTGGCTCGCGCATCGAGCGCGTGCGAGCTCTTGGGAAAGCGGCGAATGAAGGCGCGAAACGAGGTCTTCGCGTCGTTGTAAGCCTGCATGTCGGCCTGCGCCGTCGCGAGCAGGAACGTCGCGTCGTCCATGACCTCGCGATCGGCCGACGCTTCGGAGAGAGCGACCAGCATGGGGATGGCGTCGCGCTGCAAGCCGAGGTTGATGAGCGCGCGGGCGAGCTCGTAACTCGCGCTCGGTGAGTGCGCGGCGTCGCTCTTGTACGCGAGCGACTCGCGCAGCTGCTGTGCCGCTTCCTGCCAGCGACCCATGCGAGCATGGTCGATGCCGGTCTGGTAGGCGATGAGCGACAGCTCCTCGCGAGCGCGCGCGGCGGCGGCCTCGAACACGGCGCGCTCGGTCGGCGTGAGCTCGGCCTTGGCCACCTCGGGAAAGCCGTCGATGATCTCGCGGCGCTTGTTGTCTACGATGAGCTTGTAGAAGTCGGACGCCTGGCGCCGCGCGTGGAGCTCCGCCTCCTCGGTTTGCGCGGCGGCTTTCTGCTGCTTCTCGAGCTGCGCCACGCGCGTCTGGGCGTCGCGCGTTTCGGCGCGCACCGTGTCGAGGCGGATGTCCCAGGCGAGCTTCACGAAGCCGAGCACTACGGCAATCGTGACGGCGTAGGCCGTGGCAGTGTTCACGAAGAGGCGCCGTTCCTGCGTCTGGTGGCGCTTGGCGATGCTCTTCACGTCCGACGCGAGCGCGTTGACCAGGTTGTTGGTCTTGATGGAGAGCGAGCGGCTCTCGACGATTTCGCGCTTGATCTCCTCGAGGTCGACCTCGTCCATGACTTCAGGCTCACCGTATTGCCCGGGCTCGTGGGCTGCAACCGGCCCTCCCGGCGCCACCTGGGCGCCCTTCACGGCACGGGAGCGGTCGTCGCTCGCCAAGCCGCCCGGTTTGATGTAGATGGCGGTCCCGAGTAGCCCGGGCCGGTGGTGGCCTGGCGTCACAAAGGCCCCTCGGCGAGGCAAGTATGGACACGAGTGACATCAGGAAAGGTCTAAAGCTCTTGATGGACGGCCAGCCCTTCGTGGTGACCGACTTTCAGTTCGTGAAGCCCGGAAAAGGGCAGGCTTTCACTCGCACCAAGCTGAAGAACATGCTCACGGGCGGCACCATCGAGCGCAACATCCGTTCGGGTGAGAAGCTCGTGGCCGCGGACGTGGAAGATCGCACGCTGCAGTTCATCTACCCCGAGGGGGACATGTACGTGTTCATGAACCCGCAGACGGGCGACCAGGTGAGCGTGCACAGAGACGCCGTCGGCGACGAGGCGGGCTTCTTGATCGACGGCATCGACGTGACCATTACCATCTACAACGGCAACCCGGTCAGCATCTCGCTGCCGCCGCACGTCGTCGTGCAGGTCGTCGAAACGGAGCCCGGCGCCCGCGGCGACACCGCCACCAACGTCCTGAAGCCCGCGAAGCTCACGACCGGCGCGACCGTGCCCGTCCCGCTCTTCGTCAACGAGGGCGACTGGATCAAGGTCGACACGCGCACGCGCTCCTACCTCGAGCGCTCCAAAGGGCCCTAGCACGAGGCTGTTAGAGCCCGCTCGTCGCGAGCAGCACCCGGCCCGACTGCACGCACGCGACGCGCTGCCCGCCGTTGGCGACCACGCAATCCTCGAGCGCCTCGGGGTCCACGCCCGCGCCGAGCCCGAGCACCCGATGCGAAAGCCCGTCGACGAGCAGTCCGAAGGGTGTCGGCGCGACGAGCCAGGCGCCGTCGGGTGACCGTGCCGTACCGCGCGGCCAGCGCGGAACGGGTCCCGGATCGCCGATCAACATCGGGCCGACCAGCACGGACAAGCCGCTGCCGAGGGCGGCGGGGCGGGCGACCTTCTGGGGCGCGCGCGGCGCACGCCCGCACGCTCCGGGGCGCGGCGCGAGCAGCGTGGTGACGCTCGGCGGGCCGCCGTCGAAAAATAGCGTCGCCTCGCTGCGGTCGCACGAATAAACGACGCTGAGGAACGAGCGCCCTTCGAGGCGAAGCTCGAGCGGTTCGAGCGGTGTCGCCGGCTCGACGGGCGTCACGGTGCCGCGGCCATCGACGCGCACGAGGCCGTCGGCCGTGCGCACGAGCAGCGACCCGTTGACGTTGAAGGCGAGTGGGCTAAGGTGCGGGGTCGCCGGCGCGACCGGGTGAACGTTGACGAACATCGTCTTGGCGGCGACCGGGTCGATGGCGTCGAGCACCTCGCGCTGGAGACGCTTGCTCAGCGCGGCGCTCGTCTTCTCGAAATACCAGCCGTCGCGGGCGAGCACGCCGAACGCCTCGCGCACGCGTCCGAGCGCGAGGTTTGCTTCGAGCTCGGCGCTCGTCAAAAGAATCGAGCGTCTTGCCGAGCGGGCCGCAGGGAATCGACGCGCCGTCCGCGTCGAACAAGCGCGGTGTCGCGCCTTCGCCACACAGCGTCGCCATGAGGCGCCGTGTCGCGTCGACGCGCGAAAGCACGTCGTCGGCCGTTTTTTTGGACTTCGCGCGCGCGGCCTCGACCCCGGCCAGGCGCTCGAGCGCCTGGTGCGGCTCGGCGGGCTCGCGGGCGGGACCCGCCGCGCGATCGAGCCAGACCAGAGGGACGGCGGCCTTGGGCCCGCGCTCGGTGCCGACACTTACCGTGAACGACACGTCGTCCCTGCCGTCGCCGTCGCGGTCGCTCGTGTCGCTCGAGAGCTCGAGCGTCTCCCCCGGTGCCGCGGCCGCGATGCGCAGCGCGAGCAAGAGGGGGCGCTCCGCCGCTGGCGCGAAGGCGAGCACTGCCCCCAGGGGCGAGCGCTCGATGAGCGGCGTCTCGCAGCGCGCGCGCGCGTCGAGCGTCACGCTCTGTGCCCCGGTGCGCAGAAGCTTCGGCTCGAGCGCACAGCCCGGGCCGCTCGGAACGTAACCTGGCAGGCTTCCGAGCCGCCTCGGCTCACCGACCGCCGGAAACGACCAGAGCTCGCCGGCCCTCTGCGCGCCGCCGTCGGCCTCGGCGAAAAGGAGGGCGACGCGATCGTCGGGGCCGTCTCCCGCGGCAAGCCCGAGCGAGAAAACGAGGCCCGGCGGCGCCGAGAGCTCCCGCCCCGACACGGTAAAGCGCGTGGCGTGCTCGGGTGCCAGCTCCGCTTTCTGGCGCGTGGCGTCGAGCTCGCTCGTGCTCGCGCTCGGGCTGGGCGCCGGGGCGCTGTCGCTCGCCGCAGGCAGCGCCGTTTGCACGCCGAAAGGTGTGTACGGCTTGTCCTCGCTGCAGCCTCGGCAGGAGCCGGCGAGCAGGCCGAGGCACGCGGCGGCGAAACGCAGGCGCATCAGGTGCCGTCGAACTTCGGCGGGCGCTTCTCCACGAAGGCGTGCGTGCCTTCGCGGGCGTCGTGGGACGCAAACAGCGCGCCGAACGCTTCGGTCTCGAGCTCGCACGCGGTCGTGAGGTCGACGCCGGCGCCGCGCAGCATGAGTCGCTTGCTCGCGGCAACGGCAAGCGGCGCCTTCTTTGCGATCGTCCGCGCGACGGCGCTGGTGCGCTCCATCAGCTCGGCGTGCGGCACGACCTCGTTGACGAGCCCGATCGCCTTGGCTTCGATCGCGTCGATGGCGCGGCCGGTGAAGACCAGCTCGCGGGCGCGAGCGATGCCCACGCGGCGCAAGAGCCGCTGCGTGCCGCCGAAGCCCGGCACGAGGCCGAGCCCCACTTCGGGCTGGCCGAAGCGCGCGCGCTCCGAGGCGTAGATGAAGTCGCAAGAAAGCGCGAGCTCGGCGCCGCCGCCCAGCGCGAAACCGTTGACGGCCGCGATGACCGGGAACGGCGCCTCCTCGAGCGTGCGTCCGACGCGCTGGCCGTGCTGGCTGAGCGCGCGCGCCTCCTCGGCGCTCAGCGTCGAAAGCTCGGCTACGTCGGCGCCCGCGGCGAAGGCCCTGTCGCCCGCGCCCGTGACGATGACGGCGCGGGGGCGCGTCGCGACGGGTCGTCGGGCGAGCTCGGCCACGGCGCTCCCGACGCTGCCGAGCAACTCGCGGTTCAGGGCGTTGAGCTTGTCGGGGCGGTTCAGGGTGAGGATCGCGAGCGGACCGTCCTCGCCGACGAGCAGGATTGGCGCGCTCATTGCCCGCTCCAACTCTTTAGCGAGGGCTCCAAACGGTTGCCCTGCGCGTCGTAGCGGTAGAAGCCCCGTCCCGTCTTCCTGCCCAGCCAACCGGCCGAAACGAGGTTGCGCAGCGTGCTCGCGGGCCGGTATTTGTCGTCGCCGAAGTCGCGGTGCAGGATCTCGCAGATCGCGAGCACGGTATCGAGGCCGACGAGGTCGGCGAGCTCGAGCGGTCCGAGCGGGTGGTTCAGGCCGAGGCGGGCGCCGAGGTCGATGTCGGGCGCGCTGCCGAGACCTTCTTCGAGAGCGAAGCAGGCCTCGTTCATGAGCGGGACGAGCATGCGGTTCACGATGAACCCGGGCCGGTCCTGGCTGTGGATCACGGTCTTTCCGAGGCGCTCGGCGAGCGCCACGACGGCCGAGAGCGTCGCCTCCGAGCTCTGCAGGCCGTGGACGATCTCGACGAGCGTCATCACGGGCACGGGGTTCATGAAATGCATGCCCGCGACCCGATCGGGGCGCCCCGTCTGCGCCGCGAGCCAGGTGATCGAGAGGCTCGAGGTGTTGCTCAAGAGCAGCGCCTCGGGACGAAGTGCCTGATCCGCCTCGCGAAACAGCCGCGCCTTGAGCTCGCGCTGCTCCGTCGCGGCCTCGACGAGCACGTCGGCCTTCGCGTACGCGCTCGTGTCACCCGGCGTGATGCGCTCGACGAGCGCCTGGGCAGCCGCGGCCTCGAGCTTGCCCTTCTGGACGCGCCGCGCGAGCCGCTTCTCGATACCCGCTCGCGCCTGTGCCGCCCTCTCGATCGATACGTCGACGAGCGTCACGTCGAGGCCCGCTGCGGCGCACACCTCCGCGATCCCCGCACCCATTTGACCGGCGCCAAGGACCACCAAAGAAGTCGTCTCGGATGCCTGCATCCCTTTCTCGTTACCCGCCGCCCTCGAGGGCCGCAAGCGGACGAGGCTCTGCGGGCCGTGTCGCGCCTCCTCCTTTGCGGGTCCGCCGGACCCAGCCGCGGCGAGCCGGGTCGCATGCGGTCGCGCGGGCGGCGGGGTAGCATGCCCCTCGCGTGCATCGCCGGGCACACCGCGTAGCGACTCTCGTCCTGCTCTTCACCGTCGCAGCGTGCGCCGCGCTGGCGACGGGCTGCGCGCGCGAGGCGGACGACGCAACACGCGCGATCATGCTCGCGGACAAGGGCCGGAACGAGGAGGCCGCGGCGCTGCTCGAGGCGCACCTTCGCAAGCAGCCGAGCGACGTGAAAGCACGCCGGCTGCTGGTTCGGGTCTACGGTGCGACCGGCGACCTCGGCAAGGCACGCGCGCATGCCGACGAGCTCTCGCGAACGCTCGGCGTGGCGAGCCCGATCCCCTGGCTCGAGCTCGGGTTCGCCCTCGAGCTCACGCATCGCTACGACGAGGCGCTCGCCGCCTACGACGAGGCCACGCGCGTGGCGCCGCAAAGTGCGGCCGGGCCCCGCACCGGTGGCCTGAGAGCGGCCCGCTGGGGCGAGCACGAGCTCGCGCGGCCCAGGCTCGAGGAGGCGCTGCGCCGCGATCCGCGCGACGCCGTCGCCTGGCACGGGCTCGGCGTCGTGTGCGTGGCGCTCGGCGACCTCGATGGTGCGACGCGCGCCTACACCTCCGGCCTCTTGGCCGATCCCGAAGCGCTGGAGAATCATCTCGGGCTCGCCACCGTCGCCCTTTTGCGGCACGACGCCGCTCTGGCGCTCGCCCAGTACGAAGCCATTCTCGCCCGACGCCCGCGGCACGCCGACGCCATGCTCGGCCGAGCCTGGGCGCTCGGCGAGCTCCGTCGCGACGACGAGGCCGCCCGCGCCCTCTGCGATGCCGCGGCGCTCGGCGCGAGCCCCGCGATCGTCCGAAACCAAGAACGCGCGCTCGCCGCTCGGCGTGCCGCCGTGGGTGCGCCCCCCATGCCCGGTTGCGCCGCACGGAGCGATCCGGCCCGCTGACCCATGCACGGCGTACCCGAGCCGCGAACGCGCACCGTTCCCTTGTTCCGGCTCGGGTGAACTTAGCCTGCGGTTTCGCTGGCTTGTAACGCTACGCCGCGCGGCGTAGTCTCGCGGTCCCTTCGGGTATCGCTCGAGCGACTCGAACGCCGCAAGTGGGTGACATGGACTCTCAGACGATCCGAACCGCGCTCGGCCGATTGCAGAGCGAGCCGGACTCCGACGACGCATGGGCGGCGCTGTCGGACAGCGTGCGGGACGCCGGTGGCGACCTGTCGCTCGACGAGCTGCTCCGCCTGTTCGAAAGGGCGCGTCAGCGCCACGCCGCACGCGGCGAATGGGACGCCGTTGCCAGGCTGCTCGAGGTGGCAGTGCGCGTCGCCGAGAACCAACCAGGCGAAACAGAGCTACTGCGTGAGCATGCCAGGGTTCTGAAAAACGAGCTGTTCGACGACGAAGGCGCGCTCGTTCCGGGCCTCAGGCTGCTCGAGCTCGACCAGGGCGACGTCGAAGCAAGCCAGGCGATCGAAGAGCTCGAGAGCAAGCGTGGCCGTTCGGCCGAGCTCGCCCAGCGTTACGTCGACGAGGCTCAGGGCGCCACGGACGATACCTACAAGAGCTCGATGCTCATGCACGCCGCCGAGATGGACGTGCGCTTCGGTGGCGACGGGGTGGACCTCGCCAAGGCCATCGAGCGCCTCGAGCAAGCCGTGCGCCTCGATCCTTCGAACGCCAAGGCGGGGCGGTTGCTCGAGCTCGTCCACCGCCGCGCCGGGCATTGGGCCGAGGTCGCGCGCGTGCTCGAGCGGCTCGCCGATCGCGCCGACGAAGTGGCAGACCGCGTCGCCGCCGGCACGCGCTTAGCGCGCGTCCAAGCGCAGCACCTCGGCGATGACGAGCGCGCCGCGCGCGCCTACGAGGGCGTGATGCGCGAAGCCCCGGGTCACCCCGAGGCCATGGAATTCTTGATCGGCTTTTACTCCGGCAAGGAGCGCTGGTCCGACCTGGTCGGGCTCTACGAGCGGGAGCTCGCCGCCAAGAAGGCCGGCGAAGCGGAGCTCATCGGCGACATGCTCCAGATCGCGATGCTCTACTGGAAGAAGCTCGAGCACGCGCGCGCCGCCGAGCCGTGGTTTTCGCGCATCGCGAAGATCCAGCCCGCGAACGAGGCGCTCTTGTCGTTTTATCGGGAGTATTGCGAGTCGCTCGGAGACGACGGGCGGCTCATGGAGGTGCTGCAGACCGCGCAGCGCTCACTCAAGGACGGCGCCAAGGAAAAGGCGGCGATTGCCGTCGAGCTCGCGCGGCTCGCCGAGGGCCAGGAGAACGCGCAAAAGGCCATCGAGCAGTACAAGGCGGTGCTGCGCAGCGATCCCGACAATGTCGAGGCGCGCGACAAGCTCAAGGGCTTCTACAAGCAAACCCAGAGTCACAACGCGCTCGTCGAGCTCTTGCGTCAGCAGCTCGAACGCTTGCCGCAGGAAGCCTACGAGGAGCGGCTCGCCGTGCTGCGCGAGGTCGCGAGCATCTATCGCGAGTACATCCGGAGCGACACCGCCCTACTCTCGGTCCTAAACCAGATCGTTCAGCTCGACGAGAAGCTCGACGAGCACGACGTCGAAGAGATGCGCGAGATCGTCCAGCTTTACGACAAGCTCGGGCGGGCGCGCGACATGATCACGTACCAGCTCAAGCTCGCCGAGATCACGCCCGACCTCGACGAGAAGAAGCGCCTCTATCGCGCGGCCGGCCGGCGCTGGCTCGAGCAGTTCTCGAACGCTCAGAATGCCGCCGATGCCTTCGCTTCGCTCCTGAAGCTCGAGCCGAGCGATCGCGAGGCTCGCGAGCGCCTCGACGAGCTCTACCGCAAGCGGCGCGCCTGGCCGCAGCTGTTCGAGCTGTTCGAGGTCGAGCTCGCCGACACGGTGGGTCCTGCGCGCGGCGCCCTGATGCTCGAGATGGCCGGGCTCGCCTCCGAGCGCCTCAATCGCGGTGACGTTGCGGTCAAGCTCTACCGCGACGTGCTCGACGGTGATCCGAGCCGGCTCGACGTGCTCGACGCGCTCGAACGCCACGCCGAGCGCGCCAAGGACTGGGCGTCGCTCGCCGATGCCCTCGAGCGCCGCACGGGCGCGCTGAAGGACGACGCCCAGCGGCTCGTCGTGCTGCAGAAGCTCGGCACGGTCTACGCCGAGCACTTGAACGATCCACAGGCGGCCACGCGCGCCTGGCGCCGCGTGCTCGAGCTGTCGCCGGGCCATCAGCGCGCCCTGCGCGTGCTGCGCGACGCATCGCTGCAGGCCGGGGACTACGACGGCCTTGCGGAGCTCTACGCTTCGCAGAACGATTGGGAGGGGCTCGCCGAGGTGCTGAGCAACGCCGCCGATCGCGCCAAGGAGCCGGCGTTGCGCGTTGACCTGTCGTATCGTGCGGCCGCTGTCCTCGAGGACAAGCTCGGTCACCGCGAGCGCGCGTTCCGCTCCTACGAGCGCGTGCTCACCGCCGACCCGAGCGACACGCGCGCCGCTCGCGCGCTCATCCCACTTTACGAAAAGGACGAGAAGTGGGTGCGCCTGCCCGCCCTCTACGAGCTTTTGCTCGAGCACGCCGACGGTATCGAAGACAAGCTCGGGTACCTCGGCCGTCTCGTCGAGATCGCCGGCAAACATCTTTCCGATCGGCGGGCGGCCGCCGCCTACGCGCGACGGGCCTACGAGCTTGCTCCCGACAGCCCCGTGGCGCTCGATATCCTGGAGGATTCGTCGCGCGCGGCCGGTAGCTGGGACAGCTTCGTCGAGGCCGTCGAGGGGCGCCTCCGCACGCTCTCGAGCGACGCCTCGCCGACCGCGGCCGCCGCCGAAGCGGCGCCTGCCGGCAAGAAGAAGAAGAAGAGGAGGGGTGGCGAGGAGGGCACCGCCGAGCCGCGGCCGGCGCTGTCGGGGGACCTCCGCCGCCTACTCGAGCTCAAGCTCGCCCGGGTGCTCGCTGACGAGCTTGCCCGTCACGACGATGCCATCGCCGTGTACCGCGGGTTGCTCGAGCGCGACCCGCGCGATGCCGAGGCTTCCGGCGCGCTCGATCGCCTCTTCCGGTTGCTCGATCGGCGAGACGACCTGCGCACGCTGTTCGACTTGCGCGTGGGCACCGTCGAGGGCGACGCCGAGCGGCTCGCGATCCTCGGCGAGTGGGCAACCCTCGAGGAAGAGGTGTTCGAGGATCCGGAGCGCGCCGCGGTTCTTTACCGCCGCATGCTCGAGATCGATCCGGGCGACGAGGTCGCGCTCACGACGCTTTCGCGCCTGCTCCTTTCGCTCGACGACGCCGCGGGCGCGGCCGCCGTCATGGAGCAGCGCCGCGACAGGCTGTCCGACGCGGCGCGCGCGGAGAGTCAGGTGGCGCTCGCCGAGCTCTACATCGGCCGCCTCGGGCGCCCGATCGACGCGCTCGCCTCGGCCGAAGAAGCGCTCGCGACCCCCGAGACGGCCCCGACGGCCGTCCATCTGCTCGAGCGCTTGCTCGAGACACCGTCCGCCCGTCCGCGCGCGGCCGAGGTGCTCGCCGAGCGTTATGCCGAGAGCGGCGACGCGCGCCGCGAGGCGCAAGTGCTCGGCATCCTGCTCGAATCGACGACGGACGTTCCCGCCCGCCTCGTTCTGGAGCAACGGCTCGCTACCGTCTACGAAGAGAAGCTCGGCTCCTTCAGTGACGCGCTCGACGTGATGCTGCGCGCCGTCCGGCAGTCACCCGATCGCCTCGAGCTCTGGGAGAGAGCCGAGCTGCTCGCCACCGAGGCCGGTCGCCCCACGGATCTCGGCGACGCGTTCCGCGAGGTCCTGCGCAGCAAGCTCGAGCCCGATCTCGAGGTGGAGCTCTGCGAACGCGCGTCGCGCCTCCACGAAGATCGCCTGGGCGATCCCATCGGCGCGACCCCGTACCTCGAGCGCATGCTCACGTTGCGGCCGGGGACGGAGTCCGCTTTCCGTCGCCTCAAGGACATCCTGACGGCCGCCGAGCGCTGGGGAGAGCTCGAAGCGCTCTACGAGCGCGCCGTGGGAGCCAGCGAGGACCCCGTGCGAAAGGTCGAGATGCTCGCCGAGGTCGCCCTCGTTTGCGAGGAGATCATCGAGGATACCGCCAAGGCCATGCGCCACTACGAGCGCATCCTCGCCATCGACCCGTATCACGAGACGGCGGTACGCGCGCTCGATCGCCTCTACACGCGCGGTGGCAAGGAACGCGAGCTCGCGGCGTTGCTCGACCGCCGCCTCGAGACCGCCGTCGGAGACGACTCGCTCGACCTCAAGCTGCGCCTCGCGCGGCTCCAGCTTGCGCTGCACGAGCCCGAAAAGGCCATGGGTCACGTCGAGGACGTGCTCAGCGAACGAGTCAACGACGCAGATGCGCGCCAGCTCGCCGAGCGCTTGCTCGAGATCGGCAGCCTCAAGGTTCGCGCGGCCCGCGTGCTCGAAGCCGTGTACGACTCGCGCGACGAGGTCCGCGATTTGGCCAGGGTGCTCGCGGCCCGGCTCGATGCCGACACCGACGCGACCCCCGACGAGACGCGTGAGCTCTTGCGTCGCATCGCCGTCCTGCGCAACGACCGCCTGCGCGACGACGAGGGGGCCTTCGAGGCCTTCGCGAGGCTCTGTCCCCTCGACCCGAGCGACACCGACTCCCGCGATCAGCTGATCGCCATCGGCGAGCGACAAGGCAGCTACGAGCGCGTCGCACGCGTGCTGCTCGACACCGCCGAGAAGTCCACCTCCGCGGAGCTCCGCGGCGAGATCCTCACGCGCGTGGCCCTGCTCTACGAGGATCGTCTCGGCCAGCCCGAACAGGCCGAGACGGTCTACCGGCGTGTGCTCGAGCTCGACCCGAACGATCCGCGTGGTGCGCTGCCCGCGGCGCGCTCGCTCGAGCGCCTGTACGCCGCGCAGGGTGCTTCGGAGAAGCTCGCCGAGATGCTGCGCGTCCAGATCCGGCTCGAGGAAAGCGTCGCCGTGCGTCGCGACCTGCTCGGCCGGCTCGGCGAGATTTCCGAAACCGTGCTCGGCGACCGCCAGGGTGCCATCGCCGCGTGGCGCTCGCGTCTCGAAGACGGCGGCGACGACGAGCAGGCGCTCTCGGCGCTCGACCGGCTTTACGAGAGCACCGAGCGCTACCGTGATCTCGTCAACGTGCTGCGCCGCAGGCGGGACCTCACGAGCGATCCCGACAGGCGTCGGGGGCTCCTGTCTCGCTCCGCCGAGATCCTTTGGCGAAAGCTCGACGCGGGGCTCGAGGCGATCGACGAGTACCGGACCCTGATCGACGAGTTCGGGCCGTCGACCGCGTCGCTCGAAGCGCTCGAGGCGTTGTTCGAGGCTGCCGAGCGCTGGGACGATCTCGCGGACACCTACCAGCGGCACCTCGACATCGCCGAGAGCGACGCCGTTCGGCTCTCGCTGCTCGGCAAGCTCGGCGATCTCGAACGGCTCCGGCGGGGCGACGTGCCGGCGGCGCTCGAGGTGTACCGGCGCGCCCTCGCCGTCGACCCCCGCCACGCCGAGAGCCGCGCGGCGCTTCAGTCGCTGCTCGAAGCGCCCGACAGCGGCGTGCGGCGTGATGCCGCGCAGATGCTGCGTCCGCTCTACGAAGCGGACGGCGATCACGAGCGCCTCGTCAACGTGCTCGACATCGAGGTCTCCGCCACGGACGATCCCGTCGAAAAGCTCGCGGGTCTGCGTTCGGCGATCGAGGTCGCGGCCGGCCCGCTCGGCGACTCGAACCGCGCCTTCGGCTACGCCGAGCGTGCCGTCCGGCACGCGGTGGGTCACGCCGAAGTCGAGGAGTGGTTCGAGCGCCTCGAGCGCCTCGCGCAGGCCACGGGGCGCCACGCCGACCACGTGACGCTGCTCTGCAACGTCGTGAGCAATCTATTCGACGGTGACGTGCAGCTTGGCGTCACCCTCAAGATCGCCGATCTCGCGCGGCGCGAGCTCAAGGACAAAAGGCTAGCGCGCGAGTACTACACCAAGGCTCTCGAGCTGCGCGCCGACCACCCGCATGCGCTCGCCGCGCTCGAGACCTTGTACGAGGAGGACGGTGACGCCCAGCGACTGCTCGACGTGCTCGAGCGTCGCGCCGAAGTCGCCGATTCGGACGACGAGCGCAAGCGCCTGCTTTATCGTCGGGCGACGCTGCTCGCGGGCGAGCTCGGTGACAAGGCGCGCGCCATCGAGGTCTACGAATCCATCCTCGACATGTCGCTCGAGGAGGAAGCGCTCACTGCCCTCGAAGGCCTCTACGCCGCAGTCGAGCGCTGGAGGGACCTCGTCACGCTTTACGAGCGTCAGATCGACGCCGGGCGTGGCAATGCCAGCGACCTGCGCGTCAAGATCGCCGGTGTCGCCGCGCGGCGCCAGCGCGACACGGGACGCGCCTTCGAGGAGCTCGAGCAGGCGCTTGGCAAGGACCGGCACCACGAGGGCGCGATCGCCGAGCTCGAGCGGCTACTCGGCGAGGCCACCGATCCGGAGCATCGCGGGCGCGCCGCCGAGCTGCTCGAGCCGGTCTACCTCGTGCGGGCCGACTGGAAACGCGTGCGAGCGGCACTCGAAGCGCGCCTCGACGTCGCAACCGATCCCGACGACCGCCGTGAGCTCCTCACGCGCCTCGCGCATCTCTTCGAGGAGCAGGAGGAAGACTACCGCGCGGCGCTGGAGACGACCGCGAAGCTCCTCCACGAGGATCTTGCCGACGAGAAGACGCTCGCCGAGCTCGAGCGACTGGCACGCGTCGCCGGCGCCGGGCAGCGGCTCGCCGAGCTCTTTGCCGCCGAACTCGCCCAGGTCACGGGCGACGACCCCGCGAGCGCCCGGCTCGCGCGCCGGACCGGTGAGCTTTTCGACCAGCTCGGGCAGGCGGATCAGGCGCTTTCGTTCTATCGGCGCGCGCTCGCCTTTCATGGCGACGACAAGTCGCTTTTCTCGGCGATCGACGGCATCCTCGTGCGCGAGCGGCGTCACGAGGAGCGCGTGGCCCTGCACCGCGACGCGCTCGAGCAACGCTTCGACCCGGCCGAGCGGCTCGCGCTGCTCCACACCGTGGGCGGGCTGCTCGAGAAGGAGCTCGCGCGGCCGGACGAAGCCATCGACACCTACCGCTCGGCTCTCGAGGTCGACGAACGTGACGAGCGCTCGCTCGACGCGCTCACGGCGCTCTACCGGGCGCGCTCGCGCTGGGACGACCTCGCCGAGCTCTACCTGACTCGCGCCGAGCAGGCGGAGAGCACGGCGCGCGGCGTCGAGTTCCGTCTCGCGCTCTCCAGGCTGCACCTCGAGCAAGGGCAGACCGAGCGCGCCGTCGATCAGCTCGAGGAGGTCGTGCGCGCCGATGGGCGCAACGCCGAGGCCATCGCAGAGCTCGACAAGCTGCGCGAGGACGAGCAGCAGAAGGAGCGTGTCGTCGAGATCCTGCGCCCGCTCTACGAAGCGGCCGACGACTGGCGACGGCTCGTGCAGCTCAACGAGGATCGCTTCGCACTCGCCGTGGACGACGAGAAGGTGATGGTGCTGCGCGAGACGGCCGAGCTCTGGGAGACGCGCGGCAACGACAACAAGCGCGCCCGGAAAGCGTACGGTGCCGCGCTGCGCCTCGAGCCCGAGGACGGTGGCGTGCGCGGGCACTACGAGCGCCTCGCTGCCGACACCAAGGCTTGGGACGAGCTCGCGCAGACCTACGAGGAGATCCTCGCCGAGCATGCGGACCTCGCGAGCGTTCGCGAGTACCTTGCGGTGCTCGCGCGCGTTCACGATCAGGAGCGCGACGATCCTCGCCGGGCGCTCGCCGCCTACGATCGGCTCTACACGACTGACGAATCCGACCCGGTGCCGCTCGACGCCATGGAGCGCCTCGCGATCCTGCTCAGTGATTGGCCGACGCTCGTCAACGTGCTCACGGCCAAGACCGAGATCGTGCTCGACGACGAGGAGCGCGCGAGCCTATTTCGACGGATCGGCGAGGCGAAGCGCGACCTGCTCGAGGATCGCCCCGGAGCCATCGAGGCGTACACGCGCGCGAGCGAGCTCGACCCGACGAGCGCGTTCACCGTCGATTGCCTGATCGAGCTCTACGAGGCGGCGGACAACGCCGAGCGCCTGGTCGAGCTGTACGAGCGTCGCGTCGAGCTCGTGGGCTCCGACGATCCGGAGCTGTCGTACGAGCTTTTGATCCTCGCGGCGAAGTGCCACGAACAAAGGCTCTCCGATCCGGGTCGCGCCATCGATTGCCTGGTGCGCGCGCTCGGCTCCAAACCGGGCGACGCTGGGGCGCTTGCCGCGCTCGACCGTCTGTATCGCGCCGAGGAAAAGTGGCCTGATCTCTTGGACAACCTGCGCGTGCAGGTCAACATCGCCCCCGGTCCGGCCGAGCGCGCCAGCCTCTACAAGGCGATCGGGCAGGTGCTCGCCGAGAAGCTCTCGAGCTACGAGGATTCGCTCGAAGCGTTCCGTCAGGCCCTGCTGCAGGCGCCTGACGATCGAGAGGCCGTCCTCCGTGTCCAGAAGCTCGCCGAGGAGCACGAATCGCTGCGTCGAGCCGCCTCGGAGATCCTCGTCCCCGTTCTGAAGAGCACCGAAAAGTGGGAGGAGCTCGTCGCGCTGTACGAGCTCCGTCTCTCGGTCGAAACGGAAGCGGCGGAGCGCACGCACACGCTGTGGGCGATCGCCGAGGTCCTCGAGAGCAAGCTGGGGCGCGTCGCCGATGCGCTCTCGGCGCTGCTCAGGGCGCTCGGGGAGCGGCCCGAGGCGGAGGATTTGCACGCCGAGATTGCCCGGCTCGCCGCGCTGTCGTCGGGCTGGGATCGCTACGCCTCGGCGCTCGCCGAGCGCGCGTCGAGCACTTTCGAGGCGGAGCTCGCGCGCGACCTCTACGTTCGGCTCGGCAAGGTCGCCGAGGTCGAGCTCGGTGACCCCAAGCGCGCCGTCGAATCGTTCGAGCGCGCCGTCGAGCAGGTCGGCGACACGGCCGACCTCCTGGTCGCCCTCGACCGCCTGTACTCGGGCCTCGGCGACCTCGACAAGGTCGCCGACATTCTCGAGCGGCGCGCCGTGCTCGAGTTCGACCCCGTGACGCAGGCCGAGATTCATCACCGGCTCGCGACGATTCAGGCCACTCATTTCCGGGATCCGGCGCGGGCTCTGGGTTCGCTGCGCTCGGCCCTCGAGCGCGTCCCCGGCCACCCGGCGGCCGTCGAGGCCCTCGAGAAACTCGCCGATCATCGCGACCTCTTCGACGAGGCCGCCGACGTGCTCGAGGGCGTGTACCGCGCCGCGGGCAACACGGCGAGCCTGGCGCGCCTCTACGAGAAGCACGTCGAGTTCGCCGACAGCGTGGAGGCTCGCGCCGACATGCGCCGCCGGCTCGCTGACGTCCTCGAGCACGAAGGGAAGGATCCGGCGGGCGGCCTCAAGGTGCTCGAAGAGGGGATCGTCGAGGCACCGGCTGACAGCGCGCTACTCGAAGAGATCGAGCGTCTGGCGCGCGTCACGGGTGGCTGGGCGGGCGCGGCCGCGGCTCTGAGCGAGGCCATCGACCGCCACAAGGACGGCATTTTGCCCGATCTGGCGTGCATGCTCTCGCTGCGCCGCGCCGGCTGGCTCAAAGATCACGCGGGCGACAGCGCCGGCGCCGAGGCGGCGCTGCTCCGGGGGCTCGAGTTCGACCCCGTCAACGACGAGCTCCTGCAGGCGCTCGAGGACCTGCAGCGCGCCTCGGGCCGCTCGCGTGAGCTCGCCGAAACGCTCCGGCGCCGCGCGAAGCTCCAGTCGGACGAGCTTAGCCGCGCCGAGCTCTACCAGCAGGCGAAGACGCTCGCCGACGAGCTCGGCGACGCGGAGCTCGCGGAGTCGCTCTTGCGCGAGCTCATCTCGCAGGACGACACCAATCGCTGGGCGCTCGCCGAGCTCGCCACGCTACGGGAACGCGCGGGCGACTTCGCGCAGGCTTTCGAGCTGATCGTGCGTCGTTCGGAGGTCGAGAGCGACGGCGTGACGGTGCGCGAGCTCCGACAGCGCGCAGCGGAGCTCGCGCGGGACCAGCTCGGCGACACCACCCGGGCCATCGAGCTCTACGAGGAGCTCTTCGAGGACGACCCGACCAACATCGATGCCGCGGCGGCTCTCCGAGCTCTGTTTTCGAAAGCGGGCCTCTACCGCGAGCTCGGGCGGCTGCTCGAGCGGCTCGTTGACGTCGCCGAGTCGCCCGGCCGTCGTAGCGAGCTGCGCCTCGAGCTCGCGCGTCTCAACGCCGAGCGCTTCAGCGCGCAGGATGCCGCCATCGACCTCTGCCGCGCTGTGCTCGACGAGGAGCCGGCGCGCGCCGAGGCCGTCGTGCTTCTGAGCCAGCTGTACGAGCAGACTCAGCGTGACGAAGAGCTGGCCGAGCTGTTGTCGTCGCAGATCGACGCTGCGAGGGCGCGCGGTGACGCCAACGCGGAGCTCTCGTTCCAGGTGCGTCTCGGCGAGGTCTACGAGTCGCGGCTCGGAGACCGCGCGCGCGCCATCGAGACCTACCAGAGCGTGCTCGCACGCGAGCCCGGGCATCGCGGTGCGCTCGAATGCGTCGCGCGCCTCGCCAAGAGCGAGGGTCGGCTCGACGAGGCCGCCGACGCGCTCGACCGTCTGCTCTCCGCGAGCACGGGTGAGCAGGCCGTGCGGCTCGCCCTGTCGCTCGCCGACGTGCGCGAAGAGCTCGGGGACACCGAGGCGGCGGCGGCCGCGCTCGAGCGCGGGCTCGCTGCCGACGAGCGCAATCCGGGACTCCGGGAGCGGTTGAGGAAGCTCTACGAGTCGCGAGGCGCCTGGGATCGCCTGGCCGCGATGCTCTCGCGCGACGCCGAGCTCGAAGAAGCGGTCAACGCCAAGGTGAAGCTCTTGCGGCAGGCCGCTCGCATCCACGCCGAGCACCGTTCCGACCACCCCGCGGCGGCAGAGCTTCTCGATCGCGCCGCGCAGATCAAGCCCGACGATCGCGAGATCTTGCTCGAGCTCTGCGACGAGTACAACGCATCGGGTCGCGGTAAGGCTGCGGCACAGGTGCTCGAACGCATCGTCCAGAGTTTCGGCAACAAGCGCACCAAGGAGCTCGGCGAAATCCACCGGCGCCTCGCGAGCGCGTATCTCTCCGACGGCGACGGGCCGCGCGCCCTCGAAGAGCTCGACCGGGCGTTTCGCATCGAGCCGGGCAACATCGCGGTCCTCGCCGCGCTCGGCAACGTCGCCATTCAAGTCGGCGACTTCAAGAAGGCACAGCAAATGTATCGCGCCCTCTTGCTGCAGAAGCTCGACGAGAGTGGACCCATCAAGAAGGCGCTCGTTTTCGTGCGCCTCGGTGACATCCACGACAAGCTCGGGGAGCGGCCGAAGGCGATTCAGATGTACGAGCGCGCCCTGCAGACCGACGCGGCCCTCGACGAGGCCAAGACCAAGCTCGCCGCGCTCAAGGGCTAGCGGCGGGCGCGTCGTATGCGCTCGACGCTGCCCTACGACCCGCGTCAGAGCTACGCGCCCAAACGCACGCCGCTCGGTCGCCTCGGAGGGTACGTCGTCGATCGCTTCGATCGCACCATGGCGCTCGTCGCGACACTCGGCGCGGCGGCCCTGGCGCTCCGCACGCCGGGCGTCGCCTCCGCACGCGTGGTGCGGCGCGTGCTCATCGCGCAGCTTTTCTACACGGGCTTCCAGGCCGTGACCCTCGTGAGCACCGTGGGTCTCCTGCTCGGGGCAACGATCGTCATCCAGACCGAGCTCATGGTGCCCTCGGCTGATCCGGCGCTCATCGGTAAGGTGCTCGTGGCCGTCGTGCTCCGGGAGCTCGCGCCGCTCATCACCGCCATCGTCGTGGCCGGCCGCTCGGGGACGGCGATCGCGACCGAGCTCGGCAACATGCAGGTCAATTCGGAGATCCTGGCGCTGCGCTCGCTCGGCATCGATCCCCCGCGTTTCATCGTCATGCCTCGGCTGGTCGCGACCGCTTTCAGCGTGCTCATCCTCATGGTGTATTTCGCGGCCGTCGCTTTTTCGGGGACGGTCGCCGTGCGGGCCCTGTTCACGACGACGAGCCTCGAGGCGCTTCACGCGGGCATTGCCGCGGCCATCACTCCGTACGATTTCGGGCTGTTCTTCGCGAAGGGCGTGGGCCTCGGCAGCATCGTCGGCCTCTTGTCTTGCCACTACGGGCTCGAGGTCAAGGTTTCGCCGACGGAAGTGCCCCAAATGGCGAGCCGCGCCGTGGTCATGAGCTTGCTTTTTGCCGTCGCCTTCAACACGCTGCTCACGGCCATCTTCTACCTGACGGTGGGTCCTTCGCTGCGCTAGCTCGGGGTGTCCAAGCTCAGATCCGGAAACGCACGGACGGGCGGTCGTACTAGGCTGGCTCGGTGCAGGCCGGTCTGGTGCTCGAGAAGGCATCGTTTCGCTACGGTACGCTCTGGGTGCTGCTCGAGACGACGCTCGCCGTCGCACCGGGCGAAACGCTCATCGTCACGGGCGAAAACGGCGTGGGAAAGTCAACGTTGCTCTACCTGCTCGGCGGACTGCTGACGGCGACAACGGGTCGGGTGTTGTTCGAAGGCCACGAACCGAGTCTCTCCCGCCCGAGCGACCTCGTCCGGCACGGCGTGCGCCGGGGCTTCGTCTTCCAGCGCCAGGCGTTGTTCGCGAACCTTTCCGCGCTAGACAACGTCCTGCTCGCTCTACGCTATCATGCGGACGTGCTCGGTCTGGACGACGCGGCCGTGCTGCGCCGCGGGCGCGAAACGCTGCGCGATCTTCGCGTGGCGCAGGCCGATTTGCACGCGCTTCCCGCGCACCTTTCCCTCGGCGTGCGCCAGAAGGTGAGTCTCGCGCGCGCGCTCGCGATCGACCCGAACTTCGTGTTCCTCGACGACCCCGATCAGGGCCTCGACGAAGGCACGCGTGAGTTCGTGCTCGACTACTTGACCACGCTCTGCGCCGACAAGCGGCGCACGATCGTGCTGACCACCACCGACCCCGAAGTGGTTCGACGTCTGAACGTGCGCGTGCTTCGCCTCGACCAGGGGAGACTCGGACCGGAGGAGCGACGCGCATGACCGCTCGCAAGGGTCCGCTCCGCGGCTTTCCGCTCGTCGCTTTCAACCTCGTCTACTGGCCGTACCTGCTCTCGACCTGCGCGCTCTTGTTCGTGCCGGCGCTCGCGATCTGGCTTTTTTCGTTCTGGCGGCGCCCGCGCAAGCTGCTTCATGCCTACACGAGCCTCTGGGGCGCCCACTATCTTGCCTGGGCGCCGTTCGCTTCCGTGCGGGTCGAGGGGCGGGAGGCGGCGCTCCGCGGCGGTCCTTGCGTGTACGTTTCGAATCACCAGTCGATGGTCAACATCCTCGCGGCGTTCGCCGTGCGACTGCCGTACCTCTGGGTCAGCAAGCGCGAGAACTTCTTCGTGCCGTTTCTGGGCTGGACCATGTGGCTCAACGGCTACGTGCCGCTTCGGCGCGGGCACCTGCCGAGCATTCGCCGGATGCTCCGGCGCTCCGAAGCTGCGCTGCGCGAGGGCCAGAGCTTGTTCGTCTTTCCCGAGGGAACGCGCTCGCCCGACGGCTCGATCAGACCCTTTTATCGTGGTGCCTTCTGGATAGCGGCGCGTGGCGGCGTGCCGATCGTGCCCATCGTGATCGACGGCACGGGCGACATCCTGCCCAAGCAGAGGCTGCTCATTTCGCCGCAGCCCGTCGTCGCGCGCATCTTGCCGCCCGTCCATCCGCGGGATTTCGCTTTTGACGACCGCGCGCTGCGCGAGCACGTGCACGCCGTCATGACCCGGGAGCTCTGCTCGATCCGTGGCCAGGAGGTCGGGGTCGAGGAGTACGTCACGGAGGGCGCCGGGGGCTGAACGGCCGGGGCTTCGCGCCCCTACGAATTTTCGCGCGCCGGTTTGAACGGAGCGCGGACGCACGGGCACACAGAAGCAAATCGCGGCTGCTGCTGGCGCCGCAACGTGAGGACCCCCGTGCGACATCTCTCGAACGACAGACGACAGGTGACGTCCGCCCTGCGACCGGCGGGCCGGAAGCGGCCGCTCAGGCCGACGGCAATGGCCATGGTGATCGCGACGGCGCTCGGCGTGGGCATGGTGCTGACGCCGACACGAGCCCTGGCCGAAGCTGCCGACAGCGCCCAGGTGACGCCGCCTCGGCTCGTGAGCGCGCCCGCCGTGGCGCTGCCGGAGGGCGAGGCGCCCGTCGAGCCGGTCACCGTGCTCCTCGAGCTTTCGATCGACGAAGAGGGCCACGTGACGGCGGCAACCGTCGCCGAGAGCGGAGGCGCCCCCTACGACGCCGAGGCCGTCCGGTCGGCGGGGCAATTCGTGTTCGAGCCAGCCCGGCGCGCGGGCACGCCGCTCGCCGTGACGGTGAGCTATCGCTACGTTTTCCGCGCCGCACCGGCGCCCGCGGCCCCCGCGCCGCCGCCCGTTGCGGCGGTGGCGGCTCCGGCGGTCGTCGCGACGGCCGAGGCCAAGACACCGGCTCCCACCCCCAAGGGCGAGAGCGCCGCGAACGCCGAGGACGAGGCTAGCTTCGAAGCCACGGCCGAGATCGAGGCGCCGCCCCGCGAGACCACCAAGCGCACCATCGAAAAGGAGGAGCTGACGCGCGTGCCTGGCACGCGTGGCGACGCCCTGCGCGCCATCGAAGTGCTGCCCGGGGTCGCACGCACGAGCGTCGGCGACGGCACGCCCATCCTGCGCGGCGCCGGATCCGACGAGAGCCAGGTGTTCCTCGACGGTATTCCCGTGCCCTTTCTCTATCACTTCGGCGGCGTGACGAGTTTTTACAGCTCGCGGCTCCTCTCCCAGGTCGACCTTTACCCCGGCAACTTCTCGACGCGCTTCGGGCGCGCCGTCGGCGGTGTCGTCAACGTGAAGACGCGAGACCCGGCGCACGATCGCTTTCACGGCATGCTCGACCTCAGCCTCATCGACACCGCCGTGCTCGCGGAAGTACCGCTCAGTGCCGACTCTGGTCTCGCCATCGCGGGACGTCGCTCCAACATCGACCTCGTCTATTCGAAGCTCGTCCCCGATGACGCCTTCTCCGTCGTCACGGCGCCCGTCTACTACGACTATCAGGCCATCTATGCCGTCAAGCTCGGCAATCACCACCGGCTGCGACTGCTCGGGTACGGCAGCCGCGACGCGCTCGAGCTCCTGTTCAGCGATCCGAACAACGAGGATCCTGGGCTCACGGGGGGCATCAAGGGGACGCTCGCCTTCCACCGGTTCCAGGCCGAGCTCCGCTCCGACCTCGCCCCCGGCCTTTCCCAGGACATCGTGCTCGCCTTCGGTTCAACTCGATGCCGAGCAGCGCTTCGGCGAGCTGTTCCAGAAGTTCGGAGGCGAGGAGCTTCACGGGCGCGGCGAGTGGAGCCTGGAGCTCGATCCGCGGCTCCGCCTCACGGCGGGGGCCGACTTCTTTAGCTGGTTCTTGAGCGGCAGGTATCGCGGCCCCGCGCCCGCGCAGTTCGAGGGCAACCCGCGCGATGGAGATCCGCTTGCTGCGCAGCGCATCGTCTCGGCCGACGCTGGTGGCATCGACATCGTTCGGCCTGGCGCGTACCTCGAGCTCGGCGTGCGGCCGATTGACGCGCTCTTGATCGTCCCTGGCGTGAGGGTCGACTACTACGGGGAGTTCGGGGCCTGGTCGATCGATCCGCGGTTGTCGGCGCGGCTCGCGGTCGCCCACGAGACGACGCTCAAGGCGGGCGTCGGGCGCTACAGCCAGCCGCCGCTCTTCTGGATGTCGATTCCGGGTGTCGGCAACCCGGATCTCGGGCCCTATCATGCGCTCCAGACGAGCGCGGGCATCGAGCAACGCTTCGGCAAACCGCTGTCGCTCGGAGTCGAGGGCTTCTACAAGAAGCTCGATCACACCGTCGTCGGCACCGCCGACGGAGGACCGCCCGTGTTCGTCAACGAGGGCAAGGGGCGCATCTTCGGCGCCGAGTTTTCGGCCGAAGCCCGTCCCGACGACCGCACCTTCGCGTTCCTTGCGTACACGCTTTCGCGCAGCGAAAGAAAGGATCAGGTCGGACCGTACCGCCTATTCGACCACGACCAAACCCACATCCTGAGTGTGGCGGCGTCACGCAAGCTCGGCGCGGGTTGGGAGGTCGGCGCACGCTTTCGACTCGTGAGCGGCGAGCCGTCCACGCCCGTCACGGGCAGCATTTACGACGCGCGTTCGGGCGTGTACCTGCCGCGCTACGGCACCGTCAACAGCGTTCGCAACCCGACCTTCCATCAGCTCGACGTGAAGGTCGAGAAGGCGTTTCACCTCGGCGCGCTGACGCTTGCTCCGTACCTCGACATCCAGAACGTGTACGCCGCAACGAACCCCGAAGGTTACTCGTACAACTACGACTACACCGAGCGACAAGAGGCTCCCGGTCTCGGGTTCTTCCCCAATCTCGGGTTGAGAGGAGAGCTATGAAAAGGCCCAAGAACAAGCGCCACGCGGGGATCTTCGTGTGCGCCGGCGCGCTCGCCGCGCTCGGTTGCGACGACCCGCTCACGCCCGTGGAGGTCGTCGACAAGACGCGCATCATCGGCGCTCGCGTCGAGGTCGGCGGGGATCCGTCGCGCGCCGCGCCACTGCCGGGCGAGAACGTTGACGTGCGTTTCCTCGTCGTCGCGCCGAACCCCGAGCCCAGCCTCGCGTTCGCCCTCCACGCCTGTGTCGCCACCGATTCGGTCACGGATCTGCCGGCGTGCGCGGGGCCCGACCTCGCGACGGCGACGAGCACGGACCCTCTGCCGGCGCCTCCTGCGATCACGTTCGACGCGCCCCTCGACGCCACGGGCGACGAGCGGCTCGTCGTGCAGGGTCGGTTCTGCCCAGACGGCGTCGCCCTCGAAGACGGTGACGCGCCGGCGTGTGCACAGGGGCGCGGGCCGCTCGACGTGTCGCTCGACTTCTCGATGGACGACGGGGCACACCCGAATTCGAACCCGAGCCTCACGCGTGTGACGCTCGACGGCGTCGAGATCGGCGCCGACACGACGGCGACGCTCGATTGCACGCTGCTGCCCGAGCTCGCTCACGGGTCCGCTCACGCGCTCTCCATCGAGCTCGCCGACGATTCCCGTGATCCGTTGCCGCCCGAGACCGCGGCGAGCGCCAGTCGCGAGAGCCTGTTGCTCTCCTATTTCGTGAGCTCGGGCGAGCTCGACCACGCCTACAGCGCGATCGAGAGCACCGCAACCAGCCTCACGCGCAGCGTGACGTGGACGGCGCCGGGCGCTGCAGCCGACGCGCGCGTCGAGCGGTTCTACGTGGTCGTGCGCGACGGGCGGGGCGGGGCCGACTTCGCCGAGCGCCGCGTGTGCGTGCTGCCCTGAGCGGCTTCGCCTTTTTTCAGACTGGAGGAATCGATGGATATCGAACGCATCAATCGCATCACTACTTATGGGTCGACCTGGGTCCTCTGGGTCCTGGTCGTCGCGAGCGTCGTGGCGCTTGCGATCGTCATCGAACGGGCGGTGCTCCTGATCTCGTCGCGCGACGACCTCGTGCGCTTGCGCCGCGAGCTGCGCGAGTTGCTCGCTCAGCGCGACGTTGACGGTGCACGGCGCCGGCTCGATGCCTCGCCGAGCTTCGAGGCCTCGATCGCGCGCGCGGGGCTCGACGCCGACGGCGCCGCGAGCGCCGAGGAACGCATTCAGGCCGAGCAACAGGTGACGCGCCTCGAGCTCGAACGACACCTCGGTTTCCTCGGAACGCTCGGTTCGAACGCACCGTTCATCGGGCTGCTCGGTACCGTGATCGGCGTCGTGCGCGCCTTCCACAAGCTCGCGGAGTTGACGGGCCAGGTGTCGGCGGGGCTGCTCGCCGAGATCGGCGAGGCGCTCGTGGCGACGGCCGTGGGCATCGTCGTGGCGTTGCCGGCGATCGCCTGCTTCAACGCCTTCCAGCGCATCATCCGCGGGCGCCTCGGGCAGAGCGACGCGCTCGGGCGTGAAGTGCTCGCGTACCTGAAGTCCGGCGCGCGCGCCGTGCTGGAGGCGCCCTGACATGGCAGCCTCCAACCCGGCCGCCGACGAGGAAATCGTCGGCATCAACGTGACGCCGCTCGTGGACGTTGTTTTGGTGTTGCTCGTCGTGCTCATGGTCACGGCGGGCTACATCGCCAAGCAAGCGATCCCGGTCGATCTGCCGCGGGCCGCCACGGGCGAATCCGTGCCGGATACGCTGGCCCTCTCGATCGATCGGGATGGCGCCTATTACGCAGACGGCAAACGACTCGGCGTTCCGGCGCTCCACGCGCTCGTCGCCGCGCGGAAGCGCGTGCAGCCCGGGCTTCGCGCGGTCATCGCTGCCGACGGCAGCGCCCGACACCACCACGTCGTCGGCCTCATCGACTTGCTCCGGCAGGAGCGCGTCACCGAGTTTGCCTTCGACGTACGGCCCGAAGATGTCGGCTCCAAACCCTAGCGTCCCCATGAGCGATCATCCCGTCGTCGGTTTCGTTTCGGCTGCCGCGCTGAGCCTGGCCGCTCACGGCATCGCGTACGCCTCGCTCGCGTACGTCCCGTCGTCGCCGAGCCCGAGCCCCCCGAGTCGCGTGAGCTTTCGCATCCACGAGCCGCCCCCGCCCGCGCCGGAGCCGCCTCCGACCCCTCCGACCCAGCCGACGCCCGACCGTTCCCCCGAGCGCTCCGAGCCACGGCCGCGACCCGAGCCGACCCCCGCGCCTCCTCCGCCCGCCGCCGCGGCCGTCGACCTGCGGGGGGTCACGCTCACCAACGAGGGCGGCGGCTCCTTTAGCTCGGCCGTCGGCAACGGGCTTTCCTTCGACGGCCCGATCGGTGCCGTACGCCGCCAGGCGACCGCCCGGGCAGCTACCCCGGCGGCCACCCCGGCCCCCACGCCCACCGCGCCGCCGCTCGTCGAGCTCGCCGACCTCTCGGAGCGGCCCGTCCCGCCCGACCTCGGCAGCGTGCTCGCCCGCTACTACCCGGCGGACGCCAAGGCCCGAGGCATCGGCGGCACGGCCGTCGTCCGGGCGCGTGTCGACGCGGACGGCCGGATCCGCACGGTGACGGTGGCGGCCGAAAGCTTCGTCGGTTTCGGCGATGCCTGCCGCCGCACTCTAGCGGGCTCGCGCTGGTCGCCGCCGAAGGATCGGAACGGGCGCGCCGTCGCGACCGGGATCCGCTACACCTGTCGCTTCCTCGTCGACCGATGACGCCGCGCTTCTCGATCCTCGCGCTTGCGCTGTCCATCGCGCTCGCCGTGCCGGCGCTCGGCGCGGCGCCGGCGCGCACTGGTTTGCCGGTCGCCGTCGAGCCGGGAAGCTCGAGGCTCGACGCCGCGAGCATCGAGGACGCCATCCACCAGGAGCTCCACGTCCCGCTCATCCACGATCCGAGCGCAACCGAGCGCCTCGAGGTCGTCGTGACGGGGAGGCGCGCGAACGTCACGTACTTTCGCGCGGCACGGGAGCCGGTGACGCGCTCCGTGGACCTGCCGCGCGATCCGGAGCGCGCGCTCGAGACGATCGCTTACCTGGCGGGAAACCTCGCGCGCGACGAGGCGAGCGAGTTGCTCGCCGAGCTCGCACCGGCCGGCGAAACCTCCGCGGAGCCGGACGCTGAGCCCCCACCGCCCCCGCCACCGCCTCCTCCACCTCCTCCACCCCCGCCCAACGCCGCAGCGACCGCAAAGCCCGTGGCAAAGCCGCCCCCGCCGCCCGCCGCAGACGCGAAACCGGGAGAGGGCCTCATCGAGCCGCAAGGGTTTGCCTACAATGTGACCCTGGCGCCGCCCATCGCGCTCTTGCCGCACCCCGAGCGCCGGCGGCTCAACTTCGAGCTCGGTGCCGCGATGTCGCACGTCGGTGCGATCAAGGGCGTGGGCTTCGCGCTCGGCTACCTCCGGATCGACGGTCCCGTGGAGGGGACCTCCTTCGCTGTGTTGTGGAATCGCTCGGGCGGCGGTCGCGGCGTGCAGGCGTCGTTCATCGGCACGCAGGGTGAGGGGTCGTTTTACGGTATCGACTTTGCGGGCGTGGCAAGCGTCCGCTCGGGGGACATGCGCGGCGTCGAGGTCGGCGGCGTCGTCGCCCGGGCGAAGCGCTTCGAGGGCGCGCAAGGAGGGGGCATCGTCGCGTCGGCGAACGAGCTTCGCGGCGTGCAAGTCGCCGGCGTGGTCAGCACCGCTGGCGAAGTGTCGGGGGCGCAGGGCGCCGGGATCGCCACCGTGGCGCGCGATTTTTCGGGCGTGCAGGCCTCGCTCGTCAACGTGGCCGGCCGCGTCGAGGGCGTCCAGGTCGGGCTCGTCAACGTGGCGGAGGAAATCCACGGCGGCGCGATCGGTCTCGTGAATCTCGCGGGCAACGGGCGAGTGCATCCGAGCGTTTGGCTGTCGGGACCGGACCTTCAGTACAACGGCGGCGTTCGCTTCGTGACGGACTACACCTATGCGCTGATTGGCGCCGGCTATCAGCCGAGTGGCCGCCGCCTCGCGTACCAGCTGGCGCTCGGCCTGCACCTCGGCCTCGGTCGCGGCTTCTTCGAGACCGGGCTCGGCGGCGCCGAGATCCGCGAGACCACCGGAAGCTTTCGCTCCGTGCGCGGGGAGGCACGCTACGAGGTCCGCGCCGGGTACGAGGTCGTGCGCCACCTCGAGCCCTACGCCGGCGGTGCGGTCACCGTGCGCGGCACGGGGGAGGGGAAGCCGGTCCGTGGCGAGGGCTTCCTGGGGCTGGCTTTCTAGCAATAAATAATCATATCCGACAGTTAGGCGACATGTGGCGGCGTTTGAACGATCGCGGGACTGCCGGGCACAAACCCGAGAGGCCCCGTGTGGCCGCCACGGAATGACGCTATCTCACCTCGTGACCGTGACGGACGCGACGTTCGCCCAGAGGGACGAGCCGACCCAGGACGATCTGGTCGCTCGAATTGCGTACGGCGACCGCGCGGCCATCGGTGAGGTGTACGACGCGCACCACGTCGCCGTGCGCGCGTTCTGCCAGCGGCTCGTCGGGGAGGTCGCGGCTGCCGAGGACCTTCTGCATCACGTCTTCGTGTCGCTCGAGCAGAGCATCCGCGGATACCGAGGCGAGGCCTCGCTCCGCACGTTTCTGATCTCGGTGGCCGTCAACCACGCGCGCCATCACGTGCGCGCCGCGGCACGTCGGCGCCACGCCATGGAGCGACTGGAGCGCGAGCCGAGCGGACGCTCGTCGGATCCCGAGGAGGAAGCCGGTCGTCGGGAGCTGTCGCGGGCACTGACGCGGAGTCTCGACGCGCTGCCGCTCGATCAGCGCGTGGCTTTCGTGCTTTGCGAGGTGGAAGAGCGGAGCTCCATCGAGGTCTCGAAGATCGTCGGCAGTCCCGAAGGTACGGTGCGCACCCGCCTGTTCCACGCGAAAAAGAAGCTGCGCGAGCTCTTGGCCCAGGAGGGCGTCCGATGAACGACGACGTGCTCGCCCGCGCAACCCGCGCTCTACGGGAGGAAAC
This sequence comes from uncultured delta proteobacterium, assembly GCA_963841435.1. Lineage (GTDB taxonomy): Bacteria > Myxococcota_A > Polyangia > Polyangiales > Polyangiaceae > PMG-095. The sequence goes on from CAWJCS010000004.1 coordinate 294,787, forward strand.
CCAGGGCGACGACGCGAGCGCTCGCCTCACGCGCTCGCGCATCATGGCGGGCGTCGCCGAGCGCCGCGTGCGGCGGCGGACGCGCGTCGCCTTCCTCTTGCCCATCGCTGCGACGTTCGTCGCCGCGAGCGCGCTCGGAGCGACCGGCTCCGGGCGTCAGGCGCTCGCGGGGCTCGCCCGTGCGCTCGGCTTGCCCGTCGGCCCCGCCGCTACGGCCGCCCCGCCGCCGGCACGCCCGGCTCCTATTCGCCGTGCTGCTCCAGCCCCCGAGCCGGCCGTCGACCGCGCGCCCGAGCCCGCGCCCCCGGCGGAGCCTGAGCCCGGTCCGGAGCCAGACCCCGCTCCGGCTCGCGTGCCCGAGGTGGCAGCCGCGCTCGCCCCCGAGCCCGCTCGTTCAGCGACGAGCGCCGACCCCGCCTTCGATCTGTACCGGGCAGCCCACCACGCTCACTTCGTGGAGCGCGATCCGGCGCAAGCCCTGGCCGCGTGGGATGCGTATCTGAAGAGGGCGCCACGCGGCTCGTTCGCGCTCGAGGCCCGCTACAACCGCGCCCTCTGCCTGTTGCGCCTGCAGCGTACGGCCGAGGCACGCGTTGCGCTGACACCGTTCGCCGAGGGTCGCTACCAGGGATACCGCCAGGGAGAGGCCCGCGAGCTCATCGACGCGCTGCCCGAAAATCAGTAGCGTAGGGCCCGGAACGAGCCTTCTGTTCGCGGCCGACGCGGCCCCGAAACCCTGGCCCTCGTGGCCGGAGCGCTGCGAGGGTTGGCGTCCCTGCTGCCTCATGGTAAGCGGCCGCGCGACACCGCGAGAAGTGCATGACAACACAAGGCAAGATCATCCAGGTCATCGGTCCCGTCGTCGACGTCGAGTTCCCCGCCGGCAAGCTGCCGAAGATCCTGAACGCCCTCACCGTCACCAACGCGAGCATCTCGGGCGAGAAGGACAACCTCGTCCTCGAGGTCGCTCAGCACCTCGGCGAGTCGGTCGTGCGCGCCGTCGCCATGGACACCACGGACGGCCTCGTGCGCGGAACGCTGGTGACCGACACGGGAAGCCCGATCATGATGCCCGTCGGCGTCGCCACGCTCGGCCGCATCCTCAACGTCGTCGGCAAGCCCATCGACGAGCGAGGCCCGGTGAACGCCGAGCGCTACCTTCCCATCCACCGCTCGCCGCCGGCCTTCGTCGACCAGAACACCAACGTCGAAATTTTCGAGACCGGCATCAAGGTCATCGACCTGCTCGCCCCCTACCGCAAGGGTGGCAAGATCGGCTTGTTCGGCGGTGCCGGCGTCGGCAAGACGGTGTTCATCCAGGAGCTCATCAACAACGTGGCAAAAGCCCACGGTGGCGTGAGCTGTTTCGCGGGCGTCGGCGAGCGCACGCGCGAGGGCAACGATCTGCACCTCGAGATGATGGAATCCAAGCTCGAGTCGGGCGAGCCCGTGCTCTCGAAGACGGCCCTCATCTTCGGACAGATGAACGAGCCGCCCGGAGCCCGTGCCCGCGTCGCGCTCTCGGCGCTCACCTGCGCCGAATACTTCCGCGACGAAGAAGGGCAGGACGTGCTGCTCTTCATCGACAACATCTTCCGCTTCACGCAGGCCGGCAGCGAGGTGTCCGCTCTGCTCGGACGCATGCCGAGCGCCGTGGGCTACCAGCCGACGCTCGCCAACGAGATGGGCGTCCTTCAGGAGCGCATCACGTCGACGCGCAAGGGCAGCATCACGAGCGTGCAGGCCATCTACGTCCCCGCCGACGATCTCACCGATCCCGCGCCCGCCACGACCTTCGCGCATCTCGATGCCACGACGGTGCTCTCGCGCGCCATCAGCGAGATTGGCATTTACCCCGCCGTGGATCCGCTCGACTCGACGAGCACCATGCTCTCGCCGAGCATCGTCGGCGAAGAGCACTACGGCGTGGCGCGTGACGTGCAGCAGACGCTGCAGCGCTACAAGGATCTGCAGGACATCATCGCCATCCTCGGTATGGACGAGCTCAGCGAGGACGATCGGCTCACGGTGGCGCGCGCGCGCAAGATCCAGCGTTTCCTCTCGCAGCCGTTCTTCGTGGCGGCCCAGTTCACCGGCCGGAGCGGAAAGTACGTGCCGCTCAAGGAAACCATCACGGGTTTCCAGGAAATCCTCTCGGGCGCGCTCGACGACCTGCCCGAGCAGGCCTTCTACATGTGCGGCAACATCGACGACGTGAAGGCGTCAGCGGCCAAGATGAAGGCTGCCGCAGCCTGAGCCCGAGGCAGCCAGCATGGCCGAAACGCTCGCGCTCGAAATCGTCACGCCCGACGGCGTGAAGCTCCGAGAAACCGTCGACACCCTCACCGCTCCCGGCGCCGACGGGGAGTTCGGTGTGCTGCCGAGGCATCGCCCGCTGCTCGCCGCGCTGACCGCTGGCATTCTCACGTACACGAAGGGCAGCGTCATCGAATCGGTGGCCATCGGCGCCGGTTTCGCCGAGGTGGTGGACGACCGCGCCGTCGTGCTCACCGACCACTTCGTCCGCAAGAGCGACATCGATCCGGTGCGCGTGCGCCTCGAGCTCAAGGAAGTCGACGAGGAGCTCGACCGGTACGCCGGTCATCCGAGCGGCCCCGAGTACGGCGCGCTCGTCGCGCGCGAGCTGTGGGCCGCGACCCAGCTCGAGCTGTACGGCGACCCGCCGCCGCCGCGCGTTCGCAGCCAGAGCGAGCTCGAGCTCAACCTGGTCGAGACGTACAAGCGGGCCGAGCCGAACGGCGACCCGCACGGGCCCAACTGACGCCGGCACGGCCGCGGCCGGCGCCCGCGGCTGCGGTCCGGCGTCCAGCTGCGCCGCCGTTCAGCGCGTGACGCGCTTCGCGTCGCCGGGCGGCACGACGCGAAAGGCACGTTCGTGGACGAGGCGCCCCTCGACGCTCACGCGGACACGCCAGGCGCCCGTGTGGTCGTTCGGGCGAAAGGAGAGCGGCACGTCGAGGTCGCTCTCGCCGGGGCGAGCGCGGGCATCGCCGAAGGCGACGAGTCGGCCGGCGTCGGCGTCTTTCGCGCTCACGGGTTGCTCGAGCTCCCAGTGAACGTGCTCGGGGCTCGTCGGGGCCTCCGACCAGTGCAGCCGGACGCCGATCGGCAAGCGCGCTCGATCGACGATGAGCGGAAGCTCCTCGCGCTCTTGCAGCTGCCCGCCGAAGAACACGCCGAAGCGTGCCGTGACGCGCTCGGACGAGGCTCGATGACAACCGACCGCGCAACCGAAGACGATCGCTCCGAGCGAGAGCCAGCGGCCGCCGTTCGCCCGCGCACCCCTCAGCTGCACGCCGCCTCGTCCGCCATGCGCCCGAACTCTTCGACCGAGAGCGTTTCGCCGCGCCGCTCGAGCGCTATGCCGGCGCGCGCCGCGGCGCTCTCGAGCACCTCGCGAGGCAAGAGCGCGCGCCAGGCGTTGCGAAGCGTCTTGCGGCGCTGCGAAAACGCCGACTTCACGACCTTCTGCAGCCAGGCGGTCTCCTCGAGCGGCAGCTCGCGCGGCTCGAGCACGACGAGCGCGGAATCCACGTTCGGCTGCGGGAAAAACGCCCCACGTCGCACGACGAGGGGCCGCGTGACGCGGTACGCCGCCTGCAGGAACACGGTGAGCGCGCCGTACTGCGACGTGGCGGGTCGTGCGGCGAGGCGATCGGCGACCTCGAGCTGGACGAGCACGGCGGCGCGCTCCACCGTTGCGCGGAGGCCCGCGAGGCGCTCGAGCAGCGGGCCCGTGAGGTGGTACGGCAGGTTGCCCACGATCGCGCGCGGCGGGGCTTCGTTCGCGAGCTCCCCGGCGTAGTCGAACGTCTTGGCGTCGGCTTCGACGATGCGAAGCAGGGAAGCCCGGGGGTGCCCCGCGAGCTCCTCCGTGAGCGCCGGGACGAGGTCGCGGTCGCGCTCGATGGCAACGACTCGTCGCGCGCGTCGCAAGAGCGGCTCGGTGAGGGCCCCGAGCCCGGCGCCAATCTCGATGACCAGAGCGCCCTCGGGGATCGCGAGCTCGGCGATGCGTGCGGCGAGCTGTCGGTCCAAGAGGAAGTTCTGGCCGAAATGGCGCTTGGGTCGCAGCGCGCGGCGGCTCAGCGCCGCGCGTGCGTCCGGCGGTTGGAACGGAGAGTCGGGGGGTGTCACTGGCCCTCGTAGCGCCGCGCGTTGCCGACACGAATGCCGAGTCGCCTGAGTGACGCCTCGCCACGTCGTCGGGCGGCGTGCGCGCGCAGCGACACCGTCTCCGCCACGACGCGCGGGATGCCGCTGAGCGCCGTCGGGATGCCGACTTCGAGCGGCACCGACATCCAGCGAAGCTCGAAGCGCCGGCGGGGCAGTGAGCGCAGGCTGCGTTCGAGCGCCGGCCGGGTCGTCGGGTCCGGGGCAGGGGACCACAGGTACACGAGCGTGGGACGCCGCTTCTCGCGCGTGAGCTTTTGCAAAAGGCGCCCGAGCTCGGCGTCCGTGCGCGGCCGATCCGGCTCGAGGCGCGCGGGCGAACCGAGCCCGAAGGCGGCCACGTAGCGGCGCAGCGTGCGTTCGCGGCGCGTGGGCGCGGTGACCGCGACGGGGCCGAACGGCGCGCGCGCCACGGCGACGCGATCGGCGCGCCGCGCCACGCGGTCGATCTCGTCGGGCCGCACGTTCGACGTGCCACGCGGGTCGAGCGGCCTGAGGTGCTCGAGCACGCGCGCCGCGAGGTCGCTTTCGTCGAGCCCGCTCCGCTCGGGGGTGAGACAACCGGTCGCGTGCGCGAGCGAAAGCGTGAGCTTGAGCGCGTGTCCGGGTCCCGAGCCGGGCTCGATGAACGCGAGCGTCTGGGCGCCCACCACCGCGAGCCCCACGAAGTCGCCGCGCCGCAAGTGGCGGTTGATGACCGTCGCTGCTTCCTCGATGGCGCCGTCGAGCGGGCTCTCGCCAGGCTCGCCCGACCACAGCTCGACCGAGGCGTCGAGCAGCACCCAGACCACATCGCGCTCCTCGCGCTCGTACTCGCGCACCATGAGCTTTCCGCGACGCGCCGAAGCCTTCCAGGCGACTCGCCGCAGCGGGTCCCCGGGGCGATGCTCCCGCAGCTCGCGAAAGCTGTCGCCGTCGCCGGCGAGCGCGCCGGGCCGGCCCTGGACGGCCGTTCGGCGGCTCCGACCCCCGCGCGCGCTGTGCAAGAGCTCCCGGCTCGAGCCCGGCAACACCTCGACGCCGTATGGATTGGAGAAGGTGAGAGGGACCTCGAACAGCCCGGGGGCGCCTTCGAGCTCCAGCGAAAGCCCATGAAGCGCGTGGCGACCCACGCGTCGTCCGGTCACGCTCAATGTGACGAGCAGGCGACCGCCTCCCGGCACCTCGCCGGCCTCGGGAGAGACGCGCACCGTGAGCTCGGGCGACGCCGTGGCGCGCAGCTCCGTGAACCGCGCGCCGCGCGGATCGCGGTTGCGCAGCTCCGCCTCGACCTCGACCGTCTCGCCGCGCCCGAGGCGCACCCGTCGCTCCTGGCCGCTCCATGCCATCTCGAATCCCGAGGCACGAAGGCCTGCGACGTTGACCTGGGTCGCGAGCCGGGCCACGCCGACACCCACGATGAGCGCACCACCCCATGCCACCATCACCGGCTCGCCGAGCACGAGCCCGAGCGCCATCACGAGGAGCCCTGCCGCCGAGAGCTCGACGCTGGTGCGCGCCGGGTAGGTTTGCACGCTCGGGAAGCTACCACGCGATTGACAGGCGCTGGCGCGCGGAAAAGGATGCCGGTTGGCGTGACGCGCGCGGCGAGCGGCCAACCCGGCCTTACTCGGGCCGCCCGGGCGATGACGACGCTCGCGCTCCGGCTCGTGCTCGTGCTCGCGCTCGCTTGGCCGAGTAGGGCGGTGGCGGCGACTCCGGCGCTCACCGAGTACGAGCGAGCGCGCGTTGACGAAGCCGCCCAGAAGCTCGGCCTCTCGCCGGAACCCGTGGCGAGCCCCGACGGCAAGCTCATCGAACGGATCGACATCGTCGTCATCGACGTGTTCGACGAGAGCGATCCAGTCCCGAAATTCTTCAACGTCTTTCACGCGACGACGCGCGAGCGCATCGTGCGTCGCGAGCTCCTGTTTGCGTCCGGTGATCGACTCGACCTCGCCCGCCTCGACGAGTCGGCTCGCAATCTCCGAAAGCTCCGGCAACTCTCCCTCGTCGTGATCCAGCCGCTCGCCGGCAGTGCCCCCGATCGCGTGCGCGTGCTCGTGCTCGTCAAGGACGTATGGAGCTTGCGGCTCAACTACGATGTTCGCGCCTCGGATCGCGGGCTCACCTACCTGGTCATCAATCCGAGCGAGGAGAACCTCGGCGGAACGCACACCTCGCTGGGCGGCCTCTTCGTGCTCGACCCCGGCACGTACTCCTTCGGCTTCGTGACCCGCAAGAGTCGCATCTTCGGCAGCGATATCACGGCGAGTCTCAGCGCCAACGTCATCTACGGACGCGAAAAGGATCGCGCCGAGGGATCGTTCGGCTCCTTCACGTATGGTGCGCCGCTCACGCGCGCCGACCAGCGTTGGGCGTGGGGCACCGGCGTGTACTACGTGAACCAGGTCGAGCGCCGCTACCAGGGCAGTCGCCTGCAAACCTACGACGCGCCGTCGACGCCCGAGAACGAGGCGCTGCCGATCGCGTTTCGTAGCGAGTGGCTCGTCGGGGGCTTCGAGGTCGTGCGATCCTTCGGCTACCGACACAAGCTCGATCTGAGCCTCGGCGTTGCTGCCGATCGCCGCTACTACCGCTACACGCCGCCGCCGGGCACGTCGCCCGAGGCCGAGGCCGACTTTCGCGATGCCTGGGTGCCGGTGAGCGATACGCGCGCCGGGCCTTTCGTGCAGCTCCACGCGCACGAGCAGCGCTACCTTCGCACGAACGGGCTCGAGACCCTCGGCCTCCAGGAAGACTACGCACTCGGCCCCGCCGTGCTGCTTCGCGCGTACCCGGCGAGCACGGCGCTCGGCTCGACGCGTGATCTCGTCGGGGTCGTTGCGGCGCTCTCGTACACGTTTCCGCTCGGCAACGGTCTTTTGCGCGTCCTCGGGTCGAACCGCGTCGAGGTCGACGGCTCCGGTCGGAACGACGCCGACGTGCTCCTGCGCGCTCACCTAGCCCTGCCGAAGACCACCTTCTTCCGGCTGGTCGCCGACGGCGTCGTCGGCGATCGCTTCGAGAACTACTTGAATCGCAACTACGAGCTCGGCGGTGACGGGCGGCTCAGGGGCTACCCCCCGGCCGGCTTCGAAGGCAGCTTCGTCGGTCCGGCGGTGGCCGCGGTGAACGTCGAGCTAAGGACGGCCTCCATCGATCTTTTCAGCGTCCAGAGCGGCCTCGCCGCGTTCTACGACGCCGGGCACGCGGCCGAGCGCCTTGGGGAGCTGTCGCTCCACCAGTCGGCGGGAGTCGGGATCCGCATGGTGTTTCCTCAGTTCAATCGCGTCGTGGCGCGGCTCGACTGGGCGTTCCCGTTCACACCGGCACCGGGCTACCGCACGTTTCCGGGGGCGGCGTTCCTCACCTTCGAGCAGGCCTTCGGCATGCCCGAGCTCATGGCCCCGACGGTCATGAACCCGAAGGAGACCAGCCCGATCGTCACCGAGATCCCGTAGCTGTCCCGCCCCGTCTTTTTTCGCGCGGCCGGCGCCTCGCGGCCGCCCTGCGCGTGCTAGCCCTTTCGGCCCCATGCACGTGCTCGTCACTGGAGCGGCCGGCAAGCTCGGCTCGTTGACCGTCCGGGCGCTCGTTCGGGCCGGCCACGAGGTGCGCGCCACCGACCAACGCTTCAGCGCCGAGCTCGGCGTGCCGTTCCGCCCCGCCGATCTGCTGAACGAGCACGTCCTGTACGAGCTTCTCGAGGGCGTCGACGCGCTCGTCCACTTCGGCAACCACCCCAATCGCTTCGCCGGCCCGTCCCCGCAGCGGCTTTTCGCGGAGAACGTCGCGATGAACGCCAACGCGTTCGCGGCGGCGGCGGATCTCGGCGTGCGCCACATCGTTTTTTCGAGCTCGATCCAGGTGATGATCACGAGTGACCGGGTGCGACACGCGCCACCCCACACGCTGCCCTACCTGCCGCTCGATGCCGCTGTTCCCGCCGCGCCCGGTCTCAACCCGTACGCGCTCAGCAAGCATTTCGCCGAAGAGACGCTGCGCCTTCTCGCCGCGGAGCGGCCGGAGCTTTCGGTGACGGTGATCCGCTATCCCATGCTCGTCGGCGAATGGTTCGAGCGGCGCTTCACGGCGGTCGGGGGTCGCGTGGGCATCGACCTTCTGCACCTCGGGGAGGCGACGGCCCACCTCTCGTTCGACGATGGAGCAGCGCTCGTGGTCCCCGCTCTCGAGCGGGCGCGGCCCGGTTACCGGCAGGTCTTCCCCGCGCAGTCCATCGACATCGGGAATCTGCCTCCCCCCGAGCTCGTCCGTCGCTTCTACCCCGGCGTGCCGCTCCGGCGCCCCGTCGAGGCGCTCGACTCGCTCATCGACCGAACGGACCTCGTCCGGGAGCTCGGATTCGAGCCGCGCCCCGGGCCCAGGGTGACGCTCGTCGAGTCGTGAAGACCCCGCGCGCTAGCGCCGGTATTGCCCATTAATATAAACACTTAGCTGTGCGGCGCCCACTGGCCAGCGAGGCCAGGCTCGAACGGCGCTCATAGACGGCGGGCCAGCAGCTGGCCTAAAACGCTAGGCTTGTCGTCCCCGGCCTGCGTCATCCATGACGGCGGGAGGCTCAAGAGGGACGCTTGGAGGCACACATGCGAGGATCGGTTCTCATTTCCTTTTTGGGCATCTCGATGGCCATGGCAGCGGCCGTGGTGGGCTGCAGCGGCGACGACGACGACGCCGTCGCTCCGACCCCCCTGGGCAAGGAAGGCGAGAGCTGCACGCGGCGCGCCGATTGCGCGAGCGGGCTCCTTTGCATCGACCAGGTTTGCGCCAAGAACGCCGCGAGCAGCGGCGGCACGGGCGGCACGGGCGGCACGACTGACAATGGCGGCGCTCCCGCGGCCGGCGGCACGGGCGCGCGCCCGCCCACGGCCGGCTCCGGCGGCTCAGGCACCGGCGGCGCGGTGGTCGCCCCCGCGCTGGGCGGTGACGGCGAGACCTGCAGCCGCCGAGCCGACTGCTCGGAGGGCCTCGGTTGCTACAACCAGCGCTGCTCTCCCCAACCCATCGGTGAGGGCGGTGCGGGCAACGTGCCTCCGCCGTTGCTCGGAGGTCAGGGCGAAACATGCGTCCTTTCGGCCGACTGCGAGGCCGGCCTCGCCTGCCTGCCCTCGAGCACGGCCGGCGCCTCGGTCGGCGTTTGCACGCCAGCCGACAGCGGCATCGAGCCCACGGGCAAGACCTGTAGCGCGGAGTGCAAGGCTCCCCAGGACTGTTGCGAGCTGCCCACCGAGATCCACGGGACGCTCGGCGTCAAATCCTGCTTCCAGCTCGCCGAGAAGCTGAGCGGCGTCGACTGCAGCGCGGCGAGCACGGCGGACGCGCCGGCCTGTTTCGCGATGGCCGTCTACTGCGACTGTGCGAGCAACGTCTGGGCATGCACCGACGGCGCTTGCATCTATCGGCCGGTTTGCACCGACTCCGGGCTTGCCGTCGATGGCTGCCCTCCGTTCTCGCGCTCGGGGCGAGCGCTCACGACGACTTGCGACGTTGGCGGAACCGACACGTGCAGTCTGCCTGCCGGGACGGCCTTCTGCGACGCCGACGCCGACTGCATCGGTAAGTACGTGAGCGACGATGCCACCGACATGTGCTCGGACACCGAGTGCACTTGCTACAAGAACGTTCAGTGCCTACGAAAGTGCGCGGACGACCTCGACTGCGCCGCCGGCAAGGTCTGTGACGACACCGACAACGTGTGCGTTCTGCGTGGAACGTGCCTGGACGGCCCCGAGGGCGATGTGACCTGTGCACGCCTCCTGGGCGACTACCGCGCCACGTGCGCGGGTGGCGTGTGCACGCTGCCGTGTGGGACGGACCTCGACTGCAACCCGACCGGCCTCGTGAACGGGTCGCTGACGCTCATCTGCGACACGGATCACACCTGCAAGCCCATCGGCTGCTCGTCGGACGAGGAGTGCTCGAACCCGATCGACGTGGCGACACCCGCCACGGCGCGCCGCATGTTCTGCACGACACCGCCCGCGGCCGGTGTCGCGACGGACGCGAGCTCGGCCATCACCGGCTAGGGCTGCGCTTTTCGGCGACGAACGGGTCCGCGGCGAAATCCGCGGGCCCGTTCGCTTTTTTGGGTGGCGCCCCGTTCTTGACTGACTGGACGGTCAGACAAGCCTCGCCTATTTTTCGGATTGATCGTACAGGAAGAAGCCCATGGACGTGCTCACGGACGTGCTCGAGACCCTCCGCGCTCGCGCGGCCTGTTACGCCCGGGTGTCCGCGGCTGGCCCCTTCGGGCTCGCGCTCGCCGGAGGGTGCGACGCCGCATTTCACGTCGTCCTCGAGGGTCGCTGCACGGTGCTCGTCGAAGGGCACGACGCCGTCGAGCTCGGCGAGGGCGAGCTGGTGCTCTTGCCGCACGGCACGCCGCACGAGGTCGTCGACGCGCCGGGCACGCCGACCCGGCCCCTGTTCGAGCTGATGCCCCAGTGCCGGCTGCGCAGCCCCGCGACCCTCGAGCTCGGCTCGGGCGGCACGCGCTCGGTGCTCGTGTGCGGTCGCATCGTCCTCGACGACGGCGACCACCATCCGCTGCTGCCGCTCTTGCCGCCCGTCATCACCCTGAGGGACCGCACGAGCCCCACGGCGGAATGGCTCGGCCCGACGTTGCGCTTTCTCGCGGCCGAGGCGGGTGCGGCGCAGCCCGGCGCTCGCACCATCGTGAGCCGCCTTGCCGACATCTTGTTCATCCAGATCGTGCGCGCGCACCTCTCGTCCGTGCCCGAGCAGTCGAGCGGATGGCTCGGCGCGCTGCGCGATCCGCAGATCGGTTCGGCGCTCGGCTCGATCCATCAAGACCCCGCGCAAGCCTGGACCGTCGAGTCCCTGGCGCAGAGCGTCGCGATGTCGCGCTCTGCCTTCGCCGCGCGCTTCGCGCGCCTCGTGGGCGAGCCACCTCTTCATTACCTCACGCGCTGGCGCATGCAGAAGGCCCGCAGTCTGCTGCGCGACGGGAAGACGACGCTCGCCGAGGTCGCGACCCGTGTCGGCTACGACTCCGAAGCCGCCTTCAGCAAGGCCTTCAAGCGTGCCGTCGGTGAGGCCCCTGGCGCCTACCGGCGAGCGTCCCGGTCGAGGTCGCTCGGCGCGGCGGCCTGAGGCGAGCCTCGCGAAATCGCTGGGTATTTCGCGGGACACCCGCGCCTTTTCGCGCCCGTCCCTCAAGTTCTCGGGCGGTCAGGCCCTAGCCGAGGAGGGTGTCCACCGCCTCGCGGGTGCGCCCGTGCTCGAGGCGCGCGGCGTCGAAGCCGTGCGTCTCCTGTTCCGATCGGCGGTGGGCCTCGACCCCGGCAGCACGATCCTCGAGCGCGTTACCGGGATGCAAAGTGCGCTCACGCGTGCGTCGGCGGTGGGGACGCTCGGCTGCTCGACGAGCGCGCTGTTCGAGCGTGCCGTGCGCGCCGCCTGGCGCGCCCAGGGCGAAACGGCTCTCGGGCAGTCGCCGATCATGCCGGAGTGGGAGCTCGAGCGGCCCGAGTGCGAACGCATCGTCGTGCCCGCTTCCACGTACCCGCCGCGCGAGCCGACGAGCACGGTGCGGCTCGTCGCAGCGGCCGCCACGCCGGGCCTGCGCGGCAAGGCCGTGGCCTGACGGGCTCGCTTCAGAGCGGCAGGGAGTAAGCGAGGCCGGCGCCGAGCCGGAAGCGGTCGTTCGGCGCGAGCTCGAGCTCGCCGCTCGGCAGCGGGCCGCGCCCGATGGAGTACGCGCTGGCCTTGGCGGAAACGTAGGTCGCCGTGACCGTGTACGAGAGGCCCGAGCTCGCGATGGGCCCGGAGACGGCCGCGCGCACTTCTGCGAACGCTCGTGCGAACGAACCGGTGTCGGACGGATACTCGCTGAGCGGGCGCTCCGGCACGAATCGCGCCGCCAGAGCAAGCGTCGGCAGGCGGCCCCCGAGGTCGTAGGCGACCCGCGCGTTGCCGAACACTCGCGGCATCACCGCGAGCAGCGCCGGTGCGGAGCCCGGCTCGGAGCGCCTCGCGAACGCTTCCGAGACGCTCGCCCCATAGCTGAGCCTGCCGGCGAACGACGAGCCGCGGTACCCGAGCTCGGCGCCGACGCTCTCGATGCGCGAAACGTTCTGGATTTGGAACGCTTCGTCGTAGAAGATTTCGCTCTTTGCCTGCGCGTCGGCGATGCTCTCCGGGGGCGCGGGCATGCCGAGCAAAAGGTCGCGCCAGCGCGAGTAGAAGGCCGAAAGCTCGAGCGTTTGCGTGCCTGCCCGTTGCTCGAAGCTAAGCTCCCCCGAACGCACTCCCTCGGGTCGAAGATCGGGGCCACCGGGGATCTGCGTCGTCGGATCGCCGTAGTAAACGTCGAAGGCGCTCGGGGCGCGGAATGCTTCCGAGTAGATGCCCTTCAGTGTTCCTCCGCGCCACGGCATCCACACGACGGCCGCCCGCGGTAGCATCGCGGCCCCGAAGCGCTCGTCGATGTCGAGACGCGCGCCCGCGTTGACCCCGAGCCCCGGCGTGAGCCAGAACGTTTGCTGCAGGTAGACGGCGAGCGCCTTCTCCGTCGGCGAGTAGTCCCCCGTGGCCCCAGGGCTCAGCCCCGTGACGTTGTCGTAGTAGTTCACATCGGAGCGGATGCCTTTGACCCGGCCGTCGAGCCCGAAGAGCGTCACGAAACGCCCATCCTCGAGCCAGTCCAGCGTGAGCTGCGGCTCGAGCCCCGCTGAGCTCGCCGCACCCCGGAGCCGCCAGAGGCAGCCGGCGTCCTGGCCGACGAGGCAGTCGTCGGCGCCGGTGCTCGTCCAATCTTGATCGTAGTCGTAGAGGTCTGCGTAGAGCCTGGTCGAGAGGTGCACGACGGCCGAGGCCGAGAGCGTGTGCTTGAGGTCGAGCTGGACCCAGCGGTCGGTTTCCTTGCTGTCAGGATCGTCGAAGTTGCCGCTGTTCGTCGGGTCGCTGCGCTCGTAAATGGCGGCGCGGGCGCCGAGCTCGAACTGGCCCAAGCGAAGCTTCAGGTACGCTGCGGGCGCCCGTGTGTAATACGCGTCGTTGCCGCGGCCGCCCCACACGCCAGGCGGGTACTTGCGGTCCCGTGGACTCACGTCGAAGTCGCGCGGGTACCCCGTGACGAGGTCGGGCCCGTAATCCTGGGGGCCGAAATCGAAGGTCGGTCCGTCCTGCTGGAAGTACTCCGCTTCGAACACGACCTCGCCCGGTGTCTCTCCGAGCGTGAATTGCTCGCCGACGCCTGCGGCGGCTCGCCACGAGAACCCGGGCGCCGTCGCCGAGGCCACCGAGTCCGCGAACACGTGGACGCCCTGGAAGTCCTTGGCGTGCTTGGTGACGACGTGCACGATGCCGAGCATCGCGTTCGAGCCGTAGAGCACCGAGCCGGGACCGAGCACGAGCTCGATGTGGTCGATGAGCTCGAAGGGAATCGTAGCACCACGGTCGAAGTACGCCGTGGCGGCCCACTGCTCGTTCATGACGTGACCGTCGATCATGAGCAGGACGTGGGAGCCGAAATCGCTCGTGAGAAGCACGCCGCGCGAGCCGACCTCGCCCGTCTGGAAGCGCTTCTCCACCAGCATGCCCCGCCCGAGGAAGTTGATGGCCTCGTCGAGCGTGCGAATGCCGTATCGTTTCAGATCGTCGGCCGTCAGCACGATCAACGTCGCGGGCGCGAGGCTCACCGATTCCGGGCTCTTCGAAGGGGCGCTCACCACCGACGTATCGAGGAGCCCTTCGAGCTCCGTCGTGTCCCCCTGCTCCTCGGCGTGGATGGGCCCCGAAAGCGAAAGCGCGATCACGAGCCACGGGAGCGAAGCCGCTGCTTTCATTCTACCACCTTGGCAAGCTTGAGCACCTGCGAGGACAGATCGACGCCCTCTTCCCGAGCGCGTCTGAGATTCACGAGCAACTTGGGTTTGCCGCCGACCAGATCGAAACAGAGCGCGACGCCGGTCTCGACGAAGCGCGCCAGCGCGCCGGAGCTCAGCACGCTGAGCCCCGCGAGAGCCCGCGCGATACCGAGCAGCTCGCGCGCCCCGAAGCCTGGTGCCAAGTAGAGGATCGACACGCGCCCGTCACGCACGGTCTTGGTGAGGCCCGGTCCGTCCACGTAGACGTACTGGCTGACCTCCGTTGGCAGGTTTAGAACGCGCTTGTCCTCGAGGGCGCGCGCGGCGAGCTCCGCGACGTGCCTGGACTGAGCGTCGTCATTCTTGACGAGGATCACCAGGCGCACGACGTCCCCTGCGCGCGCCGGCAGATTGCGGTCGTAGGCAGCGACCTTGACGAGCAGCTCGATCTGCAGCGGCACGGGCACGGCGACCTCCTCGTCGGCGAAGAGCTCGCGCGAAAAGAGGAGCCCTACGATCCCGCCCAGGGCGGATCGGAGCGCCACGCGCCGGTCCATCGGTCGCATTTCGAGCCCGCGTGATTGCTCGCGTCAAGCAAGGGGCGCTCGAGCGCTGCTCCGCCCACCCCGGATCAGTTGCCGCGACGGAGCCGTTTCTGCGCTTCGCGGTTGTTCGGGTCGAGCAGGGTCGCCTCGCGCCAGGCGGCCGTCGCGGCCTCGTTGTCGCCCGCCCGGGCGAGTGCATCTCCGAGCGCGAGGCGGACGGAGGCGCTGCGAGGCGCGACTTCGGCGGCCCGCTCCGCCCACACGACGGCGGGCTTCGCCTCGCCGAGCTGCAAGAGCACGTAGGAGAGCCCCACCCGTGCCGACCAGCTTCGTGGTTCCAGGATCGCAGCGCGCCGGAAGTATTTTTCGGCGACGACCAGCTCGTGGCCGCGCAGCGCTCGGTCGGCCTGCTTGACCTCGCGGGCGACGAGCCCGTGCACCCCGCGTCGATCGGTCGGCTCGATGCGTGCTGCGACGAGCCACTCCTTCCTCGCTCGTTCCTCGTCGCCGATGCGTGCGAGAGCATCGGCGAGCGCCTCGTGGTTGCGAAGCGAACGAGCATCGAGCGACACCGCGCGCTCGGCCCAGCCGAGGGCCTGCGGTCCGTCGCGTCCGAGCAGCAGCACCTGGGCGAGCTGCAGCGCGATCTCGCCGTTGCGGTCGTCCCAGTGCGCGGCGCGACAGAACGCGGCCTGCGCGGCGCCGAGATCGCCGTGCACGATGGCCGCGCGGCCCGCGCGCGTCTCTTGCCACGCGGCCCCGGGGTAGTAGCCGTTGGGAGGCGGATCGGCGGCGAGCAGCGTCTTGCAGTCGGGGAGCTTGCGGCCGGAGCCGTCCGGCGCGCGTCCCTGAACGGCCTTTGGCGGGGCGTCGCTCGCGCTCGGAGCCGCGTCGCTCGCGCGGGGCGCGGGAGCCGGTGTGCTCGGCGTCGACGGCTTGGCGGCCGCCTTCGCAGGGGGAGCGACGCTTGCCGGCTCGACGGCTACGGGCGCTTCCGGGTGCGAAAAGAGCGCCTTGGCGCCAGCGTACAGGCCGAGAACCAGGAGCACCTGCGCGAGACCGAGCAAAACGAGCAAGCCCGCCGTCGCCGGAGCGAGGCGCGGCGCGTGCAGTAGGCGCTCGTGGCGTGAGAACCACGCGCGGGCGCGCGTGACGAACGAGCGAAGCTCGGTTCCCGTCGCGGTCGGTTGCCGCCACTCGGGCCCCGGGACGGTCGGGTTCGCGCTCGGTCCCATCCAGTCGGAAGCGGGGGTTGGTGGCGCCGAAGCTGCTAGCCCGCTCGCCCAGGGGACCGCGGCGACGGAAGGCAACGCTGCTGCCGGGCTCGATGCCGCCGCGATCGCGGGAGCGGGCGAGGCCACGGGCATTTTCACGGGAAGCGGCGTTCGAACGCTCGACGTGGGCTCGAAGCTTTGCGGGGGTGCGGGCTCCGCGCGCGCGGGCTGCCACGCGGCGGTCGACGACGGCTGGCGAGGCGATGCACCGGGGGCGGGTCCGACGGAGAGGACCGGAGCGGGTCGCAGCGAGGGCGAGGGCGCCTCGGGCGAGGGCGCGTGGAACGGCGGATGGATCGAGACCGTGCCGGTGGCCGGCACCGACGGACGGATCGGCGGCGTTTCCGCGTCCGCCATCGTGATCGCCACGTCGACGGGCGACATGATGTTGGCGCTCGCGGGCTGAGCGGCGGGCTCCACGCGCACGCGTCCCGAGCCGACGACTAGCAGCGCGCTGAGCGCGTGCACGCCCTCGAAGCTCGCGCCCGGTGCCTCGAGGCTCCGCCCCTGTGCACCGACGACGAGCCCGTCCGACAGGTCGACCGTGACCTCGACACGCGTGTTCTCGAGCGTCAGCCTGAGCGCGCGACCGCTCGCGGCGAGCGTTCGCAAGCAACGCGCAGGACCTATCACCTCGAGCCGCGTGTCGAACGGTGCGCCCAGATTGACGCGCTCGCGCAGCGAGCGCTCGGGCTCGGCCAGCCCCGCCAGCGTCGATTCGAAGCGATCGATCGCGGGTGCACCCGCCTGGTCGGGCCAAACGTCTTCCCAGCGCACGATCAGCATCGATGCCCAGCGCAGCCGGGAATCTCGCCGCATACGGCGCAGCAGCGAATGGCCCTCGCCGTGCACGTGGCCCTCGCCGATCATCAGGATGGTCGGATCGACCTGGCGGAGCTTCTGGAAGCGCCCGTCGTGGGGGTCGAGGTCGGTCACCACCACGGTCGCGCCACGCGCGCGGAGCTCCTGCGCCACGGCGTCGGCGCGCGGCGTGTCGTCGTCCGCGAGCACGACGCGCAGCTTGAAAAGCTCGTCCGCGCTCGCGCGCGCCGGCGCGCGCGGCATGCCGAGCCCGTCGGCGCCGCCTTCGTGGCGGTCTTCCAGCTCGTAGCGCAGGGGCTCGGCGCGCAGCACGTGGCGCCGAACCCGACGCACGAAGTTGTTGACGAACTCGGCGAGCGGTCGGCCTTGGCCGAGCACGAGGCGCATGTCGGCCGACGCGTTGGCGTCTCCCTTGACCCCCTCGAGCCCCGCGCGCAGCTCCCTTTCGAGCGTCGCGACGAACTCCTCGAGCGTTGCTTCGCCGAGCTGACCGAGCGCTTCCGAGCCCGGGCCCGGCATCTCGCGCGCCAGGTCGGCGACGCGACCCGCCGTCGCGTCGACGCTCGCCGTGCGCGGGATGATCGCGGTGGCGCCATGGCGGAAGGCGCGCAATTTGGAATCGAGCGTCGTGTCGTCGCTGAGGATGACGATCGGCACGACGAAGTTCTTCGGCAGGACGGCGAGCCTCTCGAGCACGCCGTTTCCGGCGTCGCGCGCGGCGTCGCCCACGACGAGCACGAGATCCGGGGCCACGGTGACGACGGCGTCGACGACGGTTTCGAGCGTCGCCGATTCGACGAGCACGTGGTGGCGCAATAGCGCGGCCTCGAGCGCGGGTGCGAAGCGCTCGCCCGTGCCGACGAACAGCACGGTGGGCTCGAGCCCGTCACCCTCCATGGGCGAGCGGCTCGCCCCGGAAGCTCTCGCCGTGCTCGACTCGGACGGGGCCTTTGGAGCGGGCGGTGCCAGCGCCGGCACCGGCACGGGGAGCGGCTCTTTCGGCGTGGCGCGCGGTACGACCGCTTGCAGGTGCGGTACGGGCTTGGCAGGAGCGCGCGCGAGCGGCCCCAGGCCGGCGCGCGCGAGCGCCGTTTCCGCCGGCAAGGCGCGCAGCGGCGTCGGTCGCGCGACGACCGCGGTCCCCGGTTGCGGCTGCGGTCCTGGCGCGGGCTGACTCGGTGAGGAGCCCATGAAACTCAATCATCACTCAGACTCGACGTCGTAGCCAGAGCAATGCGACGGCTCGTCGGCGTGGTTCGTGGGTACGCACGAGTACGACCTCGGCCTTCATTGGCCTCCATGGTCGCCTTTCGTTCTGCTGTCGGGAGAAAGACCTCGACGTGGCCGCGCGCTCAGCGCGCCTGGCGGCGATAGCTCACTTTGGCGATCGCTTCCTCGACGAGCGTCGTGCGTGCGCGGGGATCGCCTTCGAGCTCGGGCACGAGGATGAGGCGGTGCGCGAGCACGTGCGGCGCCACCGTGCGCAAGTCGTCGGGCGTGGCGAAGGCGCGCCCGCCGAGCACGGCCACGGCCTTTGCGGCGCGCAACAAGCCGAGCGAAGCGCGCGGCGAAGCGCCCAGCAAAACGCGCGGATGGTGGCGCGTGAACTGGCTCAACGCGACCGCATAGGCGAACACGTCCTCCTCGACGTGTACGCGGGCGGCGATGGACTGCAGGTTCAGGGCATCGTTCGGGCTCAGCACGGCGTAGGGCGCCGGCGAGGCGATACCGTGGGCCCGCAGCATGGCAATTTCGTCGCGCTCCTGCGGGTACCCCATGGCGACCCGCACGAGGAAGCGATCGATCTGGGCCTCGGGTAGGGGATAGGTGCCCTCGAGGTCGATCGGATTTTGAGTCGCGAGCACGAAGAACGGATCGGGCAGCTCGAACCGATCGCCCTCGATCGTGACCTGCCGCTCCTGCATGGCTTCGAGGAGCGCCGACTGGGTCTTCGCGGGAGCGCGATTGATTTCGTCCGCCAAAAGGACGTTCGCGAAGATCGGTCCGGCGCGGAGCGAGAAAGAGCCGTCGCGGGGGTTGAGCACGTAGGTGCCCGTGATGTCGGCGGGCAGCAGATCCGGGGTGAACTGCACGCGGCGCACGCTCGCGCCGAGGGTCGCGGCGAAGGCTTTCACGAGCGTCGTCTTGGCGACACCCGG
This sequence comes from uncultured delta proteobacterium, assembly GCA_963841435.1. Classification (GTDB taxonomy): domain Bacteria; phylum Myxococcota_A; class Polyangia; order Polyangiales; family Polyangiaceae; genus PMG-095. The sequence goes on from CAWJCS010000004.1 coordinate 313,611, forward strand.
CACGCCCTCGAGCAGCACGTGCCCCCGCGCGAGGAGCGCGACGAGCATCATCTCCACGGCGCTCGAGTCACCGAGGTACACGCGACCCACCTCGCGACGGACGCCGTCGAGCCGCTCCCGTGCAGCCTCGATTTCGTTGACCTGGAGCGCCTGCATCAGCCGCCTGTGCCCTTACGCTCGTCGATTTGCGACAGAATCTCCATCATCTTGTGATGCAGGGCCGTGACGCGCCGCTCCGGCACGAAAAGCCGGCGGCCTTGCCCCAGGGCGGTGAGCGCCCGGTCGAGGTCGGCGAAGGTCGCGGCGAGCGCCTGGACCCCTGCCGCGTCGAGACGGCCACTCGCGCGCGCTTGCTCGAGCAACCGGGCCGACGAAGCACGAGGATCGGCGTCGAGGCGCTCCGCCAGCCCCTCGGTGAGCGCGCTGCGCATCTCCGACAGCAAAAGGGCGCGATCGGTGGTCGGCGCCGCCAGCACGGCCGCACGCCCGGCGACGCCGCCCTGCCCGACGAGCGGGGTTCCGAGCGCGTAGCGCGGGACGTAACGCCGATAGAGCCTGAGGGCGTGCTCGAGCGCCCAGATCAAGCAGAGCGCGAGCGCGACGGCGGCGAGGGCGAGGGCGGCGGTGCGCGGCAGGCCGTCACGATGCGCATCCTTGAGCGCATCACCGAAGCCACCGATGGCGTCGCCGAGCTTGCGCAGTGGGCCCTGCCCGCCGCCGAACTGCCCGCGCTGCCGGAACGCATTGGCGACGAGGTAGAGCTTGCCCCCGCGCTCGCCCCAGTCGTCCCGATCGACGAGGTAGGTGACGAGGTGCTTGGCGAACGCCCGGTTGCCAGGATAACGCAGCATCAGGTTGATCACCGCGGAGGGATCGCCCATCGCGAACAGGCGGCCGCGCTTGGCGATGACGCCCGTCACGGCGAGCGTCGCCGTGGGCTCACCGAGCGCGGGGATCTCGAGCACGGGCGTGAGATCGGGGTGGGTGAGCGCCGTCGGGTGGTTGGTCACGAGCCGCTCGACGTCGCGCACGGTCGGATGTCGGTTTTGCTCCTGGCCCGCGACCTCCTGGACGGCGGGCACCGCGATGGGTAGGTCGTCGTTGTTGCGCAGTGCCGAGGCGGGCCGCAGCGGCGCACGCACGCGATCGATCTTGTAGCGAGACAGGAAGCTCGGTGCCTTGCCGAAGTCGTCGAGGATCGCGACGCGGCCGCCGGCCGTGAGGAAGGCGCTCATCTCGTTGGCGTCGATGTCAACCTCCGGGTGCAGGACGAGCACACCGTCGGCTGGCTCGAGTCGCGCGTAGTCGAGCGTCGCGACGATCTCGACGCGCCCGCGACCGAGCTCGGCCCGAGCAATCGACAAGAGCTCGCTCGTGCCCTCCCATTCCACCGAGCTCACCTCGAAGGCTGCCCGCGCCCCCGCACTGAGGAGAGTTGCCCCGAGGCAGACCCAGAGCGCCACCCACGAACGAGGGGCCCGTGGACCCCCGGCCGACCGCCCGGGGCGGGTGTTCCGAGGTAAGCTTTCGGTCACGTGAGCCGTATTATGCGTCGTGATGTCCCGGGCAAGGCATACGGCCGCCGGCGCCTCGCCCCCGACGGTCCGGGGGGCAGGCGAACGCGCCCCAGACAAAGCCCCGGGTTTTCACGAACTTGACCCGGGGTTTCCCATCGCTAGATTATTCGTTAGACCCGTTGGCGGGCCTGGCCCCGAAAGCACCCCCATGCTCCCTCCCTTCATCATCGAACAAATCCGGCAGCGGGAGGCAGATGAGGAGCGTCGGCGCCAAGAGTTCGAGCAACCGCGGCTCGAGCTACCCGAGCACGCGTACGAGCCTGCGCGTGAGCGCCAGGAAGACGACGCGGAGCGCGGCGTCGTGATCCTCGAGCTTGGCTGACGCGAGCGCGGGCCTCGAGCCCGAAAAGAACTCACCAAACCAGGTTGCTTGGTGCGGTGTGAGCTTCTACGCTCCGCCGCCCGTATGGCGCGGCTTGCTCCCTTGCTCGTTGCTTCGCTTCTCGTGGGGTGCTTCCCACCCGGCGAAGGCAATCCACCGCCGACGCCGCTCTACTTTCCGGTCGGCGTCGCGCTCGACGAGCACGCCGAGCACCTGTTCGTCGTCAGCAGCGATTTCGACCTTCAGTACAACGCCGGGACGATCGCGAGCTGGGATCTGTCGGTGCTGCGCTCGGTCGTTGACCGCATCCTGACGGGCGACTGCAACCCGCTGCCGCAGCAGTCGACGGGCGAGCGGCTGCTGCACCCGGGGTTGTGCGGCTACATCGACCCGGCGGCGCGGATGTCGGTGGACGGTGAGGAGCGCGCCATCCTTTCGGACTGGGTCCGGATCGGCGCCTTCGCGACCGACGTCGTCTATCGGACCCGACCCGCCAGCGCACCGAGCGGGGACGCGGGCCGCCTGTTCGTCCCGGTTCGCGGCGACGCGACGTTGCACTGGATCGACGTAGCGACCGACGGCACGCTCCACTGCGGCCAGCCGGCGCCTCACGAGGCCTGCGACGGGAGCCACCGCGCCGGCGACGACCCGGCGAACGAGAATACGCGCGGTGCGAGACTTTTGCCCGAGCCGTTCGGTGTCAACCTCGACGAGGCCGGCAGTGTTGCGCTCGTCACCAACCAGAACGTCCGGAGCGGCCGGCCTGTTCCTCAACGATTGGGACGCGGGCGCCCGCTACGAGTTCACCCTCGGGGGCCTGCCGGATCGGCCGATCGGCGTCGTTGCGCTGCCGGAGCCGTGGGCGGTGCCCGCGCTCGGGCTCGCACACCTGCCGGGGTTCCTCGTCGGATTCCGCAACGTCGCGTCGATCTACATGGTGCGCGCCTACTTCGACGAGGGCGCGAATCCACCGCGCCCGTACGCCAAGGTCCCGTCGAGTGCGATCATCCTCACGAATTCTTCGGGGATCGATTCGCGCGGGCTCGCCGTCAACGCTTCCGAGCGTCGCGCCGCCGAGCGCCTCTGCGCCGACCGCTTTGGTCTCGACGACATCACGGCCGTCGATCCGGAAGCGGCCCAGGCCGCGGGGCCCGGCTACGCCGCCTGCGCGACGGAGGCTGCGGCGGAGCCCCTCGACGTGTACGTCAGCAATCGTGCTCCCGCGAGCCTCGTGGTCGGCAGGAGCCGCCCGGCGCTAGCGGACATCCCCTCCAACGATCTTCCGACGTTCTACGCGACCATGTCGGTGCCGCTCGGGGCGGCTCGGGTCGTGGTGGGCGACATCGTCAACGCGTCCGGCGACCGCGAGCGGCGCGCGTTCTCGATCTCGTTCGACTCCCGCCGAATCGTGATTTACGACCCCGAGCGGCAGCGCATCGAAACCGAGATCCTCACGGGTCGCGGTCCCCAGGCCATGGCAATCGACAGCGAGCACGGCCTCGGCTACGTCGCGCATTTCACGGATTCGTACGTCGGCGTCGTGGACCTCGACCAGCGTCGCCCCGAAACCTACGGCAAGATGGTCGCCACCGTCGGCAAGCCAACGCCCCCGAGGGCATCGGAATGAACGCGCGCGCCGCCTTGGCGTTTCCGCTCGTCGCGCTCGCGCTTCTGGGTTGCAACCAGGATGCCGTCGAGGTGACGCAGCGCTCGCTGCAGGCAAGCTCAGAGGTCACGTTCGTGTGCCGAGGCCCAGACGGCAAAGGGCTCGAGCAGAGCGACTGCCCCGACTACGAGCGGGGCGAATCCAGGTTGTTCGCCCTCGTGACGCAGACGGCTACCGAGGAGGTGGCCGTCGTCAACGCGTTCGCGGCCAAGGTGGTCGACGTCGAGCCGAACGTGCCGGGTTTCTCGTTTCTCCGCATGCCGAGCCGGCCCGGCGACATCGTGACGACGCCGGGCGGTGCGGCAAGCTTCGTCGGGCTGACGGGCGTCGGTAAGCGAGGTGTCGCCGCCATCCCCACGACTTGCCTCGGTGCCGCCACCGGGGGCGAGACCGCTCGTGATCTCACGACCTTTCCGGCCTGCCGCCTGCCGTCCGTACCCGGCGACATGGTGGTGCTCGTCGAGCCGCCCGACAAGGACGGCATCCGCACCGGCTGCGATCCGAGCTCGCCGCTCGAGGGCTCGTTGCCGCCCATGTCGGACGACGAGGCCGCACGTTGCCCCGCGGCCGATCTCACGCGCGAGGCCGGTCCCGCCGGGCGCCGCAAGCTCGCCATCACTTTGCCCGAACGCGGGGAGGTCGTCGTGCTCGACGCGCAGAGCATCGTCGACGCCGTTCCGGGCAGCTTCGAGCCGTGCCGCATCGAGGCATCGCTCCCGCTGCGGGTCGACCTCGATTCCGCGGTGCAAACCCTTCCGCCCGAGCTGGTTCCGGACCCCGGCTGCACCGTGCCGACACCGCTACCGCCGCCGAGCACGGGGGGTTTCCTCGCCGAGCCTGCGGGCGTGGCTGCTTCGGACGGACGCCTCTACATCGGGGACCGCGGCGCCCCCGTGGTTCACGTCGTCGATGCGGCCTCGGCGTGTCACCTCACGGAGCTGCCGCCGCTCCTGCCGATGTCGTTCGAGGTGCCGTCGCGGGTCGTCACTGCGTCGCGCGTGGCGGTCACGCCGCTCACGCCGTCCGGCAAGCGCTTCGTCTACGCCATCGACGATCAGGATCAGCCGGCGAGCGTGATGGCGTTCGACGTGAGCTCCGGAGCCGCGGATCGCACCCCGATCGTGCGCCCCGGCGCCACCCGGATCCCGTTCGAGGCGCCCGATCGGTTGCGCTTCGCCTCGCCCGTCGCCGACCTCACCTTTGCACTGCGCGACCTTCCGCAGATCGACGACGAGGGCGTCGCCACGGAGGGCGTGCGCTGCGATCCGGATCCCGCGCTTTCGTCCGACGACCCCGCCACCCTCTATCGCCCCTCGAGCGACGGCACGGCGGGGGCGCGCCCGCGGCTGCTCCGCGGTCTGTTCGGGCTTTTGATGCTGACGAGCGGTCAAATCGTCGTGATCGACGTTGACGACTACGACGCGAGCTGCCGGCGCCCGCTCGGCACGAACGCGTCCATGAATCCGGACTACCGCGGCTGCTCGGGCGACGTCAGCTTGCCCCCCGAGCTCACGCTCGACACGGGGGCGGCCACGGCGACGGCGGAGGTCAGCTGCCGCATGGTGGAGCCGCACCGCCCGCGCGCCCAGTCGCTCGGCGTCGTGAGCTCGTCGCTCGGCGTGGGCGCTCCGTCGCTCCGGTCCTTGCCGCGCTTCGTCGCCCCCGACAGCGCGCTCGACCTCTCGGGGATCGAGCTGCCGAAGCTGCTTGCCGTCAACATCCCGCCCGCCGATCCGGACGGAGAGCCAGTGCCGCCAGCCGTGTACGTGGGCACCACCGAGTACGAGAAGGGCCGCGCCGGAGCCGATCTGCAGACCAACCCCGCGGTGGCCGAGGAGTCGTCGCTCACGCTGCCGTTCGTGGAGCCGCGCGCACACCTGCCGAGCGACTCGTTCTCGCTCGTGTACGAGGGCCGCGTCGCGGGTGAGGGCTCGGGCGGCTTTCTGTCCTTCGCCGGGGGTGGCCAGGGCGCTTTCGACGACCCGACCGCCTACTTCTGCGGCCAGGGCGTCTACGACTTGCCGATGATGCAGGACTACGGTGAAAAGGAGCTCGGGCTCGACGGTGACGAGCTCACGCGCTTCGCTGAGTCCCACGCCGATTACCTGCAGATCACCGACGGCTTTCCCGTGCTCGAGGATTCGTACTGGATCTCCAAGCGCGGTCAGGACTGCGGCGGCAGGGCAGCCTGCTTTTCGGCGTTCGGGCGTAGCGACGCGAAGGATCTCGACCCGAGCCGCGAGCTCACGATCCAAAAGGCGTACCAGAACCGACTCGAAGTGCGCCCGCGCCAATCGGCGTCGGAGGAGCTTGCCGGCCTTGCGGATCAGTGCACGCGCTGCGACGGCACCCCCGACTCGCCCGAGTGTACGGTCGACGGCGTGTCGAAGGACAAGCTAACGCTCCTTTTCGAGCACTGCTTCCCGGGCGGCATGCGCTACACCGTGCGCGCCTCGCGGCAATGGGTGCTCGGCTCGTCGCGCGGGCTCCACGACGTCACGGCCCGCCCCGTCGCCAATAGCTCTCTTTACGAATGCGCGCGCGACTGCAATCCGCGCAAGCGTTTCATGCACCAGCGCGTTTTCGAGGTGTCGTCGAACGTCGATTGCGCGGGGGACCAGCCTTCCTGCGGCGTCGGCGTCGCGCCGCGCGACGAGACGGTGTGCGCCTACGATCCGCGCGACCCGGACTTCGGCGGCCACGGGCTCGCGCTCGACGACGGGGCGTCGGCGTGCATCTTCGACAACCTGGTGGCGCGCTTCGTCGTGTACCGGGGGCTCTCTCCGAGCGTGCGCGGGATGCGCTTTACCTGGCAGACGACCGGCGGGTTCGGGGCCTTGCTCGCGTCGCTGAGCTCGCAGTCCAGCGCGGTCCTGCCGCAGCACATCAGCTACGTGCCGGAGCTGCAGAGCATGGCCGTCGTCGATGCCGCGAGCCTCGGGCTCTCGCTTCTCAGCCTCGACGGCCTGCGCATCAACGCGGACTGGCCCGTGTATTGAGGTGGCACGGGCGCGAGGCTCCTCCGTGAACGCGAAGGCCACGCCCGTGATGCTCCAGCACGCGGCGGCCAAGCGTGCCTACCCCGACGCCATCGTCTTCTTCCGACTGGGCGACTTCTACGAAATGTTCGGCGACGACGCCGTGCTCGCCGCACGCGTGCTCGACCTCACGCTCACGAGCCGCAACCGAGGGAAGCCGGACGAGATCCCCATGGCGGGCGTCCCCCACCACGCGGCGCAGGGCTACGTCGCGAAGCTGCTCGGCGCCGGGCACAAGGTCGCCATCTGCGAGCAGATGGCCGACCCTTCGAAGGTCAAGGGGATCGTGCCGCGCCAGGTGGTGCGCGTGATCACGCCCGGCCTCGTGACCGATCGCGAGCAGCTCGACGCGAGCAGCAACAACTATCTCGCGGCCGTCGAGGTGACGCCGAAAGCGTGCGGCCTGTCGCTGCTCGACCTTTCCACGGGCGAGCTCTCGGGGGCCGTCGTGCCCGACGCGGCGCTGCTCTTCGCCGAGCTGGGCCGCGCGCGGCCGCGCGAGGTGCTCGCGGGGTTTTCGCCGGGCCTCGACGCCGAGCTCGTCGAGGCGACGCTCGCGGCGCTCGGCGCGCTCGGCATGGGTGCCGTGCGTGCGGACGGGCCCGTCGACGAGCCGGCGGCGCTCGAAGCGCTCGGGGGGCTCGCCGCCGACGCCGCGCACCTCGAGCCCCTCGCACGGCTCGCCGTGGCGCGCGCGCTGCGCTTCGCGCGCGCCTGCAGCCCCGGCCGCGAGCTTCCCGTGCGTCGCGTCGGGCGCTGGGATCCTCGCCAGCATCTCGTGATCGACGCCACGGCGCAGGCGCATCTCGAGCTCGTCGACAGCCCGGGAGGCCGCGCCGCGACGCTGCTCGGCGTGATCGACCACACGCGCACGGCGCTCGGCGCGCGTCTCTTGCGGCGGCGCCTACTCGCCCCGCTCGCCGACGTCTCCCACGTGAGGCGGCGGCTCGAGCGCGTCGAGCTGTTCGTGCAAAATCCGCGGCTGCGCGAGGAGCTTTGTGCCGCGCTTGGCGAGGTGAGTGACCTCGAGCGGCTCTCGACGCGGGCCGTGCTCGGTGATGCGACGCCGCGCGAGCTCGGCGCGTTGCGTGATGGGCTCGCGGGGGCCGCGCGCGCCGTTTTCGTGCTCGACGCCGTCAACGACGGCGCCGCGCGCGAGGCGCTCGGGCTCGTGGGCGCTCCCGTCGACACGGTGGCGGATCTTTACGCAACGCTCGAGCGAGCGCTCGTCGAGCGTCCGCCGCAGCAGGTCAAAGAGGGCGGGGTGTTCCGAGCGGGCTTCGACGCGGAGCTCGACGAGCTCATCGCGCTGTCGAGGAGCGGCGCCGAGCGCATGGTCGAGCTCGAGGCGCGTCTGCGAAAGGAAACGGGCATCGGGACGCTCAAGCTGCGCTACACGCGCGTCTTCGGCTGGTACATCGAGGTGACGCGGGCGCACGCCGCGCGCGTGCCGGAGGCCTTTCGCCGCAAGCAGACGGTGGCGACGGGCGAGCGCTACACGACGCCCGAGCTCGACGAGCTGGCCGACCGCATCCTGCACGCCGAAGAGCGGCACCGTGAACGCGAGCTCGACCTCGTGCGCGCGCTCGTCGGCGCGGCCGCGGCCGCGAGCCCACGCGTCACGGAGCTCGCGCGGCGTGTGGCGCGCTGGGACGTGGCCGCCGCGCTCGCCGACGTTGCCCATCGTCACGACTACACGCGCCCCGTCGTCGATGATTCGACGGAGCTCGTGCTGCGTGACGCACGGCACCCGGTCGTCGAGCGCCTCGCGGCGCGCGGTCGCTTCGTGCCGAACGACGTCACGCTGTCGCTCGACGACGAGCGCCTCTGGCTCGTCACGGGGCCGAACATGGCAGGCAAGAGCACGCTGCTCAGGCAGGTCGCGCTGTGCGTGATCCTCGCGCAGATGGGCAGCTACGTGCCGGCGCGCTCGGCGCGCATCGGCCTCTTCGATCGGGTGCTGTCGCGCGTGGGCGCGAGCGACAATCTCTCGCAAGGCGAGAGCACCTTCATGGTGGAGATGCGCGAGACCGCCGAGATCCTGCGCTCGGCGACGCGCCGCTCGCTCGTGATTCTCGACGAGATCGGCCGTGGCACGAGCACGTTCGACGGGCTCGCGATCGCCTGGGCCGTCGCGGAGCACCTCGACGACGCGATCGGTTGCCGCGCGCTGTTCGCAACGCATTACCACGAGCTCACGGAGCTTTCCGAGCGCAGCCGAAACGTCGCCAACGTCAGTGTCAGTGCCCGGGAGCTCGAGGGCGACGTCGTGTTCCTGCACCGCCTCGAGCGCGGCGCCGCGAGCCGGAGCTATGGCGTCGCCGTGGCGAAGCTCGCGGGATTGCCCGAGTCGGTGCTGGCGCGGGCACGGGCAATCCTCGGCACGCTCGAGCGCGGCGAGGGGTACAAGCAGCACGAGCCGAGCCCGCAGCTCGGGCTTTTCGCCGGCCCGGGCGAGGCGAAAGACCCGGCGAGCGTCGAGGTCGTCGAAACGGTGCGCGGCGTCGATCTCGACCGACTCACGGGCCTCGACGCGCTCACGCTGCTCGCACGCCTCAAGGCGCGGCTCACTCGACCCGGAGACTGAAGTCTGCCTCGGCCGTGCCCGTGATCACGAGCACGCGCGGCGTGCCGGCGATGCTCGTGCGCGCACCGAGCGGCAGGTCCGACACGGTGGCCGGCGTGCCTTCGAGCACGAAGCGCGCCTTCACCGTCGATGGGGCGTCGAGCGTGACGCTCTCGGCCGCTTCGTCCAGCACGACGTAGACGATGCCATAGGCATGCAACGTGTCGTCGTAGGTCGTCCCCGTGGCCACCGTGGCCGGCACCGCCGCGCCCTCGAGCTCGAAGGCATCGAAGGCGTAGCCGCTCGCCGGGTCGTCCAGAAAGACGGCGATCGCCATGTCCTCGAAGACCTCGAAACCCGTCGCGGGGTCGCCCACGCTCTCGAGCGCCGCGTCGATACCCCGCCAGTCGTCGAGCGGCTCGTGGACGATGGCGTCGAGCAGCGGCGCGCCGTCGCGCTCCCAGAGGTACGTGCCAAAGAGCAGCCCCGCGCCGTAGTTGTACGCACGCGGGTCGTTGACGCCCGGGCCCCACGCCGTGTTCGTCGTGTGTAGGAAGCTTTCGAGCCAGGCCTGGTCGGTGAAGTAGCCGTTCACGGTCATGGCCGCCTGGGCGAGCGTCTCGTCGACCCAGACCGTTTCGTCGTCGTCGTAGCCGCGATGAATGGCGTGGACGGTCTCGTGAGCGGCGATGGAGAGGGCGCGATCGGTGTGGAGGGAGCGCAGCAGCGGCCCGTCGAGGTGGAGCTCGAGCGCGTCGCACCAGCCGCAGAGATAGCCCTCGCCGGCGCCTCCCGAGCTCACGACGAAGATGGCGAGCTTTTTGTCGGTGAGCCGCCCCTGGTTCAAGGGACCGTCGAGGCTGCCGAAGACGAGCTCGTCCGTCTCGATCACGCCGAGATCCGGCCGATAGCTCGCAGGGCTGCCGCGGCCTTCGTAGCTCGTCATGAACGCGTTCACCTCGTCCTGCCCGAACGGGTTTTCCCAGAGCTCGTCGGCGACGTACACGATGGCTCGCTCGCCCTCGGCGCGGCAGGTCGCCGTCACCTCTTTCGTGTCGTGCGTGCCGAAATCGTACACGTCGGTGGTGCGCGGCTGGCCGTAGCAAGGCGAGCTCGTGTAGTCGGTCACGGCCCCGCCGGTACCGCCCGAGCCGCCGGTGCCGCTCGAGCCGCCCGTCCCGGAGCTGCCGCCCGAGGCGCCGCTGCCCCCGGTTCCCGCTTGGTCGTGGAGCATCGCGTCCGTCGGTCCGAGCGGCTCGCTGCTGCACGCGAGGGTGAGCGCGGCAAACAGCCCGGCCGAGACCAACGCGCTGCGAGCCGGCATGGACCTCAGGATACCCCATCCGTGCGCGAGGCGGCTTCGAGAGCGCCCGGCGGCGCGAGCGATGCCGGCCGCCGTCAACGACCCCGCGGTGCGGGAGGGACGGCCGTGCTGCCGTCTTCGGGCCAGGCGTGGCGTGGGTAACGGCGCATCAGCTCCCGACGCACGGTTGGGTAGTGGCGCTGCCAAAATCCGGCCAGATCGGTCGTCACCTGCACGGCGCGTTGGTTCGGTGCGAGAAGGTGCAGCGTCAGGGGCACGCGGCCGCCGAGGATGCGGGGCCCCTCGGCGCGCCCGAAGAAGTCCTGCAGGCGCGACTCGACGAACGGCGCGCGACCGGGCTCGTACTGGACGCGCGCGTTGCGACCGCTTGCGAGCCGAACGGTCTCGGGGACCTCGTCGGCGAGCAGGCGTCGCTGCCGCTCGCTGAGCGTCGACGGCAAGAGCTCGAGCCAGCCGCTCGCTTCGAGCGCCTCGAGGCTCACGACGGTTTCCGACGCGCGCGCGAGCGCGGCGGCGAGCGCTTCTTCGGCCGCGGACGGGAACCCTGCGTCGGGGAAGTGCTCGGCGAGCAGCAGAAGACGCGTCGTGAGCCAGAGCGCCTCCGCGCTGCGAACGAAACGCGATGGGACGGCGCGCGCCGCCGCGAAAAGGAGTGCGCCCGCCTCGACCGACGGTGGCGCGACGGCGCGCGTCTCTTCGAGCACGAGCGACCCCCAGCGCATGCTGGACACGCGCTCGACCCGCTCGCGCTCCGCCGCGAACACGAGGTCGTCACGAAGCTCGAGCCGCTCGGGGTCGAGCTCGAAGAGCAGATTTTCGTCGACGGCGCTCGCCGAGCGCACGAGCGTCCCACGGCCCGGGCGCTCCTCGGCGTCGACCGCGACGAACAGCTCGGCGTCGTGGACGACGCTCTCCTCGGCAAGCCGCGCGAGCCTGCCGTTCTCGAGCACGAGCTCCGGCTCGCCCCGCCGACGGCGCCTCGCGACGCGGTCGGGAAACGCGGCGAGGACGCATGCGAGCAACGCCCGCTCCGTCGCGGCTTCGTCTGCCGGGCGCGGCGCTCGGTCGCGCACGGCACGCGCGAGCTGCCGCCGAGCACGCTCCACCGCCTCCACGGAGCGTGGCTCGAGCCCGATGGCGCGCACGCGGTGCGCCTCGAAGCGGTGGCTCGCCGCCTCGTCGAACAGGTCGGCGAGCATCAGTGGATCGGAGGGTCCGCGCTCGCCGTCGAGCCGCTCACGTCGCCCACCCCCGAGCTTGGCGCGCGCCTGCATGCGGATGTCACGCTCGCCGATCAGCGCGGCGAGCAGGGCGGCGTGCTCTGCCACGCCGCGCCGTTCGCCCTCCACGACGAGGCGCGCGAGCCTCGGATGGAGCGGTAGCTCGAGCAGCCGGCGCCCGATCGCCGTGAGCTCACCTGCTTGTCCGAGAGCGCCGAGGTCGCGCAAGAGCGCCCGCGCCGCGTCGCGACTCGCCGCGGGCGGCTCGCTCAGCCAGGCGATGGCGTCCGTGCCGGCAAAGCCTGCCGCCGCGAGCGTCAGGAGCACTTCCGAGAGATTGGCGCGGGCGATCTCGGGCGTGTCGTTCTCGGGTCGGTGCTCGAAGTCGCCTCGCGTGTAGAGGCAGAGCACGTGACCGGGCCGCGTCCGGCCGGCGCGCCCGGCGCGCTGTTTGGCCGAGGCGCGGCTGATTTTCGCCGTCGTCAGCGTCCCGAGCCCCGACCATGCCGAATGAGCGGCCACGCGGGCGAGCCCGCTGTCTATGACCGAGGTGACGCCGTCGATCGTGATCGACGACTCGGCGACGTTGGTGGACAGCACGACCTTGCGGCGCGAGGCGCGCTCGACGGCGCGCGTTTGCTCCTTGAGCGGCAGGTCGCCATGCAGCGGCAGGACCAGGACGTTGTGCTCGCGCGCGAGCGGCTCGAGCGTTTCGTGCGCGCGACGGATCTCGCCGGCGCCGGGCAGGAACACGAGCACGTCGCCGTCCGGCTCGCGCTCGAGTGCGCGCCGCACGGCGCTCGTCACCTGCTTGTCGAGGGGTCGCTCGTCGGGCGTCGCGAGGTGCTCGACGGTCACTGGAAACAGACGCCCCTCGCTCGTGATGCGTGGCGCGCCGTCGAGGAACTTCGCGATGGGCTCGGCGTCGAGCGTTGCGCTCATCACGACGAGCACGAGGTCGCCCCTCGACGCACGCCGGTGGGCGAAGAGCGCGAGCAGGAGGTCGGTTTCGACGTGACGCTCGTGAAACTCGTCGATCACGACCGCGCGCACACCGGAAAGGTCCGGATCGGCGAGCAAGCGCCGCACGAGCACCCCCTCGGTGACGTAGCGCAGGCGCGTGCGAGGCCCGCCGACCTCTTCGAAGCGCACGCTGTAGCCGACCCGGTCGCCCGGCCGCTCACCGTGCTCGTGGGCGACGCGCTCCGCGGCGAGCCGCGCCGCGAGCCGCCGCGGCTCGGTGACGACGACCTCTCCGGCGTCGCCGAGCGCCTCGGCGAGCGCCCAGGGGACGCGGGTCGTTTTGCCGGCGCCGGGAGGCGCTTCGAGCACGAGGGCGCCCGCCGCGAGCGCGGTTCGCGTGATCTCGGCGAGCAGCGCGTCGATGGGGAGCGCGTCCAAGGCTTCCCCGGCAACGTACACCGGCTAGAATGAAACGCCATGGTCCGTCGCGCGGCGCTGTTCGACATGGATCGGACGCTGATCGCCAAGGACAGCGCCAGCCTCTACGCGCGCTATCAGCGTGACGTCGGCGAGGCGACGCTGAAGGACGGTATCCAGGTCGCCTGGTGGATGGCGCAGTACACACTCGGGGTCATCGACGCGCCGCGTGTTGCGCTCAAGGCCCTCCGCCGCTTCCGCGGAAAGAAGGAGAGCTGGCTCATCGAGCACTGCGAGCCGTGGTTCGAGAAATACGTTCTGCCGCTCGTGCAGCCCGAGGGTCGCGCGGCCGTCGAACGGCACCGCGAGCGGGGCGACATCGTCGCCATCGTCACGGGCGCGACGCCTTACGTCGCGAGACCGCTCGCACGCGTGCTCGGGATCGACTGCGTCGTGTGCACGGAGCTCGAAGTCGACGCCGACGGCTGCTTCACGGGGCGGCCCATCGATCCGCTCTGTTACGGCGATGGCAAGCTCGTGCTCGCGCGCCGCGCGGCGGAGCGCGAGGGCTTCGCGCTCGCCGACGCGACGTTCTACAGCGACAGCATCACCGACCTGCCGCTGCTCGAGGCCGTCGCCGCGCCGATCGCAGTGAACCCCGACGCGCGGCTCGCGCGCCTGGCGCGCAAGCGCGGCTGGACCGTCGAACGCTGGGGAACCCGGCTCATGCCCGCGCGTCCAGCAGCAAGTACTTGAGCCGACCCACGATGACGTCGAGGGCCTCGGCGTTCTCGCCGCCTTCCGGGACGATCAGGTGCGCGTGGCGCTTGCTCGGTGCGACGTGCAGGAGGTGCATGGGGCGCACGGTACCGTAGTATTGTGCCTGGATCGCGTCGATGTCGCGGTCCCGCTCGACGAGATCGCGACGGATGCGGCGCAGGAGTCGGATGTCGTCGTCGGTGTCGACGAAGATCCTGAGGTCGAACGCGCTGCGCAGCACCTCGACGGCGAACAGCAGGATGCCTTCGACGACGATGATGCGGTTCGGCTCGACGCGCCGCGTGTCGGGGCGACGCGTGTGAGTTGCGAAATCGTAGCGGGGGCAATCGACGGCGAGCCCGCGCCTGAGCTCAGCGAGGTGGCGCGCGAGCAGATCGCTCTCGAGCGCCCCGGGCTCGTCGTAGTTGATGATGGTGCGCTCCGCCTCTGGCACACTCGAGCGGTCGCGGTAGTACCCGTCGTGCTCGATCACCGTAACGCTGTCGCCGAGCTCGCGCTTCATGCGGCGCGCCAGCGTGGTCTTGCCGCTGCCCGTCCCGCCGGCGACGCCGATGAAGAGCGGAGGCGGGGTGGGGGAAGGGAAGGACACGGCGCTTTTCCGGACCTACCTCCGGCGCGCTCCGCCGTCGAACCTTTACAAACCTCCGCGCGGCCCGTAGCTTCCGCCCCGACCGATGGCATCGTCACCGATGGAGCCGGCCGCGCCCGTCGTCGTGCTCGGTGCCGGGCTCGCCGGCCTGAGCGCGGCGCTCGTGCTCGAGCGTGCGAAGGTCGCGTACCGCGCGTTCGAGAAGAACGGCATTGCCGGCGGGCACGCCGTGACCCTCCTCGACGAGGGGTTTCGTTTCGATCGAACCGGACACCTCCTGCACCTGCGCGACGCTCGGCTTCGCGCCGAGGTGCTCGAGCTGCTCGGCGGCGACTGCCTCGAGATCGAGCGCCGTAGCGTCGTTTTCTCGAACGGTGTCTACACGCGCTATCCGTTCCAGGCGAACACTTTCGGGTTGCCCAAGGAGATCGCCTACGAGTGCGTGATCGGCTTTCTCGCGGCGCGTGACGCACCCGCCGGCGCCGAGCCCCGGAACTTCGAAGAGTTTTGCCTCGCTCATTTCGGGACCGGCATCACGCGCCACTTCATGCAGCCGTACAACGAGAAGCTCTGGGGCGTGCCCCTGCGCGAGATCACGAGTGCCTGGTGTCAGCGCTTCGTGCCACTGCCTTCGGTGGCGGACGTGATTGGCGGGGCGCTCGGCGTTCGGGGTCCCGAGCTAGGTTACAACCAGCGCTTCCTCTATCCGCGGCTCGGCATCGGCGAGCTGCCACGCGCCATGGCGCGCGGCGTTTCCCGGCTCGAGCTCGGTCGCGCGCCACGTCGCATCGATCTCCGACATCGCACGCTCGAGCTCGACGACGCGCGCGTCCCGTTTCGCACGCTGGTCAGCACCGTTCCCCTGAAGGTCCTTGTTTCGCTGCTCGATCCGCTGCCGGACGCGGTGCGGGCAGCCGCTGAAAAGCTCCGGGCAACGCACCTTCACTATCTCGATGTCGCGCTGGAGCGCGAGCCGCTGACGCCGTACCACTGGGCGTACGTGCCGGAGCCGAAGTACCCATTTTATCGCGTGGGCTCGTATTCGCGGTTTTCTCCGCACGTCGTCCCTCCGGGCGCGGGGTCGCTCTACGTCGAGCTCGCCGACCGCGCGGAGCCGGACCTCGCTACGCTGGTTCCCCGCGTCATCGAGGGGCTCGTCAACATGCGGATCATCGAGGGCCCCGGCGACGTGCGCTTCGTGCGAAAGCGCCGTATCGACTGCGCCTACGTCGTCTTCGACCACGCCTACTACCCGGCCCTCGCCGTGATCGAGCCGTTCCTCGCGGAACAGCGTATCGTCTCGACGGGGCGTTACGGCGCCTGGACGTACTCGTCGATGGAGGATGCCCTTCGCATGGGGCGCGAGGGCGCGGCGCGAGCGCTCGCTTTGTCGGGTGAGAACGCGTGACGGCGGAGCCGGTGCTTTCCGTGGTGATCCCGATCTACAACGAGGAGGGGATCTTGCGTTCGGCGGTCGTCAACTTGAGGGAGCGCCTGCAATCGCTGGGCGTCCCCTACGA
The DNA here is from genome assembly GCA_963841435.1 of uncultured delta proteobacterium. Lineage (GTDB taxonomy): Bacteria > Myxococcota_A > Polyangia > Polyangiales > Polyangiaceae > PMG-095. Next base: position 329,593 of record CAWJCS010000004.1, read on the forward strand.
GATCGTGCTCGCCGAGAACGGTTCGCGCGACGGCACGGTGCGCCTCGCGCGCGAGCTCTGCCGCAAATACCCGGACGTCGAGCTCGTGTCCGAACCGCAGCCGAACTACGGGCGGGCGCTTCGCGCGGGCATCCTCGCCTCTCGCGGCGCGTTCGTCGTGGCGGAAGAGATTGATCTGTGTGACGTGGATTTTCACGCCCAGGCGCTCGGGCTGCTCGAGAGCGGCGCCGCCGAGGTGGTGATCGGGTCCAAGCTCATCGCGGGAGCCTCCGACGAGCGGCCGCTGTTCCGGCATGCGGCGAGCATCGTCTACACCCAGCTACTGCGAGCGCTCGTGTCCTTCGAAGGCAGCGACACACACGGGCTCAAGGCCTTCCGTCGTGACCGTATTGTCCCCATCGTCGAGGCGTGCCTCACCGACAAGGACGTGTTCGCGAGCGAGCTCGTGATCCGCGCCTATCGTTCCGGGCTCTCCGTCATCGAGGTGCCGCTTCGCGTGATCGAGAAGCGGCCACCCTCCATCAACCTGCTCAAGCGCGTGCCGAACGTGCTCAAGAATCTCGGGCTTCTGACCTGGGTCATCCGCGTGCGCGGCGTGGTTGGTAAGCGCGCTTGACGCGACGTTTCCCCTCACCAGCTCGCGAGCACGCCGCCGACCGGATGACCTGCTCAGTGCGCACTGTGCCAGTTCGGGCCGCTGCCCACGTCGACGACGAGCGGCACCGAGAGCTCGTAGACGGACTCCATGGCGCTTTTCACGCGTTCCTTGGCGACCGCCACCTCGTCCTTCGGCACCTCGAACACGAGCTCGTCGTGCACGGAAAGAATCATGCGGGCGCCCGGTGTCACGGGCTCCCGTAGCGCCAGCATGGCGAGCTTGAGCAGGTCGGCGGCGCTGCCCTGGATCGGCATGTTCATGGCGACGCGCTCCGCGGCGAGCCGCTCGGCGCGGTTCCCGCTGCGGATGCCGGGCACGAGACGGCGTCGTCCGAGCAAGCTGCGCACGGCCTCGCCGCTGCGCGCGCGCTCCAGGGTCTCGTTCATGAAGCGGCGTACGCCCTGGTAGCGCTGGAAATACGCGGCGATGAAGCCCGCCGCCTCGGCGCGCGGGATCTTGAGCACCTTGGCGAGCCCGCTCTCGCCCTGTCCGTAGATGACGCCGAAGTTCACGGCTTTGGCGCGCGTGCGGTGCTCGCGCGTGAGCGCGTCCGCCGTGACGCCGAAGATCTCCATGGCGGTGCGCGCGTGGATGTCCTCCTCGGTTCGAAAGGCTTCCGAGAGCACGGGGTCGCCCGACAGGTGCGCGAGCACTCGCAGCTCGATCTGGGAATAGTCCGCGCTCACGATCTCGCAGCCGGGCCGTGCCACGAACGCCGCGCGGATCTTGCGGCCGAGCTCGGTGCGGATGGGAATGTTTTGTAGATTCGGGTCGGTCAACGACAGCCGGCCCGTCGCGGCGACGGCTTGGTCCCAGCTCGTGTGCAGGCGCCCCGTTCAACGGGTTGACGAGCCCGGGCAGCGCATCGATGTACGTGCCCTTGAGCTTGGTGAGCTGACGGATCTCGAGCACGATGCCCGGCAGCTCGTGGGACTCTGCGAGCGCTTCCAGCGTGTCGGCGTCCGTCGAGCGCGAGGTCTTCGTGCGCTTGATCGGCTTCATCCCGAGCTCGTCGAACAGGATGGTTTCGAGCTGGCGCGGGGAGTTCACGTTGAATTCGTGGCCGGCGGCACGGTGCGCGTCGCGTTCGAGCCGCCGGACCTCGATTTCGCACTCGGCGCCGAGCGTCGCGAGCACCGAGGTGTCGAGCATGACGCCCGCGAGCTCGAGAATCGACGAGCTGTCGAGCGAGCGGCAGCTCGACGTGCTCGTAGAGCGAGTCGAGCCCTGCATCGGAAAGTCGCGGACGCAGGCGCTCGTCGAGCCTGAGCGCGTAGTCGGCGCCGGCGGCGACGAACGGCGTGGCCTCGCCGCATTCGAGCTCGTCGAAGCCTACGCGCCGACCGCGGCCCCGCGCCGTGAGCGCGTCTCGCGTGCCCGCCTTGATGCCGAGGTCGCGCTCGGCGAGCGCCTCGCGATCGTGGCGAGCCTCGGGATCGATGAGGTAGCTGACGAGGCTCGCGTCGAAGCCGAAGCCCTCGAGCATCCCGCCGTGTCGCGAAAGCGCGACGGCTGTCCGCTTCAGGTCGAGCGCGGACTTCACGATCGAATCATCGGCGAGGATCGGCGCGAGGCGCTCGAGCACGGCCGGGATCGTCAGCTGGCGCGGCGCCCCGACGTAGCGGTGCGCAAGGGGCAGGTACGCGCCGCGGCCCGGCGCAACGGCGAGCCCGATACCCACGAGGCCGCCGCGCAGCGCCGAGTCGGGCTCCGTCGCGACCTCGACCGCGAGGCGCTTGGTGCGCGCGGCCGATTCCACGAAGCGCACGAGCGCCGCCTCGTCGAGCAGGGTCTCGTATTCGCCTTGCTGCGACAGCACGCGGGGTGGCTCGACGGCGGTCGCCGCCGGTACGGCCGGCGGCAGCGCGTCGAGCTCCGTGAGCTGGCGGCGGAAGCCCAGCTCGGAATAGTGCCGACGGAGCTCGGTCAGATCGCGCGCTCCCGGTCGCAGGCGCTCGAGATCGAAGTCAATCGGGCAGTCGTCCTTGAGCGTCACGAGGCGCCGGCTGATGCGCGCGTCGGCCTCGTGGGCGGCAAGCGTCTCGCGCACCCCCTTCTTCGCGACCTCGGCGACGTGCTCGTAGATGCCGTCGAGCGTGCCGAACTTCTGGAGCAGCTCGCGCGCCGTCTTCGGCCCCACGTGGGGCACGCCCGGCACGTTGTCCGAGCTGTCCCCCATGAGCGAAAGGAGGTCGCCGAGCTGCTCGACGCGGACCCCGAATCGCTCCTCGACCTCGGGGGGGCCGACCACGCGATCGCGCATCGTGTCCCAGAGCACGACGTCGGGCCCCACGAGCTGCATGAGATCCTTGTCGGACGCCACGATCACGGCGCGCAGGCCGTGCTCGCGGGCAGCGCGGACCGCCGTCGCGATGAGATCGTCGGCCTCGACGCCGCGCTCCTGGTACGTGGTCACGCCGAACGCGCGGACGATGGCTTCGGTGCGCGCGAGCTGCGGGACGAGATCGGGCGGTGCGGGCGGCCGGTGAGCTTTGTACTCGGCGTACATCTCCCGGCGAAAGGTGTCGCGACCCGCGTCCATGGCGATGGCCATCAACGCGGGACGCCGTTCGCGGATCAGCCGCTCGAGCATGGTCACGGTCCCGTGCACGGCGTTGGTGGGCTCGCCCGAGGGGCTCGAGAGGGGCGCTATCGCGTGGTAGGCCCGGAGCACGTAGCTCGAGAGGTCGACGAGATAGAGCACGTCCGGCGCAGCCGCGGGGAAGAGCTCGCTTGCCATGCGCCCTGTTACCAGACCCGGAAGCTGCCCTCACGGGCGCGTGCGCCCGGGTGTTTCCGGCCGGGCGCTCGAACCCGCTAGCGTTTTGGGGCGAGTCCAGTTAACCTTTTCAACGGTGGCCGAATCGACTCCTGGCGACCCGGCCGGCGCACCGGTGGCGCTCGTTGCTGGCAAGTACCGGCTCACCGAGCTGCTCGGGCGCGGCGGGATGGGCTCCGTCTGGGCCGGAGTGCACACGACGCTCGGGACGCGCGTCGCCGTGAAGTTCATCGATGTCGAGCACGCCGACAGCCGCGAGGCCCGCGCGCGCTTCGAGAACGAGGCCCGCGCAGCGGCGTCGTTGCGCAGCAAGCACGTCGTCGAAGTCTACGACCACGGCGTGACCGACGACGGCCGGCCGTTCATCGTCATGGAGTTCTTGGACGGCGAGCCGCTCGACCGCAGGCTCGACCGCTTGAGCCGCCTGAACCCACGCGACGCGGCGCGCATCGTCGGGCAGATCTGCCGGGCGCTCTCGAAGGCCCATGCGGCGGGCATCGTCCACCGCGATCTGAAGCCCGAGAACGTGTTCCTGGTGTGGGACGACGAGGACGGTGCCGACGTCGTGAAGGTGGTGGACTTCGGCATCGCCAAGTTTACCGATTCCGCGACGGCCTCCTCGTCGGCGACGCGCACGGGCTCGGTGCTCGGCACGCCGTACTACATGAGCCCCGAGCAGGCGCGCGGGCTAAGATCCGTCGATTTTCGCTCGGATCTTCTGGTCCGTCGGCGTCATCGCGTTCCGCTGCATGACGGGGCACCTGCCGTTCGAAGGCGAAGCGGTGGGCGACGTGCTCGTCAAGCTTTGCACGGCGCCGCTACCGGTGCCTTCGAGCATCGTACCGGACGTGCCACCCGGCTTCGATGCGTGGATGGCGCGGGCGCTTTCGCGCGAGCCCGCGGGACGCTTCCAGAACGCCGCGGAGCTTGCGATGTCCCTCGCCGCCGTGTGCGGTCTCAGCACGCCGCTCGGCGCCAACTCGGGCGACGGGTTTTCGGCCGTCGGCATGTCGTATCCGTCGCCGCACGTCTCCGGCCAGCCGACCCCGTTTACGGCCACGACGCCGTCGCCCGCGCTCACACCCGCACCGGCTCATGCAACGACCGGCGCGCCCATCACGCAGACGCCCCCGCCGCGCGAGCGAGCGCGGGCGGGGACGTTGATCGTGGCAGGCTTGGTCGCGCTCGCCGTGCTCGGCATCGGCGTCGCCGTGCTGAGCAAGATCATCGGCAAGGGTGAGTCGGCGGCTGCTGCTACCCAAACGGCCGAGACCGTCGCGGCGGCGCCCCCTGCGCCCCAGCCGCCGGCCATGGCGGCCGCGCCCGCGCCCATGCCCGAGCCGACTGCCGCGGCGCCGTCCGCGTCCGCAAAGCCAGCCCCGATCGCGGCACCCGCGCAGCCGGCCCCTCGTCCGGTCGTGGCGCACCGCCCGGCGCCGCACAAGCCGAGCCCGCCGCCGAGCAAGGGCAAGCCGTCGGCGCCCACGACGGGCGCGCCCACGTCGAAGCCTGTCTCGGACATGGGTTTCTGAGCCCGCTCTGGCCGCGTGGCCGGACGGTGACATGGCGAACTCGGGGCGCGATCCGTCGTGCTTCGACATGAAGCTGCAACGAATTACAGATCGGTGACAATTGGCCCGGGGCCGGGTGGTACTCGCCTGCACGGATGTCCTGGGTGCTCCTCGTTCCGTACGGGCTCGTGCTGGTCGTGCTCTGCAGCTACGGCGGCCACCGTGCCCACCTGGCGTTCACCTGCATGCGGTTCGGCCGTCGCATTGCCCGGCTCGAAAAGGCCCCCGAGGGGCCCTTCGAGCTGCCGAGCGTGACCGTCCAGCTGCCCCTGTTCAACGAGGCGACGGTCGCCGAGCGGCTGATCGCGGCAACGGGCGCCCTCGACTATCCGAGTGATCGCCTCGAGATCCAGGTGCTCGACGACTCGACCGACGAGACCCAAGGTATCGCGCGCCGCGCCGTCGAGGAGCTTCGCGCGCGCGGCATCGACGCCGAGTACGTGCGGCGCCCGAGCCGTCACGGGTACAAGGCGGGGGCTCTCGAATACGGCCTTCGTCAGGCGCGCGGCGAGCTCGTCGCCGTGTTCGACGCCGACTTCATTCCGCAGGCGGACTTCCTCAAGTCCGTGGTCGGCCACTTCTCGCACCCGCGCGTCGGCATGGTCCAGACGCGCTGGGACCACGCGAACCGCGCGCACAGCCTGCTCACGCAGGTGCAGGCGCTGATGCTCGATGGGCACCACCTCGTGGAGAACCGGGCGCGTTTCGCGCTCGGCCACTTCTTCAATTTCTCGGGCACGGGCGGCATCTGGCGGCGCCGGGCGATCGACGACGCCGGTGGCTGGCAGCACGATACTTTGACGGAGGATCTCGATCTTTCCTATCGCGCGCAGCTCGCGGGCTGGCGTTTCGTGTACCGCGGCGACGTGCTCACCCCGGCCGAGCTGCCCGAGGACATGTCCGCCTTCCGCGCGCAGCAGTTCCGCTGGGCGAAGGGCACCGTACAGACGGCTCGCAAGCTGCTCACCCGCGTGCTGCACACGGACCTGCCGCTCGGCAAGCGCCTCGAGGCGGGGTTCCACATGTTGCCGCATCTTGCCTACCCGGCGACGGTGCTGCTCACGCTCTTGCTCCTGCCGGCGCTCGCGTTCATGCCGGCGACGAGCTTCGAGGCCCTTTTACTCATCGACGTGCCGCTCTGCGTGGGAGCGACCGGATCGCTCGCCGCTTTCTACGGCATGGCCGAGCGCGGTCGAGGTCGCTCGGCGTTTTCGGCCGTGAGCAAACTGCCGGCCGTCATCGCGCTGGGCGCGGGGCTCGCTCCGCATCTGACCGCCGCGGTGATCGACGGCCTCACGTCGATGGCCGGCGAGTTCGTGCGCACGCCGAAGCGCGGCGGGGCGCGCGGTCGATACCGCCAGTCGGCCAAGCTGCCGGTCTGGGAAATGGTGCTCGCAGTGGTTTCGGCGACCAGCGTCGTCGTGGCCGCCAAGACGGGGCACTACCTGGCCATGCCGTTCGCAGCGCTCTTCACGATGGGCTACGGCTACGTGGCCGCCCTCGTGCTTCGGGAGCAGCTCGAGCGCCCCGTGCCCGAGCTCGTGGCGGCCGAGCTCGACACGCCCGCCGACGTACCGTCGGTCGCGAACGCCGCCTAAAGCGGCCCTCGCGGCCCGCACGGAGGCCGACACCGAGCCAAGAAGTGCCGTTGGGCGCAGGCTCCCGAGCCGAGCGGGTCCGAGCAAGGTATGCTCTTCGTTAGCCCATGGACAACCCCAGGCACCCGGGTACTATCGTCCCTAGCTCGCGAACGATGACGAAGGCGGACATCGTCCAGGCCGTGTACACGAGGCTAGGTGGCTTCTCGAAGAAGGAGTCGGCTGACCTCGTGGATCTCGTCTTCGAGACGATGAAGGAGACCCTCGGCCGCGGCGAGAAGATCAAGATCTCGGGGTTTGGCAACTTCGTCTTGCGCGACAAGCGGCAGCGCCAGGGGCGCAATCCCCAGACCGGCGACCCCATCACCATCACCGAGCGACGCGTCCTGAACTTCAAGGCCAGCCAGCTGCTCAAGCAGGCCCTGAACGAGGAGCGGACGGGCTCGGACAGCGCCGGCTCCCCCGAGGTGAAGGGTTAGCGTCTTGTCCGAGCACGAAGAGCTGCCCGTCAAGCTCTACTATCGGATCGGAGAAGTCTCGAATCTCGTCGGCGTCGAGCCCCACGTGCTCCGCTACTGGGAAACCGAGTTTCGCTCGATTCGCCCGCAGAAGTCCCGCAAGGGACAGCGTATCTATTCGCGCCGCGACGTCGACCGGCTCCTCAAGGTCAAGGACCTGCTCTACACGCACGGGTTCACCATCGCGGGAGCACGCCGGCGCCTGCGGGAAACCGGTCTCGAGCCCCTGAGCGCTGCCGAGGCCGTCGTTGCCGAACGCACGCGGGTGGCTCTTTCCGAGCTACGCGACGACGTTCAAAGCATGCTTGCCGAGATCGACCTCATCGCAGGGCCGAAGGCACTGCCCTGAGCCCGGAGCTAGGCGAGGCCGGGTAGGACGGAGAACGTCCGGGCACGCTTGACGCGAGCGTGGCGAACGGTCAGATGCGTTCTAGAAGAAGGAGACGACCATGGCGGAAGGCCTCAATCGCGTAATGCTGCTCGGTAACCTCGGCGCCGATCCCGAGCTTCGCATGACGAGCGGCGGACAGGCCGTGCTCAAGCTGCGCCTGGCGACGAGCGAAACGTATCTCGATCGCAATCGCGTCCGACAGGAGCGGACCGAATGGCACAGCGTCGTCGTGTGGGGTAAGCGGGCCGAGGCGCTTGCGAAGATCCTCTCCAAAGGCTCGCGCATCTTCGTCGAAGGAGGCATTCGGACCTCGAGCTACGACGACAAGGAAGGGCACAAGCGTTACCGCACCGAGGTCGTCGCCAACAACATCATCCTCTCGGGCGGCGGGAGGGGAGGGCCTCGTCCTTCCGAGGGGCCTTCTCCGGGTGACGAAGCCGAGGCCGCGCCTGCTGCCGGCGGCAGCTACGGGGATGCCGACTACGGCGGTGGTGGCGACGACGAGATCCCCTTCTGACCTCGGTCTCCTCGCGCGCTCGTGTCCCGGCGCCCTGGGCGCCGCAGCCGGCCTGCCCGGCGAGCGCCTTAGGCTGGACACGCGATCGTCGAGGGACCCGGTCGAGGTATCGTGGCTCGTGCGCGACGCCGCCCTCTTTGCCGTCGCCGGTGACGCCGCGCCGCGCTCGACCGGCTCGGCCCGCGCGCTCGTGACGAAAGCGACGCTCGCGCGCGACCCGGGCGAGGCCGGTGTCTGCGTCACGCTCTTGGCAGCGGCCCGTCGGGCGATCGGCGCGAGCCGGGGTGCACCGTGAGCGGCCGCGGCCTCGTGCTCGTCACGGGGTTTCCCGGCATGCGCGCCAAGGCGCTGGCGCGCGTGGTGCTCGGCGACCCAGAGGAGCGGCCGCTCGCGCTGCTCGTCCACCCGCGGCGGCGCGCGGCGGCCGACAGCGCTCTCGCCGCGCTCGCGCCTCGGGTCGCACCCCGCGTGATCGAGGGGGACCCGGCCGCCATCGACTTCGGCCTCGCGCGCGGTCCATATCGCGCCTTGCTCGAGGAGGTCGTCTGCCTGCATCACGCGTACCAGGTGCTCGACCTCGCGGCTCCCGCGGAGCTCGCGCGAACCGTGAACGTCGGCGGCGCGCGCGAGGTGATCGAGTTCTCGCGCGCCGCGGAGCGCCTCGGCCGAGTGATCCACCATTCGAGCGTCTTCGTGAGCGGCGATCGCACGGGCGTCGTGCTCGAGAGCGAGCTGCACGCGAGACAGTCGTTTCGTTCCCCGGTGGCGGCCTCTCTGGCACTGTCGGAGGCCATGCTGAAGCGCCACCCGGAAGTGCCGCTGACGGTCGCGCGGGCAAGCCAAATCGTCGGAGATTCTCGCACCGGTATCACCGACCGCCTGGACGGTCCGTACCCGGTGCTCGCGTTCCTTTTGGGCGTTCCCAGCGACACGGTCTTGCCGTTGCCGCCGCGTCTCAATGCGCCGCTGCACCTCGTGCCCGTCAACTACGTCGCGCGCGCCGCGTACCACCTCGGTGACCTGCCGGCGACGCTGGGTGCCACGCTGCATCTCGTCGATTCCGCGCCGCTCACGACGCGCCGCTTCATCGAGCTCGCCGCCGCGCACTTCGGCAAGCGGCTCGAGGACGGCTTTCACGCCGGCTCGTTCGGTCGATCGCTCTTCAACAATCCGGGCGTCGGCCTTCTCGCCCAAAAGCTTCGCGCCGTTCAGAATCTCGTGATGCGCAACGTCGTCTACGACGCCGCGAGCGCCGTTGCCGGTCTCGCGGGCAGCGGGATCACCTGTCCGCCGCTCGAGAGCTACCTCGACGTGCTGCTCGCCCACGTCGAGGAGCGCGCCAAGGAGCGGGGTCTCACTGAGCCTCCGCCCAAGGAGGCTGTCGATGCGGCGAGCTGATCCGAACGGGGCCTTGGCCCTCGGTGTGGCGCTGCTCTCTGCGTTCGCGGCCGCGACGTGCAGCCGCGAGAGCCACCTCGAGCCACGGGCTCCGCACGCCGCGCGCGAGACGCAGCTCGGCGTTGGCGCGAGCGCCTCGGCGCGGCCACCCGCCGCTCCACTCGCCAGTGCGAGCGCGCGCGCCGTCACGCCACCGGCGAAAGCGAGCAACCCCGAAGTCTTGAGCTTTGCCCATCTCTACGCCGCGCTTTTCGGCCTCGAGGACGGGACCCGCAAGGACCATGTGCGTGTGCTGTGGCTCGGTGATTCGCATACGGCCGCCGACTTCATGACGGGCGAGACGCGCAAGCGCCTGCAGGCTCGTTTCGGCAACGGCGGGCCTGGTCTCGTGCGTCTTGGAGCGAGCCCCTATCGCCACGACGGCGTGCACATCGTGCGTGACGGGCGCTTCAACGTGGAGCCGGACCCCCCGTCGCGGCGCAGTGACCCGGACGATGCCGCGTTCGGCTACGCCGGCATGCGCACGTTGCCGCGCGACCAGCGCGCACGGGCCGAGCTCAGGGTCGACGAGCACGCGGTCGTAGGCCAGGTTCGCTACGAGCTCTTTTTCGATTTGCCCGACGACGCCAGCTTTCGGGTGTCGCTGGGTTCCGAGCACGACGACGTGAAGGCGGGCTCGCCGCTGCTCCACGTTCCCGGCTCGCCGATTGCCCGGCTGCGCTTCTCGGCACCCGCGCACGAACCCTTCGCCGTGGAACGCATGCACGGGCGCCCGCGCTTCTACGGTGTGATTGCCGAGGCCGAAAAACCCGGTCTCGTGCTCGACACGTCGGGCATCGACGGTGCTCGCGTCGGCACCGCGCTCTCCTGGGACGCAGGCGTGCTCGCCGCCGAGGTCGCAGCGCGTTCCCCCGATCTTTTCGTGCTCGCCTACGGAACCAACGAGGCCTTCGACAATCGCCGCGCCGAGCCGATCGGCGGCGAGGCCGAGGAGCTCGTCGCCCGGCTGCGTCGCGGCGCGCCGCAAGCCGACTGCCTCGTGCTCGGCCCGCCCGACGCGGCATCCCCCGATCTCACGAGCTTACCCCGCGTCGCGGAGATCGACGCGGTCCTCTACAGCGCCGCCCAGCGCTCGGGCTGCGGGTTCCTTTCGCTCCGCGCGGCGATGGGGGGCGACGGCGGCTTCGCTCGCTTCCTGCACGACACGCCTCAGCTGGCGCGGCCCGATCGCATCCATTTCACGGTCGCCGGCTACGAGAAGCTCGGCGGAGCCGTGGCCGACGCGCTGCTCGCAGCCTACGACGCCTACCCGCGGAAGTGACGCGCGGGCGCGCGCCCCCTCACAGCCCGATTTCGTATCCGAGGGTGGGCTCGAAGACCGTATCCGGGAACATCACGTTCAGGTTGAAGACGATCGCCGAATCGTTTGCGAGCGCGAACACCATGTGCAGCGTGGGACCGAAGAAGAAGTGGCTCCCGCTCCGATACGCGTTCAGCACACGCTGAACGGCCCGCACGTCGCCATTCCCATCGGGCAGGAGATAGGCGTTCAGCTCGCTGGCCGTCGCGGTGCGACAGGCCTGACGCGACGCCGAATCGACACAGTCGACGATCCTCACGCTCCCCGCGGAGTCGACCTCTGCATACCCGCCCGCAAGGCCTAGGTAAGGACGAAAGTTCTTGTTGAACACATCCTTCCTCACGCTGTAGAGGGCGCGCGCCTCGATGTGCAGGGGTGTGAAATGCTTGGGGGCGCCGCGAAAGGCCCAGCCGATCCGACCGCCGAAGAGGAGCCGCTGGAGCGCGTAGTCGTACGAAACGAGCGCGCGAACGGTCGCGAAACGCGCGCTCGACGAGAGGTGCCCCGCGTAGGCGTTGGCCGGCGTCCCCGTGTACGGATTGCCCGCCTGGTAGCAGGCGTAGCGCTTGCTGTCCTCGGTCTGGCCGGCTCCGTCGGGACCGCACACGCCGTCTGCCTCGCGCGTCAGGATGAAGTCGGCCCCTGCGTGGAGCCCGATCCAATGATGCTTCGGCGGCCCCAGCCGCTCGGCGAGCTCTTCACGCGTCGGAAAGTGGCAGATGCCATCGTCACACTCCGACCCGTCGGGGCAATCCGCCGGCCTCTCGCATTTCTGCGGGTTGTCGCAGTTGCCGTTCATGCACTCGAGTCCGGTCTGGCACTGCGGGGTCTCGGTGCAGCTCGCGCCCCATGCGCGCTTGGCAGCCTTGCTCGGCTTGGTGCCGGGACACGCGGCGGTGCCGAGCATCTCCGGGGGGCAATCGCTGCTGTCGAAGCAACGTGACGGCGGGTCGTGGTTCGGTAGCGACGGCGGCGGCACCTTGGATTGATCCACGAGCCGAATGTGCATGGGCGCGCTGCTGCGGCCGATGCGCGCGACGACCTTGTTCGCGTCGTTGCGGGCGAACGCATAGACCGCGAGCACGCCGCGGTCGTTCGTGGCTGTGCACGGGATCATTCCCGTCCAGGTTCCCCCTTGGTTTTCCAGCTCGACCTTGGCCCACTTGCCGCCTTCGAGTCGGTAGCGAACCTCGACGCCAGCGACCTCGTAGTCGGTCTCGCACGAGAAAGGGATCGGTCGTCTTGTCTCGACCTCGCGCACCTGCGGCACGCAGACCATGCCGCGCGTCTCGACCTCGGAAGACGACTTCCTACCCGGCGAGGGGGGATTGTTTTGGATCTGGATGTCGTCGTCAGCGCCAGCGTCGGGCGACGCAAGAAGCACGAGCGTGGCGAGGAGGATCTTCCCGATGAGCTTCATCTGAGGGCCCTTCGCAGTTCTGGCGCCGGCCGGGCGCGGCGCGAGCGTCCGGCATGTTGCGACGCCAAGTCAAGAGACGGGCCACATGCGCTTCTGGTGGCGTCTCGTCGGGAACCGGTCCCACGGAAAAATTCAATTGCAGAGGCTGAGACCTCGGGCTTGCGGCCTTGGCGCCCGCGAACTACTAGCGAAATGCTCGGCTTTTGACCCGCGATGCCCCGAACCGCCCCCGCCTTCTGCCTCGCCGTGCTTTTCGCCCTCGGCCCAGGGGCACCCCCGGGAACGCCGTTCGCGCCGAAAATCGCCTTCGCGGCGTCGGAGAGCGGCAAGAAGCAGATCGCCGTCGGCAAGGTGCAGGGCCCCAACGCTACCAAGGTTCGCGTGGCGCTCATGAAGCGCATCAAGGACTCCGGCTGGTACAACGTGGCCGACGCCGAGGACCTGAAGCCCACGCTGCCGAAGTCCAAGATCGCCAAGCTTGCCGGCATCCTCGGCGCGAACGGTATCGTGATGGGGACCGTCTCGAAGAAGATGGACCTCACGCTCGTCATCTACAAGGCGAGCGGCGAGCCCGTTGCCGAGGTGCTCGTCAAGGGTGGCAGCCTGAAGCAGCTCGAGGCGACTCTGGAGTCCGACTTCGACACGACAATCGCGGGCCCGCTCGCCGACGCGACGGGCGGCTACAGACCCGGCCCCACGAAGCCGCCTTCGCCTCCCGAAATGGAGGAGGAGCCCGAGCCCGACCTCGACGCCTTGGGTGGGGGTGCTGCGGAGCCCGAGTCCGAGGAGGAAGACGAAGAGCCCACCGACGAAGCGGTTGCCACGGAGCCCGAGGAAGCAGCCGACGAGCCAGCGCCAGAGAAGGCCAAAAAGAAGGCGGGGCGAACGCCCTTCGAGCTCGTTTTGGGCCTGCGCGGATACAACCGTGAGTTCAACTACACCGACCCGGTAGGCCAGCGCGATACCACGCCGCCCGATGCCGGGGGACCGCGTCCGAGGAACCTCGTGCCCTACAAGCTGGCGTTCGCGCCGGCACTGAAGGCGAGCACTCGACTTTACCCCTTGGCGTTCTTCCGCGATGACGCTGCAGGGTGGTTCGGCGTCGCTGCGGATTTCGAGCTCGGTATCGCGACGACGACGAACCTGGAAGAGCAGCTCACCGGCGGCCAGACTCGCGTCACGAAGCTGAAGACGAGCGCGCAGGCCTTCGACGTGGGCCTCCGCGCGCGGCTCCCCATCGGGCCGGTCGAGCTCGGGATCTTCGGCATGTACGGGTCGCAGTCGTTCGTGCTCGTCGGCGACGAGGGCGGAACCGGCCTCGAGCCGCTCGTCCCCGACGTGCGTTACAACTACGTGCGTGTGGGCGGCGACATCCGCGCGCGCATCTCGAAGCTCTTGATCGGCGCGCACATCGCCCCGCGCTTCCTGCTCAGCCTGCACCAGATCGACCTCGAGTACGTGTGGTTCCCGGGCGCGAAGGGCAAGGGGCTCGACTTCGGCCTCGACCTCGGCTGGCAGCTCCTGCCGTGGCTCGACGTCGTGGCTGGCGCCAACGTCGTTCGCTACGGCTTCGATTTCAATGGGATCCCGGCCGAGGCCGCGCCCTGCCCCGATCATCTCTGTCGCTCGCCCGTGATCGCCGGCGGCGCCACCGACACGTACATCTCTGGCTGGCTCGGCGTCATGGTGACGCTCGGTGGCTCGAAGTAGGCCCGAGCCTTCAGGTCCCTGCGCTGCCGGCGTCGCCGGCGGCACCCGCGGCACCCGCGGCGCCCGCGACCCCGCCGGCGCCGGCACCGGCCGCGCCCAACATGCCGCTCGTACCCGCGGCGCCCGACGCACCCGCGACCCCGCCGGCACCGCTCGCGCCGCTCATGCCGCTCGTGCCCGCCAAGCGCCCGCGCTGCCACCGTTCCCGAAGGTGCCGCTGCCGCCCGCGGCACCCGCGGTCATCTCGCCGCCGGAGCCGGCCACCCGTCTCTTTGAACGTCGGGCAGATCGGCGCATGCCCAGCCGAACTGGGCGAGCAGCGCGACCTGGTAAGCGGGTGAGCAGAGGCGGTTTGCGAGCTCGTCCTGCATGCCTGGACGGGATGCGCACGGATACTAATTCTCCTTCGGCGAAGGCTCGAGCGGCCCGTCTGGGTGGTTCGGCTGCGCTCGGCTCCACGAGGCGTACGCGCGCATCAGCGCGCCGAAAATCCAGTTGCCGATCCGCTCGGCGCCCGCGCCCGACGGGTGCGTGAAGTCGGCCTGGCCGAGGCCGCGCTTCACCCAGGTGGGCATCGAGCCCTTGCCGCCCATCGCCGTGTACGTGTCGAAGTACGCGCAACCCACCTCGGCGGCCGCGCGTCGCTGCTCCGCAACGAGCGACGGGATGACGCGCACGCTGACGATCGAATCGCCCTGTTTGGCGGCCCGATCCATCGCCGAGACGATGAGACAGCTGCTTTCCGGCAGGATGCGCCGGACGGTTTCGAGCACCTCGCGCATCGTGCGCTGGTAGTCTTGCATCGAGTAGACGAAGCCGTCGCCGCTCTCGTTGGCGCCGAACTGGTAGACGACGAGCTCCGGTGCCCGCGCTCTGAGCTGCTCGGCCCAGTGGCTCTCCTCCTGTTTCGCGAGGAAGCGGATGCGCGCGCCCTGAATGCCGATCGCATCGAGCACGACGCCGGGGCCGTCTCGCTCGAGCACCACGCCGAATACCCGGCTCGAGCCCGACAGCGTCTGAAGCTCGAGCTGGTGCTGCCCGTCGGGCGCTCGCACCTCGTGGAAGCGCGAGCGGCTCTCGGGGCCCGTCGTGTCCACGACCTCGATGTCGCGACCGTCGAGCCGGAGCTGAAACCGACCACCTCGCGGCTCTTCGGCGTACGCGACCACGAAGCGCGACACACGGCTGCCGACCCCGCTCGTGCCCTCGGTGCCGATGCGAGAGAGCACGTGTTTTTCCGCGCGGAACGACACGCCCCCGAGGCCGTAGAAGCCGTCGCTCGCGTAGGGGCCCACGACGCGGCTCACCTTCCAGCCCGACGTGGCGTAGCGGTTCACGTCGAGATGAAAGTACGAAGGCCAGGCGTTCGCGACCAGCGTGAAGCCGTGCCCCGCGTCGCCGAAGCGGCGCTGCAGCGTACGGCGGAGCGTCCCCGAGACGAAGTCACTCGCCACGACCGAGTCGCCGTAGTGCACGATGCGAGCGATGGCACCCGGCTCGTGGCGATCGACGCGAGCTAGCTTCACGAAGAAAGCGTCGAGCGCGTGCCCCGACGGATCGACGATGGGCACCGGTGGCTGGTCCTTACCCGGCAGGGCCGGGTCCTCGACCTCCGCCGCGGCGATTGGGCCACGCGCGCGCTTTGGGGCGGTGCCCGGTGCCTCGCGTTCACGCGTTTCCGTGTCGAGACTCGCCTCACCGACGCTGTCGACGGGCGCGGCGAGCAGCACCGGTGCCTCGCTCGTCGCGGGGCGTTCGCCGAACAGCCGAAACCGCGCGAGGCCGGGCGTGACTTCGACGAGTGTCGAGAGCGCGAGGAGCGTCGCCATCGCCACGGCGGGGCGTGACCCGAGTGGGCTCGGGACGCGACCGTGGGCGCTCACGGGTCGCCGAACGGGTTTTTTCGTACGAGCAACGTCGAGGTCGGCGTGGCCTTGGCCGCGCCCTGAGAAGCCTTCTTCGGCGAGCCGCCGGTCGTTTTTGCCGCCGTCGGCGCGCCGGCGGCGTGCTTGGCGCTCGGCTCGGGCGGTTCCGACGAGGCCACCGCCTCGACGGGCTCACTCTCGTCACTGGGCAGGTCGGTCACGTTCACGGTCGCCTGCCGCATGGCCTCAATCTCGTCGGCGGCGCGGCGGCGACGCGCAGGATCGACGCTGGGCGCGCGCGCGACGCGGTCGAGCAGCGCCTGCTTCTCGGACGGATCCTGCGTATGGCTGGCCTTTTCGAACAGGGCGTCGGCCCACGCGTCCTGGATGGACCGAAAATCCGGCGAAGCGCGCAGATTGCTCGTTTCCGGGATCTGGTTGGCGCGCTTCACCGCCGCTTCGAGGTTGCCCTTCTTGCGCAGACCGGTGGCTTCCTTCAGGAGCTGAGCGACGGGGTCGATGCGCTCGGCTTGAGCCATCGGAGCGGCGGGCGGTTCGGACCGCCGCAACGCGAGCACCAGACCTGCCGTCATCGCGAGCAGCGCGGCACCGATCCCGAGCTTGACCGGCATCGAGAGGCCACCCTTCGTGCCTGCGCCGATGTCGGCCCTCAGCGCATCCTCCGGGCTCGGAATGTAGATCTCGCCCGCCGGCAGGAATTTGAACACGACGTCGCCGAGCTCGACCACGTCGCGCGAGTCGAGAAGGCTCGCCGGTAGCTCCGAGCCGTTGACCCTGATGCCGTTCGCGCTGCTAAGATCGACGATCTCCCAGCGACGCGGGCCGACGGGACGCACCTCGGCGTGCACGCGCGAGACGGAGGGGTGGTTGACCGAGATTTCGCAGTCTTCGCCGCGGCCGATCACCATGCGGTTGTTGCCGAGCGCGAACTCCTGGCCCTGGCCCGGCCCTGCGATCAGAACGAGCCGATCGTTGTTCGTGTTCATGCCCGGGCGCCCGGGCAACGTGAGGACGCCGTCGTCGCTACCCGCGGCCAGCGTCTCGTCTTCCAGTGTCAGCCGATAATCTCCGAGCTGGATGAGATCACCGTGCATCAGCTTCTGCGGTTCGCCGACGCGGGCGCCGTTCACGAAGCAACCGTTGTAACTCTCAACGTCGTGCAGCCGCCATTCCTCGCCATGCTGGGCGAGCCGCGCATGACGCCGCGAGATGTTGCGCTCCGTCAGGCGCACGGCATTCCCCTCCTCCCGCCCGATGGTGTACTCGTCTCGGACCAGGTGGACGACGGTTTTGTTACCCTGATCGTCCTGTATCGTCAGCTTCCACATCGGGGGGGCGCGGGAGGGGCTCAGCAGGGCGAGGCCGGTCACCCGAGTCTTTCACGGCTGATCGCTCAAGGAAAGCCCCCGCGCCATGGCGCCACAGCGCGTCGTGCACTTTGGGCCGAACCGTGCGGATCTGCGCGTTGTCGCGGCTAGGGCAGACGCGATTGGTCAGGAGCACGCTGACGCGCTCGGCCGCTGGGTCGCACCAGAGGCTCGTCCCGGTGAAACCCAGGTGGCCGAAGGTTTCCGGGCTCGCGAGAGCTCCCGCTGCCGAGCCCGTGCCGGACTTCCCGTCGAAGCCCGCCCGGAGGCTCCCGCCGGGGCGCTCGACCACGAGCGGAGCGATGTCACCGGTTCGGAGCCACGCGTCGTTTCGCCCTGCGAGCGCGTCGAGCACGGCCTGGCCGAGCCCGAGGACGCCCTGCACCGAGCCAAACAACCCCGCGTGCCCCGAGAGCCCATGTCCGGAGAGCGCCCAAGCGTTGTCGTCGTGCACGGTGCCGCGGATGACCCCGCCGCGGAACGCTACCGTCTCGGTCGGTGGAACGCGTCGCAAGAAATCGTCAATCGAACGCATCCAGCCGCGCGCCGAGCGCACGGCGAGCCCGAGCGGTCGGCAGAATCTCGTCCTGTACGATGTCGTCGAGCGGCGCGAAGGTGGCGTGCTCGAGCATGATGCCCGCGAGAACGTAGCCGAGATCGCTGTAGACGGGCACGAAGCCCTGTTCGGGTCGCGGCCCGACGGCGTCGGTGCGCCGGGCCTCGGCAGCGGTGCGTACGAGTGTGGCGCGCTCGATCGGGACACCCCGCCTCAGTGCTTCGAAGAGCGGCAGGTGCGCCTCGAGCCCCGCGCGGTGCGAGAGGAGCGCCACGAGCGGTGCATCGGCCGTCGGGGTGTCGCCGAGCTCCGGGACGAGCTCGGCGAGGGTGGTCTCGAAGGAGACGCGCCCCGCACGCACGAGCCTCGCCGCGGCGACGGCCACGAAGGGCTTGGTCACGGAAGCGAGAATCGAAGAGGGCCTCGACCCCGCCGTAGGCGCCGAGCCCGGCCGCCCCGGTCGCGGTCCCAAAGTGGCCGTCGGGGCCGCGGTAGGCGACGCCCACGGCCGCCTGAGGGGCCGCCCCGGCCTCGAGCGCAAGGGTGGCAACGGCGTCGAGGGCGTTCGGCGGGCTCATGAGCCCTGTCTTTTGACCTGAAAGCGCGGAGACCGCTATCCTAGGCTTGGGTCGGCGTCTCGAGTGACCGGCCCGTCTTCGAGCCCATGGCAGAATTCACCTGGGAAGCGCGCGGCAGGACAGGTGAGCTGCGGCGTGGGGTCATGGAGGCCGACACGGAGGAGGCCGTCAACCAACGCCTCCGATCGCAGCAGCTCGCTCCCGTTCGCGTTCAGAAGAAGCGACGCATCGTCAACCTCAGCTTCGGCTCGGGGGTGCAGACGAAGGATCTCGTTACCTTCACGCGCCTCTTCGCCACGATGATCGACGCGGGCTTGCCGCTCGTGCAGTGCCTCGAGATCCTCGCCGGGCAGCAGCCCAACAAGCGCTTTGGCACCGTGCTGAAGGACGTCAAGAACGCGGTCGAGGGAGGCTCCTCGTTCAGCGACTCACTCCGCCGCCATCCCAAGGTGTTCGACGAGCTTTTCGTCAACCTGGTTCAGGCAGGCGAGACGGGCGGCATCCTCGACGGCATCATGACGCGCCTCTCCGTCTATCTGGAGAAGCGCCAAAAGCTCGTGCGCCAGGTGCGCGGCGCGATGGTCTACCCGAGCATCGTGATCGTCATCGCCGGGGGCGTGATGACCGTGTTGCTTACCTTCGTGATCCCCGCGTTCGAGAACATGTTCAAGGACTTCGGCGGCGGCAAGGACAGCCTGCCGGCGCTCACGCGCCTAATCATCGCCATGTCGCGCGGCTTCGTCTCCGCCCTGCCGTACCTCGTCGTCCTTTTGATCGCCGTGGTGGCCGGCATCACCTGGGTGTATCGACAGCCCAAGGGCAAACGCTTCTTTCACCAGATGTTCCTCACGTTGCCCATCATGGGGCCGGTGCTGCGCAAGATCGCCGTCGCGCGGTTCACGCGCACGCTCGGGACGCTGCTGCAATCGGGCGTGCCCATTCTCGACGCCCTCGAGATCTGCGCGCGCACCGCGGGCAACGTCATCATCGAAGAGGGCGTGCTCTTCGTGCGGCAGTCGATCAGCGAGGGCAAGAACATGGCCGAGCCCCTCGCGGCGACCAAGATCTTCCCCGACATGGTCGTGCAGATGATTGCCGTCGGTGAGCAGACCGGTGCGCTCGACCAGATGCTCAACAAGGTCGCGGACTTTTACGAGGAAGAGACGGACATCGCCGTTGCGGCCATGACGAGCGCCATCGAGCCCCTCCTGATGGTCGGCGTCGGCGGCATGGTGGGCGTCGTGCTCATCGCGATGTACCTTCCGATCTTCTCGCTCGCCGGCAACATCAAGTCCGAATAGCGAGCGCTTCGAAACGTGGCGATCTCGCTCGGGCTTCCGGACATGGCAGCGTCGGAGACGCTCTCGCGCCGGCTTGCCTGGCTCACCGCTGGTCGGCTGATCTTCCTCACGCTCTCGCTCGCGCTGGTGAGTCTCTTTTACCTGCGCGACGCCGAGCTCGGCTCCATGACCTTCAGGGTGGGGCTCGCGCTGCTCGTCGGCGCGTTCGCACTCACGGGCATCTACTCCCTCTGGCTGCGCGTCGGACGAGCGTTGCCGCTGCTCGCCGACACGCAGCTCGTTCTCGACCAAGTCATCTGGACGGTGGTGGCGTACCTCACCGGCGGCGCGTCGAGCGGCGCGGCGTCGTTCTACGGGTTGAGCTGCCTCGTCGGTGCGGCACTCTCGGGCTCGCGCGGCGCGGCGGTGGCCGCCGGCAGCGGCGTCGTCAGCTACTCGACTCTCGTGCTCTTGCTCGCGACGCGCGTCCTACCCCCACCGTCGGACCAGCTCGAGATCATCTACCGCCTCACCGCCGCGGAGGTGCGCTTCTACCTCGCCGTGAATGCTCTCGTGGAGCTCGTCGTCGCGTTGCTCGCGGGAACGCTTGCCGAGCGCCTGCGCTGGACGGGAGGGGAGCTCGCGGCCGCCACCGAGCGCGCCAACCAGGCCGAGCGCATGGCGGCGCTCGGCCGGCTCGCGGCGGGCCTTGCTCACGAAATCCGCAATCCGCTCGGCTCGATCGCCGGCTCCGTGGGGCTATTGCGCAGCGCTTCGGGCCTCACCGACGAGGATCGGCAGCTCTTCGACATCATCCAGCGCGAAACGGGGCGCCTCAACGACCTCGTGAGCGACATGCTCGATCTTTCGCGTCCGCGCCGCCCCGATATTGCCTCGGTCGACGTGGCTCGCCTGGCTCGCGACGTCGTCGATCTCGCCGGAGCCTCGGGGCGATCGGCCTCCGACGTCCGTGTTCGCTACGAAGGGCCCGAGAGCCTCACGGTGCGAGCGGACGGCGCCCAGCTCAAGCAGCTACTTTGGAATCTGGTGCGCAACGGTGTCCAGGCGAGCGGCCCGGGCGACGACGTGGACGTCGTCGTTCGGCTCGGACCGAGGGGCGTGGAGCTCGCGGTCGTCGACCGTGGAGCGGGCATCGACCCCACCGCGAAGGAGCGACTGTTCGACGCTTTTTTCACCACGCGGTCGCAGGGTACGGGCGTCGGGCTCGCGCTCGTCAAACGCATCGCCGACGACCACGGTTTCGCCATCGACGTCGAGAGTGACGCCGGCGAGGGGGCGGCGTTCCGCGTCTTCCTCGGGACGCCCGTCGAATGACCTGCCGCGCGTGACAGGCCTGGTGGCCGAACCAGGGCGGCCGAGAAATGCGGGCTCTGCCGCGAAGTTGGCGTCCGGGAACGCCGGCCTGATACGATCCGGCCGATGACCCGGACACGGTCCTCGCCGGCCCGAGCAGCCGCGCCGTCGAGGGCGGGTGCCGAGCCCCCCGACGTTCGCCTCGAGGACGAGCATGTCCCGTTGCGCCTGACGGTGACGCGTGGAGCGCTGGGGCTCGAGCTCTACGAACCCGTGGCCGTCGGGCCTCTCGAGGTTCAAAACCTCGCGTTCACGCTGCCGCACCTCACGTTTCCGGTCAACCTGTCGGGCGGCGTGTCACGTTTTCGTCATCGACGCGGCGACCTGGAGCGCCTGTCACTCTGCCTGCCGTTCGATGCGCTCGCCCGGATCGTGACACCGAAGGCGCGCGCGCTCGTGCCGGGTGCGAGTCGCTCGATCGTCTGGGGTCGCGCCTACGGTGTCGGCATCGGCATCCAGGGCTCGGGGTGCGCTCTCGCGTTCGACCTCTTGTGGGCTCCGAGCGGTCAGGATGCCCGCTTCGTCGTCACGCGCGCCCGCGGAGTCGGCCTGGAGAGCCCGGCGCTCGGTCATGCGCTGCGCGTCGCCGAGGCGGTGCTCGGCGACCTCGCGGAGCGGCACGGCCGCCTGCTCGTGATCCGCGCGGCCGGTGCCAAGCTCGGCAAAGCGCTGCTGCCCGCCGTCGGTGCTCGCGTCCCGAACGCGGAGCGCGTGCGGTTCGGCGACCTCACGGTGGAGACGGATCGCGCCCGCGTCGAGCTCGACGCGCAGATCACGCCGCCGGCGCTCGGTGCCGAAACGGTGAGGGAAGTCGAGCTCGCGCTGCTCGTCGCGGACGCCGACGACGCTCTCGTGAAGGGCGACGTCGAGGCGGCGAGGGCGGGCTACATCCACGCGCTCGAACGCGGTCCGCGGCAGCCCGAGGTCGTGCGCATGGTTGCGGAGATCGACGCTCGGGTGCGCGGTCGAGGTGAGGCGGCGCTGGGGCTCCTCGTGGAAAGCCTGGAGGCCCGTCGGGCCGGGCTCGTCGGCGCCGAGTTGCTCGCGAGCGTCGGCGACTTTCCGGGGGCCCGCGATGCGCTGCGCGAAGCGCTGCACGACGAGCCGTTCGCGCCGCTCGCCGCGCTTGCTTACTGCCGCCTAGCCGCGCTCGAGAGCAGCGTCCCCGAGCGTCACGCGGCGCTGGACGCCGCCGTGGCGCGCGCCCCCGGCTTGCCCGAGGCGCGCTGGGCCCGCTTCGAGGCGAGGCTCGCGCGCGCTGACGTTGAGGGGGCGTTCGCCGATGCCGAGCATCTCGAGGCGGCCGTCTCCGGGGCCCGGGCGCGACACGACGCTTGCCAGCGAACCGCGCGCGCGCTGCTCGCCGAGGGCTACGTCAAGGAAGCGGGGCGGCTGTTCGAGCGCGCGCTGCGCTACGTTCCCGACGACGCCAGCGCGACGGCGGGGCTCGCGCGGGCGCTCGCTCAGGTCGGCAAGAAGGATCGCGCGGCGGCGCTGTTGTCCCGGGCGATCGAGCTCGGCGAGCGCCGCGGCACGATCGACGCCGACGCGCTGCTCGATCTCGCGCGCCTCTTGGCCGACGATTTCGCGGATTTGCCGCAGGGCATTGCGCGTGCGCGCGCCGTGCCGGCATCGTCCGAGCGTGCGGTCGAGGCGCGTCGGCTCGAGGGCTTGTGGCGTAGCCGCCTCGGCGACGTCGCGGGCGCATCGCTCGCGTACGGTCGCATGCGCGAAGCGATCGAGCTCGGGGCCCGCACGGGCGACCAAACCGCGGTCTGGCTCGCCGAGGCGGGCGCCTTCGAGCGCGACGCACGGCGCGAGCCCGCGGCGGCCGAGCGGCACTACGCCCTCGCCATGCGTCTCGCCCCGCACGATCCGCTCCTGCTCGCGCGCTACCGCGAGGTGTCGGCCGAGCTCGCCGAGGTCCAGCGTCGGGCTCGCGCCACCGAACGCCGCTGAGCGCGGCGCTCCGTTCAGGCGACGGCTCGTGCCGCGCCCTCGCCGACGAAGGCGTCGTGCCACGCAGCCTCCGCAGCGGCAAGCCCGTGCGCCGGCAAGAGCGCGCTCACGCGCCGCGGTGTGCTCACGAACAGCGCCGGCGTCTCCGGCAAAAGCCCACACGCTTCGGCGACGCGCCGCGGATCGGTCCCGACGTGAAGCCCGACGAGGCTCACCTGCCCGAGGTTCTCGAAGAGCTCGATGCCGGGCGGCCCCGAGCAGAGCTTCGCGCGGTGCTCGGCGAAATCGGGGGCGCTCGTGAGCGAAAAGCTCACCATCAGGTGCTCGCCCTCGAGCACCGTGTCGCGCAGCTCGAGCTCGGCCGCGGCGGCCGCCGACAAGAGCTCCGCTGCGCGCTCACGCGGCGCCCTCAAAAGCGCGACCCCTCGGTCCGCCACCACGGCGCAGAGGGGGCGGGCTCCGCCGCGCTCGCCGACGAGCGTCTCGCGGCCGCCCGCGCCGTGCACGAAGTCTGCCGTGCGGCGCGCCGCCAGCACGACGCCGCTCTTCTTCGCCCACTCGACGGCGCGCGCGCAGAGCACCTTCGCGCCCGAGTCCGCCATCTCTTGCATCGTCTCGTAGTCGAGTGTCCCGAGCTGCACGGCATCGGGCACGTTGCGCGGATCGGCGCTGTAGACGCCGTCGATGTCGCTGTAGATCTCGCAGCGCTCGGCGCCGAGCGCCGCCGCCAGCGCCACGGCCGTCGTATCGGAGCCGCCCCGCCCGAGCGTCGTGATTTCGCGCCGGTAGCTCATGCCCTGATAGCCGGCCACGATCACGATGCGCCCCCGCGCGAGCTCGTCCTCGATGCGAAACGGACGGACCTCGATGATGCGTGCGTCGAAATGCCGGTCGTTCGTGATGATGCCCGATTGAGACCCCGTGAGGCTGACGGCGTCGCCACCGTGCGCGCGGATCGCGATCGACAACAACGCCATGCTGACACGCTCGCCGGTGCTCACGAGCATGTCGAGCTCGCGCCGCGGCGGCTCGGCGTGCCCACCCGCGGCGGCGAGACGCGCGGCGGCTCGCCCGAGCTCGAGCAAGCCGTCCGTGGTCTTGCCCATGGCGCTCACCACGACGACCACATCGTGGCCCTCCCGCCGCGTCCGCGTCACCAGCTCGGCGACCTTTCCGAGCTTGTCGAGGTCCGCGAGGGACGAGCCGCCGAACTTCTGAACGACGATCGCCACCCGCTACGATTAGCCGCTCTCGCCCTTTCGGGCCAAATCCGCCGCTCGAAGGGGTGTCAGTCGCCGGCCGGCGGCTCGAAGCGGACGAGACCGGCATCGCCGACGCCCGAAAGCCGCGAGCCGTCCCAGGCGAGCCGCTCGAGGCGACCGTTCTCCAGGCCGTCCGTCGAATCGTCGCCAGCGCCCTCGAGCGTCGCGATCACGCGTGGCTTCGGGTCGGCGACGAGGAGCTCGACGACGCAGGTCTGGTCCCGGCTCTCGCGATAGAGCGCCAGAAAGACGGTCGCCCGACCGCCCACGCTGCCCACCGTCGCCGCCGTGCACCCGGCGCAGCCCGCCACGGACTCGAACGTCTCACCCGCGTCGTTCGAGACCGCGACGCCGCGCTCGGCGTCGGCGATCACGATGACGCGGCCTGCCGTCGCGAGCAACGGTGCCTCCCCGCCGGCGATGTCGCTCGCCGGTGGCACGAGCCTGCGCTCGACGAACGTCTTGCCGCCGTCGGAGGACACGCCGAGGGCGGCCCCGTCGCGCGCCAGTGCCGCGAGCGGATCGCCGGTCGGCGAGATTGCGAGAGCGGTGAAGGTGGGCTCGATCATGCGGAAGGTCGTGCCGAGGTCGTCGCTCCTCACGAGGCGCCCCGAGGTGAGCCGGCCGATCACGGCGGACGGGTCGTTCTCGAGCTGGCAGAGCTCGAGGCTCTCGATGGCGCCGTCGAGCTCCGCGGTGCGGCGCCAATCGGTCAAGCGCTCGACCTCGGTCTTCATCCTGCCGCGCCTGAGCAGGCGGCCGAAGGCCGTGACGCACAGCGCTACCGTGCGCTCCTCGCCGAGCAGGGCGACGCTGGCGATGCGCGTGCCGTCGAGCGCGATGCGGACGGGCGTGGCTCGCCCGGCGTCCAGCCACAGGAGGTCGCTGCTGCCCGCCACGACGGCGCCGCCGCCAAGGGCGAGCGCGCCGCAGCGCTCGGGAGCCGGTGCGAGGTGGGTCGCGCGCCACGGTGGTGACACGCGTGGCAGATCTTCGTCGTCCGCGACGCTCAGGCCACCGAAGCTTTCGAGAGTCGCGTCGAGACCGCCGTCGTCCGCGTCGAGATCCGGCAAGTCGCCCTCGCGAATGACCGCCGGCTCGTCCTCGATGCCGGTGCGGTCGTCCTGCCCCGTGAAGGACCCGTGCTCGCTGTGCTCGAGCGAGTCGCTGCCGGGCTCGGCGATGCCGAAGTCGTCGCCCTGCTCCACCACCTCCTCCTCGGCGAAGTCGGCATCACCACCCACGTCGAGATCGAGTACGACGTCATCCGCACCACCGTCGGGCTCCGACGGCAGCTCGACGCCGATCGGATCGGTGAGTGGCTCGTCGTCGTCGGCGTGCGTGGTCTCGTCGTCGAGGGGCGGCAAGAGATCGTCGAGCGCGCGATCGCGCGGCCCGTCGTCGTCGCCGTCGTCATCGGACGGAGGGGCCGGCGGGGTGCGCGGGGCTTGGACCGCTGTCATGGGAGCGTCGTCCCTTTTCGGGTCCACCGTCGTTCGCTGTCAAGGCCCGCGAAGCGCTGCCTGGTGGTTCCCTGGCTTGGGGGTATCGTGTGGACATGAGCGAACCACGTGCCGACGACCAGCCAATCGCGGAATCGCAGCACGGAAACACGGGCGAGCTCGTCGAGCGCAGGGTCCACGTTCGCGCGCGCGACGTCGTGCTGGTCAAGGGAATTTGCGAAGCGAGCGAAGGACTTTGCGCGATGTTCGCCGACCACGGTGGCGATCTCGTGCTCGCGGCACCTCGCTCACGCGCGCTCGAGCTCGACGAGCTCGTCGCGGATCTCGAGCGCGACTTCGAAGCGGTGGTCGAGCGCTGACTCGTGGGGCACGGCCCCCAGCGCCGGTCGCGTCACCGAAACGTGCGCGGGTCGTTGCATGACGGCGCGTGATGCTTTAGCGTCTCGTCCGACATGGCGGAGCAGGGTACTGACGTCGTCCCGTTGGTGGAGCGAACACCGTTGCCAGGCAACGTCACGGCGGGCGTGCGGATGCGCACGCCGACCCCGGGGGACGAGCGCATGGTGGGCGCGTGGTGTGAATGGTTGGGCGCCCTGGCGACGGACGCGGAAGCCGCGCTCGCCACCGCGATCGCTTATCAAGAGCTGACCCCCGCGGGGCGCGACTACTGGCTCGCCGTCCTGGCGCAGGACGAAAAGCGTCTCGACGTGCCGAAGATTGCCGTCTACGCGCCGCTGCTTGCCGTCGAGTCCGACCCGGCGCGTCGCGCGCGCATCAGCGTGGCGATGGGCCCGGTCGATCTCGAGGTCACGCCGCGCTTCGCGGCGCGCGGCCTGTCCGGTGTCGCGCCCGATGGCATGCGCCTCGCCGTGCTGATCACCCCGCTTTACCTCGATTTCGCGCAGGTTCTCGCCTGCGGCTACCGCGTGCACGCCGGCTTTGCCTGGGTTCGCCACGATCCCATCCTGCTCGCTCGAAGCGCACCTCACGACGGCGATCATTTCGATGGGGTCGCGCTCGAAGATCGACCCATCAAGCACCTGATCGACGAGCTGGCGCACACCGTGCTCGCACACCGTCGCTCGGGGCGCGAGCTGCCCGACGCGCTCCGTTCCTTCGCCGACCTGTTCGGTCCGGTGGGGGAAGGGTCGTCGCCGCCGCCCGCGCCGTGAGCACGTGGCGCTTCGCGCTACTTTCGCTGCTCGTTTTTTCGTGCGGCACACGCGAGCCCGAGGCTCCAGCGGCGACGACGGCGAAGCGCTCCGCGCCAATCGTCTTCTCGTACGGCACGCCGGCGGGAAATGTCTTCGGCAGCCAGGTCACGCGCGGCCGCGTCACGGCCATCTTGTTCGTGACGACGTTCGATCTGCCCTCGCAGGTGATGGCGCGTCGGCTCGACGACGTGGTGCGCTATCACCGGCCGCGCGTCAACGCGGGCGCCGTCGTGGTCGAGGCGCCAAACGCGGCGCCACTCGTCGACGTCTTCAAGCAGACGCTCGATCTGCACTTCGAGGTCGCGTTGAGCGGGACGGGTGACGAGCACGACGGACCGTTCGGGAGCATCGACCGCGTGCCGACGCTCGTCGTGCTCGACGCGCGTGGCCGCGAGACGTTCCGGGCCTCGGGCGTGCTCGAGCCGAGCGCGATCGACGACGCTCTGGCCGCCGCCGGGCGCTGACACCGGACCGCAGGTTTCTCGGCCCAAATCGGCGAGGCGCGGTTTGGCGCCCCGGCGCGTCCCGAGGCGCCGTGGCGAGCCGTCAGCCGACGAGGTCGCGCGAGAGGCTCGCGATGGTCTGCGGCGGCAGCGTCACCTCCGCGCGGTAGGCCGCGTGCTCGACGCCGAGCGCGAAGTTCCCCTCGTGCGAGCGGAGCGCCTGCTCCGCCGCCTCGTCGAGCTGCACCTTGACGTAGTGAACGGCCATGGTCCGCGTCGGGTCGGTCCCCCGTGGATCCGGCCGCGCGAAGGTGCGGTGACCGTTTACGTCGAGGTAGAAGCGCCCCTCGACGCCCGCGAGCGCCGCGAGCATGCGGTCGCGCTCTTCGTCGTCGGTGTACTCGATGAAAATCGTCAGGCTGAGCTCGCGGTCGCCCGGTACGAGCTCGTTGTACGTTTCGATCTCGTGAGCGATGCCGGCCTCGCTCGTGATCCGCTCCGTACGAAGCATCTCCTGGATCTGCAGGAGCGCCGAATCGCGGTTCTCGAAGAGCGCGGTCATGTTCGGGCCCAGCGCGACGTAGCGCGTTTTCTTTTCCTCGAGCACGCGGCCGCGAAACGCTGGGCGCACGCTCTCGTAGGCGCCGAGCCCAAGGATCTCGGAACGTTCGATGGGCCTCATCCGTACGCCTCGGCCAAAAGCTGGATGGGGTGGCGGGCCTCGAGGCCGTTTTCCTTCTTGATGCGGAGCGCCGCGAGGCTGCAATCGGTGACGACGTGCGTCTCGCCGTCTGCCTGTCCTTCGCGCACTTCACGGGCGAGCGCTGCGGCATAGCGTGCCCCCTCGGCGTAGTAGGCGGCCTTCATGCCCCAGGTTCCGTCCACGGCCGAGCAACGCTCGATGATGCGCACTTCCGTGTCGGGTAGGGTCGAAAGCACGCGCGCGCCGGGCACGGCAATCTTCTGGGCGCGCAGGTGGCAGGCGGCGTGATACGCGAGCTTGCCGAAGCCGCGCGAATACTCGCGGTTCAGCTTCTTTTGGCGGCGCAGCCCGTCGAGAAATTCCATGAGGTCCTTCGTCGCGGCGGCGACCTTCTTGGCGGCGGCCGTCTCGACGTAGAGGGGCCACTCCTTCTTCATGGTGTAGCCGCAGGTGGGGCCGGGGACGACGATCGTGAGCCCGTCCTCGACGTACGGGAGAAGGCAGCGCACGTTCGCTTCCATCTTCCGGCGTGCCGCGTCGACGTCACCGCCGTCGAGATTCGGCATGCCGCAGCAGGTGAGGCCGGCGGGCAGCTCGACGGAGAAGCCGTTCTTCTCGAGGACGCGCGTGGCAGCCTCGGGCACGGCGGGGAAATTGTGCTCGCCGTAGCAGGTGGGAAACATCACCACGCGCCCCTCACGGCCCGCTTCCGGCGCGGGAACGTGCTCGGAGAAGAAGCGGGTGAACGAGCGTGTCGCGATGGGCGGTAGTGGGAAGTCGGCCGAGATTCCGGTCGTTTTTTCGGCAATCTTCCGCACCAGGCGGTTCGCGTTCACGAGGTTCGCGAGCCTCGCCTGCGGGCCCACCGAGAGCGCGCCGATCGTCGCGGGCTCGCCGAGGATGCGATCCACGAGCGGAATGCCCTCGTGCCGCGCGCGGACGGCCTTTTCGCGCGCCATCAGGCGAGGAAAATCCAGCGACTCGTAGGCCCCTTCATCGGGCGTGTAGGGACACTTGATGTAGCAGAGCTTGCATTGCCAGCAGTGGTCGCTCACGGCGCGGATGGTCTCGTCGCGCACCGTCTCCGCGCCCTCCGCGCGGCCCGCTTCGATGTCGCGGTCGATCGCCGCGAAGAGCAACGGGAAGGAGCCGCAGTACGTGACGCACATGCGGCAGTCCTGGCAGATCTGGAAGGTGCGCCGAAGCTCGGCCTCCAAATCGCGCTGGTCGAAGTAGCGGGGGTCGCCGGGCGCGAGCGCCGGTGGCTCGGCGGGGGCCCGAGCGGGCACTCGGCCCGGCTTGTCCTGCGGGGAGGGGCTCGTCAGTTGCCGAGCTCCTTGGACGCCTTCTCGAAGCGACCGGCGTGCGACTTCTCCGCCTTCGCGAGCGTCTCGAACCACTCGGCGATATCGGAGAAGCCCTCGTCGCGCGCCGTCTTCGCGAAGCCCGGGTACATCGTCTGGTACTCGTAGGTCTCGCCCGTCGCAGCGGCGACGAGGTTCTTCGCCGTGTCGCCGATCGGCTTGCCCGTGGCGGGGTCACCGACCTGCTTCAGGAAGTCGAGGTGTCCGTGGGCGTGCCCGGTCTCGCCGTCGGCGGTGTCCTTGAACAGGCCGGCCACCTCCGGGTAGCCCTCCACGTCCGCGACCTTCGCGAAGTAGAGGTAGCGGCGGTTCGCCTGCGACTCGCCGGCAAACGCTTCTTTCAGGTTGGTATGTGTCTTGGTTCCTTCGAGCTTGGCCATGGGATGAGGTGTACTCCGATGTGGGTTTCGGGGGACACACGTTTTTGTGCTCCTCGCGTCGCCTCGTCAAGCGGGCGTTCACTCGTGAATTTCGGCAAAGCGCCCAGGTTGTGGGTGGGGAAAATTTTGCGGTATGCTTTGCCTCAAATGTTCAGTTGGTTGCGGGACCGAGGGCTTGTTGGGATGGGTGCGGCTACCGTGGCGGTTTCGCTCGCGGTCGCCGTCGCGTGTAGTGGCAAAAGCGATCCACCGGTTGGCGGGGGACAGACGGGGACGGGCGGTCGCGGAGCGCTTTCTACGGGCGGCACGGGCGGCGGTCGGAGTGGCAGCGGCGGCGCGGGCGGCACCTCGGGGTCGGGCAACATGGAAGCCGGAGCGGCCGGCGAGCCAGTCGTGCCCGGCGGGCCGATCGTCCAGATCACGAGCCCTGCCGCGCTCGGCAGCCCGTCGGATGGTGACGTCCTCACCGCACCCGAGCTCACGGTGCTGTGTGAGGTGCGCGCCGATCCGAACGGCAGTGGCCTCAATGCGAGCACCGTCTTCATCGAGCTTCTGGATGCCGACGAGAACACCGTCGAGGAGGTTGCTGCCGCGCGAACCGGCGAGCCTGACGAATTCTCCGCTCGAGTGATCCTGACCAAGGTTCCCGACAACGGCCGCATCGGGTTTCGCTGCAGCGCCGCCGACAGCGGTTCCCCGGCGCTCACCGGCGTCGACACGGCGTGGAGCTTCGTCGACCACGGCCCCGAGATCGTCGTCACGAGCCCGGTGCCGGACTCCGCGCACGCGCTACTCGGCGACGTGCGTTTCCGCTTCAGCGTGAATGCAGCGCCCGTGGCGAAGTCGGATTCCGAGGCGGCCGTAGACGACGTCACGCTGGAAATCGCAGGCGTTGGCATCGATCCCGGCAAGCCCGACAACGGCGACTACGACGTTTCCGTGGACCTCGCGGACACCAATGTGTTCCCGGACACACCGAGCGGCACCGTGCCCGTCACCATCACGGCAACGAACAAGCGCAGCCCCGACCCCGCCGAGCGCGTCGTGAGCTACGGCTTCGTGATCGACGGGGAGGGACCGGACATCACCATTACTTCGCCGAAGAACGAGGCGGTCGTGGGGGGACAGGTTGCGCTGCGCTTTTCCGTGACGGACGCGCTCTCGGGGGTGGACGAAGCATCCGTTACGGTCGAGCTCAATGGGAAGGAGCACCGCTTCGGTGAGGGCGGCACGTGGTCGCACAACGGCGACGACTTCGTGTTCCTGTTCGACAGCACGCAGGCCGAGAAGGACTCCAAGATTCAGGCAACGCTGGTGATCCGTGCCAGCGACACGGTCGGCAATACGGCGTCGGGTGAATCGCTGCTGCTCTATCTCGACAACATTCCACCTGTCGTCGATCTCGATCCACCCAATGTGCGTGAATCGAAACGCAACACCAACTCCGTGAACGGTACGGATTGCTCCGCGTCGTTCGACCCGCTGGGTACGAAGCCGCCGAACGACTATCCGGACAGTGTGATACCAGCCGACACCATGAGCCCGTATTCCGTCCCGCGCGCCCAAATATTTCGGGCGCTCGTGTGGGAGCGCACCAACCAAATCCCCGGGCAGAGCATCCTCCGCTACTCGGGCACCAACGAGGATTCGGTTTTCATCTACATTCAACCGGCAGTCGCCACGCCGCTCCTCGTCGATACGACGAACGACGGGCAGTGCGACGAGCTGGCGGTCTCCGGTCTGCAGTTTCAGCACATGAAGGCACTCACCCCGGCGGGGGCGGCCTGGTACGACGATGTCGATTCCACGAAGGTTCCGGACACGACTTCGGAATGCTCGCTGCTGAATCAGAACGAGCCTGCGCACCTCTGCACGAGCCAGGTGTCCGACATGACGCGCGTGATTGCTCACGAGATCGAGGGCCATCCCCCCGTCATCTACGCACTAGGACAGCTCAACCCTGGCATCGCGTGCACGGGGACTGACTGGGAGATCGGTTCGATCGCGCCCGAGGGTTGGGTGTGCCTCGCGGCCCGCGCCGTTGACAATGCGGGTAACGTCGGCATTTCGCCGCCACTGGCACTTTGCTACGACGACCCGGACACTTCGGCGCAGCCGTCGTGCGCCACCACGAAGGAGACGCCTCCGGATTGCACCGACGGGTGCTTGCCGCCAGTTGGCTTCACAGCGCGCATTCTGGCCCCGCCCTGAGAGCTGCACGGTTCGTGTCAACGCCCGCCCTCCCGTTTTCCGCCTTGCGCCGCGAAGCCGTCGCCATGGCGCGCCAGTGGCGGCTGCTCCCGCTGGGCCTCGGCACGATTGTCCCATCGACGCACGCCTCGGACATCGTCGTTCTCGCGCACGGCTTTCTCGCGACGGCCGGCGTGCTGCGCCCGCTCGCCGAACGGCTCGAGCGCGAGACGGGCGCGCGGGTCGCTTCGTTCACCCACGTTCCGGGTGAGGGCGTCGAGCGCATCGCGGCGCGCATCGCCGCGCTCGTCGCGCAGCTGCCGGGTGCCACTGAGCGGCTCCACCTCGTTGGGCACAGTATCGGGGGCCTCGCGGCGCGCCACTACGCGACCGGCCCCACGGCGGATCCGCGCATCGTGCAGACGATCTCGATCGCGAGCCCATTCTCGGGCGTGCGCCGAGCCTCGCTGTTTCCTGGTCAGCTCGGCCGCGACCTCGACCCGGAGGCCCGGCTGCTCGCTCGCCTGCGCGCGGGGATCGGACGCGGCGTGCCCCATTTTTGCGTGGCGGGAAGCCACGACGTCGTGGTCGAAGGAGGCGCGCTCTTGCCCTCGGCCGAGCGGCTGCTCGCGCCTGGCTGTGGCCACAACGCCGTCTTGTACGACCCGCTCGTCGAGGGCGAAATCGTCGCGCGCGTGCGGAGAGCGGGCGGCCGCGGGCTTTGAACGGCCGGCGTCCCGTGGTACGCGGGCGCGCCGTGCCGCAGCTGTCTCGCGTCCTCTCGCTTCTCGCCGCCACCGTCGTGCTCGGCGTCGCGCTGCCGGCGCGCGCCGACGTTTCGTCGTGGATCGGCGTGCAGGCCGGGCCCACCTGGATCGACGAGGGGAAGGGCGCGTACACGGTGCCGTCGCTGAAGCTCACGACGGGCATCGGCACGGCGCCGGGAGACCTGCTCGCGGCGGGTGGTCTTTTCCACGTCGAGCCGCAGTTCGGCAAGGGCGTGGACCTCGGCTTGCTCGCGCGGCTCGCGACGCGCGGCTACGTGCTCGGTGACTTCGGGCTCGCGCTCGACCTCGGCGGCTACGAGCGCTTCTGGGGCGTCCGCTCGGCGGGCGGTCTCGGCGCGCTCACCTTCGGCGCGCCGTGGGGCCTCATCCTGAGCGTAGACGGTGGCATCGGAACGAACGACGCCCACCACTTCGGCGTCACGTTCGGTGTGGACTTCGCGCGGCTCACCATTTACCGGACGACCGGCAAGAACTGGATGCCGAACCCGAAGCCGGTGTTCGAGCGCTAGGGTCCCGAGTCCGCCGCGACGGCGCCTTCACGTCACACGCGGGCGAGCGCGTCCACGAGCCGATCGAGGTCCTCTCGGCGGTGTTTCTCGGTGACGGCGACGAGCAGGCGGTCGCCCAGCGCGGGGCTCGTGCGGCCGAGGTCGAATCCGGCGATGATGTGCTCGGCTTCGAGCTTTTCGCACACGCGCGCCGCGCTGCCGCCCCGCACGCGCACCGTGAACTCGTTGAAGTACGGCGCGGCCTCGAAGCCCGGCGCGTAGCCCGGCAGGGACACGATGCGGTCGAACAGGTACTTGGTTTTCGCGAGGCAGCGCTCGGCGACCGCGACGAACCCCGTCTTGCCGAGCAGCGTCGCGCGGATCGTGAGCGCCAGCGCCAAAAGGCCCTGATTGGTGCAGATGTTGCTCGTCGCGCGCTCGCGGCGGATGTGCTGTTCGCGCGTCGAGAGCGTCAACACGTAGCCACGCTCGCCCCGCACGTCGACCGTCTCGCCGCACACGCGGCCCGGTAGCTGCTGCAGGTACGCTCGGTCGTCGTGACAGGCGAAGAGGCCCACGCCTGGACCGCCGAGCTGCGGCGGGCAGGCGAGGGGCTGGCCCTCGCCGACGGCGATGTCCGCGCCGAGGGCACCGGGCGGCGCCGCGAGCGCGAGAGCGTAGGGATCACCGACGGCCGCGATCAAAAGAGCGCCTTTTTGGTGAGCCAGCTCCGCGGCGGGCCTCAGGTCGGCGAGCCCGCCGTAAAAGCTCGGATAGCCGACGACGACGGCGGCCGTCGCGTCGTCGATGGCGTCCGCGAGGGCGGCAAGGCTCAGCGTACCGTCGGCGCCCACGGGCGTTTCCAGCGTCGATTGCTCGCTCCGACCGGCGAGGTACGTGCGCGCCGTCGCCCGGTAGTCAGGGTGCACGCAGCCGCTCAGCACGACCCTGGAGCGCTTGGTGAGGCGGCAGGCCATGAGCGCGGCCTCGGCCGTGGCGCTCGCGCCGTCGTAAAGGCTCGCGTTCGCGAGCGGCAGCCCGAAAAGCTCGCTCACGATGGTTTGGAACTCGAAAATGACCTGCAGCGTTCCTTGCGCCACCTCGGGCTGATACGGCGTGTACGCCGTGTAAAACTCGCTGCGAAGCAGGAGCTGGTCGACAGCCGGAGGGATGTGATGGTCGTAGATGCCGCCGCCGAGAAACGACAGCATCGTGGCGCCCGTGTTCGCCTCGGCGAGCTCCGCCATGTGAGCCATGAGGCTCGGCTCGTCGAGGGCCGGCGGCACGGCGAGCGGCTCGCGGCGCCGAACGCTGTCGGGAATGGTGTCGAACAACGCGTTGACGTTCGGCTGGCCGATGACGCCGAGCATCTCGGCGACCTCTTCGGGCGTGTGCGGCAGATAGCGCATCGAGTGCCCGGCGCTCAGTGCGCGGCCGCCGCGAGGTGGGCGCCGTAGCCTGGTGCGTCGAGCAGCGCACCCGCCTCGTCGGCGAGCCGGCTCGGACGGATGGCGACCATCCAGCCCTTCTCCCAGGGGTCCTCGTTGACGAGCTCGGGCTCGTTCTCGAGCTTGGCGTTGATGCGCGTGATGACGCCGCTCACCGGCGCGAAGAGGTCGCTCAAGGTCTTCACGCTCTCGATGGTGCCGAAGGTCTTGTGCGCTTCCACGCTGTCGCCGACCTTCACGTCCAGGCTGATGAGCGTGACGTCCCCGAGCTGCTCGACGGCGAACGCGGTGATCCCGATCACGAGCTCGTCGCCCTCCGTCTTCGCCCACTCGTGGTCCGTCGTGTACTTCCGATCGTCCTTGATCTCGCTTGCGCTCATGGTGCTCCCTAAGCTTATCGCTCTTGTCGATCGCGATCTGCTCGTGCCAAAGCCTGTTCTCGTACCGTTAGCCCGGACGCTTGTAAAATGGCGTGCTCA
Source organism: uncultured delta proteobacterium (assembly GCA_963841435.1). Taxonomy (GTDB): domain Bacteria; phylum Myxococcota_A; class Polyangia; order Polyangiales; family Polyangiaceae; genus PMG-095. The sequence goes on from CAWJCS010000004.1 coordinate 364,735, forward strand.
CGACGGCCGCCTCGATGGGCTTTCCTCGGCAATCGACCAGAAACGTGCTGCCCACCTGGCTGCGATCGACCGGCAGGTAGCCTAGACCGATGTTCTTTTTGAGCGTGGGTGAGGGCGAGCCGGAGGTGCAGATCCCGATCCGCTCGCCCTGGTCGTTCAGCAGGGGGTAGCCGTGCCGGGCGATACCGCGGCCCCGCATCTCGAACCCGACCAGCTTGCGCGAAAGCCCGTGCGCCTTGACCTCGACGAGGGCAAGACTGCCGAGGAAGGTCCGGCCCTCGAGCTTGACGGTCCAGCCGAGGCCGGCCTCGAGCGGATTGGTCGTATCGTCGATGTCGTTGCCGTAGAGCGAGAGGCGCGCCTCGAGCCGGAGGGTATCGCGCGCCCCGAGCCCCACGGGCTCGAGGCCTTCGCCGCGTCCCGCGTCGATGAGCGCCCGGAAGAGCGCCGATGCGAGCCCCCAGGGGGCAAACAGCTCGACGCCGTCCTCGCCGGTGTAGCCCGTGCGCGCGATGGTGCAGGGGACCCCGGCAACCTCGGCGTCCCGGAAGCGGAAGCTCTTGAGCTCGGTCGCCACGTTGACGTTCGCACCGGCCGCCCGGAGCACGGCGAGCGCGCGCGGGCCCTGCAGGGCGAGGAGCGCGGTTTCGGCGCTCGCGTCGCGAAACCCGCACCGCCCCGCGGCGGCCCGTTCGAAGTGCTGAGCCATCTTGTCGCGGTTGGATGCGTTGCAAACGACGAGCAAATGCTCGGAGCTTCGGCGGTAGACGATGAGGTCGTCCTCGATCGTTCCGCGCTCGTTGCAGGCGCAGGTGTAGAGCGCCTGGCCGTCGGCCGCGCGCCTTGCGTCGTTGGTGATGAGGCCGTCGACGACGTCGAGCGCGCCCGCCCCCGTGAGCTCGAGCTCCCCCATGTGGGAGACGTTGAAGAGCCCGGCACGCTCTCGCACCGCCCGATGCTCCTCTACGATGCTGCGGTACTGGATCGGCATCTCCCAGCCCGCGAAAGGGACCAGGCGGGCGCCGAGCGCTACATGGTCGTCGTAGAGCGGGGTCTTTTGCATGGGTGACCCCGGGGCGTAGACCGAGCGCCGGCGTGCGACAATCCCCGCGAGGCCGGACGGGGTGCCGGCCGGTGATCCGCGGAATTTCACGGGAAACCCCACGGCATGCTACTTTTCGCCGGGTGTCCCGCGGCCGAGTGCTGATCATCGAGCCCGACGAATGGCTCGCGGCCCTCCTGGCGAAGTTCCTGGGGGACGCGGGCTACGCGGTCGAGCTCGCCTCGACGGCGCGCGAAGGCTTCGACCGCATCCGTGAGCTCGGGCCCGACTGCATTCTTTGCGACGTGACGTTGCCCGACATCGACGGCTTCTGGGTCGCGCGGCGCGTGCGGACGGAGCCCTCGTCGATCGCGACCACGCCGTTCCTCTTTCTCACCGAGGAAAAGGATACCGAGTCGCGCCTCCAGGGCCTGCACGTCGGTGCCGACCTCTACATGACGAAGCCCTTCCGCAACGACGAGGTCGTTGCACAGGTCGGCGCGCTCATCGAGATGGCCAAGCGCCTCAAGAACACGCTCGCTTCCGACGGCCCCGCGTCGAGCCGCGACAGCGCGTTCCAGGGTGACATCGCGCAGCTCTCGCCTTCGACGATCCTCACGCTGCTCGAGCTCGAGCGACGGACCGGCACGCTCAAGGTCAAGGCGGAAGACGGGCGCCGCGCACAGATCGACTTGGCCGACGGCACGTTCGTAGGCGGTACGCTCGACGGTCAGCCGGGGCAGCCGACCGACGTTTTGCGTGAGGTCTTGCGCTGGAAGCGGGGGTCGTTCTCGTTCAAGCCTCTCGCCGATGGATCCGAGCCGCACGTGGGGCGCCAGAACCTCGGCGGCCTGATGCTCGAGGCCATGCGGCTCGAGGACGAATCGCACCGCTGACGCGCCCGGCTCAGCGAAGCTGGCTGGGATCGAGCGGGCGTCCGTCGGGCGCGCGTCCCGCCTGACGCCAACGATCAGCCTCGGTCATCGTCGCGGGCCCGTTCCTGCCGTGCGGGGTGATGTCTCGAACGACGAGCTGGGTCGGTCGGCCGTCGCCGGCGATGACCTCGATCTCGTAGCGGCGCTCGGGGGCACCGCCGTGGATGCGCGCGCCGGGGAACACCGTGCGTGCGGCGCCGATCTCGACGTGCTCGATGTTGACGCGGTCCTTCACGTAGTTGGCGAGCGCTTCGGGTCGCACGTTGCCCTCGAGGAACGCCGAGCGGTCGAACGCGCCCTTGATGCGCATGCCCTCCGGCACGGGCAACCCGAACACCTGCCCGAGACCCGGTGCGAGCTCGCCCGGTTCGAGGCGGTCGAGGGGCTTCGCGCTCGCCGTCGGCTTGGGCACGGGCTTCGTCGGGGACGGCGACGGCGAACGGCAGGCGATCGGCGCGAAGAACGCGAACGCGCAAAGGCTCGCGAGGGCGCGGCCGCGCGGGCGCTCGGGGGCGTAGGTCACTCGTCGATGCTAGCCCAGGCGGAGGTATAGGAAAGGGCCGGCGGCTGCGCGAGGTCGATGACCGCGGAGTTCGTCTGCGCCCCCGAAACGCTCGTGCTGCTCGTGCCGGAGCCGGTGTGCATGACGAGCTGGAAGCCCCCGGAGCTGAGCTGGGAAATCTGGTGCTGGCCCCGGAAGCCGAGCACGTCGTCGCCCAGGCTGTCGGCGATCTCCGTGTAGCAGCTCGGCTGCTGAACCAGGGAGACCCCGTAGATGACGGTATCGGTGTTGCTGCCGCCGAGGATCGTCTGCGCGTCCTTGTAGGGTGTCGAAGCGTTCGGAAAGTCCGCCACGGCCGAGCCGCCGAGGTCGAGGTTCGCGGTGTCCTCGGGCTCGATGTAGTTCATGCCCCAGACGCGGCTCGTGCCACTCTTGCAGGTCGAGGTGCCGGCTTCCGGGAGGAAGGTAGCGAAATAGAGCGCCCGGTTGAAGACGACCATGGGCCCGAGCACGCGCTCGCCGTTGTCGAGCGGCTGGTACCACGCGACCTCGGTCGCGCCGCCGGCGTCCTTGAGCGCGTAGACGTAGTTCTGGGTGTTGGGGGATGGACCGAGCTGGCCCTGGCTGCCACTCGCGACATTGAGCGTGAGGTTGCCGAACTCGTTGACCGAGAGCGCGGGCGGAAGATCCAGCGGCTGCCCCTCGGAGAAGTCGTGGCCCGCTGCGCTTCCGAAGTTCGCCGGATACAGATCGAAGAAGAGCTCCATGGTCCAGTCGGCTGGCTTTCTCGCCGAGAGGTTGACCTTCCAGAGCCGGCCCTCGGCGTCGCCCACGTAGACGCGATCCGCGACGGTGCCGACCAGTGCTGGAAACGCAACCGGGCGTCCGGTGATCGGCGCATCGAGGTCGACCTCGGTGACGCGCGACCTGAGCTCGGCGAGAACCTCGTTCTGGTCCTGGCGGAACGTCCGGATGATTTCGCCCGTATCGAGCCGGACGATCGTGAGTGAGCGGGCGCCGATTTCGTTGTTGCCGCTGCCGTAGTCGTAGCAGTGCACGCGCCCGCGCGGCGGGAACGCCGCGTCGATGTTGGAGGAGGTGTACGTACGCGGTGTCGCCGGGCAGCCGGAGCCCGACGTGACCCGCGTGCCACCGGGGCCGCCCGGCAGCACCGCCACGGGGATCTCGCGGGGCGCGTTGCCGCCGCTCGGGTCGAAGAAGAGGGTCGTGATGGTCGGCGTGCTGCCGCCGCGCCCGAACAGCGGGTCACCGTTCTTGTCGTGTGTGAGCTGCCAAAGCAACCGCGGTCCGCCCTTGGTGAGATCCGTGGGGTTCGCCGCGTCGGGCACGGGATCGGTCACGTCGACCGCGAAATACCCGCTGTGCTCGCCGCCGAAGCTCTGCGCGAGGACGGCGCGCCAGGTGCCGGCACCCGATTGGGCGTCGGTCGCCGACCGCTCGAACACGGTGGGCAGCGTGTTGGCGAGCGCGGGCTCGACGGCGACGACCTCCGAGATCGTGGGAATGCCGTCGAGTAGCAGCTGATGGTTGTAAGGGTAGAGGTGGTAGAGGTTCGGCAGCACGGCGGGCGGGAACAGTGCCCAGAGCTCGTTGCTCGCAGCGTCGTTGCGCACCATCAGGTCGTCGTCGGAAAAGTCCGCCGGGTCGTTCGACGTGACGCGGAACGCGTGCAGCATGCCGTCGTTCGTTGACGTGTAGAGCACCGTCGGGCGTGTGGCCTGGAGCAAGGCGTAGCGCGCGTACGATTCGTCTCGCAGCGCCGAGGCTGCCTTGCCGAGCACCTGCGGTGTCGAGTGATAGATGTCGCCGATGAGATCGCAGGTCCCGGCTCCAGGGCAGCGGTGGCTACCGCTCGGGCCGCTGAGGCCGAGCACCCATTCGAGGTACTGATCGCGGCACTGGGACGCCGTGAGCGAGACGCCCCCGAGCGTCACGCAGCTCGCCGTCGGGACGGCGAGCGCGGCCGGCGGCAGCGCCGCCACGAAGTTCGCGGAGGTACCGGCCTGCACGCGCCCCACGTAGGTGCCCACGCCGTCCGGGTCCGTGCTGCCAATCCCAGGGCGCATGCTCTCCGCAGAGAGCACGGGGTCGCTCGACGTCGCGCCGCCGACGTACGTGTAGAGCAGCCGCTGAGCGGGCCCGGCCTTGTTGACGTTGTGGACGAAGTCGTCGCCCTTCGAGGTGTCGAGCACCTGGGGCCAGGGGACGCCCATGTGGCTCGGATCGGAGCAGCTGAAGCGCTCGCGCTCGAGGATGCCGCTCCAGGCCGTCAGCGTGCCAGGCTGGAAGGACGTGAAGAAGCGGAACGAGCCCCCGCTGCCGCCGCCGGCGACGACCGGCTGGGTGCGGCTCGTGCTCGGCACCGAGCTGCTCAAGAGGGCGGAGATCTGGCTGCGGAGCTGGAGCTTGTTGCTCGCGAAGAGCGCCTGGCCGCCGCCAGCCACGGCGATCTGCACGAGCGAGCAACACGCTTGAAGCGGCAAGTTGTTCGCAAGGAGTGCGGGGGTGCAGTACGTGGAAATCGGGGTCGCTGACGCCGCGAGGGACGAGCAGGTGACGTTGGGCGTCCCGGGGTTGTTGTCCTCGTCAACGCTATCGAGCGCAAAGCCGACGACGTGAGTGGTGATCTCGTGGTTGGTGTAAAGGTCCCCGGCGATCTCTTCCGGCGTCAGGAACGGGCACTTTCCGGCCGGCGTCTCCACGCCAGGCTCGCAGTACGGCCTGAGGTCCATGTTGGGCTGGCCGTCGGTGAGCAGGATGATGCTCTGCGTGCGGCCGCAGCTGAGGAACGGATCCTGCCAGGGGCCGAAGTCGGCCGCCGGATCGGAGACCAACAGGCTCGACGGATTGCGATCGGGGTCGGTGCTCTTGTCGTTGACGAAGAAATCCTCGGCGTCCTGCAGCATTCCGGCGATCGGCGTGGCGCCGTACGGCCGCGTGCCGAGCAGGACGTCCTGGATGTGGCTGTTCTTGATGGAATAGGCGCCGACGCCGTCGTTCGGATTGCCGAAGTTCACCATCCGACCTTCCCAGGGCGGCGCGGCAGCGTTGCGAGCGCCCACTTCCTGGTCGCTCGACGTGGCGCAGCCGCGAGGCCGTCCCGTGGCGGGCGAGTTGTTGACGATGTAACTCCAGAGCCCGGCGCGGCCACCGGCGTTGTCGACAATGGCGGTGGTCATCGAGTTCGAGGGGCTAAAGCCCGTCTCCTTCGAGACCGCCGTGTCGAACGTCATGAGCGCGAAGCGGACCTGCTGTGAAAAGACGTCCAGGATGCCGTCGTTGCTCGGCTGGTTGAAACTGCAGGATGTGTTGTTGCTGTAGTAGTGAAAGCCGATCGCGTTCGTCGCGGGGTAGATGAACGGGTTGCCCGTCAGCGGCGAACCGGGCGAGGGCGCGCAACCGCCGCTGAGCGGACGATGGTACGGCAGCGAGTAGCGAAAGTCGTAGGGAGCCTGCCCCGCCGTGAGCGCGTACTCCGTGGAGAAGGTGCTCGAGCTGCGGTCGACGGCCTCGCAGGAATAGTTCTCGATGGTGCCCGTGAGCACCTCGACGAGATTGAATCCAGCGGCTCTTGTCGTTCACTCCGGCGGGCGTGGCCGGGTTGCACGTGACGTTCCGACCCGTCCGCCTGGAACTCCATCGAGCCCGATGTATCCACGAGCAAGAGCACGTTGGGCAGCGGAGGATTCACGTCGGTCTGCGCGGCCGCGACAGGCGCGAACAACGCGAAACCAAGCCCGGAGAGCAGCGCTGCCGAAAGGCGCGGCGCCAGCCGCGAGCGACGGGGTCGCACGCGGTGGGAAGGGGATGGCGGGGGGTGGGTCACGTCGTTTCGATCTCCTCTACTGGAGCAAGCGCAGTGGGCCGATGACCACGTGAGCTCGGGTCATGTGTTGACCCGCAATCGGCATCAGGTTCGCAACGCAAGCCGTGGGCGAGCCGGAACGCTCGAGCTGTGCGATGGTCGTTAGCTTCGCCTGGTAAAACTGGAAGCCGTCGGGGCCGATCTGCTCGCCGACGACCGGCCAGGGCGCGGGAGCCACGTCGGTCGTCTCCGTGTGGAATCGGCCGGCGATGTCCGGGTACGGCCCGAAGGAATCGGCGTCAACGAGCGTGGCGCTCGTCGGCAGCACGTAGGTCGCGCTCTCCTTCTTGTAACAGGAAGGAGCAATCGAGCTCGTGGTGTTGTAGCCGAGGTTCATCCGACAAGGGTCTTTGGCCTCGAACGCCAGCGTCACGAACGTGGCCGGGTCGCTCGCAATGTCCGACAGCATGGCCAGCGTGCCGAGCTCGGCGAGGTCCTCGGTCTGCGCGGCTTCCCGTTGGTTGCCCGAGGCGCGGGCGAGCAGCGCGCTCGAGTGCAAGCTGTAAAGCCCGACGCCCGTAAGCAGCGTCACGGCGAGCACCACGACGAACAGCGTGGCGCCGCGCTCGCGGCTCCGTGTCGAACGTGGGGAGTGTCTCGAGGTCACCATTGCACCCCCGACTGGTTGGGTAGTGCGATCTCGGACTGGAAGGTGCGGACGCGCGCCCAGTCGAGGTTGTCGCCGAGCTTGAAGCGATAAAGGCCCCCGGCCGTGATGTTGCTGGGACGGTCGGCCTCGCGCGAGCGCACGCTGAAGCGCACCCCGACCGTGCGCACGCCCTGCGGCCGGTCGCCCGTCATCGCCGGCGCGAAGAACTGCTGGAAGTTCGAGTCGCCCGGAATCGAGGTGACGAGCGCCGTCGTCGGCGTGGCGGCGAGCAGCTGCCCCGTGACCGAAAATTCGGAATCGACCGCATATTCGGCGACGATGTCCGAGGACCCAGCGATCACCGCGCCGTCGGCGTCGAGCTCCTCGCGCACGAGCTCCGTTCGATCGTCCTCCCCGGGAGCGGCCGAGCTCGCGTTGAACAGGGGCGTCCAGCGGGCGTCACCTTCCGCCTTCAGGTTCCGGATCTGGTAGCGCACGATGTTCACGACGTTCGTGCTGCCGCCCGTCCCGTTGCCGCCCCGCTGCTGCAGCGGCGTGACGAGCGTCACGGAAGGGGTGGCGCCGCCGCTGACGGTCGAGATCGAGCCGAACTGAATCCTGCCGCCACGATCGACGAGCCGCAGCAGTCAACCGGGGGCGAACACGTTGGCGAGCAACGCGTTTTGAGCACCCGTGGACGCTCCAATGTAACCGAGCCGCGCCATCTGCGGCGTGTTGGTCTGCAGGAAGATCGTCTGCCCATCGGACTGCGCCACGGGGTACTCGTCCGTCACGGCGTACGAGCCGGAGAGGACGATCTGATCGGGCTTGATGATCTGACCCGCCGAAGCGTTGGCGGCGAAGGCGGCGTTGCTGGTTAGATTGGGCGTGTCGGGAGTGATGCGCAGGCCCGCGAGCCCTTGGATCCCCGCCGGATCGGTGCTGGTCGGCGGAGCGAGCACGAGCGGATCGTTCTGTACGTTGGGGGTCGAGAGATAGCCGGCACGCCGGATATCGGCCTTGAGCCGTTCGAAGCCGACCAGTCCGGCGAGCGTCGCGCTCGCGATGCGCGCCTCGCGCTGATAGAAGCGCGTGGTATCGCGCGACAGCGCGAACACCATCGCCGACAAGAACAGCCCTCCGGAGAGAGCCACCATGAGCTCGACGAGCGTGAACCCCCGCCGTCCCGAGCCGGGCCGCACCACCAGTGGACGCATGCGACGCCTCGTCACCATAGCCCCGAGGGTTGTCGCACCGCGCTTGCCTGCGTCACCACGTGGTACGTGCCGTCCTGAATCGCCGCGGAGATCGCCGCGATCGTCAACGGCGCGGTGCTCGTGCAATCGCCGGTGACGCGGGTGGCGCCGTCGCGCGGCCAGAACACGCGCACTTCCGTGCGAATCAGTCCGTTGCCCTGGCGGCCGCCCGCCGTGGCGTCGCGATACAGCCAGGTGAGTCGGATGTGCGCGCAGAAGTCGCCGCCGACGGCCATGGGCGCACCCAGCGGATCGAAGCCGGGCCCGAAGTTGCGCGTCGAGTCGTAGTCCGGCAACTGCCAGGCGCCGTTCATGTTGGCGTTGTTGACGGTGCCGAGCCAAGCCATCGTGCCCCCGACGGTCGTCTGCCAGCGCGTGCCGTCGGCCGCGAGCTGTCCGAGCCAGGCCTCCGCGATGCCGTTCGCCACGCCTATGTTCTTGCCGAGCTGGTTCGCCGTGACCGTCGCGCGTTGCATGGCGATCACTCCGGTGACGCCGGTCGCGAACACGGCGAGCGCCATCATCAGCTCCACCACGGTGTAGCCTGGCACGCGCCGCCGAGCGCGAGAGACCCGACTCGGCTTCATAGCGCCAACCTCGCCGTGCCGTTCGGCAGCACGAGGACGTCGTAAGTACGGTTGGCGCCGGTCACGCCGATCGTGACCACGGTGTTGAGCGCCGCCCAGCTCGCCGGCGTGAAGGTTCCCGCCGTGTCAACGTAAGCGCGGCCGCCGGGGCTGAAGCACACGCTCATGGGGTTGCCGCCCGACACCGCACTCGTGCCGACCAGCGCCGTCGTGCTGACGCCCGCATCGACCGTGATGTTCGAGAGCAGCCGTGCCGTGCCGATGGAACCTGCGCTTCCTAGATTGCCCCAGTTGTTCGTGAGGCAGCCGCGCGTGGGCAGGTTGCCGCATTGCGCGCGTTCCGCGGTGGCGCCCGCCGTGTCACCCTCGACGCCTTCGAGGACCTGCAGGGTGGCGGTGCCTGGCCCGCTGCCGGGGTCGAACGTCACGACGATGGAGGCGCCGCGGCCGAGCGCCCGCGTTCGGGCGCCGCGGTACACTTCGGCCACCGTGTGGGCCTGCTGCTGGACCCGTGCCTGCCGAAAGCGGGCCGAGAACAGCGGAACCGCGATCACCGCCAGAATCGCGATGATGACGACCACGACCATCAGCTCGATGAGCGTGAAACCGCGGCGGGCTGGGCGGGATGTAGGCAGACGGAGCACGGGAGGGGCCACGAGCTATGCAGCAAGGGGCATGCCGAGACCCCAATCTGTAAATGTCTGATTCAAAAGGACATATTTCATCGTGCCGAGGGCCCGATGCGGTAACGATTGCGGCGGTATGAAACGGTTGCGAGGCGAGGGGAGGTGGTAAGGGCGAGGCGACTCGTGCCGAGGTCGCTCCTTGTCTGCCTGGCTTTCGTGGTCGCCGCCTGCCGCGGCGGGGTCGAGGACCGCTCGGTCACCCGCCCCTCGCCGAGCGCAAGTGCTCGCCCGAGCCCGTCGCCCTGCGCGTCACCGAGCTTTGCGCCCGGCGACCCCGAAGTGACGGCCTGGTTCCCCGTTCGGGTGGGACAGCTCTGCGTCGACCGGAACGCGGTGCCACGTCGCTTCGGGGGTACGGGTGAGCCCGCGCTCGAAACGGGCTGCGAGTCGGTGGGGCTCGATTGCACGCTGCTCGAACGCCTCGGTCTCTCGCGCATCGTGAGCCTGCGCTACCTGGACCAGCGCGGCGCCGGGACCGGGGTCCTCGCCAGCGTCCTCGCGTTCCGCGACGCCGAGGCTGCCTACGGTTTCTTCACCGACCGCCTCGCGGCGGCAGCCGTCCTCGGCAAGCCCCAGCTGCACGAGCTGGAGGCGCCGGGCGCCGCCGTGCTCGGCGACACTCGAGCGACCCTCGTGCGAGCAGCGTGGGTGCTTTCGCTCGAGCTCAGCAACACGAAGCTCACGCCCGACCAGGTGACGCGCGCGGCTGCGGGCGCGTTGCCCGAGCTGGCGCATGCCGTCGGTGACCGCCTGCCGGGCGACCCGCGACTGCCGGCAGCGCTTCGCGCACTGCCCGTCGAGCACCGCGTGGCCCTTTCCGAACGCTACGACGCGTTCGATCTCTTCGGCGTCGTCGGGGTCGGCCGCGGCGCGCGCGCCCGCTACGTGGACGCGGGAAGGAGCTACGAGCTCGCGGCGCTGGTTCGCGCCGAGCCGGATGCGGCCGGGGACGTGTTGAAGACGCTCCGCAAGTTACCGGGCGCATTCAAGATCAAGGATGGCCCCTACGAGTCGCTGCGCTTCAGGCTCGACGACGGCACGGGCGTCCCCACCGAGTGGGTGTTCGGGCGGAAGGGTGCGCTGGTGCTGGGCGCGGGCGCGGCGGTGGAGCCCACGCTCCGCAAGCGACACGCGCCCAAGCCACCCGATCGGAAGCTCTTGCTGCTCAAGCGAACGCTCGACGAACGGCGCGGGTCGCCCGACTGAAACGACCATGCGGCCGGCGCCGGCGCGCTGCCCTTCGCGCCGCGGCGTGGTAGAAAAGAACGTGGACTTCACGTTTTCCGAGCAGCATGCGCTCCTGCGCTCGACCGTCCGGGATTTCTGCGAGCGTGAGGTGCGACCCCACGCCCGCGAGTGGGACGAAGCGGAGCGCTTTCCGATCGAGATCGTTCCACGCCTCGCCTCGCTCGGGCTGCTCGGCATCCGGGTCCCCGAGCAGTACGGCGGCGCGGGCATGGACATCACGGCCTATGCGATCACGGTCGAAGAGTGCGCGCGCGTCGACGGCTCGCTTGCGCTCACCGTCGCGAGCCACAACGGGCTCGGGCTCGGCCACATCTTGACGTTCGGCAGCGAGGCGCAGAAGCGCCGGTACCTGCCGCGAGCGGCAGATGGCACGGCGCTCGCGGCCTGGGCGCTCACGGAGCCCGGGTCCGGCTCGGACGCTGCCGCGTTGCGCACGACCGCGCGGCGCGATGGCGACGACTGGGTGATCGACGGCACGAAGATGTTCATCACGCAGGGGTCGGTGGGCGGCTTCTGCGTCGTGCTCGCGCGCACCAACCCCGAAGCGCCGCCGCAGCGCGGTATCACCGCGTTCATCGTCGACACGGACCGGCCGGGTTACTCGGCGAGCAAGAAGCTCAAGAAATACGGCTGCCGCTCGAGCGACACCGTGGAGATCACCTTCGAGGGCGTCCGAGTGCCCGACGAGCAGCGGCTCGGCGAAATCGATCAGGGCTTTCGCGACACCATGCGCATCCTCGACACGGGCCGCATCTCGATCGCTGCGATGGCGCTGGGCCTCGGTCGCGGGGCACTCGCGATGGCGGTCGCGTACGCCAAGCAGCGCGCCGCGTTCGGACACCCCATCGCGGATTTCCAGGGCGTGCAGTGGCTCCTCGCGGACGCCAAGACGGCGCTGGATGCGGCCGAGCTACTCGTGTATCGCGCGGCCTGGCTCGCCGATCGGGGCGAGCGCTACACGGAGCAGGCGTCGATCGCCAAGCTCTTCGCGAGCGAAGCTGCGACCAAGGTGTGCAACGACGCCCTGCAGATCCACGGCGGCTACGGCTACACGCGCGAGTTCGACATCGAGCGCCACTTGCGCGACGTGAAGCTTTGCGAGATCGGGGAGGGCACGAGCCAGGTGCAGCGCATGGTGATCGCCAAACACCTGTTGCGCGACTGAACGCACGCTGCGCTCGGGCGAGCGCTACTCCGTGCGCTGGATGACGTGGAAACCGAACGAGGTTTCCACGATGTCAGAGATGCCCCCCGGCTCGAGCGCGAACGCCGCGTTCGAGAACTCCTTCACCATCATGTGGCGGTCGAAGCGGCCGAGATCGCCGCCGCGCTCCCCGGCACCGGGCTCGTCGGAGTACTCCTTGACGAGGGCGGCAAAATCTTCGCCGGCCCGCGCTCGCTTGAGCGCCTCCTCGGCACGCGCCCGCGCTTCTTCCTTCGTGCGAGTGATGCCCGGGCCCGCGCGCATCGAACCGACGTACTGCACGAGCAGGTGTCGGGCGCGGATCTCGTCCTTCGTTGGTCGCAGGGGCTTCGGCGTAGGTGCCGTCGCCTTCCTTTTCCGCGGAGCTCGCACCGGCATTCGGCGGCTCGGGAGGCGCGGCCACGCGCGGTGGGTCGCCCGGGCCTTCGAAGGTCGTCACGACGCAGGCCGGCGTCACGAGCGAGAGCGTGAAGAGCGTCGCGACCGAGCGGCGCAAGTTCTTCACTCCGTCCGCTTGATCACGTGGAAGCCGAAACGCGTCTCCACGACGTCGGAGATCTGACCGACCTTCATCGCGAAGGCGGCGTCGGCGAACTCCTTGACCATGCGCTGGCGAGTGAACTTGCCGAGGCGCCCGCCGCGTGCGGCGGCACCAGGCTCGTCGGAGTATTCCGCGACGAGCTTTTCGAAATCTTGGCCCTTCCGGGCCTTGTCGCGTGCTTCTTCGGCGCGCTTCTTGGCTTCCTCCTTCGTGCGCGTGATCGTCGGAGCGGCTCGCAGCGCGCCCTGGTAGGCGACCAGCAGGTGTGATGCGGCCACCATCTCCTGGTCCGCCGCGTTCGCCGTCGGTGCCGCCGTGGTCGTGGCCGTGGCCGTGGCCGGCGCTGCCGAAGGCGCCGGCGCTGCCGACGAAGCCTGCGCGGGCTTGAGGTTGAAGTTGATGTCGATCACGCCGACGCCGCCCAGGAAGCCGAAAAGGAGCAAGCCGCCCAGCGTCGCCCAGGGCAGCCAATCGGGAATGAGGTCGTCGAAGCGCCCAACGGTGGCGTCGCTCCGCTTCGTGTGGACCCCGTGGCGGGCTTCCTCTTCTTCGTCGTCCTCGTCCTCGTCGTCCTCGTCCTCGTCCTCGTCCTCGTCTCCTTCCCCTTCTTCGTCTTCGTCTTCGTCGTCCTCGTCGTCCTCGTCGTCCTCGTCCTCGTCCTCGTCCTCGTCTTCTTCTTCGTCCTCTTCGTGCGAGGGCGCAGGGGGAACGGGGTCCTTGGTCTTCGAGGGGGCCTTCGGTCCGTCCTTTTTGGACGGTGGTTCGGAGGACGAGGCAGACGAGCTGCCGCTCGCCCCCCATTCGTCGTCGATTGCCTCCGTTTCGGGCGGCGGAAGGGAGTGCACCTTGTTCTTATCTTCGTCGGCCATTGACTCAGGCTCCTAAAATCGCGCTGACCTCTGCCCACGCGCCAGTGATCACGGGATCGGGCTTATCGTTTGCAAAGGCTTCCAGCGCCACGCGTCCGCTCTCTAGCACGTAGCCGTCGGTCTTGATGGTCTCTCCGGGCCATACCGGGCGCCGAAACTGCGCGCCGAACGCCTTGATCCGCCGTTCGTCGCCCCCCGCGGCGCCCTGCAACAGGGCGCGACCGACGATGCCGAAGGTGCAGAGGCCGTGCAGGATCGGGCCCTCGGAAAAACCGACGGCCTTGGCGAAATCCGGGTCCGCGTGAAGTGGATTCAGGTCGCCCGACAGGCGGTAAAGCAGCGCCTGCTCCGGGTTCGTCGGCGACGCGATGCGAAAGTCCGGGGGCCGCTCGGGGATCTTGGGAATGTCCGCCTTGGGTGGGCGCTTTCCCCCGAAGCCACCGGCATCGCGTACGAGCAGCGACCACTCCGTCTCGAAGCAAAGCTCGCCGCCGAGCGTGGTCTCAGTGCCGATCACGAGCTGTGCGAGCTTCTTCATGTCGTAGATGCCCTTGACGAAGCCGACGCTGTCGAGCTTGCCCGATGCTGGGATCTCTCGGTGCAGGCGGACGACCTGGCTTCCGTGCACCAAGCGCGTCATGTCCGCCTGAGTGCGCTCGAAGAGCGCCGCGACCGCGGGGTAGCTCGGCACCACCGCAAAGGTCGGCAGAACGCGCGGCCCGCGCCCCTCGTACAGGAACTCGAGCTCGTCGCGAGTGGCGCCCACGCCGAGCGCGTAGAGCACCGTCGTCTTCCAATCGTACTCGAACGAGAACGCTTCGGTTCGCTGACCGACGGTGGAAAGGTTCAAGCTCATCACGGCCCCCCCTGCGGGGGCCCGAACGGTTAGCGCGCCCCGGTGCGGGGCGTCAATCGGTGCGGCCGAGACCGCGCACGGCGGCCTCGCCTGCGAGACCAAAACCCGGCTAGCGTCCTCATTCCGCGATTCCCCATGGAACGGCGGGCGCTTCGCACCCCCTCTCGCCCCGCGGGCGATTCACCCCGAGACAATGGCTCGTGCTCGACCTCGCGTTGCTCGTCCAGCTCCTCGAACGCGTCCTCGGTGCGGATGCTCGGGCCTTCTTGCTCGCGTGGGCGCGCGCGCTGCCCGTCGTCACACTCGTGCCCGCGTTCGGTCTCGCTGCCGTCGCGCTACCCATACGGGTTGCCCTGGGTGCGGGCATGGCGGCGGCCGTCGCCCCGATGATGCGACCGGTGGTCGATGCGAGCTTGCCGTTCTGGCTGCTCTTCGCGGGCGAGCTCGCGCGCGGCGTGCCGCTCGCCCTCGCCGTGTCGGCATTCCTGTGGGCTGCCATCATGGCGGGCGGCCTCGTGGACAATCTGCGCGGCGCGCGCGAGAGCGCCGAGGTGCCCTTGCTCGACGAGCCGTCGTCGCCGATGGCGGCCTTGCTCGGGCTCCTGATGGCCCTCGCTTTCTTCGAGACGGGTGGAGCCGCGCGGCTCGCGGTGGCGCTCGGCGATCCCCGGCTCACGAGCACGTTCGCGATCGCCGCGGAACGACTGGCCCAGTCGATGGGCGTGGCCGTGGCCATTGCGGCACCCCTCGCGGTGGGCTCCGTGCTCGTGGAGGCCGCATCCGGCCTCATCGCGCGTTCGGCGAGCCCCGCGTACGTCTTGCCGCTCGTGGCACCGCTGCGCTCGGTGCTGCTCTTGTTCGTGGTGTGGCTCTCGCTCGATCGCATCGTCGAGCTCTTGGTGCTGCTCGCCTCGCGTCCCGTCTGAGCGCTCAGAGCTGCGTGCGGTAGGAAAGCCCCACGCCGATCGACAAGACGACATTGCGCCCCGTCAACGACGCTTCGCTACCGAGTGGATCGGTCGCGGGTTTGTGCGGCAAGAACCACTCCGTCAGGCGTAAGGTGCCGCCGAGCGAGAAGTGTTCGCTGAGCCGCGACGCGAGCCCGAGCCCGAGCCCGAGTGTGCCGCCCTCGGTGCGAATCGTCACGCCGCGCGTACCCAAGAGTGCCCGTTCGTCCTTCAGGTTGACGACCTGGAACCGATCGTTGACGACCACGAGACCTCCGAGCACCCCCGCCCAGAGCTCGACGGTCTCGCCGACGTACGGGTAGTAGCGTAGCGAGCCCTCGACGGTCATGTAGCTTCGCGTGTGATCACGCTCGATCTCCGCGGGATCCTGGCGTGGGTGCGCCGTCGGGATCAAACCGAGCACGAGGCCGGCGCCGAACGCAAAGCGCTGATTCATGCGGTAGAGCTGCCAGGCCTCGAGCGCGAAGCTCACGTCGCCGCGCTTGCAGCCCGCACTGCGTTCGGCGCACACCTCGGCACGCGGCAACGTCAGCACGCCCACGTTGCCCTCGGCCATGCCCGTCGGGCGATCGATCGCGGCAAAACCCTGCACGAGGCGCTCGGGGTCGGGGCTGGCGCCCACCGTCATGGTTTCGCTCCCTTTCGTCTGCACGGATGCGCGCTGGGCACCGGCGCCGCCGGCCATGAGCAGGCAGGCGGCAAGGCTCGCAACGAAACACGCCTTCGGTGTCATGGGCTGCCTCCGGAGCAGCCGCCGACCTGGGTGGCGATGCCGAGCGCCCCGAGCGCTCCGAGCGCGAAACAGGCGAGCACGATGCCCGCAGGGCGGAGCGTTCGTCGGTGTGCGGGCGGCGCTCGATGGCGCGGGTCGCTCGCCGCGCCGGGAGCCGGCCCGTGAGGCGCTGCGCTCGGATCGAGGCTGCCAAGCGGGCGCGTGGGCTCACCGGAGCGCGTGCCCAGAGCGCCCACGCCGACGAGGGTCGAGCTCGGCAAGAGCTCGTCGAGCGCGATGCCGGATGCTGCGGCCGCCGTCGCGAGGGCCCGACCGAACGCGCGCCCGTCGCGCGGGCGCGCGCCAGGATCCTTCGCGAGCGAAAGCGCGAGGAGCTCGGCGATGGGCCCGGGCACGTCGCGCGCTCGCTCGAACGAGCGCACGTCGGGGGCCTTCGTCTTCGCCTGCTCGACGAGGATCGCGACGGGCTTGTCGCCGTCGAAAGGCGTACGGCCTGCGAGACATTCGAAGAGCATCGTGGCGATCGCGTAGACGTCGCCCGCGGGTCCGACCGGTTCGCCGCGGGCTCCCTCCGGCGACAGGTAGCGCGCCGTGCCCAGGATCGAGCCCGCCTGCGTCTCGAACGAGCCTTCGCGATCGTTCCAGCGAGATAGCCCGAAATCGAGCAGCTTCACGAAGTCGCCGTCGCCTCCACGGCGCACGAGCATCACGTTCTCGGGCTTGATGTCGCGGTGCACGATGCGGTGATCGTGTGCCTCGCCGACGGCGTCGCAGACCTGGAGCAACACGTGGAGCGCGCGGCCTAGCGCGAGCCCACCCCCGGAAGCCTGGAGCGCCGAGCGCAGGCTCAACCCCTCCAGGTACTCGAGGGCCAGGTACGGCTCGCCCCCGGGCGCCGCTCCGAGTGAATGCACCTCGACGACGTTCGGGTGGCGGAGATGCGCCGCTGCTCGCGCCTCGCGGTGAAAGCGCGCGACGAGCACCGGGTTCCCAGCGAGCTCGCGGTGCAGGATCTTGACGGCGACCTTGCGCTCGACCCCCGCCTGGTGCGCCGCGTACACCATGGCCATGGCGCCCACCCCGATGAGCGCTTCGATGCGAAGGTCAACCCCCAGCGTGAGCCCGAGGTGGGGATCCGGCTCCGCTGCGGGGCGCGCCGTCACGGGCGCGCCGTCCAGTGGGCAGAAGGTGACGGAAGCGCCGTAGGCGGCCCCGCACTTCGCGCAGCGCCGTGTGGGGTCGGGCATGGGCGAGCGGCTCTAGAGTAGCGAAAACTACGCTCTTTCGCGACGGGGCGTTGGGCGGCGACGGATTTCATCTAATTTTTTGGCAAAGGGCCTCGTTTCCACTTTTCGGGTGGCACGCGGCGCCTGGGAAACTAGGCTCCCGCCGGCCATGAGCGAGCCGCCCCTTCCCGACGCTCGGGACGCCGTAGCGGAGCCGCCGCCCGCGCCCGGGCCGGCGTCCGACGCTCCGGCGTCCACGATCGCGACGGGCGCGGGTGGCTACCGAGTGACGCTGCCCACCTTCGAGGGGCCGCTCGACCTGTTGCTGCACCTGATCGAGGAGCACGAGCTCGACATCTTCGACATCCCGATCGCCTTCGTGGCGGCCAAATTCGTCGAATACGTGACGCTCATGCAAGAGCTGAACATCGACGTCGCGAGCGAATACCTCGTGATGGCTGCCACGCTCGCCCACATCAAGAGCAAGCAGCTCCTGCCGGTCGAGCCGTCCGACCAGGAAGACGAGCAGGAACCGGACCTCGATCCGCGCGCCGAGCTCGTCCGCCGGCTGCTCGAGTACCAAAAGTACAAGCAGGCCGCCAACACGCTCGGCGGCGGCCCGGTGCTCGGCCGGGACGTGTTCCTGCGCGGCGTGCCGAGCACGGAGACCGAGGCGGTGGCGCCCATCGCGGGACTCAGCCTGTTTCGCTTGCTCGACGCGTTCCAGAGCGTTCTTTCGCGTGCGAAGGTGACGGTCGACCACCAGATCGACTTCGAGCGCTTTTCGATCACCGACCGCATCAATCAGCTTTCCGAGCTCTTGCGCAGCCGGCGCCGCCTCGCGTTCGTGGATCTTTTCGAGGGGCAGTCGTCGCGTGCCGAGCTCATCGTCACCTTCTTGGCGCTGCTCGAGATGACGCGCTTGAGGCTCACGCGGCTGTTCCAAGAAGGGCCGCTGGGCCCGATTGAAGTCGAGCTGTCCGTCTCCGACGACGAGCCGGACACACAGGAAAAGGACAGGGACGATCCGTGATGACGGAAGAAGAGACGACGAGCGAGCTCGGCTCCGAGGGCGACACCAAGGAGGCCGAAGGCTCGAACCCTCGAGCCGCGGAGGAGGCGGAGCCGGTCGAGCTCCAGGAAACGGGTGCCTTCCTGAAGGGTCTGATCGAGGCGCTCCTGTTCGTCTCGGATCGACCGCTCGAGCTCAAGGAAATCGCGCGCGGCGCGCGCATCGATCGGGGCCGCGCCGCGGAGCTCGTCGAGGAGCTGCGGCACGACTACGAGGGGAGGGGCCTTCAGCTCGACGAGGTCGGCGGCGGCTTCACGTTCCGCTCGAGTCCGACGTACGCCGAGCGCGTGCGCCAGTACCTGTCGTTGCGCCCGGTGCGTCTCTCGCGCGCTCAGCTCGAGACGCTGGCGATCGTCGCGTACCGCCAGCCCATCACCCGCCCCGAGATCGACGACGTGCGCGGTGTGGACTCGGGGCCCGTGCTCAAGGGGCTGCTCGAGCGCGATCTCGTGCGCATCATCGGCAAGAAAGACGAGCCGGGTCGCCCCATGCTTTACGGCACCACTCCCGGCTTTCTCGAAGCCTTCAGCCTGAAATCGCTCCGCGAGTTGCCAACGCTGCGCGAGTACACGGAGCTTAGCGACGAATCACGGCAGGTGTTCGAAAGCGAGCTCGGCGAAGCCGCGCCGGAGGGTGAGATCGATCTCGCGGCGGCCTCGGCAGCGGCCGAGGGAACCACCCAGCCCTCCGAGGTGCCGGCCGGGGAGCAGGGGGATCCCGACGCGCTCGGGGCGGGGGTTGGGAGCCCGATCGAGGCCTCGGCCGACGCTTCCTCGGAGGAGGTTGCGGCCCCCGCTGCCGACGAGAATGACGAGGACGAGGACGACGACGACGACGACGAGGACGACGACGACGACGACGACGACGACGACGACGACGACGACGACGACGACGAAAAGTAGCGGCCCGCTCTCTCGTTCGGGGGTGTCGGCACGAAACTGGGCCGGTCGGCGCCCGACCGGAATGCATGCGAAAGGTGTTGGGCGTGCTCGTCGTCGTTGCCTGCGCGCCGGACTGGAGCCTGCCAGCCCCCCGCTTGCGCCCCGAAGTGCGCGTCGAGCCCACTGGGGACCTCGAAAGCGCGCCCGCCGTGCTCAGGCTTCGCGTCGGTGGCGCTGAAGGCCTCGCGCCGCTCGCTGATTTCCGTCTCTACGAGGGGACGCTGAGCTCGTACTATCTCGGGCGCCTCGCCAAGCGCGAGCCTCCCTCGACGCTCGTCGAGCGCGAGGTGCCCGGCGTGGTTTGGCAAGAAGGCGACGACGTGCTCGTGGCTCCCGCGCGAGCCCTTGTCGCCGGGACGTACTCGCTTGCGGCGCCGGACCTCGGGCTTCTCGCCGAAGTCACGGTCGACGCCGAACGGGGCGCGTGGGTGCCGAGGCGTTGGCCGCCCGTCGGCGTCGGGCGAGGGCGCGGCGGCGCGATCTTCTGCGGACCGGAGGCCGCCGGGGTCGAGCCAGGGGCGCTCGTGCTCGTCCCATCGGCGACGCCGGCCAGGATCACGAGGGGGGTGGGCGAGTCTTTCGCCTTTGCGTACGACTGCGTGCGTCTCGAGCCGGACGACGCGCCGCCCGAAGGGACGTTGCTCCTGCCGCCCGCGCTCGCAGGTGGTGCGGCGCTCGAGCCTTTGCCGCTCGTCGTCACGGCCGCAGAGCCGCTCGTTCCCGACTGTGAGGACGGTGAAAAGCTCGTCGGCCCGGGCTGTGTGCTCGTCGAAGACGACAGGATGCGAGTTCGCTCGCCCGGGGGGGCATCGCTCTGGGCGGTGAGCGAGCCGTCCTCCGTGCTCGGCGTCGCGTCGCCCGACGCGAGCCTCGTGCTCCGGGGCCTCACCGCAGCGGAGCCGTATCGCTTCGTGGCGAGCGCCTTCGACCTTTCCGGTGCATGCACTCATGTCAACCTTGCGCTCGTTGCTGCCGCCGAGACGCCCCACGTCGTCATCAACGAAGTGCTCGCTGACCCGCGCGGGCCGGAGACGTCGGGGGAGTGGATCGAGCTCGTCAACGACGGCGTGAGCCCCGTGGAGCTCGGGGGCTTCGAGCTCAGGGATACCGGTGCCGCTGTCGTGCTCCCAGCCCAACGGCTCGAGCCGGGCGCCTTCGTGTTGCTCGCGGACGCATCGTTCATGCCCGATCCGGAGCTCGACGTGCCCGTCGTGGACACGACCCCGATCCTCCGGTTGACCTCCCTCGGGCAGTCGGGTCTATCGAACGCGGGCGAGCTGCTCCGGCTCACCGATGCCGAGGGGCGCGTGCTCTCGCGCTTTCCGAGCCGAAAGTCGCCGGGGCCAGGGCAGAGCCTCGCGCGCGTGCGGCCCGATGCTCCCGACGACGAGCCCGCGTCCTTTGCCCCGCATGCCGAGCCCGGAGCGTCGCCGGGCGCCCCCAACGTCGTAGCGACACCCTGAGCGCCAAGGCGCCCAGCGGTAACCGCCGAGCCGTTCGGCGTTCAGCTGCCGCTGATAGTCATCGACGCGACCCGCAGCGTCGGTGCCGCCATGGCCGTCTTGAGCAACAGGTCACTGCCGACCGCGTCGATGCCCTTCAGCATGGCGTCCAGAGTCGACGAGATCGTGACCTCGCTCACGGGGAATGCGAGCTTTCCGTTCTCGATCCAGAAGCCGGAGGCGCCGCGCGAGAAATCTCCGGTCACGGGATTGAAGCCGAACCCCATGAGGTCGGTGACGTAGAGGCCGCGAGCCGTCGAGCTCAGGATCACTTCGGGCGCCGTCTTTCCCGCGAGAAGGTGGAAATTGCTGGTCGTCGGTCCGGGCGAGCCCCCGCCGCGGGCCGCCGAGCCCGTCGAGCGTCGCCCGAGCTTCCGGGCCGAGTAGCAATCGAAGAGGAACGTCTTTAGAACGCCTGCGTCGACGACGAGGTTGCGTCGCGAGGCCAGGCCTTCGCCGTCGTAGGGGCGTGAGCCCGGCGCGCGCGGAATCAGCGGGTCGTCGACGATCGTGACGAGGGGGCTTGCGACCTCGGTGCCCTCGCGCTCCATGAGGTAGGTGGACTTGCGCCAGACGGCGCCGCCCACGATGCAGCCCGCGAAGCTGCCGAGCAGCGACCGCGCGACGTCCGGATCGAACACGACGGGTGCCTCCGTGGTCGCGACCTTGCGCGCCCCGAGTTTGTCGAACGGTGCGCCGCGCCGCCTCCCGTCCCACGCTTTCGGGATCCTCGAGCGCCGATGCGTGACGCGCTCCGGTCCAGTAGTGGCCCCGGCGCTTCTTCCCGTCGGCGTCGTTCGCGACCGGAGCCACCGACAGCGACGCGTAGGAGCCACGCGTGACGCCCTCGAAGCCGCCCGACAGCACGAGCGCGCTCACCCCGTCCGAGCGGCCGAACGTCGCGCCTTCGCTGAGCGTCACGCGGGGGTCGTAGCCGAGCGCGGCCGCTTCCGCGGCCGTGGCGCGGGCGAGCGCCTGCTCGCCGTCGATGAGGGCGATGTCCTCGTCCGCAAGGTCGAGATCCGGGAACGGCGCCCGCGCAAGCTCGCTGGGATCGGCGGGGCCAGCCGCCGGGTCAGGCTCGGAAAGCTCCACGAGCTCGATGGCGTCGAAAATCAAGCGCTCGATGCCGGCCTCGCCGAGATCGCTCGTGCTCGTCACGGCGACGCGCCCATCGCGGATGACCCGCAGTGCGACGCTGTGATGCCCCGCTTCCTCCACGAGCTCGGGTTTGCCGAGCCGCACCCGCACGCTGAGCTCGAAGCCGCCGCGCGCGCTCGCCTCCGCCACGCCGGCGCCGCGCGCGAGCGCGCCGTCCACGACGCGCTTTGCCAGCGCCAGCAGGTGTCGTTCGCGATCGTCGGTCATCGATGTCGTCGTATCAGATAAACGGTGGGCACGAAAACGGCGCGCCTCGTCAGCCTTGCAGCCGGCGCAGCGCCTGGGCCGTGTAAGCGGACGCGAGCCCGAGCACCGCGAAGACCCAGGCGAGCGTCCAGCCGAGCGGCGAGCCGAGCACGGGTTCCGTGCCGAAGTCGCCGTGGTACTGGGCGTAGGTCGCTCGCACGGAGAGGCGCGGGAAGAGCGCGAGCGTCAACGCCAGCCCCGAGAGGCCTGCGGCCATGCCGAGCCGCAGCACCCTCGACGGGCGTCGGGCGCGCGTGGCGCGCGCCGCTGCGACGAACCCGATGGGCACGCTGGCGAGCGTTGCGAGCATGGTGGCGGCTTGCAGCAGGCGCGCTCGGCCACCGTCGAACAGGTACGCGCCCGCCCAGTCGGGCTCGAGCACGAACAGGCAGGCGCACGCCGGCGTGAAGGCCACGAGCGCATAGATGCACACCACGGCGAGCGAGCGCGAACCGAGGGCGCCTGGGGCGCCGCGCGCAACGTCTTCGCGCGCGAGCCACGCGAAGACCACGCCGAGCGTGAAGCCGAGGAGCGGTACAGCGAGCAAAACCGGGCGGCTATCTTGCGCCCGTGGTGTTGGGTCCGGCAAGCGCCCGCGTGGCCCGGCTGCCCTGGATTCGACGGCGCCGGGCCCAACTGCTAGTGCTTGCCGAAGCGTGAGCCCCGAACGTCTGCTGGCCCTGCTCGAGCGCGTGCGTTCCGGGGCGCTCTCGCCCACGGCTGCCCTGGGAGAGCTCGCGACGCTGCCGTTCGAGGACCTCGAGTACGCCCGCATCGACCAGCACCGGGCATTGCGCCAGGGGCTTCCCGAGGTCATCCTCGGGCAGGGCAAGTCCGCGGCGCAGATTGTGGGGATCGCGCGCCGGCTGCTCGAAGCCGGTCACAACGTGCTCGTCACGCGCCTCGACCCCGAGGCCGCCGGCGAGGTGACCCGTGCCGTGCCGGAGCTCGCCTATCAGCCGCTCGCTCGCACGGCGCTCGCCTTGCGACGGCCGCCACCACCGGTCGCGGGCGCACCCGTCGCCGTCGTCACGGCCGGCACGAGCGATCTCCCGGTCGCCGAGGAAGCGCTCGAAACGCTCAAAAGCGCGGGCGTGCCGACGGAGCGCGTCGTCGATGTCGGGGTCGCTGGACTGCATCGAGTGCTCGCGGCGCTCCCCGTGCTGCGGCGCGCGCGCGCCCTCATCGTCGTGGCCGGCATGGAAGGAGCGCTGCCCGGGGTCGTGGGCGGCCTCGTCGCCGCGCCCGTGATCGCCGTACCCACCTCGACGGGTTACGGGGCGGCGCTCGACGGGCTCACGGCGCTCTTCGGCATGCTCACGTGCTGTGCGTCGGGCATCACGGTCGTGAACATCGACAACGGCTTCGGCGCGGCAATGGCCGCCATCCGCCTTGTCCGTGGCACCGAGGCCGTCCAGGGGAGCGCGTCGTGACCGAGCGCGCCCGCGGGCACGCCGAGGACGCGGAGCACGAGCACGCTCACGGCCACGATCACCAGCATCCCCATGCCCACGGGCACACCCACGAGGGGTCGGACCCCGTCGGAGGGTCGCGCGCCAAAATCACGCTCTTGCCCGGTGACCCCGAGGCCCATCGCGCGCCGCTCGAACGGGGAGCGAGCAACGGCAAGCTGTTGTTCTTCGACGCTTTCAGCGGCATCGCCGGCGACATGACGGTCGCCGCGCTCGTGGACCTCGGGGTCCCTCGTGGGGTCGTCGAGCAGGCCGCGGCGGCGCTCGGTATCGACGGCGTGAAGCTCACGTTCAGTCGCGCTCGAACCGGCGGGCTCGGGGCCACGCACTTCGACGTGACGGCGTCGCGCGAGCAGCCCGAGCGGCGCTACGCGGACGTCCGGCGCTTGCTCGACGCATCGAGTCTTTCGCCCGCCGTGGTGGCGCTTGCGCAGCGCATCTTCGGCCGGCTCGCGCGCGCCGAGGCGAGCGTGCACCGCGTTCCGCTCGAGGAAGTGACCTTCCACGAGGTGGGCGCCGTCGACTCGCTCGTCGACGTCGTGGGGGCGGCAGCGTGTCTCGACTATCTCGGGGGTCACGTAGTCGGCTCGCCTCTCCCGCTCGGGCGCGGTTCGGTCGCGGCGGCTCACGGTGTGCTCCCGCTCCCCGCTCCCGCGACGCTGGCCTGTCTCGAGGGGGTCCCCACCGTCCCCGCGGCGCGCAACGTGGAGCTCGTGACTCCGACGGGTGCGGCCATCCTGAGCACCGTGGCCGAGCGCTTCGAACCGTGGCCCGCGCTCGTGCCCGAACGCATCGGCTGGGGCGCCGGAACGCGAGCTTTCGAGGACGCCCCGAACGCGCTCCGGGTCGTCATGGGGTCGCAACCCTCGACGCAGCGAGCCACCGCCGAGCTCGTGATGCTCGAGGCCACCGTGGACGACATGACGGGCGAGCTCGCGGCGCACGCCATTTTCGTCCTGCTCGGTCTCGGGGCGCTCGATGCCTTCGCGACGCCGGTGACGATGAAGAAGGGGCGGCCCGGCCTCGTAGTTTCCGCGCTCGTCCGCGCGGCGGAGGCCGATGCCGTCGCCGAGGCGCTGCTGCGCGAGACGACGACACTCGGGGTGCGTCGCACGCCCGTGACCCGAGTCGAGCGCCCCCGCCGTACGGTCGAAATCTCGACGCGTTTCGGCACGATCCCCGTCAAGGTGGCCGAGGGCCCCTACGGTCCGCCACAGGCGAAGCCGGAATTCGATGCCTGCGCGCGCGCGGCCGCCGAGCACGGCGTTGCCGTACGCGAAGTGATCGCGGAAGCGTTGCTCGCCTGGTCGCGGACGCGGCCCTGACCAGTCCTCGGCCAACTCGAGACTAGTCGGGCTTTTCGACCGCGAGCCCTGCGGCTTCCCAGGCGAGCAGCCCGCCCTCGAGGAACGCTGCCGCCACGCCCTGCTCGGCGAGCTTCTGCGCGATCTCTTTGGTCTTGTCCCCCGAGCGACAGTAGAGCACGGGCGGGACGCCCAGCATGTAGATCTCCGCGAGCCGCCCCTCGATCTCTTCGCCCGGCATGTGGGTCGCGTCGGGAATGTGGGCGCGGTCGAAGGCTGCGCGCTCGCGGGTATCGACGGCTTTGACGCGCCCGGCGCGCAGCAGCGCCAAGAGCTCCTCCGGCTTCACGGCGCCTTCGGCGCGCGGCAGGTAGGGGTCGAGCATCTCGCGCAGCTGGGCTCGCTTGAGCGCCCCCACCTTGCCACCGACAGGCCGGCCCTGGTGGAACACCACGAAGGCGGGCACCGACTGCACGCCCAGCTGCCGCGCCAGCATCGGCGAGCGATCGATGTCGACGGTGACAATCTTGGCCTTGTCCACCAGGTCGGCGGCGAGGGCCCTGAGCTCCGGTGCAACGAGCTTGCAGGGGCCGCACCACTCGGCGGAGAACTCCACCAGCACGGGGAGCTCCGACAAGAGCACCTCCCGCTCGAAATCCTGCTCTGAAACGACGCTCGGGGCCATGGCGGGTCATTACCTAGCACCGTCCCGCGTGTCTAGTCGTCACCCCCCGGCACCCGCAGATCGTCGGGGCTCGAAACACGACGTTTCAGGGCGAGCACCACCACGGTGCTGTCCGCTTCGACGGCGCCGGACCGAGGCGAGAGCTCGCTCGCGAGCACGAGCGCGGCTGCCCCGAGCAACGTGAACGCCGCCCACGAAAATTGGCTCGAACAGAGCGCGGGAGCCGCAAGGGACCAGGCACCCGGGCGCAGGGGATCGGCGATCGCCGCGCCGGCGATCCACACGCTCGACAGCCAGGGGATCGAAAGCGCGACGCTCACCGCCGTCGCCCTCGCGGCGTGGGGCAGCACGCGCCGCAGGTACGGTGAGAGCGGCGCGCCGCCTCCACTCGGCGGCTCGAGCGCCTCCTCGACGCGCTGCTCGTTCAGGCGCTGGCTGAGCACTTCCGCGACATCGAAGGCTCGCAGCAGGCCGAGGCCGATCGCGCCGAGCGGGCCCCCGAACGACAGAGCAGCGCAGGCGACGAGCGGCTCGGGCAGCGCGCCGAGCAGCTCGCGTGCCCGCACGAGCAGGCCATGGGCGGTGCGCGAGACGCCGCCGGCGAGCAGCCCGAGTGCGCCACCGACGACGACCGCGACCCCGGTCGCCGCACCCAGCCCGAGGACGGTCGTGCCGAGCGCCGCGGAGAGGCCTCGCGGGTCACCCGTGGTTCGTCCGAGGAGCCCGACGAGCGAAAGCCCCGCGAGCACGACGCCGGCCCCGATGAGCAGCGGCCGGCGCCGCTCGGCGGGGTCGAGCTCCGTCGCCACCCGGGTCGGCGCGGGGCGGAGAAGATCGCCGATGGCGACCGACAGCGCGCCGGTTGCAGCGATGGGAAATCCAACCCACATGAGCAACGAGAGATCCCCTGCGGCGACAGCGCGCCGCGCCATGCCGCCCAGCCCGACGCCGAGCACCGCCTCACCGGCGACGAGCGCCGTGACCGCCACGGGCAACCTCAACGCGAGGCGCGCGAGGGCACGGCGTAGCCACGGGCCGGGCGCGGCGAAGGCCTGGAGCTCCACCGTGAAAAGGGCTGCGAGCGCCAGCGTGAGCCCGCCGACCGCGATGCCGTACCCGTGCGCAAGGAGGCGCACCGAAAGCGAGGCCGGCGGCAGGGTCGCGGCACCCAATGCCACCGCGCCGAGCACCTTGGCGGTCGAACCGTGGCGTGAAAGGAGGCGCTCCGCACCGAGCGACGCCAAAAAGGCCAGTCCGACCGAAAGTCCCGCGTAAAGCAGCGTGCTCGTCGCCATGCGGAGAGCTCCGAGGGCCCGGGCCATGCCCGCGGGGTCGTCCTTGCCGAGGGCGCGCGCGACCGAAGCGACCCAGCGAAAATACCGCGTCTCGGTGACGGTCGCCGTGAGGCGCTGGGGGCCATCGAGCGTCGTAAAGTCGAGGGCATGCTCGAGCGCGAAGCTCTGGAACCGACTCACGGCCTCGCGTGCCTGCGTCACGTCGGGCTCTGCCGCCAGGTCGACGCGCACGCCCGTGACGTGCGCGAGCACGGGCGCGAGTCGCGCGACCCGTCGCGCGTCCTCCGCCGTGCGGACGCTGCCGAGCGCTTCGAGGAGCGCGGGTAGCGCGAAGGTGTCGAGCTCGGTGACTTCCTTGCGGCGCAAGGGGAGGGCGCGCTCCGCGAGCCGGGCGACCTTGCGCCTGACGACGGCCGGGCGAAAATCCGCGCTCCTGTCCTGCCAGAAGCGCGTGAAGAAGGCGATGGCTCGCTCTGGCGACGACAGCTCGTCGTCGTCGGCCACGCCCATCCTGCGCGCCACCGGGCCGAGAGCGAGCGCGACGCGCCCGCGCGCTCCCGGCTCGAGCGTGTCGAGCGTCGGCAGCACGTGTGGGAGGCCGGCGCCCCCGAGTCGGACGAGCTCGCGTGCCGCTCCCGGGGCTTCCGGTCCTCCCGCTGCGACGGCCCGCATGGCTCGGAGCGCCAGCTCGCGAGCGTTTCGGGGTGCCGGGTTGAAGAGGAGAGGCAGGTCGTCGCGCCGTGGACGAAGCCCGTCTGTGACGCGCGCCAGCATCGCGAACGAAACGAGCGACGCCACGACGAGCGAAAGCACCGAGAAGGAGAGCTTCTCGATCGCGCGTCGCATGGCGGTTTCTTACTACGTCGCCGGGAGCGCGAGGGTGGAGCGGCGCCCTAACGCAATAGCCAGAAGCCCGTGACGGCGACCGCCGCCATCGCCAGGAGCACGAGCGCGCCGACCAGGGCCGGCGGCAGCCCGTCGATGGGGATCGTCACGGGCTCGTCCTGGCCGCCGAATGGAACCGGATCGCTTCCGAGCGGAGGGCTCGGTGGCGTTTCGGCGTTCTCCGGGAGCGAGAACTGGATGCCGACCATCGTGTGGCCGACTTTCAGACGCCGCGATTCGCGGGCGGCCTCCTCGCTCGGCGCGCCGGTCTGCAGATCGTGGCCGGAAATCGACGCCAACCGGGGTGCGTCACTGCTCGACTCGGGAAGCGCGTACTTCTTGTAAGCGAGGTCCCCGTCCGGGAGGCGTTCGGGCAGGCCGGCACCCTGGAACTCGGCCACGATCACCGTGATGTTGTCATGACCGCCGGCGCGGTTCGCGCGGTCCGTGAGCTCTCGACAGGCGTCGAGCGGATCGGCGTGCGCGAGCAGCACCTCCCGGAGCTCGTCGGTCCGGACCATGCCGGAGAGACCGTCGGAGCAGAGCAGCAGCCGGTCGCCACGCGCGAGGTCCACGTAGGTGAGGTCCACCTGCACGGTCTCCGCAGTACCGAGTGCCTGCAAAATGATGTTGTTGTGCTCGAAGGTCTCGGCTTCTTCCTCGGTGAGCTGGCCAGCTTCGATCAGCTGGTTGACGAGGGATTGGTCGCGGCTCACCTGGACCAGGCGCTCACCGCGGAGCACGTAGGCGCGGCTGTCCCCGACCTGTGCGACGAACAGGCGCGAGTCCACGAGCGCGGCGATCGTCGCCGTCGTGCCCATGCCTCGGCGTGAGCGGTCCGCTCGTGCCTCGTTGAAGATCCGGGCCCCGGCTTCCTCCACGGACTGGACGAGGCGGCGGGCGAGCTCGTCGTGCTCTGCGGGCGGGTCACCCTCCAAAAGGCGCTCGTAGATGATGTCGACCGCCAGCTGGCTTGCGATCTCACCGGCCGCGGCGCCACCCATGCCGTCGCAGACGCCGAGCACTGAGCCCTGCGCCCCGATGGTCTGGTCGCGATCCCCCTCGAGCAGGCCACGGCTCTCGCGCGTGAGGTCAGCGACGAGGAAATTGTCCTCGTTGTGCTCCCGGATCTGTCCCACGTCGGTGCGCCCGAACAGGCGCATCCGGATCTCCGGACGACCGTCGCCGTTCATCGGCCCGACCTGCCGACGTCGAGGCGAAACAGATGCTGGCCGACCCGTAGGTGGTCGCCACCGACGACCTCGGCCTCGCCCCGCACCGCGAGGTAGGTCCCGTTCGACGAGCCGAGATCGTTGAGCGTGAATGCCCCGAGCGCGGGATCCCGGGTGATCGATGCGTGACGTCGGCTCATGAATGGATCATTGGTGAACACTACGTCGCCCGACTCCCGGCCGACCACGGTCTCGTCCCGGCACAGGTAGTAAACGTCGCGGGGCACGCCCTCGACGGTGAGCTGGCATAGCCTTGCGTGCCTCGTCAGCGCCGGCGAGCCGAACACGCGGGTTCCCCTCTCTGTTGCGGGGCCGAGCCCACGTTCCGCGTCGCTCACCAGCTCGAACCTTAACACCTCGAGTCCTATGAGGACCAAGTCTCCGTGCCGCAGGAGCTCGGGGCCTCGAAGCCGCACATATACCCCGTTGACCGATTCCAGGTCCCGCACAAAAAACCGGCCGTTCCGGCGGGATACGCGCAAATGACGGGAAGACACGTAGGGATCCGCGGGCAGGGTGATCGTGCCCTCCGAGCGGCCGATCTCCGCAAACGACCCTTCCATCGGGTACTCCGCCCCGGGAGTTCCGTCCTGAGCGATGACCACGAGCTTGGCCTGCGGCTCGGTGGCCGAAGGCTTCTCTGGAGGTTGCTCCGTTTCGGCCGCGATCGCCTGCCCGCCGGATGACCGCAGCCGCGCGCCGCAAAACTGGCAATAGAGCATCCCCGCGCTGTTGGTGCCGTGGCAACGCGTGCAGACCTGCACCGCCTCCGGCTGCGCGGCCGGAGGCGCGGCCGGGACAGCCGGCGACGCGGCCCGATCGGGCCCCGGGGCCACGGGGTGCTGATCCGAGGGGTTCAGGACTTGTCCGCACTCGGTGCAGAAGCGGCTGTGCGCTTCGTTGTCCTTGCCGCAGGTCGGGCATCGGATGTTCGTGGTGACGGGCGGGGGTGGCGAGAAGTCGAAGGGGGGAGCGACGGGGCGTGGCTGCGGGCGCGGCGCTTGAGAGCGGCTGAGGACGCTGGTGCGGGCGGCTGCCGTTCCGGCGCTCGCACGAGCCGACGGCGCGAGCCTCGCCCCGCAGTCCGCACAAAACCGCAGTTCCTCGCGGTTTAGCAGCCCGCATCGCCCACAAGTCACCATGTCGGCCCTACGCTACCATCCCCGCGAAAAAAAATTTGCTGGTCAAACCGCTCACCAGCGCGGCAAAGGATCCCTCACTTCGAGCGTCAGCTCCAGCCCGACCATGTGCGCGAGGCCGAAGCCGAGCAGCCGATCGGCCCGCCGCTCCCCGCTGCTATCGGTGAACGCCCGCGGGATGAGCATCCGGTACGTGAGAGCTCCCCCCAGCACCGTCTTCTCCGACAGCTCGAACTCCAGTCCGCCGCCCAACATGGCAAGGGGTCCCCCCGTGATCGCCCCCCACTCGCTGCCGTACAAGTGCAAGCCGGCACCGGCCGAGAGGAAGGCCGTGGCGCGGTCGCCATAGTCCAAGTAGTAGCGCGCCTCCCCGCGCAGCTGCTGCAAGATGGCCAGCCGGAGCTGGCTCGACGACTCGTGCCGCGAAAATTCGTAGGTGCCCCCCAGAAAGAGGCGGCGCATCGCACGGTAGCCGACCCGAACCCCGACGCCCCCGCCGGACCCGAGGATGCACGGCGCCATGACGCTGGGGGGGCAAACGTCCCCCGCCGACGCGACGGCCTCCGCGGCGAAGGCCATGCCGAACTGAAGCGCGTCGCGCCGCCCGTCGTCCATACCGTCGCGTTCGGTACCGAAGGCCGGCCGCCCGGCGAGGCAGAAGCCCGAGACGACCGCGACGGCAAACGCCCATCGTCGGATCCATCGGACCGGTCTTGACTCTCGCACGAGCCTTGGTTTAGTGCCCCTCGAGTTCAGGGAAGCATCCTACATGGAAATCTACCTCGACAGACGCGCCGTACGCCAGATCCGGCTCTCGGCCCAAGAAGCCATCGAGGAGGACGACACCGAATCGCTCCGCGAGGACGTCCTCGAAGCTTTTACCGAGGAGCAGGTGGAGGAGATCGAGCGCCGGCTCGACAATGGCGACTTCTACGAGTTCTTGACGGACGTGATCGACGAGTGGGGCGGTGACGACGTCGACGAGCTACTCGAATTGCTCGAAACCCAGCTCAGCGAGGTCGGTATCGATCTCAAGACGGACGTGAAGGCCGAGGAGGGTGAGGAGGCCGAAGAGACCGAGGGCGGCGAGTCCGGCGATCTCGAGGAGCTCGACGAGGACTACGGGGACGACGAGGACGAGGACGAAGACGACGACGAAGAGGAAGAGGAAGACAGCAAAGCGGAGTGATCGGTCGCAGCGCTCGGGTCGCTGAGCGCGCCCGTCGGGCAGCGCCGCACCGGGCCCGTGAAGCTCGGACACAGGTGGCGCGCGCAGCCCACGAACCGGGAGTCCGGAAGCTCCCGGACGAGCAGTGACATCGCGTCGCACGCAGCGCCGAGATCCTCGGTGCCCGCGGCGAGCCGGGCCTCCTGGAAGAGCGCGTCGTCCCGCAGAAGGCTGGTTGGAAAGTCGTCGAACACGCGCCGGAACTCGCGGCGCGCGCCGAGCGGATCGTGCAAGCGGTCGCGACGGATCTCGGCGATGTGGAAACGCGCTTCCGCGTAGCGCGGGCGATCGTAGCTGCCCACGAGTTGCGCCGCCTCGCGTTCGGCGAGCAGCCGCTCGAGGACGTCGATCGCGGCCTTCGGGCGCCCGAGCGCCTCTTCCATGCGGGCGGCGCCCGTCAGCGCGTCGTCCCAGAGCGCGCCGCCGGGGTAGGGGTGCCGCCGCGCCGTATCGAGGTACGCGCTCCGCGCCTCGGCGAAGCGCTCGGCGCGCTCGAGATGGCGCGCCCGTTCGTAACGAACGGTTTCGTCGAGCTCGGTGGGGGCAAGGGCGGGGGCCAGCCGTTCGAGCTCGGCGAGTGCCTCCGGGGCCCCGTTTTTAGCCTCGATGCGCGCGAGGTGGTCCGACAGCGCGCGTGGCGCGAGCCCGGAGTCGGGAAACCGTTCGAGGGCGGCGAGCCGTAGGGTGGCGCCGCGCGCGGGGTCCTGCCTCGCCACGAGGCTCGCGCGGTCGAAGCTCGCGCGGGCGGCGCGCTCGCCCGTCCCCGCGGCGAGCTGAGCGAACAGGGGCTCGGCCCGGTCGATCCTGTCGGCGCGCGCGAACGCTGTCGCCGCGCGGTAGGTGGCTTCGTCGCGATCGTGGGTTGACCGAGCGGCGCCAGCCGCGTCGAGCCAGCTCGTGCCGGCGAGAGCGTACCGGCCGTGCACGTAGTCGGCGTCAGCGCGATCCCACGCCGTGCGAAAGCGTGGATCCTCGCGGGTGCCGCACGCCGTCGCGAGCAACACCAAAAAGAGGCGCGAGCGCGCGGTCACGGCGACGCCCGGCCCGCCGCGAGGCCGGCGACGAAGATCTCGTAGGCCACGAGCTGAACCGCTTGCGCGAGGTTGATCGACGGCTGAGGCCCCGCCATCGGGATGCGAAGGCGCACCGTTGCGCGCTCCACCTCTTCCGCGCCCAGCCCAGTCTTCTCGTTGCCGAAGAGCACACAGGTGGTACCGCCGCGCCCGGCCTCTTCGACGACGAGCGCCGCCGCGTCGCGTGCGTCGAGGGGCGACGAGAGGCCGCGCCGCGAGCTCGTTGCGACGACCAGCGTCGCTCCCACCGTCGCCTGTTCGATGCTCTCGTGGCGCCGGCAGGCGTGGAGCACGTCCCACGCTCGCACGGACATCTTGAACGCCATCGGGTGGTCCGGCACGGCGAGGCGGCTCGGCCGGACGAGCTCGAGCGACGAGAACCCCATGGTCTTGATGGCACGCGCGCACGCTCCCAGGTTTTCCGGGTAGTGCGGGTGCACGAGCACGAAGCGCGTGCGGTCGTGGACCTCGAGGTGCACGCGCCCGGACACTCAGCTGCCCCTCGTCGCCGCCGAGAGCGCGCAGCGGAAACCGATGAACGGGTAGCGGGAGTCGGCGAGGTAGGGCGAGCGGGCCGCGCCGCGCAGCCACGCTCCGCCGTTCAGGTAGTGACCGCCGCGGACGGTGCGCAACCCGGAGAGCGCTGGGTCCGGCGGCGTCCCGCGGCGCTCGCTGTAGGCGTCCAACGTCCATTCGGCGGCGTTGCCAGCCAGATCGAAGAAGCCGTCCGGTGTCGTTCCCGCGGGGTACGACCCGACCGGTGCGAGTCCAGCGTGCCCGTCGACGTCGTCGGAAGGGTCGAGCCCCAGGCGTCCGTGGTTCGCGAGCTCGTCGTTGTAGAGGTCGCCCCACGGGAAACGGCGACCGCTCATGCCGCGCATCGCGCGCTCGACCTCGAGCTCGCTCGGTAAGCGCGCCCCCCGCGCGCGGCAGTAGGCTTCGGCGTCGGCGGCGCGCACGAGCGTCATCGGCAGCCTCGCGTCGTCGAGGCTCGCCGGCAGCTCACCAGGCACGGGCTCGCACTCGCCTCGCACCACGCAGCGTTGATATTCGCCGCGTGTCACCTCGTAGCGGTCCAGGTAGAACGACGGGAGCGCGGCCTCGCTCGCCGGCAGCTCGTTCGAGAACGTACGCTCGTTGCAGCGGTAAGCGAGGGGGTCGCGAGCGCAGCTCTCTATCGCCTCGAGCACGTCCTCGCTCGTCGAGCCGACCACGAAGCGCGAGCGAACGAGCCTTATCATCGCGCTGCCGGGCGCGCGGAGCACCGCGAGGCCACCCGTCAACGCCCGTTCCACGGCCGTCGGCAAGACGGGCGACCGCGCGCGGGCGCTGTTGCCCGAGGCGGGATCCGGCAGCAGGGCCACGACGAGCGTCGCGCCGGCCAGCGCGACGAACCGCCCGCTACGGAGCGGCGTCCGCATTGCTCGCTCGGCCGGCGTCGGCGGCCTTCGTTGCGCTCTGAGCCTCGGGGCTCGGGGCGCGCGTCGTGGCCGTGCTCGCGACGCTCGGCGCCGCGCTGGGCGACACGCTCGGCGCGCGTCGCGTGGCAGCGTGCGGTGCGGCATGGGGGCGCTCCTCGGGCGCCGGCGATAGCCAGGCGACGGCGGGCGCGTGCACGTCGGGCGCGACGGGCTTCGCCGCGGCGGACTCCGTTTCCCCGAGGCCGGTCGTCAGGCGCATCACCGTGATGCCGAAAAGCGCACCGAGCGCGACGCCCCCCAGGAGATTCCGCGTTCCGGCCGGGGTCTCGCCCCCGAGGCGCCGGCGGTGCAGCGCATCGGGGATCGTCGGCTGTGCGCCCCTCGCCCCTCGCCCGAGCGCCTCGCTGAGCGCGTCGCCGAACTCTCCTGCGCTCGCGAAGCGCCGCCGCGGATCCTTGGCCATCGCGCGGGCAAGCACCTCGTCGACGTGGCGGTCGAGACCGCAGGCGTCGGCGATGCGTGGAGGGTCCGCGGTCGTGATGCGCGTCGCGACGGCGACTGCGTCCTCCCCGGGAAAGGCGCGGCGCTGGCACAGCGCCTCGTAGAGCGTGGCCGCGAGCGAAAATTGGTCGCTGCGCGCAGAGAACACGCCGTCGATGATGCACTCGGGGGCGCTGTAGGCCGGCGTCCCGAGCAGTCCGCCGTTCTTCGTGAGCGTCGAGTTCGGCACGCGAGCAATGCCGAAATCGGCAATCTTGCTGCCATGGGGCGTGAGGATGATGTTTTCTGGCTTCACGTCGCGATGCAGAACGCCCATCTCGTGGGCCGTGGCCAACGCGCCGCCAATCTCGCGCGCGATGGTCGCCGTGAGGCCTGGTGGCAAGGGCCCGTGGGTCAGCCGCTCTTTGAGCGTCGTGCCTTCGGCGTATTCGAAGACCAGGTACAGGCCGAACTCGGGGTCCTCGCCCATGTCGAACAAACCGACGATGTTCGGATGGGTGACGCGCGCGCACGCCTTCGCCTCGTGTCGCATCCGATCCACGAGTGCGTCGCGCTGGTCGGGGAGAAGCCCGAGGTCGTCCCTGAGGAGCTTCACGGCGACGCCGCGATCGAGCACCGGGTCGTGGGCGAGGAGCACACGACCCATGGCGCCCCGCCCGAGCAGTCGCTCGACGTGATAGCGCCCGATGCGCGAGGGGAGCGAGGCACCCGATGCGTCCATCAGCGCACGGTCTTATCCCCGGATCGCGTCGATCGCCAGGTGTCCGTCAGTCGGTGCCGCCGTCGCTCGGGCTCGGCTTCGCGGGGGGCTTGTGGGGCGGCGGCGCGCCGTACTCTTCCTGCAGCTTTTTCACGAGGCCGTCGCGGAGGACGATCTCGTGATATTCGGGCAGCTTGGGCAAGCGCACGAAAATCCGAACCGTGTCGCTCGATTCGACCACCTCGAGGGTTCCCGTCGAGGCGCTCTTGGGCTGACCGGGCGGGATGTAGCGAAAGACGAGGTAGGCGGAGTCCGGGTCCTTCTCGAGCACCTCGAAGCCGAGAATCGACCCGCAGGTACCGCAGGGCCGTGCTGTACGTCTGGGCCTTCGTGTAGCTGCTATCGGCCTCCACGCGGGCATTCGCCGGCAGCCCGAACAGCAGCGGGGCCAAAAATAGCGCTGTGACGGTAGCGAGAACCCGAGGACGACCCACCGTCCCGGGCTAACCGAGGTCGGCGGATCGAGGCAAGTTCCGGGCGGCCCGGCGCACGAAAAGCCCCGCGAGCGCCGCCACGAGCCCGGCGAGCGTCGACAAGCCCACGGGCAGGACGTAGCCGAGGAAGGCGTACGCCGAGCCGGCGCGCATCACGCTCGCGGGAGGCAGGTACATGGCGAGCCCCGCATAAATCGCGAGCTGGAAGGCACCGAAGAATCCGGGTGTCGCCGGTACGAGGATGCCGAGCGCCACGACCCCCATGGTGGTGGTGGCGCCGAAGAAGCCGATCTCGCCGACGCCACAAGCGACGGCCAGGATCCAGAAGGTCGCGGCGTTGAGCAGCCAGTAGGTGAGCGTTCCGAGCACGAACGGGACGCTGTAGCGCGCGTGGGTGAGAAATCCGAGGCCCTGAGCGACGTCCTCGACGCGCGCCGCAAGCCAGCGGGCTAGCTTTAGCGACACGACGCCGATCAGCCGTTCGGTCCAGCGACGGGCCCAGGCACGGCGCCAGTAGAAGACGCCCATCACGAGGCTGCCGAAAGCGAAGACGGCGGCCGCCGTGAAGGCGGCTTGGGGAACGAGGCTCGCCGGGATGGGCAGGTCGCCGATCCGATCGGGCAACGGATCGAGCGGCCTGGCGATGCTGAGCGATGCGAGGAGCAGCAGACTGATCGTCAGGCCGTCGATGACGCGCTCCGCACCGACCGTCCCCGTAGCGGCCCACGGCGAGACGCCCGCCTCGCGACGGATCATCAAAGGTCGCACGGCCTCACCCATCCTGAAGGGCAAAAGCAGAACGGCGAGGAACCCGACGCAAGCGACGCGCACGACCGTCCAGAACGGCACGGGCTTTACGGGCGCGAGCAAGAACCACCACCGCGCGGTCCTCACCAGGTACATCGCCGACCACACGGCGATGTAAAGGAGAATGCTGCTCGGCGACACCCTTCTCAGCGCGTCGCCTTCGGGGACGAGCGGGAGCGCTCCACGCTGCAACAACCAGACGAAACCAGCTGCCGGCAAGAGTGACAGCGCGAGCTTCTTGCCGAGACCGCGGCCTTCGGGAATGAGGGGACCCGCCGCATCGGTCATGAAGGACGCCGCCCAGCGAGGATCGCGTTCGGGCCCTCGTCGAACAGCGCTTCGACCGCCTCCTCGCCGTACTCGTCGGAAAGAAAGCGGATGCCCGCGCGCACGGTCTCGACGTCTGCGGCGCGATGCGCGTCGCTGCAAGCCGCGTGATAGAGCCCTCGGTCGAGCAGCGAGAGAGCGCAGCGCTGCGGCTCCCTGCCGTACTTGCCGACGAGCGCGCCGATGTCGAGCAGCGCCGCGGCCCCGGAGGCCACCAGGCGCTCGAGCAGCTCTTGCGAGCGCCAGAGGTAGCGATAGCGCTCCGGGTGCGCAATCACGGGCAAGACGCCACGGCACCCGAGCTCGAACAGTCGCTCGGCCGCCCCGTGCGGGAACGTGGACCCGTAGAACTCGAGCAGCATGGCCTTGCCGCCGGGATACGGCAGCGCTTCGCCCGCTTGGATGCGCGCGTAGACCACGTCGTCGAAGTAGTGCTCGCTGCTCAGCTCCACGTGGGGGAGCGTCGGGTCCCCGTCGAGGTAGGGCCGCATGCGCGTGAAGGCCGACTCGAGGTCGCCACGCGTGTTGTCGAACATGCCAGGACGCATGTGAGGCGTTGCGACTACGGTAGCAAAGCCCGCCGCCCCGAGGGCGCGCAGCATCGCGATGCCCTCCTCCGGGGTCGTCGCGCCGTCATCGATCCCCGCCACCCAGTGGCAGTGCAGGTCGACGAAGCGCGGCATCTCGACAAGCTTGTCCCGACTTGGGCAGTCTTGAAAGGCAAGATCTCGAAGCCTGGCAGACGGCTGCGCCGGTTCGACCGGGCGCTGTCGGGGGCCCGCGGAAGCGCTCTCAGCCGCCTTGGAGAATGCGCCTCAGCCCGGCGCTGACGGCGTCGAGCTCGGCGTCTGCCGGGGCGCGGCCCGCCGTCGTGACCACGACCTCGATGCCATCGAGCGACAAACGCCTCCGGCCGGTCCGCCGCTCGAGCGCGTCCAGGCAGCTTGGAACGACGTCATTCTGGGGGCCACGGTCGACGATCGGCGCCCACGCAGCGAGCTCGTCGCAGAGCCGCGCCGGACCGGCACCGGCGAGCAGCAGGCCCGAGGCGTCGGCAACGGTGACGGCGTCGAGACCGCCCCGGCGCCTCGAGGCTTCGAGCAGTCGGGTGAGCGCCTGGAGTGTTTCGCTCGTGCGGTCCTTCCGTCGCTCGACGACGGAGGAGGCCTGTGCGTCCATCCCGCGAAGGTCTCAGAGGTCCGCGCTCCGGGCCAACTTCGGACAAGCTCACGGTATACTCGTCACACCGATGACCGAAGGCGCGACGCTTCTCGGGCTCGTTCAGAGCCGGCGCGTCCTGGTCTGCGCGGGCGCGGGCGGGGTGGGGAAGACGACGGTGGCGGCCGCTCTCGCGCTCGGCGCGGCCCGGGAGGGCAAGCGCGTGCTTTGCCTGACGATCGACCCTGCGAAGCGCCTTGCCGACAGCCTCGGCGTCGGCGGTATGCGGGGCGAGGCACACGCGGTGCCGCGTGAGCGCCTCGCCGCGCTCGGCATTCCCCCGAGCGGTCAGCTGACCGTCGCCATGCTGGACACGAAGCGCACCTTCGACGACATCGTCGCCCGGCACGCGCCGAGCGAGGTCGTGAAGAACCGCATTCTCAACAACCAGTTTTACCAGTACGTCTCGACGAGCCTCGCCGGCACGCAGTCGTACATGGCGATGGAAAAGGTGCTCGCGGTGCTCGGGGATCCTGCGCACGAGCTGGTCGTGCTCGACACGCCGCCGACGAGCGACGCACTCGACTTCCTCGACGCCCCCGAACGCCTCATCGAGGCCCTCGACAGCCCCGCCATGCGCTGGCTCGTCGACGCCTTCGAGCCTCAGCGCAAGCTCGGCCTGCGGGCGCTCGCGCGCGGGGTGGCACTCGTCTTGCGCGGCGTCGGCAGGCTTACCGGGCGGGGCTTTCTCGAGCACATGGCGGAGTTCGTCACCGAGCTCAACGATCTCTTCGGCGGATTCAAGGAGCGCGCTCGCGAGGTGGCCCGCGCCTTTCGCGGCGAAGGCTTCGCGTACGTGCTCGTCTCGACCCCGGTGCCTGCCGCGCTGGACGAAGTGGCGCTGTTTCTGGAACGGCTGCTGGCGAGCGGGCTCACCGCCGACGCGCTCGTGGTGAACCGGCACATTCCCTTGCGTCAGGGCGAGGTCACGCCGAGCGAGGCCGCCGAGGCTGCCGAGCGCCACGGGCTTTCGCGAACGCTCGCGGCACCGCTGCTCGCCGCCCTCGCCGACGAGGACATGCAGGCGACGATCGACGCGCGCGCGCTTCGGCATTTCGAGGCCAGGCTCGCCGCGTTGCCGAGCGCGGCACCGCTCACGCGCATCGCGCTACCGATGCTCGGCGACGACCCGCACGATCTCGGAGACCTCTTGCCGCTGAGCCACAGGCTGGTCTGAGCCAAGGGCTCGTCAGCGGCGCTCTTTACGTTCGCGGGCGCGGTACTGAACGTGAACGGGCACGGAGCGGAAGCCGAACGCTTTTCGGATCTGGTTTTCCACGAAGCGCTGATAGCTCGGCTTGATGCTCTCCGGGAAGTTCGCCCACGCGACGAACAACGGCGGCGACGACTCTGCCTGCGTGAGAAAGTAGATGCGCGGGGCCCGCCCGCGGTGCGTCGGCGGCGGCTGGCGTTCGAGCGCGCTGCGAAAGAACCGGTTGAGCTCGGCCGTGGGGACGCGTCGGTGCACCTCGTCGGCCGCGTCGGAGACTGCGCGCATCAACTCGCGCACACCCGCACCCGTCTTGGCGCTGAGCGGCAGCATCGGGGCCCAGCGTGCAAAGGCGAGCGACCCTTGGGCGCGCTCCACGACGGTCTTCTTCTGGTCCTTCGGCACGAGGTCCATCTTGTTGAGACCGATGACGATGGCCCGCCGCCGCTCCACGCACAGCCCGAGCAGGCGAGCATCCTGCTCGGAGACGCCCTCGCTCGCGTCACACATGAGAATGGCGACGCTCGCACGCTCCACGGCGCGGATGGCCCTGAGCACGCTCACGAGCTCGATGCCGCGCTCCACGCGCGAGCGCCGTCGGACGCCCGCCGTGTCGACGATGGTGAAGGTTCGGCCGGCGACGGTCACGACCGAGTCGACCGGATCGCGCGTCGTGCCGGGGCGCTCGTCGACGAGCGAGCGCTCCGTGCCCGCGAGGCGATTGAAGAGCGACGATTTCCCCGCGTTGGGTCGTCCGAGCAGCGCGATGCGGGGGGTGTCGTCGGGCGTCTCCTCGGTCTTTGCGGCGAAGCGCGGCAAGCGCTCGGCGACGGCCTGCGCGAGCTCGGCCGTCCCGAGGCCGTGGGCGGCCGACACCGGGAGCAGAGCGGGCAGTCCGAGCGAGTAGAGCTCGGCTGCCGCCTCGATCCGCCCCGGCCGATCGAGCTTGTTGGCGACGTAGATGACGGGCTTGGTGCTGCGGCGCAAAAGGCGCACCGCTTCGAGATCCGCTTGCGCGGGCGGCGCAAGGCCGTCGAGCACGCACACGATGGCGTCGGCCTCCTCGATGGCCGCACGCACCTGGCGCGCGATACCGACCTGCATCGGATCCTCGCTTTCGGGATCGAAGCCGCCGGTGTCGACCAGCGTCACGTTGCGCCCGGCGAGGTGCGCCGGCGCGTAGTGGCGATCGCGCGTGACGCCGGGCATGTCGTCGACGATCGCGAGGCTCTTACCGGCGAGACGATTGAAGAGCGTGCTCTTGCCGACGTTGGGGCGACCCACCACGGCCACGATCGGGGTCACGGGCGCTCCTCGTCGGGGTCCACGCTGCCCTTCGCAGTGGCCGCGTAGCCGAGCTCCGCGAGCTGCCGCGGCACGTTTTTCCAGCGCGGCGTGATGCGCACGAAGAGCCCGAGGTAGACGGGCCGCTCGATCAGTCCCTCGATGCGCTCGCGGGCTCGCGTCCCGATCCGCTTGAGCATCTCGCCGCCGCGCCCCACGAGGATCTTGCGCTGGCCGAGCTTCTCGACGTGGATCGTGGCGCTGATGCGCACGGTCTTCGACGCCTCGTCGTACTCGTCGAGGCTCACCGCAACGGCGTGCGGCACCTCGCCCCGCGCGCTCTCGAGCACCGCCTCGCGCACGTACTCGCGCGCGAAGTACGAGGTCGGTCGGTCCGTCAGCGTGTCGGCGTCGTAGCCCGCGGGCCCCTCGGGCAGGAGCGGCGCGACGACATCGAGCACGCGCGTCACGTCTTCGGCGCGGCGCAGGCTCACGGGCACGATCGCGGCGAACGGGCGCTCACCGCCCAGCGCGTCGAGCAGCGGCAGGAGGTGGTCCGGCGCACGCAACCGATCTATCTTGTTGACGACCGCCACAATCACGGAACGCGAAGGCAGCCGCGCGAGCAGCGAACGATCTTCGGGCTCGAGCGCTTCCGCGTTGCGCGCGACCTTCTTCGCTTCGAGGACGAAGATCACGACGTCGGCGGCGCGCGCGGCTTCCATCGCCGCCGCATTCATGCGGCGCCCGAGCTCGGTCTTCGCGCGGTGCAGCCCCGGCGTGTCGAGGAAGGCGAGCTGCGCCTCGCCATGCGTCGCCACACCGAGCAGGGCGTCACGGGTCGTCTGCGGTACGGGCGAGACGACGGCAAGCGGCTGCCCGAGCGCGGCGTTCAGCAGCGTCGATTTACCGACGTTCGGGCGCCCGACGATGGCGACGGTTCCAAAGCGCATGGAGGGGCCGGCATGCTAGCCTCGGGCCGGTCGCGGAGCCCTTCGATTCCGGGTTTCTCTTCGAAAACGGCATGCGAGCCTCGGGTCCCTACCTCGCTCGGTCGCTGCTCGCCGCCGCGATGGCCCTCGCGGCCGGACCGCGCACCGCTCGAGCGACACCGGCGGAGCTGTTCGGCGCCGGCCCGCGCAGCACCGCGCTCGCCGGGGCCGGGGTGTCGCTCGAAATGGGCCCCGAGGCGGCGCTCACGAACCCCGCCCTCCTCGCCGCGGCCACCAAAGAGCTCGACATCGGGCTGCGTGCCACGCGCTTTGCATTGAGCATCGAAGCGAGCGGGCGGTCGGAGCCCTTTCCCGCAGAGCTCTCGAAGAGCCTCTGCTTCGGTGTGAGCGCTCCGCTCGTCGACGGCCCGCTCGCGCTCGGCTTCGGCCTGTTCGCGCAGACGCCGCCGGGCTTCGTGGTACGGGCGCGCGTGCCGCTAGAGGGCGTGCCGACTTTTCCGCTCCTCGTCGGCCGCGCCGACGCGCTCGATCTCGGTGCTGGCCTGGGCGCTCGCATCGGTCCGCTCGGGGTCGGCGTGGGAGTGCGGGCGCTCGCCGCGCTCGCTGGCCGCGTCGCCGTCACGGAGGAGCAGGGCCACACCGCGTCGAGCGTCAGCACGCGCCTCTTGCCGAGCGTCGCTCCCGTGCTCGGCGCCACGCTCGATGTCGAGCCCGTCGGGCGCCTGGGCTTCGCGTTGCGCGGCCCGTTACGCGCCGACTTCGACGTTGATGTCGCCGCGGCTTCGCTGGGCGGGCTCGGGATCGTGCCGCTCCACGTCCAGGGCGTCGCGGCGTACGAGCCCTTGCGGATCGATCTAGAGCTCTCGCGCGCGATCGGTGCGGTCACGGCGGTCGTCGGCGCTCGCTTCGAACACTTCTCGGCCTTTCCCGGCTGGGCCGGCCCGACCGTCGAATGTCCACCCGCGGATCGGCGCTGCGGCACCCCGCCCGGCGAGCCGCCCGGTTACCACGACGTGGTCTCGCCCCGCGTCGGGGCGACGCTCGCCACGGGATGGCTCGCGCCCGCGACGCTCGAGCTACGGGCGGGCTACACGCTCGCGCCGACGCCCATCCCCGAGCAAACCGGGCGCTCCAACGTCTTCGACGCCACGCGCCACGGGCTCGCGTTCGGCTACTCGATCACGCTGCCGCCCGCGCTGGCTCCGTTGCGTCTCGACACGGCCTTTCGGTTCGATCTGCTCGCCCCACGCCGACACGACAAGCTGCCGGAAGCGGGCGGCGGCTCGATCACCACGCACGGGCACACGGAAACGTTGCTCGTGGGAGCCGGGGTGGAGCTGTGAGGCGCGCGCGCGGCCCGCGGTGCTGGTTTCGGGGGCTTTTCCTGGTGCTCGCCCTTCACCCTCGGCCCGCACGCGCCAACCCCGACACGCTGCGCGGTGTGGGCCTGCGCTCTCAGGCGCTCGCGGCGGCGAACGTCGCGGACGTCGACGACGCCGCCTCGGTGCTCGAAAACCCCGCCGGGGTCGCGCGCGCGCCGGGCACGCTCTTGTCACTCGGTTTCGCCTTCACCTCGTACGCGCTCGAGGCCGATGGCGTCCGAGCACCGCTCGAGGACGTTCGCAGCGTCGAGCTCGGCGTGGTCGTGCCAGGGCATGTCCGCGGGGTGCCCGTCGGCTTCGGCCTGCACCTCGCGCTCCCGGACGGTCGGCTATCCAAGCTGCACCAGGTCAGGGCGACCGATGCCTACTTCCCTCTCGACGACGCGGGCCCACGCCTGCTCAATCTCGGCACGGTCGTCGCGGTCACGCCGTTCCGCGGCCTTTCGATCGGAGGCGGCGTCGGCTTTCTCGCGTCGCTCGACGGCGGCTTCGAAGTCACGGGGACGGCGGTCGTCGCCGACGGCACCGGCTCGGAGTACGGCTCTAGCCTGGCCCACGGCGTCGACGCCGAGCTCCGCGCCACCCGCTACGCGATCGCGGGCCTGCGTTACGACGCCGGGGATCTGCTGAGCGCGGCGCTTTCGTATCGCGCAGCGGCCCGCGTGCATCAGCACGTCGAAGGGCGCCTCGACGGCGATCTGGCGCTCGGCCCCGTGCGCATCCCGCTCGAGTACGCCTTCACGACCGACGCGATCGTCGCCTACCACCCCGCCCAGCTCGTCGCCGCGC
Organism: uncultured delta proteobacterium; assembly: GCA_963841435.1. Classification (GTDB taxonomy): domain Bacteria; phylum Myxococcota_A; class Polyangia; order Polyangiales; family Polyangiaceae; genus PMG-095. Next base: position 408,184 of record CAWJCS010000004.1, read on the forward strand.
TCACCCTGCGGCCGGGCGCCGACGTCACCGCCCACGCCGCGCTCGCCTGGCAGCGCTACTCCGGCTACGCGAGCCCGTACGCTCGCACCACGACCCACGTCACCACCGCTCTGCCCCCGGGTCTCACGCTGCCGCTCCCTCCCGACGAGCCGGGCAGCGACCCGCCCGCGGCCCGGCTCTCGAACCGCTTCGTCCCGCGCCTTGGTGCGGAGCGAGCGTTCCACCCGTGGCCTCGGCTCGCCGTCACGGCGCGTGCGGGCTATGCGTTCGAGCACAGCCCCGTGCCTGCGCACCAAGTTGACACGCTGCTCTTCGATTCGGACCGCCATGTGCTGGGCGTCGGTGCCGGCCTTGCCGCGCACGAGCCCTCGAACAGCCTCCGCGAGATTCCGCCTGGACCTCGGCCTCGAGGTCGTGCTCGGCGCCGGGCGAGGCTTCCAGACCGCGGGCGCGGCCGGCGCTTCGATGCACCGGGCTGCGGGCAGCCTGTGGTCGATGGGAGCGGAGCTCGGCCTGGTCTTCGACGGCGGTTCCGGGTAGAGGGGCGCGATCGATGACGAGCTCGCCCCGAGCATCGGACTCCGGTGACGCGCGCCCCGCTCACGCGACCGTCGAAGCACCGCACTGGCTGGGCCGCGCGCTCGTCTGCGGGCTCGTCGTGCTCACGCTCGTTGTCCCCGCCAGGCGCGCAGGACTGTGGGATCCGTTCGAGCTCTCCGCGATCGATTTCGCCCGCCGCATCGCCGTGGGCCTCTACGGCGGCGCGAGCCTCGTTTTGGACGCGGCTTCGAACGCGCTGCCGACCCGTGGGGAGGTGGGGCGCGGGGAGCTGCCGTTCACTTCCATGGCGCTCGGTCTGCGCTTCTTCGGTCTACACGCAGCAGCGGCACGCAGCGTGCTCGCGTTCTGGGCGCTCGTCGGGGTGGGGGCGACCTACGTGCTCGTTCGTCGGCTTGCCGACGAGGTGACCGCGCTCCTGTCCGTTGCGGTGCTGGCGACCACGCCCCTGTTCTTCCTGCACGCTAGGACGCTGCTCGGTGACGGCGTCACGATGGCCGTCGTGGCGCTCGCCACCGCGGGTCTTTCGCTGGCGGTGTTCGACGACGCCCCGTTCCCGAGACGGCTCGTGTGGCTCGCTCTCGGAGCGCTCGGCCTGCTCGGTGGTCTCGGCACGCGCGGCCTGTTGCTGGGGGTCGCGGTGCCGGCGCTCGGCGTGGGTCTGGCCTGTCTCCTCATGCGAGGCAAGCGGCTCGACCCGCGCGCGCGCCTCGCGGATGCGCTCGGTGTGGTCACGTTTCTGATTGGTGCCATCGCGCTCGGCTGGGGCGCCCAGCACCTCGTCGTCGCGACGGCGCACCCCGAGGGCTACGACCCCTGGCTCGGGTTCTCGCTGGATGCGGGGAAGGACACGATCACTTTCGATGCGATCATCGGCAGCCTGGGGCACGCACTGTTCCCTTGGAGCGCCTTCGTGCCCGTGGCGCTAGCGCGCTTGCTGGTGCCGTCCTCGAGCGCGGCGGCCTTCGACGCGTCCGAGCGCGGACTGAGGCTCGCCGTCGTGTTGGTTGCGACGGCCGGCGTGCTCGCCCAGAGCTTCGTGGCGCCGCTCGCCGGCGTGTTGCCGTTCGGAGCCGTGGCGCCGCTCGCCGTGCTCGTCGCCTTCACGCTACGCGATCTAGATCGCGGCGCCGCCGCGTCGCCGACGCTGGGCATCGTGGCAGGCTCGCTCGCCATCCTGCTCGGGCTGGACTTTCTCAACGAGCCGAGCTGCTCGCTCGTGGCGTTCGGCGTGGAGGGTGCTCACTTTCCCGAGTCCCTGCGAGAGAGCGCCGCACGTCTCTTCGTGGTCGCCGCCGTCGTCGCCGCGCTGCCGTTCGGCCTCGCGCTCCTAGAAGACGATCGCGCCCGGCGGCCGGCCTTCGCGCGTCGCGACTACGCGGCCTGGCTCGGCACGGTGCGCGACCTCTGGGGCGGCAACCTCTTGTTCGGTGCCTGCGTCGCCGAGGCGTCGCTCTTGGGATTCGTGGCGTTCGACCTGCTCGGTGAGCGCCTTCCGGTGTTCCGCCGCTTCGCCGCGAGCGGCGAGCTCACGCGTGGCTTGAGCCGCATCGCGTGGCTCGGGATTCCGCTGCTCTTCGCGCTGCCTCTCGTCGTGCTCGCTGCGCGCGACGCCATGCGCTATCTCGAAGGGCGGCGTGGCGCGGCGAAGCTCGGGTGGTTGCTCCCGTCACGCGGAACCTTCGCGGGCCTCGGCGGGATCCTCGCGGGGCTCGCGCTGAGCTCGGTCTACTACCCGGCGCTTGCGCGGCAGCTCTCGCCTCAGGAAAGCTTCGAGACCTTTCGCCGCGTCGCGCGCCCGGGGGACGAGCTCGCCATGGTCGGTGCGAGCGCCCTGTCCGCCGCGTATGCGGCGGGTCGCAACGTCGTGACGTTTCCGACGGGCGAGCAAGCCTTCGGGTGGCTGATCGAGCCGACCGAGCGGCGTCGCTTCGTCGTCGTTCCCGCCGCCGCGCTCGGCGGCATGAACTCACTTTATCGTGGCAGCTCACGGCCGCGCACGAACCTGCCCGTCCTCGACGGGCGCTCGAGCGAGATCGTCTTGGCTTCGAACCGGCTGCTTGCCGGGGAGCAGAACGAAAACCCCCTCGACCGCTACCTTCCGTCGCGCGAGCCGCGACCCGGTCATAAGCTCGACGCGAACCTCGGCAACCAGCTCGACGTCCTCGGTTGGGATCTGTTCGACCTCGAAGGAAGACCGGTCGCGAGCGTCGTGCCTGGCAGGTCCGTCGAGCTCGTCATCTACTATCGCGTCACGGCACGCATCACGGGAAACTGGGAGACGTTCGTGCACATCGACGGGTACCAGCGCCGTTTCAACGCCGATCACCCGACTCTCGGCGGCTCGTACCCGTTCGGGCTGTGGCGCGTGGGCGATTTCGTTGCCGACCGCTATGAGTTCGCGCTGGAGCCGAACTTTAGCGCCGGCGAGTACCGCCTCTATTTCGGGCTCTATTGGGGCTCGCGGCGGCTTTCGCTCAAACGAGGCTCCGGCGTTGACGACCGCATCGAAGCGGGATCCCTCACGGTGCGTTGACCTGACCGGCGCGCGGGCCAGTAACCGACCACGGCGTCCCTGAGGCTCGCAAACCGCTCCGCGCGCGAGGCTGCGGCAGTTTGTCGCGGTTTTACCCGGTCTGGCGGCAGACGCGGGCGTCGCGTGACAGCGGGCGAGATCGAGGCTAAGGCCGGTGCGTGAGCGGCGAAAAATCGGAGCGGCCCCTGTCGGAGATCCCGCCCGCGGATCGGCGGAGCGCGGACCGCATCGACGTGACCTGGTCCGTCGACTGCGAGACCGAGGAAACGTTTCTCTACGCCAACATCACGAACATTTCCGAGGTCGGCATTTTCGTTCGCACGGACGAGCCCCTCGAGGTCGGCACGCGCGTGACCCTCAAGTTCGCACCGCCCGGCAGCCGCGAGCCCCTCGTCCTCACTGGGCAGGTGCAGTGGGTGAACCCGATTCGCATGCTCGCGAGCAACCCGAACCCGGGCATGGGCATTCGCTTCATCGATCTGAACCGCGACAACAGAGAGCGGCTGGTCGGGGTGGTCCGGACGATCGCCTACGTTCGAAGCTCCACGAACTGAGGCCAAGTCAGCGGTCTTTCGCGGGTGGGCTCGCGAACGGTCGGTCGGAAGTGCGCCGCGGCTTCGCGAGCTCGCCGGCCGCGTACGCCGGGCTAGTGAGGGCAGGGCGCGGTGCTCACTGTGCCGCCTCGCCGATGGCGGACTTGCTCGCCGCCCGAGGTGCGGCGGGCTTCGCGGGCTCGGGTCCGTTCGCTTGCTCGGCGGCGGTCGCGGCCGTCGCCTGCGGTGCCGCCTGCTTGGCCGCCACGCGCCGGGCTGCCACCGGCACGGGCTCGGCCGTGCGCTCGAGCTGGGTGAGCGCATTCCGGGCACGCTCCGCGAAGGCGGGCTCGTCGAGTAGGGCCTGGTAGTTGCGGCGTGCCTTCTCGACGTCCCCGAGCGATTCGTAACAGGACGCGGCCTGGAAGGTCGCGTCGTAGCCGGCCCGCGTCCCGGGGTAGTGGAACGGCACCTGGTCGAAGAGGCGGGCGGCTTCGGAGCAACCTTGCTCGCTCTTGGCGGCCTCGGCAGCGTGCAGAGCGGCCTCGGCGGCATCGCTGCCGCCGCGCGCCGCCACGCTTTCGAACTGCTCCCGGGCTTCGCGGAAACGCCCGCCGCGCAGCGCGCCGAGCGCCGCCTGGAACGCCGTGTCGCCGGCGCTCTCCTCCGCGGCGGGCTCTGCCGCGGCGAGCGGGAGGTCGGCCCGTCCCTTCGACGACGCACCCTCGCGACGCTCCGACGCTTCCGGTGTCGGCGGCCCGTGCGCCTCGAGCGCGCGATCGCGACTCGCGGCCGCGACCACTGCCATGGTCTCGTTGTCGCTCTCGGGGACGCCGCGCTCGGTGACGGACATGCTGCTCTGGTCGCCGGGGCGTGCGCGGAAAAAGATCAAGCTCGAACCGATCGCCAGCAGCAGGAGCGCCGCCATCGCCAGTTGCGGTCGCATCGCGTAGCCGGCCAGCACCGACACGCCGCGCCCGAGGCGCTGTCGAAGCGGCAGCCCCTCGCGCGCACGACGCTCGGCGTCCAAAATGGACAGCTCGAGACCCGGCGGCGGGTCGAGGAGCGGCAGGCTGCCGACCTCGCGTGTCGCGCGCAACCCAGCCAAGATCCCGCGACAGCGTGCGCACTGATCGACGTGGCGCCGCGCCGACGCGGCGGTGAGCTCGTCGAGCTCGCCGTAGAGCAGCTCGAGCGCGATGCGGTCGAAGCGTTCGCAGTCCATGTCAGAAGCACCCTCGCTGGGAGCGGTTCCGGTGAGCCCTCCTGGCGAATTTCAGCCCGAATTCAGCGTAGAGCACGCGCGTACTCCTCGAAATCCGAGAGCGCCGAACGCAGCCGGTCGAGCGCGTACCGCATGCGGCTCTTGACCGTGTTCTCGGCGACCCCAGTGACGATCGCGATTTCCTTGAAAGGTAGGTTGCCGATTTCCCGCAACAGGAACACCTCGCGTTGCTCGTCGGGCAGCCCGTCCACCACCTCCGTCAAGATCGCCAGCATCTGGCTCGAAGCTGCAGCACGCTCGGCGTTCGTTGACGGCCGCTTGTCCGCAACGACGTCGCCGAGCGGGCGCGGGTCGTCACCGGGACCGAGCGGCTGGTCGAGCGATGGGTGACGGCGGTGCACCGCCTTGCGCAGCTGGTCGATGCAGAGGTTGCGAGCGATCGTGTAGACCCAGGTCGTGAAGCGCGCCTCGTGTTTGAACTCGCTCGCGTTCTGAACCACGCGCAAGAAGACCTCCTGCGTGACGTCCTCGGCGCGATCGGGTTTTCTGAGTTGGCGCAGCACGAAATTGTAGAGAGGTCGGTGATGGCGTCGCACCAAGAGGGCGAACGCATCGCGATCGCCGCGTTGGTAGCGGACCATCAGGGTTTCGTCGGTTGCGTCGCCCGGGGCTGCCGCCATGGAGCAGGTGACCAGGTGCCGGCGGGCAAGAGGTATCGAGGCCTCGCGAGCGGGGCGGGTCACAACGACCTGCCCTCATTGCCTTGACGTTTCAGCCCGGGGTTCGATCTCCGTCCGCGGCGCCAGTTTGAAACGCTACGCCGCGTCCCTCCGAGCGGCAAGACCCTTGGAAAATCAGGTGCCTGCGACCCGATAGCCCACCCAGGCCGGCCAGATGGTTTGCTCAACTGGTCTATCGGCCGGCCGCCTGGTGCCTGGCGGCACTCCCGCTCGAGCGCCAAACCACGTGGGGGCTCGGACCCCCGCGGGGCTGCCCCCGATGCAAGTCGTTGAGGAAGTTCTTCCCGAATCGCCCGGGAGGCGTAAGTATTCGGCGCGCGGCCGTTTGCCGCCATCCGCGATCTTGTGGGGATGGACTATTCAGGCGTTCCGAGACTCGAACGAGGGTAATGATGAAGCGCTCGACGTTGGTTCCTTGGCTTGTTTCTGCGATGACACTGTGCGGCGTGATGCCGGCGCTGGCTCAGACAGCGAAGCCCGCGGCCGCGGTCTCCGCGGCCGCCGCTACCACCAGCGCTCCTAGCGCGACCACCACGGCTCCCGCGGCGGCGAGCGCGGCGCCGGCGGCGAGCGCGGCGCCGGCGGCGAGCGCGGCGCCGGCGGCGCCCACACCCGCACCGAGCGCGACGACCGCGACGGCGCCAGCGGCGAGCGCGTCAGCGCCCGCGGTCGCAACCCCGACGCCACCCATGGACGGCTCGACGTACGTCGTGCGCCTGCGCGACCTCGAGCAACGCGTGGACGAGCTCAAGGAGCAGATCCGCAGGAGCCATACGCGGCTGAGCCTGCTGAGCGACACCATCCTGTCGGGCGGTGTCGGCGGCGCGAGAGCCGAAATCACGTTCAAGAACGACCTCTCGAGCGCCTTTCACCTGACGGGCGCCACGTTCGTGCTCGACGGCGCGGTGCAATACAACAAGCAGGACGACACGGGCATTCTTGCCCAGCAAAAGACGATCCCGATCTTCAGCGGTTCGATTCCGCCAGGCGATCACACGCTCCAGGTCGTCCTGAAGCTACGTGGTCACGGCTACGGCGTGTTCTCGTACCTGCGCGGGTACAAGTTCAACGTACCCGCTACGCATTCGTTCACGGTCACGGAGGGGAAGTCCGTTCAGCTCGAAGCCATCATTTGGGAAAAGGGGGACGTGACGACGCCGCTCGAGCAGCGTCCGGCGGTGCGGTGGCGTCAGACGGTGGGCAGCTTCGCGGACGAGGGCCGCCCGGACGGCGCCTCGAGCGCGCCGCCAGCCGCGGGCGCCTCGGGGAGCGTGTCGGTCGGAGTGGGGGCTAAGTGAAGCTCCGCTTCCCGACGCAGGCGCTGACCGCGACGGCGTGCCTGCTGCTTGCTGCGCGAGCGTTCGCGCTCGACGCGGGCACGGCGCGGGGTCGGGCCGACATCGCGATCCGCGCGGTCGAGGCGGACGCATCGAAGGGGCCGGACGCCAGCCGGTTCCGCTTCACACCGCCCACGCCAGCGCAGCGGGTCGCTGCCGGCGACATGCTGCTCCGCACCAAGGACTATGACCGGTCCATCTCGACTCTCGCGAAGGTCCTCGAGCTCCACCGCCAGGGTCAGATCCCGGAAAACGCCTTCGCGGACGCCACAGCCCTGATTGCCGAGGCGTACTTCCAATCGTCCCAGTACCTCTCGGCGCGCCGTCATTTCCGCGAGGTGCTCGACCGGGGCCAGCGGGGCCCGTTTTCCGTCTACGTGGGCCGAGCGCTGAGCCGGCTCGTCGACGTCGCGCTCCGCACGGGCGACCTCGACTCCCTCGACTACGTGTTTGCGCGCCTCGGCACGCTCCCTGCTTCCGACGCTTCGGGGTCCCTCGGGTACGCGCGAGCCAAGGCGCTCTTCGCACGGCGTGACTTCCCGTCCGCCAAGGCGGCCGTCAACGCCGTTCCCATGACCTCCGAGTACGCGCCCCAGGCGCAGTATCTGCTCGGCGTCGTGCTCACCAAGGAGGTGCTGCTCGCGACACCGCCGCCCGCGACGGCGGACGCTCCGGCGCCGCGCCGCAATTTCGGCCCAGCGATCGAGCAATTTCGTCGCGTCGCCAAGCTCCCGGCGACGACGCCGAACGCCCGCGCCGTCGTCGATCTCGCCTGGATGGCGGTCGGCCGCCTCTGTTACGAGAGCGAGGCGTACCCTGAGGCCGCTGACGCTTACAGCCACGTCGATCGCCGCTCCCCCGAATTTTCGACGATGCTCCACGAGCTCGCCTGGGTTTACGTCCGCCTCGGCGACTACCAGCGGGCGCAGCGCGCCCTCGAGGTGCTGAGCATCACCGATCCGAACAACCTCGATATCGCCGACGGCTCGTTGTTGCGCGCCGACCTTTTGCTGCGCTCCGGGGAGTTCGACAAGGCGCTCACGCTGTATCGCTCGGTGCGCGCCCGGTTCGATCCGATTCGCGACCAGGTCGACCACTTCATCGCCACGACCGCGGACCCTGCCTCCTACTACGACCGGCTCACCGTCGACCCGGACGTCCAGACCGACGACAAACTGCCCCCGATCGCGCTCACCTGGGCTCGCGAGGCCGCCGAGGACGAGAACGTGTTCATCGTCATCGACGACGTGAACCGCTCGCGGGATCTCATCAAGCAGAGCCGGAAGCTCGCGTCGCGTCTCAACGCGGTGCTCGCCGTCCCGACTCGTGCCAAGGCCTTCCCGGAGATTCGCGCGTCGCTCGAGTACGTGCTGAGCCTCTCGAACAAGCTGGCGCGCGCCCGTCTCACACTCGCGCAAGGCATGGATGACGCTGCGGGCGACGTTGCGGGGGAGCTCGCGAGCGTTCGCCAGGAGCGGCGCTCGCTGATGCGGCGGCTCGGCTGGCTTCCGGTGACGTCCGCCGAGTTCGGTCAGCGCGACGAAGCGGGTGAACGCCAATGGAACAACGTGTCGCAGGCGCTCCAGCAGTTGACGATCGAAGCCGACAAGCTGAGGGCCATGGTCAACGCGCTCAAGCGCGTGATGCGCGACGCCGACCAGTTCGGCGTGCGCGCCGATCCGGCGCTCCGCGAACGTTATCGTCTGGAGATCGAGGCGAACGCCAAGGACCTCGAGGGGTACGAGCAACGCATCGATCAGTACCGGGACGCCATCGAGATGGGCCGCGTCCAGTCGGGGTTCGGTGACCAGCGCTACGTCGAAGACGACCAAGTGCGGCGCCGGTTCCGCGAGCTGTTTTCGCGCGAGGTCGCCCTCTGTGCGGCCGGCCAAGACTCGGGTGACGCGGCCGACTATGCGCGCGCGATCCAGCCGCTTTTGGCGCGCGCGGACGTCGTCGATCTGCGCCTCGAAACGACACGCGCGGAGCTCGAGAAGAGCGCGCTCGCCCAGGCGGAGGTCCTAAAGTCGAAGATTGCCGAGGAGCTTGCGCAAGTGGAAGCGCGTGCAGCAAACCTCGACCAGGTCGACCAGGAGGCTAGGCTCGTCGTGGGCGAGGTCGCGATGAAAAGCTTCGCCGCCATGCGAGATCGCCTGAAGGGTATCGTGCTCCGGTCCGATATCGGCATCGTGCAAGAAGCATGGGAGGAGCGGGAGGAGCAGCGACTGCGCGTGAGGAACCTGCAGCGCGAGCGAGCGCGCGAGGAGCAGATGCTGAACGACGAGCTGCGCGAGGTGCTCGAGGACGCGGAGGAGGACCAATGAACGCCACTCGCGAAGGCTGGCTTTTCGGGCTCGGGCTGGGGCTCGCCGCGGCGCTCGCCGGCGGCGTTGCCAGCTCCGCTCCCAGTGAGACGGCCGCCGCGGCCACCGCGACGGCCCCTGCCGCGTCGGCGACGGCGGCTGCGGCCGCCGGAGCGTCGACGAGCGCGGCACCGGCCGCCACGGCTCCCGTGCCGCGCCCGGCCAGCACCATCCGTGCCCGCCAAGTCGTGCCGCGGCGCCCGCCGCCCACGCCCGACCAGCTCAAGGCATTTCAGATCCTCTCGGACGAGGCGCGGGTCTACGAGCGTGACTCGAAAGACTACCGGCGTCTTCTCACGATGGTGGTGCGCCATCACTACGAGAGCCGCCGCAAGCGCGTGCTCGCTTCGCTCGACCGCGAAATCAAGATCGAGAAGTACGGTCTCGAGAACGCGCGCAACGAGGCGATCTCCCGCCTCGAGGAGTTCGTCGCCCGTTACAGCGGCACCAACTCCGACCCCAAGGCGACGCCGGACGCCATGTTCCGCCTCGCTGCGCTCTACGAGGAGCGCGCCCGCGAGCGCACGGAGGGCGACATTGCAACGGGGCTCGAGCCCGCGATCGCGCTGTACCGGCGACTGATCAAGGAGTACCCGCAGTACGAAGAGTTGGCGGCCGTTCACTACTACCTCGGCCACGTGCTCACCGACTCCGGCCGAATCGACGAAGGCCAGCAGGCGTGGCGCGTGCTCGTTTGCCAGAATCACTTTTCGATCGCCGACGACCCAAAGGACGCGGGCAAGCTCGTGGTCCAGCTGCTTCCCCAGGACCACGACGTGAAGTTCTGGAACGAGTGGAACGATCGCCACCCGATCCCGCTCGATCAAGATCGGCTGCTCTCCAAGAAGGCGAAGCGAGGCGCCAAGGCGACGCCCGACGAGGAAGAGCTCACCTACGTCTCGCCGTACGAGGGGTGCATCCCCGTGCCGCAGAACACCCCGCCGGGCGAGGATCCTCGCTACCTGGCCGAGGTGTGGTGGCAGCTCGGCAACTACCACTTCGACCAGATCGACCCGGCCGGCGGCCCCTACAACCTGAACCGAGCCGTGAGCGCCTACGATCGCGCGCTCGAGTACCAAAAGCCTCCGATCTACGGCGTCGCGCTCTACAAGCGCGCGTGGAGCTACTTCAAGCAGCAGCGCTACCGCACCGCCGTCGACGAGTTCGTGAACCTGCTCCGCTACGCCGACGAGCAGGAGGCGAGGACCGGAGACCCGGGCGCCGACTTCCGCGCCGAGGCTTATACGTACATCGCCGGCTCGCTCACCTACGTCGACTTCGAGGGGCCACCGCCCGAGCACCCCTACATCCCGCGGAGCGACGTGCTCGACACCGAGACCGATCCGCTGCTGGCCGAGCAGAAGATGGCGATCGCCATCGAGCGCGTCCAGGACCCCAAGCTGATCCCCCAGGATCAGAAGTGGACCGTCGAGATCTACAAGTCGCTCGCGCAAGAGTTCATCGAGATCACGCAGAACCGCAACGCGGTCGCGATGCTCGAGCTGACCCTCAAGAAGTTCCCGCTGAACCGCGACGCGCCCGTGATGCAGAACAAGGTCGCCGACCTCTACGACGAGCTCTCGCGGCTCGCTCCCGACGGCTCGGCCGCCAAGATGGAGTACGCCTCGAAGGCGCTCGACGCCCGCACGCGGCTCGCCATCTACGTCGGCGCCAACACGCCGTGGGTGGAGGCGAACAAGGACGACCCCGAGGCGCTGCAAACCGCCGAGCAGCTCGTGCGTGGTGGTCTCAAGAAGGCCGCCGCCGACCACACGAACTTCGCGCGGAGCTACTACCAGCGCGCCCTCGAGCTCAACGACGAGGGCGAGCAGCGGGCCCTCATCGACAAGTCGATCGCCGAGTATCGCCTCGCCGATGCCGCCTGGGCCGGCTACCTCGAGCAGGATCCGACGGCGCTCGACGCCTACGAGAGCCGTTTCTGGCTGGCGGACGCGCGCTATTGGGTCGTCGTGCTGCAGGTCGCCCTGCAGCGCTCGCCTGACCCTACCGAGGTCACCCGCGCCCGCGAGGCCGCGGTCGACGTCCGCGATTCCAACGAGGACGACAAGTACCTCCAGCCGTCCGCGTATTACATCGTGACGCTCGCCGACAAGGTGCTCGAGGACGAGCAGCGCAAGTTCGAAGCCTCGAACGGCGCTCAGGGCATCGAGAAGCGCGAAAAGGTCCGAACCGAAGGCGAGGGGGACAAGGTCCACGCCGTCCGAGACGAGCTGCCCGAGCCGGTGCTCGCGACGATTCGCGCGCGTGACGAGTACAACGATCGCCTGCCGGCCGACCGCGACCCGCAGAAGAACGGCTTACTCTACGCGTTCCAGGCGGCGGACCAGTACTTCTTGTACGGTCAGTTCGCCGAGGCCCGCGCCCGCTTCAAGCCGCTCTACGACCAGTACTGCGGCAAGAACGAGTGGGGCTACAAGGCCTGGGAAAAACTCATCAGCATGGCGGCGCTCGAGAGCGACGCCCCCGAGAGCCGCCGCCTCGCCGAGGGCAAGAGCTGCGCGGTCGACGAGGAGACACGCAAGGCCGAGGAGTCCCTCCGCAAGCCCGTCAAGCAGGGCGTGGCCTACCTCGACGCGCGCAAGCTGTTCGAGGAAGCGGAGAAGATGCCGGAAGGTCCGGCGCGCGACAAGAAGTGGCGCGAGGCCGCCGCGGCCTACAAGGTGGCGCTCGACGCAGCACCCGATCGCGACGAGGCGCCCGAGGCGGCGATGAACGGCGCCTATGCGTACAAGCAGGTCGGCGAGTACGACAAGGCCATCGAAATGTACGAGCTATTCATCGCGCGCTACGGCAGCGATGCCACACTGGACAAGCTCGCCAAGGGGGACCCCACGGCCTCGCCGCCCGTCGCGCCCAACCCACAAAAGTACGAGACGCGCGTCAAGTACCTCAAGAACGCATACGACGCTCTCGCGGGCTCCTACGTGCTGTTCTTCAACTATCCGCGCGCCGCCGAGACGTTCGACAAGATCAGCGCGACGAGTCGCTTCAAGGAGGACGACCGGCGCGAAGCGTCACGCCAGGCGCTCACGCTCTACTCGAGCCTTGGCGACCGGACCGCCATGACCAAGGCGCGCGAGAGCTTCGAGAAGCTCGGTGCCTCGCCCAAGGAGGTCGCGGAGGCGGACTTCATCGTGGCGAGCGCGGAGCTCAAGCGCTGGGATCGCTACAGCCCCGACACCGGCGCCAACGCAACGGCACGCCGCGCCGCGCAGCGCGCCATGGACGACTACTACGAGACGAACAAGGGACGCGATGCAGCCGCGCAATACGTCGTGCAAGCCGCCTACTGGTCGGCCGTGACGCGACACGCCGTCCAACAGAAGGAGGCCGACAAGTGGTGGCAGAACACCATCGCCGCCTTCGAAAAGTGGCGGCGCTTCGCCCCGCAGAGCGGCGGCAAGAGCTCGGCGCTCAGCTCGCAGGAAGCCAAGATGGCGGCCGAGGGCGAGTTCACGCTTCTCGATCAGGAGATCGAGAGCAAGTTCGACTACGAGACCGGCCACCACCGCTACAAGGGGACGGTTCTCGAGGTCATCAGGCAGTACCAGCAGGATGCGACGGGCGCGAAGGCCTGGTTCGACAAGCTGCAGCACGTGGCGGATGCCTACGTGTCGCCCGAATGGACGATCGCAGCGATTTCGCGCCAGGGCTCGGTGTACGACTCGCTGCGTACGGGTCTTTACAACGTGCGACCGCCCGCCTTGAAGATGTTCGACGCCAAGACCGAATCGTTGCTCAAGCGGGCCGAGAACAGCGACGACCCCGATCTTCAAGCGAAGGCCGACGAGGCTCGAGTGCGCGTCCAGGAAGGGTGGCGTTCCAAGCGCGATCAGGAGCTCGACAGCGCTGATCGCATCATGGTCGATCGGTACGCAACGAGCGTCGTGCTCGCGAAGCGTTACAACGTCTCGAACCCCGCCGTGGTGCGCGCCATCCGCCGGCTGGCCTTCACCACCGAGGTGATCGGCGAGGTGAAGATGAAGCAGTTTACCGGCAGCGTGAAGGAGCTCAACTACACCGAAGGGATGTTCCAGCGCATGCGACCCGGCCAGGTCTCGACCGCGCCGCCGCAGGGCCTGCCCGAGCCGCTCCCGGTGACGATCGGAGGCGGGTCGTGATCGCGCGCGCCGGTCGTCTGCTGGGGCCAGCCCTGCTCTGCTTTTTGGGCGCCTGCGGAGGTAGCCAGCAAGCGGCGCCGACCGCTGCGGCTCCGACCGCAGCCGCCACCGCTGCGGCCGCCGTCCCCGGTGCCGAGGGGGCTGCCGCGCCCGTCTCCGGCATGAGCGATGCGCCGACGAGCGGCGAATCGGCGGCCAATCGGCCCGCCATGAACGCGCAGGCCGCGCAAGCATACGCGGCCGGCACCGCGGCGTTCAAGTCGGGCGACTTGGCCGGCGCGAAGGCTCAGTTTTCCCGCGCGACGAGCGCCGACCCCAAGGCGTACCAGGCGTACTACTCGCTCGGTGTCGTCCAGGAGCGCCTCAACGAGGTCGGCAACGCGCAGGCATCGTATCGGCAGGCCACCGTCATTGTCCCCGACTACGAGCCGGCAATCTTCGCTTATGCCGTGCTCCTCGCGCGAGGCGGCAAGGGGGAGGCAGCGATGGAGTTCTTGAACTCGCGGCGCGCCTCCATGCCGAAGAGCGCCGCCGTCTCGGCTGCGATGGGCGAGGTCAAGTCGATCCAGGGCGACTCCGGTGCGGCGCAGCGTTTCGCCCAGGAGGCGCTGAAGAAGAACCCCGACTACGCGCCCGCCATGATTACGCTCGCCCGCGACCATTACCGGGCGCGCCGCCTCGACCTCGCCCTTTACACGCTGAAGGCGATCCTCGACGGCTACGGTCCCGAGAATCCGCCGCGGGACAAGAACAGCGCCGAAGCACATCTGCTCCGGGGCTTGATCCTCAAGGAGCAGGGCAATCGGCCCGCCGCGATCGAGGACTTCGAGAAGGCGCTGTCGGTGCGTCCCGATCTCGTGGAGGCACGACTTCAGCTTGCGGCCTACATGCTGGAGTCGGGCAATGCGACGGGCGCCGCGCCCCTGCTCGAGGGCGCGGTGCGCTATGACAACGGCAACGTTCTCGCGCACCTGAACCTCGGCGACGCCTACCGCCTGCTCGGTAAGGCCGACCAGGCGCGAAAGGAGCTCGAGTGGGTGCGGAAGGCCGACCCGCAGCTCGCTCAGGTCCACTACAATCTCGGCCTGCTCTACCTGTTCTCCGAGAGCGTTCCGGGCGTGACGCCGCAGCAGGCGACCGATCTCGCGATCGGGGAGTTCGAGCAGTACAAGACGATGCGGCCGCGCCAGGCCGGCTCCAACGACGACACCGAGGAGCTCTTGACGAGAGCCAAGGCAAAGAAGGGCATGTTGGACGCCGCTGCGGCCGAGAAAGCGGCGGAGGCGTCGCCGCCCGCGAACCCCTGAGCAAAGGCATGCAAATGTTGCGAGTTTCCCTGTCGGTCGCGATGCTCGTGCTCTCCGTCAGCGGCGTGGCGAGCGCACAGAAGAAGGGTCGAGTGATCACCATCAGCGAGGTGACGATCGTCGGTCGTATTCAGAAGCCGATCGCCGCCGTCGACGTGAGCCGCATCCAGCCGAAGCTCACGCTGGCCGAGCTGAAGCAACCCTTCGTCGACCGAATCGAGAAGTCGATCTCGCACGATCCGTTCTGATCGGCGCGACCGACGCGGCGTGCCGATGGAACCTGCCTTGTGGCGCGTCGCGTCGCTCGTGGGCGCGGGGTGGGCGGTTGCGCTCGGGTGCCTCTTGCTTTCGGCGAGGCATCTCGGACGGATCCGTCGGGCCACGTCGCCGGGTGCCGAGAGCCTCGTCAGGCGCCTCGAGGCCGACGCCGCGGCCGGTGTGGACCCGGGACTCGGGCTCACGGACGTGCTCGAGGTCGCTGCCGACGCCGAGCGCGTCTTCGGCACGGCCCTCCTCGTGCCACGTGCCCTGTCGCGGGTGGCGCTGGCTTCGGGCACCGCGCTCTCCTTGCTGGCGCTCACGGAGCGTGTCGGCGCGGGAGGCATGTCGTTCGCCGTGGGAGCGCTGCTGACGTTTGCAGCAGGGCTGTCCGGCTCGCTCGGGTGTGCCGAGGTCGGCCGGAAGGCCAGGGACGCCGTGCGCGAAGCGCGCGGAGCGTGGAGAAGGGACCTGAACGCGGCCTCCCGTGCGTTTGGCGTCACGGTGGAGTGGACCGAGAGGAGGCGGGCGAGATATGGTGGTGATATTGGGAACGGGGCCGCGCGGCCCGCTGTCGGACTTCGATCGGAGGCCAAGCGTCGATGACCCAGGGACTTACGCCAGGACAGCAACCCGCCCAGCGCCCAGGGCAGATGACCGCCGTCATGCGGGCGGTCGCTGCGACTGGACCCAAGGTGCTGCGCATCGGCGTGGTCCAGGGGGGCCGCGTGATCGAAGAGCGCATCATCAAGCAGCGCGTTCATGTCACTGTCGGCCCGAACGAGAAGAACCTGTTCGTCGTGGGCGGAGAGAGCCTGCCGACGACGTTTCGGCTTTTCGAGCTCGTCGGCAACGAGTACCACCTGAACTTTCTCGACGGCATGACGGGTCGCGTTGCCCTGCCGACGGGGATTTCCGATCTCACGGTCCTCCGCGGCCAAGCGCGCCGAACGCCGCAGGGCGCCTACCAGGTGCGTCTCACGGAAGACTCGCGCGGCAAGGTCGTCGTTGGGGACGTGACGTTCCTCTTCCAGTTCGTGGCGCCACCGCCGGTCCAGCCGAAACCGCAGCTGCCCGTTGCCGTGCTGCGCGGTGCGTCGGGCATCGACTGGAACACCACGATGATCGCGGCGCTTTCGTTCCTGGTGCATTTCCTCGCGCTCGGATCGATCTATTCGGATTGGCTCGACCCGGTCATCGATGACGAGGTGAGCGTCGCGAACCTCGTCGATTCGCTGAAATCGCTGCCGGCGCCTCCTCCGCCCGAGGAAAAAATGGTCGAGGACAAGACCGAGGACAAGACCGAGGAAAAGGTGAAGGAAGAGGCGAAGAGCACCGCGCCCTCCAACCAGAAGAGCTCCGACAGCGGCAAGGTGAGCGCTGCCGAGAAGGCGTCTCTCATGCAGGAAACCGAGCGCGTCATGCTCGAGACGCTCGCGGCCCTCAGCAACACGGGCCCCGCGACCGAGGGCGTGCTGAATCGCAGTGAGGTGGCCATGGGCGCCCTCGATGCGGCAGCGGCGAGCGACAAGGCCGTCGGCTCCGGCAGCGACCCGCTCGGTCTCGGACGAGCCGGCGGTGGGACGTTGCGTCCCGGTGAGCAGGGCGGCGGGCTCGGCGGTCTGGCCAGCACGGGTCGTGGCTCCGGTACTGAGGGCTCCGGCAATGCGACGAAGGTCGCTGGCCCCAAGGCGGGCAACCCCAAGCTGAGCCAGAGCGTCGCGGGCGGCAGCATCAGCAACGCCGCGAAGGTCGTCGCTGCGATGCGCGCAGCGTTCCGTGCCTGCTACCAGAGGGGTCTCGACCAGAACCCCGACGCCCAGGGCAGCATCAAGATGGGCATTCGCGTCGGGCCGGGCGGTGAGGTCACGAACGTGAGCGCCACGCCGTCCGGCAATCTGCCCCCGAGCGTCGTAGACTGTGTGACCGCCCGCGCGCGCCGCGCGCAGTTCGATCCGCCCGAAGGCGGCGCGGCGACCGTCCAGGTCCCGGTCACGTTCGTCAAGCAGTGAGCGGCCCGTCAGCCGGCTCGAATGCCAGGCTGTGACCGCGCAACGAAAGCTGCATGCTGTCGTGTGCGCCGGTGCACCCTTGCTGGGCCATGCACAAGGAGCTCGCCGAAAAGTGGGCTCGTGCTGCAAATCCGCGCGTTGACAGGAGTCTTCGGGCGTTCCTATACTCCGGCGTCGTTTTGAGCCGTATGGAGGGCATTGAGCCATGAGCATTGGCGGAAAAGTACGGAGCTTCTGGGCCGCTCTCGCTGTTCTGGGGGCATTGAGCGCCGCGTTCGCTCAGGAGGCAGCCGCCCCGGCCGACCAGCCGCCAGCGGCCCCGGAACCGGGCGATTTGACGCCACCTCAAATGGTCTCGGCAGCGAAGGGGTTCTTGCCGGTGATGGATCGCAGCGCAACCGGGGTCCGGCGCCAGCTGTCCCTCGCACGCGAGCAGAAGGACGTGGTCAAAGCGCTCTGCCTCAACGACAAGCTCAACCAGATCGACCTCGCGATTCGCACGGCCAGTGACCGCATCCAGGGTCTCGAGGCCGCCGCCAACGCTAACGATCTCGAGCGATCGAAGCATCAATACACGGTGATCCTCGTCCTCAAGGACCGCGTGGCTGCCGTCGTGAGCGAGGCGAACCAGTGCATCGGCGAGGAGACCGGTTTCATTGGCGAGTCCAATGTCACGGTACAGATCGAAGACTTGCCGGACACGGATCCCTCCGAGCTGCCGGACTACCCGTTGGTGAACGATCCGCCGATCGCGGGCGAGCCGATCCCGCCCCCGCCTTCGGAACCAATTAGTCGCAGCCTGCCGTAATTGTAGTATGTAGCCGCAAGCGTTCGAGGTTCTTCAACCTTCTGCTTTACGGGTACCTGGGGCTACGAGATGAGACTTCGCCTAGCAATAGCGGCGAGCTTGACCGCTTTCACGTTGGCCGGCACGGCCATGGGGCAGCAGGCGTGGCTTCAGGATAGGCGCTACGGAGAGGGCATCGGCCTGCGCGCAGGCAACCTCGAGCTTCATCCGAGCCTCGCGGCCGAGCTCGGTTACGACAGCAATTATTTTCAGCGTTCGGGCGTCGGGGTCGAAGCGCCGCTCTATGACGCATGGCGTCTTCGCGTCACGCCGTCGCTATCGTTGTCGTCGCTTCGCGCTCGTACGCGTGACAGCAACGCCGTGGGCGCGCCTCCCGCGTTCACGTTCTCGCTCGGCGCGTACGCCACTTACAACGAGCTCTTCGGGTCCGACCAGGTAAGCAAACAGCGCCATCTGGACGCGGGCGTCGGCGGCAGGGTCAACGTCCTCGCCAATCGCCCGATTGGGTTCGACCTCTACGGTGACTACGTGCGCGCCGGGGAGCCGAGCAACACGCCCGATCTCGGGACCGGCGTGGCGTCGTTTAATCGTGGGTCGGCTCGCGGCGGCGCGGGCGCGACCTGGCGCCCCGGCGGCGGCCTCTTCGAGTGGCGTCTCGGCTACGAGGCGGCCTACCACTACTTCGAAGACACCCCCTACGACGACCTCAACAACCTGCACCACACGATCAACACGCGTGGCCGCTGGCGGTTTCTCCCTCGCACTGCTCTCGTCTACCAGGCCGCGTATACGCTCGTCCGGTACACGAAGGGTGGGCACCCGCAGCCCAATGGTGACTTCGTCGAGGCGCGTGTCGGTTTGAACGGCCTCATCACGAGCCGGTTCGCGTTTCAGGCGAATCTCGGCTGGAACTCGACGTTCTACGAGGCAGAGGCCGGCGAGACGACGCTCGCGCAGAACTACGACGGCTACGTGATGGCCGCGCAGCTCAAGTACTTCTTGATCCCCACCGCTTCGGCCGAGAGGGCGACGACCGGCATCTCGTCGATTGCTCTCGGTTTTCAGCGCGACTTTTCGAACAGCTACCTCGGCTCGTTCTACGTTCGCGACTACGGGTACTTGAAGCTCGAGACCTTCATCGCCGGCATGTTCGTCGGTTCGCTCCAGGGCGGGGTCGGGCGCTACAGCTTCCCCGCGTCCGACATCAACAACCCCGCCTTCAATCAGACGCGCCTCGACGCCGAGTTCTTCGGCGAATATCGCTTCAGCGATACCTTCGGCCTGAACGTCACGGTGAACTACGACCGCGCCATCGGCGAAGGTCCAACCCCGAACGGTGTCGTGGTCTCCACGGGCAACGCCGGTCCCGACGGCATTGGCGGTACGGCCGACGACGTGCCCGCCTCCTTCGACAACCTCGAATACTCTCGCTTTCAGGCCTATCTCGGCCTGCGCGCCTTCTGGTGATCGTGACGGGCGCCCGCGAAAAGGGCAGCAGAAGGGTCCCGAGGTCGAGCCGGCGCGCCCTGCTCGCAGCCTTCGGCGTGTTGCTCGTTCAGGCCTGTTCTTCGGGCAGGGGCCGCAACGCCGTCAGCCTGCCGCCGCCCTCCGAGAAGTCGAACATCGGCCCGGGTGACATCTTCACGCTGCAGATTGTCGGAGAGAAGGATCTGCCGCAGGAGTTCCAGGTCGCCTCCGACGGCGGCGCCGATCTGCCGTATCTCAAGCGCGTCCAGGTTGCCGGGCTCGAGCCGCAGGACATCGCGCGGGTCGTGCGCCAGAAGCTGATGGAGGGGCGCTTCTTCGTCGATCCCGTCGTGATCGTGCAGGTGCGCGAGTATCACAGCCGTACGGTGATCTTGCTCGGCCAGATCGCCAAGCCGGGCAGCTTCCCGCTGACGCCGGGCCTCACGTTGATGCAGGCCATCTCGCTGGCGGGCGGTCTTACGGCGATCGCCGACGATGATCGCGTCACCCTGACGCGCAAGGTGGGCAACGGAACGAAGACAGTCAACGTGAGTGTCAACGCAATCACCGATGGCGATGCCCAGGACGTCCCGCTTCAGGCAGGCGACCGCATCTTCGTCTACGAGCGGCTGTTCTAACGGGCGCGCGAGCGCCCCGAGAACAGGTAGCGAATCAGAAGGATCGCGCGGAGCTTCGGTGCCGTCACGCCGAGCACGGAAGCGCTTCCCCCGGCGCCCTCGGTTCGTGAGAGGGGGAGGCCCGAGCCCATGCCGAGCGCCGCGCTGAACGTCGAGTCGGCATGGGGTGAGAAGCGCAGGCTCGCGAGCCATTCGGCGGGAAGGTCTCGCTCGCCCGTTTTCGCGCCGACGGGCGGCGCGGCGAGGCCAGCGCGCAGGCTCGCCTCGACGGCGAGTGCGAGCGCGGGTTCCTCGAGCAGGCGCCCTGCGAGGCCGGCGCCGAGTGTGAGCTCGCTGCCCTCACGCACGGTGCCGAACGAGACTGCGCGCCGCAGACGAAAGCCTGCGTCGAGCGCCGCCGTGAAGCGACCCTCGCGGAGCTCGACGACGGCACCCGGTGCGACCGTCGGCCCCTTTCCGCCCGCGAGCGCGAAAGCGTCCCCGAGCGGCAACGCGACTTCGAGGCGAGTCGAGAGCGCAACCGGTGTCTCGTGCGAGCGCCCGAGCACGGCGGTCCAGAGACCGAGCCGCGGGTCGCGCACGGTGGTCGGCGTGACCGAGCTCGAGCGTTGCGACGTGACGCCTTCGGCGCCGGTGCCGTGCTGGTAGAGGACGAGCGGCAGCGAGAGCGAGGCATCCAACCCACGGCCGAGTCCGTAGCGCGCGCCGAGCGTGAGCGTGCTCGTGAAGTCGAGCACGGGAACCTCGCGACCCTCGGGATGCGGCGACGCGGCGACGAGCAGCACGGGGCGCTCGAGGGTGGTGATGGCGGCCACGAGTGAAACGTCGCGCGGCTCGAGCGTTCGGGCCGCACCGAGCGACGGGAAGGGGGAGCTGCCCGCCGAGATCCAGAGAGGGTCGGCGTCGAAACAGGGCGAGACGGTCGCGCGCGCGCTGCACGGATCCGGGTCGGCGTGCCCGGCGCGGGTGAGCGTCGTGGCGAGCAACAGGACCGCACCGGCGCGCGTGACCGTTCGGGCGGCTCGCGGCATCCGACGAGCCTATAACGACTTCGGCCAAAGAGTGGTAAGAGGCGCGCGATGCCGCGCTCGATCAGCTCCGCGCACCCGCTGGTCCTCGGTTCGGCGTCGCCGCGCCGCCGTGACATCCTCGCGGGGCTCGGCGTGCCCGTACGCGTCCTCCCGGCGGGCGTGCTCGAGGACGCGCTGCCGGGCGAGACCCCGCTCGCCTACGTCGAGCGCGTCGTCGGGGACAAGCTCGGCGCGGTGACCGAACGGGCTCGCGGCGCGGAGGGCGCCGGGATTTTGGTCGCCGACACCATCGTCGTCCTCGACGATCAGATCCTCGGCAAGCCGCGCGATGTCGAGGACGCGGCACGGTTGCTCTCGCGCCTCGCTGGACGCGTGCATCGAGTTCACACGCGGTACGCGCTTGCCTCGCGCGAGGGCGGCCTGCTTCTGGCGCGCACCGTCACGTCCGAGGTGTGGCTGAGGAAGGCTTCCCGGAGCGAGCTCGACGGCTACGCGCGGACGGGCGAGGGGCTCGACAAGGCGGGCGCCTACGCGATCCAAGGTGTGGGCGCGTTCCTCGTGGAGCGCATCCAGGGCTCGTACTCCAACGTCGTCGGGCTGCCGGCTTGCGAAGTCGTCCTCGACTTGCTCGAGGTCGGCCTCCTCGAATCGTTCCCGTGAGCCCGCGCGGCGGCCTCGCCTCCCTTGGACGGGCGCTCGCCGGTCCTTCGGCGACCTCGGCGCCGCGTCCCGCGGACGTGCTCTGGCCGCTCGGGCTCGCGCTCGCGGTGCGGGGGCTCCTCGTTGCCTACGCCGCGTCGCGCTTTCCTCCCGTCGACGACGGGACATTTTATCACGTCGTGGCCGACCGCATCGCGCGCGGTCTCGGATACACCTGGGCCTGGCCCGACGGCGCGGTCACCATCGCAGCGCACTATCCTGTGGGCTATCCGGCGCTGGTCGGCGCGTTCTACGCGCTCTTCGGGTCGCGTCCGGGGGCCGCCATGCTGCTCAACGTGCTCGTGGGCACGTTGAGCGCCGGAGCCGCACACACGCTCGCGGCGCGCGTGGCCTCGCGTGCTGGCGCCCTGCTCGCCGGCGTCCTCGTGGCGCTCGAGCCGGCCCTCGTGCTCTACACGCCGGCTCTCATGACGGAAGCCGTTGCCGGCGAGCTCTTGCTCGTCGCCGCTGCGATTGCCGTCGCGCGCAGGCCCGGCTCGGCGACCTTGCGTGCCGTCGCCGCGGGGGTGGTGCTCGGCGTGGCGCTCCTCGTGCGCCCGCAGCTCGTGCTCGTGGCGCCACTGTTTGGCTGGCTCGTTGCTGGGCGCGCGAGCCTCCGGCGGCGCCTTTCGCTCGCGCTCATCGTGGTGGGCGCGAGCGTCGGCTGCTGTCTGCCGTGGACCGCGCGAAACTGCGCAAGGCTCGACCGCTGCGCCTTCGTGAGCGCCAACGGCGGCTGGAACCTCTACATTGGCAGCTCGCCGCTCGGCAAGGGTGGCTTCGCGCCCATCGACGCCATCGGTGTCCCCCAGGCTTGCCGCACCGTGTTCGGCGAGGGCGCGAAGGATCGCTGCTTCGGCCGAGCGGGTCTCGAGCGCATCGTGGCGCACCCGGGCGCGTGGCTGTCGCTCGTCCCCGACAAGCTCGGCATGACGTTCGACTACGGCACGGCCGCCGCCCACTATCTGGCGGCATCGAACGGCGCTCTCGTGGGCGAGCGAGAGAAGACCGCCATCGGTGCGGCGGAGCTCGTCGGACAGCGCGTGCTTTTGCTCCTCGGGCTCCTCGCTCTCGCTCGGGCCGACGGGCCGCGAGCGCGGGCGCGCCGGGTGTTGGGGGGGATCTCGGCGCTCGCTGCCTTCCAGCCGGCGGCCTACCTCGCCTGGCTCGGGCTCGTTGCCACGGCGCTGACGCTCGGCCGGGCCATCGAGCGGCACGGCCCGGCCCTGCTCGTGACCGGCGTCGTGGCCGCAACCGCGCTGACACACGCGATGTTCTTCGGCGCCTCGCGCTATGCGCTCGTTTGCGTTCCGGCGCTCGGCGCGCTTTCGGGCTGCGTGTGGCTCCGTCGCCCCGGGGAGGTTTCGACAAAGCGCGACGAATCGAGCCAGGAAAATGCCAAAGGCGGCTGATTGACGCCGAAAGGCGCGGGCGATACTCTGAAAGTATCCCGATGCCTCTCATCGAAACCGAAGAAGCAGCACGGCGCCTGGCTCGCGCAATCGCAAGCGATGTCTCCCTCTACAACGAGGAAAAGATCGTGCGCGGTCTCGAACGCGACAGCCTTTTCGACGAGCTGAACGAGGAGATCGAGGAAGGTCGAGCGCTCTACAAGAGCCGCGTCTCGCCGGACCTCTACCACCGCAATTTCTACGACCGTGCCCTGGTCGATATCCTCATCCGATCGAAGGGGCACATCAAGAGTAGGATCTGGTAGAGAAGCAGCGCTTCGTTCTCGGCGTGGGCGCTGCCGAGCGCCTCGACAAAGCCCTCGCGCGTTTGCTGTCGGACACCTCGCGGAGCACCATCAAGCGCTGGATCGACGAGGGGCGGGTGCTCGTCAACGGCCAGCCGGGTCGCGCCAGCGCTCGCTTGGGCGAGGGAGCGGTGATCGAGGTCGAGCCTGGCTCGCGGCTTCCCACCCGCGCGGAGCCGGACCCCGCGGTCTCGGTCGACGTGCTCCACGAGGACGACGATCTCGTCGTCGTCAACAAGCCGGCGGGGCTCGTCGTGCATCCGGCGCGTGGGCACTGGACGGGGACGCTCGTGAACGGTTTGCTCGCGCGCTCCGGATTTACCGCGCCCGGCGCCGATCCGCGCGACCCCGCAGGGCTCCTGCGCCCGGGCGTGGTGCATCGCCTCGACAAGGACACGAGCGGCGTGCTCGTGGTCGCGAAAACCGAGCACGCGCGAGAGGCGCTGAAGCTCCAGCTCGCGGCGCACACCAGCGAGAGGCGCTACCTGGGGCTCACCGTGGGGGTGCCCCGGGCCGGCACGATAACGACGCTCTATGGTCGGCACCCGCGGTCAAGGCTTCGCTTCACCTCGCGGCTCGACGAGGGGCGGAGCGCCGTGACGCACGTCGAGGTCATCGAGCGGCTGGCTGGGGGCCGCGCCGCGCTCGTCGGCTGCCGACTCGAGACCGGGCGTACGCACCAGATCCGCGTGCACTTGAGCGAGCAGGCACTGACGCCGCTGTTCTCGGACCGGCTCTACGGAAGCCCGCTCCACGACGCGGAGCTTCATGCCGTGGCGTCCGAGCTCGGCCGGCAGGCATTGCACGCCGCCGTGCTCTCTTTCGACCACCCGACGCGTGGCGAGCGACTACGCTTCGAGGCTCCGTTGCCCGAAGACTTCGCGCGGGCCTGCGAACGATTGCGCGCACTCGGCTGACCGCACGGCGCGTGGCGGGTCGCTCGATCCGGAAGGCAATTGCAGACTCGGGACGCTAGAGCTTCAGCACCTGGCCGAAGCGTCGCTTCAGCGCATCGGCGCCGGCGGGACCGAAGTCGTTGCCGAAGATGTCGAGTGAACGAAGGCTGCCGAGCCCGGACGACTGAGCGAGTGCCGTGGCGCCGGCGTCGCCGATGCCGTTGGCGCTGAGGTCGAGAACCTCGAGCCTTGCGAGCGCCTGCGAGCTTGCCACGGCGCGCGCGCCGGTGTCGCCGAGCGCGTTGCCGGAAAGGGCCAGCACGGCGAGGGACCCGAGCGTGTTGCTCTTGGCGAGCGCGGTCACGCCCTCGGCGCCGATGTCGCACCCGAGCAGGAACAGCGAGCGAACTTTGCCGAGTCCCGGTGACATCGCGAGAGCGCGCGCTCCCTCGAGGCCGATGGGATTCATGCTGAGATCGAGGGAGACGACGCCACCGAGAAGGCTCGCCCTGGCAAGTGCCACGGTGCCGGCGGGGCCGATGGCGTTGCCACTCAGGTTGAGGACCTTGAGGTTCGCGAAGCGTTGGGTCGCCGAAAGCTCGCTGGCACCCGCATCGCCCATGTCGTTGCCGCTCAAATCGAGCTGGCGCAACGAGCTCAGGTTGGGCGACGCCGCGAACGCGCGCACACCCTCGGCGCCGAGGTCGTTGTCACTGGCGTCCAGGGCCGACAGCTGGCCGAGCGCGGAGCTCTGGACGAGTAGGCTGCCGAGCTCTGGGCCCAACCCTCGAGCCGCGAGATCGAGGCGGGCGACGCCGGCCAGCGTGTCCGGGGTGAGGCGCTTCCGGACCTCGGCGAGGGTGCTTGCGCCCTCGAGATCTTCCGTCTTGCCCTCGGCGCCCGCGATCCTTGCGTCTTGTCCGGTGCCGATACCACTGCGCGGGGCGCCCGGCGCGTCCGCGGCAGCGGGCGGAGCGCTCGCGGGTGGCGGCGCCCCTGCCGAGCCGCCGCACGCGCCCGCCCCCCACGCGACAGCCGAGAGCGCGGCGGAGCAGAGCGCGAGTCGGATGGGTCTTTGCATCCGACGATCATCCTAGCAAAGGCTCACTCGATCGATCCAGAGGCGCCAGCGGGCTCGGTCGCAGTCTCGGGCACTCCGGCCCCGAGCTTTTGAGGGTGGCGGAGTCGGAGCAGCGCGAGGGCGATGAACCCGACGAGCACCGCCCACCAGAGGGTCGCGAAGCGGACGAGAATCATCGACGCGGTGGCGTCGCCCGCCTGGACGCCGCCGAGACGCACGAGCTGCTCCTGGATCATCGCCTCGGCGACGCCCAGCCCGCCGGGCACGGGAATGAGCGCCCCCGCGAGGCTCGCGGTCGAATAGAAGAACACGGCCACGCCGATCGGCACGGCCGCGCCAAAGCCGAGCAAGATGACGTAGAGGGCCACGCCCTCGCAGCCCCAGGCGAGCACCGATAGACCCGTGGGCACGAGCAAGGCGACAGGTCCGGCCACCACGCGCAGGCTGTCGAACGCCACGGCGAGCCTCGGCGCGACGCGTGACCCGAATCCGCTGCGTTGCCCGAGCCAGCCGAGCAGCGCCCGCACGGGGCGATCGTAGGCGATCAGCATGACGCCGACGACGACCGCCGTCGTCCCCGCGATGGCCCAGCCGAGCCCGCCGGCGAAGGCGCCACTGCCGACGACGATCAGCGTGATGACGCCGATGGCGTCGGTCAGTCGCTCGGCGACGACGATCGGCGCCGTTCGCTCGGCTGGAACGCCGTGGGTCCGCGAGAGCACCGCGCTCTTGAAGACTTCACCGACCTTGCCCGGCGTCACCGTGAGGATGAAGCCGCTCAGGAAGATGAGAAGGCTGTCCACCACGGCGACGTGGCGCACCTCGAGCCTCTTTAGGTAGTACTGCCACTTGAGGAAGCGCAAAAGGTAGTTCGCGCTGGCGAGCGACAGTGCCGCGAGGAAGGTGAGCCACGAGAAGCGCTCGAGGCTGTCCCGGATGGCGGCGTAGCCGGTGTAGAGCACGAACGCGCCGTACACGAGCACGCCGAACAGCATCGCGAATACGATGCGCCGGACGAGTCGGCTCATGGACGCCGGCGCTTTCGGAGACGGAGCGCGTAATAGACGAGCGTGAGCACGACGAGCAATGCTGCCACGGCAACGACCACGGCCGCAGAGGTTTGCTGCTCGCCGCGGGCCAGGCCCGGCGGCGGCCGCTCGACGAGCGTGCGCTCGCCGGTTGCTTGGGCGCTCCCGAGGCTCGCCAACGGCCGGGGTCGCTCCGTCATTCGGCTCGCGGGAATACCTGGGCGGTTGACGACTTGCAACTCTCGCGAAAGGATGCCCCAGCGTGGCAGCAACCCTCGCGCCGGTCGCAAAGGACATCGAGCTTCTCGCGCGGACAGCGGAAGCCTGCCAGCGCCTGCGCAAAGAGGTCGCCAAGGTCGTCGTAGGGCACGATGGGGCCGTAGACGGTCTGCTGGTCACGCTGCTCGCCAGGGGGCACGCCCTGCTCGTGGGGGTCCCCGGGCTGGCCAAGACCCTTCTGGTCTCGAGCGTCGCGCAGGCGCTCGATCTGAGCTTCGGGCGCGTCCAGTTCACCCCCGACCTCCTGCCGGCCGACATCACGGGGACCGACGTGCTTTCGAACCGGGAGGAAGGCGGCCGCGTGGAGCAGCGCATCGGCTTCATGCCCGGACCGATCTTCAAGAACCTCGTGCTCGCTGACGAGGTCAACCGCACGCCGCCGAAGACGCAGGCGGCGCTGCTCCAGGCCATGCAAGAACGACGGGTCACCGCTGGCGGCGTCACGCACGTGTTGCCGGACCCGTTCCAGGTGTTCGCCACGCGCAATCCCATCGAGCAAGAAGGAACCTATCCGTTACCCGAGGCGCAGCTCGATCGCTTCTTGCTAGAGATCCACGTCGAGTACCCGTCGGCGGACGAGGAGCGCGACATCGCGCGGCGCACGACCTCCGGGCTCACGCCGGAGCTCGAGTCCGTCGTCAGCGTCGACGAGCTCCGGGAGATCGGCGCGCTCGTGCCTCGCATACCGATCACGGACGAGGCGGTGGATCTCGCGGTCAAGCTCGCGCGCCTATCGCGACCGGGAGAGCCTGCCGCGCCCAAGGAAGTGAGCGAGTACGTGCGCTTCGGCGCCGGTCCACGCGGTAGCCAGGCGCTCGTGCTCGCGGCCAAGGCCAGGGCGGCGTCGAACGGTGAGGCGGCGGCCGACCTCGACGACGTGCTCGCGCTCGCCCTGCCCGCGCTCAGACACCGCCTCGTCTTGAGCTATCGCGCCGACGTGGATGGTATCCACGCCGCCGACATCGTGAACAAGCTCGTCGAGCGCGCGCAGAGGTGACGCTTGGTTGACGCTAACCTCAAGGCGGAAATCAAGGCGCTCCTCATCGAGGCGCTCGATCTTCGCAGCAAGAAGCCGGAGGACATCGGCGACGACCTTCCCCTTTTCGGTGACGGGCTCAAGCTCGACTCGCTCGACGCGCTGCAGCTCGCCGTCGCGCTCGAGGAACGCTACGGCCTCGAGGTGCCCGAGGGGGAGGATGGGCGACGAATCTTCACGTCCGTTGCCACCCTCGCCGACGCCGTCTCACGGGTGATCGGAGAGCGGAAGCAGCCGTAGCGTGGCGTTCTCGCGTGTTGCCGTGACGGGTGTCGGCGTCGTGTCCGCGCTCGGGGTCGGCGCGGAGCGCACGTTCGAGAGCCTCGTGGCCGGGGTGAGTGGCGTGCGTGCCGTCGCGCTGTTCGACCCGCTCGATGCACGCTCACGACTCGCCGCCGAGGTCGTCGGGCTCGACGTGTCGCACGTGGCGCCCGCGGGCGCGCGTGGTTGGTCGCGGACGGACGCCATGGCGCTGCTCGCGGCCGACGAGGCCCTGCGGGCGTCGGGAGCGGGCCCGAAGCGCCTCGGCGTTTGCCTCGGTGGCACCACGGGCGGGATGTTCGAGACAGAGGCGGAGCTCATGGGCGGGTCCCTCGAGCGCGTCGAGCCCGAGCGCGCCCGGCGTCTGCTCGACCATCCGCTCGACCGCGTCGCCGAGCGGGTCGCGGGCGTGCTGGGCGCCGTTCGTCACGCGACCGTGTGCGCGGCTTGCGCGAGCGGGGCCATCGCCGTCGTGCGGGCCGTGGCGTGGCTCGAGCGCGGTCTCGTCGATCGCGTGCTGGCCGGCGGCGCCGATGGGCTGTGCCGCCTCACGTTCTTCGGCTTCGACGCGCTCGGAGCCCTGGATCCGGAGCCGTGCCGTCCGTTCGATCGCGGTCGCCGGGGGCTTTCGCTCGGCGAAGGAGCGGGCTTTCTGGCGCTCGAGCGCGAGGAGGCGGCGCTCGAGCGCGGCGCGCGGATCCTCGCGTTCGTCAGTGGGGCCGCCGTCGGAGCAGAAGCGCATCACATCACTCACCCCGAGCCTTCCGCCGTCCGCGCGACCGAGCTGGTCGCGGAGGCGATGGCGTCGGCCGGTCTGCGCCCCGCCGACGTCGATTACGTCAACGCCCACGGGACGGGCACCCCCCAGAACGACGCCATGGAGGCGCTCGCGCTGCATGGCGCGCTCGGAGCGGAGGCTCGTCGTATCCTCTGCTCGTCGTGCAAGGGTCAGCTCGGGCACACGCTCGGCGCCGCGGGTGCCATAGAAGCGTGCGTGACGGCGCTCGCGCTCGAGCGAGGCATTGCACCGCCGACGGGCGGTCTCGCCGATCCCGAGGACGCGAGCCTCGCCCACGTGCTTGCCCGCGGGCGCGAGGCGTCGCTGCGCGCGGCACTTTCGTGCTCCTTCGGGTTCGGGGGCACGGGCACGGTGCTCGCGCTCGAGCGGGCCGACCAGGCGTCGCGAGCCGCCGCACCCGAGCCCGTGGCGCGTGCCGTGGTGACCGGTGTTGCCGTGGCCGGGGCCTTTGGGGAGCTTGCCGGCCGCGCGGCCGCCGCGCTGGCTCTTGCCGAGCCGGGTCCGCCGCCCCCTGCGCTGCCGAGCCCCATCGAGCGGCTGAGCGCAGAGCGTTCGCGCCGCTTCGACCGTGGTGCTGCGTGGCTCACCAGGGTCGCCGAGCTCTGCCTCGCTGACGCCGGGACGGCTGCGGCGGGCTCCGGTCTGGTGGGCGGTGCGGCCTTTGGCAGCGTCACCCGGTCGGTGGAGTTCGTCTTGCGTGCGCTGTCGCGTGGGGTGCGCCGCGCGAACCCCGCGGAGTTCCCGCACCTCGTGGGGTCCGGTGCGACGGGCAACGCCTCCATCTATCTGGGGCTCACGGGGCCGGTGCTCGCCGTGGCCGCGGGGGAGGGGAGCGCCGAGAGTGCGCTCGAGGCGGCGCTCGACCTCTCGCTCGTTTCCGGGTGTCAGTCGTTGCTTGCGGGAAGCGCCGAGGGTCTCGATGCGATCGTCGCTGCCGTGCGTCCGCCCGTTGCACGCGAGGGCACGACGCCGACGCGCTCGGAGGGTGCGGGCCTCGTGCTCGTCGAGACGCTCGAGCGGGCTCTCCTACGGGGTGCGACGCCGCTCGCGGCGCTCGACGCACCGCTGATGCTTTCCGCGCCCTACCCGGTGGACCGCGTGCTCGCCCCACCGCGAAATGCCGCGCGCGCTCTCTTGCTGCGAGGCTCGCTCTCGGCCGAGCACCGGGCGGCGCTCGGCTCCTCGCGCTGGGGCAAAGGCGAGAGCCGGTCGCTGCTCGACGTTGTGGGATTCTTCGAGGGGCTCTCGGGCGTGGTGCTTGCCGTGGCGGCCGCCGTCGTCGCCGACGGAGGTGCAGACGAGGTGCTCGCGTGCACCAGCGTCGGCGAAGCGCTCTACCTGACGCGGTTCGACCGCATCGGCGGCGCGCCATGAGGCCCGTCGCCGTCGTTGCGGCAGGAGCAATTTCCGCGCTCGGTGAGGGTGACCCCGGCGCGTCGATCGGCGACCCCGCGGTGCCGGTGATCACTCGTGTCGCCCACGACGAGCCGTTCGCGCGGGCGGGACTCTTGCGACCGCGCGCCGCGCGCGTGCCCGTCGCGCTCGCTCCCGACGCCGACCGCGCGCACGCGCTGCTTCGCCGCGCGGCCGCGCTGCTCCGCCGCGACCTCGAAGTTGCACTGCCGGATCTCGGCGCGCGCCGTGTGGCCGTGCTCGTCGGCACGTCGGGCGCCGGTATGCCGAGCCTCGAGCGTGCGCTGTCGCTGCGCGCGCGGGGCGAACCGATTCCGACGGCCCTCGCGCGCAGCGCCGGTTATAGGCTGCCTCCGAGCACGTTCGAAGACCTGTTCGACGATCGCTGGCAGGTGATCCAGCTGCTCGTCGCGTGTGTCTCCTCGACGCTGGCGATCGGTCTCGGTGTCCGGCTCCTCGGGCTGGGCGAGGCGGATCTCGTGATCGCGGGTGGCTACGATGCGCTCTCCTGCTTCATCGCCACGGGCTTCGAGGCGCTGGGGGCCACGACCGCGACGTGCCCACGGCCGTTTCGGCGCGATCGCGACGGCATGGCGCTGGGCGAAGGAGCTGCGTTGCTCGCACTTTCGCGGCTCGGCGAGGCGCCCGCGCGGCTCGGCTGCGTGCTCGGCTTCGGCGCGAGCTCGGACGCGCTGCACGTGACCGCTCCGGATCCGAGCGGCGCCGGGCTCGAGCGCGCGGCCCGCGCTGCGCTCGACGACGCCGGGCTCGATACGGCCGCCGTGGATTGGGTGAGCGCACACGCCACGGCGACCCGGCACAACGACGCGGCGGAAGCGGCTGCGCTGACGGCACTGTTCGGCGGGCGCGACGTGCCGGTCGCCGTCCATCCGTTCAAGGCGACGATCGGGCACACGCTGGGTGCCGCGGGCGCGCTCGAGTCGCTCGCGGCACTCGGCGCGATCCGCGCGGGCGTGGTCCCGGGCGCGCCGGGGCATGGCGACCTCGACGCGTCGTTTCCGGGGCGTTTGCTCGCGGCGACGGAGCGCGCAGCGTCGAAGGTTTGCCTCAAGCTCTCGTCGGCGTTCGGCGGCATGAATGCCGCGCTCGTGCTCGGCGCCGCGCCACCGGCTACCACGGCGTCGGGCCCGTCCGCGGGGGCCGGCGCGGACGGCACGCCTGGGGACGCGCCGTCCGCGCCGGCCGCGATTGTCGCGCGCTCGGTCCGTCCGCTCACGGCCTGGCTCGCCGTGAGCGAACCGGACCTCGGCCTGCTCACTCGGCGCACGCGCCTCGAGCCCGTGCGCATCGAACGCCTCGACCGCGTGAGCGCGCTCGCTGTCACCGCGGTCGCGCGTTTGCTCGATTCGCTCGGCAAGGTGGATCCGGCGCGCACCGCGGTCGTCGTGGGCACCGTGCTCGGCTCCCTCGAAGCCAACGAACGCTTCGACCGACGCCGGCGGGATCGCGGCGCTGCCGGGGTCGAACCCCGCCGCTTCCCCGAGACCTCGCCAAACCTACCGGCCGGGCTCTGCTCCATCGCCTTCGGCCTGCTGGGCCCGTCCCTGGCCGTCGGCGGGGGCTCCCGAGCCCCCGAGGAGGCGGAGCGCCTCGCGCGCTTGCTCGTGGCCTGCGGGGATGCCGATTGGGCGCTGGTCGTCACGGCGGACGATGTCGGCGCCGTGGCAAAGGACCTGCTGCCGGCCGGCGGCTTGGCGCTGCCCCCTGACGGGGCACAGGCGGTGGCCTTCGGCGTCTGAGCCCCGCTTCGCCCCGCGGGGCGAAGCGGGGGCCCCTTTTCAAGGCGCGTCCCCCCGGTGTAGCGTCCGCGCGGAATACGGTTCCCCCCGAGGGGCGTTCCACCGATCGAACGGCATGCTTCGCTTCCCTGTCCACGCCGCCGCCCTCGCGGTCACGCTCGTCGTCAGCGCCTGCTCCCGCGACTACATCCCGAACACCGACATCGAGGACAGCGACTTCAACCGCCGCGTCGTCGAGTTCTGCGAGGACTACCGCCATGCGGTCGAGCGCCGCAACGTCGGCATGCTGCTCAAGCTCGCCGACCCTCGCTACTACGAGGACGGCGGTACCTCCGACACGAGCGATGACCTCGACTATGCGGGTCTGAAGCAATACCTCGAAGGCAAGTTCCGCGAGGTGAACGGCATTCGCTACGAGGTGCGCTATCGGGAGGTCACGCGCGGCCGAAACGAGGAGGTGTACGTGGCGTACACCTACAGCGCAAGCTACAAGGTCCCGAGCGAAAACGGCGACGTGTGGCGTCGGCGCGTCGCCGACAACCGCCTCGAGCTCGTGCCCAAGGGCGACGTCTTCCGTATCATCGCCGGCATGTGATGCGTCAGCTCGGGCGGAAGTCTTCGACGATCTCCTGAATCACGAAGCTTTCGCCGCGTGGCGTGAGTCGGAACACGAGATCGTCTCCGAACACGCGGGGGCGCCCCGCCCAAGCCACGGCGATGTGGACCTGCACCACCACCTCGTCGCCGCGAGGCTCGAGTGGCGCGGACGAGCCGCTCGTGCTGCGTCCGCCGCTCTCCCAAGTTTCGACGTCGCTCGATCGATACAGCGTTTCCCCGCGCAGCCCGCGATAGTCGAGCCTGACGAAGCGACCGACGTAGTAGCCGCGTGCGGGCTCGCGCCGCGATCCGGCTTGCACCACGGCGTTCGGCGCGAGGACGGTGTCGAGGCTGCTCGGCGACTCCTCGAGGAGCGCGTGGAAGAACGCGTTGACGGCGGCGCGCGCCTTGCGGGGGTCGATGGGAGCACGCAGAACGACCAGGCCCTCGTCGGTCTGGGCGTCGTCCGACGGCTCGGGCAGCGCCGTCGACCGTGCGACCTCGGTACCCGCCGGGACGCGTGGCGCGTCGGGAAGGGTCGCGACCGTCTCGAACGGCGGACCTCCTCGTGGTGCGCAACCGATCGCGACGACGAGGCTACAGAGCTTCCACGAGCGGCTCATCGGTGCGCGTCATGGAAACGAGACAGTGGCCTTCGAGCGCACGGAATCCGTTTGGTACGGCCTCGGCCTCGGAGACGATGAGAGTGAAGTGAGTGCTCTCGATGCTGGGGATCCGCGCGCGCTTCATGCTGTCCTCGCCGAGCAGCCCCTCGACGTCTTCCTTGCCCTTGAGCACGCGGATTACCATCGTGCCGTTTCGGTGAACGGCGACCATTCGCTCGCCGTCGGTGACGAGAATGTCCCCGGCGTTCGGTCCGAAGCCCTCCTCGGCGGATAGGCGATCCACCAGGGCGATGGACGCCCGCAGCGCTGCGGCAATGGCTTCGTGGCTCGTGTGCGCACGCTCGAGATGGCCGGCGTCGTGCAGAAAAGACAGAAACAAATAGAAGAAGAGCTCGCTGTCGGTTTCGCCGCGCACGTTGCGCCGGAGAAACTCCGGTTGGGCCTCGAGCAACCGGCCACGCAGCCGCTCGAAGCCGTCGATGGTGCCCGTCTGGGCCCAGAGCCAGGAGCGATAGCGGAACGGGTGAGTATTCTCGGTGCGCAAGGCGCCGACGCTGGCGCGCCGCAGGTGGCCGAGGAGCACGTCGGCGCGCACGTCCTCCGCCGCTTCTGCGAGATCGATCTCCTCGCGGTCATCGAGCGGACGGCGGCGCAGCAGCACCTCCCCGGCCTGATAAAAGCCCAGGCCCCAGCCGAGCGGTTGATCGGCCGGGCGCCGCGCGCGCAGCACGGCGCGGTTCGACCCGAGGACCAGGGCCCCGAGGTCCGCGCGGTTACCGATGAAGCCGAACATCCTCATGACACGAGCTTACCGATCCACATCTTACCGCGCCTGAAGGAAAGCTCAACGCGTCGCCCCAACTCCGTGGCCGCTCGGTGGTATGGTTTTCGCGTGAACAGGACGGCATTCCTCGCGCTCGGCTGCCTTGGCTGCGGAGCAGTGTTCCCCGAGATTTCCACCCCACTTCGCTCGCCACCGCCGGGCTTCGTGCTCGAGCCGCGGCCGCCGAAGGATTCTTTTGTACATTCGCTTCGAAAGCGCCGTCATTCCGGCGAAGACGCGCGACGGGCGGCACTGGGACTCGGTGGGCGGTGAGGCCCCGGATCCGTACGGCAAAATTCTCGTTAACGGCAAAGAGCTCATCCTCACCCCGGTGCAGAGCGACACCACGCGCCCTACATGGCCCGACCAGGAGCCCGCAAACTACGTGATTCGGCCCTCCGACAGCATTCGCGTCGAGCTCTGGGACTCGAATCCCCTCACCAACCATCCGATCTGTGCGGAATCCGTCCGCGAGCTCGCGCAGGCGGCCCAGAGCGGTGAGCCGAGCCTCGAGGTCCGCTGTGACAACGGTGGCTGGATCACGCTCACCGTGGAGCCCGCGCACGGAAAGCTCGGGCTCGGCTTCAGCTACGGGCTCGGCACCGACCAGGCGTCGCTCACGAAGGTGATTCGCGAATCGCCCGCTGGGCGCGCGGGGCTGCGAGCCGGCGACCAGATCCTGAGCGTCCAGGGAAAGCAGGTTTCGAAGCTCGAAGAGGGCGCCCTGCAGAGCCTCATCAACGCCAACGCCGCAATCGGCCTGACGCTCGAGGTGAAGGGCCAGGAGGGCCGCAACAAGACCGTTACCGTCAAGGACGGCTCGGTCTACCCGGCGGTCGACGAGGGCGTCCCCCTGCCATGAGTGATCGCCCGGGCCCCCCTGATCCGCCGCTCTTCTTCCCCGAGCCCGACAGGGGCGTCCTGGTGGTGGAAGGACCCGAACGGGTCAGCTGGCTCAACGGGGTCGTGACTTGTGACGTGACGCGCGTCGAGCCCGAGCGCGGCGTGTTCGGTCTCCTGCTCAGCAAGCAGGGCAAGGTCCAGACGGAGCTTCGCATCGTGGCGTCGAGCTCGGCGTTGTTCCTGTCGGTTGCGCCGGGCACGCCGGCGGAGGCCGCCAGCGATCTCGAGCGCATGCTCGTCATGGAGGACGCCGAGCTTTCGGACCAGAGTGGGTCGCTCACTACCGTGACATTGCTCGGCGCGGGAGCGTCAGCGCTCCTGCGAGCCGTGACGGAGCCCTTAGCGGTCGCCTGGGGGGCGCTTTCGCGCGGCGGGCTCTCGAGCATCGAGCTGATCGTCGAGCGCCAGGTGCTCGAGCGCGCCTGTGCCGCGCTCGAGGCAGCGGGCGCGTGCCGGGCCAGCGACGAATCCTGGCAGGCGCTGCGCGTCGAGAGCGGCACGGGCGCGTTCGGGCGGGACTACGGGCCAACGGACAATCCTCACGAAGCGGGTCTCGACCGCCAGGCGGTCGATTGGGCCAAGGGCTGCTACCTCGGGCAGGAGGTCGTGTTCATGCAGGACGCCCGGGGACGCGTGAAGCGCCGTCTGGTCGCCCTGCGCGTCGAGTCGGGGGTGCCTGCGGTGGGAAGCCCGATCGTCGGGCCCTCGGGGGAGGCCGCGGGGGAAGTCACGAGCGTGGTTGCCGCGCCGGGCGGCGCATTCGCGCTCGGCCGCGTGCTCGCGCCGCACTTCGAGCCGGGGACGCGCCTCGTCACGGCTGGCTTCCCGGCCGAAGTGCGCCGGCCCCCGCTTTGACGGGGGTCCGAAAAGCGCAGGGCGGGGCTTTGCCGGAGCCCGACGCGGTATAAGTAGTGCCCATGACCAAATCGAGCTCCGGGGCGACTGTCCGCAGCCGCGTCACGCCCGGCGGCCTGCGCGTGGCTGACGACGCGCTTGCCCTGATCGCCAACACGCCGCTCGTGCGGCTCGGTCGCGTCGGTCCGCCTGGGGGAGCCACGGTCTGGGGCAAGGCGGAGTTCATGAATCCCGCCGGGAGCGTGAAGGACCGGCCCGCGTTGTCGATGATCCTCGAGGCGGAGCGCACGGGGACGCTCAAGCCCGGCGCGACGATCGTGGAGGCGACGAGCGGCAACACGGGGATCAGCCTCGCGATGATCGCCGCCGTTCGCGGTTACCGTTGTGTGCTCGTCATGCCGGAGGACATGAGCCTCGAGCGGCGTTACATCCTGCGCGCCTACGGCGCCGACATCGTGCTCACGGCCGCAGCCGAAGGCATGACGGGCGCGGTAGCCCGCGCCAAGCAGCTCCTCGCCGAAACGGCGCAGGCTTTCATGCCGAGCCAGTTCTCGAACCCGGCGAACCCCAAGGCGCACGAGGAGGGCACCGCCGCCGAGATCCTGGACCAGACGGGCGGAGAGCTCGCCGCCTTCGTGGCGGGCGTCGGCACCGGTGGCAGCGTGACGGGCGTTGCACGGACGTTGCGCGAGAAGCTCGGTAAGAAGGTGATGGTGGTCGCGGTGGAGCCCGCTGCGAGCGCCGTGCTCAGCGGCAAGGCGCCGGGGATGCACGGGATCCAGGGCCTCGGAGCGGGCTTCGTACCGGAGATCCTCGAGCGCCCGCTGCTCGACAGGGTGGTCGAGGTTTCGGACGTCGCGGCCGAGCGCATGGCTCGACGTTTGGCACGCGAGGAGGGGCTGCTCGTTGGACCCTCGTCGGGGGCCAACGTCCACGTCGCGTGCGAGATCGCCGCCGAGCTCGGCCAAGGCAACGTCGTCACGATCCTTTGCGATTCCGGCGAGCGCTATCTCTTCTGAGCCGATCTCGTATCACTGGAAATCGAAGGGCCGCCACCGCTCAGCAGGAGCGTGAGAGCACACGCGACCGCCGAGCGAGCCGAATTGGCCCGTCCGAAACTCCTTGGAGGAGCGGGCCTCACCATAAAAGTTTGGCTAACATGCGCTATGGTGTGGGCTCGACGGAAATTGGTTTGGAGCGAAGATGAGTAAGCGAACCGTTGTGGGTACGATCGCGCTGTTGGGCGCGGGCGTCGCCTTCGCATGTAGCTCGGGGGGTGACGACACGCCCGCGGCGGGCGGCAGTGCGGGCACGGGGAGTGGCGGCAAGAGCGCGAGCGGCGGCAGCGCCGGAAGCTCCGGCAAAGGCGCGACGGGGGGCAGCTCCACGGGGGGCAGCTTCACCGGCGGTACCGGCGGAACGAGCAGCGGCGGGCTCGGCGGCGAGGCGGGAGGGGGCGGCGAAGCCGGGGACATCGGCGCCGGCGGCATCAACGCGTGCGCCAAGGACATCCAGGAAGCGAAGCTCACGCCCGCGAACCTGCTCTTCGTGTTCGACAAGAGCGGCAGCATGGAATGCAATCCGCCGGAAGGTGACGCTGCGCTCGGCGCGAGGTGCGAAAATTTCCCCCAGAAGGAAGACTCGACCAAGCCCTCCAAGTGGGAGGTGACGCGCGCCGCCCTCGGGACGGCGTTGGACACGTTGGCCGACCAGCCCAACGTGCGCGCCGGCCTGAGCCTGTTCCCCAAGGGCACGGCGAGCAATTCCTGTTCGGTTGACACGGACCCCGAAGTGCCGATCGCCCCGCTCAACACGGCGCACCGCCAGGCGATCGCGGACGTGCTCGACGGCGTCTCGCCCGCGGGGCTCACGCCGATCGCCGGGGCGACGATCTTGAGCTACTCGCACCTCGCCGACGAGCTCCGTGCGCACTCCCTGTCTGGCAACACGTTCGTCGTGCTGCTCACCGACGGCGCGGAAACCTGCCGCGAATCCGAGCTCCAGAAGCTCGTCGATATGGACGTGCCGAACGCCCGTCTTTTCAACATTCGCACCTTCGTCATCGGTGCGCCGGGCAGTGAAAACGCCAGAGCGCTGCTGTCGCAGATTGCCTACGAGGGCGGCACCGCATCGAGCCCCAGCTGCGATCACAGCGCAAGCCAGCCCGACGAAGGCGACTGCCACTTCGACATGACGACGAGCACCGACTTCGCCCAGGATTTGAACGACGCGCTGCTTGCCATCAGCCGCACTAAGACGCTGACCTGCGAGTTCGACGTGCCCCAGAACCCGGGTGGAGGCGGCGTGAACCTGAACGAGGTCAACGTTGCGTTCCAGCCCGGGAATGGAGGCAAGGTCGAGAACATCAAGAACGTGCCGAACCAGGACTGCGTTGACGCCGAGGGCTGGCAATACAGCGACGACCGCACCAAGATCGTGCTCTGTGGACCGGTCTGCGACCGGGTGCAGGCCGACCCGCAAGGTCAGGTGAGCATCGTGCTCGGGTGCCCGACCGTGAAGGACGTGACGTGAGGCCTGCGATGACTGACGCTTCCAGGAAAAGGTATTGGCCTGCCATCGGCCTGCTCTTCGGCGTGGCCTACGCCTGCTCCGGCAATCCGGAGGTGGCCTTCAAGCCCAAGCCCATCGATAGCGGTGGCAGCGGAGGCGATTCGAGCGGCGGGACCGCCGGCAAGGGGCTGGGGTCCGGTGGCAGCGCCGGGACGATCGGCGTGCCCGGCACGGGCGGCAGCAGCAGTGGCGGAAAGTCCGGCACCAGTGGCGGGAAGGGCGGCGGCGGCAACGGCCCGGGCGGCGAGGCCGGCGACTTCGGCAGCGGTGCCTTCGGTGGCTTCCCGGACATCGACTTCACGTACGACGCCGGGGTGATGGGGCAGGGTGGCGCCTGCGACACGGTGACCGGTAAGGCGGATCTCGTGAAGAAGCCGATGGATATCATCGTTGCCATCGACAACTCCGCGAGCATGGCGGGCGAGATTCAGGCCGTGCAGGCGCGCATCAACAACGACTTTGCGAGCATCATCCAGGCGAGTGGCATCGACTACCGCGTGATCCTGGTGTCGCGTTACGGCAACGTCTTCGATCAGAACTACGACGGCGGCGCGCCGCAAGATTCCGCCTTCTCCATCTGCGTGGGCGCGCCGCTCAGCACCTTGACCTGCCCGCAATCGCAGAACGCGACCACGCCGCTCGTCTCGCACAATCCGCCGCGTTTCTACCACCACAGCACCGATATCGGCAGCAACGACATGTGGTGCCGCTTGCTCGACTCCTACGACAAGACGGATCCGTACCCGGCCGATCCGCGCAGCACCGGCGACCAAAATGGGACGCCGTGGGTGCCCATCGCTCCGAACGGCTGGTCTGCCTACCTGCGGCCCGAGGCTTTCAAGGTGTTCATCGGCATCACGGACGACAGCCCGTCTGGGTCGGGTGGTGGCGGCTGCCCGAACATGCGCGGCCTCGGTCTCAACGGCACGAGCAATCAGGCGGGGGCCGACGCCTTCGACACCACGCTGCGCACACTGGCGCCGAACCAGTTCGGCGCCGTGGGCGGCGCGCGCAACTACGTCTGGTACAGCATCGTCGGCATGGCCGGCAATGCGACGACCAACCCGACGCCGCTCACTCCTGCCGACGCGGTCGAAACGCGTTGTTGCCGCGGCAACGGCAGCGCCACCAACAATTGCCCCGGCAACAGCGGCGCGGATGCAGACGGAGCGGGCAACGGTGCGGGCTATCAGTACCTCAGCATCCTGACCGAGGGCCTGCGCTATCCCTCCTGCTACAACGCGAACTTCGACGCGATCTTCAACGCCATTGCGCAAGGCGTGATCGAGGGCGCCAAGGCGTCGTGCGAGTACGACGTTCCCGTGCCCACGACGGGCATCGTGGACTTCGACCAGACCAAGGTCACCTACAACCCGGGCGGCAACGCCGCCGCGGGCATCCCGCTCGAGCGGGCCGCGAGTGCCGCCGCGTGCGGGAGCACGCCGGGCTTCTACTTCAACCAGAGCTTCGACAAGATCTTCCTCTGCCCCGACACCTGCACGACCGTGCAGACCGACGACGCGGCGGAGGTGGCGATCGATTTCGGCTGCCTGGGCTCCTGACGAGCGCATGCTGACGCGGCCCGGCGGGTTGCGTAAGGCTGGCGGGAGCAGCGCTACTTGCCGTTGAATCTTGGGCGCCGCCGCTCGCCGAAGGCGATGATGCCCTCACGCAGGTCCTGGCTGGCGAGCAAGCGCGCTTGTCCCGTGGCCTCGCGGGCGAGCGCCTCCTCGAGCGTGGCGCCGAGCGCTGCGCGCGTGGCGAGCTTGATCTCTCGCAGGGCAAGCGGCGGACCTTCCGCGAGTCGTCGTGCGAGTGCCACCGCTTCCGTCATGAGGTCGCTCGAGGGCACGACGCGATTGGCGAGCCCGAGCTCGAGCGCGCGCTCTGCCCCGATCTTCTCTCCGAGGAGGAGCAGCTCGAGCGCGCGTCCCGGGCCGACCAAGCGCGGCAGGTGGTAGGTGCCGCCGCCGTCCGGCATCAGCCCGATGCCCACGAACTTCTCCTGGAGATAGCCGTCTACGGACAGCACGCGCAGGTCACAGGCGAGCGCGAGGTCGCAGCCGAACCCGACGGCCGCACCGCCCACCGCGGCAATCACCGGCTGGCCAGCGTCGGCGATGGCGCGGATGCAGGCCTGGAAGGGCGCGAGGCGCTCAGCGAGCAAAACGCCCGAGTCGAGGTTCGCGAGGGCCTGCTTCAGGTCCGCGCCGGAGCAGAAGGCGCCTCCGCTGCCAGTGAGCACGAGCGCGCGGACGCCGGGGTCTCCCGCCGCTCGTGCGAGCTCCGAGCCCAGGCGCTCGACGAGCTCGGCATCGAGGGCATTGAGCGTTTCGGGTCTGTTGAGCCTGAGGACGGCGACCGCTCCGTCGCGCTCGGCCAGCAGGGAGGGGGTCGGCATGGCTTCGCAGTATGCGGTGGCCCGTGGTGTGCGGCTACCGGAGGGGGGCCTCTCGTGGCAAGACTCCGCCAAACCGATGGGCAGCCCGTTCGACATCCCGACCCCACCACCGCTCGCCGAGCAGCAGGGCGAAGCCTACGTTTCGCTCGTCGCCATCATGCGGCGGCTGCTCGCCCCCGACGGCTGCCCCTGGGACCGCGAGCAGAGCTATCTCACGCTTCGGCGCTACGTTCTCGAGGAAGCCTGCGAGGTGATCGACGCCATCGACGCAGGGGACTTCGAAGGGCTCAAGGAGGAGCTCGGTGATCTCGCGTTGCAAGTGGTGTTCTTGAGCGAGCTGGCGCGGCGCGAGGGTCGCTTCGGCCCCGACGATGTCCTGGCCGGCATCGTCGAGAAGCTCGTGCGCCGCCACCCGCATGTCTTCGCCGACGAGCACGTCGAGGGCGCCGAGCAGGTCGTTCAAAACTGGGAGCTCATCAAGGCCGCCGAGAAGGCTGAACGCGGTGTGCTCGATTCGGTGCCGCGCTCCCTGTCGGCGTTGTTGCGTGCCGAGCGCATGGGCGACAAGGTGAGCCGCGTCGGCTTCGATTGGCCGGACGGGCGCGGCTCGCGCGCCAAGGTGAGCGAGGAGCTCGGCGAGCTCGACGAGGCCATCGCAGGCGGCGATCGCGCCCGCATCGAGAGCGAGCTCGGCGACCTGCTCTTTTCGCTCGTCAACCTGGCACGCCACCACGGCGTCGATCCCGAATCTGCGCTGCGCTCCACCGCCGATCGTTTCGCCAAACGCTTCTCCCACGTAGAAAAGCGCGTGAAGGAGCGACACGGGGGTTGGCCGCGCGGTCAGGACGGCAAGCCGCGAGCCGGAATCCCGCTCGAGGTGCTCGACGGCTACTGGACCGAGGCGAAGCGGGAGGCACCGTGAGCGACGTGCCGACGCCCGTCGCGCGGCTGCCGGACGAGTGGCGTGCCGAGCTCGCGCGGCACGGCGAGCCCGCCTATCGGGCGCTCCAGGTGTTTCGCTGGATCCACCGACGAGGCGAGCTCGAGCCGGAAAAGATGACGGACTTGCCCGCGGCGCTGCGCCAGGTGTTGCGGAGCGAGGGGCTAGCTCCTCCCGCCGAGGTGGTGGACGTGCGCCGGGCCGCCGACGGGACTCGCAAGGTGGTGCTGGGGCTCGCTGCGGGGGCTCGCGTCGAGTGCGTTCTCATTCCCATGACGCCGCTGGCGGACGCCGACGCCGATGCCGCGGTCGGCGACGGTGACGCCGACGACGCCGAGGACGCGGTGGGGGGTCCGACGCGCGTCACGCTGTGCGTGTCAACGCAGTTCGGCTGCGCCATGGGCTGCGTGTTCTGCGCGAGCGGTCGCGCGGGGCTCGGGCGTGGCCTCGACGCCGGCGAGATCGTAAGCCAGGTGATCCTCTCGCGGCGGCTGCTCGACCCCGGCGAGGAGCTCAGGAACCTGGTGTTCATGGGCATGGGCGAGCCGCTTCACCACTACGAGGCAACGGCGCGAGCGCTCCGACTCTTGACTCATCCGGAGGGCGGCGGCATGAGCCCGCGGCGCATCACGGTCAGCACCGTCGGCCTCGTGCCCGGCCTCAAGCGACTGGGCGATGATTTCGGCGGCAAAATAGGGTTGGCTGTGTCGCTGCACGCGCCCGACGACGAGACGCGCGGCCGGATCGTGCCGATGAACCGGCGCTACCCCCTCTCCGAGCTCATGCGCGCCCTGCGGCAGTACCCGTTGCCGAAGCGCCGCCGCATCACCATCGAATACACGCTCATCGACGGTGTCAACGACAGCCGCGGCCACGCTGAGCGCCTCACCGAGCTGCTCTTCGACCTCCCCGTCAAGGTCAACCTCATTCCCATGAACCCCGTCACGGGCTCGCCGCTCCGCGCGTCGCCGCCCGAGCGCGTCGCGGCGTTCCAGGACCTCGTTTCGGCCGCCGGGTACTCGTGCTTCGTGCGCACGCGCCGCGGCGACGAGGTCGACGCGGCCTGCGGACAGCTCGCACTCGCGCCCGATTTGATCGCGCTTGGCGGCCGCTCACGGGGGCTCACCTGACGCTGCCGTTCCAGCGGCTCTTGGTGGCGAACCGCGGCGAGATCGCCTGCCGCGTGTTGCGCACCGCCTCGCGCCTGGGCCTCGAGACGGTCGCGGTGTTCTCGGACGCCGACACGCTCTCTCCGCACGTGGCGCTTGCCGATCAGGCGATGCGGCTCGGCCCGGCCCCCGTCAAGCAGAGCTACCTGTCGGTCAACGCCATCCTCGGCGCGATCGCCGAAACGGGCGCTGACGCCGTGCATCCCGGCTACGGCTTGCTCAGCGAGAGCCCGGCCTTCGCCGCGGCGGTTGCCGCCGCGGGCGCCACGTTCATCGGGCCCTCGCCGCGCGCTCTCGCGACGCTCGGCGACAAGATTGCCGCTCGCCGCAGCGCCCGCGCCGTCGGCCTCGAGCCGCCGCCCGGCAGCGAGGGGCCCATCGACCCCGACGACGCGAAAGCGCTCGCCGCCGAGGCGGAGCGCATCGGCTACCCGTTGCTCGTCAAGGCCGCGGGCGGCGGCGGCGGCATCGGCATGCAGGTGGCGGCCAACGTCGAGGAGCTCGCGCGCGCCGCTCGCGCTTGCTCGGATCGCGGACGCGCCGCTTTCCTCGACCCGAGGGTGTACCTCGAGCGCTACGTCGAGCATCCGCGGCACATCGAGCTTCAGCTGCTCGCGGACGCGCACGGAGGCGCGCGCGTGCTCGGTGAGCGCGAGTGCAGCGTCCAGCGGCGACACCAAAAGGTCATCGAGGAGAGCCCGTCGCCGGCCGCGTTCCTCGGCGGCGACCTCGGGCGCTCGCGGCGTCGGGTGCTCGCGGAGCGAGCGATCGCGCTCGCGGCGTCGGTCGGCTACGTGGGAGCTGGAACGGTAGAGCTCGTGGCCGATGGGGAGGGCAGAAGCTATTTTCTCGAGGTGAATGCTCGACTGCAGGTCGAGCACCCGGTCACCGAGCTCGTGACGGGGCTCGACCTCGTCGAGGCACAGCTCCGCATCGCCGCTGGCGAGCCGCTTTCGCGCGAGGTGCTCGAGGCCGAGCCGCAGGGCCACGCGATCGAGATGCGCCTCTACGCCGAGGACCCGGCCAAGGGCTACCTGCCCCAGCCCGGCCGGCTCGAGCGCCTGCGGTTTCCGGAGGGTTTGCCCGGTGTGCGCGTCGACGCCGGCTACAGCGAGGGGGGCGAGGTGACGGTGCACTACGACCCGCTGATCGCCAAGATCATCGCGCACGGTGCCACGCGGGCGGAGGCGATCGCGCGCCTCGACGCAGCGCTCGCCGCGACCGTGGTCGAGCTCGTGGGGCCCAAGGGGAGGCGGGCCACGAACCTAGAGCTCGGGCGCCGGGTGCTCGCCTCGGCCCCCTTCCGGGCCGGCGACTACGACACGACGCTCCTCGCGAGCCTGCCGAGCGAGGGGCCCGGCTAGGATGGACCGGCCCGGCAATCCGTTCGCGGCGGCCCGCGCCTGGATCGCGGGCGACCCCGACGCTCGCACGCGATCCGAGCTCGAGGCGCTCGTCGCCGGCGGCGATCGGGAGGCCCTGAGCGAGCGAATGGCGGGCCCGTTGACGTTCGGAACGGCGGGTCTGCGGGCGCCCGTCGGTGCCGGCAGCGCGCGCATGAACCGCGCCACCGTCATCCGGACCACGCGCGGCCTCGCGGACTTTCTGGTGGCGCGGCGAGACGGCGCGCGGGCCCTACCGGTCGTCGTGGGGCACGACGCGCGCACCACGAGCCCGGAGCTCGCCCGCGACACGGTCGCCGTGCTCAGGGCCGCGGGGCTCCCCGTGCG
This sequence comes from uncultured delta proteobacterium, assembly GCA_963841435.1. Classification (GTDB taxonomy): domain Bacteria; phylum Myxococcota_A; class Polyangia; order Polyangiales; family Polyangiaceae; genus PMG-095. Next base: position 452,762 of record CAWJCS010000004.1, read on the forward strand.
CTTCTTTCCCGAGCCTGTCCCCACGCCGCTCGTCGCGTACGCCGCACGCGCGCTCGGCGCCACGGCCGCTGTCGTCGTGACGGCGAGCCACAATCCGCGCGAAGACAACGGCTACAAGGTGTACCTCGACGACGCCGTGCAGCTCGTGGCTCCGCACGACGCAGCCATCGCCGCCTCGATCGAAAAGGTCGGCGATGCAGCGAGTGTGCCGCGGCGCGAGGCCAGCGACGACGAGCGTCTCGAACGGCTCGAGGTCGCCCCGTGGTTCGAGCGCTACCTCACCGAAGCGTTCGGCTCGCTCGGGATCGGCGAGCCCGAGCAGAAGCCCCTCAAGATCGTGTACACGCCGCTTCACGGGGTCGGGTTCCGCTTCGCGCGCGAAGCGCTCGAGCGTGCCGGCTTCACCGACGTGCACGTCGTGCCGGAGCAGGCGGAGCCCGACGGTGCTTTTCCAACGACGCCATTTCCGAACCCGGAGGAGCCGGGCACGCTGGCGCTCGGGCTCGAGCTCGCCGAACGGGTTCGGGCCGATCTCGTTGATCGCCAACGACCCCGACGCCGATCGTCTCGCGGCGGCCGTACCCGCACCGAGCGGGCGCTTCATCACGCTGACCGGCAACCAGCTCGGAGCACTGCTTTGCGCCGCGAGCCTCGACCGCTTCGCTGGTCCGGGTCAGCCCCTCGTGCTCACGAGCCTCGTGACGAGCCCACTCGTCGAGGCGATCGCAAGGTCACGTGGCGCGCGCTTCGAGCGGACCTTGACGGGTTTCAAGTGGATCTGGACGGCTGCACTCGCCTTGGAGCGACGCGGCGGAGTGCGCTTCTGTTGCGGCATGGAAGAGGCGCTCGGCTATTCGGTGACGCCCGTCGTGCGCGACAAAGACGGCATCTCGGCCGCGGTGCTGCTCGCCGGGCTCGCGGCCCGCGCGCGGGCGGCCGGACACACGCTGCTCGAACGCCTGCACGCGACGTACGCCGAGCACGGGCTCTGGGTCAGCTTGCAGCGGAGCGTGCCGCTATCGAAGGCCATGGTCGAAGAGGTTGGGATGGCGGTCATCGACCGGTTGGCTCAATCGCCACCCCAGGAGCTGGCCGGGATTCGCGTGACCGAGGTGGTGGATCATCGGACCGGCGCCGAAGCGCGCCCGCCTTGGCTTGCCGCTTCGCCGCTGGTCGAGCTAAAGCTCGCGTGCGGTCGGCTGCTCATGCGACCGAGCGGCACGGAGCCCAAGCTCAAGCTGTACGTCGATCTCCGAGCGGACGGGCCGGGCCACGGCTCACTCGAAGAGGCAGAGCGCGCACTCGGCGATACGGCACGGGCCGTCGCCGAGGCCCTCGTCGAGCGGCTCGCATCCCCCGGTCTCCAAGGCCGCTGAGCCGCGGGAGCCCGCCGCTCACTCGCGGTCGTACGGCACGACCTCGCTCGAAGCGAGGCCGCTCACGGCCTTCCTCACGTCGTCCCCCACCTCCGATTCCGTGCCCACGACGGCCACGACGAGGTCATCCTCCGGCAGGCGGCGCCTCACGGCTTCGTTGGCGGCATCGAGCGTCACCGCCTGGAGCTGTTCCAGGTAGCGGGTGTAGTAGCCGCTCGGCAGGTCATAGAGCTTCTGGTCGAGGGCGAGGCCGATGCGCTTGGCGGCGGTGTCGATCGCGAAGGCGTGCGACCGCACGAGGTACCGCTTGGCCCAGCCGAGCTCCGCCTTGGTGAGCCCCTGCGCGCGGAACTTCGCCAACATCTCGAGCTCGAGGGCGATGCAAGCAGCGGCGTCCGTGGCCTTCGGGAAGGTCCACATGCTGAACGCCTGGCGGCGTCGATCGAAGGGAAGGCTCGAATACGCGCCGTAGGACCAGCCGCGCTTGGCGCGCACTTCCTGCATGAGGCGCGCCGTGAACGTGCCGCCGAAGGCGGTGTTCGCCACGGCAAGCGGGAAGTGATCGGAGTCGTTCGGGTGGGTCCCGAGACCACCAATCAGGATCTGCGTTTGTGTGCGCTCCGGCTTATCGACGAGCACGAGGCGACGTCCGACGATCGGCGTCGGGTCGGGAGTGCCGTCACGGCGCGCCTCGCCAGGCGATAGGCCCTGGGTGAGAAGACGACCAAGCTCCTCGGCTCGGCTTTCGTCGATGTCCCCGGCGAGGGCGATCACGATGTTTTCGGGCACCACGAGCCGGCGATAAAGCTCGCGGATCGTATCCGGCGTCGTGGCGCGCACGCCCGACAGCGTGCCGCTCGCTGATCGCGCATATGGGTGTCCCTGAAAGACACGACGTCGGAACCAGCGCCGCACCAGCCCGCGATCGTCGTCGAGAGCCTCGACGAGCTCGGCCTCGCTCTCGCGCTTGAGGCGCGAAAGCTCGTCCTCGGGCAGGCTCGGCCTGAGCAGCGTGTCGCTCAAGAACTCGAAGAAGCGCTCGAGCGAGCGCGAGATCACGGCGCCCTGGAACACGACCGTGCTCGCCGTCACCTCGGCTCCCAGCGACGCGCCCATGCCCTCGACGAGCGCATCGTTCTCCTCGGCCGAGCGGCCACCCGCGCTGCGGCGCATGAGCCGCGAGAGCAGGCGCACCGCGCCCTCGGAGCCGGGTGGATCCTCGATGGCACCGGTGCGAAGGGCCACGCTGAGGGCGACGAGCGGCAGATCGCGGCTCGTCTCGACGAGCAGCTCGGTCCCGCTTCTGGGCCTCGGCTCAGGGCTCGTCACTCGGCTGCTTCCTCGGTGGCGCTGGCGAGGTCCGCACGCACGAGGATCACGCTGCGCGACGTGTCCGTGAGAAACCGGCGCGCTGCGCGCAACAGATCGCTCGTGCCGAGACGCCTGAGCGCCTCGAGCCGCTCGAAGGCGGCCGCGGGGCGGCCGAGCACCGTTTCGTAGAAACCGAGCGTGGCGGCCTTGCCTTCGGCCGTCTCTAGGCTCGCGACCAGGCCGAGCTCCGTCCGTGCGCGCGCGCGTTCGATCTCCTCCGTCGTCACGGGCTCCTTCCGGACGCGCTCGAGCTCGGCGTCGAGCGCCGCGAGCAGCTCCTCCGCTCGATGGCCCTCGCGCGCCGAGGCGTAGATCTCGAGCAAGCCGGGGTCGCGGAACGGCCCCACCGAGGCCCGCACGTCGGCGGTGATTTCGAGCTTTCGCACGAGCGTCTGGTGCGCACGACTCGCGCGGCCGCCGAACAGCACGTCCACCAACAGCGCGAGCGCCTGATGGTCGAAGTCGCCGAGCGCAGGCGCGTGATAGCCGATGGCGAGCTTCTCGGTGGGCGTGGGCTTCTTCACCTCGCGCCGCCGCTCCGCGATTTGCGGCGGCTCGGCGTGGAAATCCTCGACCGGCAGCTCGCTGGGCGGCATCGAGCCGTAGGCGCGTGACAGCTTCTCGAGCAGGGCTGCCTCGGTGAAGTCACCGACGACGATGACCGTCGCGTTGTTGGGGGCGTAGTAGGTGCGATAAAACTCCGCGCAGTCGTCGGTGGTGAAGCCTTCGATGTCGCGCATCCAGCCGATCGTCGGCCAGCGATAGGCGTGATTTTGGAATGCGGTCGCCCAGAGTAGCTCGCTGACGGAGCCCTCGACGTCGTCGTCGACCCGATAGCGCCGCTCGTTGGCGACGACTTCCTTTTCGCTCTTCACCTGCGGCTCGCGGAGCACGAGCTTCGACATGCGCTCCGCCTCGAGCTCGATGACCAGTCCGAGCTTCTCTTTTGGAATCGCGATGTTGTACTGCGTCCAATCGAGCCAGGTCGAAGCGTTGCTCTCGGCGCCCGCCTCTTCGAGCTTGCGATCGAACTCGCCGGGCGCGCGCCCCTCGACCTCGTTGAACATCAGATGCTCGAAGAGGTGCGCGAGACCCGTCTTGCCGTCGCGCTCGTGCCGCGATCCAACGCGAAACCAGGTGTGAAACGCGACGACGGGCGCCGAGCGATCCTCGCACGTCAGGATCTCGAGGCCGCTTTGCATGCGGAAGCGCTCCACCCGTAGGCGGCTGCCGAACGGGATGCTCTCGATGTGCTCGATGCGCCCCCATTGCGGCGCGCGCTGGTTAAATCTTGTCGAGGCGCTGCGAGCGGGCGGACATGACGGACACTTTCGGTAGCAGTCGGGCGCGAGCGCGGCAAGCGCGGCGAGAGGCGCGCCCCTAAAGCTTCAAGATGGCGAGGAACGCTTCCTGTGGAACCTCGACACTGCCGACCGACTTCATGCGCTTCTTGCCTTCCTTCTGCTTTTCGAGGAGCTTTCGCTTGCGCGTGATGTCGCCGCCGTAACACTTTGCAGTCACGTCCTTGCGGAGCGCGCGCACGGTTTCACGGCTGATCACCTTCGAGCCGATGGCCGCCTGGATCGCGACCTCGTACTGTTGGCGCGGCACGAGCTCCTTGAGCTTTGCCGCTAGCGCTCGGCCGCGCGCGTAGGCCGACTCGCGATGAACGATCACGCTCAGCGCATCCAGCGGGTCGCCGTTCAAGAGCATGTCGAGCTTCACGAGGTCGTCGCTGCGGTAGCCCGTCACCTCGTAATCCATGCTCGCGTAGCCGCGCGAGACGCTCTTCAGCTTGTCGTGAAAATCGAGGATCACCTCGGCGAGCGGTAGCTCGTAGGTGACGACGACGTAGTCCTTCGTGGCGAAGTGGATGCCGATCTGGGTGCCGCGGCGCTCCTCGCACAGGGCAACGACGGCACCCACGTGCTCGGACGGCACGTGCACCGTGAGCTTCAGGATGGGCTCCTCGATGCTCTCGAGGTCGCCCACCGGGGGCATCTTCGACGGGTTGTCGACGCGCACCGTCTCGCCGGTCTTCTTGTGGGCGACGTACACGACGCTCGGGGCCGTCGTGATGAGGTCGAGGTTGTACTCGCGCTCCAGGCGCTCCTGGATGATTTCCATGTGGAGCAGGCCCAGAAATCCGCAGCGGAAGCCGAACCCGAGGGCGTCCGACGTGTCGGGCTCGAACTGAAACGAGGAGTCGTTCATGTGAAGCTTCGCGAGGGCGTCGCGCAGGTTCTCGTATTCGGCCGAATCGGTCGGGTAGATGCCCGCGAAGACCATGGGCTTCACCTCCCGGAAGCCGGGTAGGGGGACGGTCGCGCCCTTGAGCGCGTGGGTCACCGTGTCGCCGATCTTCGTGTCCTCGGTGCTCTTCACGTTGCCGGCGACGAAGCCCACCTCGCCGGGCCCGAGCTCGTCGAGCGCCGTTGCGTGCGGCGTGAACGCGCCGATCTCGGTGACCTCGTAGGTGCGTCCCGTGGCCATGAACGAGATTCGCTCGCCCTTCTTCAGCGTGCCCTCCATCACCCGGAGCATGACGACTGCGCCGCGATAGCTGTCGTACCAGCTGTCGAACAGGAGCGCGCGCAGCGGCGCCGCTGCGTCGCCCGTCGGCGGCGGAATGCGCGCCACGACCGCTTCGAGCAGCTCGGGCACGCCCTGGCCCGTCTTGCCGCTCACGAACAGCGCGCCGCTGCAATCGAGCCCGATGACCTCCTCGATCTGCTCGGCGGCGCGATCGACGTCGGCCGACGCCAGGTCGACCTTGTTGAGGACGGGGATGATCTCCAGTGAATTTTCGGTCGCGAGATAGGCGTTGGCGACGGTCTGCGCCTCGACCCCTTGCGTCGCATCGACCACGAGGAGCGCGCCCTCGCACGCTCTCAGGCTGCTCGAAACCTCGTAGTTGAAATCGACGTGCCCCGGCGTGTCGATGAGCTGAAGCTGGTAGTCCTGTCCGTCCTTCGCGCGGTAGCGCAGGCGCACGGATTGCGCCTTGATGGTGATGCCGCGCTCGCGCTCGAGCTCGAGCTTGTCGAGGAACTGCTCCACGCGCTCGCGCGCGGTCACGGCGCCCGTCACGTCGAGGATCCGATCGGCGAGCGTGCTCTTGCCGTGGTCGACGTGGGCGATGATCGAGAAATTTCGGATCTTGTTGGGAGCGGTCGCCATCGGGTCTCGGCCCGGGCGCCTACTTGCGTACCCGGCTCGCGGTCTCCTTGACGCTCTGAGCGTCCAGAGTTCGTTGGCCGGGCAGCGACTCCTCGTATTTCTTCAACACGAGGTCGATGCCTTCCCGGATGTAGACCGCGACCGGAACCTTGGTGCGCGAGTGCAACAGGTGCAAAAGCTCGTTTTGCTCCGGCGTGATGTAGATGGTCGTGGAGATCTTCTTCCGGGACATCGGTCGCGCGGCTTCGAATTGCGAGCCGTTACATTAGATTCCCATACGTGCATTGTCAATGCTGAGGGTGTGCCGTTTACGACAAATAGATAATATATTTCATATGGTTACACATGTAAGTCCAGGAGCTTGGCAGGTAGGTCTTCCTCGGGGTTTCGGGGTACGTTTCGGCCCGCTGACCGCTGATGTGTCGGACCCGAAATCCGGTGTCGCCGGGGGCCGGCCTGGAATTTCTGGCTCGCTCGGAGTATTGAAGCGAGCCATGCGCTCGCGCGGGTCCGGGTCGAGCTGGCCGTGGGTCGGCCTGCTCGCCATTTTTTGCTTTGGCTGTAACTCTGGGCCAGGGGCACGTTCGCCCGATTCCTCGACCGGGGAGCGCGACGTGCGCGTCATCCACGAGCCGTGCGACACGTCCGGCGGCAGCGCCGAGCGACTGGACGCGAACGGCGACGGGCGTCCCGAAGTCACGATCGTCCGCGAGGGTGGCCGTGAGGTTTGCCGTGCCGTCGACCTGAACCTCGACGGCAGGGTGGACGTATGGGTCTACCTCGACGAGCACGGCCAGCTCAGGCGTCGCGAGTACGACTTCGATCGCGACGGAACCATCGACCAGATCGTCGACTATCAGGGAGGCGTCCCGGTCACGGGCGAGCGGGCCACGTTGCTCGCGAACCGGCTCGACACTTGGGACTACTACCAGAACGGCGTGCTCGCTCGGAGCGAGCGCGACTCCGACTCCGACGCACGCATCGACCAATGGTGGGAGTATCCGAAGCCGGGTTGCCCGATGATCCACGCGGACGCCAACCAGGATGGCCGGCCCGATCCGGGAACGACGATCGATTATTGCAAGGAGACGGGCTACGTGCCTCCCGAGCGCCAATACTACCGGCAGGCGGAGGGGCCGACCTTCCGTGAGCAGCTCGGCACGCCGACCGAGGTCGAGAACCGGGAAGACGACTCCGGCGCCGGCAAGAAGGAGGAGAAGTGAAGCTGCGACACGGCCTGTCTCGAGACGGTGTGCTTTCAGGCGTTGCGCTCGCGCTTGCCGCGAGCGCCGGCGTATGGGCCTGCGGGGGCACCGAGACGCCCGGACCGAAAGCAGCGCCGCAGCGTGACGTGAAGCTCGTCGGCATCTCGAGCGACGACAGCTCGCGATGCGACTACAAGGGTCGCGTCGACCGCGAGGTGACCGAGTCCGTGGGGCCCGGGTCCGTCACGCAGAACATCCGGCGTGTCTACGCGCTGCTCGGCGAAGGGGAGGACCGTCGGCGCGTCCTCATCTGTCGCGAGGTGGACACGAACCTCGACGGCGCCAAGGACGTCGTGCGCACCTACAACGAGCGCGGCGAAGCGCTCAACGAGATCGCCGACACCGATTTCGACAACAAGATCGACACCTGGGTCACCTTTTCGCGCGGGAAGATCGTCAAGGTCGCCGTCGATCACTCTCACAACGGGCAACCCGACGAAACGCGCGTCTACATGGGCGGCAAGCTCAGCCGCGTTCAGCGCGACTCCAACGGCGACGGCAAGCCCGACGTTTGGGAGATCTACGACGACGGCAAGCTCCAGCGTCAGGGTGTGGACCTCAACCAGGATGGCCGCGTTGACCGCTGGGACCGTGACGAGATCGCTCTTCGCGAGATCAACGAGAAGGAACGCCGCGAGCAGGAGGAGGCCGAGAAGAAGGCCGCCGAGGAAGAGAAGCGCCAGAAGGAGCAGGCGCTCGACGGTGGCGTGACGGACGCGCGAGTCAGCGCGCGACGTCGCGAGTGACGCGGCCCGGACACAACCCGCCGCGCGGCGGGCGGCGCGAGGAAGCGGCGGCACGGCCGCGCCCAGCCCGCAGGCCACGGGGCGCTGTGCCCCTGGCTGGCCGAGTCCAGAGCCAAGCGCCGATAGAGGGCCCTCCGCCCGACGAGGCGGTTGTCGAGCGTCCGCGGGGAGCAGGAGCCGTCGGCGAGCGGCTGCAGAAGGTGCTGGCCCGCGCGGGTGTGGCCTCGCGGCGCGCCGCCGAGGTTCTCATCGAGGCAGGCCGCGTGCGAGTCGACGGTCGCATCGTGCGTGAGCTCGGCGTCCGCGTGACCCGCAGGGCGCGCGTCGAGCTCGACGGGCGCCGCATCGTCGCCGAGCCGCTTCTCTACGTCATCCTGCACAAGCCCCGGGGCGTCGTCTGCACGCTGAGCGACCCCGAGGGGCGCCCCACGGTCGGGGATCACCTGCGCGAAGTCGGTGCCCGCGTGGTCCCCGTGGGTCGGCTCGACTTTCACACGAGCGGCGCGCTCATCTGCACCAACGATGGCGAGCTCCTGAGCCGGCTTGCGCACCCGCGCTACCACGCGGCCAAGGAGTACGTCGTCAAGGTGCAAGGGGTCGTCGACGAGCGGGGTTTGGCGCGGCTCGCCGACGCCATCGTCATCGACGGGCGCCCCACGCGCCCTGCCGAGATCCGTCTGCTCCGCGTCGAAGGCGACAAGACCTGGCTCGCCGTACGGCTTCGCGAAGGGAAGAATCGCCAGGTGCGTCGCCTGGGCGAGCACGCGGGGCTGCCGGTCATGCGTCTGGTTCGTGCGTCGCACGCCGGTATCACGACCGAGGGGTTACGCCCCGGGGAGTGGCGTCATTTGAGCGTCGACGAGCTCACCGAGCTTCAGCGTGAGTTCGGTGTTCCGCGCCGCGTGCGACCGCCTCCGCAGGTGGTCGTGCCGGGCGCCGCGGCGCGTCGCACCCGCCCGGCACGACCGCGAGGACGCCCGGCGCGCCGCTAGACGCCGCCGCCCCCAGCCTCCGCCGCGCCCGCCTCGCCGGCGTTGCCGCCCGCGCCCGAGGTTCCCGACGCGCCCGAGGTCCCCGACGTGCTGCCGCCGCTGCCCGGACCGCGGCCGCCGCGCCCGGCTTGACCCGCCTCGCCGGCCTCGCCCGCGCCCCCGCTGCCGGTGCCCGCGCTGCCACCGGTCGCGACGAAATAGCACTCCCACTGGCGGTTCGTGCAGATGCACTCCGCGCCGGCGATCGGACAGTAAAGGTCATTGGGCTGGCAGCTGCCGCCGGGTGTCACCGTCAAGTCGGGGCACGGATCCGCTGGGGTGCCGCCGGTGCCGCCCGTGGCATTGCGCCCGCCCATCCCGCCGGTTTGGCCGAGGCCGCCCTGACCCATGCCCCGTCCGCCGCTACCGGCCGTCGCTCCGACGGAGCCACCGGTCGTCCCAGCCGAGCTCGAGTCCTTGCCGCCGCACGCCTGCATGGCGGACGACGCACCGACCGTGAAGACCACGCCAGTCACCAGAGCTTCGAAGCGCTTCATCCATCACCCATTTCGTGGTTCGGTTTGCGGATCATTTCGTGAAGAGCTTCCTCGGACCGGCTCAGCGGATGCCGACCCTGGGTTTGCACCCGACAGCTACGTCGACACGACCCGCCTCGAAGCGGCTGCACGTGCACGGGCACACCAGGATCTGTGTCGGTGCGTCGGGGTTGTCGTAGTACCAGCCGCCGTTCGGGTTCCGCGCGCACGCCTCGAGATCGTAGATGCGCGGGACCTCCTCGACCGACGTGTCACCCGCGGTGTAGGTGACCTGTACCTCGTCGTAGTCGATCTTCATCGTTTCGTCGGGTGGCGGCGGGATCTCGTATCGGCAGGCGAGCTTGGTGTTCGACACGTTGCGCAGCGCTGCGACGAATGAGCCGGTCGGATCGCCCTCGTCAACGAGATACGCCTGGTGCGTCCCCCCCCCGATGGCGATGCTGTCCAGGTTGAAGTCTGCAGCCAGGCCGATCACGTATGTTCTCACGTAGGGCTCCGTCGTGTGCGCGGCCTCGGCCATGGCCGCGATGTCGGCGAGGGCCATCGGCGCGCATTGCGTCGGGTAGCCGTCGGTGACGAGGACGACGGCCGTGGCCCGCCCGTCGGCGCCCGCTGCCCATTCGCTCGCGTGCGCGAGCGCTCCCTCGAGCGCGGGTGCCGTCGGCGTGAGCCCACCGGGCTTGACGGCATCCATTGCGTCCAGGATGTCGTTGCCGACGTTGGCGAGGTCACCGATCTCGACCTTTGGCACGGCGTAGTAGTTGGCGTCACAATCGAGCGCGTCGTCGTTGCCACCCGTGCGACCGAAGAAGCCGAGCCCGACACGGACGTCCTCGGCGCTCGCCTCGTCGACGAACGCCGCAATGGCGTCTCGGAGCACCTGCCAGCGCGTGAGCCCGGTCGTCGCATCGACGTTCTTCAGCGAGACCGAGCGGTCCATCATGAGGTAAAGATCGACGGGCACGGGCTCGGCCTCGAACGATACGCCACGACAGGCATCGACACCGGCTCCCGCGTCCGCATCGTCGAGCGGGAGGCCCGGGCACGCTTCGCCCGACGCGACGGAGCCGCCACTGCCGCCCGAGCCGCCCGTCGAGCCGCCACTGCCGCCCGTTGTCGAGCCCGCGGAGCCGCCGCTCGCAGCAGCGCCACCGTTTGCCGCGCTACCGCCCGAGCCGCCCCCCGGAGAGCCGCCGGTCGTGCCGCTCGAGCCGCCTCGGGCAGCGTTGCCGCCGCTGCTGCCGCCGACGGAGCCCAAGCCCGTGTCATTGCCCGCGTCGGAGCTGCTGCACGCCTGCACGACGAGAGCCGCCGCGAGGAACGCCGTGGTGCTGCCGAGCCATGTGGAGGGACGCATGCTTCGATCTCCGCTAGCGAATGGTGGTGCACCCGTAAACGACGTTGACTCGGCGAGCGCCGTTCGCCTTGAGGTCGTCGCAGGCCGGGCCGTGGATGATGACGCTGGTCGGCGCGGCGGAATCGTCGAAGTCCCAACCGGATTCGTCGCCCTCCTTGTGCAGGACCTCGCAGTCGATGGCCACGTTGACGAGGCTGAGCTGGGCGGGCGGTTCGCCGAGCGCGATCTCGCAGGAGCGGACGAGCTCGGTCGTGATGTTGCGAAGGACATCGGTCAGACCGCTCACGCCGCTCGCCGCCGAGACGGCGAAATAGTCGTGATCCGAGCCCTGCTGCGGCACGCCGCCGGCGCGCGCGAACGCGTCGAGGTAGTCGGTGTAGTCCTCGGTGCCCGGGATGCCCACGACGAACGTAGCGATGCCTGCGGCCCGCAGTGCGTCGATCTGGCCGGTCACTCCCTCGTCGTCGACGCAGTACTCGCCGGCGCCGTCGCAGCAGTTGCCTGCTTGACACTGATCCTCGCCGTCGAGGTTCGGGGTGCAGGTGTCGGCGCTGCACGTGAGGTCATAATTGCAGTTCGGACCGCCGTCCGTCGCGAGCAGCACGTATTTGTCGCCCTCGAGCAGGAGGCCGTCGCCCGTGGTGAAGTAGTCGAGCGCTCGGGCGAGGGCGGCCGCCGTGGGAGTTCCGCCCCCGGGTGATGCGTCCGACAGCGCTTGCTCGATCGGCGTTCCCTGGTCCGACCCGACGCCGACCCGTATGGCGTCGCTCGCGTCGGGGACCTCGCAACAAAGATCGCCCTCGCAATAAAGGGGGATCTTATTCATCGTCGAATACGGGTAGAGTAAGAGGCCCACGTTGAGCGTCGCAGGAGCGGTCGAGAGCGCCGAGCCGAGGGCCTGCTTCATGGCGGCCCATTTGTCGGTGCTGAAGCCGACGGGTTGGTCCGTCATGCTCCCCGACTTGTCGATGACGAAAAGGACGTTGACGGGGACGGGCATGGCCTCGACGCGCGTGCCGCCGCATTGACCGAGACCGACGAGCGTCTGGCACACAGCGCCGGTCTCGCCGCCTTCACCACCGTCGGACGCCACGCTCCCTCCAGTTCCCCCACTCGCGTCGCCGCTGCCCGCGGTTCCGCCCGAGGAGCTGATCGTCCCCGCGCTGCCCCCTTGCCCGATGACGATGCCAGCGCTGCCCCCGCTCGCGCTCGTGCCCGAAGCGCCGAGTGCCCCGGAATCATCGGTCTTCTTGCAGGCGCCCACGAGCGGCAAGAGGCAGCCAGTGGCCACACAAAACGAGGAAAAGCGCGTGAGCATGGGCCGAGCTATCGACGGCGCGCGACCAGGCGCTGGCGCCTGTCGCGGCGGCGGGTCGAGCGCATCGTCAATAGTATCCGAAGCGCGGTTCGACCAAGCGGCGAATCGACAAATTCGAGTCGCCGCTCTTTTCCTATCGAGCTTGTTACCCTGCGGCCAAGCTACAAACTTCCACATGCGCGCCCTCCCAGTCTCGGCGCAGTCTGGTAGACGCCGCGTCGTGGCACCTGAAGTGGCATGCGCGCGAGTCACGAGACTGGCGTTGCACGTCTCTGGAGACTAACCTCATGCAGTCGACCGAATGCGCCGACGCGGCACACGAAGCATTCGTCCCGAAGACCTCGGTTGCTCCGGAGGCCCATCATGCTGAAGTACCTCGCCGCCCTTCCGCTCCTCCTCGTCGTGCTCGCCTGCAGCTCGAAGGAGGACAAATCCGGCAAGGCGGCTGGCGCCGCCGGGTCCGGCAACGCCACGAGCTCCGGGGGAACGGCGGGTCAGTCCGTCATCGACATCGGGGGCTCTAGCGGGACGGGAGGCTCGGGCAGCGGCGCCGCGGCGGGCACCGACGGTGGGACGATTCCTCCCGAGACGGCGGACGGCCTACGCATGAAGGCCTGCGCGGGTTGGACGAGCGAGCCCGAACTCTTGCCGACGGTCCTCCAGCTCGTCGTCAACACGAGCCAGTCGATGAGCGAGACCACGCGCGCGACCAACGGCATGTCGAAGTGGGTCATCACGCGCGACGCCCTCGCCATCGCCATCGACACTTTGCCCGCGACAACGTCCGTCGGCGTTCTGTACTACCCGAACATGATGACCCAGGGCAGCGACACCCCGCGCAACGTCTCCGCGTGCGTCAACGTGAACGCGTTGATCCCCGTGGTGCTGCTCGGTGACGCGGGTTCGCAACAGCGCCAGCGCATCTCGATGTCACTGAACGCCGCCGGGCCGAACGGTTCCACGCCGACCCACGACGCGTACCACTACGCGCTCGAGAACGGCATGAAGAAGGCCGAAGAAGAGGGCAACAAGTTCATGATCCTCATCACGGACGGCGCCCCGACGCTCGCCCTCGAATGCATCGGTCAAGGCACGCCGCGCCAGCCGTCGCCCACTCAGCCCATCGTCAACGAGGTGCTCGCGACGCGCGAGGAGGGCATACGGACGTTCATCATCGGCTCGCCCGGCACGGAGAACAACGGTAACGGCGAGGACTCGCGGCCCTGGATGTCGCGAGCGGCCGTGCTCGGGGGCACCGCGCGCTCGGGGTGCTCGCTCGGCGGACCGAACTACTGCCACATCGATCTTTCGCAGGAGTCGGACTTCGCGGGAGCATTGAACGCCGCCCTCGCGCGCATCCTCGGTCAGATCGTGTCGTGCAGCTTCGAGCTGCCCACCCCGCCGGCGGGGGAAACGCTCGATCTCTCGCAGATCAACGTGATCTACACGCCGGGCTCCGGCGGCGACGAGCTCGTCGGGCGCGACGATTCACCGGATTGCCAAGACGGCTGGCAACTCGACTCGAACAACCGCGTCGTGTTGTGCCCGAACACGTGCGACATGGTGCAGCGCGATCCGCAGGGCAGCGTCGAGCTCTTGTTCGGCTGCGCTTCCGAGGTGTCAGAGCCGGTCAAGTAGCTGCCGTGCCACTGCGCGGTGCGCTCGTCGCGCCGGCGGAGGCGCCGCCGTTCAGTTGCCGCGATGGGCGAGCGTGCGCCGGCCGTCGCGGAACATCACGCTGACCTTGTCGTCCTCGCGAACGCCCTCGACGTACCCTTCGCCGAACTTGGGATGAAGGATGAGCTGACCGACGGCCAGGTGCTCTTCCATCGAGTAACGAGTGAAGGCGTCAACGGCCTTGCCGAGCGTGTGCGACGCCCAGGTGCCGTACCGCTGTTCCTCTTCGCGCGCCCTCTGGGCGGCGCGGACGCCGGCCGTGGCGGGGCGCTTCGAAGCGGGGCCCGCGGCGTCGCCGCGGCGACGCACGACGGGTGCGACGCCCCCGGATGAGCGCGGAGCCCGGTACACGTGCTCTCCGCCGCACGTGAGGCAGACCACGCGCTTGGGTGCGGCGCCGACCATCGCCACGACGCGGTGGCCGAGGTCCATGCGGCACTTGGTACACCAGGCATCGATTTCGCTGCCCGCTCCGAACGCCTTCACGCGCCCCTCCTGTTGGCCGGCGCGGCCTCCTCGGGAGCCGGTGTGGGAGGTGCTGCGGGTGGCTCGGGGCTCGCGTCAGCGCGCCGCACCCCGACCGACGAGCGCACCTCCGGCGTGCTCGCGCGCGCCTCGTTGGGGACGAACCGCACCGTCGTCCGGATTTCGAACGACACGGCCGTGAGCGCCTTGGCGAGCTCGTCGGCGAGGCTCGTGTGCTCCAAGATGTCACGGACCTCCCGGGCGACGACGCGGTAGAGGCCCGACTTGGTCTCGTCGAGCTGGCTCAAGATGCCGGCGAGTGCCTCGCGCGGCAGCTTCAGGTCTCCCACGACGCGGCGGACGTTCTCGGGACCTTCGCTGAGCTTCTCGACGCCCGCTTCGACGATGCGCCGGATGAGCTCGGCCACGGGGCGGTCACTGAGGCGTTCGGTGTGGTCAACGTCGTCCTTGCGGGGCGTCGGCGGTTCACTCTTCACGCATGAACGCGTACCGCCCGCCGCGGCGAGCGTCGAAATCCCGAGAACCACCACCCGGCGGGCGGGCTAGAATGTGCACGTGTTAACCCATGACCACCGAGCCAGGCGGGAGCGCCTCATGGGCGAGCTCGCTCGCGGCGCGCTCGTCCTCTTCTCCGCCAAATTGCAGCTCCGAAACAACAACGTCGAGCAGGAGTGGCGTCAGGATTCGGATTTTCATTACCTGTCCGGGTGGGACGAGCCCGATAGCGTCCTCGTCCTGCGAGGCGGGCCGGACGCGAAGTTCGTGCTCTTCGTGCCGCCGCGCGACCCCAATCGCGAGACGTGGGACGGACCACGGGCGGGTGTGGCGGGCGCGGAAGCCGACTTCGGAGCCGATGCTGCGTATCCGATCGCGGAGCTCGACGCACGGCTGCCCGAGTTGCTCTCCAACATCGAGAGCGTGCACTACCGGCTCGGGCGAGAGCGCCGGGACGACGAGGTCGTCCTGCGCGCGCTCGACGGCGTGCGGCGGCTCGCGCGTCGTGGCGTGACTTTTCCCCACGCCATCGTGGACCCGGCGGCTTCCCTGCACGAGCATCGGCTCTGCAAGACCGACGCCGAGGTACAGAGCATGGTCCACGCGGCTCGGATCACCGGTGAAGGTCATCGCGAGGTCATGCAGCGGGTGGCCGCTGGGATGTACGAATACGAGGCCGAAGCCGTGCTTCGCGGGGCTTTTCGCCGGGCCGGCTCCGAGCGTCAGGCGTATCCGCCCATCGTGGGGTCGGGTCCGAACGCGACCATCTTGCACTATCGGAAGAACGACCGGCGGATGGCCGACGGTGACCTGCTCTTGGTGGACGCCGGTTGCGAGTACGACTACTACGCGAGCGACGTGACTCGGACCTTTCCCGTCAGCGGGCGTTTCAGTCCCGAGCAGCGCGCCGTCTACGACGTCGTGCTCGCCGCCCAGACCGCGGCCATCGACGCCGTGCGCCCGGGCGCGACCCTCGACGAGGTCCACCGCGTGGCGCTCGCGGTGCTCGCGGAGGGCCTCATCGACCTCGGCGTCGTCGAAGGGTCCGTCGATCGCGTCCTCGCCGACGAGCTCTACAAGCCTTGGTACATGCATCGCACGAGCCACTGGCTCGGGATGGACGTTCACGACGTCGGCGCGTACCACGAGGCCGGCAAGCCGCGCTCGCTCGAACCTGGCATGGTGCTCACCGTCGAGCCGGGGCTCTACTTCGGCGCGAACGACGAGCGCGTGAAACCCGCGCTACGCGGGATCGGCGTGCGTATCGAGGACGACGTGCTCACGACCACGAGCGCCCCTCGGGTCCTCAGTGAGTCGATCCCGAAGGCGATCGACGCGATCGAGCAAGCGTGCCGCGGGTAGCGTTGCTCCTCGGGCTCGGGCTCGTCGCGAGCGCCGGCCCGGCGTTCGCGCAGCAGGCGTTCGTCGGTCCCGACCTCTCCCCGGGCATCGCCACCACGACGCCCCCCGAAGGCGGGCCCTACGTTCACGGCTTCGGGACGGTGTCCTTCGGCAAGGGCTTCCGCTTCAACAACCCGTATCGGCTTGCCAAGCCCATCGGCGACAGCCCCGAGTCCGTGTCGTTCACGGCGGGCTACCTCGACCTCGGGCTCGGCGCGACGTTCGGACCCGTCAAGGGGCTGCAGCACGGGGGCGAGGTCGCGCTCGCGATCGCGACGGACGGTATCTCGCAGCAAGTGCTCGGGCTGTCCTACGTGGCGCTCTGGCCCCTCGCCGATCAGGCGCTTTTGCGCGGCCGCGCGGGCTTTCCCATCGTGCTCGGCCCCGACGCGAACATCGGTCTCGAGGTCGCTGCGGGGGGCGCCTGGCTGTTCACGGGCGGCCTGGGCGTCTCCGCGGAGCTCGTCGGAAGCCTCTACTACGGTGCGGCAACCCTCGACGCGTCAACCTCGGCCATTCCGCTGCTCACCTTCGAGCTCGGGGTGTGGATCGACTACGAGGTCTTGCCGTGAGCACCTCGTTCGGCAAGAGGGCGCTCGTGCGCGCGGGGCTCGCCCTCGTCGTCGTGCTGTTCTGCATGGGGCCGACGCCGCCCGGCAACGTCGGCGGGTGCGGTCAGCACGCTCAGCCGCTCGATGCCACCATCTTCTTCCAGGAGTGGGCCACGATCGACTGCGAGAAGTGCACCGAGTGCAACTTCCAGAGCATGCGCTGCACCGACGCCTGCGACGCGGCGAACCTGCAGACGGCGTTCCGCGAGGGGTGCGCACCGCTCGTCCACGACGGCGAGGTCTGCCTTCGGGCGCTACGCGCCGCCGACTGCAACGAGTACAAGGATTACGCCAAGGACGACGGCCCGCTCGTGCCCACCGAGTGTCGTTTTTGTCCTCCGGGGGTGGCACCGTGAACCGCGCGTGGTCCGCAGCCGCCGTGGTCGTCGCCTCGTTCGTCGCCACGGGGGGCGGCTGCGGCGTCGGACGTCAGCTCGTCACCCCGCGCGAGCAGTACCGGCTCTATCGCGAGACCCACGTGGCCCCGACCGTCGAGGCGCGACTCGCCGCCGGGCACAGGTACCTGAAGCTTGCGCCGGACGGAGAGTACGCGCCCGAGGTGCGGTCGTGGTTCTCGAGCACCGAGCGCGATGTCGTGCTCAGGGCTCACGACAGCCTGCCCCGGTTGCGCGCCTACCTGGCTGCGCTGCCCGACGGGCCGCGGGCGGGCGAGGTGCGGCAACGCGAGCGGGAGCTCGAGGACGTTCTCGGCTCGGCCAAAGATCGAGAGCTCAACCGGGACGCGCGGCTTGCGAATCTCCAGGCGGATCTCGAGCGCGCTGCCGAACAGCGCAGCGCCTTCCTCGAGCAACTGCGGACGTGGATCGGCCGCCTGTCCGAGGCGCGCGCCTGGGGACAGGCGCCCACGAGCCTCGACGCAGCGCTCGTTTCCGACCTCGCGCTCGACGATCCAGCGACGTGCCAGCTCGACGTCTGCGAGAAGTCGCTGGTCGCGCGCTTCGCCATCCCCCACGCGCAGGGGCGCCTCGTGCCCCGGGACGCATCGTTCGGCGTCGAGATCGTGCTTTCTGGCGGAAGCGTCGCCGAGATTCGCCTGCAGGGTCGGGAGCTCTTCAGCCGCGTGGGCGAAGCCCTCGACCTGAAAGCCGTGTCGTTCGCCGACCCGCTGGCGCGCGCCGAGGCCATCGGCCGCGCGCTCGTGCTGGTCACGGGCGCGCTCGGCGATCGATTCCCCGAGGATCGTTGCGCGCGGCCCGCCGTGAGCCCCGTCGTGCTCGATCGCGCCTGCGACGGCACGCGCATCACCGTCACGGCCGCAGTCGACACGGGGCAGAGCGACGTCATCGCGTTCGCTCCTGAGCCGGTCCCGGCTCCCGATGCGGGCGCCCCACCGGGCAAGCGGGGGCAGAAAGCAAAACCTGCTCCCGCCGCGAAGCCCGTCGCGCCCGCCACACCGTCGGCTGCACCCGCGCCACCGGTGGGCACAGCGCCCGCATTCGGCGCGCCGGTTCCGGGGAACTGACGGCCGTCCGAGGACTGACCAGCGTCGAGCATCGTGACCCCGCTCATCCCGTACATCGAGCTACCGGATCTCGTGCTGCTCCCCGCGCATGCGCTGCACGGGTTCCCACCCGTGCCGATTGCGCTCAAGCCGTTCGGTACGCTCGTCGCGTGCGGTGTCTACTTCGGCACTTCCTCCGCCGTTCGTCACGCGCGCCGGCTCGGCATGAACGAGAAGGCGATGGTTTCGTTTCTCACGTACATCGTCGTCATCAGCTTCGTGTTCGGTCACATGCTGGACACGCTGACCTACTACCCGGGCGAAGTGATGCGAGATCCTTTCGTGCTCTTGCGGCTGTGGGAAGGCCTTTCGAGCTTCGGCGGGTTCACTGGCGCCATCGTGGCGGGCTTTCTCTGGCGGGCGCGGCACCGCACACCGATTCTCGCGTACACGGACGTCGTCACCGCGTCGTTCCCCGTGAGCTGGACGTTCGGGCGACTGGGGTGCAGCATCGCGCACGATCACCCGGGAATCCGGAGCAACGCCTGGTTCGCGGTGAAGTACCCCGACGGTGGTCGGCTCGATCTCGGCCTCCTGGAGCTCGTCGTCACCGTCATCATGATGATCACGTTCCTTCGGCTCGCGCGTCGGCCGCGCCCGTGGGGTTTCTTCGCCGGATGGATGTGCGCTTCGTACGCGCCCATTCGCTTTGCCCTGGATTTCCTGCGGGAGCGGGAGTTCGCCCCCGTGCCGGGGCTGATGACGGGTGGCGACGCCCGTTACCTCGCGCTGACGCCCGCACAATGGGGTTGCCTGCCACTCTTCGCCGTCGGGGTCCTCTTGCTCGCCCGCTTGCCGCGAGCGGGCACGACCCTGCCGCCCGTGCCGCTGGCCTTCCGGCGTTCAGTTCCGAAACCAGAGCGCGTGGTGAGCGACGCGCGCCCGGACCGGTAGTCGGCCGGGCGTCTCGCCGTCGAGATCGACCAGCACGTTGCCCTGGGGCGCGAGCGGGACCGCTTCGATCACCTCGCCGCGCGCCTGCTCGATCCCGGGTCGGCCGATGTGCGTGCCGCGATAGATGTGGCTCGTGAGGCCGACGACGGCGAGCCGCGTGAGGTCGCCGATGGCGACGACGTCGAGCGCGCCATCGTCAACCGACGCGTCAGGGGCCACCATCATGCCTCCGCCGAAGTACCGGCCGTTGGCGATCGCGACGTTGACGATTGGACCCTCGAGCCAAACCTTGCCGTCGATGCTCACGCGCACCGGCGCGTTTTTGTACGCGACGAGCCCGCGCACGGTACCGAGGTAGAAGGCGGCCTTGCCGCCGAGCCATTTCGGGCCATCGTTGACGATGCGGTCGGTGAGGCCGCCGAGCCCGAAGCTCGCAATGTTGACGAACGCCTTGACGGCCGGCTCGCCGCGATGGCCCACGAGCTCGAGCACGCCGAGATCCACGGGCCTCGGCTCGTTCTTCACGATGAGCTCGACCAGCGTGTCGAGCTTCGTCTCGACGACCCCGAGCGTTCGCCGAAAGTCGCCCCCGGTCCCGAACGGCACGAGCGCGAGCGGCGGCCCGCCGAGCGGCCGACCCTCGGGGTCGAGGTACGCCTGGCTCACGTCGTTCAGCGTCCCGTCACCCCCCACGACGGCCACGAGGTTGACATGTCCGCCGAAACAGGACCGCGCGAGGCGCTTGGCGTCCCCCGGTGCCTTGGTTTCGAGGAGCTCTGCCGCCGCGCCGTGTCGCTCGAAAGCGCGTTTGAGCGCCGGTGCAGCGCGAGCTCCAGCACCGCCGCCGGCCTTTGGGTTGACGATGACCCGAACGCTTAGCACCCAAGCAGGATCGCATGCCGAGGGCCTCGGCCGGCCCCTTTTTGGTCCGCCCCTCCGTTGCCCAGCGGGCTGGCCGGGAGGCTCGGCAGGCCCGCCGTACCTCCCCGGGAACCCGGTGTTGCGACGCCACGACTTGAAAGACTGCCCGCGGAGGGCTACGTTCTAAGGGCTGGGTGGCTCCCCCCGCCTCCTGGGAGACTGCCGAAATCGAGCAACGATGGCGACCGAGGACGCAAGAAAGCTCTTCGTAGCTGGCTTGTCGGAGTCCGTCACGGAGGATGCGCTCCGCGAGATCTTCGAGGCGGCCGGCGGCAGCGTCGTCGACGTGAGCTTGCCGCGCGATCGCGCAACGGGCCGACCGCGCGGCTTCGGCTTCGTGACGTTCTCGACCGCCGAGGAAGCCGCCCAGGCCCGCAACTCGCTCGATGGCTCGCTTCAAGCCGGGCGGGCGATGTCCGTCCGCCCGTTCTCCTCGGAGCCTCCGCGGCGCGGCGAGACGCGAACTGATGGGGGCGCCGCGAGCGCCAGCGAGGATCGCACGCTCTACGTGGGAAATCTTCCGTACGACGCGTCTCAGCAAGAGGTCACGGATTTCCTCGGTGAGCACGGCGTGACGGCGATCGTTCGAGTGCACTTGCCGAGCGGCCCCGACGGTCGGCCGCGTGGCTTCGGCTTCGTGACGCTCGGTACCGCAGAAGCCGCGAACGAAGCGATCATCCAGCTCCGCGGTGTCGAGGTGCGCGGTCGGCGGTTGCTCGTGAACATTGCGCACCCGCGGGGCGCGTCGCCCGGCGGGGCTGGCGGTCGCGGTGCTGGTCCGCGCCCGCCACGCGAAGACGGTTGGGCGCCCGATCCGCGCTTCTCCGGTCCGCCACCGGGGGCGGACTTCGCTGCCGGTGGCGACACGCGCCGCCGCGGCACTGGCGCGCCCGGTGCTGGTGAAGAGGAGGGCGAGGGTCGCAAGCCCGTGAAGAAGCGCGGGGCCGGTGGGCGCAAGCGTGAACCGCAGGGCGGCGAGCGTGGCGGCGGCGGCAACTGGCGCTCCTGGAGCCGCGACGACGACGAGTAGCGTCCCAACGGCAGGCCTCTCGAACGGCGGCCGCTGACTGGCTGGCCGGTCCTGGCCGGGAATCGTGCGTTTCTCGCCGAACACCCAGCAAGTGTTTATGTATGTGATTCCGCGCTCCTGGGCGGGTCCGCGGGCCGGTCCTTTGAGCCCCGATTGCGGAGGCCCAAACACGCGTGCTACGAGCTGGGGGCTCAGATAGCCCCGAGACCGTTTCGATGGCGCCTACGCTTCTGCTTCCCACGTTTCCGTGGGGCCAGGGGAAGGGGTCACGGCCGGCGGGCAGCTCTTCGGGCGCGCTTGGTCGATGATTTTCGATTGGCTATACGGCCTGTTCTCGAACGACCTGGCCATCGATCTTGGGACGGCCACGACCCTCATTTACGTGAAGGGCAAGGGGATCGTCAGCTGCGAGCCTTCGGTCGTCGCCGTTCAGCGTGACGCGCGCGGCGAGCAGAACGTGCTCGCCGTCGGCCGCGAGGCCAAGGACATGCTGGGCCGGACCCCTGGCAACATCGTGGCGATCCGTCCCCTGCGTGACGGCGTGATCGCCGACTTCGAGATCACCGAGGCGATGCTCCGTTACTTCATCGCGCGGGCTCACAATCGCCGCACGCTCGTCAAGCCGCGCATCATCATCTGCGTCCCTTTCGGCATCACCGAGGTCGAGAAGCGGGCCGTCAAGGAAAGCGCCGAGAGCGCGGGCGCGCGTGAGGTTTACCTCATCGAAGAGCCGATGGCGGCGGCAATCGGCGCGGGCCTGCCCATTACCGAGCCGAGCGGCAACATGGTGGTGGACATCGGTGGCGGTACGACCGAGGTCGCCGTAATTTCGCTCGCGGGTATCGTCTACTCGCAAAGCGTGCGCGTCGGCGGCGACAAGATGGACGAAGCGATCGTCGCCTACATGAAGCGAAAGTACAACATGGCGATCGGCGAGCAGACTGCCGAGCGTATCAAGATGACGATCGGCAACGCCCACCCCCTCGAGCAGGAGCTCACGATGGAGGTAAAGGGCCGCGACATGGTGGCTGGCGTGCCCAAGACGGTCGTCGTGAGCTCGGAGGAAACGCGTGAAGCGCTCGCGGAGCCGATCAACGCCATCGTGGAAGCCGTGCTCCTGGCGCTCGAGCGCACGCCGCCGGAGCTCGCCGCCGACATCGTCGACAAAGGCATCGTGCTCACCGGCGGGGGTGCTCTGCTCAAGAACATGGACGTCCTCTTGCGCGAGGAGACGGGCCTGCCCGTGATGGTGGCGGACGACCCGATCAGCGCGGTCGTGCTTGGCAGCGGCAAGACGCTCGACCACATCGAGCTC
This sequence comes from uncultured delta proteobacterium, assembly GCA_963841435.1. Lineage (GTDB taxonomy): Bacteria > Myxococcota_A > Polyangia > Polyangiales > Polyangiaceae > PMG-095. Next base: position 475,255 of record CAWJCS010000004.1, read on the forward strand.
CTCAAGGAAGTGGCGATCGGTTGAGGGCCGCGACGAGCGGCCCCCACCGCTAGGACGCCTGGAATCGCATCATGGGCCTCTTCAAGCGGCTGCGCGACACGGTGCTCGTCGTCCTGCTCCTGGCACTCCCGTTCTTCTTTTTGCGCGCGAGCATTCGGCGTCCGGAGGAGCTCAGCGCAGTAGACCGCGCCATCTTGCGCATCGCCGCTCCGTTGCAGTACGCCGCAGCGGCGCTGTCGCGTGGCACTTCGCGCCTCGTGGGGCAATACGTCTACCTCGTGGATGTAAAATCGGACAACGATCGGCTCGTGTACGAAAATGCCCGCCTCCGAGCGGGACAGCGCGAGCTCGCGAGCTCACTCGCGGAGAACCGGCGCCTGCGCCGCCTGCTCGGCTTGCGCGACACGTTGCAGCACGAGACGGTCAGCGCCCTCGTCGTCAGCAAGGACACGACCGAATACTTTCGCGTCTGGCACCTCACGGTCGACGCGCCGAACGCCCAGATCAAGCCCAACATGCCCGTCATCTCGCTCGACGGCGCGGTCGGAACGGTGCTGCGCGTCGCCGAGCACGAGGCCGACGTGCAGCTCACCGTGGACAGCGGATTCGGCGTCGACGTCGTCGTCGAGCGTACGGGCGCCCGCGGCTTCGTGCGAGGCTCGGGCGATCGCTCGAAATACGCCGTACGAGTCGAGTACGTGCCGCGCACCGATCTCGTCGAGGTGGGCGACCTGCTCGTCACGAGCGGCGTTGGTTGCCGCTTTCCGAAGGGAATCCCCGTGGCGCGCGTCTCGAAGGTGTTGAGGCGCGACTTCGGCATCTACCAGACGGTGGAGGCGGAACCGACCGTCGATTTTTCGCGCCTCGAAGAGGTGCTCGTGGTGCTTGCCGACCAGAGCGAATGCGACGCCTCTCCCGTTCCGGGTCGGCGCCAGCGAGCCCAGCGATGAAAGGGCGGGTCGACCATGCGTAGTCTCGCCTACCTCGGCGTTGCGGTTCTCCTGCTCCTCGTGCAGAGCAATCTGTTCCGGCTGACGGGGCCGATCGCCGGTTTGTTCGGGCTCTCGTGGCCCCACGGCCTCACGCCGAGCCTGGTGCTGCCCCTGATCGTGTTTTTGGGTGTGCACGAACTCTCGACGGCGCGCGGCGCGCTCCTCGCGTTCGCCATCGGCTACGCGGAGGACATCCTCGGTGGCGCGCCGATTGGCCTTTTCACCTTCGTGTCGGTGGCCGTGTGGTGGCTCTCCCGCGTCACGGGGGTCCGGCTCACCGCGCAGACCGCCTTGCCCCGCATGTCGCTCGCGCTCGCGTTCGCGCTCGTCGAGGGCGCGCTCGTCCTCATTTTGCTAGCCGTCTTCGGCGACGACAATCGGCGCCCTGTCGAGATTGCAAGCGTGGTCGTGCCGCGCGCCATTGCGACGGCCGTCTGCTCACCGCCCGTCTTCCGGCTCGCGCAACGCCTGCGCCAGGGTCCCGTTCCTGGGCGGGTTCCGGAGACCTGAGCCTTGCGCATTTTCGTGCAGCGCTCGGACGTCGGCGAGTTCCGCCGCCACTATCGCTGGATGGTGCTCGGCGTGTTCACGGGCTTTTTTCTGCTCGTGGGGCGCCTCGTCCAGCTGCAGCTCATCGAGGGCGACGTGCATCGCGCGCAGGCCCGCCGCAACATCATCCGGGAGGGCTACCTAGCGACCACGCGTGGGGTCATTCGCGACGCGCTCGGACGCGTGCTCGCCGCCAATCGGCCCGCCTACAACGTGTACGTCACGCCAGCGCGACTCGACATGGAGAAGGGTTGGCCGCTCGTCGTGCGGCTCGCGCGCCTCGAAGACGACGAACGCAAGGCCGCGGAAAAGAAGATCGTCGAGCGTCGTAAGCTCGATCCGAAGGATCGCCGACGCATGCAGCAGATCCTCGTCAAGGTGGACATCGATCGCGATGCGGTCGCCTATCTCGAAACCCACGAGCGCGAGCTCGACGGCATCGAGGTCGCTCCCGCGCCCGTGCGGTATTACCCGTTCGGCTCGCTCGGCGCACACCTGGTCGGCACGATGCGGGAGGTGAGCCGCGAGGATCTCGCTGGGCTCGGGGAGCGCGGCTACCGCTCGGGCGACCGCACGGGTGCGATCGGCATCGAACGACGCTGGGAAAGCTACCTGCGCGGGCAGCGCGGTATGCGAAAGACGGTCCGCGGCGCCGGCCGGCGCCTCGACCCCGAGGCGCTCGAGGCGAAATACCTCGAAGAGCCCCGACGCGTCGAGCCCATCCCCGGCCGCGACGTGTCGCTCACCGTCGACGTCGACGTCGAAGCGGCCGTCGAGCGCGCCATGCGTGGTCAGCTCGCCGGGGCGGTTGTCGTCGCCGACGTGCGCACGGGGCGCATTCTGGCGGCGCTCTCCAAGCCGAGCTTCGACCCGAACGTCGTCTCGGGCGGGCAGGGGAGCAAGGCCGTGAGCGAAGCCTTCACGCGGCTCTACGCCGATCCGCTCAAGCCGACCCTCGACAAGACCATCTCCGCAGCTTACCCGCCGGGCTCCACCTACAAGCCCTTTAGCGCACTCGCGGGTCTCGCTGACGGACTCATCGACCCGCGCGCCGAGGTTGATTGTCGTGGCGGCTACGAATACGGCAAGCGCTACTTTCGTTGCACCGGAGTACACCGCCGCGTGAACCTGCACGCCGCGATCGTGCAATCGTGCAACACGTACTTTTACGACCTCGGTTCGCGCATCAGTATCGACCGCCTGGCGTCAATCGGGCTCGATTTCGGCTTCGGGGTCGCAACGGGCATCGGCGTGAACCCCGAGGCGCGCGGGCGCATGCCCACGCGCGGCTGGTACACGCGCCGCTACAAAGAAGCGTTCCGCGGCGGCTTCACGGTTCTCTCCGCGATCGGCCAGGGGGCGACCACGGTCACGGTGCTCCAACTCGCGCTCGCGTACGCGGCGCTCGCCAACGGCGGCACCGTGTACCAACCTCAGGTCGTTCGCAGCATCGAGACGAGCGACGGGACGATCGTCCAGGAGTTTCCGCCGCGCGTGCGCCGCATCGTCCACCTCAAGCCCGAGCACCTCGCGCTGGTCACGTCCGCGCTGCACGACGTCGTCGAACAACCGGCACGGCACGGCTTACGCGGAGCGCATCGAGGGCGTCGACGTCGCAGGCAAGACCGGTACGGCCCAGGTGAGCCATGTCACGCCGAAAGGAGTCGATCCGGGCCGGGTCTGGTACTTCAACCGCGACCACGCCTGGTTCGCGGGCTACGCCCCGGCCGGCTCGCCCGAGATCGCCATCGTCGTGCTCATCGAGCACGGCGGCGGCGGTGGCAAAAACGCCGCTCCCGTCGCGATGCGCGTGATCCGCGACTGGCAGAAGCTCAAGGCGGATCGCCTTTCGTCGCGCGCTCCGAAGGACCAACCCGCGCGGGGGAATCTCTAGCCGTGCGGGATCGGGTCTCGTTTCGCAGCGGCCCTGGTATCGACATGCCGCTGCTCGCGGTGCTCGTCGCCATCATCACGCTCGGGCTCGTCAACCTCTACAGTGCCACCAGCGTCTACGCCGACGACGCGCAGCGCGTGCAGCTCGCCGACATCTACGTCTCGCAGATCTATTGGATCGTCGTCGGCACGCTGCTAGCCATCCTGGTCGCGTCGATCGACTATCGAAACTTCGAGCGCTTGGCGATGATCGCCTACTTCGGAGGGCTCGTCGCGCTGGGGCTCGTGTTCGTGCTCGCGCGCAACATTCGCGGTGCGTCGCGCTGGATCGCGTTCGGCAGCTTCAACTTTCAACCGAGCGAGTTCATGAAGATCGTGCTGATCCTCGTGATCGCGCGCTACCTGCACAACGACCCCAAGATCGAGCCACGGACGCTGCTCGACCTCGCGCCGCCCGCCTTCTTGACGCTGGTTCCGGTCGCCTTCGTGATGGCGCAGCCCGACCTCGGGACATCACTAATCTATCTGCTCACCGCCGGTTCCATGCTGGCGATGACCAAGATCCGCAAACGTAGCCTCGCCACGCTCGGCGCCATGGTGGCTGTGGCACTGCCGCTTGCCTGGAACTTCCTCCTCCTGCCGTACCAGAAGGATCGCATCACGAGCTTTCTGAATCCGGAGAACGACAAGACGGGGGCCGGCTGGCACGCACTCCAATCGCAGACCGCGATCGGCAATGGGCAGCTCTTCGGGGAAGGCTTCATGCAGGGGACGCAGAATCAATTTCAGTTCTTGCCCGATCAGTTCTCGGATTTTCCCTTCGCCGTCCTCTGTGAAGATTGGGGTTTCGTCGGCGCCGTGGTGCTGCTCGGGCTGTACTGTTTCGCCTGCATCTGGGCGATCCACGTCGCCTCGCAGGCTCGCGATCGCTTCGGTGCGGCACTCGCCATCGGTGTTGGGGCGAACCTCTTCTGGCACGTGGTGCTCAACGTCGGGATGGCCATCGGGCTCTTGCCGGTCGTGGGTGTCACGCTGCCGCTCTTTTCGTACGGCGGCTCCAATGTCGTGACGATGATGGTCGCCTTGGGCCTCCTGATGAACGTTTCCATGCGGCGCTGAATTCGCCTGCGCGCCGCACCCAGGCCGGGTGGAGCGCTGTGATCGATGCTCGGGGGGTCGAGCATTACGGGCGTGCTGAGCCGCGTCCGAGGGCTTTCCCTTCTGGTGCTCGGATTACCCGTTGCGGCTTGCAGCGCTGGAAGCGCCACCGGCGACCACGCCTCGAGCGGAGGCGCTCCCGTTGCGGGCACGGGCGGTAGGTTCTCGGGTGGCTCCGGCGGAAGCATCGCGGCTCAGGGCCGGCGGCGCCGCGAGTGTCGGAGGGACGGCCGGAGGCTCGTCGGCAGCGGCTGGGCAGGGTCGTGTCCCATCCGGCGGCGTCGCCGGGCTCGGCGGTCGGGCGGCGTCGCCGCGGGTGGGGCGGGGGTCTCGGGGGCCGCAATCGGGGGAACGGGCGGAGCCGCGGGAGCGGTCGGTGCAGCGACGCAACCGGTGGCATACCGCATCACGTTCCACCACAACTGGTGGTCCACCAACGTCGCGGAGCGCATGCCGCGCGTGCGGTTCGGTCAGGTTCACGCGTTCAACAACTATTACGGCACGGGACTGGGTACGAACCTCGACAACGACCACTGCGTGCGTGCCGCCCTGCCGGCCGGACCGCGAATCTTTCGTCGAGCGCTGCCGCTGCGATGCCGGCCGCAGCAAGGTCACTCGAGATTGAAAAGGTCGTCGAGGTCCTCGCGCGAGAGCAGCTTCTCGCCCGTGTGATCTTCGCTCAAGACCGAGCTCACGAGGTCCTTCTTGCGCTGCTTGAGCTCGAGGATCTTCTCCTCGATCGTACCCGCGGCGACGAGCCGGTACACCGTCACGACCTTCTTCTGACCGATTCGATGCGCGCGGTCGGATGCCTGATCTTCGACGGCGGGGTTCCACCACGGATCGAAGTGAATCACCGTGTCGGCGGCGGTCAGATTCAAGCCCGAGCCACCCGCCTTGAGGCTGATCAAAAAGACTGGAATGGTGGGATCGCTCTGGAAGCGATCGATGCGCTCCGGTCGATCCATCGTGCTGCCGTCGAGGTATTCGTAGCGGATCTTGTCCTCGTCGAGCGCCTGGCAGATGAGCTTCAGCATCGAGACGAACTGGCTGAAGATCAGCACTTTGTGTCCGCCAGCCTCGACCTCGTCCACGAGCTCACGAAGCGCCGAAAGTTTGCCGCTGTCGTCGTGACTGAACTCGCGCGGAAGCCCCAGAAGTCGGGGATCGCAGGCCGCCTGCCGTAGCTTGGTGAGGCCCGCTAGGATGTGAAGCTGGCTCTTGGCCATGCCGACCCGCTCGACCTCGCCCATGACCTGGGCGCGCACTTCGCGCAGCACCTGCAGGTAAATGGCGCGCTGGTCGGGCGCCAGATCGACGATTTTGTCCACTTCGAGCTTCGGCGGTAGGTCTTTCGCCACCTCCGTTTTCGTTCGCCGCAGGATGAACGGGTGGATGACCGAGCGAAGGCGCGCAGCGCGCTCCGAGTTGCCCTGCTCGATTGGGCGCGCGTAGCGTTCCTCGAACTTGGGCAGGCTGCCGAGCAAACCGGGGCTCACGAAGTCGAAGAGCGACCAGATCTCGCTCAGGCGGTTTTCGATGGGCGTGCCCGTGAGCGCCAGACGGTGGACCGCCTTGAGATCCTTGGCCGCCTGTGCGGTCGCGCTCATGGGGTTCTTGATGGCCTGAGCTTCGTCGAGGATGGCGTAGTCGAGGCGAAGCTCCTTCAAGAGATCGATGTCCCGCCGGAGCAACGCGTAGCTCGTGATGATGACGTTCGAGCTCTCGAGCTCGCTGGCTTGCTCTTTGCGCCCTGCGCCATGCCACAGCGCCGTCGTCAGCGAGGGTCCGAAGCGCTCGATCTCCCGCACCCAGTTGGTGACGACGCTCGTCGGCGCGACGATCAGGGCGCGCAGGGCGTCTTCCTTCTTTTCCTGCTTCAACGACAACAAGAGCGCGATGGTCTCGATGGTCTTGCCGAGACCCATGTCGTCGGCCAGCACGCCGCCCGAACCGATCTCGTGAATGAATCGCAGCCAAGCGAGTCCCTGCTCCTGGTAGGGACGCAGGGTTGCCTTGAGCCCCTTGGGCTTCTTGGCCGGCTTGATCTCGTCGATCGACTCGAGCTTGTGGAACAGCTCCTTCGTGGCCGCGGCGACTGACGGGCTCGATGCGTGCTGCAGGAGCTCCTGCACGCGGCCCGCGTGCGAGAGCGGCAGCTTGCCGGTCTTTCCTGCTGCGACGATCAACTCCACCTCGCGGTCGAGCAGGCTCTGAACGCGCTCCGCGTCGATGGGCGCGAAGGAGTTGTCGGACAGGCGAACGTATTTTTTGCCTTCGCGCAAGCAGCGTTCGAGCTCGTCGCGATTGACGCCCACGCCCTCGCTCTCGTAGCTCACCTTGACGCTCAGCCAGTCAACGCCGCTCGAGACGCGGGCGTTCATCATCACCGGCTTCGAGCGCACCTGGGTGCCCACGAGCTCCTCGGGCACGTAGAGGTCCCATTCCTCGGGTAGCGCCCCGACGCCCTCGGACCAGAAGGCGATCGACCCATCGCCGTGCGCCACGAAGTGCTGCCCGCTCTCGTCGGCCTCGAGCCCCAGCTCGAGCAGCTTTTGTACGGCGCTCTGTTGCCCGGCGATGTCGCAGCGCACGCATTTCGCACGCTTCTGACCCTCCTGGGGCGGAAGGATCATGATCGGCGGGGAGATGCCGTCGGCGCGCACCTCGACCTCGAGGCCTCCGTAATCCGCCTTGAGCTCCACCTCGACGTCCGTGAGCGAGCCGCCCGCGCGCATGCGGAACGTCGGCTCGAGATCGACAACGTCGGCCACCTGCGACAGATCCGGCAGCTGGGCGCCGACCTCGCTTGCCACCTTGGGCAGGCCGTAGGTGATCATGCCCATCAGCTCCGAAGCCGGCTCGGCAATCGTCGGGCTGCGCAGGAGGCGCCTGAGCGCAGCCGGTGCGACGCGCGCGTCGAGGGGCCGCGCTACGCCGTCGCTCGTGTCGATGTGCCACCCGGGTGCACCTTCGAACCAACCGCCGCTCGTGAGCTGGAAGCGACGGCCGTCCCCACGTTCGAAGGTCACCTTCGCGACGATCGTTTCGCTGCCGACGAGCTCCAGGTCGAAGCGGGGTCGGAGTGGCTCTTCGACGAAGCGCAGCTGCATGAGGGCCGGCTCGAGCAGTACCCGTCGTTCGCGTAGGAGTGGCAGTAGCTCTGCCGCGTCCTCGCCGCGAATGTCGACGGCCGGATGCCGCGGATTGCCGCTCTCGAAGCGCGACAGGACGCGCAGCGCGCCGCGATCGGGAGTCGGCGTGATCGCCTGCCAGCCGAGCGCCACGCTGGGCAAGAGCGGGGCGCGGTGGTCCACGTCGAGGACGGTGACGGTCAGGCCACCCTGCCGCACGTGGACGCGAAATTCGAGGTGCAGCGCCTTGGTCGCCGACTCCGGCGGCAGCCACGCCCCGATGCCGGTCGGACGCGCGCTCGCGTCGACCATCGGGGCCACGTAGTGGGTCTGGGGTGCGCTGAGCTGCTGGACCTGCGCGCGGCGGCGACGGTCGCGGCGGCGGCTGCCCTTGGCGGCGTCGCCTCCGCCGTTCTGCGCGTTGGGGTGGGGATGAGAGTGTTGGTGCACGGGTGCGTTGTTGTTGGTGCGCGGGAGTTGCGAGCGCGCTCGGTTGCGGACGGTGATGAGCAGAGCGGCAACGTGCTTGCAGTGCTGACCGGTCTTCTGAAACGCCGGGCACGTGCAGTGCGACGTGATGCCTTCTCCGCCGAGTCGGATCGTGACGGCGTATGGGTCGGGATCCGAGCCACGCACTTTGCCTTGCGCCGTGGATTCGTTCACGTCCACGTCTTCGACGACCTTGCGCTTCTCGTAGTCGAGCCCGCGGAGGAACGTTCGCGCACCGAGCAGGCGTCTCAGGCCTCGGTCGGAAAGAGTGGACAGGGCGTCGGCTAAACTGGACAAGGCGCGTTACCCGGCGGCACGGCGCTGGAAGGGGTCGAGGGGCACGGGTGTCAGTAAAAGAAGGGAGCGATAAGACCGATCGAAGTGGCCAAGAGCGAGAGCGTGGACGCTAGAGGTCCCGCCGAGTTGCCTAGGATGTCAGCCAACGAGTTGCCGCCAACGGATGCCGCGAAGCTTGCGGGGTCTCCCTCGGGTCGGCTCGCTCGGCGCACGGCGAGCAGAACGGCTCGGGCTCCGTTCGCCGTAAGCGCGACCCAGAGGGCAGCCACCGCTGCCCCCACGGCAAATGCCGCGAAGGCCTCGGCCGCCAAACGAGGGCTTCGAACTCGATACACGAGGTCGAGGGCGATGCCAAGTAGAACCGGCGGAACGAGCCCCAGGAGGGCGAACCGCGCCCCCCCTCGGGCGGCTGCACGGGCGCACTCGTCCTCGCAGGCCCGGTAGCTCGGGCCGCCGACCGCCGGATCGCGGCCAGGTTCGTCGAGCTGCCTGTCCACCTCCAGGCTCGCGTCGAGCGCTGCCCGCGCGGCTGCCCGCGCGGCGAAGGCGGCGCCCGTCGCGACGAGCGCCGCGCCAACCAGCGCGACCCAAACGGCGACCGTCGATGCGAGTGGCGGTGCGTCGCTGCTCACGGAAACCCACAAGACGAGGCTCGTTGCCACAGCGCCCGTGACGCACAGCGCATGAGCACGCGCGGTGGCCGCGGGAACCTGGGCCGCATCGTCCAGACGTTTCACGCGGCGTGTCGTCTCGGGATCCGCGGGAGCCATGCCGAGAATTCGGCGAGCGCTCTCCGAGACGACCGACGAGAGCTCAATGGCCAAGGCGTGAGGCAAGAGCGCGAGCGCGCCGGCGAGCGTGAGAAGGGGTCCCACCCTCGCGCCGTGAGGGATGCCGCTCGCCGTGCCGGCAAACCGAGCCAGCACGGCCGCTCCCGCCAGCAGCACGAGCAACGCGCCTGCGCGCTCGAGACCGCTCGCGAGCCCCAGCGCCGAGGTCGGACCCGCGCCCGCGCGCAGGAGGCCCTGCGCCGCGCGCGTCGCACCGCTCTGAGCGCGGGCGGCGCGCGCGAGCCACGCCGGTCCGGCGACGGCGACGAGAAGCCCAGCCGCGCCCGTTGCCGAGAGGGCGGCCCACCCAGCGGGAAACAGCCAGTAGCACGCGCCGAGCACGCCGAGAGCCGTCACCCATAGCGCGCTCGCAACACCACGAAGAAGCGCCAGGCCGGGCGGCTCTTCCTCGTCGCAGCGCGTCGCGAAGAGACCCGCTGCGCAGCCAATGAGCCCGAACCCGAGAACGAGTGGCGCGAGCGCCGCGACGCGCGCCGCATCCGCGCCCGAGAGCCCCAGCCTCGGTGGCAGACCGTCGGCGAGCGCGAGCAGCGTCGCCGTGACCGCGACGGCGCGAGCAGCGCTCGCCCCCGCGCCGACGCCGAGCCCGACGAGCCCGGCGACGAGCGCGGGATTCTTCGGATCTGCGGCGCCGAGCGGGGGCGACGCAAGCGCCCCCCGGTGGCTCCCGGCGTCCGCGGCCACCCGGTAAAGCGATGCCGCGCGCTCGATCAAAAAGGCGGCGAGAGAAGCGCCGATGGCGTAGCCCGGCAAGCTTGCGGCCGAGGACGCCGTCCCGGTCGTCGCACCGAGCCGGACGAGCCGCTCGACGAGAGTCAGCCCGAGGCCGACGACGAGCGTGGCGGCTTGGGTGCCCAGTCCGAGGGCGGCGCCGGCGCGTAGCGCCGTCGTCAGCGCGGCGTCGAAGCGCGATCGAGCGTGCTCGATCGCGCTGCCGGCCGCGCGCCCTGCCAGCATCCCGCCGGCCTGCGCAGCGAGTGCGCCGAGCGCCGCGCCCGTGACGACGCCGAGGGCGCCGGCACCCCCAGCGCCCGATTGTCCTCGCGCCGCGTCGACGGCGAAAACGCCGAGCGCCGCCGCGCCGGTGACGAGCATGAGCCCCGGTCGCTCGCGCGCGAGCAGTGAGGCAAGCGCGCGCTCGACCGCGCTCACCACACGCCATGCTCCCGCCGCGTCGCGCTTTCCGACGTGCACGCGCGCGAGCGCCAGGGCGAGCAACAAGCCGCCGGCCGCAAGCGCGAGGATGAGCACGAGCTCTGTCACGGGTGACCGTTGGGCCGCGGACGGGCCGCGACCGGGATGCTGGTGGCGGCGACGCGAGCCCGCCGGGCCCGCTTCAGCCGCCGAGCTTCTTCGACTGAATCACCATCAGGTGATACTTGCCGAATTCGCTCTGTCCCAACGTGAACAGCACCTCGATGAACAGCCGGTACGGGGTGCCGCGATCCGCGATGATGATCGCTTCCGAGCTCGAGGGGTCGAGGCCCTTGGCTCGACGAACCGCGACGTCCGTGCGACGCGCCGACTGGAGGACGTTGCCGAGTGGGACGATGTAAAGGTCGTTCGGCCCGCCCCGCTTGTGCTGCGCCCCGACGCCCGTCTGGGCCTGCGACTCGCGCCCAGGGAGGCTGATGATCTTCTGATCCCCCACCAAAATCTGGGACTTCGAGATGGTCAGCGTCACACCTTCTTGGTGTGGATTGCTCTTCGCGACCGACGTGGGCAGACGAAGATCGTCGCTCTGCGGAATCGCGTTGCTCGACTCACCCAGGGTCTTCAAGAGGAAGACCAGGATGATGGTCATGATGTCGAGCATGGCCGTGATGTTCAGGAAGTTGACCTCGGGGTCGTGCGCGTTGCGCCGGATGGCCTTCCGGAGCTCGGCCTTGTAGCGGATGATGGAGCTCTGGCCGTCGCCGCCAGTGGCTTGTTGAGTCACGCTGCCCTCCGCCTCGACGTCAACGCGGCACCTTGAAGTTCACGTTGGCGAACATGGGGGCGCCCGCCGCGGTCTGCCGCAACGCGTCGATCGCGTTGACGATGATCTGGTACTCGGTGCCCGGGTTCGCCGTGATGTAGACCTGATCCTCGTCCTCGAACTTCTGCTTCAGCTTGGTCGCGCAGGCAGTGAGCGACGCGTAGTCGTACTTGCCGTTCGAGAGCGGGATCGCGATCCCGGGGCCCTGCCCGGAGCAGCCGGGCGCGATGTTGCCGCCCGAGGCCTTGAGCGAAAAACCGTCATTCACGATGAAGACGGTCAGATTCAGCGCCTCGGACTGGATCTGACTGCGGACGCCGGATCCCTTGCCCGATGGCGGCGTGGTTTCGATGCTCGCCGTGAAGGTGACGGCCACCGTCGCGAGCACGAAGATCAGGATGTTCACGATGATGTCGAGGAACGGCACGATGTTGAGCTCGCCGCCTTCCTCGTCAGGGGCTAGCTCGCGCGGTTGGCTCAGGCGCCGGATCTTGCCGCGCTGCGCTGCTGTAAGCGAATCGGACATCGCCGTCGGCGCGACTCAGCCCGGCCGCTGCCCGATGGTCAGCAGGTTGAACGTGCGCTCCATCGTGGACTCGAGGTCGTGCTGGATAGCCTTGGCGCGCGTGTGGAGGATGATGTGCGTGATCATGCAGAACACCGCGATGCCGAGGCCGAGCGCCGTGTTGTACATGGCTTCCGCGATGCCGTTCGACAGCATGCCGCTGCTTGTCGGACTGGGAAAGGCCGGCCTGCGCGATTGCACTGAACGTGGCAATGAGGCCGCTCACCGTGCCGAGCAGCCCGATGAGGGTCGCGATGTTGGCGAGTGACCACAGCGCGCCGACTCGCTTCTCGGCCTGCGGTTTGAGCTCGGAGAGCTTCTCGCTAAGGGCAGCGTCGATCTCATCAGGCCCCTTGTTGGCGTGGGTCAGGCCCGCCTTGACCAGTTGGAGGATGGGGTAATCGCTCGCTTCGCACAGCTTGATGGCCCGGTCGATGTTGCCCGCGTTGCACGAGCTTTTTGACCTGGGCGAAGAATTCCTTCGAGTTGACGCGGTAGCGCGTGAGCTGAAACGCGAAGCGCTCGATCACGACCGTGAACACGACCGCCGAGGTGCAGAGGTTCAGCACCATGAAAGTCGGGTTGTGTCGGAAAGCTTCGACGAGCTGGCCGGAACCAGCACCTTCGGCCGCTAGGAGCAGAAGCTGCATTCCCCTTGTCCCTTTCCTCGAGGACGATTCGTGTCGGACTAAACGTACTGTGCTTGCGGGAGCCTCCCGCTACGAGAGCTGCACTATAGCCGCCTGCCGCGAGCGCAAGCAAGAGTGCGTCGTAACATCGGTTTTCGGGGCGGCGGGCCGGATCCTGCCGCCTTCGTTACCTACATGGGACGCAGCCACGTCCGCACCTACATTGTGGCCCAAGCCACGCGGATGGTGCCCCGCACTCCTTGGATGTCAACTGCGGGGCGCCCGGTGACGGTCGCGGGGCCGGGGCGGGACGGGCGGTGGTCGGGTGCTCGCGCGCGTCGCGCCGCGAGACAGAGCCACCACTTCCCTACCTCTCTCATTTACCTCTCTCAGTTAAGTGCGTTCGGTTCTTGGACGGGCGCGCGGTCGATGGGTGCCGCGCGGTGCTTGGTGGCGCGTTCGCAGATGCGGTCCACGAGCGGAGGGGACGAGCTCGCGTTGTTAAGGTGTGCGCGCTCGCTCGCCCCGACTCGTTCTCCCCCCGCCCCGTGGTGGACGGACCGCGGTAATGACCTCGTCTGAGATGGACCGCCGGGCGGAGGTACAACTTTTCGCCCTGGTGCGATTTCATTCGCACTGCGGATCAGGACCCAATCTCTCTTGACGGGGTGGGTTCCACTCAGCAAGATGGCGCCGTCCAGTACCGCCGTAACCGAGGCGGGAACGGGTGTTCCGAGGCTCTCAAAAAAAGCCGCGGGTTTAAGTGGCCGCAAAGCCCTCCAGGCATGCAGCCATCTGGCCCCCGCGGGCGGAAGGTAAACGAGAAATGTCTGATCTCTGGCATCACTACCAAGCGGGCGGTTGGGCCATGTGGCTCATCCTGTTCTGGCTGATCTGCTCGATCGCCGTCATCGCCGAGCGCAGCGTGTTCCTGTTCGGCGCCTCGATCAACAAGGACGTGTTCCTCGCCACCATGCAAAAGTGCATCCTGGCAGGGGACGTCGCGAAAGCCGTGAAGATGTGCTCCGCGGCGAATGCACCGCTGGCGCGCATCGTTCAGGCTGGCCTCGTGAAGGTGAATCGCCCTGACGAAGAGGTCCAGGCGGCGATGGACGAAGGCGCTCTACGCGAGATGCCGAAGATCACCAAGCGCACGAGCTTCCTCGCGCTGTTCGCGAACCTCGCGATGCTCTGCGGTCTGTTCGGCACGATCGTCGGCCTCATCAAGGCGTTCGGCGCCGTCGGTGGTGAGTCGGTCGATCCGAGCCAGAAGGCACGCATCCTCGCCGAGGGTATTGCGGAAGCGATGAACTGCACCGCGTTCGGCCTGATCTCCGCGATTACGGCGCTCGTCGGTTTCGCGTTCCTCAACGGCAAGACGCAGACGATGGAAGACGACATCAACGAGGCATCGGTCACCGTGCTGAACCTCGTCGTCGCCAACCGTCAGAAGGTTAACCTCCAGGGCCTGGAGGGCTGAGTCTCGACACCCGTTTCCGCCGGCTCGGCGCTGCGGCAAGCGCCGAGTTCCGAGCCGGCACCGCGCTCAGGAAAGATAGAGGAGAGAGGTTAGGTTCCCATGGCTGGTATCGACGTTGGTGGTGGTCACGGCAAACGCGCCACAAACCACGAAATCCCCCTGATTCCCTTCATCGACTTTCTCCTTTGCCTGGTCGCGTTCCTGCTCGTGACCGCGGTCTGGTCGCAGATGGCGCGCATCAACGCTGACGCTCGCGTCCCTGGCCCGCCGCAGCCCGATGAGCCCAAGGATCCGCCGAAGGAGAAGCAGCTCCACGTCGAGATGAAGGGCGAGCAGAAGTTCCAGCTCGTGTGGAAGGAAGGGAACACGGTGGTGAACACCATCGACATCGATCGCAAGGCCGTCCCGGTCGGCGATCAGGGCGACTTCCGCTACCCCGATCTCGCGAAGAAGATCGTCGACGAGTGGACCGCCAATGGCTCGCACAAGGCGCCCACGGACGCCAAGCTCGATCAGTCGGTGCTGCACACCGACAACTCGACGCCGTTCGGCGACGTGATCGCAGTGATTGATGCCATCTACACCCCGAAGCGCGATCTGACGTGGGGTGGGAAGACCGAAAAGGTCCCCGCCTTCAACGTGACCTTCGCGGTCAACTGAGGAAGCCATGTCGGACAAGCCGCTCAGCCGTTTCACCCAGCCGATCGCCGTCCCCGGCCGGCGTCTGCTTCATCACATCCCGCTCCGGTTCGTGCGCAAGAAGGTGGCAGGGGGCGGCTCGCGCGCCGTCAATTCCGAGATCCCGCTGATCCCCTTCATCGACTTCTTGCTCTGCATCGTGCTCTTCCTGCTCGCGAGCTTCTCGGCTTCGGGCGAGTTGCCGATCGACAAGAACGTGAAGCTGCCGAACGCGGAAAACGTCATCGACATGACGGACGCGCCGATGTGCGCCATCACCGGCACGCAAATCCTCGTCGACGGCTCGGCCGCGGGCAGCACTCGCGTGATCGAGGAGGCGAACCGTCTTCAGCGCGTCGAGGAGCTCTTCAACATCCTCAAGAACAAGCGTGAGCTCTGGAAGCAGCTGAACCCCGGCAAAGACTTTCCGGGCGTCATCGTGTTGCAGGTCGATCGCCGAGTGCAGGCGCTCGTCGTGAAGAGCGTGTTCCAGACAGCAGCGTTTGCTGGCTACCCGAACGTGAGCTTCATGGTCGGGCGACTCGGCAAGACCTGAGCGGCGCGCACGGCTGCTCGGGTTCGAACCGAGTCGCCGCGCCCTGACGAGCATGGTCGGCTCTCGCGAGCGTGGGCTCCCCTCGGTGAACCAGGCGCGCGGCGAGCGTCGTCGCGCCATGGTGCTCGGCCGCGTGCGTCTGCGCGGCATGCCGCCTCACTTCTGGCTGTGGGCGCTGACCGGCATCGGAGTGTTTTCCGTCTTCTACTGGCGGATTGCGCAGGGGCATCTGGAGAGCCGCAAGGCTCAGGTGATGGCCAAGCAACGTGCGATTGCTCACACCATCGGCCCGACTATCCTGCCTTTTCGCGATCGCGTCGAGCGCTGGGTGACCGAGCTCGCTGGCAGCTACCCCGGAGACCTCGTCGAAAAGAGCGCCCCGCTCGACGTGATCCGAAAGAGCCCGGGGGTCTACCTTAGGCTCCGCCTCGCCAACGCCCATTCCGCACGCGACATCCGCAGGGCAGCGCGTGTGTCCCTCCACGACGGCTTCACGTCGTGTCTGTTCATGAGCCGAGACGCGGCGTCGCCGACCGAGGGGCCGCCATGTACCGTCACGGCCAACTGTGAGCCTGGCAAGCTTTGCAACGAGTGGAACGTCTGCGCCGCGCCACCCACGCCGTACAACATGCGGCTCGCCTATCGCACGCTCAGGGTGCTGTCCAACGAATGGACCGACGAGCTGCACGGCGCGAGCAGTGAGCTCGGCGTCAACGCCTACGACCGCGATCTGGACAGCGTCACGCGCTACGACGTGCGCATCGCCGCCGACATTCTGGCTCGCTCGAAGTACTTCACGCTCGTGCTCGACGAGGACCCGGAGGGGGGTCTGCCCACCGAGCTACCCGATGCCGGCGAGACGCCCGAGGAGCGCCTGCAGCGCGTCGGGCACCGTGCCCGGGTCGGGATCTGGGAGCTGGCGAGTGGTCGGCCGCTGCTCAGGCTGCGGGCCGAGGCCGCGGGCGAGTTCGTGCCCATGGGGGAGCGCGTGGTTCGGGATCCGGCTGTCGTCGCGGCGCAGGCCCGGCAGGTGAACAGCTGTCAGCTCGCGCTCGCCGTTCGGAGCGCGCTGTCGGGCGAGCCCGCACCCTAATGGCGTCCAGTCCCTTGCTCTCCCTTTCGGCCTTCGGGGCGCTCCGAGATCGGGGAGCCGAAGCCTCCACCGCCCGGCGTCTCGATGCGGAGTACGTCGCCGGGCTTCACGGCCACGGAGAAGCGCCCCGGGAGCTCGCGGCCGTTCAAGACGTTTCTGCCCGACGCGCCGGGTAGCCCGCCGGCGAGTCCGAACGGCGCCGTCGTGCGACGCTCGGAGATCACCGACACCCGAAGCGGCGCCAGAAACACGAGCTCACGGCACATGCCGTCGCCGCCGCGGCGCTGCCCGGCGCCGCCGGAGCCGCGGCGGATGGCGACCGAGCGCACTCGCACGGGGTAGTGACGCTCCAGCACCTCGGGATCGGTGAGGCGCGTGTTCGTCATGTGGGTCTGCACGGCCGAAGCGCCATCGTGGTCGGGGCCCGCGCCGGCGCCGCCCCCGATGGTCTCGTAGTAGCCGAACGACGCGTCGCCGAAGGTGAGGTTGTTCATGGTGCCCTGGCTGGCCGCTGCACGTCCGAACGCTGCAAGCATGACGTCCACGATGCGCTGTGAGGTTTCGACGTTGCCCGAGGCCACCGCCGCGCTCGCGCTGGGTGCGAGCAGGCTTCGATCGGGGATGAGTAGAACGACGTCACGCAGGCAGCCGGAGTTCAGCGGAATCGGGGCTGCGATCAACGCGCGCAGGCAATAAAGGACCGCGGCAGTCGTCACGGCGCGCGGCGCGTTGGCGTTCCCGGGCACCTCCGCGCTCGTACCGGCGAAGTCCACGCTGAGCCTCTTGCCCTCGC
This sequence comes from uncultured delta proteobacterium, assembly GCA_963841435.1. GTDB lineage: Bacteria > Myxococcota_A > Polyangia > Polyangiales > Polyangiaceae > PMG-095. The sequence goes on from CAWJCS010000004.1 coordinate 492,390, forward strand.
AACGGATGTGCACCCGGATGCGCGTTCCGTCGTCGAGTGAGTCCTCGAACGAGCCGCTGAACGCACCCAGCGCGGCGAGCCAGCGCTCGACGCGCGTCGCCGCATCGTCGAGCAGGTGGGCCATGTAGCGCTCGACGAGCGCGAATCCCGCGGTTGCCCCGAGCTCCCCCAGGCGATCGCAGCCAAGCTTCATGGCCGCGATCTGCGCGGCGAGGTCCGCGAGATTGTCGCCAGGGCGCCGCGCGGGGTACGGGCCCCGTCGGAGAACGTCGAGCACGGCGCTTTCGTCGAGGCGCCCCGCGTGAACCGCCCGGAGCGCGCGAAAGACGGCGCCCTCGTCGTCGATATGTGTGGAATCGGCGGGCATCGAGCCGGGGGCTTTGCCGCCGACGTCGGCGTGGTGGCCTCGACACGCCACGAAGAAGCGCAGCGACCCCGCCGGGTCGTGGACGGGGGCCACCGTCGTGATGTCGGGCAGGTGCGAGCCGCCCGCCGCCGGGTCGTTGGTCACGAAGACGTTGCCAGGGTCGGGTGCGGGGTGCGCCTCGAGCACGCTCTGTACGGACTCGCCCATGGCCCCGAGGTGGACCGGGATGTGGGGCGCGTTGGCAATCAGGTTTCCGGCGCGGTCGAACACGGCGCACGAGAAGTCACGCCGCTCCCGGATGTTGGTGCTGAGGGCCGTGCGTCTGAGGACGTGCCCCATCTGCTCGGCGATCGACATGAAACGGCGGCCGAGCACCTCGAGCAGCACCGGATCGGGTTCCCGCGACGTGCCGCCGCCCCGGGTGCGGAACGTCAGGGCGCCGCCGGGCGACGGACCGAGGGCCGCGACGTTGGAGGGCCGCGCGAGGAGCAGTCCGCGCTCGTCGAGCTCGACGGTGAAGCCTGGATCGATCACCAGGGTGCCGTTCCTTTCGAGGACGACGAGCGGGCCCCGGTATCGTTCGCCCGTCCGGAGCTGGGCGCGCGTCCGCACGGGAACCTCGTCCAGCCAGCTGCCCTGCCAGAACAGGCGTGTGCTCTTCGGCGCGCCGCCCTCGGGCTCGAGCGGCGGATGCAGGCTTCCGAGCTCGCGCCTCGCGGTCACGCTGACTCGCACGTTGACCAGCTCGACGGGATGGTCCGGCCGGGCGTGACCGAACAGCGCCGCGTGCCTTTCGTTAAAGGAAAGGGCAAGATCCTCGAGCTCGGCAAGCTCGCACGCGATCTGCGTCTCGGTCCCCGCGTAGCGCAGGCTCAGCGTCGGCTCGACCAGGAGTCGGCCCGAGCCCCCCACCTGGTCCCGGACGATGGCCTCTCCCGCGGTCCCGAGCTCGTCGAGCTGCCTTTTGGCGAGGATCAGCGCCGCCGCGTCTAGCGGCCGATCGATCTCTCGAGTGCCGTGCCACCCTACGTCGGCGAGGCCGAGCCCCCACGCCGAGAGCACGCCGCCAAGCGGGTGAAAGACGACGCTGCGGACGCCGAGGAGTCGGGCGATGGCGCACGCATGCTGTCCGCCGGCGCCGCCCAGAACGAGCAAGGCGTGCTCCCGCACGTCGTGACCGTGACCTACGGAGATCTCACGAATGGCCTGAGCCATGGCGTGATTGGCGACCTCCACGAACCCCTCGGCCACCTCGAGCGGGCTGAGCTGGCCGCCCGACGCGCCGAGCGCAGTGCTCAGGCCTTCGAGTGCGCGTAGGGCGCGACCCTGCTCGAGCGGGAGCGGGAAATGCTGCGCAACGAGCCGGCCGAGGCACAGGTTCACGTCGCTCAGCGTGAGCTCGGTGGCGAGCGGGCTGCCGTAGCAGAGTGGGCCTGGCACGGCTCCAGCACTTTCTGGCCCCACGCTGAGCTTGCCGCCGTCGAGGCGGCAGAGCGATCCGCCACCCGCAGCGATCGTCGTGACGGCGGTGACCGGCGCGCGCATCCGGTAGCCCCCGATCGACGCTTCGTGCTCGAGCTCGATGCTGCCTGCGTCCGACCGAGACACGTCAGTCCACGTACCGCCCATGTCGAAGCTCACCACCTTGCCGAGCCCGGCATGCTCGGCCAGGCGGGCACAGGCCACGACGCCCGCGGCGGGACCGGAAAGCAGCGCCGCGGGGCCCCGCAACGCGCGTGGCTCGGTGAGCGTGCCGCTCGACTGCATCACGCGCAGGCGCGAGCCGGGGAGCTCGACAGCCAGCACCGCGAGGGCCCGCGAGAGCGGCGGCGTGAGGTACGCGTCGAGCGCCGCGGTTTCGGCTCGACCGAGCAGGCCCAATTCCGGAGTGAGCTCCGAGGACAGCGCCACGTGCTCGAAGCCTGCCGTGCGAGCAAGCTCCGCGATCTCGCGTTCGAGGACACCCTCGCGGTGGTCGTTCAACACGGCCACTGCGAGGCTCGCGATGCCGCGGCCCCGGATGGCGCGAAGCTCATCGAGCAATTGCGCTGGATCGGGGCGCTCGAGCGGCATGCCGTCGTTCGTCGCGCGCGCCTCCACCTCGAGCATGAGCTCCGGCAGCGGCGCAGGCCGGTCGATGGCGAGCGAGAAGAGGTCAGGGCGTGTTTGATCGCCGATGGCGAGCAGGTCGCCGAAGCCCTGGGTGATGGCGAGCGCCGAGCGGACCCCGCGCCGTTCCAGGAGGGCGTTGGTCGCGAGCGTGGTACCGAGCCGTACGTCGCACGCGGGCACTGGGGCTCCCGCCGAAACGCCGAGCAAGCGCCGGATCCCCTCGACGGGCGCCCGATCCGACGACGGGAGTTTGAGCGTTTCGAGCTTGCCCGTGCGCCGGTCGAGCGCGACGAAATCCGTGAAGGTGCCGCCGCGGTCGATCCAGACCTCGTGCGAGAAGTCGGCCGAAGCCACGCTCAGTTCAAGAGCTTCGGCCCGGAGGCGCCGGCCTTCGGCGGGCGCCCGCGGACTTCGAATTTGAGCGCACCGTCCGTGAGGTCGACAATGACGTGGCCGCCGTGCTCGAGCTCGCCGAAAAGGAGCTGATCGCCGAGCGGGCGCTTGATCTCGTCCTGGATGAGGCGGCCGAGGGGGCGGGCTCCCTGGTCCTTGTCGTAGCCCTTCTCGGCGAGATAGCTGCGCGCCTCCTCGGTGAGCGACAGCGTGACCTCGCGCTCGGCGAGCTGGTCGCCGAGCTCTTTCATGAACTTGTCAACGACGAGCACCATCACTTCGCGCGACAGCGGATCGAACTGGATGCGCGCGTCGAGGCGATTACGAAACTCCGGGCTGAAAAGGTTCTTCAGCGCGATGTCTTCCTTGCCGCTGGAGTCGCGCTGGCCGAAGCCGACCATGCCGCGCGCGAGGTCCTGGGCGCCGATGTTGCTGGTCATGATCAGCACGACGTGGCGAAAATCGGCCTTCTTGCCGTTGTTGTCCGTGAGCGTGCCATGGTCCATCACCTGCAAGAGCACGTTGAAGACGTCGGGGTGGGCCTTTTCGATCTCGTCGAGCAGGAGTACGGCGTGCGGCGTCTTGGAGATGGCTTCGGTGAGGAGACCGCCCCGATCGTAGCCGACGTAGCCGGGGGGCGCGCCGATGAGTCGCGAGACGGTGTGCCGCTCCATGTACTCGCTCATGTCGAAGCGAATGAGCTCGATGCCGAGGGTCTTGGCGAGCTGGCGCGCCGCTTCTGTCTTGCCGACCCCCGTCGGGCCGGTGAAAAGGTACGAGCCGATGGGCTTTTCCCGCGGGCGGAGCCCCGCGCGCGAGAGCTTGATCGCCGTCGAGAGCTCCTTGAGCGCGCGGTTCTGTCCGTAGACCACCTGCTCGAGGTCTGCCTCGAGGTTCTTGAGCGCCGTCTTGTCGCTGGAGCTTACCTGGCGAGTTGGGATCTGCGCCATGCGCGCCACGACGTTCTCGATGCGCTCGATGCGCACGACTGGCTCGGCGCCCTCGTCGAGCTTGGTGTCCGCGCCCGCCTCGTCCATGAGGTCGATCGCCTTGTCGGGCATCTTGCGGTCGTGCAGATGTCGGTCGGACAGCTTGACGGCGCCGTCGAGCGCGTCGGGGTCGTAGGTGACGCCGTGGAACTCCTCGTAGCGAGGGACGAGGCCCTTGAGGATTTCGAGCGTCTCTTCGAGGCTGGGCTCCAGCACCTCGATTTTCTGGAAACGGCGCGCGAGGGCGCGATCGCGTTCCACGTGGGTCCGGTACTCCTCGAAGGTCGTCGCGCCGATACAGCGCAGCTGGCCGCTCGCGAGGGCGGGTTTGAGCAGATTCGCCGCGTCGAGCGTCCCGCCGCTCGCAGCGCCGGCGCCCACCACGGTGTGCATCTCGTCGACGAACAGGATCGCCCCGGGCTTGTCGGCGAGCGCCTTGAGCACGGCCTTGACCCTGTTCTCGAAGTCGCCGCGGAAGCGCGTGCCGGCCACCAACGCACCCATGTCGAGCGCGTAAATGACGGCCTCGTCGAGCACCTTCGGCACTTTGTGCTCGACGATGCGCTGCGCCAGCCCTTCGACGATCGCCGTTTTTCCGACGCCGGCGTCGCCCACGAAGAGTGGGTTGTTCTTGCGCCGCCGCGCGAGCACCTGGATGGCACGCTTGAGCTCCCTGTCGCGCCCGACGAGGGGCTCGATGTCGCCAGCGATGGCGCGCTCGTTCAGGTTGATGGCGAAACGCTCCAGCGGGTCGCCGGCGCTCTCGCGCTCTTCGTCGTCACCGCCGAGTCCTGGGGTTGCCTCGAGCGACTCCTCGCTGCCGTCCTTGGCCACGCCGTGCGAGATGAAGCTCACGACGTCGTAGCGGGTGATGCCGGCGTCGGCCATCGCCTGGACGGCTGGTGAGTCAGCCTCCGCGAAGATGGCGATGAGGACATTGTGGCCCTTGAGCTCGTCCTTGCCGCTCGACTGGACGTGGATCGCCGCCCGCTGCAGGACGCGCTGGAAGCCGCGTGTAGGCGTCGGCTGCACGGAATCCGTCCCCGAGACGGGCTTGAATTCCTCGCTCAGGATGCGCTCCAGACGCTTCTTGAGTTTTTCGACCTTGCCACCCGATTTCCGCACCACGGCCGCGGTCGCGTCGTCGTGAAGGAGCGCGTAGAGCAGGTGCTCGACTGCCATCACGTCGTGGCGGCGCGTCACGGCCTCACGCAGCGCGAGGGAACAGGCGATTTCGACTTCGGCGCTGACTTTCACCGGTCGCTCCCGAGCCCTTCGGGCTCAGCCGTACACCTCAGGGGGTGTCCGTGCTCCTTGGCGTAGGCCACGACGTGGGACGCCTTGGTTTCGGCCACGTCGCGCGTGAAGGTGCCGGCGATGCCGAAGCCCTTGTGGTGGATGTGCAACATGACCTGGGTCGCGCCCGTCTCGTCCATATGGAAGAACTTCATCAATACGTGAACGACGAACTCCATGGTCGTGTAGTCGTCGTTGTGGAGGACGACGACGTACCGCCGAGGCTTCTCGACCTTCTGGTGCTCGGCCACGCCGAGCTCGCCCTCGGGCGTCGGTCCGGGTTTTGGGCGGTGACTCGCCATGGTCGACGAATGGATTCTGGGCACGCTGGGGCCCTTTGTCGACCCCCCCGGCCCGCGGGCGGAAACTCAACCCGACGCGTGACCCTCGCGAGCGCGAAAACGTAAGCCCGGGGAGGCGCCTTCCCGGACGGGGACGCTCTCAGGTCGTCTTCTTGGCCGATGCCTTGGGCTTGGCGGCTTCGGCGTTCTCTCTCGCTCGCCGCGCCTCCCAGGCGAGGTTCTTTTTAGCTCGGCGGATGCGCTTGCGACGGCGGGTACGAGGATCTTGAGGGGTTCCCATGGCGGCTCCCTAAATGGTCCAGGTGTTGCCGCCACGCAAGAGCTTCGCGAGGTCTCCCTTGCCGGATTTGTCCCGGGCGGCCTTTTGCTGGGTGCGGACGGTGCCGTCGTAGGTCGGGCGGAGCGTCGCGTGGAGGACGCCGATGGCCATGGGGAACTCGGGGAAAGGCATGTGCGAGAGCAGGTTCGCGAACATGACATTGGTCTCGTCGTGCACGAGGACGTTGTCCAGTGTGACGCCGTTCTCGCCGATGGTCACGACCTCGAGCGAAAGCGTGCGCGGGTTCAAGCGCAGCCCCTTGTTCTGGGCTGCCCCGAAGACGAGCGGCTTGCCGTGCTCGACGCGAACCTCGCGATCGGCGCGCACCGATTTATCGGTGAACGCGTCGAAGGCGCCGTCATTGAACACGTTGCAGTTCTGGTAGATCTCGACGAACGCGGTGCCAACGTGCGTGGCGGTGCGGCGAAGCACGTCCGACAGGTGAGGGGCGTCCGTGTCGACGGAGCGAGCGACGAAGCTCGCGTTCGACCCGAGCGCGAAGCTCGACGGATCGAGCGGCTGGTCGGCGGAGCCGACCGGTGTGCTCTTCGTGACCTTGCCCATCTCACTCGTGGGTGAGTACTGACCCTTCGTGAGCCCGTAGATGCGGTTGTTGAAGAGCAAGATCTTGACGTCGAGGTTCCGCCGCAGACAGTGCATCAGGTGGTTGCCGCCGATGCTCAGGCCGTCACCGTCGCCCGTCGCGATCCAAACCGAGAGCTCGGGATTCGCGATCTTTACGCCCATGGCGATGGCGGGCGCGCGCCCATGGATCGTGTGAAATCCGTAGGTGTTCATGTAGTACGGGAACCGGCTGCTGCAGCCGATGCCGCTCACCCAAACGATGCGCTCTCGCGGGATGCCGAGCTCCGGCATCACACGCTGCACGTTGGCGAGGATCGAGTAATCACCGCAGCCAGGGCACCAGCGCACGTCCTGGTCGGTCTCGAAATCCTTCTTGGTGAGCCTACTTGGCTCGATGACGTTGGACATATGGCTCAGCTTTCCAGAAGCTGGCGGATCTTGTCCTCCAGCTCGGCGATCTTGAAAGGTTGCCCCTGGACCTTCGGCAAGCTCTCGGCGGGCACGAGGAAGGTGCTGCGCACGAGCTTCACGAGTTGGCCGAGGTTGAGCTCGGGTACGAGCACGCGTTCGAAGCGGGACAGCAACGCGCGGAGGTTCTTGGGGAAGGGGTTCAGGTAGCGGAGGTGGGCGTGCGACACGCTGAGGCCTCGCTCGCGGGAACGCTGCACGGCCTCGCGGATGGCGCCATAGGTCGAGCCCCAGCCGAGCACCAGCAGGCGCCCACTTTCGTCACCGACCTCGATCTCGAGATCCGGAATGTCGTTAGCGATGCCGGCGATCTTGGCCGCTCGCGTCTTGGTCATGCGCTCGTGGTTGTCGGGCGCATACGAGATGTGACCGGTGTCGTAGTCTTTCTCGAGGCCGCCCACCCGGTGCATCAGATCAGGCGTGCCGGGAATCGCCCAGTTGCGCGAAAGCGTCGCCGGATCCCGCAGGAAGGGGTGAAAACCCTCGGGATCGGTGCGGAACTTCACATCGAGCTTCGGCAGGTCCGAGAGCGACGGAATGCGCCACGGCTCCGCGCCGTTCGCAAGGTAGCCGTCCGTGAGCAGGATCACCGGGGTCATGTACTTCGTGGCGAGGCGCACGGCCTCGATCGCCATGTCGAAGCAGTTGCCCGGGGTGGACGCGGCGATGACGCAGACCGGGCTCTCGCTGTTGCGGCCGTAGACGGCCTGCAAGAGATCCGCCTGTTCGGTCTTGGTGGGGAGGCCCGTGCTCGGGCCACCGCGCTGGATGTTGATGATCACGAGCGGCAGCTCGACCGAGAGCGCAAGCCCGATGCCTTCCATCTTGAGGGCCATGCCCGGCCCGCTCGTGCTCGTGACGCCCAGGTTGCCGGCGTAGGACGCGCCGAGCGCGGCGCACACGGCGGCGATCTCGTCCTCAGCCTGGATCGTGGTCACGCCGAACTGCTTGTACTTGCTCAGCTCGTGCAGGATGTCGCTGGCGGGAGTGATGGGATACGCGCCGAGCACGAGCGGCAGGCCCGTGAGCTGCGCGGCCGCCACCAGGCCGAGCGCCGTCGCGGTATTGCCGCCGATGTTGCGGTACTCGCCCTTTTCGACTGGGGCGGCGGGCACCTCGTAGCCGTGCTGGAAGATCTCGGCGGTCTCGCCGTAGGCGTGGCCGGCCTTTAGCGCTGCGATATTCGCCGCGACCAGATCGGCACGCTTGCCAAACTTCGACTCGATCCACTTCAGCGTCGGCTCGAGGGGTCGCCCGTAGATCCAGAACATCAAACCGAGCGTCCAGAAGTTCTTGCAGCGGTGGGCCTCCTTGTTCGAGAGCCCGGTATCCTTGACCGCCGCGACCGTGAGCTTCGTGATGTCGATCGACATCAGGGTGTAACCGTCGAGCGAGCCGTTCTCCAGCGGATTCTCGTCGTAGCCGGCCTTCTTCAGATTCGCAGCGCTGAACGCGCCCGTGTTCAGGATCAAGAGGCCGCCCTTCTTGAGATCCCGAAGGTTGGTGCGTAGCGCAGCGGGGTTCATCGCCACGAGCACGTCGGGCGCATCGCCGGGCGTGAACACGTCGTGCGACGAGAAGTGCACCTGGAACCCCGAAACGCCGTACGTGGTGCCGGCCGGGGCCCGGATCTCCGCGGGAAAATCCGGGAAGGTTGCCAGGTCGTTTCTGGCGAGTGCGGCGGCGGCCGTGAACTGATCTCCGGTGACCTGCATGCCGTCGCCTGAATCGCCTGCGAACCGGACGACGGCGCCGCGAATGATCTCGCGCGGAGATGGAACGGGCGTACTGAGTGGTTCGATGGCTGAAGTCATGGCGAACGTCGAAACTGAGTGAGTTTTCCCCTCTTTGGGGGCTTGTCAAGTTGGCGTGGGGGCTTGGCTTGCCCCTTTTTGTCGCCGAGGCTTCAGGCCGTGGGAACGACGTGGCGATCGAGCAGTCCGCCGAGCCGCGGACACGCGGCTTCGACCTGCTTCTTCGCGATCGGCCGTAGCTTGTCGTACGCCGAGCGCACGACGGGGCGCTTGGCCTCCTTCGCACGCTTGTCGGTCACCTGAAGGAGCGCGTCCGCGGCCCGTGAGGCATTCTCGCTCAAGTATGCCCCGGCGGGACGCTTCTTCTCCACGGCTTCCTGGTAAATTGGATCGAGGGCGTCGATGAAGTCGTCGAGCAGGGCGTCGACGACCTCTGGGACGAAGCCCGGCTTGATACCTTGTAGGACTTTGTAGGCGCCCTTGATGGCGAGGCCGGTGATGCCACCCTTGTCGCCGACCTCTTGGTCGAGGACGCTGCAAGCGTCCTTTATCACTGTGGGGCGCTTGTCCGGGGTCGTGAGCTGTTCGCGCAGAGATGGCATTTTTTCTGGCCTCTCCTCGGGGCCGGGCAGGGCGGAGCCTAATCCCGTCATTTTGGTCGTGCGAGGGAAATTTCGCGCGCCCGCAACCAAAACTGCGGGTTTTTGGGGTCTACCTGGCCCCGCGGTGCCTCATTCGGGTTCGGTGGGCCTCGCGACCGGCGCAGCAAGCTTTGCGACCGGGGCCCCAATGGTGCAAAAAAGAAACCTGGAGGCCCCGATCGTGGACCTTCGACATGACAGAGGACCTCAAGCCCGGATCCAAGCTCGGCGATAGCGAGCTGCTCTTGCGGATCGGTCGCGGCGGTATGGCCACGGTGTGGGTCGCGCGTGAGCGCGGTGCGAGCACCGAGGAGGACCGCCTCGTCGCGGTCAAGGCCATGCTGCCCGATCTCGCAGAAGAGCCCGAGTTCGTTCGGATGTTCCTCGACGAGGTGCGCCTCGTCCGCAGCATTCGACACCCGAACGTCGTCAACGTGTACGACGTGGGCGAGCACGACGGCATCATGTGGATGTCGATGGAATGGGTGGAGGGCGAGTCACTCCACACGGTGATAGCCGAGGCCGGCAAACGACGTGCCATTCCACCGGAAATGGCGGTGCGCATCATCGCCGACGCCGCAGCTGGGCTGCACGCGGCCCACGAGCTGCGCGACGAGAACGGCGCCCTGCGCGGCGTCGTCCATCGCGACATCTCGCCACACAACATCCTGATCGGGACGAACGGCGTCGTGAAACTCGTGGATTTCGGTGTGGCGAAAGCGATCGGCCGCGTGAGCGAGGCGACGCGCGCCGGCCAGCTCAAGGGCAAATTCGGCTACATGTCGCCCGAGCAGGCGCGCGGCAAGCCCATCGACCGACGCAGCGACGTCTTTGCGCTCGGCATCGTGCTCTTCGAGCTCACGACGAGCCGGCGGCTCTTTCGCGGGGAGAGTGACATCGAGACGCTCAAGCTCGTGATCTCGAGCCGCATCCCGCGTCCGAGCTCGTTCGATCCGAAGTACCCGCTCGAGCTCGAGCGGATCGTCCTCAAGGCACTCGACCGCGATCCGACCAAGCGTTTCCAGACGGCGGCGGAGCTCGAGCGAGACCTCAACACGTATCTGAAGAGCCAGCGCATCCTCGTACCCGAGAGCGGTATCGCCGGCTTGCTCAAGCGAGTGGTGGGGCAGCGCATCGAGCAGCGGCGCAAGGCGGTGCGAGCCGCGGTGAGGTCGCTCTCGGCCGGAACGGCCGCGGAGCTCATCTCCAGCGAGCCCGTCTTCACGCCCACGGGCCGTGAGAAGATCACCGTGACCGGTGTGAGCGTCGTCACGGGGACGGGGCTCTCGGGCGTCTCCGGCCTATCGTCCGCGAGCAGCTCACGTGGTGGTGTGGCGCCACCGAGCACGCGATCGGTGCCGAATGAGCGACCTGATCCGAATCGGGGAGTGGCCCTGGTGGCCTACGCCGTGGGCGTGGCCGGAATCCTGATCGCGCTGGCCGTGCTGTACTTGAACGGGCGCTAGCCCGGGGCTAGAACCCTCGCATGGGGTGCGCTGGCGGCGCCCCGAGAGGTTTTGGCTACGTCCAACCACGTGTCGAGTTTGGAGCAGGGCGGCTCGCCGGGAGGGCGAGCGGCGGAGGAGTCTGCTCGGCTCGGCAAGATCCTCGTGGTCGACGACCAGCGCAACATGCGTACGACGCTGGCGCTCATGTTGAGGAGCGCCGGCTATGACGTTGACGAGGCCCAGGACGGCGCGGAGGGACGCGAGCTCGGCGCTCGTGGTGCTTACGACGTCGTGATCACCGACCTCCGGATGGGCGAGTTCGATGGTATCGAGGTGCTGCGCGCGATCAAGGACGCCCAGCCCATGACCGAGGTGATCGTCATGACCGCCTACGGCACCATCGAGAGTGCCGTGGAGGCCATGCGCGTCGGTGCTTTCGACTACATCCAGAAGCCTTTCACGGAGCAGGAGCTCACCGTCAAGGTCAACAAGGCTCTCGAGAGCCGGCAGCTCCGCGGCCAGATGCAGCTCTTCGCGCAAGAGTTCAAGGAGCGCTACCACCTCGAGAACGTCATCGGCCGCTCGCAACCGATGCGGGACGTGCTGATGCGCGTGGTGAAAATCGCCGCAACCGATGCCACCGCGCTCATCACGGGTGAAAGCGGCACGGGAAAGGAGCTCATTGCTCGGGCCATTCACGCCAATAGCAAGCGCGCGAGCCGTCCTTTCGTGTCCGTCAATTGCGCCGCCATCACGGAGACGCTGCTCGAAAGCGAGCTGTTCGGCTACGCGCGCGGCGCCTTCACGGGCGCCGTCACGGCGCGCAAGGGGCTGTTCGAGGAGGCAGACGGCGGCACGTTCTTCTTCGACGAGATTGCCGAAACGACCCCGGCGACGCAGGCGAAGCTCCTCCGCGCCATCCAGGAGGGGGAGATCCGCAGGGTGGGGGAGAACAAGCCCATCCGCGTCGACGTGCGCGTGGTCGCGGCCACCAACGTCGATCTCGCGCAGGCGGTCGCGGATCGCCGCTTCAGACAGGATCTGTTCTATCGCCTCAACGTAGCTCGCTTCGTGCTGCCACCGCTGCGCGAGCGGCCCGAGGACATCCCGCTGCTCGTCGAATTCTTCCTGGCAAAGTACAGCCGGAAAATGGGGCGGCGGGCGCGCCTGGGTGAAGGCGTTCTCGACCGCCTGCTCTCGTATTCGTTTCCGGGCAACGTGCGGGAGCTCGAGAACCTAGTCGAGCAGGGCGTCGCGCTTTGCACGAACGGCGTCATCGGCGTCGACGACATCCTTCCCGAGGAGCCTCGAGCACCCGGCGGCGCGTCCGGCAAGACGCTCGCCGACATCGTCGACGAGGCGCAGCGGCAGGCCATCGAGGCGGCGCTCCGAGGCGCGGACGGTAGCCGCGAGCGAGCGGCGGAGCTGCTCGACATCAGCCCCGTCACGCTCTGGCGGAAGATGACGCGGCTCGGCATCGCCATCGAGTCGCGCTAATAAAGGCCCCTGGCCAGCGAGCCCTTGCGTACCGAGCTCTTCGACTACGCGCTGCCTCCGGCGCAGATAGCCCGCCACCCGCCGACCGAGCGAGATGGCGGGAGGCTGTGTGCGCTCGAGGTCGACGGCGTGCGGCACCTCGCCCTGGCCGAATTTCCCGAGCTCGTGCCGCCGGGGGCGCTCGTCGTGCTCAACGACACCCGCGTCCGCCACGCCCGCGCGCTCGTCCGGCGCCGACGAACGGGGGGCGGGGTGGAGCTGCTCTTCCTCGAGCGGCTCGCCGACGACGCGGACGGTGAGGTCTGGGAAGCGCTCGGGCGCGCCAACAAGCCGCTCTCGGTCGGCGATGCCTTCGAGGCCGTCGATCTCGACGCACGCATCACGCTCGTGGGTGAGCGCGGTCTCGTCCGCGTCTCGGCCCGAACGCGCCACGGCGTGGAGGCCTGGCTTGCGACTCACGGGCACGTGCCGATCCCACCGTACCTCGGTCGCGGCGACGAACCCGAGGATCGTGAGCGTTACCAGACGGTTTTTGCGGAACGGCTTGGCTCGGTGGCCGCACCCACGGCGGGTCTCCACCTCAGTCGAACGTTGCTCGAGCGACTACGGGAAAGGGGCGTCGAAATTGCGACGACGACGCTCTCGATCGGACTTGGCACCTTTCGACCCGTCGAGGTCGACGACCTCGACCACCATCCGATGCACGCCGAGACGATCGAGGTCTCCGAGCAGCTGACGGGCCACGTCGCCCGAGCGCGGGCCCGCGGCGCGCCGGTCGTGGCCATCGGCACGACCGTGGTGCGGGCGCTCGAATCGGCGGCCGATCGAGAGAGGCCTGGTCACCTCCAGCGCTTTTCCGGCGAGACGCGGCTCCTCATCCAGCCGGGCTACGCGTTTCGGGTCGTCAACGCGCTGCTCACCAATTTCCACCAGCCGAGGAGCACGCTGCTTGCGCTCGTGTGCGCGTTCGCGGGTCGCGACAGGGTGCTCGCGGCGTACCGCGAGGCGCTCGGGCGCGGATACCGCTTCCTCTCGTACGGGGACGCCATGTGGTTGCCGAGACGCGCATGGTGAGCTTCCGCCTCGCGGGCCAATCGGGCGAGGCGCGTGCCGGCGTCATCGTTTCGTCGCGTGGGGACGTGGAAACGCCCGCGTTCATGCCGGTCGCGACGCTCGGGAGCGTCAAAGGGCTCGACGCCGCGGACCTCGCGGCGGTCGGTGCCCGGATGGTGATCATGAACACCTACCACCTGTGGACGCGCCCTGGCGAAGAGGTGGTGCGTGCGCTCGGAGGCCTCCACGCGTTCACGCGCTTCCCGGGCCCCATCGTGACCGACTCGGGGGGCTTCCAGGCCTTCTCGCTCGCCGAGCGCGTTCGTCTCGACGAAAACGGCTTCACGTTTTCGTCGCACGTCGACGGTCGGCGCCTCGAGCTGACGCCCGAAGCGGCCATGCGCATCCAGGGCGCGCTCGGCTCCGACATCGCGATGCAGCTCGACGTTTGTCCGGTGGGTGGCGCCCCGCGCGAGCAGCTCGAGATGGCCGTGGCGCGCACGACGCGCTGGGCGGAGCGCTGCCTCGCTGCCCGCAGCCCGGGTCAGTCGGTGTTCGGCATCGTGCAGGGCGGCACCGATCGAGAGCTGAGGCTCCGGCACGCCGAGGCCCTCGCAAGGCTTCCGTTCGAGGGCCTCGCGTTGGGTGGTTTCAGCGTGGGCGAGGCGAACGCCCAAATGCACGCGACGCTCGAGGTCGTGGCGCCCCGCATGGATCCGGCGCGTCCGCGCTACCTGATGGGCGTTGGCACACCGAGTGACGTCGTGCGCGCCGTAGCGGCCGGGGTGGACCTTTTCGATTGCGTGATCCCCACACGCAATGCCCGCAACGGGCAAGCGTTCACCCCGGATGGTCCCCTTGCGCTCCGCAACGCGCGCTACCGAGAAGACGGCGCCGTGCTCGAAGACGGCTGCACCTGCCCGGCCTGCCGGTGCGGCTACAGCCGCGCGTACCTCAGGCACCTACATCTCGCCAAGGAAATGTCGGCCGCTCGCCTGGTGACGCTGCACAACCTCACTTTCTACGCGCGGCTCGTGGCCGACGCGCGTCGTGCCATCCTCGCTGGCGACTACACGCATTGGGCCGCTGCGAGGCTCGAGCGCTACGGCGCGCTCGAGGGGCCCGCCGCTTGAACGAGCGCCCCGGCCGCCGCGCTCGACGCCTCGCGTCGCACCCTGAAGGGGTACGAGAACGGCCCCCACGCCGGCGCGCTTTTAGGTGATACTGCAGAGGATGAGCGACCGGAAGCAGATCGGGAAGATCCTGCTTCGCCAGCGCGCCCTGAGTCAGGAGCAGCTCGACCGAGCCCTCTCCGAGAACAAAGGCGGGCGGCTGGCGTCCCGCCTGGCGGCGGACGGCACCATCACCGACCTTTCGGCGCTCAAGGCGCTCAGCGAGCAGCACGGGATCCCGGGCATCGATCTTTCGCAGATCTGCCTGCGCCTGGAGACGCTCGATCTCTTGCCGCGCGAGATCGCCGAAAGGCATCTGATATTGCCGGTGCTCATGCGCGAGGACCGACTGTTCGTCGCGATGGCAAACCCGCGCGAGCGCAAGGTTGTCGACGAGCTCGAGTTCGTGACCGGCAAGAAGGTGTACCCCTACATCGCGCTCGAGACGTCGCTTGCCCACGTCATCGAGGAGGCCTACTCGCGCAAGACCCGAGGCGACGCGTTTTACGTGGGCTCGCACTGCCCGGCGGAGGTGCTCAAGAAGCTCGGCATCGACGCCAGCGGCGAGCCGCTCTCGTCACCCGACGAGGGCGCCGAGGAGCCGCCGAGCCAGCGCGCGCTGCATGGCCCGGGGGTGATCGTCGACGACGAGGTTGGGCGTCTCTCGCAGAGCGACGACATCGAGGAGGGCGACGTCGCGAACGTGCAGCCGGAGGACAGCGTGGTCAGTGCGCCTCCGGACGAGGTCGCGCGCGAGTCGGCGCTGCCTCCGCCGCCCCCCGGAGCGAAGACGATCCTCGTTGTCGATGACGAGGCCGACATTCGCAAGATGCTCTCGCGCCTGCTCGCGCGCGCAGGCTACCGCGTGCTCGAGGCCGACCGTGGGGTTCTGGCGCTGCGCCTCGTGAAGGAGCAGACGCCGGATCTCATCGTTTTGGACGCCATGCTTCCCGAGATCCATGGCTTCGACATCGCGCGACGCATCAAGGGCAGCAAGCGCTACGGGGAGATTCCGATCGTGATGGTGAGCGCCGTTTATCGGGGTTGGCGCTACGCCGAGGACCTGCGCCAGACGCTCGGGGTCGACGACTTCATCGAGAAGCCGTTCACCCTCCAGGACGTGCTCACGCGCATCCAGGCGCGCCTCGGCACTCGGGACCCGAGCGCGCCGCCCGCGCCGCCCGCCGTCGCCAACGACGAGGTGGAGCGCGCGCTCCAGCAGGGTATCGACGCCTACAAGGCGGGGCAGCTCGACGAGGCCATCGAGCACCTCAGGCGCGGCGTCGCCATCGACCCCCTGGCCTTCCGGCTGCGGTTCCAGCTCGGCCTGCTCTACGGCCGGAGGGGGCAAATCTTCGACGCGGTGAGCGAGCTCGAGACGGCGGTCAGCGTCAATCCAGGGCATTTTTCGGCCGTCAAGAACCTTGCCATCCTGTACCAAAAGTCCGGATTTCGGAACAAGGCCGTCGAGACCTGGGAGCGCGCTCTCGCCCTTGCCCCCGATGACGCGACCCGGCTATCCATCAAGGAGCACCTCCTCCGGTTGCTCTGAGGAGCCCGCTCGCATGAGTCTCGCCCGAGCCCGCGTATGAAGTTTCTATGTCCGAGCTGCAAGGCGAAGTACCAGATCGCCGACGAGAAGGTTGCGGGCCGTTCGGTACGCATGAAGTGCCGCAAGTGCGGCTTCATCATTCCGTTGAGCGAGGTGCCGCCGGCGCCCCCGTCAATGCTGCCCGACGCGGGCGGCGTGAAGCTGCCCGACGTGCCCAGGGCGCCTCCGCCGCCCACGGTCGCGGCTGAGCCTGGGCGTACGCCCCCTTCGCCCACCTCGGCCGAGCGACTCCCGCTGCCGCCTTCCGAGGCAAGGCTTCCTCCTCCGCGCCGGCCAACCCTGGCCGACGTGAAGGACGCGCCGTCGAGGCCGGGCGGATCCGCTCCGGAGGTCTCTCGCAAGCCGCCGCCCCCCAAGCCGGCTGGAGCGCCCCCACCGCGGCCGGCGACGGGCGCGCCCCGCGCGTCCGAGCTGGAGTCGGCCCCGAAGGCCGCGGCCGCGCCGCCCGTAGCGCGCAAGCCAGCATCGCCCGCAAGGAAGAGCGCCGGAGCCGCTGGCGGTCTCGATCTCCTCCCGGCCGTCGACGAAGACGACGACGACGCCACCAAGATCGCCAGCGGGGGCGCCCTGGCCGAGGCCTTCGGCGCGCTCGTCAGCGCCGAATCGGTGGCGCCCCCCCCCGGCGCCGACGTGCAAGGGATGCCCGCCGACGAGTGGTTCGTCGGCATCAACGACGTCCCCGTCGGGCCGATCCGTCTAACGGAGATCCGCAAGCGTGCAATGCTCGGTGCCGTTTCGCTGGATTCCCTCGTGTGGCGTGATGGGCTGGAAGCCTGGCGGCCGCTGCGCACGTTCCCAGAGCTAGTCGCCGTGCTCGAGGAGAGCATGTCGAGCCTGCAGGCGTCGGCTGGTCCCCTCGCTCGGCCGTCGGCCGCAGATTCTGGCGCCGTCGAGCTCGTCGGCGAGCCCGACGACGGGGACGGCAGTGGTGACGGACGATCTCGCTGCCGCGGGTCTCACTCGCTCCCGTACGCCGCTCGCCGCGTGGATCGCGGTGGTCGTAGCGCTGGTTTTCGGTGTGGTGATTGGCTTCGTGGTCTTCAGCCGGCAAAAGCCGCCCGAGACCGTCTACAAGTACGTCGAGGTTCCCGCCAAGGGCACCGACCAGCCCGCTGCGGCTGCGGCTCAGGTGGAAGCAGACAAGGCGGCCAACCCGGTCCCCTCGGCAGAGAAGCCTCGCGGAACGCACGGCACGACCACCAAGTCAACGCAGAGCGCGACGGGCGACAAGAGTGGCGGGCTCACCGGGCTCAAGGGACTCTCGGGGCTGAGTCCGAGCGGCCCCGCCATCCCGGGCTCGTCGCCCGGCACGACGCCGTCCGGCAAGGGCGGCCAGCTCGACGCGGGCCAGATCCAGTCCACCGTGTCGCGCTACACCGGAGCGGTGAAGCGCCGCTGCTGGCAGCCAGCGCTCGATGGCCGCGACCCGAGCGCACCCTCGACGGCGCGTGTCGTCGTCACGATCGGTGTTGCGGGCTCGGGCAACGTGCAGAGCGTCTCCACGAGCGGCGACCCACGCGGGTACCCCGGGCTCGCCAATTGCATTGCGAGCAGCGTGCGAGCGTGGACGTTCCCCGCGACGGGGGGCTCGAGCACAGCCGTCGTGCCGTTCGTGTTCGCAGCACAATGAGCCGAGCGCGCGGGCTCAGCCGCCGGCGACGTCGGCCTTCACGATCAAGTAGCCGAGGGGCTCGGTGCTCGAGAGGTTCCGAATGGCGAGGGTCGCGCCGAAGGGCAGGTAGACGACGCAGCCTGGCTCAAGGCTCTGCACGACGCCGTTCACGTCGGCCTCGCCGTGACCGCCGAGGCCAATCACGATCTCGGGGTCGCGCTGCTGGCGGTGTGCACCGACGCTGCCTGCCGGTTCGAGTTCGCACGAAAGCACTGCGCTAAACGGCGGAGCCGGGGTCCTTAGCAAGTCATAGACCTTCACCTCGCCACTGCCTCCGAAGAGATCCCTGCGCACGTCGGGCGCGGCGCGTGGCATCGGCGTGGCGCCCGTTCGAGAGCCGCTCATGCGTCCCGGTGGACGGTTTGGGGAGAGAAGGCCGGTAGGCAAACGGCGA
Source organism: uncultured delta proteobacterium (assembly GCA_963841435.1). Taxonomy (GTDB): domain Bacteria; phylum Myxococcota_A; class Polyangia; order Polyangiales; family Polyangiaceae; genus PMG-095. The sequence continues at coordinate 510,464 of CAWJCS010000004.1, forward strand.
CGTAGGCCGCGCCATCCGGGCCCGGCGTCGAGTAGCGAACCCACTCACCCGCGTGCGTGAGCACGGCCTGCCCAGCCTGGACCTCGAGCTTGCCCGAATCGTGCTCGACGACCAGCGTGCCACGGAGCACCAGCGTGTATTCGTCGAAGTCAGGACGCTGCCCGGGCTCGACCCAGCCGGATGGCGACGTCATCATGGCGACGCTGACGCGCGCTTCCGCGTTGTTGACCTGTCCAACGTACTCCTCGATGACCTTTGGCAGGTTGCCGGCCGCCTCGATGCGAGTCGGTGTTGCGATCAGCGTGGGCATTCTTTTCTCCCGTCATGGGTGTGCTCGGCGCCTTGCGGAGCCACCTCTTGTCTCGGGTCCTACATCGGTTGGGACCCGGCCGCAGGGCCCGCCTGGGCCAAGGGCGGGCGCGCTCGCGCGCCCCTCTGCGAAGGTGCCTCGAACCGGCCCCGACAGGCTACTACCCGAACGTGACGCCTATCATCCTTCCGGCGGGTGCCGGTCAGCCCGCGTCCGTTTCGACCATTTCACGCCGGCTGCTGCTTTTGGCGGCCGGCTCCGCGTTCGCGTGCTCTTCGGCCCCGTTGCCGAGCTCGACTCCGAGCAAGCTCTTGGGCGCTCCGCTGCCCGCTTTCACTGGCCTCACCATCAACGGCTCGGAGTTCGACTCCAACTCGGGCATTGGTCATGTGATGGTCGTCGAATTTTTCACCGAAGGCTGTGGCGCGTGTGAGCGGTCGCTCGTGGACGCGGCGGACCTCTACGAGGCCCACAGCGAGCTCATCGTCGTCGGGGTCTCGCTCGATACGTCGATCGCCGGCGTCCGGTCGCAGATGTCGCGGCACTCGATCCGCTTCCCCGTGCTCCACGACCCCGAGCGGCACGTGGCCGAGCGGTTGGGCGTCACCGACGCCAAGATGAGCTTCGCCGTGGATCGGCGGGGCATTCTGCGCTGGGTTGGCGCTCCGACGCCGAATCCGGGCGCGGCGCGCCAGGCGGCCGAAGCGCTGCTCGGCGAGTCGAGCTGAGCGCGAACCAGGTCACCCGTCGGAGTCGGTGGGCGGGCTCGCGAAGACTTTTCGCCCCGTAATCATGCTGGAGAGCAATCCGCCCCCATGTCGGATCTCCTTGAGCGAGACGCCCACGACGTGGAGGACCAAGAGCCCGATGAGCACGTTGGCCGCGATGCTGTGAACGCGGACTGCAACCTTGCGCAACAGGAACACTCGGGCCGTCTTCGAGGCATCGACCATTTCCTTGTCGCCCAAATCGGTGGGCGGTCGGCTGCTGCCAGGCTTCGCAACGTAGGCCGAGATGGCCGTCCACAGCGGCGGATGATGAAGATCGGCCGCTGCCTGCAGCGAGCCGCTCGCGAACATCGTGAGGAACAAGGCCAGCATGAAGGTCGTCGAGAGCCGACCCAAGGGGCCGTGGCCGAGGTCGTGCCGATAGGGGCGATTGTTCACGATGGCGGAGGCCTCGAGGAGCGCGTCTTGCGGCGTTTTTGCGTTGGGGAGGATCGAGCGCCAGCGCACGTATCGATTCCCCCGAAATCCCCAGAAGATGCGCGCGCACACGCCGAGCGCGAGACAATAGCCGAGTAAGACGTGCGTCCTCATGATGGAGAACTTGGCGTCCTTTCCCGAGATGTGGAGGTCCGACATGAACATGAAGAGCAGGCCCATGCCGACCACGAAGAGCGCGAGCAGAGCATTGATCCAGTGCAACCAGCGCGTCGGGCGGTCCCAAACGGCGTAGGATGCCAACGGCGTCGGGGTGGTAGGCGAGGGATCGTTGCCGATCGACATGGCCCGACAAGTTATCACACTCGCGTCGCGCTCCGGAACGTCACGCTGGCGCGCGGGCAAGGCAAGCTCGCCCTCAGGCAAGGTTTTCGCGTCGTCGATCAGGCGCCATCGCGGTAGTCGATCCGCACCGTGGCGAAGCCGAGCGAGCGGACGAGGCTCCCTACCGTGCGCGCGACCGATTCGTCCGCCTTCTGCACGATGCCGGAGTCTTCCGCCGCGGAGCGCAGTGTCTTCTCGGCAGCCCTCCGCGCCTCGGTTTCGAGTGACTCCTTGCGCTCGGCAAGCAGGTCGGTCCTCCGCGTGTGCACGACCGTGCGGTCGTTGTCGAGGCGAGCGGAGAAGATCTCGGCGTGAGGCAGGCGAACCGTGACGTCGCGGCGATCGGGAGAGACCACGACGTCGTCGGCGGAGAGCTGGGCGAGGTCGACACCCGCGACGACGTCGCCGCTGGCGACCAGCAGGATGGCGTCCTCCGCCTGGACGAGACCGAACAGCGCTTCCTGCTTGTCGCGCAGGTCAACCACGCGCTCCACGTGGTAGCTCACGCCCTCGAGCCGCGATAGCTCGCGGACCTGTGTCACGACGTCGGGCATTGGCGCCGGCTTCGGACCTTCGGCGAACCAGCGCGGCACGAAATGACCGATGGCGACGCCGGCCGCGAGGCACAGCCCTGCCCCGGCGACCAGGGCGCCGAGTCGAGAAGAGCCGCCGGGGCGCTCGCGTGCGACCATTCGTCGAAAGCTAGCACCGGCGGGCGAAAAGATTCGCGCTTCGCGCTGGGCTAGCCTCCCGCGTGCCGCAAGCGCTCGGCCGCGAGCTCCGGCGCTACAGGGTTGATGGCCATGCCCGTCGCGAGCTCGAAGCCGGCGGGCTGCGAAAGCCTCGGCAGGATTTCGATGTGCCAGACGAAGTCGGGCTCGTCGGCGTGCCTGCGCGGGGCGCTGTTGATGACGAGGTTGTAGGGCGGGTCGTCGAGCACGCGTCGCAAGCGCTCGAGCACATCGGTGAGCATGGCGGCAAGGGCCGGAAGGCTCGAGTGATCGGCGAGATCGAACGTCGGTGCGGGCTGCCGGGGCAGGATCCACGTCTCGTAGGCCGTGCGTGACGCGAACGGCGCGAAAGCAACGAACGCATCGTTCGCGGCGACGAGGCGTGTCTCGGCCTCGATCTCGGCCCGTGCGAGCTCGACGTAAACGCTTTCTCCGGTGACCTGATAGTGGTCGGCGGCCATCCCGAATTTGATGCGGACCTGGCGGGGGACGATGGGCGTTGCGATCAGCTGGAAGTGCGGGTGGGGGATGGACGAACCCGCGGCGGCCCCGTGATTCTTGAAGATCTGAACCACCTCGAGGCGTGAGTCCTTCGCCAGTGTGCCGCAGCGCCGGTAGAGGACCTCGAGGATCCGCGTGACCTGCTCGGTCGGTTGGTCGGCGAGCGACAAGCCGTGGTGCGGGGACTCGATCAGCACCTCGTGCCGACCATGGCCCTGCATTTCGCGAAACAGAGGTCCGAGCACGCGCCGGGTGCTCGGGACGTCCTTGCGGAGGGCGGGATATTTGTTGTCGCAGAGCCGAACGCTCCATCGCGTTGGGTCCGTCGGATCGGGCTCCTCGTCGATGGTTTCAGGAGTCTCGGCCTCGTTTCCCGGGCAAAAAGGACAGCCTGGATCGTAGGCGAGCGGCTCCACGCGCTCGGCCGCGCGTGACGTGCCCCAGCGGTCCGGTCGGTTGGCGCGCTCGCCCGCCATCGTCACCCAGTCGCCGGTCGTCACGTCGTAGCGAAGGGAAGCCACTGTCCGCGAATAGCATCATACCGTGGCGTTACCATTACGGTCCCCCGCGCAACGATTGCGCGTCCGCGGTCCCCGGGGCGGCGATCTTCTCGTCGCAGCGCCGCACCGAGTCGCTTCTTCCTGCGCTACTGGATCTCGGCAGCCGGGCGAACCGTGGGCTGCCGCAGACATCGCGATCGCTGACGAACGTGAGCTTGATTTCGGTATCGGCGGACAAGAGCACGACGGAGTCGGAGTTCTGATTGCCGACGACGAGCCGTGCCCCATCGCTCGATAGGCTGAATTGTCGGGGTGTGACGCCACGTGAGCCCACCTGCCCGACGAGCTCGAGCTGGCCGTTGCTCCACGAGGGTCGAGCCGCCGAATGCGGCAGGCCCGCGCTACCGCGAAGTTGCGAGCAGGTGGAGGCCCATGCCCACGCGCGTCGAGAGACCCGTCGTCGAGGCGCTGACGGTTCCGTCGCCGTTCACGTAGTAGTTGGTGGGGAAGGCGTTCACGCCGTAGGCACTCAGGACCGCGCGATTGCCAAGCAGGACCGGGTACTCAATCTCGTGCTCTCGAACGAAGCGCCGGACGGCTTCCAGATCGTCCGCGTCTTGTACGATGGCGAGCAGTGTTTCGTCGTCGCCGAGGTTACCGAAGAGCCCGCGCAGCGAGGGGAGCTCGGCTTTGCACACACCGCACCAGGTGGCGAAAAAATGCAGGACGACCTTGCGGTGTCGGAAGTCGTGCAACGAGACCGCCTTCCCGTCGAGATCCACGAGCGTAAAGTCCGGAGCGGGCGCGTGATCCGAGACGTGGCGGCGCGTCTGGTAGGCGCCGATCAGCGCCCATGCCGCGACCACGAGCAGGGCGTCTCGGGCGAACCTCGCCCACCGGTTGCGAAGCAGAGTGCGCCACACGGATTTCAACCTAGCACCCTGCGCGGCTCGGTCCGCGCGCTCCGCACGGACCTCGGGCTCCACCCCGACCCCGTTCAGGCGCTGCCTCGACCACCGGGGTCAGCGCCAGCTCGTCGTCCGAAGCACGGGTACCGCGGCGGCGAGCTCGCGCGTGTAGGGGTCCTCTGGCGCATCGAGCAGGACCTCCGGGCCGCCCTCCTCGACGACGCGGCCGGCGCGCATGACGAGCGCACGATCGCAGAGCTCCGCGACGAGCGGCAGATCGTGCGAAATGAACAGGTAGGCTAGTCCGAGCGAGGCCTTGAGCGCCAAAAGAAGCTCGACGACCTGCTGCTGGGTGGCGAGGTCCAGCGACGCGAGGGCTTCGTCGAGGATCACGACCTCGGGCTCGACGATGAGCGCCCTGGCAATCCCGACGCGCTGGGCCTGCCCACCCGAGAGCTCGTGCGGAAACCGGTCCGCGAAGAACGGCGCAAGACCAACCCGCTCCAGCGTTCGCACGACCGCGTCCTCGGTGGCGTCCGCGGGCTCGCTGACTTGGCAGCGTCGCGGGAGCGCCAGGCTATCGCGCACCGTGCGGCGGGGGTTCAACGCCGCGTGTGGGTCCTGGAAGACGAGCTGCACCGCGCGCCGGAAGCCCGGTGGCGCGCCGCCACGTGCTGGAAGTGGCTTGCCTCGAAACCGGACCTCACCCAACGTCGGCGTCAGAATGCCGGCGATCAGGCGCGCGAGCGTCAACTTGCCCGACCCGGATTCGCCGACGACCCCGAGCGTTTCGCCGGCCTCAAGGGCGATCGACACTCCGTCGAGCGCGCGATGCCGCGGCGCGCGGCGAAAGGGCGCCGTGGAGCGGCCCGCGAACTCGCGCACTAGGCTGCGACCCTCGAGCAATGGCGTCATGGTGAGACACTCCGCCGTCGTCCCTTGTGCCGCGCCGCGGCCAGAAGCTCCCGCGTGTACGGGTGCTGCGGCTCGTCGAAGACGCGCTCGATGGGCCCGTCCTCGACGATTCGGCCATGCTGCATCACGAGCACCCGCTCGCAGAGCTCGCTCGCTACGGCAAGATCGTGGGTCACGAACAGGAGCGTCATCTTTCGGCTCTCGGTTTCCGTTCTCAAAAGCGCTAAAATTGCCCGCTGCGTCGTCGCGTCGAGGGCCGTCGTCGGCTCGTCCGCGACGAGTAGATCGGGACCGTGAGCGAGCGCCATGGCGATCGCGACTCGCTGGCGCATGCCGCCCGAAAGCTCATGTGGGAAGCTCCGGACGAGCGTCGCAGGATGAGGCAGCTCGACGGCCGTGAAGAGCTCGACGGCGCGGGCGCGCGCGGACTGGGCGGAAAGGTCATCGAGCGTCTCCACGGCCTGGTCGCCGACGCGGAAGAGCGGATGCAGGCTGCCGAGTGGATCCTGGGGCACGAGTGCGACGCGTCGCCCTCGCGCACGTTGGGCTGCTCGAGCGTCGTCGAGTAGCGAGGCGCCGGACAGCCTGACTTCTCCTTTGACCCCGCGCGCGCCGTTTGGCAGGAGTCCCAAGAGGGCGCGCGCCGTGATGCTCTTGCCCGAGCCCGACTCGCCCACGAGCGCGACGCGCTCGGCGCTCTGGAGCGAGAAGGAGACGCCCCGCAGCGGCTGCGCGTCAGCTAGCGTCAGAGCGAGCCCAACGACCTCGACGAGCGGCGTCGAGCGCGACGCCGCTTCGACGCTCTCGGCGTCCGATCCACTGTCGGTCGGCACTCGGAGAAGCGGCTCGCTCGGGAGCTTCGTCTGGCTGCGCTTCTGGGCATGACGGAGGCGCGGGTCGAGTGCGTCCCGCAGCGTGTCGCCGAGGAGATTGAGCGCGGCAACGACGACGAGAATCACCGCGCCCGGAATCAGCGAAACGTGCGGCGCTACGGCGAGGAGCCGGCGCCCCTCGCCGAGCATGCCCCCGAGGTCGGCGTCGGGTGGCTGTGCTCCGAGACCGAGGAAGGAAAGGCCCGCCGTCTCGAGCAAGACCCAGCCGATGGAGGCCGAAAACGCGACCGCGATCGTCGGCAGGACATTCGGCAAGATTTCGTACCAGAGCATGCGCACGCCCGTGATGCCTGCGACGCGCGCTGCGGCCACGAACTCTGCCTCACGAAGCTCCAGTGTGACACCGCGCACCGTTCGCGCGAAGAACGGCACGTTCACGATGGCGATGGCGACCGCCGCGTTGCCTAGCCCCGGGCCGAGCGCGGCGACGATCGCCAGGGCGAAAAGGAGGTACGGGAATGCGAGCAGCACGTCGAGCGCGCGCATCGCTAGGGCGTCGACCCAGCCGCCGCGATATCCTGCGATCATGCCGAGGGCGCTGCCGAGGAGCGCTGCGGTGACCGAGCCGGCGGCGGCGACCATGAGACTCAGGCGCGCTCCGAACAGAAGGCGGCTCAAGAGGTCGCGACCGAGCTGGTCCGTCCCGAGCAGGTGGCCGGTGCTGCCCGGTGCGAGCAGCCGCGCGGCAAGCTCGGTCCGTGCCGGGTCGGCGAGCGGCAAGACGGGCGCGAGAAAGGCCGCGGCGGCGAAGAGCGCGAGCGCAGCCACGCCGACGTGTGCTCGGCCGCCAAAGCGCGCGAGCGCGGCGGGCGGGCTCACGCACCCCCCACGCGCGGATCGATCGCGCGCTGAGCCACGTCGGACAGGAGCACGACGACGCTGTAGGCCGTGGCCATCACCAGCACTCCGCCCTGGACGAGCGGCAGGTCGCGAGCGGCCACTGCGTCGAGCAGCAAGCCGCCGAGTCCCGGCCACTGGAACACGGATTCGACGTAGACGGCGCCACCGAGGACGAACCCCGCCTGGAGGCCGATGACGGGAACCACCCGCGCGAGCGCCGCGCGAAATGCATGGACCTCGACGACGCGCGCTTCGGCGACACCCTTTGCCCTCGCCATGGCCACGTAGCTCGACGAGAGTGCCTCGATCATCTCGCCGCGCGTGAGGCGCGCGATGACGCCACAGGGAACCACCCCGAGCGCCAGCGCCGGCAGCGCCACGTGATGCAACAGATCGAGCAAGCTGCCGCGCGCCGGCCCCGATGCGCTCTCGAGGCCGCTCACGGGGAACCAGTGGGCCTTCACGGCAAGCGAGAAAACGAGCAGCATCGCGAGCCAGAACGCCGGCACGCTGAGTCCGACGAGCGACGCGAGCGTCACGAGGCGGTCGGTCGCCGTGCCCCGATGCCGGGCGGCGACGACGCCGAGGTAGAGCCCCGCGACGGCGCCGAAAGCGAGCGCTGTCGAAGCAAGGAAGACCGTCGGCAGCAGGCGCTCCGACACCGCGTCGAGGACGGGTCGCCCCAGCGAGTATGCGTAACCGAAATCGAGTCTCACGACGTGCGAGAGCCAGGAGGCGTAACGTACGGGCAGCGGTCGATCGAAGCCGAGGCTCCGCTCGAGCTCCGCGATGCGATCGGGAGTGGCGTAGGGGCCGAGCATCGCCGCCGCGGTGCTGCCCGGGACGTACGTCATGAGCAGGAACACGATGACGCTCATGCCGCCCAACACGAGGACGAGGCCCATGAGTCGCGCCGCGAGGAAGCGAGGCAACGCTCAGCCCTTTTCGACGCTCGAGAGGAGGAGAAAGAACGACGGCTCGGCTCGAAAGCCGCGCACCGCGGCGCGGGTCACCACGTTCTGCTTCCAGCTCGCCACGAAGGCCCACGGAGCGTCGTCGTGCACGATTCGGGAGAGGCGGCGATAGAGTGCTGCACGCTCGCTCTTCGAGGTCGTACGCCGGGCACGCGAGACGAGCTCGTCGACGACGGGGTTCGAATAGTGACCGGAATTGAAGCCTGCGGGAGGCTCGGCGTCGGCTCGCAGTGCGAGGTACGGCAGCGTGTCGGGGTCGTTCGTCATCCACGCCATCTCCGCCATCGCAACGTCGTCACCCAGTCCGGCGTTGACCTTCGTGAGGAAGGTCTGAAACTCGTAGGTCTGGACCTTGACGTGCAAGCCCACGCGCTCGAGGTCCGCCTGAATCGCTGTCGCCATCTCCACGGGTGCCAGCATGCCGGAGCCGCCCTGCGGGGCGTAGAGCGTGATCGTCCGTCCCAAGTCGCCCGTTTCCTCGAGGAGCGCGCGCGCACGCTCCGGAGCATACGGATACGGGGCTTCGTTCGGATCCGTAGCCCAGGCGAACGCCTGGGAAATCGGGCCCACGGCGACGCTCGCCGTGCCTCCGAGCACACGCTCGACGATGCCGCGCTTGTCGATGGCGAGGTTGACGGCCCGCCGCGCGCGGACGTCGGAGAACGGCCCGATCCGCGTGTTCAGAATCAAGAACCAGAGGTGAGGGCCGATGCTCTCGTGGACGGTGTACGCCGGGTCGCGACGAAAGGCGGACAGCGCGTCGGCAGGAAGCTCCGGTACGAGATCGACGTTGCCCGCGCGGAGCTCGGCGAGACGCGTCATCTCGTCGCCGATGGCGCGGAAGACGACCCGCGGCGTGCGCGCCTTCGGTCCCCAGTAGTCGGGATTCTTTTCGAGCACGAGCGAACGGCCCGCTCGCCACTCGGCGAGCCGATAGGGGCCGGTCCCTGCGGGATGGCGGCCGAACGCCCGCCGGTAGCGACGCACGGCCGCAGGGGACACCATGAACCCGGTCGGGTAGGCGAGGTTGCCCAGCAGCGGCGCGAACGGCTGCGAAAGGACGAGCTCCACTTCGAGAGGTCCGAGCACCTCCACGGCGCGCACGCTCTCGAAGAAAAACGCGAGAGGGAAGGGCCCGGTGTCTGCGTACGGATGATCCTTGTGTGTGAGACGCTCGAGGTTCCACTTGACCGCCCCCGCGTCGAACGGCGAGCCGTCGTGGAAACGAACCCCCGAGCGCAGCCGGAAGCGATAGCGGAGCCCGTCGTCCGAGATGGTCCACGATTCGGCGAGCGCCGGCTCGACCTCGAGGCTCTGCGAGCGGAAGCGCACGAGGCCCTCGTAGAGATTTTCCTGGACGCGAAAATCTCCGAGCGCGGTGGTGACGTGGGGGTCGAGCGACTTGGGCTCGCTCCCGAGCGCGACGACGAGCTCTCCATCCGGCGGCGGCGCGGCGCCAGGTCCTGCCGCGGCGAGCAGGGCGACGAGCACGACGAGCGCCACGAGCGCGACCCTCATTGCCGCGACGGCGGAGGGCCCGCGCCTCATTCGGGCTGTGAGGGGAAGCCCTTGAGTGGACCGAGCGGATTTTGGTCGCGCCGGAAGGTGAGGCCGCTCTCGGCGTAGGTGATGAGCAGCTGGGTCAAACCGATGAGGCCGTCCGTGTGCGTGCGCTCGTAGCCGTGGGACGCGTCGGTGCCGAAGCCGAGCAAGGCGTACCGGATGTCGTTGCCGGCCTCGACCGCCGATGCGGTGTCACTGCGGTAGTACTTGAAGACGTCCCGGTGATGAGCGATGCCGTGCCGTTTGCAGAGGTCGATGAGCTTGTGGGAGAGATGGTAGTCGAATGGCCCGCTCGAATCCGCCATCGCGATCGTGACGCTGCGCTCTTGGGAGTTTTGCCCAGGCGCGGGCGTCGAGTTGTCGACGGCGATGAGCTCCGCGATGTCCGCCGGCAGCACCGCAGACCCGCCCGTGCCGACTTCCTCCGAGATCGTGAAGAGCATGTAGCAATCGAACGGTAGCGGTTTGTGGGAGCTCCTGAGCGCCTTGATGGCCGTCAGCATGCAAGCAACGCCGGCGTTGTTGTCGAGGTAGCGCGAGTTGATGAAGCCGTTGCAAAGCTCTGTCTTCGGGTCCAGCGCGATGAAATCGCCGATCGAATAGCCTTCCGACTCGAGGGCTTCCGCGGTCGCACAAAAGTCGTCGGTCCTGACCTCGACGTTGTCCCAGCTCACGGGCTGCGTGTCGATCTCGTCGTTGTAGGTGTGCCCCGAGGCCTTGAGCGGCAGGATCGTGCCGCGCTTCGAGCCCGAGTCCGTGAAGATCGTGACGCGCGCGCCTTCCGCGAACCGAGCGGACCAGGTGCCGATGGGCACGATCTCGAGCCTGCCGTTCGGCTTGAGGTTCTTCACCATGGCGCCGAGCGTGTCGAGGTGGCTCATGATGGCGCGGGCGGGCGAGGTCGCGGCGCCTTCGAGCTTCACGCGCACGGCGCCGCGCCGCGTGAGCGCAAACGGCACGCCAAGCTGCTCGATCTCTTCCCCTACACGGTGCACGACCCGGTCCGTGTAGCCGCTCGGGCTCGGGATCTCGAGCAGCGTCAAGAGGGTCTTGATGAGGTAGTCCTGATCGATCTCCGGTGGTGACTCGCGCTCTGACTCGGTCGTCATGGGCTCACGGTTTGGGGAAACAAGAGGTCGATGAAACGCTGGGCGGTCGGCTGGGGGTCGTGATTCGCGAGCCCCGGCCGCTCGTTCGCCTCGATGATGCTGTAGTCCGGCTGGTCCACCGCTTCCACGATGAAATCCAGGCCCACGACCGGGATGTCCAGCGTTTCGGCGGCCCTTTCGGCGGCCTCGGCCAGGGCAGGGTGGAGCTCCGCCGTGACGTCGTGGATGGTGCCGCCCGTGTGAAGATTCGCGGTTCGGCGCACGAGCACGCTCTGCTTCGGCTGAAGCACGCTGTCTAGCGTGAAGCCGTAGCTCGCGAGGCAACGCTCGGTTTCGACGTCGATGGGGATGAAGCTCTCTCCGCCCGTTGCGGCCATGCGGCGGCGGCTCTGCTTCTCGATGAGCTCGCGGATGCTGTGCTCGCCGGTCCCCGTGACCTGCGGTGGTCGCCTCACGGCTGCCGCGATCACGCTGAAATCGATCACGACGATACGCAGGTCCTCACCGCGTACGAGCTCTTCCAAGATGACATCCGAGCAGTGCTGGCGAGCCCGCTTCACCGCTTGTTCGAGCTCTGCTTCGCCCACGATGCCGACGCTCACGCCGGCTCCCTGCTCGCCGCGCGCCGGTTTGACGACGATCTCGCCGAAACGCCTCAAGAACTCGGCGTTGCGCGGGCGCGACTCCGCTTCTTGCTGGGCCGGCGTCCTGAGCCCCGCCGCCGTCAGCACGCGTCGCGTGACGCGCTTGTCGTCGCAGCGGCTCATGGCGACGGCTGTCGTGAGCTCCGACAGCGATTCGCGGCAGATCACCGCCCGGCCGCCGAAGCTCAGGCTGAAGTAGCCGGCTTCGGCGTCGAGCACATGGACGGCGATGCCGCGCCGACATGCCTCACGCACGATGATGCCGGCATACGGATTCAGCTCGGCCTCGGGGGGACTCGCGACGAACAGCGGCTCGTTGATGGGATTCTTCCGCTTGACGCAAAACGTAGGGATACGCGTGAATCCGAGCTTTTCGTAGAGACGAATGGCCTGGTGATTGTCGTGCATCACCGACAGATCCAAAAATCTCTTCCCCTCTTCGCGTAGTAGGCAATGAGGTGCGTCACGAGCTCCTGCCCGACACCCGGTAGAGACGTTTGTGGATCCACCGCCAGGCTCCAGAGGCTCGCGCCGTTCTGAGGGTCCGCGAAGGCCTCGTGATGATCGATGCCCGTGACGGCACCGATGATGTCGCCGGTCTGCGCGTCTTCCGCCACGAAGAAGCTCAAGATGCGCGAGGCGCGCTGCGAGAGCACGAACTCCGGGTCGATCGTCACCATCTTGCGGCGCGCGTAGATGGCGTTGACGGCGACGGCGTCGGCCACGGACTCCACCCGACGGACCGTGAAGGCGCGGCCCCGGTTCGCGGAGGGCACGGGCGCAACCTCGTGGAGCGCGACCCGATACGTGTGCGAGGGATCCAGGAAGAAATCCTGCGGTCCTATCGCGAGCAGCACGTGCGGGTCGTCGATGTACAGGGCGATGTCGCGCTGCCCCGGTCCCTCCTCTCTGAGCGCCGCGCAGATGGCTTCGTTGCTGGCGAAGGTTTGCCCGAAGAGCAGGCGCCCCCAGCCGCAGTCGATGGTGACGCCCGGGTTTTCGACCGGGGCAGGGTGGATGCTGGAAGCGGCGCTGGATTTCACGTGAGACCTCCGCGCTATAGCCCTTGTGCCTGGAACCACAGCTCGAGAAGCCCGAGCTGCCACAATTTCGATCCGCGGAGCGGCGTGACGTGCCCTTCCGGATCGGCAAACAACCGCTCGACGTAGCCCTGGCGGAAGACGCCGCGCTCGCGCGCGCGCCGCGAGGTCAACACGTCACGCACGAGCGACAGGTACGGCCCGCGCAGGTACTTGAGCGCCGGGACGGGGAAATACCCTTTCGGTCGATCGATGACCTCTGCGGGCACGAGGCGCCGGGCGACGGCCTTGAGCACGCCCTTGCCGCCGTCACGCACCTTCATTTCGGCGGGAACGCTCGCCGCCACCTCGACGAGCTCGTGATCGAGGAACGGGACGCGCGCCTCGAGCCCGAACGCCATCGTCATGTTGTCGACGCGCTTGACCGGATCGTCGACGAGCATGATCTCGGTATCGAGGCGGAGTGCCTTGTCGATCACCCTGTCGGCGCCGGGCGTTGCGAAGTGTGCATCGAGTAGCGCCCGGCTGTGATCCGCGCCCAAGTAGGCGTCCTCGACGACCTCGCCCATTTCTTCGTGCGAGCGGTCGAAGAACACGCGCGCGTAGTCGGTGGCGCCGTCCTTTCTCTCGAGCAGCGGCGGGTACCAGTGATAGCCCGCGAAGACCTCGTCCGCGCCCTGGCCGCTCTGCACGACCTTCACGTGGCGGCTCACCTCCTCGGACAGCAGATAGAAGCCGACGGCGTCGTGGCTCACCATCGGCTCGCTCATCGCGGAGATGGCGCGCGGCAGGCTTTCGAGCGTGCGATCCGCGCCCGCGAAGATACGGTGGTGCCGGGTCTCGAAACGCTTGGCGATGATGTCGGAGTAGAAAAATTCGTTGCCTTCCTCGCCGCCCACGCTCTCGAAGCCGACCGAAAAGGTTTCGAGGCCCCTCTGGCCCTCCTCGGCAAGCAATGCGACGAGCAGGCTCGAATCGAGACCGCCGGAAAGCAACACGCCGACCGGCACGTCCGCCACCAAGCGCCGCCGCACGGCAACCCTGAGCGCCTCGAGCACGCGCTCCTGTTCCTCCTCGAACGACGCCCCCGGCTTGCCGCGTTCGGGCTCGAAGCGGAGGGAGAAATAACGCCGCTCCTCGCTTCGGCCGTCGGGCTCGACCATCAACGTGGTTGCAGGAGCGAGCTTTTGCACGCCGGCGAGGATGGTGTGTGGTGCGGGCACCACGGCGTGGAGCGTCAGGTAGTGGTGCAGGGCCACCGGATCGATGCTCGTGTTGACGTCGCCGCCGGCGAGCAGCGCGGGCAGGGTGGAAGCGAAGCGGAGCGCTTTTGGCGTACGCGCGACGTAGAGCGGCTTGATGCCGAAGCGATCGCGCGCCAAAAACACGCGCCCCGAGTCGCGCTCGGCGATGGCGAACGCGAACATGCCGGACAGGCGTTCGACGGCGGCGGGACCGAACGCGTGGTACGCCTTGAGAATCACTTCGGTGTCGCCGCTCGAAAAGAAGCGATACCCGCGCTCCGTGAGCTCCTGCCGGAGCTCTGCGTAATTGTAGATGGCGCCGTTGTAGACAATGCTGAGCCCGAGCTCCGCGTCGACCATCGGTTGGCGCGCATGGACGCTGAGGTCGATGATGCTCAGGCGCCGGTGTCCGAGCCCGATTCGATCGTGGAGGACGAGCCCCGACGAATCGGGCCCGCGTGGCGCCATGCTTGCGACCATCGCGGCAAGCGGCTCGGCGGCGACGCTCTTCCCGTCGAATCGAACTTCACCGCAAATGCCGCACATGTTGCTCCGTTTCGCTGCTGCGCGCGGCCGCCACCACCGCGTCGTCGACACGCGGCCGGCGGAGGAGGAGGCCCGGCGCGGGAACGCGTGGGAGGAAGGCCCACTTTTAACGCATCGGGTCGATACCGTCCAGAGATATTTGCCGCAGAATTCGTTGGGGATGAAACGTTTCTCGGAAGAATTGCTTTTGGCTCAGACCATTTTCTCGCTGCGAACGCGTGCGCGCTCGTCACAAGGTCGAGCTTCGACAACGTTTGTTTCGTGATTTTTCTCTCTCGCGCGCGCGGCAGGCGAGATGCGGGGGCCATGAGGAAGCCAGGCGGACGCTGGCACGAAACTCAGGGCCGCGGCGCGCTCGGGACGACGCCGCGTGCGTCGATGATCGTGGTCGTCGCTCCTGCGGGTCCGACGACCGAGAGCTCGGCGCCCCTCGCGGTCCCGACGAACCGGGCCACCGGCACGAGCATCGTCCGCGCGGTGCCCCAGGTCGAGCGGTGAGACCAGCTCAGCGCACCGGGGGCAGCCCGAACGACCGGACGCAGCGCACGAACGCTTCGACCTCGGTGACGGAAAGCTCGGGATGCGGGGGCATGGCCGCGCTCAAGCCGTGCCGCGCGCCGCCGTCGCGGATGATGGCTGCGAGCTCGTCGTCGTGGCGCTGCCGGCTCCAGCTTGCGTCGCTGAAATCGCGTGGACTCGGGACCAAGCTTGCTGCCGCGACGCCGTCGCCGCGTCCGCGTGCACCGTGACACACGGCACAGTTGCTCCCGTAGCCCGGTGGACAGGCTCGGAGCACGGCGGCGGCCGCGGCGGAAGTCGGGGTCGCCGGAACGCCCCGTGTGAGGGGGCGCCCGTGTCGGAGCCCAGGCCAGGGGATGCCCGAGGTGAACAGAGCGAGCGACGTGGCCGTCGAGACGGCGATGCGCCGGTACCGAAGCCGGGGCGTCGAGGCGCGCTTCGAGCGTGTCCGCCCGACGTGAACGACCGCCACGGCGAGAAGCATCGTCACGCCGTGCTCGAGACCGAAGAAACGAAGCACGTGATCGTGCACCGCATGCGCGACGTCGGCGCGGAAGGCGCGAGCGAGCGGGCTCAAGAACAGATAGAGGCCGAGCCCGAGCAGGAGCTGCGCGTCGACGATCCCGACGAAAGCGGCATGAAGGCGCTCGGCCTGACGGTCCCAATGCCTTCTACGCCACCCGCTTGCGACCGACGCTAAGAACAGGAGCAGGCCGGTCGCAAGGACGAGCCAGCGGACGGAAGAATGGAGAAAGAGGACGAGCGCGTACGCGGTCACGCCGGCCCCAGAACGGCTCGGCTCGCTGCCCGGGTCGGGGCGAGCGGCTCTTGGCGTGCCTCGCGTCCAGAACGCACGGCGTCAGGGACGGGCGGTCAGGGCTCGGTGGGCGGCGCTGGCATCGGGTGTCCGCCCGGTGGGGGGCCTCCCATGCCTTGGCCCTGGGCCTGCTCCATCTGTTTGAGCTGTTGGATGACCTCGTCGTAGTGGCCGAGCATCTCGTCACAGCGCTCGCGTGGGAAGGATGGAGTCCGCTCCTTGACCAGATCACACGCTGGAGAGCCCGGCGTCAGATCGCCGCATAGTTTGTTGACGAGCTTGTCGCACGTAGCGCGCTCGGCCTTGACCTTGGCGAGCGTCGCGGGAACGCTCCCGAGCGCAACCTCGCAGGCCGACGGCGTCAAAAGACTCGTCGCGCCCTTCGCCTGCGTGCATGCGAGCGAGCTCTCGCCGCTGCCGGAGCAAATCTTCTGTTCCCAGTTGCCGCAGGGCCCCTTCGCGGCGCCGCTGCCGGCTGGCATGGCCGCTGACTCGGCGCGAAATTTCGCCTTCGCCTGCGCATCGTGACCGAACCAACCTGCCGCGGCTCCTGCCGCGAGCGCGGCGACCGCGACGAGCAAGGCGCGGGAGGTGAACGCGGAAACCGGCGTGGCGCGTTCCTCGCGTCGCGCTTTCGACCGTCGAGCACCGCGCTTCTTGCGTGGCCGTCCGTCGGGCGCGCTTCGCTCCTCGACCGTTCGCGTCGCCGCGTCGTCGGCGCCTTCGTCTGCTTCGGGGGCGCTCGGTCGTTCGGCTTCCTGCGTCTCGTCGCTCGAGTCGTCTTCGGTTGTCACGCGCGGGAGCTTACAGAGGCGCGCCCGGAACTGCCAGCGAAAGAAACCGCCGTCGACTCGGGTCTCCGCTGCCGTGCTCAATCCGGATCAGGCCACGCCTCGTCGGACGGTATTCCCATCTACGGAATCGCGCAGTGCCACTACGATATTTCGACGGCCTGGTAGTTCACTTGCGCCGCTTGGCGGCGCCTTTTCGCAGCAGCTTGCATAGCTTGGCGTAAATGGCGTGCTGTTCGGGAGTCGGTGTCTGTACGGGAATCATCAACTCCTCGAAAGCAGTCGCGAGGACACGCTCGCGGCCGTCCTCGAACAGATAGTGACGCTTGCCGTCCATCTCACGCGCAAAAATGCCGAGCCCCCAGTCGGCGCGCAGCGCATGGGCGAATAGAGCCGGCACGGGGATGTCGCTCTCGGCAGGCATGTCAGCCATCCCCGCGCTGTTCGCGACGGGCGCGCACCTTGGTGCTGCGTTCGATGACGAGCCACTGAGTCTTTGCACACGCGTACGTCGCGCAAGTCGCCGCATCGAGCTCTTCTCGACACGGCGGCGGCAGGCCACGCCGGGCGAGCTCTTCGTGCAGGTGGCGTGCGATGCGGGCGCGCGCCTCGACGATCGTCCCGGGCCAGCCGCCGCTGATGGGCCGCCCCTCACTGGTCACGTTCGCGCACAGCGCATCGGCCCACGCGGCTCCGATCGCCGAAGGGCCTTCGCGGAGAATCGATCGGCGGATCATGTCAGCCGGTCCAAGCTGACGACGCCGAAGGTTCGCGACGAGGACCGAGCCAGCACGGGCTTTGCGCTTCCTCGTGCCGCACGCGACGTGAGCCGCGGCCGTTCGCGCGTGCAGCCAGGGTAGGCGATTCGTCGTTGCACTAAGTTTCCTAGCCGTCGGACGCTGTCGAGGGGCCCGTCACGGTGGGCCCGAGGAGATCGGAGCAAGACCGATCCGCACAACTGCCCGCCCAGCTGGAAAGCTCCAAAACGAAGCCACCGGCGCTGCGATCGTGTAGGCGCCTTTTACCACGTGCAACCGGGCGGATCCACGCGAAATATCGATGTGGGATTGAAACGACTGCCGCTTGCGAGCTTCACTTCGCAGGCGCGACGTCGCCGACGGCGGCTTCGCCGACGACGGCTTCGCCGGACGCCACTTCGCGAACCGGCGCTTCGCGGACTGCCACTTCGCGGACCGGTGCTTCGCGGATTGCCACTTCGCGGACCGGCGTTTGACGGACCGCCACCTCGCGGACCGTGGCTTCGCCGACCGTGGCTTCGCCGACCGTGGCTTCGCCGACCGCGGCTTCGCCGACCGCGGCTTCGCCGACCGCGGCTTCGCCGACCGCGGCTTCGCCGACCGCAAACTCGTCGGTTGACTCGCCCGGCTCCCCGTCGGGTGTCGGGAGACCGCGCCGCAGCTTGCGCTCGTCCCGGCGGGAGTGCTTCTCCGCCTGGCGCTCCTTGCGCTGCATTTCCCTCTGTCGCTTGTTGACGCTCGGACGTGAAACCATGCGAGTTCTCTCCGCAGCGCGCGAGGCGCGCTCAGCTCGAGTGCGGCCTCCTCGGTCGCACCCGGCGCAATCGTCGTTCTAGAAGCGGCAGCGAGCCTTGCGGCGACCGCCACCGTTGCCGGGCCGGAAGCCACCTTCGAATCTGTCATTCATGGGGTGTCGTCTTCCGGGTCGCGGTCTGCTCGCGCCCGTCGGCGCCCGGGGTCAGCCGCGGTCGGGGACCGCGATCCCGAACGTCGGCTCGCAGCGCGTGTCGCTGCCTCACAGGATCGCCGGCGAACGACTTTCCGCGAACGCCGTAGGGCGAGGGACAGCCAGGCGGTTACCGAAAACGCTGTGAGTGCGACACGCTACCACTTCCCATTCAGCGACGCAACGCGCCGACCGGCCCGCTGCCCGAAGCAAAACGGTTCCGCGACGCTTGGCGCGGGCGTGGCCTTGCTCCACTGGCGCGGCGCGCGTCCCGAGGTCAACGCGACGCGCGACCACGAGGACAGGGCTCGACGATCGACAGATGGACAGATCATCGGCGTGCGGAGCAAGCCGCTAACCCTTCGGCGTGGGGCTCAGCGGCTCGTTGACTTTTGACTCCTCGCACGCGGGTGCGACTTGGACCTGCGGGCGCCACCCGCCTACGTGGTACAGCTGGCGCAGCTCCCGTTCTCGCGCTCGCGAACGTGGGTCTCTGCGCGCTCGCCGTCGCCCCAACGTCCTTGACCCTACGTCGGCGCTTGCGACGCGTTCACGGACGGAAAGCGTCCGGCGCGTCCGGGTGCTCCCGCGCGCGTTCGTGGGTTGCGCGAGCGGGAGGCTGGACGAGCGGGTGGCGATCAGCCGGTACGAAAGCGATCTCGCGGATCTCGACGCGACGACCTCCGCGCGTCGGCGTGCTCGCGGCCTCGGGCGCGGCGCTTCTGGTCCTTCGCAAGCGCCTATTCGCGTGAGCGGCCGCGGTGGCGGGGAGCCCCGCGGCCGGCTCTGGCGCCGCCCGCGGGCGCGAGCGGCCCGACGATTAGATGGCGTGTGGCGGCGTGGTCGCGCAACTGAGTGTCGAGCCATGGGTCACGCTTGCTCGATGAGGCATGCCACCGTCGCGTTGATGCTGCTTGCCGCCGCCTCGGGGTGCGGCGGGGGCGGTGTGGCGCCGGGCGCGGGGAGCACGGGGGGTTCGGCCGGGGTCGCTGCCGGCCAGGCCGGCGACTCGGTGGCCGCTGGGAGCGGCGGCGTAGTCGGCGCGTCGGGTGTGGGCGGCGCACTCTCGCCCGCAGGCGGCAGCGGGGGTGCCGGCGCGGCGTCGGGCGGTGCCGGCGCGGCGTCGGGCGGCGCCGGCGCAGCGACGGGCGGCACTGGCGCAGCGATGGGCGGTGCCAGCGGTGCTGGGACGGCGGGCGCGGGCGGGTCGCTCGCAGGTGCGGGCACGGCTGGGGCGCCGGGAGGTGCCGGGGGCGCCGCCGGAGCCGGGCTTGGTGGCACGGCGGGGGCGGGGCTGTCGGCGGGAGGTCGCGGCGGCGATGGCGGTGCGTCGGCGGGGCTCGGTGGGGCACCGGTTGCTGGCGGCGCGGGCGCGTCCGGTGGCGGCGCCAGCGGCTCGCCGGGCTTCACGGTGTGCTCGGGCACGCCGCCCGCCGGCACGCGCGTCGCCAGCATTTACGTGATCGGCGACTCCACGGCGTCGGTCTACGCGAGCGACCTCTACCCGCGCACGGGTTGGGGGCAAGTGCTCGGCGACTCCTTCTCGTCGGCGTGCGCCGTCGTCAAAGACAAGGCGCTCTCGGGTAGGAGCTCGAAGAGCTTCTACGACGAGGGGGCGTGGACACCCGTTCGCGACGCGCTGACGAGCGGCGACTTCGTTCTGATCCAATTCGGGCACAACGACGAGAAGACCGATGACGCCGCGCGATACACCGACCCTCAAACCACGTACAAGCAGTATCTGACGACGTACGTCAACGATTCGCGCGCGAAGCAGGCGATCCCCGTCCTTCTCACGCCCATCTGCCGCAACCAATGGAGCGGCGGGATGATCAAGGACTCGCACGGGGGTTACCCGCCCGCGGTGCGGGAGCTCGCCGCCGCCCTCGGCGTTCCGCTCGTCAACATGACCGTGCTCACCGAACTCTACTTCGAGCGTATCGGCGAGAGCGCGACAACCGCGCTCTTCATGAACCTCGCGCCCGGCGAATCGCCGAACTACCCGCAGGGCAATTCGGACAATACGCACCTCAAGGAAACCGGCGCGCGCGCCGTCGCGTCGTTGTTCGTCAACGACGCGTACGTCCAGAAGCTCGACATCGCGCGGGACCTCGCCGCGATCCCGACGCCTCCCTGACGGGCCCATCTGTTCAGCGCCTGCGATCGCTGCCTCTGCCGGCGTCGCCGCGTCCCCCGGGCAGGTAGTCAACGTCCTGATCGGTGGGAGGGGGCGCTTCCGGCACTGTCGCCGAACCGGGCGTGGCCGTCGCCATGCTCGTCCAGGACGAGGCCGACGGCGTCGGTTCCAGCGCAGGAGACGCCGGCGATGGCGGCGGCGCAGTGCGTGGTCGCGTGTTCGGTGTCCGTCAGCCCGTGCTGTGCTTGGACAGCTCGGCGAGCGCCGCCGCGCGCACCATGTCGTTGGCGTCGTGCGTCCGGATGCGCTCGAGAACCGCCCACAGCTCGGGGCGCTCCGCGGCCCACGCGCCCGAAAGGTGCACGGCCGCGCGGCGCACGCGCGCGTCATCGGCGTGCTCGGCTGCCGTCGCGAGTGCGCGCGCCAGCACGTCAGAGGCGCGCCGGGTCTTGAAGGCGTTCAGCGCCGCGAGCCGCACGTCGGCGCTTCTTTCCGAGCCGAGGTGCTCGGCGAGCACGCCGTCGATGCTCGGGTCGTCCATGTTGCGCAGCGCTTCGAGCGCGGCGCCGCGGATGGTCGTGTCTTCGGAAGAAAGCAGGGGCCGCACTGACGTGAGCGCAGGCGGGTAGCCGGAGTTCGCGATGCCACGTAGGGCACGGACGATAGGCTCGGTGCCCTTCGCGGCCTTCAAGCGCTCGGTCAAGCGTTCCCCGATGGCGTCGGCGCGCTGAGTGTTCCCCGCGCCGCGCAACCTGCGCGAAATCGTGCCAAGTCCGTAGGTCGCGTGCGTGGAAAGGAGCGGGTCGTCGAGCAGGCCGATCAAGGCGTTGACGGTGGGCTCGCTGGCCGAAGCCGTACGGATCAAGCGCGACGCAGCGGTGAGCCGATCCTGATCCCTTCGTCGTGGATCCTCCACGATCGTCACGAGCGCCGCCTGCGCCTGAGGCGTTCCCGCGGATGACAGCGCGCTTAGCAAGCGCCCGGAAGCGACCGACCTGCGGTCGATGGCAGCAATGGCCTTGGGCACCGTCTCGGGTCGGAGGCGCAGCAACGCCACCATCGCGGCGAACGCGTCCGTCCGCTCGGTCACGCGCTCCTCGCGGTTCTCCAGCTCGTCCTGGTCGATAGGCTTTCCGTTCACCGAGCCCCACACCTTGTCCTTTTCGGGATCGCGCTCCTGCTCCTCGAGCGCCGCGAGCGCCTGCTCGAAGGTGAGCCCTGCAATGCGATCCTGATCGAGCGGGAGGCGCTCGGTCGGGCGTGGATCGATCAGATTCGCGCTGGTCGACTTGGTGTGAGCCCAGAGCGCGTCGAAGTCGGGCGCCGGGGTTGCCTCCGTGCCGCCGAGCCGATTGAGCGCGACGGTAGTTGCCGAGGCGATCGGCGCACCGGAGCCGAGCGCCAGGCTGAGCTTCTCGTCGCAGCGCACGCTCCGGAAACGGCCGTCGGCGACGCCGATGCTGCACGTGGCGTTCTCGACCTTCGGTGTCACGTCGAAAGCCGGCATGGCGGCCGAAGCCGGCGCTAGGGGGCGCGCGTCGTAGGCGAGCTTCACCTTCTGATACGTGCCGGGCGCTGGGCCCAGGCTGTAGCGCGCATGATACTTGCCGGTGGTATCCGTTTCGTCGACCTCCCAGCTCGCGGCGGTGCCCTGTCGTGGTGCGAACTGGAGCGCCGCTCCCAGCGTCCGGTGGAGATTCGTGGCGAAGGGCGGATACCCGTCCGGCACGCGCACGTCCTCGAGCCGCCCCTCTGAATACCGGAGCATCACGGGACGCTCGAGGGCGGCACGCACCTGCTCGAGATCCTTCTGGGTCTGTGCATCGGTGGTCTTCAGCGTTATGTGCGGGAACATCGCCTGAACTTGCAGGCTGCCGTCCGCCGCGCGCCGCGCCGTGAGCTCGAGCTCCCCCGCGAGGTCGACGTCGACGCGGCGCCCGTCGCCACCCGGGAGATCCACCTGACTGTTGAGCGTGGCCTGGTAAGTTGCGCGCTCGCCGGGCTCGAGGCTCGGCGTGCGGGCGCCCTCCACGCCCGCGCTCTTCGCGTCCGGCTGACCGCGCTCGGCCTTGCAGCCGAGCGCGAGCCCCACGGCGACGATCGCCATCCCGAGCGCGGCGCGCAGGCGTTGCCCCGTCATGGTATGGGCGGGAAGCTGCAGACGCCCTGCGTCTCGCCCGGATTCTTGAGGCAGCCGCTGTAGCAACATTCCCAGTCGTTGAAGCAGGTCCCGCCTCCGTTCTGGCACCAGCAGCGGAAGCGCGGGTCACCCGAGAGATTGACGCACTGCAGGGGTTTGCCGCCCGGTCCGTTGCAGCAATCCGCGTCGC
Source organism: uncultured delta proteobacterium (assembly GCA_963841435.1). Taxonomy (GTDB): domain Bacteria; phylum Myxococcota_A; class Polyangia; order Polyangiales; family Polyangiaceae; genus PMG-095. The sequence continues at coordinate 533,027 of CAWJCS010000004.1, forward strand.
GCCCGCTGCAGCTCTCGTCGCGTGGCAAGCAGGGCACGCACTGGTTGTTCACGCACCCGCCGCTGCAGCAGTCCCGATCGTCGCTGCAGGACTGCCCGTCGGATTTGCAAGGCCCGCAGCGCCCGAGGCCGTCGCCGAACGGATCGATCAGGCAGTTCGGTGCCGAGGCGCAGCAGTCGTTGTTGTCGTTGCACGTTTCGCTGAGGGTGCGACAGGAGCTGCACACCGTGCCCGCCTTCATGGGATCGGGATCGGAGAAGCAGATCGGCACGTCGTCGCAGCAATCGGCGTTCCGATCGCAATGCTCGTCCTTCATCTTGCACGTGCACAGGTTGTCGTAGAAAAGCTCCTCCGCTTCGCTCGGAGAGTACGCGACGGTTGGAGGTGATCCAACCGGGGGCGCCGTCGACGGCGGCGGCGGAATCGCGATCCTCACGAACGGCGACGGCATCTGGACGACGCCCCATTCCTCGATGCCGACCGACGCTCCGCCCTCGCCGTCGCCCTCGAACAGCTTGAACTCCTTGGGCGGCAGGCCGTCGAAACCGATGATCTTCGCGCGCCAGGTCTTGCTGAAGAAGAAGAACTTGATCTTGACCTTGCCGTAGAACGCGCCCTCCAGGATCTGCGTGAGCTGGACCTTCGCGCCGTAGGTGTAGTTCAGGAAGAAACGGTATTGCTGGGCGCCGCCCGGTGGGAACACTACCTGCGTGCCGTACTCGTCCGCCTCGATGATCGGACGGTTGTCACGCTCGGCGAGCACGTCGATGCCGGCGCCCGCGTGGAGCGGGATCGTGAGGTTCGCGAGCGTGAGCTGACCTTCGATGCCGGCGTGTGCGGAGAAACCGTTGACGCCGAAGCCGGCGCCCACGAAAAGGCGGATCCTCGCGAAGGCGGTCGGCCCGGCGTTGGCCGTCACCTTGGCCACGGTCTGGCGCTGGTTTTGCGCGAGCAAGCCCGCCGGAGTGAACTGGAAATCGATGGCCCCCGTGATGCCGTAGCCGAGGATCGCCTCGACCTCGAGCTTCATCGGGATCGGGCCGATCGCGAACGGCACGTCGAGCAGCAGCGCGCTTTCCTCCGCCGGCGGGCCGCCCAGCGGGAACGAGCGAATCTCCTCGGGGAGTGCGCTCGAGGAGAGCAGCTTCCCTGGGAGCTCGTTTACGCTCGTGATGAGCTTTTGGATCTGGTCGTTGTAGTACTGGACGAAGCGCTGAACCGTCTGCTCGGGGCTCTCGCTGCTGCAGTCACCGGCCGGGAAGTCGAGCGGCGGATCGCCGGCGACCTGTTCGCAGAACCCGGTGGCGAATGTTTGCCCCTGGTCGCGCAGGTTCGTGTACTGCCGCACCAGCTCCTGGGCGTCGCGCAGGGCCTTCTTTGCGCGGTTGACCGTTTCCTCGAAGGTGGTGAGCGCTGTCGCGCAGGCGGTGCCGTCGAACACGTCGTTCGAGTCGATCGTCGCGCTCCGCCCCAGGATCTCGGGCAAGAAGTCTTGTCCGAACACCTCCAGCTTGGTTCCTGCCGTTGAGAAGTGGCATTGGTCGGCGACGACCTGCGCGGCCGCGTTCAGGATCTCGACGCGCGGGCTGATGCCCAGGAACGAGAACTGCGCCGCCGCCGAGAACGACGCCGTGGCGCCGAGGTCGAAGCGCGACAGCCCGAAGGGTAGGGGAGTCGTCGAGTAGTTGAGGTCGAGGTTCGGGTCGAAGTCGAACTTCAACACGCTGCCGCCGCCGCTGTGACCCTCCTTGCTCTCCGCGACGTCGCGAGGTGGCAGGGTGTCGTCGACGGGGTAGCTGCACCACGGGTGCGACTGACCGAGTGGCACGCACGGCGGCGACGGACACGGCGTCGGATCGCCGGGATACGTCGGCTGCGGATCCGGGGCGGGAGGACCCTGGAACATGTCATCCGGGACGAAGGGGCCTTCACCGAGATCGGTCGCGGGATCGTTCTCTGGATTGGAGTCACCCACGACGCCGGGGGGGTACAGAGCTCGACCTGCCCGCAGGGATTCGTATCGGTGTCCGACACGGAGCACGAGCCGATGGGCGTGCCGCAGCGCTTGACGCCGAGGCACGTGTGCGGACAGTCGCCGTCGGTGTCGGGGTCGCACGCTGAGCAGTCGTAGTGCTCCCGGCAGATTTCGCCGGCCGCGCAGTCCGCGTCCGTCGTGCACTCGAAGGTCGTGTTGACGTTGATGAGATCGCAGAACGTCGCTTCGTCGGCGAGCACGGGACAGCCGTTGAGGTTCGGCTCGGCCGCCGCGCCGACACACGCGCTCGCACAGTCGTCCGTCGGGTCGTTGCAGCCCGCGAGGCAGTTGTCCACCTCGGTCTGGAACTGCGCGAAGTCGGCGGGAAGCTCGGAGTTTACGTCAACGCAGTCCGGGGCGTCGCCCGAGGTCGGGCAGGGCGGCGCGCCGGGAATGAAGTTGCTGCAGATGGGCGGGAAGGGGGGCCCACCCGTGCTCGGGCGCGCGGGCTGCTCGCACACGTACGGCAGCGCGTTGGCGCAGGCGCGGTCCGTCCAGGTGCCACCCTGCGACGATGTCTGGATCGCTCCGCAGTCCTCGGGCCCGGGCGTCGCTCCGCCCCAGTTCGTGTACGCGAAGTCGACCGGTTGCCCTCCCGGGCCGCCGAGCCAGAAGGGCGCGCCGGCGGGGCCCACGGGCGTGCTCCAGCGCCAGTCACCTTCCGCGCCCTGATCGTTCGCGCCCATCCACGAAGTGCCGCTCGCGAACGCGGCCACGAAGCCATTCTCGAGCGCATCCTCGATGCTCACGAGGCGACGGCCCGGCAGGTTGTCGCACGCTTGTGCCGCCTGGCTCCAGGTTGCTGGCGGGCAGAACCAATACAGACTCTGCTGGAACGCACGGAGCTGGCAGCCGGGCGCCGGGATGCACGAGTTCGGGTCGCCGCAGACGCCCGCGCCGTCGCAGCTCGATGCCGCGTCGCCGAATTGAGTCGGGCATGCACCGTCCGTGCAGGGCGTGCCGGCGGGCCTCAGCGACGACAGGCCAACACACCCGCACTGGCCGGGGATAGCGTTGTTCTGGTCCGCCGTGCAGACCTCGATGCAGTCGGGCGAGCCGTCGTGGTCCGTGTCGGTCTCCGGCTTACCGCAGCCGCAGGCTCCGGGCGCGGTCTTCGCCGGATCGAGTGTGCAAAGATCGGTGCAGTCGTTGACCCCGTCGCCGTCGGTGTCACCGAGCGGGCAGAGGAAGGTCCAATCGAATGGCGTGCAGTGCACGGTGGCGTTCGAGACGACCTCGATTTCCTTGGCGAAGAAGCTGCCGTCGTGCACGCCCACCGGATCGGGGCGGCGGAGCTCGATGCGGCCGTTCGGAGCCACGAGCGTGCCGAAGAACGGTGCCTGCAAGAAGATCGGCACGCTCGTGTCGCCGAGCACACCCACCAAAACGGCGCCAGCCGGCCCACCGTCGTCGACGAACGCGCCCTTGTACGTAAAGGTCGTCCGCACGTAGATGAAGATCGGCCCGTTCGACTTGTCGAGGTGGATCTCCGCCTGCGGCTCGGTGTTGAACGACTCGAAGAAGTACGTGCCGCTTGTCAGGTTCACGCGATTGCGCGAATGGATATTGAAGCTTCCGTACGCACCCGGGGCCACGTCGAGCACCGGGGTCGTTCCGCCGGGCGCGGCCGGCATGAAGATGTCCCCGCCGTTCGAGAGCGGCCACGCAACGTTCCAGGTCGTGTCGGCGCCAGCGACGACTTGATTTTCGAGCTCGCTCCCGAGCACCATGGCGCCTGCCTGCTTGGTGATGGTGCCCCCCGTGTGGACGAAGCCCGTAACCTGGGCGTTCGACGCCAGGAACACCGAGCTCACGCTGGACAGGTTGCCCTCGAGATGTGTGCCGGCCGCGAGGCTCGTGCCGTTGCTGCCGAGGTTGCCCACTGCCACGAGCTGACCCGGCACGCCGAGCGTGGTGCGATCGTCGAACACGAGCTGGCTCGTGGCCGAAACGCATGTGTTTTCGAGCGGGGAGCCCGCCGGAATGCGCACGGTGAACGTCTCGCCACCGGCGCCGCTCACGCCGCCGGACCCCGAGCTGCCGGCGGTCCCGCCGGTGCCGGTCGAGCCACCGGTGGTGCTGCTGCCGCCGGTTCCGCCGGTTCCGCCGGTTCCGCCGCTGCCACCGGGCTCGCCGAGCACGAGATTGTCGATGAGGTACGGCGCGCTCAGCCGCGGAGCGTTGACGACGACCTTGAGCGTCAGATCGGTGTACGAGCCTTCGAGCTTGGATTCGACCGCCGCCGGCAACGGAAAGCTCACCGTCTGGTAGCTGCCCGCGAGCATCCCGACGAGCGAACGGCTTCCGAGATCCTGCCAGGAGAGGCCGAGCGACGGCGAGACGAGGATCAGCCGCACCTCGCCCCAAGGGACGGAGGCCGGGAGGCGAACGGCATAGCTGGCGGTGCTCAGCACGGGGCCGAGCGAGCTCAGCGGAATGCTGTTGATCTCCGTCCAGCCGTTCGGGAGCACGCCGAGCGCGGCAGAGCCCTGTGCCACGATTGAGCTCTGACTGAGCGTGCCGGAGGGGGAGCTCCAGTCCTGCGTCGGGGCCTCGAAACCGAGCACCCGCTGCTGCGTCGCCGTGAGCGCCTCGTTCGCAACACCGACGTTTTCCCCTGGTTCCACGCCGCTGCAGGCGAGGAGCAGCAGCGCTCCACCACACCAAATCCGCCCGATGAGCTTCGTCATGATGACCCCTGACGTGAAGTGCCGCCCGACCTCGCGCTGCCGACCACCCGGCCCTGTCCACTTCGTGGCAGCTTCAAGCAACCCCTTACCGAAGGCGCGCCGCTCCGGCAATGAAAATTTTCGTCACGCAATTTCTGTCTTCCTTCGAGCGTTCGCAACCCGCACGACACATCGGGCGTGAGATAGCGCGAGACCGCGCGTCGCTTTGCGTAGCGTGCGCGAATAGCTTGCGCGATCGCGCGGTCTTCGGGGTCATGTCGGCCCGAGCGATCATCCTTCCCGTGCGACCGGAGCCCACTCCGCTTTCCCCCGCGTTTCGTCACGACGATCACGCGCGTTGCCGGGCGCGGCACGCGGGTCGCCCCTGGCGCTCGCTCCCGACGGCGTGCGTGCTACGGTGGAGCCTGATGGCGGCCCCGGGCGGGCCGAATTCGGAAGGGATTCTCGCGGCAGCGAGCGCGGGGTAAGGACGGCAGCATGAAGTCAGGCTTCTGGGCGGTGGCTCTCGGGATCTCGTTCGTGGGGACGGGCTGCGGCAGCGGCGATGACGACTCGGCAGGCGCGGGGAGCGGCGGTATGGCCGCGGGCGGCGGCACGGCCGGCGGCGGCGGCGCTGGAGGCAGCACGAGCGGGACGGGCGGCAGCAGTGGCACTTCTGCTGGCTCGAGCGGCGCCGGATCCGGCGGAGCATCCGGCGGCGGCACGGCGGGCGGCGGCGGCACGGCGGGTGGCGGCGGCACGGTCGGCGGCGGCGGCCGCAGCGGAGCCGGCGGCGCGAGCGGCAGCGGCGCGGCCGGCACGTCGGGCAGCGGCCTGCCACCGGGAAGCGTTGGCTCGGGCGAGGTCAACTGCCGGTTCTTGCCCGGCACTTGCGAGGCCGGCAGCGTTTGCTGCCTCTACGAGTTCGGCGGCACCACCGAATGCGTCGGCGGCTTCGCGGCGTGCGTCTGCAACCAGCCTGGCAACTGCAATGCCATTGGCTGCGACGGCCCCGAGGACTGTCCGGGCCAGGTCTGCTGCGGCACCTTCAACGACAACCGCTCCGGGCCCGTGTTTTCGTACACGTCTTGCCGCGCTAGCTGTGACGACACACTGGAAGCGACGATCTGCAAGGCGAGCAGCGATTGCCCGACAGAAACCCCGGTCTGCGACGCGACGACGCTCGGCTACATGAGGTGTTTCTGATGAGCGCGCAAAGGCCGCGCCCGAGGGCGGAGCTCCCGATCTTCGTGCTGCTCGGCGCGGCGCAGCTCGCGTGCGCCCGCGATCCATCGCCCGGCCCCGCTGAAGAGGGGCGTGCCGCACTCGCCGCGTCCGCGCCTTCCGGCGCGGTCCACACTCCGTCTGCCGCGCAGGCGGCCGATCCGGCGTCCACCGCAGCCCCGCCGAGCGCCGACGCGCCGTGCCGCGCCGTCTGCGAGCAGGGGAAAGCGCTGCATTGCCCGCAAAGCGGCAGCTGTCTCGAAAAATGCCGCGCCATGCTCGCCGTTCCGGTGTGCCGGGGCGAGCTCGAGCACGCGCTCGCCTGTTTCGCCCGCCAGCCCGCCGAGCACTGGCAGTGTGACGAGGACGGTGACGCCGCGATCCGCGAGGGCTATTGCGACGCGGAGCAGGGTGCGTTCGCCGCCTGCCTCGGCAAGGCGCGGAAAGTACCCTAGGCTGCGCTCAGCGCTGCATCACCATCGCGGTGTAGACGTAGGGCGGCCCGCTCAAAGAGACGAAGTAGAGCGAACGGCAGTCGGCTGAGATCGCGGGGGAGCCGTAGTTGAGCACCCCCGTAGTGTCCGTGAGCAGTGCCACCGGGGCGCCGAAGGCTCCTCCCGGGGCGCTCCGCGTCGCAACCTGGATCGACGAGAGGGTGCTCGCCGTGCGGGACGACCCGAACAGACTGCGATCATCGGACGATAGATCCGGGGTCACCAGGCTCTCGAGCCCCGTGAGCGCCGTGCCGTTCGAAAAAGGGCTGCTCGTGTCCGCGCGCGTGAATGCTAGCGGTGCACCAGTCTGCGCGTTGGTCGGGGAGGTGATGAGCAGGAGCTCGGTGCTGTCGACCGTCGGGCCCGAGCTCACCTGACCGTAGGTCGTCGCGTCGACCGCGAACGGGTCCGCGCGCGATGCCCGGCGCGCGACGTGCAGGTCGGTCGGCGCCGCATCCCCGCTCGCATAGCAAACGAAATAGTAGCTCAAGCCGTCGGCGCTGAGATCCCCCGAGCGGTAGAGTGCGTCGTCGCCGCAGGCGACGTTGAGAGAGGGGAGGGCATCGCCGGCCGGAAACATCGCCTGTTTGTTCGGACGCACGCTGTGAAAAAAGCTCCGCGCGCCTTGGTTTTCGGGGCCTGGACCGAGCGCATAGACGAGCTCGAGCTCGTCGGCGCTGATGGAGAGGCTGCCGACCTCGTCCTCGGGAGCCGTCAGGATCGGGCGCGGATTGCCGAAGTCACCCTCGCAGTCGATGGTCGCGCCCGTGCCGCCGTTTCCGGCCCCAGCGCTGCTCGATCCGCCGCTACCGGTGGCGCCCGCCGTGCCGCTCGCGCCCGCGCCGCCGCTCGTTCCCGCGCGGCCACCGGCGGGGCTACCACCGCTGGCTCCTGCGTCGCCTGCTCCCGACTCGCCTCCGCAGGCGGCTAGCAGCAGCGCCAACGCGACCGCTTTCGACCAGCTCACGCGCGGGAGGTTACGGCACCAGACGCCGTCTTTCAACGCCGTCCACCAGTGCCGTGCGGGTGGTCGCTCGGCGTCGGTCGATAGGCGGAGGCGGATCGCGAAGATGGCGTGCCCCGATTGAAGCCTCGGCGACGCGCGCAACAAACTCGTGGCCGACGAAATTTTGTCGGACGCGCCGGCGCGATGCCATGTTATTGGAACTCGCATGCGGCTTGGAGCGGCCAAGCGGGGCAGCGGGCGCGCGGGCGTCTCTTCGTTCAAGAGGCGCGCCCGTCGATCCGGGAGAGCGAGCGGGCTCGCATGAGGAGTTGCCCGCTCATCTAGGACAGATCGCTTCGGGGCAGAGGTCAGTCGAGCCGAGCGCTTCGGCAGTATCGACGACGACATTCGAAAGAAAAAGGGAGGTGAATGATGGCAAAATTCAGGAGAGTGCAGGTGGTCGGTCTGGGAGCCCTTTCGGTCCTGACGGGGGCCTGTGGCAACGGCGAAAGGCCGTCCGAGGATGCGGCTCGAGCGCGCGGCCCCATCGTCTGGGGCGCGCAATCTTGGAAAGAATACTCCGAGGGCACGCCGGGCGAGCAGGAGCTTGCTACGTCGGTCGGCTTGTTGGTCGCTTCCACCGATCTGACGGGCAACAGCACGAGCACGTTCACGCCCGCTTGCCAAGATCCGGCGGCGACGAGCTTCAACTGCACCGCGGTGCTGACGACCTACCCGAATGATCTCTGCAGCGACGACCCGTACGTCGGCGACTTCGCGCCTCAGCGGATCACCGACGCTGCTTGCACGGCGTTCATGATCCGGCCGGACACGTTCGCTACCGCCGCTCATTGCATCATGCCCGACGGCGTGGGCGACGCCCGCCTTCAGTGCTCGAATCGTAGCGTGGTGATGCGCTGGCGACCCTCACTGCCCAACTTCCCCGAAGGAAATCCCAACATCCTTTCTCAGCACATCTATCGCTGCGTGAGCCTCACGCGCGGCCCCGAGGATCCTCAGGTCGTCGGAGACCCTGGAGATTGGGCCGTGTTCACGGTGGACCGACCGGTGACCGGTGGCGGCACCACGGGCGGGCCCCTCACTCCCGAGCGCGAACCGCTTCCGGTCTCCAACGAGCCGCTGCTGGTTCCCTCGTCCGGAAATCTCGCGATCGGTCATCCGAACGGCATGCCGCTCAAGATCGATCCCGAGGTGACGATTGCGCTCGAGCCCGCTCCGAACAGGCCGGGCGGAACGTTCGCCGTCGAGGCCGACGTCGAGGAGGGGCTCAGCGGCGGGCCCGTCATCACGCCGGACGGCAGCGTCGTGGGGATCCTGAGCGGCGCCCTCGGCTTGCTCAGAGACAACAACAGGAACTGTTTCAACGAATGCTTTCCCGATTCGGACCCGACGCCCCCGACGTGTCCCTCTCTGTTCGGTCAGTTTCGACCCATCGCCGTCAACATCTCGCAGATACCGAGCCAATATCGCACTACGGCCGAGCACGTGATGATCCTGCTCGATCAGACCGGGACGATGACGTTGCCCGGCACCGCCGCGGGGCTCACACGCTGGGACGACGCCATCAACGCCGCGATACAGTGGGTTCAGCTCGACAAACTTTCCTCCGCGTTCGTCGAACGCGCCTACAGTATCTGGACGTTCAGGAACGACACGGTGATCGGCGGCACCCAAAATGGGGCGGTGCAAATCTGGCCCGGGGCGGGCAGCACGGACTGCCCGCAAATCGAGAGCGGCACTGGCTACTGCGTCCTACCCCGCGCAGCGTCACTGGAGCCGCCGGAGTATAACGCGCTGCAGGCTCGTCTCGAGGCGATCAGGACCTCTCACATGCCCGTCACCGGCCCGAACACACCGCTCGCGGGAAGCTTGTGCGAAGGCCTCGAGTCCATTCGGTCCATCGACGGATTGAAGCGCATCATCCTGGAGTCCGACGGTGACGAGAACGCCACCTCCGTGTCCAACTCCTGCTTCGGCGACCCGTCGGCGGACTTCGCCGACTGGAGCACCGATCTGTCCCTGCGTACCCTGGATGATTGGGGCATGACGGTCAACAGCTGGCAGGCCAAGGTGCTGCGCCGCGTCACGCGGCTCGGGCTACCCATCGCGACGGCTGTCGCGTCACCACTTACGATCGACGACTGGTTCCCCTTCAACGTCGTCTGGCAGGTCAACCTCCACTATGCCCTGTCGGAAACGACGACCCTTGCCCCGTTGACGGCCACGAGGCAGCCCGCGCTTCCGGAGATCACAGACACGCCGACGCAGCAGGTGGCGTCGCGGGCACTGGGGGCGCTTTTGGCTGCTGCCAGCCTCCCCCCGAGCGAGCTGAGCTTCTTCGACGACCTCGGTCGCGGCAACCTCAGATCCAATTTCGCCGCCTACGTCCAGTCCGAGGACGAGCTCGGCGTGGACCATCCCGTGGCGGGCAACGTCAACAACGACGGCTGCGCCGATCGGGTCGATCTGTGCCTAGCAATGCAGAGCAACGTCTGGACGCATCGCGCCGTGCCACCGAACGACATCGCGGTTCAGGCAGACCTGAATCGGGATGGCTGGGTCAACGACGCTGATCTCGACACCCTGTTCGAAAACTGGGGCAACGGCTGCGCGAGCCCCGAGCCGGTACCCGAGCGCGATACGGCGATCGCGGCTTGCCGCGCCGACTACGGCCGACGCTGGACGAGCTTCGAAGACTCGAGCCGTCCCTGGACGGTTAACGTCGGCTCGGTCGAGCTCACCACGACGACGGAGGCAGCGACCCACATGCAGCACTCGCTCGTCATCGACGGCTGCAACTACGCGTTCCTCGACAGTCCGCTCTTCGATACACGCGAGCTACCGGCTGGGACTCGGGTTGCCTTCGACGTGATGCTTCCCGTGGAGCAAGCGAACCCGTACTGGCTCGGCGACGCCCAGCTCTTCATCTCGATTCCGAGCGCAGGCATCTACAATGCCTGGCTCGGCTATCAGTCGTTTGCGGGGTTCACGACGGGTGCGTGGCACACCGTCACTTTCAGCTTGCCGAGCGGAGTCCGTGCGGCGCTGGCCGGCAGTCACGCTGACGCGCGGCTTGGAATCGCGTTCAACACCGGCAACTGCCTCGCCCCCGCGCTCATCGACTACTTGCGCGTTGTGCCGTAGCCGGCGTGCTCGGTCGCCGATCGTTCGGAGGTACACCCCGACCCGAACGATCGGCGGCCCCGCGCGACCTTCACTCCACGTGCCCCTTCGGCGGCTCACGTGGAGCCGCACCGGCGTCGGTGTCATCGACCTTGCGCAGCGTGTCCGATGCAAGGACGTATCGATAGTGACCCTCGGGGTCGAGGAACCTGCCGAGCCGCGCCGTGACCTCGTACGCTCGGCCCAGCTCGACCGCCGGGCAGGCCCACGCATCGCAGTGCCCGCGACACGCGAATTGGTCGTCTTCGAGCCCGACCGCCAGGGCATTCTGGCGGCGACCGGACTCCGCGGCACATCGCACCTGGACCCCGGAAGGCTGCTCGAAGGCGAGCGCCACGTGGCCCGTGCAGGGGCCCTCGGAAGGAGGAACCGTCCCGCATCTCAGCTTGATCCCCTCGCAAAGGTCGGGACAGACGCCGGCCCAGCCTCGAACCGTGACCATCCGGTCGAGGTAGGGCTCCGGCTCCGCCACGATGTTCGCCAAAGTCGCGCGTTCGTCCGACCCAGGCGAGTCGCTTGCAGTCGAGCCTGGGGCCGGTGGCGAGGTGGGCAACGTCTCGTGGGGCATCATGCCGTTGCTCGGGGGCGCCGAAGCGGGAGGCCCCGCACAGGCAAGCACGAGCAGGGCGCACGGAATCGATGCTTTGCCAATCACGAAAACCTCACGTGGTCAACGCTACGGCACGATGCAACGTTTTTCAACGCTGCCCGCCGTCATAGGCCGCGCGCGTGACCTCGGAGCCGGGTGGGTGCGGTCCGCGTCCGCCGCGGGCCTCGACATGATAGTCGCGGCCCGCGACGGCGACGCCTGACGACGCTTTCGCTGCGCTACTCGGGACAGGAAAACGCGGGGACGGGTGGTAACCCGAGCGGGTCGGGGACCGCGTTCGAGGTGAACGCCAGCTGGACGTGGCCGAGCTCCTTGGACTCGAACAGCGTGTTGAGCCGATCGACGTAGTTTGGATTCACCGCGGGGTCGTGGGGCGGAACCTCGAGCGCCTTGTCGGCAAACGCGTAGAGAGTGAACGTGTAACTGTCGGTGTTGCGCACGGGCACGGGCAGGTCACACTTTTGCGCGAGTGCGACCGGCCACGCGGGGCAAGGTGCAAAGTAGCGACCGATGCCGCGGGCCTGCACCTGCTGAGCCCCCTTCATGCCGTCGGGGAAGGGTACCGGATCGAACCCCACGCCCGTTACAGTAAACGTCCATCTTCATGTTCTCGCCCTCGACGGCGTGTACGTCCGCGATACGGAGAGCGGCGCGCTCGTGTTCGAGGAGCTCGGCACGCCCAGCCACGTGGAGGTACTAGACGTCGCACGCCGCACCGCCGAGCGCATCGACAGGCTGCTCGGAAAGAGCGGCCGGAGCCTCGAGCGGGAAGGGGACGAGCCCGTGCCCGAGCTCCTCTCCGACGAGCCGAGCCTGGCCTCGTGCTATGCGGCCGCTGCCCAGGGCATCAGCGTGAGCGGCGAGCGAGCGGGAAAGCCCCAGCTCAGGCTCGTCCTCGGCACTGGCGCCACTGCCGAAGGAGCCGAGCTCAACCCGGACGAGCCCGTGGCCGAGCACCTCGGCGTCAACATCCACGCCAAGCAGTCGGTTGAACGGGCGTGATCGCCGGCAGCTCGAGCGTTTGTGCCGTTACATCACGCGGCCTCCTGTTGCTCAGGAAAGACTCGAGCGGCTTGCCGACGGCCAGCTCGAGCTCCGACTCAAGCATGCGTGGAAGGACGGCACGCGCGCCGTCGTGCTCGAGCCCGACGACTTGCTGGTCCGGCTCGTCGCCGCGGTGCCCCCGCCACGCTGGCATTTACTTCGCTACTTCGGCGTCCTCTCGAGCCACTCACGGCTCCGCCGAGAAGTTGTTCCGCACCCGCCCGCTGATCCGAGTGCTACCGCGCCTCCGCCTGCTCCGGGCGATCAGCTCGAGCTCGACCTCGACGCTGACGCTGACGAGCCTGCTCCGAGAAAAAGATGGGCCTGGCTGCTCAGACATGTGTTCAAGGCAGATTTGGATATTTGTCCGCGCTGCGGTGGACCGATGCGCTGGCTCGAGGCGGCGGCTACCCGAGAGTCTGCTCGTGACCTGCTCGCTCGGCTCGGGCTCGGGCCCAGGCCGCCGCCGGCTCCACCCCGCACGCCGCTCGCGCAGCTCACGCTGCCGTTCGCGAGGTGAGCCGGCTTGCGCTGGTCGCTGCGCCAGGCGAGCGTCCGCGCGCGTTCTGGGTTCGGGGAGCTCTGGCACCTCAGAGCCTCCTTCCGCCTCGTCCACGACAGCACGTCCACCCCATAGGCGTGCGTTCTTACGGCCTCGCCGGCCTCGCCGTGGGCCCCGCCCGGGACCTTTTGCCAGATCGTTTCGCCTAGGCGCCGCGGGCGTCGGGCGACCGCGAGTGCTTCGACTTCGACGCGGACGTGTCGATCGTCAGGGGAGAGTCCGTCCAGCTCATCGGGTCATTCAGGTCTTCGCCTGGTGAGGTTGTCATCGGCACGCGGCTCCGTGGTCATCGGCCCACGGGGTGCACGTCGCCGCGCATGCGCCGCACGGCGCCCGCGAGGGGGTACCTGATACGCAGGCGACGACCGTGTTGCCGTCGCAGCTTGCGAAGCTGCCCAGCCCGTTGCAGCTGTCTTCCGCGGGTGAGACACACCGGAAACCTCCGGCGGCGGAACTGAACCCGCACACGGAACCACGAGCCGGGCAGTCGTGGCTTCTTGGCGCCCCCGCGTCGCAAAAGAAAGCGCTCCCGCGCAGACAGCTTCCTTCGGAAGTGAGCCCGGAGCAGCCAGTGTCGGAGATGGCAGCGTGACTGAGAACGTGCTCGATGAACGGGGGCCAGTCCGCCAATCGATCGACGCGGGTGTAATGGTCTTGGCCGACGCAGCTCGAGTTCCCGTGGTCCAGCACGCCGATGATATTGACTTCCCCGCTATCCCCTCGCGCTAGGAGGGGTCCTCCGGAATCGCCCTCGCACGCTCCGCTGCGGCCAAAGCCGTCGACGACGACGTGATCTTCGTCGATGCTCGCGATCTGTTCCACCACGAAGCGCAGTTGTCCGAGCTCACCCTGTTCCGTCAGTCCATACCCGGAAAGCTCGGCGGGCGAGCCCACCCAGGCCTCGGCCAGTGGCTCGCGTCTCGGCGAAAGAGGGCGCAACTCCGCTGCGGCAAGTCCGTCGGCTTCCAACAGGACGACGTCGAGACCTTGGTGAAGCCAGGTACGCTCGATTGACGCGCTCTGGAAGGGCGGATTGCCGACTAGAATTAGGCCCGTCGGTGACCCTGAGTCAGTCGTTTCATCGACCGCGCCGTCGAGGTCGCGATCAAAACAGTGCGCGGCCGACAGCACGAAACCCGGAGCAACGAGCACTCCGCTGCACAGGGTACGGGCCCCACCGCCCGCGGGGCTCGGCGAGGTGGGTAGGACCGCCACGATGGCGAGGGTCTGGCTGGCGTCGAGCGGCACGAGGCGCGCTGCTGGCGCGCCTCCGACGATGCCGGAGACCCAGCACTCGGGGCGTTCGAGATCGTCGGATGAGCCGTTCGTGCACCCGGCAACGATGGATAGACCCGTCACGAACCAGATCAACGCCGCCGTCCGGTGCAGCGGGCAGGTGCGCGGCTTGCGTGGCCAGCTCTGACGGTGCCTCACCAAGGGGGGTTTGGTGCCGAGGCACCGTCCAGGTTCAGGTAGGCGTCGCGACACGTGGCCACTGGGTCCTCTGGCGGCACGGCAACCGCTTGGTAGCCGTCAACGGCGACGCTGTTGACCAACACGCTGCCATCCTTCGCCTGGATCGTGAGCGTAGCTCGATCGCCTGGGCCCAGCGCTGCGGCAAGCTCGGGCTCGTAGGTGAGCCACACCTTGAACGCCACCACGGGTCCGCTGGCGCCCATGGATACGCCGGCGTACACATCCGCGTGAAGCGCCCCATTAGCGTCGGCGACGTGCTCTTCGCAAACGTCGTTGTCGGTGCAGCCGGGTCGCGACCAGTCTTCCTCCAATGGTAGCACCATGTCGTGGGTGCACACGTTGTCCTTCAAGCAGGCCCGGATGGTGAGGCTCGAGCTTTCAGCCGGAAGCTCCCCAACCCAGATGGTGTCGCACGGAAGCGGATTCGTGTGAGCCTTCTCGGCCGCCGAACTCCCACAGCTCGGCACAAGCAGCGACCCTGCTGTTGCGAGCACGAGGCCCCGCAATCCCTGCACCACGAACGTGACTTGGTCCTTCAAAGTTCCTCTCAGGGCAAGGCGTGTCGTAGCCGGGCTGCGGGGTCAGTTCGGACCGTGCCTCACCAAGGCGGGTCTGGTTGCGAGGAACCGTCCAGATTGAGGTAGGCGTTACGGCACATCGCCACCGGGTCCTCTGGTGGCACCGCGACCGTTTGATAGTCGTCCACGGCCGCGCTGTCAACCATCATGCTGCCGTCCTTCGCCTGGATCGTGAGTGTCGGTCGATCGCCGGGGGCGAACGTTGCCGCAAGCTCGGGATCGTAGTGGAGCCGCACGGCGAGCGCCACCACGGGGTCGCTGACACCCATGGATACGCCGGAATAGACATCCGCTTGAAGCGCCCCACTATCGTCCGCGACGTGGCGTTCGCAAACGTTGTCGTCGACGCAGCCGGGTCGCGACCAGTCATCCTCCAAGGGTAGCACCATGTCGTGGGTGCACACGTCGTCCTTCAAGCAGGCCCGGATGATGAGGCTTGCGCTTTGGGCTGGAAGCTCGCCAAACCAGGCGGTGTCGCACTGGAGCTCTGGATTCGAGTCACCCTTCTCGGGTGTCGAACCCCCGCAGCCCGCCGCAAGCAACGACCCTGCTGTCGCGAGCACGAGACGACGCAACACCTGCAACCCGAAAGTAACCTGGTCCTTCATGATTCGTCCCTTTCCCCTACCAGCAGCGAACATAGGCGTTTCCATTGCTCGTGCCGTGGTAACAGCCGCCCGGAAGCCACGATTCAATCCACGGTATCTTGTCACTCAGACGCGTGTAGTACTCCTCGTTCCCCGGCTCTGGGCAGATGTCCCCCGGCGGCTCGTGCCCCGACACCGTACCGAAAATCACGCCCGTAAATCGGGCGCCTTGCCAATCAAGCCGTAGTTCGTTGCTGGCCCTCCCGAGTCACCGGAGCATTCCCTGCCCCACCCTTGCGTGACATTGGCGTGCCAATGCGAGCTACCATTCCAGCCAACCGTTTCCCAGTGATTGCCGGAGCGTCCAATGCCCACGCCCGTCCCCGAGTCCTGATTTGCGCCGTAGCCTTCCATCCAGAACTGTTGACCGGTAACTGTCATCTGATTCAGAATCCGCGACCACGCCGCCGAAAAGTCTGCGGGCCAAGCCCACGGAGCATCGGGGCTAATCAGCGCAAGGTCGTGATCCCTGTCGCCGCTTCCTAGATAACCGGGATAGCCGAAATAGAGCGCGTTGTCTCCGGGCGCACCACAATCCGAGACGCAAGGCCAAGGCTCCGTGATGCCATCATGTGCCCACCATGGATAGGTGCCGAAATCGACATCCGCATGCACGCTTCCGAACAAACCAGGAACGCAGTGGCGCGCGGTCAGCATCCACTGTGGACCGATCAGAACACCGCTGCACGTTCCAATGCCGGAAATCCGGAGGCGAACCGCCCACGTGTCGAAGACAAACCCATCGGCGATCTTGTCGATGTCGCCGTTCAGGTCTTCCGTGTCCGGAGGCTCGTCACCCGCCGCGCGCGGAGAGGGCTCTGCAGATGGTAGGGACTCCAGGTAGTCGTTCCTGGCGGCCATGAACGACCTGGCGTCGTCGCACGTGGCGACGCTGCGGATGCCCCTAGCCTCTATGGCGCTTGCCGCTGCGTGGTCTTCGCCGGTGGTTTTCCCGGCCAGGATGTCGTTCATCCTCGGGATGTTGTAGAGTTCGCGTTCGACGACGTGTCGGCCACTATCCGGCTCGACACGTTCCCATTCCCCGCAAACAGTGAAGCCGTCGGCGTCTAGGTAGGGGTATCCCCGATCGACGAGTTGCCACTGATCCGCCAGGACGGCTTCCCCCCCCCCCCCCGGCGATGCCGTGGTTGTCACCGCAAGCGGTGGCCGTGAGGGCCAATATCGCTAGCCCATGTCCCCGTAACGCCCTTTTTGCTCCCATAGCCCTCTCCTCTCTAATCGTTGGAACGCCAAGTTCCGAGTGGGTAGTTGCCACGCACCCTCTGCTTCGTCAAGTGAAGATCTGATGGAATTGAACAAGAAGCTGATCTTCCCCCGGTTTCGTGGACACCCCAGAAGGCGCGAGAATGCGCCGGGAGTGGACCATGGAAAACAAGAAGCAACGAAGGAAGCGGCGCTCGTTCACGGCCGAGTTCAGGGCCGAAGCGGTTCGCCTGTGCAAGGTCGGCGACCGCAGCGTCACGCAGGTGGCCAAGGACCTCGACCTCACCGAGAACTCGCTGCGTGAGTGGGTCAAGCGCGCCGACATCGACGCCGGCAGTGGACCGCCAGGCGCGCTCACCACAGCCGAGCGCGAGGAACTCGAGCTTGAGCTCGAGCTGATCGCCAGGCGCCGGCGGCGGGACATGCGCGCTCGGATCAGCGGGCGGGTGTGGCACGACTTCTCGGCGGAGCCGCGAGTGGCTCGAGAGCAGGCCAGAGTCGAGCGTCTCGACAGCCGTTTGGCCGGCGGGCGTGAGGTCAGATATCGCGATGGAGGCGCCGGTCATTCCTCTGGGACGCGCGTCGCCGCGCGCCTCGAGCGGCCTACCCGGGAGCTCGGGCGGGCAGCCCTCGAACGCTCCTCTATGTGGCCTTGCTCCAGCTTTGCTGCCCACGCCCCGGCCTGCTCGGCGCGTGCTCGTGTGCTCAGGCGGGCGCGCCGCGCGCAGCGTTGACGATGGGGTCGTCGTGGCCCGCCTTGCGCGCACTGCGCGCGCTGCCTGCGCGGGCCTTGCCCCTCCCAAACTTGTGCTCGGCCGCGGGCCTGCGCGCAAGCGGGAGGGGCCCGCGACCGGCGGCCGCGTGGCGAGCCAGTGGCCGCCGGGCATCGAGCAAGCGCGATCTGGTGAGAGAGCGCATCGGCACGCGGCTGGCTCGAGCGCTCGAGCGTGGGCGATCCCGCGCACAGTCGGCAAACAGAGCACGGCACTACCCGTCGGGACGGCTACGCGCGAAGGCGACCGGAAGACGGCGTGCTCTACCAGACGGTGGCCGAGCGCTGGCCGGCGTTTCGCGAGCGGATGGAGGAGTCGGGCGGGCTGCCGAAGTTCGTGGTGAGGGAGTTCGAGGAGTTCTTGAAGTGCGGCATCATCGAGGAGGGTTGTCTCCACCTCGTGTGCCGTAGCTGCGGCTACTCCGAGGTCGTGGCGCTCTCCTGCAAGAAGCGAGGGTTCTGCCCCAGTTGCCTGGGGCGGCGGATGGCGGATACGGCGGTCCACTTGGAAGAGCGTGTGCTGCCGTGCGTGCGCATTCGGCATTGGATTTGTTCCTTGCCCTGGGGCCTCAGAGCCTTGCTCGGCTACGACCGCGAGCTCTGCGCGAAGGTCGTGAGCGCGTTCGTCGGTGAGCTCAGCCGCTCGCTCAAGAAGAGAGCGAAAGGAGAGTTCGGCCTTGCGAGCGTCGAGGATGCGCACACCGGCGCCGTCTGCACCGTGCAGAGGACGGACGGGGCTTTGCGACTAAACGTCCATCTTCATGTTCTCGCCCTCGACGGCGTGTACGTCCGCGATACGGAGAGCGGCGCGCTCGTGTTCGAGGAGCTCGGCACGCCCAGCCACGTGGAGGTACTAGACGTCGCACGCCGCACCGCCGAGCGCATCGACAGGCTGCTCGGAAAGAGCGGCCGGAGCCTCGAGCGGGAAGGGGACGAGCCCGTGCCCGAGCTCCTCTCCGACGAGCCGAGCCTGGCCTCGTGCTATGCGGCCGCTGCCCAGGGCATCAGCGTGAGCGGCGAGCGAGCGGGAAAGCCCCAGCTCAGGCTCGTCCTCGGCACTGGCGCCACTGCCGAAGGAGCCGAGCTCAACCCGGACGAGCCCGTGGCCGAGCACCTCGGCGTCAACATCCACGCCAAGCAGTCGGTCGACGGGCGTGATCGCCGGCAGCTCGAGCGTTTGTGCCGTTACATCACGCGGCCTCCTGTTGCTCAGGAAAGACTCGAGCGGCTTGCCGACGGCCAGCTCGAGCTCCGACTCAAGCATGCGTGGAAGGACGGCACGCGCGCCGTCGTGCTCGAGCCCGACGACTTGCTGGTCCGGCTCGTCGCCGCGGTGCCCCCGCCACGCTGGCATTTACTTCGCTACTTCGGCGTCCTCTCGAGCCACTCACGGCTCCGCCGAGAAGTTGTTCCGCACCCGCCCGCTGATCCGAGTGCTACCGCGCCTCCGCCTGCTCCGGGCGATCAGCTCGAGCTCGACCTCGACGCTGACGCTGACGAGCCTGCTCCGAGAAAAAGATGGGCCTGGCTGCTCAGACATGTGTTCAAGGCAGATTTGGATATTTGTCCGCGCTGCGGTGGACCGATGCGCTGGCTCGAGGCGGCGGCTACCCGAGAGTCTGCTCGTGACCTGCTCGCTCGGCTCGGGCTCGGGCCCAGGCCGCCGCCGGCTCCACCCCGCACGCCGCTCGCGCAGCTCACGCTGCCGTTCGCGAGGTGAGCCGGCTTGCGCTGGTCGCTGCGCCAGGCGAGCGTCCGCGCGCGTTCTGGGTTCGGGGAGCTCTGGCACCTCAGAGCCTCCTTCCGCCTCGTCCACGACAGCACGTCCACCCCATAGGCGTGCGTTCTTACGGCCTCGCCGGCCTCGCCGTGGGCCCCGCCCGGGACCTTTTGCCAGATCGTTTCGCCTAGGCGCTCAAGACGGCGAAGACCGACTACACCGAGCACGCCGACAAGCACGACGTCTCCAACATCGTGCGTGGCATCATGAAGGAGCAGCACCGCGCGATGTTCGCCGCTCTGCGCGCGGGCTCGCTCGACGCGGCGCTCGAACGAGCGATTGGTCCCCTGTCCGAAGTTCCCGCGAAAGGCCCTGCCAGCCGCCGTCCGGAAAGCGTGCGTCCCGCGCATCCGCGCGAGCAGAATAGCCCCCGCCGCGGCCCACCACAGAACCCCGCCCTGCAGGGCGTGTCGCCCTCCGTGTCGCCTCCTACCTCTGACGACTTCGACGCAGGCACACTGCGCGATCTCCCGCCCGCGTCGCTGTCGCAGCCAGCGCCGCGCTCGCGCAAGACCAACCAGCCGCCGCGCCGCAGTCGCCCCCCGTCGCCGCATCGCCCGGCGGCCCAATTCGCCGGGGCGCCGGAAGCCCGTGCCCGCTCCATCTTCGGTGACGAAGCGATCAGCGAGCAGACCTTGGACGAGGTCATCCTGAGCTATCTCGCCGAGGATCTCGACGACTCGGGCGAGTGAGCCGCGTCGCGCTCGCGGGGCGGCCTGTTGTGGGTGCGAGCTGCTCGATTCTTCCGGGCTCGTCGCGACGCGCAGTTCACCGCGCGCCGTTGACGCCCGGTGCGCACTGGGTTTATGCTCCTAGACGCGTGGGCGGCTGATCCGCGGCGCGCTGGAGGGTTCATTGATGATGGGGCGAAAACCCGGGTGGTTGTTGTTTGGGGCGATCGCGTGTCTCACCACGCTTGGTTGCGGGAACGTAAACGACGATGTGGGGGGGGGTGAGACAACATCCCACACGCGTGAAGCGCTAACTCAGAACTTCACTCTGCCGGTCCCGGTCGGCTTCACCCCGCAGGACATCGTTGTCGGTGCGATCGGTGTCGTGAACCTCAACGACAACGCCAAAATTCTCACGCACGCTCCGGGGCAGCTTTCCCAATACGGCAACGTGGCGGCGTTCGGCTCGCCAAGCACCACGAGCAACATAGGCGCCCTGAGGGCGGGCGTGGTCTGGTCACGTCCCAGCTTGCTTCTGCGCCAGCATAATCAAGGCGGCGCGAACATCGAATTTTACAAGACCGAGGGCACCGCGACCGAACAGTTAGGATTTGTCATCGCTCGGCCGGAGGAGAACAGAACTCAGGTCCAAATCCGACGAGATCCGATTTGGACCGTTCCGATGTCCGCGCCTGACGGAGGAATGGACCATAACGTGAACAGCGGCGAAACCGTTTCGCTCGGGTCCGGCAACTACGGTCGCTGGACGGTCAACTCCGGCGGAACGCTGATCCTCACGGGCTCGACCTATGGCTTTGTGGAGCTCAACCTCAACTCCGGCGGGACCGTGCAGCTTACTTCTTCGATACCACCGTGGATCTTCGTGCGGGATTCGCTGATCGTGCGCGCCACATTGAACAAGCCGGGCATGGTTGTTGGCTATCTCGGCACGAGCACGGTACCGGTCGAGTACCCCTTCTACGGCGACTTGCTTCTTGCTCCGAACGCGGACATCGAAGTCAAGTCCGGTAGCCAAGCGCACTTCTTCGGCAAAGACGTGACGGTCTTCGAAGCGGTTGTCGTCGATGGACCTCCCTTGTCGGAACGAACGCAGGGACTCGTGCGACCCCTCAGCAGCATCGGGCTCCCCGCCGGTCTGATCGACGATGCCGTGGCGGCGGAGATCTCGTCGGCGGTACTCACGTCCCAGCTCGGCTGCGGAACAGCACACGCGTTCGTCAGCCACTACGGCAACGCCTTGATGGACAAGCTCGTTTCCGACATCGGCACCACCAATCCAGCCTCCTTCGCGACATTTCCCACGCCGGCTGCGCCGGGCTCCTGCACGTCGCTCGGCTGGTTGCCCGGTGAAACGCCGGCGTGGCCCGCGCTGGCGGGCGGTACGCCTTCGTACGACGACACGCTGACCGTGGCTGATAACGCACTGGTGCGCATGAGCGGGGGCCGCCTGGCGCAGGCCGGGCTTGCCGGTCGAACCTGCGTCGATCCGAGCAATAACATCGCGCAAGGGCCAAACTGCCCGGGGTCGCAGCCCACGGCGGGCGATCCCTGCAATCCCAGCGGGCTCGACAACAAGGCCTGCATCTACGGCACGACCCAGTGCCAGTGCTTGCCGACGGCGTGCAAAGGGCTCGAGGGGGCGAGCTGCTTCCAGCCGTTCGAGGCAAAGGACTGCTGCAGCGAGTCCTGTTCCGTTCAGTCGGGGAGCAACGTGGGGACGTGTACGGCGCCGGATCCCATGCAGGTTCTGAACCCGACGTGGAGCTGCGGGCCGCTCGAGCGCGTGGAAACTGCCACGATGAGCGTTCGGATCGGGACCAGCTGCGGCAGCCAGTGGACGAGCAAGAGCTTCGACCCGGTCGTGCTCGGCATGACGTTGAGCGACGGCATCCCGGTCCGCGACTTCGATCGGCAAGAGATGTACTGGGACAACTTCGACGATCGGCTCTACCTCAACGTCAACTCGTACGCCGGCTTTGGCGGTGGAGGTAGCCTCGTCAGCCAGAACTTCATCTATTCGGCGTCAGCGGCGGGCATCAACAACGCCGTGAACCTCGCCTTTCAGCCCGTGTTGCCACAGAAGGTTGCCGGTGACGACGACGCCTCGGGCCCGCGCGTGATGACCACGGTCCTCGACGAAAAGGCGCGGCTCACCTCCAATCCCGTCACGTTCGGGCGCTACGTGCACCTCGTCACCGCGCGCTGCTTCGGCACGCGCCCGCAGGTGCAGATCTACACGCCGTTCGGGAGGAGGACGTGGGATCTGAATGAAGGGGATCCGGATGTAGCGGCACAATGCCGTAGCGCTGTCGTCCCGTACCCGCTTCTCACGCGGGGTCCAGGCATCGCCGCCGTGTCTTCCGTCCCGCCGCGCGTGCGCATCGCGTACACCGGCGTGGATGCGGAGGGCTCGATGGTCATCAACGTATACTCGGCGACGATCCTGAGCGGGAACGATTACGCCGACCGCCCGTTGATCGTACGCGAACACACGGTGCACGCGCCGTCGTCCGGTCGAGACACCGTCTGGCCGAACCTCATTGGCGTGGACGGCCTGGCCGGTTCCGATCGCCAGCTCGACTCCCCGATGGTGCTCCGCTGGCTAGAATTTGGCCCGAACGATATGGTCAGCGAGAAGTTCCAGGTGCTCTATTCGGGCCTTGCCGGTCCCGAGGCAACGCTCCAGAGCTGGACGCTCAGCGACCTGCCCGCGATGGGAAGCGACTACCGTTACGGGTCGTTCTTCGAGAAGTCGGGAGGCGAGCTCCGCTTCTTCACGCCTTGGACGGGCGTGAGCCGAACTTCCATGGGGCAATTGATCTGTCGCGACGGGAACAACACACCGATTCCCTGTGCGAGTGGAGGCTTCGTCGATGTCACGCCTAAGCTCTTATGATCTCTGGATCCTCACGGCGCTCGTCGCGGTCGGCGCTTGCGGGCGCTCGACGCGCGAGCCACCGAGCGACGGAGGGCGGTCGGGAGTTGGCGGTGGCGGAACGAGCGGGGGTACGATCGGTGGAGTTGGTGCAGTAGGCGCTGCCGGCGTTTCTGCAGGAGGCTCTCAGGGAGGCACGGGGACAGGCGGTACGGGGACAGGCGGCGCGGCCGCGCGCGGAGGAGCGAGCGCCGGCACATCGGCGAGCGGAGGCGTGAGCCCGACTGGCGGCTCAGGAGCGGTGAGCGCCGGTGGTCAGGGCGAGGACAGTGGCGAAGGGGGCGCGCCGGCGGGCTCCGCGGGCCGCGGCGGCGACTCGGGCCGTGGCGGACAGAGCGCGGGGCGCGGGGGAACGGCTGGCACGAGCGGGGGGACCGGAGGCGACGCCTCGGGAGCGGCGGGAGCCACGAGCTGGCGAGACTTGCGGTGCGTGATAGCCGAGTCACAAGGATCCTGCCTCAAACAGGCGCCCAATACCGTGGTCGTCAACTGCAACGGAGCTGATGTCGTGGAGGCGATGGAAGCCGGCTGCAGTGGCTGCACCTATGGGCAGGCCTACTGCGAATATGGTGGCGGTCCCATCCCACCCGACTGCGGAGGCCTGGGCCAAGCGTGCTGTCGGAGCTGCTGCTGTCCGCCGTGAGCGAGCGGGCATCGCGCGCTTTTTTCGCCCGCGTGAGCACGACAAGTGGCGCGCTCCGCACCCGCTCCCGCGCCTTGCACCTCGGCCTGGCAGAGGCAGGGACGCAGCGACCCGTCTCGCTCGGACGGGCAGAGTGAGTCAGATGACAGGAGCATTGCACCCTGCCAGGTGCTGAGTGGAGGCTTCGTCGATGTCACGCCTAAGCTCTTATGATCTCTGGATCCTCACAGCGCTCGTCGCGGTCGGCGCTTGCGGGCGCTCGACGCGCGAGCCACCGAGCGACGGAGGGCGGTCGGGAGTTGGCGGTGGCGGAACGAGCGGGGGTACGATCGGTGGAGTTGGTGCAGTAGGCGCTGCCGGCGTTTCTGCAGGAGGCTCGCAGGGAGGCACGGGGACAGGCGGTACGGCGACAGGCGGCGCGGCCGCGCGCGGAGGAGCGAGCGCCGGCACATCGGCGAGCGGAGGCGTGAGCCCGACTGGCGGCTCAGGAGCGGTGAGCGCCGGTGGTCAGGGCGAGGACAGTGGCGAAGGGGGCGCGCCGGCGGGCTCCCCGGGCCGCGGCGGCGACTCGGGCCGTGGCGGACAGAGCGCGGGGCGCGGGGGAACGGCTGGCACGAGCGGGGGGACCGGAGGCGACGCCGCTGGAGCGGCGGGAGCCACGAGCTGGCGGGACTTGCGGTGCGTTGCGGCCGAACTGCAGAGATCATGCCTTAAGCAGGAACCCAATACCGTGGTCGTCAACTGCAACGTAACCGCTGCACGGACCCCATCTGTCGAGCACGCGCTGGTGCTGGCAGAAGTCGTGCATGCGGAAGCGGTACACGGCTGAGCAGCGGGAGCGGTTGGTCGCTGAGGTAGCGGCGGGCGAGGCGGTGCCGGTGGTGGCGGCGCGGATGGGTGTGGGGGCCTCGGCGGCATACCTGTGGGTCAAGGAGGCACGAGAGGGGAGCAAGCCGACGTTCGCGAAGCTGGTGCGGGCGTTAACGCCGGCGGCGTCATCGTCGATGGTGCTCGAAGTGGGACGAGCTCGAGTGCGCGTCGAAGCTGGCTTCGACGCCGAGCTGCTCAGGCGGGTCGTGTCGGCGCTGAGCGACGCATCGTGATCGGGCAGGGGCTTCCGGTGTACGTGGCGCTCGAGCCGGTGGACATGCGGTTCGGATACGAGCGGCTCGGCGGGGTCGTGCGTGAGCGGATGCAGGCGGAGCCGAGGTCGAAGGCGCTGTTCGTTTTCGTCGGCAAACGCGGGCACACGATGAAAGTGCTGACCTGGGACGGCTCGGGCACGATCGTGGTTCACAAGCGGCTCGACGCGGGGAAGTTCGAGCTGCCGAAGGCGACGCGAGTCGGCGATCAGCACGTGATCGTGAGCGACGCGATCTTCGAGGTGATCTACAAGGGCGTCGCAACGGCACCGAGGAAAGTTCGCCGGCGCGTGCACTGAGTCGGAGCTCGCAATTTTCTTACGCGCCCGCTTGAGAAATTCGATCGCGCTCATGTATAGAGGAGAGCGTGTCGAGCACGCGATCGGACGAAGCGAAACCGCAGCTATCGCCGGACGAGCTCACCATGCTGCTCTCGACGCTCCAGGCCGAGGTCGTGGGGCTCAAGACGCGTTTCTCCGAGGCCGTGACGCGCAACGAGGCGCTCGAGGAAACGATCGTCAACCTGACGCACGAAAACGAGCTACTCAAGCGCCGCATCTACGGCAACAAAACGGAGCGGACCGGGACGAGCGAGCTTCAGCTGACGCTCGGCAACCTGCTCGACTCGGAAAAACAGCTTCAGAAGGAGCTCGACGCCGCCGTGGCCAAGGCGCGTGGCGATGACGACGTTCCTGCCGCCCCGCCCGCGGGCGCCTCGCGACCGAAGCCCAAGGGCCGGCGAGATTTGTTGGCGAGCGACCTGCCGCGCGTCCTGTTCGAGATCCGCGACGAGGAGCTCGAGAAGACGGGCAAGCTCATCGGCTGGGACTACGCGCCGCAGCTGATGTACCGCCGAGGCGGCTGGTCGGTCCTGGTCAAGCGCACGGCCAAGTACGAGATCCCCGGCAAGGACGGCCCGACGGTGCTCGGCGTCGAGACGCCGAAGACGTTGTTCCGGCGCGGTCTCCTGCATTCGTCGGTCGTGGCACACGTCTTGGCGCAGAAGTTCTCGCTCGGCGTGCCGCACTACCGACTCGAGCAGCACCTCGCCGGCCAGGGTGTCGACCTCGACCGCGGTCTCATGTGCCGCTACGTGGAAGAAGCGGGTAGCACGTGCGGAGCCACCATCGTCCACGCCATGTGGCAGGACGCGCTCGAGAGCGGCTCGGTGATCTCGACCGATGCAACGTCGGCGCTGATCCAGCCTGAAAAGAGCCAAAATGGCCAGCGGCAGGCCTGCAAGAAGGGCCACTTCTTCACCGCCGTCGTGGACACCGACCACGTGCTGTTCGCGTACGCCGAGAAGCACACGCAAGACTTCGTGAAGAAGCTCTTCGGCGGCTTCACGGGATTTCTCCAGTCCGACGCCAGCAACGTCTACGACATCCTGGACCGGGGACCCCCCAGCGAAGATGACGAGACCGTCACCCTCGTCGGATGTTGGGCTCACTGCAGGCGCTATTTCTTCGAGGCCGCGATCTGCAAACACCAGATCGGCATCCAAGGCCTCTTGCGCATTCGCGCCATCTACGCTGCTGACGACGCGTTCCGGAAGCTGCCGCCCGCCAAACGCAAGGCGCTGCGCGATACGCACCTGCGCCCCCTCATGCTGAGCTTCTTCGAGTGGGTGAAGGCCACGCGCCTCACCACGCCCGGCCGCAGTCTCGCAACCAAAGCGCTCGGCTACGCGTTCAACCAGGAGAACGAGCTCTTGCGCGTGCTCGACGACGGCCGTCTGCCCCTCGACAACACGCGCTCCGAACGCTCGCTGCGAAAAATCGTCGTGGGTCGCAAAAATTGGATGTTCTACGGCAGCGACACCCACGCCGAGAGCGCCGCCGCCATCTTCAGCCTGATCGCCTCCTGCCGGCTTCACCGGCTCGACGCCGAGCAGTACCTCGACGAGATCCTCCGCGTCCTGCCCTACTGGCCCCCGACTCGCTACCTCGAGCTCGCTCCGAAGTTCTGGCCCGCCACCCGTGCCAAGCTTCGCGCCGAGGAACTCGACGCACCGCTGTGCCCGTTCACCATCCCGCCGGCGGCCTGAGCTCGGCGCGAGCGCGGCATCGCGACCCCCGGCCGAGCTGCCCTTTCAAGATGGGGTCGGTGTAGCGGTTACACTGCAACGGAGCTGACGTGGTGGAGGCGATGGAAGCCGGCTGCACTGCCTGCACCTACGGGCAGGCGTACTGCGATTATGGCGGCGGCCCCGTCCCACCCGATTGAGGCAGGTGGGTCGGGTCTAGAATGGATGCCATTTGGATTCGCTGGCGGTTTGTTCGATGCGCGGTCGGGAACGATAAGGTTTGGGGCGCGCGACTATGATCCCGTGATCGGTCGATGGACCGCGAAGGATCCCTTGTTCTTTGCTTCGCGGACGACCAACCACTACGCCTACGTGGGGAACGACCCAGTCAATGATCGCGATCCAACGGGTCTGCAGTTTCTGACCGGGTGCTCGCCGGTGAAGCCGGAGCAGGAGCTGAAAGAGAAGAAGGATGAGGAGGTCGATGAATGTAGCAAGATCCCGCGAGGCGGAAAAGGGAAACTGCTCGGCCCGAACGAGTCCTCTGACTCCGAACCGGACTACGCGGCGCAAGCCGCCAAGTGCCGGAAGAAGGAGCGGGAGTACAGCAAGGAGCAGAAGGACTACACTGAAGAAGAGTCGAACATTTTTCACAGGATCTTCTGTTGGTTTTTCGGCTGCTAGGTCGCAGTGTGCCCGCTTGGGCGGTTCTCGCTCTCATCTCGGCAATGGGTCTCGCGGGGAGTGCGGTCGCCATGGCCATGATGCGGATGTCGGAAAACCGACTGGGTGAGGCGCAGTCTCAGTCATTGAGACGGGCGCGGGCGGCGTACCGCGGCCACGCTTGGCGCCGTCCTGCTTGGCGACTTCCGGAGGCTTCCTGTAACGCACTAGAGAATGCAGCAAGCGCGCTGGCCCGAGACCGGTCCACGTGGAGCAATTGGTCAGAGACGTCCACGCAGGCGAAGGCGGACGCGTCCGATGCGTTCTACGAGTCGCTGCGTTGTTCATGGACTTTTGTTGGCGCACCGTTCCCCTCCGAGGCGACCGGCCGCCCGCTTGACTACGCACTGCATGCGACCGCCGTTGAGCGGCTCCTAGCGGATGCGGCAAAGTCCGACGCCCCGCGGTGCCTGAGGACAGTGCTGCTAGTCATCGAGCTAGCGTTCGATCTCATACCTGGGGGACGCGAACAGCAGGTCGGCTTTGCGAACACGGAGATCACAAAGGGTGCGCAGGTCGCCTTGGGGTGCGTACAAAGAGCACCCTTGGAAACGCTGGCCGAGCTGACCCATCCATTTCTGAGCGTCGCCTCGCAGCCCCCCCCGATTGCCTGGACGGTAGAGTACCACTTTCTACGCGATGCGGAGTATGAGGAGACGCTGTTTCAGGGGCGGCCGCTCGTTCCTCGATTCTGGGACGGCGCGAGATACGAGCTGACTGATGGCGGGAGGATCCTGTCCCGCATGCGCAAGGCCCTCGACGCTGCACGTCGCGCCAGGGAATTGGGCGAGCTCGGACCAACTGCTGATGGCAAGCTGACAGCCTTGGTGTCGGACGTTCCGGCGTATCTCGGGGCATCAGTCCGCAGAGCGCACACGGTCGGCGACAGTTTACGGTCATTCATTCGAGTCCGCGCGGTCGCATGCGGGATTTGGTGGCTGACCAAAGCAGATGGTTCTGCCATTCCCGCGGTTTGCTCGGCGCAGAACGCCGGGGGACCCCTGATCTTCTCGCCAACAGCAGAGAGCCTAAAAGTCTACGCATCCGGGCCGAACGGGCGCGACGATGGCGGCTCGGGAGACGACGAAGGGATCACGGTCACCATTCCGGGGTCGTACCGAAGGTGATGGGTTAGCGTCCGAGATGGATTTGCCGTCCGCCGCGTCTCACCCGAGCGTCGAACCGTCGCGCCATCGCCGAACCCCGACCCGAGGTCAGTCGGACCGATCACTCCATCCGCGAAAGTACCAGCCAAATCCAAAGCCGACGGCGAGCACGACGACGGTCACGACGTCGATTGCGAGGCTCGGGATCACGGAACCCTCCTGTTGCTCAGGAAAGACTCGAGCGGCTTGCCGACGGCCAGCTCGAGCTCCGACTCAAGCATGCGTGGAAGGACGGCACGCGCGCCGTCGTGCTCGAGCCCGACGACTTGCTGGTCCGGCTCGTCGCCGCGGTGCCCCCGCCACGCTGGCATTTACTTCGCTACTTCGGCGTCCTCTCGAGCCACTCACGGCTCCGCCGAGAAGTTGTTCCGCACCCGCCCGCTGATCCGAGTGCTACCGCGCCTCCGCCTGCTCCGGGCGATCAGCTCGAGCTCGACCTCGACGCTGACGCTGACGAGCCTGCTCCGAGAAAAAGATGGGCCTGGCTGCTCAGACATGTGTTCAAGGCAGATTTGGATATTTGTCCGCGCTGCGGTGGACCGATGCGCTGGCTCGAGGCGGCGGCTACCCGAGAGTCTGCTCGTGACCTGCTCGCTCGGCTCGGGCTCGGGCCCAGGCCGCCGCCGGCTCCACCCCGCACGCCGCTCGCGCAGCTCACGCTGCCGTTCGCGAGGTGAGCCGGCTTGCGCTGGTCGCTGCGCCAGGCGAGCGTCCGCGCGCGTTCTGGGTTCGGGGAGCTCTGGCACCTCAGAGCCTCCTTCCGCCTCGTCCACGACAGCACGTCCACCCCATAGGCGTGCGTTCTTACGGCCTCGCCGGCCTCGCCGTGGGCCCCGCCCGGGACCTTTTGCCAGATCGTTTCGCCTAGGCGCACCTCACCGCCCTGGGCCCCGCCTCCTCTAACGACCGCTTCGCCCGCCCAACGGCCCCGCCGTTTTCCCAGTTCGATTTTCCTTCGCGCCCACCCGTGAAAACGCCACGCCGGCGCCGCCAACGCCGAGCGTCTGGACTGCTTATGCCCAAACCTTGACAGCCGGCCCCCCGCGGGGTAGCCGCACCGGGTGAGCGGCGCCTCAGCAATGGGCGCCTCAGCAATGGGCGCGGGAAGGAGCAGCGCGATGGGCGGTGCAATCGATGGGCAGTGGAGATGGGCTCGGAAGCATGCGTCGTGGCTCGGGCTTCGGGGGCCATGGGTGTACCAAGTACTGTGCGGTGCGGTCGCAGTCTGGGCCGTGGGATGTGCACCCAGCGAGGACACAGCTGAAGCCACGGACAACGACGCCGCTTCGTTGTCGTTGGAACCGCGGCCTTACAGGCATCCCCTCCTGAACGCACACGACGTTGGGAAGGCTGATGGCCTACCGGATGGCGTTCTGCCATTCGTCGACCTCAAAGATACTCCGCGTGGCGATCGCTACGCGATGTCCGAGGGGGTCGATGTAGATGAAGCCGGCTACACTCGCTCACATTCGGGCATCTCGGTGCTGCGGCGGGGGCCGGCCCCGACTGAACAGCCAGTGAAGGAGCCAAGGTCGCCCGGCCCGTCGCAGCCAGCACGCCTGGGGTCTGGTCTACAGCGCGCGCTCGCAGAGGCGAGCCCCGCCGAGTCGTTGGTCGTCGAAATCTCCATCGAACGGGTTTTCCCGCCCCTGACACGACTCATGCAGCGGGCCATTGCGGCAGGTCAGATCTTCGACGACGCTTCCCGCGAGGCTTGGCGCACGTCCGCGCTCACCCAGAAGGAGCTCGCAGTCCAAGCGGCGCAGGAGCCGATCGTCGCGCGTGTCCGCGATCTGGGGGGCAGCGTATTAGCACGCTACGAGAATCTGCACCAAATCGTCGCGTCCGTCCCTGCCAGTCGCGTGCTGGATTTGCTCGCCGAGCCGTCGGTGCAGCACCTCGATGCGGTCGAGACCCCGGCACTGGAATGGCCCGATGGTATTCCGCTCCGAACAGGCCAGCAGCTGGACCAATTTATCGACGACGGATTCAATGGTGAGAGTGGTGGGAGCAGCGACGTTCTCTTTCGCCATTGCCGAAGGAGACGACAACGGCGCGATCGGGATCGACGAAGGCCTGTATGCCTACAAAGAGGACTCATCCGGCACTAGAATTCGAGCGCTGTACGATTGTGGTTCGTCGAGTTGTACTAGCGCTTCCGAGTACTCCAATCCGAGCTGGCACACCACGAAAGTGTCCGCGATCCTGTTCGGCGACCTGCAGGATGGCCAAGACCCGAACTACACCGGCTCGGATGACCGCAAGGCGCGATCCGGGTTCGCGACTGAAGCAAAGGGGTACTTCTACACATTGGGAAATTTCGGGGCGGCCGCGAATCATATAATCGGGATATCCACATACGAACCGGCTCTCGTGAACCTCTCCTGGGGTTTTGATGGTGGCGATTGCTCAGGGGAGGACGCGGGATCAGTCTCCGTTGACGAGATGTTTGAGGACGGAACGTTGACGTTCAAGTCGGCCGGGAATGACGGGCATTCAAGCAGTACCGACTGCAAGGTCACCGATCCTGGACCCGCGATGGGGGCGTTCGTCGTGGGCTCTTATGGGGATGTCAACTCGAGCACGCTTGACAACGTCCGAACCGACGAAATCTGCGCGAACTCGGCCCGCGGAGGCACCACGTCCGACGGCAAGGGTCGCTCCATGGTCAACCTGGTCGCGTACGCCCCGCGATCCAGGATCCCCCGCCCCGGCAACGTCTATAGCACCGTGGGCTGTGGAACGAGCTACGCGGCGCCAGCGGCGGCCGGCGCGGCCATCGATTTCGCGGATCATTACTTCATGACATATGGGTCTCTGATCTTTGATCCCGGAATCCTCCACGCCGCGATGTTGCTCATGGGGGACAGGAGCAAAGAGGGCGGTGGAACGCAGTCCAATAAGTTCAACAACTTGTACGGCGCCGGGCGCATGCGAATGCGCCGCCTGGACGACACTGGGATGGACAATCCATGGGGGTTCGAAATGGGCTCCGTCTGCATCGACAATGGAGAGTGGTATCACCTAGACATCAACGGCGGGAACGCACTCAGCTCTGATGTCGATGTCATCAAGGCGGTCGCTTGGTGGTACGATCCTCGACTCGAGACGGGAACCCAAATCGATGATGTTGATCTTCAATTGGCGCGAAACGGAACGAGTGTGCAATACAGCACCAGTTCGGATGACGAGAAGGAACGAGTAAAATATACCACCGGTGGGACATCGGCGACATACGAGCTCATCTTTCACGGAGCGAGCGTTACCGCCGACAACGCCGGTTGCGGCACGAACTCCATGCTCGTCTACTATGCCTACTTCTACGAGGATTCGGACCGTGATGACGGTTCGGCGCTCGACGAGATTCTACCCGAGTAGGACTCAGGTCAAAAAGAGGAGATACGAAGACATGAGATCCAAGATCCTGACTGGCTCCGTAGCAGTGGCATTGTGTGCCTACGCCTGTGGCTCGGACGACGAGCCCGACCATGCCGGTTCAGGAGGATCGGGTGGTCGCGGCGGCACAGGGCAGGGTGGCGCCTCCTCAGGCCAAGCGGGAGCAGGAGGCGTTTCCGGCCGGAGCGGCTCCGGCGGCCTCGCCGGCAGCTCCGGCGGCTCCGGTGGCGCAGGCGATTCCTCGATCGCGGGAATGGCAGGCGCGCCCGTGGCGGGCGATGCTGGGGCGGGAGGTGAGCGCTGCTGGGTGACCATCGCTCGGCCCATCGAGGCGGATGCCTGGTGCGTGGACTACTCGAGCGAGCTTCCTGTGACGGTGTGCTTACCTCCTGGTACGCCCTGCAACGACTATTCGGGCTGCGCTCGTCGCCAGAGCGACGGTGCCCCCTTCTTCGTCACGAGTCCTTCCTGCTTCGTACGCGGGACCGAAGGCTGGTACAATTGCACCCGGGAAGACAGCGAGCGGCCCCTCCCGTACTGCCCCGAGAACGCTGCGGGGGCTGGCGGCGAGGGCGGCGGTAGCTGAAGAACGCGTCGCGTGCGTCCCGCGTCACGCGTGCGAACCCCCCAACCTCCGCGACACACTGTTTGGTTGCGGCTGTGGCACCGCCTCCGGTCGGCTCTCTTGCCTCGTGCGTCGCGCGTCACAATAGCGCTAAGTCTAGTCATCGCCGTTGCGGCGATTCCGCGACTTGCGGCGCTTTCTGCCGACCTTCCGCATATCCACCACCCGGACGAGGCCAACAACTTGAACCGCGTCCAGAAGGTGTTGCGTACTGAGGACTGGAACCCTCACTTCTTTCGCTACCCCGCTCTTTCAATCTACGCCGTGTCGGCCGTTCGCCGAATTCTCGGCTCGTTTGGCATACTGAATGGCCGGGTAGCGCAGGCGGACCTAAACAGTGTCGCCCTTGGCGTCGCGACGGCTCCTTCTACAGGAGTCGTCGTGGTTGCGCGGGGCGTGACGGCGCTATTGGGGATCGGGATGGCAGTGTGCGTATTTCTTCTTGGTCGCCAATTGACTGGTAGTCTAGCAGTTGCCGTGATCGCGGGTTCCCTTGTTGCGATATCCCCGACGGCAATCAGGTACGCACGGATCTTCTCGCCTGATACGTTTGCGGCGTTCTTTACATACCTTGCGGTCTTGGCTGCCCTCCCTCTTACAGAACGCAAGACAACGCTACGCTACGCTCTCGCGGGTGCGCTCGCGGGACTTGCAGCGGCTGGCAAGTACAACGCGGCCCTGGTCGTGATTGCGCCAGTTTCCGCCCATATTCTCTATTCTGACATGCGAGAGCTGAGATGTCTTCGGAGCCTCAAAGGCATGGCGATACTCGGCGCAGCCGCAACGCTCGCATTTCTCGCACTGAATCCATTTATTCCGGTTGAATGGACCGCAGCTCTCGGCGACATCAAGGCCGAGCAGCGCCACTACACCGGTGGGCAAGCAGGTTCCGAGGGTGACACATTACTCTGGTACACGCGGTATCTCTGGAGCGTTGAAGGTGGTACCATTGTACTTGCGCTCTACGGCGTCATTCATGCTGTGCAGAGACACGTTAGGAACCTGCTCATCCCGGTGATCTTTACCTTTGTCTACTGCGCCGGAATTTCGATGTTTGCGGTCCGGAATGGACGTGCCCTTCTGCCCGTGCTTGGGCTAGTCGAGGTGCTCGCAGCGGTCGCATTGGTCGCCATGGCCGAGACAGCGCGGCGCTGGGTTCGGGCTGTCGCGGGTGTCGCGGCGGTTTGTCCCCTCATGATTCGCTCATATCCGGCATTGGAGCAGCTGACGCTCGCCCAGAAGATTGCATCCGATAATGCGGGGCTGTGGATTGAGCGGCACGTCCCTAGCAAGACGGTCATCGCCGTCGAGGCTGGAGGGCCAATACTTGACAGGCGACGCTATCGCATTGTCGCCGAGGATTTTCTTCACGAAATGCCCATGCTGGGCTACAAGCGTGCAGGCGTTCTGATATTTGCCGTGTCGGCTGGCAATAGGTACCTCCGGGGGCCGAACCGCTACCGGCGAAGGACGGCACTCTATCGCGAGATCGCGAGTCGGAATCGCCTAATCGGGCGGTTTCGATCGCCGCGACTGGTCGGACCTTATGCGGATCTGGTGGGGGTGATAAGCAACCCTCTACTTCAGCGCGCCTGGATTGGTTACGATGCGGTCGGTGCTGCTTCCTGTGCTCTGTACCGGGCGCCGTGGGCGGCCCCTGTGGCCCAATAGTCGCTGTGATGGTGCCGGAAAATCTGCTGCCAATCGTCCCGGAAAAATCTGCGGTCTCCCGGAAGGGAGGCCAGACATGATGGAATCGGCATGATCCACAGCTGGATCTGCGCCAAGCTCTTGCTGCAGCTGGTCAGCGCGCGCATTGCAAGTAGGGCGCCCTCCACCTTACCGAGACTTGCTGCCGAACGACCAAAGTGCCGCTCGAACCGCTGGATGCACCGCAGGTAAGTCACCCGCGTGTTGAGCGGTGTACCCGAGAGCTCGAGCTCCTCGGCAACCCTCTTTCTCAGTTGTTCCTTCACGGCGATCCTCCTGTCAACGGTGCTCGACGCGAGCACCGAGCCGTCCAGGATCTGGGCGTAACTCAAGCCGGAAACTTCGAGGGCTCCAACATCCCGACAATGCGCTCGAGCGAGCACCCAAAGGCGTCCGACATCAAGCTTTGGGACCGCTCCCGCCCGAAGCTCATGGACGCACGCCGTCGGCGACCACAGCCGGCGTACGACCCCAAGATGGTCACCGCCTGGAATGGGCTTGCGATCGGAGCCCTGGCCCTGGGGTATCGAGTCTCCGGTGAGCAGCGCATCCGTGACGCTGCCGAGCGGGTCGCAGAGGCCATCTGGCGCTTGAACCATCACGCGGGCGGCGATCTCGCTCGAAGCTCGAACGGCAAGCAGGCCGGCAGCTCTGCCGTGCTCGACGACTTCGCCTTCCTCAGCAACGGGCTCGTCGAGCTGTTCGAGGCGACCGGCAACCCGGTGTACCTGGAGCACGCCACTACCCTGGCCACGCAGGCGATGGACCGATTCGCGAATCCAAGCGGCGGATGGTTCCTGACCTCCGGCACGGAGCAGGAGCCTTTGGGGCGGCGGATCGAGGTCTCCGACGGCGTGGAGCCCTCCGGGAACGCTGCGATGCTCATGACGCTCGCGAAACCACGCGCGCCGTCGTGCTCGAGCCCGACGACTTGCTGGTCCGGCTCGTCGCCGCGGTGCCCCCGCCACGCTGGCATTTACTTCGCTACTTCGGCGTCCTCTCGAGCCACTCACGGCTCCGCCGAGAAGTTGTTCCGCACCCGCCCGCTGATCCGAGTGCTACCGCGCCTCCGCCTGCTCCGGGCGATCAGCTCGAGCTCGACCTCGACGCTGACGCTGACGAGCCTGCTCCGAGAAAAAGATGGGCCTGGCTGCTCAGACATGTGTTCAAGGCAGATTTGGATATTTGTCCGCGCTGCGGTGGACCGATGCGCTGGCTCGAGGCGGCGGCTACCCGAGAGTCTGCTCGTGACCTGCTCGCTCGGCTCGGGCTCGGGCCCAGGCCGCCGCCGGCTCCACCCCGCACGCCGCTCGCGCAGCTCACGCTGCCGTTCGCGAGGTGAGCCGGCTTGCGCTGGTCGCTGCGCCAGGCGAGCGTCCGCGCGCGTTCTGGGTTCGGGGAGCTCTGGCACCTCAGAGCCTCCTTCCGCCTCGTCCACGACAGCACGTCCACCCCATAGGCGTGCGTTCTTACGGCCTCGCCGGCCTCGCCGTGGGCCCCGCCCGGGACCTTTTGCCAGATCGTTTCGCCTAGGCGCTCGACGCAAGACCGACCAGTTCGTGATCGATAGGCTTCGAAAGACCCCGTTCGAAGTGGGTGCAGATCGGATCGCGCGTACGGCGCACGCGGCTCTGGGACTCTTGGCGAGTCTCCGTAACCAGTGCTGCGACCCCATCCCGCTCGCCTGGAGCCCTGGACGAGCTGCGGGTCGCCACTGTATCGAGGTCTACCCGGCGGCGACGCTTCTGGGCAGGGGTCTGCTGGCCAAGGGCTACAAGGGGAAGCGAACCGAACTTGCCAGCCGGGAAAAACGTCTCACGATACTCAAGGCGCTCTCCGCGGAAGTGCGTTTGGCGGGCGCCGTTGAACGGGACGCAGCCGCCGTAGACCACGTGCTCGATGCGGTGATCTGCGTGATTGCTGCTGCCGACTTCGTCAAGGGAACCGTAATCGTCCCAGAAGACCCAACTGTTGCGAGGCGGGAGGGCTGGATCTGGTTCTCCGACCGGCGCTCCAACACGCCTTGATGCCTTGCCACGCTGGGGCATGCGGCGAGGCGATGCCGAGCGGGGCCGCCTCTGGTCGTAGGTCAACGTCCCCGCCTCACGCGCCGTACCCCCTCCATGGCCGCCACCCCTACCTCCCCTGCTGCCGATCACGAGAGCCACGAGCCCCCGAGCACGCCCGCCAACGGGACCCCGCGTGCCGAGACGAAGCCGATCACCGTGATGCTCCCCGACGACTTGCTCAAGAAGCTGAAGATCGTCGCCATCGTCCGCGAGACCAGTGTGAGCGAGCTGGTCGCCGAGGCCGCTGCCGGCGTGGTGCGGCGGGAGCTGAAGAAGGCGGTAGCGAAGATCTCGGGCGAGTAGTCATAGAACTCGTCGCCCGCTCCGACCCGGAGAGGGGCCTTTCTTAGTTGATCGTTTGGTCTGGGGGCACCTCGCGCCCCGCATGGAAGTCTGGACTTGACCTCACCAAACCAGCGGCGCACCATCACACCATCCAGGGCGGCGGCCCGGCGGGCGGGCGCCGAACTGGGGGAGATTCCCATGCGGGTGTGGAAGATCGCGGCCGTCGGCGTAATTGCTCCAATCCTCTGGGGCGGAGCCGGTTGCGGTTCCAAGTCCTCCACGAACGGGGCGGCGGCCTCGGGTGGCAAGGGTGCCGCAGCGGGTACTGGCGGCGGCTCGGGCGGGACAGGAGGGGCTAGTGCGGGCGCCTCCGCGAGCGGCAGCACGGGGCGTGGCGGCGGAGCAGGAGAGACAGCCGCCTCGGGGTCCGGAGGCACGTCAGGTTCGAGTGCTGATGGAGGAGCCGGGGGTTCGGTGAGCGGAGCTGGCGGGGAATCGGGGCGCACGCAAGGTGGCTCTGGCGGGAAGAACGGTGGCGCGGGCGGGAAGGGCGGCACGGGCGGGAAGGGCGGAAGCGCAGGCGAAGGCGGCAGTGGGGGACCACCCTGCGGTAACGGCATTCCGGATGGGCCGTGTCCTGAGGGGCTCACGTGCCGGTGCTGTGAAGGCCCTGCCGCCGGGAGGTGCCTCTGCACGACCGACTGCACAAACGCCGATTGCTCGGATGCTGAGAGGCCAGCCTGCGTGGGCTCTATGGGCGCCGGGTTCCCTTTCTGTGCACCGGATACGTTCTACTGCTTTACGCAGTGAGACCTCAACGTTCAAGGCGGAGGGTGGCATGGCGAGTTCTTCAGCGCTGAAACGGTACCCGAGGTTCGCGAGCTTCGTGCTGGCAGCGGCTCTGCCGACCTGGGGATGCTCCGATCCAGGTGCTCGCGGTGACGGCCCCACTCACGTTTCTCGCGTCCAACAGGGTGTCGTCGAGCAAGCGGCAGGTGAATTCCAGCCGCTCATCCCGTTCGGAGGCCGCATCCAAGCGATGGCGATCGATCCTGCCAACCCCCAAACGGTGCTTGCCGCTGCGGACAACGGAGGCGTCTTCCGAAGCTCGCTTGGAGGGACGAGTTGGGAGCACGTCGAGACGTTGCGCCCCACCGAAATGAACGACATTCGTGTTTGTCCTTCGAACCCGCTGCTCGTCTTCCTCACTGCCTTCCCGAACACGCGACGCAGCAGCTCCCCTGGCTCGACCACGCCGGACAACGACGGCGGCATTTGGCGCAGCGATGACGGTGGTAGCACGTGGAAGAGACCGACCGGCCATGTGCCTCCAGGTCTTCCATCGGGGTCAACCAGCTACACGGGTTACGGGATCGCGTTCGGTCCCGGATGCCAGGACGTATTCATCGGGACGACGGCGGGGCTCGCCGTGAGCCACGACGACGGCATGACCTTCACCCACGACGACATCAACGGGCCAGCCGATCCTCCGGAGCGCGCCATCTCAGTCGCGGCTCAGTCGGGCGGGAGCAACCCAACGATCGTGGACGTCTATACGGACTTTGGGCAGCGGAGGTCGACGACGGCGGGAGGTGGTTGGTCCGCGCCAACGGCGATCGCTTCCGGCGGTATTCCAGGTGCGCCGGATCAGGCTGCCGTCCACACGCTTGCGGCGTCACCGATCGAGAGCGATGTCCTCTTTGCCACGAGCTTCAATGTGACGATGTCGGGCGACGGCTTCCAGGCGTACGAGTCGGACGACGCTGGGTTGACGTGGACGTCCCTGGACGTCCCGATCGTCGGACGGAACCGAATTCCGTTGATGTTCGCGACACCTTCGCGCTTCGGAGCGGGCGTGGACGTCTACTTCGGCAACGGGACCAACATCCTGCGGCAGACCTGCGCGAATTCCACCGGCCTGCGATGCACAC
Organism: uncultured delta proteobacterium; assembly: GCA_963841435.1. GTDB lineage: Bacteria > Myxococcota_A > Polyangia > Polyangiales > Polyangiaceae > PMG-095. The sequence goes on from CAWJCS010000004.1 coordinate 571,635, forward strand.
CGGGCGCCACGACAACTCCCAGCGACCCGACCTCGCCCGGGTGGCATGAAATCGATCTCATCGGCAATCCGCACCCGGACGCCTCCGACATGGCCTTCGATCCCGGCACGAACTGCCCGCTCTACATCGCCTGCGATGGGGGCGTCCTCCGATCGACTCCAGCCGACCCAGACGATCCGAAGGCTACCTGCGGCGACACTGGGACCTGGCAGATCACTCGGGGATCCGGCGGCGCGGACGGGTTGAACGCATTGCAGCTCTTCCAAATGGCCGGCCAGGTCCACTCCGGGGCAGACACTGACTTGTACTTCGGGACGATGGACAACGGCCTTTGGGGCTCCACGAACGGTGGCATCTCGTGGCCGACCAGCGGAGCCCCTGAGGGCCAGGGAATCGGCGTCGACCACTCGCCGACCGCGGGTGCGGGCAATCGCGTCGTGTACCTGGCTTGCGGCGGGTGCACGAACTTCCAGGCTGGACCGGGACTGGCCAGCCCGGGGGCCTGGCCGAATCCCCCGTTTGGCAAGTCAGGTGCCCCGGACGCCTTCTTCCCGGCGTGCCCCGACCTGAGCCCGACCGACAACATCTGCGACACGTGCGAAGACCGAAACGCGGATGACGGCACGTGCGATCCAGTCGGCCCTGGAGTTCCCGGCCTGTGCAACGATGTCGCCCCGCAGGACGGCTTTTGCGACGGCACGAACTGCGTCGACAGCCAACCAAACGGATTCTGCGACCCACTGTTGTTCACCCTCGGGAGTGGGCCCGCCGGAGTCGCACTAACGCCAGTGCTGATCTCTGGGGACACATACGTGCAGTGGGACGGGGGCTACACGCCGCGCGGCGGCGGCATGCCCGTGCCAGCACAGCTCTACCGGACCTTGGATGCTGGAATGAGCTATCAGCCAGTCGTCGGAGCAACGTTCCCGACCACCTCGAACCCTACGTTCCGCCTGTTTGATCTGGCACGGATCTCCGGCCCAAGCAGCACCCCGGTCCTGTTCCAGCCAGAGTGTCGGTCCGGGGTCGGATGTTCCGGAGGCAACGCGCCAGTGGGGCTGATCCGCGTGAGCGGCCTGCTCACTGGTACGGTCCAGGTGACCGAGCTTGGCCTCCCGAGCGGAGGCTCGCTCGGCTACTTCAATTTCGATCCGCACGGCACCTATGGCGTGGACCCGTCGGATCCGAACAAGCTTCTGGCCGCGGACATCGTAAACGGCATGATGTTGCGAGGCGCTGGCACAGGGTCAGGCATCGCGTGGTCAACCGATGCCGGTACGAGCCAGCTCACGACGCTGCTCACGCGGGGCGGTGAGTTCTCCTTCAACGCCGTGTACACAAACAACACAGGGCTCGCGCAAGTCGAGACAGTCCAGCACGACCCGACGAACACGCAGCGCATCCTCGTGGGAACACGGAACGTTGGCGTCGTTGCGTCCGAAGACGGGGGCAACAAATGGGCGCGCCTTTGCAGGTCAGAGCAGATTCCGCGCGTCACTTCTTTCTTCTTCGACGATGTCCACCCGATGGGCTCGTTCCCGACCGTCTACGCTTCCTCCTACGGGCGTGGGCTGTGGAAGCTGGACCTAGCACAGCGTCAGGAGCCAGTGTTCACGGTGCCGCCCACCAACGTTACCGCGTCGGACTGCTCGGCCGACATCGGGACGGCAACCGCGATCGACGAATGTGAAGGCGTACAGGTTGACACCATCGCCGCGGAGGGTGTCCCGCCGACCGATCCTGCCTACGGGTGCAGCACAGGCGTTCGGCCGTGCGGCAACTTCCCGCTGAACACCCCGACGAACGTGACGTGGACCGCGAGAGACATCTACGGTGACACGACCACCACGACCCAGGTCGTGACGGTGACGGACACCACCAAACCGGTCTTCACGCTCGTACCTCCCGACATCACGACGACGACCTGCACGGGCCTCGTGCTTCAGCAGCCGACCGGGCAAGACGGCTGCGGCGGCACGGTCACCTTCACGAACGACGCCCCCTCGAAATATCCGCTTGGGACGACGGTGGTCACGTGGACGGCGCACGACGCACGCGGCAACATGAGCACGGCGACTCAGCGGGTTACCGTGCTGCTCGGGGACAACGCGACTTGCTGCCCGGCCGGCACGCACATCATCCAGGGCACGCCGAACAACGACATGCTGAACGGCACGAGCGGCTCGGATTGCATCCTCGGCAAGGGCGGGCAGGACACGATCAACGGCCTCGGCGGCAACGACTTCATCTCCGGGGGCGACGGGGACGACGTGATCACCGGCGGGCTCGGGAACGACGTGATCTTCGGCGGCTCCGGCCAGGACATCATCAACGGCAACGACGGCAACGACACGCTGTACGGCGGCGACGGCGACGATACCGTGATCGGCGGCTCCGGTGACGACATCCTGCACGGCGGCCAGGGGCAGGACACGCTCCAAGGCCAGGACGGCAACGACCAGCTCTTCGGCGACGACGGCTACGACACCCTGCAAGGTGGCAACGGCGACGATGTGCTCGCGGGCGGCGGTGGCGAGGATCACTGCACGGACACGGTCGGGGCGAACGTCTTCGAGCAGTGCGAGTTCGGTGCGCCCAACTCTTGTGCCGACCTCACGCAGAACGGGACGGAGACGGCGGTCGATTGCGGTGGCGGTTGTCCCGCCTGCGACGAGACGCTCTCGTGCTTAGCGGGTAGCGACTGCTTGAGCAACGTCTGCTCGTCGGGGGTCTGCCAGTTGCCCGCGGGCGGCATCACCATCACCCCCGTGGTCGACGCGGATTGGGGCGGAGGCTATTGCGTCCACCTTAACGTCACCAACGACAAGGACGTCCCGACCACGACCTGGACGGCGAGCATCAACACCAACCAGTTGACCATCTACACGAGCTGGAAGGGCAACTTCATGGGCAGCTCCGGCGTGGTGACCGTGACGCCGTCACTGCCGAGCAACCAAGCCATCGGCCCGGACCTTACAGACGGGTCGATTGGGTTCTGCGCGAACCGGAACGTCTCCGGGAGCGGCGTGTTGCCATTCGTGGTGAGCGCGACGGGCTCGTACTAGCCCCAGGGGGATTTCGAGTCTCGCCGCGCGGTGGCGCGGTCGTCACCTCGAAGGGGACGAACCCCAAGCGGCTTTGCCTCCGTGACGTCCGCGGCAGTACGATGCTTTCGTGACGCCGCCAACCATCGCAGACGAGATCGAGCGGTACCTCCGCACCGGCGACACGGATCCATATGCTTCAGCCTGGCCAGGCGGCGTCATGGAGGGTGGGCGCCGAGCCCACGCGGACCTCCGGGGGGCACTCGCCCGAGAGGTGAAACGCCTCGCCGCAGGTCACGCTCACGGGACGGTACCGCAGGCCGACCTCGTGTCGCTGACGAGAGACAAGGTCGAGCCGATGGTCCGCGGCCTTTTCCCCCGTGCCGAGCAAGAACCGGTGCTCGCCGCGTTGGAGAGGTCCGTCGTGGTGATCACCGGCGAGAACATCGAGTCCATCATCCTCGCTCATGACCACGACGGATCGGCATGGACGCTGGGGAACCTCTACCTGGCGAGCATCGACGCCGAGCTACTGGCAGACGACGTCGAGCCCCTCGTCGGACTGAGCGAGGAGACCACCTGCTACGTCACGCACGAAGCGTTCGACGAGGAGCCTTTCGCCGACTTTATCGTCCACGAGGCGGCGCATGTTTTCCACAACTGCAAGCGCAAGACGATCGGCCTCAAGGAGACGCGAACCAAAGAGTGGTTGCTCGACATCGACTACCGGAAGCGCGAGACATTCGCCTACTCCTGCGAAGCGTACTCTCGCATCGTCGCACGGACGAAGAACGGAGCTGAACGACGGGCGCTGGCGGAGGAGTACGGTCGGAAGGTTCGAATCTCCGAGGAGCGGGTGGACCCCGATGAGATCGCGAGCATCGTCTTGGAGGCAGCGTCGGCGAGGAACCGGTGGAAGGTAGTCCTCGCGCGGTGCGCACCGGAGAGACGGGCGAGGCGCGGCCCCATGACGGCGGCCGACGGTGCTGAAGCGAGCTAATCGGGGGGTGACGTGGGGCGAGCGTTCGGTACTCGACTACCCCTCTGGTGCTGAGCCCGTCGCGGGCAATGCAGAAATCGGGGCGCGAATCCGCACAGATCCGGATCCGCCAAGAGTAGTGGAGCGTGAAGGGGGGAAGGCCACCGCCGACCAGCCTCCGGCGGTGGGCAGAGGTGCCCGGCCTTCTGAGCCAGCGCTCGCGTCAGGTCGAGGGCAAGCGGTCCGGTTCCTGCCCGTTGCAACGGCCTTGCGTTCAGCTGCGGGCCCGTCGCGCGAGAAATGTTCATTTTCACCCCCGAAATAGGCACGCCCGGCTTTCGCCGGGCGTGGTCGCAGAGCTCGTAAGCCGGGTTCTGTTGCTCGCGCGAATTGCTTCGCGCGGGCCGGCGATCATTCCTCTGGGACGCGCGTCGCCGCGCGCCTCGAGCGGCCTACCCGGGAGCTCGGGCGGGCAGCCCTCGAACGCTCCTCTACGTGGCCTTGCTCCAGATGGGGTTTGCCGTGCCACGTCCGTTACCGGACGCGCGGTGGGCTCTTACTCCACCTTTTCACCCTTACCCGAGCATCGATTGCTCGACATTCGGGCGGTTTGCTTTTCTGTGGCACTCTCCTCGAGGTCGCCCTCACCGGGTGTTACCCGGCATCCTGCCCTGTGGAGCCCGGACTTTCCTCCCGGTGCCCGAAGGCACCGAGCGATCGCCTGAGCCGCTGCGGCGGACGGAGCCTAGCACGAGCTCAGGCGGCCGAGTCGAGCGCGAGCCAGTTGCCGGAGCGGCGGGACAGATCGCGGATGCGCGTGCGGAGCTTGCGCTTCGCGCGAACCTCGAGCTGGCGCGCACGCTCGCGCGAAACGCCCAGCTGGCGGCCGATCTCGGCGAGGCTGAGCTCGTCCTCGCGGTCCGCCATCAAGCGCTTCTCCACGATGTAGCGCTCGCGCACGTCCAGATCGAGCAGCGCGCTCTTCACGGCGGAGCGCACGTGATCGTCCATTTCGGACGCTGCGAACGTCTCCTCCTGGTCGGTGTCGGGCGCGGCCAAGAGGTCGCCGAGCGACGCCTGCGAGCCGTCGAACGGCTTCGAGTCGAGTGAAACGTCACGCGCGTCGAGGCGGCGGAGCATCGAGCTCACGGTGGCCTCGGGAAGGCCGAGCGATGCCGCGAGCATGCCCTCGGCGTCCGGGCCTTCCCCGACTAGGTTGGCGATCTTCACGCGCTCGCGCCGCAGTCGGAAGAACATCTTCGAGCGCAGTGCGCCCGAGCCGACGCCAACCAGGCTCCAGGAGCGGATGACGTGGTTCAAGACGTACGCGCGGATCCAGTACGCCGCGTACGTCACGAACCGGGTACCGTGCGAGAGATCGAACTTGCCGAGGGCGTGCACGAGCCCGAAGTTGCCTTCGCTCACGAGCTCCTCGAGTGGCACGCCATAGCGCTGGTACTTGATGGCGATCGCCACGACGTAACGCAAATGAGAGCCGAGGACGCGCTCCTTCGCAGATTCGTCACCGAGCTCGCGGTAACGAGTGACCAGTTCTTGCTCTTCCTCCCGCGTGAGCGCCGGCAGGGCTCGCACGCGGCTGAAGTAACGGTGAAGCTCAGCACTTTGCGCCATGGTGTTTTCCAACGCGCGACCGACTCGCGCCCTTCTCCACGACGGCTACGCGGGGGGGTACGTCAAAGTTGCGCGCCCCGGCTCATTCGTACGGACAGCAATGAGCGCTGGACGCTTGCGCAGGTCGGCTCGCGGGCCTATCTCGGCGTGGACCGCCCGCTCCCGTGCCCGGCTCGAGGCGGCAGCAGCGGGGGACAACCCCGCTTCGGCGCAAAATTTCCGATCAGGCGCCGGCTAGGCCTTGAACGACGAGCCGCAGCCGCACGTCGAGGTGACGTTTGGGTTCGCGAACTTGAACCCGGACCCGTGCGCGCTCTCGACGTAGTCGATCTGGGTCTGGTCGAGGTACTGATAGCTGAGCGGATCCACGTACAGCGCAACGCCGTTGGATTCGAAGCGCTCGTCGAGATCCGTCGGGGCTTCCTCGAAGTAGAGGTCGTACTGGAAGCCCGCGCAGCCGCCGCCGATGACGCGCAGGCGTAAACCCTGCCCGTCCAGGCCCTCGGCCTTCGAGATTTCCCTGACCTTGTGTGCTGCGAGCTCGGTGATGGTGATCATCGTGGGTTTTTCCAGCTAGGGGCTGCCGGGCCAATGAGCCGGAAGGACAGCGCGCTCAGCAGGTTCTAGTATAGGCACGTGAGAACGCGCATGCCATCCCCTTCGTTGAACGCGATCCTAGGCGTTACCGCGATTGTGGCCCTCTGGGCAGTTCCGGCGCTGGCGGACGAGCCGGTGTCCGAAGCGCCCCCCGAGAGCGGGCCGGATGCGACCCCACCTCCCGCGAGCCCGCCCGCCGAGGAGCACCCGCCGCTCGGACCGACGCCACTCGGACAGCCCGTGATCCGCCTGACGACGCCGGACCCGGGTCCGCCACCCGAGCGCACGGTGCATCAGCACGACGGCTTCTACGCCCGCTTCATGCTCGGTCCCGTCTACGGTCGGACACGCGTTTCGACGGACAGCGCGACTCACTCCAAGTACTCCGTCGGCGGCGCCGGGATCACGCTCGACGCGATGGTGGGCGGATCGCCCAGCCCTGGGTTTGCCCTCGGCGGCGCGGTGTCCTTCGACGGGTTCGGGTACGCCGATGACGGCGGAGCGAACCTCCTCATGCTCGGCGCCTTCATCGACGGCTTTCCCAACTCGCATGGCGGCTTTCACCTCGGTGGTCAGGCAGGGCTCGCGCTTGCCAACACGAGCCGCAAGGACGGGCGTGACGAGCTCGGGGGCGTCGGCGTCGGGACGTTGATCTGGCTGGGGCAGGGGTTTTGGGTCGCCGACGAGTTTTCGCTCGGCGGTCTCGTGCGCTTCGACGGCGCGCTCACGACCGACGGCTCAGGCAATAAGGGGCCGGATCCGGTGTCGTTGAGTGGCTTCAGCTACGGCGTCTCGCTCGGGCTCAGCGTGCTCTATCACTGAGCGCGCGAAGCACGCCCGAACGGCAGCCCGTGACGACTAGGCCGGGCGCGACCGGCGTCGGGCGCAGCGGATCCGGGCAGCCGGTGCCCGGCACGGAGCGAGCTTCGCCGCCCGACGGGACGAGGACGATGGGAGCTCCCGCGATCACGACGAGCACCGTCCCCGCGTCGTCGGCGATGATCGAGCTTGCCTCGCCGCCCGCACCGTCGGGCAAGAGCGACAGCCGGCTCCGCTCGCGACCCCCCGCGTCGAGCTCGACGAGCACGCCACCGCTGCCGAGCACGTGAGCCGTGCCGCCAACACCGAGCGCGAAGTCGCGCAGATCCGCCGCGGGCTCGCCGTAGCGACGCTCACTCTCCGACGTCCGGAGATCGAGCGCCGCGAGCTCGCGGTCTCCGACGAGTGCGAACAGTCGATCGCCACTCAGCGCGACCTTCGTCACCGGGCCCCCGAAACGCCCGATCTCGCTGGCCTCGAGGGCCGGAGCTCGCGTGAGCACGCGCCCCTCGCGCTCGACGAGCAGCGTGGTGCCCCGCCAGTCGAATGCCGCGACGATTGCGCTCGCCGCCGAGCCGAAGAGCGAGGGGCTCGCACGGGCGTTCACGCGCGCGAAACGCGCACCCGACGCAACGATGGCGCCGCCGTCGAGCGTCGGCGACGCGACGAGCGCGCCCTCGAGCTCGCCGAACGGCAGCTTTTCACGCGACAGCTCGCGACCATCCCCGCTGATGCTCACGACCTCGGCGTCGCGTGTCACGACGAGCGTCCTGCCGGAGCCGATCAGAATGGGCGCACCGAGCAGATCACCTCCGGGTCGCAGCGTCCAGGTGGTGTGACCCGCGGCGTCGACGGCGCTCACGCGCCCGTTGCCATGCGCCACCACGAGCTCGCCTCGCGCGTTCGCGACCGGAGCGCCGAGGATGGGGCCAGGGAGCCGCTTCTGGAAGCGGACCGCGGGCTGCTTCGGCAGCGCGACACGGCTGCGGCTCGAGCCCTCGAGGTCGAGCCGCGACGCGACCGCGGGGCCCTTCGGGGGTGCGGCCTCGAGGCGGAGCGGAACGCTGGGATCGAGCTTCTCGGCGGGGGCGAGCCGCGGCCCGAGTAGCCCGCCCGCGGCGACCGCGAGCCAGATGGGGGCTTGCTTCAGTGCTGCTCGATTCATGCAGCTCCGGCAGAGCATCGAAGACGCGTCATGCTACCGGATCCCGGTTCGGTCGGCTCGCCTCGGTGTTGCGGCCTGCTAAACGGTCTGCGCGTCCACTCCTGGCAACGATACCCCGCACGGTGACCTCGACCATGTCTTCCCACGCCTGGCTTCGCGGCGCCTGCCGTCTTGTTTTCCTGTCGCTTCTGCTCACCCCTTTTGCGTGCTTGTCGGGAACTGGTTCCGGTGACGACGCAAGCAGTGGGGCACGCGGCGCAGCCGCGGGGGCCTCGGGGAGCGGCGCGGGCTCGATGGGCATGGCTGGCAACAGCGGCGCGGGCGGCTCGGTGGCGGGGCAGGGGGCGTTCGCTGGCACGGCCGGGGCGGGCAGTGGCGCAAGCGGTGCGAGCGCCACCGGCGGCGCCGGAGCCGGCTCCGCGGGGGTCGCCGGGAGCGGGGGCCAGAGCGGCGGCGTGTCCGGCGGCGTTGGCGGCGCCGGACAAGCGGGTGCTGCCGGGGCCTCGTTCTGCGGCACGCTGACCGATTGCGATGGCACGTGCGTCTCGTTGCTCGATGATTCCCAGCATTGCGGGACGTGCGCCACGGCTTGCACCGGTGGCCAGGGCTGCGTCGGCGGCTCGTGCCAGTGCGTGGGAGGCACGCTCTGCAACGGTGCCTGCGTCGACACGAGCTCCGACGCCGCGAACTGCGGGGGTTGCGGCATCGTGTGCAGCGCCGGACAGGTCTGCTCGATCCCGACGGGACAGGCGACGGCGGTCTGCACCACGGGGTGCGCGGCTGGCCAGACGCAGTGCGGGCAAAGCTGCGTGGACCTCGCCACCAACCACGAGAACTGCGGCGCCTGCAATCAGGCTTGCCCCGGACCGCAGACGTGCTCGGGTTCGACGTGCGGATGCAGCGGAGGCCTCTCGCCATGCAACGGCGAGTGCGTCAATCTCGCCAACAACGCGGTGCACTGCGGCGCCTGCGGCAGCGCGTGCAGCGCGCCCCGCACCTGCTCCAACGCGAGCTGCAGCTGCCCGGGCGGCCAGAGTCTTTGCAACAACCAGTGCGTCGACACCCAAACCGACGCCATGCACTGTGGCAATTGCAACGCGGCGTGCTCGAGCCCGCGGTCGGCCTGCGTGAGCGGCGCGTGCGCCTGCCCCAACGGGGGCTCCTTTTGCAGCAACCAGTGCGTTGACACGAAGACGGACGTCAACAACTGCGGGACGTGCGGCAACCAATGCGCCACGGGCGGCAGCTGCTCCAACGGTACCTGCATGAACCCGCAGGCGACGAGCTGCGACATCGGTTCGAGCCACAACGGTGACGGCTCGTTCACGTACTACTACTTCGGCCAGGGGACGGGTCGCGACGGCAACGGCTACCGCACGGCGTGCGGCTATTACGGCACCGAGAACGGCACGACCGACACGGTCGAGAACATCGCGAGCACGAGCCCCGCGAGCAACACGTACTTCGCGGCGATCCCCGCGGATTCGAGCTTCAACACCTCGAACAACTGCGGCGCCTGCGTCGAGATCACGGGCCAGAACCAGAAGAAGATCATCGCGACGGTCATCGACTCCTGCCCCACGGCCAGCAATCAGCCGTGCCGTGACCGGCCCAGTCAGCACCTCGATCTCAGCAAGGCGGCGTTCGACCAGCTCGGCTACAGCGTGGGCAATCCGAGCGGCACGACCTGGCGTTTCGTTCCTTGCCCGGTGACCGGCAACGTGAAAGTGCGCTTCAAGTCCGGCAACGACAACGAGCTCTTCGTCGAGAACGGCATCACGTCGATCACGGCGGTCACCGTCAACGGCACGACGGCGTCGCGCACCTCGTACGGCGCTTGGCACGTGAACAGCGCCATCATGACGCCGGCCACGTTGAACCTCACCGACAAGGCGGGGCGGTCGATCAGCGTGACGCTCAATTCGGGCACCTCGAATCAGGACACTGGCAAGCAGTTTCCTGCCTGTCTGTGAGCTGGGCGCCTCTCGCCGTTGACCCCCCGGAGCGGGGTCGCGCGGCGTCCGATCAGGGCGCGAGCTTCACGAGGTACTGCTCGTCGCCGGGTGGCGCGAGGATGGCCGGTGGCGAGGGGCCCCAGGGGTTCGGCACGAGCGCGAGCTCGACGCAAGGCGGTGCGGCGGGGTCGACATCGATCGGCGCGCTCCGGTAGGTGCCGACGACATCGCGTGGCGACGGCTTCACGTCGGCGCCGCTTCGGTGCACGCGCACGGGAATGCCGTCGTCGGGGCCGCCGTGGACGGTGACCTGCAGCACCGAGTAGCGAGAGCGTGGGCGCTCGATGGCGTCCTCGACGACGAAGCGGGTGCGCTTCCGGTCGGCAGGAGCGCAGAAGACGTCGACGTCGCGCGCCCAGCCGAACGCGCCGTGGACGCCCGTCGCCGAAACCAGCGGATTGCCGAGCGCGATCGTGTCGTTGGGCTCCACCTCGCGCTCGGGCACGGGCACGGACGGCCTGAGGATCAGGCGGTAGTCGTCGGATACGTTCTCGTAGACGGGTGTCGGCGCGCCGTCGAAGTACGACTCGTTGTCCTGCATGACGGCGACGACCCAGCTGCCGGGCTCGAGCTTGAGCGCGGGCACGTCGAGACGAACCCCCGGGCCGCCGAGGCAGTAGCGCGCGAACGGCTCCTGGCTTCCAGGTGGGTAGAGCAAGAGGCAGCTCGCGAGGTTCGGCAACGGCTCGAACGCGAGACGCACCGAGTCGGTGCCGGCGGGCAGCGTCACTTTGTAAAAGTCGCGGTCGCTCCGCGAGCGGTCGAGCCGCTGCCCGAGCCGACCCTTCACGTCGAGCGGGAAGGGGACGACGAACGCCTCGCTGGCGGCGTTGTTGGGCTCGATTTCGCTGCCCTGGAAAGTCGGCGCGCGCGTGAGCGAGGAGTATAGGCGAACGATGCCGAAAACGCCGGCGCCGATCGCGGCCGCGAGCACGCCCCAAACGGCGTAGCTTCGCCGCCTGAGCTTGCGCTCGTACCGCTCGACCTCGTCGCGCGTGGCAGCCTCTCCGTCTCCGGGCTCGAGGCTCCGGAGCTTCTTCGAATCGAGCAGGAGCTCGAGGCTCGTGCCTCCGGCGCCAATCTCGGCGACGAGCGCCTTCTGCAGCGCCTGTGCGCTCGGGAAGCGGCGCGCGGGGTCTTTGGCGAGCGCGGTGAGAATCACGCGCTCGAAGCCGCGCGGCAGCAAAATGCCCGGTGCGCGCCGACTCGGCGGTTCGGGCTCCTCGGTCAAGTGCCGTGTGAGCACGCCCATCGGCGTGGCCGCGTCGAACACCACCGTGCCCGTGACGCACGCATAGAGCACGGCACCGATCGCGTAGACGTCGCTCGCGGGGCCAATGGCTTCCCCGCGGATCTGCTCGGGCGACATGTAGTAGGGCGTGCCCACGATTGCGCCGCTCGACGTCACGTCGGAGAGCTCACTGGACTCGCGGAGCTTCGCGAGACCGAAGTCGAGCACCTTGGCGAGCTCGTTGCCCGCCTGGCTGGGGACGATCATGATGTTTTCGGGCTTCAAGTCGCGGTGGACGATGCCCTTGTCGTGAGCCTCCGAGAGCGAGCTCAAGACCTGGATCATGATCGCGGTGGTGCGCTCCGCCGACAGATGGCCCTGGCTCGTGATCAGCGACCCGAGGTCGGTGCCGCGCACGTACTCCATGGCGAGGTACGCCAGCCCGTCGGCGTCACCGAAATCGAACACCTGCACGGTGTTGGGATGCGACAGCTTGCTCGCCATGAGCGCTTCGCGCTTGAAGCGAGCCACCTGTGCGGAGTCACGCGTCAGCTCGCCCGTGAGCAGTTTGAGCGCGAGGATCTTGCCGATGCGCGCATGCTCGGCGCGGTAGACGACACCCATGCCGCCGCGGCCGATCAGCTCGAGGACGCGATAGCGCTCGGCGACGACGCGTCCGAGTAATGGATCGGCATGATGGCGCTCGCGTGGCGCCCCGTTGTGGCGTGGGGGCGGCACCGTGGTCCCCGAGCGTTGCTCGGGGGCGCGTTCAGTGGGCGGCATGGTGGCGACCAGCGAGCTGCCACAGTTGGCGCAGAAGCGGGCGCGCTCGTCGTTCCGCGCGCCGCACCGACTACACGCGACGGCGGTCGTCGCTGCCTTCGCCGTCAAGGGCGAGCCTTCAGCAGAAAATCCGCTTGCACGGCCGGGATGCGCGTGCCCGAGCGGGGCCCCTCGACGGAGCCGACGAGCGTGCCGAACGCGCCGATGGCGTCGCCGCTCGCGAGAGCGAGCTTGCCGCCGTAACTCACGCGCATGAGGCAGGGCGGAGCTTTGCAGCCGCTCTTCACGTCCATCACCATCAGGGTCGTGTAGTTGTCGGTGCGCGCCTCGACCACGGAGCCGTCGAGCGCGACGTTGAGCCCGCGCTGCCCTTCTGGGTCGGCAGCGATGGCGGCGTAGGACGCCGTGGCGCGAGCTCGGACGAGCGCGGCCTCGGCGCTCAAGCTCTGCACGCGCCTGATGTGGATCATGACGAGGCGCGGGGCGAGATCCGGAGCGGTGGCGCGCACGGCGACCGTCGTCTCGCCGGCGGCGGACACGCTCATCATCTGCGCGAAGGCGCCGGCCTGATCGACGGTGATGGGGCGTCCCTCGACGGTGACGTTCGCGTTCTTGGCGGTGTGCCCCGCGAGCACGAAGCCGGGACCCTCGATCACGATCGAGCTGCCGGGCGCTTGGACGACCAGGGGCACGATACCGAGACGCACGACGACGTCGCCGTTGTGGGGCGTGCCGCCGGGAGGCGTCACGACGTAGGGGATACGCCGTTCCAGCGTCTTCACGGAAGCTTCGGAGCCCGTGACGTCACGCGTGACGTCGACGACCGCCGCGGCGGTGCCGTCCGCGGAGAGCGGGACCGGATGGCCGTCGATCACGACGACGGAACCGGCGCGTGCGGTCATGCGCGCTTCGACGACCGGCGGCGTCTCGTCGAGGCGCTTGGTGTCGCCCTGGATCCGGAAGTTGACCGGCACGGTCACGCTGACCTGCTCGGCGCGGCCAGAGCCGCGCTGCAGCTCGAGCTCGAGCTGGTTGTCCCCGACTGGCAAAGGACGCGCGAGCGTCAGCGCGGCCTTGCCCCCGCTGAAAGTGGTGCTCGCGCCCTGGAGCGTGACGCGCGTCCCGTCGGTGCAGCCGGGGCAGCCGAGCGCGAGCCTGTCACGCCCCTGGTCGTCCGCGACGAGCCGCGTCTCGATGGCGCCGCGCGCCCGATAGAAGAACACGGCGACGATGCCGGCGCTCGCGAGCATCGCCGCGCCGAGGATCACGAGCACGGTCACCCACGGCACGTGACGCCTACGCGGAACGCCCGGGATTTGTCCCGACAGCGGTTCGAATCCAGCGGGTGGCGGTGGCGGCGGCTCCTGCCACAGGGGAGGCGCCTCGGGTACAGCGGCGGGCTGCTGCTTCTCGACGCCTGGGTGGAGTGGGGCGATACCAGGGCGGGCAATCCCGAGGATTGTCTTTAGTGGTGCGGGACGGCCGCCGGGAGCGGGAGCGGGCGCATCGCCGGCGGGCGACGGGGCGCCCGCCGCACCGGCCTCCGGGGGCATCGGTGCCATCGGGGCGAGCCCGAGCATGGTGCCCTTGAACGTGTGGGGGCTAGCGGGCGGGACGGGCGGCGGGGACTGGGGTGGCGTCGCCGGTGGAGGGGGCGGATTCCCGGCGAAGGGCGAGGTCAGGCCGATGCCGACCATCGTTCCGCGAAAGTTCACCGCATGCCCCGGCGCCGGGCCGGGAGCTGGCGCCGCACCGGGGGCGGGGGCGGGGGCGCCGGTGGGGGGAGCATCTGAACGCGGCGGCGCCGACGGGCCGCCGGGCAGCGTGACGGTCTGCATGCCGGGTGGCTGTGTTGACGGTCCGCCAGGGAGTGCGACGGTCTGCCCACCGGGCGGTTGCGCCGAGCGTCCGCCGGGGAGCGTGACGGTCTGCATGCCGGGTGGCTGCGCCGACGGGCCGCCGGGCAGCGTGGTGGTCGGCACGCCGGGCGGCGTCGCTGAGGGCCCGCCTGGCAAAAGGACAGTCTGTCCGCCGGGCGAGGGGCCGAGCGGTGCGGTGACGCGTGAAGGTTGCGTGGGTCCACCCGCGCCCGGGCGGGCGAGCTGTCCCAGATGGCCGACGAGGGTCTGACCGAGCTGTGAAGCCAAGCTCGCACCGCACGCAGCGCAGCTCGAAGCCGCCTCCTGGCACGGCGTTCCACACTGAGGGCACGGCCGCATGGGGACGGGGGGGACTATAGCGCAAGGGGGCCGGCCGTCTCCGCAATCCTTGGCCCATCGGGTCACGCTGCCGTATGGGCGGAGAACCGGCTGTGCTTGCCAAGCGCATCATCCCCTGCCTGGACGTCCGTGACGGACGTGTCGTGAAGGGCATCAACTTCGTGGGTATCCGCGACGCCGGCGATCCCGTGGAGTGCGCTCGGCGGTACGACGCCGAGGGGGCCGACGAGATCACCTTCCTCGACATTACGGCCTCGCACGAGGGGCGGAACGCCATGCTCGACGTGGTCGAGCGGACGGCCGATGTGGTCTTCGCGCCGCTCACGGTCGGGGGCGGCGTCGGTGCCCCCGAGGACGTGCGTCACTTGCTCGATGCCGGCGCGGACAAGGTGAGCATCAATAGCGCCGCCGTTGCCGATCCGGACATCATCTCCGCCATCGCCGGCGCCTGGGGCCGCCAGGTGCTCGTCATCGCGATCGACGCGCGACGCCGCGCCGAGGGCGGGTTCGAGGTCTTCACGCACGGTGGCCGGCGAGCGACGGGCATCGACGCCATCGACTGGGCGCGCCGCGCCGCGGCGCTCGGCGCGGGCGAGATCCTTCTCACGAGCATGGATCGCGACGGCACGCGCAGCGGTTACGACCTCGACCTCTTGCGCGCCGTGGTCGACGCCGTTGACATTCCGGTGATCGCGTCGGGCGGCGTGGGCACGCTCGAGCACCTGCGCGAGGGACTGAACGAAGGCGGTGCCGATGCGGCGCTCGCCGCTTCCATCTTCCACGACCGCATGTACACGGTGGCAGAGGCCAAGGGTTACCTCGGCACCCACGGCGTGCTCGTGCGGGGAGGCCGCGCATGAGCGTCTCGTTGAGCGAAATCCTCGCGGGAGCGGCCGCTCGCGCCGTGCCCCTGACGGGCGAGTGCGCGGGCTACCTCGTGCTCGCCGCTGCCGATCAGGTTGCCAGTTCCCCGCGCCGCGTCGAGCCCCGAGACGTGCGGCTTTCGGACGACGGCGCCGTCCGCATCAGCGGCGGCGCACCTGCCGACGACGGCACCGCCGAGCACGATCTGCGCGAGCTGCTCGATGGTTTACTGGCGTGGTCGAGCTCGGCGAGCTCGGGGCTCCTGCGCGCGCGCAGCCGGATCTCCGGTGCGGGTGTCGGTGCGCTGCTTCGCGAGCTCGAGACCGCGCTCATCCCCGTGAACCGATCCGCCGCGCGTCGCGCCCTCGCGCGCCTGGCTCGCGAGACCGAGCGCGCCAAGGACGCAGGGCGCTTTGACGCCGCGGCTCCGGTGGCACCCGCGGGGGCTCGGCCTCCCGGCCCCGCAAAGCGCTCGGCGCCGTCGGAGCCGGCTGTGTCGGACGTCGCGCCGGACGTTATGAGTCCCGAGCTCGTGGCGGTTGCGATGGCGCCCGTCGCCGCCGTCTCGCCGGCGGCGCCGCCCATCGAAGCCACCATCCCGCTTCCCACGCCGCGACCGCGAACGACCGCGAGCGAGCGCGAGACTCGCCCCGAGCCTGTGATCTCGCGCGCGAGCCAGCGGCCGCCTGCGCCGCCTGCGCCGGCCCCCCGCACCTCGACGCCCGTGCTTGGCACGCGCGTCGGGACCAAGCACGAGGTTGACGAGGCGCTTGCCGTCGCCCGGGAGATCGATATCGACGTGAGCTTCGCGCCCGAGGAGCGGACGCTCGATCCCGACGACGCCGAGCTCATCGTGCTCGAAGGGGAGGACCTCGTGGCCGCGGAAGCGCACGACCTCACGGAGCGTTGCCCGCCGATCGAGCCCGATTCGGCACGGCCGCCCGCCGTGGTGCTCGTGGCGTCGCCGCCGCCGCCCGCCACCGCGTCCGAAGCGGTGCCCGCCGGGGCCGAGCGTTCCGTGCCGCCAGAACCGGAGCATGAGGTTGCCGTTGTGACCGCCGCCGCCGACGAGCCCGACAGCAGTGTGCCGCCCTGGGTGAACACGGCTCCACCCGAGCCATCGCCGCGCCCTGCGACCTTCGTGCCCGTGCCTCGGCCGCGCGTGAGCAACGTCGAGGACCTGCTCGCCCGTCTCGAACGAGAGCCCGTCGAGCTGGACGAGCTGCGCGCCGGGCTGAAGATAATCGCGGGGATGGATCCGACGCCCGCGCCCCCGGGCACCAGGCGCCCCGGCTGACCCAGTCGCGCTTTGTGCGCCCGGCCGGCCGCCTCGCGCGCGCTCGCTCTTCCGCTGGGCCTGGAACTGATTGCCCCCGCTTTTTTGGCGGCGGTTTGGAGTTGGGCGTCCCGGCAAAATCCGACTAGGAAGTGGGCTCCGCGCTCGACCTCTTCGGGTCCAGCGGCTTCCTCCCATGCCCGTCATCAAGGTCGGTGAACGCGCCGCACGAGAGGTCTACGCCACCCTCGCCGGCGCCACCACGGAGCTTTCGCCGATCATCGCGGCAACCCGAGAAGCCGTGGAACGAAGAGAGCCCGTCACGTGGCAACTGCCCGCGACGACCGCGACGATTCACAGGCTCGAGGGTGCGTTTCGCCTCGCCACCGAGCTTGGCGCAAGCGTCGAGCTTTACCCGGTCGCTCCTTTGCCTGCACGGGAACAAGCGTTCCTGGAGGACTTTGCGACCCACCTGCTCGCGGATTCTCCGGACGCGCCGAGCCCATTCGCTCAGCGCGCCCGCCTTGCAGGCGAGGTCGGCGAAGAGCTCCTGTATTCCGTCCTGGCCGCCGCGAGCCTGGCGAGGAGCGCTCCCCTGCCGGTCCCCGACAGCATCGAGGAAGTCGTCATCATCGGTGCGTACGGGGGCGACCACGTGGGTGACGCCGCCATTCTCGGCGGCGTGCTGCTCGGTTTGCACGAAAAATACGGGGTGAAGGCCGCGCGCATCCTGAGCCACCGGCCCGAGCACACGCGAAGGCTCGCGGCGGGCCTTCGCACGCCGGTGGCGGTTCGCGTGTTCCACTACGACGTTCCGCGCGGCCGGGCTCAAATGGCCGAGGCCGACGCGCTCGTCGTCGCTGGCGGCCCGATGATGGACCTACCGAGGGTGCTCGCCAAGCACCTCGTCGTCGCGGCAGCCGCGCGCGCGGCGCACAAGCCTCTGCTCGTGGAGCGCGTCGGCATCGGTCCCTTCAAGCGCGAGCTCAGCCGGCGCGCAGCGCGGCTCCTGTTGCGGCAAGCGAGCCACGTCTCGACGCGCACCAGCAAGGCCGCCGAGGATCCGATTCTGGCGGGCGTGAACGTCTCCGTATCGCGTGATCCGGCGTTCGACTACCTCGCCACCAGGACCCAGCTGGACTTGGTGACGCCCGCAGAGAAGGCCTCCGTCGACGAGCTGCTCGAGGGTGTCGGAGAACGAACCCTCATCGGGATCAACCTGCGACCGATCCGCCATGAATGGAGCGTCAAGGGCGAGTCTTATTCGGAGGATGCCGAAGGGCGGCTGATCCAGAGCCTGGCCGTCGCGATGCGCCGGCTTGCGAGCGAGCGCCAGGTGACGTTCGTTTTCTTCCCGATGAACCCGATCCAGTTCGGTCGGTCCGATCTGGAGTCGGCCTACCGCTTGCGCGGCGCCGTCGGTCCCGAGGTTGACTTTAGGGTGTGGGAAGCCGATCCCGACGTGGACGGGGTGCTTTACATGCTGCGACGGCTGAAGCTCGCGATCGCCATGCGCTTTCACGCCTGCATCTTCTCACTCTCGCAGGACCTCCCAGTCGTGGGCGTCGACTACTACCCGGGTCAGGGCGGCAAGGTGGAGCAGCTGTTCAACGACCTCGGTCGTGCCGACGACGTGCGCGTGATGGATCAGGTGGACAGCGACTGGCTAGTGAGCCGTATCACGGCGCTGCTCGACAGGGGAAACCGCGCCGGTTGACCCGCTTCGAGCTGCGCAAGCTGAAGCTCGTGTGGGACTTTGCCGTCCTGTCGAGCGGCCAGGTCGCGGTCAAGGCACTCGCTTTTTTCGCCTTTGCATTCATGGCGCGCGCGCTGGGCGCCGTGTCCTACGGCAGGGTCGAGTACGTCATGGCCCTCTCGTCCTTCTTCACCATGCTGGTGGACGGAGGGCTCGGCCCCGTTGGGGTTCGCGCGCTCATGCGCGACCCATCCGCTACGCGAACGGTCACCGCAAACGTCGCCGTCGCGCGCATCGGTCTTGCGCTGCTTGCCGTGCCGTTGATGGTGATCGTCGCGCGGCTGTCGGCACCCGCTGCCCACACGCAGATGCTAGTTTGGCTCTTCGCCCTGGCGCTAGCCGCGCTCCCGTGGCGCCTCGACTGGCTGCTTCAGGCGCGCGAGCGGATGGCCCTGGCGTCCATGGCGCAGCTCCTTCGCATGGTCGTCTTCCTCGTGCCGGTGCTCGTGCTCGTGAGGCGCCCCGAAGACATCACCCTGGTCGGCTGGGCAGAGCTCGCTGCGGCGACCGTGACCGCCCTCTACTACGCCGGGGTGCAGAATTTTTGATCACGCCGATCAGCTTGCGCTTCTCTGCCAGCGGCCTCGCCGCGCTTCTACGCGAGGGGTTGCCCGTGAGTGGAGCGCAATTGGTCGCCGCGCTGAACCTCTACGCGCCGACCTTCCTGGTCGGCACCCTCGTCGGTGGGTCGGAAACAGCGTGGTTCGGTGCCTCGCATCGCGTCGTGATCTCGCTTTCGATCTTCGGCGTCATCTACCACTTCAATCTCTACCCGACCCTCACGCGGCAGCTTGCTGGCGGCGCCCGTCGCGATCTCGAAGCCGTCGTGCGCGCTTCGTACCGAACGGTGGCTTGGGTGAGCATCGGGGGAGCGCTGTTCCTGATGCTGTTCGCGAAGGTGCTGCTCTCCCTCGCGTTCGGCAACCGATTCGTGGCCGCCGCACCGACTTTCGAGATCTTGGTCTGGTTTCTACCCATCAGCCTGCTCTCGGGACACGCTCGCTGGTTGCTGGTCGCCGGAGGGCGCCAGGTCTTCGTGCTGCTCGGCCAGCTCACCGGTGCCGTCACCACCGTGCTGCTCGGTGTTCCACTCATCCAGCGCTACGGGGCGCCGGGTGCAGCGGCGACCATGCTGGGCGCGGCGGTGGCACTCTGGATCGCGACGCATCTTTTCGCCGTTCGAGCGATCGGGCCCGTGCCCGGTGTGCGACCCATGGTCGTGCCGGCCGCCCTGGCCGCGCTGATCTGCGTTGCGGTTCAGCGACTGGGGCTAGGTCCGTGGGTCGGCGCTCCCGCTGGCGCGGCCGTCTTCCTCGGGCTCGCGGTCCTGCTCGATCGTCGCTTGCTACCGGATCTACGCCTGCTCGCGCAGGTCAAATCCGACGTCGCGCAGTCGTCCAGCCCCGTGCCCGATGACACGAAAGACTTGGCGAAGGCGGAGGGTGTGCCGCCTTCGGCGTCCTGACGGAAGTCGCGGCGGCGACGCCACGCTGGTCATGCGCCGGGCTCCAGCGCGCCTGCCACGGCGAGCCGCCGGCGTGCCCTGCGGGTCAGCACCAGGAGCAACACCGACGCAAGAGCGGCAAGAAGCAACGAAGCCCGGAGCCACGGCGAGCGCTGCGGGCCGGGCGCGGCCCGAGGCGGCTCCGCACCTTCGCCGCCGAACGAGCTCGGGGCGGGCGAAACGGCCGCGGGCGTCGTTCCCCCTTCGCCGAACGAGAACTGCCCGAGTGCCAGGTCATCGCCGAAGGGATCGGTGAGAGTGGTGGTGGCGGTCGAGTTGGCGCCGTTCCCGTCGACGACCGCAACGTAGAGCCCGACGTGGCCGGTGCTGGCGGCAGGTGCGGTCCAATCGAAGGACCATTCGATCTCGTTGGGGGTGCGGCCAGCGGACGCCAGGATTGCGGTTCCGCGCGCGTAATACTCGCTGGCGGCGTAGCCCGAGAACGAACCCGCAGCGCGACGCCCTGGATCGAGGGCCGTAAGAACGATGGAGTTGTAGTTCGAGAGCGGCGACGCGAGGCCTCGCGACTCGTTGAGCAGCTTGAACGTCAGCCGGTACGACTGCCCGGGAAGGTAGCGCCGCTCGGCCATCAGCTCGGGTGGATCGGATGCCACGCTGACGCGCGCCAGGAGCGGGGCTTCGATGTGGCAGGCAGCGCACGTCCAACCGTGCTCGCGTGGCGAGCCCGTGTAGAAAAGTCCTCCGCCTCCGCCCCCGCCGGGCTGCGTGTCGAACAGGTTGCCCGCATGGAACGCCAGCGCAGGGCCCGCCACGAGCAGGACCGTTGCCGCAGCGGCGGCGGCTACAAGTCGCTTCCCGGCTCCACGCATGTCGGATCCTCCGTCTGCCCACTGGCCCATGCCACGAGTGTCTTGTAGTCGGCGTCGCTCGGCGAAGTGAAGACGTCCCCCTTGCCGAATTTGGTGGCGCCGCCGTGGTAGTAGCCACCGGCGACCTGATCGAGCGGCTTCATGAGGAGGAAGCTGGTGCCGGGATCACGCGCATCGAGGAAGGCACGCGCCGAAGCGAAGTTGAACGCTCGTTCTTCGTCGCGCAAAAAGGCGTTGCGGGTTGCTTCAGTTCCTCCGAGCCTGAGGCGGTTGCGGGCGTAGACACGGAAGTACCGCTGCGGATCACCGTGGCAGAGAAGCGCCGAACAGCTCTTGGTGAGCACGGGTTGGACCCGGCAACGAAAGTAGGCCTCGTCGGCGCGTGCTTCGGTCCCCGTGCCCCCCAGGTCTGCGACGCAGCCCGCCACGAGGGCGACAACCATCAAGTGCGGCAACGGGCGTCTCACAGGGAGCCTCCCAAGCCCAGCTCTGCCGTGAAGCCGCGTCGCTCCGGCAGTCGGGAAAAATCTTGGAACATGAACCAGAAGCCCGTGAGCTTGAGCTCGGCGGCGAGCTCGGAGAAAAAACCGACGGGCTGTGAGCGGTAGGTGAGGCGTAGACCCGCGAAGGCATCCCAGAAAGTCGAGAGCTCTCGATCGGCCGTCATGTAGTGCTTTCGAGCAGCATATCCGTCTTCGTAGAAGCGCGCTCCCGCTTGGTAGTAGCCGCGTACGAACAACGCAGGCTCGAAGCCGCCCAGGCCGAGCGCGTATTCGGTGCCAATCGTTCCGGCAACTACCCCCCAGTTGTCAACATAAGCGCGCGCGTGCGAGCGCAGCGCGCTGTCCTGGAAGAGGTGCCGATTGTAGGCGAGGACGAGCGCGTGCCGAAGGCGATGCGTCGGAACGACCTCCGGTGCGGACACGGTCCCCCCCGCGTTCGCCTCGTGGTACCGCACGAAGCGATAAGGGCTTGCCTGGTAGCCGGATAGGTACGTCAACGCGTAGGTCAGTGACCAGATGTCGTTCCGGCTCGCCACCGCGACGAGGCTCGCGTTGCCGCCGTAATCTTGCTGCCTCTCGGAGAAGTTCGCGTCATGGGCGCGGCCGATGTCGTTTAGCGTGAGGTTGAGACCGAGGCCAAGGGTCAGGTTGTGGTCCAAGAGGTCGACGCTCCCCGCGAGGGCGAACGTGTGGGACCACCAGTCGTTCTCGGCCGAGCGCCGGTATGAAGCCGATACGGTGTGAATTCCGTCGCTGTAGCTCGGCGTGACGCCGGCCTCTTTGCGCACCTCGTTCCATCGCCCCGTGGCAGCGGACACGACATCAACCGAGGCGGAGGAAACGATGTCGAGCAGGAAATGCGCGCGCAGCCGGGCGCGCTCGAAGGCCCCGGCGTCGATGGCAGCGACGGTCGTCACCACCCGCGTCGCGTCGTCGTCTTGGTACACTCCGCCGCGCGCCGTGACCTCGAGCGGCGGCCCCTCGGCCCTGGCGTGCGGCAACGTCAGCAGCGCGCCGACCACCACCCCGAGGGCGATGGCTCGGATCAGGCCCGTGCGAGGCCGGCTTGCGACGCGCGATCCCGCCAAGCTGGGTGGCCTCAGTTGCAGCCGCAGCCGCCGCCCAACGTGCCGTAGCCGCCCGACGCGCCCTCGCGATACTCGTAGACGTGCTGCTCGAGCGCCGTGGCTTCTGGGTCCTGGCCGAGCTGCATCTTGGGCTTGGCGAGGTGACCGCGCTGGTAGGGTTGGACGTGCGCGCAGCTCGCGCAAGAAAATGCAATCAAGCAGGCGAGCCAAGGGAGCTGGTGCACGCTCAGCTGCCCTCTACCAGCACCAGCTTCCCTTCGGTGACGTCGTCGCCGAGCGACGACTCGCCGCCGCTGTTGCCGTCCACCATGCCGTAGTAGACGGTCACCTCTCCCGTGCCCGCAGCCGGTGCCACCCAGTCGAAGGTCCACGACGTGAGGTCCATGGCTTCCGTTGGCAGGACACCGTGGCAATCACCATAGACGTAGGTGGTGCGGAGGGTCGTGTCGGATTTCGGTGGCGCTGAAGTCGGGCACACCATGGAGTCAACGCCGGAATCGGTGAAATACTCCCCGGCGCGCATGCCCGAGGTGTCCTCGATCACCATCGCCATGGCGTTGTGGTTCTCGTTGTTGATGAGGTGCTCGCCCATCATTTGAACCGTGAACGTGTAGCGCTCGCCAGGCAGGTAGCCGTCCTCACCGCCCACATCGATCCAAGACGGGCTCACGTCAACGAGGGCCTGGATCCCGCCTTGCTGCTTCGAGTCGTCGATGTGGCAATGCGAGCACTTGATGCCCCAGTCTTCGACGGCGCCCGTGCCGTAGATGCCGCCGGCCCCCGCACGAAGCGCGTTCGACGAGTTGTTGCCGTCAGCCGGGTCGTGCCAGCTCTTCAGAAAGGGAAATGCCCACACGGTTGCCGTGACGGTCAAGGCCGCGAGCCCTGCGAGCGAGAACCGAAGCCAAAGTCAACTGCGCGTCATCGTACCTCAGTTGTTGGTGCTGCAGCTCGCGAGCGTCTCGCCCATGAGCCAGCGCCGGAGCTTGTCGTGTTCTGCGTCGTTGTTCCGGAACAGGTGAATGCCGGCGTGCGCCTTCCCGCCCACGATTGGCTGAGCAATCAGATCGGATTCGTCCGGGCCGCCCACGGGGGTCCCCGTCGAGTCCAGAGCGAAGCCGCGGGCGCTGTCGTAGTTTCGGCGCCATTCCGTCGGGGTGTGAGGCTCGAAGTAGCAGCGGCACTCGATGGAGCCGATGCAACTTTCCGTTGGACCGCTCTGGCCCTGCTTGAGGCAGCTGTTGTTGGAGTCCGTGAGCATCTCGCCCGTGATGCGCAGGCGACCTCGCGCGTAGATGCGCAGGGCCCGGCCCGCTTCCGTGCCGTGGCAGCCCATCATGGAGCACTTGCGATCCATGATGGGCTCGACGTTGCAGCGATAGAAGTTTTCGTCGAGCGCGGGCAGGGTCACCTGCGTGATGGGCTCGTTCACGGTCGTGCCGCAGCCGTTCTTGTCGGTGCAGCTGCGGGTGCCGTCGTCGCTGGAGCCGTTCGTCTGCCAGGGCGTGCATTCCCAGGCCTCGACGCAGCCGCTCGATCCCGCGCTGCCGCCGGTCGCACCGCCGCTGCCGCCCGTGGACGACCCGCCCGTGGACGACCCGCCCGTGGACGACCCGCCCGTGGACGACCCGCCCGTGGATGACCCGCCCGTGGACGCGCCGCCCATGCCGTTCCCGTCGCCCGCGTCGCCCACGAGACCCGAGCCGCCGTTGCTCGTTCCGCTGGACCCGCCGCTGGCGGATCCCTTGCCGCCCGAGCCGCTGCCGCCGCTCGCGGAAGCACCGCCCGTGGCAGCGCTGGGACAGATGCCGGCGGCACAGTCCGTGTTCGGCGCCTTGTCCTGGTTAGAGCCACACGCCCAGGCAAGCCCGAGCACACCCAAAGCAACAGCAGTCGGAAGTAACTTCACGCTAAGCCCTCAAGGGTGCCGCACCTTAGCCAACGTCGTCGGGCTCGTCACGCCCATTGACGCGAATCGGATGTCGGTGGAAACGAACCTTGCCGTGAATCACACAAGGCTCAGGAGGATCCGCGCCGCGATCATCCTTGCCGTGCTGCTTGCTCCGGCCGTGCACTATCTCGCACTCGGCACAGAGGTGCCCGAGGGCACGTTCTTCCTCCTCAGTCGGCTGGACGGCTCCGTTGCCGCGCAGGATCCGGCAAATTTGGCGTATTCCCTGGCCCGGCCGCCGGTCTTCTCCCTCATGGAGTGGACGTTCTGGTTTCCGCTCGCGTACATCGCCGTCGGCTACGCCGCGCACGCGTTGCTCCAGCTCGTCATGGTTTGGCTGGTGTGGCTCGGGGCTGGTGAAGGCGAAACGCTCGACCCCGAAGCGCGGCTGCTCTCTGCGGCGGCGCTGGCCCTCGTGGCGTTCCCGGTGCTCCACCTCCTGCGCCTCGACGATCGCGGCATGTCCCTCGTGCCTCATGACGCGTGGGAGGTGTTTTCCCACAGGACGCTTTTCTGGTGCCTCTCGGCGGTCGCAACCGGCGCGCTTGCGCTCGGCAAGACGCGCGTGGCGGTGTGGGTCACTGCCCTCAGCTGCTACATGCACCCGACCGCGGGCGTGTTGAGCTTCGTCGTGGTGGGGTCGATCGTGGTGGTCCAGGCGCTCCAGGCGCGCCGGTGGGTCATGCTGCTCGAGGTCGGTGGGGCATTTTTGGTCGGGCTTGCGCCGGCCCTGGTGAAACAGCTCGAGCGACTTCCAGCGGTGTTGAGCCGGCCCGTCTCCTCCGGAGCCTGGTATTCCGCGATGATCAAGGACGAAGCGGACGACTTTTCGTTCTTGTATCAGCTTCTCTACCGGCTTCCGCTCTGCGCGACGATAGGCGCGGTGATCCTGATCGCGCTCGTCGCCTACGCGCTCCTGGTGCCCAAGTTTCACCGACGCCCGATGTTCTGGGCGGCGCTCCTACCCCCCGTTCTCTTCGCGCTCGGTGCGGTGGTCGAGCGCACGCTCGTCGTGGCCTACCCGACGCCACTCACGTTGCCGCTCGTGGCGCTCACGCCCGGCTACCGGTTGCCGAGCTACTCGTGCTTTCCGCTGTTGGTTCTCGCGGGCGGTGTCGTCGCGCGATTCTCCAACGTGGCGCGTGCGCGCTTTGGGACCCGCCTGCCGGTCTTCGAGGGCGCACGGCGTCTGATGATCGCCGCGGCCGTCGTCGCTCTCGGGTGGGGCCTGTTTCTCGTCAGCTCGCGCGGGCACGCTCGGCCCGCGCTCCGTTTCGCCCGCTGGGCCATCTCGGCGGGCAAGCTCGACGGGATCGAGCCTTACCTCGTTGCGGCGCAAGCGGCCGGGATGAACGATTTCAAGACCCCAGCGATCTTCACCCACGAGGGGCCCTACGTCCTTTACCCCGGGGAGCGCAATCTCGCCGTGATTCAACGCCTCGACGCGGGCCAACCGCCGGGCGAGCGAGACCGAGCAGCACTCGCGAGTGTGACCGCGGAAAGCTTCGCCGAGATCGTGCGGATGATCCGAGCGCGGGTCAAACCCGGAGACGGCCTGTTTGTGCCGCCGTACCTCTATTATTTCCGCGATGCATTGATCAACTACCCGATCGTCCTCCAGGAGCACCACGACGGCAACGTGATGATGGGCGGGCCCGGCCTGTTCGGCTTCTTCGGCCCGCGCATGGTCAACGTGATGGGGTTCGACTACGAGGGCATGCCGAGCCAGCACTCGCACCGCAACTTCAGTGCGATGCGCGAGGCGTTCCTGAGTATCGATGGCAAAAAGGCTCGCTCGCTCTTCGCCCGGTACCCCGCCTACCCGTACTTCGTGACCGAAGCACGACACTCGCTGCCGTTTCGCGCCGTCGCGAGGAACGGCGCTTTCGTCGTGTACGACCTCGCGGCGCCGCTCGAAGCCAGCGCGGGTGCGAGCGCGCCTCGGCGGTAGCTTCGCGTAAAGGCCGGGCGCGCCGACGTACGCGGGCTCAGCTCGCCGAACTGCCGGCCGGCTCGGTGGCGGGCGCGGCGGAGGCAGCGCTCGCGGCACCGAGGACGATGCGATCGCCATCGACGTGCACGGGGTAGGTCTTGAGCTGCTTGAGGGCCTGGCAGGGGCTCGATCCCGACTGCATGTCGTAGGGGAGGTTATGCCACGGGCAGCGAATGCGCTGTCCCTCCACGTAGCCGAGGGACATATCGGCACCCTCGTGCGTGCAGCGGCGGCCGAAGGCGACCAGCGAACCGTCGGCAAGCCGTGCCACGCAGGTCGCCGTGTCAACGGCTCGGATCTCGCCGGGGCGAAGCGAGCTCGCGGAAAGGGGATCCTGCGCGGTCGGTGCGACGGGCGCCACGTCGGCGCTCGACGTGGTGCGGGCGCCGATGGCGCGGCGCACCAGAGTGCGCGCTTGACGCAGGCGAGTGCGAAAGTGCGTCACCGCGAGGCTCGCCGGGATCTCGCTGACGAAGCTCAGCGGGCCCGTGGCGAGCGGGCCGACGGCGAGCGGCGAATACGCGTACATCTGCAAGTGGGTGTCGGCGAAACGCGGGCGGTCGAGCGTCAGCCGGAAGCTGACGACGTGCCGCGTCGAGTCGGTGTGGTTGACGACGGAAGCGTGGAGCTGGTCGCCGTGAAAGACCAGCGCGTCGCCTGGCTCCATGGCGACGTTCGTGGGCACGCCGGGACGCTGATCCGAGCGGATGTGGCAACCGTTGCGCACGATGGGCGCCTCGTAGCTCTCGGGGTAGATGAGCAATCCGTTGCCGGTATCGACTCGGCCGAGCGCGACCCAGATGTTCACCGAGTTCAGCGGGCAGTCGAGCCAGCTGTCGCGATGGGGCCCGTGCGCGGTGATCTTGCCGTCGCCCCGCTTCTTACCGAATTCCTTGTAGGCTTGCTTGTGCGCCGCCGCTGCGTCGAAGGGGATGTGGAAGCGGATGTTCGGGAAGCGCTCGAAGTAGAAGGGCGCGTCGCTGCCGAAGATGCGAGGCACGGCGCGCCGCAGCAACGAGGGTGCCATGCGCAGTGCCTCCACGTAGACGGCTTCCGTCAGAGCGGGGATCGAATTGCCAGGCACGATCTCGTGCAGGCGTTCGAAACCGAGCTCGCGAACCCGCGCCGCAATTTCCGGTCCGAGCGCCTTGTCGATGCCGCGCAGACTGCCTTCGACCATGTCGTCGAAGACCCCTGTCCGCTGCATGGCGCCGCGTATCACGAAATATTCGCCTGCGAGCACGCGGCTCCGAAGGTTCTCGCCCGGTCCTGGAAGGTCTTTGAGCTCGACTAGTGAGGCCGTCATGGAGTTTGCAAAGTGGGTGTCCCGAGCCAGGTTGCGAAAGGTACCCGGTGGCCGCGCTCGCGGCAATCGACCACCGATGACTTCGCGCTCGGTTGCGCGGCCCCACGAGGGACCGCTCTACTCGGGCTGGAAAAACCGGTGCCGGGTTACTGGGCGGCGAGTACCCGGAAGAACGCCGCGTGCTGCCCGTTGATCTGCTTGTCGTAGCTACCGGTCGAGGGAAACGGGTCGAGATTCCAGACGGCGCCCACCACCCCCCAGAGCCCCTCCGAGTTCACGGCCGTGCTGCGGTTGGCGTATTCGCCGGGGATCCCGTCGTACGAAACGTACTTTCGCTGGGATAGATCCGCGGACATGACCACGAGAAAGCCTTCGCGGCTGCCGATGTGGCTCGAGACGAGCGCTCCGGGTGTGACCGGCAGGTCGCTCGAGTTGGTGGAACCCGTGATGTAGATGTCGCCGCCGGGACCGATGTCAACGCCCTCGGCGGAGTCCGCCTTGTCACCACCTAGCTGGGTGCTCGAAAGCATGCTCGCCCCGTCCGGTGCGACGATCGTGACCACGAGGTCAGCCGCGCTCGCGTGCGGGCTCGAATCGGTCACCGGGTAGTCCGTCGAGTTGCTGCCGGCGGCGATGACGGCGTTTCCGTCCTTGTCGATCGCGAGGGAATGCGTGTCCATGCCCTCATCACCACTTCCTCCGAGGTACGTGCAAAAGACCATCGAGCCGCTCGGGCTGAACTTGGCCAGGAGCAGGTCGCTGCCGCCGCCGGAGCTGCGCTGGAAAGCTCCGCTCGTGGTCGGCGCTCCGGCGCCTGGCTCGACGAACAGCGCGAAGGCGGTTCCGTCAGGCAGGACGCGCACCGACGGGTTGCTGCTGTAGTACCCGTTCGAGTCGTTGCCGCCGAGGTAGGTGCCGTATTCGACCGCGCTGCCGTCGGCCGAGATGCGAGCAAAGAAGGAATCGTAGTCGCCGCGCCGCGTGCTTTGCGCAGCGCCACTCGTCACGTACTGGTCCATGTCGCTGCCGTTGATGGAGCTTGCGACCACGTAGATGCGCTTCTGGCTGTCGATGTCGATGTCCCGGATGAAGCCGGGGCCCGACTCACCGAAGTACGTCGACCAGATCAACGTGGAGCCATCGGCGCTCAGCTTGGAGACGAATCCGTCCTGGCTGCCGTAGGGCCCGTTGGGGGCGCTGTCGCCAGCGAAGGCCGTCTGGAGAGCGCCGGAGGTCGTGGGAAATCCTCGTCCCGCGCGACCCGCCACGTAAACGTCGTGCGAGGCGTCAACTTCGACGCCGTAGATCCGGTCGTAGTTGGGCCCGCCGAGATAAGTCGACCAAACCACTTTGCCGTCCGCGTCGAATTTCGTGATGAAGCCGTCGGTGTCGCCCTGCGTGCCGAGCTCGTTCCCGCCGGTGTTGTAGCTCGTGTCGTAGGCGCCGCTGGTGACGGGGAAGTCGGGCGACGATGTGCCGCCGACGACGTACATGGATCCCTGGTCGTCGAAGACGACGTCTCGAGCCATCTCCCAGGCCGTCGAGTTCCCATCGAGCAGGCCCGCTCTCAGGACCGAGAAGGTCAGCCCCGAGCCACCGCTCGTCCCGGCGCTGCCTCCCGACCCGCCGTTTCCGCTTGCCGACGAGCCTGCGCTGCCGCCGCTGGTGCCGCCCGTGCTGCCGCCCGTGCCGGCGGCGTCCGCACCAGCTTCGCCAGTGTCGTTGCCACTGCCGCCCGCTCCGCCGCCTCCGGTCGTCGTACCCGACGAGCCGCCCGTGCCTCCGCGGCCCGCGCTCCCGCCGCTCGATCCGCCCGATCCGCCCGATCCGGCGTTGCCACCCGTGGCGCCGGCGCCGCAATTCGCGCCGGTGCACGACGTGGCCGGTTTGACCGAGTCTCCGGAGCCGCACGCACCGACGACGACGACGAGCCCCGCGAACCCCAACGTGAGAGCCTGAACTCGCATGTGAAAGTTACTCCTGTGCCCCTAGGCTAGCCCGGCGCCCGTCCGATGTCACACACGATCGCAGCGCTCGCCACCGGCCGCGCGGGTGCAACGCTCCGGCATTCCACCGTGCTTCGAACGCGTGTCTCGCTTTTCGACACCGCGGTGCCGTCGAAGCTCTGCCGCCCCGGTCCAGCGCGGCGGCAGAGTCGTGCGCTGTCCCGCACGACGCGGAGAGGCTCGGCGCCGCGCCGCACGACACCTGCGCGCCGTGCGGTGCTAGATGGCGGCGACGTCGTGTCGCAAGTGCGGACGCCACGTACGGCCGGGCAGCGGCTTGACTGGTAGCGCGCGAGCGTGCTCGAACTGGAGCCTGTGACGATGACGGAACCCCGTGCCCGCGGGCGCGCACGACGCCGAGCTTCGCTCGCGGTGTTCGGGCTGCTGGTCTTCCTGAGTAGCGTGAGCCTCTATTTCTCGGACCAGCGGCTGCTGTCCGATCGCACGCGCTTGCTGACGCTGCTCGTGTTCGCGCTCTTGGCCTGGTTCTTTGCACCGCCCGAGCGGCTACTGACAGCGCTGACGCGTCTCGCCCGCTGGATGGTCGTTCGAGAGCGCGTCGTCGTACCTGCGCTCGCCGTCTTCGCCAGCGCGTCGGCGGCTGCGGCCTGTCTGTGCATCCTCGAGCCGATGCCGCACGTCGCCGACGAGCTTGCCTACTTGTTCCAGGCGAAGGTGTTCGCCTCCGGGAACCTCGCCGTGCCGACCCCCTCGATGCCCGAGTTCTTCACGGCGCACTGGGTCATCCCATGGCGCGGACAACGCTTTTCCCTTTTTCCGCCGGGCTGGTCCGGCTTGCTCGCGGCCGGCGTTCTGGCGGGCGCTCCGTGGCTCGTCAACCCGATCATCAGCGGCCTTTGTATCCTTGCCGTGCATCGCCTGGCACGGCAGCTCTTGGGGCCGCCGAAGGCGCTCGCCGTGGTTGCGCTCTGCGTCGTTTCGCCCTTCTTCGTGTTCATGGGCGCAAGCTTCCTGTCGCATCCGGCCTCTCTCCTTTTCACGACGCTGTCGGTGCTGTTTGCGTTGGAGGGAACCCGCCAAGGTCGCTTGCTGAAGTTCGTCGTCGCGGGCCTGTGCGCGGGGGTCGCGTTCCTGATAAGGCCGCTCGACGCGGTGGTGATCTGGGCCGTGACGGCTGCCACCCTCCTCTGGACGCAGCGAACGCGCGCGCAGCTCTTTCGTACGTTGCTTTTCGCGGTCCCGCTCGCCTTGGCGGGCGTCGCTTTCATTGCCTACAACCACGCCCTGAGCGGCGATTTTCGGACCTCGCTCGTCACGCTCGACTCGTCGCGCAACCGCATAGGGTTCGGGTCGGGTGTCGGTCTCTCCTGGGCCGGCTTCCCTTCGCTGGGGCACACGCCTTACCGCGGGCTCTTGAATCTCAACCACAATATGGCGGTTCTGGGCATCGACCTGTTTGGTTGGCCGGTGTCCTCGTTGTGGCCCGCGTTCGTCGCCGTGATCTGGGGCTTTCGTAGCGAGGCGATTCGTCTGGCGACCGCGATCTGCGCCGGCCTGGCGTTCGCGTACCTTTTTTACTGGTACCACGGCGTCTGCTTTGGCGCGCGCTTCTACTTCTCGGCGTTGCCGTTCGTTTTGATGCTGACCGTGGAGGGGCTAGCGCGGGCTCAGGCGGTCGTCTTCGCCAATGTCGCTCCCTGGCGCGGGCGACACTTCCACGTCGCCACATTCGCGGCGCTCTGCTTCGGGTTCTCGGCGCTCGTTTACGTGCCGACGCTCGGTTTCGTCGAGGCTCATCCCGACCAGCGCGGTGTCACGAGCGACTTGGAGCACTTCGTGCGCGAGCAACAGATCGACCGCGGGCTCGTCTTCGTGGGTCCGGGCCTTTACCTCTACTTGCCGGCGTTCGGGCGGAACGAGCTCGACCCGCTCACGAGCCCGGTGGTGTACGCGCTCGAGCGCGGGCCGGACGACCAGAGACTGGCGAGTGCGCTCCCCCAGCTGCCCGTTCACCATTTCACCCACCACCCGCCCGCTAGCGCGCTCTCACCCCTGGCGCGGCGCGTGCTGCACGAGGGCTACGTGCGGCGCGGCATCGAGCGCGTCCCAATCCCGGGTCGGCTGCGCGCGCTGTTCCGTCCGTGAGCGCGCCTGGCGCCCGCTCACTTCCACGCGGCGATCTGCTCGGGCGTGAGCGCATAGCGAGTGCCTTCCAGCACTTCGGGCACCATGCCGTCGTCGGTGGCCTCGTGCACCCACTCCCAGACCGTCCGCCCCGTCGGGTCAACCTCGAGCACGTGGCCGCGCCGTGCCTCCGTGATCAACAGATTGCCATTCGGTAGGTCCTGTACCTTGCCGCCCCACTGTGTGTAGAAGGGCTGTGAGAGATCCGGCGGGTAGATGCGCCGCCTGGCTTGGCTGCCCGTGTCGACGCCGACGAGCCGCGTCGGACCTAGGATGTCGCCCGTTTCGGTGCCATCGTTGCGGTTGTCGAACACGCGGATCCACCCGTCGCCGATGAAGTCAACGTCGTGCTGCTTGACGAAGCCGCTCGTGGTCCACTTGAGGCGTCCCGTCTCGTGATCGATGAGCATCACCGTGTGCACCGTACGGGCCGAGACCATGAGGTCGCCGGCCGCGAAGCTCGGGTACGTTGGGGCGAGCTCCGGTAGCAGGGGCTGCACGTCGTTCGTGTGCAGGATATCGTCCGTGACGCGCCCACCCGTGCGCCAAAAGAGCGACTGCTCGCCAGCATCGTAGAGCGCCTTGGTCACGCTGATGCTCTTCAGGATCTTACCGTCGCCCGAGATCTTGACGGCGTAATCCTCGACGACCGGTGCCTTCAGGCCGGGGAACGCCTTGAGTCGGCGTGCTCCGTCGGGCGTCTCCTCGATCCAGTCCATGCTGCAGACCCAGAAGTTACCGTCGGCGTCGCGCTCGACGGAATGATGGGCCCGGATCGGCAACTTCCAGAGGATCTTTCCCTTGGCGTTCATGCGAGCGACGGTCAGGTACTCGACGTTGAAGATCACGTCGCCGTTGTCGAATAGGTAGCTGCCGTGCACGTAGTTGTCCGACTTGTTTTTCGTGCCCGCGACGTGGTCGTGGTACGGAGACTCGGGCCAGATCGCGGCAGGGTCGGTGGGCCACTCGTGCAGCACCTTGCCGTGCGCGTCGAGTAACCGGATGGCGGGCTTGTAGCCGTTCGGTCCGAGCCAGGAGCTCGTCACCAAGGTCACGCCCGGCGCCATCTTCGCCGCGTCGACGATGCGGGCACCGGCGAATCGGTAAAACACCGGGGTCAGATTGTGCGGCTTCTTCGCCTGCTTCAGTGCGTCGTACTCGGCGTAGGCGCGCAGGAATACGGAATACGGAAAGCGCCGATGCCCGCCGATCCACATGCCGATGCCGAAGACCAGCAGCAGAACCGAGCCGCCGAAGGTCAACAGCGACATCCGATCGGTGAGCGGCTTGCGTTGCGGTGCCTTCGACGCCGGAGGCGCCTCGTCGGACGCCGGGGGCGGCTCGGGTCTCTCCGTGCTCATGGCGCCGCCTCGGGGCAAGCAGTGCGTTGCTTACCCCGGAAGGGGTCGCCAGCGCTGAGCGGCAGTCGCTGCACTTCCTCCACGAGGCCCACTTGACTCGGACCGATGCGGTTCACGTATTGCCAGACGATCTCGCCGTCCGGCGCGACCTCGATCGCGCGCCCGCCGAACGATTCGGTGAGCAACAGGTCCCCGTTCGGCAACAGCTGCTGCTTGCCCATCTTGTAGGTGAAAAACGGGTGCTCGGCGGTGCCCTCGAATGCCACCGTGAGGCGGTTGCCGGGCATGCTGATCCGGACGATACGGCTCGAGCCACGCTTGGAGGTCGGCGCGACGTTGTTGTTGTCGAAGACCGAGATCGTGTTGCCGTCCACGAAGTCCGGGTCGTGCTGCGCAACGAGCTGTCCCACCGACTTGAACTTGAGGCGCAGGGTCCGCGGGTCGAAGACGAGCACCGAGTGAACGTCTCGCAACGAGATCATGATGTCGCCCGGCTTGAAGTAGCCAGGCTCGAGGCGCTTCGGGAACACCTCGACGTCGTTCAAGTGCAGCGGGTTGCCGCTGATGCGCGGGGACGCCACGAACGGCGCGCGCACGAGCAAGAGTCCCCCGAGGCCGTTCTCGCGCAGGACGTCGAGCACGGAGATCTCCACGTAGGACTCGTCCTTCCTTGGACACCTGCAGGATGAGCGGCTCCACGAAGGGAGGTTCGTAGCCCGGCAGCCAGTCGATGGGCGACGTGCGTTCGCGGTGTGCCGGGATCCAGAGCGTGCCGTCGTCGTCTTCCGTGATGGCGTGATGCGTGCGGTAGGGAAGGCGCCACACCGTCCGACCGCACGGGTCGAGACGCAGCAACGCCAGGTTCTCGAAGCTGAAGATGATGTCGCCGTTCTTCGCGAGGAAGGCGCCGTGAACGTGCGTGCCGGGCTCCGACTTGGGCCGTAGCGATTCCGGGATGTGGCGAGCGTCGGGCCAGAGCTTGAACCAGTCGGGGTTCCACTCGTGAATGACCTGCCCTGCCATGTTGACGAGCTTGACGGACAAGCGATCGTTCGCGACGACCGAGGTGACGAGGTTGAGACCGGCGGCTGCGCGTGCGACGGCCTCGGGTCCAGGGTTGGCGAGCACCTTGGGTCCGGGCAAATAGTAGATGGGCTCTTTGAACAGCGACGCGAGCGCGTCTCGCGCGCGGTCGATTTGGCGGGACGGGAAGAGGTGCGCCCCGGCCGAGTAATAGCCGTACGCGAACGCGATCACGCCGAGCCCGAGCACGAAGGCCACACGGGACAGGCGCTCGAGGCTCAGTAGGTTGACGACTCGAGACAAGGTAAGCCCAGCAAGTAGAGAAACCGGCGCGTATGCACCCCTACCGCGCCGCAGGAACCAGGTCAATCCGCCCGCGGCCTTGGCGCGCTGCGCTTCCCGCCGCGTTGGGGCGGCCTTCGTCGGGCGCTCTTCTTCACGCCGACTGCGCGCGCGAGCGCACGGCCCTTTCCGGGGAGCGAGGATTCGTGCGACCATCGCCGCCGTGCATCTCCAAGACTTGGCGATTCTCAAAGGCCTCGTCGCCGTCGCCTGGGCGGACGGCCGTATCAGCTCGGAGGAGTCCGAGATCCTCGCGAGCTTGAGCGACGCTTTCGGCGCCACGCGCACCGAGCGGAGGGAGCTCGAGCTCTTCGCGAAGGAACGCCGCACGCTCGAGGACGTCCCCATCCACGAGCTCAGCTACGACGACCGACGAGTGCTCCTTCAGCACGCCGTCTTGCTCTCGTTCGTGGACGGGGAGCAGCACGAGCGGGAAAAGGCGCTGCTCGACGAGCTCTGCGAGCGGCTGCGCATTCCGGCCGTCGAGGCCCGAGGCATCGTGAGCGCCGCCGAAGAGCGCGCGCGAAGCTCGCTCAAGCTGCTCAGCTGAGGTGCCCCCGGCGCGCGACGCGAACGATCTTTCGGCGCGCGCGTCAGCTCGCGGCAAGCCGATCGATCTCTTTGAGCAGCGCGATGGGGCTGAACGGCTTGGTGTAGAAGGCGCTCGCGCCGGCCTCAGTGGCTCGCCTTCGCGAGCCATCGTCGTCCATCGCGGTAATGACGACGATCGGGATCTTTTGCGTTTGGGGATCCGCGCGAAGACGTCGGCATACCTCGAACCCGTCGTATTGGCCGGGCATCATCAGATCGAGAAGCACCAGATCGGGGGGATCCGTCGAGGCAACGTCGATCGCCTTCGCGCCGGATGCCACGGCCGTCACCTTGTACCCGCGTCCCTGCACGAGCGCCTCGATCATGCGGCGAATCGAGTCCTGGTCTTCGACCACGAGAATACGCATCCGTTCTCAGGCCTTCCTCAGGTGTACCCATGCCTCGGTGCGGCCCTCGGGTGAGTCTCGGAGCTCGAGCTCCGCGGAGAGCGCCGTGGCCGCGGCGTCGGCGAGCACCAGCGCGACGCCGGCCGGCCTTCCCAGCCGCGTAGGATCGATGCGGTGCCGGATGACGTCCCAACGCGAAGCCTCGGGGACGGGCGGGCCGCCGTCTCGCACCGCGAGCGAGATGCCGAGCTCGGTCGTCACGACGAGCGCCGTGACGCTGCCGCCGCGTGGCGTCGCGCTGAGGGCGTGACCGAGCAGGCTGCGGAGCAGGAGGTCGAGCGCGGGGCGGCTGCCGCGCACGTTTGCCGTGGCGGGCGCTTCGACCGTGAGCGCCACCTGGCCCCGAACGGCGCGCGGTTCGAGCTGGGCGACGGCCTGGCCGAGCAGCTCCGGGAGGGGCAGTGTCTCGCCGCGGCCCTCGATGTCGCACTCGATGACGCCGCCGAGCTCCGTCACGAGCTCCTGCGCCGATGCGAGCCGCGACAGCGCGTCGCTCGGTGCGCCGCGCTCGAGGTCGCCTCGCGCGCCCTCGAGTAGCCCCTTGAGCGCACGGTGGGTCGCCGCTGCCACGCTGCGAACACCTTCGAAGCGCTCCGGATCGCCCCGGCTCGGAGGCGGGGCTTCGGTGCGCACGTCGCCCGCGGCGAGCATGCTGGCAAGCTCTCTCGCGTAGGTCTCGCCGAGCTGCTGCGCCTGCTCGAGCTCACGCCGAAGCTCGTGCACCTCGCGCTGATCGCTGGCACCGTCGGCCTGCAGGAGCACGGAGAGCGTCGCGCCCTCGAGCGCGACCGACCCGCCGTGCTTGAGCGCCATGCGCGCCAGCCAGCGGCTTTCGAGCTCGCCGAGCGCCGCCGTGTCGGGCCCGAGGTCGGCGCTGATGCGCACGAAATCCCCCTGGCGCACGATGCGCACCTCGACGGAGCTCTCGGACGGAGATCGTCCGCTCGCCTGGGCGACGAGCAGGTGCAACATGCGCCTGAGCTCCACTTCCTCGCCGAACACTTCCGTGCCGGCACCCGGTTCGATGGCGACGCGCGCTCCCGGCGCGATTTCCACGAGCAGTGACGCGAGGTCGATGCGCCCGCGGCGCGCCTTGCCACGCCCGCCCACGTTGAGCGCGCTCAGCATCTCGATCGTGTCGTCCAGCGCGTCGAGGGTGGTCTCGACCGGCGGCGCGATCTGCCTCGCATCGCTCGGCGCGCGAAGCTGGTCCACCTCCGTCCTTAGTGCCTTCGCTGCGCCGCGGGCCTCCTGGGCAAGCAACCAGCTGATTTCATGGCGGGTGAGCCTCTCCAGCGGCACGCTTCCCGCATCTTGCCACGCTCCATTGCCGGTTGCTACGCGGTCGTTGCCCCGAGGGGCCGGGTTTGGTGGCAGATTCGAGGCGTGACGCGACTCGCGATCGTGGTGGTGCTCCTCGCGGGGGCGATCGCCTTCTCTTGCGGTAACGCCGCCGGGCCGGACCCCTTCGGAGCCGATTCCGGCGTGCGGGCCGGTCAGGGCGGCGAAGGTGGGATAGGGGGCGAGGGGGCCGCACCCGAAGGGGGCGCACCACCCGATCTGGGCGGCGCCTGTCTCGACGACCAGCAGTGCGACGACGGCCTCGCCTGCACGAAGGACTCCTGTGACGACCGCTTCGAACGTTGCCGCCACGAGCCCGACGACGCGGCGTGCGACGACGGTGTCTATTGCAACGGCGTCGAGACCTGCGACGTAGCGCTCGGCTGCCGCGCGGGTCCGGTGATCGCCTGCTCCGATTCCGACACTTGCACGATCGACGTGTGCGTCGAGGAGAGCCAGAGCTGCCGCCACGAACCGCGTGACGCCGACGGCGACGGTGACCCGGCGTTGAGCTGTGCCGGCGGCGATTGCGACGACACCGATCCGTTGATCTCGAGCGCCGCCTCGGAGCGATGCGACAACGGTCGTGACGACGACTGCGATGGCGAGGTGGACGAGAACGACTGCGTGAGTCCAGCGTACGATCGCTGTGGTGACGCCCTCGAGGTCGAGGTGACCGGATCGTTTTCGCTGTCGACCGCCGGAGCGGCGCGCGACTTCTCGCTGTCGTGTGCAGCCGAAGATTCGTTTCGCGATCTCGTGATTGCCGTGATCGTACCGGACGGCGACCCTGTCGACATCGATGTCGTCGCACGGGCCGACGCCGGGAGCGTCGCGCTCGCGGCCACCGAACGCTGCGGCGACGAATCGGCGGAGACCGCGTGCACGCTGGGCCCTGGCACGAGCTCCCACGGGGGCACTACGCGCCTCCTTTTGCGCGCCGCCGAGCCTGGCGCCCACGCCGTATTGCTCGCCGTTGACGCGGAGACGGACGTTGCCGTTCGCGTGACGCTGCGTGAGCCATCCGTCGATCCCGGAAACGCGACCTGCGGCACCGCCTTGCCACTCTCACCCGGGATTCCCGTGCGGAGCGTGCTTGCGGACACGACCGATCCTGCGCCGAGCGCCTGCGAGGCGGTGACGACCGCGCGCTTCTATTCGTTCACGCTGGACGCGCCGCGCGACGTACACCTCAGGGCGGCCTCGCTCGATTCGTTCGGGGCGCCCGTGGTGTCCCTGCGCGACGCGGGCTGCAGCGAGCTCGACGACGAGCTCACCTGTCGCAGCACCGATCCTTCCGACCTTTTCGCACGGGCGCTGCCCGCCGGGTCGTACGTCGTCGCCCTGGCCGGCAAGGGGCCGAGCGAGGTCGAGCTCGTGCTCTCTCTCCTCGACCCGACTAAAGCTCCACCGGGCGAAGGCTGCGGCGATGCGCCCGAGATTGCGGCTGGTGTCACGGCGCTCGTGGAGCTCGGCCAGCGTACCGACGCCGTGCACATCGGGTGCCTTGCGGGCGCGCCGGATGCAAGCTTCGAGCTCGCACTTCCGGAGCGCTCCGACGTGATGCTCGTCGCGCGCGGCTCGGACGGCGATACGATTGCCGCACTCTTGAGCGAGCCCGAGTGTGCGCGAGCGACCGACGTTCTCGCGTGCGAAGCGTCGGAAGCCTGGCCGCTGCGGAGCGTCGCGCACGGCGTCGCGAAGGGCAGCGTGCGCGCCGTCGTCGAAGCCCAGGCCGGCACGCCGGTGAGCCTGACGGCGCTCACGAGGCCGGCGCAAAACACCGAGATCGTGCTCCAGTCGGACGAGTGCGACGGCGCCGCCAGCGTGCCCCCGACGGGGGGACGCTTCGAGGGGACCACGGCCAATGCCTACGCGGATTACTCGGCAAGCTGCGACTACGGGGGTCAGCCCGCGGGAGGCGCGCCCGACCAAGTGCTGCGTTTCGATCTGCCCGAGCGGCGGCGCGTCGTCTTCGACATGCAGGGCTCGAGCTACGACACGCTGCTCGTGGTGCGTCACGACGACGGTTGTCCGGGGACGGAGGTCTCCGGAGCGTGCTCGGCGGGCTACCGAGACGGCCGTAGCTTCTTGGATCTCGTGCTCGATGCAGGCGCCTATCAGCTGCAGATCGACGGGTACAACGGGGACAAGGGCAAGTGGGCGCTCGAGGTCTTCACGGGCGAGCCTTGACCCGCGCGCGCGCTTGCGTCGCACCCGAGGGCACTGGCAGAGTGGACGTTGCGTGACCCGTGTTTCGTCACTGCCTCCGTCGTCCCTGAGCGGTAACGCGTTCGCTTCGGACGTGCAGCCGGGCGTGCGCTACGTGCTCGAGCGCCACGTGGGCGAGGGCGGCATGGGACGGGCGTACCTCGCGCGGCGCGAGAGCCCGGACGGCGCCGTGCCCGTGGTGGTGAAGGTCGTCGACCCGAGCTTCGGCGACGGGACCGTTTCCGCAGAGCTCGTCGCCCAGAAGGAGGCGGTAGCGCTCGGACGGCTGAACGAGCGCGTGCCGCCCTGTCCGTTCGTGGTGCGCTTCATCGATACGGGCCGTGCGCACATCGGCGGTCGCCTCGCACCGTGGATTGCGCTCGAGTACGTGCACGGCGGCGTCGAGGGGACGACGCTCGAGGATCGCGTGCTCTACTCGATCCACCAAACCGAGTACGCGTTCGACCCGATCCGCGCCACGCACGCCATTCGCTGCCTCGCGGCGGGCCTCTCGGCCATCCACGGCGTGGGGGTCATTCATCGCGACCTCACACCTGGCAACGTTCTGTGCTGCGGTTTCGGCGAGACCGAGATCTTCAAGATCTCCGATTTCGGTTTGGCTCGCCCCGTGGGGCTCGGCCGGACCTTCGCGGGGCTCGGCATCGGCACCGTGGGCTATGCGGCTCCCGAGCAGAGCGTGCAGGGGGAATCGCAGGTTGGCCCTTTTACCGACATTTTCGCGCTCGCCTGCGTCATCTTCTACGTGTTGACGGGCGAGCACCTGTTCGACGGAACCTCGCCCGTCGAAGTGTACGGAGCCATCAAGGAGAAGGCTCGACGTAGTGTCCTCGCGACGGCGGGCCTCTACCCGGACCTCAGGGCGCGTCCGGACGCCGTGCGTGCGCTCGACGCCGCGCTCGCGCGCGCGACCGCGTTCGACCCGGAGCAGCGCCCCGAGAGCGCCGAGGAGCTCGCGGCCGCCGTGCTGCCCTGGCTCGGCGAAAACGTCTCGGTGCCGCGTTCGAGCCGTCGACTGATCCAGACGATGCTCGGCGTGCCGCCGCCGTCGGACCTCTCCTCCTGGAGTTGGATCATCCGCCATCGGCCGCGTGACGACCTCATGATCCAGAGTGCGGCCTGGGACACCGATGGCCACTGTTTCGCGTTCACGCCCCGAGGCCCCGTGTTCTGGAACGGACAGGCACTCATCGGTGCGGCCGCCACGTTGCAGGAGCTGCCGCGCGGCATGGTGTTCGCACGCCGAGCCGAGGCCGGGGGCTGGCTCGTCGGCGGCGCGGGCGGGACGCTCGCGCTGTTCGGCAGCGAGGGAGTGCGGGACGTCGCGCAGGCGCCTTTTCAAGGCGTCGAGTTCGTCGACGGCTGCGGGCGACTCGATGACCTCGTGACCGCCGTCGCACGGCGGTCGGGCGGGGGCCTTTCGCTGTTCGCGATGTGCGGTCGGCGCTGGCTCCGGCCGTTGCCGCTCGAAGGAGTGCAGTTCGTGACGAGCATCGCGCGCTTCGACGACTCTCGTTTCCTGGTCGTCGGCAGGCTGGCGCGCGGCGTTGCGTTCGCGGCGCTCTACACGCCGACGTTGTGGGAGCTCGAGCCGCTGCCGCTGCCGGAGATCCGCTCGCTGATGTGCGCGTCGGGCAATGCCGAGCGCGAGCTTGGTCTGTTCGTCGGCAGCGAGGGGCTGGCGGTGCGTCTCGATCGGAGCGGAACCCTGGCGTCGCGCGTTCCCGGTGGGCCGGATTCTTCCGCAAGCGCACTGGACGTGCGAGGCAGGGAATGGGCCTCGAGCCTCGGCACACTGTGGACGCGCGGGCCCGCCCTGGGCGAGGCGTGGCGGGCGGCATGGGCGGAGCCGGCGTGGGGCGCGCCGTTTTTGAGCTTGATGGCCGACTCGGGGTGGATTGTCGGGCTGACGGTCGACGGTGGCATCGTCGAGGGGCACTCCATCACGGCGCCCAGCAAGAAGGGACGCGGCTGAGCCGCCGTCGCGCCTTGCGGCCGGCACACGGGAGACTATCCTCTCCCCCCATGGCCGGACGTGGGCTAGCGGCGCTCGTGGCCGTGTGCGTGCTGTCTGTGGCAGGTGTTGCAGGCGCGAAGGAGGCGCGGCCCTTCACGCCAGGGTCCGTCGGGGACTTGTCCTATGCCGACCAGCGCTCGTTGCTTGCCGGTCAGATGGTGTCGCGCCCCGTGCGCTTCACGCGCCCCCACGGCGGGCGCTACGTCGGCGGGGTCTCGTACCAGATCGTGCGCGCGACGCCGGCACGGGTGATCGCCGCGCTGTCCGACGTGCGGTCGTTGCCCCATGCCCTGCCGCGCACGCTGAGCGCCGCGCTCTTGAGCCGCGGCGAGCGCAGCGCGCGCGTGGAGCTCACGCAGGGAAAGTCTCCGTTTCTCGTCACGTACACCGTGAACCTCGAGCAAGCCGAGGAGGGCGACCTCATCCGATTCTGGCTCGATCACAGTCGGCCGCACGACGTGCGGGACGTGTGGGGCTACTTCCGGGTCACGGCATTTTCGCATGGCAAGAGCCTCGTCACGGTTGCCGTGGCGCTCGATATCGGTCCGGGGATCGCGCGGCTCCTGTTCGAAGACCGCGTGGAGCGCATCATCTTGCGGGCGCCCGACAAGATCAGAAGCTTCGTCGAGCCGCGCGCGGTGGCCGGTCGATGAGCGCTCTTGCTCGGGTTTCCGTCGTCGCGCTCAATACGTACCGCGAGGCGGTGCGAGCCCGTATCCTGCACGGCCTTTTCGCGCTCGCCCTGGCCACCGACGGCTACGCGCTCGTGGTCGGCGCCTACGCGAGCCGCAGCCGCATGCGCGTCGTCAGTGACCTCGGCGCCGCGTCGATCTCGCTCTACGCCATCATCGTTGCCGTCGTGCTCGGCGCCACCTCGCTCTACCGAGAGCTCGAGCTCAAGACGATCTTCCCCGTGCTCGCCAGGCCCATCGCGCGCAGCGAGTACCTCGTCGGGAAGCTGCTCGGTACCGTGCTCACGCTATTCGTCTTCGTGCTGGCAAACTCGGGGGCGCTCCTGCTCTCCCTCGCCGTGCTTTCGGGGAAGAATCCGCTCGAGGGCGCCCTCCTCGCCGTGGTGGTGACCGGAGGCGCCGTCGTGCTCGGGCTCCGGCGCCCGCGCCTCGGAACCTATTTGCCGCTCGTCGTTGCGGTCGTGCTCGCCGTCGCCGGATTCGCGCTCTCGGGCGGCGCGCCGGACGATCGGCGCGTCGTGGCGGGCTCGGCGGCGCTCACGTTGTGTGAGGTGGTCGTCGTGACGGCGATCGCCACGCTGTTTTCCGCGTTCTCTTCACCGTTTCTCACCGCCGTACTGACTTTCGGGGTGTTCATCGTGGGTCGTTCTGCCGACGCGCTCGCCAAGCTACCGGCACGCGTCTTCGGCGAGACCATCCACGAGATCGGCGATGCCGTGAGCAAGGTGGTGCCCAATCTGATGGTGTACGTGCCACCGCGCCCGCTGCTCACCGGTGAAGCCGCAGGCTCGAACCTGACGAGCTACCTCTTGCTTTCGGCCGGCCAGGCGCTCGCCTGGTGCACTTTCCTCGTCGTCATCGCAAGCTTCGTCTTCAAGAAGCGCGACTTTTTGTAGGTCTGCCTTGTCTGTCGGAGTCTGGGTTCGCCGCCTGTCGTACGGCTTCGCCGTGCTCGTGGTCGCTCTCGCGGTGATGACGTTCCGGGCGGTCCGGGAAGGGGAGGAAGCGCTCGCGGCGAGCGACCGCGCGTTCAACCAGGGCGATCTTGCCGACGCCACTTTGCACGCTCGCCGTGCCGCGCTCGCCTACGCGCCCGGCGCTCCGCACACGCGGGCCGCGCTCGCACGACTGCGCGCGATCGCCGTCGGGTCCGAGGGGGCGGGCGAGCTGGCGACGGCCCGGCTCGCCTGGAGCGCGATTCGTTCGGCGGCGCTCGGTACGCGCCACGTCACCACGCCCTACGCCTCGGAGCTCGACGAGGCCAATCGCGCCCTCGAACGCCTCGCGACCCCGACGGACGCCGCGGACCCCTCGGCGCGCTCGCGCGCCGAGGCCGCTGCGCGCCGGGCGCTCGAAAGGACCCCGGGACCGTCGCCGGGGGCGGTTGGGGGGCTGCTTTTCGGGGCGGCGCTCGCTGCGCTCGGTCTGTGGCTCGTCGCCGCGCGCGGCATCACCCGTGAGGGCAGGCCCGTCGTGCGGGGGCTCCTGCTCGGTCTCGCCGTGCTCGCGGTCGGTGCCGCTTGTTGGACCTGGGCGGCCTACCGGGCGTAAAACAGCGGCGATGGCTGCCCGCGCGCGCCCTACCGAGGGGGAACCGGAGCCCGCGGTCAACGACGCGCTCTCCCGGCTGGTGCGTCGCTTCGCCGAGCACCTGGCGAGCGAACGACGGGCCTCCCGCCACACGGTGCTCGCCTACCGCGGTGATCTCGAAAAACTCACCGCGTTCGCTCGTCAGCGCGGCGCCGCCCGCATCGATGACATCGACAAGCTGCTTTTGCGCTCGTGGCTCGCCGCGCTCGCGCGCGACGTTTCCCCTACGACGCTCGCTCGCAAGCTTGCGAGCGTGCGCGCTTTCTTCGGCTGGCTCGAGCGCGAGACCATGCTCAAGAGGAACCCCGCCCACCAGCTT
This sequence comes from uncultured delta proteobacterium, assembly GCA_963841435.1. Lineage (GTDB taxonomy): Bacteria > Myxococcota_A > Polyangia > Polyangiales > Polyangiaceae > PMG-095. The sequence continues at coordinate 615,253 of CAWJCS010000004.1, forward strand.
GCGAGCCCCAAGCTGCGCCGCAAGCTGCCGCGCTTTCTGCCGGCGGCCGCGGCGGGCGAGGTCATGGAAGCTCCCCGCGGCTCCAACGCGAGCGAGATCGAGCGGGTGCGCGACACCGCGCTGCTCGAGGTGCTTTACGGTTCGGGGCTACGCGTCAGCGAGCTCGTGGGCCTCGATCTCGATCACGTTGCGCTGGAAGAAGGTTTTTTGCGGGTGCTCGGCAAGGGCAACAAGGAACGCATCGTGCCGATCGGGCGTCTCGCCAAAGAGGCTGTAGAGGGCTACCTCGGCCGACGACCGGAGCTTCGCCACCCGAAGACCGGCGCGCAAGACGTGCGAGCCTTGTTTCTGTCGCTCCGCGGCTCGCGCCTCGGCGTTCGGCGCGTGCAGACGCTGGTCCAGCACTATGGCGCCATCGGCACGGGCCGTGGAGACCTGCACCCTCACGCGCTCCGGCACTCCTGCGCGACGCACCTGCTCGAAGGTGGCGCCGATCTGCGTGCCATCCAGGAGCTGCTCGGGCACTCGAGCCTCGCGACGACACAGCGCTACACGCACGTGTCCATCGACCAGCTTCTCGCGGTTTACGACCGTGCACACCCGCTGGCGCGGAAAGCGGCGCGGCGGGCGGGCCGTCCCCCGGTGCCGGAGCGCGACGAGTGAAGGGCTCCGCCGCCAATCCGCGAGGGGTCGGGGCTCTCACGGCTTCGCTGGCGGGGTCGGGGCTCGGTACCGTCATCGCGAGCGTCGTCGATGCTGGGTACGCCGCTCAGGGTCGTCCGTCGCTTTCGCTCGTGCTCGCGGAGCTCGGGCTTCTGGCGCCGCTCGGCGTTTTCGTGGGCATTTTCGTGGGTCTCACGCGGTGGCTCTTGCTTCCGTCGGATTGGCCCCGCGTGGGCGCGCGCCTCGCGGCGCTCGCCGACCGACCAATCGCGGAACGGCGTTCGCTCGCGCTCGCCGTGGCGGTGGGGGCCGCGAGCGCGGTCATAGGTCTCGTCGTCGGGACGCGCGTGGGCCTCGCGGTCCTCGCAGGGGCGGCGTCGCCGCGGGCCTCCGGAGCGGCGCTCGGGCTCGCGACCTGTGGCCTCGCGCTCGTCTTTTCGGTGGTGACGCTCGGGGCGGGCAAGCTGGCCGAGCGTCTCGAGCGCTTCGACCCGCATCCCGTGCGTACGGGCTTGCTTTCGCTCGGCGCGCTCGTCGGCGTGGTCGCCGCGCTCGTCGTGGGTGGGACGACGAGCGGGGCAGGTGGCAAGCTCGCGGTGTTCGGGGTGTTCAAGCGCGAGGAGCTCGATTTGCGCGGCGTCGCGCTCGTGCTCGTCATGGCGCTGCTTTCGCTCGCCGCGCCCGCCGCCCGTCGCGGGGTCGGTCGGGCGCTCGTCGCTCTGCTCGGCCTCGCGCCGCTCGCCTTCTTGCCTCGTACGGCTACGACCGGCCTCGACCGCGACGGCGCGCTCGCCATCGAGCGCCACGCTCCGCTCGGCAAGCCCGCGCTCGCGCTGGCCCGGCGCGCCGCAGACCGCGACCACGACGGTGTTTCGGCGCTGTTCTTCGGCGGCGATTGCGTCGAGGGTGACCCTCGCATCAATCCCGCGGCCGACGACATTCCCGGCAACGGTATCGATGAAGACTGCTCGGGCTCGGACGCCAGTCCCGTATCGCGCAAGAAGCCCGCCCACGCGCCGCGGCCGGTCGAAGCGGGTGAGTTCATCAAGACACACGTCCCCGAGCGCCCCAACGTCATGCTCATCACCATCGACGCGACGCGCGCCGAGCTCGGCTTCACGGGCTACACGCGGCCGATCTCCCCGCACCTCGATGCGCTCGCGAAGGAAAGCACGGTGTTCGAGAACGCCTATTCGCTCGCGTCGTACACGAGTAAGAGCCTCGCCCCGATGCTGATTGGGCGCTACGGCTCGGAAACGCATCGTGGCTGGCTCCACTTCAATCGTTTCAGCCGCGCCGACGTCTTCCTACCCGAACGCTTGAAGCGCGCGGGGATCTACACGGTGAGCGTCCAGGGCCACTGGTACTTCTTCAAGAACTACGGGATGGAGCGCGGCTACGACCTCATCGACACCAAGGCGACACCTGCCGACCAGCCCATCGAGGGTGATCGCTCGTCGAACGGTGACGAGCTCAGCGACCGCATCATCGCGACGCTCGAGCGGCCCGAGCTCGAGGCGCGCCAGTTCTTCTTGTGGTCCCACTACATCGACCCGCACGCGGAATACGTGCCGCACGACGATTTCGACTTCGGTCACCACGGTCGGGAGCGCTACGACGGTGAGATCGCGTTCGTCGATCATCACCTTGGACGCGTGCTCGACGCGCTCGCGAAGCGTCCCTTCGCGAAACGCACCGTCATCATCGTGACGAGTGATCACGGCGAAGCCTTTGGGGAGCACGGCCTGTACCGCCACGGCTTCGAGCTCTGGGAGGAGCTCGTGCGAGTTCCGCTCGTGATTTTCGTGCCGGGCGCGGGGCCACGCCGCGTGTCCGTGCCGCGCAGCGCGATCGACATCGCGCCGACGGTGCTCGACCTGTTCGGCATCGAACCGCCCGCCGCCGACGCCAAGGACGCATTGCGGGGCGAGTCGTTGCTACCGGACGTGGTAGGTCCGCCCGGCGAGGTGCCGACGCCCCGGCCGATCTACATCGATATGCCAGCGGGGCCCTACAACGACGAGCGGCAGGCTTACATCGAGGATGGGCTCAAGCTCATCACGAGCCTCGGGCGGCCGCTCGGGCTCTACGACCTTCGCACCGACCCGGGCGAGAAGCGCGATCTGTCGGACGACCGCGCGAAGCTTTCGCCGATGCTCGACAAGACCAAGGCTTTCCGGCGCGCGCTCGACGAGGTGGTCGAGCATCCCAACTGAGGGCTCAGCCTCGCGGGCCGACGAGCGGCGCGAACGCGTCGGACTGGGCCAAGAGGCCCGGCAAGCCGCCCGTGTGGAGGTAGAGGGCGCGCGCGGGCTTCGGATCGAGCCGGCTCAAGCCGAACAGCGCCTTGCCCGTGTAGACCGGGTCGACGAGCAAGCCCGTCCGCCGCGCGACCTCGACCATGAAGGCGAGCTGCTCGTCACTCGCGAGCCCGTACGCGGGCCCCTTGAAAGCGTCGTGAAGCGTGGTCGTGGCGGTCGGGTCGAGCTCCGGATCGAGGTCGCACGCCTCGGCCACGATGCGAGCGACGACGCCCTCGAAGTAGGCGCGGTCGTCGCAAACGGCCATGGCGTGTGCCTCGCGCGCCACACCGTGACGGCGTATCCCGAGTGCGACCCCGGCCGCCGTGCCGCCCGACCCGCAGGCGTGCACGACCGCATCGAAGGTGCGTCCGCCCGCGAGCCCGGCGTCGAGCTGCGCGCGCACCTCGCCCATGGCGTCGACGTAGCCGAGCGCGCCGAGCCCGTTCGAGCCGCCCTCCGGAATGACGTAGCCGATACCCCCGGCGTCGTTCACGGCTGCGCGAGCTTCTTCGAGCAGCACGGCGCGAGCGCGATACTCGGCCGGCGTGATGAAGCGTACCGTCGCGCCGACCAGGTAGTCGAGCATCAGGTTGCCGACGACGGGCGGCGGCGCCGACGGCTCGGGCGTGCGCAGGAGCAGGACGCTCGAGAGGCCGAGCTCCGCCGCGACAATCGCCGTCGCGCGGGCGTGGTTCGACTGATGACCGCCGCACGTGACGAGCGTCGTGGCACCGCGCTCGAGGGCGTCCGCCGCGAGGTATTCGAGCTTGCGGATCTTGTTCCCGGCGGCCCCGCCCGCCGTGAGATCGTCGCGCTTGACCCACACCTCGGTCCCGACGAGCCGATCGAGGGCGTCGTGGTGGAAGAGCGGCGTCGGTAAGTACGCGAGCGTCAGCTTGTTCATGGTGGTCCGAGCTCCAAGAGGGGCGCCTCGCGCTCCACCTTGTCGCCGGCGCGAACGAGGATGCGAGCGACGGCGCCGGCACGCGGTGCCGCTATTTCGTTTTCCATCTTCATGGCCTCGACCACGACGAGCCCCGCGCCCGCTTCGACGCGCTCGCCTTCGGCGACCAGCACCTTCACGACGCGTCCGGGCATGGGAGCCGTCACCAAACCGGGATGTCCCGTCGCCGGGCCCCGCTCGCGCGCGCGCGCGCCCTCGGTCTGTACCTCGACCTCGCGTCCGCCTGCGAGCTCGTAGCGCCCCGGCGCGGTGCCCGGTGCGAGCTCGAGCACGCGGCGGCCGACGCGCACGACGAGCGTGGGGTGCGTCGCGAGCACCGTGACCTCGCGGCTCTCGCCTCCCTCGATCGCCACGGCGTAGCTCGTTGCGTCCCGTGCTCGAACCACGAACGTCAGCTTGCTGCCGTCAACTCGCACGCGGTGCCGCCGTCCCGTCATCTCGAAGCTTCGAGCTTAGTACCGCTTCGCCCGTTCTCCGCGGGCGCTGACGTTGTCGCAGAAAACGAGGGCTTGGCGCTACTTGGCGGTGCCGCCGGCCGCGTCGGAGCAGATCACGGTCACGCGGTTCGGGGTGTACACGAAGAGGGTCAAGACCGAGACGACGCCCGTGAAAAAGTCGGGAGCTACGTGGATCTCGGCCCAGCCGCGGGGGCAGATGCGCTCGAGCTCGTAGGGTGGGCCGCCCTCGACGGTGCCGAGCAGCCAGGCGCTGTGCCAATGCGCGTCGTAGCCCGACGCGATGTCGCCGGGCGGGCGGCCGCTGTACAGCCGGGTTTCGGCGCAGGAGGCGGCCGAGAGGCCGAACAGGGCGATCAGCGCGCTTCGACGCACGTGATGACGACCTCCCTCGGCGTGTACAAGCCAAGCGTGACGATGCCCGCCAGCACCGTGAGTGGCGTTGGCGACACGCTGATGCGGCGCGCCCAGCCGCTCGGGCACACGTCGCGCACGTCGAGCTCGCGGTCGCCGAGGGTGCCGAGCACGTAGCTTTGCATGAACGCGACGCGCCCTCTGGGCCGGTGGGCCCCGCAGGCGGTCGCGGTGCAGAGCGCGAGCCCCAGACCGAGGGTCATTCGGGTGGCACGGCTAAGGTCCGAGGTGACCTCCGTGGGCGCAGCAGGGATCGAACCTGCGACTTCGTCCGTGTGAAGGACGCACTCTACCGCTGAGTTATGCGCCCGAAAAAACCGGGAGCCTCTCTAGCGCGCTCGGCTTCCGCCCGCAATAGTAGTAGACGACCCACCCGATGACGAACCCCGCTGAGCCTCCGCCGGGCCAGGGCCCGGAGGCCCCGCCCGAGCCCGCTCGCGTCGAGCAGGAGCTCGTGAGCGCGCCGCCGGGAAACCTTGCCCTTGGGCCGACCACCGCGGAGGCCTTTTCCCCGCAAACCGACGTGGAGCTCGCCGTCGTCCGCGCGCGCCATCGCGACAAGATCCTCGGGCTTGCCATCGTCGCCGCGACGTTCCTTTTCGGTCTCGGCGTCTCGGTGTGGGCGAAGCACGCTTCGCGGCCGGAGACCAGCGAGCCGCCCGGGCCTCCCACGACCGTTGGCGTGATCGGCTTCCCGTATCGGGTGGACGTCGTGGCGACGCTTCCGGCGGCCCGCGGCGCGACGAAGCGGACGCTCCTCAGGGGCATCGTCCTCGACGGGGTGCGGAGCGACGGGACGCTCAATCTCACCGAGGGACCGGGCCGCGCCCGCTACGTCTTCCAGAGCCCACCGGGGCGCGGCCCGCAGCCGGCCCAGGCCGGCCCGCCGAGCCTGCGTCACGTCTATTGCGGCCGTCAGGAGGTTCAGCTCCGGCACGAGGGGTTGGTGGCGGCCGCCGATCAGGCTGCAACGCCGTGCCCGCCAGAAGACCTGACGCCGCTGCCCGACCCGCAGTGCTCGCTCGCCGCAATCTGGCAGCACGCGATCAAGAAGGGAATTCGCGGCGACCGGCTCGCGCACGTCGAGTACTACCGGGCGAACGGTGGTCCTGCCTGGCGCTTCGACTTGCGAGAAGGGGGCAAGCGGTTCGTCCTGTACGGCGACTGTCGCCGCGAGCTTCGAGGCACCTCCGCGTCGGGCCACGTGCCGTGAAGCGAGCGACGATCAAGGACGTTGCTCGCCGCGCTGGAGTCTCGACGGCCACCGTTTCGTTCGTGCTCAACGCCAACCCGAAGGAGGCGATCAGCGAAGGGGTCAGGCGCCGTGTGCTCGATGCAGCGCGTGGGCTGAGCTATCACCCGAGCGCCGCCGCGGCCGCGCTCGCCAGACGGCGCGTGCGCAACGTGGCGCTCGTCTTTTACAAGGACGTCGACACGATCACGAACCAGTTTTACTCGTTCGTCGTGCAGGGGGCGGTGAAGGAAGCGCTCGAGCGCGACTACGACCTGCTCTTTTCGTACGTCAACTCGACGTACGGCGGGTACGAAAGCCTGCCCAAGATCGTGCGCGAGAAGAATGCGGGCGGGGTGTTGTTCATGCGCCGCATCGAACCGCGGATGATCAAGGACATCCGCGCCCTGGGGATCCCCGTGGTCGCCGTCAACAACGCGCCGCGCCTCGACGGCATCGATTCGGTACAGATCGACAACCGGCGCGGCGGCGCGCTTGCCGCCGAGCACCTGGCTCAGCTGGGCCACGAGCGCGTCGCCATGCTCGTTCCGCGCAACCCGGCGCCGAGCGTGGAAGAGCGGCTCGAAGGCTTCCGGGTCGGTCTCGACAAGCACGACCTGCGCTTCACGAAGACGCAAAGCATCGTCACGGCGGAGGCGCTCAACTACGAGGCGGGCTATCTTGCGGCGCTCTCGACGCTCCGCAAGACGACGCTGACGGGGCTCTTCTGCTCGAACGACGAGATGGCGGCCGGCGTGCTGCGCGCGGCGCACGAGCTGGGGCGCCGCGTGCCGCACGATCTCAGCGTCGTCGGCTTCGACGACATCACGATGGCAAACTACACCGATCCGCCGCTGACGACGGTGGGCGTCGTGAAGGAGCACATGGGGCGCCGCGCCATGGCGCGCCTCATCGAGCTCGTCGAGCACACGGACACGAAAGTGAAGACCGAGCTTGCGCCCGTCGAGCTCGTCATCCGTGCCTCGACGGGCGTCCTGCGCGAGCGCAGCAGCCGGCGCGGCTGAGCAGGCCGGTCCGCGGGCTCGAGGAGCGGTGGTACCGCCGCCGGTTCGGGTTACGGCGGCCGAGAGGAGCGCGTCCTAGGTCCGGGTCTGCCCAGCGAGGCAGGCCCGGACCAGCGCGTTGAACCGTACCCGTCGCGACGCATTGCACCGTGTCGGCGCCGCCGTAGTAGACCTTCACCTCGCCGTCGCTCTCGACGACGGCACCGGAGGTGAAGACGACGCTCGGGGTCTGCCCCACGAGCTCGTAGGGCTCTTCGGGCTCGAGGATCGCCTCGCGCGCGAGGCCGAGCAGGCGCGAGGGATCGCGCAAATCCAGAAGGCAGACGCCGAGCTGATACACGTAGTGCTGCGCGCACTGCGTGCGCACGCCGTGGAAGATCGTGAGCCAGCCTTCCTTGGTGCGAATCGGCATGGCGCCGGGGCCAATCTTCGTCCAGGCCCAGCGCACCTGTGCGTTGCGCAGCACGCAGCGCGACTTGCCCCAGAAGATCAGATCCGGCGAATACGAGATCCACATGTCGCCGAAGTTGCCGCCGGTGTTGGGGCGCTCGAGGCGCGCGTAGAGCCCCCCGATCTTCTCGGGGAACAGGACCCCGTTGCGGTTGTCCGGCGCCGACACGTGGCCGAGCCAGTCGAAGTGATCGAAATCGCGGGTGCGAAGCAGGCTCAGGCGGCAGCCGTGACCGCTGTGCGCGGCGTGCATCAAGTAAAACTGGCCGTCCAGCTCCGTGATGCGCGGGTCGTAGTACATGCCCGCCGTGTACTCCGCGAAGTCCGGGTCGCCGTGGGGCAGCTCCGCGGGTGCGGGCCGCGGCGTGAAGCGATAGCCGTCGTCGCTATCGGCGACCCAGATGCGGTTGACGAGCGCGGCGTCCTCGACACGGCACGCCATCACGTAGGCTGCGCCGTGCTTGATGATCCCGGAGTTGAAGACGCGCTTGATGCCGGAACCGGCCGGAAAATCACGCCCGGTGAGGATGGGATTTTTCGGATAGCGGCGGAGCAACGGCGAGGAGGCGGTCACGCGAGGGTCTCGCCGTGTAACAGGCGAGTCCGGCTCCGTCAAACCTCGCGGGCTACAGAATGTCGGCGAGGTGCCACCCGCACATGGCGTTGACGACGGCGCCGCCGGGGCAAGTGGCGGGCGCCACGATGAAAGCGCCGGATATTTCGCCGTCGCGTTCGCAGGTGCACGTGGAGCTCGCCTGGGTTCCTTCGCAATCGATGGAGTAGCTCGAGCCGTCGGTGCAATCCTCGAGGCTCTGCTGACACACGAACGAAGTCTCGTTGTCCGTGCCCGGGCGCCCCGCCGTGCCGCCGCCGGCGCCGGCGCGGCACACGACGACGCCACCCGTGGGGGCCGGATCCGTCGGGTCAACCTTGGGGCCGTCCCCACCGATGCAGGCCGGGGGCAGCACGTCCGGATTGGCGCAATATTGCGTCTCGTCGGCGCTCTCGCACGACGTGATGCCGTCGAAGCAGAGCATCAAAGTGTTTGCCGCCTCTTCACAAGTGCTGCCGCGCGCCGCGATGTCGTTCATCGTCGCTAGGCATTGTGCCTGGCATTCGTCGTTCGTCGTCGGCGTGCAGGAGCAGCTCGATGGCGTCGGCCCCGACCCGCCGGAGCCCGCGCCCGTGCCGGCGCTTCCGGATGTCTCGACGCAGTTGCACGTCTCGCTCAGACAGCCGCTCAGGCGTTCGCAGGTGGACGCGCAAAACGAATCGATGCGTTCGGACAGCGTCTCCGTGCCCCGCTGCTCGGCGACGGGACTATCGACCACGCAGGCTGGGACCAGCAGGGCGACGATGAACGCAAGCTGTGCTCTCGGCATGATCCATATCCTCCCACCTTGCTCGGCTCCGTCCGAGTCCGGTTTCGCCATGTAGGTGCCGGCAGTCGGCTCCATCCTTCGATCATTGTGCGGGCAGCGCCGCGAGCAGGCGCCGCAAGCGCTCGGCGTACAGATCGTCCGGCCTTTCCGCGAGGCACCGCTCGGCGAGACGTCGCGCTTCGTTGCGCCTGCCGAGGCGGGTGAGCGCCTCGACCTGGATGAGCTCGCGCTCGCGCGTCAGTGCGCCGCCGGGGAAACGCCGGGCGTGATCGCGCGACAGCGCGAGCGCCGCTTCGGGGCGCGCGTCGAGCGCTCGACGTGCTCGCTCGAGCAGCCGCGTTTCGTCGAGCAAGCCTTCGCTCGCCGACGGCAAAGGGGGCGCGCGCATCGGCTCCGTGACCCCGCCCGAAGGCTCGGGCTCCGCGGACGGTGCGGCGACGGCCTCGGCCCGGGCCGTGTGGCTCGGAGCGGGTCGCACGCCGGGCCCCGTGCGGAGCGCTCGTGCGGGCGCCGGCGCCACCTCCGGCACGGTGCGAGGGCGATCGAGCTGATGCTCGACCACCGCGACGGCGGACGCCGTGGCCACACCCGCCGCGACGCCAATCGCCGCGGCGGTCTTCACCGTGAACCACGCGGCCGCCGTCACCGGTAGCATCGACAGGCGCGTGACACGGGCGCCGACGCGGGCGCGAAGCTCGGGGTCGAGCGCTCGCACGCGCCGTGCGTCCTCGAGGACGCCGACCAGCTCCGGCGGCGCTGCCGGGTCGTCTCGCCAGCGACGGGGCTCGTTCATGTTTCACCTCCGGGCACGCGAAGACCCGTCTTCGCGAGCGAGCGCGCCACGCGGGCGCGCGCCTGATGCAGGCGCGAATACACCGTGCCGATGGGAGCACCCACGAGGTCGGCAATCTGTTGGCAGCTCTGCCCCTCGAGCTCGAAAAGCACGAACACCGCGCGCTGCTCGAGGGAAAGCCGAGCGAGAGCACGCGCGAGACGACGGCGGTCGTCGTGCAGCACGGCCGTGCCCTCGGGCGTCTTGGTATCGGCCTGCTCCGGCGGCTCGGCGGTCGCGCGCTCCCGGCGAAAGTACGCCTTCCTCCGGTGGCGGGCGGTGACGCGCAGGCAGATACCGAACAGCCAGGTGGTGACCTTGCTCTTGCCGTCGAAGCCCGAGAGCTTGCGGTGAACGACGACGAAGACCTCCTGCAGCAGGTCTTCGAGATCGGCTTCCGTCACGCCGAGGTGCTGGAGCGAGCGCCACACGAAGGCCGCGTGCTCCCGGTATAGAGCGTCCACGCTCCTCGCGGCCATGATACCGAGGGCGCCGTCGTTCGCATCGGCCGCGAGCAAGAGCTCCACTTCGCAGTCAGTGCCCACGCGCGCCTTCCGCCTTCACAAAAAGAGAGTCCGACACCCAGCCCGCCTAGGAATCCGGCCGCCGGCTCGGTCCACACCACGGGGCTCGACGCCCCCAGGACGGTCAGTCGCCTCCGCAGGACGGGGACGAGCAGCGAGGCCGCGGCCTCGACGAAAAGGGCCCGGGTGACGTGGAGCTCCGCGGCCGCGCCCGCCGAAACACCGAGCACGAGAGGCTCGCTACCGCCACTTGGCACAATCGGGGTCGCCGCGCTGCTCTCGGGCACTCGGACGAGCGTCCTCAGAGCACCCAACCAGGGTCCGCCGCTCGCGGCGACCAGGGCGAGCGGTGTGTCGACCAGCGTCGCGACGACCTCGGCACCGACGCTCGTCAGCCCCACGTCCACGTCGAGGTCATCGCGGGCGATGCTTGCAGACGCGAGGTACGTCCCGACGAGCTGCCAACCGATGCGCGGGTGAGGGCGCCCCGCCACCGTCAGCGAGAAGCCAGGAACCGACGCGGGGACCAAGCCGATCCCGAGCGCCGCACGGACGACTCCGTGGCCGAGCTCGCGGTGGGTTGCCTGGGGCGGAGACTCGCGCAGGGTCGGCGTCGCCCGCGGCCCGGCACGCTGCTCTTGGGGCGCAGCGCCGGGTGACACCGTGGGGCGGGGAGGGGTGGGGGCCGGTTCCGTGTTCGGGGGCGCTTCGTGCGCGCTGGCGGGCGGCGGTGTCTCCGCCGCCACGCGCGCTGTGAACGTGGGGTCGATGAGCAGCGCGACGGCGAGCGCCGTGGCGCCGAAGATGGGCCCGCAGTCGACGTCGGAGCTTGCGAGCTGTCGCCGGCCGAGGGGCGTGCCGTCGCGATCGAGTATGCGGATGGTGGCGGCGTAGCCGGAAGCGTCGTGGGCGAGGTAGATCTCGATGGCGCGCGCAGCGTTGGTGTCGAACGGTGCGCGTCCGAGCCGCGTGGCCACCTCCTCGGACAACGCGAGCGCCGTTGGGCAATGCTCGGCGCCGTCCCCGCGCACCCAGGCGAGCGAGTAGCGCTCCGCCGGAGCCAAGGGCTCGCTTGCGGGGTCGGCCGAGGCAACTCGCGCCACGACCAGGGCGCCCACCAGCGTACCCACGCGAACGACCCACATCGGGGGCGACTCTAATCCTCGAGGCGTCCCTTAGCAGGCCCTTTCTGGTAGGAGGCGACCCCGGTCCCCCGCCGAAATGAGGTCGAGGCGCGCCGTTCCACGCAGGGGTCGGAAACGGGCGGCATCGAAGGCCTGCTGCCTCAGGGGCGGTCCTCGGGCGACGCTTTCCGTCCGAGCAACGCGAAGATCCGTCGCCAGACCGCGGCGATCGACTCGGCGTCCGACTCGCTCGCGCCGACGAGGGGCCGCCCGTCGCTCGCGACCGCCGCAAGCGCAGTCCGGCGTTTCGAAAGAGGCAGCCTGTCGAGCTTGGTCGCGACGAGCAGCGTGGCGGGGGTAGGGCGGCCCTTCTTTTTCGAGCCCTCGATCATGGTCAAAAGATCGCGATCGTCCGGCTCGAGGCCGCGCCGCACGTCGACGAGGATGACGACGAGCGCGAGCGCCGGGCGCTCGAGCAGGTAACGCTCGGCGAGCATCGCCCACGCGACGCGCTCGGTCTTGGCGCGTTGCGCGAAACCGTAGCCCGGCAGATCCACGAACGAGAGCACACCGCCGTCGCGCGTCTTCACGGCGAAGAAGTTCAGCGTCCGCGTGCAGCCCGGCGTCGAGCTCGTGCGCGCCAGGCCCTGCCGGTTCATGAGGCGATTGAGCAGCGTGCTCTTGCCGACGTTCGAGCGGCCCGCGAAGGCCACCTCGACGGCGACCGATGGCGGCAGCTCTTCCGGTCTTGCGGCGGCGGCGCTGAACTCGGCCGACAGCGCGTAGGGGAGGGGCGGCTTGCGGCTCAAGGGCGGCCCTTTCCGGCGAGGCGCCGCGAGAGCTCGCGACCGAGCGTCAAGAGCTCGGGGCTTCGCAGCACGAGCGCCAGCACCGCGAAGGCGACGACGAACGAGCCCGCGCCCGCCACGCCCGGCAGGGCTCGCGCGAGCGCGCCGGCACCTGCGCCCGGCTCGAGCGCTCCCGCCACGGTGCGGCCCACCGCCACGGCGCCGAGCGACGCTCCAGTGACGCGCGCGAGCGAGCTCATGACCCCGTGCCCCGCGACGCTCGGCAGCTTGCGCACGAGCAACACGGCGAGCAAGAGGGCCTGGACGGCGCTCGACCCGGTGACGGCCCAGGAGATGCCGACGTGGCCGAACGGCGAGCGCAGCGCGAGGGCGAGCACGATGAAAACGCACAGGTCGGTCGCCGCCACCAGCACGGGCGTGCGGGTGTCACCGACGGCGTAATACACCCCGAGCAGCTGGCGCACGGCGGCAATCAACCACACACCCGAGCCCTGCGCCACGAGAGAGGCCGCGGTTTGCCGGGCCGCCTCGCCCCCGAACTCGCCGCGCTGGAACAGCAGCACCACGATCGGCTCGGCGAGCCCCACGAACAGCGCCGTGGCTGGAATCGCGACGAACAGCGCGAGCTTCAAGCCGAACGCGAAGGTGCCGCCGAGCTGGACGAGCTCGCCTCGCGCGGCGAGCCGGGAAAGGCTCGGTAGCGCCGCCGCTTGCAGCGCCATCACGAAGATCCCCTGCGGAAAGTCGCAGAGCCGCATGGCCCAGGTGAAATAGCTCTGCGCTCCCAGGCCGAGCTCGGAAAGGAAACGGCGCGCGAGCACAACGTCAACGTAATAAACGCCGATGCCGAACAGCATCGGTCCCATGCGCCGCAGCACCTCGCGCACGGCGGGGTGGCGGAGCTCGAGCGTCGGTGCGCCGAGGTAGCCGATGGCGGCGAGGCTCGGCCATTGCGCGGCGACCTGGAGCACCCCGCCCAAAAGCGCGCCCGCGACGAGCGCGAGCCCCGTATCGTAACCGCGCGCTCCCAGGTAGCCCGGCAGCACGAGCGCGAGCACGACGAACGAGACGTTCAAGAGCCCCGGCGCGAACGACGTGGCGACGAAGCGCGCGTGGGTGTTGAGCGCCGCAGCGCCGAGCGCGGCCGTCCCCATGAACAGGATGTAGGGAAAGACCCAGCGCGTGTAGAGCACGGTGCGCTCGAGCTGCCCCGGAATGTCGCGATAACCGGCCGCGAACAGGTCGACGAGCGTCGGCGCGAACCCGACGCCGAGCACCGTCACCGCGAAGAGCGCCGCGAGCGACAACCCTCGCATGGCCACGAAGAACCGTCGTGCGGCGTCCTCTCCCTCGCGCTCCCGCACGTCGACGAGCACGGGGAGCACGGCGTTCTGGATTGCGCCTTCGGCGAGCAGCTGTCGGAGCACGTTGGGAATGGTGAACGCCACGAAGAACGCATCGGTCACCGCTCGCGAGAACACGGCGGCGATGGTCTGGTCGCGCAAGAGCCCCACGAGGCGGCTCGCGAGCGTGCCGACGGCAACCACCCCGGCGCGCTCGGCGATGCGTCGATGCTCACCGGCCGTGCCGGAGCTCTTGGAGGCCTCGCTCACCGTGTCTTCCTTACCATCGACGCGCCGCGGCTCAGGAATTCACGAAAGGCCTGCGTGTGTTCTCAGCACGTGTTCCACGAGATCCAGCGCTACCTCCGCATCGCCTTCGCCGAGCTCGCCGGGGTCGCCGGTCGCCGCCGCGCGTCCCAGGCGTCGGCGCCTGTCGGCCGCAAGCCTCAGCCGTGCACCGCCACAGCTCCGGCACAGGAGGCCGCCGCGCGTGGGGTCGACCAGGCCCGGCAGGTCCGGTGGGCACTCCTTGCCGCAGCTCACGCAGCGCTCGAAGTCGACGCCCCAGCCGAGCACCGTGAGCAGCGAGAGCCCGGCCGCGGCCAGCGTGGCGCGGGCGTCCACGGGCTCGGGCCCGGCGAGGCGGTCGAGTACGCCCTCGATGACGCGGAAAAGCTCGGGTTCTGGCGTGCGAGCCGGAGCGGCCTGTCTCACCCAGGAAAGCGCGCGGCCCGCCGCCTCGAGCCGCGCGAGGTCCGATATCAGCGCGAGGCGCGGGCGCTCGATTTTCGCGTCGCGTAGCCCGAATAGGTCGCCGTGCGTGCGCTCCTCGAGTGCGACCTCGAGCGTGTGCATGGGCTCGAGCGCGCCACCGAACCGTCGCGTGCTGCGGCGTGCGCCTCGCGCAAGTGCCGAGAGCTTGCCGTGCGTCTCCGTGAGCAGCGTGATCACGAGGTCGGCGTCGCCGTACTCGACGCGCTTGAGCAGCAGCGCTCGCGTCGTGCGGATGCCGTCCGCGGAGCGCGCGCGCGTTCGCGGTCGGGTCAAGCGAGGGCGGCTGGCCGCGCAGCCGGACCGACGGAGAGCTCCTGCGGCATGTCGTCACCGCGCGGCCGGAGCACGATGCTCAACGCCAGCGTGAAGAGGATCAAGAGGAGCACGAACGCAATGGCGACGCCGAAGCGACGAGTGCGAGCCGGACGCACCGGGCTCGTGATCGGCAGCGGTGTGACCCAGGCCACCCGGCGGCTCGCCGTGTAGCGAGCGAGCACGTCATCCGGCGGAACCTCGACGGCACGCGCGTACGCGCGCAAGAAGCCGCGCACGAAAACCTCACCAGGAAGCTCGTCGAAACGATCGGCCTCGATGCGCTCGACGCTCGCGATGGGCACGCGCGTCGCTCGCGACACCTCGGCGATGCTCATGCGCCGTGCTTCACGGAGCTCGCGGAGGTGTTGGCCGACCGAGGTCATGGGGGACCCGAGCCTACTTCTAGTTTTTGCAACATGGAGCTACAATCTTTGCCGGTTTTCGTCGCCCGCGAGAGCTCGACGCAAGCCTTCAAGTCCGCTCGGGCCGAGGGAGTATCGCCGCTCCGAACGAAGCCCCTCGCGCGCCCGGCCCACGCTTCCTGCAGCGCGCTACACCCCGGGGCCTCGGTTTCCAGTGCGCGCGTAAAGGCCTCGCGTGCGAGCGAATTTTCGCCTTTGCGTTCGTAGGCGAGGCCGAGGCGGAAGTTCCCCACGCAGAATTGCGGCTGCGCCGCGATGCTGCGGCGAAGCGCGTCGATCGCCGGCTCGAGCTTACCGAGCTCGAGATAGGCCCAGCCGAGGTTCCCCCAGGCATTTTCCGGCGTTTGGTAGAGGATGTCCTGGGTCAGCGGCAAAAGAAGCTTCACGGCATCCGCTGCGCGGTGCTCGTGGATCAGCACGACCGCGAGGGTGTTCGTGGCCTCGCGGAAGTCCGGTTTGAGGTTCACGGCGCGCCGCGCCTGAGCCTCTGCCTGGGGCAGACGACACTCTGCTCTGTCCCGACTGCAGAAGTCGAGATAGAGCAGAGCCACGAGGTGCGCGGCCTCGGCGTTGTCGGGGTCGAGCTCGACCGCTTTGAGCGCGTGGTCGAGCGCCCCGCGTGGGTCGTCGCGGCGCAGCCAGAGGTCTCGCGCCACATCGTACTCAGTTTCGGCCTGGCGGCTGGCGTCCTGGGCCTGCGGCCCACCGGCCGACCCGCTCGAGCAGGCAACGCATGCCGCGACCACCGCCGCACGCCACCGACCGGCCACCCGTTCGCTCATGAGAGGGGCCGGACCCGGTCCCGCTGCGGACCGCCGCGCAGCTGGTCCTTGAGGCTCAAAAGCGCGTAGAGCTCGCGCAGCGTGTCGAGGTCGGAAACTTCGACGCGCTCGTCGCGGATCCGCACGTAGCCCGTCTCGCGCAGCTGCGAAACGACGCGCTTCACCGCGTCAACCTCGAGCCCGACCTGCGCGGAGAGCTCGAGGGGGGAGACCTTGAGGCTCACCTCGCCGTTCACCTGCGCCCTGGTCTCGATCTCACGTTGAGCGAGCTTCATCAAGGCGACCACGATCTTGCTCTGATCGTCGCGCACCATGAGGATCTCGATTTGCTCCTCGGCCTCACGCAGACGCCGGAGCACCTGCTCGAGCACCCCGAGGCCGACGTCGGGGTGCCCGGCGAGCACCTTCTCGAAGGTCTCGCGATCGAACGCCAGGGCCATGCCCTCGTCGAGCGCGACGGCGGTGGCGCGACGCACGGACCCCGGCTGCAGCGCCGACTCACCGAACAGGTCTCCGGCGCGGGCCACGCGCAGGCTCCGCTCCATCGCGCCCACCTGCTTGAACAGCCTGACGCGCCCGCTCTGCAACAGGAACGCGAAATCGGCGGGCTCTCCGTCCCTGAAGAGCACCGTGCCGGCCTGGAAGCGACGCCCATAGCGCGCGAACAGATCGCCTTGCTCCGGGTTTTGTCCTTCGGACATCGCCGGGCAGAGTAGTGCCCCGCCGCTGTCCCCGCAAACGTTTGCCGGCTGGCCGTGCGCGAGCCTAGGCCCCGGGCTCGCGCAGCGGAGACGGGGGCAGGTTCGGCAGCGTCGCGCCCGAGTCGCGGACGTAGTCGGGCTCGAGCGACGAAGCTCGCATGTCGGCTCCGACGCCCAGCAGCGCCACGAAGGTTGCGTGGGGAAGTGCGCTTTCCGGGCTCGCGAAGACCGGTAGGGACGGGCCGAGCTCGGCGGCCGCCTCGCCGATCGCGACGGCGTCTTGGTCGCCGAGCGCCGCGATGACGTGCGCGGCGGCGCGCTCGCGGAGCACCGCGCAGGGGCGCATGAGCGCGTCGCCGTGCACGTCGTAGGCCCCGAGGAACAGCTCGCCGCGACGGGCGTCGAGCACCGCGACGCGCACGCGTGGGTCGGAATGGGGCACGGCGCGAGCCATGGCCGATAGCGAGCCGACGCCCACGACGGGGCGGTCGAGACCGAGCGCGATGCCCTGAGCGAGCGCGATGCCGACGCGAAGCCCGGTGAACGACCCGGGTCCGATGCCGACCGCCAAACGATCGATCGCGGAGCGCGTGAGGCCGGCCTCGGCAAGCACCCGATCGACCAGCGGCAGGAGCGCCTCGGCGTGAGCGTTCGTCCGCTCGTGCTCGAGCGCGACGATGGCCCGTTCGTCCTCCACGAGGGCCACGGAGCCTCTCCGCGTCGATGTTTCGATCCCGAGCACGCGCACGGCGAGTTTTCTACTACCATGGATCCCTCGTGCCCTCGTCGATCCTGCCGCGCTTCGACTTCCGAGCCGAGTTTGCCCTCGCGGGCGACACGGGCTCGCGCCGCGACCACTACGAGGACGCCGCGCTGCTCGCGCCAGAAGTGGCGATGTTCGCGGTCGCCGACGGCATGGGCGGTCACCAGGCGGGAGAGGTCGCCGCCAAGCTCGCCGTCGACACGGCGCGCCGCAGCTTGTCGGGGCGCGACGCCCAGCGCACGATCGAGAGCTACGTCTCGCGCGCTGACCTCGAATCGCGGCGCGCCGTCTACGCGTGTCTGCGCGCGACGTTTCTCGAGGCGAACCGTGTCGTGCGAGAGGACGCCGAGCGCACCCCCGAACGTCTTCACATGGGAGCGACGCTCGACCTGGTTTGGCTGGCGCGCGGCAACGCGTTCGTGGCACACGCGGGAGACGGTCGTGTGTATCTCGCTCGCTCGCGTGCGATGATCCTGCTCACTCAAGATCATTCGCACGCCGCCGCGCAGCGCGGGACCAACCCGGGCCACGCGCGCAGCGCCGGAATCACGAACGCCATCGGGCTCGCGGACGTGCTCACCGTCGATACGCTGTTCGTCGATCTGAACCGTGGGGATCGCCTCTTGCTCTGCAGCGACGGCGTGCACGGCCAGGTGACGGACGAGGCCGAGATCGGCGAGCTCTTGCGCGTCGGCAACCCCGAAGGGAGCGCGCGGGCCCTCGTGGCCCGAGCCGGCCAGCACGGTCGGGACAACGCGACGGCCGTCGTGATCGAGATCGGAGAGCGTTTCGTGAGGCGTACCGATCGCGATCGGGGGCTCGTCGCCGAAGATCTGGAGCGAGCACTGCAGAGCCCGCTGCTCGTCGATCTGCCGCAGTCGTTTGCGCTGAGCACGCTTGCCGCCGCCGTCGAAGTCGAGCTCGCCGCCGGAGAAACATTGCCGCGTCTCGTCACCAACGATCTCGTGTCGTACATCGTGCTCGACGGCGTGCTGCGCTATCCCGACTCGGAGCGCACCATCGGTGCGGGCGCGCTCGTCTTCCCGGAGTCGCTCGTCGGGATTGCCGCGCAGGAAGAGCCGCCGCGCGCGGCCCAGACGGCACGCCTCCTGCGCCTGCGCGCCGACGACTTCTCGGAGATCTGCGCCGACCCGCGCCTCGCAGCCGAGCTCTATCGCCGCCTCGCGGCCCACCTCGCTCGTCTATCGCTCCGGGCTCGCTGAGCGTTCGGACGGGGTTCGCCGAGCGGTGGCGTCGTGAAATTCCGTCGGCGCGGATCGGACCCGGATCAGCTGGCGGCCGGCGAGTCGCCGGGGCCGAAGGAATGGCATAGTCCTTCGCCCCGTCCGCCTCGCCGGGCGGTGAGCCTAGGCCGCTGAAATGGCGAATTCGACATGACCAAAGTGGAGCGCGGCTCGGCTGATGCCGACCACCCGGACGACGAGCGCGGAGACGATCCCGGTAGCGCAGGGACCAAGCTCGAAGGCGATGAGCCGGCGTCGTCGGCGCAAGGGCGAGAAACACCGGGCGACGACGAGGAGCCGGTGAGGAGCGCGGGTGCGCGCAACCATCCCGTGCTCGCGCAGACCGACGAGGACGAGGACGAGGACGACGACGACGACGACGACGACGACGACGACGACGACGACGACGACGACGACGACGACGACGAGGACGAGGACGACGACGAGGACGAGGACGACGACGACGACGACGACGACGACGACGACGACGACGACGACGAGGACGACGACGACGACGACGACGACGACGACGACGACGACGACGACGACGACGACGACGACGACGACGACGACGACGACGACGACGACGACGACGAGACGGAGGAGAAGCCAACGCGTCCGCCGGTTGGGGAGCTCGTGGCGCCGAAGACGTGGCGCCCTCCGCCGACGGCCTGGTTCATCGCGAGCGTCGCGTTCCTCGACGCGATGCTCAATCTCCGTTTCCCGGGTAGCGAGCCGCTCTTCTGGTACGTGCTGCCCCCCCTCGAGATGGCGGTTCTATTGCTCTACCTCTCCGTCGTGGGGAGGAGTCGCAAGCCGGCACCGCGCTGGGTGCTCGGTGCGATCATCGGCTGGCTGTTCGTCGTGCGGTTGATCCGCATCGGTGACGGCGTGCAGGAACGCTACTTTTTCCAGGACTTCAACCTCTATACCGATCTTGCGGTCGTCCCGGAGGGGGTGAGGTTCCTCGTCTCGACGCTCCCACTCTGGAAAGTCTTCGGGCTCGCGTTGCTGGTGCCTCTTTGCTGCGCGCTCTTCTTCGCCTCGACCTGGGGTGCCCTGCGCTACATCGAGAACTACTTCGCCACGCGCCGGCACGTGATGATCGGCCTTGCCGTCGTGGGTGCAAGCTATGCTTTCACGCTCCTCGGTCTGAGCTCACCACGCTACGAAAAGTTCGTCGCCGACGGCTTCGCGTTGAGCTCGGCGGCGCGACTATGGACCGAGGCGGCCTTCTTTTGGGAGCTGCACGACACCGAGAGTGGTCGCGCGAAGCTCATCGCCGAGACCCGGCAGATGCTCGAGGGGCTGCCCCACGATCTGAAGAAGCTGAACGGTGCGAACGTGCACCTGATTCTCGTCGAGTCGTACGGCAGAACGACCTTCGAGCTGCCGAGCCACATCGAGGCCTCCAAGCGCACCTTCGACGAGTTCGAGCGCGAGCTCACGAGCCGCGGGTTCACGATCGCCACCGCGATCATGAACTCCCCGACCTACGGCGGCCGATCATGGCTCGCTCACTCGACGCTCAACACGGCCGTGCGCACGACGAACCAGCTCGAATACGAGATCCTGCTCGCTTCCAAGCCGCGTACGATCGCGAGCTTCTTCAACGACGCCGGCTACCGCACCGTGCTCGTGATGCCCGGCACGACGCGCGACTGGCCGAAGGGCGACGTCTACGGTTACCAGCAGAAGTACTACGCCCCGAGCTTTCACTACGCCGGCCCGCCGTACGCGTGGGCCCCGATGCCCGACCAGTTCGTGCTCGACTTCGTCCGTCGTCACGAGCTCACGGGCGACGAGCGGCCACGCTTCATCCAATACACGCTGGTCACGAGCCACGCGCCGTGGGCCGAGCTTCCACCCATCGTCGGAGACTGGAACGCGCTCGGCGACGGCGCCATCTACAAGCGCCTCGCTGGCCAACACTTCCCGATCGTGTGGCCTCACTTCGAAAATGCCGGCGGCGCGTACATCGCGTCCATCAACTACGATTTCAGGGTCCTCCAGCGCTTCATCGCGGACTACATCGACGACGGATCGCTGATCGTGATCCTCGGCGATCATCAGCCCGTCACCGAGGTGACGGGCGACAGCGATCAATGGGGCGTGCCCGTGCACGTGCTCAGCCGGAACCCCGAGCTCGTGAAGCCCTTCTTGAGCCGCGGGTATACGCCCGGCATGCGCCCTCGTCTCGTGGTGCACCCACAGCCCTTCGAAGCACTCCTGCCGAACTTGCTCATGGACTTTTCGACGGAGCCGCCGGCAAAGCCCGCGGGCTGACGGCTTCCCGCGGCCGGGATTGCTCGGGAGAACGGCGTTCTTTCGCCCCGTGGGGCCGCGGCCGCCTGCTGGGTGCCGCGGGGCGTGGACGGCGCTTCGCCGAGTGCGGGGGGTTCGAAGCCCGTGCCGATGGCGCTTGCATTCGGCCGCGAAGCGACTAGGTTCCGCCCTGTCATTCGCCCGGGCTTGCCTTGGCGACGGTCGGTTCGGGGCGTAGCGCAGCCTGGTTAGCGCACTAGACTGGGGGTCTAGGGGTCGCCGGTTCGAATCCGGCCGCCCCGACCAATTGGCACCCCGGTTCGACGCCGGGCCTTGCCCGCTCTGCGGGCTTCCCACCTCGGGCGGGCTAAGATGCCGGGATGGCTTGGGTGCGAGGTTCGGATTGGCGTGCGATGCGTGGGGCGCTCGTCGGCTTGGTGGTCGTGGTGGCGTGTGGGGGTCGCAGCATCCGCTACGACGGCGAGGAGAGCGCGGGTGATACGGGCGGCGGCACCGGTGGTTCCGGAGTCGGAGGAGGCGGCGGACGGGGCGGCAGCGTCACGACCGGCGGTAGCGGCGGACGGGGCGGGAGCGTCGCGACCGGCGGTGGCGGTGGGACCACGGGTGGCGTTGGAGGCGCGACGGGCGGCGTCGGAGGCGCGGGCGCCATCGGCGGCGTTGGCGGCGACGCGATGGGAGCGCAAGGTGGCAGCGGCGTCGCAGGTAGCCCCTGCGTGCCGAACCGCTGCGAGCACAATGGGCGGTGCTTCGATGGACTCTGCGACTGCTCGGGAACGGGCTACGAAGGCTCCTTCTGCGATAGCGACGTTGACGAGTGCGTTTTCGACAACGGGGGCTGCGATCCCCTGACGAAGTGCACGAACGTTCCTGGGAGCCGCGTTTGCGGCCCGTGCCCGCCCGGCTTCGACGGCACGGGCGAGAGCGGCTGCAAGATGTCGAACCCGTGCGACCCCAACCCCTGCCAAAACCAGGGAGCCTGCGGGATTAGCGCAGGCAGCTTCGTCTGCAAGTGCGTGCCACCGTGGGACGGACCGACCTGCGAGTCTCCGCTCACCAGGGTCACGATCGGCGTCTCGGATCGCGGCTGGTGGAATCAGAGCGGTCAACACACGACCGGATTGCAAAATACCCTGACGGGTTACTGCGGAACGTGCGGCTTCGCGGTCGTCTACAATTCTTTTTTCGTGTTCTATCTGCCGGTGTGGGCGGGTACGCTCACGAGCGCGACGCTGATGCTCGAGCACGAGCAATATCAGAGCCCTGACTCGACCGAAGCGTTCTCGGTGTGGGACGTCTCGACGCCGCTCTCGACGTTGCTCGGCACGTCTACCGGCAATACGGCTCCGTACGAAGATCTGATGGAGGGGATCCCCTACGGCAAGTTCGTGGCGACGGCTCAGACGGTCGGTACCGTGCTCTCGATCGAATTGTCGCCTGACGCCGTGAAAGGGATTGCCGCGTCGCAGGGGAGCTCCTTTGCCCTCGGCATCCACGAGGACTCGTACTCGGGAATCGGCGCGGGTATCGACGAATGGGCGCGCTTCAGCTTCGACAACGAAACGCGCGTGCAGCAGCTGTTGCTCACCATCGCGCCCTGAGCGGCGCGCGTCGCGGGAGCTTTGCCGGTCAGGGGCAGCCGATGCGCTCGGTGGCCACCGCAACGTCGTCGTACCACATCGTGCGCGACGGACCGTGGAACTCGAGGAAGCCGAAGACGAACGTCTGGTAGGTGAGAGCGGTCCAGCCCGACTTGTCGATCACGGGGGTGCCGTCCGAAAACACCTGGATGTGGCCGTTCGGCCCGTCGAAGAACGCTTCGGCGCAGTGCCAGGTGTCCTTCGCGAGCAGCACGCCCCCGGAGCCGCAGGCCATCGTGCCGCCGATCGAGGTGACGACGTCGTCATGGAGATTCATGACGACCTGGCAGTATTGCTCCGCGACTTCCATCAGGTCGCCGCTGTTCTGATCGCCCGTGCCGGTGGTCGCGCCGAAGAAGGCGTTGTGCTCGGACTGGCCGAGGTCGACGTCGCTGCGAACGTAGAGGCGCACCCAGAAGCTCGGCGCGGGTGCTGGCACGGAGAGAAGCCGGTAGCTGTAGCCGTCCAAGCCCGTCGGCTTGACCATGAACGAGTGGCTGCCGCCGTGCGCCACGGTGTCGTCGATCGCGACGAAGTCTGCCCATTGCGCGGCCTGGTAGGTTGGTTGGTAGGAGCTGCCGGCGGGCAATCCCGTGCCTTCGAAATCGGCGCAAAAGCTCGCTGTGCTGGGGCAAGTGGTGGCGGCGCCACCCGTGCCGCTCGTTCCGGCGGCGCCGCTCGTCCCGGCCGAGGCGCCTGCGTCGCCGCCGCTGCCCCCGATGCCCGCGTCGCCGCCCATCGCCAAAGCGCCCCCGAGCCCCGCGTCGCCGGCGATGCCACCCTGGCCCGCCGTGCCCGCGTCGCCGCCGCTGCCCGCGTCGCCGCCGCCGCCAGCACCCGCCATGCCCGCCGCGCCGCCCGCCGGAGCGCCTCCCGCCGCTGCGAAACCGCCGGCACCGGCCGTGCCGCCCACGCCGCTCGTCGCGGCGGCTCCGCCGCTGCCGACGCCTGCACCGCCTGCCGTTGCTCCCGAGCCACTCGCTCCACCGCTCCCGGCTGCGGCGCCTGCGCCCGTGCCGCCCGTCCCCGGCTCGCCGCTCGGCGTCCCCGCCGAGCACGCGCCGAGCACGACGATGACTCCAAGGTGTAGCGCTCCGAGCGCTGGGTGGAAGGTTTGGCCGCGAAGCAAGAAGCCGCAAGCTTAGCAAACGCTCGCGGCGCGCGCTCGCTCGGCGCCGCCCCCTTGCAGCCCATTCGCTGCGCCCTAGCCGGAAAGATCGACCACGCCGCGAAGCACGACCGGGCACGATTCCGTCCCCGTCTTTTCGTCGTACTGTTGGTGGTAGTCCTCTGCCTTGTAGAAGGAGCCGATCGCGCCGATCTCGGTCGTGATGGGCTTTCTGAGCTGCCCCTGCTCCGCTTTGCGCGAGCGCTCGGCTGTCGCCTTCTGTGCGTCGGAAAACGTGAAGATGGCGCTGCGGTATTGATCGCCAAAGTCGGGGCCCTGCCGATCCTTCGTCGTCGGATCGTGCGTCGCCCAGAAGACCTCGAGCAGCTTTTCGTACTTCACGCGCTTCGGGTCGAACTCGACGAGCACCGTCTCCGCGTGGCCCGTCGTGTGCGTGCACACTGCTTCGTAGGTCGGGTTCTTGGTGCGGCCGCCCGTGTAGCCCACGGCCGTCGCGACGACGCCGGGGACGTGGCGGAACGTGTTCTCAGAGCCCCAGAAGCAGCCTTCGGCGAACGCCGCGAGCTCGTTTCCCGCTCGCGGCGTCAGTGGCGTGCCCATGCCGGCGTGCCCGGGATCGGTGCCGACCTTGGTTTTTGCAGGCATGGCCGTCTTCGCGTCGGCGGCGCCCGCGGGTGCAGCCGGGCCAGCCGCATGAGCCGTGGACGCGCGCGGCTCCGGTGCCTGCGATTGCCGCGACTGGCATGCCGCGACGGTCGTGGTGAAGAGGGCGAAAACCAGGGTTTCGAACGAGCGGGCCATACTCTTCGTACGGAAGTGGAGGGGGGTGGTTTCACCGAGTTCGAACCGGCGGCGCTCGCTCGGTGAGCCGCGAAGCCTCCGTGGCGGTTCGTAGTGCTCGTGAGCTTCTCGGGGCACGTCCACATGGTTCGCGCAGCGTTCGCTCTTATGACGCTTTCATTGGGGTGCAGCACGGATACCGGGCCTTTGACGGCTCAAGGGGGGGTGGGGGCTGGGGCCGGAACGGCTGGTAGCGCCGGGCTCGGCGGCGCCGGCGGCGGATCAGCGCCCGGAAAGGGCGGTACGGACGCGGGTGTCGCCGGAACGGCGGCGCTCGGCGCGACGGCCGGCGGGGGGAGCGGTGGGGGTGCAGCTTCGCCAGGGGCGGCTGGTGCGTCCGGGAGAAGCGGCGCCGGCGGCGAGGCCGGTTCGGCGGACGCCGGCGGCGGAGGACGCGGCGGCGCGCCAGGTGCGGGCGGTGCGGGTGCGGGTGCGGCGAGCGGCGGTGCGGGGGCGAGCGCGGGCACGGCGGGTCTCGGCGCCGGCGGCGACGACGGGCTGCCGCCCGACGAAGAGATCCCGCCGGGCTACGTGAAGGGCATCATCGGCGTCGGTTACGGCGGCATCCGCATTCTCTCGCGTGACGGCGGTAGCACGTGGGGTGAGCGCGTCTCGATCGCCGCGAGCGGCGGCGACGACGACAACCTCATCCGTGCCATTGCCTATGGCAAGGGCCGTTGGATCGCGACCGGCTGGAACCTGTGGACTTCGGACGATGGCCTCGCCTGGACGAGCCACGGCAAGCTCCACGATGGGTTCATCAGCGATCAGCAGATCATCGAAGGCCTGGCCTACGCCAGCGGCTACTTCTACGCCGCGGGTGATGGGAGCCCGAGCCGCCTCTATCGTTCCGCGGACGGTCTCAGCTGGGAGCGATACGCTCAGATCGGCGATACCGTGAAGCACACGGGTTTGAAGATCCGCGACGGCGTGTTCGTGTCGTTCGGTGACTCGCACACGAGCTATCAGTCGTCCGACGGGCTCAGCTGGACCGCGATGGGCATCGACGATGCGACCTTCTGCGAAGGGACGTGGAAGAGCCTCGCCGATTGCCACGACGCCGCGTGGTTCGACGACGGCTTCTACCTGACGGTCGAGTGGGGTGGGGAGATTCGTCGCTCGACGAGCGGGCAAAACTTCCAGACCGTGTATCGCGACGACGAGGAGAACACGCTCTACAAGAGCTGCGCCGTCGCCGAGGGCTACGTCGCCGCGCTTTGAGGGGCGAGCGTGGGCGTTCGGTCGCTCGCGCGTGGCCACCCTGCTAGGGTACCGGGCCGATGGCTCCCCCGCGTTTCGAGCCGCGCCGAGAGCTCGGACGAACCGGCTTTCGTGCGAGCGTGCTCGGCATCGGTGACCTCGCCGATCGGGCCGTGCCGTTCGAGGCTTCGGTTGCCACGCTCGTCCGAGCGCTCGACGCGGGGCTCAACGTCATCGACACGGCGCCGAGCTACGAGGATGGGCTCAGTGAAGAGCTCGTGGGCGCCGCTCTCCGTGGGCGCCGCGAGGGCGTCTTCCTCATCGACAAGGTCAACCTCTTCGACCAGCCCGTGATGCCGCAGGTCGAGGCGAGCATCGAACGCCTCGGGGGCGCGCACCCGGACGCCTTCGTGTTCCATGGCGTCTCGACGCCCGAAGCGTTCCGGGCGCTCGCCGCTCCCGGCGGTCCATTCGAGGAGCTCGCGCGTGTCGTGAGCCTCGGGCTCGCCCGTTTTCGCGGCGTCTCGTGCCACCACCCCGAGGTCGCGCGCGAGGCGATCCTGTCCGGTCTGTGCGACGTGATCTTGTTCCCCGTGGGTCCGTTCGTCGACGACCGCTACGTCGACGAGACACTGCCGCTCGCGCGCGAGCGCCGCGTTGGCAGCGTGTGCTTCAAGACGTTCGGTGCCGGTAAGCTGCTCGGCGATACGGAGGGCTACGGTCGACCGTTCGCGCATCGTCCGCGTGGCAAGCTGAGCTCGGGCGGCGAGGACACCGCCGTGCCGACGTTGCCGCGCCTCGGCGTCGAGGAGTGCGTGCGCTTCACGCTGAGCTGTGACCCCGACGTTGCCCTGCTCGGGCTGAGCTTTCCGAACGAGCAGGACGCGGCGTTCGCGGCAGCCCACGGAGCGTCTCCACTCGCGCGTGACGAGCTCCTCGCGTTGCGCGAGCGGGCGGTCGAAGCGATGCGTGACAAGGGCCCCGCGTGGTGGAATCCCGAACCGGGCGCTTGAGCAGCTGGTTGGGGAGCCCCCGCATCGCGCTCGTGGCGCTCGGTGTCGGCCTCGGTGCGCTGTTCGTCGTCACGAGCCTGAGGCCGCTCCGCGATTTCGATTTGCCCTGGAACCTCGCCTCCGGGCGGCTCCTCGCAAGAACGCATGAAATCCCCCACGAGGACCGGCTCGCGTTCACCCACGGTGCCCTCAACTACGTCGAGGTGCTGTCGGATCTCGGATTCTACGCCATCGTGAGCGTGCTCGGTGAGCGGGGTCTCGCCTTCGTCGGCGGTCTCTCGGTGCTCGCGACGGTGCTCTTCGTGCGGGCGCGCCTGTTCGGCGACCGAACGCTCGGCTGGCTCGCCGCTTCACTCGTCGCGATGACGGCGTCGTCGTGGTTCGAGGTCCGCCCCGCGACTCTCTCTTTCCCGCTCGTTGCGCTCGTGCTCTTCGTGATCGACGGACACCGCCGCAAACCCGAGGAGCTGCGGCCGCTCGTCGCCCTCGTGCCGTTGTTCTTCGTGTGGGCGAACGTCCACGGGTACGTGGCGCTCGGTGTGGCCGTGCTCGCGGGCTATGCCGCGCACCGCGCGCTCGCGCGCCTCGCACGCGGTCGAGCCGGAGCGCTCCTGCCCCGTCGCGACGGCGCACGCGCGGGCGCCGTGGCCGGCATCGCGCTCGCGGCGGCTGCCGCTGCCTCGGTCAACACCGTGGGCCCCCGCCTGCTGCTCGGCCCGCTCCGGCTCGACGAGCGATTCTCGGGCATCAGTGAGTGGGCCCGGCCCACGCGCGAGTTCTTCCTCAACCACGAGCCGCTCGCCGCGGGGGTCATCGCGCTCGGGCTCGTGGCCTTCGTGCTCGGGCGCGAGCGGGACGGCAGCCGCGCGCCCGCGCTCTACGATCTCGGGCTCGTCATGCTCGGCATCTCGGGCGTGCTCTCGGTGGTGCGCCTGTTGCCGCTCGGGCTCATCCTGGTCGTACCGCTTGCCGTTCGCCGCATCGGCGCTCGCTTTCCTCCCGCGGCCGGGACGATCGTCCCGGCGAGCCTCCTGCCGCTCGTCGCGGCCGGTACGCTCGCGGTGCGCCTGCCGCTGTCTCTGCACGCGGGCTTCGACCCCACGTTCTTGCCCGTGAACGCCGCTCGCTTCGCTGGGCAGCACGAGCCCGTGGGCCCGCTCTACAATTTCTGGCCGTTCGGCGGCTACCTCGGCTGGGCGCTCGAGCGGCCCGTCTTCATGGATGGGCGCAACCAGCTCGCTCGCGATGTGTCGCTGCTCGAGCAAGCCGAGCGGGCATCGACGAACGGCGGTGCCTTCGAGACGCTACGGCGGCGCTACGGATTCGAGTGGGCGGTCACCGGAGCACGCGAAGGCGAGGTGCACGACGTTCCGCTGGCGAGCTCCGAGGATTTCACGCTCGTCTACCTCGACGATCTTGCCGCCGTGTACGTCCGGCGTGACGGCCCGAATCGTTCGCTCGCGGATGCCGGCTACCGGGTGCTGCGCCATCTCACGTCGTACGAGTGGGTGCTCGGAAACGCCGTGCAAGGCGGGGAGCTCGCCGTCGCACTGTCGCACGATGGTGCCCTTGCGGCGACGCAGGCCCCCCAAAGCGCCCGCGCGGCATTCTTCGACGCGTCCGGCGGGATCGCAGTCCGCGATCGGGCGCAGTTCGAGCGCGGCCGCCGGCATCTCGCCGCGCTGCGCCCGGGCCACGCCGCGCTCGGGCTACTGGACCGCCTGGCGCGCGCCGAAGGGCTTCGCCGGTGAGTCGAGGGTTGGCTCGCGCGCTACCGTATCTCGTAGCGCCACTGTCGGCGCTCGTGGTGTTGAGGAAGCTCGCGCTCGAGCGCGGCGTGCCCTTCAGCCCCTACTCCGATCTCATCGCGCAGTTTCTCTCCCTGAAGCTCGGGGCTCGCGCTGCGCTTTTGGGGGAGCATGCGATCCCAGCTTGGGACCCGGCGATGAACGCGGGCACACCGCTGCTCGCGAACCCCCAGTCGGGCCTGTTCAGCCCGCTCGAGTGGCCGTTCTGGTTGGCGCCACCCAACGTCGCAGCGAGTGTGCACGCCCTGCTCGCCGTCGCCGTCGCGGGCCTGACGATGCTGCTCTTCGCGCGCCGCGTGCTCGGGGGCCACCCGGCGGCCGTGCTTGCGAGCGTCACCTACGCCCTCTCGTTCCATCAGATCGCCGCGGTCTACACGGGCTGGACCCCGAACCTCTCGACGTACGCCTTGCTCCCGTTGCTTCCCTGGGCGGTGTGCTGGACCGTCGATGCGGCCGTGGCAGCTCCCGGCGCAACGCTCGTGCGCTCGCTGGCCCGCGCGCCCGTCGTGGCTCTCGTCGTCGCGCTGCTCTGCGTGCAGGGCGACATGCAGCAGGTTTACTATACGGGTCTCGGCTCGGGTGGCTACGCGCTCTGGTTGCTCTTTCGCGCGGAGCCATCCGCACGCCGGGCAGGGTCGGTCGCGCTCCTTTTTGGCGCGGTCTGCGGGCTCTTGCTTGCGGCGCCCGCGCTGCTCCCGCGCCTCGAGTACGCGCGCGAGAGCACGCGTACCCTCGAGGACTATGCCTTTTTCGTCAGCAGCGCGCCGCACGCACGCGAGCTCGCGCGGATCTTCGATCCACAGATGCTCGGCGGCTCGCGCCCCGAGTTTTGGGAGAAGAACTTCTACGTCGGCATCGCAGCCCTACCGCTCGTCGGCGTCGCGCTCGCCCGCGACCCGCGCCACGCAGGGATCTTGAGCGGGCTCGTGGCGCTCGCCGTCTTGCTTTCGTTCGACACGCCGCTGCTCCATGCCCTGCACGCCCTTTTGCCGGGGCTGTGGCTGTTCCGGCAGTCGTCGCGCCTGCTCGTCACGGCCGAGATCCCACTTTCGCTCGTCGCTGCGCTGGGTGCCCGCGCGCTGGTCGAGCCCGGGCCCGGGGCGCCGCCGCGCTTTCTCGGTGCTCTGCTCGGTGCGGGGGCGGTCGTCGCCTCGTTTGCCGTGGCTTCGACCGAGGCCTCGTCGCTCGCGCCTTTGTGGCTGATGACGCTGGGGGCGCTCGCGCTTCCGGCCGTGGCTCGCGTGCCGCGCGTCGCGGCGCTCGCAGCCCTCACGGTCCTCCCAGTGCTCGACGCGGAGTCGCGGTTCGCGCCGCTTTTCGAGGTGCGCCCGGCCGCGGAGGTGCTGACGCGTCCCGCCGAGCTCGACAAGCTCGCGCGCGGTCCCGACCGGGGGCGCACCCTCGCGGTCGGCCGCGCAGCGCTTCCTTACGGCATGGCGGGGCTCTTCGGCGTCGATCTCGTCAACGGCTACAGCGGCATCATGATCTCGCGCTTCGTCGAGTACATCGGCGTGATGCAGTTCGGCGCGCCCGGTGGCGAGCGCGCCGCCCCGACGGTGTGGAACGACGTGAACGGCCTCGCGAACGCGGAGCTGTTGCGGGCGCTCGACGTGCGGCACGTGGTCACGACCCGCCGCCTCCCGCTCGAGGCCGCGGGCTTCGATCTGGCAGAGCACTTCGAGCGAGTACGCTCGTACGTCTTCTACCGGGGCATGCAGGCGCTGCCGCGCTACGTGTACGTTGCCCGCGAGCCGCTCGGCGCCGCCTACCTCGCGACGGAGATCCGCTCCGCACCCGACGACCCGAAGCGGCTACTCGGCTTGCTCGCCGAGCTTCCGTCAGCACGCATCGCGTACGTGAGCGGCGTCGCGCCGGGGAACGGCCAGCGCTTCGACGCCCGCGGCAGCGTTCGTGAGCTTTCGCGCGGCGCCAATCGCTACGCGTACAACGTTAACGTGGGGTCCCGCTCGTTCGTGATCCTGAGCCAGATTGCGTATCCGGGCTGGTCGGCCACGCTCGACGGCGCGTTGATCCCGCTCGAGCGCGTCGATCACGCACTGCTCGGCTGCTTCGTTCCCCCGGGGCGCCATCGACTCGAGCTCTCGATGGGTGCGCCGGCCCTCGTGCTTGGCGGCGAGCTCGCGCTCGTGGGTCTCGTCCTTTTCGTGGCCGTCGCGTTGCTCGTGCCTACTGGCAAGTCGAAGCGAGCGAGCCGAGCGCGTTGAGTCGCACTTGGTAGGTCGAGTCGGCGGGCGGGCTCGTCACGTTCAAGGCGAACACGCCGTCGGCGATGCGCTGGTTCAGCGTGGTCGCCGTCTGATCGCTCCAGGAATCTGCCTGCTGGCTCGGCCCGAAGCTCGTGTTTGCACCGTCCCCTTGGGTATCGACGCAGGTGCTCCCACACGCGGAAAGGCCCTGCTCAGCCACCAGAGGCACGGCTTTCGTGCGCCTCGGGCACTATTCCTGCTGCAAAGACGGAAAATTGCGGGCGGGCTCGCCCTCCCGGCGGACGTTGTCCCTTGCGTGCGCTACTGTCGCCGACTCTCTCATGAAGGACCTGCTTTCCCTCGGGGTCGACTTCGGGGGCACCAAGATCGAGGCCGTCGTCGTGGCTCGGCCCGATGACCGGAAAGATCCCCGGTCGGACGCCTTTCAAGTGCTCGCTCGGCGGCGCGCGCCGACTCACGCGGAGCTCGGCTACGAAGCCGTGATCGCTTCGACCATCGCCGTTGTTCGGGCGGTGGCCGATGAGGCGGGCGTCGATCCGAGGGCGCTGCCGATTGGCGTCGGCATGCCGGGCTCGGTCACGCGCGAGGACGGGCTCGTCAAGAATTCCAACACTGCCTGCCTCAACCAGCGCCCCTTCCGTCACGATCTCACGAACGCTCTCGGCGCTCGGGTCTTGTTCGAGAACGACGCGAACTGTTTCGCTCTCGCGGAGGCGCGTTGTGGCGCGGCCCGCGTCCACGCCGACGGCATCGTTTTCGGCGTGATCATGGGCACCGGCGTGGGTGGGGGCGTCGTGGTCAACGGTCGGGTCTGGGGGGGGCCGCAGGGGCTCGGCGGCGAGTGGGGGCACCACGCGGTCGGCCCGTGGCGGCGGCCCGAGGACACACGCGGCTCCGAAGTCGTGGGGGCGGCCCTCAGCGAGCGACCGCCGTGCAGCTGCGGGAAGATGGGGTGCGTGGAGCTTTACGCGAGCGGTGGCGGCATCGAACGCGAGTACGAGCGACGCACGAAGAGCGTGCTGAGGATGGCCCAGATCGTCGAGCGTCGCGCGAGCGATCCGGTCGCGGGCACGCTCGTCGGCGAAATGCTCGAAGCGTTCGGGCGCGGCCTCGCCAACGTCATCGACATCCTCGACCCAACCGCCATCGTGCTCGGCGGCGGGCTCTCCAATCTCGACCTCTTGTACGACGAGGGACGGGAGCGCGTGGCGCGCTACGTGTTCAACGACGAGCTACAGACGCCGATCCTGCGTCACGAGCTGGGTGATTCCGCCGGCGTGATCGGCGCGGCGCTCCTCGATGCCGTCGGTCCGTCAGGCGCTTGAGCGCGCTCACATACGCTCGCCGAGGCGGCCCCAGCGTGACATGCGGGGCTCGCTGACGCGCGCCAGCGTGTGCGCGATGGCGGCCCAGGTCATGCCGTCGCCGCCGAGCGTCTGCTCCGCGGCCATGGCGTACGCGAGGTCGCCGAGGGTGATGATGCCTACGAGGTGCTTGTGGTCGTCGACCACGGGAACGCGGCGGATCTTGTGCTGCTGCATGATTGCCTGCACGGTGGCCGGCGTGTCGCGCGGCGAGCAACACTTCACGTCGCGCGCCATCGCGCTCGCGACACGCGATTCACCGAGCGCCACGCCCTGCAGGTGTGCGGCCATCGCCAGGTCGCGATCCGTGATGATGCCGATGACCTTGCCATCTGCGTCGACGACGGGGACGGCGCCGCAATCGTTTTCCCACATGATCTGAGCGGCGGTGGCCAGGCTGTCGTCAACCGTGCAGGCGCGCACGTCGCGCGTCATGATGTCCTCGATTCTCACGGGCTGGGCTCCTTTTTCGGCGGGGCCGCGGACGACGTTTTCGAAACCGTCGGCGGGTTGCCAGTCTAGCAGAGAGCTTGCCGCCCTTGGCGTGGCATACTCCTCGGGCATGGACTTTCGAGCCTATGCCGCTCAGCCAGACGACGAGCTCGACCTGCTCCAGGGGGCGCTCTTGATCGCCAGGGATGCGCGCGCCGGGCTCGACCCCGTCGCGATCGACACCGAGCTCGACGCACTCGCTTCACCGCTGCGAAAGCTTTGCGTCGCCAGCATGCCGGCTCCGCTCCAGGCCCAGACGCTCGGCGACCACCTCTTTGGTAAGGAGGGGTTCAGCGGCAACAAGAGCGACTACTATGACCCGCGCAATTCCTTTCTGGACGAGGTGCTTGCCCGCCGCACGGGCATCCCCGTTTCGCTGTCGGTGCTCTACGTCGAAGTAGCGCGCCGCGCGGGTGTCTGGGCGCGCCCCGTGGGGTTTCCGGGTCATTTCCTCGTGCGCGTCGACGACCACGATCGGCGGCTCGTCGTGGATCCGTTCCACGGCGGGACCACGCTCGACGAGGTCGACCTGGCGGACCTCTTGCGGCGCTCCGGCTCGAAGCTTCGCTACAGCTCCGAGATGATCGCCCCCACACCGATCCGGCACGTGGTGGCGCGAATCCTGATGAATCTAAGGGGGATCTACGCGGCGCGCGGCGAGTACGCGAGGCTGATGCTCGTGCTCGACCACCTCATCGACCTTCTGCCGAGCGCCGACGAGGAGCTTCGGGATCGCGGCTTCCTGCTCGGACGGCTCGGCGCGCCCGACGCGGCGGTCGCGGACCTTCGGCGCTACCTGGAGCTCTTGCCGCATGCCGGCGACGTGGCCGAGGTACGCCGCTGGATCGAGCGCTTCGAAAGCAAGTCGGAGCTCGCCGGGTCGAACTGAGTCGGCCCGAGGCGACGGGTCATTCGCCCGGACCGAGCCCACCACCGGCGAGGTGGCAGGTGTAGTCGCCGAACAGGTAGTAGGCGCGCTGGCATTCCACGTCGGCCGAGGCGGACCGTGCCTTGCCCTTCTGGGTGAGGCTCACCTGAAAAGTGAACTTCTGCGAGAAGGGGGAGCGCTCCTCGCGCAGCTTCTGGAAGCTGCAGCCCTCGCGCCCGCACGCTGCTTGCTCGGCCAGCTTCACGACGTCCGAATTGTCCCCGTACGTGTTGGCGAGCCCGAGGGCCGTGGCGGCCAGGCACGCCCCCATCACGGCGGCACGCCAAAACCCGCTCCGCTCGGCCATCAGCCCGCCATCTCGAGCTCGAAAAACGGAGGCGGCCGGTCCTTCACCCACCAGAGGCCCGCTCCCACGCTGACCAGGTGCTTGCTGAGGATCCCGCGGTAGTAAGAACCGTTGCGCACGAAGATGTCCGTGTCGGTACGCGTCGTGTCGCAACGCTCGCGCAGATCCTGACGCGTCGTCACTTCCACGTAGACGAGCCCGCGCGACATGGCGGCGATGTTCGCCACCGCGGGCGCGACGTCCGGATCCGGCAAGTACTGGAGCACGCCGTGGCACACGATGAGGTCGTGCTTCTTGCGATCGCGCCAGCGCGCGATGTCGCGGTGCATGTAGCCGTGCTTCTTGCACATCACCTGGCTCACTTCGGTGCCTACGTACTGGACACCCTTCTGGTGCTTCTCGATCCAGTGCTTCCAGAGACCGATCCCCGCACCCACGTCGAGCACGCTCTTCATCTCGAGCTTGTTGTAACGAGCGAACGCAAACACGAACTCCGCGAGGTTTGCGTGCTCTTCCGGGGACGTGACCCGCGTCTGCGCGGACTCGTAAAACCGGTGATAATAGGCTTCGTCGAAGCGGCGAAACCGATCCATAGCGAGCTAGTCTAGTCTTGGCGGAACCGTTCTGCGATGCGATTTGCGCTCTCGCCGTACGGCTGGTCGTCCGACCCCGGAGCCCACCGGCCGAGGGCCCTCGCAGCGTCACGCCGATCGGCCGCTCGCCCGGCGCTCTTTCGCCCGGAAATGAGCGAATTTGTCCCGGACCGGCCCGCTAGCTCTGGTCACGAGCCGGACCGTCGACTAGACCAAGGCGTTCGAAGGAGCATCCTCTAGCATGGCCCAAAGCGTCGTCGTCGAGAACCAAGTCAAGGAAGGCAGCCGCCGCAAGCAAGAGAGCGTCCGGACCCAGGAGGGCAAGACCTTCCGTGTCGCAGACCTCGCACTTTCGGATTGGGGTCGCAAAGAGATCGCGATCGCGGAGACCGAGATGCCAGGCTTGATGGCGCTTCGGGCGGAATACGGCCAATCGAAGCCGCTCAAGGGTGCTCGGATCGCCGGCTGTCTGCACATGACGATCCAGACGGCGGTGCTCATCGAAACCCTGCGCGAGCTCGGGGCCGAGGTCACCTGGACCTCCTGCAACATTTTCTCCACGCAAGATCACGCCGCGGCGGCGATCGCCAAGGCTGGCATCCCGGTTTTCGCCTGGAAGGGTGAGACCGAGGCGGAATACGACTGGTGCCTCGAGAAGCAGCTCCTCGCGTTCGAGGGCGGCAAGGCGCCGAACATGATCCTCGACGACGGCGGGGACCTCACGAAGTGGGTCCACGAGAAGCACGACTACATGTTCGAGGGAGCCGACGCCATTCGTGGCATCAGTGAAGAGACCACGACGGGCGTTCACCGCCTCTATGAAATGTTCCGGCGCGGCGAGCTCAAGTGCCCCGCCATGAACGTCAACGACTCGGTCACGAAGACCAAGTTCGACAATACCTACGGCTGCCGCGAGTCGCTCACGGACGGCATCAAGCGGGCAACCGACGTGATGTTCGCAGGCAAGGTCTGCATCGTGGCGGGCTACGGCGAGGTCGGCAAGGGTTGCGCCCAAGCCATGCGCGGTCTCGGCGCGCGGGTGCTCATCACCGAGGTCAACCCCATCTGCGCGCTGCAGGCTGCCATGGAGGGCTACCAGGTCGTCACCATGGAGGAGGCCGCGCCCATGGCCGACATCTTCGTGACGGCCACGGGCTGCTGCAACGTCGTGCGTGGCGAGCACATGAAGGTGATGAAGAACGAGGCCATCGTCTGCAACATCGGCCACTTCGACAGCGAGATCGACATGGCCTGGCTCGAGACGCAGGCCGGCATCGTCGAAGAGAACATCAAGCCGCAGGTCGATCACTTCATTTTCCCGGACGGCAAACGCATCATCGTGCTCGCCCGCGGCCGCCTCGTGAACCTCGGTTGCGCTACCGGTCATCCGAGCTTCGTCATGAGCACGAGCTTCACGAACCAGGTGCTCGCTCAGATCGCCCTCTGGAACGACAAGATGCCCCTCGGCGTGCACGTTCTGCCGAAGAAGCTCGACGAGAAGGTGGCACGGCTGCACCTCGGCAAGCTCGGCGTGAACCTCGAGACCTTGACCCAGAAGCAGGCCGAGTACCTCGGCATTCCCGTCGAGGGCCCCTACAAGCCCGAGCTCTATCGTTACTAGTCGCGCGTGCCGCGTGCGGCACAGGAGGACGAGATGACGCCGAGCGAGAAAAACATCGTGCGCTCCCTGGTGGCCGTCGCCTGGGCGGACGGCAAGCTCGAATCGGGTGAGTCGAGCGTGATCGAAGGCCTGCTCACCGGCTTCGACGCGAGCGAGGCGGAGGAAAAGGAGCTCCTCGAGTACGCGCGCGTGCGGCGCACGCTCGAGAAGGACATTCCGCTCGCCGACCTGTCGCCCGACGATCGGGAGCTCTTGCTCGCCAACGCGGCGTTGCTCACGCTCGCCGACGGCGAAAAGAGCGAGTCCGAGAGCGAAGTGCTCGATAAGCTCATCGAGGTGCTCGGCTTCAGCAAGGAAGAGGCGCACGACATCCTCGCGGGCGCCGAGGACGGCGCCCTTCAGCTCAGTCCCCGCTCCCTCAAGGAAGACTAGCTCAGCGCCTGCCGGTCGAGGCGGGCGGCGGCGGGGGCAGGATGCTCTGCCCGAGGCCGAAGCCCGAGACCCCGCCCGAGACCACGAACGTCATCACTTCCGAGGCCGGCAGGTCGAGGACCTCGACACAATCGCGGGGCACCAGCACCAGGAATCCGGCAAAGTTGTAGGACTGGGGAAGATACACGGCGATGTGGTCGGGCATGCCGAGCCCCAGGAGCTCTTCGCGCGTCACGAAACCGAGTTGTCGAGCGTCAACGCCGGGGAACAGCGAAACGGCGGCTGGCACGTCGAAGCGCCGCTTGTCGCCCACGAACGCGCTCACGAGATCCTTGATGGAGGTGTAAACGAGCTTGACGAGCGGCAAGCGGCGGAGGAGCGCCTCGGTGAGCTCGAGCATGCTCCGCCCGACGACGTTGGAGGCGAGGAGTCCGACCAGAGTGATGAGCGTGAGGGTCGCGACGAGGCCCACGCCCGGGATGGGGAAGGGGAGGAGCTGGTCGATGGTGCGCAGGACCGTCCACACGATGTAGACGGTGAGACCAAGCGGGGCCGTGACCAGACACCCGTTCAGAAAGTAGCGGACCACGCGTTTGAGGCTCATGCGCCGAAGGCTAAGCCGCGTTCCCGACTTCTGCTAGAGAGGGAGCCATGCGTCTCGGATCCTTCGTGCTCCTTTCCCTCGTCCTCGTCGGTTGCCAGAAGCGGGTGCCTGAACCGACCCCCGCGCCGGCCGCCGATACCAGTGCCGCCGCCGAGAGCGTGGCAAGCGCCGCCGAGCCCGCGGCCCCGGCGGCCGGGCTCGTCGCCAAGGAAACGGTGACGGCGTTGAAGAAGGAAGACGAGTCGCCGGGTACGGGTCCCGCCGTGAAGACCGGCGACACGGTCCGCGTTCACTACACGGGGACGTTGCTCGACGGCACCAAGTTCGATAGCTCCCGTGACCGCGACGAGCCTTTCGAGTTTACCCTCGGGCGCGGCATGGTGATTCGCGGATGGGACGAGGGCATCGTGGGTATGAAGAAGGGCGGGCGACGAAAGCTCACGATCCCGTCCGACATGGCCTACGGTAAGGCGGGACATCCCCCCGTGATCCCGCCGGATTCCCCGCTCGTCTTCAACGTCGAGCTCGTCGAGATCGTCGGCTCCTGAGCGGCCCGCGCGGAGCGCGCCGTCAGGGCGCGCTGTTTTGCCAGGACGCGAGCCGCTCGAGACCGAGCAGGCGCTGCAAGACGAAGCGCTCCGCGGGTGTGAGGGCCTGCGCCCGAGAGCGCAGGCCGTCCGTGTAGCTGCGCAGCACGGCCAGATCGATGCCGCGCACGCGGCGCAGAAGGACGTACATCTCGTCG
This sequence comes from uncultured delta proteobacterium, assembly GCA_963841435.1. GTDB lineage: Bacteria > Myxococcota_A > Polyangia > Polyangiales > Polyangiaceae > PMG-095. The sequence continues at coordinate 653,000 of CAWJCS010000004.1, forward strand.
ACGAGCGAGAGCGGGAGCACCAGGTCTAGCGTGGCATAGAGCTTGACCGCGTAGTCGAGCCACGAGGGCTTGTTGGTCGCTCCGGCGAGCTTCACGGCGTAGCCGGCGGCCGTCCGCGCAACGTCCTGCGGTAGCGTGCGCGCGGCCTTGGCGTCGGCCAGCGCGGCATTGAGGTGGGTCGCGATCACGTGCTCGGCATCTTCGCCGCGCCCCAGCGCGAGGGCCTTGTCGACGACACTCGCGAGGAGCTGGAAAACGTCCGCGCTGCGCGTCGCCAGCGCGGCGTCGTCGTCAGTGAAGCTGTCGCGGGCGGGGCGTTGGGCAGGGAGATTGATCGCAGTGGACTCCGCGTCAACGACCTCTTCGTCCTCGCTGAACACGAAGACCTCGTCACCCACCGTGAGTCGATCGCCCATCTTGAGGCGTGCGCTGCCGATCACGCGCTCGGCATTGAGGAAGACGCCGTTGCGGCTGCCGAGATCCTCGACGGTGACGCCGAGGTTCGTGAGGCAGAGCCGCGCGTGCCGGCGCGAAACCAGCGCGCTCGACACCTGGATCTCGGCACCGGCGCTGCGACCGATCACCACCGACGGGCGCTCGAGTCGGAACTCGCGGATCCCTTGCCGCAGCACCGGGACGATTCGCGTTCGCCGACGGAAGCCGCTCTCCTGCGCCTTCTCCTCGGGGGCACCCTGGCGGTCACTCGCTCTCTCGGTTCCCACTTTTCCCTACATGTATATAGGACCAGGTGGGCCCACGTCCAGCACCCGGTGCGTACGCTCAGGTAGGGAAATGTAACCATTTGATCCGAATGGATAATTTTCCCGGGGCGCTTCCATTGAGTAGCGCCCGGCGGGCGACGCTCCCGGGTTCTCTCCCGCGAAATCAGGTGGCGCGCGGGTAGCTGCCGAGCACGCGTACAGCGCCGCCCAGCGCCCCGAGCTCCTCGAGCGCCGCCGCCACGGGCGCATCGAGGCGATGACCCTCGAGATCGGTGAAGAAGACGTACTCCCACCGCTTGCCGCGCGCCGGTCGCGATTCGATGCGCGTCAGATTGATGCCGGCATCGTCGAGCACGCCGAGCGCGCGACGCAGCGCACCGCGCGCGTGCGCCGTCGAGAACACGATGCTCGTTTTGTCGCTGCCCGTGGGCGGGCGGTCGGTGTGGCCGATCACGACGAAGCGCGTGGCATTCTCCGGGCGATCCTGGATGTTCTCGGAGACCACGACGAGGCCCTCGAGCTCGGCTGCGAGTCGGCTCGTGACGGCGGCGGTCGCCTCGTCGAGCGCTGCCTCGCGTGCGGCCGCTGCCGTCGAACGGCGTGGGGAAGAGCGCGGCCGAGGGTAGCTCGCGCGCGAGCCAACGACGACACTGCCCGAGCGGCTGCGGGTGCGACGCCACGCGCCGGAAGCGGCTCCTGTCCGTGTGGCGCGCGACGAGGCAGAGCGGTACGTCGAGCACGAGCTCCCCGCACAAAGAGAGCTGGCTTTCGAGCAGCGCATCGAGCGTCGCCGTGACGGCTCCTTCGGTGGAATTCTCGAGCGGTACCACGCCGAGCTCGGCTTCGTGCTGCTCCACGCGCCCAATCACGTCGGCGATCGTGGGTGCCTCGACGAGCGAGCCGTCCGGAAACAGGTTGCGCGCCGCGATGTGAGAAAACGTCCCCGGTGGTCCCATGAACGCGACGCGCGGGGTCGCGTTCGCGCTCATGGGTGGCGGCTCCGCTCGAGCACGGCGCGTATGGCCGAAGCGGCATGCAGGCGGGCGTAGTCCGTCCAACCGAGCAGCTCCGTCGTACCGTCGACGATGGCGGTCCACGCGTCGGCTTCCTCGTACAGCTTTCGTACGACGAACACGGCGCGCTCGAGGGGCATGCGCTGGCGCACCTGCGTCGGTAGACCGGCATGCAGCACGGCGGCAGCGGAGTTGAATGCGCCGGCGAGATCGGGGCTGGTGCGTGGCGTGTCGCGGATGGCGCGATGCGCCCGTTGCACCAGGTGAGCGACTCGCAGGATTTGTGGATCGCTCACGCCGGCCAGACAGAACGCGGCCCACGCGCGGGCGATCGCCGCCTGCTCCATCGGATCGACGGCGCCGCGCGTCACGCGCTGCTCGAGCCATTCGGCGAGCGCGTGCGCGGCGCGGAGCCACTCGGGCGCGCTCGGGGGCAGGGATTCTCGAAGCCTCTTTTGCTCGCGCGCCGCCTGTCGATTGAGCTGCGGAGTCGGCTGCGACTGCACGGCGAGGGCGCGCAGATCGGCGCTCGGCGGCGCGAGGCCGACGACCGCGGCGCTCGGATCCGCCGGGAACGCCGGCTCGGGCGAGTCGCCGAACAACGGCCACGTCGCGCCGAAAGACCGCCGCTTCGGCACTTCGGCCGTCATCCGACGCGTCCCGCGGCCAGGGGTCGACTTGCCAAGCTTGCCCCCGCTCGGTCGCTCGGAGCGGCGTTGGCTCATTTCAAAACGTCCGTCAACGCCTGCAGCTTGAGGGCGAGCGCCATGTCGCCCTCGACTTTGAGCTTGCCCGAGAAGAACAGCGCCTGGCCGTTCGCCCTGCCTTCGAACAGGTCGACGAAGTCGGCCGCAGCCATGCGCACCGTGCACCCCGCGGGGCCGTCCGTCGAGCTGACGGTCAGCGCCGACTTCAGGTCGAGGAGGAAGGTGCCGCCGCCTTCGCCGTCGAGCACGAACTTGTAGACGGCGCCGATGACGGTCTTCAAATCCTCGCGCCCCTGGATTTTCTGTCCCAAGCGCTCGATGAGCTCGGTTGCTGTCGCCATCAGGTGCCGCCGTCCGTGTTCGGGTCGGTGCTCGGCTCAGCGCTCTTCTTCGCCCTGAGCGGGTGCTTTTTCGGAAGCGCTGCGGCCGGGGCGGCAGTCGGGTCGGTCGGCGCGGTTGGTGTGGCGCTCGGAACGCTCTCGGTGGCGGTTGCGACGGACGCGGGCGCCGCTTCGGGCGCGGTGGCCGGGCCCGAGGGGGCCGCCGTGGCGACGGCGCTCGGCGCAGCCGGAGGTGGGCTCGAGTCCGCTGGCTTTTCCGTCGTGATGACGCAGCCGACCGCGAGCGTCGAGCTTGCCACGAGGGTGATACCCACGAGCTCTTTGGCGTGCATGGCTAAGAACCTTCCGTGTGCCGCCCCAGGCGGACGGCGAATGGATGGCCCAGGGTAGTGCCCCGCCCGCCGGATCGCAATCCGGGTCGCCCCGCTGCGGCTCGTTCGAGCGTCGTGCCAGCGACATCGGGCACACGACGTTTGCCGTGGCGGGCCGCGTCTCCCGGTTGAGCGACCGGTCGCGGCGAGCGCATCGTGATGGCCCGGGCAGCTCGACGGCGGGCTCCCGTCGAGCTCGCTTCCGAGCGGGTCACGCGGTGGCGCGGCGCGCGCTCGTGCGGAGCCGCGTGCCTGCGCGACGAAGAACCTCGACGACCGTCGCTGCGCGCGCGCTCACCGACCTCGCTTAGCCAAGGCTCGCACCGCGAAGAGAGCCGGCATCCGGAGCGCGACGCTTTTTCCATTTCTGCGCGCGCTCGCCCTTTTCCGCATGACGAGCTTCGGGCTCCGAAAGCCCGAGAGGCGTGGGCGAGGGCCGACCAAGCCGATGAAGCCGATGAAGCCGATGAAGCCAATCAAAGAAGACGAGAAGAACCCGAAAGTGTCCTCTTGTGAGGGAAGGTCACTCGGGTTAGCCTGGTAATCTTGGGAGGTTTGTCATGATGCGATCTTGGTGGAGTGGAGGGGTCTGGCTGGTGCTCGTATCGGGTGGGAACGCGTGCTCGAACGCCGCGCCCGAATCGGTCGCTCAGGCGCCCGCGGTCGAAGGCGCGGTGGCACAAGAGCGCGTGTCCGCTTCGGACGTCGCGCGCACGGATGCGCTAAAGCGCGCCGTCCTGCCGCGGCTTTCGCGCTCCGGGCAGGGCTTGCAGATCGACACGACGCCGGCCGGCTCTCGCCGCATCGCGCTCGACGGCCGGTTCCGCTCCGTGCACGTGCTCACGCGCACGGGGGACGGCAAAAAGCGGGTGGATTGTGTCACGAGCCAAACGGAGCTTGCCGCTCGTCTCGCCCCGGGGGTCCGTCGATGAGCCCGTGGCGAAGGGCGGCGCTCGGGCTGGTCGCGGGGTATGCCGTGCTGTGCGCGGAGTCGCCCGCGCGCGCGTCCGCGAAGTTCGTGCTCGAGATCGCGGATCCGACGGGCGTCGGGTTCAACGATCCCACGCCGGCCACGCCCGTCGGGGGCAACACGGGGACCAGCATTGGGGCTCAGCGGCGCCAGGCGTTCCAGTACGCGCTCGAACGTCTGGGGAAAGGTGCTCGACAGCCCGGTCACCATTCGCGTCTCAGCGAGCTTCGCTCCGCTCGAGTGCGACGCGACGCACGCCGTGCTCGGTCAGGCGGGGTCTTCGAGCTTCGAGTTCGACGTGCCCGGGCAGGACCCCAATCTCGTCTTTCCCGAGGCGCTCGCCGACCGAATCGCTGGCGTCAACCTCTGGCCCGGCGCTCCGGACATCGAGGCCGAGTTCAACGGGTCACTTCCAGAGTGCTTCCCCGATCTCGACTGGTACTACGGCCTCGACGCGACGGCGTTCGACGACAAGGCCGACCTCGTGATGACCGTTCTCCACGAGATCGGGCATGGCCTCGGCTTCGCGAGCACCGTCGACGACCAGACGGGTGAGTTTCTCGCGGTCGATCTCGCCGATCCGTTCACGGCTAAGCTCGTCAACGCTCAGACCGGCAAGCACTGGGACACCATGACGAATGCGGAGCGCCTCGTCTCCGAGAAGGCAATCCGGGGCCTCGTGTGGGGTGGAACGTACGGCAACGCGGCGGCCGCGACCTGGCTTGCGCCCGGCGCACCCCACATCCGGACGACGCCAGCCGTCGCGGGTCTACGCGACGCCGTGATCGACGCGAACTTCGGCAGGTTGTTGAGTCAGGGCCCCGTTACGGGCGTGGTCGCGTCACCGATGCCGGCCGACGCGTGCGCGCCCGTGAGCGGCGTCAGCGGAGCGATCGCCGTGTTGCCCGACGCCGCGTGTCACCCGCTCAATCAGCTCGCTTTCGCGGAGGATGCCGGAGCAATCGCTGGGATCGTCGTGTCGAACCGCGCCCCGCCGCCGGCGCTCGACCAGTCCGCCGAGGACCTCGCGGTCGTGTCGACCAATCTGCTCACGCTCGGCATGTCCGAGGCCGACGCGGCCGTTCTACTGGCCGCGGGCCCGGTGACGGTGGAGCTCTACGCCGAGCCGAGCCAGCGTTCCGGCACCGACGCTGAAGGCCGCGTCTACATGTTCGCCGCGGATCCGACCTCGACGAGCGTTGCCTCGCATCTCGAGCCCGTGCTGCGCCCCGACGCCGTGCTCGAGCCGTCCCAGACGGCGAACATCCATCACGACGTAACGCTGGAGCGGGCGATGCTGCGCGATATCGGCTGGGAGGTGTCGTGCGGCAACGGCATGCTCGATCCCGGCGAGGCGTGTGACCTCGGGCCGGACAATAGCGACACGGTGGCCGATCGCTGCAGAACGAGCTGCGAGCTTCCGAAATGCGGCGACGGTGTCGTGGACAGCGGCGAAGCATGCGACTCTACGGACACCGACGCCGGTTGCAATCCGGACTGCACGCTGCCCGTCTGCGGCGATGGCGTGGTCGGACCCGGCGAAGAGTGCGATCTCGGCCCGGGCAACAGCGACACGGCGCCCGATGCGTGCCGCACGAGCTGCAAGAAGGCCTTCTGCGGTGATGCCGTCGTCAACTCCGGCGAGGCGTGTGACGACGCGTTCACGCCGGATACCTGCCAGGGCTGTGTCGGCGTGGTCATCGCTGCGGGGACCGGGGGTGGCGCGGGCGTCGGGGGGCAAGGCGCGGCGGCCGGCGCTTCGGCGGCGGGCTCGGCCGGCACGGCGTCGGGCGGCGCGCCGGGCGCGGGTAGCGGCTCGACCGGCACGGGCGCCGGCGACGAGCCGAAGGACAACGGCGGATGTGGCTGCCAAGTCCCGGGCGCCGGCGCTCCCGTGGGATGGCGCGGCGCCCTCGTTCTTTCGCTCGCGCTCGCAGGGCTCACGCGTCGCCGGGCGGGGGCGCGGAGCACCGACCGGCCAAGCCGAGGCTAGTCGGTTTCGACGTGCGGCTTGCTGCCCGCAGGCGGGCTCAGCGGCGGCTTGCGATCGGAGATCGGCACGAAGCGCCGCTCCTCGTAGCCCGTGTAGATCTGGCGTGGGCGCGCGATCTTCTGATCCTTGTCGAGCAGCATTTCCTCCCACTGTGCCAGCCAACCCGACGTGCGAGGGATCGCGAACAGCACCGGGAACATGTCGACCGGGATCTGCAGGGCCTCGTAGATGAGCCCGGAGTAGAAATCGACGTTCGGATAGAGCTTGCGGGACACGAAGTACTCGTCGCTGAGCGCGATCTTTTCCAGCTCGAGCGCGACGGGCAGGAGCGGGCTCTTCTTGCCGACGAGGTCCATCACCTGATCGGTCAGGCGCTTGATGACCTTCGCTCGCGGGTCGTAGTTCTTGTACACGCGGTGACCGAAGCCCATCAGGCGCCCGCCGCCACCCTTCACTTCCTTGATGAAGGCGGGGATGTTGCTCACGCTGCCGATCTCCCGAAGCATGCGCAACACGGCCTCGTTGGCGCCGCCGTGCAGCGGACCGTAGAGCGCCGCGGCCGCACCCGCGACGGCGACGTACGGATCGGCGCGCGAGCTGCCGATGCCGCGCATGACGTTGGTCGAGCAGTTCTGCTCGTGGTCGGCGTGCAGGATGAAGAGGACGTCGAGAGCGCGGACGAACTCGGGGCGCACCTCGAACTTCGGCTCGGCGATGCGCTTCATCATGTAGAGGAAGTTCTCGCTGTAGCTCATCTCGTTGCTCGGGTAGACGAACGGCATGCCGACGCTGTGCCGGTAGCTCCAGGCCGCCAGCGTCGGCATCTTCGCGATTAGACGAATCATTTGCGCTCGGCGGATTTCCGCGTCGAGCACATGCTTGGCTTCCGGATAGAAGGTGCTGAGGGCACCGACGGTTGCGATCACCATTCCCATCGGGTGGGCGTCGTAGCGGAAGCCGTCGATGAACGTGCGCACGTTCTCGTGCACGAAGGTGTGATGCGTGACGTTCTGCGTGAACTCGGCGAGCTCGGTCTTGGTCGGTAGCTCGCCGTTGATGAGCAAGTACGCGACCTCGAGGTAGGTCGCGTTCTCGGCGAGCTGATCGACGGGGTAGCCGCGATAGCGCAAGATGCCGTTGTCCCCGTCGATGTACGTGATCGACGAGCGGCAGGACGCCGTGTTGAGGAAGCCGGGGTCGTAGCCCATCAGGCCGAAGTCACCTTCTTCGACGTGGATCTGCTTGAGATCGTTCGAGCGAATGGTGCCGTCGGTGATGGCAACCTCGTAGGTCTTGCCGGTCCGGTTGTCGGTGATCGTGAGGGTGTCCTTGGCCATCGTTCCGCTGTCGGTGAGAGGATGAGGGGTTGGTCGCTGGCCCCCGGGTCATGAAACCACCTGCGGCCCCCCGGCGCCAGGCTCGACGACCCGGTAAGCGAAACTCGCCCGTGCCCTCCGGCCGAGCGCCCGCAAGAAACTGGGCCAGGATGGGCCGCCTTTGGCATCGAAGGCTGGTGGGTCCTCGATTCCTCAGTGCTCGACCCGGTTTTTCCGTTGGGCTGCTGCTCGTTGCCACGGCCTGCGCGGGGGTCGAGGGGCCTCCTGCTCCTGCCGCGATGCGCGTGAAGCCAGAAAATGGCGGGCCCGCGCTCGACGCCGACCAGTGGGCGCGCGTGCCGGTGCCTCCCGAAACCGGCCCGAAGCTTGCCCCGCTCGCGATGGTGGTCCCCGTACGGCGCCGTCCGCTGCCAAGCTCCGACGCAGTGGGATACCTACGCGTCGGGGCCCGGGTGGCGCGCTCGGAGAAGCCCGTCACGCTCGCCGAGTGCGCCGGAGGTTGGTACGCGGTGCGCCCGCTCGGGTTCGTGTGTGCCGGACCGGAAGCCACCGTCAAGCTCGACCACCCGATCGCGCGCGCGATCGGCGTCGAGCCCGATCGTGGCCGGCCGATGCCGTACAAGTACGCGTTTCTGCGCGCCATCGCGCCCAACTACCTCAAGGTGCCGAACACGGACGAGCAGCACAAGTACGAGATGCGCCTCGATCGCCATCTGAAAAACTGGAAAAAGCTCCGTGAGCAATGGGATGCGCTCGACGTGGGCGCCAACGACGTACCGCTCGGCTCGGACGGTCTCGCCAAGGGTCGCATTCCCGACCACGCCGTGCCCATGGACGAAAGCGTGCGCTTCGGCGGCAAGGGGGACGATCGCGTGCCGTGGTGGCTCGAGGGTGGGCGCCGGATTCCGAATCTCTCTTCGTTCAAGGCGCCGCCCTACGCGGTCATCGCCGACCGCAGCCGGCGGCATGCGGGCATGGCGCTCATCGGCACCTTCGTGGCGGGGGATCGCGCCGAGCACCGTCGCTTCGCCGTCACGACGGACGCGCGCTTGGTGCCGGCCGACAAGCTCAAGGCGGACAGCGGCTCGCCGTTTCACGGCGGGGACATTCGCGACGTGGGGCTGCCCGTCGCGTTCGTTCGGTACCCGGGGGTAAGCTTCTGGTCCGTGCAGGGTGGCACCGTGGAGAAGGGCGCCCCGGCGGAGTTTCGCGCGCTCGTGCCGCTCACGGGCAACGTGCGCGGCTCGGGATCCTCGCGCCTCGTCGAGACGCGTGACGGTCGCTGGCTCAAGAGCGAGGAGCTCGGCACCGTTGCCAAGTCGAGCACGCTCCCGCCGTTCGCGAAGAAGGGCACGAAGTGGATCGACGTTTCGATCCAGAACCAGACCCTCGTGCTGTGGGAGGGCGATCGCCCGGTCTACGCCACGCTCGTGTCGACGGGACGCGACGGCCTCGGCGATCCGAAGACGACCCACAGCACGCCGACCGGCACGTTCCGCGTCTATCAGAAGCACGTCACGACGACGATGGACTCGTCCGTTGCCGACCACGAGTTCGAGCTTCGGGACGTGCCCTGGGTCCAGTATTTCAAGGGCGGCTACGCGCTGCATGCCGCCTACTGGCACGACGACTTCGGTCGCGCGCGCTCGCACGGGTGCATCAACCTTTCGCCGATCGACGCGCGCTACGCGTTCTTCTGGACGACGCCGACCGTGCCGGAGCACTGGCACGCGGCCTACGCCGGCGAGCCGTTCGAGTCGGGTACGATCGTCAACGTGCACCCGTAGCTCGGGGCGCGGCGGCCTCGGTGGTCGGGTTCGACGCAGCCTCGGGCTCGCGATCGAACCAGGCGCGGGCGTCTTCGAACACCATGAGGCCGAGCAACACGGTGAGCATGACGAAGAGCACCACCGTCTCGAGATAAAAATGCAGGCCGAGGTCGGGGACGGGGACCGTGAAGTACTGGAGGGCGCACATCAGCGTGAGCGTGAGCCAGATGCCCGCATCCAAGCGCGAAACGGGAGTGGGGCCGTCGGTCGTCGGGCGCCGCTCCGTTGCGAGCAGCGGTAGGAGGAACACGAAATGGATGTAGTAGTTGGCCGGATAGAGCAGCACCGGCACGAGGATCATCCCGAGCACGGCAGCCTGGTCGATGCGGCGGCGTCGGGCAGCAATCACCACGAGCGCGACGTAAAAAGCGGTCGCGAAGACGAACACGGGCATGCGAGCGCGCAAAACGCTGCCCTGGTTGCCCTCGGCTCCGGCGATGAGCGAGCGAAGGGCGATCGAGGCGGGGTGTGGATCGGCGGAGAGCTGGGAGAGCTTGTGCAGGCACTCGGGCCAAGCGCTCGGGGGCAACACCACGATCGAGAAAACGAAGGCTCCGAGGACGGCGGCGGCACCGCCCATGAGGACGTTCAGGGTCGCGCGCTCGCGCGCGAAGAGCTCGCGCAGCCCAGGGAGCTTGCGCGTCTGAACGACCTGTTCGGCCACGCGGAGCGCGGCCGGTAAGGCGGCACCCGCAAGCGCGAGGGCGGGAAACACGCGGATCATCGCCGAGAGGCCGAGCAGCGCGCCGCCGAGCGCGTAGCGCTCGGTGCGCAGGGCACATGCGGCAAAGCCGATGTACGCAAGCCAGTCGTGACGGAGCGTCGCGCCGCCCCAGTTCGTGCCGTACATGATGAAATCGTTGGCGCCGAACACCGTCATCGTGAGGAGCATCGTGCGTGGCCCGTACGCGCGGTAGACGGCGCCGAACATGCCGACCAAGAGAAAGAGGTCGAGCAGGCCGAGCAGCGTGAAGCCTCCGTTGCTGGGTGGCGTCGCTCGAAATAAGAGGTGCGCGATGCTCATCCACACGGGTGTCGCGTTGCCGCCGAAATCGCAGAGCATGTCGAGCCAGTGGGAGGTGCCCATGGCCTGGCGGAACCAGCGGTTGTCCTCCTTGAGCTCCGCCCAGCGCTCCTTGCTGAAGCCGTTCCGGATCGTTTCGATGCGTGCGATCTGCTCGGCCGGCGTGCTCATCCGGAGGGAGTGCAGGTCCCGCATCGGAATGTTCTGAACGGCCTGGCGCCGCTCGGGGTGATCCTCGAGGTAGCTCGCGACGTCCGCCTCGTAGATGCCGCGGTAGCCGAGCTCCCTGAAGTACTTCGCCGTCGTGTAGTACTGCCTGAGGTCGAGGTAGTGCGCGAACGTCCACTCGTCCCTGCCGCGGCTGTAAAACTGCGGCTGGCCCATGTTGTAAAACGCGAGGACGCCCAGCACGCCCGTGATGCCGAGGGTCCCGATCACCGCGGCGCGAGCTGCGGGGTAGCGCCTGGGCGCAAACACCTCCCGCGCGACGGCGGCGGCGGCGATGGCGCCGAGCACGCCGCGGATCAGCGACACTTCCCGCGATTCGACCGGGAGCGCGTTGAAGAACGCGTGCGCGAAGTTCACGCTGCCGAGCGCGGCGAGAGCGAGCCCCGCGACGACCATACCCCGCCGCGAGCCGCGATGGATCAAGAGGAGCGGAGCGAGCATCGCAAGGCCGAACAGCGTCGTCGCGTCACGTAAGTGGGCGTCGAGCGATCCGACGCGCAGCTCCGGAACCTCGTTGGGAAACACGACCGGCGGGGTCGCGAACACCTCGAGCTCGCTGATGCCGAAGAAGCCGTCACCCGTCTTGGGCTGGATGCGCAGGTAGCGGCCCCGCCCATGAAGACCGGTGCTGGAGCGCGTGCGCAAGCCCCCGCTGCGGCTCGAGCTCGCGATCCAGAGGCTCTGGTAGGTCTTCCCGTCGCTCGAGATCAAAAGCTCGTAGGAGTCGTTGTTGTCGGCCTGCAACCAGGCCGCCGACACCCGCGTCTCGGTGCCGAGGTCGTAGTCGGCGAAGGATCCGCTGTCCTCGAAGGGTGTCGTCAGGGAGCCCTTCCAGCCGTCGCCTTCGCGCGCCTTCTGGCCGTCCGTCAGCGCGGCGACGCGGACGTGCAGATTCGTCCGAACGGGGAGCTTGCCGGCGAGCAGATTCCCCTCGCTCTCGGCGCGTGCCCGCCCCGGAAACAGAACGACCACCACGAGGGCGAGCAGGGCGAGGAGCCGTCCGCCGCGCGACCACACCGCACCCGACACCTCACCGCAACGCATGCGCGGACCCTTTTTGCACGCCCGGCACTCGGGCGCCAGCCCGTTGGCCGCTCAGTGGCCGCCTTGAAGCACGGTGCGCACGCCGCTCGTCGTGCGGTCAACGACCTTCGCCGTCAGATCGATCGCCTCCGAGTAGCGGTAGATCCCGGCTTGCAACGCGATCAGCGCGCCAGCGTCCATCGGCGCGTAGGCCGCGTGCCGCGCGCTGCTTACGAGCGCCTCGCCGTGGTCGATGGTGCTCGCGACGGTCTCGAGCACGCGTGCGAAGCTGGTGGCGCCCTCGCGCGACGCTTCGGCCGTGGCCATCGACTCGGAGGGGCCGTCACCTGGAGCGAGAGGAGCGGGTAGCGGCGCCCCGTCGAGCAATCGCAGCATGCGGGGCTCATCGGCTCCCGGCCCCTCCGAGTTTCGCGTACCCCGGACGCCCGCCGGGCGGCCAGTCAAAATGTTTCAATTATTCCGGAAGTTTATGATTTTGTCCCGGCCGCGAGGTGTGATCATCAGTTGCAGACCGAGTCGGGGTCTGCTCCTCTCCCCGCTCCCAACCCCCCTTTCTGCCCTAGGAATCGACAGCTCATGGCGCGCCTTACCGACCACATCGTGTTCAACGACCAGAAACTCGCTCGCCGCTACGCGAGCAAGGCGATCCCCATGGCGACGCTCTACGAAGCGTACTTCGACGGCGCCGTCGACATCCCGGGCGACATCTACGCGCTGCTCAAGGAGCGTTCCGGCCTGGTCAGCTGGTCGCTCACGAAGGAGCACCTGCGCTGGGCGGTCACGAACTTCATTCCCGAGGTGACCATCCACTCGAAGGAGCAGGATCGCCGCATCGTGCGCGAGCACTACGACCGCGGCAACGACTTCTTCGGCTGGTTCTTGGGCGAGCGCATGGTTTACACGAGCGGGTTCTTCGAGAACGAGGCGCAGACGCTCGAGCAGGCTCAAGACAACAAGATGAACCTCGTCTGCAGGAAGCTGCAGCTCGAGGCGGGCGAGCGGCTGCTCGACATCGGTTGCGGCTGGGGCACGTTGACGCGCCACGCCGCGGTGAATTTCGGCGCCGACGCCACGGGAGTCACCATCGCGGAGCGGCAGACCGAGTTCGGCAACGAGCGCATCCGCCAGGCCGGCGTCGCGGATCGCGCACGCGTCTTGTGCTGTGATTACCGAGATATCCCGCGTCAGCGCTTCAACAAGATCTCGAGCCTCGAGATGGTGGAGCACGTGGGCGTCAAGAACCTCGTCAGCTTCTACGAGCTCGTACGCGACCTGCTCGAGGACGACGGGCTCTTCCTCCTCCAGTGGACGGGCTTGCGCCGCGGCCTCCGCCCCGAAGACATGATCTGGGGCTTGTTCATGAACAAGTACGTCTTCCCTGGCGCGGACGCGAGCCTTTGCCCGTCGGCCATGCTCAAGGCGATGGAGAAGGCCGGCTGGGAGACGCACAGCGTCGAGAACATCAGCATCCACTACGGATTTACGATCAAGCGCTGGCACGACAACTGGCTTTCGAACCGCGACGCGGTGGTCGCAGCCTACGGCGAGCGCTGGTTCCGCATCTGGCACTTCTTCCTGGCTTGGTCGGTGATCATCGCCGAGCAGGGCAACGCCGCCTGCTTCCAGGTCGTCCTCAACAAGAACCTCGATGCGTTCGACAGGACGCGTTGGGTAAAGAAGAACGCCACGGTGCTGGGCGACCGCGCAGCATTCTCGCCTCGCCAAGTCGCCGCGGAGTGATGCGGTCCTGGGCGCGCGGCCCAGGGCTACTGAACCGAGAACGTCTTCGAGACGGTGACGGGCTCGCCGGAGAACGCCGGCACCCGCGTCCCGCGGAACAAGCGCGCGACGCAGGAGCCCACGGCGGTCCCGGCGAGATCGCCGGTGACGGCGACCGAGGTCGGGCGTCCGCTCGACGCGAAGGTGATCGACACGCGACCCGTGCCCGTGGCGCCGCCCGGTTCCTTGCAGGATGAGGCGTTGCCCGCCGCCGCGACCAGCGCCGTCTTGGCGGACTGTGCGTCGAACGGGGTCCCTGCGGCGAAGCTCGCCACGGTGGGCTCCTTCTCCTTTTCCTTTTCCTTCGTTGACGGGCTGCTCGACGTTCCACGTTGAACCGGGGCAGCGGCCTGGGCGGGGGCCGGCGCCCGGGCGATCGCTGCGGTGCCCGTCGGCGGTGGGGCAGGGAGGGCGGCGTCGCCCGACGCGCTGCCGGCGGCGGAGGCCTCGGGCGCTGCGGACGCCGAGGCCGTTGCGCTCGCCGTCTCCGGCGGCTCCTCCGCCGTTTCAGCGCTGGCGACGGCCGCAATGGCGCTTGGGGGGGGCGCCGGCGGCTTCAGGATGCCGAGCTTCTCGAGGGGCCCCTTGGCGAGGCCCGTCGCGAACGCTGCGCCGCCGAGGGCACCGAGCGCCAGCAGGGCAACCATGACGAGCCAGGCCCGCGAGCGGCGCGGCGCGGGGGCTTCGTCGAGCCCGGCGTCGAGGGCCGGCGCCGGGGCGAAGCGCGGCGGAGGCGACGTGATCGGGGCGTTGAAGTCGGGCGCGGTGAGCGCGGGCGCGAGACCTCCGCCGCCCGGCAGCATGTGGCCCGAGTCCACGAGCAACGATTCGTCGAGGCGCGCGTTGCGACGCGGCGGTCCCCCCGAGCGCAGCTCCTTTTGCATGAGCGAGTCGAGCGAGAACAGCACGGAATTTTCGTTGCGCGCACCCGTGAGACGCGGCTCGTCGACGGCGTCGGAGAGCGCATTGGCGACGGCGAGGGCTTCGGCTTCGCTGCCGGCGTGCGCCTGCTGCGCGAAAAGGTCCTGGCCGCGCCGGGCTTCGGCGCGGTTCGATTGGCGGCGCGCGGGCTCGGCCGCGGGAGCCGCCGCGTCGGCCGGCGGGCGCCGGGATTCCCGCCGGGTCGTGCGCGTGCGCTCGCGCTTGGGGCGCGCCGATTCACGCCGTGAGACAGCCTGTGCAGCGTGCGGCGACGAGAGTGGCGAGCGCGCGACATGCGTCGGCACCTCGTCGTCTTCCCTGACGGGCGACGACGCGGGCCCGGCGAAGCCCTGCGGGTGTCCTTCGGCGATGCGCGAGGAGTCCACGACCTGGGTCTGCTCGTCGTCGTCGAAAAGCGCGGCGTGCAGCGGGGCGCTGTCGGCGATGCGCGTCGTCTCTTCGTCCTCGCGCGGCTTCGGAGCCGGGGCGGGCGTGGGCCGCGCGTAGCCCATCTTCCTGAACGCGGCCGCGATCTCGGGGACGTCCCACGGATTGAGCCAGCCTGGCATGCCTTCGCGCCAGACCAGGCCGTCCTGGCCGAGCTGCCCGGCGCGGTGCCAGCGCACGATCTGCGCGATGTCGCCCTGCTCCTGGCGGCCGTCCGCGAATGCAACCGTGAACGGCGGATCGGGTGGGCGAGCTGCGGGCTGCGGTCGCGCCGCTGCGCGGCTCGATCGGTCGCGGCCGCTTGGGGGCCCCGGCGCGACGCTGGTCGAGGGGCTCACCGTCGGAGGGCTGACGTTGCCGTCAACGATCAAAACCGTGCCGCAACGCTTGCACGTGATTTTGACGCGCTTGCCGATGAGCTTCTCGTCAGCGACGCCGTAGCGCGCGGAGCAGGCGGTACAGGCGATGTTCATGGCCGAGGCGTCTGGTGAACGTGGAGCCTACCCCAGACGGCCGCCATGCTGCTAGTCTGCCCAACCCGTGAATCCCAGAGACTCCAGGCTGAGGCGCTCGGCCTCGAGCGGACGCCGCGAGGCAGCCGAGGACGACTGATGGTGGAAAGGGAGACCCCGAACCGACGGGGGTTGAACAGCGTCGGTGACTTCTTGCAGGCGAGGTACTTCACCGCCGACACGCGCTTCCTGGGGCTGTTCCGGATCGGCTTCGGGTCGCTTTTGACGCTCGACTGCTTGCGGCGCTGGGTGCAGGCGCGCGAGTTCTACACGAACGACGGGTTTCTGCCCAACCACTTCTCGCTCTTTCGACCGATGGGCGACGGGGTGTTCTCGCTGCTCCACGCCTTCTCTTCGCTCGGTGAGGTCAGCGTCGTCATGGCGCTGATGATGTGCGTTTTCCTCTGCTACACGTTCGGCTATCGCACGCGCATCGCGCAGGTTCTCGCGTTCATTTCGATCACGAGCCTCGACGCACGCAACCTGTTCGTCGAAAACGGCGGTGACGTTCTCGTCAACCTGATCGCCGCGATCACCATGTTTCTGCCGCTCGGTCGGCGGTTGAGCCTCGATGCCGTGCTGGCGTCGCTCAGAGCCCGTCACGAGACCAGCGTGGAGGCCCTCAACGATCGCGACGAGCCGCCGGCGCCCCCCGTGCAGTTCGTGTCGTTGATCGTCGCCGCGCTGATCCTGCAGCTCGCCGTCATCTACTTCTTCAACTTCGTGCACAAGAGCGGCGTGGGTTGGAAGAACGGCTCCGTTTTGCACTGGTTTCTCGAGCAAGATCGCATCGTGACGACGTTCGGCGTGTTCCTTCGCAATCACGTGTCGTTTCCGGTGCTGCGCGTCTTCGGGTACGGAACCCTGGTCATCGAGGGCGCGCTGCCCTGGATCCTCCTTTTTCCGTTCTTCCGGACCTACGTCTACCGGGTCGCGCTGCTGCTCGGTGTGGGCTTGCACGGGGGCATCGCGCTCACGTCGCGCCTCGGGCCGTTCTCGTACGCGATGATGCTGTTCTTCGTGCTGTTTCTCGGCCCCGCGGATTGGGCTTTGCTCGGGCGCTGGTTCGGCCGCGAGGCGCGCAAGAAGACCGTCATTTTCGACGTGGATTGCGGCTTCTGCCTGCTCACCGTGCGCGTGCTCAAACGGCTCGACCCGTTCCGGCGGCTCACCTTCGTCGGCAACGATCGCGTGGAGTCGTTCCCGCCGGGCGTCGACCCTGGCGTGACCAACGAGAGCGTCGTCGTCGTCGACGCGCGGGGCAGGGTGCACGTCGAGGAGCGTGCGGTCTTCGAGGTCCTACGGGCGCTCCCGTGCGGCCTTCTGCTCGCGTTCTGGCTCGTGATTCCGGGGCTGTCCTCGATCGGGCGAGCGCTCTATCGCCTGGTGGCAAACCACAGACTCCAGATTTCGGTGTGGCTCGGCCTCGGTGCCTGCGGCGTTGCGCGCCCGGGTGTGCCCGAGGTCTCGCGGTCTGCGGAGCCGCGCCCCAAGAGCTTCAGAGCGGGCGTCGTCTCTTTTTCGAGCCTGGTCCGCGAATCACTCGCCGCGGCGCTCGTCGTGATGCTGAGCGTGCAGGTCGCGAACGACAATCAGTGGTTGCAGCGTCGCATCCGCGTGCATCGACCCGAGTGGATCGTGTCCACGGTCAACACGTTCCGGCTGCTCGAGGGCTGGGGCATGTTCGCGCCCGAGCCGCCCTACGAGGATGGACACGTCGTGGTCGACGGCCGCACCAAGGACGGTCGCAAGCTCGATCCGTTTACGGGCAAGGAGCCGGACTTCGATCCGTACACGCCCACGGGCTGGGGGCATCAGCAGTTCTGGTGCGACTACAACAACCGGATCCGCTTCGATTGGCACGTGCCGAACCGGCAGCACCTCCGCGAATATCTCAGGCACTGGCACGAGTACAAGGACCGCCCGAAGGACGAGCTCGTCGCGTTCGACGTCTGGTGGGTCCAGGACAAGTCGCCACCGCCCGGAAAGAAGCGCGGCGAGCCGCTGCCCCCCCAGAAACTACTGAGTTACGGCTACGTGCGCGATTCGGGCGCGCTTCCGTGGTTGCACCCGACCGCCCCGAGTGGGGGGAGACGATGAGCGAGCCGAAGAGCGATCCCCCGGGCGGCGGACCGACCGAGCCGGAAGCCGGGACCACCCCTGAAACCGCGGTCTCCTCGAATGCCAAGGAGACCGGCGAGGTCTCGGCGCAAGCTGGCGCCGAAACGCCGCCAGCGCCCGAGCCCGGGGAGGCGGGTGAGTCGGCGAAAAAGGCCTCGGACAAACCGCGCGCGAAGAAGCGCCGCCGGAAGAAGGATGCCGCGAACACGAGCTTCTTCGCGTTCGCCAAGCAAACCTATGGATTGGCCGACCCGCGCTCGCTCGGGCTGTTCCGCATCGCCCTCGGCATCCTCCTTTTCGTCAACGTCGCGCGACGCTTTCCCGACATCGAGGCGCACTACGCCAACACGGGGTGGCTCACGAACCACTACATGCTCTTCCGGCCGATGAGCAACTACCTCTTCTCCATCTACCTCGCGTTCAGCACGCCCGGTGAGGTGAAGACGATGATGTTCATCCACCTCGCGGTGTGCGTCTTGCTCATCGTGGGCTTCAAGACGCGCCTGATGCAGGTGCTCGCCGCCCTGCTCACGGTCAGCATCGGCAGTCGCAACATCATGCTGGAAAACGGGGGCTGGGTCGTGCTGACCGAGCTCACCATTTGGAGCATGTTTCTACCCCTGGGGCGGCGCTTCAGCCTCGACGCTCTGCTCGCTTCACTCAGCGCGCGCCGCGAAACCACCCCCGAGGCCCTCAACGATCGCTCGAGCCCTCCGCGTGACACCACGCCCGTGGTGTCTTTTGCGGTCGCCGCGCTGATCTTCCAGTGGGTCGTCATCTACTACTTCAACGTGGTCCACAAGACGGGGCCCGAGTGGAAGAACGGCACGGCGGTCTACTACTTCTTTCAACAGGATCGCATGGTGACGGCCCTCGGGGCCTGGGTGCGCGACTTCTTGCCGTTCGGCGTGTTCAAGGTGATGACGTACTCGACGCTCGTCATCGAGGCGCTCATCGCGCTGCTCTTGGCGTCGCCGTTCCGAACGCCCATCTCGCGCATGGTCGCGTGGGGTCTGAGCGCGACGCTGCACCTCTCGATCGACGCCGTGGTGCAGCTCGGACCCTTCTCCTGGGCGATGGTGACCATGTTCTGGGTGCTGATCCCGCGAGAGGCATGGGATTTGGCCGGGTCTCGCCTCGCGAAGCGCTGGCCCGAGCGGGAGCTCCCGTTCGACGCTGGCAGCGGGTTCTGGCTGTCGTTCTGCCGTTTCGTGAAACGTTTCGACGTGCTCGACCACGTGCGCTTCGTGCCCGTGACACCGCTCCGACCACCCGAGCCGAGCCCGGAGACCCAAGCCGTGGCAACCGCCGCGGGGACCGCCGGGCCTGGTGAAGGCGACGAGGAGGAGGCGGAGGACGACGACGACGAACGCGAGGGTGCCGGAACGGCCGCGGCCCAGGGCGCCGAGTCCGCCGCGCCCGGTCAGGACGAGCTCGGACGGATGATCACCGAGACGCTCGTGGTCGTCGATCCTCGGAGCGGCCGCCGCTACCGTGGTCGCACCGCGCTTCTGCGGTTGGGAGACGCGGTGCCGTTCGGCCGGTTGCTACTCTTGCCCGCTCGACTGCCGGGAGTGTCGGGATGGGTCGAAGGGCGGCTCGCGCGTGCCGCCCGGAACAGCAAGAAGTACGACGCGTACTTCGAGGTCGAGGCCATGCCCGGCTCGCGCGAGGTGTTCCCCGCTCCGCCCTCGTCCGCGCGCGTGCTCGTCGGCCGCAGCGTCGGGGTTCTGCGCGAGTCGTTCGTTCTCCTTCTCATCGTTTGCTGTGGCAGTCAGGTGCTGATCGAAAACCGCGCCGTGCCCAAGTGGCTCAAGCCGGAGCACCGTCCCGAATGGATGACGGCCATCGTCGTCTACCCGCGCATGTTCCAGGGGTGGAGCATGTTCGCGCCGTCGCCGCCGACCGACGACGGTCGCATGGTCATCGACGGCATCACGAAGGACGGCCGCCACTTCGATCCGCTCACGGGAGAGGCACCGTCGTTCGAGGTGCAACCGAAGGGCGGCTTTCGCATGAACCAAATCTGGGGTGACTTCCACCGGCGGATCGGGGAAGAGCGTTTCGAGGGTTACCTCGACGGCGTGCGCGAGATGTTGAAAAACTTCCACAAGATCTCGGGCCACCCAGAGAACGAGCTCAGGTCGTTCCAAGCCTGGTTCGTGAGCGAGCGCATCGTCCTGCCCGGTCAGCCACGCGCGGCAGTCCAGAAGCGACGCCTGTTCAGCTGGGGCGTGCCCGAAACGCCGCAGCGTCGGCGACCCGCGGGGCACCCGAATCCGCACCGCCCGCAGCCCTGATCGTGACGCTTCACCACCTTGCTCATGCCGCCTTCCACACGCTCCGGATCTGCGTCCCGACGGTGATACAGAGCGGGATTGGCACGCTCACGACACCGATCTGCGACGAGCGCCTCGACAGCTGGTCGCGGGCGCTCGTTCGCTACGCCGAGATCGAGCTCGAGGTGCACGGGCTCGAGCACGCACCGTCCGACGAGGCCTTCGTCGTGATGTCGAACCATCGGTCGCACTACGACATCCCCGTGCTCTTCCAGGCGCTCCGCCCGCGGCGATTGCGCATGGTGGCGAAGACCGAGCTTTTCCGCGTCCCCGTCTGGGCGGGCGCGATGCGCGCCGCCGGCTTCGTCGAAGTCGATCGCTCCAACCGGATCGCGGCGATGCGCAGCCTCGAGCGCGCCCGCGAAGCCATCCGCGGGGGAACGAGCATCTGGATTGCGCCCGAGGGCACACGCAGCGCGACCGGTGAGCTCGGCCCGTTCAAGAAGGGCGGCTTTCACCTTGCCACGGGCGCCGGTGCCCGCATTCTTCCCGTGAGCATCACCGGCACCTCGAACGTGCTGCCGGCGCGGGGTCGCCGGGTGAAGAACGGCGCGCACGTGACGGTCGTCGTGGGAGAGCCGGTGGATGCGCGTGTGTCGAACGCTCGGGCGAAGGAGCTCATCGCCACGGTGCGCGCGCGCATCGAGAGCGGCCTCGCCGCGGGGTGACGGCGAGCTCGGCGTGCGAGCCGCTCATCCTTCGCGCTCAGCCCGGCGCGGGCAGGCGGCACCACACGCGAACCACCAGCGTTCCCTGCGTCGTCCACGGTGTCACGTCGACCCGCTCGACATCGTCCATCGACGCGGCCGGCAGCCGGGTCATCAGGCGCTCCTCGACGAAACGGCGCCGCAGCGCTTCGCTCGAAAGGCGCGCCGCCTCGACGCCGCGCACGACGAAGGTGATCATCTCGAACACCTCGGCGCCCATCGGCCGCGCGGCGGCGCTGGGGGACGCCCGGGGCGCGGGGGCCGTCGGCTCCGCGGGTGGCGCGGCCTCGGCGATGATGGCAGCCAGCGTGTCACGCTCGGCGAACGTTTCTCGCACCTGGATGTCGGGGCTCGAGTCTTCCCGCTCGAGCGCGGGGAGCGGCAACGGCACGAGCTCTTCCGTGATGGCGTCGAGCGTCTCACGGCCGGCCGGCGTGTAGGCGACGCGGATGTCGGGGTGCGAAGTCTCTCGCGGTGCCGTCGTGCGCTCCGGGGGTTTGGGCGCGAGGGGCTTGTCCGCCACGAAGAGCAGTATCGCATGGCGAGGCCTCGAGTTGGGGCCCCTTTACACGCCGAAAGCGCGTCTTACATTGTGGTTTTCGGCGGACCTCGCGCTTTCGCGATGCCGAAGAGGAGTAGTCATCATGAGCCCGCGTACCGTGCGCGAGGTGGCGAAGGTCGTCACCGCGCATCGACAGACCGAGGGTGCCGGCTTCGTCGTCCGGCGTCCGTTGCCCACGGGGGCGTTGCCGCTTTCGGACCCCTTCCTCTTGCTCGACGAGATGGGCCCCGCGCTCTACGCGCCGGGTGAAGCCGTCGGAGCACCCGACCATCCGCATCGCGGTTTCGAGACGGTGACCTACGTGCTCGAGGGGGAGTTCGAGCACGAAGACTCCGCCGGTCATCGCGGCGTGCTCGGCCCCGGTGACGTGCAGTGGATGACCGCTGGCGCCGGCATCGTGCATTCGGAGATGCCTTCACGCCGCGTGCGCGAGGAAGGCGGGCGCGTCCACGGCTTCCAGATTTGGGTGAACCTGCCGGCGCGGCTCAAGATGGCCCCGCCCCGTTACCAGGAGATCAAGGCGGCAACCATTCCCGAGGCCAAGACGCCCGACGGCAAGGCGCGCGTGCGCGTCGTCGCGGGAGAGGCGCTCGGCGCGCGTGCCGTCATCGACACGAGCACGCCGATCGTCTACGAGGACTGGTCGCTCGACGCGAGCGCCGACGTGACGCTGCCGCTCGCGGCCGATCACCGCGCGATCGCCTACGTGTTCGAGGGCGAGGCGTTGCTCGGCGAGCGCGGCACGAAAGTTCGCGACGGTCAGCTTGCCGTGCTCGACGACGGCGATGCCGTGCGCCTGCGCGGTAGCGACCCGGGCGCGCGTCTTCTCTTGCTCGCGGGCGTGCCGATCGGCGAGCCGGTGGCCCGCTACGGACCGTTCGTGATGAACACGCAGGCGGAGCTCGTGCAGGCGTTCCGCGATTACGAGACCGGAAAGCTGGGGGAGATCACGCGCAGCGCTCGGCTCTCGTAGCGGAGCGGCCGCGGGGGGCACGCGCGGCTCCGCCGGAATTTTCCTGGATTCCCGGCGTGGTGCGCCTTTTGTGATGCACCCCGCGCGGACGCGCGCACTCTAGAAGCGAAGATGTCGTCGTCCATGCTTCGTCGAGCGCTCGCGGCCCTGTTGCTCGTCGGCTGCGCGCCGGCGCTGGGGTCCGAGGACGACGGAGCCGGCGAGGGGCCGACTCATAGCGAGCCCCTGGCGCTATCGGCGCCCGATCCGGCGGTGCGCGGTGAGGTCGCCGAGCTCGTCGACGCACCCGCGCGTCCGACGCGCACCATCGCGGCGCTGATGTTCGACATCGGCCGCGGGCCCCCCGTCGTCGCGGATATCCAGCAGCTTCTGACGGGGGATGGATCGCTGCGCGAGATGTATCGAGAGATCTCCTACGGCATGCAAGATCTCGAAATCGATCTGCTCGGTCCTTACACGTTACCGGAGCAGACGTGCCTGCCCATCGAGTGCTGTGGTCCTAAGACCAATCAACCGAACGGCCCCGCGGTGCAGGACATCATCGCGGCATTGCCGAAGACCTACGACCACTACTTCTGGGTGTACGGGCCGCTTCCGCAGGGCGCAAATTGCGGCACGTGGGGTGACGAGGGACGCCCGGGGCAGTACGCGAAGTATTCGAGCTACTCGTTTCACAGCATCGTCGGCTACACGCAGGAGCTCGGGCACAACTTCGGCATGACGCACGAGCCCATCATGACCTGCCCCAACCAGGCCATGTTTCTCGACGATCCCAGTCAGTGCACGCACAGCGAGTACGGCAGCCAGCTGAGCTTCATGGGCAGCGGCCCCATGGAAACCTCGGGGTATCACAAGGTTTCGCAGGGTTGGCTCAGCGCCTGCAACGGCGTGACGGTCGGCGGCTCAGGCACCTACACGCTCTTGCCCACGGAGATCCCGTGCGATGGCACGCAGATCCTCCAGGTTCAGGCGCCCAAGTCGCGCATGGCGCCCATGGCGGGTGATCGCCAGGGCCGCGCGCCGACCCTCACGCACTACTACCTCGAGCTTCGCTCGGGGCGTGGTTTCGACGCGCGCTACCCGACACCGCAAGTGTTCATCTCCGTCGGTCCCGACTTCAACACGACTCAGTCGGCTCCTTACGTGTATCAGCTGAACCGCACGCCCGACACGAACGGCGGCAATCGGCCGAGCCTCTCGGACGGCGGCTACACGACAGGGCAGACCTTCGACGATCCGGCCGGCGGCCTCACGTTCACGTTCGACTCGGTGACGGCCGATCAGGCGATGGTCACGATCACGCGCACGGCCGCCGGCGGCGCCGACACGTGCCTCGACGGCAGCGCGTTCGCGGCGCCCGGGGCTGGCCCCGAGAGCTGCGGCTTGCCGGTGAGCGGAACCGGTGGCGCCGGTGGCATGGCGGGCGCCGGTGGCGCGAGCGCCGGTGCGTCGGGCGCGTCGGGCGCCGGGGCGGGCGGCGTGGCGGGCGCGGCGGGTCTCGGTGGCGGAGCGGGCGGTGCATCCGGGGCCGGGGGCGCGGGCGGGCTGGCGGGTGCCGGCGGCGCGCCTGCGGGCGCTGGTGGCGCCGGCGTGAGCGGTAGCGGCCCCGCAGCGGGTAGCAGCGGTGCGGGGGCACTGTCAGGCGCAGCGGGTACGCTGGGCGGTGGCGCCGGGGTGGCCGGCAGCGCGAGCGGCGCCTCGGGTGGCGTCTCACAGGCTGGCACCGGCGGTGCGGGGGCACCCGTCGGCGGGGCAGGGCCCAGCGCGGGCCCGGTCGCCACGGACACCCAGCTCGACGGCGGTTGTGGCTGCCGGGCCGCGGGCACGAGCCCGGGTCGCGGCGGGTGGCTGCTG
Organism: uncultured delta proteobacterium; assembly: GCA_963841435.1. GTDB lineage: Bacteria > Myxococcota_A > Polyangia > Polyangiales > Polyangiaceae > PMG-095. The sequence goes on from CAWJCS010000004.1 coordinate 676,794, forward strand.
CTCGCGGCGGTCGCGGCGGCCGGTACGACCCGGCGCCGGCGCGCTACACGCTCGCTGCTCGGCCGCGCCGTCGCCTGATACCGAGCGAAAGCGCCGCCGCGAGCGCCATCACGAGCGCCCGCGTGCCCGCGCCCCGTGGCGCCTCGCTGCAAGCGCAGCTCGACGACGACGCCGGCGCAGCGCTCGCCGTCGGCGAGGCGCCGCCCGCGCCCGCCGCGGCTCCGCCGCTTCCCGCTGCTCCTCCCGTGGCGCTGCCCCCGGTGCCCGCGAGGTTGCAGTTGGCCCCGAACGCCGCGCACGTCGTCGACCAATCGTCGAGGCACTGGGCGCCCGTCGTGCCCGGTCCGCACGCCTGCGGGCCCACGACGTCCGACAGCGCGAGGAGCGGCTCGAAGCTCTGAAGGCCCCCGCCGAGCTCAGCGTCGGCGCGAAATCCGAGCTGGAAACCGACCTCGAAATCGGTGGCACAGACATAGAGGCCCGTCGGCGTCCACGCGAGGCAGCTCACGGCCTCGGACGTGAGGTGAGTGAAGGCGCCGACGCCCTGCGCGTCGAGCGGCGCGGAATAGATGCCGAGCGCGCTCGACTCGATGGCGACGATGTCACGCGGATCCCCATAGCCCGCGAGCACCCTGTCGGCCGACGGCGAAAGGGCAAAGCCGTAGAGCTTGGCGCTTCTCGCGCAGCACCTCTTGCCAGCTCTGGCCGGCGTCCATCGTGACGAGGAGCGCGTCGTTCCCGGTGCGGGACCCGAACTCGTCGTCCACGAAGCCGTCGGTGCGCACGAACACCGTGTCCGGATCGCTCGGGTGCACCACGGCGATGTAGGGTGGCGCATCGACACCCGCCCCGGGTACGGGTCGGACCTCGAAATGGGCGCCTCCGTCGTCCGAAACCAGCAGCACCCCTTGATTGTCGGCATCGACGCCGCTCACGTACGCGCGGCTCGGCAAGCTCGGCGCACGGTTGACCGTGACCGCGAAGTTTCCGACCGTGGGAAGCTCGGCGCCCAGCTCTTCGAACGTTCTGCCGGCGTCCGTCGAGCGCGCGAGCACGCTCACGCCGCCGCCGCCGTCGGCGCGGCGTGTCACGATCGCGAGCACGTCGTCGCGCGCGTCCGGGAGCACGGAAAAATCGACGACGCGGTTGAGCATGTCGCCCCCGAGCACGCGCGAGAAATCGCAGTAGGGCACGCTCGCACGCGACATGGCGTCGCCGTACGATACGAGGAGCTCGCCGTCGCCCACGCGATCGAACACGCAGTCGAAGGTCGCGAGCATGGCGCCGGCGAACGAGCTCTCGCAGAGGAGCGAGAACGAGTGCCGGTCGTCGGTGACGAGCATGCCGTACGTGGCGCCGAGCACGAGGTGATTCGGATCGTCAGGGTCCTCGAGCAGGCGCTGCGCACGGGGGAAGCGCCCGTTGGCGCCCGCGGGGACGGCGAGGAGCACGAAGGAAAGCGTGAGGAGCGATGGGAAGCGCATGACTGCCTTGGACGAGAGCGCCGAGACCTTGGCTCAGTCGCCTGGCGCCTCCCTGCCGGATCAAGACCGTGTCAAAACAAGGCTTGGCAGCTGCCGCTGCCGAGACCGAGCCGCAGGCAGCTTGCGTCCCGGGGCATTAGGCAAAGGGTGCACAGGGCGCAGTCCTTGGCCTGATCCACCGCGGCCAGATAGCTCGCGGTCGCGTCCGACTCGGGGTCGTTCACGACCACTTTGCAGCCACACTCGTCGTTGACGACACCGGTGCATTGATCGGCGTCGGCCGAGGGACTGCAGGCCTGCGCTTCGTCGAGCGCTTGCGACAGCGCGATCAGACGCGAGGCACAGCTGCCGCCGGAACCCTTGCCGCCCTTGCCCCCACCCCCGCTCGCTCCGCCGCCGCCGCCAACACCCGCCGCACCGGCGCTGCTGCCGGCTGCGCCGCCCATCGCCGTACCGCCCATGCCGGCGCTCGAGCCCGCCATGCCGCCCGCGCCCGCGCCGGTATCGCCGCCGCTGCCGGAGTCGCCGCCAGATACGCCGCTGCCCGACGAGCCGCCGTTCGCCGTGGTGCCCCCGGCGCCTGCCGCTGCGTCCCCGCCGCTACCCGCCGCCACATCGCCGCCCGAGCCGCCGAGTGGGGCGCTGCCGCCCCCTCCGGCGTCCGCGGCGGCGCCGCTCATCCCGCCCACCGATGACTCGTCGCCGCTACCACCGCTGCTCGTCGCGTCTCCGGCCGTGCCGCCCGTGCCTCCCGTGCCGCCGGCCGTGCCGCCCGTGTCTCCGCCGGACGACCCACCCGTCGCCCCGGAGCCACCCGAGGTTCCGCCCTTGCCGGCGAGCGCGGCGCTGCCCCCGCTCGCGCTCACGCCTCCCGACCCCGCGCCGTTGGACACGGGACCGAAGAAGTCGCCGCCAGCGTCACTCCCGCAGCCCGCCCCGCCGCTCAACGCTGCCGCCGCGAGCGCGACTGCGGGGAGGCTCGCGAAGCTGGCCCTCAGCGAACGATTCGACCGGGACCCTCGCGCGAGCATCAATGCAAACTTTATCTGCTCCACGCCGAGCGGTCAAACGGTGCCCTTCTCACGGCGTCGGTTACGCGCGCCAGAGATAGCTCGACTCACCCGAGCGAGTGAAGGGGCTCAGAGCTCGGTGCTGCCCATCAGGAACCGATCGACGCCGCGCGCCGCTTTGCGACCATCGGCGATCGCCCAGACGACGAGCGACTGACCCCGCTGGCAATCACCGGCCGCAAACACCCCGGGCACGCTGGACATGAAGCTCGCGTCGATGGCGACGTTGCCTCGCGCGTCGAGCCTCACGCCGAGCTGCTCGACGATGCCTTCGCGCTCCGGGTGTACGAAGCCCATGGCGAGCAGGACGAGGTCCGCGTCGAGCGCGAACTCGCTGCCGGCGACTCGCTCGAAGCGCCCGTTTTGCGCTGCGACGCGCACGCCGTGAAGCTTCTCGACACGGCCGTTGCCGTCGAAGCGCTCGGTGGAGACGCTGAAGTCACGTTCGCCGCCTTCCTCGTGCGAGCTCGAGGTGCGCAGCATGAGGGGCCACATGGGCCACGGCGTGCTCGGCGCGCGCTCGTCGGGCGGGCGCGGCATGATCTCGAAGCTCGTGACGCTCGTGGCGCCCTGCCGATGCGAGGTGCCGATGCAGTCACTGCCCGTGTCGCCACCTCCGATCACGATGACGCGCTTACCCGTCGCGAGGATGGCCTCCTCGTGAACCGGCAACCCGGCCACGCGTCGGTTCTGCTGCGTGAGAAAGTCCATGGCGAAGTGGATGCCCGAAAGCTCCCGCCCCGGGACGGGCAGATCGCGTGGCTTGCGCGAGCCGATCGTGAGCACGACGGCGTCGTGTTTCGCGCGCAGATCGTCGCCCGTCAGACTGCGGCCGACGTCGACGCCCACCTCGAACAGCACGCCCTCCTCCGTCATTTGACGTACCCGCCGGTCGACGATGGTCTTCTCCATCTTGAAGTCCGGGATGCCGTAGGTAAGAAGGCCGCCAATGCGATCGTCCCGCTCGTAGAGGGTGACGGTATGGCCGGCGCGATTGAGCTGTTGCGCCGCGGCCATGCCCGCAGGCCCCGAGCCCACGACGGCGACGGTCTTTCCCGTGCGCCTCTTGGGAGGCACCGGCACGACGAGGCCCTCCGCGAAGGCGCGATCGGCAATCGAGCGCTCGATGAGCTTGATGCCAACGGGGTCGTCGTTGATGCCGAGCACGCAGGACGCCTCGCACGGCGCCGGACAGATGCGCCCCGTGACCTCGGGAAAATTGTTGGTGGCGTGGAGCGCGCGAATCGCCTCCGCCGGGCGACCCTTGTAAACGTGGTCGTTCCAGTCAGGGATCAGATTGCCGAGCGGACAGCCCGTGTTGCAAAACGGGATGCCGCAATCCATGCAGCGGGCGCCCTCCTTGACGATCTCGTCCTGGATGACGGGGAGCTCGAACTCCCGCCAGTCGCGCACGCGCTCGGCAATCGGACGTTTCGAGGGGTCGAGCCGCTCGAACTCGAGAAAACCTGTGACCTTTCCCACTTACTTCGCTCCGGCCTGTAGCACGTCAACCTGGGGCGAAGAAGCCCTCTCCCGCGCGCGGGACTGCTCTTCGAGCACTCGCCGGTACTCGAGCGGGACGACCTTGATCAGTCGCGTCAAGGTCTTCTCCCAATCGCCGAGCAGCACGGCGGCACGGCGGCTGCCGGTTCGGTCACTGTGCTCCTGGATGAGCGCGGCGATGAAGGCGGCGTCCTCCGGGCCGAGCGCTTCGAGCTCGACCATGCCCGGATTGACGCGAGCCGCGAAGTCGCCGACCTCGTCGTAGACGTACGCGAAGCCGCCACTCATCCCCGCCGCGAAGTTGCGTCCGGTCCTGCCGAGCACGAGCGTGCGCCCGCCGGTCATGTACTCGCAGCCGTGGTCGCCGACGCCCTCGACGACGGCCGTGGCGCCGCTGTTGCGCACGCAGAAGCGCTCGCCGGCGCGCCCGGCGAAGAACGCCTTGCCTCCCGTCGCCCCGTAGAGCGCGACGTTGCCGATGAGGATGTTCTCCTCCGTGCGGAAGGTAGCGGCGGCCGGCGCGCGCACGGCGATGATGCCGCCGGCCATGCCCTTGCCGACGTAGTCGTTGGCGTCGCCCTCGAGAGCGAAGCCCATGCCCGGCATCATGAACGCGCCGAAGCTCTGGCCCGCCGAGCCCTGGAAAGCGAGCTCGATCGTGCCCTGGGGGAGGCCGTCCTTGCCGAAGCGGCGTGCCACCTCGCCTGCGAGCATGGCGCCTGCCGTGCGGTGCACGTTGCGAATCGGCAAGGTCGCGAGAACGGGCTCGCGGCGCTGGAGCGCCGGCTGGCAGAGCTCGATGAGCTTCTGGTCCAGCGCGCTCTCGAGGCCGTGATCTTGCGGCACGCATTTGTACACACCGACACCGGGGCGCACCTCCGCTGGGGCGAGCACATCCGAGAAATCGAGGCGTGACGACTTCCAATTGAGACCCTCGGAGCGCACGCGGAGGCGATCGGTCCGCCCCACCATCTCGGTGAGCGTGCGAAATCCGAGCATTGCCATGAGCTCGCGCAGCTCGTCGGCCACGTAGAACATGAAGCGAATCACGTGCTCGGGCTTGCCCGCGAACTTCTTGCGCAGCACCGGATCCTGCGTCGCGATGCCGACGGGGCAGGTGTTCAGGTGGCACTTTCGCATCATGATGCAGCCGCTCGCCACGAGCGGCCCCGTGGCGAAGCCGAACTCCTCGGCGCCGAGCAGCGCCGCGATGGCCACGTCGCGCCCCGTGCGCATCTGGCCGTCGGTCTGCAGAACCACGCGGCTTCTGAGGTCGTTCTTGACCAGCACCTGGTGCGTCTCGGCGACGCCGAGCTCCCACGGCACGCCCGCGTGCTTGATCGACGTGAGCGGCGAGGCGCCAGTTCCGCCGTCGTGCCCCGAGATGAGGATCACGTCGGCGTGCGCTTTGGCGACGCCCGCCGCGACCGTGCCGACGCCCGCCTCGGCCACGAGCTTCACGCTGATGCGCGCGTTCGGGTTCACCATCTTGAGATCGAAGATCAGCTGGGCGAGATCCTCGATCGAGTAGATGTCGTGGTGGGGCGGGGGCGAGATCAGCGTGACGCCGGGCGTCGAATGGCGCGTCTTGGCAATGATGGCGTCGACCTTGTGACCCGGAAGCTGCCCGCCCTCGCCGGGCTTGGCGCCCTGGGCCACCTTGATCTGCAGCTCGTCGGCGTTGACGAGGTAGTAGGTGGTGACGCCGAAACGCGCAGAGGCGACCTGCTTGATGGCGCTGCGGCGAAGGTCGCCGTTCGCTTCGCGCACGAAGCGCTCCTCGCGCTCGCCGCCTTCGCCCGTGTTGCTCTTGCCGCCGATGCGATTCATCGCGATCGCGAGGTTCTCATGGGCCTCCGAGCTGATCGAGCCGAAGCTCATCGCGCCCGTGGCGAAGCGCTTCACGATCTCCTGGGTGGGCTCCACCTCCTCGAGCGGTACCGCTTGATCGGCGTGGACGAAGTCCCAGAGATTGCGCAGCGTGATCGGGCCCATCGGAGCGTTGTTGATGGCGTCCGAGTACTCCTTGTAGCTGCGCGCGTCTTCCATGCGCACGGCGTGCTGGAGCTTCGCGATCGTCGTCGGGTTCCACAGGTGACGCTCGCCCTGGGCGCGGTAGTGGTACTGGCCGCCGAGGTCGAGCATCGTCGTGAGCTCGGTCGTGCGCGGGTAGGCCTTTTCGTGACGCCGCAGGCACTCCTCGGCGATGACGTCGAGGTCGATGCCCGAGATGCGCGACGTCGTCCCCGTGAAGTAGCGGTCGATGATTTCCGGTGAGAGCCCGACGGCCTCGAAGATTTGCGCGCCGTGATAGCTCTGCACGGTGCTGATCCCCATCTTGCTCATCACTTTGAGCAAGCCCTTGTCGATCGCCTTCAGGTATTTCTTTTTGGCGGTCTCCGGATCCTTGAGATTGGGGAAGCCGCCCGAGCGCGACAGCTCGTCGATGGTCTCGAACGCGAGGTAAGGATTGACCGCGCCGGCGCCGTAGCCCACGAGCAACGCGAAGTGATGCACCTCGCGCGCGTCGCCCGTCTCGAGGAGGATGCCGATGCGCATGCGGGTGCCGTTGCGCATCAGATGGTGATGCACGGCCCCGATGCCGAGCAGGCTCGGCACTGGCGCGAGCTCCTCGTTCGAGCCGCGATCGGACAGGATGACGAGACTCTGGCCGTCGTGGACCGCTTGCGACGCCTGCCGGCAGAGCTCGTCGAGCGCTGACTTGAGGCCCGTGCCGCCCTCGGCCACGGGATACAGCATCTTGAGCGTCGGCGGCTGGCGCACCTGTTGTAGGTGCGTTTCCCGGAGCTTGGCGATTTCCTCGTTGGTGAGGATGGGGCGGTCGAGCTCGAGCATCTGCGCGTGGTCGGGCAGCTCGAGAAGCAACGCCGACTCGCCGCCGATGTACTGCTTGAGGCTCATCACCAGCTCCTCGCGGATCGGATCGATCGCGGGGTTGGTGACCTGGGCGAAGTGCTGCTTGAAGTAATTGTAGAGCAGCTGCGGCTGGTCGCTCAGCACGGCGAGCGGCGTGTCGGTGCCCATCGAACCGATGGCTTCTTCGCCCTTCTCGGCCATGGGGGCCATGAGGAAGCGCACGTCCTCTTCCGTGTAACCGAACACGTTCTGGCGCTGCACGAGCGACGCGAGCTCGCGGCGCGTTGCCGTGGGCGGCGAAACGTCGATCTGGCTGAGCGCGATCTTGTTCTCGCGCAGCCAGCGGCCGTAGGGCTTGCGCCGAGCGATGTCTTCCTTCAGCTCCTCGTCCTCGACGATGCGACCTTCCTCGGTGTCGACGAGGAACATGCGGCCGGGCTCGAGCCGGCCCTTGCGCTCCACGTTCTCGGGCGGGATCTCGAGCACTCCGGTTTCGGAGGCGAGCACCACCATGCCGTCCTTGGTGATGGTCCAGCGCGCGGGGCGCAGGCCGTTGCGGTCGAGAATGCCGCCGATGCGCTTGCCGTCGGTGAACGTGAGCGCGGCCGGGCCGTCCCACGGCTCGATGAGGCACGAGTGGTACTCGTAGAATTCGCGCTTCTTCTGCGACATCTGGCTGTCGTTCTGCCAAGCCTCGGGGACGAGCATCATCATCACGTGCGGCAGCGAGCGACCGGCGTGCAGGAGCAGCTCTGCGACGTTGTCGAGCTGTGCCGAGTCGGAGCCGTTCGGGGCGATGATCGGCGTGATGTGTCGTACGTCTTCGCCGAACACCTCCTCGTCGAACAGCTGCTCGCGCGCGCTCATCCACGCGGCGTTGCCCCGCACGGTATTGATCTCGCCGTTGTGTGCCAGCGTACGGAACGGCTGGGCGAGCTCCCAGGTCGGGAAGGTGTTGGTGCTGAAGCGCTGGTGCACCATCGCGAGCGCGCTCACCATCGTCGGGTCCGTGAGCTCGGTGTAGAAGGCAGCGAGCTGCTCGGCGAGCAAGAGGCCTTTGTAGACGAGGGTGCGGGACGACAGGCTCGGAATGTAGAAGGCGTCGCGCCCGCGCATGTTGCTTTCGCGCACCGTGCGCTCGGTCCACTTGCGGATCACGAACAGCTTGCGCTCGAAGGCGTCTTCGTCGGGCGTCGTCGAGCCAATCAGCACCTGTTTGATGACTGGCGCGCTGGCGCGGGCCATCGGCCCGAGCGCGTTTTCGTTGACACGCACGTCGCGCCACCCGATCAGGCGCTGGCCCGTGCCGAAGATCTTGTCTTCGAGAATGTGCATGCAGCGTCGGCGGTCGTGCTTGTCGCGCGGCAAGAACACGCAGCCGGCGCCGTACTGCCCGCGGGCGGGCAGCTCGACATCGGACGCCTCGCACTCCCGCCTGAAGAAGGGATCGGGCAGCTGTATCTTGATGCCCGCACCGTCACCCGTGAGCGGGTCGCAGCCGCACGCGCCGCGGTGCACGAGATTCAAGAGGATATCGATCCCCTTCTTGACGATGTCGTGCGTCGCTTCGCCGCGCGTGTTTGCGACGAACCCGACGCCACACGCGTCGTGCTCGAACTTGGGGTCGTAGAGGCCTCGGCGGGGGGGTAGGGGCATGTAGGAGGGGCACCGCCCAGTGGGGGCAGGGGGGCGAGTGAGACGCGATTATAAGGTGGAATTCTCGGGAGGTCAGGGGCGTCCTAGCGAGAATCCATTGTCAACGGAATGAGGTCTTGCGTTCCGCCGATGGTGGCGCCGCGATCGTTTCCGGAGAGTGACCGCGAGCAGGCAGGGCGCGTGGTCGCGACCGTTTCGTCGAACCCTCAGGCTGGCTCGCCAGCGGCGTCTTCGGGTGGTGACGGTTCGTCCGGCGCGTCCAGAGGACCGATGGTGCAGGTGCCGCTGAACTGGACGCCCTTTTCGATGTGGACCTCGGGCGCATGGAGCGTCCCGGTGGCACGCGCCGGCACGTAGAGCTCGATGGAGTGGGCAGCGCGCACCGTGCCTTCGATGCTTCCGCCCTTGACGATCACCATCCCGACCTCCACGTCGCCCTCCACCGAGGCGCCGTCGCCGACGATGAGCGCGTCGTCGCCGCGGATCTCGCCCTTGAAGGTGCCGTCGATGCGGACGCGGCCTTGGAAGTGCAATTTGCCTTCGAAATGGGTGCCACGGCCGAGCAGGGCCGTGATCTCGGTGGCGGGAAGCCCGGATGCCATGCGTTCGGGGCCATCCTAGCACCCAAGGCACGGCTTAGGCGGTCCTGGAAGGCACGGTCTCGATCGCCCAACTCGAGACCAGGACCGGGTAAGCTACGCCGCGGGCTCATCGTGCAGGTCGCTCACCGGGTCGCGTTCATCACCTTCGTCTGGCTTTGCTCGGCGGGGTCGCCGTCCGCGTGGGCTGCCGAGCCCGGCACCTCCGAACGGGCCGCGCCCGCGCCCGCCGCGACGGAGCCGGCGGCCGGCGCGGCGCCGCGCTGGCACGACTCGACGCTGGCGCTCCAGCAGCGTGCCACGGCGCAGACGTTTGGCGTCGGGCCCGACTACCAGAGCTCCGACCCCTACTACGACTTTCAAATCTACGTCCGGCCTCGCTACTACCTCACGGAGGGAGACCCGCTCACGATCAGCCTGCGCGCGCAGCTGCTCGCCGCCTACGAGGCGACCAACAGCGACGTGACGACGCGGCGGGGCGAGCTCTTGCTCGAGGACACGCTCGTAAGCCCCGTCTTCGGGTGGAAGCTCGACGATCGAGGCGACCAATACACGAACCTCGAGCTCGGGTTGCCGCGACTGGTGATTCCCACCGCCAAGGCAAGCTACTTGAGCGGCAAGATCCTCGGTGTCGGTGTGCGGCTGTTCGCCGACCAGGGGCTCGAGCTGCGAAAGGGCAGAAAGTTCTTGGCGAAGGGGCACGTCGCCGCCCGCATCGGCTACCAGTACGACTTCGTTCGCTACAACGTGCCCGACAGGTCGACGATCGCGCGACTCCGCACGGATCTCGCCGGTCACGTCGCGAGCAACGACCAGCTGTCCGGCGCCGCCTTCGCCGACCACAGCGGCACGCTGCACGGCATCGCCGGCGCGGATCTGTATCGCGACCGCCTGGCGCTCGAGCTCGAGGCCGGGCTCGACCCGATGCACAAGCGTGTGCTCGCGGAGCAAGCCGTTTGCAACCTACCGACCGGCTGCGTCCTTCCGCGACGCATCGACGACGCGCGTCGCTGGGTGATGACCACGTTCTTCGACGTGCACCTCGAGGGCTCGCTGCTCGACGACATGCTCACGCTCAGCCTCGGGTACGAGCACATCACGGGTCAGCTCGGCCCTGACGGGCGTCGGCGCAGCCTGTTTTACGGACCCGATGCGAAGTTTTATCTGGCCGCGGACCTCGTGCTCGACAAGCTCTACGGCTCGCTCGCGGGCAAACCCGCGCCGAGCGCGGTCGCGCTCGCACGCTGAGGGGGAGAAAACCCAGGGCGCCGCTTCAGTGGCCGCCGGAGCCGTGCACCTCGAGCTCGGGGCGACCGGGCTCGGGCCAGTCCGTATGGAAGAACGCGCCGCGTGGACGATCGGTGCGCTCGTACGTGTGCGCGCCGAAGTAGTCGCGCTGAGCCTGTAAGAGGTTGGCGGGGAGCTTCGCGCTCCGATAGCCGTCGTAGTACGCGAGCGCGCTCATGAAAGCGGGCGCCGCGATGCCGTGCGTTGCAGCGAGCGCGACCACCTTGCGGAAGTTCGCCTGCCCGAGCTCGATCTGCCGCCTGAAATACGGGTCGAGCAGAAGGTTCACGAGGCCTGCGTCCTTGCGATACGCGTCCGTGATCTTTTGCAAGAAGCGGGCGCGAATGATGCACCCGCCGCGGAAGATCGCGGCGATCGTCGCGAAGTCGAGCTTCCAGTCGTATTCCTTTTGCGCCTCGCGCATGAGCTGGAAGCCCTGCGCGTACGCACAGATCTTCGAGCAATACAGCGCGTCGCGCACGGCGCCGACGAGCGCGGCGCGGTCTTCCGTGAGCGACGGCGCCTTGGGCCCTTGGAGCACGGCGCTCGCCGCCACGCGCTCTTCCTTGAGGGCGCTCAGGCAGCGCGCGAACACGGCCTCGGCGATGGCGTTTGCGGGAATGCCCATGTCGAGCGCGTTGACGCTCGTCCACTTGCCGGTGCCCTTCTGGCCGGCGGCATCGAGCACGTAGTCGACGAGGAACGCTTCAGGGTGCGACGGATCGCGCTGTCGCAGGATGTCGGCGGTGATCTGGATGAGGTACGAGTCGAGCTCGCCTTCGTTCCAGCCTGCGAACACGTCGGCGAGCTCGTCCGGTCGCATGCCGAGGAGCTGGCGCAGGATCGAGTACGCCTCGCCGATGAGCTGCATGTCGATGTACTCGATGCCGTTGTGCACCATCTTCACGTAGTGCCCGGCCCCGTTCGGTCCGAGGTAGGCGGTGCATGGCTCGCCCCCCGTCACCGGCTTGCCGGGTGCGTACGTTTCGATGGGTTTGCCGGTCGCCGGGTCGACCTTGGCCGCCACGGCCCGCCAGATGGGCTCGAGGTGTTGCCAGGACGCGGGGTCGCCGCCGGGCATCAGCGAAGGACCGAAGCGCGCGCCCACCTCGCCACCCGACACGCCCGAGCCGAAGAATTTGCACGCGGACTGGTACTCCTTCTCGCGCCGGATCGTGTCCGTCCACAGGCTGTTGCCGCAGTCGACGACGATGTCGTCCGGCGCGATGCCCGAGTCGATGAGCTCCTTGGCCACGGCGTCGACCGCCTTGCCGGCCTTCACCAAAATGATGAACTTGCGTGGGCGCTTCACGGCGCGCACCAGGTCGGCGGTTGTCGCACATCCGACGAGTCCGCCCGGAGTGCTCGGGTTCTCCGCGACGAACCCTTGCATGGTGGCGGTCGTGCGGTTGTAGACTGCTACCTTGAAACCGTGGTCGGCGATGTTGAGGGCAAGGTTCTGCCCCATCACCGCCAGCCCAATGAGTCCGATGTCTGCCGTCGCGTCCATGATCGTATCTCGCTTCCCCGCCGTTAGTGCGAGGCCAGGCGACGGTCAAGCGCCGCCTCCTTTGGCACGCGCGACGTCCGCCAGGGGAAGCGCGCGCGGATGGTGATGGGGGAGCTAGGACCGGCTTCCCATCAAGGCGGTTCGCTGGTCGTCGCCGACGACGATCGACTGACGCGCGAGCTCGTCGCCACCATGTTGCGCGCGCGGGGCTACGAGGTCGAAACCGTGGCGGACGGTCAGGCGGCCGTGGAGCGCGTCGCGCGCGGCGGTGTGCACCTCGTTCTGCTCGACGTGCTCATGCCTCGTCTGGGGGGGCTCGAAGCGTGCCGCCTCTTGAAGAGCATGACGAGCGGCTCGTTCTTGCCCGTCGTGCTCCTCACGGTGAAGACCGACAGCGCGAGCCGCGTCGAGGGGCTGCGCATCGGGGCCGACGACTACGTGTGCAAGCCGTTCGACGAGAGCGAGCTCGTCGCTCGCGTGGAGGCGATGCTGCGCATCAAGCGGCTCCACGATCACGTGGCGGAAGCGCGCGCGCGTCTCGAGCAGCTCAGCATTCACGACGACCTCACGGGTCTCTACAATTACCGGTACCTACATGCGCGGCTCGGGGAGGAATTCAAGCGCGCCGAGCGGCACCAGGAGCCGCTCGCCTGCCTGGCCATCGACATCGACCGGCTCCAGCTCTACAACGAGCTCGCGGGTCGCGAGCAGGGCGACCGGGTCTTGAGGCAAGTGGCCGACGCAATCCGGCGCGCTACGCGCGAGGGCGACGTCATCGCACGCTTCGGCGGTGACGAATTTCTGGTCGTGCTCCCGGGGCTGCACTTCGCGGGCGCAGCGGAAGTTGCCGAACGCATCTTCCGGGATGTCGGCGAGCGCCCCCTGCTGTCGGAAGCGGCGCTGAGCCATCCGATCAGCCTGTCGGTCGGCGTGTCGCTGTTTCCGAGCCGGGACATCCGCACGAAGGACGCGCTCCTGCGTGCCGCCGACGCCGCGCTCGGTGCGGCCAAGCGCGAAGGCGGGCGGCGCGTGTGCGTGCACCAGCAGGAGGGGCAGATCTACGTGCCCGTCAAGGATTCGGGGTTGATGCCGAGCTCCAGGGGGAAAGACGGGGGATGAACGCCGAGCTCAGCATCCGCCCCGGCGAGCTCGGGGGCCCCACCGTCGAGGAGGCCCCGCCACGCGTGCTCGTGGTCGACGACGAGCGCGCGCTCAGACGCGCGTTGAGCCGGCTGTTGCAGGTGAAGGGCATGACGGTGGGCGTCGCGGAGGATGGCGCCAACGCCGTGGAGTTGCTCGAGAAGGAGACGTTCGACGTCGCCCTCGTCGACCTGATGATGCCGCGCATGGGCGGTCTCGAGCTCCTGTCGCACGTGCGTGAGCGCCACCCCGCCATGGAAGTGGTGCTCATGACGGCATTCGGTGACGTCGAGACCGCCGTGCAGGCCGTGCGGTCAGGCGCCTACCATTTCCTCACCAAGCCTTTCCGCTCCAACGACGAGGTGCTCCTCGCCGTGACCAAGGCGGCCGAGCATCGGCGGCTCGTCGACCACGCGGTGATGCTCGAGCGGCGTCTCGAGCGGATGCAGAAGTTCGGCGGGCTGATCGGCAATTCGCCCAAGATGCAGGAGGTCTACCGGCTCGCGCTCGGCGTGGCACCCACCGCGTCGACGGTGCTGATCCTCGGCGACAGCGGCACCGGCAAGGAGCTCACGGCGCGCGCGATCCACCAGCATTCGCAGCGCGCCGAAAAGCCTTTCGTCGCCGTCAACTGCTCCGCCATTCCCGTGGACCTCGTCGAGAGCGAGCTGTTCGGGCACCTGCGAGGCGCCTTCACGGGCGCGACGGCGAGTCGCCCCGGGCTGTTCGAGGTCGCCGACGGCGGAACCCTCTTTCTCGACGAGGTCGGTGACCTGCCGCCCCTCGCGCAGGTCAAGCTGCTGCGCGCGCTACAAGAGGGTGAAATCAAGCGCGTCGGAGCGAACGAGACCAAGACCGTCGATGTGCGCGTCATCGCCGCCACGAACGTCGACCTCAAGGCGCGCATCCAGTCAGGCCGCTTCCGCGAGGACCTCTACTATCGGCTCAACGTCGTGCCGATCGCCCTCCCGCTGCTCAGGGAACGCCCCGAAGACATTCCACTGCTCGCTCAACATTTCTTGCGGCGCTACGCGGAGCGCTCGAATCGCCCCGTCCAATCGATCAGCGCGGCCACGCTAGAAGCTCTCAAGGGTCAGCGCTGGGACGGCAACGTGCGCGAGCTCGAAAACACGATCGAGCACGCCGTGGTGTTCTCGACCGGCGAGCGGCTCGAGGTTCGCGACTTGCCGCCGTCGATGGAGCAGACGCCGTCTGGGCGCATGACGCCCGTCAACGGGACGAGCGTCGCGGCGAGCTTCAAGGAGCTGCCATTTCGCACCGCGAAGGAGCGAGCGATGAAGGCTTTCGAGGGCGAGTACTTCCAGGCGCTGCTCGATGACTGCGAGGGCAACGTTTCGGAGGCCGCGCGGCGGGCCGGGCTCGACCGTTCGAACTTCCGCCGCGCCGCGCGTCGCGCCGGCATCAAGACGCGCGACGACGGGTGAGGGATCTCGAGGCCGCCGCCGTCAGCGCTGAGCCACTCCGCGCACCCCGCGGGACATGCCTTTCGGAGCGCGCATGAAATCGAGCCGGATCTCGTGGGGGTTTTTCGTGGCGGGACTGTGCGTCGGCGTGCCGGCCTGCGACGGAGGCGGTGACGGAGCGCCCGGCGTGGGTGGTAGCGCCGCGACCGGGCCGGGGGCGGGCGCGTCGGGAGCGGGCGCCTCCGGGGCGGGCGCCTCCGGGGCGGGCGCCACGGCCGGCGACGGAGGCGGCGTGGGCGGCGTGGGCGGCGCCGCAGGCGGCACGGCCGGTGCGAGCTCGGGCCTCGGGGGGGCGAGCGGCTCGTCGTCGGGAGGCTCCGCCGCAGGAGGCTCCGCCGCAGGAGGCTCCGCCGCAGGAGGCTCCGCCGGGGGACAGAGTGGGGCATCTGGAGCCGCCGTGGGCGGCGCCGGCGCGTCGGGTGGGGTCGCTGGCTCCGATGGGGGAGTGAGCGGCGCGGGGAGCGCTGGGGCGGGCCAGGGGGGCATGCCGGGCTCGGGGTGTGCGGGCGCCGACTATCTGATCTGCGAGGATTTCGAGAGCACGCCGCTCGGAGAGGTGCCGAGCGGCTGGACTCGACGGGGCAGTGAGGCTGCCGTCGCGGACGACGAGGCGCACGGCGGCGCGCACGCTCTCAAGCTCGGAGCGGTCGCTTCGGGCGAGCGGCGCATCGCTCGCGACGCGGGGCTGCTGGGAAGCGCGCACTACGGTCGTATCTTCTATCGAGTTCAGGCACCCGTACCGGACGCGTTCGTTCACTCGACGTTCGTCTCGCTCATGGGCGACGGCCCGACGAATGGCACGAGCGAGTATCGGCCCATCGATACCGTCAAGCAGGCCAAGGACACGCCGGACGTCGGCTCACGGCACAACTTCATCTACAACGTGCAGATCATCGGCGGCAGCGAGTTCGGCCGTGAAACGTCGTACGACTACCTCTTCGACGAAGCGTGGCACTGCGCCGAGTATCACATCGACGCCTCCAACCAGAGCTTCTCACTCTCGTTCGACGGAGAGGAGGTGCTCGCCTTCGAAAATGGTGCCGGTCAGTACGACCGCACCGACATTCCGAGCTCGTTCGACGAGGTTCGCGTGGGCTTCAACAACTACCAGAGCGCGCCGCCGGGCTTCACGGTGTGGATCGACGACGTCGCGTTCGACGACCAGCCCATCGGCTGCAACTGAAAGGCGAAGCGTCGCTCTCCGCAGTCGCGTCGTCGTCCCGGGTGACGAACGCGGTGCCCCGATGCCGGAAAAGCCTCACGACGCGGCGCGCGCTTCGTGCTCGTCGAGACGCTTCTCGATGCTCGCTAGGGCGTTGCCGATCGACTCGTTGACGAGTTGGACGATCACGGGGAGCTGCCCCTTGAGCGCCTCGTAGTAGCGCTGGCGCTCCGTCGAGTGGATGATCGCAGGCGGGTAGCCGCCGCGCAGCAGAATGGCGTTCATCAGCAGACGGGCGACCTTGCCGCTGTCTTGCGGGAACGGGAACACCCGCAAAAGATCGTAGTGAACCCGGGCCGCGACGCGCAGCGGGCTCTTCATTTTTTTGGCTTCGGGCCCGTTCAGCCAATCCATGATCTGACGCACCCGGTAGGCGATCTTGTCGGGTGCCGCATACTCGTGGAAGTAGAGACGGTGCTGGGGGATGTCTTTGCGATACTTCACCGTCTTAACGTCGCCCTCTTCCGGGTGCAGCATCACGTAGAGCTTCTTGACGACGTTGACATTGAGCGGGACGCGCCGTCGCTCGCCGAGGTCCCGCACGTAGGCGATGGCCTGGCGGTGGCGCCGGATCTCGTCGCACACGGGCTGCATGCTCGAGTCGGGCAGCGGTGTCGTACCCGGATCCATCGCCGCCGACAGCTCCTGGAACGTGTAGACGACGCCCTCGAGAGCGCTGTCGTGATGGATCCAGGACATCTCGAGCGTGCTCTCGTACTCCCGCTTCAGCGGTTCGCCGGCCCGGCCCAAGCGCTCGAGGATGCGCACGTAGCGCTGCTCGACGCCTTCCACGACGGGGGGCGCCGCGGGGGCGGGGGTCGGTCGCGGCTCGGCCGGCGGAGTCGGAATCGGGTGTGAGACTCCCGAACCGTGCTCGGCCGGTCGAACGCCGACGAGCCGGTGCTGTGTGCCTGGCTCCCCCTGGCGGCGCGTGGTGCCCGACTGGTTGGGAATGGCAGCGGGATCGTAGACGCGAGTGGTTCCGACGCGCAGGCCATCGACGCGCTGCGCGGCGCGTGTCGCGCGGGCCACCTTGCCCTCGCGAACGCGCCGAGCGGCTTCGCGCTCGGCGCGCAGCCGCTCGCGCTCGGCTTCCTTCGCCTTGCGGTACGCCTCGCGCTCGGCG
This sequence comes from uncultured delta proteobacterium, assembly GCA_963841435.1. Lineage (GTDB taxonomy): Bacteria > Myxococcota_A > Polyangia > Polyangiales > Polyangiaceae > PMG-095. The sequence continues at coordinate 693,752 of CAWJCS010000004.1, forward strand.
TCACGTCGCGCGCGCTCCTCTTCCTTGGCGCGCCGAGCGGCTTCCTTTACGGCCTCGCGCTCGGCCAGAACGCGGCGCTTCTCCGCTTCCTGCGCGGCCCGCTCGGCCGCCCGGCGCGCATCGGCCTCCTTCTTCTGGCGGGCGCGCTCGGCTTCGCGCTGTGCCTTCAGCTTCTTTTGCTCGCGGTCCTTCTGGGCGCGCTCGCGCTCACGCTCTTTCTGGGCCCGTGCTCGCTCGCGGTCCTTCTGGGCGCGCTCGCGCTCACGCTCTTTCTGGGCCCGCGCCCGCTCGCGCTGCTTTTCGGCCTGCTCGCGCTGACGCTCTTTCTGAGCGCGCGCTCGGTCGCGCTGCTTCTGGGCGGCCAGGCGGGCGCGGCTCGCCTGCTCGCGTGCGCGCTCCTTCTTCGCCTTTGCGGCGGCGCGCTTCCGGTCCGCCGCGCTCTTCGGCTTGGCGGGCCGGGCAGGCCGACGGCTGGGCCCCTTCTTGCGGGCCACGGCGCGCTTGGCGGGCCGCGCTGAGCGCGAAGGGGCACGCCCCGACTTCCTCGCTTGCGGGCGACGTTTCCCCTTGGACGAGCGCTTGGGCCGGCCCTTCGCGACTGTCTTTCTCGGCTTCTTGTTGCGGGCTGACATCGGCCAGGCGGGCGCCACCAGGGGTGCCACGCATCAGCAAAATTACAATGATTTCAACGGCTTGGGTCAGGCCGGCCATTCGGATCGGTAGCGATCCGGGGCAGAACCGCCCAAAGTCCGAGCGCAAGCTAGTCGCGCGACACTCAAAAGGTCAAGGCAAAGCAGCAGCCGCGACTCGGTAGCAAGGCCTGCCCTACGCGCGCGAAAACCGCCGCTTAGCCAAAATATTCCGCGAAGATCTCGCTGTTTTTCAGGGTCGCCCCGCGCGCCGTCAGAACTTCTACGCCCGTCGGTGTCACGAGCACGGTGTGCTCGAATTGCGCCGATAACGAGCCATCGGCGGTGACCGCGGTCCAATCGTCGTCGAGAACCTCGACCTCGTGGGATCCGACGTTGACCATCGGTTCTATCGTGAAAGTCATTCCAGGTTTGAGCCGGATGCCTTTTCCACGCTGACCGTAATGGGCGACCTTGGGCTCGTCGTGGAACTTGCGGCCGATGCCGTGGCCCACGAAGTCCTCGACGACGGAGCAGCCTTTGGCCTCCGCGAACTCCTGAATGGCAGCGCCGATGTCGCCGAGGCGCGCGCCGGGTCGCACCTCCTGGATGCCGAGCTCGAGGCAGCGGCGGGCCACCTCCGTCACGAGCTTTGCTTGGTCGCTCACGCGGCCGACGTAGAACGTCGCCGACGTGTCGCCGTGGAAGCCCTTGTAGATGTGCGTGATGTTGACGTTGACGATGTCACCTTCGCGCAGCATGCGAGGGCCGGGGATGCCATGGCACACGACCTCGTTCACCGAGGTGCAGATGCTCTTCGGGAACGGAGGGCTGTCACCGTTTCGGTAGCCGAGCGGCGCGGGCCGGGCGCCCTTCTTCAAAGTGTCCTCGTGGACGAACGCGTCGAGCTCGTCGGTGGTGACGCCGGGACGGACCAGCTCCGCGACCCGCACGAGCGAGTCGCCCGCGAGGCGTCCGACCTCGCGCATGGCGTCGATCTCCCGGGCAGTCTTGATCTCGACCGAGCTGGTTCGAAAATGCAGGTCCACGGCTGGTTCTTAGGTTACCGACGAATCTTACTTTAGCAAGCGGAGCGCGGTGTTGGTCTTGACAGCCTGTCGCACGGTGGGCGTGTCCGGCTCGGCGCGGAAGTGAATGGCCTCCCCGCCGGCCTCGTCCGCGCGAAACGACCTAGCGAACACGATCAGTCGGACGCCGGCAAAGCTGGCGCCCGCTCCCGCCACCCAGTTGTACGAAGGGCCGCTGACCGGGATGTCGAGCACGATGGGTCCGGCATGCTCCCCGACCAATGGGGCCTCGGTCGGTGCGAGCGTCAGCTCGTAGGAGCCCTGGTTTTCGACGCCCCCGACCCGGGTCAAGCTCTCGACCCGGGCCGGGATCACGAAGTCGGCCAGCCGGGTGCGGTCGCGCAGCTTTGGGTCGCGTGCAGGATCGCGCCCCTCGGGGTCGAAGCCGAACAAGGCCGGGGCGAGCACGTCGTCGAAGAGGAGGGCTTGCGAGGGTGAGTATTCGGGAAAGATGCGGCCCTGCGGGATTTCCGGGGCGCGTGCCGCGCACCCGACGGTCCCGCTCGCGAGGATCCACGCCAGCATCCCGACGAGGGCGCTGCTCCAAGGGCGTGTGCCGGGGCCGGTGGGCACGGTGCTCGACCGCATACCATGGCGTCGGCGGCAAAACGTTGAACATCTAGAGGGCTCTCTCCGTATAACGATCGGCCCGCTTGAGCGGGTGCAAAGCCCGGTGCTAGGTTGCCCGAGCCCTTTCCGCTCGGATGTAGGAGGAAATTTCATGAGGCTCACCGTATGGGCGGCTTTCGCCGCCTCCACCCTCGCGCTCTCGGCGTCCGTTGCCGTTCCGGATGCCCACGCCGAAAAGCCCGCCAAGGGCAAGTCCGCGGGTGGCGCCGGAGCGATCTCGAAGAAGATCGGTCTCGCTCCAGCCGGGTTGAAGTTCGGCATGGGACTCGAAGCCATTGCGCGCCTGTACGACAAGGTGCTCGACGATGAGTACCTGCCCCTCTACAAGAAGGCTTCGCCGGGTCCGCAGACGGATGCGCTCGATGCCGAGGTAAAGCAGCGTAAGGGGGAGCTTCGTCGCAGCAAAGTGGAGTTTGGCAACACGCCGACCGGCGTTGACCAGACGGCACTCAAGGGCGAGTACAGCTATGCCAACGGTGAGAGCATGGCGCGTCTCACGCTGCGGAGCGGCACCGAGCGCTATCTCTTCTTTTTCGGCGACAAGCTCTGGAAGGTCTACGACGAGCACAAGCTCAAGAAGGGCTCGCCCATGGGCGAAAACTACGAGGCCGCGCTCAAGTCCATGCAGGCGCGCTTCGCCGCAGCGCCGAAGAAGCTGCCCGCCAACCCGGACAAGGGACAGAATTTCGACGAAGCGATGTGGAGTACGCCCGACATGCTGATTCGCGCGCTCGATCGCGGATCCACACTCGCCGTGGTCTACGTCGATAAGTCGGTGCAAGAGGATCTGCCGAAGCTCCGGCGCAACAAGCCGAAGAACGTGACGGCGATCGATCCCGACGTTGCTGCCGCGCTGAAGAAGAACGAGCCCCCGCCCGAGAAGAAGGACGACAAGAAGAAGAAGTGACGCACGCGTCAGCGCGTGTCACTTCGTTCAGACGAGCTCCGCGCCGCTCGGGATCCGCGGCCCGTTCGTGATCTCGACCTGCAGCTCGGGAAAACGCGCGGTCAGCAGCGGCTCGAGGACGCGCCGCCTCGCCAGGGTATTGCCGGGGCATCCCGAGAAGCGGCCCGAGAGATGAAGGCTCAGGTTCTTTTCTCCGAGCGCCACGAGGTGCACTTCGCCCCCATCGGCGCGCACGAGGGGACCGACGACTTCCCGCAGGACCTCCAGGACTTGTTCCCGCGGCGAGCCCATGGATGAAGCATGACTCTAGCACGTCAACCGGGCATTCCGGCCGGCCCTTGCCGGATCGTGCGAGGGTTTGCTAGAAGCCCCTGGCACCCGAACGGTCGGGTGCTACCTTCCGGCCCCTCGAGAACCCAGCATGGTCCAGATCCGACTCGCCCGCCACGGCACCAAGAGCTTGCCCTTCTACCGCGTCGTCGTTGCGGAGCGCTGCCGCCCACGCGACGGACGCTTCATCGAGAGCCTCGGCACCTTCGACCCTGCAGGCGCCCTCAACGTCGACTTGGATCGGCTCGAGTACTGGAAGAAGCACGGCGCCAAGGCGTCGCACACGCTCGACCGGCTGCTCAAGCGCCAGGCGCGGGCGCAAGCCAAGGCCTGACCGTGGCGCTCAAAGAGCTCGTTGCCACGATCGCACGCGCCCTCGTTGACGATCCCGACGGCGTGGAGGTCACCGAGGTCGACGGCGATCGTAATCCGATCCTCGAGCTCAGGGTTTCCGACGGAGACGTGGGCAAGGTGATCGGCAAGGATGGTCGCACGGCGCAGTCCATCCGTACCGTCCTGGTCGCTGCGTTCGACCAAGATCGGACGCCGGGCTCACCTCGACATTCTCGATTGAGATGGCGGGCGACGCCCGCGCCCCGCGACGCCTGGAGATCGGCCGGCTGGGCGCGCCGCATGGGCTGGCGGGTGAGATCCACGTGCACCTGTTCTCGGTCGACAGCGCGATCTACCGTGCTCCCGAGGTGGTTCTCGTCGACGCGAACGGCGAACGCGTGCTGTCCGTGGAGAGCGCGCGGCCCGCGGCGCGGGGGGCTCTCGTGCGCTTCGGGGGTGTCCATGACCGCGCGGCAATCGAGGCCCTGCGCGGCGCCCAGCTGTGGGTCGAGCGCGCGGTTCTGCCGCCGCTCGCCCCGGGTGAGTACTACCTCGTGGACCTCGCTGGGCTCGCCGTGGTGGGGCCGGAGGGCAGGCTGGGGGAGGTCCTCGAGGTGATTGCCAATCCGAGCGTCACGAGCGTGCGCGTGCGGCTCGAAGACGGGCGCGTCGGTGAGCTGGCGCTCGCCCCGCCCTGGCTCCGGCGCGTCAGCATCGAGGAAGGGACGATCGAGGTCGAGTCGCTCGACGGGCTCATTCTATGATTGTCCGCGTAGGGCGCCCTCGATGAAGGTCGCGATCGTCACGCTGTTCCCGGAGCTCTTCGGCACGTTCCTCGAGACGAGCTTCATTGGCCGCGCCGTGAGCGATACGCTCTTGTCCGTGCACCTCGAGGAACTTCGGCGTCATGGCCTCGGGCAGCACCGCTCGGTCGACGACACGCCGTACGGCGGCGGGTCGGGCATGGTGATGCGCGCCGACTGCGTCGTGCCCGCCATGGAGGCTGCCGAAGCCGCCCTCGCAAGCGGCGCAGCGGACGGGGCTCGGCCGCGTCGCGCGCTCCTTTCTCCCCAGGGTCGCCTCTTCAATCAGGCTGCCGCACGGCGGCTCTCCGAGCTTCCGAGCCTCGTGCTCGTCTGCGGCCGGTACGAGGGGTTCGACGAGCGCATCCGCTATTTCGCCGACGAAGAAATTTCGATCGGCAACTTCGTGATGACCGGAGGTGAGGTCGCCGCGATGTGCGTGCTCGAAAGCGTCGTTCGGCTGTTGCCCGGCGTGCTCGGCAATCGCGAATCCGTCCGGGAAGAGTCGTTCAGCCCGGCCTGTGGCGGCTTGCTCGAGTATCCCCACTTCACGCGACCCGCCGAGTTTCGCGGCTACGCCGTCCCGCAGCCGCTGAAGAGCGGCGATCACGAGCGCATCGCCGCCTGGCGCTCCGCGGCCTCGAGCTCGCGTACGGCGGTGCGGCGCCCGGACCTCGTGCGCCGGCGGGGGCGAACGTGAGAAGGCTCGCCGTGGCGCTCGTGCACCACCCCGTGCTCGATCGGCAGCACGAGGTGGTGACGACGGCGATCACCAACCTGGACCTTCACGACATCGCGCGGAGCGCCCACACCTACGGTCTCAGCGACTTTTTCGTCGTGCACCCGGTTCTGGCGCAGCGCGATCTTGCCGAGCGCATTCGCGACCACTGGGTCGAGGGCTCGGGGGGACGCCGCATCCCCGATCGCGCGCCGGCGATGCAGCGCCTCAGGATCGTCGAGACTCTCGACGCGGCGCTCGTTCCGCTCGGCCCGGCCGCCGAGCTGTGGACCACGAGCGCGGCCGAGCGTCCCGCCTCGCTCTCGCACGTGCAGGCGCGCGCACGCCTCGATGAGGACGGGCCCGCGGTGCTGCTCGTGCTCGGCACCGGTTGGGGGCTGTCCGACACCGTCTACGAGCGCGCGCACGCGCACCTGAGTCCGATCCGATCGCCACGGGCGGATCGCTACAATCACCTCAGCGTGCGAGCCGCCGCAGCGATCCTATTCGATCGCCTTTGCGGCCGTCCCTGAGACGCGCGCGCGGCACCGGGCGTCCCGCCCGGCGGCAACGCCGAAGCGGCCCGCGAGCACGTCGCTGACCTCGTCGCCGCGCACGCCCGGGGTCGACCACTCGACGAGCGGCGGCTCCACGTCGAGGCCACCCGGCCGGGCCAGGCGCAGCTCCACGAGCGCCACGCGCGCCGGACGGTCACCCGTCGCGTGAACGAACCGGAGCCGTTTCGGCACGAGACGAGCGCGCCCCGCTGCAGCGAACAGCTCGTCGAGTGTCGACGCCGGGTGGACGAAACACGCCCGACCACGCGGCCCGGTGAGCGCTCGTGCCGCCGCCGCGACGAACGGCTGGAGCGGGCCGCTGCGGGCGCGCCGAGACGGCGCGTTCCGTCGTGGGCGCCCGCGCCCGGGCGCGAAGTACGGCGGGTTGCACACGACCAGAATCCGCCGTCTGCGCGAACATCCGCGGCAGTCCATCCCGTTCGAGGTCGAGCGAAAGAACGCTCGCCAGAGGACCGAGGTGGGCCACGTTCCTTCGAGCGAGCCCCACGAGCCCGCGCTCGCGCTCCACGAGCACGAGCTCGCGGGCCGATCCCACGTGCACGAGCGACAGCCCGATCACGCCCGTGCCGGCACCGAGGTCGACGACCCGACGCGCCACCCGACCGTTCGCTGCGAAGGCGGCGAGCAGTAGTGCATCCACGTTGACGCGATAGCCCGTCGAGGGCTGCAGGAGCGACAGCGTTCCGCCGAACAGTTTGTCGCGGGTGGCGGAGCGGGCCGGCACGCGGTCGAGCCTAGCAGGGAGGGCTAGCGCCGCGGGGTGGGTGCACACGCTTCGGCAGGCGAGCCTTGCGCGTCGCCCCGCCCCCGGGCAGAAGAGTCGCTGTCGTGGCCGAAATCATCCCCCCGACCGGACGAGCGCGCGGTCACGAGTCGGCATTCCTGAGGCGGCTCGCCTTCGTCGGCGCTCGCTACGGGCCGACGGCTTTGGTGCGCTATGGTCCGCCTGCGTTCGGAGCACTGTTCGCGCTTGCGCTACCCGAGACGCGCCAGGCCGTCCGCGAGAACCTGCGCGCCATCTGCGGTCCTCGGCCGCGCTGGGTCGAGGACCGCGACATGCTCGCGACGTTCACGGACTATGCGGCGTGTCTCGCCGAGTCGCTGGGGGCGGAGCGGCGCGACGGCACGGCCGCGTACGTCAACGTGTCGGGCGACGCGCGCGGTCGCTCGTTGCTCACGCGCCCCGGCGGTGCCGTGCTCGTGACGGCGCACGTCGGCCCCTGGGACGCCGCGGCGGCATTGCTCGCGCGAGACCTCGGCGCACGCATTGGCATCGTGATTCAGCGCGAGCACGCCGAAGCGGCGCAGGCGCTGCAGCACGCGCTGCGCGCACGGACGGGCGTCACCGTGCTGTCGATTGGCGAGTCGGAGCTCGACGCGCTGCCCGTGTTGCGCCATCTGAGGGGTGGTGGTCTCGTCGCGTTTCAGCTCGATCGTGCGCCGCCGAGCGCGCGCCGGCTCGACGCGACGCTGTTCGGTCGCCCCTTTGGGGTTCCCGAAGGGCCCTTCCGGCTCGCGGCGCTGGCGCGCGTCCCCGTGCTCCCGCTCTTCGCCCATCGGCGGGGCTACTACCGGTATGGAGTCGAGCTCTCCGAGCCGCTCGGCCTCGCCGCGCGTGCGGACCGGCCGGAGCTCGAGGTGGCCGCAAGGCGCGCGCTCGGCGCGATGGAGCGCTTCGTTCGGGCACACCCGACGCAATGGTTCCATTTTGGCGTGGGCGCCTCCGACGCGGTCCCCGCAAAGTAGCAATTGCCAGAGTCCTGGCGAACGACTACGCCTCCCGTTCCCATGTCGTCGCGGCGCATCCACGTCGGGCAAACGTCCCTGAACGGCGGGCTCGCGCGCTACGCCAGGGTGTTCGACCTCTTGGAGGTGCGCTCGGACCCGGCGCCTCCGTCGCTCAAGCACGTGCGAAGGCTCGCCGCGGAGGCGCCCGTGGGGTTCGTCTTTTCGCTCGTCGCGAGCCGAAAGCTCGCCGAGCTCGCTGCCGGCGGCCCCGACGAGGCCGAGGTTGCGACGACGAGCGAGGCGGCGCGCGCCCTGGGCGCGCGTTTCCTGGTGATTCGCACGCCCGCGTCGGCGACGCCCGGCGCGCGAACCTCGGCGCGGCTCGGGCGGCTCGTGCGGGCTCTGGAAGGAGCCGCGCCGAGCATCGCCTGGGAGCCACGCGGCATCTGGACGGACGAGGAAGTGATCGCGACCGCCGAGCAGCTCGGCGTCGTGCCGGTACGCGATCTCGCGGAACAGGAAGCGCCGCCCGGCGACCTCGTCTACACGCGGCTCTTGGCGCTCGGTCGCAACTCGCGCATCGGCTCCGGCGCGATCGAGCGCCTGTCCGAGCGCCTGGAGGAAACCACGCAGGCGTTCGTCGTCGTCGAAGGTCGCGGCGGGGTCGCCGTGGCACGCGCGCTCAGAGGCGTCACGATCGACGAAGAAGCCGCGGGCGAGGCCGGTTTCGAGCCCGAGGAGAGGGACGACGACGCGGTCGACGAGGAGGACGAGGACGGGGACGAGCGATGAGGGTCCGCGCAGCCGCCCTGGCGAGTGATCCCAGTGCGGAGGAAACGGCCAAGCGGGAGCTCGCCCGTACCAACAGCGCAATCGCGGCCGTCGCGGCGGGCTACTTCGCGGCGGCCGGCGCGCATGCCGACGTGCTCCTCGGGCCCATCGTCGTCATGGTCGCCGGGATCGGGAGTGGGGGTCGGGTGTTCGACGGGCGTCTGCGTCAGCCCGGGCTCGGCGCCAAGCGCCCGCGGGGCTACCTGCCCGGTGCGACCATCCCCCTCGTGGCCCACGTCGCGTTGCCCACCAACGTCGGTGCTCTGTCGGTGGCGCTCGCGCACGACGGGACGCGGACGTTGACCACCGTGGTCAAGGCGGGCATCGCCGCAGCGCGCGCTGCCGGATTCTCGCGAGCGCGCGCGCGTGCTCGAGCGCGTGGGCGCCGTGGGACCCGCGGCGCTCGCCGAGGCCGCCGTCGTAAGACCGCTCTTGCACCTGGCGAGCCCCAGCCAGGGGGGCTCGCTGTCCCCCCAAGACTTCGTGTCCGAAAGGGCGGTCGTTCAGCCTGCCCGCGAGCGCCGGAGCGCGACGGGGGTCGCGTTCGAATGGCCGTGGGACGTTCCGTCGCGCCTCGCGCCGCATCACGCGCTGCTCGCGGTCGACACGCGGGGAGTCTTCGCCGGTCTCGCCTACGGTCTGGCGGTCGACGGCCTCGAGGTTCCCGCGCTCGGCCTCGTCGCGGCGCTCGCGGCGATCCCCGTCGAGCGTGGCACGCCGCGCGTTCGCCCTGGTTCGAAGTTGCCCTTCTCGCCGGATCTCTCCATTCGCTGCGACGCCGCCGTCGTAGCCCACGAGATCCGCGCACGCACGCCGCCGCCGCGCGGCAAGAAGCTCGTCACGCTCGCCATCGCGCGAGACGAGCAGCGCTGGGTCACCGTCAGCAGGCGCTGACGTGGCGTCGCAGGACGCGATGGGGATCGCGCGGAGAACGCGGGCATCGACGATCATGCCCCTGGCTCAGGCTGGCACAGCCGTCCGCCAAACCTCATGCTTAGTGTCCAATAGCGGGAGGCCTGCGCTGGAACGATCATTGCTCCAGACGCGGATCATGCCGAACGCCGGAGGCACTTGCGCGCTCGTTCTGCTCCTTCTAGCGGGGTGCGGCGACAGCCGGTCGCGGTCGGCGGGTTCGGCTGGCTCGGGAACGGCCGAAGAGACGGGTGGCACAGGCACGGTTGGCGGCGCGACGGGACAGGGTGGGGCCCCAAGCGCGAGCGGTTCCAGCGGATTGAGCGGCAGCCTCGGCGGGACGAGTGGCTCGGACGCCACCGGTGGGATGGGCATGGACACAGGCGGCGCATCGAACGCCGGGGGAGATGGCGGAGGGGGGGCGAGTAGCGCAGGAGCAGGGAACGGAGGATCGTCGGGGTCCGCGGCAGATGCCGGCGTCGGCGGTACGGCGGGCATCGAGGAGATCCCCGCCATCACGGCCACGGATTGCTCGGAGAACGGCCTTTCAGCCAGCATGCCGCCGTGCGCAAACCTCTGCGGCAACGGCGCAATCGACTCGTGCATCGTCTACCGTCCACCGGACGCCACCTTCCCGCCAACGACTTGCGGCGACGTCGAGGTGCTGCCTGCGTGCATCGAAGTGTCCGAGTCCTGCGACGGTGCTGCCTTGTCCGGCACGAGCTGCACAGACCTCGAATTTGCCGGAGGGACGCTCGCCTGCAGCCAATGGTGCGCGTGGGACGTCAGGGACTGCGACACGTGCACCACGGATGCTCACGTCACCGCGTGCAACGAGCATTTCAGCGACGCGGCGGCGGCGGGCGCACCGATGGGCCTTTCGAGCGACGGCACACGCGCTGTGGTCGCCCTGACGGGCTACCGGAAAATCCATGTCAGGGCCGTGGGGGACGACCTCCGGCCGCTCGGCGAGGAGCAATGCTACCTGCCCGGCGGCGTCGCCACCGGCGTCGCAGTTGCACGCGTACCGGGCGGGTTTCTGCTCGTCACCCAGGAACGCTACGGCTCGTCGGCCCTGCCGATCCAGATCATGCCGCTCGACGCGGACGGCGTAGCGCGAGGCATGGGCACCCAGCTCGAGACCGTGGGAGGGACCATGACCGTCGTCGAGCGCCCCGACGGAGGACCGTTGGTCCTCGTGACGCGACTGGGCGTCAACGCCTTCCTGGTCAACGCGGACGGACGGACCGAGCGCACCGTCCGGTTGTTCGACGACCGGTATTCGGAAGTGGTTGGCGCCGGCTACGTGGCGGGCGGTTTCGTCGCCTGGGCGGTGAGTGGGGTCGCCAACGATCGCAAGTTCGAAACGGCGCGCCTGGAGCTCGACGGAACCCTGACGAAGAGCATCGTTCCAGATTCCGAGCGCCCTTTCCTCGGCCCGATTGCAGTCGCTGGAAACGAGGCCCGTTCGGTCTGGATCGTGCAATCGGAGGTCATGCTTGCCCGTCTCGATGAAAACGGGATGCCGCTCGGTGCCCCAGAGACGATCGCGACCGGCGACTACGCTTCCATGCTCGCGCTGACAGCGACCGAGACGGGCACGGTGGCTGTGCTTCGCCAGAAGGAGGGTGGCCTCGCCGGCCCAGGGCTCGTCGCGCTCTGGATCGACGGGCAGGGGGCGTCGTCCACCGCCTACGAATTCGCGCGCGCCACGTCGCAAGGCGACCTAAGACTGACCGCGTTCGGCAGCGACGGCCTGGCCGCGTACTGGCAGTTGGCGGGGCACTACCCGGGTGGGGTCAAACTGGCAAGGCTGGCACCGTAGGACTCGCCGCCACCGGGCGATCTCTCTCCGGCTTCCGCTCGGTTTTGCTGGCGGAGTTTGCACCGTAGAGCGTGGTGGCGAGAAGCTCGACGCAAGTCGATGGCGCTGCCGCGGTCAGCAGGCGCTGACGCGTCCGTCGAACGACGCGTTCGGCGAGGCGGTTCTCAGGTGAGCCGCAGCCCGTGGCGCTTCGCGTACTCGACGAGACCGAGCTTGTCGATGCTCCGGAGATTGCTCGTCGTCACCTTGAGGGCGACGTGGCGGCCGAGCTCGGGGACCCAGAGCCGACGCTCCTGCACGTTGACGTGCTGCCAGCGCATGGTCTTGATGTTCGAGTGCGAAACGTTGCGCGCCTGGAGCTTGCGCTTGCCGGTAGTGGGCTGCCCACGCCCCGGCCTGCTTCGGCGCGTGCTCGCGTGCTCGGCAGGGCAGGGGGGCTCGACGAGGACGACGCAGAACTCGTGGCCTGCCTGCGCGCGCTGCGCGCGCTGCCTGCGCGGGCCTTGCCCCTCCCAAGCACGTGCTCGGCCTCCGGCCTGCGCGCGAGCGGGAGGGGCTTGCGACCGGCGGCCGAGTGGCGAGTCGTGGCCGCCAGGTCGGGTACGAGCTGGTCGTTCCGATGCCGCAATGGAACCCCGTCAGACTCACCAGTGTACCATCACCCGGCCGAAAAGCGGTACTCGGACGGGGAGAGTGCAAGCCCTGCCAGTTGCGCCATCGTCCCCAGGAAGAAGAGCGCAACGGCGACGAACGCGAGCCCTTCCCAGGCGGTGTTTCGTCGATGGTCGCCACGCTGCAAGCGAAAGCACTGTGCGGCGGCGAGCGGCGAGAGCGCGAGCCAGAAGACAGCGACCTCCGAAGGAACCTGAAGCCAGGCGCCCGAAATCGCGAGCAGGAAAGCGATCAAGATGGAGGCTTGGACGAGGCGCGCCGCGCGCTCCGGTCCGAACAGGACGACCCAGCTCACTTTGCCGACGCTGCGATCGCCCGCATGATCGGGAAACTCGATCGTGACCAGCATCGCGATCTGCAGGAACACGAGCGGCGCGCTCAACGTGATCGGAAAAAGGTCGAAGCGCCCCGACTGCACGAGAAAACCGGCAAGCGGAGTGAGGAGCGGGACGACGAGCGCCGTGACCGGTTCGCCGAAGCCCCTACTGTGCAGCCGCAACGGAGGGCCTGCATGGGACCAGGCGAGCACTTGCATGACGGCGAGCAGCGAGACGGCCCACGAGTACTGAGGTGAGCGGAGCAGTAGCCCCACGGCAGCGACCGGTGCGATCGAGCCGACGATGGCCGCAGCGCGGAGCGCCGTGCCGCGCGGAAGCTCGCCCTTCACGAGGACACGGCTACCGCCCGACCAGTGCGTGGGCGTGTGGTTCGCCTTGTCTGCCTCGTAGTCGTAGTAGTCGTTCGAGTAGTGCGTCATGAGCTGAATCGAGCTCACCGCCAGTTGCCCCAGGGCAAACGCCGTGGCATCGAAGCGATAGCCGCGCCGCAGGGCCGCGAGGGCCCCGAGACCGTAAAGCGCGAAGCCTCCGAGCAAGAAGACGGGACGGCCGAGTCGCACGACGGCGATGGCGCGGGCGGCGGCGTTCATCCTCGAATGCCCCCCGCGAACGCCACGAGCGCCTGCATCGCGCTCGGGTGAGCCTTGAAGCCCCGGCGGGCGAGCTCCGCGAGACGCGGGCTTCCGGCAAGCGCGAGAACCCCCGCGCCGACGCAGCGGTGGACCCGCACCGCGCGCGCACGCGCCCGCTCGAATCGGCGCCGAGCGAGCAGGCTCCCGGTCACGATCTCGAACGCGTGCGCTGCGAGAAGCTCGGCGCTCGTCAATGCCAAGCTGAGTCCACCGGCCGTGACGGGATCGACGCTCGCCGAGGCATCGCCGAGCAGGATCAAGCCCGGCGGCTCCGGGCCTCGAGCCGAGCTCACGAGCGGAGCCCGGCCCATGAGCTCGCTGGTCTGCGTCGCCCCCTCCAGCCATTGTCGTAACAGCGGCTCGCGAGTCACCCAGCGGCGAAAGGCGTTACGAAGATCGCCCGCGGCGGTGTGCTCATGAGCGAGTGCAGCCACGAGCACCTCGTCGTGCGGCAGCGGCGTGACGTAGAGCTCGTAACCGCAGCGGAGAAAGATCTCGATATCCAAAAGCGGCATCGCGTCGCTCCGGCGTCGAAAATGCGCGCGCACCCCGACCCGGCGCGGCTTTACGATGCGTTCGAGACCGAGCTTCCGCCGCAGCTTCGAGTTGGAGCCGTCGGCGGCGACCACGAGGCGCGCGCGGCGCGCCTGTCCGTGCACGACGACCCCACTGACGCGGTCTCCCTCCGAAAGCAACGAATCGACCCCCGTACCAGCTCGGGCAGTCACTCCGGCGGTCCGAGCCGCGGCCGCCCAGAGCGTAGTGTCCAGCCGAATGCGCTTCTGGCCAATCCCGTGAGGTGCGGCGGAGCCGTCACCGGGGCCGAAGCTGCTGCGCAGCGAGCCGCCCGTCAGGTGATAGCGCACACCCGCGAGCGGCTGTCCCGCCACGGCATCGGCGAGCCCGAGATGTTGCAGCGCTTCGACGCCTGCCGGAAGCAGGCCCTCCCCGCAGGGCTTATCGCGAGGAAACGTCGCCCGCTCGTAGAGCTCGACCTCGAAACCACGGCGTCCGAGCGCGACCGCGAGCGACGCGCCCGCAGGACCGGCGCCGACGACGATCACGTCAGTCATGGCTTGCCTCTCGCGCGAGCGCCGGCGAAGCCCTGCGCAGGCGCGGTACGAAGCGGGGCTTGTCTCCCATCCTTGCGCGGTAGGCGGGGTGAGAGAACAGCACCGACTCCTCGAGCAGGATCCGTCGTCGGAGCACGAAGAGGTGCAGCACCGAGCCGAGCGCCGCCGTCACCCAGGCGCCTTGAACGAGTGGCAGGAACAGAAGCTCGAGGAAGACGGCCACGTAGTTTGGATGACGCACGAACCGATACGGTCCGGAAGCGACGACGCCGAGCCCTACAGAATCGACGACCCGTACGTTCCAGTGCGGGCCGAGGCTGCGGATTGCCGCCACTCGCAGAAGGCTCGCGCCGACGACGCCCGCAGCCGCGCCTCCGCCGAGCCACAACGGGACCGCGCGTCTCGTGATCAACGGCTCCACGAGCGCGCCCCCGAGGATGGTGACGTGCAGCCAGACCATCGTGCAAAATCCCGGGTCTTCGACCGCCTGCGCGCCGTGCTCCACGAGCCAGCGGCGGTGCCTCCGCGAAACGCGTAGCTCCGAAAGCCGCGTCACGGCGAGCAGTCCCACCAGCGCGATGAGAATCGCGATCAGCACCGCGGGCCTCGCAAGAGCGCGAGCTCCACGGTGATACCAGGCCCGAACGCCGCGAGCAGGCCGTACCCGCGAGGAACACCGCGCCGGAGCGTTTCGCCGAGGACGAATAGCACCGACGCGCTCGACTGATTGCCGTATCTCGAGAGGACGTCCCACGAGGCGGAGGTCTGGGCGGGCTTCAGCTCGAGCGAGCGTTCGAGCGCCTCCAGCACCCGACGCCCCCCGGGGTGCAGCACGAAGAACTCGACCTCTGAAAGTGAGAGCTCGTGTCGCTGCAGAAACTGGCCCACCACCCGCGGTGTGCAGGCGGCGATGATACGCGGGACGTTTTTCGAGAGCACGACGTAGAAACCCGAGTCGCGCAGATCGAAACCCATGTCGTCGAGCGAATCGGGGAAAAAACCCGTGTGCGTCGCCACGACTTCGACTCCGGACGGCGCGGCCTCTCCCTGGAGCAGCACGGCAGCCGCGCCGTCTCCGAACAAGGAGCTCGCCACGATGTTCTCCACGGAGGGATCGTCGCCCCGAAACGTGAGGCTCGGGAGCTCCACCGCAACGACGAGGACGCGAGCCGCCGGGAATGCCCGAAGATGAGCGTGCGCGAGGGCGAGCGCGCTCGCCCCGCCGGCGCAACCGAGCTCAGTCAACGGCAGCCGGCGCACGTCGTGACGCAGTCCGAGCGGTTCGACGAGCAGCGCTGCCAGGGACGGAAGCGACACGCCCGTGCAGGACGAGGTGATGATCAAATCGACGTCGGCCGGCAAAACCCCGGCTCCGCGGAGACAGCTTCGGGTCGCCGAAAGCGCCAGATCGAGCGCGTGTCTGCGGTAGAGCGGCATCGCCTCGCTCAGGCTTCGGGACTCGCCGAGATACTCGAGCGGCACGACACTCTGCCTGCAGCGCACGCCCGTCCGGTCGAACAGACCGCGCACGGACGCGGTGCGTTCCGCGTCGAGGCGAAACGTCCTCGCAACGACGCTGGCCACGGCATCTTGCTCGATCGCGTTCCGGGGGACCGCCGTCGCGACATGAGTGATGAACGCCATGACCCTCGAGGTGTGAGGCGGTAAGCAGAACCCGTGCCGACGCTCGACGTCCCATCGAGCGGTGCGCAAGCTCGCCTCGGCCGTGCCGACTTCGCCTCGAAAACCGCTCGTGGCGACGGGCCCCGAGCCCGGGCCCGCGGTGATCGCGCGGCGTTCTTGCCCACGCTGAACCGCCCCGGCGAGGCAGGACGGCACGTCTCCGCCGTCACGCGAGAGACACTCTCGAGCTTCTGCGACGAAAGGCTCGCCGTTTGGCGGGAGTGGTGCCTGAGCAGCCAGGCCCATCGGCTCCCGGCTTCCTTTTCGCGGCTCGCCGACGGCGACACTGGCGGACGCGCTCGGCCGTGTCGGCTCGGGCGGCACAATCTACATGCGAGGCCGCCGTTACCCGCTCGGAAGCGCGCTCGCCCTCAACGAGAGCGGCCCGCGCCTGGAACAATCTTGACGACGGCTGGGACGGGTACCTCCGGCCCGCCGACAACGTGACGACGACCTACGAGCGGTGCTGGGCCATCGACAACGGCAAGCTCAAAAACGGCTCGGTGGGCGTCGGCGACGGCAACGGGTTCAAAACGGGAGGCAGCGACGGCAACAACGTCCGCCACAACGCCATCTACGAGAAGTGCATCGCCGCAGGCAACGTGCACGACGGGTTTGACCACACAGCAACCGCGGCACCATCACGATCCGGCCTCGGTCCCGACGGCGACCCCAGCCGTACCAGCCTGTCGCGCCGAGGCAGCCTGGCCGCCACAGCCCGACGGCCGTTTTCTCGAGCTCGCGAGCGACTCCGCTCGCTTCACCGTCGCTCGAGGAAGCACGCACGCGGCACGACCGTTGCTTGTGCTTCCGCTCGCGATTTGCAGAGAAGCAATCGCCATCACGAAAGCAGGGAGCGCCATGTTGAAAACGACGGACAATTTGGCCTCACAGGCCAGAGGGGCAATGAAGGACGTGAAAGCCGGCATGAAGGGTTTGAGCGGAGTCTTCATGCACCTGATGGAGGAGCACGGGAAAGTCGGCTCGTTGCTGAAGCGCGTGAAGGGAAGCTCGGACCCGAAAGTCCGCGAGGAGCTCTACCCGACCATCCGCCAGGAGCTCTTGTCGCACGAGAAAGGCGAGCTCGCGGTCGTTTATCCCGCAATTGCCGAGTTTCCCGAAACGGCCGCCATTTCCGCGCAGCACGCAGAAGAGGCTCAGGAGCTCGAGGCAGCGATTGCGGAGGTCGACGCGCAGGCCATCCGCTCCGACGCGTGGCAGCGTGCTTTCGATCAGCTCGTCGAGTTGGTCGAGAGCCACGTTGACGAGGAAGAAAGCGAGTTCTTTCCGCGAGCGCAGGAGGCACTGGGCTCCGACCGCGCCGAGCAGCTCCTGCCACGCTACGAAGCCGCGAAGAAGTAGCTAGGGCCGGCGTACGGGCCGCATCGCCACGAAAGCGTGGGGTGCGGCCGTCCGCCCCGTGCCACACGACGACACCATGCGCCGAGACGCATCCCTCGTGATCCGCTGCGTCGGCGCGGTGGCTCTGCTTGCGCTCGTCGCGCTCGCGGCCCGCGTGCTGCTCGTGCTGTTTGCGGGGTTTCTGTTCGCCGTCGCGCTGCGCGGGGCCGCGCGCTTCATCGCGGTGCACGCGCGCATCAGGTACGGAATCGCCCTCGCCTTGCTCGTTCTCGTGCTCCTCGGCGCGACGACGACGGGTATCATCGTTCACGCTCCGCGAGTCGCCAGCGAGGTGGCAAAGCTCCCCGAGCTGCTGTCGGGGCCCGTGGAGCGAACGCTGGCGTCGCTGCACCTTCCCGTGATGCAGAAAGGGTCGCAAGGGGGCACGGGCCGCCTGCGCATCGATGAAATCTTCTCCGGAGCAATTGGCACCGCGAGTGCCACACTCGAGATCCTGGCGGGGCTCGTCGTCATCTTCTTCGTGGGCGTCTACGGAGCGGCAAACCCGCGGCTCTACTCGTCCGCGCTCTCCGGGATCTTTTCGGGTCAGCGCCGCGTGAACGTCAACCAAGTGCTCGGCAACGTGGCGGGGCAGCTCGAGCATTGGTTGCTCGGACGACTGGTCGCCATGCTGTTCGTGGGCGTGACGACGGCCATTGCTTTCAGCTTGCTCGATCTCCCCCTCGCTGTCGCGCTCGCAACGGTCTGTGGGGTGCTCACTTTCGTCGAGTATCTCGGGGCCGTCGTTTCTGCGGTTCCGGCGATCCTGCTCGGGCTGACTCGCGGCGTCGCCGTCGCCGCCTGGGTTGGCGTCATCTTCGTCGCCTTGCACGTCGTGGAGGGCTACGTGCTCACACCGATGCTTGGGAAGAGCACGGTTCGGATCCCGCCGGCCTACGGTCTTGCGAGCCAGGTCATCCTCACCGCGCTGGTCGGCCCGCTCGGCCTCACCTTCTCGACCCCGCTGCTGGTCGTCGCGGGCGTACTCTACGGGGAGCTCCGCCACGCGAGCTCCGAGGTGACTCCGCCGTGAGTGGAGCCGGACACGCCGCGCTCCTCCCGCGGCCGAACGAGCACGCGTGGCTCAGGGCTCGCTGCGCCGCTTCGCGGCGGCGCCGCCGCTGGCGAGATTTCGTGCGCTGTTGATCAGCGCAACGTGGGACAAGGCCTGCGGGAAGTTGCCGAGCAGCCGCCCGGCGACCGGGTCGTACTCCTCCGACAGCAAACCAACGTCGTTGGCGACGGCGACTAGTCGTGCGTAAAGCTTCCTGGCCTCGTCGTACCTCCCGTCGAGTACGTAGGCGTCCACGAGCCAGAACGAGCAGGCCAAAAAGGATCCTTCACTGCCGCCCATCTGGTCGGCCCCGTCGTCGCGGTCGAGCCTGTAGCGCTGAACGAATCCGTGCTGCAGCAGGCGCTCTTCCACTGCCCGCACCGTACCGCGAACGCGCTCGTCGGACGCCGGCAGGAACCCGACAACTGGAACGAGCAGCAAGCTCGCATCCACGGCGTTGCTTCCGTAGAACTGAACGAAGCTCCGGATGTCGGCGTTCCAGCCGTTTTGGCACACGTCGCGGCGAATGGTCTCCCGCGTGCACCGCCAGCGCTCCACCGGACCCTCCATCCCATGGCGCTCGACGGCCTTGATGGCGCGGTCCATTGCGACCCAGGTCATGACCTTGGAATGCGTGAAATGCCGGCGTGGCCCGCGAGTTTCCCAGAGTCCGGCATCGGGCGCGGCCCAGTTCGATTCCAGCCACTCGCACAGGGATCGCTCGAGCCGCCAGCTCGCCTCGGTGGAGCCCATCCTGGCCTTCAGTGCCTCGTGGAGGGTGTCCCCGACCTCGCCGTAGACGTCGAGCTGCAGCTGGCTGGCGGCGCCGTTGCCGATGCGAACCGGTCGGGACCCTTCGTAGCCTGAAAGCCAGTCGAGCTCCCGCTGGTCCATGTGCCGCTCCCCGAGGACGCCATAGGCAATCTGCAGCTTGCTCGGGTGGCCCGCGACGGCACGCAGGAGCCAATCGCGAAAGGCACGGGCTTCCTCGGCGTAGCCACCGTGCAGCAACGCGTGGAGCGTGAACGTCGCGTCGCGCAGCCAGCAGTAGCGATAATCCCAGTTTCGGCTGCCGCCGATGCACTCGGGAAGAGACGTGGTCCCGGCAGCGACGATGCCGCCGGTCGGTGCGTAAGTGAGCGCCTTGAGCGTGATGAGCGAGCGCATCACCTCTTCCCTGCATCGTCCGCGATCTTTGCCGCGCGACGCCCAATCGACCCAGAACGCTTCCGTCTTCTCCAGCTCGGAGAACGCATCCGGTGACGGCGGCGCCGCCTCGTGCGACGGGTGCCAGGTGAGCACGAACGGCACCCGCTGACCGGCGCGCACTTCGAACCGGGTGACGCTCGTGTTCCCCTTGCCCGAGCTTTGCACGGGACACACGAGCTCGAGAGCGTCCGGTCCGGCGACGGCCCGCATCCGACCATCGAGGTGCTCCATCCAGGGAACGACGTTCCCGTAGTCGTAGCGAATGACGACCTCGGACCGCATCGGCACCGAGCCCTCGATGCCTTCGACCACGCGGACGACGTTGGGATAGCGCCCGCGGATTGGCATGCTGTCGATGACGCGCACCGCTCCTTCCGGCATCCTGAACTCTGTTTCCAGGATCAGGGTGTCGCGACGGTAGCGGCGGCTCGCCGTTGCCTGGACGTCTTCCGGCGCGAGCAGCCAGCGACCGTTGTCCGGGCCTCCGAGGAGCGCCGCAAAGCACGCCGCCGAGTCGAAGCGGGGCAGGCAGAGCCAGTCGATCGACCCGTGGAGGCCCACCAGCGCGAGCGTCTGAGTGTCGCCGATGACGGCGTAGTCCTCGATGCGCTCTGCCACGTGGCCCGATGCTCCACCTGGCATGCGAGCAAGTATCGCGCCGGTGCCCCGACAACGTCTCGCGGCCACGGCGCCGCGCGTGGATAGCCGTTGCCGCGACGATCGTCGTCGGGCCGCCGCTCGCCTGCGTCGTCGCGCTCGTCCATCGCCCGCTGGCATCCCTGGCCGTCTTCAGAGTGTTCACCACATTCGGGCTGTCCGTCCTTCGCCTGGGGGCGTTCGTTTGCCCGAAGTGCGGACGCCGCTGTCTTCTCTGGGGTCGAGGTCGGCACGCAGGGTCCGTTCAGAACCTGAACGGCGAGCGCGCGCAATCCCGCCTCGCACCGGGGCGAGGTGGTGGTCGCACTTTCGCACTCGACGCGGCGCGTCCGCCAGAGGTCGCAAGCTGCGCGGCAGTCGAGAGGGCCCGGTGCCGGCCCGAGTCCTGGCCCGCTTGCTGCAAGTGGTGCCAGTGCGGAAACAACTCTTTCGCTGGTGGCACTCCTTCGCGGCGAGCCGCCAAACACGGGCTCGAGCTCCACGCTTGGGCACGATCGCCCCACCAAAGGAAACGTCATGAGCAAGCACAAGAGCGTGATTGGCATCGTCGAGAACACGGTCCAGGCAGAGCGAGCCGTGGACGCGCTGCAGAGCGAACGCTTCAACCGCAACGACATCTCGGTCCTGCTCCCCGATCGGCGCGGGACGAAGGACTTCGCGTACGAGCACAACACCAAAGCCCCCGAGGGCGCGATCGCCGGAGTGGCGGGCGGTGGGCTTTTGGGGGGAGCGCTGGGGCTGCTCGCAGGCATCGGAGCGATCGCAATCCCGGGGCTCGGCGCCTTCATCGTCGCGGGGCCGATCTTCTCCGCGCTTTCAGGCGCGGCGGCGGGCGCCACGGTCGGCGGCGTCGCCGGCGCGCTCATCGGCATCGGAATCCCCGAAATCGAAGCCAAGCGATACGAGGGCAAGGTGCGGAGCGGCAACATTCTGGTCGCCGTTCACGTGACCGACGACGTAGAGGAAAAGCTTGCCCGAGCCTTGCTGGAGCGCGAAGGCGCACACGACGTGAGCGCCGCCGGTGAGACTGCGGTCCCGCGGGGTCAAGCCGAGCGCCGCGCCTAGTGCAGCGCACGTGAGATACGGTTAACTTTCGGAACGGGGCTGCACCGGGCGGACGCGAAGCGGACGCGGGGTCTGGAGGGAATGCCCCAGCGAAAAGCCAGTGCTGGCGCCTCGATTCGACCCGGGTCCCGAACTCGACGTGCATGGTGTCTCGCGGGCCGCCGTCGCTGCCGAGCCAGTAGAAGCCGTAGCGCTCGAATGCCGACCCCCAGCGGCGGGATCGGCGTACGTTCGAAGATCGTTTCGACGCGGCCGCGGCACGTCGTGGAAGGCGTTGTTCTTGCGAAAGCCCGTTCCCGTTTCGGGTGACTAGTACCGACTACCGGATACGCCTCGGCTGATCAGAGACTCGAGAGCGTCCAAATGTTCCGCGCGCAGGGTGACGTTCTGTGACGCCCAGTTTTCCTCCAGGCGCTCCGTCCTCCGCGTACCTGGGATTGCCGCAAGGGGGACGTCGCGCGACAGCACCCATGCGAGGGCGACTTGAGCTGCCGTGGCGCCCATGTCTTTCGCGATTTCAGCGACGACAGCGGCAAGCTCGCTGTTCTTGGCGATGGCTTCGTCGGTGAAGCGTGGGTTTTGCAGTCTCCAGTCGCCGGGTTGTAGGTCGCTGCGCGAGCGGACGGCGCCGGAGAGGAATCCTCGGCCGAGGGGGCTGTAGGCGACGAATCCGATGTCGAGGCGTCGAAGGGTGGGGAGGATGGTGGCCTCAACGTCTCGCGACCAGAGGGAGTACTCGGTTTGGAGCGCGCTTATCGGATGGACTTCGTGCGCGCGCGCGATGGTCTCGGGGTCTGCCTCACTGAGGCCGATGTAGCGCACTTTGCCCGCCTTCACGAGCTCAGCCATGGCGCCGACCGTTTCCTCGATCGGCGTTTTGGGGTCCACGCGGTGCTGATAGTAAAGGTCGATGTAGTCCGTCCTGAGCCGCTTCAAGGAGGCGTCGCAGCAAGCCTTAACGTAGTCGGCACTCCCCTTCACACCTTGAAAGCTACCGTCTTCACCGCGACGAACGCCGAATTTGGTCGCCAGGGTGATTTGGCCGCGACGCCCTTCGAGTGCCTTCGACAACAAGATTTCGTTCGTGAATGGACCATACATGTCCGAAGTGTCCCAGAACGTGCACCCGATCGCCGCGGCTCGCTCGAGAACGCGAAGATTCTGAGCTTCCGAAGAGGAACCGTAAAAGTCCGACATCCCCATGCAACCCAAACCGATTGCAGGCACACGAAGGCCCTGTGAACCAAGCTTGACCTGTTTCATGACTCTTATGCGATACCCCCCGCACGGCCGCGGTGCATAACTGCTTGCCCAATCCTTACACACACGGGGAGGCGCGCTCCGTCCCCCCCAGGCTGGTCCAGGATATCGCTCGAGGCCGACCCCGTGTACCTGGAAGGACTCATCGAGCAGGCTTCCCGGGACGGGCGAGGCGGCCTCCACCCTGGGCTCCGCCCGTTCGCCATCTCGCGTGAGGGGGTAACCCTCGCTGAACGGTGTGCTGGCCACGGTGCCCACCACGGGCGGCACACCGACCGTGCTCGGCTCGGGCACCGGGACCGACTGGACTCCCGGTGTGCACGGCGACGGCTTCGGCACACGGAGCCTTGCAGTCGGTGCCGGCCTGGTCTTCTGGACCAACCTCGGCTCCGGCAAGGTGATGTCCTTGCCGCTCACGGGCGGCGACGCCGTCACGATCGTTTCTTCGCTCACCAACCCCCACGCGCTCGCGGTCAACGCCGACAACCTCTACTTCACGCAGGAAACGGGCGGCGTCTGGCGTGTGGCGAAGCACGCACGCTGAGCGCGGCCCGAGCTCGGCGAGCGGGTGAGGGCCCCGGCAAGCGAGCCGTGCGCCAGCGCGGGCGAGGCGGTTCTCAGGTGAGCCGCAGTCCGTGGCGCTTCGCGTACTCGACGAGACCGAGCTTGTCGATGCTCCGGAGATCGCTCGTCGTCACCTTGAGGGCGACGTGGCGGCCGAGCTCGGGGACCCAGAGCCGACGCTCCTGCACGTTGACGTGCTGCCAGCGCATGGTCTTGATGTTCGAGTGCGAAACGTTGCGCGCGTGGAGCTTGCGCTTGCCGGTGATCTGGCTTTTTGCCATGACGGGGCGCGGACCCTAGCGCCTTTCCCCGACACGTTCAAATCGCGGGGCGAAACGGCCCGGGCTGGGCGACATTTCATCGTCTTTTCGTGTAGATCGGGTCGCTACCTCAGCGGGCCTCGTCGCGCAGCTGGAGCGTCATGCGGGCCGCGAAGCTGCGGGGAGCGTTGGGGGCACCGGTCGGCTCCGTGTCGAAGCCTACGTCGCTGCGCAGCGACCCGAAGCGCGAAAGCAAGAGCGCCAGTGGCGAGCCAGAGACGGGCGTTTCCGGGTAGACGGGGGCGTAGGCGGTGCCCCGCGCGGGATCGAGCGTGCCCTCGCGGCTCGCTCGGTAGAGCGCCCCGTCGGGCGTGAGAGGCACGAAGCCGAGCGTCGCTCTTGCGGCCGCGCGGAAGGCGTCGTCGCCCGCGCGCGCGGGCGGATCACCGCGAAGCACGGCGTCTGCGGCGTTCCGTCCGCGTTCCGCGGACTGGACGCGCTCGGCAGCCAGCAACCAGCCGAGGGCCGTCGCGAGCGGACCGCCCGGGCTCGCGCCAAGCTCCATCACGAGCTGCCCGTGTTGGGCCGGGTCCTTCGCCGAGACGGCGCGCGGGGTGCGCCCCTCGAGCTGCTCGTCGATCAGGCGGTCGAGCACGGGGCGCGAGAGCGAGAAGACGAGCGCTTGCGGGCACAGCGCGTAAAAGAGGGACGCGCCTTTTTCCACCATGCCGCCGGGCGCTGCCGAGATCTCCTTCACCGTGATGCCCCGGTGCTTGCCCACCTGCTGGAACTGGAAAACGTCGGGCGCCGCGTCGCCCGCGAGCTTTTGAAGGTGGCCGAGGGCGATGCCGGCGCCCACGCGGTTTCTCACGGCGAGCACGGCATAGGCGGGCAGGCGGAGCAGCCCTTCGAACCCGTCGCTGACGCGTTCCTCGTTTGGCGGCTCGAGCGCGGGACCCACGAACGGCGCGGCGACGCTCGTCAGCTCCGCGCGATCGGCCACGCCGACCATGACCCAGTCGCCGACCCAGTCGAGCGCGAAGCGGTACCCGCCGAACGAGAGCGCGCGCGTGAGCTCTTGGCGCAGGCTCGCTTCTTTGCCGAGCCCGAGCGTCATGCGAAAGCCTGCACCGGAATCGGGGGCGGCGACGCGCGCGCGCCCCACGGTGCCGGAGACCAGCTCGCGCTCGAGGCTCGGCTCGAGCGGCAATGCGCGCAGCGCGAACGAATAGCGGCCCGGGTGCTCCTTCGAACGCGCGACGCGCAGCGCCGCGGGGTCGACGTAGCTCGACCAGTTGGCCGCATACGCGAACGCGAAACGCTCGTAGGCGAGCTTCTCGTCGGGCGTCACCTTCACGACTGCCGGCAGATCGATGAGCGGCTCGAGCGCATCGAGCGAGCCGTAGGCCGAGCGTGGCGCTGCGCCGGGCACGTAGAAAATGGGGCCACCGTCGAAATGGCGGAGCTCGTCGCGCGTCAGCACGCCGGATGCGACGAGCTCCTTTTCGTCGGTGGGGCGACGCCCGTTGAGCCAACCAAAGAGCAGCGACGCCACACCCGGTGCCGTGAGCTCGCCGAGCGCAAGCTCGCGGCGTGCGGCGGCGATCTTCTGCGCTGGCCCGACGACGGACAGGATGAAACGATCACCGAAGAAGGCCAGCGATTCGTCGGGTGCGTCGGCGTCACGTGCCAGCAAGAAAGAAAGATCGGGCTCGTCGGAGAGCTTCGGCGCGCGACCGAGCGCGGCGTCGATCACGCGTCGGATCGCCGTGGGGCTGTTCGAGACGAGCTCGAGCCCCGCGACGCTGGCCTGCCGGCGTCGCACGCGGCCGTCCGCCGAACGCGTGGTGGTGACGACGACCCCCGCGTACGTTTCTTCCGACGAGGTGACGCCGGGGTGCACGGCGCCGTGCTTCGCGAGGGCCTTCGCGAGCGCCGCCTCGAAGAGCGGCGCCGATTTGACGGCGAAGAGCAGCGTCACGTCGCTTCCCTCGTGAACGTACGGGTCGCTCCCGGCCACGGCCACGCTGTCTATCGCGCTCGGGCCCAGCACCCGCGCCAGCTCCGTGCGTTCGAGACCGAGCTCGGTGAGGTAGCGGGCGGTCGTGCCCCAATCGATGCTGCTGCCGTCGAGTGCGTCGGCGGCCGGCTGGCCCCAGCGATCGAAAAAATCGAGCACGTCGAGGAACGCATCCAGCGTTCGTGAGCGGAAGTACCAGAAGTCGGCCGGCACCGCGCGAGCGAGCGGCTCGTCCGGAGCGGACCGCCCGAGCCCGGCGAGCATGGTGCGGTAGTCGAGGCGCGGTACGGCTGGCGGCGCCACACTCGCGATGGGCACGCGCCGGCCCTTGGCACTCGCGGCAAGCGCGAGCCGGCGGTCCTGCATCAGGGCGTGCTGCAGGGCGGCGCGACCCGTCGTCGTCGCCATCAGCTCGGCGAGCGCATCGGGTCCGCTCGACGAGAGCGCCTCGGTGTGCGCGCGCGCGGAGCCGGGTTTTGCCTTGCTGCTCGCCATTTCGTGCAGCCGCCGTGCGGCGAACGCGGCGAAGGGGCTCGTGCTCGTGTCGCGCCACGTGAACGTCTGCGCGAGTGCCTCGAGAAACTCCGCGTCGAGCGCGGCCGACGGTTTCGGTAGCGCGCCACGCTGGCTCAACCGGACCTCGCGTCCCGGTGCTCCGCCCGCCGCGAGAAACAGCGATCCTGTGACGGGCTCGGAGGAGGTGGCGAGGGGCCGTCGCACCCACAGCGTGGGCGTGTTCCCCTGCTTTGCCACGAACGCGAGCGTTGCGCCGTCGACGACGGCGACCGAGTCGCCAAAGGCGCTGCCACCGACGGGCTGCAGCGAGACCGCGAGGATTTCCGTGTCGCGCGTCACGCTGCGTCGCACGACCTCGACGCTTTCGTCGAGCGGCGGGAGCGGTGAGAGCGTGCCCGTGCGCAAGCGCGCGAGCGGTGGCTCGGGGGTGAGCGCCTCGGCCGGCGCTCTTTTCGCGTGAGGCGGCGCTGCGGAGCGGGCAGGCTTTTCCGCTTTCGGCGTGCAGGCACCGGCGAGGACCGCGAATGCGGCGACCCCGCGCATCCACGAAGTGAAGGCAGACATGCTGCGATGGTACCGGACCTTCGGCACAATCCCTTCGCCGAGGCGTGTCCCCGGGCTCCGGCGCAGTGGCACTCCGAACCGAACGGGGCGTTTCCCCGTCGGTTTCGGGTGGTGAGGTGGCACTCAGGGGCCGGCCCAACGACCAACCGCGTCGCCTGTGGCCGTCGCTTGGCGACGGGCAGCAGGACGTCCTAGGGTCCGCTCGCGCATGTCGGAGACAACGGCTCCGTCGGGCGGTCTCGGGCGGCAACCGCTCCACTTCCGCTTGCTCGCGGCCTACGGCGGCATCGTGGTCGTGTTTCTCACCGGCGTGCAGCGCGTGCTCGGGGGGATCCCGAAGCAGCTCGTCGAGCTGGGGCTCGCGGGGCTCCTGCTCGGGGCGTTCGCGACGCACCCGGCCGTCGCGATGATGCGAGCCCGCGTGGGCCGCGTGGCGGCGGTCCTGGCGCTCGCTTGGCCCGCCGCCGTGCTGCTCGTCAACGCGGCGCACCCGCGCACGATGCTGCTCTTCCCCCTCCACAAATGGCACATGTTCAGCGCGCCCATGGGGCACGCGCGCGATCCCGAGCAGCTTCGTTACTTCGCGCACTACGCCGACGGCAGCTCCGGGCGCGTCATGCCGGGCGCCGGCGTTTCCGACGTCGTCGCGTCGGGGCTCGACGCCGAGCTCAGGGAGCTCTTCGCGTCGCTCGAGAAGCACCCCGGAGATGCCACGCTCCGTGGCCGGGCCACCGCCGCCCTGCGCGGCGTCGCGGCCATGGAGGCAGCCGGCGGCGAACGGGGGACCATCACGGGCTTCGACGTCGAACGTTGCGTCTTACCTGTCCGAGCGCCGTACGGCGAGCACTGCGTCGAGGTCGGCGACTTCCCGAGGCTTTCGCCGTGATTCACGAACACGTGAGCCCGAAGAAGCTCGCGCTCGTGCGCATCGTATTGTTCTCGGCGCTCGCGGGCTACGCGCTCAGCGTACCGGGGGAACGGCTGTCGTTGTTGCCGCCCGGCGTGCACGAGGGGGTGGGTCTCACGGCGTTTTTCCCTGCCTTGCTCGACGGGCGCGTGATGCTCGGCCTGCGCGCCGTGGCGGCGCTGCTGCTCGGGGCGGCCGCCGCCGGTGTGCGCCCGTTTCGGCCCATCGCGTGCCTCGGAATGCTGCTTTTCACCGTTTTCGTCGCGCTGCTTCACCCCGGGCATCGCGAAGCCGGAGCGCTCTACCTGGGCTATGCGCTCGCGCTCGGACCGTCGGCGGAGGCGCTTTCGGTTGGTGGCTTCAGCGCGGCGAAGCGTCCGGCTCCGCCCGAGCTTTTCTCGCTCACGCTCGTCGTGGCATCGTTCGTGTTCCTGCTCACCTACGCGATGACCGGCGTGCAGCGCCTGCTCGACGGGTCGCCCGAGGCGTTCTTCGACCACAGCATGGTCTGGCACATTGCGAGCAACAGTGAGCGCAACGGCAGCTTCGGTTTCTCGTACGGGTTTGCCTTCCTTCGCAGCGTGCCCGGCGCCAGGGTGCTGCTCGACGCCGGATTCTTGCTTTCGACCTACCTCGAAGCGCTGGCGCCCTTTGCACTATTCTGGACGAATTTCCGAAGGGTTTTCGTGCTGTTCGCGCTCGGATTTCATCTATCGAATCTGCTGCTCATGAACATCGAGTTCGGTTTGAGCATGCTCGTGGCCCTCCTTTTGCTCGTCGCGTGGGAAGCACCGGGCGAGCGCGCGGCCCCTCTCGTCGTCAGCGAGCGCACGAGCCGACGGGTCGCGTGAGCCGGGCGCAGTCTCGAAGTCGTGGTTAGCTCGCGGGTCCGGTCGTGGGCGCTTTCGCTGCCCGTAGCACGACGAACCTCGCGTTCGCGTAGACCGTGGGGTACGCGGCGAGGGCCGCTTCGTGACCCCGCCGCACGACGACGTAGTCGAATCCGTAGCGGCGGCGCAGGCGCTCCAGGCGCTCGGCGTCGAGCGAATCGTAGCCTGCGAGCTCTTCCATCGTTCGCAGGTTCGGGCGACCCGAGACGTCACGCAGGCGGCCGAGCCAATCGATGAGCTCGCTGGGAATCGCTGGCACTCCCTTCCAGTTGACCACGATGGCGCGCTCGGAAAGAAGCCTGAACGCTTCCATGTCTGGCGGCGTGAGGAACAAGGCGGAACGCGGCGTTTGCGTTCGCATCCAATCGTAGAGCGCCCACTCGTCTTTGGGCTTCGGCAGGAGCAGCGTGGAGTGGATGGGCATGCGCAGCACCGGGCCCGCGCCGAAAAGGACGAGCAACGCGACGCCTGCGAGCACGAGGTTCGTCGTCGAGCGGCCGCGACCCCGTGAGAGCAGGCGCTCGAGCCGAGCTGGAAGCTTGACGGAGCCTCCTAGCCCGACGAAGCCCGCAACGACGACGGCCGCGGTCCCGAGCGCGAGCAGCTCTAGCGCGGCGGTATGGCGTTGTAGGGCGTAGCCGGTCGTGAGCACGCCGACACCGAGCACGGCGAGCCAGCGCGGTAAGGTTCCGAAGGCGTGCGAGTGATCCGGCTCGGCGACGAGGCGCAAGCCGACGGCAACCGTGGCGGCTTGCAGCAGCACGAGGGCGTGGGGCAAGACTCGCCACACGAACAAGAGCGCGAATCGGTCACGCAGCGCCATGGCGATGAGGCCCCCCCAAATGACGACGGCGAAGCCGACGCTCAGCGAAAGGGTGCGCTTGGACGGCGGATCCCCACGCAGCGCCGCCGGCCAGAGCGCGGCGAGCCCCACGAGCTCCCAGCCGACGAAGGGAAGGAACAGAGGTCCACTGCCGGCCCAGCATGAAGTGGTGAGCGTTGCGCGCGTGCGTGAAGACCCAGTTCGCGACGTCCGCCCCCGCCGGGGCCTGGTTGGCGCGCAGCATCATGGGCAGGAAGCCGGCGCCCACGACGGCGGGTAGCGCGAGCTGTGCGGCGAGCCGGCGCGCGAGCCCCGCACGCCCCAAGAACAGGTGAGCGAGCCCGAACGCGCCCATACCGAGCACGAGGAGGTTCAGGTGAAATAGCCCGGCGAGCCCGAGTAGCATTCCCGAAAGCAGGTAGCGGCCCTGAACGAAGGGCGCGAACGCAAGCACGAGAAACAGCGAGCTTACGCCCGACGGCTGGAAGACCCCGTCGAAGACGTAGGTCGTGCCGGGGCCGCGCCAGCGCGTCACGAAACCGATGGTCGTGAGCACGAGGTACGTCGCGAGCGCGAGCCGCGGACCGGCGAGCACTCGCGCGAGCGCGTACAGGCCAGCCGCCGCGGCCGCGATCGTAAGCGTCTGGGCGATGCCGAAGGCCCAGCCGTTCGGAGATAGCGAAAGCAGGAGCTCACCTAGGTACCCGTAGGCGGGGTGGTACTGTGTCGTCTCCGTCACGTACCAATCACGAGCCAAAAGGCTCGGATCGGAGAAGTGCAGCGAGAGCGGGAGGTAGCAGGTATGGCCGCCGATCGCCCAGTTCCAGCCGAAGCTCGCGCCGAGGCCGAGCGCGGTCACGGCAACGAGCAGGGCCTCGAGCCAGGGCGCGATGCGGTGCGCGGCATTCACGCGCACATCCTATCCGTGGTGGCTCGCCCTGCGAAGGTCAGCGGTCGAAAAGCCGGCGGCGCTGCGATCAGCGGTTGCCGAACGGTTGGGGCGTGAGCGACATGAGGTACGAATAGAGCGCTGTCATTTCGATGATCGGCCCCGGGCGGTCAGCGGCCGTCAGCGCAGCGACAACGCCCCGAGCTCTCGCACCAGGCTCCGGCAAAAAGCACGCAGCGCCGAAAACTCCTTGGGGCGTTGGGCGAGGGTCTTCTCGTCCATGTAAAGGCGCCTGGCGAGCTCTATTTGGATCGCGTGGCAGCCTGCCCGCGGGCGGCCGTAGCAGAAGGTGCTGTACCCCCCGCGGTACGGCTCGTCGTGCCTGAGCTCGTGGCCCGCCTCGCGGCAAAGTGCCTCGACGCGCGCGATCACCGCGGGCCCCGCCGTGCTCTTGCCTCGGGTCCCGGGCACGATATCGGCCCGCTCGACGCCGGCGTCATCATGGCCGTCGCGGCCGCGGCTCGGCATGGAGTGGGCGCAGAGCAAAAGGGCGAAGCCGTGGCGCGCGCGCCGCTCCTCGAGCAAGCCGGCGAGCGTCTCGTGATAGGGGCGGTGGTAGGTGGCGACGCGCCGCTCGTACTCGGCGCGTGGCAGCGGGCCGAGCAGCGCGGGGCGCCCTTCCGTCGTCGTGCGCCAGATGAAGCCGTGGGGTGACGAACGCGCGGCGCCGCCTTCCGCCGCCTGGGGGTCGACGTCGTCGACGGCCCGGTTCAGATCGCAAACGTAGCGGCTATAGTTCGCGACGAGCAGCGCCGCGCCCTCGTCGGGAGCATCGGCATAGAGCTCGTCAACGTAGAGGTCGGCGTCCGAGCCGAGCGACCGCCCGGATGCCGCGAGGGAGCCGAGCGAGACGGGATCGAGGCCGAGTCCGGCATGCGGCACCTCCACCACGAGCGGCGTGGGGGTGCCTCTGGGCTGGGTGAGCGTGAAGGGGAGCAGACGGCGGTGTTACCACGCCTTTTCCCGCCTGGGCAGGCTTCTCGGGCCGCTTTTCAGGCGCGCGGATGGGCCCGACGGTGGGCCTCGCGCACGTGGTCCTGGCTCACGTGGGTGTAGATCTCGGTCGTCACGATGTTGGCGTGGCCGAGTAGGGTCTGCACGCTGCGTAGGTCGGCCCCACCGCCGAGCAGGTGCGTGGCGAACGAATGGCGCAGCTGGTGCGGGTGCGCGCCGCCGCGCACTCCGGCCGCGCGCGCGTAGCGTCCGACGATTTGCCAGAACGCCTGACGTGTCAGCGCCCCGCCGCGCGGCGAGCGAAACACGACGTTCTTCCGCGGGCCGTCGTTCTTCGCCGCGAGCCGGCTTGGGCCGCGGCGCTTCGAGGTGTCGTTTTCGGCGGCGTCACGCGCTCGGAGGTACGCCTCGAGGTGCGCGAGCGCGACCTCGCCGAGCGGCACGAGCCTTCGCTTTTGACCCTTGCCGAGCGCGTTCACGACACCGCGTTCGAGGTCGATGTCCCCGAATTCGAGGCGCACGAGCTCGCTCACGCGCAGCCCCGCCGCGTAGGCCACGCTCAGCATGGCTCGGTCGCGCAGGCCGCGCAGTGTCGACGGGTCCGGGGTCTCGATGAGACGCACCATTTCCGCCTCGGCGAGCGGCCGCGGAAGCCGCCGGCCGAGGCGCGGGCGTGCCGCGAGTGCCGTGGGATCGTGCTCGAGGTAGCCCTCGCGCAAGAGGAACTTCGAGAAGCCGCGCAGCGCCGAGAGGTGGCGCGCAGCCGAGCGCGCACCGAGCCCCTCGCGCGCGAGCGCCGTGAGCCACGCCGTCACGAGCCCGAGATCGAGCGGCGGCCCGGCACCGGTCTTGCTCTTTTCCTCGGCGAAGGCCACGAGCTTCGCGAGATCGGTCGCGTAGGCCGTCAGCGTGTTTTTCGAGAGCGCCCGCTCGACCCTGAGGTGGTCGAGGTACGCGTCGAGCAGGCGGTCCAGGCGCACGCGGCAATTGTAGGCGCGGGCCGCCCGCGCGGCACATTTCTGGTAAGAAAGCCGGGCCATGGCCGAGAGCCCGTTCGAAAAGCTGGTCCAGGATCCGAGCCTGCCGGAGATGGAGCGCGGCATCCTCGAGCTCTGGGAGCGGCTCGACGCGTTCCGGGAATCGAACCGGCGCCGAAAAGGGCAGAAGGAGTTCGTGTTCTACGACGGGCCGCCCTTCGCGACGGGAACGCCGCACTACGGCCACCTGCTCGCAGGAACGATCAAAGACATCGTCCCGCGCTACTGGTGCATGCGTGGCCATTACGTCGAGCGGCGCTTCGGCTGGGATTGCCACGGCTTGCCCATCGAGAACCTCGCCCAGGACGCGCTCGGCCTGAACGGCGCGCCGGACATCCGTGCGCGTGGCGTGGCGGAGTTCAACGAACAGTGCCGCTCGATGGTCCTACGTTACGTCGGGGAGTGGCGCGCCGTCGTCACGCGCATGGGGCGCTGGGTGGATTTCGACGACGACTACAAGACCATGGACCCCGAGTTCATGGAGTCCGTCTGGTGGGTGTTCAAAAAGCTCTGGGACGCCGGTCGCATCTACCGCGCGCACCGCATCGTCCCGTATAGCTACAAGCTCAGCACGCCGCTCTCGAACCTCGAAGCGAGCGCGAGCTACCAGGACGTGCAGGATCCGGCGATCACGGTGCGCTTCCGGCTGCTCGACGCACCGTTTGCCGACGAAGCGCCCACGTTCGCGCTCGCCTGGACGACCACGCCCTGGACGCTCCCGGGCAATCTCGCGCTCTGCGTCGGCCCGGACATCGAGTACCGCGTCGTCGAGGACATTGCTTCGGGCGCGCGCTACGTCGCGGCGACGGAGCGGCTCTCTGCGCTCTACAAGTCGGAGTCGGAGTACCGCGTCCTTCGCACGCTGCTCGGCAAGGAGCTCGTGGGCCTCAGCTACGAGCCTCTTTTCGACTATTTCGCGGGCCAGCCGAGCGCCTTCCGGATCCTCGCGGACGGTTACGTGAGCACGGGCGACGGCACGGGCATCGTGCACATCGCGCCCGCCTACGGCGAGGACGACTACCGCGTGTGCCGCCGCGAAGGCATCGGGCTCGTGGATCCGCTCGACGCCGAGTGTCGCTTCACGAGCGCCGTGCCCGAGCACGCGGGTGTGCTCTGCAAGGAGGCTGACAAGGCCATCATCCGGCGCCTCAAGGACGCCGGGAAGCTCGTCAAACAAGAGACGATCGTGCACAGCTATCCGTTCGACGATCGCACGGACACGCCGCTCGTCTATCGTGCCATCGACGCCTGGTACGTGAAGGTGGAGGACCTTCGCGATCGCATGGCCGAGCACAACCAGCTCATCCGCTGGGTGCCCGAGGCCGTGGGCAGGAATCGCTTCGGCAACTGGCTCCGCGACGCGCGCGACTGGAACGTCAGCCGCAACCGCTTCTGGGGCTCGTGCATCCCCGTGTGGATCGCGGAAGACGGCTCCGATTCGCTCTGCATCGGCTCGATCGCCGAGCTCGAAGAGCTATCGGGCGTCAGGCTGACCGACCTGCACAAGCACTACGTCGACGAGGTCGTGATCGAAAAGGGTGGCAAACGTTACCGCCGCACGCCCGAGGTCCTCGACTGCTGGTTCGAATCGGGCGCCATGCCCTACGGCCAGAAGCACTACCCGTTCGAGAACAAGCAACGCTTCGAGGCGACCTTCCCCGCAAACTTCATCGCCGAGGGGCTCGATCAAACGCGCGCCTGGTTTTACTACCTGCTCTTGCTCTCGACGGCGCTCTTCGACAAGCCGGCGTTCGAGAACGTCGTCGTCAACGGCCTCGTGCTCGCCGAGGACGGCAAGAAGATGTCGAAGTCGAAGAAGAACTACCCCGATCCGGGCAAGGTGCTCGAGGAGATCGGTGCGGACGCCCTGCGCGCCTACCTCATCGACTCGCCCGTCGTGCGCGGGGAACCGCTGCGTTTCAGCGAGAAGGGGCTGCGCGAGATCGTTCGCACGGTCGTGTTGCCCTATTGGAATGCGCTCTCGTTTTTTGTCACGTACGCGCGCGTCGACGGCTGGGACCCTCGCACGGCGAAAGCGCGCGCCGTGCGCGAGCGCGGCGAGCTCGACCGCTTCGTCTTGTCGGAGCTCGAGAGCCTGGTCGGCGACGTGAATCGCGAGATGGAGGCGTACCGGCTGTTTGCGGTCGTGCCGCGGCTCGTCGCCTTCATCGACACGCTCACCAACTGGTACATCCGGCTATCGCGGCGGCGCTTCTGGAAGAGCCAGGACGACGCCGACAAGGGTGACGCGTACGAGACCCTGTACGAGGTGCTCACGACGTTCGCGCGCGTCATGGCGCCGTTCATGCCCTTTTTGAGCGAGTTCGTGTACCAGCGCACGGTGCGCGCCGTCGACGCGGCGGCGCCCGCCTCGGTGCACTTCTGCGACTACCCGCTCGTGCGTCCCGAGCGCATCGAAAAAGCGCTCGAAGGGCGCATGAGGCTTGCGCGCCAGGTCGTCTCGCTGGGGCGGCGCCTGCGCGAGGAGCAGAAGCTCAAAGTGCGCCAGCCGCTCGCTCGGCTCACGGTCGTGAGCCGCAATCCCGCCGTGCGCGCAGCCGCGCTCGAGAGCACGGCGCTCTTGTCGGAGGAGCTGAACGTCAAGGCCGTCGACAGTTCGGACGACGAGGCGTCGTTCTGCTCGCTCAGCGTGAAGCCGAACTTCGCCAGCCTCAAAGCGCGGGCCGCGAGCAAGCTCAAGGAGATCGGGCAGGGGCTTTCGAGCTTCGGCTTCGAGGAGGTCGGGCGGCTCGAAGCCGGCGAGACGATCCCGCTCGCGGGTGAGGCGATTGCGCTCGCCGACGTACTCTTGGTCAGAAAGCCGACGCCCGGCCGTGCGGTGGCGAGCGAGGGCGACGTGACGCTCGTGCTCGACGCCGAGCTGACGCCCGAGCTCTTGCTCGAAGGACTGGCGCGCGAGCTCGTCAGCGTGCTGCAGCAGGCGCGAAAGTCGCTCGGCCTCGAGGTGAGCGATCGGGTGAAAGTGTTCTGGGACAGCGAGGACGCGGACGTGGTGCGCGCCATCGAGGTGCACGGCGCGTGGGTGAGCGAGGAGGTGCTCGCGCGCGAGCTGTCACGCGACGCGACGGTGACGGGCCGCGAATCGCTCAACGGCAGGCCAGTCAGGCTGCGCGTCGAGAAGGCGTGAGCAGAGCCGGACGGCGGTTCCCAGCGTGATCGACCAGGCGCCGGCCCTGTGGCATCGCTCCCCGCAACCGTTGCTGGGCCAGAGAGCCGCTGGCACAGCTGGCACAGCCGCGGAGCCCGAAACGGCCCTCGGGGGAGCACTGGGCCCTGCTGACGCGCTCCGAGGCGTGGCATGATGGTTGCTCCGCCGAGGACCCCATGAAGCGCCGCCGCTCACGAATCGTACCCAGCGTGGTGTTCGCCACCACCGTCACGGCGGTCGTGCCCGTCGTCGCCTGCGGGTCGTCCTCGGATGACGAGCAGGGTGGGGGCAGCTCCGGCAAGGGGGGCACGGCGCAGTCCGGAAGCGGTGGCACGGCGGGGGGCGTGGCTATGGGCGGATTCGGGGCCACGGGCGGTGCGACCGTAGCGGCGTCCGGCTTTGGGGGTACGGGAGGCGCCACGGTGTTTCTCGCCGGGTTCGGGGGCACGGGCGGTGTGAGCGGCGCGGGTGCCGGGCTCGGCGGCACGGCCGGCGCAACCGTGTTCGCCGCTGGCTTCGGCGGGTTCTCCGTGGCGGGGGGCGGCTTCGCCGGGCTCGGCGGCACTGCGGGCTTCGGCGGCGGCGTGTTCCTCGCCGGCTTCGGTGGCATCGGTGCTGCCGGCGCGGGCGGCCGTGGTGGTGCGGGCAACGCCGGAGCCTCGGGTGCTGGCGCGGGTGGGCAGTCGGGCAGCGCCGGCTCGAGCGGCGCGGCGGGGCAGGGGGGTGGAGGAGGGTTCACGGTCTTTGCGGCTGGTTTCGGGGGAGGCGTCGCGGCCGGTGCCTTCGGGGGAGGCGTCGCGGCCGGTGCCTTCGGCGGCGGTGGCCGCGGCAGCGGCGCCTGAGCGATTCGAGGACCGCGTCGATGACCGTGCGCGAGCGCCTAGCGATCACGTCCGCGCTGAGCGGGACGCCGCTCTCTCGTCAGCACGAGCTCGCGCTCGCCGGCAAGCTCGTGAAGCCGCCCAAGGCGCTGCCATGGACGGCGTTCGACCGGAGCGCTCACGCGGAGGCCGCGCTCGGCCTCGCGACGCACCTGCATCGCGGCCTTGCACGCGGTGAATATGCGGCCATCGGCCTGTTTGCGGAGCTCGCGGCGGGCCTCTCGTTCACGGGTGCGCCGCTCGACTTCATCCATGCCGCCACGGTGGTGAGCGGCGACGAGGCGCGTCACGCCGAGTACTGCGTGCGCATGGCAACCCTGTGCCACGGGGCCGAGGTTCCGATCGAGGTGGCCGCCAACGATCTCCACGCGAGCCTCGCTCCGCTCGTCAACATCGAGGAAGTGGACTTTGCGATGCTACAGCTCGTCGCCTTTTCCGAAACGCTCGCCACGGGCCTCCTGGCCGAGTGCCAGCGGCGCGCGAAGGATCGACTGAGCCGTGCGCTGTTTCGCGCCTTGATCTCCGACGAGGTCCATCACGCGCGGCTCGGCTGGTACTACGCCGCCTACCGCTCGCCCCAGTGGTCGCTCGCAGAGCGACAGCGGCTCGCGGATCGTGTCAGCGGGTTCGTCGTGGAGGTCGAGCGACAGTTCTGGGTCGGACGCGACGCCCCGCCGGCGGCCGCTGCTTCGGCGCGCGCGCTCGGCATCCTGGACTCCAAGGCGCAGCGAGCGGTGATCCGAGATGTCATGGAGAACGAGATCGTGCCGGCGCTCGACGCGCTCGGCTTCTCCGGGTCGCGGGTGTGGTCCGTGCGGCGGCGTGGCGCGCCGGCTCCGCGCCGCCGCAAGCGATGACGGCGGTCCTCGCGCTCCGGCCGCTCCGCGCGCGGCTGACGGCTCGCGAGCGCTCGCGGCTCGCGAGCACCCTCGAACGGTTGCTCGCGTGGCAGCGCACGCTCAACGGGTTCCCCGCGGCCGTGAGGGCTCCCGATGCGACCCCCATCGTGTCCCTGTATGCCGACGGGACGCTGCGCGGCTGCGCGTACAGCGACGAAGGACGGGGTGGCGAGCGGCTCGCGCGAGCGTTCTTGTTCGCGCTCGGGGACCCGCGCGCGCACTCCCTGGACCCGCGCGCCCGGGGACGGCTGGTGGCAGAGCTCAGCTATGCTCGCGATCTCCGGCGCGTCTCCTGGGCCGCGGCACCGGCCCTGATTGCCCCCGGTGCGCACGGCCTCGCGCTCGAGCATCCTGGGGGGACGACGCTGCTCGTCCCCGATGTCGCCCGTGAAGCGGGTCTCGACGCTGGCGGGTTGCTCGACGCGCTGTCGCGCAAAGCGGCGCTCGGTGTGGCCGAGCGAACGGCGCGCCTCTACCTGTTCGAAACGGAGCGCATCGTCGTTCCGGGCACGCGGTCGAGCGTTTCACGGGCTGCCGACGCGATTTCGTCCGCCGTGCGCTGGCTGTGTGGCCGCGTGGGGTCGGACGGCGCCATGAGCTTTGGTCTCGATCCCAAGGCCGGGCGTGACGAGCCGGTCGGTCCGTTTCACCACGGGCGCGCCGCCGTCGCCGTCGCCGCGCTCTCGGCCCACCCCCTGGGCCGCAGCGCGGCGGAGCGCGCTCGCCGTTGGCTCGGGCGCGAGCTTGCCCGGGCGCTCGGTGGTGCCCCCGTCCCCGGCTTTCCGAAGGACGTGCCGGGCGTCGCCGGAACGCTGGCGCTCGCGTCGCTCGCGGGCGTCGCCGTCGGGCCGCGCCTCGCCGAGCTTTCACTGAGCGACGCGCTCGGGCGGTCTGCGTGGCACGCGGCGCAGGTTGCGTGCGCGCTCGGGTCCGAGACGCCGCCTTCGCTATGGCGTTCGTTGGTCCGCGCCCTCGACCGTGACGCTCGTGCGCCGTGGACGCTCCTCGCAGCGCGCGCTCGCGGCGACGCGCGCGTCGTCGAGCGCACGACGGCTGCGCTGGTCGCGGCGCTGAGACCCGACGGTCCCCACCGGGGCAGTGTCACGAGCGGCGGCGCGCCCGAAGTCGCGCTGACGGCGCTCACGGTCGAAGCGCTCGCAGGCGGGCAGGAGAGCGCGGTGCGCGCAGGGCTCGTCGAGGCGGTCGCGTTCCTCGAAGGCTGCCAGGTGGGGCCCGACTCGCTGCCGGAGGCTCTCGACGCCTCCCGAGCGCTGGGCGCCTTTCCGCTGACGCCGGTTTGTTCCTTCCTGCGCACTGACGTCACGGCGCATGCCGTGCTTGCCCTCCTCGCGGCCAAGGCAGGCCCGCGGGGCGCGCGCTGAATCAGAGTGACCGCTCCAAAGCTCTTGCGGACGCGGGGAAGGTCGCTACGGTGAACGCGCATGGCGTCGCGCAACGCTCTCGTCGTCGGAAGCCCGGCGCCAGACTTCACGCTGCACGATCAGTCCGGGCGCGCCGTGCATTTCGCCGAGCTTCTGAAACAGGGCCCCGTGGTGCTCTACTTTTACCCGAAGGACCACACGCCCGGCTGCACGCTCGAGGCTTGCGGTTTTCGTGATGCCCAGGCGGATTTCGCGAAGGCCGGGGCCACCGTCGTCGGCGTGAGCGACGACACGGTCGCGGAGCACGCGCGCTTTGCCGCCCAGCACGCCTTGCCCTTCACGCTGCTCAGCGACGCCCGGGGTCAAGTGCGCGAGCTCTACGGCGTGCCGCGCCTCTTCGGCGTCATCCCAGGTCGCGTCACGTTCGTGGTCGATCCGGACGGTATGATCCGCCACGCGTTCACGTCGCACCTTCGTATGCAGCGCCACGTGGTCGAAGCGCTCGAGACGGTGCGCAAGCTCGCTCAGGGCGGCAGCCCGGCGAGCGGCGGCGCGGTCACGGCGTAGCTCTCCCCGGTTCGGCAGCGTTCGAAGGCAGAACCCGACCGGCCGCCGCGTATCAAAGGTCGGGTTAGAGGTCGTGCTTCGTCGTCCGCTCATGCTGGCCCTGGTTGGTTCGGGGCTGTTTTTCCCGCTCGGTGCGTTCGGAGCGACCGGCGAGGCGCCCTCCGACACGATGTCGCCCGGGAGCGACGCCGCACGGGCGCCCGATGCCTCAGGCCCGCCAGCGAGCGCCAAGGACGCTTTTCTGCCTGGCGCGGCACCGGACGGTGCCGGCGCGTCCTCGAGCGCGGACCGGCACGCGGATCCCTCCGAGATCTGCAAGATCGACCCGGCGGCTTGCCCCTCGCTCGACCTGAAAGCGGAGGCGGCGACAACCTCGGACGAGCCCCTCTACGCGACGGCTCAGGTGCGCTCGCTGGGCGGGCTCGCTTCGAAGAGCAGCGAGCGCTTCGTGCTTCCCGCGGGCGTCGGCGAGCTCGGCGGCGATGTCGCGCTCATCACGAGCGGCCCGGTGCTCACGGACCACGAGCTACAGCTCACCAATCTCGGCCTCTTTCGGCTGCGGGGCAGACAGAGCTTCGGTACGAGAGTCGAGCTTCGCGCGGGCACGTCGCTCCTTGCCAAGCAGCCGGTCGATGCTCACGAGGGAGCCTGGCAGGGAGCGTTCGTCGGAACGACCTTCGAGCCCACGCGCGGCTTTGCCTTCACGTTCGACGCGTCCTTCTCGCCGCTGCTCTACGATGCAGGCAGCGCCTGGCAGGTGACGCCGGGGCTGATGGCAAAGTGGAGGCTCGACCGCTATGCGCGGCTCTTGCTCGGCGTCGGCAGCATCTTCACGGCGCTCGATGCCGAAGGGGGCTTCACGCCGCGCGCGTTCGTCGAGGAGGGCAGCGCGGAAGTGGAAGCACAGCTCGGCGGCGACGACGGCGGCTTTTGGCTCACGACGGACTATCGCGTTCCCTTCGCGTCGCGCGGTGACCGGCCCGGGTCGCCGTCGGTCCCTCTCGACGCCCCCGTCACGCTGTCGCTCGAGGTCGGCGGCGTGCTCACGGTTTCCGACACCTGGGATCTTTTCGCCTCCTACGCGTTCGTCGACCACGGCGAGCTCGAGCGGCCCGAGACGACGCTACCCATCCTCGACGGAGGCTTCGACCAGCGACAGCTCGTGTTCGGGGTGCAGCACCGGTTCCTGCCGAAGCGGCCCCGTCACCGCGCTCCCTGAATCGCGGTCGGGTCCGCCGCTACCTTCGCGGACCTTTCACGTGAACCTGCAGGCTTGGCGCTTCGGTGCGCGTCGCGTGCAGACCGATCATGAAGCTGCCGGGGACGCGGGGCTTTTGGTCGAAGGTCTTGCCGTCGAGGCTCACGCGGATGCCTCCTTCGCCGAAGCGCACGAAGCAGTGCTGGCGTGCGACGAGCGTGAGCTCCGCGTCCTTTCGCTCGAGAACGAAGTCCTCCCCGTCGAACTGGAGGTCGACGGGCAGTCGATCGCCGGCCTGAAACTCGACCACGAGCGCGCGGTCGCCCTGGTAGGCGGAAAGGCCGCCGTGGCCGACGTCCGCATAGCGGACCACGTAGGGTGGTGGGCTCGCGGCACAGCCGAGGGCGCAGCAAGCGGCGCCGACGAGCAGGCCGGCGCGGCTCTGGAATCCGCGCACGAATTCGATCATCGCTTTTTCCTCACGTTGGGGCGTCGGGGTCACGAGGACGAGTTGCCCCAGAATACCCGCGGAGTGAAGCGCCGTCTGCGCGGCGCGCGTGGAGGTTCGTCAACTTGCCGCACGAAGCGGGCCCGTGTATGGCCGGGAGAAGGACTTCCATCGCAAGCGACGTCATCATCGTTGGAGCGGGTCCCGGTGGTTCGAACGCCGCTCGCATCGCCCTCGATGGCGGTCTGTCCGTCGTTCAGATCGACGCGCAGCGGTTTCCGCGCGTCAAGCCTTGCGCCGGCGGAGTGACACGCAAGGCCGAACGCGCGCTGGCGCTCGATCTGATGCCTTCCGTTCGCGCCAAGTCGAACACCATCGAGTTCAACGTCTGGAAGA
Organism: uncultured delta proteobacterium; assembly: GCA_963841435.1. Classification (GTDB taxonomy): domain Bacteria; phylum Myxococcota_A; class Polyangia; order Polyangiales; family Polyangiaceae; genus PMG-095. The sequence goes on from CAWJCS010000004.1 coordinate 734,532, forward strand.
AGCGCACGAACCGCTTCACCGATCAGGACACGCTGGTCTCGTTCGTGTGCCGCTCGGAGTTCGACAACGACCTCGTGCGCCAGAACCGGGAGCGGGGTCGCTTCGAATTTTTCGACGGCGAGCGCGTCGAGCGCATCGCGTACGACGGTGTCTTTCGCGTCGAAACGTCGAAGCGCGTGCTCACGGGCAAGCAGCTCGTGGGTGCGGACGGCGCGTACAGCGTCGTCAACCGCAGGTTTGGCATCGCGCGCCCGCGCGCGCTCGCCACGGCGCTCGAGGTCAACATAGACCGCGGCCGGCTCACGGCGTGGGACGAGTCCGTGCCGTGCGTCAACTATGGCGCGGTCCCGCAGGGCTACGGCTGGATTTTCCCCAAGGACGACCACCTCTCGATCGGCCTTTACACGCTCGCGCCCAAGACGGACCGGCTGCGCGAGCGCCTCGTCGAGTACCTGGCGTCGAAAGGCGCGCTACCGAGCGGCAGGCCGCTCGACGGTCTCGAGGCGCACCGCATCCCCGTGGGCGGCTACCAGCTGAAGACCCCGCTTGCGCCCGTGTACTTGGTGGGCGACGCCGCGGGGCTTGCCGACGCGCTGACGGGTGAAGGTATCTACTACGCGCTCGAGAGCGGGCGCCTCGCGGGAGAGACGCTCTGCGCGGTCGCCGCGGGGCATGCTTCGCATCGAGCGTACTACTCGCGTCTCTGGCGCACGGTTCTCGCCGACACCGCACTCACGTACGCGCTCGCGATCCCCTTCACCAAGAACCCCGACTCGGCAATGCGGCTGCTCGAAATTCCGCTCGTCTGGCGGCCGCTCACCTACGGCTACTCGCGCGGGGCCACGTTCACGGGTTGCGTGCTCAGGGGGGCCGCCTATTTCGCGGCGTCGCTCGCGCGCACGACCCGGGAGCACGCGAGCTGGCGGGAAGCCGTACCCGTACCCTGCGAGGATCCAGACGTTGGAGACTGACCTCCCGAGCCCGCGCCGCGTGATGGTTGCGACCGATCGCTCGGAGACGGCCGAGCGCGCGGTGCTCTGGGCCGCGAGCTTCGCCGAGCGTTCCGGCGCGGAGCTGCACGTGATCCAGGTGCTCGTCGTCGCGAGCACGAGCGCGCCGCCTTCCGACATCGACGAGCTCGTGAAGAGCGCGACCGAGGACATCGAGCGGCACGCTCGCGTGCTCGCCGGCCCGCGAGGCCACGGGCGGGTCATCCTCGCCGAGGACCCGGCGATCGCCATCGTGCGCGCCTCTGCGGAAGACGCCGTCAACGTGCTCGTGGTCGGCAACGCGGGCATGACGGACCGCAAGGAGTTCCTGCTCGGCAATGTTCCGAACCGCATCAGTCACAACGCGCGCTGCACGGTGGTGATCGTCAACACGCTCGGCATCGAAGGCATGGGCGTCTTCACGATCCCACCCGCCGAGCGAGCCTCCAGCGTGCCCGCGTCGCAAGCTGGCCGTCTGTCGCGCGGGCGGGCGATCGCCACCGTTTTCGCCAAACACGGGATCCGCGAGCTCCTCGGCGGGCCCGACGAGGAGGGCGCCACCGGCCGACGCCGCCAGGCAAAGCGACTGAAAAGCGCCCTTGCGGAGCTCGGGCCGACGTTCGCGAAGCTCGGCCAGCTGCTCTCCACGCGGCCGGACCTGATGCCCCCCGAGTTCATCGAGGAGCTTTCGGAGCTGCAGGACGCGGTGGGCCCGCTCACCGAGGCCGAAGTGGTGCGCGTGCTCGAGGAAGATCTCGGGGTGCCTTGGGAAGACGTGTTCGAGACCCTCGATCCCAAGCCGCTCGCCGCGGGCTCGGTCGCGCAGGTGCATCGCGCGACTCTCGCGACGGGCGAAAAGGTGGTGGTGAAGGTCCAGCGCCCCGGCGCCCGCCAGCAGATCCTGCAAGACCTGGCCCTGCTCCGGCTGTTCGTCGAACGGGTCGGCACGCGTCCGGGGGTCCGGCGCGTGATCGACATGCCGACGATCTTCGAGCACCTGTCGCGGTCACTCCAAGAGGAGCTGGACTTCAGGAGCGAGGCGAAGAACGCCGAACGCCTCGGCGCCACGCTGAGCCATTTCCCGCTCCTCGACGTGCCGCAGATCCATTCGAACGTGCTGACGGCGAGGGTGCTCGTGATGCAGGACGTGGCCGGGGTCCCTTGCACGGCCGTGCCGCCGGGCACGCTTCGCCGCGATCTCGCGCGCCAGCTCGTCGAATCGTTCTGCAATCAGATCCTCGTCGAAGGCTTCTTTCACGGTGATCCGCACCCGGGGAACGTCATGTGGCAGCCGATCGAAAGGCGCCTGTACTTCCTCGATCTCGGCCTCGTGGGTGAGGTCGGCCCGGACATGCGCGAGGCGATGGTCCTGATGCTGATTGCCTTCTGGCAGAAGGACCCAGCGTTTCTCACGGACGTGCTCGTCACGCTGTCGGGCTCGGGGCGTATGGTGCCGGACATCGACGCGTTCACCAAGGACATCGACGAGTTCGTCACGAAGCATCGCGGCGGCTCCAAGAAGACCGTGGCCTTCGGCCCGGTGTTGCAGGAGCTCATGGCGATTTCGTACCGGCACGGCGTCGCGCTGCCGCCCGCGCTCAGCATGACGGCGAAGAGCCTCTCGCAGATGAACGCCATCACCTCCGAGCTCGATCCGGACATGGATACCTTCGAGGTCTCCGGACGCTTCCTCACGGCTTGGCTCCTGCGTCGCACCATCAAAGAGGCCGATCCGAAGCAGCTCGGCTACGAGCTTTCGAAGCTCCGGCTTCGCGTCATGCGGGTACTCGAATCGGTCGAGCGCGTCGTCGGTGCGCACCCCGGCGAGCGTTCGGCCTTGAGCTTTCGTGCCGTGACGCTCGAGAGCGCGCTGCGCGCCGCGAGTCGCCGCCTTTCGCTCGGGATGGCGGCCGGTTTCGCGCTGCTCGCGAGCGCCGTCACCGCGGCGGCCGAGCGCGTCGAGCCGTGGATTTCCATCGCGTTCGGCGCGACGGGCGGCGTGCTCATCGTCGCGCTGCTCATCGACGTCCTTCGCGACAAGCGGCAAAAGACGGAGAAAGCAGCATGACCCAGGTGATCGTGATCGGGGGTGGCATCGGCGGGTTGACCGTGGCGCACGAGCTTTCGGAGCGCGGCATGCAGGTCCACGTGTTCGAGTCGCGTGCGGCCTGGGGTGGCAAGGCGCGCACGCAGCCCGTCGCCGGAACGGGAACGGGCGGTCGCCGCGACCTGCCGGGCGAGCACGGGTTCCGCTTCTACCCGCGCTTTTATCGCCACGTCATCGACATGATGGCGCGCACGCCGACGGGCGACGGGCCCTCCGCGACGGTGGAGAGTCGCCTCCGACCCGTCACAGAGGCCGGCGTCGCGCTCGTCAACGGCAGGAAGATGTCGCGCTTTCAACGTCGCGGCACGATGCGCCCCGCCGAGATCGTCGAAGGGGCCGAGACGATGTTTCGCGAGTTCGGCCTCGACCCCGCGGACGCGGGCCTGTTCGGCCTCAAGGTGCTCCAGTTCTTGACCTCCTCCGAGGAGCGGCGCCTCGGCCAGTACGACGCCGTGTCGTGGTGGGATTACCTCGGTGCCAACGGCTACTCGGAGCGCGCCAAGGCCCGCGCCGATGGCATCCCGCGCATGCTGGTGGCGATGGATGCCCGCCTCGGCAACGCACGCACCATCGGTGGCACGTCCATGCAGCTCTTGCTCGACTACACGACATCGGGGCAGTCCGTCGACCGCACCATGGGCGGGCCCACGAGCGAGATGTGGATCGACCCGTGGATCGAGCACCTGGAAAAGCTCGGCGTCACGTTGCACCCCGGAGAGACCTGCACGGGGCTCGACGTGAGGGGGGGGCGCATCGACGGCGCACGCTTCGCGAGCGGCCGCGTGGCAAAAGGGGACCACTACGTGATCGCCGTGCCCGTCGAGGTCGCGCAGACGCTCATGTCGGACGAGCTCGCCGCGCTCGACCCGCAGTGCGAAAGACTCCGGAGCGCGAACGTCGACGAGCTACTCTCCTGGATGGTCGGCATCCAGTTCTATCTCTACGAGGACGTGCCGCTCGCGCGCGGCCACCTCGTCTTCCCCGATGCACCCTGGGCGCTCACGGCCATCTCCCAGCCGCAGTTCTGGACCGACACGGTGGGTCGCTTTCGCCGCCACTACGGCGACGGCGAGGTCGGAGGCTTGCTCTCCGTCGATATCTCGCAGTGGGACCGCCCCGGCACCTTCGTCCAGAAGGAGGCCAAGGACTGCACGAAGGAGGAGATCAAAAAGGAGGTGTGGGAACAGCTCAAGGCGGCCGTCAACGGCGAGAGCCGCGACGACCACGTGCTCACTGACGACCTGCTTCACTCGTGGCACATCGACGACGATCTCGACTATTCGGCGGGGCTTCCCCCCGTGAACTCCTCACGCCTCTTGATTCATCCGCCGGGCTCCTGGGCGCTCCGGCCGGAAGCGGCGAGCGCGATCCCCAACCTGTGCTTTGCCTCCGACTACGTGCGTACGCATACCGACATCGCTTCCATGGAGGGCGCCTGCGAGGCAGGCCGGCGCGCAGCGAATGCCATCCTCGATCGAGAGCGGTCCGACGCTGCGCGTGTGGCGATCTGGTCGCTCGAGGAGCCGCCCGAGTTCGACGCCTGGAAGAAGCTCGATGCGGATCTGTACCGTCAGGCACGCCCGCATTTCTTCGAGACCTTCGGCATCCGCCGGGCCTTCGAGGCCGCAGAGCTCATGCGCCGTTTTGCCTCGCTCGTCTCCCTCGGCAAGCTCGACGAAATCATGAGGCAGTTCAAGCTCGTGAACGTCGTCGGCGGTCTGCTCGGCCGCTTCAAGCCCTGAGAAAAAGGCCCTCGCGCGAGCTTGGGACCGACCGGAGAGCGGGTGTACCCTCTCGGCGATGCTGCCGCCCGGAGCCCACGAAGCGAGCCCGTCGCCCGACGACGAGGATTTCGAGGCGGCCCCGCTTTCCATTCCGCCGCTCTCGATGGGCGAGCGGCCCGCCCATCGGTTGACGGGCACGCGGCTGAGCTCTCGCCCGCCGCCCGCGGAGCGAAAAGTGCTCGAGGCCGTCACGGAGCTGCTCCTCGTGGCGGGCCACGTCAACGGCGAGCTCTGCCGCCGCGAGCGCCGCGCGGTGCGGCGCATTCTCGGGCGGCTCTGCGGGCGTGAGGAGCCTCCGAGCTGGCTCGAGGACAAGCTCGAGCACTTCGACCCGGCGAGCTTCGACGCCGTTCGAGTGACGAACCTCCTCTGCGGCCTGCACCCGGAGGAGCGTCGTCACGTGCTCGAGCTCGTACGCGAGGTGTGCGACGCGGACAACGCCTTCGACCTCGAGGAAGAGCGCTACCTCGTCGGCCTGGTGCTCGCGCTCGCGCTCGAGCCGTCCGCCGCCTCGGACCTCGTCGTGCACGAGGCGCGCGGGTACGCCGCCTGGCGCAAGCGCGCGTTCAACGTCGTGTTCTCGACCTTATTCCTCGCGACGACGTGGCCACTTTTCATCGCCATCGGAGCCCTCGTCAGGCTCGAGTCACCGGGGCCGGCGCTGTTTCGCCAGGCTCGCTACGGCAAGGACGGGAAAGTCATCAACGTGCTGAAGTTTCGCACGATGAGCGTCATGGAAGACGGCGACGACGTGAAGCAGGCCACGCGCTGCGATCCGCGTATCACGCGGCTCGGAGCGTTCCTGCGGCGTACGTCGCTCGACGAGCTGCCGCAGTTCGTCAACGTGCTCCGCGGCGACATGTCCGTCGTGGGCCCGCGTCCGCACGCCGTGGCCCACAACCGGCATTACCGCAAGCAGATCCTCGAATACATGCTGCGGCACAAGGTCAAGCCGGGCATCACGGGCTGGGCCCAGGTAAACGGCTGGCGTGGCGAGACCGACACGCTCGACAAGATGATCGGCCGCGTCTCGCACGACCTCGAGTACATTCGTCGGCAAAGCTTGCGCTTCGACATCGAGATCGTGCTTCGCACGGTGCTCGGTCCTAGCGCGCGCGGCAACGCGTACTGACGGTCCCACCGCGGGGGCGCGGCGAAGGCTCGGGGGGGGCGCACGCTTCGACCCACGCGAGGCCGCGGAGGTCAGGGCTCGAACGTTCCGGAGCCCGGCACGTTCGTCTCGTGGTGCCAGTCCGGCTGCCAAAAGAGCGCAGCATTCGGGCCGCCGGGCTCGTCGGAGTCTCGAATGGCGATGTTGAAGCGAAGCGCACCGAAGTGGCCGCTCGGGCGGAGCGCATCGAGCACGCGGCGCGGCAAGACGACCTCGGCCGAATAGCCCCTGGCGTTGGGCACGCACGCGACGACGACGCCCTCGGGTATTTTCTCGGGCTCCCAGACGGACATCGCCGCGCGCGTGGGCGCGGGGCTGAAGCCGAGATAGGCGTAGGTCTTCCAGGCTGCGCCGTAGTCACGTCGGTTCTCGGCGCGCGCCGGGTCGTCGCGAGGATCCACGCTGATCTCGATGCCGTCCTGCTCCCACGGGCGGTGGCTCGCGTCGGCGACGACGCGGTCGTCGAGGACGTCGACGGCGACGTACACGTTTTGCTCGTCGTGGGCGACCTCGAAGGCGTAGCGGGCGTCGCCGGGCCCCGTGTAGGAGGCATCGGCGATGAGCTCGCCGGGCTTCACCACGTCGATGGCAAGCTTGCCCCACTCGTCGAGGCGGCCGTCGGGCGTGACCGGTCGTGTGCGGCGGCGGAGCGCGAAGCGCGGCGCCACCACGAAAGAGGAATGATCGGACAGGACGATGGGCCGTGTCGGATCGGACTGGAACGTCGCCGTCCAGTCGAAGGGCAGGGGCGGCACGCTGTTAACGGGGAACGGGTGAGAGACCCGGATCTCGATGGGCAGGCTCTTCTTTTCGCCGGGAGCGAGCGAAAGCTCGACGGCGTGAGGGAGGGGCTCGACGCCCGAGCTCGGTCCGAAGCGGGCGCTGAGCAACACGGCGCTCGGTGTCGCATTCTCCACGCTGAAGAGCGTGCGTCCGCCCCTGTAGCGCTTCCCGGCGAGGTACTGATTGGCGAGGCGCACGGAAAACCCGCGCTCGTGCGCCTCGACCACCGCGCTCGATTCGGGCGTGCGCACGTCCTCGCCGAGGATGCCGTCGAGAAGGAGGTTGGCGATACGCGGCCCCTGCTTGGTCATCGTGACCCAAGCCACGTGGTCGAACTCGCCGAACAGCGGGCCTCGAAGCCGGCTCGCTCCACCCGTCGTCGCGAGGATGAAGTAGCGCCGCGAGTTGCGCGTGTACTTTTCGTAGTTGTGGAAATGCCCGGCGAACACCGTGTACGGCCGCCCGGCGAGCTTCTTTTCGAGGTGCTCGAAGGCGGCGCGTCCCGGCCGCCCCTCGTAGCCGGCCCACAGCGGTCGGTGCATGAAGAGCAACGTCCAGCGCACGTTCGGATGCTCGGCGAGCGCGCGCTCGAAGTATGCGAGCTGGGCGTCGCCGAGCTGCGCCTCGCCGCCGTCCTCGGTGTTCAAGCACAAGAAGAGCACGCCCTTGTAGACGAAATGGTAGTAGGCGGGCCCGAAGCGCTCGCTCCAGGCGCGCGCCATCACCGGATTCGAGATGTCGTGGTTGCCGGGCACGTAGTAAAAGCGCGTGCCGAACCCGCTGACGAATCGCTGAAATTCCTCCCATTCGGCGACGATCTCCGTGGGGTTCTCGGAGTAGCCCTCGATGAGATCGCCCACGCTCATCACGAGCTCGGGCCGCATGAGGCGGGTCTTCTCGACGCCCTTCTCGAAGACGCCGTCGCGGTGGCCGCCCGTTCGATCCGTGACGATCGCGAAGCGGAACGTCGCAGGGTCGTCGTCGATGTCTGCGGGGCTCCAAGGTGATGGCCGGGGCTCGCCGGCGGCTGCTTTCGCGGCCGGCGCCGCGTGCGCTTCGCTCGACGCGGGCTGGCCGCTCGCGGGGTGCAACGGAGCCCGTGGCGCCGGCGCGCAGCTCGCCGAAAGAGCAATGCTCAGAGCCAACGAGCCCGGCAGCGCGCGGATGCCCCTGGCCATCGACCCTTCATGCCCGCTTCCGTCGCGAGCGTCGAGGGGTCGCCTTGACGCGCTCCGTGCCTTCCTCGAAGGTGCGAAAACCTCGATGAAGACGACCGGCCCTGGTTCGCTCGGGGTCTGGCCCGCCATGCGGGGCGGAGCCGCCTGGTTCTCGGTCGCCTGCCTCGCGCTCGTGGCGCTCTGCCTCGCCGGCTGCCACGCCGATGCCGAGGCCGAGCGGCCGGAAAGCGAGCTCGTCGTGTTCGCGGCGGCGTCCCTCGAGAGCGCGTTTCGCATCCTCGGACAGCGCTTCGAGAAGGCGCACGCCGGCGTGCACGTCAGGATGAGCTTCGCCGGAACGCAGACGCTCCGCGTCCAGCTCGAGCACGGCGCACCCACCGACGTGTTCGCTTCCGCGGACCGCGTGCACATGCAGGCGCTCTTCTGGGGCCACCGCGTGGAGAGGCCCGTGCTGTTCGCCGAGAACGAGCCCGTGCTCGTGGTGGCGCCCGACCGGTCCTCGACCCTCAACGCTCTTTCAGCGCTGCCGCGTGCGGATCGCATCGCGCTCGGTGCTGCCAACGTGCCGATCGGCCGCTACTCTTTGGAGATCCTCGACCGCGCAACGGTGCTCTACGGTGCCGACTTTCGGTCGCGCGTCGAGGCGAAGATCGTCTCGCGCGAGCTCAGCGTACGACAGGTGCTCGCCAAGGTGACGCTGGGCGAGGCCGACGCCGCGATCGTTTATCTAACCGACGCGCGGAGCGCGCAGGGAAAGGTCACGGTCGTCCCGCTTCCGAGGAGCATCAATCTCACGGTGCAATATCCCGTCGCCATGGTGACCGGCGCGGCCCACCCTCGGCTCGCCCAGAGCTTCATCGAGCTTTTGCTGTCGCGGGAGGGCAGGGCGGTGCTCGCCGAGGCCGGCTTCCGCGAGCCCGCGGTGGGCGCGCCGTGAGCGCCGACCGGCTCGGCGCCCAGCGGCTCCTCATCGCCGGCATCGGGGCCGTTCTGGGGGCGTTTCTCGTCGTGCCGCTCTTGTCGCTCGGCATCGGGGAGCGCGGGGCCTCGCTTGCGCTCGGGCTGTCGCACCCACTCGTGTGGCCTGCCCTGCGGCTCAGTCTCGTCACGACGACGCTCAGCCTGATCGTCGTCGTCGGGTTCGGCACACCGCTCGCCTGGACGCTCGTGCGCACCGAGGGGCGCGTCGCGCGCGCGCTCGAAACGCTCGTGCAGCTGCCCATCGTCATCCCACCTGCGGTCGCCGGCGTGGCGCTCCTGCTCGCCTTCGGCAGGCACGGCCTGCTCGCCGGGGTCCTCTACCCGCGCGGTACCTCGCTCGCGTTCACGACGGCGGCCGTCGTCATGGCCGAGGTGTTCGTCTCCGCGCCGCTCTTTCTGCAGACGCTGCTCAGCGCCTTCCGGCGCGTGGACCCGCGGCTTTTGCTCGTGGCGCGGAGCTTCGGGGCGTCGCCGCTCAGAGTGCTGTTTCGCGTGGCGCTGCCGCTCGCGGCGCCCGGCCTGCTCGCGGGCGCGGCGCTCGGCTGGGCTCGCTCGCTCGGCGAGTTCGGCGCCACGCTGCTTTTCGCAGGGAACCTCGAGGGTGCCACGCAGACGCTGCCGCTCGCGGTGTACACGGCGATGGAGTCCGACCTCGACGCCGCGCGCTCGCTCTCGATCGTGCTCGTCGCCGTCGCGCTCGTCGTGTTGTTCGTGGCGCGGACGGCGCTCGCGCGGTCGCAGACGGAAGCGGAGGGCGGCGCGTGACGCTGAAGGCGCGCCTCAGGGCCCGCGTCGGACGGCTGGCGCTCGAGGTCAACCTCGAGACGGGGCCGGGCACGCTGGCGCTCGTCGGTCCGAACGGCGCAGGCAAGAGCAGCGTACTCTCGCTGATCCTGGGGGCGCGCCTGCCCGACGACGGCCGCGTCGAGGCGTCGGGCTCAGTGCTGTACGATGCCGGGGCCGGCGTCAACGTGCCGCTCGAACGGCGACGGCTCGGCTACGTACCTCAGGATTACGCCCTCTTTCCGCACCTCTCGGTGCGCGACAACGTCGCCTTCGCGCTCACGTCGGCCGAGCCACACCTCGAACGCCGCGTGGCGCGCGAGCGCGTCGCGCGTCTGCTCGACGAGCTCGGTCTCGAGTCGCAAGCCGAGCGTCGCCCCGCGACGCTGTCTGGCGGCGAGCGGCAACGCCTGGCTCTCGCGCGCGCCCTCGCTCTCGGCCCGCGTGCGCTTTTGCTCGACGAGCCACTGGCGGCGCTCGACGTGCAAAAGCGAGCCAAGGTCCGCCACTTTCTCGCGACGACGCTCGAACGTCTCGCGCTGCCCACGATCCTGGTCACGCACGACCCGCTCGATGCGCGCCTGCTCGGGACGCGCGTCGCCGTGCTCGAAGACGGCCGCATCACCCAGCTCGGCAGCTTCTCCGAGCTCGCGGAGCGCCCGCAGTCGAGCTTCGTGGAGGAATTCGTGAGGACCGCCGGTGGCTGACGCGTTGCGCTCCCTGGCCACCCGTTGGGCTCCTGCTGCCGGTGGCGTCATCCTCGCTGCGTTCGTCGTCGCGACGCAGTTTCCGGCAGCCGGCAACGACGACAGCCACATCACGTTCTGGGTGGCCCACGCGCTCGCCAAGCACGGCGCGGTCGTCAACTACGACGGCTTCCCAGTCGAGCAGACCAGCAGCCTGTCACTGGCTTTCGTCTTGTCGCTCGCCGAGCGCATCGGGCTTTCAATCCCGAGCGCTGCCTGGGTCTTCGGGTTGCTCTGCGCGGCCGCGTCGGTGGCGCTTTCGTCCGGCCCGGAGCGCGAGCTCGAGGGACCACGCGCGATCTTCGCGCCGGTCCTCGTGGCAAGCTCTCTCCCCTTTCTCTACTGGAGCACGAGCGGCATGGAGGGGACGTTCATGGCCGCGCTCGGACTGTTGGTCGCGTTCGCCGCGGGCAGGCTCATCGACGCCGAGCGCGCGCCGAGGGCCCGCGAGCTCGTCGGCACCGGCCTTTTGGCGCTCGGGTTTGCGCTCGCGCGTCCGGAGGCGCCCATCGAGCTTTGCTCCATGGCTGCGGCTGCCGCCGCGCTCTCGATGCTGCGCGCGCTCTCGGACGAGGGTGCCGGGCGCTTCCGCCACACCGTTCGTGCGCTCGTCGCCGTGGGCGCGTCGGTCGTGCTTTCGCTCGGCATCGCGCTCGCGCGCACCCTCGCTTTCGGTGTGCCGGTTCCGAACCCCGCGGCGGTCAAGACCCACGCCTTCGCGCTCGAGCCCGGGGTCGCGTACCTCGTCAACGTGTTCACGCTGTCGAGTCCATATCTGCCAATCGTTGCGCTTGCTGGCGCCGTCTTGGTCGTACGCGGGGGCATCGCCCGGCGGATGTCGTCCTGGCTCGCCATGGTGCTCGGCTTTTGCGTGGCGGCGCTCTCGTTCGTCGTCGTGAGTGGCGGCGACTGGATGCCCTGCGCACGCCTGCTCGTTCCCGCCGTGCCGGGCCTCGCCATCCTCGCTGCGGAGGCGCTCGGGACGCTCGCGCTCCGCTCGCGCCTGCTCGCTTCCATGATCGGCGTCGGCCTCGTCGCGCACGGCACTTCGCGCGCGGTCGCCTTCGGGTCGTCGCCGCAAAATGGCAGCTACCGAGCCGAGGAAGCCCACGCGGGCGCCGCCCTTTTCCCGCACGCCGCCGGCTACGCCTTCGCCGAGCTCGCCAATCGCGCCCACCGCCGCGATGCGAGGCTCCTCGAGCGCTTGATGCCCATTGCGCGGAGCGCGCGGCCGACGCGAGAGCGCCCGATCACGCTCATGTCCGGCCAGGCCGGCATGGTGCCGTACTACGTGTTTCGTGAGTTCTACGGGTCGGCGCGCTTCATCGACCTCTACGCTCTCACCGATCCGCGACCGCTCGACTGCCTGCCGGAGCGGGCCCGTGCATTTCAGCTCCAGGGCGCGTGGCTCAGCCCTGCCTACATCATCGACCACGCCGACGAGCTCTCGGAGGACTGTGGTCTCGGCCGCCCCGACATCGTGTTCAGCACCGGCCGCTTTCCGCGCTATCTCGCCAAGCGCGGCTACCGAAAGGTCTATCAAGGCCCACGCGGCATGGAGGCGTTCATCGCCGTCGACGAGGACAGGTTCGGCGAAGCCCCTCCACGTTGAGCGCCGCCGCGTCGCCGCCGGCCCACGGCTCCGCTACGCTTCGCCACGATGCCCGAGCGCGAACGGCTCATCCTGCACGCCGATATGGACGCGTTCTATGCGTCCATCGAGCAGCGGGACCATCCAGAGCTGCGCGGCAAGCCGGTCATCGTCGGCGCCGCGTCCGCGCGAGGCGTCGTGGCCGCTGCGTCCTACGAGGCGAGGCGCTTCGGCGTGAAGAGCGCCATGCCGGGATTTCGCGCGCGCGAGCTGTGTCCGGACGGCGTATTCCTACCTTCGAACATGGAACACTACGTTGCCGTATCGGCTGAAGTGCACGAGGTGTTCTTGTCGTTCACTCCGGAGATCGAGCCTCTCGCGCTCGACGAGGCCTTTCTCAACGTCACGGGCTCGCTCGGCCTGTTCGGCGACCCGGAGACGCTCGCGCGCAAGCTCAAGGCGGCGGTGCACGAACGCACCGAGCTCAACGTCTCCGTCGGGGTCGCGCCCAACAAGCTCGTCGCGAAGATCGCCTGCACGCTGGGAAAGCCCGATGGGCTCGAGGTCGTCGCGCCTGGCCGCGTCCGTGCCCTGCTCGACCCCTTGCCGATCCGTCGCCTTTGGGGCGTCGGTCCCGTGCTGGGCGCGCGCCTCGCGGCGCTCGGCATCGAGACGTTCGCCGATCTGTCGGGCTACGACGCGCGCGCACTTTTCGAAGCGATCGGCGACCGCGCGGCCGCGCTGCAAGCGCTCGCCCGCGGCGAGGACGATCGTCCCGTGGAAGCGGACCGCGCGCCCAAGTCGTATGGCGAGGAGAACACGTTCGAAAGCGACGTTTCCGATCGCGGGCGCGTGACGGCGGCGCTCACGGCGCACGCAGAAGCGGTCGCGCGCCGCGTCCGGCACGACGGGTACGCGGGCCGTACCGTGACGCTCAAGGCGAAGCTCGCACGCGCGCGCGGCCGGCGTGAGTCGCGCGACATTGCCGGTGGGTCGGAGCCAAGTTATCCCCTTGTCACGCGCTCCAAAACTTTAGAGCACCCAACCGACGACGGCGCCACGATCCGCGCGCTCGCGGTCGCGCTCTGGGACGCTTCCGGCATCGACGAGCCCGTGCGACTGCTCGGTGTGTCGCTCTCGAGCCTCGAGCCGCGCTCGGCCGAGCAGCTCGAGCTGTTTCCGGAGCGCCAGGCCGCGCTCGGCGCTGCGCTCGACGCCATCCAGGAGCGCTTCGGCGAGCGTGCGATTTCGCGCGCGGTCGACCGCCCCGAAAAGATTACGCACGGCCGAACGAAGAAGCGCGGCGAACCCTGAGGCCCCGGGCCGGCGCCTCGGGCGCGCGTGACGTTTTTCCTATTCGAACGAGGAAGGAGCCACGCTAGGCTCGGGGTTTCGAGGCGGCAGGCGCGGGGCATGCAGACGAGCGGCGACAGCGGGCGGCAGCCAAACCACTTCGAGGGGCTTTTTCGCAAGGAGCTCGGCCTCGCCGAAGAGGAGTGTGCCGTCGCGACGGGCGCATCGGACGAGCCTCGAGTGACGTTCGTAGCGCGCGATACCGTCGGCCTCTCGCTCTCGGGCGGTGGTATCCGCAGCGCGACCTTCAACCTGGGCCTCTTGCAGGCGCTCGCCGAGCTCGGCTGGCTCGGACATTTCGACTACCTCTCGACCGTCTCGGGGGGCGGCTACGTCGGCGGGTTCTTCTCCGTCTATCTCGCGCGCCGGGGCAGAGCCGGCGAGCCACCGATCTTTCCGGGCGGTTCCGGTCCGGAGCCGAAGGAGATCCGGCATCTGCGCGAGTTCGGCAATTTCCTCGCGCCGCGCGTCGGCTTCTTCCAGAACGAGACCTGGACGCTCATCACGTCGTTTTTGGCGGCGCTCGCGCCCGGCGTCACGGTCACGACGGCGCTCGGCGTCCTGTTCGTCAACGGGGTACTCGGCGTGGGCTGGTTGCTCGATACCCACCGGCTCGCGGCGTTCTTCGCGCTTTCGTTCGTCCACCTCCTCGCCACCGAAGTCTCCTGGCAGAAGACGAAGAAGGCGATGCCCGAGGACCGACGCACGGGCGTCTACGTTTTCGCGAGCGTGCTCCTCGTTTTGGTCGGTGCCTTCGTCCTCGCCCGCTTCGTCGCCGGAGAGCGCTTTTTCGCGCGCCCCTTCCCCGTGCTCGGCGGCTGGGCTGCGCCCGGTGCCGGCTGGTTCGCCTCGCGCTGGCTGCTTTCGCGCTTCGTGAGCCCCCAGGCGCGGGGTGCCGTCGACCGGGCCGCCGTGCGGCTGCTCGCGCTCTGTGGGGTGGTCGGCGTCACGGCGGTTGGGCTTCAGTTGGCCGTGCTCGTCGAGGGCGGGCTGCTCTCGTCCTGGGTCGCGCCGACCGGGGCCGCGATCTCGGGTGGGCTGTTCGGGCTGCTGATCAAGAAGGTTTCCACGCAAACGCGCGAGAAGGCCGTCGATTTCGCCAAGGATGCGCTAAAGCGCAGGCTTCCGCAGGTCCTGTCGCTCGCTTCCCTCGCGCTGATGCTCGTGAGCGTCGCGACGCTCGTGGTCTTCTCGTGGGCGGAGCCGTCACGTCGTGCGTTCGGCCAACCGCTCGGTCCCTTCGTGCTCGAAGTGGCCGCCGCCACGGTGCTCGTCGCGCTCGTGCTGTTCGACCCGAAAAAGATCGGGCTGCACGCGGCGTACAGCGGTCGCATCGCTCGCGCGTTCCTGGGTGCCGTGTACACGGGAGACACCGAGCGGCGCGCCACGGCCGATTCCAGCAAGGACGACCTCGCCTTCGCGCGGATGCCCGCGCGCCCGTTGCACCTGGTCTGCTGCACGGCGAACGACCTCGCCGGTGACCCGCTCGCGACGCTCGACCGCGGTGGTCAGAGCGCCACGCTTTCGCGCCATGGGTTCGCGATTGCCGATCGCCATCGACCGCTCCTCGACAGGGAGATCGGCCTGGCATCGGCGCTCACGGCCTCGGCGGCGGCCTTCAACTCGAACATGGGCTCGTTCTCGGTGTGGCTCGGCCGTGCCTCGACGTTCCTCATGTCGGCGTTGAACCTCAGGCTCGGTTGCTGGCTCGCGCACCCGCGCTCCCTTTCACGCCACGAGCTTGCGACGCCCGGCTGCCTGTACTTTACGGAGCTTTTCGGCCTCACGCGCGCGCAGGGCAACTGGGTGCACCTCTCCGACGGCGGCCATTTCGAGAACCTCGCGCTCTACGAGCTCGTGCGCCGTCGCACACGCTACGTTGTCGTGAGTGACGCGGGCCGCGACCCCGAATCGTCGTTCGACGATCTCGGCAACGCGCTCGCCCGCATCCGCACCGACTTCGGCGTGGAGGTCCGCCTCGACCTTTGCGAGCTCCGACCGGACGCCGATGGGCTCTGCCGTGGCCATGGCGCCGTGGGCGAGATCGTGTACGGGCCGAACGAGTTCGGATTGCTCCTCTACCTGCGTCCCGCGCTCACGGGTGACGAGCCCGAGGACGTGCGAAAGTACCGTCGCAAGCACCCCGATTTCCCGCACGAGAGCACGGGCGACCAGTTCTACGGCGAGGAGCAGTGGGAGGCGTATCGCCGCCTCGGGCACCATGTGGCTCGGTCCATTTTCGGCCGGCCCGAGCTCGCGGAGCTCGCGCCGAAGCGGCGTACGAGCGAGCTCTTCCAGATCCTGCGTCAGGCGCTCTACCCGCTCGAGCCCGGCGTCGAGGAGACGTTTCTCGAGCTCACGGCGCGCTATGGAGCGCTCGAGGCGCGCATCGGCGCGGAGGCGCCGCCGTCGTTCTTGGCCGAGCTCTACCCCGAGCTCTTCCCCCCACCGTCGGGGGCGAAGGAGCGCGATGCGGCAACGGACCGGTCGGCTTCACTCTCGCTCTCCCTCGCGATGGCGCAGCTCATCGAGGACGTCGTGGTGGGCGGCAAGCTCTCGGCGAACGAGACGCATCCGTTGAACCTCGGGTGGACGAACGTCTTCAGCCGCTGGACTCGCACCCCGACCTTTCGCCTCTTCTGGCCGCTCTTGCGCCCGGGCTTCAACGCGGAGGCGCGGCGCTTCGTCGAGCACGAGCTCGGCGTGCCGAGCGGACTCTTGAGTCTCGAGGCGAGCCGGGGCACACCGTGGTCGTTCGCACTCTGCCTCGAGTCCGAAGGGGTCCCGGCCATCGCCGTTCCCGTCGCGACGGTCACGCTCGATGTCGCCCGGGGCGAGGCGAGCTTCACGCCCGACGGCTTCGTGGTCGCGCCGGGTTTCTGGGGAGCCGGCGTCGGGACACGCGTGCTCGAGCTCCTGCTCGAGGAGCTCCGTGCCGAGGCGGGCGTCGACCGCGTCTTGGTCGTCCCGGAGTCGTCCGCGAGCACGCCGCACGACCGCGGCGAGGTGCGCGAGCGCGCCGCGGGCCTGCAGTTTTTCCTGTCGCACGGCTTTCAGGCGAGGCGCGACGGCACGCTCGAGCTCGTGCTCCACCCCGCGCGGCCCCGTCAGGAGACGGGCTCGAGCATCACGACCGAGTAGCCGACGGCGCGCTCGCGCCCGGGATTCAGGTACGAATGCCGTTGGTCGCCCCGAAACACGACAACGTCACCGGGCTCGACACGGAACGTATCGCCCGACGCCACGAGCTCGATCACCCCGACCTCGCAGGTCAGATACTCGCGCGTTCCGGGCGTGTGGGGGACGCCCACGAGGCGCTCGCCTGCCGGCAGCTCGAGTCGCTCCATGAGCATGCCGGGCACGTTGTCGGGCAACAGCGAGCTGACCTCGACCCCGCCGCGTTTGCGCGAGGGCAGGGCGCCCTTCGGGTAGTGCCTGGCATTGGCGCGCGGCTGTGCGACGAGCTCCTCGAGCGAAACCTGCAGCGCGACGGCGACGGCGTGGAGCACGGCGAGGGTCGGGTTCGCGGTGCCCGATTCGAGGTTCGCCCACGTCGCTCGCGGTAGCCGCGAGATCTTGGACATCTGCTGCTGCGTCAGCCCGCGCCCCTGGCGCAGCTGACGGACGTTGGCGGCGAGCCGGGCCGCGAGATCGTCACTCATCGTTCGCGCTCCTGCCGCGGCGCCGAGTCGGCTTTCCGCAAGCGTGTCGGCACGATGACCTTATTCCAATCCCTTGTCAACCCTGCCACCAAACGAGCGAAGCGGGATCAAGCTCGTAGTATGTCCAACGAAAAGCTTCTTTCCGTGATGGTGACCGGGGCGAGCCGCGGGCTTGGTCGCGCCCTCGCCGAGCGGCTCGCGGCCGATGGTGCACGAGTCGTGCTCGTGGCTCGCGGCGAGACAGCGCTCGCCGAAGCGGTCGGAGCGATCCGGGCTCGCGGCGGCGAAGCCTACGGCCTCAGCGCCGACCTCGGCGACAAGCTCGCGGTGTACCCGCTCGCCGGCGCCGCCGCGGAGCTCGTCGGACCTCTCGACCTGCTCGTCCACAACGCGAGCGAGCTCGGGCCGACGCCGTTGCGGCCCCTCCTCGACACCGCCTGCGAGGACCTCGAGCGCGTGCTCGCCGTGAATCTGATCGGTCCGTTTCGTCTTTCGAAGATCGTCGCCGGTTCGATGGCGCTGCGCGGCCGGGGAACGATCGTCCACGTGAGCTCGGACGCCGCGGTGAACGCCTACCCGGGCTGGGGGGCATACGGCGTATCGAAGGCGGCCTTCGATCACCTCGCGCGCTCCTTCGCGAGCGAGCTCGGCGCGCACGGCGTGCGCCTCTTCAGCGTGGACCCAGGTGAGATGGACACCGCGATGCATCGCGCCGCTCTGCCGGAGGCGGATCCGAGCACGTTGCTCGATCCTCGGGGCGTTGCCGAGCGCATCGTACGCATGCTCCGCAGCGACGGCGTCGAAAACGGGGCAAGGCTCGAAGCTGCGTCGTTCGAGGCTCTGTCGTGAGCACGATGCGCGTGCTCGAGCCGGCGCGCAGCCCGGACCGGAAGAAGCCCGCGAGGCTTCTCGAGCTCGAAACGGGCGCGCCACCCCGCGATCACTCGCTTTCCGAGCTTCCCTCTCTGCTCGATGCCGGGGACCTCGTCGTCGTCAACGACGCAGCGACGCTGCCGGCCTCGCTCGCGCTCGACTCGCACGACGGCGAGCTTCGCCTCGCGGGCTTCGCACCCGGCGGTGCGTTCCGCGCTGTGCTCTTCGGCGCGGGCACGTACCGCGTGCCCACCGAGGCGCGTGGTCCGGCGCCGCGCCTCGCCCCCGGCGATCGTGGTGCAGCCGGGGAGCTCGGGTTCGAGGTGCTCTCGGTTCAACGCCGACGAGCCCAGGCTCGTGACGGTCGGCTTCGACCGGTCGGACGCAGAGCTGATGAGCGCGCTCTACCGCGTGGGGCGCGTCGTTCAATACGCGTACCTCGAGCGGCCGCTCGCACTCTGGGACGTGCAAACTGGCTACGCCTCCCGCCCCTTTGCTTTCGAGCCACCTTCGGCCGGGCTTTCGCTGTCGTTCGAGCTCTTCGGCGCCATGAGGGCGCGAGGGGCGCGCCTCGCGCGCGTGACGCACGCGGCCGGCCTCTCCTCGACGGGCTCGGCGGCGCTCGATCGCCGCCTGCCGCTGCCCGAGCGCTACGACGTGCCGGAGGAGACCGGGCTCGCCATCGAACGAACACGGCAGGCGGGCGGCCGCGTCGTCGCGGTGGGCACGACCGTCGTGCGGGCGCTCGAGAGCGCCGCCGCGAGCGGCAAGCTTCGCACCGGGGAGGGCACGGCGACGCTCGTGCTCGGCAAGGGATTTCGTCGTCGCGTGGTCGACGATCTGCTCACGGGGATGCACGTCGAGGGCACGAGTCACTTCGCTCTCCTCGAAGCCTTCGTCGGTCGAGAGCTGCTGACCGAGGGTCTCGAGGTTGCGGCCGCGCTCGGCTACGAGGAGCACGAGTTCGGAGATCTCTGTCTCGTTCGCGGCAAGGGCCTGTGCGCCGTCGCCTCGACCGGGTGGCCACTGTGTGCATGAGCGATCCGACGCCGCCCCCCGGCGCAACGAGCCCGGTGCTCGAGGGCCTGCACCGCTGGTTCGCTCGCACGGCTGCACCCGGGTGACGCGCACTGTCACTTTGGCGAGGCCCCGGCGGGAGCGTGTCTCGACCGCGACAACGTGACCAAACTCACCCTGAGGCCGGCGACGATCGGCGCGTGCGCGCGACCGCCGGGCGTCGAAGTGAGCGCGCGTGACCCACGGGTCGGCGCGGCACGCGCTTTGCTGAGGGTTGAGCATGACGATTCGAACACCGAGACGTCCCTCGCGGGGCGTGACGCTTTTCGAAGTGCTCATCGTCGTGGCGATTCTCGCGCTCATCGCGTCCGCGGTCGGCATCGCGGCTTTCGACGCGTGGAAGAGAGCGCAGATCGAGCACGCGACCAGCAACGCCCGAGAAATGCGCCACGCCGTGAAGACCTTCTGGGTGCAGCGCGACGCGACCGTGTGCCCGGACGTCGAGCGCCTCCTCAGCGATGGCTTGCTCGAGCGTGGCAGTCCGAAGCGCGATCCTTGGGGCGGAGCCTGGGTGATCGAGTGTGACGGGGAGGATGCGACCGTCGTCTCCGCCGGGCCCGATCGCCAGCGCGGCACCAGCGACGACATCCGCGCGCCGCCGCTCGATGGTTAGCCGAGCCCAGCGGGCTCGCTACGGTGCCGGTTTCGCGCCGGAGGAGGCGTGGGTGCGCGCCGCGGTGTCGTCCCCGGCCAGCTTCCATTCGAGCGTCTCGGGGTCTTCCTCGAAGCAAGGCAGGTTCCCGACGCAGGGCGGTTTCACCGACGCGGGGCGGCAGCCGCGATCCGTGCAGTGGACGAGCGTGTACATGAAGTTGCACGCCACCGCGTACTCGCGCACGCTCGGTGTCTCGCGGTTCAGAGCCACTTCGAGCTCGCTTCGCCCGCATTGAAGGTTTCGCGCGCCGACGTCGAGGACGGCGTCGGGAGCGCTCGCGCAGCCTGCAAATGAGCCCAAGGTAAGCGCCGCGAGCGCGCCCGCGCGGGCGCGTTTCGAGCCTCGTTTCGACATGCACGCTACGACACGGCGAAAGCCACGGGGCTTGGGTATGATCACGGCGTGTCCCGCCTGACCGTCGTCACCGGTGACATCACCGAGCTCGCCGTCGATGCGATCGTCAACGCTGCGAACGAGCGGATGTTGGGCGGCGGCGGTGTGGACGGCGCCATCCACCGAGCCGCGGGCCCCGAGCTCCTCGCAGCATGCCGTGCCGTTCCCGAGCTCCGGCCCGGAGTCCGTTGCCCGACGGGCGAAGCACGCCTCACGCCGGCCTTCGCGCTCAGGGCGCGCTTCGTCATCCACACCGTCGGCCCCGTGTGGCGAGGCGGTGCTAGCGGCGAGCCGGAAGCGCTCGCTGCCGCCTATCGTGCCTCGCTCGCCCTCGGTCGAGATCACGGCGCGCGAACGATCGGTTTTCCGGCGATCAGCACCGGTGTGTACGGCTATCCGCTAGACCAGGCCGCAGACCTAGCGGTTCGCACCATCCGGGCGTTCCAGGCGCTCGAGCCGATGCCGGAGCGCGTTTTGCTCGTTGCCTTCACGAGCGCGGACGCGGCGATGCTCGCCAGGCACCTTTGCGGGTGAGCCGCGACCGGGGCAGGGGAGCCGCGCCTGGGCGGCCCTCGCGCGCTCCGGCGCGTGGCCGCGCGCGCTGCTGCGGGAGCCGCTGCCGATCCGGCCGAGAGCGGCTAGAGTCGTCGGCGTGCCCAGGTACGAAGGGTCGTGTCACTGCGGGCGCGTGCGCTTCCGGGTGGAGGCGAGCCTCGACGCGGTGGCGGAATGCAACTGCTCGATGTGCGAGAAAAAGGGCTTCTTGCACCTCATCGTCGCGACCGGCGCTTTCGAGCTCGTGGCGGGTGCCGACGAGCTCACGTCGTATCGCTTCAACACCGGCGTCGCGGAGCACCGCTTCTGCCGTCACTGTGGCGTGCACCCTTTCTACACGCCGCGCTCCGATCCCGACAAAGTGGACGTGAATGCGCGCTGCCTCGAAGGCGTCGACGTGACGAGCCTCGAGCGTCGTGCCTTCGACGGCAAGAACTGGGAGCAAGCCATCCGCTCCGCCCCCTTTCAGACGCCCCGCTGAGCGGCGGAGCCAACGATCGATCGTGAACGACGGCGGCTCGCCTCAGTTGGCGCCCGCCAGCGAGATCACCGCGCAGCGCCCCGCGTTGCAGACGGCTTCGAGAGCGGGCGGGTACTGAGGGACGCAGGCGGGGCAACCGACGGGGTCGCTGCCGCACACGAGCGCGCCGAGCCCACCCTCGGGGTTCACGGCGACGACCTTGCGCGCATCGGCGCTGCACCCCTCGCAGCAACCGAGTCCGTCGCGCAGCGTGCAATCCTCGTTCGTCGTGCACTCCGTCACCGACGACTCGCGCGCGTCGAAGAGCTCGCAGAAGCCGGCCTGACAGGTCGCACCGAACCAGGCGCTGTCGTCCGGGTCGGGCGGATCGCAAATGGGGCAGGCGATCCCGCCGCAGCCCGCGCGCAGGGGGTAATTCGCTGCGGCGTCATGATTCACGGCGACGAGCGGATCCGGCTGGCGGAGCGCGCAGTCACCGCAGCAGCCCCGCGTGATGACGACGCAATCGGACGACGAGGTGCACGCGGCGGCGTGGAAATCGCCCGACAGACCGCAACCGTCGTAGCACCGCTCCATGCTTTCGAAGTTGTTCGCGTTGCCTTCGCAGCCGCCGTAAGAAAACGGCACGCAGACGCCGAGTTTCTGGTCGAAGGCGTAGCGGGAGAGCGCGCCGTCGCATGGCCCGGTGTCGGCGGGCAGCGCGCAAGGGTCACCGTTGTCTCCGCCGGCGCCCGCGGCGCCGCTCGCATTGCCCGCGCCGCCGCCACCTGCCGGCCCCGTGCCGCCCAACGAGCCCGCAGTGCCGCCCTCCGTTGCGTCGCCGCCCGTCGGTCCGTCGCCGCCCGACGAGCCCCCGCCGCCGCCGCTGCCCCCGACGGTGCTGCCCGCGAACGACCCCGCGCTACCGGCCGTGCCGCCGCGGCCGCTGCTTGCGCCCGTGCCGCCGTTCGCTCCACGACCCGCCGCCGCGCCGCTGCCCGCCTGGGCGCCCTCGCCGCCCGTGCCGGCGTTGCAATCCGCGCAGCTCGACTCGGAGCGGCCCGCGCACCCCGCAAACGAAGCCGCGGCGAGCGCGATGCCGAAAAGCGCACCACCGACGCCTCGCATCATTCGAGATTATCGCACGGTGCGAGTCCCGAGCAAGGGGCCCGTGCGGGTCAGCGCTTTTCGAAGCTGTACATGAACGGATCCACCTCGACCGTCGCGCCTTCGGGAAACTCGAGCGCGAGGACGTAAAGGTTCTTGCCCACGACGTGGATCGTCCCAAGCTTCTGCACTTTGTCCGGGCAGACCACCTTGTACTGGATCGACGTGTGGCCTTCCTTTTCGATGATGGCGTGGAGCTTCATCTTGTCGGCGCAGCGGCCGAAGAGCTCGCGCGAGCGCTTGAGGAAATAGCGATTGTCGATCTTCGTGGCCGGTGGCGCGGGGCGCAGTGTCACCTCGTACGCTGCGCCGTTCGGCGCCGACACCGACCATTTCTTCACGTCGCCGTCGCTGCTCGCCGTGACGCCTTTGGGCATCACCGCCGAGAACCCGGCTTGCTTGGCCTCGAAGCGCGCCCAGCCGTCCGGCATCGTCTGCTTTTTCACCTCGACGGGAGCGACGCCCGTGGCGGCGCACACGCCGACCGCTTTGAACTCCTTGGCACAGTTGAGCGGGACGACGTTCGAGCAGAACAAGAAGTCCTTGTCGGTGCGAGCACACTCGAGGGCTTTGCGCGTCACGCCGTCGCAGGCCTCGGGCGAGTCCTCGTAGTTTTTACACGTGACCCGGCACGTCGCGAGCTGGTCCTTCGTGCACTTCGGCGCGACGGCGTCGCACATCTTGTTGCACAGAGACAAGAGCGACTCGGGGGGCGGCGCGGAGGGCGTCTCATCGCTGGCTTCGGGCTCGGGGCTCGCGGGAGCCTCGAGCTCGCTCGCTCTGGGCTCCGGGGAAGCGTCGGTGCCGCCCGTTTGGGGCGTTTCGGGCGGCTCGTCCACGGGAGCCTTCGGGCTCGCGCAGGCGCAAGCCAAAAGGACGAGCAGGACGGCGCGGCGTGCCATGGGCGGCGAGCCTAGCAGGGTCGGTCAGGCCTTGACTAGGTCGGGCCACGCGTCGCGAAACACGCCCCGCGTGTTGACCACCAGCCGGGCGTGTCTGCGCACGAACGAGAAGTTGACGGCGCGGTGGTGGGTGACGACCACCACGGCGTCGGCTGCCGCGAGGCGCTCCTCGGTGAGCGGCTCGGAGGCAAGCTCCGGCAGCTCCGGGAACGCCCGCGCGCGCGGCAGCTTCTCGACGTGGGGATCGTGATACGCGACGGTGGCGCCGCGCTCCAGGAGGCGCCGCAAGAGCTCGAACGCTGGGCTTTCGCGCGTGTCGTCGATGTTGGGCTTGTACGAAACACCGAGCACGAGCACGCGCGCGCCCGGGAGCCGCCCGCCACGCTCGCTGAGCGCGCGTTCGAGCTTGTTGACGACGAACGACGGCATGCTGACGTTGATCTCTCCGGCAAGCTCGATGAAACGCGTCGGTGCTCCGACCGCCTGCGCCGCGAACGCGAGGTAGAAGGGATCCACCGGGACGCAGTGTCCGCCCCAGCCTGGCCCGGGATCGAAACGGTCGTAGCCGAAGGGCTTCGTGGCCGCCGCGTCGAGCACCTCCCACACGTCGATGCCCATGCGGTCGAAGATCAACTTGAGCTCGTTGACGAGCGCGATGTTCACGGCACGATAGACGTTCTCCGAGAGCTTGGTGGCCTCCGCAACGCGCGCCGACGAGACGCGCACGGTGCGCTCGAACACCTCGGCGTAGAGTGCTTCGGCCACGTCGCCCGAGAGTGGATCGACACCGGCGACGACCTTGGGGATCGTGTGCGTCGGGAAGCGCGTGTTCCCGGGGTCCTCGCGTTCCGGCGAAAATCCGAGGAAGAAGTCGCGGCCCGAAGCGAGGCCGGAGCGCTCGAGCAGCTCCTTGACGAGGCCGTCGGTCGTGCCGGGGTAGGTCGTCGACTCGAGCACCACGAGCTGGCCGCGGCGCAATCTCTTGCCGATGGCCTCGGCCGTGCTGCGAACGGCACCGAGATCGGGCTCGCGCCGCCGTGTGACGGGGGTCGGGACGGCGATCAGGATCGCGTCGGCCTCGGTCAGTCGCTCGAGGTCCTCGGTCGGGAGGAAGCGTCGCGAAGCGAGCGCGTCGACGAGGCGCGCCTTTTCGAGATACGAAAGCGTCGGCTCACCGCGCCGGAGGCGTTCGAGCTTCTCGCCGTCGATGTCGAGCCCGATCACGCGAAAGCCATGCTCGACGAAGGTGAGGGCGACGGGCAGCCCGACGTGCCCGAGCCCGATCACGGCGACGCTCGCGTCACGCGAGCGAAAGCGCGCGACCAGCTCCCGGGCCGTGCTCGACGCTTCGGACACGGGCGCCTATTCCCTCGACCCGCTCGTTCCCGCGGCCCGGACGAGCGTCGCGAGCAGCGGCTCGGGGTCGTCGACGCGCATCAAGGCCTCCCCGAGCAGTGCGGCGTGGGCCTTACCGCGCGCCACCTCGGCGACCGCCTCGGGCGTTGCGAGCCCCGAGAGGTGGACGCCCGTGATGCGGCTCGGGAGCGCGTTCAGGGTGCGTGCCGCGCGAGCCGGGGCCATCTCGAGCGTGTCGAGGTCGCGGGCGTTCACGCCGACGAGCGTCGCACCGGCGTCGAGCGCGAGCGTGGCTTCCCGCTCGTCCACGATTTCGACGAAGGGCTCGAGGCCGCGCTCGCGCGCCGCACCGACGAGCTCGGGGAGGCGAGCGGCCGAGAGGATGCGAACGATCAAGAGCACGGCGTCCGCGCCGACCGCGCGCGCCGCGTCGAGCTGCACCTCGTCGATGACGAACTCCTTGCAGAGGATTGGCAGCGCACACGCTGCGCGCGCCTCGCCGATGTGCTCGAACGCCCCGTCGAAGAACGGCCCGTCCGCGAGCACGCTCACCATCGTCGCGCCCGCCCGCTCGTACGCCCTTGCCCGCTCCGCCACGCCGAGCGCCACGGACAGCGCTCCGGCCGAGGGCGAGCGGCGCTTGATTTCGGCGATGAGCCGCAAGGGCTCGCCCTCGCCGCGCTCGAGCCCGAGCGGGCGCGGTGCGGGCCCCGGCGCGAGGGGCCGCGAGCGTAGCTTTCGCACCTCCTCGACCTTTTGCGCGAGGATGCGCGCGAGGACGCCGCTCACGTGCTTTTCGGAGCGCGCTGGGCGAGGGCCGCGTTCCGCCAGGTTTCGAGCAGCCGTAGCGCGGCGCCGTTCTCGAGGACCTCGCGGGCCGCGTGGGCGGCAGCCTTCGGCTCGAGCCCCCGCGCGACGACGAGCGCGGCCGCACCATTGAGCACGAACGCGTCGCGTGACGGATGAGGCTCGCCGGCGAGCACCTTGCGGAGCACGTCCGCGTTCTCCTTCGGGTCGCCCCCCACGACGGCGCCCGCGGGGCTCTTCGAGAGCCCGAAGTCTTCCGGAGCCACTTCGAACTCGCGTAGCGTGCCGTCGTCGAGCTCCGTGACGCGCGTCGTCGCGTGGGGGCTGAGCTCGTCCATGCCGTCGCTGCTGCGGATGACCCACGCGCGGCGGGTTCCGAGGTCGCGCAGGGCGCCCGCGAGCACGGGGCGCATCGAGTCGTCGTAGGCGCCGAGCAGCTGGTGGGTGGCCAACGCCGGATTCGAGAGCGGCCCAATGGCGTTGAACAGCGTGCGGATGCCGAGCTCGCGCCGGATCGGCATGGCGTGCTTCATCGCGGGGTGGTGCGCCTGGGCGAACAGGAAGGCGATGCCCGCCTCGCGCAACACCGCGGCCTGGCTTTTTGCGGGCACGTCGAGCGGCACGCCGAGCGCCTCGAGCACGTCGGCGCTGCCCGAGCGGCTCGTGGCGGCGCGGTTGCCATGCTTGGCCACGGGCACGCCTGCCGCGGCCGCGATCAGCGCCGCGCCGGTCGAACAGGTTCAACGTTCCCGAGCCGTCGCCACCCGTGCCGCACGTGTCGAGCACGACATCGTGCTCGTGCGGCACGCGGATCATCACGGCGCGCATCGCGGCCGCGGCCTGGGCGAGCACCTCGGCGCGGTCGCCATGGAGGCGCAGGCAGGCAAGCAGGGCGCCAATCTGCGATGGAGCCCAGGCACCGGCGAAGATCGCGTCGAAGACGCGCCGTACCGTCGGGCCGCGCAGGCCTCCCGGAGCGGTCAGCTCCTCGAAGACCATCGCGAAGGGGATCGGATCGTCGGTCATAGCGAGCTCAGCCAGTTCTGCATGAGGGTCATGCCGTGCTCGGTGAGCACGGACTCGGGGTGAAACTGCACTCCCTCGACGGGTTGCTCCTTGTGCCGGAGGCCCATAATCTCGCCCTCGGCCGTGCGAGCCGTGACCGTCAGGCAGGCCGGCAGGGTCGCCTCCTCGACGATCAACGAATGATAGCGTGTGGCTTCGAACGGGGTCGGGAGCCCGCGATAGATGCGCGCGCCGTCGTGCTCGATGGGTGACGTCTTGCCGTGCATCAAGCGCGGGGCACGCATCACGACGCCGCCGTACGCCTGGCCGATCGACTGGTGTCCGAGGCAGACCCCGAGGATCGGCAAACTTGGTGGGTGCTTCTCGATGAGCTCGAGCGTGATGCCCGCGTCGTTGGGCGTCCCGGGGCCGGGCGACAAGAGGACGCCATCGGGGCGGCTCTCGAGCACCTCGCTCGCCGTCGTGCGATCGTTCAGCCGTACGTCGCACTCGGCGCCGAGCGCGAGCAGGTACTGCACCAGATTGTAGGTGAAGGAGTCGTAGTTATCGACGACCACGACGCGCTTCATGACGAGGCGGAGCGTTGCATCGAAAAAAAACCCGGTCAATGCGCGGGGGGCGGCCGAGCCCATCGCGAACGCGCGGCCAGCGCGGATCCGGCTCCCGAAGCGCGGCCCGGGAGCCCTTCAGGAACCGAAAACCGCCCTGACCGAGGCCGACCGGGCGAGCCGTGGTAAAATAAGGTGCGTACGCTTTTCGCAACGGAGGGACTGTCATGCTTCAACGCGCTAGGGCTTGGGTCGGTTTCCGTGCGGGCCTCCTGGGTGTCGCTCTCGCCAGCTCCCTCGCCGGCGGCTGCAAAGGTGGGGACGACGAGGACGACTCCGCGTGCGCGCTGCCGTCGAACGCGCGCGGGAGCACGGCCTGCCAGCGCTGGCAGACGACATACTGCTCGTTTTTGGATCGCTGCGGCGGCGGCGGCGACCAGTGCACGTGCATCGATCAGGCGAGCGGCGTCAGGTGCTCGTCGGATTCGCAGGCGTCGAGCTGCGCCGACGCCCTTGCGTCGGTGGGCTGCAACTCCCCGCCGAGTGGCTGTGACCTCGGCGACGTGGCTGATCCCGTCCCGGCCCAGCAGGGATGCCAGTCGTTCCTCGGCGCCGTGTGCGACCACGACGCCGCGTGCGTCGGGACGCCCGTCGACCAGTGCCTCGCCGACGCGAGCACGCAGATCGATTGCAGTCAGGCCATCGCCATCAAGCCGAAGCTCGATCAGTGCCTGGTCAACGTCGGGGCGCTGTCCTGCTCCGCGAGCGAGCTTCCGCCGACGTGCGACGCGGCGGTGGTGCTGCTGCGCTGAGCAGCCGAGCCGTGAGAGACGCTCACCTCGCCGGGCCGGCGAGGAAGCGCTCGATGCGCGCGTTGACGAGTGCGGGGAACTCGACGGGCACGTAATGCGTCGCCCTCGGCACGACGAACAGCTCCGCGCTCTTCAGTCGCCCCGCGAGCTCGGCGGCAACGCGCGGGGAAAACAGCGGATCGCGGGCGCCCGTCACGACGAGCGTCCGCGCCGTCACGCGGGCGAGCGCCACGGACGCGTCGTGACGATGCAGCTCGCCGAGCGTGCGCAAATAGGTGTCGAGATCGATGCTCTCGAAGTCGCGCGCGAGCGCGAGCAGCTCGTCGGTGCCGAGCGCCGGGCTGACGAGGTGGAGTCGCCGCACGAGCTCGGCGGCACGGCGCGAGCGCGACAAGCGCCGCACGATCCGCTCCCCGATGCGATGGTGAGGGCGCATCCGCTCGAGCAGGCCCGGCAGGAAGGCGCCCGCGCCGGGCAACCTCAGGCGCGCGAGCGGCTGGCGGTACGTGCCGTTGATCAGCACGAGCTTTTGCGCCCGCTCGGGGCTCCGCGCGCAGAGCTCGAGCACGACCTGGACCCCCATGCTCCAGCCCACGGAAAATCGCCTTCTCGACCCTCGCAGCGTCGAGCAGATCTTCGAGGTCGTCGGCTTGCGCCGCCACGTCCACCCTCGAAGGGGGAGCGTGTCCGCGCGAGCCGTAAAGTCCGCGGTAGTCCCACGAGAGCAGTCGGTGACGGGTCTCGAAGTGCGCGACCTGGTGGTGAAAGGCGCTCACCGGACCGCCGAGCCCGTTCGCGAGCACGATGGTGTCGCCCTCGGTTCCGCCCCGGTACGCCGAGAGGGGCGCCCCATCCCGGCGGGTTAGCAGGAACCGTTGCATCCCTGCCCATTCTAGCGGGGGCGGACGGGGGCGGGGCGATTCGAGCTTGCCTAGAATGGGGGCCTACCGCTACTGTCCCGGGCCCGCTGGGTCCGACCGGGCCCGCCGTTCGGCCTCTCACCGCGAAAAACCGATGTCGGACAACAAGCCAAAAATCGATCTCAAGGCTAGGCTCGGCAAAAAGACCGTGAGCACCCCTGCCGCGGCCTCCGTGCCCCCCCCCATGGGCATCCCCCGGCCACCGGCCGCGGCGCCGGTGCCGCAACGCTCACCCTCCGGGGTCCCGGCCCCCCCGTTCGGCCAACCCCAGGGGGCGCCGCGGGTGGACCCGACCAACCCCTACGCGTCGGTGTCGGCCCAGGCCGCGCCGTCGCGCCCAGCTGCCATCCGCGTCGAGATGGGCGAAGAGGTGAGGGAGGCCCAGCGGCGCGGCAGGAGCCGCGTGCTCGTGCTCGCCCTCGTCACGGCCATCGTGGGCGGCGTCATCGGCTTCGCGTTTGGCGGTGGCGCCGAGCGCGCCAAAGGGGCGGACGCTGCGGTCGCGGGCGCCAAGGAGCTTCTGAAGCTAGTCAACGACTCCAACAAGCAGATCACCGAGCTCGCCGACGTGATCAAGTCGGCACGCGGTAAGCTGCTCCAGAAGGGCGAGTACCCGCAGGACGAGGTGACCAAGCTTGCCGCGATCAACATCGCGTTCAAGCCGGCTGATCTCGCCGACAAGGGCATCGGCCGCTTCAAGCGCGACACGATGGCGATGCTGGTCGATTTTACCGCCGCTGCCGAGGCGATGAACGATCAGAAGGAGTCCCTGCACCTCTTCCTCGCGAGCCAGCGCCTCAAGGATTTCGTCGCCGAGCAAAAGGCGCCGAAGGTCGCGTGGGTCGGCTACATGGGCGGGGGTCCGGGCGGCCCGTGGATTTCGCTCGAGCCGCTGCAGACGCAGTT
This sequence comes from uncultured delta proteobacterium, assembly GCA_963841435.1. Classification (GTDB taxonomy): domain Bacteria; phylum Myxococcota_A; class Polyangia; order Polyangiales; family Polyangiaceae; genus PMG-095. The sequence goes on from CAWJCS010000004.1 coordinate 764,117, forward strand.
TCCGGCGGCCGCCGACAAGACCAAGTGGCCCGACGACATCGAGGTCAGCGACGGCAAGTCGAAGACCAAGATCAAGCGCTACAACTCCGGTGACCCCGCCGGCAACGAGCCGCCCTTCATTCCCATCAATCCGCAGACCCAGGGCGCGGTCTGCCCGTCCGACATCGTCGGCTCCTTAATCTCGCAGATGATCAAAATGGAGAACGTGCTGCGCGGCGACCCGACCCCGGGCGTCGACAAGACCGGTCTCATCGAGAAGGGCCAGAAGCTCGTGGAGCAGCTGAAGAAGATCGGCAGGGACGCCTAGTCCGGCAGGGCCTCGCCGCTCGGACGAGGCCCCCACTTCTTCGCTCGGCGCGCCCGTCGCGTCGGCTCTTCAGGCTGCTGACACGCGCGTGCTCGGTCGCGGCGCGATCGACGTGGGCGGGGTCTCGCGGTGGATCTCGACCTTCGACACGTGCCGTTGGTCGGCCTCGAGCACGATGAACTCGAGGCCGAAGGCCGAGAGCGTGGCGCCCACCTCGGGCACGCGCCCGTGCTGGGCGGCCAAGAACCCGCCGAGCGAGTGGTAGTCGCCGTCGCTCGGCAGGTTCGTGCCGAGGTAGCGGCTCAGATCGTTGAGCGCGAGGCTCGCGTCCACGACCAGGCGCCCATCCCCGAGGTCGGCGATGGGCGCCTCCTCGACGTCGTGCTCGTCGCGGATGTCGCCGACAATCTGCTCGAGCAGGTCCTCGAGCGTGACGATGCCGCTGAACCCGCCGAACTCGTCGATGACGATGGCGAGGTGGTGCCGGCCGGCGCGCATGTCTCGCAGCACGCTCGCCGCCGACTGGCTCTCGGGTACGAATGCCGCGGGCCGAAGGATCGACTCCAGGGTCTTGGAGGCCGCCTCCCCCCGGGCGACGACGCGCAGCAGGTCCTTGGCGTGCAGCACTCCGACGATGTTGTCGATGGTCTCGCGGTGCACCGGGTAACGCGAATGGGCGTCCTCGGCCACTTGCTTTAGCACCTCGGCGATCGGCGTTTCGACCTCGAGCGAGGTCGTGCGGGTGCGCGACACCATGACGTCCCCCGCGGTCACGTCGCCGAACTCGAGCACGTTGCGGATGATTTCCGACTGTTCGTGGTCGAGGGCCCCCGTCATCTCGCCTTCGGTGACGATGAGCTCCACCTCGTTCTCGGTGACGGCGGGTGGCGGCTCGGTCTGCATCCGGGCAAGCCCACGGGTGACGCGCTGTCCGAGCCAGACCGGTACGAACGCGACCGGCGCGACGAGCATCTCGACGGGCCTTAGCAGCTGCAGCAAAAGGGGCGCGGCACGCTCCGGTGCCCGGCTCGCAGCCGCCTTCACGATCTCTGCGGGAGCGGAGTAGGCAAGGACCGCGGCGAACGCCGCGAGCGCCGGACCGTAGGCCCCGAGCTCGGCGGGCAGCAGGCGCGCGACGAGCACGGCGGTCAGCGCGATGCCGATGGCGCGCACGACGAGCCAGCGCGCCTCGATCGTCGAACCGCGGTCGACGTACCGCTCGAGAGCGCGTCGCGCACCGCCGGTCAGCGAATCCCTGAGCGCAAGGCGCCGGGTGCCGGGCAAAAGGGCGAGCGCCCAGCTTGCTGCGCCGAACATGGCCGCCATGACAGCGGGTAGAAACGCTAGAACCAGACCGAGGGCAGTGATGACCTCGCTCGTTTTTGGGACAGACTCCACGTGGGCCTCGGCCGCCCGTGTGCCGTCGGGCGGACCTCCTTCGTCGGAGAGGGTATCGAACGCTTGGACCCCCACGCAACCCGGCCGCCCGGCGTCCGATCCTCGTCCATGGTCACTCCTATCGGAAACCGCGCTCGCTCCGGTCCGGACGAGGCCGGTGCCGGGGGCCAGAATGGAAGTGTTATTAGCAGGTTGAGGACTGAGTTCCGGCATCTCCTTCGCTCGGCTGTTGGGCCGGCAGAGCGCGATTTCGGGCAACCTGGCTGGAATCCACTTTCAGTGCTTTCAGCAGCAACGGATCAAAATCGGGGCTCCGCCGCAGCTTGGGAGAGTGAGCAGGGGTCGCCCGCCGCCACGGACGACGCCCTGCCGCCAGTCGTCGATCCGCTGGCCGTCGGTCTCGCCCCGCTCGGTGACGTCACGTCTGGCGGCGCGCCTGCGGCGTGCGGTGACGAGCGAGGTGCGGCAATCGGGCCGCGCGGAGTGCTCGACGCGGCGCTCGTTGCGGAGGTCGTGCAGCGGGTCTCGTGGGGTGGCGACCGCCGACGCGGGGTGGCCCGCCTCGAGCTCGGCGGCGAACTCTCGGGAGTGGTGGTCGTCGTCGAGGGTGAGGGAAGGGACATCGGCCTCGGCATCAGCGCGCCGCCGGGCCGCAATTTCGACGGGCTCCGCGAGCGGCTGGAAGCGAGGCTCGTGGCGCGGGGGCTTTCGGTCCGCGAGCTCTCGGTCGGTTGAGACTCTGGGCGCGCTCAGCGGAAGCCGCGCAGCACGCGGAACGCGTCGCCTTGCCGCGCGCCGACGGCGACGAGCGCGTCCGGCGGTAGGATCCAGGCGCTCGGCTCGTCCGGGGGAACGTGACCGACGACGAAATGCTCCGGAAGGAGCGGCTTTCCCTGGCGCGCGCGTTGCGCCCCCTCCTCGCTCAGCTCCGCGGTCGGCAGGCAGCGCCGGGCGACGGTGGTGAGCGGCAGGAGCGGCCAGGGCGCCGTGAGCGGCAGGGCGGTTGCTTCCGCAAGCTCGAATGCACCGCTGCGCGTGCGCCGCAGGCACGATAAGTGCGCGGGCAAGTCGAGCCGCTCGCCGAGATCGCGAGCGAGCGCTCGCACGTAGTAGCCTTTGCTCGCCGTGACCGTGACCTCGATGCGCTCGGCCCCGAGGGACGCGAGCTCGAGCGACGCGACGTGCACCGGGCGCGCCGCCAGCTCGGGGGCGGCGCCGCGCCGTGCCAGCCGATAGGAGCGCTGGCCATCGACCTTGATGGCGCTCACCACGGGGGGAATCTGTTCGGTGCGACGGCGCTCGGCGTCGAGCGCTGCTTCGACGCGCGCTCGGTCGAGCCCGCCGTCGGGGAGGGGTCGCTCGGCGAGCACCGTGCCCTCGGCATCGAGCGTGTCGGTCGCGCGACCGAAGCACACCTCTGCCAAATACGACTTGGTTTCGAGCGCGAGGTAACCCGCAAGCTTGGTCGCCTCGCCGACGAGGACGAGCAACACGCCGGTCGCCATGGGGTCGAGCGTGCCGGCGTGGCCGACGCTCTTCGTGCCCAGGGCGCGCCGCACGCCGGCGACAACGTCGTGGCTGGTCATGCCCCCGGGTTTGTCGACGACGAGTAACCCGCTCGTCACCCGAACCAGACGCTCCGCCGCTCGCGGACGCCGCTGTCGAGCATGCTCTGGATCGTCCCGCGCACCCGATCCGACAGGCTCCCGACGAGCACGTGATCCTCGGCTGCCTCGGGCCCATAGTGCTCGAGCGACACCGGCTCGCCGAACGTGAGGCGCCAGCGGCTCGGCGCGGGCAAGAGGCCGAGCGGGCCGAGCAAGGGAAACGTCGGCGTCACGGGGATGTACGGCAGGCCGACGAGGTTCGCGAGGTATTCGACGCGGTAAAGAAGCGGGTTCGTCTCCTCCGCCCCGACGATGGCACAGGGAACGATCGGCGCGCGCATGCGAAGCGCCAGACGGATGTACCCACCGCGGCCGAAGCGCTGGAGCCGATAGCGCTCGCGGTAGAGCTTCTTGATCCCCTGCACGCCCTCCGGGAAAACGGCGACCGTGTGCTCTTTGCCGAGCAGCCGCTCCGCGTTTTCCTGGCAGGCTCGCACCGCCCCGACGCGGTTCATGAACACGCCGGCGAACGGCAGATAGAACAAAAAATCCTCCGCGAGCCAGCGCAGGTCCCTCGCACCCGCCGTTTCGAGGTGGAGCGCCGTGCGTAGCATCAGACCGTCGAGCGGCAGCGTGCCCGAGTGATTGGCCACCACGATACAACGCCCCTGCGCGGGCAGATTCTCGATGCCGCTCGTCTTGGCGCGAAAATAGCGGCGATACAAAAACTCGGCGATGGGCCGGACCTTGCTCTCGTAGGCGGGGTCGAGGCCGAAGTCGTCGACCTCTTCGGAACGGCTGCGCAGGCCCTCGCGCCCCCACTGTTTCTCGAAGTAAGGGCTCGCGTCGGCGACCTCCGGCGTGGCCGCGGGCGCGGGCGCGTCGGCGCTGGCGGGCGTGCCCAGGGGGCGGCTGTTGGCCTCGCGCTCGGATTCGGCTCGGGCGGCGCTCGTGCGAATCAGTCCGTCGAGGCGCGCCTCCAGGGACTTGATCTGCTCCGCAACGTCGCCATGGGGGGCGCCCGACGGTGGCATCGAGTCGAGCGGGTCGGACCAGCCGAGGTGCGGCGGGATCATGCGCGAGCCGAGCCCGAGCTCGGGGGCCTCCTCGACGAGATCCTCGTCCTCATCGAGACCGAGCGTCGGCGGGGGCGGCCGCGGAGCTCTTTGCTTCGGCTCGACGGGCTCGGGGTGAGGCGGCGCCGCCGTGGCTGGGGGTTTGGCTTTGGGCTTGCCCGGGCTCTCCGCCTTCTTGCCGTCGCCCTTCGTGGAGGCCCTGCCGCGTGCGGCGGGCTTCTTCGGGGCGTCGTTCTTGGGCTCAGCCTCGCCGGCGCGGCGCTTGCGCACGCTGACCTCGTCCTTTTTCTTCTTCTTGGTCACGCCGGCGTCTCCGACAGGAGCTTCACGTCACGCAGGTGCTGAGCGTTCGCGAAGTCGATGATCGCCTCACGGCTCGTGTAGAGCGGCCGGAAGCTCAGCGCACGCCGGGCGAGCTCGCCGTCCGCCACGCACACGAACTCGAGATAATCGAAGAACGACGGGGGCGCCTCGGCGATCTGCGCCACCCAGAGCGCACCGACGAGGGGGCCCGCGAGCGGTCGCGGCAGCGGAAACGGCGCACGCCCGGCGAGGCGAATCGCGGTGCTCAGCGGAAGCACGCCGTCCGGCGTGACGTTGAAGACGCCGGGCGCATCGCGCAAAACGGCGAGTCGAAACGCTGCGACGGCGTCGGCCTCGTGCAAGAACTGGCAGAGCGGATCGAACCCGAGCACCGTGGGAACGAGGCGGTGGCTCAGATACCGCGTGAGGAAGTTGTTGACGGTAGGGCCGATGATGGGAGCCGTGCGCAGGATCGTCACCGTGCGGCCGCGCCCGGGCTTACCGAAGCGTAGCGCCTCGCTCTCGGCCTCGATCTTATCGGCCAGGCAGGGCTCGGTACGGCGCGCGCGAAGCGGGTGCTTCTCCGACAGAAAATTGGGGTTGGTGGGGTGCGCGCCGTAGAGCAACGTCTGGCTCCACATCACGAGCTTCTCGACCCTCGAGCGGCGGCACGCGTTCATGAGATGCATCGTGCCGACGCTCTCGAGCTCGTGGGCGAAGCCCCTCGCGTGCGTCGGTGACGGCAGAAATGCCAGGTGGAGCACCGTGTCCACGCCTTCGGCGACGAAAATCTCCGAGAGGCGCTCCTCGGCGGCGGGGTGGGTGAGGTCGAAGTCGTACACCCGGGTCTTGTTGCCGGCCGTGCCGGGCGGCCGCGTGTCCAGGGCGACCAGGCTCCGGATCGCCTCCTCCTCCTCGAGCACACCGATCAGGTTCGTGCCGAGAAAGGTCGATGCGCCGGTGACGGCGACGACTCGCCGCCGTGGCGGCCGTGAAGCCAGGGCGGAAGATCCTGGCACCGAGTAGTCCAAGGTGCGGTCGTCACTCACGTTCGGCGCTCTCCGAGGGCGGCGTTCGGGGAAGGTCCAACGAGCGTGACCCTACCACACCCGCTCACCAATTCGATTGGCGGGCCTCGATGGGCAAGGCATAAATGCCGGCTGTCGGCTACACTAACCTGATGGACGAATCCGCGGCCCAGCCCCAGCGACTGGGGCCATACCTTCTCGGTGAGCGCCTCGGATTCGGCGGCATGGCTGAGGTCTTCGTGGCCACGCGGCCCGGCCCGCACGGTTTCAACAAGCGCTTCGCGGTCAAACGCATTTTGCCGGAGCTCGCGCGCGACCCGCGCTTCGTGGCGATGTTCTGCGACGAGGCCCGCATCTGCGCGAGCCTTTCGCACCCGAACATCGTCGAAGTGATCGACTTCGGCGAGAGCGACGGCGAAGTGTTCATGGCGCTCGAGTACGTCGACGGCATCTCGCTCGCGAAGCTCCTGCGCATGGTGGCGGGCGCTCGGCGGCGCTTCCCCGTGCCTGTCGCGCTGTTCATGGCGCACGAGCTCCTGCGCGCTCTCGATTTCGCGCACACCGCTTGCGACGAGATGGGGCGACCGCTCGGCATCGTGCACCGCGACGTGTCGCCGGGCAACGTGCTCATCGGTCGCACGGGCGAGGTGAAGCTCGGCGACTTCGGCATCCTGCTCTCGTCGTTCGTCAACCGTCGCACGCACCCAGGCGAGCTCAAGGGCAAGATCGGTTACATGTCGCCCGAGCAAGCGATGGGCAGTGCCATCGACCCGCGCAGCGACCTCTTCGCCGTGGGTATCGTGCTCTCCGAGATGCTGCTCGCTCGCCCGCTGTTTTCGGGCAAGAACGAGTTCGAGATCCTCACCAAGATCCACGACGCGGACCTCTCGAACCTCGACAAGTACGGCCACACCGTGCCGACCGAAGTGATGGCCATCGTGCGTACGGCCCTCGCGCGCGAACCGTCGCGGCGCTACGCGAGCGCGGCGGCCTTCGCGCTGGCGATCCAGAGCGCCACCGATCACCTGGGCTTGCCGGCGGCGGGCGCCCCGGAGCTCGTTTCGTGGCTGTCGGCCGTGGGTGCGCTGCCGTCGCGTAGCGGCACCATGCCCGTCCAGCGCGTCGAGGACTACCTGCCGCCCGTGCGCACCAAAGGCGATCGCTGAACGCGTTCGGTCCGTCACGCGTTGGGGGCGCGGGGCGGTAGCGTGGGGCGTTCCGAGCTGCCGGGATCGCTCAGCGTTCGCACCGAGGTGGGGGGGCTCGAGTCGGGGCCCGCGGGCTCGAGCAGCGACAGTAGCGACTTCAAATCGATGGGCTTTTGCAGCGTCGGACAGTGGCTGTTTTTCACGTAGTCGGCCTCGGCGCGGCCGAGCGCGCCACCCGTGATGAACACGAAGCGCGCCGCCGTTTCGGGGCGCGCGCGCAGCATCCGCTCGTGCAAGACGTTGCCGTTTTGTCCGGGAAGGTACACGTCGCACACGACGAGGTCGGGCGAATAGTCGGGCTCTAGCAGCACGATTTCGGCTTCCGAGGCAGTCGCCGCCGTCCTCACGTCGTGGGGCTTGAGCCCGCGGCGTAGGGCGCGCAACAGCACCGGATCGTCGTCGACGATGAGGATCTTGCTATTGCCGGGCGCCGCGGTCGAAGCGGGAAGCGGCGTTTCGCTGAACTTTGCTTCGCCCGCGGCGTTGACGCGCGGCAAGACCACGTGGAGCGCCGCACCGCCGCCCCTGCGCTCGTGGACTTCGATGTGCCCGCCGTGCTCGGCGACGACGTCCGAGCAGATCTTGAGGCCGAGGCCGGCTCGGTCACCGCGCTGCTTGGTGGTGTAAAACGGCAAAAAGACGTTCTCCACGGCATCCTGCGGGATCCCGGGGCCGTTGTCCGAGAGCATGAGCAGCACGTGCGGGCCGTCGGCGGCGACGCGCACCCAGATGCGTGGACGCGACACGGCAGAGCACGCGTCGGCAGCGTTGAAGACCAGGTTCAGCACAACCTGGCCGAGGGCGTCCCTTCGGCCGAGCGTGAAGCAGTCCGCGTCGTAGTGCTCGAGTAGCTCGATGCCGAGCCGCTCGAGATGGGGTCGCGCCACGACGATTGCCTCGCGCGCGGCGGCCGACACGTCAACGCGCGCGAGCGGTGTTTCGCGGCGGCCGACGCTCGTGAGCTTGTCGATGGTGTCGCGGATGCGAACGATGGCGATGCCCATGTCGGACGCCAGCTCGGCGAGCTCCGCCACGGCGCCGCCCACGGCGGTGTCGCTCGGCCCGCCGAGTCGCTCGAGCTGCTCGACGAGCCGCGTGAGCTCGTCCTGCTGCAACGCGAGTGCCCCCGTCGGGCTCCGGAGCTCGTGCGCCACCGTCGCGGTGACGAGCCCGACGCCGGCGTTCGAGACGCCCGTGACCAGGCGGCTGCGGTCGAGGTGGGCCTCTTCTTGATGGCGCTCGCGCTCGAGCGCGAGCGCGGCGATGCCGGCGATGGTGGAGACGAAGGCGAGGGTCTCTTCGTCGAGCATGGCTGCGTCGTCGAAGCAGAGGACGATGGTCGAACAGGACGCTGCGCCGGTGGAGGATCGGCTGCACGAGGATGGCTCGCGCGCCGAGCGCCGCGAGCTCGCTCGCATCGGGGACCAGTTCGAATCTCGCGCCGCACGTCGTTCACCTGAACGACGCGCCGGGCCGTGGCGGCGCGCTCGGCGAGCGCACGCGCCCCGCGCCGCAGCCGCACGAGGTCGAGGCCCGGCCGCAGGCTGAGCCGCCGTTCCGCCGCGGGCTCGAGGGCGCCGTCCGAGCCGAACGCCAGGGCGCATCGAGCCGGGGACGCATCGAGCAGCGCGTCGAGGCAGTCGCCGAGCACGCCGCCGGCAGACTCTTGCGAAAGGCGCAGAGACAACGCGCACAAGGCTTCGAGCCTCCGGAGTCGCAGAGCCTGGGACAGTGGGTACCCCGACGCAGCCTAGCAGCCTGCTTTGGATCGGTCTCGGGATTGTGTCAGAGCAGCTTTCGCATCACCGGGTACTGTGCTTGCTCGTGGACGACCTCGAAGCCCTCGGTTTCGAGTAGAAGCAGGGGCCCGGTCCACAGCATCTCGTCGCCTACGTCGTTGGCGCGTCGAGGAAACGCTTCGAGCGCCGTGCCGCCGCGCGTACGCGCGAGCTCGATACCCGTTCGGAGCAGCGCGCGCGCCACGCCGCGCCGGCGCTCCTCGGGGTCGACCAGAAAGCAGCCAACCACCCAAACGCGGTCACGCACCCCTTGCAAGCAGGGCAGGTCTCGGTAAATCCGCTGCTCGTAGAGCTTCGGGAGCGCCTGAGCCGGCTCGAGCTTCATCCATCCGACGACCCGTGCGCCGCGCCGTGCGACGACGCCGGCGAGCGTTTCGTCTCGCGCTCTTTGCTCGAGAGCCGAACGGTTGGCACCGGGTTCGAAGGCCAGGCGCGCGAGCCAGGCGTTCTTGTCGCCCGTGAAGTGCCAGTACTGACAATGGCAGCCCGAGCCCGAGCGTTCGAATAGCTCGGCGAGCGCCGCCGCGTGCTTTGCCGCATAGGGCTCGGCGGAGAGAGCGTCCCAGGTCACGCGCGCGTGAGCCGCTCCACGGCGGCCGCCGCCGAGAACAAGCGCGCCTCGCCGAAGGCCGGCGCCAGGAGCTGCAGACCGACGGGCAGCGCGGGCCGGCTTTCGGTGGCGGCGGTCGCGCCGCAGGGCACGCTGAGGGCGGCAATGCCGGCGAGGCTCGCCGGCAGCGTGTACACGTCGGCGAGGTACATCGCGAGCGGGTCGTCGATCTTCTCGCCGAGGCGGAAGGCGGGCGTGGGGCTCGTCGGTGCCGCGATCACGTCGACCTCGGCGAAGGCGGCGTCGAAGTCGCGGCGGATGAGCGTTCGGACGCGCTGCGCCTTGCGATAGTACGCGTCGTAGTAGCCGGCGCTCAGCACGTAGGTGCCGAGCAGGATGCGGCGCTTCACTTCCTGGCCGAAGCCTGCGTCACGCGTGGAGCCGTACATCGCCGTGAGGTCGCCGCGCTCGGGCTCGATGCGCAACCCGAAGCGCACCCCGTCGAAGCGCGCCAGGTTCGACGAAGCTTCGGCCGTGGCGACGATGTAGTAGGTGGCGACCCCGTAGCGCGTGTGCGGCAGGGTGACGGGCTTGATGGTCGCGCCGTCACCCTCGAGCTTGCGAAGGGCTTCGCGAACGGCGCGTTCGACCTCGGGGTCGAGGCCTTCGGCGAAGTACTCCTGGGGCAAGCCGACACGCAGGCCCTTCACGTCCCGCCCGCAGGCGGCGACGTAGTCGGCGACGGGTACCTCGGCGGCCGTCGAGTCGTGAGGATCCGCGCCCGCGATGGCGGCGAGCAGGTGCGCGGCGCCCTCGACGTCGCGGGCGAAAGGTCCCACCTGGTCGAGGCTCGACGCGAAGGCGATGAGCCCATAGCGCGAGACGCGGCCGTAGCTCGGTTTGACGCCCACGACGCCACAGAGCGACGCGGGCTGGCGGATCGAGCCGCCCGTATCGCTGCCGAGCGCGCCGAGCGCCATGCCCGCGGCGACGGCCACGGCGCTGCCGCTCGACGAGCCCCCCGGGGCGCGCGTGGGATCGACGGGGTTCTTGGCGGGGCCGAACGCCGAATTTTCGCCCGACGAGCCCATCGCGAACTCGTCCATGTTCGTCTTGCCGACGAGCAGCGCCCCGGCGGTTCTGAGGCGCGCGACCGACGTGGCATCGTACGGCGGGCGGAAGCCGTGCTCCGGTCCCGTGGGCTTTCCGTCGGGCCCGCGCCGCGTGAGGATGCGCGAGCCGGCCGTCGTGGGGGCATCGAGCGTGCAGAGCGCGTCCTTGATGGCGACGGGTACGCCGGCGAGCGGGCCGAGAGATTCCCCGCGCGCTCGCCGCGCGTCGAGCTCGGCGGCGTTCGCGAGCACGGCTTCGTCGTTCACGTACAAGAACGCGTTCAAGTCGCGACCTGCGTGGATGCGCTCGAGCGTGCTCTTTGCAACCTCGACGGCGGAGAGCTCCCCGCGAGCAACGGCGCTCGCGAGCGCCCCGACGGACAAGTCGAGCGCGCCCATCAGTCGTCCACGAAGCCCGGCACCGCGAACCCGCCGCCACCGCGACGCGGCGCCTCGGCGAGCGCAGCGTCCGTCGCGAGTCCCGGAACCACCAGATCAGCGCGCAGTGGCGCGCGTTCGGCGGCGACATTCGCCGTTTCCGGCACGCCGTCGGTGGCGAGCTGGTTGAGCTCTTCGACGTAGGCGAGGATCTTGGCGAGGTCGCGCTGCATGACGACCACTTCCTCCGGCTCGAGGTCGAGCCGCGCGAGGCGTGCCACGTGCAGCACCGTCTCCTTGGTGATGGCCATGGCGCGCTCATAGCAGCCCCGCGGCGGGCCGGGAACGGAGCGCTGCCCGCACATCCGTTCAGCCCGCGGGCCCACGAGGAAACCAGCGCCCCGGCCGAGCCGATGCGGCCGACGTGTCCGAGTCGCGCCCTTCCAACTCGACGGCCACGACGCTCGTCTATATCCTCCGTTCGAGACCGCGCCTCGCCGACCGGTGGAGGCCAGCGGGGGCACGTGTGAGAAACGGCGAGTTCGTCACAGGAGAACCGGTCCCGGGCACGCGCTACCGCGTGCACCGTCTACTCGGTGTCGGCGGCATGGGGTCCGTCTACGAGGTCGAGCACATGGAGCTCGGCAAACGCTTCGTGCTGAAAGCGCTGCTCAGCGACCTCGCCATGCGCGAAGATCTGGTGACGCGCCTGCGCAACGAGCAACGCGCGCTCGGCCGTCTCGAGCATCCGAACATCGTGACCGTGACGGACGCGGGCGTCACGAGCCAAAACGTGCCGTTCTTCGTGATGGAGCGGCTCGAGGGCGAGACGCTCGGCGCGCGGATCAAGCGCGTGCGAAGGCTCCCGCCGCTCGAAGCGCTGCGCGTCGCAGAGGGTGTGCTCCAGGGGCTTGCGGCCGCGCACGAGATCGGCGTCGTGCACCGCGACATCAAACCCCCGAACATCTTCCTGGTCGCCGGTAACAAGCCAAAATTATTGGACTTTGGAGTGGCCAAGATCGCCGACGCCGGCGGCGCGATCACGGCGCGCGGCGTCGCCGTCGGCACGCCCCGCTACATGTCGCCCGAGCAGGCGAGCGGCGAGCCGGTCGATGGTCGCTCGGATCTTTACGCCGTTGGGCTCTTGCTCTTCGAGATGATCGTCGGTCACGGGCCCTTCGACGACGCGCGCGACGCGAACGAGATGCTCCTCGCGCAGCTTGGACGCAGGCCACCGAGCTTGATCGAGTGTGCGCCCGACGTAACACCCGAGCTCGATGCGCTCGTGCAGAGCCTGCTCGCCAAGGATCCCGCGCGCCGGCCCCAGCACGCGCGGGCAGCCGCGCTGAGCGTCTGCACCGCGCAGCGAGCTTACGGCGCACCCGAGCGTTTCGACACGGCGACACCGCCTGTCGGTCAGGTCCCCGCCGCGGGTCCCTCGCGCGCGACGTTGCTCGTCGGATCGCCGACGGGGTCGGTCACGGACGCTCCGACGGTGGCAAGAGGCCCAGCCCCGCGCGAGCACACCAAAGACACGCTCATCGACGACCGAGGCTCCACGCTCACCGGGGAGCTCGGCGCGAGCACGCGGACCGAGCTTTTGCCGGCCGTAACGCCGCCGGTCGCCAGCGTCACCGAGACGCGCACGCAGGTCCTCATCACGCCGCCGGATGGCGAGCGCACGCTCGATCCGGTTCCCGTCGAGCCTCGGCCGCCTTCGGTGCCGCCCGGCGAGAGGCCTCGGCGCGGGCGTGCGCTCGTCGCCGCGGGCGTCCTCGCCGTCGGCGGCGGGTTGCTGCTCCGCTCGTTGCTGGCCGCGCAGGGCGGGGCTGCGGCCGCGCAGCCTCCCGAAGACGTGCTCGGAGGAGACGCGCCGTCGGCTTCGTCGCAGCCGGAGCTCACGGGCGCTTCGCCGCGGGCGGGCGCCGAGTCCGTGACGGTCGGGCGTGCGGAGTCGCCCGCATCGAGCGTCGGGCTCGGGGCGCCTTCAGGCGCGCTCACGACGAGGTCGGCCTCCCCGCCGTCGGCGGTCGCGCCGGCATCGGTCCCTCGGGTAGCGACCGGACGACCGCCGTCGACTGCGTCCGCGGTCCCGGCTCCCGTGGCGACGCCCGCGGCGCCGAAGCCCGCAAAATCGGGGCCGTCCATTCCGACACCCCGGCCCGCGCCCGCCGCCTCCGGGGCCGCACCCACCGCCGCGCGGGCCCCGGCGACCCCGAAATCCGGCCTGAGCGTTGCTTTGACGCCAGCGGCCGCCCCGTCGAAGCCGGCCCCCGTCCCGACGGGGTTGCCGAGCTCGGGTCTCTAGACTAGGTATTCGGCCCCCCGGGATTTCCCCGGGGACACACCACACGCCCCGGTGCGCGTCCGTCGGGTTCGGTGCTGGCTGCTTCGGCAGCCGGCTTGCCCGCGGCGGGGCGGAGGCCAAACCGAAAGGAGCAGCGCAACCAATGACTGACGTCCAAACGAGTGCCGATACGGCACCCGAACCAAATCCTACATACGAAGCGCCACCATCCGACGCGCCGCCACGGCAGCGCGATCCCGCGGCGCCCCTCGGCGTGCGCGAGCTGTTCGAAGCGGGCGTGCACTTCGGCCACCAGACCAAGCGCTGGAACCCGAAGATGCGCCCGTTCATCTACGGCGCGCGCAGCGGCATCCACATCGTCGATCTCGACCAGACCGCGCGGCTCTTCAAGCGCGCGTTCGATTTCCTCTCCGACACCGTCTCGCGCGGCGGCTCGGTGCTGTTCGTCGGCACCAAGCGCCAGGCCGCAGGAGATCGTGCAGGAAGAGGCGCGCCGCGCCGGGCATGTTCTTCGTCACCAACCGCTGGCTCGGTGGCACCCTCACGAACTTCCGCACCATCAAGGGTGGCCTCGATCGCCTGCGCACCCTCGAGCGCATGCGCGAGGACGGCACGCACGAGCAGCTTCCGAAAAAGGAGGTCGTGCAGCTCGAGAAGGAGCGCGCGCGGCTCGAGAAGTACATCGGCGGCCTCAAGGGCATGGGCGCAGCTGCCGCAGGCGGTGTTCATCATCGATCCGGCGCAGGAATCGATCGCCGTCAGCGAAGCGCGCAAGCTTCACGTGCCGATCGTCGCCATCACCGACACGAACTGCGATCCGGACCTCGTCGACTACGTGATTCCGGGCAACGACGACGCCATCCGCTCGGTGCGACTCATCACGGGCGCCGTCGCCGACGCGTGCGTCTACGGACTCGCTCGTCGCCGCGAGCACCTGCACGCGAGCGAGCGCGAGGGTGGCGGCGGGCCGGGTCCGCGCGCGGGCAGCGATACCCAGGTCATTTACGCGCCTCGTGGGCCGCGGGCTGGCGAGGGTGAGAACTGAGCCATGGCACAAGTCAGCATGCAGAAGGTCAAGGAGCTGCGCGACCGCACCCAGGCGGGGCTCAACGACTGCAAGGGCGCGCTCACCGAGGCCGAAGGCGACATGGAGAAGGCCGTCGAGGTCATCCTCAAGAAGGGCCTCGCCAAGAGCGCCAAGCGCGCCGGGGCGATCGCCGCCGAAGGCGTGGTCACCGCGCTCGTCGCCCCGGACGGCAAAGTCCGGCGTGATCGCCGAGGTGAACATCCAGACGGACTTCGCGGCCCGCAACGAGGATTTCCTCGCGTTCGTCAACAAGGTGGCCCAGGCGGCATTCACGGCGCGCGCCGGTGCCGACCTCGGCGCCGAGAAGGTGCCCGGGCGGCTCGGGAACGCTCGAGGAAGCGCGTCAGGCGCTCGTCGGCAAGCTCGGCGAAAACATCGCGATCCGCCGCTGGGATCGCGTCGCGATCGACGGCCCCGGCAAGGTGCACGCCTACGTGCACCTCGGCGGCAAGGTGGGCGTCGTGCTCGCCACGCGAACCGGCTCCGATGCGGCGGCCAAGTCGCCGAGCTTCGAGAAGTTCGTCGACGATTGCGCGATGCAGATCGCCGCGATGGCGCCCTCCTACGTGTCCGCCTCCGAGGTCCCCGCGGACGCGAAGGCCAAGCAGACGCAAATCTTCGAGGCGCAGCTCGCCGAAGAGGGCAAGCCGGAGAAGGCGCGTCCGAAGATCATCGAGGGCAAGATCGCCAAGTGGCTCAAGGATGTGTGCCCTGCTCGAGCAGCAGAGCGTCCTCGAGCAAGCGAAAAGAGCGTCGGAGCAGCTGCGCGCGTCGCTCGAAAAGGAGCTCGGCGCGGACGTGACGCTCGCGCGCTTCGTGCGCTTCGAGCGCGGCGAGGGCATCGAGAAGCCCGCCGGTGACGACTTCGCGACCGAGGTCGCGAAGATGGCCGGGGGATGAGCCTCGCGGCCATCTCGATCGACCTCGACGAGATCCATCACTATTACGCGATTCACGGGCTAGAGCCGCCGGCGGCCGGCGCGCACACCGCTTACGACAGCGGGCTCTCGCGGGCGGCCGCCTGGGCGAGCGGGCTCGATGTGCCGCTCACACTGTTCGTCGTGGGGCGGGACCTCGAACGGCGAGAAAATGCCGACCTCGTTCGCGAGCTCGCGCACAAGGGTCACGAGGTCGGCAACCACACGCTCTCGCACGGCTACGACCTGACTCGGCTCGACCGAGACACCGCGCGCGCCGAGGTCGAAGGCGGCTCGCGAGCCGTCGAGGCCGTCACGGGCGCACGACCGAAGGGCTTCCGAGCGCCGGGCTACCTCGTGACGGACGAGCTACTCGACGTCGTCGAGGAGGCGGGCGCTCTTTACGACTCGTCGGTCTTCCCCTGTCCGGCGTACTTCGCCGCCAAGGCGCTCAAGCTCTTGGGGCAAAAGCTCCGGGGGAGGTCGTCGCGCGCCATCCAGGGCAGCCCGCGCGTCCTGCGCGCCCCGACGCGGCCGTACCGGCGCGGTCGGCCGTACTGGCAGGCGGGCTCGGGTTTGCTCGAGCTGCCCGTGCAGGTGACCCCGGGGAGCCGCCTGCCGTACATCGGCACGACGCTCGTGCTCGCCGGGCCCGACGGCGCGCGGCTCCTGACGCGCACACTCGTCGGCGAGCCGCTCGTGAATCTCGAGCTCCACGCCATCGACTTCTTGGGCCCCGACGACGGGCTCGGCCCGCTCGCGAAGCACCAGCCCGACGCGCGCGTGCCGTTCGCGCGCAAGATCGACGCGCTCACGGCCGTCGTCGAGCTGCTCAAACGCCAGGGTTTCGGCTTCGTGCGCCTCGACGAGGCGGCGCGGGCATTCGCCGCCTGACGAAGGCGCATCGGACGCCTCCGACCAGCCTCGCGGACCCACCGCCGTTTGGGTTCACACGCGACGGAAAAGCAGCACGAAAAGCGCCCCGATGCTCGCACCGACGGCGTCGGCGACGGCGTCGGCCACCTCGGCGCTGCGGTCGGGCAGCGCAAGCTGATAGACCTCGAGCAGCACGCCGACCAGGATCGCAGCGCCTGCTGCGAGCAGCGCGAGCTGCCAGCGCCGGAGGCCCGTGAGCTCGTAGCGCACTGCCCGGAAGCCGAGCACGGAGAGCACCAGGAATGCGAGAACGTGCTCGCTCTTGTCGAAGGGGAGTGGCAGGCGGACGTCAGCGGACGGCTCGATCGGCTGTGCGCCCCCACCCAAGAAGATCGCCAGGGTCCACGCCAGCGCGGGTAAGACGTTCACCGCGAAACCGCCGCGCACGGCCGGGCGCGGCTCGAAGTTCGCGCGCTCGCGCTCGGCGTCGGTGGTCATCGTGCCTCGCTCGCGTCCAGATCCGCGGTGTGCTCCAGCTCGCGACCCTTGGTTTCCGGCAAGAGCCACAGCACGAGAATGAGCGCGAGGGCGGGAAAGACGACGCTCACCCGCAGCACCGGCCCCCAACCCGACTCGCCGAGCGCACCGATGACGACGGGCGACAACACGTAGCCGATGCGCCCGATGAGGTTGTTCGACCACATGAAGGCGTCGCCGCGGAGCGCCGTCGGGAAAAGCTCGGCGGTGAAGGTGTTGAGCACCGTGAGGACCGCGCTCACGCCGAAGACGGCGAGGATCATCGAGACAACGAGCAGCGGCCCGGGGGGCACCGCGTAGCTGCCGAGCACGCCGAGAACGACGGCGAGGTACACGACCACGGCGCCGGTGCGGCGACCCGCGACGTCGCAAAATTTTCCCACGAAGAACACGAGCGGCATCGAGACCAGCGCGGCGATCTGGATCACCCCCGCCGCGGCGTGATCGGAGAGCCCAAGCTCACCGAGCGCATAGTCCTTCCAGAAGCTCACCCCGTTCTGCGTGCAAACGTAGGTGAGAAACCAGATCGCGCCGAGCTCGAGTACTCGGCGGCGGTGCGGCGTGTGCCAAATCGCGGTGAGCGGTCGCCGCGCCTCGACGCTCGTCTGGGCCTCGAAGCGAGCCGTTTCGCGCAGCCCGCGGCGCGCCCACGCGAGCAGGAGCAACGGCACCACGCCGACGAAGTAGACGCTGCGCCAACCGAACGCGTGCGTGAGCAGCGGCACCGCCCCCGCGCAAACGACGGCCCCGAGGCCGTTGATCGCGCTGACGACGCCGATCACCATGCCGCGCCGCTCGGCAGGGTACTCCTCGGCCGCGACCACCATGCTCGTCGCCCACTCGCCGATCAGAAACACGCGCCCCGCGAGCTGGAACAGCGCGAAGCTCCAGACGTTCGGGGCGAGCCCGGAGAGCAAGGTGAAGAGCGCGTAGCCGAGGATCGTGAGCGAGAGCACGCGCCTTCGACCCCAGCGATCGGCCTTCGACACGAGCAGGTACGCGAGCACCGTCCCCGAGTTGATGACGCCGAACAAGAGCCCTGCCCCTGCGCGATCGAGCGCGAACTCGGCGCGGATGCTCGGCAAGACCTGGGTCAGCGCGAAAAAGTCGTAGCCCTCGAAGAAGGTCGCGACGCTGAGGAAAGCGAACAGTCGACGCTGGTAGGGCGTGAGGCGCGCGGCAGCGGCCCCGGCGGGGTCGGCGCCGCTTTCGCTCATTCGATGAGGCCGCTCTCGGGGCTCGACGCGTTGGCGTGAGCGCGGCGTGGCATGCGGCCCGCGAGGAACGCCTTGCGCCCGGAGCTCACCGCCTCGCGCATCGCCTGGGCCATGAGCAACGGATCGCGCGCACCCGCGATCGCCGTGTTCATCAGCACGCCGTGGCACCCGAGCTCCATGGCGATGCTCGCGTCGCTCGCCGTGCCGACCCCGGCATCGACGATCACGGGCACCTTGGCTTGCTCGAGAATGATGCGAAGGTTGTGGGGATTGCGGATGCCGAGCCCGGAGCCGATGGGGGCGGCGAGCGGCATGACCGCAGCGCAGCCGATGTCTTCGAGCTTTCGGCACACGATGGGATCGTCGATGCAGTAGGGGAGCACCGTGAAGCCCTCCTTGACGAGGATCCTCGCGGCTTCGAGCGTCTGCTCGTTGTCGGGGTAGAGCGTTTTGGCGTCGCCGATCACCTCGAGCTTGACGAGCTCGGCGACGCCGAGCTCCCGCGCCAGGCGCAGCGTGCGGACGGCGTCGTCCGCGGTGAAGCAGCCGGCGGTGTTCGGCAGGATCGTGTAGCGGCCGCTCGTGAGGAGGCGTCCGAGCGAGCCTTCGCCGCGCTCGGCGAGATTCACGCGGCGCAGCGCCACCGTGACGACCTCGGCGCCGGAGGCGGCGAGCGCGAGCTCCGTCTGCTCGACGCTCGCGTACTTGCCCGTGCCGACGAACAGCCGCGAACGAAAGCGGTGGGTGCCGACGACGAGCGCGTCGTCGGCGCTCGCTTCGGCACTGGTCACAAGAACCCGGCCTTCTTTGCGGTACCGGTCGTGGGAGCGTCCACGCTGCCCGCGTACACGTCCTCGAGCGCCACCAAATAGTGCTCGCCCTTGTTGGTGCGGGCGTGCACGAGGTTCGCATCCACCTTCAGCTGCTGGATGCGAGCGATGCTGAGCGTCGAGTTCCCGGCGGCGACGTAGAGCGTGAGAGCCCGGCCGTCCGGCAAGCCGAGCCAGCCGTCGTCGGCCTTCTTTGCTTCGGCCACCGACATCAAGGCGCTCCAGTGATCGTGGGTCATGGGCCCGAAGCTTTGGACGCGGCGCGCTGCTGTCAAGCAGGCTGGGGGCGGCCGCGGACGGCCCGCGAAGATCGCCCGGCAGTCCCACCCTTCGGCGGGTCCGGCCCGTCCCGCGCGGAGGGAGCGACCGCGGACGCGCGGCTTTCGGGGTGCGCGCGAGCGCGCGCCGTCGCCGCGAGGGATGCCACCCATGGGCGAGGTCGATAGCAGTGCTCCGCCCGGTCGGCTACGCTCGGTCCGGTGTCCGAGAACGGCGAGGCGAGCCCCCAAGACAACGAGACGGGCGCGCACATCGTCGTCGAGGATCTCGAGCGGCACTTTGGCCGGTTCGTCGCCCTCGCAGGCGTGAGCATGAGCGTCGAGCGGGGCTCGGTGGCCGTCGTGATCGGCGGTTCAGGCGCCGGCAAGACGACGCTGCTCAAGATCCTGATCGGCCTCGACCGGCCCACGCGCGGCAGCGTCAAGGTGAGCGGCATCGACATCACGCGTCTCTCGGAGCGCGAGCTCAACCGTGTGCGGCGGCGCTTCGGCATGGTCTTTCAGTACTCGGCGCTGCTCGACTCGATGAACGTGCTCGACAACATCGCGTTTCCGTTGCGTGAGCACACGAGCTTGAGAGAGCGCGAGGTGCGCGAGCGAGTTCGCGAAAAGCTCGCCGTGCTCGGGCTCGACGGCACGGAGGAGCGCTACCCAAGCCAGCTCTCCGGCGGCATGCGCAAGCGCGTCGCCCTCGCGCGGGCGCTCATGCTCGACCCCGAAATCATTCTCTACGACGAGCCCACGAGCGGTCTCGACCCCATCACGAGCCGAAAAGTCGACGACCTGATCCTCGAGACACGCCAGCGCTTCGGCGTCACGAGCGTCGTCATTTCGCACGACATGGCCGGTGCCCTGCGCATTGCAGACCGTATCGTGCTGCTCGCGAGCGGTAAGGTCGTCGCGGAGGGGACCCCGCGAGAGCTGATCCAGGGGGGTAGCGACCTCTTGCACGAGTTTGTCGAGTCGAGCGGCATCGCCGCCGAACGGCTGCTCGGCGACCGCGCGTCGAGCGCCTGAAACCGGACCCGGTCGCCCGCCGGGGCCCCGCGCAGGAGTAGTGCCAGCCGCGGCTCCGGGTTAGCCTCGACGAGATATGGCGCTCACGCTTCTGGTCACCGGTGCCGCAGGCTTCATTGGAAGTCACGCTGCGGCCGCGCTAGCCGCCCGCGGCGATCGCGTGATCGGCCTCGACAGTTTCGACACGTACTACGACCCCGCGCGCAAGCGCGCCAACGTCGCCGAGGTGAGCGCGACGGCTCCCCAGGGGTCGTTCTCGCTCGTCGAGGGAGACGTGCGCGACGAGGCGCTCGTCTCGCGCCTGTTCGACGAGCATTCGTTCGACGCCATCGTGCACCTTGCGGCGCTCGCGGGCGTGCGCGCGTCCGTCGAGCAGCCCAAGCTCTATTACGACGTGAACCTCGGCGGCACGCTCGCGCTGCTCGACGCCGCGCGAGCGCACGGCTGCCGTCGCTTCGTGCTGGCGTCAACCTCGTCCGCGTACGGTTCGAGCCCGCGTGTCCCCTTCGTCGAGGACGACCCGGCCAATCGCCCCCTGGCCCCTTACCCGGCGAGCAAGCGCGCCGCCGAGATGCTGGGACACGCGTACCACCACCTGCACCGTATCGGCTTCATCGCGCTGCGCTTCTTCACGGTGTACGGCCCGCGCGGACGCCCCGACATGCTCACCTACAAGCTCGTCGAGGCGATGCGCACGCGCGAGCCTATCCCGCTCTACGACGGCGGCAAGCTGCTGCGCGATTGGACGTACGTCGCCGACACGGTCAAGGGCATCGTGGCGGCCACCGACGCCGAGCTCGGCTACGAGATCATCAATCTCGGCTGCGGGTCGCCGGTGCTGGTGTCGGACTACATCCGGGCGTTCGAGAGGCTCACGGGCCTCACGGTGCCGACGCGCCCCGCGCCGCGACCGGAGGCCGACGTCGAGCGCACGCACGCGAGCATCGACAAGGCGCAGCGCTTGCTCGGCTACACGCCGAGCGTCGGCGTGGCCGAGGGGGCGCGCCACTTCCTCGAGTGGTACGAGAAGGCCGTCGCGCCGCTCAGCAGCGGATGACGCCGCGCCTCGTCGCGATCACGGATCTTTCGCGCGCCAGCCGCTCGGAGACACTCGATCGACTCGAGCGGCTTTCGAGCGCGGCATCGCCGGGCACCGTGCTCGTTCAGCTTCGCGACCTCGGGCTTTCGGCGCGCGAGCGGCTCGCGTTCGGCCGCGAGCTTCTCGCCGTTTGCCGCAACACCGGGCAATACCTCGCGGTGAACGACCGGCTCGACCTCGTCGAGGTGCTCGACGCCGACGCCGTGCACCTCGGCGAAGCCAGCGTGACGACTCCCGACGCGCGCCGCCTGCTCGGCGCGCGCTTCCTCACGCGGGCGTGCCACGACCCCTCGCGCGTTGCGGAGCTCGACGCCGACGGCATCCTGCTCTCGCCGATCCTCGCCGCGCGAAAAGGGCGTTCGGCGCTCGGCGTCGAAGCGTTGAAGGTTGCGAGCGCAGCGCTCGCCGCGCCGAGCCCGCCGACTCCTTCGTCGAGCCTCCCAACGCGTGGTGGCCCGCCGCCGCACGCTGCGACACACGGTGCGGTGGTTTCGTCGGACGCCGGCGGCACGGCGCGCCGGCCGCGGCTCTACGCGCTCGGCGGCGTCGACGCGCGCGGGGTAGCGCCCTGTCTCGCTGCCGGGGCGGACGGCGTCGCGGTGATTGGCGCGTGGCTCGATGACGAGAGGGAAGGGGAGCTCGTCGACGCGCTCGGCATCGGTTGGCACGGCCGCGGCGGCGATGGGAGCGGCCTCGGCGACGGATGAGCCGGACGGGCCGCGGAGCTGCTCCAGGGGCCTTTTCCATCGGGTGTCGGGCGGGCACCCGAGAAGGGTCCGGCTCGCCCCGGGACAGCGGGGGCGGCACAAGCCTCAAGGCTTTTGTGCCTGGAAACGAGATCTGCTAGGCGAGCCGCCAGGGTGCTCCGAAAAAAGAACAGCTCGAGGCAACCGGGTGGCGGCTTGCACCGATGATGCGAATACCGCCGCGCGGCGGAGCAGTTACCCAAGCTAGGGGACGATACTATGCGCAAGAATCAGTCACTCTCCGGTCTTCTGGTCCTTCTCCCGATGGCTGCCGCGCTTTCTAGCGGCGCATGTGCGGGCGACTTCGAGGGATGCCAGGCATCTCGATCGTGTCCCGAGACGGGTAAGGCGGGGCAGGGCGGTGCGGGTGGGTCGGTGGGAACGAGCGGCAAGGGCGGCGGGGCCGTCGTCGGGGGTGGCGAGGCTGGCGAGGGTGGCGAGGGTGGCGAAGCGGGCGTCATGCAGGGCGGCGGCAAGGGAGGCACTTCGTCAGGCACGGCCGAGGCCGGGATGTCCGGGCAGACCGACGCCCTGGATGAAGGTGGGATGGGTGGCGAGGCCGGCTCCGCGTCGGAGCCGCAAGGGGACTCGACCCCTCCGACGATCGTGTCGGTGACACCCGAGGACGGCGCGATGGGCGTTGGCGCAGACGCGCCGATCACGGTCACGTTCAGCGAACCGATGAGACGCAGCGCCGCACAGGCCGGCTATCAGTCCGCAGACCTGTCGGCTTCGAGCGTCACGTTCGACTGGAGCGACGACAGCACCGTGCTCACGATCCAGCACCAGCCCCTCACCGTAGCCGAAGGGACCGACCCAAGTGACGTCGTTGCCGCCGCGTATCACCTGGCGATGACCGACACCGCCGAAGATCTGGCGGGGAACCGCATGGCTCAGGATTTCGACTGGACGTTCACGACAGTGCGGCGCATCAGCCAGATTCTCGTCGCCGAGGGTGACCACGTGCGGCACTTCCACCAGACGGGGAACGTTGCGTGTGGCAATCACTACTGGGTCGGTGACGACGCAGACAGGCAGACCTCGTTCGCGCTCACGGAATTCGATCTCTCCGACCTGCCGGGCGACATCGCCGAGTGGGAGGTTGCGACGTTCGACGCGGACGTCATCGACATCAGTGGAGACCCAACGGATCTGGGGCTTCTGGACATTTCCAGACTGCACGCCGTCCCGCTGACCACTGCGAGCAGCAACACCCCGTTCACCGCGGTCGTTTCGGTGGCGAACGTCAAACTGGGGCACATCTCGAAAACCCTCCTTCCCGCCCTGCAAGAGGAATTCCAGACCATACGGGCCGCGGCTTGGCCCTGGGTCCAATATCGGATCAGCTTTCGCCAGGGGACGGACGGCGACGACGCTTGGGACTGGATCCAGTTCCCGTGCCACTTCGAGCTTCGGACCCGCTACCTGGTCCCCTGAGCCAACCGACCGAGGCACCCTCGGGCTCCCGCTCTCACGAAGCGATGAGTTCGTCCTGGCGACAGCCCGTCCGCGCCATCGTTGCCGGTGCCCGCGCCGATCCCCGCTACACCCTTACTCCCGAGGTCGAACGTCGCCCCCGAGAGATCCACGGTGCTATCCGCCGAGCGCAAAACGCCAACGGAGACCCCCCCCGCGCCACCGCCCCCCGCGCCGCCTGCGCCGCCCTTGCCGCCATTGCCGCCGGGCAGCGCCGTGCGCAACTCCCGTCGCCTGCCGGCGCCGCCATCCTGTCCGACCTCGCCCGCAGCACCTGCGCCGCCATCACCTGCGTTGCCCGTGCTGAGTGAGGTGGCCACCAGGGTCACCGTCGAAGCGCGTACCAGAAGGGCGATGCTCGCGCCGCCGCCCTTGCCGGCGCCGCCTCCGGTGCCGCCGCAGCCGCCGCAGGCGCCGCTGCCGCCGCCGCCCGATGGCGCTGCACGCCGCCGCCGCCGCCGCCGCCCTGTCCGGGGCCACCGGTCGGTGCCGGCCGCTGCCGCTGCCAGGGACTCCATCCCGCCGAAGCGAGGGTCGCCAGGGTAGCGCGCGCACCGAGCGCGTCGGGCCGCCGGGGCGCTCGACCGCCACCTGCCTGCCCGCCGTTGCGCACTCGTGCACTAGGACCGTTCCGCCCGCCACCAGCAGGATCCGGCGCCGGCCGCTGCGCCTGCCAGCCCTCGGGGACAGTCGCCACCGTCGCCACCAGCACCCCGAACCGAATGCGATGCCGTCAGCGCAGGCGCAGGCAGTGCTTCGCCGCCGACGATGCCCGTTGCCGGATTCCCATCGAGGCTCCCCACGTGATGATTCGACCCCGGCACCCCCGCACTCTCCCCGTTCATCCCGTCGCCCGCGGTGATCGCGACGCGCGAAAACGTGACGCCCTGCGAGCCCGAGACGAACACGGCGACGCTGCTCTGGCCGGGCGTGTCGGCGTCCGCGGAGACGAACGCGAGGTCCGTCACCGTGACGTTGGTGGCGCCGTTGACGCGGAGGGCGTACCCCGGGTCGCTCGGTGCGATGGTGGCGCGATGCGCGGCGTCGTAGACCCAGGGGGCGCCGCCGGACGGGCACGCGAAGCCGCCGTGCAGCGCGACGTCGTCGCTCGTTACGTCGACGTGCTCGTCGAAGGTGCCGCCGCAGACGAAGATGGGGAGCCCCGCCGTGGCGCGGGTGATGGCTTCGCCGAGCGAGGCGAGCGGCGAGTCGGACGAGCCGGCGTTCTGGTCGTCGCCGGTCGGGGCGACGAAGATCCCGTTCGCGTCGTCGGGCACGCAGCCTGCCGCGAGGGCATCTGGATCACAGGTCGGCGGGCCGCCGCCGCCCGCTTCGCCGCCGCCACCGCTCATGCCCGTCACGCCGGCGTTGCCGCCTTCGGCGCCGCCCATTCCGCCTTCGCCGCTGGTTCCTGAAAGGCCGCCCATGCCGCCGCCGCCCGTGCCCCCGGAACCGCCGCCCGAGCTGCCGCTGCCGCCCGTGCCCCCGGAACCGCCGCCCGAGGAGCCTGCCGTGCCCGCCGTGCCTGCCGTCGCACCCGACGGAGTCCCGCACTCGTAGCTGTTCGCCCCGCAGAACTTCGAGCCAGAGCAACCTTGCGCCGCGCCGATAGCGCCGAGCGCCACGAGCGCCCCCAGCGTCGACACCCCGGCCAACCGCCGTGTCGCTTGCCTCGCCTGCCCGGAACGCCCGCTCGAAACCACCGGTGCGCGCACCGCGGGTTCGTAACCTCGCACGCGCGATTCTGTCCACTCCTGGGAGCCGCCGCCGGGTACGTGGCTTCGAGCAGCCGCTGGAACACCGAGCGGTTCTGCCCTCGGACGCGAACGACGGGTCGCTCCAAACCTCCCGACGTGAGCCCCATCGCCCGTGTCCTCGTGGCGCGTCGCGCGCCTTTTTGGGCCCGGCGCGGATGGGGCCACGTGCACCGACCGGTCGCGGTCAGGAACGACCGCGGGTCGGGAGCACTTCCGCGGGACCGGACGGGCTGCGACGGCACACGCCGCCGCGGGCGCGCCCGCAATGAGCCGCGGTGCCGCGCCGCGCCGCGCCGTCCCGCGCAGCGCCCTCGCGCCCCGCCCCGTGCCGCCCCGTCCCGTGCCGCGCCGCGCCGTCCCGCCCCGCGGTGGCGTCGGGTTAGACGAAGCGGAGCGGTTTGCCGGTGCGGTGCTCGTCGCGGGCGAGCTCGAGGTCGTGGTCGGTCATGAGCTTGGCGAGGTCGGCGAAGCTCGTTTTGGGCTTCCAGCCGAGGACCTCGCGCGCACGCGTGGCGTCGCCGAGCAGGAGATCGACCTCGCTCGGGCGGAGGTAGCGCGGGTCGGTTCGCACGTGCTCTTTCCAGTCGAGGCCTAGGTGTCCGAACGAGACATCGAGGAACTCGCGCACGCTGTGGGTTTCGCCGGTCGCGATCACGAAGTCCTCGGGCTCTTTGGCTTGCAGCATGAGCCACATCGCTTCGACGTAGTCCTTCGCATAGCCCCAGTCGCGCTTCGCATCCAGATTGCCGAGCGTGATTGTCTTCTGGAGGCCCATCTTGATGCGTCCGGCGGCCCGCGTGATCTTGCGAGTAACGAAGCTTTCTCCGCGCCGCGGCGACTCGTGGTTGAACAGGATGCCGTTGACCGCGAACATCTGGTACGCCTCGCGGTAGTTCAGCGTCGAATAGAACGCGAAAGCCTTGGCGGCGGCGTAGGGGCTACGGGGGTGAAACGGCGTCTTTTCCGTTTGTGGCACTTCCACGACGCGACCGTAGAGCTCGGAGGACGAGGCCTGATAGAAGCGGCAACCCTTCGGCCCCGACTCGCGCAGCGCTTCGAGCACCCGAAGACATCCGACGCCCGTCACGTCCGCCGTGTACTCCGGCATGTCGAAGCTCACGCGCACGTGGCTCTGCGCTGCGAGGTTGTACACCTCGCTCGGCGCGGACCTGTCGAGTGCCTGGCGCAGGCTCGCCGAGTCGTTCAGGTCTGCGTAGTGGAGCGTGAGCGCTTCGCGCGGGAGGTGGTCGATGCGGGCGGTGTTGAAGGAAGAGGACCGGCGGACGACGCCGTGAACTTCGTACCCCTTCTCGAGCAAGAGCTCGGCGAGGTACGAGCCGTCCTGGCCCGTAATCCCGGTGATAAGCGCCTTAGGCATGACGCCCTGTCTAGCACCCTTTGGCAGGGTTCGGGCGACTCACAGGGTGCATCCGCCCCGCGGTGCGGGGCCGGCGATCATGCGCCGCCGCGCCGCCCGGCGTGCAACCCCGCCGCCCGCGGCGCCCCCCGCGTGTCAGCGTTGTTTGCGTGAGGATGCTGGTTGCGTGAGAGGCCAGGGCGTTAAGAGCGGCACGGGGGCCTTGGGGCCGCTCTGGCGGACCGCGCGCTCGCACTCCTCGATCGAGAGGCGGCGCGGTCCGAAGATGCTCGGATCGGCGGCGTCGGCGTCCATCAGGTCGGAGGGCTGGTCGACGCCGTAGTCGTCGGGATGGCCTGGAAGATCGAGCAGGATGTGACCGATCTCGTGCGCGAGGACGTACGAGCGCGGTCCGGCGCGGACGGCAGCGCGGTCGATCAAGACGACGTTCTGGATCGCGGCCCCGCCGTCGTCGACGAACGATTCGCCGATGCGCCCCGAGCCGCCGAATGCGGGGATCAGGAAAACGTCGATCGTGGCGGGGTCGCCGTCATCGACCGCTTTCACGAGCGTGCGCTCCTCGATGGTGCCCGCGCGGGCATCAACGTCCGTGAAGTGATCGAGACCATCGGCGAGGTCAACCTCGCCGAGGCACGCGGCGAGGGTGCGATCGGACGACAGCGGAGCCGAGCCGTCGAGGCCCAACGTCGCGGGACTGCCGTCGCGCGCACGCACGAGCACGTCCGCGCTTCTCAGGGCCGCGCGCTGGGTGCGCGGGTTCGGGCTCACGGTCGCGGAAAAGCCGAGGGCCTCCACGGCGTGTGCCACGTGCACCGCAACGTCGATGGGCGTCTCCCCGGGCTCGGTCGTGACCCGCGCGCGGCGCCCGCCCACGGAGAAGCGCAGCTCGCCGCCGCTGGCGGGCAGCGGAAAGTCGCAACCCACGGCCAGCAGGAAGGGTGGCGGAGGGTCCTCGACGGCGATCGCTTCCGGCGTGACCATGCCGAAGTTCACGCCGCATTGACCCCAGATGCCGGCTGCCACCTCGATCTCGTGCGCGACCATGTTGCGCGCGCCGCGCTCGTTGCCGCCCACGGCCGGTGCCGCGCCGGGCGCCCCTCGCAGCACGTGGGTGCGGAGCGTCGCGCGCAGGCGTTCGATCGGGCCGAGCGCCGTGACGCGTGGACCTCCGACGCGCACGCTCGTCGCCCGCCGGCCGTAGGCACTCACCGTGAGCCGCCCGCCGACTTCGGCCTGGATCGAGCTCGCCGCGAAGCTCGGGTGGCGCCGATCGACCTGGTCGCTCGTGGCGCGGATGGGCGCTGTAGTGCGGCATGCGATGAGCGGTGGTGACCCGCTCGGACACGCCGCCGGCTCGAGTGGCAGGCGCGCGATGTGGTCGAGAGCGGAGCCGTCGGGGCGCGTGCTCGTCAGCGCGACGGCTTCCGGTAGGTCCTCGAGCGGGCCCGCCACCACCCAGCGCAGCGCGTCGGGGTCGCGCGCGGGGGTCGGCCCCCCGTCGTTGAGCGGCAGGGGCAGCACGCGAGACATGGAAGCGTGGGAGCGCGCCAGGTCCACGCGCGCTCCCTGGTCGTCGACGGCCATCACGTCGAGCACGCTCACGCGTCGCGGCACACCATCGATCTCGAGTGTCGTCGCGCCAGGCGCGAGACCCTGAAGGCCGAGTCGCCGCGGGGCTCGCCCGCTGCCGTGCCATGGCTTGTTCCCGGCGATGAAGCGGGCGATGCCCCCTTCGAGCCGCCCCACGCGCGAGACCGCCTGAAGGTAGAGCACGCCCGCCGCGCGCCGCCCCAGCGGGTCTTGTTCCGAGTCCGCCACGCCGTCGTCGTCGTCGTCGTCCAAGTCCGCGAAGACGAGAAACGGAGCGGCGCCGGACTGGGTGCGGGCCTGCGGAACGTCGAGGTTGGTCGGATCCTCGCCGCCCGCGTCGGGTGCGTCGTCACGCCGGGTCTTCGGGTCGCCACCCGGGGGGGGCGAGCTCGTGGTTTCCGTCCCCGATGGGTCCGGTTGCGGCGAAGCCCTGCGCGCGTCGAGGGGCTCGGTGCCCGTGCGCGCCGCGGACTCGGCGCGCGCTGGCGTTGCAGCGGGGCGCCCCTGAGCTCGCGAGGCCAGGACGAGGAGCCCCGCCGTCAGCAACGCCCACGAGGGCGCGTCCAGGCGCGCTCGCCAGCCCCGAGGTCGGGAAGAAGGGGGAGCACTCCGCACGTCACCCAGTATGTCACCAAGCCTCCGTCGCGTCTTTTGTTCGAGGCGAGCCTCGTTGACGCAAAGCGCTCGCGTTCCGACCGTCGCCGGCGGGGTCAATCGCGCGAGAGAGAACGCGAGGACCGCAAACGCGAGCGCAGCACGCGCAACACGCCTTCTGGGCCGAGCTTGCCGGCGTAGGCGAGCGTGTCCCTTGCTCGTCGCACCTTGCCGACAACGCGCTCTTCGAGCCCCGCGTCGGGCCCCACGGTCTGCCCGAGGGCGTCGGCGTACCAGGTCGAGAAGGCAAGGTAACGCTCGAGAGAGTCGTCGGCCGCGCCCGCGAGCGACTCCGGCAGCGCAAGCCCGGCGCCACGGCAGGCGGCGGCATAGAGCCTTTGCCAGTGGGCGACCACGACGCGATCCGCGAATCGACCCGCTGCGCGCTGTTGGGCCCCGCGCGACAGCGACGCGCGGAGCGTGGCATCGGCGGCGAGCGCCTTCACCGCGTAGGCGAAACCCCGGGCGGAGGTCACGATCAGGCCCCCTTGCCCGTGACCGACGACTTCCACCTGGGCGTTGTCGAGCGTGGGAGTCGTATCGGTCACGACCGGCAGGCCGTGGAACATGCCTTCCGCCACCGCCAGGCCAAACGATTCTCCAATCCCGGAGCTATGCACCATCAGATCCGACGCTGCATGGACTCGGGCGATGCTCTCGAGCTCGAGTGTCGGCTCCACGCACAGGACGCGGCGGCCGAATCGCCGCGTGAGCAACGCGGCTTTCTCCGGCGGAGCCGCCATGAAAAGGAACCTGAGCCGTGGTACGCGCTCGAACAGCTCGGGCAGCGCGAGCTCCAGGCGGGTGCTCCACTTTCTGAGGTCGGGGCGGGCGACGCGGCAGCACACGAAGGCGTCGGCATCGATCCCGAGCGCCGCGCGAGCGACATCCCGTGGCGGCAGCTCCGGCGCGCCGAAGCCGTCCGGCGTGGGCACCGGCAGGTAGACCGCGCGGTGGCCGCGCTCGTAGAGGGCACGCATGTCCGTCCCCGTCTGGCCGGCCTGCCGCTGCATGCTCGCGAGCGACATGTGTCCCGTGATGGCGGGTGGCTTGGCCTCGCGGAAGGCGGGGGGCCGCCCAAACACGTTGGTTTCGACGACCACGGGGACTCCGGCTTTTGCGCACAGCTCCTGCACGGTTCGCGAGTAGGCGCAGTCGCGCTCCGAGCGCACGTAGTGGAGCAAGGCGGGGCGGAACGTCGCGAGCACGTCGGCGAGCCGGCCGAGCTGCCCTTCGAGCTCGGTTGCCCGGACCCCGCGGGTCACGAGCCGGTCGTAGCGCGGACCTCCCCAAAGCCCCACGACGAGCACGTCGAACGCCGCGCGATCGAGCAGCGCGGCGCGAACCTCGACGGCCTGCTCCGTGCCGCCGAGCCCCCACCCGCCGCCGAGCTCGATCACCCGCAGCCGCGGCGTTTCCGTTGCGAGTTCCAAGAGGCCGTGCGCTCCGACACCGGCTCGACTGCCGGGCCGGCCAGAGTCGTCTTCTAGCACGGGCGTTTGCGGCCCTCGACGACATTGGCGCACGACGAGGGCTGCCACTATGCTCGCCCGCGTGCGTGCCGCCCTCCAGTTCGCGCTCTGGCGCTTGAGGCTCGTCGAAGCGGATACCCAGACGACCCGCCGCGAACGCGACGCCTTGAGTCGCCACGCACGCGACTCCTCCCGACCGGTCGAGATTGGCGTGTGGCAGGGCGTGACGACCAAGCGCCTGCGTGCCGCCATGGCGCCGAGCGCGGAGCTCTGGGCAATCGATCCGTACGTCGCGGGGCGACTCGGCGTGAGTCTTCCCGAGCTCATCGCGCGTCGCGAGGTGGAATCGGTCGAGAATGGCCGGGTTCGCTGGATCAAGATGACCGGGGCCGACGCCGCTTCGCGGTGGACCCTCGAGGGGCGCGAGCCGACCGATTTCGTCTTCGTGGACGGCGACCACAGCTGGGAAGGCATCGAGACGGATTGGACGGCCTGGAGCCCTCTCGTCGGCCCCGGCGGCCGGGTAGCACTCCACGATTCGCGTCCGACACCGGCGCGACGGATGGAGGGTGCGGGCAGCGTCCGCTTCACGCAGGAGCGCATCCTCGTCGATCCCCGGTTTCGCGTGATCGACGAAGTGGACTCGCTCACCGTGGTCGAGCGGCTCGGGTGAGGGACGCCCGGGCGAGCTCCTGCCATGAACGTTTGGGTGATTGCCGATGTCTCGCGCGCCGTGCCGGGCGGCATGCGTCGGCACATGGAGTTGCACGCCCTCGGTCTCGTCCGCGCCGGTCACCGAGCGCGTACCATCTTCAGCGAGGACCTGGTCGGTCTCGAGCGCTTGCTCGACTTTCGTGCGCTGGGCACCCGTAGCTACCTCTTGCTTCGCGATCGCTACCGAACCGAGCGACCGGACGTCGTCAACGTGCACACGTGGTGCGCGCCAGCCTGGATCCTTGCGCGCCGGGCCGGCCTCGTCAACGCCAAGATCGTGGTGATGTCCTACGCCGCGGACGAGCCCGCCGTCCCGCTCGTCCGCCCTCGCGATCTGCTGCAGTTCGCGCGCTTTGCCGTGCCCGCGCGGACGACGTTCCCGCTTGCGGATGGGATCTGGTGCGTGAACCAGGCGGACGTGGACTACTACGTGGGGCGGTACGGCGTCGCACCGCATCGGGTTGCGCGCTTCCCGCACGCCGTGGCCGACGGGTTTTACGCACCCGAGCCGCAGCCTTTGCGCCGACCCCGACAAGTGCTGTTCGTCGGGACGTGGATCCACAGAAAGGGCGTCGACGTGCTCGCCGCAGCACTGAAGCGCGTCGTCGTGGAGCTGCCGGACATCGAGGTCGTGATCGCAGGCACCGTCTCAGACGAGCAGGCAGTCGTCGCCGACCTGGCGCCCGACGTGGCGGCCAGAACGCGCGTGATCCCGCTGGCGGACGACGACACGCTGCGCGCACTTTACCGGGAGAGCGCCCTGCTGCTCTTGCCGTCGCGCCGCGAAGGTCTGCCCATCACCATGTTGGAGGCGATGGCATCGGGCTGTCCGCCGCTCGCCGCCGCGAACTCCGGGATGGTAGATGTCATCAGGCCGGGAAAAAATGGCTGGCTCGAGAGCTCGTTCGATCCGTCACGTTGGGCCGCCCGCGTCGTCGAGATCCTGAGGAACGAAGACGGCCTCGCCGCCGCCTCGCGTGGGGCGCGTCAAAACGCCGAAGCATTCCGCGTCAACGCCGTGGCGGCGGAGGTTGCGCGCTTCTATCAGGCGCTCGAGCGCTGATTTTCTCGTTCGAGCGCGGCCTGCTCGGCGACCACCATGCGGTGCGCGAGCTCACCGAGCGAGACGCTCGCCTGCCAGCCGAGGCGCTTGAGGGCGTGCGAGGGGTCGGCATGAAGCGCCCGCACTTCGCCTGGGCGAAAAAGCTTCGGATCCGAGGTCACGTAGTCTTCGGCCGTGAGGTCGAGCTCGTCGAATACCAGCTTTACGAACTCGCCGAGCGGGTGGGACTGTCCCGTCGCGATCACGAAGTCTTCAGGAGCGTCGAGGCCGAGCATGCGCCACATGGCCTCCACGTACTCCGGAGCCCAGCCCCAATCGCGGACGACGCGGAGGTCGCCCAACACGAGGCGATCCGCCGCGCCCCGCGCGATGTCACAAGCGGCGCGGACGATCTTTCGCGTGACGAAGCGCTCCGGGCGTCGCGGCGATTCGTGATTGTAGAGGAACCCGATGGCGGCGAACACGCCGTGGTAGCGGCGGTAGCTTCGTGCGAGCTCCACAGCGGCCGCTTTCGACAGCGCGTACGGGCTTGCCGGAGCAAGCGGCGTGCCCTCGTTGGCGCGCGCCGTCCCGGTGTCGCCGAAGACTTCTCCGGAACCTGCGATGAAGACCCGCGGGGGGCGTGCGGCCCTGCGGGACGCCTCGAGCACGTTCAGCGTCGTCAGCGCGATACTGCGGAAGGTGAGGGCGGGCTCGGCGAACGAGAGCCCGACCGAGCTCTGCCCGGCGAGGTGATACACCTGGTCTGGGCCGAGCTCGGCGAAGAGGCGTTCCACCGACGGCGCGTGCTCCAGATCGAGCGCGCGGATCTCGATCGCGGTGCCAGCGGGCGTGGGCGGGCCGGTTTTGCGCGACGTGCCGACGACGCGGTAGCCCTTGCCGAGCAGTAGTTCGGCAAGGTAACTCCCGTCCTGGCCCGTGATACCTGTGATGAGCGCCGTCGTCACGCGAGCTTGGAACCTAACATGAAGCTTGCCGTGCTGTGCGACCTCTTGGAAGAGCGGTGGCCGAGCATGGACCTCGTGGCCGAGCAGCTTGCGCTGCACGCGGCGCGCCTGCCCGGAGTCGAGGTGGCATGCGTGCGGCCCGTGGTTCCGCCGCGCTTCGCGCCGGCCGCTCGCCGCTCGGCTGCTGGTCAGAAGCTCGCGTTGGCGGTCTTGCGATATGCGTACTATCCGAGCCTGGTCGTGCGCGGCAGTCGCGCCGATTGGTACCACGTCGCCGACCACAGCTATGCGCACCTTGCCCTCGCGCTGCCGCGTGGGCGCGTTGGCATCTACTGCCACGACGTGGACGCCTTCCGTCCGCTCTGGACAGCCTCGGCGAGCACCCCGGCGCGCGCGCTCGCTTCCGTGCTGAGGCGCGGATTGCGCCGCGCCGTGGTGGTGTTCCACTCGACGCCCGCGGTGGGCGAAGAGATCGTGGAGCGCGAGCTGGTCCGGCGCGACCGCGTGGTGCTGGCGCCTTACGGGGTTGCTTCCGAGTTTCGGCACGAGCCAGCCCGCGAGGCCTCGCCGCCGGCCGTGCGCGCACCGTTCGTTCTCCACGTGGGCAGCCTCATCCCCAGAAAGAATCCCGAATTCTTGATCGAGTGGTTCCTCGGCCTGCGCGAGGCGCGCCCCGATCTCGAGCTCGTTCAGATTGGCGGCGAGCTGCCGGGCGCATTGCGCGAGAAGCTCGCACGCGCCGGGGCCCTCGGTCACTTCCACGGACTCAGGGGACTTTCGCGCAGCGAGCTCGCCGCGTACTACCGCGCGGCACGTCTCGTCGTGCTTCCGAGCCTGGCCGAAGGCTTCGGCCTTCCTCTCGTCGAGGCGCTCGCTTGTGGCGCACCCGTGCTCGCGAGCGACCTGCCCGTCCTGCGCCAAGTCGGCGGCGAGGGCGTCGTCTACGCGCCGGTCGGGGACCGCGAGAGCTTCGTTCGCGTGGCCCTCCGGCTACTCGTCGGCGACGGAGTGCCACCACTCGCCACCCGGTTGGAGGTCGCAGAGAGGTACAGCTGGAGCGCGCACGCTTCGACCGTCGTCGACGCCTACGTGTCGCGAGCGCCCCGGAGCCAGAACGACAGCGCCACCCCGCGCCGTCGCGTGTAGATGTAGCCGAGGGGCAAAAGCACTAGCATCAGCGTGTAGGCACCGAGCCTCAAGGGCCGGTTCCACACGCCGGGCGGCGTCCACCGGTCTGCACCGGCCCCGATCCGGGCGCGCAGGCTCCTGAGAGCACTCGACTTGAACCAGTTGAAGCGTGTGAACGCATGATAGTGGTAAACCTGCGCGCGGTACTTGAGCGGGAAGGGGTCGCGATCGGCGTTGACCACGCGAGTCACGAGCTCGTCGTTTTGCCGCAGGTCATCCGCCGTTGCGAGCTGACCATCGTCCAGCGGGTACACGTATCCGAACAGCGGGTCGAGCACGCGCCACTTCCCGTCGAGCTCCGCTTCGACCACGACGTGGCCCGCATAGCTGTCCGTCAGCCCGATGAGCAGCTTGCGCGAAGGGATCTCGAACGCGTCGAGCGCCGCGATCAGCAGCGTGGAGCGCTGCGAGCACCCGCCACCGCGCTTGAGCAGGACTAGCGGAAACCGGTAGTAGAACGAGTCAGCGTTCTCGAGCTTGGCGTCGGGGCCCCTGGCGAAGTGCCGATGCAGCTCGTTCACGTGCCGCGTCGCGAGCACGGCGAACTCGGTGTCGGTCTTGGCGGCCGCGCGCAGAGGTGCAAACTCCTGCCGGACGCGGTAGAGCTGGTAGTAGCTCGTGGCCAGCAGCACCGCGGCCAAGGTCGCGATCAGCCACCACCCCGCCGCGAGCCAAGCGGTGGGTCGGCGCGCGCGCTTTGGCGAAGGTTTCGAAGTGTTCATGACGGAGTTCCGACCGGTCAGACGACGGCGAGGCGAAACCGGGCGCAGGCGCAAGCCTAGGGCAATTCGGCGCTCGGGCGATGCCGAACGCTTGCATCAAGGACGATTGGACGAATGTGTGGTGTAGCGGGCCTGCTCGGCGTTCAAAGTGAACTGGCGCTGGAAGCCGCGCGCCGTATGCAGCGCGCCTTGAGCCACCGCGGGCCCGACGACGAAGGGCTCGTCCAGGTGGCGGCCGTCGGGGGCGGCGTCCCCGCCGTGCTCGCCCACACTCGCCTGTCGGTGGTGGACCTATCGCCGGCGGGGCACCAGCCCATGGCCGACGTTGGCACGCCGCCGAATTGGGTTAGCTACAACGGCGAAATATACAATTTCCACGAGCTCGCCCACGACCTCGGCGAGCGGGGGCACGCTTGCCGTACGCGCTCGGACACGGAGGTATTGCTACAAGGGTATCGGGCCTGGGGCGTCCGTGCGGTGGAGCGCTTCGAAGGCATGTTCGCCTTCTGCCTGCTCGATACCGCGAGGGGCCTCGCGTGGCTCGCCCGCGATCGCCTCGGGGTCAAGCCCCTCTACCTTGCGCGCCCGTCCGCCGGGGGACTGCTCTTCGCGAGCGAGGTGAGGGCACTGCTCGCCGCGGGCGAAGACTTCGTGCCGCGTCGGCTGAGGCGGTCAGCGCTCGAGAGCTTCCTCGCGCAGGGGGCCGTCATCGGGGACGACGCGCTCGTCGAAGGCGTCTCGATGCTCCCGCCGGGGACGTTGCTGCTCGTGGATTTCGACGGTCGCACGGTACGATCGACGCGCTACTGGGAGGTGTCGTTCGGTGAGGATCGTGGCGCACTGGACCTACCGGCGGACGGATCCGCACCTCACCACGAGGGCCATCGGCACGCGGGGCCGGCACGGTTCCGCACGGAGGTGGTTGCCGAGCTTGCGCTCGGCTTGCGCCGCGCGACGGGGCGACAGCTGTTTGCGGACGTGCCCGTGGGGCTGTTTCTATCGGGTGGCGTGGACTCGGGCGCGCTCGCCACGGTGGCGAGCGAGCTCGGTGGCAAGCTTCGCACCCTGTGCGTGGGGTTCGACGTGGAGGGGTTCGACGAGAGCGCCGCCGCACGGGCCACCGCCCTCGAGCTCGGCACCGATCACTCCGAGATCCGCCTGACGTCCGAAGCCGTGCTCGAGTCGTTCGACGAGGTACTGGCCGCCGTCGACCAACCGACCGTCGACGGTTTCAATACGTTCCACGTCGCGCGCGCCGCCCGCCGCGCCGGGCTCACGGTTGCGCTCTCCGGGCTCGGCGGCGACGAGCTATTCGGCGGCTATGCGAGCTTCCGCGACGCCCCGCGCGCCACTCGGCTCGCCCGCGCCGTGTCGGGCCTGGACGGCGCGAGAGCGCCGTTGTCGCATCTCGTCGAGCGTCTGGGGCCCGCGTTGGGCGTCGATCGGCGAGCCACCTTCAAGTTGGCGGAGGTCCTGCGCCGACCAGCGGACTTGTTGCAGATGTATCTCTTGCGGCGCGAGCTATTTCCGCTGAAGGACCGGCGGGCGCTGCACCCCCTGCCGGACGGCAGCGACCCATTCTGCGGGATCGACGCGACCGTTCTCGCCGAGCTCAGGCACGGCGCGCGATCCGGCACCCCGCGAGATCGCGTCGCGGCGTTCGAGCTCAATGGTTACATGCGCCACATGCTGCTTCGCGACAGCGACGTGTTCTCGATGGCGCACGGTCTAGAAATCCGCGTGCCGTTGCTCGAGCACTACGTGGTGGCGCAGGCAGCCCGCGCGCGTGGCCGCTGGCGCGGTCCGGATCCGCGGGCGAAGCCACTGCTCGTCGATGCTGCGGGACCGCGCTTGCCGGCACGCGCTTACGGCGGAAGAAAGCGCGGGTTCACTCTGCCGTGGGCGAGCTGGCTGAGCGGCCCGTTGCGCGCGCGCGTCGAAGGAGCGCTCTCACGGGACGGACTGCGCGACGCTGGGCTCGAGCCTCGCGCGGCTCGCGGCATGTGGCAGCGCTTTCTTGCTGGCGACCGCGGTGTCTCCGCGCTTCAGCTGCTCGGCCTGGTCGTGCTCGACGAGCTCGTGAGTCGAGAAAGACTGCGGGCCTGAGCCCCCTGCGCGGGCGCCTGCGTCGCGCGGGCCCTGGCTTCCCGGGCCCACGAGCCCCCGGCCTGGAGCAGGCTTGCGTTGATCAACCAGAACTCGAGTCCGGTGGTGCTCGCGAAAATTGGGTAGCTGAAGGTCAGCGCCATGGCTCCCAGGTTGTATCCAGCGACGACCGTGGACCAGTCCTCGAGCTTGGGCGTCGATCGTCGGCGCGCGAGCCGCACGCTGTATGACATCACCACGATCAGGGCGAGGGGGTAAACGATGAGCAGCGGGATACCGCCGTCGATCACCCAGGCGTTCCACTGGATTTCTGCGGAGAGATTGTTGTAAAAGTCGTTGCCAAAATAGTTTGCGACCTGCCCCCAACGACCGAGTCCGGCGCCGAAGGGATAGTTGGGGACGAGCTCGTCGAAGGTATGCTCGAGGTACTTGCCGCGCGAGCCGTAGTAGACGGCGCCGGGGCTGGCCGCGATGAGCCCCTCGAGCCGCTCGGTCGTGTGCTCGCCTCCGAGGGCGATGGCGATGTAGAGCGCGGCGACCGCCAGGCTCGCGCCGACGACGCCCACGATGGCGAGCTTGGAGAAGCGCCCGGTCGACGCGAGGAGCGCGAAGGTCATCGCGAGGCACACGCCGAGCATGACGATGAGGCTGCGGATCTGGCAGAGGTAGAGGCACGTCATCCCCGTGAGCGCGCTCAGAATGGCGGCGCTCCGCGCGAAGCGGAAGGGGCGGACGATGTAAACGCCGACGCCGAGCAGCATCGCGTAGAAGCCGCCGGACGCCGCCCCGCCTGGCGTGTCCGTCAGCCCCATCGGTCGCGGGATGAGCTGCCCGTCGGCCACCTGAATCAGCAATGCGCCGAGATTGCGGCGGGAAAACTGGCTCACGTCCGCCTGGAAGCGGCCCGGGAACGTGGTCTGCAGCACTCCCATCACGGCGCTTGCCGTGCTGAAGGCCCACATCGCGACGAGCAGCTTCTCGAAGACCTTCATGTCGCACTTGAGGCGCGCGACCCAGAACACGGGGGCAATGATCGAGAGGTGGAATGCCAGCGCTGCGACTCGCGCGAGGTAGTCGCCGCCGTCGGGATTGAAGAATGACAAGACCAAGATGGCGATGATCGGCGCCACCGCCACGGGCACCAGCGTCCTCGCGAGGCTGCGGCCGGGCACGATCAGCATGAACGCGAAGCTCGTCCCGAACGCGAGCGAGCGAAACAGCGGGCGCGCAGAGCCGAAGCCCGGAACGAGCAGCAGCACCTGGCAGGCGATCTGGATCGTGAGGTAGGCGTACAGCCATTTCGGAGAGGCGCCCGCGGGGGCGCTCGCCGCTCCGGATAGCGTCCGCGTGCCGACTCGGCTCGAGGTCATGGTCATGGTCGAGCCTGGGCCGGTTCCGGTGCGCGGCGCCGTGCGCGCGTGAGCTCGGCGAACAGGTCGCGATAGCGCGCCACCATCGTCGGCTTGGCGAACTCGGACCAGGCGCGTTTCCGGGCGGCGTCACCGAGCTTGCGGCGG
This sequence comes from uncultured delta proteobacterium, assembly GCA_963841435.1. Classification (GTDB taxonomy): domain Bacteria; phylum Myxococcota_A; class Polyangia; order Polyangiales; family Polyangiaceae; genus PMG-095. Next base: position 802,379 of record CAWJCS010000004.1, read on the forward strand.
AGCGCCTCGTCACGAACGAGCTGTCCAAGTGCGCGAGCGAGCGCCGCGCTGTCTCTTGCCGGCACCGTGAGGCCCGTGACGCCGTCGGCGCACACCCAGGGCACACCCGAGCGAAGATTGCAGGCGACGACGGGCTTGCCGCAGGCCATCGCCTCGACCTGGGCGACCCCGAAGGCTTCGTTGGGGCTCACGGAAGGGAACACGAAGATGTCGCAGGCGTGCAGATAGCACGGCAGGTCGTCGTCGCTCACGTCGCCGCAGAACACCACGCGATCCGCGACGTTCGCGCGGGCCGAAAGGCTTCGAAGCTCGCCCTCGAGCGGCCCGGTCCCCACCAGCCAAAGCTCGGCGTTGGGCAGCGAGCGCAGGGCCTCGATGGCGTACCGTTGCCCCTTGTAGCCGACGAGGCGGCCCACGTTGAGCAACACCGAGCGACCGGCGGCGCTCCGTCTGAGGTTCGTGACCCGTGCGGCATCCACCCGCTCCTCCGCGAGCGCCGTCAGATCGAGGCCGTACGGAATGACCTCGACCTTGTGGTGGTACGTCGGCAACCAGGACGAGAACTCGAGATGGTTCGGTGTCGCGACGACGATACGATCGGCTCGCCTGAGCACCGCGTGCTGCAGCGGGCGGTAGGCGTTCAGGGCGGCTCTCTGCCGAATGATGTCGCTATGCCAGCTCAGCACCACCGGTACGCCGCGAGGGGCGAGCACGCAGGCGAGGTCGGCGAGGGGGTTCGGGGTATGCGCATGAATCACGTCGGCCCGAAAGCGCTGACTCGCGAGCGGGTACTGGGGACAAAGTGGCACGCTGAGCGCGCTGCCGAAGCTCGCTAGCCGGTGCACGGTGACGCCGTCGGCCCGCTCGCGCGTCGAACGCGGCGCGACGTTGGCGACCACGCACTCGACATCGTCACCGGCGGCGCTGAACCCGTCGCAGCAGTTGCGGATCAGCGTCTCGATGCCGCCACGAACCGGAGGGTAGAACTTGCCGAGCTCCAGGATCTTCACGGCGCGCCAGGCATCTCCAGGCGGCAGCTCGACCGCGGCATGCGCCCTCGACGGCCCACCTCGCGGCGCTCGCCCACCCCATGCGAGCGCGGGGACGGTTGACCGGTTCGCAGCGCCCGCGCTAGCTTCCCGGGTGGAGACACCCAACCATGCGCCATCTATGGCTCGTTCTCGCGATCATCGCGTGCGGCCTTCACGGTTGCAAGAAGGACGAGCAGCCGCCGCCACAGCCCGCTCCCTACCAAGCCTATCCGCCCGCGCCCACGGCGGCCGCGCCCGCGCCCGCGGCGCCCGCACCCGCGCCTGTGCCAGCGGCTCCGGCTCCGGCTCCGACCGTCGCGCAGCCCGCGCCTGCGGCGCCCGCGGGCGGGCTGTCGCAGCCTTCGCCGATGGCGCTGCCGTGCACCTCCGACGCGAACTGCCTCACGCACCGCTGCAACGCGCAGTTTGGCAAGTGCGCTTGGCCCTGCCAGTCCGACAACGACTGCAACCCCGGCAATCGTTGCATGGCGGGGGCCTGCGTGCCTGCAGCCCAGTGACAGAAGCGGAATACGATGCCCACGCTTTGCCAGAGCTCGCCGCGTTAGTACGCGCCCTCGACGCATTGGACGAGGACGACTTGGTGCCGGAGCTCGCCGGCGACATCCTGACGATCGAATTTTCCGACGACGTACGGTACGTGGTGAACTCGCACCGCGCCGCCCGGCAGATCTGGATGGCGGCGGAGCGGAGCGCATGGCACTTCGATTGGTCGGAGAGCGCGGGACGCTGGGTTGCAGCCAAGACCGGCGAAGAGCTCTGGTCGGCCTTGGAAAGCGTGCTGCAAAAGAAGCTGGGGGCGCCCGTTTCGCTCTCTCGGACCGCTTGATGAAAGGGTTCGATGCCCGAATGACGCGAGCTGGCCTGGGTGACGCCCTGCGCCAAGAGCTGCGCTCCGTCACTTATCCGTTGCGCCGCCGCGGGCGCCACCGCTTGGGCGCGCTGGCGAACGATGCCTTGCTCACGCTGGGCAAGGGACCTCGCTTTCAGGAAACGCTGGCGGAGCAATGGAGGCGCATTCTCGCGCGGAGCGAAAGCGTGCTCGCGAGCATGCCTCCCGCCGGCGCGCCGCGCGTGCTGTTTGGTGCCATGTTCGGCGGTGGTCTGAACCGCGTGATGGACTCGACGCTCGCGATGGCGCTCCGGCTGCGCGGAGCGACCCCGACCATCCTTCACTGTGATCGTTCCCTCCCGGCGTGCGAGGTCAATGGGCTCGGCAACTGGCAGCCGTCGCCTGGGCCCTTCGCTCCCCTGCGCTTTCGCCACGGCGCCCAGTACGCCTGTCAGGCTTGCGCGTTCAAGTTGGACGAGAGCCATGGTGGGATCGGGCTACCGAGCGAGATGCTTTCGAGCCACGTCCGCCCGGGGGATCTCGAGCTCGGTGCGCGCATCGCCGAGGGAGTGAGCCTCGCCGACTTGCGCCACGTCATGCACCGTGGCGTCTGCGTCGGGGAGCACGCGCACTCGTCGCTGCTCAAGGCCACCTTGCGCGGCGATCCGATCGACGACGAAAAGACGCGCTTCCTCGCCCGCCGCCTGCTCGCCGCGGCGGTCGTCCTCACCGAGGCCGGGGAGCGCGTGTTCGAGCGTGTGGCGCCGGATCACTTCGTCGTGCCCGATGGCGTGTATCTGACCGCAGGAACGCTGGCGGAGCTCGCCCTCAGGCGCGGCGTGCACGTGGTGGTGCACGGCGCGCCTTTCCGCCGGGGGACGATCTGGCTCCACCACGGGCAGAGCTACTTTCGCGCCTTCATCAAGGATCGCAACGACGACTGGGCACACCTCCGCATGACCCCCGAGCGGCGGCGCGTCGCCGACGAGTACCTCGCCGCCAAGCATTTCGCGACGCGCGACTACATCGCGTACCACAAGGGGGCGATTCAAGACGAGGGGGCGATTCGAGCGGAGCTCGGGCTCGACGAGCGCCCGATCGTGAGCGTCTTTACGAACGTGCTCTGGGACGCACAGCTCCACTACGACTTCAGCGTTTTCAAGAACATGCTCGAGTGGTTGTTCGATACCATTCGCTTTTACGCTGCGCGCGACGATCTGCAGCTCGTCATCCGCATCCACCCGGGCGAAGCGCGTGGTGCGTGGCCCACGAACCAGCCCATCCTGCCGGAGCTCGAACGGGAGTTTCGTTCGCTGCCGCCGCACATCAAGATCGTGTCGCCCGAGAGCCGCGTGAGCTCGTACGTGCTCGGGACGATGAGCCGCGTGGCGCTCGTCTACGGTGCGCGGCTGGGCGTGGAGCTCGTGATCCTCGGCACCCCCGTGATCGTGGCGGGCGAAGCGCTGATCCGCGGCCGCGGTTTCACCTACGACCCCGCGTCTCGCGACGAGTACTTCGGCCTGCTTGCCGAGGGTGCCGCCCTTTCGGCCCCCTCGGCCGAGGTGCGCGAGCGGGCCCGAAAGTGGTATTATTACTATCTGTTTCGCATGATGATGCCGTTCCCGTTCTTCGACGGCGATCCGGTGCGCGAGCGGGGGCTCTCGTTCTACTCGCTCGACGATCTGCTTCCGGGTCGCTCGCCCGTGCTCGATCGCGTCTGCCTGGGCATCACCGACGGAACGACGCCGTTCGAGTGGGACGAGTTCGAAGCGGACGACGCAGCAGTCGGCGCACCGCCCTGAGGTCTCGGTGCCCCCTCGGCGCGCACCGGGTCACGAGGGGCCGGGTGCCCCGGCGAGCGCCCGCTCGATGGCGGGCAGGCGCGTGGAGGGGTCACAGAGCTCGCGTGCTCGGCTCGGCCCCGCGGCGCCCAGGCGGCGACCGAGCGCGCGATCATGCACGAGCGCGCGCAACGCGTTGGTCAGTGCGTCCTCGTCCGCCGCGAGGAAGCCGACCTCGGGCGTGATGATCTCTCGGGGGCCGCCCATGTCCATCGTCACGACGGGTAGACCGGCCGCCATGGCCTCGATGAACACCACGCCGAACGGCTCGGCGCCCGCGTTGGGCTGACACTGCACGTCGGCGGCGGCGAGCAGGCGCGGCACGTCGTTGCGCTGACCGAGGAAGCGCACGCGGCCTGCGATGCCCAGGCTTTCCGCGGTCGCCTTCAGCTGTTGGAAGTAGGCGTGCTCGACGGGACGCTGCGGACCGCCGACCAGCACGCAGAGCCAGTCGGCTGCGGGTGGCAGTCGCGAGAGCGCCCTCAGGTGGCGCAGCTGGCCCTTCCAGGGCTCCATGCGGCTCACCTGGATCACGACGGTCGTTTCGGGCCCGGCGCCGAGCTCCGCGCGCAAGCCGGTGCGCTCGGGGTCCGAGAGTCGCGCTGGTTCCAGGGCCACGGGGTAGAACTCGACCGCCGCCGGAACCCGCCGGAAGATCCGATCGAGCGTGCCCAGGGTGAACTGGCTGTTGCAGATGGCGAGATCGGTCAGGGTGCGGCCCGCCCAGAGCTCGAAAACGCCGCGGTGGTCGGGGGCGTCGTGGAGCCAGAACACCATGCGCCCAGGCCCGGACTTCGCCGCCGGTCCGAGCAGCGCCTGCGTCCAGACCGAGTGGCAGACGACCACATCGTAGGCGCCCTCGCGCACCAGCCGCGCCAACCGCCCTCGGGCTCGTGTGAGGGTCCAGGGCGCGCGGACCCGCACGTGCCCGAGTTGGTGCACGGTGGCGCCGGCTTCCAGAAGCTCCCGTTGTAGGCGACCCTCGAAGCACAACGCGAATTCGGAATGCATCGTCGGCGCGACGTCGGCAAAGCGTGCGAGCGTGAGCAGGAACGTCTCGATGCCGCCGAACAGATTGCCCGAGTAAACGTGTAGGACGCGCAAGGCGGTCACGGCTCCCGGCGGCAACGCGCGGCCACCGCCGCCGCGTCGAATCCGCGTTTGCCGTGGCAACCCCAGATTTTGCGCGTCATTCGATGCCCAAGAGCGCCCGTGCGACGGGGTCCTGAGTCCGCTCCGCGAGATGGGACAGCCGAGGGAACCCAAGCAAGCTCTCGCTGAAGCGCTGGAACGGGTACGGCAAGAGGTTCGCGGAGAACGGATGGCAATACCAGATGCTGATCACCAAGCGCGACTCGACCCCGGGCCGGCTGCCGTAGTGCCAGCAGCGGCAGGTGTCCGCGTACCAGACCGTTCCGCGCGGTCCGAGCGCCTTCTCGATGACCGGCGCACGACCGAGCACCCGCTCGCCGTGCGCGGCCAACTCGGCGTCGCTCAGTCGGTTCATGTAGCGGCTGCGCCCTAGCGAATCGTTGATCGCGTCCGAATCGTCGGCCGGCACGACATGCAGCGGGCCCGAGCCCTCGCTCACGTCCGAGGCGTGCACGAACACGCGCATGTGTCGGTCGGCCGGTTCGTCGAGGTGCGGGTACTGGCTGTTGTAGCTTGCCATGCGGTCGCCCATGTCCGACATGGGCGCGTCGTTCGGCGAATAGAGCAGCGACACCTCGCGCAGAACCGGTAGCGTTCCGAGGTAACGTGCCGCGGGAGCCACGACATCATGGTCGAGAGCCAGGCTGACGAAGGGCCCCCCGAGGTCGAGGTCCGAAGCGTCGAGCGGCACGCGCAGCAAGTAGTCCTTGCTGATGGCGAAACGTCCAAGGCCGCCGTCATCGAGCGCCGCTTTTAGCACCTCTGTAGAGCGCGAAAGCGCGCGCTGGACGACGGGCAGATCGCCGATGAACTGGTGCGCGAGGGCGTTTCCCTCCGGCACGACGAGTGAGCGCGTCGGTGCCAGTCTGGCCGCCAGCTCCCGGCGGCGCCGGTGGGCGTCCGAGAACTGCCGCTCCGAGACTTCGCGGTAGCGGCGGGCACGCGCGGGCGTCACGGTCTGTTGCCCGCCCCACTGTCCGACGTGGAGGGTGCGGGTGAAAAGCCGCCTGAGCCGGAAATCGACGCTGCGTTTGGCTTGCTCGAGAAGGGATGTCATGGGGTCGCGTGGCGCGCTCAAATGAGACCCGCGCCGCTCAGCACATCGGTGAGCGCGGCGCCGGTCACCACGGCGTCCTTCGAGCTGTAGACGGGGGCACCGAAGCCTGGCGAGAGCGGACTGCCCTCGCCGACGTAGGCCGCGGTCTTGACGTCCAGAAAGTTCTCGATGCAAGAGTTGATGACGTAGAGGCCACGGAACGAGTACGTGCGCGGCAGCTCGGCCTCGTTGATCATGAGCTCGTGGAGCTTCTCGCCTGGACGAATGCCCACGACCTCGACGGGGGGGCGCTTGCCGAGCTTCTGCATCAAAACCTCGATGAGGTCCGGGATCTTGAAGGCAGGCAAGCGCGGCACGAACACCTCGCCGCCGATGGCGTACTCGAGGGCCCGCAGGATCAAATCGACGGCTTGCCCCGGCGTGATGATGAAGCGCGTCATGTCGGGGTCGGTCAGCGGCACCGTCTCGCCGTTTTGGATCTTCTTCGAGAAGAACGGGATGACCGAGCCGGTGCTTTCGAGCACGTTGCCGTAGCGGACGGTCGTGAAAATGGTGCGCTGGTTGCCCTTGTTGTAGTTGCTCTCGCTGAAGATGCGTTCCGCGACGAACTTGCACGCCCCGTAGGTGTTGACGGGCGAGCACGCCTTGTCCGTGGAAATGAGGACGGCGCGTTCTACGCCGCTGTACAGGCAGGCGTTCACCACGTTCAGCGTGCCGACGATGTTGGTCTGGATCGCTTCTTCGACGTTGTACTCGATCATGTCGAGGCGCTTGAGGGCCGCGGCGTGGATCACGAGGTCGGCGCCGCGCGTCGCCTTGATCAGCCGCTGATAGTCGCGCACGTCGCCCACCAGCGTTCTGAGGGCGGGGTGGTCGCAGAACTCCTCTTCGACGTTGTGGTGCTTCACCTCGTCGCGACTGAAGACGCGAATGCTGTGCGGACGGTATGGCAACAAGGCGCGGATCAGGCTGCGGCCGAGGTAGCCGGTGCCGCCGGTGATCAGGATCGTCTTGCCCTCGAGCATCTGCCGAAGCCGCGCGGCGTCGTCCGCGGGGGCGATCGTCGCCGTCGCGCCGCGCGACTCCAGCCGCCGCGAAAGCTCGTCGGCGCGCTGCGTCAGCCGGGCGAGCGCGGAGCGGAGCTCGGTGAGCTCGGCATGATCCTTCTGATCTTCGTGAGACGGGTTGGGTCGGCTGCTTTGGGACTCGGTCATGGGTTCAGACGGGCAGGAGAGTATGCGCTCGAGCGTGTGATCGGGCGACGGGCTCCTACTCCTTGGGTTCCTTCTGAGTTGCTCGTGCTTCGTTGATCATTCGACGGAGCTCCGAGACGGTGAGCCACCGGACCGGCGCTTCGCTCGAATAGCGGGGTGGCAGCGCGCCGTCCAATGCGGGCGTCGTCCCCCCGGGTTTCAGGTAGGGATGGTCACCGAAAGCAGCGAGCCGCGGCGCGTCCCCCTCGTCCCAGAGCAAGTCGAAGAGGCGCTCGCCTGGTCGCAGGCCCGTCACCTCCACGGGCGGCGGCCCGCTACCGCCACGCTCGAGCCAGACCGCCTCGGAAAGGTCGTCAATCCGGTAGGCGGGGTAGCGCGGCAGGAGCGTGGCGCCCGGAATTTCGACGGCCAGGTCGGCGCAGAGCCAGACGAGATCGACCGCTTCGGCGAGCGACAACGCGAAGCGCGTCATGCGGCGATCCGTCACGCGGATCGTGCCATTTTCTGCCAGCTGTCGGAAGAACAACAGCGCCGCCGAACCGCTCGAACCGATCACGTTCGAGCAGCGCAGGCACACGAAGCGTGTGGACCCGAAGGTGTCGGCCTCGGCGAACAGTCGCTCCATCAGCGCCTTGGTCAGCCCGTAAACGCTGGCCGGCGAGCACGCCTTGTCCGTCGAGACGCCGACGACCCGCGCCACACCGGCCTCGACGGCCGCGCGCGCGACGTGAGTCGAGGCCGTGACGTTGGCCCGGACGGCATCGGCGACGTGGCGCTCGGCGACCGGCACCTGCTTCTCCGCGGCCGCATGGATGAGCGTGTCGATGCGCTCTTCGGCCAGCAACCGCGCCAGCGCCTGCCCGCCCGCAGGCGACCCCAGGTCGAGCGTGACGGCTCGAATGCCGGAGAGCTCGCGTTCGAGGGCCGCGCACTTTCCGGCATCGCGCGAGACGACCACGAGCCGCGCCGGCCAGCCTTCGCGATGCGCGCGGCCGAGCAACGCCCGTCCGAGCGATCCCGTGCCTCCCGTCACCAGGATGCGGCCCGAGCGCTGTGTCGAGGGGGAAGCCGGCGGCACCATGGCGTCAGCGCGGCGGGGGAGCCGGGGAGGACGCGCTTGGTAGCGCTAGTGACGCGTCGATGACGCGCTCGGCGCCGCGGCCGTCGACGACGCGTTGCGCCCTCTCGCTCATCGCTTGCCGCGCGGCAGGTTCGAGTAGCGTGGCGCACGCCCGGGCCACGGCGTCGGCCGTGAGATCCAGTGGGCCTCCGGCGTGCAACGAGGCCCCCGTGGCCGTGAACGAGGTCGCCCACGGGACCTGGTGCGGCACGGTCGCGACGGTGACGGCAGGCGTGCCGCAGGCCGCCGCCTCGTACTTGGTCACACCCGCCGAGACGACGGCAAGATCGGCCACCCGAAGCAGCGGGAAAATGGACGGAAGGCTGGTGTGCACTCGTATCGCATTGGAGCGGGGGAGCACGCCGGCATCCTTTAGCGCCGTCACGTCCTCCATGCCCGCGAGCAGGTCGATCTCGAGCCCGTCGCCGCACGCCGCGACCAGTCCGGCGAGCACCGGCGCGAGCAGCGTGGGCGCGACGACGCCGCCGCCCAGCGCGACGACCGCGCGCCCGGGAGCGCCGTCGTGTCGCCGAGACGGCGCGCCGGCGTATTCGCTGCCGAGAATCGCGTACGCGGGGCCCAGCAAAAACCGTGGGGCGAAGCGCTGGTCGTAGTCTTCGGGTCTCGCATCGCCCGCCGGGTTCACGAGCACCGCGTGCGGGAAGCGCGCCCGCGTCAAGTCGTCGATCACGATCGACGGTGCCAGGCGGGCGATTTCGCCGAGCAGCTCGGCGTACGCCCGGAGATCCCGCGTCTCGTCCGTATTGGAGAGGTCGACGACCGAAAGCTCGACACCCCGACGTGTTGCGATGTCTCGGCAGAGCCGAGCGTCGTCCGCGGGGCGGGCCCCGGGATCGAGCCCCACGAACTCGCAGCCGGCGCTCTCCATGCGCTGCCGGATCCGCGCGTCGTGAGTGCGGGCCACGGCGATCACGTGCGCGCCGCGCGCCAGGAGTCGTTGGGTCACGGCGAGCGCCCGAGTGACGTTTCCCATGCCGAGCTTCGCTGACCCGTCGGCGCGTGCGAGGACCACCTTGGGAAACGAGGTCACGGGTAGCCCCGCTGGCGGACGTGCTCGTTGATGGCGACGAGGTCCGGGCGCGCGTCGAAGAGCGCGGTGAGAGCCGCAGCGTCCGGCAGCGCCTCCCCCGGCCGAAATAGCGCGTCGTAGAGCGCGGCGATGAGCTCGTAGTCCTCTTTCGTGTCCAGACTGAGCCGCGGGTGATGCGCGCCGAGGACGGGCCCGGTGCTCACACGCTCGACCCGGAAGTCGTGGCCCCGTGCGTAGAGGTAGGGCATGACGTGGGTCCGGTCGGACGCATCGACGGCTTCGCGCGCCGCGCGCTCGAGCGCCCCGGCGGACGCCACCTCGACCTCGAAGCCGTGGATGCACGAGGTATCGTCGGGCCAGTTGGCGCTCATGTTCGACGTGTAGTCGGCGTCGCTCGCGAGGTGGGCGAGAACGACGCGATCGACCAGCGACGGCAGGAGCAGCGGCTTGTCCGCGGGCATGCGCACCACGCAGTCGCCCGCGGCACTCTGCAGCGCACCGACGAACCGCCCGAGCACGTCGTCGAGCGAGCCGCGATGAAGGGCAACGCCCCAGCGTGTGCAGGCAGCGGCGATGGCGTCGTCGCTCGTCTCCACGCTGGTCGCGACGACGACGGCGCCCACGCTCTTACAGCGCTTCAAACGCTCGACGATGTGCCACAGAACCGGCCGGCCGGCCAATGGAAGCAGAACCTTACCGGGAAGCCGCTTGGACGACATGCGGGCTTGGATGACGGCAACGACTCTCGGCGGCACGGTGATGCTCCCGAGCGCGTCGCCCGGGCCCGGCAGGCTACATACCACGAGCGCCCAGGGGCCCCTCGGGTCCGCCGGGCGCGCTCGACGCGGGGCGCGGCCCATGGCAGAAGCGCCCGCCTAGGCCGAGCTAACGGCTCGCGTTCAGCCCGCCGAGACCGAGGCGAAAAGGGTCGCCCGCCGGCGCTACGAGTCGCGAGCTTCTCGCCCGGCCGGGGCACGATAGAGCTGCGGAGAACACATGAGCTTCAACCTGCATGCCCTCGTAGCCGGCGTAGGCGTGGTGGCGCTCCTGGTTGATGTCGAGCCAGGGCGTGCGGGTCTTCAGCGCGACGAACTGGGTGCGCCCGCCGGACATCAGAATGTCGGCCTCGCCGCCCGCCAGCATGCGCCACAGCTCCTTCGGCGGGATTCGTCGACCATTGGTGCATCGTCGCCCATGATCTGGCGGATGCGGTCCTTGTCCTCGTCTGTCGACTTGCGGACCGAGGTCGAGACGACGGTCATGCCGAGTTCCTGCAGGGCACCGATCATCGCCCACGACTTGACGCCGCCGGTGTAAAGCAGCACCCGCCGGCCTTCGAGGCGGGCGCGGTAGGGGCCGAGGGCGGTCGTCGCCTTCAGCGCTTCCTCCGCGGTCACCGCCTCGGCGCGGGCGAGCAGGTCCGCCGGCGCGCCGCGCTCGACCAGCATGCGGGCGAGGGTCAAAGCGAGGCCGTCGTCCCGCCGATGCCGTAGAACGAGCCCTCGAAGAACGGGATGCCGAAGCGCGCCTCCAACTTGCGGGCGAGCGAGACCAGCGCCTGGCTGCAGACGACCATGTTGACGCGCGCCCGATGCGCGGTGCAGACGTCGGCGTAGCGGGCGTCGCCGGTGATCGAGGCGAGGATGCGGATGCCGATGCGAGCGAGGAGCGGGCGGATTTGCCCGATCTCGCCGGCGACGTTGTATTCGCCCAAGAGGTTGATGTCGAAGGGGGTGGAGGTCTCCGGCTCGCGGGTGCCGATGACGTGGTCGAGCAGGGCGTCGCCGGCGAGCTTGTTGCCGAAGTTCTTTGATCCGGCGAACCCCGGCGCCGTTCACCGGGATGACCGGCGTCGAGAGCCGCTTCGCCGCTTCCGCGCACACTGCGTCGACGTGCTCGCCAGTCAGGGCCGGCACGCAGGTGACGTAGACGAAGACGGCGGGCGGCCGGAAGCGCTCGATGATCTCCTTGATCGCCCGGTAGAGCTTCTTCTCGGCGCCGTGGATGATGTCGAGCTCGGAAAGGTCGGTGGTGAAGCCGGACCGGTAGAGGGTGGGGCCGGTGGAGCCGACGTTGCGGCTGTTCCAGCTGTTGCCTTCGCAGGCGATCGGGCCGTGGACGAGATGTGCCGCATCGGTGATCGGCTGCAGGGCGATCTTGGCGCCGTCGAAGGCACAGCCGCCGGCGGCGGCGCCGGGGGTGAGCGTCTTCGCCGAGCAGCCTGCTTTCCGCTCCTTCGCCGTCTTCGCCTGATTGACGGCGCAGCCGGGCTCGTCGAACGCCTTCGTCAGCTTGTCGGTCAGCATCCGGCCCTCCCGATAGGCTCCGTCGGCCGAGGTAGGATCCCCGCGTGACGACGCCGTCCGGGCGCGAGAGGAGAGGGACGGACGGCGCGCACGCGGAGACGCGGAGCCATGACGGCTCCTAGCGGGTGAGATCGAACGAGATGTCGGTCTCGCCCGCCGTGTCGGTTGCCCGATCGAGATCATCGAAGATGCGGTCGAGGATGCGGACCAGCACCTGCAGTCCCCCCTGGTAGCCCCGAGATGCTTCGCCCGCTTCTTCGCCGTCTTCTCGGGGTAGGCTTCAAGGACCTCCTTGATCAGGTTCTCGTGGAATTCCTTGTCGTTCTGGTAATCGATCGTCTTGATGACGCTCATGCGTCGGTCCTCCGGCTTCGGGCGAAGCTTCGGGCGGCGGTCACGCGGCGGCAACCCGCTTCACCGCCGCCTCTTTGGCTTCGAGTTCGGCGATCATCTGCTTCGTCGGATTTGATGATGCCGAAGTCCATGAGCATGTCTTCGAGCTCTTCCATGCTCACCGGCGTCGGGATGACGCCCTTGCCGCAGTTGTCGTGAATCTTCTTCGCCAGCGTCCGGTACTCTTCCGCCTGCGGGTGGTCCGGCTGGTACTGGATCACCGTCATCCGCCGCAATTCGGCGTGCTGGACGACGTTGTCGCGCGGCACGAAGTGGATGAGCTTGGTGCCGAGCTTTTTCGCCATCGCTTCCGAAAGGTCGATCTCGCGATCGGTCATCCGCGAGTTGCAGATCAGGCCGCCGAGGCGGACGCTGCCGGTCGTCGCGTACTTGAGGATGCCCTTCGAGATGTTGTTGCAGGCGTAGAGCGCCATCATCTCGCCGGACATGACGATGTAGATTTCCTGCGCCTTGTTCTCGCGGATCGGCATGGCGAAGCCGCCGCAGACGACGTCGCCCAGAACGTCGTAGGAGATGTAGTCCATGTCGTCGTAGGCGCCGTTCTCCTCGAGGAAGTTGATGGCGGTGATGACGCCGCGGCCGGCGCAGCCGACGCCCGGCTCCGGGCCGCCCGACTCGACGCAGCGGATGCCGTTGAAGCCGACGCGGACGACCTCTTCCGGCTCCAGGTCTTCGACCGAGCCTTTTTCCGCCGCCATTTGCAGCACCGAGAGCTGCGCCTTCGAATTGAGGATCAGCCGGGTGGAGTTCGGCCTTGGGGTCGCAGCCGACGATGAGGATCTTCTGGCCCATCTCGGCCAGCGCCACGAGCGTGTTCTGCGACGTCGTCGACTTGCCGATGCCGCCTTTTCCGTAAAAGGCTATCTGGCGGAGAACGCTCATTGCTTACACTCCTCTCGCTTGGGAAACGGGTGGGCGTGACGCCCTTGCCGGTTGAATTGCAAGGCCTGTGCCACCGCCTCGCCAGCGCAAAAGCGGCTCGTATTAGCAACAGTTAGCGCCTGGAACCCGGGCTGTTGCCGGCGCCGCCGCAGCGGCTGTTGCGAAGCCGACAATCCGCGACACTCTGTCCGAACCGGTACAGCGCCGGACGCCGGGGAGCTGCGGGCCGGCTCCGGTTTCGGTCCGCCCGCAGCGGCTCGTTCGCGCCCGCAGAGTTGGCCCGGCGCTTGCTTTAAGCGCGGTCAGGGGTTTCGGAAAAAACGGGCGTGACGATGGAAACGACGACGGAAGCAGCGGGCGTATGGCGGCGGGGTGGCGGCACCAACCTGATCGGGGTGCCCGTCCGCCGTGTTCGCCAGCACCGCCTTCAATGCCGATGCTCCGCCCGTGCACATCGCCGGCACCCGCGAGATGAACCGCGACCTGTTCCGCATGCTCGCCGGCGCCGGGTCGATCGCCGAGGCCGCCGACATTTTCTCCGCCTACACGGCGCGATGTTCGGCCTCGCCGCCGAGCCGCGGCGCGGATAAGCCCGAAGAAGGCGCGGCCGCCCGGCGCTATCGCACCGGCTATCTGCGGCTGCTGCGCGGCTGGGCGTACGATTCCAACAGCCCGGAGGGGGCGGTGCTGAAGGGCTGGGTGGAAAGCCGGTTCGGCCTGATGCCGACCTATCACAAGCAGCCGCTCACCCATTTCACCGTCGCCGGCCTGGGCCAGATACGTCGAGGAGAAGATCGGCAGCCGCTTCCATAACAACGCCATCACGAGCCAGCTCGACCTTCTCTACGAATACGCCCAGTGGGTGCGGAGGCCGGTTCTATCCGGAGGAGCGGCTGCTCCGGCTCTATCGCGGCGTCAACGATTTCGACGAGCATCCGATCGTCGAGCGGCGGACGAAGCGGCAGGTGGTGGTCCGCCTCAACAACCTCGTCTCGTTCACCTGCGAGCGGGACATGGCGACGTGGTTCGGCGACTACATCCTCGAAGCCGATGTTCCGGCGGTGAAGGTTCTCTTCTTCAACGCGTTACTCCCCCGGCATGCGCTCAAGGGAGAAGGCGAGGTGCTGGTGATCGGCGGCGACTACCTCGTCACCGCATCCTGCTACTGAACGTATTGGCCGAATGACGTCGCCCCGTCCTCTCGTTTGCGACCGATGCCGGGATTTCCGACCGGGCGCTCGGCGCCTATCTGGGCTTTGCCATCGGCGATGCCCTCGGCGCCACCGTCGAATTCATGACGCCGGCGGAGATCGCCCGCCAGTACGGCGTGCATACGCGGATGATCGGCGGCGGCTGGCTGAAGCTGGAAGCGGGTCAGGTCACCGACGATACCGAAATGACGCTCTGCGTCGGCCGCGCTATCGTGCGGTGCCGGCGGCTGGGATCTGAAAGCCGTCTGCGAGGAATTCGCCCAATGGCTGAAGCGGGTGCCGGTCGACGTCGGCAATACCGTCCGTCGCGGCATCCGCCGGTATATCGTCGACGGGACGATGGCGGCGCCGCCCAGTGACGGCGACGGCGGCAACGGCGCCTGCATGCGCAATCTGCCGGTCGCGCTGGCGACGCTCGGCCGTCCGGACGATTTCCAAGACGTGGACGCTGCAGCAGTGCCACGTCACCCACAATCACCCGCTGTCGGACGCGGCGGCGCTCGCTCTCGGCCGGATGGTCCAGCGTCTGGTGCTGGGCGGCGGCGTCACCGCCTGCCGGGAAGAGGCGAAGGCGCTCGTTGCGGCGCATCCGGGCTTCCGCTTCGAGCGCTATCGCGGGCCGTGCTCCGCCTATATCGTCGATACCGTCCGCACCGTCCTCAAAAACTACTTTCTCACCGACTCGATCCGTACCTGCGTCACCGAGACGGTGAACATGGGAGGCGACGCCGACACCGCCGGCGCCTTTGCCGGGATGCTGGCCGGCGCCACCTACGGGGCCGCCACATTGCCGGAAGGCTGGCTCCGGCGGCTCAATCCCGCCATCGGCAAGGAGATCTCGGCGCAGGTTCCGCAGATCCTCGCCATCGCCGACCGGCGGCGGCGGGCGCCATGCGGCAAAGATTCTTGATGGACGCCGGTGAAGTAATCCGGGAGCGATGGGAACGACTTGTGTTGTCTGCTGCTAGGTGTTGAGGCGGAAGCCGACTTTGAGGACGACCTGGTAGGAGCTGACCTTGCCGTTCTCGACCTGGCCGCGGAGTTCCTGAACCTCAAACCAGGTCAGGTTGTCAGGGTTGAACCCGCCGCTGCGATGGCGTTGTCGATGGCGGCCGAAATGCTGGTCCGGCGAAGTCCCGACGAGTTCGACTTTTTTGAAGACGCTGTTCTGCATGGGGTTATTCCTTGGCCGCTGAGACAGGGGTTTCCGACACATGGCGGGATGCGCAGCCGAGGTCAATGGCCGCAGCCGAAAGCACCTGAAGGCACTGCAAGGTCACAGAGGCCGCCAGCGGGCGGCACCGCCTCGCCGGGCGCCTCTCAGTCGCCCGAAATGCGGCGCGCCTCGACCGTCAACGGCAGCCGGGTGTCGGCGGCCAGTGTCCGGCATCGCGAAGCGCCAGCCGTTCGCGAGTTCGATCCAGCCACCCCACAACTCCGATCGTTCGCGGGCGACGACCGGCTGTTCCAGATCCTTCTTGGCGACGTAGAGCGAATACTGCTCGCCGCGTCGCGCCAGGGTCACCTTCATCCTGCGCCTCCGCCGCCGCTCGTTTCCGACCGGTTCCAGTTCGCCCTGGCGCATGCCGACGATCCGGCCGCGTTCGTAGAAGTCGACGGCATAGATGTAGTAGCGCTGCAGAAACTCGCCGATCGACTGGATATAGCCGACGTCACCGGCATCGATCAGCACCGTGCCCCGCGCCAGACCGGGATAGGTGCCGTCGTTGCGGACGCTGTGCAGCGCCCGGACCTTCTGACCCGGCTCGAACGTCGGCGGATCGAAGGTCTCGATCGGCGCCGGCGTCACCGCAGCCGCCGCCGGCGGCGGTGACGGCATCGATTGTCGCGCGCGTCATCCACGGACGATGGTGTCGGCCGGGCAGGACGCCACACACTGAGGCTCGTCGAATTGGCCGCTTGCATTCGGTACAACGGGCCGCGTTGATCACGCAGACGTCGCCCTTCATGCTGATTGCGTTATTGGGGCATCCGAACTCGCACGAACCGCAGCCGGTGCAACCGGATGGATCGATCTTGTAGGCCATCGACGATACTCCAATCGTCTGGTCGTCCGGCCAGCGGCCGGACGACGGGGTCGAGGCCCGGCCTTGAGCGGACGGGCCGGAATGTCCGGCTCGGACTCAAGCGCAGCGTCCGGCCGTCCGCGCCGAAGTCGTCGCGAACACCGCCGCGAGATGGTGGGCGATCGCGGTCTCGATGTATTCGAAGGCGTAGGCCTCGCTTACGATGATCCCGGCCGCGGCCAGCGCATCCGACGGACAGCGCCCGATTTTCGCGCACAGGACGATCGAGACCCCTCGAGGGCGGCGATCGTTGCCGCCAGCACATCATCGTCGCCATCGCCGCCCGGCAGTAGCGCTCGATCCGGCGATGGCCGACGAAGCGGATGCCGTCGGCATCGGCGGCGAAGATCTTGAATTCATCGGCATGGCCGAAGTGCTGGTTGACCCGGCCGCCGCCCTTGCTGCAGGCCGCGATCAGGACAGGCTCGGCAAGCCCGAGGCTGCGGACGACGGCGGCGGCATCGGCGGCCTCGTCGCCCTTGTCTTCGCGTTCGCGGGCGACGACGGCGCGATAGGCCGTCCGTTCGGCCTCGCTCGCACGGACGGCTTCGGCATCGGTCTCCGGCAGCGATCGCAGTGCAAACTCGCTTCCGCGGTCCTCGCCGAGCAGGCCGACGGCATCGGCCCGGCACTGCCGGCAATGCCGCATCAGCCGGGCATCGCCACCAAGCCGGTCCTGCGCCGCCTGCAGCTCCGCCGGCGTCGGCCCGCGCTGGCCGGTGAGGCCGTAGTGCGGTGCCGTGCCGGGGATCGGAGATCAGCGGCATGATGTTGTGCAGGAAGGCGCCGCGACGGCGGACCTCGGCGTTGACCTCGGCGAGATGCAGATCGTTGATGCCGGGGATCAGGACCGAGTTGACCTTGACCAGCACGCCGCGCCGCGACCAGCGCGTCGAGGCCGGCGCAGCTGCCGGTCGCGCAGCACCGTCGCCGCCTCCAGCCCGGTCAGCCGGCGATGGCTCAAAGAACACCCACGGCGTAGATGCGGGCGCCGATTTCGGGGTCGATGGCGTTGATGGTGATGGTGACGTGATCGATGCCGAGCTCGCTGATCGTCGTCGACGTGATCGGGCAGGGCGAGGCCGTTGGTCGAGAGACAGAGCTTGAGATCGGGCAGTTCCTCGCGCAGACCGGCGGAAGGTGGCGAAGGTGTGCCGGTGATCGGCGAGCGCGTCGCCCGGTCCGGCGATGCCGACGACCGACAGTTCCGGCATCCGTTTCGGCGACGGCCAGCACCTTCCTGACGCCGTCGCTCCGGCGACAGCCGCTCGCTGACGACACCCGGGCGGCTCTCGTTGGCGCAGTCGTACTTGCGGTTGCAGTAGTGGCACTGGATGTTGCACGCCGGCGCCACCGCCACGTGCATGCGGGCGAAGTAGTGGTGGGCGTCCTCGTTGTAGCAGGGGTGGTCCTCGATGCGGGCGAGGATGTCGGGCGGCAACGTCTGCGCGGGTCGGCGCCTGATCGCAGCCCTGGGAGGACGGGCAGCCGGCGCGTTTCGGACTCGCCGCTGCCGCGGCGGTGGACGTGCGCTGGAGCAGATCGTCGAGCGAGATGACCGTGCGGCCCACCGGCGTCTCCTTTTGCGTTCCGTTCGACGCAGCGACGGTCGCGGCGTCGGCGGATCATCTGTGCAAGGCGCGGGCCAGCGGCACATCCTATTGAATTAAGCGGAAGAAATTGGGAGATCACCGGGTCCGCGGCGTCTGTCCGGTCCGCGACAGCCTGTCGGAAAGCCGACAGCCGCAGGCCCTAGAGGTGTCTTGATCGGAATGTTGTGCTTGCGCAGCGCGTAGCCGACCTGCCTCGGCGTCAGGCCGAGGATGCGGGCGGCCTTCGCCTGCACCCAGCCGGCCTTCTCCATGACCCGGATCAGCCGGTCGCGCTGCGGCAGGGCATTGAGATCGGCGGCATTGTCGATGTCGTCCCAATTGGCCCGCGGCTCGAGTGCTTCGGCATCCGCCGTTGTCTCGCCCGTCGCCGCGCCCTTCGTCCCTAGCGCCGGTGCACGGCGGTCGTCGCGCTCGATCCTTGCCACCGATCGCGCTGCTGCCGCACGGCGGAATGGAAGGCGATCTGCGGCGCCAGCACCTGGCAATGGCACTGCCTCGTCTGGCACGGCATGCTGAGGTCCTCGATCACCTCGCCGATCGTCATCGTCGCCACCCGCTGAACGCAGTTCTCGAGCTCGCGGACGTTGCCCGGAAAGTTGCAGTTGGCCAGCACCGCCAGGGCCGTGTCGGCGAACCGCATCGAGCGGTTGTTGTCCTTGTTGAACAGCTCGCAGAAAGTGCTCGGCGAGCGCCGGGATGTCTTCGCGCCGTTCGCGCAGCGGCCGGCACGAACACCGGCACGACGTTGATGCCGATAGTAGAGGTCGGCGCGGAAGTCGCCCTTCGCGACCGCCTCTTCCAGGTTGCGGTTGGTCGCGAAGACGAAGCGGACATCGACCTTGAGCGTCTTCGTGCCGCCGACCGCGCTCGAACTCGCGCTCCTGCAGCACGCGCAGCAGCTTGGCCTGAAACGGCGCGCGAGATGTCGCCGATCTCGTCGAGAAAGAGCGTGCCGCCGTCGGCCAGCTCGAAGCGCCCCTTGCGGTCATGCGCTGGCCCCGGTGAACGCGCCCTTTTCGTGGCCGAACAGTTCGGATTCGAGCAAGGTATCGGGCAGGGCGGCGCAGTTGACCTTGATGAAAGGGCTTGTCCTTGCGCGGGCTCAGCATGTGGACCGCGCGCGCGATCAGCTCCTTGCCGGTGCCGCTCTCGCCGCGAAGGACGACGGTCGATCGCGTCGGCGCCACCAGATGGATCTGCGCGTAGACCTCCTGCATCGCCTTCGACAAGCCGACGATGGAGTTATCGCCGATCGCCTTCAGGGTCTTGCGGACGACCGGCTTCAGCGGCGCCGCCACCGACGGGCGCACCGCAGCGGCGGTGCGCTCGCTCACCCGCTGGTGCAGGCGAACCGTCTGTGCGATCAGGTTGGCGACCATGGTGAGCAGGCGCACGTCGTCGCCGAAGCTGATCTCATTGGCGTCGGTCCAGACGCGGGCGACCGCCAACACCCCGAACGGCCGGCCGAATGTCTTGATCGGCACGCCGATCAATGAGACCCGCTCGCCGTCGAGGGCTCCCGACGCACCGATGTAGTCGACGAGAAGCGGGTGGTCGGCCACGTTTTCGGTCACGAACGGCATCTGACCCGCAAGGATGCGCCGCGCCACCTCCTGCGGAAGGTCGGCCGAAGCGGCGTCGCCAACGGCGCGACCCGGACACGATGCGACGATTTCAAGCGCACCCGTCTCGTCGACGATGGCAACCACGCCCCGGCGCATCTCCAGGTACGAGGACATCAGATTAAGGACCGCCCGCAGCGCCGCCGCCAGGTTCGTCGACGAGCTCAGAATCTTCGATATCTCGTACAGGCTGACGAGCGACAGCGAAGCGAGGTCGCGCTTGCGCTCGACGTTCATCGCCGGCCTCGCAGAAGGATTACAGTTCGCCGGAATGGCAGGGTTCTATCAACTCTCTGGGCGAAGCGCGGCCGGTCTCGTCTGCCATGACGCGCCGGTTTATCTGAAAAGTCACCTCCTATTGGAGCAAAAGACGTGCCATGCGGCGCCGTTCCAGTTTCGTCCCGTCCGGCAGTGAGCTTAGCCGGTTGCTGTGGAAAAGAAGCCGGAGATCGCGCTGATCAAAGCATGGCCACTGGCGTCCGCCGTGCCCAAGCGTTGCGCATGCGCAGCGATGGAGCGAACGGCGGCGGGCACCTGCCGATCAAGACCGGCGCGGCCTTACCCTCAACTGGGGGTAGTGGCGCCACTCTGGCGCGACAACGAGAACCGGCGAAGTCGCCCCGATCAGGAAAGAGTCAGATCAACGGGCGTTGCCGGCGGCGACCGCGGCAGCGATCACATCCTCGCCGATCCGCGCCCGGAACGGCTCCCAAGCCGGAAGGAAGGCCGCTCGCCACGCTTCCAGTTGCACCGGCGTCGGCTCGATGATGCGGGCGTCGCCGGCTTCGGCGATGATCCGCCGGTCGCTCACCGCCTGTTCGGCGGCGATGCGGCGCTCCTCGACGCTGACGTCGGCGATGATCCGCTCCAGCCCTTCGCGGACATCCGGCGGCAGGCCGTCCCAGAACGTCTGACTGGTGACCAGCATGTAGCCGAGGAAGCTATGGTTCGTTTCGGTGAAGTTGCGCACCAAGGGGTACATGCCGAATGAATAGATGTTCGACCAGGAGTTCTCGAGGCCGTTAATCAGCCCGCGCTTCAGAGCGTGCTTGATCTGCCCAAACGGCATCTGCAGGGCAATGACGCCGATGTTGGCGTACTGCTCCTGGAAGATGGCCGAATTCTCGACGCGGAAGGTCATGCCGTGGGCGTCATCCGGCAAGAACAGCGGTTCGGTCGGCGCCGATCACCCGCATGCCGCTGTCCCAGTAGGCGAGGCCCTTGAGGTCGCGCGTTCTTCATCGAATCGAGCAGGCCACGGCCGATGTCCGTATCCTGGAAGCGATGGACATGCTCCACATCCTTGAACAGGAACGGCAGCTCGAACACTTGCGTTGCCGGCGAATAGCGCTGGAACAGGGTGAACGATGGCGCCGCCAGTTCGACGTCGCCGAGGATCAGGGCGAGCAGGACCTCTTCATCGGTGAAGCGGCGCGATTCGGGATAGACGTCGACGCGGACGCGGCCGGGAAACGCCGCCTCCACGCGTTCCTTAAGGAGGTTGGCGCCGACCCCTTTCGGGGCATTTTCGGACACAACATGGGCGAAGCGGATGACGATCGGCTCCTTGGGCGGCTCCTCGGCGCGGCCGGCGACGGGTGAAGCCAGCGCCGACAGGAGGATCGCAATTGCGAACAGCAACCGTGGCATGAACGGCTCCCCTCCGTATCAGTTGTTTGTTGTCGTCCCGGTGAATGCGGGTGCCTTCAATGTCCGCGCAGGTAGTCGAAATACTCCGGCACCGAGAGCGAGATCCACGGCAGGTAGGTGACAAGGACCAGGAACGACGAGCAGCACGCCCAGCCACGGCAGCGCCGCCTTGATCACCCAGCCGATACTTCGGCCGGTGATGCCGGCGGTGACGTAGAGATTGAGGCCGACCGGCGGCGTGATCATGCCGATTTCCATGTTGACCACCATGACGATGCCGAGGTGGATCGGATCGATGCCGAGCTGGGTTGCGATCGGCAGGAAGATCGGCGCCATGATCAGGGTGATCGACGACGGTTCCATGAAGTTGCCGGCGATCAGCAGGATGACGTTGACGACGATCAGGAACGACCACCAGGGCAGGCCCCAGCCGGTGATGATTTCCGCCATATCGATGCGGAATGCGCTCGGTGGTCAGCACGTGCGCGAACAGCATCGCGTTGGCGATGACGAACAGCAGCATCACCGACACTTTGGATGCGTCAAGGACCACCTTGCGCACTTCCGCATTGAAGAACGACTGCGGCAGGGCGATCACCGACTGGGCGATGCCGCGGACCAGCGCCGAGGCGATCGGCTCGTCCGGGCGCCGCCAGGGGACGCCCTTCAGCGGGCCCATATCGCGGTAGCCGACGACGGCCACCAGCCAGCCGTAGACGGCGGCGACGGCGGCGGCTTCGGTCGGGCTGGCGACGCCGCCGTAGATCGAGCCGAGGACGATGACCATCAGCGAAATGCCGCCGAACGCGCTCCACGCCGCCGCGAAAACCTCGCCCACTCCCTGCCACGGCTGCGCCGGCAGGTTGTGCCGCCGGGCGTAGATGTAGATGGCCGCCATCAGCATCAGCCCGAGGAGGAAGCCGGGGAGAATACCGGCCTCGAACATCCTCGCCGCCGAGACCTCGGTCGCCGCCGCGTAGACCAGCATGATGATCGATGGCGGGATGAGGATGCCGAGCGTGCCGGCATTGGTGATGACGCCGGCGGCCATATGCTCGGGATAGCCCTGCTTGACCATGCCGACGATGACGAGCGAGCCGATCGCCGCCACCGTTGCCGGCGACGAACCCGAAATCGCCGCGAACAGCATGCAGGCGAGCACGGAGGCCATGGCGAGGCCGCCGCGAATGTAGCCGACGCAGGCGACGGCGAAGCGGATCAGCCGCTTGGCGACGCCGCCCGTCGTCAGAAACGCCGAAGAAAGAATAAAGAAGGGGATGGCGAGGAGCGTGTAATACCCCGACAGCCCCTGCGAACAGCTTCAGCGCGATCGACGCCAGCGAATTGGCGGAGAAGAAGAGGATCGTCAAGGTGCTCGACAGGCCAAGCGCGATGGCGATCGGCATGCCGAGGAACATCAGGAAGAACAGCGTGCAGAACAGGAAGGCGGTGGTCATCGCCCCGCCTCCTTCTGCTCGCCGGGAGCGAGCGCTTCCATCGCTTCCTTGGCCTCGTCGGCAAAGCCGAAGGAGTTGGTGCGGCCGGTGATCACCTGCCAGCCGATGGTGGCGAAGCGGTAGGCGAGAAGGGCGAGGCCGATCAGAAGGACGCTGTGCGCCAACCACTTCGGCACCGCGATGTCCTCGAGATCGATGCCGATGCGATACATCTTTTTGAGGTAGATCCAAGAGCCGTAGCCGATCAGCGCACAATAGAGGAGGCAGCAACCGACGGCGGCCAGCGTCACCGCGCGCTGGCCCTTGACCGGCAACACCTTGACCAGGGCATCGACGCCGATGTGCGAGCCGACCTTGACCCCGTAGGACGCGCCGAGCAGCACCATCCACGCCGACATGTGCAGCACGAGTTCGTCGGACCAGACCATGCCGGTATTAAAGCCGAAGCGGAGGATGACCGCGACAAAGACGATCAGGGTCATCGACACGAGGAGGAGGGTGATAATTCCCTCCTCCGCATGTTGCAGGACGCGCGCAAGCATTTTTGTTGATCCGCCTCCCGTTGTCGGGCGGTTATTGCCGGTGTGGACTAGCTGGATTTGTTGGAGGCAACGGCTGCCTCGATATTCTCCTTGCCGATCTCGTCTTCGAACTTTTTCCACACCGGCTTCATCACCTCGACCCATTTCGCGCGCTCGTCGGGGGTGAGCTGGATGATTTCCGACCGGCCGGATTCGGCGATCTTCTGCTTGTCGGTTTGATTGAGCTTGTTGGCGATGTCGTTGCCGTATTCGCAGGCCTCGTTGATCGCCTTCGTCAATTCGGTACGGGTCGCCTCCGGCAGATCGTTCCAGAAGTCCTTGGTGGTAATTACCATGTAGTCGAGCAGCGCCATGGTTCGTCTCGGTGATGTACTCCTGCACCTCATAGAACTTCTGCGAATACATGTTCGACCAGGTGTTCTCCTGGCCGTCGATCGCCTTGGTCTGCAGCAGCGTAAAGACCTCGGAGAACGGCTTCTTGACCGCGGTGGCGCCGAGCGCGTCGAACTGGGCGAGGAGCACGTCGGACGGCTGAATCCGGAACTTTTTGCCCTTGGCGTCGGCCGGTACGCGCAACGGTTCGTGCGCCGACAACTGCTTCATCCCGTTGTGAATGTAGCAAAGGCCCAGAAAACCCTTGTTGTCCATCGCGTTAAGCAGCTTCTGGCCTTGCGGACCCTTCTGGAAACGATCGACGGCTTCGATGTCGTCGAACAGGAACGGCAGATCGTAAAGGGCCAGCTTCTTGGTAAACGTCTCGAATTTCGACAGCGACGGCGCCGCCATCTGCACGTCACCGAGCAGCATCGCCTCCATCACCTTGTCGTCATCGAACAGCTGACTGTTCGGAAACACCTCGACCTTGACCTTGCCGCCAAGACGTTGGTCGACGATCTCTTTGAACTTATTCGCGGCTTGGCCTTTCGGGGTATTTTCGGCAACAACGTGACTGAATTTGATGACGGTCGGATCGGCGGCGTTGGCAGCCGTCGCCGCGACGATAACAGCGGTTAGAATCATTCCACAGACGGGGACTCGCATTTCATTCCTCCCAGAGCCTTTTTCGGCGCGATGGTTGCAGAGACCGCAAATGTTCCGGCCGTTGCACGCATCGCAAGCCGACGGCAAAGCGTTGCACTTGTCCTTTTCTTACAAGGAAAGCGCGTTTTTTGGAAGACGAGAAACGTTCGGTGTGCGTCGCTGCAAGCAGGACGCGAGATCGATGTGCGGACGGCCGCCGTTTCTTTCCCGAGTCTCCGGACCGCCGTAGACGACCATGGCATAGGCGGTCGGATCGTCGACGGCAACATCCTCCTTCCGCCGTGGGCAGGCAAGCTCCTCCTTCCGGACCCATAAAAACCCGCGCAGCACGATCTGAGCTTGACGCGGATTCAATAGACGATAAAGTTTATCTACAAAGTAGCGATTCAAGGTGCGGACAGCCACGGAGACAGCGATGCATGCGTTGCTTGAGCAGACCGTGAAGGGAGCACGACGCTTTTATGTGGCCGCCGGCAGTCGCGTCAGCGGCTGGTCGGTGCTGCCTCTCCGCCAGCGGGATGCGGAGAGGAGCCACCGGCGACTCGGCATCGGCAACAGCGATGCCGTTGATGGGCCGGACGGGCTGCTGCCGTCGCCCGATAGGGAAGAGCCCCGGCTTCTGGGAGAGTGGCTCGCCCCGGTTGAAGAGCCGGTTGCGGAGATCGGGACAACCGCTGCCGACGCCGTCGCGGAAGATGGGGTCGCCTGGGATGTAGATGCCGTTGCAGAGCCGGCCGGCGATCTGGTGGCGCTCGGCACGCTCGTCTGCCTGTTGACGATCATCTTCAGCCTGTCGGCCCTTGCCGGCCTCGCTCGCTTGATCCTCTGAAGTCGGTTGGTGGAGGGGAGCAGCTGCGGGTCGTCCCTACGGCGGCGCTGCCCGCAGTTCCTTCTTCGCCCGCCGTTGACGCGGAACGATATTCGTGGATAGGCTATTATGTCGATCGAAGCGCTGGGTAATGCTGTCACACAAGGCCAAGTACGCGCTGAAAGCGTTGTTCCGATTGGCGAGCGCGCCTCCGGGGACGATGATGCTTGTCGCCGACATCGCCGAAAAAGAGAACGCGCCGAAGAAGTTCCTCGAACTGATCCTCCTCGAACTCAAGCGCAACGGGCTCGTTTACAGCGTGCGCGGCCGCAACGGCGGCTATGCGCTGGCACACCCGGCGGCTCATATCACGCTCGGTCAGGTGATCCGACTGATGGACGGGCCGCTCGCACCGATTCCGTGTGCCAGCCTCAGCGGCTATCGGCAATGCGTCGACTGCACGAACGAGGATACGTGCCCGGTTCGCGTGGCCATGCGCGAAGTCCGCGATGCCCTGGCGAAGATCCTCGACAACCGTACCCTCGTCGATGTGGGCCGGGCCGACGCGGCACGGCTGCTCAATCAGGTGCACGCCGACATCTGATTTTTTTTCGCGATAATGTCTATCAAATTAATGGACAAAATTCACTTACTCGTGTAGCGAATGGGACGAACCGATCGATACAAAGGAGGCCAATGTGGGTTCACGTCATGCGTTTATCGGTGGCGGTGTCGGTGTCGGGCTCCGCGCCGCGGTCGCTTTCGCGGTCGTCTCGGTGGCGCTCCCGGGGAATGCCGCCGAGGTCACCGTTCTGAATGTCTCGTACGATCCGACCCGAGAATTCTATCAGGAGTTCAACCCGGCCTTCGCTCGCCTGTGGGTGCAGACGTCCGGCGACAAGCTCGTCGTCCGCATGTCTCACGGCGGCTCCGGCAAGCAGGCCCGATCGGTGATCGACGGGCTGCAGGCGGACGTGGTCACGCTGGCCCTCGCCTATGACATCGACGAGATCGCCGCTCGCACCAAGCTGATCCCGGCCGACTGGCAAAAGCGGCTGCCCGACAGCAGCGCGCCCTACACCTCGACGGTCGTTTTCCTCACCCGGACGGGCAACCCAAAAGCGATCAAGGATTGGGACGATCTGGCACGCGATGGCGTGGCGGTGATCACACCGAATCCAAAAACGTCTGGTGGCGCCCGCTGGAACTTTCTCGCCGCCTGGGGGTACGCCCTGAAGCGCTGGCCGGGTGACGAGGCGAAGGCGGAGGAATTTGTCGGGCGGATCTTCAAGAACGTGCCGGTTCTGGAGACGGGAGCGCGAGGCGCCACGACGACCTTCGCCCAGCGCGGACTCGGGGATGTCTTGATCACCTGGGAAAACGAGGCGTTCCTTGCCAAAGAGGAGTTCGGCAAGGATGCCTTCGAGATTGTGATCCCCTCGGTCAGCATCCGTGCCGAGCCGACGGTCGCCCTCGTCGACGGCTGGGCCGACAAGCACGGCACCCGTACCGTCGCCGAGGCTTATCTCCGCTATCTCTATTCGCCGGAAGCTCAGCGCCTCGCCGCCAAGCACTATTTCCGGCCGTCGCACCCGAGCGACGTGGCCGCCGCCGACCTCGAGCGCTTCCCGAAGCTGGACCTGTTCACCATCGACGATGTGTTCGGCGGCTGGCAGAAGGCACAGGCCCGCTTCTTCGCCGACGGCGGCGTTTTCGACAAGATCTACAGTCCGGCGAGGTAGCGATCATGGCCACCATTGCGGCACGCATCGGTCTGAGGCGGCACGACAGCGTCCTTCCCGGCTTCCGGCTGACGCTCGGCCTGACCCTCGCCTATCTCGGGCTGATCGTCCTTCTGCCGCTGTCGGCACTCATCATCAAATCCACCGGCTTGGGCTGGAGCGGATTTGTCGATGCCGCGTTCACGGCGAGGGCACTTGCAGCCTACAAGCTCAGCTTCGCGACGGCGCTGACCGCCGGTGCGATCAACGTCGTCTTCGGCGTCATCGTCGCCTGGGTCCTCGTCCGCTACGAGTTTCCCGGCAAGCGGCTGATCGACGCCGTCGTCGATCTGCCGTTCGCCCTGCCGACCGCCGTCGCCGGCATCGCGCTCGCCACCATCTACGCCCGCAACGGCTGGGTCGGTGCGCCGCTGTCGATGCTCGGAATCGTCCTCGCTTTCACGCTGTTCAAGCACATGACCGTCTTCGATAACGTCGCCTTTGGCCTCCGCGTCAAACCGCGCACCGAGCGTCCCTAAACATCGAGGGTGATCCGCCTCCTGCAACTCGTCCAGCTCGAGCCGTTCGTCGATCGCTACCCGACGCAGCTCTCCGGCGGTCAGCGGCAGCGCGTCGCCCTTGCCCGGGCGCTGGCCATCGAGCCGTCGGTCCTTGTCCTCGACGAGCCGTTCGGCGCCCTCGATGCCAAGGTCAGGAAGGGGCTTCGCCAGTGGCCCTGCCGTGCCGGCTCGACGACGGCAAGGTGGTTTTCCCGGGAGGGGAATTGGTCGTCCCGAGTCCGATCAATGGAGCGGCGGTGAACGCCGTCGCCTTATGTCCGGCCGCACGACGTCGAGGTGTTCGGGAGCGCGGTCATGGTCGGGAGCGAGGCGGTCGTTCGTTAAGGTCGAGCTCGCCGTCGCCAGTTCGGACCAGATGGTGGAAGTCGATCTGTCGCGCGACGAGTTTCGCAAGCTGCATCTCAAAGTCGGCAAGCCGGTTTTCATGCGGGTCCGCAAAGCACGGGTTTTTGCCGAGACGGCGGCGTGCGGCTGAACTGAATAAGAATTTAAACCGCCTTCGTTCTAGAACCTCATGCGGCCGCGGCTCCGGGTCAGCCGCGGTCGGCAAGCGGTACGAACTCGCGCTGCGTCGGGCCGCGGTAGAGCTGGCGCGGCCGGCCGATCTTCTGCGTCGGGTCCTCGATCATCTCGTTCCACTGGGCGACCCAGCCGACCGTGCGGGCGACGGCGAAGAGGACGGTGAACATCGACGTCGGGATGCCCATCGCCCGAAAGATGATGCCCGAGTAGAAGTCCACGTTCGGGTACAGCTTGTGGTTGACGAAGTATTCGTCCTCCGAGGCAATCCGCTCCAGTTCCATCGCAAGCTCAAGCAGCGGCTCGTCGCGCACGCCGAGCGCATCGAGCACCTCGTTGCACGACTCGGCGGATGATCTTGGCGCGCGGATCGTAGTTGCGATAGACGCGGTGGCCGAAGCCCATCAGCCGGAACGGGTCGTCCTTGTCCTTGGCGCGCTTGATGTATTCGGGGACCCGGCTCTTGTCGCCGATCTCCTCCAGCATCTTGAGGACCGCCTCGTTGGCGCCGCCGTGCGCCGGCCCCCACAAGGACGCGATGCCGGCGGCGATGCAGGCGAAAGGGTTGGCGCCGCTGGAGCCGGCGAGGCGGACGGTGGAGGTCGAGGCGTTCTGCTCGTGGTCGGCGTGCAGGATCAGGACCCGGTCCATGGCGCGCGCCAAGACCGGGTTGACTTCGTAAGCCTCGCACGGATTGGCGAACATCATGTAGAGGAAGTTCTTCGAATAGCCGAGGGCGTTCTGCGGATACATGAACGGCTGGCCGATCGAGTACTTGAAGGCCCACGGTCGCCAGGGTCGGCATCTTCGCGATCATCCGGTACGACGCGACCATCCGGTGACGCGGATTGGTGATGTCGGTGCGAGTCGTGATAGAAGGCGGATAAGGCACCGACCATTCCGACCATCACCGCCATCGGATGGGAATCCCGGCGGAACCCCTCGATGAAGGCGTGCATCTGCTCATGCACCATCGTGTGGTAGGTGATGTCGTGCTCGAACTTGCGTTTCTGTTCCTCGGTCGGCAGGTCGCCGTAAAGAAGGAGGTAGCAGACCTCCATGAAGTCGGCGTGCTCGGCGAGCTGTTCGATCGGATAGCCGCGGTAGAGCAGGACCCCCTTGTCGCCGTCGATGTACGTGATGGCGGATTCGCAGCTTCCGGTCGATGTATAGCCGGGGTCGAAGGTGAAATACCCGGTGTCCTGGTACAGTCGGCGGACATCGATGACGTCGGGGCCGGTGGTCCCGCTCATCACCGGCAGCTCGAACTGCTTGCCGGTGGCATTGTCAATCAAGGTGACGGTGCGGTTGCCTGCCTGCGGTTTCACCGTTTCGGTCATTGTTTGTATCCTCTGCAAGATCGTTCGGGGGCCGCAGTCGGGTTCGGCATCGAGTCCATCGACGCCGGCGAGGGCGGGCGCGCGATCGGCACGGCTCATTGTCGGTGGCCCGCGGGCGGGTCCTTGATTGCGTCCAGCCGCTCGAGCGTCTCGGTGCGCCCGAGGACGGCCATGACCTGAAAGATCGGCGGCGACACCGTCGAACCGGTGAGCGCCGCCCGCAGCGGCTGGGCGATATCGCGCAACTTCAAAGACGCCCGCTCGGCGGCGAACCGGCGCAGCCGCTCCTCGAGGGTATCGACCGTCCAATCCGCAGGATCGGCGAGGACGGTCGCCACGTCGGCCAGCAAGCGGCGGTTTTCGTCGGTGAGCAGTCGATCGGCATCGGCGTTCATCGGTATGGGGGCGGCGACCGCATAAAAAGCGGCGTTGTCGGCCAGTTCGACGAGGGTGCGGGCGCGCTCGCGAAGGCCGGGCAAACCCCTCATAATCCGGTCCCGGGCGGCTGGAACCATCCGTCCGTCGATTTTCCGATGCAGCCGCTGCAAAACGTCGTCCGCGAGCACTCGTTCGTCCGCGACACGAATATAATGCGCGTTCAGGCTCGTCAACTTGGCAAGGTCGAAGCGCGCCGGCGCGCGTCCGACGTCGTCGAGATTGAACCAGCGGATGGCGTCGGCCCGGCTGATGATCTCGTCGTCGCCGTGACTCCAGCCGAGACGAAGGAGATAGTTGCACATGGCGTCGGCAAGGAAGCCCATCTCGCGGTACGTCTCGACTCCAAGGGCGCCGTGCCGCTTCGAGAGCTTGGCGCCGTCGGCGCCGTGGATCAGCGGAATGTGCGCGAACGCCGGCGGCTGCCAGCCGAACGCCTCATAGATCTGATGCTGACGAAAGGCGTTGGTCAGATGATCGTCGCCGCGGATAACGTGGGTAATCGCCATGTCGTGGTCATCGACGACGACGGCGAGCATGTAAGTCGGCGTGCCGTCGGCGCGGAGGATGATCATGTCGTCAAGCTGGTCATTGGCCACGGTGACCGGGCCCTGGACCAGATCGTGGAGCGTGGTCTCGCCCGTCTGCGGTGCCTTCAGGCGGATGGCGGGCGCCACCCCGGGCGGTGCATCGCCGGGATCGCGATCGCGCCAGCGCCCGTCGTAGCGTATCGGCCGGCCGGCGGCGCGCGCCGCGTCGCGCATGGCCGCGAGTTCGTCCGGCGTCGCATAGCAGCGGTAGGCGCGATCGGTTGCCAGCAGCGCTTCGACCGCCTCGGCATGACGTCCGGCCCGCGCCGACTGGAAGACGGGCTCGTCGTCCCAGTCGAGGCCGAGCCAGCGAAGTCCCTCGAAGATCGCGTCGATCGCCGCCGACGTCGAGCGGGCACGATCGGTGTCCTCGATCCTGAGGAGAAAACGACCGCCGCAGTGCCGTGAGTACAGCCAGTTGAATAGCGCGGTTCGCGCGCCACCGATATGTAGAAATCCGGTGGGGGAGGGCGCAAAACGGCAAACGACCGACATCGGCTTTCAGTCTCGACCGGCAAACTCGGGAAAAGTGGCGGGTTGGTTTAGCATATCTCCCGGCAAAAGCCATTAGCATCGGACTGAGGGATCGCTAACGGCGATCGCAGCGAAGGAGGGCTTCGATGAGCGAGGGCGTTGAGGTGAACGTGCATTGCGCCAGCTTCGAGGTGCTCGCTGGCGGTCGGCCCGGATATCGCCGACGTGACGGACCGTGTCGCCGAGATCGTCGCCGGCTCGGGCGTCCGCGACGGCGGCGCGCAGCTGACGACGCTCGGCTCGACGGCATCGCTCAGCGCCATCGAATTCGAGCCGGGTGCCGTCGCCGACCTGAAGCGGGCCATCGAACGGCTGGCACCGGTCGACCTCGTCTATCAGCACGAACTTGCCTGGCATGACGGCAATGGCCACAGCCACGTGCAGGCGGCGCTGCTCGGCCCGTCGCTGGTGGTGCCGGTGCGCGGCGGCCGGCTGCGCCTCGGGACGTGGCAGCAGATCATCCTGATCAATCACGATATCCGACCCCGGCGACGGACCGTCGAGGTGACGGTCATCGGCCGACGCTGACGCCGCACGTCTGCCTATCGAACAGCGCGTCGCCGGCGATCGCCCGAAATGCGTATCAGTTGCATCCGCACCAGCAAAATTTGCTTGTTAAACTTATACCGAGATGTGATGTAAAATATTTCCGGAAATTACAACCTCATCGACCGCTTCGTGTCATGCGCGGTGACACGAGGTTTGGAACCGGGTGAGCGAACATAAGAGGTCAGAGGGAGAAGGCGGGAGGAAATGCTTCACCTGCCGAACAACGGGTACAAGATATACGCGGTTGAGCTTTACAATCAGCAGGTCCGCAATCTTGTCGAACGCAAGAGACAGCATTCCTATTTCGATGATCACTGGGCGGAGGTGCAGGTGCGCGACGTCGTCGCGCGCGATGAGGGTGAGGCGCTGGCGCTGATTGCCGAGCGGTTTCCTCCTGAAGACGGTTTCGTCGTCGAGCACGTCGCGGCGATGCGATATTGATCGTGCGCCCGGCCGCGGGAGGCGGTGCGGGCGCCATCGACCGCCGCAGTCAGCCCAGGCTGCGGCGTGCCTGCAGGGCGGTCGACAGGGTCGCGTCGTCGAGATAATGCAGCTCGCCGCCGAGCGGTACGCCGTGGGCGATGCCGGTGATCCGCACGTCCGTTGCCGCAAGGGCGTCGCCGATGTAGAAGCCGGTCGTCTGCCCATCGACGGTAAAGCTGAGGGCGACGATGATCTCCCGGACATCGGGATGGCGCGCCCGCTCGACGAGCAGGGGAATGCGCAGGTCCTCCGGCCCGATTCCGTCGAGCGCCGAGAGGACCCCGCCCAGCACGTGGTAGCGGCCGCGGAACGCCCCCGATCGCTCCAATGCCCACAGGTCGCTCACGTCCTCGACGACGCAGATGAGCGACGGATCGCGCCTTGCATCCGCGCAGATGTGACACGGATCGCGATCGTCGAGATTGCCGCAAATGCCGCACGCACGCACGCTCTCGGCGGCGGCGCGTCAGGGTCTGCAGCAGGGGTAGGAGGATCGTCTCCCGCCGCTTCAAGAGGTGCAGCACCGCCCGCCGGGCCGAGCGCGGCCCAAGTCCCGGCAGTCGGGCGAAGCTCTGGATCAGGCGTTCGATGTCGGACATGTCAGGGCGCCGAGCCTCGGTGGCCGGCAACGTTAGGTCGAGCCGCGTTCAGAACGGCAGCTGCATGCCGGGCGGCAACTGCAGGCCGCCCGTCAGTTCCGCCATCCGCTCGGCGACGTGCGCCTCAACCTTCTGCTTGGCGTCGTTACAGGCGGCGGCGATGAGATCTTCCAGCACTTCGACATCGTCGGGGTCGATCAGCGACGGATCGATCTTGACCTTGCGCACTTCACCCTTGCCGTTCATGGTGACCTGCAGCATCCCGCCGCCCGCCGCCCCGACGACCTCGATCGAGGCGAGCTGCTCCTGCATTTCGGCGACCTTCGCCTGCAGCTTCTGCGCCTGTTTCATCATCTGCCCGAGATTTTTCATCGCGTCCGCGTCTCCTACCGCCGTCTGAACACCCCCTTCAGTACATAGCAGGTTTTCCCCCGCCGAGTCATGGCGGGGCGACGATGGGACGACCGGGAGAGAAGCCGGCGTCTATTCGTTCTGGGCAAGTGCCAGCCGCCGCGGCGCGGGTACGACGCCCGGGCCGCGCTTCGACATCGAGAGGCACGACTCGACGAACGATTGAAACTCTTTTGAAAAGCGTTCAGGAGCGAAACGCAGGGCATTGTTTCGGCAGTGCTCCTGGGAGAAAAATGTCCTTGTTGTGCTCGAATCGCTGAACGGCGTTGACCAGCGAGGAAACCGACTGTTCGGTGAAAAATACCCCGGTCGGAGCGTCGACCTCACCGACACCGCGGACCGTTTCGAGTGCGCCCTCCCTCTCCATAGGCGATGACCGGCGTACCGAATGCCTGCGCTTCCAACGGGACAATTCCAAAATCTTCTTTGGCCATAAAAATGAACGCGCGCGCCCTCTTCATGTAATCGCGCATAATGTCATCCGGGCGGTAGCCCAATACCTTGATATTATCGGCACCGGCAGCGGCCTTTTGCACTTTAGCTCATTTCCGGCCCGTCGCCGATAATAACGAGTCGCTTGCCCGGGTAACTGACGAAACGCCTCCGCGATCAAGGAGATCCGCTTGTACGGCACCATGCGCGATACCGTAATGTAAAAGTCTTCTTTAAGAGTCTTCGTATCGATAGTCTTCTATGTGACAGGTGGGTAAATGACCGTCGAGTCGCGGCCATAGAACTTGCGGATCCGGCCGGCTATGTAATTCGAATTGGCAACGAAGTAATCAACATTTCGTGAGCTGGCAATATCCCAAATTCGCAGCTTTTGCAAGAAATAGCGGGCCGGCCACTGCCTTAAGCCCTTGTCAAGGCTGCGTTCCTGAAGGTACTGCTCGCGCAAATCCCAGGCATATCGCATCGGCGTATGGCAATAGCATGATGTGAATCTGCTCCGGGCCGGTTAACACGCCCTTGGCGACGGCATGGGAATTGGAAATAACCAAATCATAACCCGAGACATCGAGCGCTTCCGCTGCCATTGGGAAAAACGGCAGATAGCTGCGAAATCTCCTCCTGGCGAATGGCATATTTTGAATGAAACTCGTACGAACGGGCTTGTCCAGGACAAGTTGCCGCTGATTGGGCGGAAGAAAGTCGACGAGCGCGAACACGTCCGCATCGGGAAAAAGCTGCATGATCCGTTCGAAGACCTTTTCGGATCCGCCGACCGTCTCCAACCACTCATTTACCAGCGCAACGCGCATCGATGGCTCCCAGCGTCTTAAACAGCTTCTGGAACAAATGAAAGCACGCCTGTGAAAAAAAGCCTACATAAAGGCCGACACGCGGCGAACTCCGACGCCGCATCGAATGCACCACGAATTAATAAGTGCCCATTTTTCGACGATTGTAGGGCGGAACCGACCAGCCCCGGATGCATCCGCAACACCTTGACCACTGGCGCCGATAAGCGCCGTGCCCCGGGTGCGCAGTCGCCGGCATTACCCCCTCAGCCTCCAGCTGTAAATGAACCAAACGTGATTTTTCTGCGGAAGCGGTGCGGGCTGGGTTCGTGTTCTCCACGCGAAGCCGACCTGTGAGCCATGTTGCCTTATCTGGTGTACCTCTTCGAAGCGAAGGGGCCACAACGCGCAAGACGACCCCGGTCGGTCAAAGTTCAGCTTTGCGCCAGCACGCCTCGGATTCGATTAATATGTTTAGTACTGCGAGCTTGCGCAGTGATGGGTATACCACGATGCACTCATCGTCGCTACGTCTTCCGAGCGGCTTTATCTCGTTTGCGGTACTGCCTTGTCAAGGGTGGGATCCTCGCATCCAGGCCGGGTGAAGCCGGCGACGGCGGTCGCAAGAGAGGCACTTGACCGCCCTCACGGGTTAAAGAGACGAGATTTGCCCGCTCGTTATGCCCGACCGGTTGTCGGATTCGAGGCGTCGAAATCCTCCGTCCATGTCTCCTCTCCTAAGGCAATCTGCGAAGGAACAGCCGCGCGCGCCACTAAATGGCCCCAATGGGGATTTGATGGTGGCCAGCAACGCTTCAAAGCGCGGCCGCCTGGGCGCTGCCGCGTTGCGTGCGTCGGGCGATCTCCCTTCGCATGGCCCGGCCGAATGTCCTAGAGTATTGGCCGCGGCACGACATACCGGCGGAGGGATGCGGCGGTGATCGTCGAGGATCAGGGGGAGGTGATCGACTTTCTTGCGCGGCCTGAGGCCGTACGGCGCCCGGGCGCTGTGCGCGCCGGCGTCGCAGGGGCGGCTGCGGAGAAAGCCGTCATCGATCGTGTCGACCGCATTGACACGCACATCTCCCATGTTTTTCTCGCCGGCGACCATGCCTACAAGCTCAAGCGCGCCGTCCGCTTGCCGTATCTGGACTTCTCGAGCGAAGGGTTGAGGCGGCGCTGGTGCGAGCGGGAGGTGCGAGATCAACCGGCGGACGGCGCCGATGCTCTACCAGGGCTGCGTGCCGGTCGTCCGCACCGAAGGCGGCGGACTTGCCATCGGCGGCGAGGGCCAGGCGGTCGACTGGCTGGTGATCATGGCCCGCTTCGCCACCGATGCCGTTTTCGACCGTATCGCCGCCGCCGGTCGCCTCGATCGCTTCGCCGTCGAGATTCTCGCCGACGTCGTCGCCCGCTTCCACGCCTCGGCCGAGCCGCGCCCCACTCACGGCGGCGCGGCGGCGCTCGCCCGCGTGCTCGCCGGCAACCGGACGAGCTTCGCCGAATGTCGCGGGGAACAGCCTCGATCCGGACGCCGTCGGCCGCCTCGACGCCGGAACCGCGGCGATGCTGGAAGCGCGTCGCTCCCATCCTCGATAAACGCAGCGGCGAGGGTTTCGTCCGCCGCTGCCACGGCGATCTGCACCTTCGCAACATCGTTGCCTGGAACGGCCTGCCGGTGCTTTTCGATGCCATCGAGTTCTCGGATGCGCTCGCCGAGATCGACGTCCTCTACGACCTCGCATTCCTGGTCATGGACGTGAGCGAACGCTGTGGGCGGCACCTCGCCTGCCTGCTGCTCAACCGCTACCTCGACGCAACCGACGACACCGCCGGCCTCGCGGCGATGCCGCTGTTCCTATCGGTCCGTGCGGCGATCCGCAGTCACGTCGAGGCGGCGGCGGCGGGAACGGGAGGCGGCGAGGAGGCGCGGCGCGGCGGCGGCGCGTTATCTCGGCGAGGCGGAGGCTTATCTGGCGCCGCGGCCGCCCCGTCTGATCGCCCTCGGCGGTCTGTCCGGCTCCGGCAAGTCGCGCCTCGCCCGCGGCCTCGCCCCGTTCGTCGGCCTCGCCCCCGGTGCCCGCATCGTCCGTACCGACACCACCCGCAAACGCCTGGCCGGCGTCGGCTTCAACACCCGCCTGGCACCCGCCCTTTACGGCGAGGCGATGACCCGCAGGACCTACGAGGCGGTCTACGCCGAGGCGAGAGCGGCGCTCGCCGCCGGCTACGCAGTGATTGCCGACGCCGTCTTCGGCAAACCCGAAGAGCGCGCCGCCATCGCCCGCGTTGCCGAAGACGCCGGCGTGCCCTTCCAGGCGCTGTGGCTGCAGGCGCCCGCGGCGGTTCTCGAGGAGCGGGTGACCCGCCGCAAGATGAATGCATCCGATGCGACGGCGGAGGTGGTGCGACTGCAATTGTCCTATGACCTCGGCCCCATCGACTGGCCGCGGTTGGATACGCAGGCGGC
This sequence comes from uncultured delta proteobacterium, assembly GCA_963841435.1. Lineage (GTDB taxonomy): Bacteria > Myxococcota_A > Polyangia > Polyangiales > Polyangiaceae > PMG-095. The sequence continues at coordinate 838,801 of CAWJCS010000004.1, forward strand.
GACGGAGGTCGTGCTCGCCGACGCCCGCCGCCGGCTCGGCTGTTGAGGTCCGCCCGGATCACGCGCCGCGGAGCATGATGGGGATAAGGTTTATTATGGTCTTTGCTTCGTCCGGAAGGGCCGCCACAATGGAGGTTCGGGAAGCTGAGGGCGATCGATGACGTTTCGCAAAATCCTCGTGCCGATCGATGGCTCGGAAAGTCAGCGCGCACCCTCTCGCGCTCGCTTTCGCCCTGGCCGCCCGGCACGCCGCCGCCGTCGATGTCCTGCACGCGCGGATGGACCCGATGGAAGCGGTGTCGTTCGTCGGCGAGGGCATGTCCGGCGAGGTCATCCAGGAGCTGATCGAATTGACGGAGCAGCAGTCGGTGGCGCGGGCGGCGGCGGCGCGCGCGCTCTTCGATGAGACCTGCAGGTCAGCGGCGATCGGAGAGGGACCACCGGCCGCGGGCAAACCATCCGCCCGTTACATCGAGCAGCTGGCGAGGGAGGACGAGGCGGTCGTCCGTCTCGGACGGGTCTGCGATCTCATCGTCGTCGCCCGACCGGCCGCCAGCCTCGATCCGGCAACACAATCGACACTGAACGCGGCGCTGTTCGAATCCGGCCATCCCGTCCTCGTTCCCGGCAAGGGCGAAGCCGTAGAGGCGGCTCCCTTCCGCCGCGTTCTCATCGCCTGGAGCGGCAGTACGGAAGCGGCGCGTGCCATCGCGTTCGCCCTGCCACTTCTGACGAGGCGGACGAGGTGACTGATCGCCGCCCCGGCCGCGGACGTCGATGCGCCGGCGATGCGGCGCAGCTCCTCGTCGATTATCTCGCCTGCCATGCGATCCCGGCCGACATCCGCCCGCTGGCCGAGCATCGCGGCGCCGGCGAGGCGCTTCTCGAAGCGGCGGCCGGCTTCGATTTGATGGTGATGGGCGCCTACACGCACAGCCGACTGTGGCAGCTGATCCTCGGCGGCGTCACCCGGCATATGCTGGAGCAGGCGCCGCTGCCCCTGTTCATGGCGCACTGAACCGGTGACCGAAGCCCGCCCGACGGTGATCATCACCGGCGCCAGCCGCGGCATCGGCCATGCCACGGCGAAGGCGTTCCTCGACCGGAGCTGGCGGATCATTACGTGCTCGCGCGACGACGTGCCGGCCGAATGCAAGCGCGATCCCAACTGGACGCTGCACATCCCGACCGATCTCGGCGACGCCGCCAGCTGTGCCGCGTTCGTCCGTGCCGCCAACGATGCCCTGGCCGGCGGTCCGCTCGCGGCGCTGGTCAACAATGCCGGCCGCTCGCCGAAGACCCCTTACAAGGAACGCCTCGGCTGTCTCAACGGCGATCTCGATGCCTGGCACGAGGTGCTCGAGGTGAATTTCTTCGCGCCGCTCCGCCTCGTCCGCGGCTTCGCGGCGGCCCTGCACCGGGGCAAGGGCGCGGTGGTCAACGTCACCTCGATCGCCGGTCATACCATCCACCCGTTCGCCGGCTCGGCCTATTCCATCTCGAAGGCGGCCCTGTCGGCGCTCACCCGCGAACTCGCCCACGAATGCGCCGCCCTCGACGTCCGGGTCAACGCCGTCGCTCCGGGCGAGATCGAGACCGACATGATCCAGCCGGACTACGAGGTGCTGATTCCGCGGATTCCGCTCGAGCGCATGGGCGCGCCGGCCGATGTCGCCAACGCCATTTTTTATCTCTGTTCGCCCGAGGCCGGCTACGTCACCGGCACCGAGCTGTGGGTGACCGGCGGCCAGCACCTCTATTGATCTTAGCCCACTGATCGTCGCCGGCCCTTCGCTCGATCAGCCTCCCGACTGGCCGACGAGCTGGTAGAACACCTGGATGAGGGTGGCGACGAAGACGTAGCCCATCACCTTCAGCAGCACGAAATAGTAGCGGACGGCGTTGCTGATGCCGATGCCCTCGAACTCCTGGCGCAGGGTCACCGCCGGCAACAGGGTGTTGACGGTGTACTCGGCGGCAAACCAGATGGAGCGCTGCCGCCCTTCGGGTGTCCGATAGCGGAAGAGGCACGTGCCGATGAGGACGAGCAAGAGGAACCAGCCGAGTGCCCGGGCCGGCCGATAGCCATAGCCGTTGACGAGCCACGTCGCCGTCAGCACGGCGCTGTTTCTCGCCCGTCCCACGGGCTCTCGGGGTGCGCCGCACCATCGACACCGGTCCAGGCTTCGGATTGCGCCACCGGCACGGTCGCCGGCCGGCCGGCGAGATCGCTCTTCCGCAGCACGCAGGCTTCGATGTCGTGTCCGGTGTCGCTGCCGGCGGCGATGCACCGCTCGATGTCGCGACTGGTGAACAAGATCGCGTCCCGGCTGTCGCGCCGGCCCTGTGCCTGCATCACCGCGGCGAGCTGTTCGTATGGTTGACGGGTGTAGCTGCGGTCGCGGGCGAGCCACGCGATCAGCCAGGCGTCGTCGCGCGCCTGAACGATGCGGCGTTCGTCCCCGTAGCTGCGCTCCTCGCGGCCGAGGCCGTCCCAGGCGCCGTAGGTGAACCCGTCGAGAACGAGCAGGGGCGCCCAGGACTGGCGCTTCGCTCCGTTCTGTGGCTCGCCCTCCGGCGGAAGCTCGGGCCGGTTGGTGACGGGGCGGTTTGTATAGAGCCCGCCCAGGTCCTGGATCTTGCCGACCGCGACGTTTCTCAGCATCAAGACCGAGCGGTCGCCCCAGGTGTTCGGCGGCATATGGTCGATCGAGCCGAGAAAGAGCTGGCCGCCGATGCGGGTGCCGCTGAGGTTGAGGAGACCGAGATGGGTGAGGTCGGCTCCGCTGAGAAACAGGTTGCCGCGGATGTCGGAGTTGTAGAGGTTCCACCCCGTGGCCGGTTGCCCAGCGTTCGCCGCGCCACCCGCCGCCGCGCCGTTCGGACAGTCCGGCCGTCCCGGCCAGGCGATTCCCCAGGCCGCCAGCAATTCGCCGACCCGGATCGTTCCCATGTTCAGATCGGCGCAGAAGCGCCCCCCTGTCAGGCGCAGATCACCGTCGATGCGGGCACGATCGAGCGAAACCTCGCTCTCGGCGATGATGCCGCCCAGATCAAGGGAGCCGTCGATGCGGATGTCAGCCATATCGACGGGCGCCGCGAACCGCGTCGGCGCCTCCGGTTGCACCGGTTCGGCGGCGGGCGGACCGGACGACGGTTTGATGGCAACGTTCGGACGGTCGAGACTGTCGCTGCCGAACACCGCCTGACCGCCGATGTGGGCGCCCTGGAGCAGCACCGGTGCCGCGTAGGTCGCTCCGCCGCCGAGAAACATCGATCCGCGAACGTCGATCTCGTTCATCACCAACGGCTGCGCAAAGTGGGATCCTGCGAATGACAGCACCTTGTCGGCGCGCACCCGCTCGAGCGACACCGGGGCATCGAAGCGCGAGTGGCGAAGGCGGAACTGCACGGCGATGTTGGTACCCTGCAAATCGATCGGCTCGGTGAACCAGGCGTTGACGATATGCACGCCGCGCGGGGGCAGATCGCACAACCGGCCAAAGACGAGATCGGCGAGGAAGGCGGCGCCGAGCCGGCGGCCGGTCGGGCTGTCGGAGATCCCGGCGAGGTCGGCGACATCGCCGGCGCACACGCGCGCCATCGCCCACCGCTCGGCGGCGGTGGAATTGACTAAGGCGTTCGGTTCGCTCGCGGCGCGGGCCTCGGTTGTTGTCAAAGCGCACGCCAGGATCACGCCCAGGACGCCGGCGACAGGCCGCGGCCGCCCCCTGGCGAACCATCTGCCGGCGGACCAACTGTCAGTGATCAGGATTCGCTCCGGCATCCGGCGAGGGGCGACGGGCCGGCATCCCGTTGCGGGTTGAACCAGGCGAGCCGCTCTGCAAGTGCGACCACCCGGCCGATGACGATCAGGGTCGGCGCCGCCATGTCGAGGCCGAAGACGCGGGCCGGCAGTTCGCCCAAGGAGGTGATCAGCGTTACCTGGTCCGGACGGGTGCCGTTGACGATGATCGCGGCGGGCGTAGATGGGGCGAGGCCGTGGCCGATGAGTTCGCCCGCGATCCGCTCGACGTGGATGCGACCCATGTAAAGGACGAGGGTGGTATCCGGATCGGCAAGGGCCCGCCAGTCGAGATCGAGATCGACGTCCTCCTTGGCGTGGCCGGTGACGAAGCGGACGCCGTGGGCGAGACCGCGATGGGTTAAGGGAATGCCGGCGTAGGCGGTGCAGCCGGAGGCGGATGTCACGCCGGGGACGATCTCGAAGGGGACGCCGTGCGCCGAGAGGCACTCCGCCTCTTCGCCGCCGCGACCAAAAAGGAAGGGATCGCCGCCCTTCAGGCGCACCACCTTGCGGCCGCTGCGGGCAAGACCGACGAGCAGCGAATTGATCTCCGCCTGCGGCACGTGATGATGGCGGGCGATCTTGCCGGCGAAGATGCGCGACGTTCCGACCGGGATCAGCGCCAGGATCGGCGGCGACACCAGCCGGTCGTAAACGACGACATCGGCCTCGCGGATCAACCGCAGCGCCTTCAGCGTCAAGAGATCGGGATCGCCCGGGCCGGCCCCGACCAGCGCCACCGGATGGATGGTTTCCGCCACCAACCTCGCCCTCCCTTTCCGCCCTGGGGCGACGGGTGGTATCGTTCCTTGCCCTGCCGCAACGCTCATAAGCGAAGCGGTGGGCAACGACAAGGCCCGGCGTCACCCGCCGTCCGGACGGCGCCTCTTGAGCGCGGCCCTGCGGCTGACGATACTCGCTGCAAACGGCGCACAGGCGAGAACAGACGGCAAGGACGAGGGCGTGGACGAACGCATCGACGGAGCGACTCGTGGAAGCGACGCAACGGCGGGAACGGACCGCCTGATCGCCGTCTGGCTGTTGGCCGTAGCGGCGATGGTGCTCGTCATGGTCGTCCTCGGCGGCCTCACCCGGCTCACCCATTCCGGGCTCTCGATGGTCGAATGGCAGCCGCTCACCGGCTGGCTGCCGCCGCTGAGCGAGGACGGCTGGCAGGCCCAGTTTGCCGCCTATCAGCGCTATCCCGAGTTCCGCCTGCTCAATCCGGACATGACGCCGGCCCAGTTCAAGTCGATCTTCTGGCTGGAGTACGTTCACCGGTTGTGGGGGCGGATGATCGGCGTGGCTTTCTTCGCGCCCTTCCTCGTCTTTCTCATCCAAGGGCGGATCCGCGGCCGCCTCGCCGCCGGCTGCGCCGTCCTATTCGTCCTCGGCGCGCTGCAAGGGGTGCTCGGGTGGTTCATGGTCGAGAGCGGCCTGATCGAGAACCCCGATGTCAGCCCCTACCGGCTCACCGCGCACTTCATCTTGGCGCTTCTTCTTCTTGGTGCGCTCGTCTTAACCGCGCTCGGCGTGCTCTATCCGACGCTCCCCGGCGGTCGCGGCGGGCGTCTGCGGACGGCGCCGCTGGCCCTCGTCCTGCTCATCCTGGCGACCCTCACCTCCGGCGGCTTCGTCGCCGGCACCGATGCGGGCTACCACTTCAATACGTTCCCGCTGATGGACGGACGACTGATCCCGGAGGATCTGTTCGTCCTTGATCCGGCCTGGCGCAACGCCTTCGAAAACGTGCCGCTCGTCCAGTTGATCCATCGGCTCCTGGCGGTCACGACGCTGCTGGCGGTGATCGGCTGGCGGATCGCATCGGCGCCGACTGCCGGCCACCGGGCGAGGGCGGCTCGCCGGCAATCTGCTCGTCGCCGCGGTTCTGGTTCAGGTCGCGCTCGGCATCGCAACCCTTCTCCTCCACATGCCGATTGGTCTTGCCGCGTGGCATCAGGCGAACGGCGTCCTCGTCTGGGCGCTGGCGCTGTGGGTTCTGTTCGAGACGCGGGTAACGCCGCGCACGCTTCGAGAGGCAACCGGCGGCAAAACCATCGGCGAAGGGGCTTCGCGGCCCGCCTGAGGCGTCATCTTTCTCCCCACGCGCCTTAATTTTGCGACACCCGGGTGCGGAGGATTGGTTGAAGCGGGGGTTTTCCCTATACTCACGATAACAGGGCGGATAAACGATGCGAGCGATCGGGCATTCCCGGGTTCGCAAGCCCGGCGCGGCCGAGACGCGAGCGAGGATGATCAGGTTCGGGTGTAACGTGGCGTCAGATCAACTGTCTGCATCAAACCGACGGTCTTCGACCCGGGCATCGCTGCGCCGCGGCCTTCTTGCTTTCACCGCCGTCGCCGCCTTCGCCGCCGGATTGCTTCCGGCGCTTTCCGGCTGTGCCGACGAGACTCCCTCGTTTCAGCGGATCGCGGAAGCCGTCGGCATCGATCCCTACCGCGCGTCTTCCGAGACCAATCGCGAACTCAATCGCTTCAACGATGTCTTCGCCCTCTATGCCTCGGACCCGCAGAACAATCGGCAGCTCAAGCAGTTCCGCGACGCCTTCAAGCGCGTCCGCACCTCCTATGTCGAAGACGTTTCGGATGCCAAGCTGATCGATGCCGCCGTCGAGGGCGTCAAGGCGCAGAACCCGCAGCCGCATTCGATGAAGGCGGCGGAGCTGGTGGAGACGGCGCTGGACGCCATCACCGCGTCGCTCGACCCGCACTCGGCCTACCTCAATCCCGACGAACTGCGCGAATCCGAGCTGGTGACATCCGGCGAATTCGGCGGACTCGGCCTGCAGGTGACCCAGGAGGACGGCAAGCTGAAGGTCATCTCGCCGATCGAGGGGACTCCGGCCGACCGCGCCGGCCTCAAGCCGGGCGACGTGATCAGCCACCTCGACGGCAAACCGGTCGAGGGGATGAGCCTGCGCAACGCCGTCAACGCCATGCGCGGCAAGCCCGGCACCGCGGTCAAGCTGACCATCCAGCGCGACCAGGAACAGCCGTTCGACGTCTCCGTTACCCGCGCCGTCATCACCATCGAGCCGGTGCGCTGGCACATGGAAACCGACGTCGCCTACCTCCGCGTCGTCAGCTTCAACGAGCGGACGGCGGAGGCGGTGGAGGCGGCGCTGAAGGACATCCGCGCCCGCCAGGGCGGCGATCTCCGCGGCATTGTCCTCGATCTTCGCAACAATCCGGGCGGGCTGCTCGATCAGTCGCTGGCGGTCGCCGATGATTTCCTCGAAGAGGGGGTGATCGTCACCATCCGCGGCCGCGAACACGGCAGCGACCGCACCTTCTGGGCGAGTTCGGGCGACATGGCCCGAGAGATACCGTTGGTCGTCCTCGTCAATGCCGGCTCCGCATCGGCGTCCGAGATCGTCGCCGCGGCGCTGCAGGATCACAATCGGGCAACGGTGATGGGTGCGCGCACCTTCGGCAAAGGCTCGGTGCAGACGGTCATGCGGCTGCCGATCGAAGGTGCGTTGAAGCTGACGACGGCGCTGTATTACGCGCCTTCCGGCGAGGCGATCCAGGCGCAGGGAGTGGTTCCCGATATCCAGCTCGTCGGCGCCCCCGCCGCCGAGGACGAATCGCACGAGGCCGACCTTCCGCACGCACTGCCGCCGCAGAGCCAGAACCGCCACGTCTCGCGGGCGACCGTCGAGGTCTCCAAGTGCCCGGAGATCGGCGAGGCCAAGGACCGCGAACTCGGCTGCGCGCTGTCGTTCCTGCACGCCGGCGGCTCGACCGATCGCTTTCTCGCCGCCCTCGCTCAAAAGGCGAAACTGTAGGCGCTCCGCGGGCCTTCAGTAGCCCCACTCGGTGGCTCGCTGACGCAGCGTCGCTTGCGGAACGGCAACGACCGACGCTCGTCGATAGCGGGCGAGCAGGCGATTGTAGGTGCCGTCTTCCTGCATCGCCCGGAACGCCGCCTGCCAGCGCGCCGCTTCGTCGTCGGAAACGTCCTTTGAAGCGGCGAGGTAGATGTCGCTCTGCCGGACGATTTCGCCGAAATTCAGGGCCGCCGTGTCGCCGCCGACGAGCCGCGTGGCGTAGAAAATCATCAGCCGTGGCGCCAACCAGCCGTCGATCAGCCGCTCACGGAGGTCGAGCGCATTCAGCCATTCCTCCGGGCGGGCCACGATGCGGGTGAAGCCACGTTCCTCGAGCAGCCGCTCCGCCCCGCTCGTGCGCAGAACGCCGACCGGCCGGTTTTTCAACGCATCGAGCGTCGAGACATCGACTCCGGTGCCGCCGACGACAACCAGGTCGTCGACGACGATCCGAACCAGCCAGCGGTAATGATCTTCCCGCTCGGGGCTGCGGGTCAGGGCCAGTATGCCGATGTTCGGCTGCGACATCGCCAGTTGCTGCGCCGCCGTCCAGCCCATGAACTCGATTTGTCCGGAGTGGCCGATACGTGCGGCCATTTCCCGCACCGTGTCGTAGACCACGCCTTCGGCCCGGCCGCGGGTTTCGCTCACCGCGGTCATCAGCGGCGGCGGGTCGTGGTAGCAATAGGGCGGCAACTCGGCGGTCACCAGCCGAAGCTCTTCGGCGCGTGGCTGCGGTGCAGCCAGAAGATTGGAGCCAGAAGATGAGGAGGAGGACGGGGAGCGTGGCCAGGCGGAGACGCATCGGCGGATTCCTCAAAACGAGCCGAAGGTGATTCCGAGCACCATGACGACGACGGTCGCCAACACCGGGCCGATGACGCTGCAGACCAGGATGTCGAGATACGACTGACGGTGCGTCAGCCCGCAGATGGCGAGCAAGGTGATCACCGCGCCGTTGTGCGGCAGCGAATCGAAGCCGCCGGACGACATCGAGGCGACCCGGGCGAGCAGTTCGAGCGATGTCCCGTCGACCCGCGCCTCGCCGATGAACTGTTCGCTCATCGCCTGCAACGCGATCGAAAGCCCACCCGACGCGGACCCGGTGATCCCGGCGAGGACATTGACGGCGAGGAAGACGCCGACCACCGGGTTGGTGGCGACCGTTGCCATCGCATCGCGGACGATGGCGAAGGCCGGCAAGCTGGCGATCACAGACCCATAGCCGACCTCGGACGCCGTGTTGAAGATCGGCAGCATGGCGCCGAACGTGCCTTTGTTGATGGTTTCCACCACGCTCTTGAGGCGCGACCAGTTGAGCAGCACGCAAACGAGGGAGGCAATCAGCACCGCGCTGACGATCGACCAGATGGTCAGCACGCCGGAGAGCTTGGTCGCGCCATATCTCGGTTCGGCGAGGAAGCCGGTGTCCATCGCCGGAAACACGACCTTCGAGAAGAGATAATTGAGGCCGATGACGAGAAGGATCGGGATGATTGCGACGAAGAACGGCGGCAGCGGGCCGGTTTCGGCCGCCGCTGCCGGCGCCTCGTCGTGGATGCCGTAGCCCTCGCCCTTCCTGCGCGCCGAGTGCGCCCGCCACTGCAGCCAGAGCATGCCGAGGACGAACATCAAGACGCCGCCGATGGCGCCGAGACCGGGGGCGGCGAACGGAGTGGTACCGAAGAACGGCCCTGGAATGGCGTTCTGGATGGAGGGGGTGCCGGGCAAGGCCGTCATCGTGAAGGTAAACGCGCCGAGGGCGATGGCGCCCGGCAAAAGACGCTTCGGCACATCACCCGCTTTGAGCAGTGCGGCGCCGACCGGATAAACGGCAAAGGCCACGACGAACAGGGACACGCCGCCGTAGGTGAGGACACCGCAGGCGAGCACGATGGCGAGAAGCGCCCTCTCGGCGCCGACATGTTCGGCGATGCGTTCGGCAATGACGCGCGCCGAGCCGGAATCGTCCATCACCTTGCCGAAGATCGCGCCAAGCATGAACAACGGGAAGAACTTGGCGAGATATTTGCCGAGTTCGACCATGAAAACCTGCGTGTAGGTGCCGAGCAGCGGCGTGTCACCGGCGAAAATCACCGCCACGGTCGCACAGATCGGTGCCAGAAACAGGACGTTGATGCCCCTGTAGGCGAGATAGATAAGGAGGGCGAGGGAAAGGACGATGCCGATAACGCCGAGCATGATGAGTGCCTCCTGCGCGCTTTTTTTTCCGCGATCGGGTCGGTCCCGCGATCGGGTCGGGACGAACGGTCCCGTTCGTATTCGGCCTTGATCCAAGCGTAGCAGCGGCAACCCGCAGAGTCTCGCGTTCAGGGACGCGGACCCGGCGGCGGGCGCAACAGATCCGAGGTGACCTGGCGGACAAGGGCGAGAAAGTGCCGATCGTTCGGCCCGTCGCTTCGGCCGAGGCGGCCGCTCACGTCGGCGAGCAACCGGTCTCCGTCGCAGAACACCGCCTGCATGCGAATCCCGCCCGCGACCTCAGGCGAGCCCCCGCCTCGACGTCGCCGCAGCCGGCCCTGCCGCCGCCGTTGAAGACGACGACGATGCGCAGGCCGCGGCCGACGCTTTCCGCCGGAACGAGAACGAAGCGGGCGTTGCGGTTCCAGGTGATCGCCTCGGCCATCGTTTTGACCACGGTTTCGGCGACACGCGCCGGCGCCTCGGCGAACGCCCGGCCGGCGACGACGACGGGCAGCGGCATGGCCCCTTGCGCGATCGCCCACGGATCCTCGATGCGGAAGGCGACCGTCGTGATCGGCACGTCGTCGCAGCCGGCGACGAGCGCAGGCAGGAGGAAGGTCAGCAGGCGGAGAACAGACCGGCCAAGAACGCGCATCGCCGACCTCCGCAACCAAATCCGCGGGGCCCGCATCGCCAGGCGCCGAGGCCGGCCTCAGTAGGTGCGGATGAGGGCGACGAGACGGCCCTGAACCTTGACCTGCTCGGGGCCGCAGATGCGGGTCTCGTACTTGGGGTTGGCGGGTTCGAGGGCAATCGAGTTGCCGCGCCGGCGCAGACGCTTCAGCGTCACCTCCTCGTTGTCGACGAGGGCGACGACGATCGCGCCGTTATCGGCATTGTCGGTGCGCTCGATGATCACCGTATCGCCGTCGAAGATTCCGGCCTCGATCATCGAATCGCCTTCGACCTCGAGCGCGTAGTGCTCGTTGCGGGAGATCAGCTCCTGCGAGACATCGATACTCCTCGACTGGTCGCGCAGCGCCGTGATCGGCGTTCCGGCGGCGATCTTCCCGTACAGCGGCAAGGTGACGATGCCCCGCGGCGGCGCCGCTTCCGGTTCCGGCTCGGGCGAGCGGAAATCGTGGCGGATGACGTTCGACGGCAGCCGTTCCGAGGGCGGGAGAGCCCGGATGCCGCGGTTGCGGCAGAGGCCGGGCCTGTTGCCGGTTCGCTGCCGCCGATGTTGCTCGGCATGCGAATGATTTCGAGCGCGCGCGCCCGATGCGGCAGGCGGCGGATGAACCCCCGTTCCTCAAGGCCGGTGATCAGCCGATGGATTCCCGACTTTGAGCGCAGCCCGAGCGCCTCCTTCATCTCGTCGAAGGAGGGTGGCACCCCAGCCTCCTGCAGAGCGCCGACTGATGAACATCAAGAGCTCATGCTGTTTGCGTGTGAGCATCGACCTCTCCTACCAACCCTGTAATTCCCCGTGGGCCACGCACCGGTTGAGTCCGGTCGCGCCGAGTTCCTTTGCGCAGAATTTAGAACAAAAACCAAACCGGGCGCAATGTTCTATTTTGGTTCCGCAAATGCGTAAGAAAAAATCAGCGGATTTCCGGCCGCTCCGCCTCGGAAAATCACCGGACAGGTGCAGGAGGCGATGAATTCCGCAGCCGGGTCGGCGCGGGCGATCAGCCGAGAAGCAGAATCGGCACGGTTTCGCCGGCGGCGGCGGCGGGGGCCGAGGGCGGGCGGACGATCAGGGCGTCGGCCGCGGCGTAGAGGCGGAGCAGGGCGCTGTCCTGGCGCAAGAACGGTGCGGCCAGCGGCAATCGGCCGGGACGTGGCGTCAGGGTCGCGCGCAGGTAGTCCTCGCGGGCATCGTTGGCGGCGAGGTTTTCGGCGAGTTCGGCCGGGTGTTCGATCAGGCGGGCCGCCTCGGCCGGTTCCCAAGGCCGAGGAGGGCGGCGATCAGCGGGACGAGGAAGAGCCGCGCGGTGACGCCGGCGGAAACCGGATTGCCCGGCAGCACGAGCACCGGCATCGCCGGGAGGGCCTGGGTCAGATGGCCGAAGCCGAGCGGTTTGCCGGGGCGCATCGCTACCCGGTTGAACGCCGGCCGGAAGCCGGCGTCGTTGAGGACGCCCCGAACCAGGTCGTAGTCGCCGACCGAGGCGCCACCGATGGTGACGAGCGCATCGGCGCCGGCGGCCTCCGCCAGGGCGCGCGGCGATGGCGTCGCGATCGTCGCCGACTACACCGAGGTCAATGGGCAGGCCGCCGGCCCGACGGACCTCTCCCGCGAGGAGGAGCGAGTTGGCGTTGACCAGCCGGCCGGTGCCGTCGGCCTCGCCCGGCAGAGCCAGTTCGTCGCCGGTGGCGAGGATGGCGATGCGGGGCCGGCGCCGGACTTTCAGCCAGACCGCACCGGCGGCGGCGGCGAGGGCGACGCCGCGGGCATCGAGGCGCCGGCCGGCGGCGAGCAGACTTTCGCCGGCCCGAAAATCGCCGGCCGCCGGGCGAACGAAGCGACCGGGCGGCGGCGCCGCGCGGATGGTCACCCAGCCCTCGGCCGCCTCGGTCTCCTCCTGGATGACGATGGTATCGGCATCCGCCGGCAGCGCCGCGCCGGTAAAGATGCGCATCGCCTCGCCCGAGCCCACGGCGGGGGTCTCGCCGCCGCCGGCCTGGGCAACGCCGACGACGCGCAGCCGGGTCGGCAGAGATCGCCACATCCGGGCCGCGCACGGCATAGCCGTCCATCGCCGAGACCGCCGCCGCCGGCTGGTCACGGCGGGCGACGACATCATCGGCAAGGACGCGATCGAAGGCATCGCCGAGGCCGACCAGTTCTCCCGGCAACGGCTTCACCCCGGCAACGACCAGGCGCCGCGCCGTCCGCACATCGATCAAGGTTCGCCCCGGAAGCTGCCTGAGCGGCCGCCCGCCTTCTCCAGCAGACGCAGATCGGTGATCCGCATGTCGCGGTCGAGCGCCTTGCACATGTCGTAGAGGGTCAGTGCCGCCACCGCCGCCGCGGTCAGCGCCTCCATCTCGACCCCGGTGCGGCCGGCGACCCGGCATGTGGTCCGGACATGAATGGCGGGACCGGCCGGATCAAGTTCGAAGCCACCGAGATGTCGGTCAGCGCCAGCGGGATGGCAGAGCGGGATCAGCTCATGCGTGCGCTTCGCCGCCAGAATGCCGGCGATGCGGGCGGTGGCGAAGATGTCGCCCTTCGCGGTTTCGCCACCGGCGATCGCCCGGAAGGTCGGCTCGGCCATCACCAGTGAGGCGCCGGCGACGGCATGGCGGTCGCTGATCGCTCTTCGCCGAGACATCGACCATCCGTACCCGGCCGGCCGCGTCAACGTGGGTAAAGCCGCTCATTCGGCCGACGCAGCACTCGCCTCGGCCGGTTCCCATCCCTGTCCGGTGTAGAGCTGCAGCGGCTGGAACCTGGTCTTGTAGGCCATTTTCGTCGTCTCGGCGATCCAGAAGCCGAGGTAGACGTAGCCGAGCGGTATCGCCCGCGTCTTCTTGATCAGCTCGAGAATAAGGAACGTCCCGAGGCTGCGCCGCGGCTGATCCGCGGCAAAGAAGCTGTAGACGGCGGACAGGCCGTCGCAGACGACGTCGAAGATGGCGCAGGCGACCAGCTTTCCGCAGCGATCGCGGGCTTCGAGGACGCCGGTGCGCACCGGGGTCTGCTCGATCAGCGACTGGTAATCGGGGAACGCCATCTTTGCCATCTCGCCCTGGTCGTGACGGATGTTCTGATAGGTGATGAACAGCCGGTACTGCTCCTTTGTCGCGATCGCCGCGCGTTCGCTGATGACGAGATCGGCGTTGCGGGCGAGCACCCGGCGGTGTCCGCGGCCCGGCCGGAAACGGACGGCGTCGACGCGGACCGGGACGCAGGCCTGACAGCCATGGCAGATCGGCGCGTAGGCCAACGTGTGACTGCGCCGGAAGCCGGCTTGCGACAGGGCATCGTGGATGGCGACGGCGTCGCGGCGCGAGAGATCGGTCACCAGCCGTCGTTCATGCCGGTCCGGCAGATAGGGGCACGGCTGCGGCGAGGTCGCGAAAAAGGCGAGCGGGGCAGGGGCGAGCAGAGAGTTCATGCGGCGCGCTCTGGATTCCCTCCACGTCTCGGGCCCGCGCGGGCAAGGGAAGCGACGCAGCCCGACCGCCTCTAGAAGTGATCGAACCTTACGCATGCTAACTCACCCCGGTTCCGCGCAGAAGCGTAATCGACAAGCCGGCGATTGCCCGGCGCCTCGGGAGCGTCGGGGAACAAGCGGCACCGTCGCCGCGCGGCCGATCGACCTTGTCGACGCGGGCGTCCGCGAGCCCCATCTCGACCAGCGCCCGGCGGGCGGCGTTCGCCCGATCGGACGACAGTTCCCAGTTGCCGTAGCCCGGACAGGTTGGCGAACGGCTTGGCGTCGGTATGGCCGGCGACCTCGATGTGCTGCGGCATCGTCCGGATCGCATTGGCGACGAGTTCGAGGATCTTGCGCGTGTACTGGTACATGACCGCCTCGCCGCTCGGAAACATCGGCAGCCCGTCCTGATCGACGATCTGGATCCGCAGCCCCTCCGGCGTCTCTTCGATGATCAGGCTCTTGGCCAGGGCCTTCAGTTCGGGGTTGCTTTCGAGCCCCTTGCGAATGGCGTTCTCGACCTCGGCGAACTGGGCGCGATCGGAGACGGCCGGCCGCTGCCGGGCCGCCGTACGGGCGACCGGCCCCGGCGCCGCTCGCGTCCGCGCGCGTCGTCGTCGGCGGCACCGGCGTTCGATCCGCCTCCGTCGTCCGCTGCCCGGGCGCGAATGGCGATGTGCGGCCGACGGATCGCGGCTGTCGAACACGCCCTTGGCGGCGACGACGTTGCCGGCGAGGAGACCGCCGCCACCGCTCGTCGTCGTGTGCTTGTTGATCGGCGCGAAATAGTCGGAAATGCCTTCCAGCTGCTCCTGGCTGACCGCGTTCAGAAGCCAGAGCAAGAGGAAGAACGCCATCATCGCGGTGACGAAGTCGGCATAGGCGACCTTCCAGGCTCCGCCGTGATGGCCGCCGCCGTGTCCCTTGCCGTTCCGCCGCCGATGGGGCCCGCCACCCGTCATATCGTCGGCCTCAGACCTGGATCGTGCTCAGCTTCTCGTCGAGCTCGACGAACGTCGGTCTGCAGCTTGGTTGCGATCGTCTTCCGCGCGAACTCGACCGAGATCTGCGGAGCGTAGCCCTGGGTGTGGGCGACGAGCGCCGTCTTCGTTGCCTCCAGAACGTGTTCGTCGGCGCCGAGCCGGGCCTCGAGCGCCTTGCCGATCGGTGCGACGAATCCGTACGCGGCGAGCACGCCCGAGAACGTGCCGACAAGGGCGGCGCCGATGAGATGGCCGAGGACCTCGGGCGGCTCGGTGATCGCGCCCATCGTGTGGATGACGCCGAGCACGGCGGCGACGATCCCGAGCGCCGGCAGACCGTCGGCGGCGGTGGACGACGACACCGGAGACGGCGCCGTGGTGGTGGCGGTGCGCGTCGATCTCGGCGTCCATGATCGCCTCGAGCTCATAGGGATTGTGCGAGCCGAGGGTGAGCAGGCGAAGATTGTCGCAGATGAACTCCATCAGCACGCCACGCCTGGCGATCTCCCCATAGGCCTGGAAGATCGCGCTTTCGGCAGGCTTCTCGATGTGCGCTTCGAGAGCGATGTCGCCCTTGCTCTTCGCCACCTTGAACAGCGAATAAAGCGTCGAGAGGAGATCGACGTAGGTGGCCTTGCTGGCGGCGCCGCCCTTGACGATCAGCGGCAGCGACGCCAGCAGCGATTTCAGCACCGGCGCCGGCGTGCCGGTGATCATGCCGCCCAGCATCGCGCCGAAGATGATCAGAAACTCGAACGGCTGCCAGAGAACGGCGATGTGGCCGCCGCCTGCGAGGAAGCCGCCGGCGACACAGCCGAGAACGACGATGATACCGATCAGAACGAGCATGTCTGCCTATGCGCCGGAGCCCGGAACCGCGTGGTCCCGGCCGCCGGGCGCGACCGGTTGCGGCCGAACTTGCCGGCCGCGCCCTCGTGTTTAGGGCAGATCGGCTTTGTGATTGGTTAACCGGTGCGCGAAGACCGCATAGGCAAGGCAGTTCCGGCACCGGTGAGCGACGCTGCGCCACCGGGGTCGCGAGCGGTCGGGGGCGGTCGGGCCGCGGCGCTTGTGTTTCAGAATTCCTCGCAATAGCATCGGAGCATACGGCGCCGCCGGGGGCGTCGGCGAAGGCGCAAAGCCATCGGGACAAGGCGCAAAGCCATCGGTTTTCTGTGCTTCCCAGCTGAGGAGATGATGCGGTGACGGATGCAAAGTCCGCGAAGGCAGCCGACAATCGCGCAACGCCCGCGGCGGGCACGGCACCGGCGTACGATCGCGACGAACTGCTCGGTTACTACCGGCAGATGCTGCTGATCCGCCGGTTCGAGGAAAAGGCCGGCCAGCTCTATGGCATGGGTCTGATCGCCGGCTTCTGCCATCTCTACATCGGCCAGGAGGCGGTGGTCGTCGGCCTGCAGGCCAATGCGACCGAGGCCGATTCCGTCATCACCACCTACCGCGATCACGGCCACATGCTCGCCACCGGCATGGATGCCGAAGGGCGTCATGGCGGAACTGACCGGGCGCATCGACGGCTATTCGAAGGGCAAGGGCGGCTCGATGCACATGTTCAGCCGCGAGAAGAAGTTCTACGGCGGCCATGGCATCGTCGGCGCCTCGGTGCCGCTCGGCGCCGGACTCGCCTTCGCCCACAAGTATCGCGAGGACGGCGGGATCAACTTCTGCTACTTCGGCGACGGCGCCGCCAACCAGGGCCAGGTCTACGAAGCCTTCAACATGGCCTCGTTGTGGAAGCTGCCGGTGATCTTCGTCATCGAGAACAACCGCTACGGCATGGGGACGTCGATCCAGCGAGCCTCGGCCTCGACCGAATTCTATCGGCGCGGCGAGGCGTTCGGCATCCCGGGCGTCATGGTCGACGGCATGAACGTGCTGGAGGTGAAGAAGGCCGGCGCCGAGGTCGTCGCCCATGTCCGCGGCGGCAAGGGCCCATACGTCATGGAGCTGAGCACCTACCGCTATCGCGGCCACTCGATGTCGGATCCGGCCAAGTACCGGACCAAGGAAGAGGTCTCGACGATGCGCAAGGAGCACGATCCGATCGATCGTCTCCGCCAGTTCATGCTGGACGAAGGGCTGGCCGACGATGCGGCGTTCAAGGAGATGGACCGGCAGACCAAGGACATCATCAACGAGGCGGCGGAATTCGCGCAGAAGAGCCCCGAGCCCGATCCGTCGGAGCTGTGGACGGATGTCCTGATCGAAGCCTAGTCGCCGAAAAGTAAAGTCGCGGGTCGTCGCTGAGGGAGGATGCCTGATGCCTGTTGAAATCCTGATGCCGGCCTTGTCGCCGACGATGACCGAGGGCAAGCTGGCGAAGTGGCTGAAGAACGAAGGCGACAAGGTTTCTTCGGGCGACGTCGTCGCCGAGATCGAGACCGACAAGGCGACGATGGAGGTCGAGGCCGTCGACGAGGGAACGCTCGGCAAGATCCTCGTCGCCGCCGGCACCGATCACGTCGCCGTCAATACGCCGATCGCGGTGCGTGCTAGGGGACGGCGAGACCGTCGACGACATCAAGGCTGACCGCAAGGCTCCGCCCGCCGCCGCCGCCCGAGCGTGGCTGCGACCGAACCGGTCGCCGTCCACCCGTCGCTGCGGAAGCCGCGCACCGCACCGGCGCCGGCGCCCGCCGCGCCCGAATATACCGGGCCGCGCGCCAAGCAGACGGTACGGGAGGCCCTGCGCGACGCCATGGCCGAGGAGATGCGCCGCGATCCGGAGGTGTTCCTGATCGGCGAGGAGGTCGCCCAGTTCCAGGGGGCCTACAAGGTCAGCCAGGGGCTGCTCGAGGAGTTCGGCGACAAGCGGGTGATCGACACGCCGATCACCGAGATGGGCTTCGCCGGGCTCGCCACCGGCGCCGCCTTCGCCGGCTTGCGGCCGATCGTCGAGTTCATGACCTTCAATTTCGCCATGCAGGCGATCGACCAGATCATCAACTCCGCCGCCAAGACCCTCTACATGGCCGGCGGCAAGATGGGCGCGCCGATCGTCTTCCGCGGACCGAACGGCGCGGCGGCGCGGGTGGCGGCGCAGCATTCGCAGTGCTACGCGTCGTGGTATGCCCATTGCCCCGGGCTTAAGGTCGTTGCCCCTTATTCGGGAGAGGACGCCAAGGGGCTGCTGAAGGCGGCCATCCGCGATCCGAATCCGGTCGTCTTCCTGGAGACACGAACTCCTCTACGGCCACAGCTTCGAGGTGCCGACCGATGCCGATTTCGTCCTGCCGATCGGCCGCGCCAAGATCGAACGGCCGGGCAAGGACGTGACCCTCGTCGCCTTTTCGCGGATGGTCGGCCTCGCGCTCGAGGCGGCCGAGAAGCTCGCCGCGGAGGGGATCGACGCCGAGGTCATCAACCTCAGATCGCTGCGTCCGCTCGACGTCGAGACGATCACCACCTCCGTGATCAAGACCAACCGCATCGTCAGCATCGAGGAGGGCTGGCCGTTCGCCGGCATCGGCTCGGAGATCGCCGCGCTGATGATGGAGCACGCCTTCGACCATCTCGATGCGCCGGTCGTCCGGGTCACCGGCGCCGACGTGCCGATGCCGTATGCCGCCAATCTGGAACAGCTCGCTTTGCCGCACGCCGAACAGATCGTCGCCGCGGCCAAAGTCCGTCTGTTATCGCTGAACGAGGGAGCGGATCCCATGCCGACGCATGTGCTGATGCCGGCGCTCTCGCCGACGATGACCGAGGGCAAGCTGGCGAAGTGGCTGAAGAACGAGGGTGACGAGGTGCGCTCCGGCGACGTCATCGCCGAGATCGAGACCGACAAGGCGACGATGGAGGTGGAGGCGGTCGACGAGGGGGTGCTCGGGAAGGTTCTGGTCGCCGCCGGCACCGAAGGCATCGCCGTCAACACGCCGATCGCGGTGATCCTTGCCGAGGGCGAGGACGCTTCGGCGATCGAGCAGATGGCCGCGCCATCCGCCAACAAGGCCGCGGGCGACAAGCCGGCGGCGCCGGCGGAAGCGCCGCCCGGGATGCCGGCGCCGTCGGAGGCGACGGGCGGATCGGCGTTCGGCGCCCACGAGGCGACGCCGCCGCAGCCGGCACCCGGCGGCCCCGCCCCGGCGGCGGCCGGTCCGCAGCCGCAAGCACAGCCGCAGGCGCAAGCCGGCAAGCGGATCTTCGCCAGCCCGCTCGCCCGGCGGATCGCCGCCGAGGCCAAGCTCGATCTCGCCGGCATCACGCGGCTCGGGCCCGCACGGCCGGATCGTCAAGGCCGACGTCGAGAAGGCGATCGCCGCCCGTGCCGCCGCGCCCGCCGCGGCGCCTCCGGCCGAGGCGAAGCCCGCGGCCGCCGGCACCGGCGCCGGCGGCACCGGCGGCCGCCGCCTACATCGAGGTGCCGAACTCGACCATGCGCAAGGTCATCGCGCAGCGGCTGGTGCAGTCGAAGCGGGACGCGCCGCACTTCTACCTCTCGATCGACTGCAACATCGACGCGCTGATGGCGATGCGCGCGGAGCTGAACGCGCGCACGCCGGAAGGCGAGGGCGCCTTCAAGATCTCGGTGAACGACTTCGTCGTCCGCGCCGTCGCCCTCGCCATGCGCGCCTATCCGGACGTCGAACTGCTCGTGGACGGAAGAGGCGATCCGCTACTATCAGACGGTGGATGTCTCGGTCGCCGTCGCCACGCCCAACGGCCTGATCACGCCGGTCGTCCGCAACGCCGACCAGAAGGGCCTGGCGCAGATTTCGAACGAGGTCCGGCGTGCTGGCGAAGCGCGCGCGCGAGGGCAAGCTGATGCCCGAGGAGTATCAGGGCGGCGGCTTCACCATCTCCAACCTCGGCATGTACGGCATCACCGACTTCGCCGCGGTGATCAACCCGCCGCAATCCTGCCTGCTCGCCGTCGGCGCCGCCGAGAAGCGGCCGATCGTCAAGGACAACGCCCTCGCCATCGCGATGATGATGAGCTGCACGCTGTCGATCGACCATCGCTCCGTCGACGGCGCCAAGGGCGCGGAGTACCTGCAGGTGCTGAAGACGCTGGTGGAAGATCCCCTGCGGATGATGCTGTAAGGACCGGAGCCATGGCCGAACAGTCGTTCGATCTCATCGTCATCGGCACCGGGCCCGGCGGCTACGTCACCGCCATCCGCGCCGCTCAGCTCGGGATGAAGACCGCGGTCGTCGAGGAGAAGCATCTGGGCGGCATCTGCCTGAACTGGGGCTGTATCCCGACGAAGGCGCTGCTGAGGACCGCCGAGATCTTCGAGAACATCAAGCACGCCGAGGCGTTCGGGCTGAGCGTCGGCAACATCGGCTTCGACATCAAGAAGGTGGTCGAGCGCTCGCGCGGCGGTCGCCGGCCAGCTCTCGAAGGGCGTCGCCTTCCTGCTGAAGAAGAACAAGGTCACCGTCGTCGACGGTCACGGCCGGCTGAACGGCCCGGGCAAGGTGGCGGTGACCAAGGACGGCAAGCCGGTCGCCGAACTCAGCCGCCAAGCACATCATCCTCGCCACCGGCGCCCGGCCGCGGCAGCTCCCGGGCCTGGAGGCGGACGGCAAGCTGGTCTGGACCTACTTCGAGGCGATGGTCCCGGAGACGCATGCCGAAGTCGCTGCTGGTGATCGGCTCGGGCGCCATCGGCATCGAGTTCGCCAGCTTCTTCCGCTCGCTCGGCTCGCGAGGTGACGGTGGTCGAGATCGTCGATCGCATCCTGCCGGTCGAGGACGCCGAGATCTCCGACTTCGCCCGCAAGGCGTTCGAGAAGCAGGGGATCAAGATCCTCACCTCGGCGACGGTGAAGGCGCTGCAGAAGGGCGCCGACAACGTCACCGTCACCATCGCGACGAAGGACGGCAAGGAGAGCCAGGTCGACCGTCGAGCGGGTGCTGAGCGCCGTCGGCATCGCCGGCAACACCGAGAACATCGGCCTCGAGGGGACGAAGGTGAAGGTCGACCGCGGCCACATCGTCATCGACGAGTGGTGCCGGACCGGCGAGCCCGGCGTCTACGCCATCGGCGACGTCTGCGGTCCGCCCTGGCTGGCCCACAAGGCGAGCCACGAAGGCGTCATCTGCGTCGAGAAGATCGCCGGCCTCGAGGGCCTGCATCCGCTCGACATCTCCCGCATTCCCGGCTGCACCTATTCGCGGCCGCAGGTGGCGAGCGTCGGCCTGACCGAACAGGCGGCGAAGGACGCCGGCCACGACGTGCGCGTCGGCCGCTTCCCCTTCATCGGCAACGGCAAGGCGATCGCGCTGGGCGAGCCGGAGGGCATGGTGAAGACGGTGTTCGACAAGAAGACCGGCGAGCTGCTCGGCGCCCACATGATCGGCGCCGAGGTGACCGAGCTGATCCAGGGCTACGGCGTCGCCCGGTCGCTGGAGACGACCGAGGAGGACCTGATGCACGCCGTCTTCCCGCACCCGACGCTGTCGGAGATGATGCACGAATCGGTGCTGAACGCCCTCGGCCGGTCGATCCACTTCTGACGCCGGCCGGGCACACGCGGCGGCGCGCCAGGCCGACGCCGCGGGAACAGCGGCATTGATGTCGCCGCGATGGGGAGCCACATCCAGACCATGCCCGACAGCGCCCCCCTGAGACACCCCGAGAAGGCCGGCCGCCCCGACCAGCCGTCGCCGCGCAAGCCCGACTGGATCCGCGTCCGGGTGCCGGCGTCGTCGGCCGGCTACGGCGAGACGCGGGCGGTGTTGCGGACGCACGGCCTGCACACCGTCTGCGAGGAGGCGGCGTGCCCGAACATCGGCGAATGCTGGGCGCGCAAGCACGCGACCGTACATGATCCTCGGCGCCATCTGCACCCGGGCGTGCGCCTTCTGCAACGTCGCCACCGGCAGGCCGGGGCCCGTCGATGCGATGGAGCCGGAGCGGCTGGCGCGGTCGGTCGGCGAGCTCGGGCCTGAAGCACGTGGTGATCACCTCGGTCGATCGCGACGACCTCGCCGACGGCGGCGCGGCCCAGTTCGTCGCGCTGCATCGAGCGGATCCGCGAGCTCTCGCCCGGCACCACGATCGAGGTGCTGACGCCCGACTTCCGCGGCAAGGACGGCGCGGCCGAGCAGGTCTTCGCGGCCGCGCCCGACGTCTTCAACCACAACCTGGAGACGGTGCCGCGGCTCTATCCCGGCATCCGCCCGGGCGCCCGCTACTACCTGTCGCTGAAGCTGCTGGATAAGGCGAAGGAGGCGAACCCGGCGCTGTTCACCAAGTCCGGGATCATGGTCGGCCTCGGCGAGGAGCGGGCGGAGGTGCTGGCGGTGATGGACGACCTGCGCGCGGCCGGCGTCGATTTCCTCACCATCGGCCAGTACCTGCAGCCGACGCCGAAGCACGCCGCCGTCGCCCGCTTCGTGCCGCCGGACGAGTTCGCCGAATTCAAGCGAGTGGCGCTGGCGAAGGGCTTCCTGGTGGTGGCGTCGACGCCCTTGACCCGATCCTCCTACCACGCCGATCGCGACTTCGCCGCAGCTCAGGGCGGCGCGCGTCGCCGGCGTCGCGGCCGGCTGAGGGCGATGCCGACCCATGCGGAAATGCGCCGCCTGCCGTACAGCCGCGAGCAGATGTTCGATCTGGTCGCCGATGTCGAGCGGTATCCCGAGTTCCTGCCGTGGTGCGCCGCCTGCCGGATCAAGCGGCGGGAATCGCCGTCCGCCTTCACCGCCGACCTGATCATCGGCTTCAAGATGTTCCGCGAGCGCTTCACCTCGCGGGTCGGCCTCGACCGGCCGCAGAGCGGATCGACGTGTCCTATCAGGACGGCCCGTTCCGCTATCTCAACAACCACTGGCGGTTCGAGGAGGCCGACGACGGCGGCTGCACCATCGACTTCTACATCGACTTCGAGTTCAAGTCGAAAACCCTGCAGAAGATGATCGGCACCCTGTTCAACGAGGCGGTGCAGCGGATGGTCAACGCCTTCGAGAACCGGGCGATCGCCCTTTACGATGCGGACGCTTCGCCGCGCCGCCGCCGGCCGGTGCCGGCGAAACCGGGCGCCCCGCGGCTGTCCTGAGGCGGGCACGCGCCTCAGCCGGCAAGCGTCTCGCGCAGCAGCGCCACCGCCCGCCGCACGGTGGCGAGGCGGACGGCCTGGCGGTCGCCGGGGAAGACCTCGCGGTGGTGGCGAATGGGGCCGCCCTTCACCGCCGCCGCCATGTGGACGAGGCCGACCGGCCGGCCGGGTGAGCCGCCGCCCGGCCCGGCGATGCCGGTGACGGCGAGGCCGACGTAGGCATGCGAGCGGGCGAGCGCGCCTTCCGCCATCGCCCGCGCCACCTCCTCCGACACCGCGCCCTTCGTCCGCAGCAGCTCCCGCCGGCACGCCGAGCAGCTCCTCCTTCGCCTCGTTCGAATAGGTGACGAACCCGCGGTCGAACACATCCGACGACCCGGCGATCGCGGTCAGCAGCCCGGCGATCAGCCCGCCCGTACACGACTCCGCCACCGCCAGCGTCATCCCCCGCGCCCGGCAGCGGTCGAGAATATCGGCGGCCAGCGCCAGGTCTTCATCGGTGAACATATGTGCATTCCATCCGCAACATTTCTACAGATTAGTTTTCCGAGCTTTCTCATATGCCTCACGGATTTGGTGCGGGAATAGGGAATTGACCTGCGGACTGCGACTGCTCAGGAGGCGTACCTTGTTCTCCCTTCTGCCCGACGGAAGACGTTGCCGCCGCGTACGTGCCCGCCCGTCGCTGAGCGGAGCGGTTAGCCCAGCCGGCCGGAAGAAAGGATGGGATTTCCTGCGGCTGTTGGAAAAAAATGTAGTTTATGAAGGTGCCGAAACGCGCCTCCGCATCGTTCAGCAGCGACTGGCAGCTTAGGATCCCGTCCAGATTGTTGCCTACCGATTTCCAATGGATGCGCTGATCTTTCTTTTTCTTAAGTGAGAACCCCACCGCTGTTCGCAAAACAAGTTGGGCATGGGTCATGTCGCCTGACGCCACAAAAGAGAGAGCAAAACCATCGTCCGTGACTTCGTGGTAATCCTTCAAAGTTGAAAGTATCGCCCAGACAACCGAGCGCGGCACTCCCTCAGTCCGCACGCCCGCGGCGTCGTGCAGGTATGCATCAGACACCCGAAACTTGGCTCGGTACCCATCCGACGTTGAGTGCTTCTCACCGATCCACTCGCCTTCGATGCGCAGACCAGCCCCCTCCCTCGGGACAATCCAATAATCGCCGGCTAGGAAATTCATCAGATCATGTTTGACCGCCAGCTCGAAATCGACTGTTACGGAGTGGCCGTCAACGGGCGCCGCAATGTCAGGATCGAACAATATCCAGAAACCGAGGGCGCGCGGACGCCACGCAATCAGCAACGGCTTTTGCATCAACGAGGCATAGGCTTGGAGACGCTGCAGGTAAGATTTTTTGAGTTTCAGGAACATATCTTTGCTGGTCTTGACCTCAATCAGCGTGCTGCACTTCTGGTCGCCAATTTGGAAAACCGCAAACAGATCTGGCACCTTCCACAAACTGCGCGCCGAGTTTTCAAGCACATCTTCGCTAAGTCTATGGACGAAAGTGCAACAGCCGAGCCAGCGGAGAATGGCAGCGAACTCTATTTCTGAGGACAGTCCATATTCAACGTGCTGAACTTGACGGATAAACTTCTTAACATCCGAAAAATTCCAGTTAAGGTGCTCCGCTGCTTTAACAACAGTGTGTGCGGCATCTGTTGCCGCAAATGGTTCGGCCATTCTGTCGAACTGAGGTCGTTGAGCCGTCGGTGGCCGACTTGTGGGCGGATCGCTCATTGTACCACGTTCAACATCAAGGCCATTGTTCGACAGTCTTTGTTCCTCTCGTAGCGTGGCTGACGACCACGCTCCGTAGAAATCACGGCTCGCACAGGGTGTAATAGCATCAGCGTATTGCGCCGGATGAGGCGTGGATCACACTTTGATGATCCTGCCCCTACCGTTCTCCGACGCCGGAGGTTTCACGAGCGTGCCCGAAGGTCCGAGGTCGCGTCAGTGCATGCGGATGAGTTGATCGGCCTTCTGCCGCTGCTCCGGCGTCAGCGCCTGGTAGAGGGCATCGAAGGCCGGCTTGATCTTCTTCATCGCGGCGAGATGCTCTTCCATCATCTGCAGGTGCCGGTCGAGCCACTGCGGCAGTGTCGCGTCCGGCTGGCCGGGTGTCGGCATCCACTTCTGCTGGGACTCGGCCAGGCTCTTCATCTGCGCGCGGACGACGTCGGCGAAGGCGTTCCAGGGGCCGCTCTGCGCCTCGGTGATGCCGAGCCACGACTTGAGGAAGGCGAGTTTGCCCTCGGCGAAGGCCTGGATCATGCCGGGCGCCATCATCATCCCGTGATGCCCGCCTGGACCCATCATCCACGGAGCCCATCATCCACGGACCCCAGTCCCGTGACCCATTCCGGGCCCCATCATACCCGGCCCCATCATCGGCCCGGGCTGCCGGGCCGGTGCCTGCGGCTCCGCCGGCGGCTGCTGGGCGAAGGCGCTGCCGGCGAGGATCAGCGAGGCTGCGGCGAGCGAAGCGGCGAATTTTCCGGTCATGTCTGATCTTCCTGCTTTCGTGGGGCTATGCTTGTCAGGGCTCGGCGACAGGCAGTGGCGCGTTGGCCTTCAAGATCAACACGCCATATGCGGAAATGGGGCTTCGACGGCGACGACCGCAAGCGGCGGCGGATGAAGATGCGGACATGCGGCGGATCACGCTCTCGCTGATCCGCCCTACGGTTGCGGAGCTGCATCGAGCTTTGCCTGCAATTCGCCGAGCCATGCGCGCAGGCGGTTGCGGTTGACGCCTAAGTCCCAGTAGCCGGTTTCGGCGCGGCTGTAGGCGCAGAGCGTCGAGCGGGTGGGGGTGAGCGGGACGGCCCGGAAGCTGATGCGGTCGACGAAGCCGAAGACGGCCGTCTTCTGCTGGGATTCGATCTGCAGGCCGTCGGCGGAGACGGCGGTGATTCGCGTCCGCGGCTGGCTCTGAACGACGACGGTCCAGGCCTCGGCGAGACGTTCGGCCGGGACATCGAACGTGGGCGCGGTCTCGTCCGGGGTCGCCGGGGTGAAAGCAGAGGGCGCGATCAGCCAGCGGTTCGGGCTTGCGGGCAGGGTGAGCCGGCTGAAGTCCGTCAGATTCGCCTCAAAAGGGGTTTCAGCCTCGGCGGTCATCGCGGCGGTCGCGATCGAAGCAGCGAGGACGACAAACGCCACCCGATGCCCCCGGCACTGCCCCGGAGCGGAAAAGATCTGCAACGCAGATCATCTCCGGGGTCGGCGCCGAGCGTGCGCCCCGCCGATCAGCGAGGCGCCGCCGCATCCGTCGGGCGGAGTTATTTGTAATAACCGACGCCGCACACCTGGTCGCCGATTTTGGTGATGTAGGACTCTTTCGGCACCGGTGTGGTCTCACCCGGTTTCGCAATCATGTAAGACGCTTCCGAAAGCTTTCCTTCCTGGGCGATTTTGTAGAATTCCTCGCCGTAAGCCTTGCCGGTCGGGTCTTTACGATCCTTCATGCTCTGTCCGACCAGAGAAGCGTTGGCGCCGTGCGCCGAAAAGTTGCCGTCCGGACCGCCGCAAAACGGATAGAGATCCTTCTCCTTGAACTTGCCGGCCGTGATCTCCTCCAACGTCTTTGCCTTGTTGGCCTTCATGTCGGCAACGACTTTCTCCAGCATGGCTTTCGCTTCCGCCGCCGTTCCGGCTTGCTGCGCCGACGCCGGCGTGACCGCAAACATCAGAAGTGCGAGCACGAGCATCGACACCCATCGCAAGAGCTTCATGTCCATTCCTCCATATCGTTGGTTTCGTAAGACTTGTGCGCAATCGTGTACTGTCTGCGGGAGCCGAGGGCAAGTCCTCCATACCACCTAATGGGGAATGCCGAGGGATCCTTAAGAGCATACGCTGATGCCCGAACGGCGCCGGGCTGCGCGAGCCGAAATTGCCCGGTCCGCTTGGAGCATGTCGTTGCCCGTAGCGCGGCCGGGGAGCGGGAGTGGTGCCCAGGGGCGGATTTGAACCACCGACACGCGGATTTTCAGTCCGCTGCTCTACCAACTGAGCTACCTGGGCATCGCCGCGGGTGGGGGCGAGGGGCGATCCGACCCGGCCCACGATGCGCCGCTTATAACAAGCCGGGCGGCTTTGTGTCCAGCCGCCCCGGCCGCGGCGCGGTCGGCGGCGGTCGGTGAGCACACCGGTCCGGCCGCGTTGCCTTTTCATGAGAGGACGAGTGCCTTTCGGGCGGTTCGAGATCCGGAGTTTAGGCCTAACCCATTGATGACAAGCCATACCCGCGAAGTGCGCGGCGAAAATGTCGTCATTCGTCGTCATTTGTCGGCAAACGTCGTCATCGGCAGCCGGTGCGCGGCGAAAATGTCGTCATCGAGGCACCCACCGCGGCCCACAATGTCGTCATTCGTTCGTCAAATGTCGTCATGTGTCGGCACGATGTCGTCATACCGGTTCGCCCGCCTGGGATCCGAATCGCCGGACGATTGCTGCGCGCCGGGAATGGAACATAATACGAACATACGCGAAGCCGCGGCGCCGGTCAACGCCCCCGCCCGACTGCGCGGAATCGCCAAGACAGTTACTTGTCGAAGGTCGTCAGGGGCGCCCCGTCGTCGGCGACGAACACGGCCAACAGGCTCGCCGGCTCGGTCGCACTCGCGTTCTCGCTGACGAGGTGCTCGCTGCCCGGCGGCTCGAAGAAGCTCTCGCCGGCGCTATAGACCCGGGCCGGTCCGGTCGCGGAGTTTTCCGAGCGAATTGTTCCCGAGAGCACGTAGGCGAATACGCTTCCGGCGTGGTGGTGCGCGCTGGAGTGTCCGCCGGGGCCATAGGTGACGACGAGTGCTGTGAGGGTCTTGCCCGGAACGTTCGGCAGTTTCTCCGCGAATGCCTGCTTCACCTCGGCGCCCGCGCCCTCGGCGGATGCGCTCGACGTGGGGCCGGCCAACACTATTCCGGCCAGTATCACACCGGTCGACAGCAACGCCGCCGCAGCCGGCAAACGGCGGTGCGTCCGATACCCTTGTCTCATCATTGCGCCCCCCGTTGAGCCTCTTCGGGCGCTCGCGTGGGCAGGTGCCGGCGGATGCACCGAGCGGAAGCCGATGGCGATCCGGTTCCAGGCATTGATGGTGCCGATGAGCACCGTCAGCTTGACCAGCTCGTCCTCCGCGAAGTGCCGGCGCGACCTCCTCGAAGACGGCATCCGGGGCGTGCGTCTCGGAGATCAGGGTGAGTGCTTCCGTCCAGGCCAGGGCCGCCCGCTCGCGCTCGCTGTAGAGCGGCGATTCTCGCCAGGCGTCGAGCAGGTACAGGCGTTCCTCCGTCTCGCCGCGGGCGCGGGCGTCGCGCGTATGCATCTGGATGCAGAAGGCGCAGCCGTTGATCTGCGACGCGCGCGTCTTCACCAGCTCGATGAGCGACGATTCCAGCCCGCAGTTGCGCACGTGGTTTTCGAGCGCGCCCATCGCCTTCATCGTCTCCGGCGCCGCCTGATAGGGGTTCAGTCTCGGTTGCATCGTCTCGCCCTCCCCGATTGACTATGTGGGAGCCGCCGACATCGAGGACGCGTTCTAATGCGCGGAGCCCCAGTCGCGGCCGGTGCCGGTGTCGACGACGAGCGGGACGGAGAGGTCGGCGACCGACTGCATCGTCCGCACCACTACCTCGCGGGTCGGCTCGACCTCGGCGTCCGCCACCTCGAAGATCAGCTCGTCATGCACCTGCAAGAGCATTTTTGCAGCGAGCCCGGCCGCTTCGAGCGCCGCCGGCAGCCGGATCATCGCCCGCTTGATGATATCGGCGGCGCCGCCCTGGATCGGCGCGTTGATCGCCGCCCGTTCGGCAAACGCCGCGCGCCGCCGGGTTCTTGTCGGCGATCCCCTTGCGTATGGCAGCGCCGGCCGAACAGCGTCGTCACGAACCCCTTCGTCCGGGCGTCGCGCTTGGTCCGTTCCATGTAATCGCGGATGCCGGGGTAGCGGGCGAAGTAGGCGTCGATGTAGGCGCCGGCTTCGCCGCGGCCGATGCCGAGCTGGCGGGCGAGGCCGAAGGCGGAGATGCCGTAGATGATGCCGAAGTTGATCGCCTTCGCCTTCCTGCGGACGAACGGGTCCATGCCCTCGATCGGCACGCCGAACACCTGGCTCGCCGTCATCGCGTGGATGTCGTGGCCGTCGCGGAAGGCGTCCTTGAGCTGGCCGATGTCGGCGACGTGGGCGAGCAGCCGCAGCTCGATCTGCGAATAGTCGGCACTCAGCAGGACGTGCCCGGCGGGGCGACGAAGGCACTGCGGATCTTCCGTCCCTCCTCGGTGCGGACGGGGATGTTCTGCAGGTTCGGATCGGACGACGACAGCCGGCCGGTCGACGCCACGGCCTGCTGATAGGAGGTGTGGACGCGGCCCGTTTGCGGGTCGATCTGGCCGATCAGCGCATCGGCGTAGGTGCGTCTTCAGCTTGGCGAGCTGCCGCCAGTCGAGCACCTTGGCCGGCAGCGGCTGGCCTTCGAGCGCCAGCAGTTCGAGGATATCGGCGCCGGTGGCATAGGCGCCCGTCTTGCCCTTCCGGCCGACGCCGAGGCCCATCTCGTCGAACAGCACCTCGCCCAGCTGCTTCGGCGAGCCGATGTTGAAAGGACGGCCGGCAAGGCCGTAGATCTCGCGTTCCAGATCGCCGAGGCGCGCGGCGAAGTCCTCGCTCAGGCGGTGCAGCGCGTCCCGATCGACGAGGATGCCGTGCGCGCTCCATCGCCGCCAGCACCGGCACCAGCGGCCGCTCCAGCGTCTCGTAGACGGTGACCAGCCGCTCCGCCAGCAGCCGCGGCTTGAGGGCGGCGTGCAGTGCGAGCGTCACCTCGGCGTCCTCGGCGGCATAGGCGAGGGCCCGGTCGGGCGGCACCCGGTCGAAGCGGAGCTGCGCCTTGCCGGTGCCGGCGACTTCCGCGTAGCTGATCGTCGTCCGGCCGAGATGCAGGGATGCCAGCTCGTCTATGCCGTGGCCGTGCAGGCCGCCTTCGAGCACGTAGGACAGCAGCATGGTGTCGTCGAACGGCGCGAGCGCGATGCCGTGGCCGGCGAAGACATGGGCGTCGAACTTGATGTCGTGGCCGATCTTGAGGACCGAGTGCGTCTTCCAGCAGCGGCTTCAGCAGCTGCAGCGCCCGATCCGGCGTCGAGCTGCGGCAGGACGCGAGCGCCGCCGGCATCGGTGTGGGCGAGCGGGATGTAGCACGCCTCGCCGGCAGCAATCGCCAGCGACACGCCGACGAGCGGCCGCCGTAAGCGGGTCGCGCGCCGTCGTCTCGGTCTCGACGGCGACGCATCCTGCCTCGTGCGCGCGGGCGATCAAGAGGGCGAGTTGGGCCTCCTCGGTGACGAGCGCGTAGGCGGCCGGAGCGGCGGGCGCCGGCGTCGGCGATGTCGAGGGCGAGCTGGGCCTGCGCCGCCTTCGCCGGCGTGCGACGGCGCCGGGATCGCCGCAGGTCGAGGCGGGCGATCAGCGAGCGGAACGCCTGCGCCTGCAAGAACGCCTTCAGCGCCGCGCGGTCCGGCTCGCGCTTGGCCAGCGCCGAAAGCGGCTCCGGCACCGCCACGTCGTCGGCGAGCGTCACCAGCCGCTTCGACAGCCGCGCGTTCTCGGCGTGCGCGATCAGCGCCTCGCGCCGCTTCGGCTGAGCGATCGAGCCGGCGCCGGCGAGCAGCGTCTCCAGATCGCCGAACTCGCGGATGAGCTGGGCGGCGGTCTTGACGCCGATGCCGGGGACGCCGGGTACGTTGTCGGTCGGATCGCCGGCGAGCGCCTGCACGTCGATGACCTTCTCCGGGCCGACACCGAACTTCTCCTCCACCTCGGCGGCGCCGATCGCCCGGTTGTTGACCGGGTCCCACATGCCGACGCCGTCGCCGACGAGCTGCATCAGGTCCTTGTCGGACGAGACGATGGTCACCTCGGCGCCGGCCTCGCGGGCGAGGCGCGCGTATGTCGCGATCAGGTCGTCCGCCTCGAAGCCTTCGGATTCGACGCAGGCGACGTTGAAGGCGCGCACCGCCTCGCGGATCAGCGGGAACTGCGGCACCAGCGCGTCCGGCGGCTCCGGCACGGTTGGCCTTGTAGGCGGGATAGAGGTCGTCGCGGAAGGTGCGACGGGCGGCATCGAAGACGACGGCGATGTGATCGGCGTCGGTCTCCTTGAGGAGCTTGATCAGCATCGTGGTGAAGCCGAAGACGGCGTTGACCGGCGTGCCGTCCGGCCGGGTCATCGGCGGCAGCTTGTGGAAGGCGCGGAAGATGAAGCCCGAGCCGTCGACCAGATAGACGTGGCGAGGTGCGGGGCGGGAAGGGGCCGCCGACGGCTCGGCCGCCGGCGCGGGCCGGCGGCGGTGCTTCGGCGTCGATCAGTGGTCGTCCGCGGCGCCGTCGGCGCCGGTGAAAACGAAGTGCCGCGAGCAGTAGGGGCAGACGACGTCGCCCGCGGCGCCGATCGGCAGATAGACGAGCGGATGCCCGAGCGCGCCGCCGCCGCCGTCGCAGCCGACCTTGCGCGCATCGACGAAGATCGTCTCGTCATACTCGCTGGCGAGAGCGGGCGTCTCCGGCATCGTCGTCGTCAGGTCCTGCATGGCGGCTCGATCGGTTCGGATAGACGACAAGGCGCGCCCGCCCCGCCGCCCGGATGATAGCGAATGCCGCGAGAGGGTCAATCGGCGGCGGAGCGGCATTCACGGCCCGAAGCAGCTTCGGTTCGACGCAAGATCTCCCGCATGACCTCCTCATCTGGATGGGCGGACCGCCGAACGCCGGACTCGTCGAGCAGGGCATCGCGGCGGCGAGATCGTCCTCCGCCTTGGCATCGAGCGTGTTGAAGAGGCCATGCGAGCAAGGGGACGGCGGTGGAACAAACGTTCGCGCCTTCGCGCGGTGAGGAGCTGATCGTGATCAGCGCATCGGCGAACAGGTTGCCGCGGCAGCGGTCAGGCGGAGCGGCATAGGCGGGAGCCCGCTTACGGGGCCGTCGCTGCCAGTGTGCGCAGACCCATCAGTGCTGGAACGGCATCCGGCGTCGTGCCGCGGACACGACCGGCAGCGCGAGATCAGCGCCTCGGCTTCCTTTCGGACCGTCGCCTTGCGGTTCCCGCTCAGCCACGCGAGCACCGCCTCGGCCCGTTTCGCATGGCCGAACCGGGGGAATCGACCTGTTCCAGGACACCGGCCGCCAATCGGATCATCGCAGGACTTCCTCGCCCAGTCCCGCGAGCACGTGCCTCCCTCAACGCCGCCAGACATCGGCGTTGGCGACGATCGGCAGCCGCGAGTGCGCATCGCCAGCGAGCTGAATCTCGTTAGGTTTCCCCAGCGCTTTCGAATCCGGCAGCGAAATGCGTTGCGCGTCATCGGCAACGGTGCGCTAGGTCATCCAGCGACTGCATCCGCTGTCGCTTGCCCGGCTGGTCCAGCGGCCGAGTTACGCCGGCGTAGCCGCCGATCGTGGCAATGACGACCGGTGTCGTCCACGGCCACGTTGCCGGAACCTGGCAACGGAGATGATCGACAGCCGTCGTTTCCATCGTCAGGGAGCCACATGGGTCGTAGCGGGTAGCATCCGACCGCCGGGATCATGCCTGCTCCAGTTCGTCCGACACATCGCTGGCCGGCAATTCCGATCGGTTGCCGATCGAAGATGTGGCAGTCGGGCCATTCTTCCAGATGGCGAAGGAAGGCATCGAGGATATCGCCTCAAGCGCGGATCGGCGATTTCTCCCGCTGATCGAGAAGAGTAGCGATTGGCCGTTCGCTGGATCTTCGCCACTGCGTCGACCAGGTCGCGTGCCTGTTCGTACTGCAGGCGTCGGAGCTGCACGCCACGGAGGTCAGCGTCTGGTTGGCGGCGAGGAAAGTCGATCGGTCTTCGACAACATCTCCGACGAAGTTCCTGCCGGAGACAGGGTCGGTCAGGATCATTCCGAGTGGTCGGCGACCGAGCCTGTGCAGCTCCGGCCGCTGCTGCCGCCAGCCCAGTCGAATTCCGTTGTGCCCAGCGGCGGACCCATAGCGGCAAGCCGCTGGGCAGAGAACCCGATTGTCGAGCAGATCGGCGCAGCAGCCCCAAGGCTCGAGTGAGGCCCGAAGCAAGGTTCCCGGCCGTCGGCCGAGGCCGTTACCCTTCGGAGCCGGTCCTACCGATCCCCGGTGTCGGAGATGATGACGGGAACTCTTCATGATAACCCCCTTGTGCGCTGTCCGGCCGGCGCTCGATGGCGGTGATGCTCAGGCCACGGCCGTGCTACCCGGTTGCCTCAGATCCTCGACAGCGGAATGGGTCCGATTGGGATCCCTTCGTAAGCCGCTCTCTTAGCCTTGGATAATTGATTCGACCGTGACGCCTATCGTTTGGCCCCCACAGGCGGTAGGGGTGGCGGGCGAGGTTGATGTTGAGGTAGCGGGGATCGTCGGTGACCTCGCGGCCGGCCCAGGGGGGGAGGTCGACCGGCTGGTCGGCGCGGTCCAGTTCGACCTCGGCGAGCACCAGGCCGGTATTTTCGCCGGCAAAGACATCGACCACCCATTCGAGGCCGGCGTAGGTGAAGGGTGTGGCGGACCTTCTCGATCAGCGGCCGGCGGCAGAGGTTTGCCAGCAGCTCTTCGGCATCGCTTGCAGGGATCGGGTATTCGTACTCCGGCCGGCTGACGCCCTGCTTGCCGCCCTTGATGGTAAGGAAGGCGTCGTCGCCGAAGACGCGGACGCGGACGGCGAGCGTCGCCCCCACCGCCGCCGTCGCCGTGGCAGAGGTAGCCCTGGCGGATCGGCAGGGCGACGGCGCCCTCCGCCAGCCATCGCCCTTCGACCAGGAATTTGCGTTCGGTCTCGACCGCCATCGCGTCGCTTCCGCGTTTATGGTCTCGTTGTTTCAGTCGTCGGCGCCGCCTCCGATCGTCGCATCCGCCGGATCGTCGCCGGCGGCATCGTCGACGACCACGGTCGTTATCGGGCGGCTCGTCATCGTCATGATCACCGGCATCGCCCGCGGCATCCGTCGGATCGAGGCGGCGGATGCTGTCGATCGTCGCCCCCGGGAATGCCTCGATGATGGCGGCGATCATCGGCGTCGCCAGCACCCGCTCGCGCAGCTCGGCAGCGTCCTGCCGCCTTTGCGCCAGAACCGACGGGCGCCGCCCTGCGTCGGCGGAGAGCGTCACCAGCCACGGCCGGCCGGTGCGCCCCGAAAGGAAGCGGCTCAGCCGCTGCGGCAGATCGGCCGGCGCATCCCGCTCCAGCGCCAGCTCCAGATGCCCGATCTCGAAGCGGACGAGGCGAACGCTGCCGATCAGATGGCCGTGCAGCAGCATCTCGCGCTGGGATTCCGCCAGCGCGATCACCTGGGCGAAGCTCGTCGGCAGCGGCGTCGGCACGGCGAGGAGGGCGTCGCCGGTCTGCGGCGGCGTCCGCGGGCCATCGGGCTCCGCCGGCACCGCGGTGGGCCGGCGCCACGGACGACACGGCGCCGGACGGCGGCCGCGGCGCCTGGACGTCGCCGCCGGGGGGTGCGGCCGGCGCAACGCCAGGCGGAATCTCGATGCGCCGGTTCCCCCGGTCCGCCCTCGGCCGCTGGCGCCGGACGGCATCCGGGCGAGCGCTTCCGCCGGGGTCGGCAGCGGCGCCGTATAGGCGAGGCGGATCAGCACCATGTCCGCGGCCTTGATCGGCATCGGCGCCTGCCGCGTCTCAGCCAGCCCCTTCAAAAGCATTTGCCAGGCGCGGGCGAGCTGCGGGATGGCGAGACGGCCGGCGAGGGTCTGGCCGCGCACCCGCTCCGCCTCCGGAACGCCGGGAGCGGCGGCGACCTCGGGTGTGATTTTGATCCGCGTCAGCCAGTGGGTCAGTTCGAGGAGTCTTCCAGCACCGCCGCCGGATCGGCGCCGGCCTCGTACTGCCCCCGCAACAGCGCCACCGCCGCCGCCGCATCGCCGCCCATCACCGCCTCGAACAGATCGAAACCGGCGATGCGGTCGGCGAGGCCGAGCATGTCGCGCACCGCCGCCTCGTCGATGTCCGTTGCCGGCATGGGCGATCGCCTGATCGAGAAGCGACAGGGCATCGCGGACGCTGCCGTCGGCGGCGCGGGCGATGAGCTGCAGCGCCGCGCGTCGACGGCGACGCCCTCGGCCGCGGCGATCGCGGCCGAGATGGCGAGGCGAGCGTCGCCTGCTCGACACGGCGCAGGTCGAAGCGTTGGCAGCGCGACAGCACGGTGACCGGCACCTTGCGGATCTCGGTGGTGGCGAAGATGAACTTGACGTGCTCCGGCGGCTCTTCGAGGGTCTTCAGGAGGGCGTTGAAGGCCTGCGTCGACAGCATGTGCACTTCGTCGATGATGTAGACCTTGAAGCGCGCCGACGCCGGCCGGTAGCGGACGCCGTCGAGCAGCTCGCGCATGGCATCGACGCCGGTGCGGCTGGCGGCGTCCATCTCGATGCACGTCCAGGTGGCGGTCCTGGGCGATGGCGACGCACGGCTCGCAGGCACCG
The DNA here is from genome assembly GCA_963841435.1 of uncultured delta proteobacterium. Lineage (GTDB taxonomy): Bacteria > Myxococcota_A > Polyangia > Polyangiales > Polyangiaceae > PMG-095. The sequence continues at coordinate 874,352 of CAWJCS010000004.1, forward strand.
CACGGCTGGACGGTAATGCCGCCCTCGCCGTCGGCGCCGATGCAGTTGAGGGCGCGGGCGATGATCCGGGCGGTCGTCGTCTTGCCGATGCCGCGGACGCCGGCGAGCATGTAGGCGTGGGCGATGCGGCCGGAGCGAAAGGCGTTGCGTCAGCGTGCGCACCAGGGCGTCCTGGCCGATCAGGGCCTCGAACGTCGACGGCCGGTATTTGCGGGCGAGGACCCGGTAGGGCGATCGCGGCTCCTTGGTCGGCGGCGGAAGAAGTCGCGCAGGCGTATCGCGTCGGTCCATGGCAGCGGGCAGGTCAGGCCGAAGGGTGGGAGACTGATCGAACGACCCGGACCGAAACTCGTTACGGCTGCTTCCTTCCGGACCTGACCGGGTTGGCGAGGAGCCCGTCCGCCGTCAGCCTCCCAATCGCTCAATATCCGCCGCGCGCGCAACCGACGCAAGGGGGGAGGGGGTGCCAAGGGTGTCGGCCCGCCGCCGTCGCACGTTGCCGAAGGGCCTGCGCTATGGCACGCTCGCCGGCGATGATCGCGCCGCTCGCCTACGCCGACTGCCCGCTCGACCGCGCCACCCATCTCCGCGCCGATCCGCTGTGGATCGAGGCGCGGCGGCGCGACCCCGGCAGCGTCTTCGTCGTCGTCTGCCGCGATCGCAATCTTGTCGCGGGCGAGCCGCCGCGGGCGGTGCGGCTCTCGGGGGCGGCTGGCGTCGGCGACAGCGAAGCCTTCGCCTTTCTCGGCATATCCCGGTCCGGCGCCTCGGGGAATGGCACCGCCTGGTTCGCGGTCGAACCGGAGGCTTCGGTCGCCGCGCAGAACTGGCGGGTGCCGTCGCGCGGCGTCTTCATGGAACTGAGGCGGGTGAGCGTCCGGCTGCCGGCCGGCGAGGCGGCGATCCTCGCCTACGCCCGGGCGCTGATGAACTGGCACCGGCGGCACCGCCACTGCGGCGTCTGCGGCGGGCCGACCATCGTCCGCGAGGGCGGCCACATGCCGGGTCTGCCTCGACGCCGCCTGCGGCACCCTGCATTTTCCGCGCACCGATCCGGCGATCATCGTCCTCGTCACCCGCGATGGACCGGACGGGGAGGCGTGCCTGCTCGCCCGCCAGCCCGGCTGGCCGAAGGGGCTGATGTCGACGCTCGCCGGCTTCGTCGAGCCCGGGGAGACGGTGGAGGGCGCCGTCGTCCGCGAGGTCCGGGAGGAAGCGGGCATCGGCGTCGCCGCGTCCGCTACACCGGCTCCCAGCCGTGGCCGTTTCCATCGTCGCTGATGCTGGCGTTCCGCGCTTCTGCCGAGCCCGCTGCCGAAATTGCGTTCGATTCGCGCGAGATTGAGGACGGCCGCTGGTTCAGCCCGCGCGGAGGTCCTCCGCCTGGCGGACATGGGCCTGAAGCTGCCGACGGCGGATTCGGTCGCAAGGAGGCTGATCGAGGACTGGCTCGGCCGAAGGCGACGCCGCCGGCGCGATCGGCTGCTGACGCGCATGGAGGCGGGCGATGATGGCGGCAGACCGCGCGCATCCGGCCGGCGCGGCCGGGCGATGCCGAGGCCATCGCCGAGGTCCATATCGATGCATGGCGCTCCGCCTATCCGGGACTGGTGCCGACGGTCGTCCTGGTTCGCTGTCGAAGCGGGCGCAGACACGCGAATGGTCGCAGCAGATCGCGCGACAGGGGCTATCCGGCCGGTGTCCTCGTCGCCGATCTTCCCGGCCAGGGGGTCATCGGCTTCGGCAGTTGCGGCCGGGCGAGGCCACCAGCCTCGCCTGGGTCGCCGAGATCTATACCCTCTACGTCTCGCCCGAACACCAGGAGTGTGGTGTCGGCCGGGCGCTGCTGTTCGGCCTGTTCCAGGGCCTCGCCGACCGAGGCCTGACCTCCGCCCTGGTCTGGGTCCTGAAGGAGAATCCGGCGCGGTTCTTCTACGAAGCGATGGGCGGACGGCGGGTCGCCGAACGGGAGGAGCACCTGTGGAACACCCTCGTCCCGCAGGCCGCATATGCGTGGGACGACGTCCGCCTGCTCGAGGCGCGCTCCCGCACGGACGATATCTAGCAGTTTCCGTTGATCTGAACTCGCCCTCACCCTCCCGCGCCGCGGTCCCTCCCTCTCCCGCCGGGAGAGGGCTGGGGTGAGGGGCGGCGCCGGCAGCGGTGTGCGTCCGTCCAGCCGAACGGAATGTTAGACCGGCGACCTGAGAGCGGCGATACGGCGTGCCTCCGCCGTCATTTGCCGCGGTCACCGCGCCCGGCGTCAATCCCCGTCGTCGTCGAGGCTGCGGCTGTCGAAGCGGTAGGAGTGCTGCGGATAGACGCCGAGGATGCGTACCTCGCGGGTGAAGAAATCGAGCTCTTCCAAGGCGAGGCGCAAACCCGGCTCGTCCGGGTGGCCTTCCACCTCGGCATAGAATTGCGCCGCGTTGAAGCGGCCGCCGACCAGATAGCTCTCCAGCTTGGTCATGTTGACGCCGTTGGTGGCGAAGCCGCCGAGCGCCTTGTACAGCGCCGCCGGAACGTTGCGGACGCGGAAGACGAAACTGGTCATCACCGGTCCCGACTTCGGATGCGGGACCAGCGGCGCCTTGGCCATGATCAGAAAGCGGGTGGTGTTGTGCTCGGCGTCCTCGATGTTGGCCCTCAAGGTGATCAGCCCGTTGATGGCGCCGGCGAGTTCGGAGGCGATGACGGCCTGCGTCGGATCGCCGGCGGCGGCGATCTCGGCGGCGGCGCCGGCGGTGTCGATGCGGACGACCGCCTCGACGGCCGAGTTCGCGGAGAAGGACGCGGCACTGGTTGAGGGCGTGAATGTGGCTGTGGACATGGGTGATGTCGGCGATGCGGGCGCCCGGCAGCGCCGAGGAGGAAGTGGTTCACCCGCTGGTAGTGCTCGCCGATGATATGCAGGCCCGAACGCCGGCAGCAGGTGATGGATGTCGGCGACGCGACCGGCGACCGAATTCTCGATCGGAATCATCGCCAGCGCCGCCCGGCCTTCGTGCACGGCGCCGATGGTGTCTTCGAAGGACCGGCACGGCAAGGTCGCCAGTTCCGGCCGGGCGGCCCGGCAGGCGAGATCGGAATAGGCGCCGGGGGCTCCCTGGAAGGCGATGGTATGACCGGGGTCGGCGGCACGCGTCCGGCGCAACGGCGGGTGCCGGCGCCGTCGTCACTGCGGCGGCGGACGCTGATGTTGCGTCGTATCTTGCACCCATTCCGGCGGTCTCAGATCCTCGACGTTAAGAAGGACGGGGAGATAGTGCCTGCGCGACGTGGCATGGAAGAGCTGACCGCGGGCGACTACCCGTTTCTTGAGGAGCGGACGTAAGCCGGGCTCAAGCTCCTTGTCCACGATCAACTGCAACTGCCTGACATTTTTTTCCGGCCGGTTGATCAGGTCGCCGGCCTCGATGCTGACGCAGACCGGTTTTGCCAGGGTGATGACCCAGACCGCCTCCGGCGGCGGCGGCTTCGCGACCGGACGCGCCCGTAAGAGCACCGGGTCGGGAGCGAGCAGCTCCGGCGGGATCGGCGGGCCGATGAAGTCGGCGAGCTACCTCCGCGGCGAGGGGGGAGGGGGCGCCGGGGAGGCAGGGGACGAGGGCGCGGCCGCGGGTGGCCCCGTGGCAGCCGCATCGCCCTTCGCCGGCGCGCCGGCGCCGGCCGGCGGTGTCGCGGCGGCGACGGCACCGGCCGCGCCGGGCGGCGGCACGCCTTCCACCTCAACGTCGTCGGGATCGACGAACAGGTCCTCGATCGGCTCCGGCCAGAAGCTCTGGCGGCCGAGCGTGCCGATCAGCTCGACGGGCTCGGGGGCATAGGCGAAACAGGAAACGGGGGTCGGCGGCCTTCCCGAAGGCGGCCACGACCAGGGCTCCGGCGACGACGATCGCCCTAGGCAGGACGGACGAGCGAGCGCCGGAGCACCGGCACCGCCTAACGCTCGGCAAGAAGGGCGCGCGCCCGGTCCAGATCGGCTTCGGTGTCGACCCCGAGCGGCACCGTCGTCGACCCGGGCGACGTCGATGCGCATGCCGTTTTCCAGGGCGCGCAGCTGTTCCAGGCGCTCGCGCCGCTCGAGCGACGCCGCACGGCAGAGCCGACGAAGCGGGCAAGGGCGGCGCGGCGATAGGCATAGAGCCCGATGTGATGCCAGCGTCGGCCCGTCGCCCCACGGCACCGGATTGCGGCTGAAGTAGAGGGCGCGGCCGATGTCGTTGCCGTCGGCAAAGGCGACGGCGGCCTTGACGACGTTCGGATCGGCGCGCTCTTCCGCATCGATCGATCGGCGCAACGAGGCGTGGCGATGTCGACGGCCGGCTCGGCGAGCGGTCGCAGCGCCGCCTGCACCAGACCCGGGATCGAGCGTCGGCAGATCACCTTGCAGATTGACGACGATGTCGTACCGGCCGGCCTCGTCGACGCGCTGCAAGGCTTCGAATATGCGGTCGGACCCGGACGGATGGTCCGGCGCGGTCGCGACCGCCCGGCCGCCGGCGGCGGTCACCGCGTCGATGATCTCCTGTTCGGCACAGGCGACGACGACGGGGCCGACATCCGCCTCCATCGCCCGTCGCCAGACGTGAACGATCATCGGCAGGCCGGCGATGTCGGCAAGCGGCTTGCCCGGCAACCGCGTCGACGCCATCCGCGCCGGCACCAGGACGATCGCGTTTTGAGGCGTGATCATTCCGCAGATCCTTAGCACATGTGGCCCGGCGCCACCAGATGGCGGTCGGCTGGGCATTGAAGCCGCTGGTGTCTTACGGCTATTGTGCGGCCGCGTCATGGGGCATCGCGGCACCCGCCCGAGCACCGGCAACGGGCCGAAAAAAGGAAACGGGAATGCACTTCTCTGTCATGGAAAAGCTCGGGGCGTCGGTCCTGATCGTCGCGTGGCTGATTTACGGGGCGAACTTCCTCGGCAACACCCTGGTCAACGTGCAGCAGCACGCATCGACGATGCCGGTTGCGGAAAAGGCGGGCGCCGGCCAGGCGGCGGCACCGGAAGCCCCGGCGGCGCCGGTCGACATCCTGCCGCTGATCGCCGCTGCCGATCCGGCCGCCGGGGAGAAGATCTTCGGCAAGTGCAAGGCATGCCACACGGTGGCAAAGGGCGGCTCCGGCCGGTGTCGGTCCGAATCTGTGGAACGTCGTCGGCGGGCCGCACGCGCACATGGAGGGGTTCAACTATTCGTCGGTGATGGCCGGGATGCACGACAAGAAGTGGACGTACGAGGAATTGAACGCCTTCCTCACCTCGCCGAAAACCTATGCCCCCGGCACCAAGATGACGTTTGCGGGCTTGAAGAAGCCGGAGGAGAGGGCCGACGTCATCGCCTACCTGCGCACCCAGTCCGACAACCCGATCGCCGCTGCCGTGATCGATCTCGACGCCTTCGTCGGCCTGGCGGCGGCGATGGCCGACGCCGTTCGCCCGGTGGTCCTCGAGGCGTTCCCGACCCGGTCGCCTTTCAGAGGAAGGCCGACGACACCCCGGTGACCGCCGCCGATCGGGCGGCGGAGGCGACGATGCGGCGGATGATCGAGACCGCCTGGCCGGAGCACGGCATCCTCGGCGAGGAATACGGCGCCGCCCGCAGCGAAGCGCCGTTCGTCTGGGTGCTCGATCCGATCGACGGCACCAAGTCGTTCGTCACCGGCAAGCCGCTGTTCGGCACGCTTGATCGCGCTGACCCGGAACGGCGAGCCGATCCTGGGCGTCATCGACATGCCGGCTCTCGACGAGCGCTGGATCGGCGCCGCCGGCCGTCCGACAATGCGCAACGGCCGGGCAGGTCAAGGGGCGCGCCTGCGCGTCCCTGGCCGATGCCTGGCTCTTCGCAACGTCACCGCAGATGTTCGAGGGAGACGATGTCGCCGCCTTCGAGCGCCTGCGCGCACGCTGCTACGCCGCCGTGTGGGGCGCCGATCTCTACGCCTACGGGCTGCTCGCCAGGGGTCGCGTCGATCTCGTCTGCGAGGCGTCGCTGCAGCCCTACGACTACTGCGCCGTCGTCCCGGTCGTCGCCGGGGCCGGCGGGATCATCACCGATTGGCACGGCCGGCCGCTCGCACATCCGCTCCGATGGCCGGGTGCTCGCCGCCGGCGATCCGCAGGCGCATCAGGCGGCGCTCGCCGCCCTCGCCGGGTGACCGGTATCGGACGGCGACCGCACCGGCTCCGGATTGCTGTTGCTGGCGCTGGTGCCGGTGCTCGCCCTTTGCGCGGCATACCGGCGCCGGCGAGCGCGGCGGCGGCCAGGACCGGCGGCGGGGAGAAGACCCAGCCGATCCACTCCGGGTCACGCCATCGCCATGTTCGGCGAGCCGAAATACGGCCCGACTTCCGCCATTTCGACTACGTCAATCCGGACGCCCCGAAGGGGGGGCTGATGCGCCTCGGCGTCGCCGGCACCTTCGATTCGTTCAACCCCTACATCGTCCGCGGCAATCCCGCCGCCGGCATCGATGCGGAGAGCCTCACCGTCGCCAGCCAGGACGAGCCGTTCACCCAGTACGGGCTGATCGCCGAACGAATCGAATGGCCCGAGGACAGGTCCTGGGTCGCCTTCACCCTGCGGCCCGAGGCGCGCTGGCACGATGGCCAGCCGATCACCGTCGATGACGTGATCTTCTCGCTCGACACCCTGAAGAGCAAGGGCCAGCCCTTCTACCGGTTCTATTACCGGAGCATCGTCCGGGCCGAGAAGGTGGGCGAACGCACCGTCAGGTTCGTCTTCAGCGAGGCCGGCAATCGCGAATTGCCGCTGATCGCCGGCCAGATCCCGATCCTGCCGAAGCATTACTGGGAAGACCCGCGACTTCGAGCGCTCGACCCTGGAGCCGCCGCTCGGCAGCGGCCCCTACCGGATATCGACCTTCGAGGCCGGCCGCTACGTCGTCGTCGAGCGCGTCGACGACTACTGGGGCAAGGATCTTCCGGTCAACATCGGCCAGAACAACTTCGACCGGATGCGCTTCGAGTATTTCCGCGACGAGACGGTGTTGCGGCAGGCCCTCAAGGCCGGCGTCCTCGACTTCCGCATCGAGAACCAGGCGAAGGCCTGGGCCCTCGACTACGATATCCCGGCGGTGCGCGACGGCTGGCTGAAGAAGGTCGCGTTCCCGCACAAGCGGCCGGCCGGGACTGCAGGCGTTCGTTTACAATACCCGCCGGCCGGTGTTTGCCGACGCGCGCGTCCGCGAGGCGCTGGGATATGCCTTCGATTTCGAGTGGACCAACCGCATCCTGTTCTTCGGCCAGTACACGCGGGCGACCAGCTATTTCAATAACTCGGAACTCGCCGCCGAGCGGCCCGCCGAGCGAGGCCGAGCGCGCCATTCTCGAACCGTTTCGAGGGCAGGTGCCGGACCGGGTGTTCGGCCCGGCCTACCGGCCGCCGACGACCGACGGCTCCGGCTGGCCGCGCGCCAATCTCGAGCACGCGTTTCAGCTGCTGCGCGAGGCCGGCTGGGTGGTGCGCGACATGAAGCTCGTCAACGAGACGACGCGGCGAGCCGATGGCCTTCGAGATCCTCATCGACACCCCGACCTTCGAGCGCATCATGCTTCCCTTCGTCCGCAACCTGAAGCGGCTCGGCATCGATGCGCGCATCCGTCTCGTCGACGATTCGCAATACATCAACCGGCTGCGTTCGTTCGATTTCGACATGGCGATGCTGGTCTGGGGACAGTCGGAATCGCCCGGCAACGAGCAACGTGACTTCTGGAGTTCGGCCGCGGCCGATCAGGAGGGCAGCCGCAACTATGCCGGCATCAAGGATCCCGTCGTCGACAAGCTGATCGAAATGTTGATCACCGCGCCCGACCGCGAGGGCCTCGTCGCCCGCAGCCGCGCCCTCGACCGGGTCCTGACCTGGGGCTTCTACGTCATCCCCGCCTGGTACTCGAACATGGACCGCGTGCTCTATTGGGACAAGTATGATTACCCCGCCGTCTCCCCCGACCGCGGCGTCATCGTCGGCACCTGGTGGTTCGATGCGGAAAAGGCGGCGCAGGCTCGCCGCCCGCGTGGCGCGAACAGCCGGGCGCCGAGCGTCCCGGAATGCGGTCGATGCCGCAAGTCGGAGAGCGATGATGGGCGCCTACATCGTCCGCCGCCTGCTCCTGATCGTGCCGACGCTGCTGGCGATCATGCTGATCAATTTCCTGATCATCCAGACCGCCCCCGGCGGCCCGGTCGAGCAGATGATCGCCCGGGTGACCGGCGAAGGGCCAGGCGATGACCGAGCGGGTGAGCCGCGGCGGCGGCGGCGAGACGGTCGCCGGGCAGGCGGCGGCTCCCGGCAGTCAGGCGGCGCGGCAGTCGACCGGCCGCTACCGCGGCGCCCAGGGCCTCGATCCCGAGTTCATCAAGGAGCTCGAGAAGCAGTTCGGCTTCGACAAGCCGCTGTGGGAGCGGTTCGTCACCATGATCGGCAAGTACATCGTCTTCGACTTCGGCGAGAGCTACTTCCGCAACCGGCCGGTCGTCGACCTGGTTCTGGAGAAGATGCCGGTTTCGATCTCGCTCGGCCTGTGGACGACGCTGATCACCTACCTGATCTCGATCCCGCTCGGCGTGGCGAAGGCGGTGCGCGACGGCTCGCGCTTCGATGTCTGGACCTCCGTCGTCATCGTCGTCGGCAACGCCGTCCCCGCCTTCCTCTTCGCCGTGCTGCTGCTCGTCCTCTTCGCCGGCGGCAGCTACGTGCAGTGGTTTCCCCTGCGCGGCCTCGTCTCGGAGAACTGGGCGGACCTCTCGTGGCCGGCAGCGCATCCTCGATTATTTCTGGCATCTGGTGCTGCCGGTGACGGCGATGGTGATCGGCGGCTTCGCCACGCTGACGATGCTGACGAAGAACTCGTTTCTCGATCAGATCAATCAGCAGTACGTGCTGACCGCCCGCGCCAAGGGCCTGTCCGAGCGCCGCGTGCTCTACGGCCACGTCTTCCGCAACGCCATGCTGATCGTCATCGCCGGATTTCCCGGCGCGCTGGTCAGCATCCTGTTCACCGGCACCGTCTTCATCGAGATCATCTTCTCGCTCGACGGGCTCGGTCTGCTCGGACTTCGAGGCGGCGTTCGCCCGCGACTATCCGCTGATGTTCGGTACCCTCTATTTCTTTTCGCTGGTCGGCCTCGTCCTCAACCTCGTCGGCGACGTGATGTACACGATCGTCGATCCGCGCATCGATTTCGAAGCGAGGCGGATGTGAGTCCGGCGTCTCCCGTACCGCCGACCGCATCCTCGGGATGGCCATCACGCCGCTCACCCGGCGGCGGATCGACAACTTCAAGGGGAACCGGCGCGGCGTCTGGTCGCTCTGGATCTTCCTCGCGCTGTTCGTCGTCTCGCTGTTTGCCGAGTTCATCGCCAACGACCGGCCGATCGTCGTCTCTTACGATGGCGCCTTCTATTTCCCGATCCTCGACGCGCTATCCGGAGACGACCTTCGGCGGGACGTTCGCCACCGAGACCGACTACAGCGATCCGGAGGTGCGGCGGCTGATCGACGCCCGCGGCTGGATGCTCCTGCCGCCGATCCCCTACGACTACCGGACCGTAGCCTGGGACCTGCCGGTCCCGGCGCCCTCGCCGCCCGACGCCGTGCACTGGCTCGGCACCGACGATCAGGCCCGCGACGTGCTCGCCCGGACCATCTACGGCTTCCGCCTGTCGGTCCTGTTCGGCTTCACCCTGACCATCGTCTCCGCCGTCATCGGCGTCGCCGCCGGCGCGGTCCAGGGCTATTTCGGCGGCTGGATCGATCTCGCCTTTCAGCGGTTCATGGAGGTGTGGTCGTCGGTGCCGACGCTCTACGTGCTGATCATCCTCGCCAGCATCATCGAGCCGACGTTCTGGTGGCTCCTGATCATCCTTCTCTTGTTCCAGTGGATGGGCTTCGTCGGCGTCGTCCGCGCCGAGTTCCTGCGCGCCCGCAACTTCGACTACGTCCGTGCCGCCCGCGCGCTCGGCGCGTCCGATGCGACGATCATCGTCCGCCATGTCCTTCCCAACGCGACGGTGGCGACGATGACCTTCCTGCCGTTCATCCTCGCCGGCTCGGTGACCGCGCTCACCGGGCTCGATTTCCTCGGCATCGGCCTGCCGCCCGGCTCGCCCTCGCTCGGCGAAATCCTGGCCCAGGGCAAGGCCAACCTGCAGGCGCCGTGGCTCGGCATCACCGGCTTCGTCGTCATCGCGCTGATGCTGTCGCTGTTGATCTTCATCGGCGAGGCGGTGCGCGACGCCTTCGATCCGCGGAAGGCGCTGGGCGCGGCGCCGCCGACCCCCGGATTCGCCTCCGGCGCGCCCCAGCCGACGCGGCCGCTGGCCAGGCCGGCGGAGTAGGGTGCAGATGCGAACGGACAAGAGCGGTCGGGAGCATAGCGGCGGGGACGGGTGCGATGGCTAACGACGCCGCTTCACCTTCAAAGCCGGATCAGCCGCTGCTCGCGGTCCGCGATCTCGCCGTGTCCTTCGGTCGAGGCGCGCGCGAGGTCAAGGCGCTGCGCGGCATCTCGTTCGACGTCCACCGTGGCGAGACGGTCGCCCTCGTCGGCGAGAGCGGCTCCGGCAAGTCGGTGACGGCGCTCTCGATCATGCGGCTGTTGCCGATGCCGCAGGCCTGGCACCCGGCCGGGCACATCCGCTTCCTCGATCACGACGTGCTCGGCACGCCGCTGAACGAGCATGCGCGAGCCTGCGCGGCGACCGCATGGCGATGATCTTCCAGGAGCCGCTGACCTCGCTCAACCCCTTGCATTCGATCGAACGGCAGATCGCCGAGGTGCTGGTCGATGCACCGCCGGATGGCGCCGAAGGCGGCGCGGGCGCGGGTCGTCGAGCTGCTCGGACTCGTCGGCATGCCCGATGCGGCGCAGCGGATGGCGTCGTTGCCGCACGAGTTCTCCGGCGGTCAGCAACAGCGGGTGATGATCGCGATGGCGCTCGCCAACGACCCCGATCTCCTCATCGCCGACGAGCCGACGACCGCTCTCGACGTCACCATCCAGGCGCAGATCCTGAAGCTTCTCAAGGAGCTGCGGGCGCGGATGCAGATGGCGCTGCTGCTGATCACCCACGACCTCGGGATCGTCCGCAAGATGGCGGACCGGGTCTGCGTCATGCACGACGGGCTGATCGTCGAGCAGGGGCGCGTCGACGACGTCTTCGCCCGCCCGGCGCATTCCTACACCCGCCGGCTGCTGGCGAGCGAGCCGAAGGGCCGCGCCGATCCCGGGCCCGCCGATGCGCCGGTGGTCGTCCGTGCCGACGATGCCCGCGTCTGGTTTCCGATCAAGCGCGGCGTCCTCCGCCGCACCGTCGGCCACGTCAAGGCGGTCGACGGGCTTTCCCTCGACGGTTCGCCGCGGCCACACGCTCGGCGTCGTCGGCGAATCCGGCTCCGGCAAGAGCACCCTCGGCCGCGCGCTGATCCGCCTCGGCGAAAGCCGCGGCTCGATCGTCTTCGACGGCCGCGAGCTGCAGGGGCTTCACGGCAAGGCGCTGCGACCGCTGCGCCGGCGCATGCAGATCGTCTTCCAGGATCCCTTCGGCAGCCTCAGCCCGCGGCTGTCGGTCGGCGAGATCGTCGAGGAGGGCCTGAAGATCCATCGCCTCGGCGGTGAGGCGGCGGCGCGCCGGCGGCTGGTCGAGCGCGTGCTGACCGAGGTCGGCCTCGATCCTGCGCTGCGTCGATCGCTATCCGCACGAGTTCTCCGGCGGCCAGCGCCAGCGCATCGCCATCGCCCGCGCGCTCGTCCTCGAGCCCGAGTTCATCGTCCTCGACGAGCCGACGAGCGCCCTCGATGTCTCGGTGCAGGCGCAGATCGTCGAGCTGCTGCGCCGGCTGCAGCGCGCCCACGGCCTCGCCTATCTGTTCATCAGCCACGATCTGCGGGTGATCCGCGCCCTCGCCCACGACGTGCTGGTGATGCGGAGCGGCCGCGTGGTCGAGCAGGGGCCGGCCGATGCCGTCTTCGCCCGGCCGCGCGATCCCTATACCCGCGCGCTGATGGCGGCCGCCTTCGATCTGGAGGCGGCAAACGAAGCGGCACGTCTGGCGGCAAGCTGATCAGCGAGTCGCGCGACGAAGCAAAGGACGCAGGGACCATGGCCGACGATGCACTCACGATCGCTTTCGATGTCTACGGAACGCTGGTCGATCCGGCCGGGATGGCGGAGCACCTGCGCGCCGACGTGGGCGACGATGCGGTGGCCTTCGCTACGCTGTGGCGGGAGAAGCAGCTCGAATACTCCTTCCGGCGCGGGCTGATGCAGCACTATGCGACGTTCTTCGTCTGCATCGCCGAAGCGCTCGAGTTTTGCGCCGAGCGCTTCCGGGTGGGCATGTCGCCGCAGCGGCGGGCGGAACTGATGGAGGCCTACGAGTGGCTGCCGGCGTTCGCCGATGCGGAGCGAGGGCTGAGCCGATTGCGCGCCGCCGGCCACCGGCTGTTCGCATTCTCCAACGGGACCGCCGGCCATGTGGATACGGTTCTGAACTATTCCGGTCTGCGCGGTTTGCTCGAAGGCGTGATCAGCGTCGACGATCTGAAGACATTCAAGCCGGCTCCCGCCGTCTACGCCCACGTGCGGCGTGCGACCGGGGCCTGGTCGCAGCCTTGCTGGCTCGTCTCCGGCAATGCCTTCGATGTCATCGGTGCCCGCGCCGCCGGTCTGGATGCGGCCTGGGTGCGGCGGTCGGACGCGCACCTCTTCGACCCCTGGGGGATCGAGCCGACGCTGACCGTCTCCGGCCTCGATGATCTCGCCGACGGCTGGCGCCCGGCGTGAACCGATCCTAGAACTCGATATCGACGCGCGGCGGCCCGGTGTCGTCGGCTGCGTAGACCGCCGGCAGTCGAGGACCTGGTCGCCGCGGACGCCGTAGCTTGTCGATCAGCGCCCGCCGGACGGCGAGCGTCCTCGCCTCGGCGAGGCCGCGCAAGGCGCCTTCCGCCGCTGCCGGATCGGCCGCCGTCGCGGCGGTGCGATCGGCGCCCGTCGCCCGGCCGCAGACCTTGACGCGGACCTTGTCGTGCTCGCCGAGAACCCCCGCCAGGCGCTCGAGGGCGGCGTTGGCCTGAGCGTCGAGGGTGGCCTCGCCCGCCGTGAACGGGATCGGCGGCAGCTGCGGCGTGCCCGCGTCCGGCGACGCCGGCGATGACGGTGACCGGCAGCAGGGCGAGGCGGAAGGGGGCCAGCACCGCCCCCTTCAGCACGTTGGTGACGGCCTGGCCGATGGCGTCGCCGAAGTCGAACGACGGCGCGGTGAGATCGCCCGAGAGCGGGATATCGAGTTTGATCCGTCCTTCGTCGTCCTGAATCAGCCCGATCGCCGCCCCGACCGGCAGGCCGATGGTCTGTTCGACCTTGGAGGCCTCCTCGGCAGACGCCGATTGCACGGCAAGATCGCCGACGTTGAGCCTGAGCACGCCCGCGAGCTTGCCGGCGTCGGCCGTCGCGTCGGCATCGACCTTGAGGCTGCCGCTCTCGAAGTTGAGCCCGGCGGCGCGCAGCGTGTACGGCGACAGCGGCGGCAACTGCAACTGCTGAACCCGAACGGCCAGGGCGAAATCGGGCTTTTTGGCGATGGGTGAGGCCCAGCCCTGGATTTCGATCGGTGTGAACTCGTTCAGCGTCGCGCGAAGGTAGAGATCGGTGCGCCCGTCCGGCTTGGTCGTATCGAGTGTGCCGAGATCAAGCGCCTTGACCTGCAGCTTGAAGCGTTCCGGCGGTTTGATCGAGGTATCGAGGAAAGTCGATGGTGGCGCCGTTGACGACGCGGACTTCCTCGATCCGCACCGGCTTTGTCTCGGCGGTCTTTTCCACTTTCGCTGCCACCTCTTTCGCCGCCGGATTGCCGCCGAGCTCCGAAATCCACGCCGTCGAGATCGCCGCGTCCACGTTGTCGAGGGTGAGCGCGCCTAAGTTGATGGCGCCGCGATCGTTGGTGGAGAAGCCTTCGGTCTCGACGCGGGCGGCCTTGAAGCGGGGGATCGGCGCCTGACCGCCGGCGCGGAGGTCCGACAGCGCGGCGTCGATGGCGACGCGCCAGCTCTCCGGCTTCGGCTTGCCCTGCTGCAACTCGCGCAGCTTGATCTGCGCCGCACCGAGATCGATGGCGCCCCCCGCCATCGTATCCAGCGCCGGCGACCGTATCGCCAGCCGATCGGCGGCGAGGTGAGGTCGCCGTCGAGGTCGAGGCCGGCGCCGCCGGTGCGCACACCGACGGATGGCGCATCGATGCGCACCGCGTCGGCGCCGGCGGTGCTGCCGGTCGGCTTGCCGCTTGGTCCGGGCAGAACCGCGCGCCAGCCCGCGTTCGGCTGCTTGATCTCCGCCTTCAGCCGGCCTTTTAGCTGCATCGCCTCCGGCTTGATCGACCCGTCCAGCTCGGAGACCTGGAACGTCAGGCCCGTCGCGTGCACCGTCGGCTGCACGGGGACCGCCGGCAGGCCAGATCGATGCTTTCGGCGGTGAGGTTGGCGGCGCCGGAAACGCTCGTCGCCGATGGTGCGGCGGTGAGACCGAGATCATTGACATCGAGTGCGATCGCTTCCGCCGCGAGATTGGCCGCATCCCCGGAGCCGGTTTTGCCCCCCGGTTGAGCGGAGGGAGCGTGTTGGGTTGCCTTTGCCGCCGAAGCGGACGCCGACAGCGACGTCTTCACTTGCGTCGAATTTGGGCCGATGCGCAGCGATAGATCGTGGATATCGACGCCGGGGCTGGTCAGGTTCACCTCGGCCGGCTGGGGTCCAGTCTGCGCGAGGCTGAGCGTGTCGGCGGTAAATTTGGCCTGCGCGGTGATCGTGTTGGCATCGCCGTCTCCTTCGACGCCGACGCGGGCGAGATCGAGCTTGGTCCCGTTCAGCTCGATCGTCTGCGCCGCCGCCTGCTCGCCGCCGGCGGCCAGCGTCACGGCCAGCATCGGGCTGGTGAGCGTTGACGCGGCCGCCCACCTTGAGCCGCTTATCCTCCTTCTCGATGCTGAGTTCGCCGATCTCCGTGTCGATCCCGGATGAGCGGAAGGACGTGGCACCGCCGTCCCGCCGCCGGGCGGTGCCGCCTTAGATCTCCGTTCCCTTCAGGGTTCCCGCGGTGTTCAGCGACAGCGCTCCCTTCGGCGACGATCGTCAGATCGACCGGCGTCAAGCGCGAGGTTCAGCTCGCCGCCGAGGCGACGGCCGGACCGCTCAGTGCCGCATCGGCGACATCGAGCGCGGTTTGGCCTGCAAGGCGAGGCTGTCGTCGGTCCCGATGTCCAGCTTGAGATCGGTCGGCGACAGGACCGCCCGGCCGAACGTCAACCGCCAGCCCGTCCGGCAGCTCGATCTTGCCGGTTGCCGCCTGGAAGCCGAGGGACCCGGCGGTGCCGGCCTCGCCCGCCGGCGAAATGCGGGTGCGCAGGGAATAATTACCGGACGCCCGCTGCATCGCCAGGTGCCCCATCTCGGCGCGGGCCACGTCGACGTCGGCGACGGACAGGTCACCCGTAACCGAGAAATCGGCGCCCGTCTTGGGCTCATGGGTCAGTTCGCCGGCGCCGCTCACGTTCAGTCGTCCGGCGCTCGGCTTCAGACCCAGATCGCCGGTGAAACGCTCGATCTTCGCCCATTCCACGTCTTTGAGGCGAAAACGCCAGACGCACGTGCGTCTCCTCGGCGAACGGCCACGCTTCGCCTTCGATTTGCAGAGGAATTTCGTTCAGGCTGCCGTCGACGGCGAACGTTCCCGGCTTGTCCGGCTGCCACGTTCGAAAACCGATCAGATCGAGCCGGTTGATCGCCAGTCGCGCCTCGCCGCGATCGGGAATGGCGTAGACGACCTGCGAGTTGCGAAGCTCGAACAAGTCCAGCCCCGCTCCCCAGCCGCTCTCCTCCTTCTGCTTGTTCGCCGCTGCTTCCTCCGGCGGCGGAAGCAGCTTCTTCAGGGGCACGCCGTTAATGGTGATCTTGTGCTCCGCATCCTCGGCGACCCGTCAACTGCAATCCCTCGATGACGAGCGTCGTCAGAAGCGCGTGGCGCTGGAAGATCGGAGGCAGCGAGAACTGGAGGGCCATACTGGTGATTTGTCCCGGATCGGCGTCGCCGAGACTGAACCGCGCCGGCCCGAAGGTGATGCGGCCCTTCCAGAGCTCGACGTCGAGGGTCCGCGTGCCCTGGACATCGATGCCGAGACCTTCGACATAATGAGCGAGCACGAGGCGGCCGACGTAGCGGGGAGCGACGACGAGGATAGCGGCAAGGACCAGGACGATCGCGCCGACGATCAGGAGGATGCGGCGGAGTCTATGTTTTTCTGCGATCGCTGGACGTGGTCCTGGGTTGCGTTTCGCCCGCCACCGTTCCTCCTCTCCCTGTCCCCGCCTGCCGGCTCGCTCGGCGGCGCCGACACCGCCAGCTCCTTTAACGTGAGGCCGTCGAGCGCGCTCGCCACGGCATCTTCGATCCGCTGCTGGCACATCCCGACGCTGGGCACCTCCGTCTCCGCGGTTTCACCCCCGTGCACCCCGGCCCGCATGGCATCCCACACCGCCGTGACCGAAGTCTGCTCGAGAGGCTTCGTCGCCACCAGGCGGGGCGGATGGTCGGCCGTGCGGGCGACAAGGCCGGAGCTTTCCAGCCGTTCTAACGTGGTGCAGACCGCATCGTGCGTAAAGCCAATTCGATTGACCAGCGTTTCGACGGCGAGCGGCGGCTCGCCCTTGTATTGAGCCGCGCCGATGGCCTGCATGACCGACAACGCGATCTTCTCCTGCACCCGGCCGCTGACGTGGCGCGCCCGGCTCACCAGGGTCGCCCGCGGGTACTGGACGTAGAAGGCGACGGCACACCCGGCGAGCAGGATCAGCCAGTTCACGTTGAGCCAGATCAACAGCAGGATCAGGGCGGCGAACGCCGAGTAGATGGCGGTGTAGCTCGTCGAGCCGGCGACGAAGCGGGAAAAGAACCAGGCGGCGAGCGCCCAGGCGGCGCCGGCGACGATGCCGCCGGCAAGCGCGGCGGTGAAGTGGACGCGGGTGTTCGGGATGAGCCAGTAGAGGAGGACGGAGCCGAACATGACGACGACGATCGGCAGCAGCTCGGTGAGTATTGCTGGATCAGCTGGCCCACGGGGCCGATGGTCGTCATTTCCGAAACGAAGGCCGAACTCATGATCGAGCCGGTGAGGGCGAGATGCGGTGAACAGGAGGATCGGTCCGACGACGATGATGGTGAGATAGCGGGTGAACGACTGGGTGATCGAGCGCCCCTCGCTGACGTGCCAGATCGTATTCGCCGCGTCCTCCAGCTTCCGGCCCATCGAAATCGAGGTGTACAGCAAGAAGACGACACCGATGGCGCCGAGCACGCCGACATTGACGTTTTCGACGAACGATATGATGCGATCGGTGATCTCGCCCGCCTTCGGCCCGATCGGCGCCAGCGCCTGTTTCAGCAAGGGGGCGAGCTGGTTGTGGCCGCCGAGACCCTTCAGCACCGAAAAGGCCAGCGCCAGCAGCGGCACCACCGACAGCAGCGTCGTATAGACGAGACTGGACGCATGCAGCGGCAACAGTCCCTGGACGATGTCGCGGGCGACCGCATAGCCGATGAAATAGACATGGCGGAGGTGGCGGCGCCACACACCTTCCCCGTAGAGGAAGGACGGGGTGTATTTGTTCGGCTATGGGCGGGCCGCCCGCTGTCTTTCGGCATGAGGGGCACAACGCAGCCAAAACCGCGCAAAGTGCCAGACTAATGCGATCCGCGGCTCAACAAAATGCCGACCATGATCACGCCGATGACGATGCGGTAGTAGGCGAAGGGGGCGAAGCCGTTGCGCGAGACGAAGCGGATGAGGGTGCGGACGACGACGAGGGCGGCGAGGAACGCAGCAATGAAGCCGGTGGCGATCAAGGTGCTCGTCGTCGAAGCTGAGAAACGCCCAGTTCTTGTAGAGATCGTACACCGTCGCCGCCAGCATCGTCGGGATGGCGAGAAAGAAGGAGAACTCGGTCGCCGCCTCGCGACCGACGCCCAACAGCATCGCTCCCATGATCGTCGCGCCGGAGCGGGAGACGCCGGGGATCATGGCGACGCACTGGCAAAGCCCGATCTTCAGCGCCAGTCCCGGCGTCACCTGATCGATATGCGCCACCGTCGGCTGCCGCCGGAAGCGCTCGATCAGGAGAATGGCGATGCCGCCGAGGACGAGCATGGTCGATACCACCCAGGGGGTGAACAGCACGCCCTTGATGAAATCGTGGGCCAGCGCACCGATCACCATCGCCGGCAGAAATGCCCAAGAGGATGTTGGTCGCGAACCGCTGCGCCGCGTGATCGGTAAAAAGGCCGAGCGCCACATGCGTCAGCCGCCGCCAATAAAGGACGCAGACGGCGAGGATCGCGCCCGAGCTGGATCGAAATCTCGAAGACCTTGCCCGGCGGCCCGTGGAACCCGAGGAGTCGACGAGAAGGATCAGATGACCGGTCGACGAGACCGGAATGAACTCGGTCAGCCCTTCGACCAGACCGAGGAGAGCGGCGAAGACATACGACGTATGGTCCACGGGCGGCGATCCCGGCGGTAGAGGAGGGCGAGGAAACATCCCCGAACGGGGCGGCAAGGATGTAGCGCGTCAACGCCGCGTTGTCCAATCAAGACGGCGTCGAGGCGAGGCGGCGGCGTACGCGGGGCGGTTGCCCGATAGATCCCAATGGCCCACTGCTCTCAAAGGTGATACGGGAGTGGCTGCAGAGAAGCGTTAGCGTTCTGGAAGTACCACGGCGTTTGATACTTAGTTGTCCTGCCCTTCGCCGATGCGCGGTGGGCCCGGCCGACGCTGGGCTATTTCCACCAGCGTTTCTATCCGGATCAGCCGGCCTTCGTGATCGATCACGCGCTTGCTCACGTCCTGCAGGCCGTCCGCCAGTTGCTGAAGCTTGCTCTCCATCAGTATCACCTGGCGGATGCTCTTGAGCAGGCTGTCGATCGTGCTCATCCGAAGCGCCCGTGAGCGGCCCAGGTCGATCTCCTCAAAGTAATGCCGCATGGCTTGCAGCTCGGCGAGGGCGGCATCCACTTTTGCTTCGGTCTGTTCGACCACGGCGGCCAGTTCCTCGGCGAGAAGTCGCAAGGTCCCGTCATTGCGATCGGGATCGTAAGCTTCGACCGCCCTGCGCACCAACTCG
The DNA here is from genome assembly GCA_963841435.1 of uncultured delta proteobacterium. Lineage (GTDB taxonomy): Bacteria > Myxococcota_A > Polyangia > Polyangiales > Polyangiaceae > PMG-095. The sequence continues at coordinate 893,549 of CAWJCS010000004.1, forward strand.
CTAGAGGTGATCCCCAGTGCCTTGGCCTGCGCCTCGATTGACGCCTTCGCCTCGGGCGTGAGCAGGATGGTCAGGCGTGCGGACCGCATCGGGGGGTGTTCCGACCGGACATTGCGGATGTTATCATGTGCATGATAATGGCGGCGGCGATCTCAGGCAATCGGATTACGGGCATAGCGCGGCCACACCGGCGGCCAAAGAAAACCTTGCGGGCATCGGACAAGTTTGTAATCTGCGAGGCCGGCCCATGTCCAGCGCGCGTATTCAGTGCATATGCGTGCGTCCGATGGGCACCTGCCGATCTGCCGATCGGGCCGAACGGATCGCGGCACCTCAAACGTCGGGGGCGAGGCGCATGTCGGGAAGCGGAAGTGCGGCGACAACGACGCCGAACCGCGGGCAACGCGGAGGCGACCGGGACATTTGGACCGGAGCCGGGTCTTCTCAGGGCTGACGACGGACGAGCGGCGATCATAGACGAGGATGCGCCTTATGAGATCACTCGCCTCGCCACCAGCGCAGGGGCTCTACGATCCGACGCCAGGAGCACGACGCCTGCGGCATCGGCTTCCTCGCCCATATCAAGAACCGCAAGAGCCACGAGATCATCGAGCAAGGGCTGAGCATCCTCTGCAATCTCGAGCATCGCGGCGCGGTCGGCGCCGACCCGCTGGCCGGTGACGGCGCCGGCATCCTGATCCAGGTGCCGGATGCGTTTTTCCGCGAGGAGTGCGACCGCCTGGGCTTCGCCCTGCCGCCGTTCGAGCAGTACGCCGTCGGCATGGTCTTCCTGCCGCGCGATCCCGGCACCCGGCAGAAATGCATCGACGCCTTCTATCGGGTCGTCCCGGAGGAGGGGCAGATCCTCCTCGGCTGGCGCGACGTGCCGACCGACAACTCGCGTCCTGGGCTTCAGCGTCAAGCCGATCGAGCCGATCATCCGCCAGGTGTTCATCAAGCGCGGGCCGCGCACCGCTCGACCGACGCCTTCCAGCGCAAGCTGTTCGTCATCCGCAAGCAGGTGCATCACGCCGTCTGGGGCGAAGACCTGCCGGACGAGGAGCAGTTCTACATCTGCTCGCTGTCGCCGCGGACGATCGTCTACAAGGGGATGATCCTCGCCGGCAACCTGTCGACCTATTACCTCGACCTGCAGGCGCCGACGCTGGTCTCGGCGCTGGCGCTGGTGCATCAGCGGTTCTCCACCAACACCTTTCCGTCGTGGAAGCTGGCGCATCCGTTCCGCTACCTCTGCCACAACGGCGAGATCAACACGCTGCGCGGCAACATCAACTGGATGCTGGCGCGCCGCCATCCGATGAAGTCGGACCTGCTCGAAGGATGATCTGCAGAAGCTGTGGCCCTTGATCGGCGACGGCGCTTCGGACTCGGCGACGTTCGACAACGCGCTCGAGCTGCTCTTGGCCGGCGGCTACTCGCTGCCGCACGCGATGATGATGATGGTTCCCGAGGCGTGGGACGACAATCCGCTGATGGACGAGGGGCGGCGCGCCTTCTACGAGTATCACGCGGCGCTGATGGAGCCGTGGGACGGCCCGGCGGCGCTGGCGTTTACCGACGGCCGGCTGATCGGCGCCACCCTCGACCGCAACGGGCTGCGGCCGGCCCGCTACGTCATCACCGAGGACGACCTCTGCGTGATGTCGTCGGAGGCGGGCGTCCTCAAGATCCCCGAGGACAAGATCGTCAAGAAGTGGCGATTGCAGCCGGGCAAGATGTTCCTGATCGACCTGGAGCAGGGTCGGATCATCGACGATGCCGAGCTCAAGGAGCAGCTCGCCTCGGCCAGGCCGTACCAGCAGTGGCTGGACGCGACCCAAATCCGCGTCGAGCAGCTGCCGCCCGAGGTCGGCCCGATGGCGCCCGATCCGCAGACGCTGCTCGACCGGCAGCAGGCGTTCGGCTACACGCAGGAAGACATCCGCTTCTTCCTGCAGCCGATGGGGCTGACCGGCGAGGATCCGGTCGGCTCGATGGGCCGCGACATTCCGATCGCCGTCCTCTCCGACCGGCCGAAGATGCTCTACGACTACTTCAAGCAGTGCTTCGCCCAGGTCACCAACCCGCCGATCGATCCGATCCGCGAGGAGCTGGTGATGTCGCTGGTCTCCCTGATCGGTCCGCGGCCCAACCTGCTCGCGCCGCAAGGGGCGGCCGGGCACAAGCGGCTCGAGGTGCGGACGCCGATCCTCTCCAACGTCGATCTCGAGCGCATCCGCCGCATCGAGAACCACGTCGACCACGCGTTCCGCACCTACACCCTCGACATCACCTTTCCGGCGGCGGCCGGGCGCTGCGGGGATGGAGGACGCCCTCGATCGGCTGTTCGCCGTCGCCGCCGACGCGGTCGAGGACGGCTACAACATCATCATCCTGTCCGACCGCGCCATCGCCGCCGACCGCATCGCCATTCCGGCACTGCTGGCGACGGCCGGCGTCCACCATCACCTGATCCGCGAGGGCTTGCGCACCTCGGTCGGCCTCGTCGTCGAGACCGGCGAGGCGCGGCAGGTGCACGACTTCTGCCTGCTCGCCGGCTACGGCGCGGAGGCGATCAATCCCTATCTCGCGTTCGACACGCTGTCCAACCTGCGGAGCGAACTACCGGCCGAGGTGAGCGAAGCCGAGCTGCACAAGCGCTACATGAAGGCGGTCTCCAAGGGCATCCTCAAGGTGATGTCGAAGATGGGGATCTCGACCTACCAGTCCTACTGCGGCGCCCAGATCTTCGATGCCATCGGCCTGTCGAAGACCTTCGTCGCCGAATACTTCTCCGGGACGAAGACGCCGGTCGAGGGCGTCGGCCTCGACGAGATCGCCGAGGAAACGGTGCGCCGGCACCGGCTGGCCTTCGGCGGGGCGCCGGTCCTGCGCAACGCGCTGGACGTCGGCGGCGAGATCCAGTACCGCCTGCGCGGCGAGGAGCACATGTGGACGCCGGAGACGATCGCGCTCCTGCAGCACGCGGCGCGCTCGGGCGACTACGTCAAGTTCAAGGCATACACCCGACAAGATCAACGATCAGACCCGCAAGCTGAAGAACCTGCGCGGCCTGTTCGAGCTCAAGCCGGCGGCGCGAGCCGGTACCGCTCGACGAGGTCGAGCCGGTCGGCGAGATCGTCAAGCGGTTCGCCACAGGGGCCATGTCGTTCGGCTCGATCTCGTTCGAGGCGCACACGACGCTGGCGATCGCCATGAACCGCCTCGGCGGCAAGTCCAACACCGGCGAGGGCGGCGAGGAATCGTCCCGCTTCAAGCCGCTGCCGAACGGCGATTCGATGCGTTCGGCGATCAAGCAGGTGGCGTCCGGCCGGTTCGGCGTCACCGCCGAGTATCTGGTCAACGCCGACGATCTGCAGATCAAGATCGCGCAAGGCGCCAAGCCGGGCGAGGGTGGCCAGCTTCCCGGCCACAAGGTCGACGAATGGATCGCCAAGGTCCGTCATTCGACGCCGGGTGTCGGCCTGATCTCGCCGCCGCCGCACCACGACATCTATTCGATCGAGGACCTGGCGCAGCTCATCTTCGATCTGAAGAACATCAATCCCGACGCGCGGATCAGCGTCAAGCTGGTCTCCGAAGTGGGTGTCGGCACCGTCGCCGCCGGCGTCTCGAAGGCGCACGCCGACCACGTCACCATCTCCGGGTTCGAGGGCGGAACCGGGGCCAGCCCGATCACCTCGATCCAGCACGCGGGCCTGCCGTGGGAGGTCGGGCTCGCCGAGACCCATCAGACGCTCGTGCTCAACGACCTCCGCGGCCGCATCGCCGTGCAGGTGGACGGGGGCTTGCGGACCGGCCGCGACATCGTCGTCGGTGCCCTTCTCGGTGCCGACGAGTTCGGCTTTTCGACCGCGGCGCTGATTTCGGCCGGCTGCATCATGATGCGGAAGTGCCACCTCAACACCTGCCCCGTCGGTGTCGCCACCCAGGATCCCGAGCTCCGCAAGCGCTTCACCGGCGAGCCCGATCACGTGGTCAACTTCGTCACCTTTCTTGCCGAAGAGGTGCGGCGAGATCATGGCCGGGCTCGGCTTCCGAACGATGCGCGAGATGATCGGCCGCACCGATTGCCTGGAGATGCGCGCCGCCGTCGATCACTGGAAGGCGGACGGCCTCGACTTTTCGCGCATCTTCTTCCGGCCGCCGGTCGGCCCGGAGGTCGCCCGCTACAACTGCGAGAGGCAGAATCACGGCCTCGACGGCGTGCTCGATCACCAGCTCATCGCCGCCGCCGTCGACGCCGTCGACCATCGCAAACCGGTCCGCATCGAGGTGCCGGTGAAGAACACCAACCGGATCGTCGGCGCCATGCTCTCCGGCCGCGTCGCCCGCCGCTATGGTCACGAGGGCCTGCCCGACGACACCATCTGGATCAAGTGCACCGGCACCGCCGGCCAGAGCTTCGGCGGTTTCCTCGCCCGCGGCATCACCCTCGAACTGGAAGGCGACGCCAACGACTACGTCGGCAAAGGGCTGTCCGGCGGCCGGCTGATCGTCTATCCGTCGCGCCTGGCCAAGTTCGATCCGCACGAAAACATCGTCATCGGCAACACGGTTCTCTATGGCGCGATCGCCGGCGAGGCCTACTTCCGCGGCGTCGCCGGCGAGCGGTTCGCCGTGCGCAACTCAGGCGTGCTGGCGGTCGTCGAAGGCGTCGGCGATCACGGCTGCGAGTACATGACCGGCGGCTGCGTCGTCGTCATCGGCTCCACGGGGCGCAACTTCGCCGCCGGCATGTCGGGCGGCATCGCCTACGTCCTCGACGAGGACGGCTCCTTCGCCCAGCGCTGCAACCTCGCCATGGTCGAGCTGCAGCCGATCGCCGACGAGGACGAGCAACTGGAGGCGTATTACCACCAGGGCGGCGACCTGGAAGGGCACGGCCTGGTCGAGCTGATGCACGATATGTCGCGCCACGATGCGCAGAGGCTGTTCTGCCTGATCGACAAGCACCGCCGCTACACCGGCAGCCGCCGGGCGGCCCGCATCCTCGACAGCTGGAACGACTATCTGCCGAGGTTCGTCAAGGTGATGCCGGTCGACTACCGGCGCGCGCTCGAACAGATGCAAGCGCGCTGGCGGGCGACCGAGCGCCAGGACATCAGCATCGCCGTGGGCTACTAGGCATGGGAAAACCCACGGGTTTCAAGGAAATCGCCCGCCGCGACCGGCCTTACGAGCCGATCGGCCAGCGCATCAAGCACTGGCGGGAGTTCGTGCTGCCGCTGCCGGAGGCGGAGCTGAGCCGGCAGGGCGCGCGCTGCATGGATTGCGGCATTCCCTTCTGTCACACCGGCTGCCCGATCAACAACATCATCCCCGACTGGAACGATCTGGTCTTCCACGGCAACTGGCGCGACGCGCTCGACGTCCTGCACTCGACGAACAATTTCCCGGAGTTCACCGGCCGCATCTGTCCGGCGCCATGCGAGGCCGCCTGCACGCTCAACATCAACGACCAGCCGGTGACGATCAAGTCGATCGAATACGCGATCATCGACAAGGGCTGGGAAGAGGGCTGGGTCCGGCCGCAGATCCCGGCGGCACCGCACCGGCAAGCGGGTGGCCGTGGTGGGATCCGGGCCGGCCGGCCTCGCCTGCGCCCAGCAGCTCGCCCGTGCCGGCCACACCGTCGTCGTCTACGAAAAGCGCGACCGGATCGGCGGCCTGCTCCGCTACGGCATTCCCGACTTCAAGATGGAGAAGCACTGGATCGACAAGCGGATGGCGCAGATGCAGGCGGAAGGGGTGGAGTTCCGCCCGAACAGCCATGTGGGGGCGAGCATCCCGGTCGCCAGGCTGCTCCGCGAATGCAATGCGGTGGTCCTCGCCGGCGGCGCCGAGCAGCCCCGCGATCTGCCGGTGCCGGGGCGCGAACTGGACGGCATCCACTTCGCCATGGATTTCCTCACCCAGCAGAACGCCCGCGTCGCCGGCGCGGCCGGGGACGATGACGGGGCGATTCTCGCCACCGGCCGTAAAGTGGTGGTGATCGGCGGTGGCGATACCGGTTCGGACTGCGTCGGCACGTCGATCCGCCAGGGTGCCGCGTCGGTGACGCAGCTCGAGATCCTGGCGCGGCCGCCGGAGAAGGAAGACAAGAGCCCTGACGTGGCCGAACTGGCCGCTGAAGCTGCGCACCTCCACGTCGCAGGAGGAAGGCTGCGAGCGCGACTGGGCGGTGTCGACCCGCCGGATCATCGGCAACGGCCGCATCGAAGCGCTGGAACTGGTCCGGGTCGACTGGCGGAAGGACGAAAAGGGCGGCTGGCGGCTGGTCGAAATGCCGGACAGCGCATTCATCATCGAAACCGACCTGGTGCTGCTGGCGATGGGCTTCGTCCACCCGGCGCACGACGCGCTGATCGAGGACCTGAACGTCGCCCTCGACGAACGCGGCAACGTCAGGGCCGACACCGAGGTCGAACCCGGCGCCTACCAGACCAACCAGCCGAAGGTGTTCGCCTGCGGCGACATGCGCCGCGGCCAGTCGCTGGTCGTCTGGGCGATCCGCGAGGGCCGCCAGTGCGCCCGCTCGGTCGATCAATTCCTGATGGGCTCCTCGGAACTGCCGCGGTAGGAGGTAGGACCTTCGGATGCCGCTCAATGCCGACGGTGGCAATCGTTTTCGGAATGGCGATTATCTTCTATTATGACGACCATGATCCTCCGCATTTCCACGTCAGGGCGCCCGGTTTTCGCGCCAGGTTCGATCTGGAAGAGCTAACCGTGGTCGAAGTTGAAGGTCACATGCGCCCCCACGACTACATTCGTCTTCGCAACTGGGCGAGGCGCCATCAACCGGCGCTTCAGGCCAATTGGGAGAGAGCCAGACGAAAGGAGCCTGTGCTGAAGATCGAGGACCGCTGATGTTGCATCGCATCATCGCTGCGAGCGCACGCCCGGACTTTACGATCGAGGTCGTGTTCGAACAGAACGAACGGGCCGTTATTGACGTCTCGGATTTCGTTGCCACCGGCGAGGTGACGGCGCCTCTGCGAAACGACCCCGGCTTCTTCGAGTCGGCGCTGAGGGTCGTCGACGACGGCGATGCGATCGGCTGGCCGGGAGGCGTGGAGATCGATGCCGACGCCGTATGGTACAAGGCGCACCCTGAGCACTGGGAGCGGGATTACCGTCCGCGAGAGCGGCGAGAAGAACAGGCGGGCTGATCCGAAGGATGTTAACCAATGATCGTCTTTGATCTGAAGTGTCGGCAGGGGCACGGCTTCGAGGAGTGGTTCGCCAGCTCCGACGAGTTCGAGACCAGGCGCACGACGGACGACATCGCTTGCCCGGAATGCGGTGATACGCATATCGAGAAAGGGTTGATGGCACCGCGGGTCAACGGCGGGGCGCCGGGGCCGGCCACCCCGTGCGGGATGCCGGCCTGCGGCGCCGGAGCGTGCGCGATGATGGACGACTGAGGTAAATCGCGGCATCGCTGTCTCCACGTCCCCGAATGTTCCGGGTGTTTCTCTTCCTCGGCTCGCTCAACGGGCTTGTTTCCGTTGCTGCCGGCGCCTACGGACGGCACGGCCCGTTCGACGACTACGGCCGCGAGATGTTCGCGATCGCATCGCAGTACCAGATCACCCACGCGCTCGCGCTTCTCGCTGTCGCCTGGCTGGCGAGCCGGCCCGAGAGCTGTCGGCGGCTGACGATCGCCGCCGGCGCCTGCTTCGCGATCGGCATCGTCTTGTTCTCCGGCACGCTTTACTGGTTCGGCATCAGCCGCGTCGTCCCGCTCCCGGGTGCGGCGCCAGTCGGCGGCGCGCTCCTCGGGGCCGGCTGGCTCGCCCTGATGATCGAGGCGCTTCGTGGCTTGCGTCGCCGCTGAAGCCGACCGCTGAGCGGCCTCTAACAAAAAAGCCGGCCCGAAGGCCGGCTTTTCGTCGCAATGGTGGTCGCTTAGGCGGCGGACGAGATCGTCCACACCTCGGGCGACTTGGAGGCGCGCTCCTCGAGTTCTTGACGCTGTTTCTCAAGTTCGGGCGGTAAGTGGTTGCCGAACTTGGCGAAGTAGCCCTTGATTTCCGCCGCTTCGGCGAGCGCGCCCTCGCGGCTGATGTCCATGATGTGGGCGTACTTGTCGGGCGAGAAGTCGAGGCCGGCCCAGGTGATGTCCTCGTAGCGCGGGCTCAGCCCGAATGGGCTCTCGACCGCGCCGGAGCGGCCGCGGACCCGATCGACGATCCACTTCAGGACGCGCATGTTCTGGCCATATCCCGGCCAGATGAACTTGCCGTTCTCGTCCTTGCGGAACCAGTTGACGCGGAAGATCTTCGGCAGTTTCAGGGCGGCGTTGGTTCCCGTCTTCACCCAGTGCGCCCAGTAATCGGCCATGTTGTAGCCGATGAACGGCAGCATGGCGAACGGATCGCGACGGATGGCGGCCTGGCCGATGGCCGCGGCCGTCGCTTCCGATCCCATGGTCGCCGCCATGAAGACGCCGTGGTTCCAGTTGAACGACTTCGTAGACGAGCGGGAACGTCTTCGACAGCCGGCCGCCGAAGAGGAACGCCGAGATCGGCACGCCCGGCCGGGTCTTCCCACGCCGGATCGATCGTCGGGCACTGTCCCGCCGGCGCGGTGAATCGCGCGTTCGGATGGGCGCCGGGCTGGCCGCGACTCCGGGCGTCCAGTCGTTGCCCTTCCAGTCGATCCCGTGCGCCGGCGGCGGGCCCATGCCCTCCCACCAGACATCGCCGTCGTCGGTGAGGACGACGTTGGTGAAGATGCAGTTGCCGGGCTTCATCGTGTCCATCGCCATCGGATTGGACGCATACGACGTGCCGGGGGCGACGCCGAAGAAGCCGTACTCGGGATTGATGGCGCGCAAGCGAGCCGTCGGGGCCCGGCTTGATCCAGGCGATGTCGTCGCCGACGGTATACGCCTTCCAGCCCTCGAAGCCGTCCGGCGGCAGGATCATCGCCAGGTTGGTCTTGCCGCAGGCCGATGGGAAGGCGGCAGCGACGTAGGTCTTCTCACCCTGCGGCGATTCCAGGCCCAAGATCAGCATGTGCTCGGCGAGCCAGCTTTCGTCGCGGGCCATCGTCGAGGCGATGCGCAGTGCCAGACACTTCTTGCCGAGCAGCGCATTGCCGCCGTAGCCGGAGCCGTACGACCAGATCTCGCGGGTCTCCGGGAAGTGGCAGATGTACTTGCGGCTGATGTCCGGCTCGCACGGCCACGGCACATCCTTCTGCCCGGGTGCGAGCGGCGCCCCGATCGAATGCACGCAAGGGATGAATTCGCCGTCGCCCAGCACATCGAGCACCGCTTTGCCCATCCGCGTCATGATCCGCATGTTGGTCGACAACGTAAGCGCTGTCGGTGATCTGGACGCCGATCTTGGCGATCGGTGAGCCGAGCGGCCCCATCGAGAAGGGGATCACGTACATCGTCCGGCCGCGCATGCAGCCGTCGAACTGGCCGCGGAGGATGCCCTTCATCTTTTCGGCATCTTCCCAGTTGTTGGTCGGCCCGGCCTCTTCCTTGGTCTTCGAGCAGATGTAGGTGCGATCCTCGACGCGGGCGACATCCGACGGGTGCGAGCGCGCAAGGAAGGAGTTGGGCCGCTTTTCCGGGTTGAGGCGGGTAAAGGTGCCGGCTTGCACCATCTCCTCGCACAGCCGGTCGTATTCCGCTTGTGAGCCGTCAGCCCAGTGCACCCGATCCGGTTTGCACAGGGCCTCCCATTCCTTGACCCACGCGAGCAGTTTCGCGTTGTTGGTTGGTCCAGTTGCCGTCATGACAGTCCCTCGCAGCATATTGATGTTGACGCTCCGCCGATCCCTCCTCGCCAGGAGCATGAAAGTGCGGATGAAAGCGCTGATTGCCGAATGTTATTGCGCAGATTGGCGTTCGTATAACTCTAGATTAAACGTTCCGCGGTGGCTTTCAAGGTAAAGCGGGCGGCGGCACTCCCGCCGGTTATCCGCAGGAACATCTCTGGGGACAACCTCGGCCACGGGCGGTGCCGACGCACGTTCATGGCGTCGTCGCATGAGCGATGACCCGCGGCGGATGTTGCAAAAGAAAACGGTTCGGTAACAGCCGCACTTGAAGCGTTAGATGAGGAAAAAATGGAGCCGGCAGAGGCGGCTTTTCCAGTGCTTACTTGTAACCCGTCGGAAGCAGTCGGCCGGAGTTATCCCGTCGAACGCCGGCGCGCTTTTGAGCGCGCTAATCGCTCCGTCGCCGCTCACGTTGGGGATGGTGCCGGTCCTCTTCGCGCCTCGTCGGCCTGCTCGAGGAGCAGGGTTACGAGGCTTTCGGCGTCGGTGGCGGGACGGGGAAAGGCGAGGCGGGCGAGCGATGCGCCGCGGCGGAAATCAACACCGGCGGGATCGACGCCGATGATCCGCCAGCCGGTACCGCGGCGGCCCAAGAGACGCGTCGCGATCAGCTGAACCGCGTCCGCGTGCTCGGCGTTCAGGCGGGCGAGCACGTCATCCTCGCAAGCGGCAAGGGCATCGGCAGCGGCGCGGTCGGCGAGCACGTCGGCGGCGGCAAGCCAGCGGGCGCGACCGAAGCCGCCGACGTAGTGCACCCGCTCGATGGTCATCCGGAAGACGTGGAAGTCGGCGAAGCCGGCGTAGAACGCGGCACCCGGGTGACGGGCGAGGAAGCGCCGGCGCAGGCGCGGCTCATCGTCGCGGGCGATGCGGCCGACGAGGGTGACCCGCGGCGCCGTCTGCGGATTGGCGTGGCGCGACGCTTCTTCGACCAAGAGCGAGGCGCGGGCGTCGGCGGCGAGGTTCTTCGTGTGATCGGAAAGATCGGAGAAGAGGAAGATCGGGCGCCGTCGAGATCGAGGGCGACGGTGACGAGCGAGGCGTAGGGGCGGCCGCCGTCGGCGGCAAGCGCCGTAGCCAGCGTCCCCGACCGCGCCCGCCGCAACAGCGCCGCCGGCTCCTTCTTCACGCCATCGTCTCCGATCGGCTTGAGGTTCATTGGCGAGTTTCCCGCCGGAAAGGCTCAACCGCGGCGCCATCCGATCGGCAACGGCGGCGCAGGCCAGCCCAGACATAATGAGACTCATGAAGGCGAACGCAACCTGTCCGGGAGCGTCGGCGAGCCGCGTTTCGAGCGGCCGGAGACATTCATGCGACGCGTGCGGACCCACGGGCGGCAGTGCTAGCATTTCGGGCTGTTTGGTTCGCGCAGCTGTAGCCGAATCCGGAGAAGTGGGTATCCCCTTCGCTCCCCCAATTCGGCTGATACTGTGGACGGATGGAGGTCGGAAAGCATCCGGTGGCGGGCGCTGACTACCCAAGCACCTTCCAGGAGCTGGACGAGTGGTTTCGGGGTGAGGTTGCCTGCCGCGCCTATATCCGCCGGCTCCGCTGGCCGGGGGGCTTTTGCTGCCCACACTGTGGAGTTGTCGGCGAGCCGTGGGAAATGGCCGGTGGCTGGCTGCGGTGCCGGGCATGTCGCAGGGAGACCTCGGTGACCGCCGGCACGATTTTCGAAGGGACCCGCAAGCCGCTGCGGACATGGTTCCTGGCGATGTGGTTCGTGACCAGCCAGAAGAACGGGGTGAGCGCCCTGGGGCTGCAGCGTGCCCTCGGCCTCGGCAGCTACGAGACCTCCTGGACCTGGCTGCACAAGCTGCGGCGGGCCATGGTGCGGCCCGGTCGCGACCGCCTTGTCGGCGAGATCGAGGCCGACGAAACCTATGTGGGCGGCCCGGAAGAAGGCAAGCGGGGCCGCGAGGTCGAGAGGAAAGCCATCGTCGCGGTGGCGGCTGAAAAGCGCGGGCGCGGTATCGGGCGCATCCGTCTTCGGCGCGTTAAGGACGTCTCCGCCGAGAGCCTGTTGGCCTTCCTGCAAGAAGCCGTGGAGCCGGGGGCGACAATTCACACCGACGGCTGGAGAGGCTATGCCGGGCTGCCGGCCGCCGGCTACCGCCACCAGGTCACGGTGATAAGCGACGGCTCGGAACCGGCTCACGAGGTCATGCCACGCGTCCACAAAGTCGCCGCCTTGCTCAAACGGTGGTTGTTGGGATTCTCCAGGGCGGCATCCAGCACCAACATCTCGACTACTACCTCGACGAATTCACTTTTCGCTTCAATCGACGTCGATCACAGGCCCGTGGACTCCTGTTCCACCGCCTCGTCCAGCAGGCGGCGGCCGTCGGACCGGCCCCCTACCACTCCATCATCAAACCCAGCATTTCCGCCAATCTCGCCGAATTGGGGGAATGAAAGGGATACCCACTTCCGGAGAAAGAAGCCGATGCCGGGAAAAGAACCGTTACATAAGCCGTGGGGTGATCAGCCGAGCGGGGGCCGGCTGCTGGCGGACGCGCTGGTCGCACACGGCATCGACAGCCTCTACTGCGTGCCGGGGGAAAGCTTCCTGGGTCTGCTCGACGCGCTTTACGACCTGGAGGGTCGCATCCGCGTCGTCGCCTGCCGGCACGAGCACGGTGCGGCGATGATGGCCGAGGCGACCGGCAAGCTGCGCGGCCGGCCGGGCGTCTGCGCGGTCACCCGCGGCCCCGGCGCCTGCAACGCGGCGATCGGCGTGCATACCGCCTTCCAGGAACTCGACGCCGATGCTGCTTGCTCGTCGGTCAGGTGGCGCGCGCTCATCTCGGCCGCGAGGCGTTCCAGGAGGTCGATCTCGTGGCGATGTTCCGGCCGCTCGCCAAGCACGTCGAACAGGTCGAAGACGCATCGGCGCTGCCGGACGCGGTCGTCCGCGCCATGCACACGGCGGTCGTCCGGGCGGCCGGGGCCGGTCGTGCTGGCCGTTCCCGAGGACGTTTCTCGCGGCAGGCGGGACGCCGCCCCGGACCCGCTGCCGATCGGCGCCCGGGACGCCGGAGGCCGGGCTGATGGAGCGGCTGCACCGCATCCTCGGCGATGCCGAGCGGCCGATGATGCTTCTCGGCGGCGGCGGATGGAGCGAGCAGGCGCGCGCGCGGACATCGTCGCCTTCGCCGACGGCAACGGGCTGCCGGTCGGCTCCGGCTTCCGTCGCAACGATCTGTTCCCGAACAACGATCCGCACTGGATCGGCGAACTCGGCATCGGCGCCAACCCGGCGCTGGTCGCGCGCGTCCGCGCCGCCGATCGTGCTGCTCGTCGTCGGCGCCCGGCTCGGCGAGGCGACCTCGCAGGGCTACACGCTGTTCGATGCGGACGAGCCGACCGGAGCTCGTTCACGTCCATCCCGATCCGGCGAAATCGGCCGGGTGTTCCCGGCCGCGCTGGCCATTGCCGCCGAGTCAGCGCGCTTCGCCGCCGCGGCGTCGCGGGCTCGCACCCTTCAAGGTCGAGCGGCTGGCGGGACGTGGACCGAGGCGGCGCGCCACGATTACGAGCGCGATCGGCGGGCGGACCCGATGGCGGCGCGCGCTCGATCTGCGGCGCGGTGATGGCGACGCTCGATGCCGGCGCTGCCGGACGATGCGATCGTCACCGTCGATGCCGGCAACTTCTCCGGATGGCCGCAACGCTTCCTGCGCTTCGGCGGCGGCTCGCCGGCTGCTCGGCGCGACCAACGGCGCGATGGGCTACGGCGTGCCGGCGGCGATCGCGGCGAAGCCTTGCGCACCCCGGACGCAGCGTCGTCGCCTGCGTCGGCGACGGCGGCTTCGGGATGACCGGCCAGGAGCTGGCGACGGCGGTGCAGGCGGGCGCCGCGCCGATCGTGCTCGTCTTCGACAACGGCATGTACGGCACCATCCGCATGCATCAGGAGCGGCATTATCCGCGCCGGCCGCTCGCTACCACCCTTGGCACCGCCGATTTTGCCGCCGTCGCAAGGGGCCTCGGCGCCGAAGCGGAGACGGTGACGAAGACGGCGGAGTTTGCTCCCGCCTTCGGCCGCGCGCTCGGCGCCGGCCGTGCCTCGGTCATTCTCCTCAAGTGCGATCCGCGGCAACTGTCGACGCGGCTGACGTTCGCCGACCTTGCCGCCGAAACGGGCCGCTGATGCGGGTTGCCGGCGGCCCGCGGCTCGCCTAGCCTGATCATCCACGAAGGACATAGACAGCGGGACCGGCCATGCCCGAGATGCACGCGATGGTGCTCGATGCCCCCGGCCGTCCGCTTGTACGGCGGCGGCTGCCGCGGCCGCAGGCAGGGCGGGGCGAGGTGCTGGTGCAAGTCGCCGCCTGCGGCGTCTGCCGCACCGATCTGCACGTCGTCGACGGCGAGCTGCCGGAACCTCCGGCTGCCGGTCGTGCCGGGCCACGAGATCGTCGGCCGCGTCGACGCGCTGCGGCGCAGGCGTCGAGGGTTCCGCGCCGGGCGAGCGGGTGGGCATGCCCTGGCTCGGCTAGACCTGCGGCGTCTGCCCCTATTGCCGCGAGGGCACGCGAGAATCTCTGCGACCGTCCGCTCTTCACCGGCTACCACGATCGACGGCGGCTACGCCGAGCCACGTCGTCGCCGATGCGCGCTATGCTTTCCGCTCCGGCGACGGCTACGACGATGCCGAGGCGGCGCCGCTGTTGTGCGCCGGCCTGATCGGCTGGCGGTCGCTGGTGATGGCCGGCGACGGCCGGCGCCTCGGCCTCTACGGCTTCGGCGCCGCCGCCCACATCGTCGCCCAGGTCGCGCCGCCAGCAGGGGCGCGCAGGTCTATCGCCTTCACGCGCCCCGGCGACGGCGACGGCGCAGGCGTTCGCGCCTCGCGCTGGGCGCGCGTCTGGGCCGGCGGCTCGGACAGTCTGCCGCCCGAGCCGCTCGATGCCGCGATCCTGTTCGCGCCCGTCGGCGCGCTGGTGCCGGCCGCGCTCGCGCGCCGTGCGCAAGGGCGGCATCGTGGTCTGCGGCGGCATCCACATGAGCGACATCCCGTCGTTCCCCTACGATCTGCTCTGGGGGAGGAGCGCAGATCGTCTCGGTCGCCAATCTGACGCGGCAGGACGGCGTGGCGTTCCTGGCGCTTGCGCCGGCGATCCCCGTCCGTACCGAGGTGGAAACCCTGCCGCTCGCCCGCGCCAACGAAGCCCTCGATCGCCTGCGCGCCGGCCGGCTGACCGGCGCCCTCGTTCTCGTTCCGGCAGGCGGAGGCCGGACATGACCGGAAAACGTTGGCGCTGACCGATGCGCTCTACGGTTATCTGCTCGACGTGTCCTTGCGCGAGGCGCCGATCCTCGCCCGGCTGCGCGAGGAGACCGCCGCACTGCCCGAGGCCGGAATGCAGATCGCGGCCGAGCAGGGGAGTCATGGCGCTACTCGTCCGCCTCACCGGCGCAAGGCGGATTATCGAGGTCGGCACGTTCACCGGCTACAGCTCCCTCGTCATGGCGCTGGCGTTGCCGGAGGGCGGCCACATCCTCACCTGCGATGCGAGCGAGGAGTGGACGGCGATCGCCCGCCGCTACTGGGCGGAGGCGGGTGTCGCCGACAAGGTGGCGCTACGGCTGGCTCCGGCGCTCGTCAGCCTCGACGCAGCTGGCGGCGGGCGAGGCCGGCTCCTGGGACATGGTCTTCCTTGATGCCGACAAGGAGAACTACACGGGCTATTACGAGCGTGCGCTTGCTCTGCTGCGCGCAGGCGGCCTGCTTCTCGCCGACAATACGCTGTGGGACGGCCGCGTCATCGATGCCGAGGATCGGTCGCCCACGACCGAGGGCATCCGCGCCTTCAACCGAGTCTTGGCGAACGACGCGCGGATCGATCTCAGCCTGGTGCCGATCGGCGACGGCCTGACCCTCGCCCGCAACCAGCGGTGACCGCGGCACTAGTCTCCCTCGAAGCGGACGGCCTCGGCCGCCGCCGCCAGCCGCTCGGCCGACCACGGCTGCGGCTGCGGCGGAGCCGCGCCGGCAACGACGGTGAGGCCGGTTCCGGGCTCCGTCATTTCGACCGAAGCCTCGGGCGTGACCACGACAACGCTGGTGCCGGAGAGGAATGCGACTCGACCGAGGTCGCCTCGGCGATGCGGCCCCAGACTCGGTGCCGCGGACGCCGAGAACGGCCGACGGCGTCTCGATGGTAAGGCGGTCGGGAGCGAGCTTCGCGATCGCCCCGCTCGTCGCCAGGAAGACACCGCCGACCGCTTTCAGGACGGCGAGGCCCTCGCTTCGACCTCGCCGTAAATGTCGATCGTCATGAAGCTGTTCTCGCCGAGGGTGAGGGTCCCGCCGTCGTTGAACCGGACCTGCAGGCGGGCCCTTCGGCCGGCTGCAGTTCGTCGCCGACGAGGATCGTCGATCCGACATAAAGCGACCGCGCGAAGCCCGTCGGCATCGTCGCCGTGGCCAACCCCTGCAGGCGGGTGACGGTGCCGCATTGTTCGATGCGGGGCCGCTGCCGGCCGGAACGGCCAGCACGAAGAGGAGCACGGTCAAAGGCGGTGCATCGAGACCTCATCTCCGAAGTGGAAGC